>NZ_CP047349.1:0-2400000 GCF_011045835.1 Proteus terrae subsp. cibarius
GTGTCACTTTCGCTTTGGCAGCATTGTCTTGCCCGATTGCAGGATGAGTTACCTGCCACTGAATTTAGTATGTGGATACGTCCCTTGCAGGCAGAACTAAGCGATAATACGCTGGCGCTGTATGCACCTAATCGTTTTGTTTTAGATTGGGTGAGAGAAAAATACATTAATAATATCAACGCATTATTAGTGGATTTTTGTGGCTCTGAAGTCCCTTCTTTACGTTTTGAAGTCGGTAATAAACCCGCATCAACACGTACTACGGAAAGTATTCCTAAAGCGGTTGTACATCCAACGGTGAATACGGCTCCAACGCATAGTCAGCCTATTCGGCCAAGTTGGGATAATCAACCCGCTTCTCAATTGCCTGAGCTTAATTATCGTTCTAACGTTAACCCTAAACATAAATTTGATAACTTCGTTGAAGGTAAATCAAACCAGTTAGCAAGAGCTGCAGCAAGACAAGTTGCTGATAACCCTGGTGGTGCTTATAACCCACTCTTTTTATATGGTGGAACAGGGCTTGGTAAAACGCACTTATTACATGCGGTAGGTAACAGCATTATGGAACGTAAAGCGAATGCAAAAGTCGTTTATATGCATTCTGAACGTTTCGTACAAGATATGGTAAAAGCGTTACAAAATAATGCGATAGAAGACTTTAAACGCTATTACCGTTCAGTGGATGCGCTATTAATTGATGATATTCAATTTTTTGCCAATAAAGAGCGTTCACAAGAAGAATTTTTTCATACCTTTAACGCATTGTTAGAGGGTAATCAGCAAATCATTTTAACGTCAGACCGTTATCCTAAAGAGATAAATGGTGTTGAAGATAGATTAAAATCACGCTTTGGTTGGGGATTAACGGTTGCCATTGAGCCGCCTGAACTTGAAACCCGAGTGGCGATTTTGATGAAAAAAGCGGATGAAAACCAAATTCAGTTACCTGACGAAGTGGCCTTTTTTATTGCCAAAAGACTTCGTTCTAACGTCCGTGAGCTTGAAGGTGCATTAAACCGAGTGATTGCTAACGCAAACTTTACAGGTCGTGCGATTACTATCGACTTCGTACGTGAAGCATTGCGTGATCTGCTCGCCTTGCAGGAAAAATTAGTCACAATTGATAATATTCAAAAAACGGTTGCTGAATATTATAAAATTAAAGTCGCTGATTTACTGTCAAAGCGGAGATCTCGATCGGTTGCCCGTCCGAGGCAAATGGCAATGGCGCTGGCGAAGGAATTAACAAACCACAGCTTGCCTGAAATCGGGGATGCCTTTGGGGGTCGTGATCATACAACTGTACTTCATGCGTGCCGAAAAATAGAGCAATTGCGTGAAGAGAGTCATGACATCAAAGAAGATTTTTCCAACTTAATCAGAACATTATCATCCTAGCGCTATGAAATTTATCATTGAACGTGAACAGCTTCTTAAGCCGCTACAACAAGTAAGTGGCCCTTTAGGTGGTCGTCCAACATTACCTATTTTAGGTAACCTATTGCTTAAGGTAACGGAAAACACCTTATCGCTAACGGGGACCGACCTTGAAATGGAAATGGTGGCAAGAGTTAATCTTAGCCAATCTCATGAAATTGGCGCCACAACTGTTCCTGCGCGTAAGTTTTTTGATATTTGGCGTGGGCTACCAGAAGGTGCTGAAATCAGTGTTGAGCTCGACGGTGATCGCCTTTTAGTGCGTTCAGGTCGTAGCCGTTTTTCTTTATCAACATTACCTGCGTCTGATTTTCCTAATTTAGATGACTGGCAAAGTGAAGTTGAATTTACTTTGCCTCAAGCAACATTAAAACGTTTGATTGAGTCCACTCAGTTTTCAATGGCACATCAAGATGTGCGTTATTACCTCAATGGTATGTTGTTTGAAACTGAAAATACAGAGTTACGCACAGTTGCAACAGATGGACACCGTTTAGCGGTATGTTCAATGGATATTGGACAATCTTTACCGGGACATTCTGTTATTGTTCCTCGTAAAGGTGTCATTGAATTGATGCGTTTACTTGATGGCGGTGGTGAAAGTTCACTGCAACTGCAAATCGGTAGTAACAATATACGTGCCCATGTAGGTGATTTTATTTTCACCTCGAAGTTGGTTGATGGTCGTTTCCCTGACTATCGTCGTGTATTACCGAAAAACCCAACGAAAACAGTGACTACGGGTTGTGATATTCTTAAACAGGCATTTTCTCGTGCTGCAATTTTATCCAATGAAAAATTCCGAGGTGTGCGTATAAACCTCACCAATGGTCAATTGAAAATTACAGCAAATAATCCTGAGCAAGAAGAAGCAGAAGAAATTGTTGATGTTCAATATCAAGGTGAAGAAATGGAAATTGGCTTTAATGTCAGTTATCTCCTTGATGTACTTAATACATTGAAATGTGAAGAAGTTAAGCTATTGCTAACAGATGCTGTTTCAAGTGTTCAGGTGGAGAATGTGGCAAGTTCTGCGGCTGCTTATGTTGTTATGCCAATGCGTTTATAATAGTCACTAACATGATTTTATCCCGTTTATTGATCCGTCATTTTAGAAATATTGAACAGGCGGATCTGCCATTAGCGGATGGCTTTAATTTTCTTGTTGGGCCTAACGGGAGTGGTAAAACAAGTATACTTGAAGCGATTTACACTCTAGGTCATGGACGCGCATTTCGTAGCTCTCAAGCTAATCGCGTGATCCAGCATGATGAAAATGAATTTATTCTTCATGGCCGCTTAAGTGGACTGAATGAAGAGAGCCGTGGCTATGCGATTGGATTAAGTAAAGATCGCGAAGGCAATAGTACAGTTCGTATTGATGGCAGCGATGGTCATAAAATTGCAGAGTTAGCAAAATTGTTACCCATGCAATTAATAACACCTGAAGGCTTTACACTACTGAATGGTGGGCCTAAATATCGTCGCGCTTTTATTGATTGGGGTTGTTTTCATAATGAACCTCGATTTTTTGTTGCATGGTCAGATTTAAAACGTGTATTAAAACAACGTAATGCAGCACTGAGGCAAGCAACGTCTTATCGACAACTGATACCTTGGGATAAAGAACTTATCTCATTAACAGAACAGATAAGTGAATGGCGAGCTCAATATACCGAAGATATCACTAAAGATATTGAAGAAACGTGTCGTCTGTTTTTGCCTGAGTTTTCGTTGAAAGTGAGTTTTCAACGGGGATGGGATAAAGAAACAGATTATGGTGAGTTGCTAGCACGTCAATTTGAACGTGATAAAATGCTAGCGTATACCTCACTTGGTGCTCATAAAGCAGATTTACGTATTAGAGCAAACGGCACGCCAGTAGAAGATATGTTATCACGAGGCCAGCTCAAGTTGTTGATGTGTGCTTTGAGGCTGGCACAAGGTGAATATTTCACTCGTAAGAATGGGCAAAGATGCCTGTATCTGCTCGATGATTTTGCTTCCGAATTAGATGCAAGTCGGCGTCAGTTGTTAGCCGAGCGTCTAAAGTCTACGCAAGCTCAAGTGTTTGTTAGTGCGATAACACAAGGGCAAGTGAAAGATATGCTAGATGTAAATAGCAGGCTATTTAGCGTAGAACGTGGCAAAATAGAGGTTAAACCATAGGAATAAAGCGAGAAACGTTGATGTCGAATACATATGACTCCTCAAGTATCAAAGTATTAAAAGGGCTGGATGCGGTGCGTAAGCGCCCGGGGATGTATATCGGGGATACAGATGATGGAACCGGTCTGCATCACATGGTCTTCGAGGTGGTCGACAACGCAATCGACGAAGCCCTCGCGGGTTTCTGTGATGAGATAATTGTCACTATCCATTCAGATAACTCCGTCTCTGTTCGAGATGATGGTCGTGGAATTCCAACCGGCATTCACCCAGAAGAGGGGGTCTCAGCGGCAGAGGTTATTATGACCGTTCTGCATGCAGGGGGTAAATTCGATGATAACTCCTATAAAGTCTCTGGTGGACTTCATGGTGTAGGGGTTTCTGTTGTTAATGCGTTGTCTGAAAAACTCGAACTGACAATCCATCGTGATGGAAAAATCCATCAGCAAATTTATCGTCACGGTGTGCCTGATGATCGCTTAAAAGTGATGGGCGATACTGAAAAATCAGGGACATTTGTTCGCTTCTGGCCAAGTCTTGAAACCTTTAAAGGTGAAACAGAATTCCAGTATGACATTTTAGCAAAACGTCTTCGCGAGTTGTCATTCTTGAACTCAGGCGTTTCTATCCGTTTAATTGATAAACGTGATAACCGTGAAGATCATTTCCACTATGAAGGCGGTATTAAAGCATTCGTTGAATACTTAAGCCGTAATAAAACGCCAATTCACCAAAATGTATTCTATTTCTCTACTGAAAAAGATGGTATTGGTGTTGAAGTGGGAATGCTGTGGAATGATGGTTTCCAAGAAAATGTTTATTGCTTTACCAACAATATTCCACAACGTGATGGTGGTACACACTTAGTTGGTTTCCGTACTGCAATGACGCGTACATTAAACAACTATATGGATAAAGAAGGGTATAATAAGAAATCGAAAATCAGTGCAACGGGTGATGATGCTCGTGAAGGCTTGATTGCGGTTGTTTCTGTTAAAGTACCCGATCCTAAATTCTCATCACAAACAAAAGATAAACTGGTTTCTTCAGAAGTGAAAACAGCGGTAGAAACGCTGATGAATGAGAAGCTGGTGGAATATCTGTTAGAAAATCCAAACGACGCGAAAATTGTTGTTGGTAAAATCATTGACGCCGCTCGTGCTCGTGAAGCAGCGCGTAAAGCACGTGAGATGACACGTCGTAAAGGCGCATTAGATTTAGGTGGTTTACCGGGTAAATTAGCGGACTGTTCTGAACGTGATCCTGCTTTCTCTGAACTGTATTTAGTGGAAGGGGACTCTGCGGGGGGCTCTGCAAAACAAGGGCGGAACCGTAAGACACAGGCTATTCTTCCGTTAAAAGGTAAAATCCTAAACGTTGAGAAAGCGCGCTTTGATAAAATGTTGGCTTCTCAAGAAGTGGCAACGTTAATTACAGCATTAGGTTGTGGTATCGGTCGTGATGAATATAACCCAGATAAACTGCGTTATCACAGCATTATCATCATGACGGATGCGGACGTCGATGGTTCTCACATTCGTACTCTGCTACTGACATTCTTCTATCGTCAAATGCCAGAAATTATCGAACGTGGTCATATCTTTATTGCTCAGCCACCACTTTACAAAGTGAAGAAAGGTAAACAAGAGCAATACATCAAAGATGACGACGCAATGGACGAATATCTGATGTCGATCGCGCTTGATGGAGCAGCACTTTATGTGAGTGAACACGCACCAGCAATGCACGGTGAGCAACTTGAAAAACTGGTTGTTGATTACCATGCAGCGCACAAGATTATTCGTCGTATGGAGCGTATCTATCCACTTAGCATGTTAAACAGCTTGGTATATCACTCAACGCTAACAGAAGATGCGTTATCCGATAAAGCTAAAGTTGAAGAGTGGATGAGTGGCTTAGTTAACCGTCTAAATGAAGCGGAAGAGCAAGGCAGTACTTATAGCTACACTATCGTTCAAAACGATGAAAATCGTCTGTTTGAGCCTGTGTTACGTATTCGTACTTATGGTGTGGATACAGACTACAAACTGGATTATGACTTTATCCACAGTAGCGAATATCAACGTATTACTCATTTAGGTGATATTATCGGTAACCTAATTGAAGAGGGTGCGTTTATTGAGCGTGGAGAGCGTCGTCAGCCAATTTCAAGCTTTGAAGAAGCACTTGAATGGTTAACAAAAGAATCACGTCGTGGCCTTGCTGTACAGCGTTATAAAGGTCTTGGTGAAATGAACCCAGAGCAATTATGGGAAACCACCATGAATCCAGATACACGCCGTATGATGCAAGTTACCGTGAAAGATGCGATTGCAACCGATGAATTATTTACCACCTTAATGGGTGATGCGGTTGAACCTCGTCGTGCCTTTATCGAAGAGAATGCGCTGAAAGCTGCAAATATCGATATCTAGTTTAGATTAAGTTAGATAAAAAAGCGGAGCCATGAAAATGGTTCCGCTTTTTTGTTGGCTAAAACAATAACACTTATCCGCGTTGCCCAGCCAAACGACACAGCATTTCTGTTACTAAATAGCTCTTTTCAAATGAGCTAACAGGTAAAAACTCAAAACGAGAGTGGAAATTCAGTGCACCAGTAAAATAGTTTGGTGTGAGTAATCCTCTTGCAGAAAGTGCTGAGCCATCTGTACCGCCTCGCATTGGGATCACGTTAGGCTGGATCTCTAACTGTTTTAGCGCCTCAAAAATAAGTTCGATAGCAGTGCGATCTTCCCCAATCGAATCACTAATATTGCTATATACATCAACAATTTCATAGTCTATCTGTGCGCGAGGATGACGAGCACGTATTAGTTCAACAGATTGGGCAATATATTGTTTACGTGCTTCATAGCTTTTTTTATCGAAATCACGAATAGCCATTTTAATCACCGCATTATCAGGGTTGGCGATTAAATCAGTGACGTAGAAATAACCTTCGCGATGTTCGGTGTGCTCTGGTGTATCAAAGCGGTCAAAACAGCCAATAAAATCATGAGCAACACGAATTGGGTTTAATAATACGTTTTTCGCTGACATTGGGTGCGCAGTAATACCTTTCACAGACACTTTAATTGATGCCGCATTAAAGGTTTCATACACTACTTCACCTAATGCGCAGCAATCTATGGTGTAAGCAAAATCAACGTTGAAGCGAGATAAATCCATCAGTTTAGAACCGCGTAATCCAATCTCTTCATCAGGTACAAACGCAACATAGATATCGCCATAATCAAAATCAGCATGTTGAAGTTTATCCATTAACTCCATAACCACAGTGATCGCTGCTTTGTTATCAGCACCTAATACGCTTGTACCATCACTAAAGATAATATCTTCACCAATATAAGGTTCTGCTTCAGGGTGTTCTTGGGCTTTAAACCAGACATCCTTCTCTTTATTTAAGCAGAGATCTTTCCCTTCATAACGCAGTGTTTGAGGGTAAATATCAGGCGAAATACCCACATCAACAGTATCAAGATGGGCAACAAACCCAACTTTAGGGGCATTGGGTTTAGTACCCGGTCTCATTGCATATAAAATGGCATGAGAATCGATATAGATATCTTTTAGTCCATAAGTTTCTAGCTCTTTAGCCAGTAACTTTGCTAACTCAAGTTGCCCTTGTGTGCTGGGTACCACAGAAGCAGATGCATCACTTTGGCTTTCAATAGCCAGATAACGGAAGAAACGCTGTTCTAACTTTTGACCTAGGGTGTTCATTATAATGTTGTTCCTAATACAGTTGTTTTTATAAGCGCGAGTTATGATGCCGGTTGCCATGTATATCCACTGTCAAAGCCAAGAGGAATATCGAGTCCCCAGAAGACAAACAGTGTCGTCGTTAATACAATAAGCAAGCCAATAGTAAAAGGGATCATCATTGAGCATAGTGTACCGATACCTGCCCCTTTATAGTATTTTTGGCAATACATCAAAATTAGTGGGTAGAATGGGAACATCGGTGTACTCACATTCATTGCGGAATCACTGACACGGAACGCGGCTTGCGTTAATTCAGGTGAAATTCCGACAGCCATTAACATTGGCACTAATACCGGTGCAATAACAGCCCATTTTGATGTTGCTGAGGTGATCATGATATTTAAAATAGCAGTCAGCAAAATCACACCTAATACCGTCATACCTGAAGGCATATTAAGCGTACGCAGCAACTCTGCACCCGATAACGCTAATAAAGTTCCTAAATTCGAGTGTTGGAAAGAGTAAAGGAACTGAGCCGCAAAAAAGGCAAAAACGATAAATGGGATCAGCGATTTAGTGATATTTTCCATCGCTTTGACGATATCTTTTGTGGAAGCAAAAGACTTGGTCATATAGCCATAGATTAAGCCGGGTACAGAGAAGAAAATAAATAGTAAAGGCACCACAATTTGCATAATTGGTGCTTTAGGGCTGGTTAAGCTACCTTCTGGCGAACGTAATGGCGAAGTTTCTGGTAATAACAGAGCAAATAAACCAATTCCCATCAACACAACGGCCCAACCAGCAAAGCGGAACGCGCGTTTTTCTATTGGTGTGATTTCACCCAACTCCGCATCCTTGGTATCAATCCCCGAAGAGACAGGGCAGTTTTTGTTTAACCAAGGCTCTACAATTTTTTCAGTGATATACCAACAAGTTAAAATAACACCAAATGTACCGCCTACACTAAAAAAGTAGTTACATAAAACGTTAACGCTATATCCCGGAGCCATAATTTGCGCCGCTTCTTGAGTAAAGCTTTGCATTATTGGGTCAATGATTGACGGTGTATAACTTGCTGTAAATCCACCTGCCAAACCTGCAAATGAGGCTGCGATACCGGCTAAAGGATGACGACCACTGGCATAGAACATCATCGCGGAGACAGGCATAAGAATAACGTAAGCTGAGTCAGACGCTAAGTGCGCAACAATACCAACAAATACAACCGTTGGTGTTAGCATTTTAGGGGAAATAAACGAAAGCATCTTCTTTAAAGCTGTTTTAATAAAACCACTGCTTTCTGCAATACCAATCCCTAATGTTGCAACAATCGTTATTCCGAGTGGAGGAAAGCTAATGAAATTTTTCACTGCACTTGTCACAAATAATATGATTTCTTCATATTGAAACATATTAATAACGGCAATTTTCTCTTTAGTCACTGGATGGAAATAATCAAAATGTACAAAAGAGAGGAAAAATGAAAATACCCAGCAGATCACTAGGGCGTAAACGAACAGCATCGTAACATCAGGCATGATATTACCAATACGTTCTACTCGGTTTAAAAAACCTTTTTTATTGGGTTGTGTTTGTGTTGTCATATTTATAATGCATCTTTTTATAAAAGTAATAAAAATCACCATAAATAAATGACAATGCAAAGTAAATTTATTTTTAAATAATAAGTAGTTACCGCGATTTCTATTTAATGAAGAGAAGAGAGCTAATATATTAGAAATAGTTATATTTAGATTTTCTTCATCATTACTTTTCAGTTGTTAAAAAATGCTTTATTTATTTTTACACTCTATTTTGAATAAAAATAGGTGGATTATGCTAAATAATCCATCTGAATTCTTTAGAGTTATTTTTGAAACTATTTTAGGAAACGTATTTTATAAAGCGCCATAAAATTAAAAATAAATAAAATATGAAAATTTAAAAAATAGTTTTGTGAGAAAAAAGAAGAGGGGGAATAAGAAATGAAGTTAATAGTTATTGAGAATAAGAATATCAACCATTTCTATTTTCTAAAAATGGCCGATATTCTAAATTATTAATATTAACGCAGAATATTTAGCATACGACGTAGAGGCTCTGCAGCACCCCATAACAGTTGGTCACCGACTGTAAAGGCTGAAATAAATTCAGGGCCCATATTCAGTTTACGAATACGGCCTACTGGTGTGCTCAATGTACCTGTAACTGCGGCAGGTGTTAATTCACGTATAGTTAATTCACGGTCATTAGGAATGACTTTTACCCAATCATTATGGCTTGCGAGTAACTGTTCAATCTCAGCAACAGGTAAGTCTTTCTTCAGTTTTAAGGTAAATGCTTGGCTATGGCAACGTAATGCGCCAATACGAACGCAAAGACCATCCACGGGAATGATATTTGAACCTGTATTGAGGATCTTGTTAGTTTCTGCTTGTCCTTTCCACTCTTCGCGGCTTTGGCCATTTTCTAATTGTTTATCAATCCAAGGGATCAAGCTACCTGCTAGAGGAACACCAAATTGCTCAGTAGGCATCGCACCACTGCGCGTAAAGTTAGTGACTTTGCGTTCAATATCTAAGATTGCTGATGCTGGGTTTTCTAGCTCTTTAACCACTTGATTATGTAAAGAGCCCATCTGTGACAGTAACTCTCTCATATGGCGAGCACCAGCCCCAGAAGCTGCTTGATAAGTGGATACACTTGCCCATTCCACTAAATTGTTAGCAAATAGGCCACCTAATGACATCAGCATTAAACTGACGGTGCAGTTACCGCCAACAAAGGCTTTGATACCTTTATTTAAGCTGTCTTGAATATGCTGTCCATTAACAGGATCGAGAATAATCACGGCATCATCATTCATACGAAGTGCCGATGCTGCATCAATCCAGTAACCTTGCCAGCCTGCTTGACGCAGTTTTGGATAGATTTCATTGGTGTAGTCACCACCTTGGCAACTAATGATAATATCGAGTGATGCTAAGGTATCAATATCATAAGCATCTTGCAGAGTGCTACGGTGATTACCATAAGCGGGTGCTGCTTCACCTAATTGAGATGTGGTGAAGAAAACAGGGTTTATCCCATCAAAATCACGTTCTTCAACCATTCTTTGCATTAAAACGGAGCCGACCATACCACGCCAGCCCACAAAACCAACATTTTTCATTGTAATTACCCTGTCTTTATCTGTAGGAATAGTGAGAGACCTCACACTAACCTGACAAAATATAGAGATAGGTGCAAGTTAATTTATTGATTATTTACCAAAGAATTAGAAGTGTTTCTTATAGTCTTCGTAGAGTTAACAAAGGAAAGCCTCAGAACGAACAAATATCAATGAGTTGTTAAAAAAGAAAATGAAGTAACCATAAAAATGTAAGAATAATCTGCTATATCTTATTTTCTTTTTTAGAATAAATAAAAATATATTCTTGTTTAAGAAAATAGAGTAAAAATAGAAAAATGTAAAATAGTGTAATATATAAGAAAAACGTATTTACTTAGAGATGACTCCAAGCTTTATACTGAAAGTCATTATTTAATAGATGATGTATTTTCATAAATAAAAATAATGATGAATGTTCTTCATTTAATCTAGTTTTTATTTTACCTTAATTAAAAGGCACTAGGAGGCGAAGATGGATATATCCACATTCATTCCATTATCTACATACTACTCATATGTAAAACGGTTTGTGATCTCACCAACTACGATGGGTACTATCGCGCCTTCATCTCGTTGGTTATGCTATGAAATGTTAGATAAACTCAATTGGCAACAGGATCTTCAAGTTGCTGAGTTAGGTGCTGGCACAGGGGTTATTACTCAACAGATCTTAAAAAGAATGTCGTTGAATTCATCATTAGATGTTTTTGAAATAGAACCCAGTTTTGCGACAGAGTTAGATAAGATTAATGATAAACGATTAAGGGTTTATACTGCATCAGCAGAGAAGTTAAATAGTCATTATAATATGATTATCTCAGGGCTACCTTTTTTATCTATTCCTAAAAAAACAGGTTTAAGAGTTTTAAAACGAGTGCATAAAGAGTTATTAAAAACACAAGGTTGTTTTGTATTATTTCAATATACAACTCGATATGAAAAAACGTTATCTCGTTATTTTCATTTAGAAAAAAAATTGGTAATGCTGAATGTTCCTCCTGCTTGGGTTTATTATTGCACACCAAAAAATAAAATAGGGTAAATGCAAAACTTGCTCGACGTTTATATTGAAAATAACAAATAAGAATAAATGTTATTTATTCAGATAATATTTGAGCAAGCAAAATAATACTCTTTTCAATTTCAATAGGATCATGAGCTGCGTACCCTAATAATACGCCTTGTCTTGGATAGGTTTGAATACAGTAACGTGATAAAGGCTGTATCGCTAAGCCAATCTCTCGTGATTTTTTCACAATATATTCTTCTGTATAGCCAACCTGTAACCAGCAGACAATATGGATACCTGAATCTGTCGGTTCAACACAGAAAACATGAGATAGATGTGTTTTTATGGCATTAGTTAACACTTGATAACGTTCATAACAGGCTTTTCGTATTCGCCTAACATGGCGTGCATAATGCCCTTGAGAAATAAATAGCGCCAATGTGGCTTGCTCTAAAAAGCCAGAATGTGAATCGGTATAGTATTTAGCAGCTTTAAAAGTATCAACTAAAGGTAAAGGGACCACTAAAAAGCCTAAACGAAATCCGGGATACATCATTTTTGAGAATGTACCGGCATAAATAACGCGCTGGTATTTATCTAATCCTTGGAGAGATTGAATGGGTTTAGAGTGATAGCGAAACTCACTATTGTAGTCATCTTCAAAGATCCACAGATTATTAGATGATGCCCACTCTAATAACGCAATACGACGTGAAAGTGAGAGCGTATTACCCAAAGGGAATTGATGTGAAGGTGTCGTAAAAACAAGTTTTGCTTCAGGACACTTTTCTATTCCTTGAGAAATATCCATTCCGTCAATATCTGAATTTATTGGGTATGATTGAATACCATAAGATGTGAAGATCCCCCGAGCACTGTCATAACCAGGATCATCTAACCAAACTGCATCACCTTCTTTTAATAATACTCTGGTGGTGAGATTAATCGCTTGTTGTGTTCCATTCACAATAATGATTTGCTCAGGTTGGCAAAAAAGCCCACGAGTTGATTGCATATATTGGCATATCATCTCTTTTAAAGGCGTGTAACCTGTTGGCGAATTAAATGTTGCGAGTGCTTTTTTCGATTGTCGCCAAACTCGCCCTAATAATCTTCCCCAAAGCTCATGTGGAAACAGATCAACACATCCAACACCGACATGAAAAATCGGATTATTATTGATATTGGGTTGTGATTGTTGCCAAAACGCTTGTGCTTTTTGCATATTGGGATTTAGCGTTTCTAATGGACTTTCGATTGATGGTGATGAAATAGAGTGGGTTGTTTTGATCCACTTATCTGAAATAATGGCATCAGGGATTGTGCTTGCAACAAAAGTACCTGCACCGCGTCGAGTAAATAAATAGCCTTCATCAATTAAACGTTCAAATCCTGCAATAACAGAATTGCGGGAAATTGACATCATTTCAGCTAAGGTACGGCTTGATGGTAGACGACTACCTGATGTTAAGCGTCCATCTAAAATCGCTTTTCTAATCGCGTGATAAATCTGAGAACCAATAGGTCCTTCTTCTAAAACAAGGTTAGGGAAATAAGCTGTTTTTTTCTGTTTCATAAAGTGGACCCTATAAAAACACAAAAAGTGTACCTTATTGAGAACCAAAATTAAACGTACCATGACCACGATTAAAGGCAGGTGATACCTTTTTATAGCATTTATGAAAGTAGAAGGAAGTGAAGAGATGAGCACAACACCAATAACTGTTTCAATTCAGTTTGTTGAACAAGAGCATTATGTTCAATGGTTGCCACATTGGTTAAGTTATCAAGCATTTTATAAAGTTGAGTTATCAGAAGAGACAACATTAAAAACATGGGCACGTTTTTTTGATGAAAAAGAACCTGTTTATTGTGCTGTAGTGATGGAAGGTGAAAAAGTATTAGGCTTTGTACATTACCTTTTTCATCGTTCAACATGGGCTGAAAGTGATTTTTGTTATTTAGAAGATTTATTTGTTTCACCAGATACACGTGGTCGCCATGTAGGTAAGCAACTTATTGAGTTTGTTAATCAACAAGCAAAACAGCGTAATTGTGCTCGTTTATATTGGCATACACAGGAAACCAATTTACGTGGTCAGCGCTTATATAATTGGGTAGCAGAAAAACCGGGTGTGATTGAATACCGTATGGCGCTATAAAAGAACGTTAGGTAGGACAGACAGGGTATAAAAGAGATGGCGATATTTATCATCTCTTTTCTGAGTTAGGGTTATTTATTCGATTTTGGGTTAATTAAACGCTTGTTGGCAATAAAACTCATTGCCAACTTTTTTTGCTTCTTCACAAGCTTGTTGCATTAATTCATCTGCTTTTTGCTTGTTTGGCTCGATAATATAATATTGACCAGAGAACATAAAAGAAGCCATTGCTTGAGCAAATCCTTCAAAAGTCATTTCATTAGCTTTTGCAAACCACATATTCGCTTTTTCAGTATCTACAGGTACATTACCCACTCCGCTATAAAGAACACCTAGCCAAATCGGAGCGTAAACAAGCTCTGGTTGATGAGTTGCTGCGGCTTCTTCTAATAATATAATTGCTTTTTTGTAATCTGTTTCACCAGATAAAGGTGCCATAAGAGCCGTTGCTAAACTTATTTTTCCTCTTATGCTTCCTTTATTTGCTGCGATTGTTGCTAATTTTCTCGCTTCAACATAATAATTTTTAAAGTAAGGATCCGCATTAAATAAATAGAGATCAGCAAGTAATGCATAGGCATCGGCATAGTCGTTTTTTATTGCCTCATTTGCCCATAATTGAGCATTAAGAATATTTTTTTCGACACCGGTTCCCATTAAATACATTTCAGCTAATTGATATTGAGCTGGTGCATTGTGATTTAGTGCTTCTTTGCGAGTATCTTCAAATTTTCTTTTGTCTTGCTCTTCAAAATTAGCATGTAAAGAAAACGAGAAAAAAAGTGTAATTAGGCTGATAAAGGTCGAAATATATTTAATAAATGTCATGTAAGGTACCGTTTGTAATGATTTTGAAAATCTTACCAATAATAATGGTATAAAAGCAGTTTATTTCTTCGACTTAATCAAACAAATAATAATATTGGGAGTGCGATAATGGCGATTGACCTTAGCAATCTTGTCACAGAAAGTAGAAATCATAACAGTGAAAATATAGACACGCTTTCAACCTTCGATATGCTAAAAGTCATTAATAATGAAGATAAAAAAGTGCCATTAGCAGTCGAAAAAACGTTACCTGAAATTACTCAATTAGTTGATAAAGTTGCGATTGCTTTTTCTCAAGGTGGTCGTCTTATTTATTGTGGCGCTGGTACATCGGGGCGATTAGGGATTTTAGATGCCAGTGAATGCCCTCCAACTTATGGTACACCTCATGAAATGGTGATTGGATTAATTGCTGGTGGACACAAGGCTATTTTACAAGCGGTCGAGAATGCAGAAGATAATACTCAATTAGGCGAACAAGATTTACGCCAACTTAATTTTAATGAGCAAGATATTTTAGTGGGTATTACTGCAAGTGGTAGAACACCGTATGTGATAAGCGCTCTGCAGTATGCAAAATCATTAGGTGCAACAACAGGGGCGATAAGTTGCAATCCAGAAAGCCCGATTGCCAAACTTGCTGATATTGCCATTACACCGATTGTGGGTGCTGAAGTGGTAACAGGTTCATCACGTATGAAAGCCGGCACAGCACAAAAACTTATCTTAAATATGATAACAACAGGTGCGATGATAAAAATCGGCAAAGTTTTTGGTAATTTAATGGTGGATGTTGAAGCGACTAATGCCAAATTGGTTGAACGCCAAATTCGCATTGTAATGCAAGCAACCGAGTGTGAAAGAGCTATCGCTGAAGAAGCGTTATCACAATGTCATCGTCAGTGTAAAACGGCAATTCTTATGATCTTAGCAAATGTAGATGCACAGCAGGCCACACAGATGCTTAATCAAAACAAAGGATTTATTAGAAAGGCGTTGGGTGAGTGATTTAATGTATAATTTATAAAAATGAAGCCAATAAAAATTAGAAACTTATTATAAAAAAGCCAGCAAATACAAGGTATCTACTGGCTTAATGATAGGCTGTAAACCGCTAAGAAATCTTACTCAATATTTTGAATTTGCTCACGCATTTGTTCAATTAAAACTTTTAATTCAATGGCTGAATTAGTGACTTCAGTATTAATTGATTTCGATGCTAATGTATTGGATTCACGGTTAAATTCTTGCATCATAAAATCAAGACGGCGACCTACGGCTTCTTTTTTTACAAGAATTTTTCGTGTTTCTTTAACGTGAGCTTCTAATCTATCAAGCTCTTCAGCAACATCTAAACGTTGCGCTAACATCACTAACTCTTGCTCTAAACGATTATTATCAATTTGAACTTGAGCTTCTTCTAATTTGCTTGTTAAGCGTTCACGTTGCCATTGTAAAACTTCTGGCATCTGTGCTCTCACCTTAACAACTTCTTCGCAAACAGCATCTAAACGCTGTTCGATAAGTACTTTCAGTGATTGCCCTTCTGCTTCACGGCTTGCGATGAAGGCGTCGATCGCTAAATCTAATTCAGCTAAAAGCTCAGTACCAATGGCATCTAAATCTTGCTCTTGTGCGGAAATAACACCCGGCCAACGTAAAATATCAAATGGGCTGATAGTCCCTTCATGGCTGTGGCTTTTTACCCAGTTGGCAGAAACAATCAGTTGTTTTGCTAAATTTTCATCAAGATTAAGTTCGCCTTGAAAGCGAGCATTAAGATCAAAACGTAAGTTACATTCAATTTTACCGCGCGTTAAGCGATTACGTAGACGTTCACGAATAACAGGTTCTAAACTACGTAATTGCTCAGGTAAACGAATATAAGTTTCAAGGTAGCGTTGGTTGACGGAACGTAGTTCCCATGCAGCGCTACCCCAGTCTTTTTTGATGTCTCGGCGAGCAAAAGCGGTCATGCTACGGATCATAATAAGGTCTCAATAGTGTAAAAGATGATACGATTATAACCCTAGGCATCGATACAGGATAGGCATAAGCCATTTTAGGTCGTATAATGCGCCCCCAATATGTCAGAGAAAGCGGAGATAACACCATGCGTCCAGCAGACAGACAAGCAGACCAAGTACGTCCTATTACCATCACTCGCCATTATACAAAACACGCTGAGGGTTCTGTATTAGTCGAATTTGGTGATACTAAAGTCTTGTGTAACGCCACTGTAGAAGAGGGTGTACCACGTTTTCTTAAAGGGCAAGGGCAAGGTTGGGTAACCGCAGAATACGGTATGCTTCCTCGCGCAACAAATAGTCGTAATGCACGTGAAGCGGCTCGTGGTAAACAAACCGGCCGTACTATGGAAATTCAACGCTTAATTGCACGCTCATTACGTGCTGCTGTTGATTTAAAAGCATTAGGTGAATTCACTATCACTGTTGATTGTGATGTTATTCAAGCTGATGGAGGTACACGTACGGCCTCTATCTCTGGTGCTTGCGTCGCATTAGTTGATGCTTTAAATAAAATGGTTGAAGAAGGTAAACTGAAAAAGAGCCCTCTTAAATCAATGGTCGCCGCTGTATCTGTGGGAATTGTTGATGGTGAACCATTATGCGATCTCGAATATGTTGAAGATTCTGCCGCAGAAACAGATATGAATGTGGTGATGATTGATGATGGTCGTATGATTGAAGTTCAAGGTACGGCAGAAGGCGCACCATTTAGCCATGAAGAATTACTTGCTTTACTCGCCCTTGCAAAGGGGGGGTTAGAGAAAATATTTGAAGCGCAAAAAGAGGCGCTTAAGCAATAAATTATATTTTTAAGGCGACTGAGAAGTCGCCTTTTTTATGCCTAAAATTTGTCATCAAGTAACGTAGAGAGGAGAAAGAAATGAAAGCCTACCAACGCCGCTTTATCGAACTAGCATTAGCAAAAAATGTCCTGAAATTTGGTGAGTTTACACTGAAATCAGGAAGGGTGAGTCCTTACTTTTTTAATGCCGGTTTATTTAATACAGGGCGTGATTTGGCTTTACTGGGGCAGTTCTATGCGCAAACATTATTAGATAATAATGTGTCTTGTGATGTGCTGTTTGGGCCCGCTTATAAAGGGATACCTATTGCAACCACAACGGCAGTCGCATTGGTTGAACATCATGATATCGATATCCCTTACTGTTTTAATCGTAAAGAGGCTAAAGATCATGGTGAAGGAGGAACATTAGTAGGAAGCCCATTGAAAGGTAATGTTGTGATTGTCGATGATGTCATTACAGCAGGTACTGCAATTCGGGAATCAATGGAAATCATAAAACAGCATGATGCAACGCTTTCTGCTGTGTTATTAAGTTTGGATAGACAAGAGAAAGGGCGAGAAGAACTTTCCGCAATACAAGAGTTAAAACGTGATTATCAATGCCAAGTGTATTCGATTATTACCTTGGATGATTTAATTAGTTATCTAAGTGAGAATAAAACATTGTCTGAGCATTTACCTGCGGTTAAAGCTTATCGAGAGCGCTATGGCGTGAATTAATAAAGTGAATACGCGATAAACGAATTGGTCGATTAGAGATAAAAAAAAGCCCTCGCCCAATTATGGGCGGGGTGAGTAGTACAATGAATCTTCTGCGACAATTATCACAGATATTGAAATATAAAAAGGACTTTTACAGCAGGGGCAAAGCGAGTCGCTAATGCCACAATGTAGGAAGTGCACGAGTGCCATTCCTGATAAATACATTTAGGTAACTGTGTACCAGAGGACGCATGTTAACACAAATAAGAAAAAAACGGCATAGCTGTAAATTTCAAATTGTTGAGTTAAATCACGAGTCCATCATTTCATTGTAACTGTGCCAAAATTAATGGCCAGCGAGCTTCAAATTCTTGAGTGGGTTGATAGCGAAATTCTGTGCGTACAAAGCGCGCTAACATACCTTCACAAAAAGCGAGTAGTTGTGAAGCAAGTAATGCTTCATCATGCAAGAAAGCACTACCTTCACGAATTTTACGCTCTTTAATGACTTGTCGTAGTTGAACCTCAATACGCTCATAAAGCTGGTTTATTCGCCCTTGTAATCTGTCTTGTTCAAACATCAATGCATGACCAGTCAAAATACGAGATAGCCCCGGGTTTTTCTCAGCAAAACCGAGGATCAAGATAAGAATTAAGCGAATTCTTGCAACAGCCTCTTTTTCGTCTTTTAAAATCAAATTAATACGGGAGACTAAGCTATCTTCGATAAACTCAATCAAGCTATCAAACATTTTGGTTTTACTGGGAAAATGTCGATAGAGTGCGGCTTCAGATACACCAACAGTAGCGGCAAGTTTTGCCGTTGTGATGCGCTGACTACCATCACTTGATTCCAACATTTGGGCAAGTGACTGTAAGATTTCATCCCGTCTATTTCTTTTCTTTTTGGTTTCTTTTTCTTCTGCCATGACTGATAAGGCCCCTGCTAAAAGCAAAACAAATCAGTAAACCTTTGCACTAAGGTTTTTTAGTGCAAAGGGAGTGATATCGTCATTGATATAATTAATGCAAGACGTATTTATTATTGGCGGCCGGAGTGACCAAAGCCACCGCTACCACGTTCCGTTGCGGTAAAATCTTCAACAATATTAAATTCAGCTTGAACGACGGGTACGATAATCATTTGAGCAATACGCTCACCCGGTTCGATGGTAAATGCTGTTTGACCACGATTCCAAACAGATACCATCAGTTGACCTTGGTAATCGGAATCAATCAGCCCAACTAAGTTACCTAATACAACACCGTGTTTATGGCCTAAACCTGAGCGAGGAAGTACCATTGCTGCTAATCCTTCATCGGCAATATGTACAGCAAGACCTGTAGGTAATAATTCGGTTTGCCCTGGTTCAAGAACTAATGGTGCATCAAGGCAAGCGCGTAAATCTAAACCAGCAGAGCCTGTCGTGGCATAAGCAGGAAGTGGATATTCTTGACCAATACGTGCATCAAGGATTTTAACATCAATTTTTTTCATCATAATGTTTGGCTATCTCGTCAAGTAGGCGATGGCTAAGTTGTGCTTTACTACTGTGTGGTAAGCGCACTTCTCCATTAGCCCAAATAAGGTGTAATGCATTATTGTCACTGTTAAAGCCTTGATTTTCTATTGAAACATCATTGGCACAGATTAAATCGAGTTGCTTTTGTTCTCGTTTTTTGCGGGCATATTCTTCCACATTCTGGGTTTCGGCTGCAAATCCAACAACAAAAGGACGGTGTTCAATCATTTTTCCGACACTCGCGACAATGTCGGGGTTTTTTACCATAGTGATGGTGACTTCATCACCTTGTTTTTTTATTTTTTCAGTCGCGATAAGTTTAGCGCGGTAATCTGCAACCGCCGCACAACCAATAAAAATATCTTGTGAAGGTGCGATTAGCATCACTTGTTCATACATTTCTTGTGCGCTTTCAACGTCAATACGTTTAACACAAGCGGGTGTCGGTAATGTGACAGGCCCTGCGATAAGTGTGACATCAGCTCCACGTAATGCGGCCGCTTGTGCAATCGCAAATCCCATTTTCCCGGAGCTATGATTACTGATAAAACGCACTGGATCTAAGGCTTCACGAGTCGGACCTGCGGTTATCGTAATTTTTTTACCTGCAAAATCTTGTGGCTGTAAAGCAAGTTGTTTTTCAGCTAATGCGACAAGAGCTAAAGGATCTAACATTCGTCCCGGTCCTACATCACCACAAGCTTGGCTACCTGAGTCAGGCCCCCAAATTAAACAGCCTCGTTGTTCTAAAGCGGATAAATTTTCTTGTGTAATCGTGGCTCTGTACATTTGCTGATTCATTGCTGGCGCAATAGCGATAGGTGCACTACTCGCTAAACAGAGTGTGGTAAGTAAATCATTTGCCATACCCACTCGTAAACGCGCAATAAGATCGGCAGTAGCAGGTGCAAGTAGAATTAAATCAGCCCATTTACCTAATTCAATATGCCCCATAGCGGCTTCTGCAGCTGGATCAAGTAAATCATCCGCAACAGGAAAACCAGAAACAGCTTGTAGTGATAAAGGTGTCACAAATGCATGAGCTGCGGGTGTCATTACAACTCGCACAATTGCCCCTTTCTCACGTAAACGGCGTACAAGTTCAGGTGCTTTATAGGCCGCAATACCACCACTGATACCAAGAATAATCTTTTTGTCGTGAAGTGTAGTCATGATGAAATGCCTAAGTACATAAATAATTGCCCGTAATTTTACCACAAGGTCATTGTGAATTCGGAATTCTATGTAACTTCATGTTTTATAGATTAAATTTTTGCGATTCATCTCGCATAAATTTTATATGTGTCTTTTTTATACAAGATTAGCAGTTTATAGTAAATTAACTGTATAAAACAACAGTTGTTTTACGATTAGCATTTAATGATGAGTGATGTTTCACCTAAATCCTAATGTTTATGTAAATAGATAAAATAGATCATTAATACCACTGCCTTTACTTAATTAAGGAGTCCACGGATGGAAAATCAATCGGTTAGTGAACTTTTACCTAGAGAAAAATTATTACTTTATGGCGTTGAATCACTCACTGATATTGAGTTATTGGCGCTCTTTTTACGCACAGGCACTTATGAAAAATCTGTATTAGAACTGGCAGCGTTTTTACTGAAAGAGTGTGGTTCTCTTTATCATGTTATTAATGCTGATTATGAAACCTTAGGGCGTTTTAAAGGTGTTGGTGTAGGAAAGTTTACCCAGCTACAAGCGATTAATGAAATGGCACAGCGCTTTTCTACAACACAATTTATGTATAAAAATGTATTATCTTCTTCAGAAGATACAAAGTATTACTTACAAAAATTATTGCATTGGCGAGACAGAGAAGTGTTTGTGGTACTGTTTCTCGATAATCAAAATCAATTGATTGCATTTGAAGAGATGTTTAAAGGAACAATTAACAGAGTAGAGGTTCATCCTAGAGAAATTGTCCGTCAATCAATAAAAAAGAATGCAACATCTATCATTCTTGCTCATAATCACCCTTCTGGTATTTGCGAACCAAGTCTCGCAGATAAAGTAATAACAGAAAAAATTTTTACTGCTTGCCAATTAGTGGGTGTAAATGTACTCGATCACCTTGTGATAGGGCATGATAATTGTGTTTCTTTCGCAGAACGAGGTTGGTTGTAGCAAATATTTTTGTAATTATTGTCAATCTTTATTTGTACGGGTCTTGAGCGTTGAGGCCATTGGGCGTATACTACGCCACCTTTGAGGATCTTGGGTTTGGCGAGAAGAGCCTATCTCAGCAAGTTTTTTCTGAGGTGTTTACACAGTTTTTCAATCGTTAAAAGTTGCTGAGATGGGCTCCAAAGCCTGACGAGGCGGTCAAACCTGATATTAAAGCTCGAGCTGATTAGATTTTTGGAGAATAGACATGTCCCGAGTCTGCCAAGTTACCGGCAAGCGTCCTGTGAGTGGAAACAACCGCTCTCACGCATTAAACGCGACTAAACGCCGTTTTCTGCCAAACCTGCACTCTCACCGTTTCTGGGTTGAGTCTGAGAAACGTTTCGTAACTCTGCGTGTATCTGCTAAAGGTATGCGTGTGATTGATAAGAAAGGCATCGAATCTGTATTAGCAGATTTACGTGCCCGTGGTGAGAAGTTCTAAGGAGCTGAAAAATGGCTAAAGGTATTCGCGAGAAAATTAAACTCGTTTCTTCTGCTGGTACAGGTCACTTCTATACCACTACGAAGAACAAACGCACTATGCCAGAAAAACTGGAAATGAAAAAATTCGATCCAGTTGTTCGTCAACATGTGCTTTATAAAGAAGCTAAAATTAAATAATTTTAGTTTTCTTAAAAAACCCGACCTTAGTGTCGGGTTTTTTGTTATCTGGAGCCTGCTAAGTATAACAAAGTAAAGCTATTGTGATCTTAGCTTACTCTTTAGTTATACTATGGCTCTTTTTAAATCATCAGATAAATGGATTGCGGATGAGTAAGTCAGTATTATCAATATTACATACAGAATCATCTTGTGGATGGGGTGGTCAGGAAATCCGTATACTGACGGAATCTCAAGGTATGATCCGCAGAGGGCATCGAGTTGCATTAGTGTGTTGCCCTACATCCAAAATTGCCAAGGCCGCGCCTGATTATGGTATTGAGGTTTTCACTTTACCCATTGAAAAAAAACGTGGTTCAGCATTAAAAGCACTTCGCCAATGGCTGAAATTACATCGCCACCAATTTGATGTTATCAATACTCATAGTTCCACTGATGCATGGTTAGTCGCTGCTTCTTGTGCCACATTACGTCATTCTCCTGTGGTCGTTCGAACTCGCCATGTTTCTACAGATGTTTCACGTTCATTACCAACTCGATGGCTTTATCTTTCGTCCAGTACCCATGTTGTGACAACAGGGGAAAAATTACGCCAGACTCTCCATCAGCATAATAAATTTCCATTAGAAAAAATGACATCAGTGCCTACGGGAATTGATCTGCAACGTTTTTATCCACAAAACAAACAACAAGCTAGAGAAAAAATTGGAATACCGAATAAACCGACATTAGGTATTGTTGCAACTATGCGAGTGTGGAAAGGACATAAATATTTAGTAGAAGCATGGAAATCATTACATCAGCGGTTTCCTGATTGGCAATTAATTTTTGTTGGTGATGGGCCTCAACGTAAAAATTTAGAACCGATGGTTAAAGAGGCAGAATTAGAACAAAGCATTTTCTTCCTTGGTAATCGTAATGATGTGCCTGATTGTTTAAATGCAATGGATCTCTTTGCGTTACCATCTTTTGGTAATGAAGGTGTGCCGCAAGGTATTATGCAGGCAATGGCGTGTGGTTTGCCTGTTGTATCGACTACGGTTGGCGCGATTAGCGAAGCCGTTATTGATGGTAAAACAGGATTTACATTAGTACCACAGGTACAAGAAACATTAACAAGTCATTTAGCCAAATTAATGCGCTCAGATGAATTACGTGAGCAGATGGGAAAAGCAGCGCTTGAACACGCTGTTTCACGATTTGGTTTGGATAATATGTTAGATAAGATGGAAAGGATCTTTATTCAGGCAATCAACGATAAAAATAAGTCAGTATGATTAATGCTGATAATAAAGTTTTGAAACGATTATCTCTATTATCAACTTGGTGTATTCATCTTATTGATGAATATTTGTAATACTTTTTAGTGTATAGTCTGAGAAGTAAATGTATCATTTAAGCCAAATAAAAAGCATATGGATCCAAAAAATATATTGGTTATAGCGGTAGCGCGTTTTGGTGATACATTACTTATCACCCCCGTTATTCATGCCTTAAAACAGCGTTGGCCCAATGCTCATATTGATGTATTTGCACATAAGCGTAGTGCATGCATTCTTGAGCATAATCCTGATATTAATAGTGTTAGACATTTTTCTAAAAAGCGCGCTGTTTGGTCAGGTTGGTTACCGAACAAACCTTATGATTTGGCTTTGGTATACGGTAATGATCGTGAATTAGTGAACTATGCTCGTCGCCAATCTCATCATACCGTTGCTTTTGCTGACATATCTGAGCAGCAAGGCAATACGACTTGGGTTGCGCGCCCCAAGTCGCCGATGGTTGCACAAAAAGAGCGTGCCTTATTAATTAATGCATTAGGGATTTATCCGAGTTGTTGGCAATTACGTTACTTTATCAGTGAGGAAGAAGTGACTTTTGCACAACAGTTTTTGAAAGGTAATTCATTAATTAATAAGAATATTATTGGTTTTCAGTTACAAAGCTTTCCCGCTAAAGCCTATCGAGATTGGCCAGTGGAGAACTTTCTGCAATTAGCAAAGCAGATTATTACCCATGACGCGAGTACGTATTTTTTGCTATTAGGTGGTAAGGAAAGTGCGCAATTATCTGTTGATTTAGCTAAAAAAATAGGTGAAGAGCGATGTTTAGCCTTAGCAGGGCGTGTTTCAATGCGTCAAAATGCGGCAATTATGGCAAATTTATCGCTTTATGTTGGTGTTGATACTGGTCCTACACATTTAGCCGGTGCTTTAGATATCCCGATGGTGGCGCTATATCATAGCTATCATCCCGGGTGCTATTTAGCCCCTATACAACATTCTTGTTGTCAGGTTATCCAACACCCTACACCATTAGAAAAAGCACGCCGTGAAGATAATATGGCTGAAATCTCAGTTGAGAATGTGTGGAATGCAGTGAGTAATATCATGAATGGAATGAAGGTGAAAAAGTAATCCATGAAGATCGGTATAATTGATGTCACAATCACCATGTCTTATGGCGGGATCCAAACAGCGGTTTGGGAACTGGCTAAGCAATTGCATGATGCTGGGCATGAAGTTCATCTTTATGGTGGCAATGGCGATATCCGACACAATCTGGCAGGACGCCAAATACAAATTCACACTTACCCTTATACACCAAGAGATAAAGTGATTGATCTTGGTGGACGTTTTCGTCGTATTGTTGAGCGCTACACTTTTGCACGACACGCTAAAAAAGATGTTATCAGTCAAAATTTTGATTGGGTTATTTTAACGAAGCCTTTTGACTTTTTTTGGCCATCTATGATGCCTAAATCATCTCCAACGCGTTTTTGTTATATGAGTGGGGGCACCAGTTTTTTCAAAGGCGATCGTAGGTTAGGTAAAAAGATTTCGGCATGGGTTGCATGTAGTCACTTTAATGCTTGGCAAATCCAACATCATTTTAAACAATTCCCTAGTGTGATTTATAATGGTGTGGATATTGAAAAATTTAAACCTATGACTACCTCGTTGCGTGAGCAATTAGGGATCAATGAGTCTACTTTTTTACTCTCATTTGCTGGGCGGTTAGTGGGTTGGAAAGGCTTGAGTGTCGCAATTGATGCCATAGAGCAGTTAAAAGGTGAAGATGTTAAACTTCTGATTATCGGTGCAGGTGATGATCTTGAACGATTAAAAAAGAAAGCGATTTCTAAAGGTGTTGCAGAGCAAGTCATTTTTCATCAGCCTGTCGAGCATAACGTATTACCGGAATTTTATGCGGCAAGTGATGTGGGTATTTTCCCGAGTACTGGAGATGAAGCCTTCGGTATTACGATTGCAGAAGCGATGGCATGCGCCAAACCAGTGATTGCGAGCCATATCGGGGGGATCCCTGAAGTTGTCGGTAATGAAGGCACTGCGGGATTGTTGGTAGCCCCTGGCAATGCAGATGAAATTGTAATGGCGATTAATCATCTTCGCCAATTACCCGATAGAGGAAAAGCCATGGGTGAGAATGCACGTTTGCGTATAGAGACGCGTTATACTTGGCAACATTCTGCGCAACGTTTATTACAGGCATTGGCGTCATAATAATGAAGATTGCCTATCTTGATCCTTACCCGGTGCCTGACTTACGTGTTGCTTCCTTGCAAATCTTGCAAAATGTGGATGCATTTGCTCGAGCGGGTGCAGAAGTCACTTTAGTCACACCAAAAGGACAATATCAAGATAGCGATATATTAGGTCGTTCAATTCACACTAATGCGAGTTTAGTTGCTTTAAGAGATATTCGACGTAAATGGTATTTTCCATTTAATTCACAAAAACTTTTCTCATTACAAATTGCTCGTTGGATAAAGCAAAATGATGTGGATGCGTTGTTTACCCGTAACTTAAAGCTAGCGTGTTATCTTTGTGAAAATTATCCAGAAATCCCCCTCTTTTTTGAAAGCCATGAAATTTTTGCTCAATCTTTTGCTGAGTCTCATTCATTTGAGAAAAAAAAGAATCGTGCAAAATACCATAAGCTATTAAAAATGGAGAAATTAGTTTATAGCCAAGCGACTGGGATTTTTGTTCTTACTTCATTATTAAGAGATGATATTGTTTCACAGTATCAAGTTGTTACACCAATAACTGTCGTTCCTGATGGTGTGGATTTACATGCAGTGGCTGATTACCAAGTTAAATCACCAATATCTGAGAAAAGCTTTACTGAGGTATTGTATTTAGGGAGCTTGCATAAATGGAAAGGTATCCCAACCATGATGCGAGCAATGAAATACCTTGATAATGCAAGGCTTAATATTGCGGGTGGTACACCTGAACAGATTGAAGGGTTAACCTTATTAGCTCAAGAAATGGATGTAAAAGATAAAGTAAATTTCTTGGGGTTTATTGATCCCAAAAAACGCTTTGAAGCAATTGGTCAACACGATATCTGTGTACTTCCGCTTACATTAACGAGTATTGGAAGTCGTTACACTTCACCACTTAAGTTATTTGAATATATGGCGATGGAAAAGCCTGTAGTAATTTCAGATTTTCCTTCAATTCGTGATGTTGTGGATGAGAAAGCGGTGAGTTTTGCCGATAGTGGTGATGCGCAGAGTTTTGCAAAACAGATAATACAGCTAAGAGAAAACCCGCAGCGAGCCAAAGAAAAAACAACCCATGCCCGCTCTCTGGTTGAAAACTATTATAACTGGGATAAGCGGGCAGAGATTATATTGAAAACAATAGAAAAGTTAATTAAGTAACCTATTATTGTTTATCTAATGACGTTATTGATTGATAATTTAGTAGTGAGTGGCGTAATGCCAACATTAATCCCACTAAAATACCCACCTGATTGATATAGGCATTCTCAAATAATCCTCGCAGTACATAGACTCCTAAAAATGACATCAGTAATACCAGAGAAGCTTGACGAATAACCCCTTGGTTTTTTCTTATTAATTGGATACCTTGGGCAATTATCGAAGAGCAAAAATAAAGAATACTAAATAACCCCAAAATACCGCCAGCAAACCAAAAAGCTAAAAAGACGTTATGGGGACCAATGGATTTTTTAAATTTCCATTTTGGATAATCTTTAACGCGCTCATTATAGACATTATGGTAAAGCTGATTACCATAGCCATAGCCTTTTATCGGTTGTTCAAAAATAAGATCTAACGCTGAGCCTTGGGTGCCATTATCAAAACGAAATCCGCTATTAGTTTGTGTTAATTTATATTGTAGTTTTTTATCTATAAATTTGTTTGGCTCTATTTTAGTTATAATAAAAAAACCTGAAATACAGGTGATAAGACTTAGTGTTATAATACACCATTGTTTATTTGTTATTAATATTATTCCTGTTATAAAAATAAATGTGATCCATGCTCCTCTAGCCAAAGTTCCAAGTATTAGAAATAGGAATAAAATAAGAATAAAAGTAAAAAATAAATTTAATGTAATATGAGTACTTTTCAATGACCATAAACTTAAAATGATAGAGAAATAAAATAGTAAAGAATAAGATATTTCTCGATGTATTTTCTGACTAGTAGTTGTAAATGGTGAGATCCCTTTTGAATATTCTAAATAATACTGCACCAGTTCCTTAGCCATAATTACCAACAACCCAATCACAAAAGCTACCATCACCATTTTGGCAATATCAGTTGGTTTTTCTTTATATAATACAATCGGAAAGGTAATAGCAAAAAGCAGTAAGCCATTTAAAATGGGTTTATTAATCTCTTTGATGCTGATATTTGGATCAACTGAGATTAGTATGGAATAACCAATAGTCAGTAATAAAAACAGTAGCGAGAAGGCCAGATTATTTTTAAAAATTTTACAGATAGTTTTAAAATCACGTACCAGATACCACAGTGCTGTTGCACCGATTAGTCCCATCACAATATTTTTATAACGGGTGATATCCGGTAAGTAGATCAATATAATGTAAAGCCCAATAATGGATAAATTCCAAAGGGATTTTTTACTATAGTCTTTAAACAACATCATAATAATCTGCTATCGTCCTTTCTACTTTTGGGGATGCTGATCATACAATAAAAATGATGTTATCGCTGTATCTCTTATCTGATAATAATGGAGCCACCTGTGCCTGAATTGCCAGAAGTTGAAACCAGTCGCCGAGGTATTGAACCTCATCTTGTGGGCAATGTGTTGCACTATGCCATTGTGCGCAATAGTAAATTACGTTGGCCTGTGTCAGAGAAAATAAAGACTTTACTGGATGAGCCTATTTTAAGTGTAAAGCGTCGCGCTAAGTACTTGTTAATAGAACTTAATACAGGGTGGATTATTATCCATTTAGGAATGTCAGGGAGTGTTCGTATTCTATTAGAAGAACAACCTGAAGAGAAACATGATCATATCGATTTAATTTTTCGTGATGGCAAAGTATTGCGTTATACCGATCCACGACGCTTTGGTGCTTGGCTGTGGTGTGAAGATTTAGCAACTAGTTCTGTATTAGCCCATTTAGGGCCAGAGCCACTTTCTGATGAATTTAACGCAGAATATCTATATCAGCAGTCAAAAAATAAAAAAACAGCCATTAAACCGTGGTTAATGGATAATAAATTAGTTGTTGGTGTTGGTAATATTTATGCTAACGAGGCGCTATTTTCATCGGGCATTATGCCTGATAGAAAAGCCAATAGCTTAACGCAAGAAGAGTGTACGGTACTGGTGACTGCGATTAAACGAGTATTGATGCGCTCCATTGAGCAAGGTGGTACAACACTAAAAGACTTCTTACAGTCTGATGGCAAGCCGGGATATTTTGCTCAAGAACTCTTTGTTTATGGGCGTAAAGATAAACCTTGTTTGATTTGCGGACAACTGATTGAAAGTATTAAACAAGGGCAACGTAGCACCTTTTTCTGCCGACATTGCCAACATAGTGAGAATGAGAGCTAAATTTTACCTAACTTTTTCAGCATTGCTGCGGTTACCACTTCAGGTAAAAATGTAGAAACATCACCGTCATGGCGCGCCACATCTTTAATTAAAGATGAAGAAACAAAGGAAAGATTTTGAGAAGGCAGTAAAAAAACACTATCAAGATCAGGTGCAAAGTGACGGTTCATATTGGCAAGTTGCCATTCATATTCAAAGTCAGAAACGCTACGAACGCCACGAATTAAAATAGTGGCTTGTTGCTGTTTGGCAAAATTTGCCATCAGCTCACTAAAACCCACCACTTCAACATTCGGTAAATGGCTCGTCACCTCTCTGGCTAAATTAACTCTCTCTTCTAAGGTAAACATCGGATTTTTACGGGCACTATCAGCAATGGCTAATAAAACGGTATCAAACATACCTGCTGCACGAGTTAATATATCAATATGGCCATAAGTGATAGGATCAAAGGTTCCGGGGTAGATAGCTTTATTTTTCATGATTGGTCGTCTTCTGGCTGAGTTCCCATAAAGAAGCGTATTTATTAAAGGTATACTGTGCATTAACAAATGCCAGTACTAATCCCTGTTTCCCGTCTAAAAAGCCCATTCTTAACAACCAAGTCTTAAAAAAGGCACCTAACGTATGAGTTAAGATGGAGCCATAACTGGTTTTTTTACCTTGTTGATGGCGCTCTTTAGCCCATTCGGTGGCATATTTTAGCTGTTTTTGCTGAAATTCCATTAAATCACGACAGGTAAGATGCAAGAGATCGCCTTGCAATGTTTTGACTGTTGCGCCCTGTGTTTCTAACGATTCATGAACTAAATTATTGTTATATTGATAACGTTCACGAGCATATAAACGGGTCACTTTATCGGGATACCAACCACTGTGTTTCATAAATCGGCCCATAAATAAGTTACGGCGAGCACAGTTATAGACCACATTTTCTTCAGGTTGTTGCAATACCGCCAGGATACTAGTTTTGAGTTCAGGTGTGATACGTTCATCACTATCAATCATAAAAATATAATCACCCGTGGCATATTGCTGTGCCAATTGGCGTTGTTTACCAAATCCCGGCCATTCACTATTTACAAAGACTTTTGCCCCTTTTTCTGCCGCAATACGACAGGTGTTATCTTGGCTACCTGAATCTAATACAATGATTTCATCAGCCCATTGTACGGAGTCTAAACATTCACCAATGACATCAGCAGCATTTTTACTGATCATCACGACAGAAAGGCGCTTGCATTGGCTCATCAGTGACTCCGAGGGGGAAGGTAAGGTGAAAGTAGGGTGAGTAAACGCAACAATGCACCTTGGTTTTCATGAAGCACTTCAACAGCATGACGACCATAGTAACGGCGATAATCTTCATCATTAAGCAATGAAGCAATAGCAGTTGCCATCGATTCACTGTCTGTAACAGTAATTAACCCTTCAGCTTGATCGAGCTTGGCACAGATATTTTTAAAATTAAAAGTATGAGGCCCCATAATAACCGGGATAGCATGAGCTGCGGCCTCTAAAGGATTATGACCACCACGTTCGACTAAACTTCCCCCTACAAAAGCCAGATCAGCAATACCATAGAGCAACATCAATTCGCCCATGGTATCACCTATCACGACTTGGGTCTGTGCATCAGGAACAGCATCAGTACTGCGTAAGGTATACTTTAACGCTGCTTCGCGTGTTAATTGCTCCGCTTTAGGGAAACGCTCTGGGTGTCGAGGAACTAAAATTAACAAAAGCTGTGGAAATTGTGTCAGTAGCTTTTTATGTGTCTCTAAGATAATGGTTTCTTCACCTTCATGGGTACTGGTTGCAATCCAAACGGGGCGATGAGCAGCCCATTGGCGACGCAAAGCAACGGCTCTTGCTGCTAACTCAGGGGTGACAGAAATATCAAATTTTAGACTGCCTGTTACATGTAAATGTGAACGTTTAAGCCCTAATTCAATAAAACGCTCACCATCTTCTTGGTTTTGAGCCGCAATTAAGGTGATTTTTTGGAGCATTGTTTTAACGAAACTACCTAATTTCTGATAACCCGCCGCAGAGCGTTCTGATAAACGTGCATTGGCGATAATCAATGGGATTTTTCGTTGATGCAGTTTTGAAATCAGATTAGGCCATAGTTCGGTTTCCATAATGATCACCAATTTCGGATCAACCGCTTTAAGAAAACGATTAACTGAACCCGGTAAATCATAAGGAAGATAGACATGGTAAACATCATCACCAAATGCAGAACGTACACGTTCTGAGCCTGTTGGTGTCATGGTTGTGACTGTTATAGGCAAATCGGGATAGTGATGGCGAAGGGCGCGAACAAGTGGCACGGCGGCGAGTGTTTCACCGACAGAAACGGAATGTAATAATATCCCTTGAGGCACAACTTTGCCTTTGCAAAAGCCATAGCGCTCTCCCCACCGTTTACGGTAGGCGGGTGCTTTACGGCTACGTAATAAAAGACGTAACCAAATCAGAGGTTGAATAAGGTAAAGAAGTACCTGATATAAACGCAACAACATGCTATCAAATTCACTTATCTGGACGAACGCTTATAGTATCACACTGTGTGGTAGAAAGTGTGTAAAACAAGTAGGCGCGGATTAAGGAATTAAAGCGATATACTGCTTTAAAATATGGTTTAGTTCAAATTTTGCATAGGATGATGGCAATATTTGAGGTGGTGAATAATACGCGAAACGAAGTTTCTCAGCGAGAGAATCACTATCCATTGTAGAAAGATAATCAGAAAGCGCGTCAGTCATAATTTCGCTGACTCCACCTGGGCATTGAGTACTGACGATAGGAGTTCCACAAATTAAAGCTTCAATTAATACAGTAGGAAGTCCTTCGCTATCAGAACTTAATGCGACTACCTTCGCATCTTTGATGGCAGGGAGCGGATTAGAGATAAAGCCAGCAAGTACAACCTTCTGTGTTAGATTGAGTTGTTTTATTTGTGCTTCTAATTTTTGTTTAATGGCAGGTGTTCCTTCACCTAAAAGGATTAATTGGCAAGGCAAATCCGCTTTCGCAAAGGCTTCAATTAATCTGTCTTGCCTTTTAACTTCATGTAATCGTCCAACATGTAAAATATACTCTTGCTGAGTAAATACATTCGGAAGGGTGGCTCTTTGCTGTATTTCTTCAATATTAAAAGGGTTATAGATGGTCTTTAGTTGGTGAGCACGAATGTCAATTGTATTTATTAAGTCATCTTTAACAGCGTTAGATACACAAACGAGATTTTTATCTTTATAAACACGCTGAATTTTGGTTTTTTTCAACCAATATGAAAAGCCAGATTTATTCCCAAGATAAGATTGAGAGTAAATGCCATGAATACAGTACCAAACATTACAGCTTTTTAGTTGTTTGGATCGGCAAACAATACGGTCTGTTTTGTGTAGATTAGAAAGAACAAGCGCAGGACGTCCTTTCTTAGCAAAAAGCTTTATAAGTACATTATCAAGTGATTTTGCTCTACGAGGTATTTCGGTTAATTTTCTGAAGATACCACGATAGTCATCATGATCAACAATATAATCAATAAAATCAGGTAGTTCATACGCTAATTTATTATGTAAGGATAACAATGTGACTTGGTATCCAGCCTGATGAAAACCGTTGGCTAGCCTGAGTGTAACATTTTCAGCGCCACCACCGGGTAATCCATCAATAATAAAAAGTATATGTTGTTGACTCACAAGGCTAATATCCGTTTATAAAGTGAAATAAGCTCGCCTGATAATCGTTGTGGCGTATAGGGAAGGATAGTCTCTCTCGCTACCTGTGACATTTCAGTCCACGCTGTATTTTGGGGGATCTGCACAATTGCATCAGTTAATGCTGAAATATCTAATGCATCACAAACAAATCCATTTTTACCATTTTGAATAAATTCCGCGCCACCACAAGTTGTTGAGGTGATCACCGGTAAACCGCACGATAATGCCTCAAGAATAACATTAGGGAAAGGATCGTAAAGAGTAGGAAGCAACAATGCATCCGCTATTTGATAAAAATCGAGTGTTTTTTTCTGCATACCTAAAAAGAAAATACGTTGCTCACAACCTAATTGTGTCGCGAATTGTTCGTATCTTCGCTGATTTTTATCACTTCCAACAACTAACAATATAGCCGATGTTTTTGCTATTGCTGAAATAGCAGCTGCTAATCCTTTACGTTCAAAGCCAGATCCTACATAAATAAAGCAAGGCACATCTTGTGGAATATTATATTGTGTTTTTAATGCGTATTTTTGAGAATTTGTCGCAGGTACGAAAGCATTATGATCAATTGCGTTATAAATAACAGATATTTTATCGGCAGATAGGCCAAAATCCTCAATAATTTCATTTTTAACCATCTGTGAGTTACAAATAACTTGTTTTAATGCAGGATCAGCATACATTTGCTTTTCTGCATTCATAACATAGCGATGGTATCTATCATAAAATAACCAGCGACCTTTCCAATTTGGCAATATTCGTTGACGTTGTAATAACCATCGGCGGTGCACACCATCACCTGCCCGAAAAATATCACAACCTGCGATACGTTCATGACTTTGAACAATATCAAAATGATTTTCTTGCCAACACGCTCTTGCCGCCTTAGCGAAGCCTGACTCTCGACTAATTCTGCCTAACTTTCGTGGGTTACATAAGTGAATATGCCAATCTGGATTGGTATCACCTTGCCATTCTCGAGTGATCACATTGAGTTCAAGATCATCGTTTGATAATGCATCTAATGCACGGGCAATAAAGCGCTCAGCACCACCATCAGGACGATACTTTTGTCGAACAATGGCGAGTCGTAATGGGTGATTCATTAAGATAAGTGCCTTATAGCTGTGTTGTAAACTACATCAACAGGAATAGCGGAAAGATAGCGTTGTTGAGTGTCTGTTTTTATATGATCTGGGTGTGGAATATCGTCATAATCACCAGCCCATATTGTTTCGCCTATCGCTTGCCAAGGATGCCAATGCTCAAGTTTAGAAGGACCAAAAAGAGCAACTAAAGGGGTTTTTAATGCTGCAGCCATATGCATTGCAACAGAATCAACACCAATAAAAAGCCCTGCATTATCAATTAATACCGCTAATTGAGATAAAGAGGTTTGGCCTGCTAAGACCGTTATAGCTTCTTTATTTGGACATTGTGCCAAAATAGTTTCTATCATCTCCAATTCTTTTTTCTCTGGGCCTGAGGTTAAAACAACAGAATAATGGCTTTGCTGAAGTTGTGTAATCAAAGTCGCCATTTTATCCTCATTCCAGCATTTGAAAAACCAGCGAGATGTTGGTTGTATAACGATATAGTTTTTAGGGAGATGATATTTTTCAATAGTCTCAGTTAACCACTGTTTGTCTGCTTCGCTATAAGCCATCATAACATCCGAAATAATAGGAATATTAAGTGGTGTCAGGATACTCAGATTTTGTTCAACAGTGTGCAGTTGTCCATGATCTGCTGTAGAAATAATGATGTTATGGCACGTTTGCCAAAATTGGCTGTCTTTACGCTTTTCAAATTCAAAGCCTAAACGTGTTTTTGCTTTGGTAAGTAAAGCAAAAATGGCTGCTTTCCATTGATCAGCTAAGTTTACCACTAAGTCGTACTGCTGTTTTTGTAATGTTCGGCCAAGTTCCCACTCTTTTTTTAATCGAGTCAACTTACCTTGATGTTTCCAATTACGATCAAGATAAAAAATATTATTGATTAATGGGTTGTGCTCAAGCATAGGTAATGTTTCTTTGTATAATAAAACATCAATCATCGCATTAGGATAAGCTGATTTTAATGAGCATATAACGGGTGTCGTTAATAACATATCTCCATGATGTTGGAGTTTAATAACCAGTATTCTATTAAATGATTGATTTATATTTGTCATAATTACTTTAGCTTGAATGAGATACTCTAATTGTAAACAAATCCACGGAATGCATCTACCATACTGTATTTATATTGATTGAATAGATGTTTCCTACTGCGTAACATAGAATAATTTATTCAATTATGAACCTATAATCCATCAGTTGGCGGGGAATGCATGACTAAACCAGCATTTATTATCACATTAGATACCGAAGGCGATAATCTTTGGGAAAATGAACGTGATATTACCACTCGAAATACGCACTTTCTTCCCCGTTTTCAGCAACTTTGTGAGCGCTTTAATTTTAAACCTGTTTGGTTAACAAACTATGAAATGGTTATGGATGATGCCTATATTGAGTTTGCTCGTGATGTTATTGCACGTAATACGGGCGAAATTGGTATGCACTTACATGCTTGGAATAGCCCACCAATTACACCTTTAACGGACAACGATTTACATTATCAGCCTTATTTAATTGAATATCCCAAAGATCAAATGCGAGAGAAAATCGCATTAATGACACAGTTACTTGAAGATAAACTGCAAACCAAAATGTTAAGTCATCGTGCGGGTCGTTGGGCTTTTAACGAAACTTATGCACAACTTTTGGTTGAGTTTGGTTACCAAGTCGATTGTTCTGTGACACCTAAAGTGGATTGGCGATTTACTAAAGGTGATCCCGCACAATCCGGTGGAACAAATTACACCGATTTTCCAAGTCATGCTTATTTTATGGACTTGCAGGATATCACTAAACCAGGTAATTCTTCGTTGCTAGAAGTGCCAATGAGTATCCAATATAAGCACTCACCTTTTATGAATAAAATTAAGCAAGGCTACGATAAATTGAGAGGTAAGCAACGTGCGCCTTCAGTGAATTGGCTCCGCCCTAAAGGTGGCAATGCTCAACAGATGATTGATGTTGCTGAAAAATCTTTAGCTCAAGGTCACTCTCATATTGAATTTATGTTGCACTCCTCTGAATTTATGCCGGGTGGTAGTCCAACCTTTCGTACCGAAAAAGATATTGAAGGGTTATATAACGACTTAGAAACTTTATTTAGCTTCTTATCAGATAAAGTGCATGGAATGACGTTAGCTGAGTATTATCAAAATCAAGTACAGGCAAAATAAGATGAAGTTGAAGAAATTAAAATGGGTACATAACTTCCTAAATATTTATAACCCACTTTTTGGCAAGATGAAAAAAACGGATACATTTTCATCTGATATTCAATTTAACAGTATTCTTATTTTTTCTACGACCGCGCTGGGAGATTTTATGTTTAATACCCCAGCAATAAGAGCGATCCGAGCTCACTATCCTGATGCACATATTACATTGGTTTCAAGTGAGAAGAATAGGTTATTAGTTGAAAACTATGACCAAATAGATAGCGTAGTTTATTGGGATAATAAGATAAAAAATCTACTTCCTATTGCTTTACAGGCTAAAAAATATAAACCTGAATTAGCGGTTATTCTCCATTCTCATCTTCCTTATGATGTGCTGTTTGCAGTAGTGGCAGGTTGTCAGTATATATTGCGTAATACTTTTCATGTTATTCCTAAATGGTTTCAGAAATGGATTATTGCTGAGTATCAACCTCCTAATTGTCATGTTGTCCAAAGTAAACTTAATATTATTCGTTATTTAGGAATAGATAGTTCTGATACAAGAATGGAAATTCCTTGTGAAATAGAACAATTAGATAAAGGACACTATCATATTGTTGGATTTCAGATGGGGGCATCAACGCAAGAACGTAGATGGCCAGTAAAATATTTTGTTGAATTAGCGCAAAAGCTTATTGAGAGTAAACCATCAATACAGATTAAGTTAATTGGTTCACCCAGAGAATTAGAATTACCAGAAGAGTTTTTTGTATTGTTGCCAAAAAAATATCATAACAATATTGAAAATCTAGTGGGTAAAACTTCATTGCCTGATTTGTTAAGTCAAATAAAGATAATGGATGTATTAGTCACAGGGGATACAGGGCCTCTACATTTAGCGATCACACTACAACGCCCGACAGTAAGTTTATTTGCGACAGCAAACCCTAAATGGACAGGGCCTTATCAAGATCTTCATTTGCATACCATTATCAATAAGAGACCTAACCCAGATGAGGGAATACAAGCATCAATGGATCTTATTTCGGTTGATGAAGTCTTTAGTGCGGTTAATCAAACCCTAAAAGACTAATAACTTTTAGGGTTTAATAAGGCTAAATATCGAGAATGTTGAGTATTTTTTGCGCGCTTATCTCCCCAATATCCCCACCTTCTGCTTTTACAGCCGTTTGGGCTTTACCGTAACCGCCAATTAAGCCGGGATCGGTAGGGCCAAATAAAGTGATATTGGGTTTATCTAATGCAGCCGTTAAATGGCTTAATCCCGTATCCACAGAAACGACGCTTTTAGCTCCAGCAATAACCTGAGCCACTTGGGCTAGTGACATCTTCGGTAACACATCAACATAGTCAAAATCTCTTGCTAAACGTATTGCACGTTGATGCTCATGCTCTGCACCCCAAGGTAATTTAATGCGTACTCCGGAATCTGCAAGCAGTGCAATTAACTCTCGCCAATGGGATTCTGGCCAATGTTTCTCATCACGCGTAGTTGCGTGTAAAAAGACTAAATAAGGGCGTTTATCAAAGGATGGCAGTGAGAGGAAATGCTGTGCAATTCCATAATCACCCTGAGATTGTGGGGTCGGATAATTTAAGCTTAAAGCAAACAGTTGACGAATTCGCTCAACGGCGTGCATCTCTTTACTGACATTGTGGCGAATATCGTAAAAGAAACTCGCTAAAGGCTCTCGGGAACATTGACGAGAATAACCGTGCTTAGTGCCTTTGGCGTATCGAGTAACCAAAAATGCACTTTTTAGTAAACCTTGTGCATCAATAACGGCATCATAGTGATGGTTTTGAATAGCGTGACGAAATTGTGCGCGCTCAGCACGAATAGGTGCACTAAACCAGTTTTTTCGCCAACGGCGTATTGCTACAGGAATAACTCTATCAACGGCTTGATGCCAGCTTGGGATCTGTGCAAAACCTTCTTCGACGGCCCAATCAAAACGAATATCAGGATAAACATTTATTGCATCAGTTAATGCTGGCAATGTATGTAACACATCGCCCATAGAAGAGGTTTTAACAATTAATACCCGCTTCACGCTGATGGCTCCGTTGACAGTAAATTTGCTAATTCAGCAAAAACCTTCTCTGGCTGAATATCGATTAAGCTTTGGTGATAGCCTTGTTCAGCATCCCCTTTACGCACTTTGTGATAACCCGTAATTAAACGGATCACGCGTGCTTTATGTGATAACGGTGGTGTAAAGTCAGGGCTACTTGGGCCATAAAGCGCCACTAACGGACGCTCTAACGCGGCAGCAACATGCATTAAACCAGAGTCATTACTGACCACAGCTTTACAAGATGCAATCAAATTAACTGCCTGCTCAAGACTGGTTTCGCCAGCAAGATTAAAACAGGCTTCACGTGCTTCTGGCGTTAAGGTTTGTTTTATCTCTTCGCCTGCTTCTTTATCTTTTTTAGAGCCAAACAAGAAGATCTGATAACCTTGCTCAATCAGTTTCTGTGCTAAAGCGGCGTAATGATAATGAGGCCAACGTTTTGCGGGGCCAAATTCAGCTCCAGGGCAAAAACCAATAGCAGGGCGTTGAGTCGATAATGAAAATTGACTTAATGTGGTAGCAATATCATTTTCGGTAACTGATAACTTAGGCCATAACAAAGGTTGCGGTAAATCAGTCGCTTTTTGGACTTTTTGCTTGTCATAAGCGAGCGCAACATAGCGTTCAACCATCAAAGGAAATGCATCTTTATTTAAAGGTCGCAAATCATTTAATAGACCATAACGCATCTCTCCACGCCAACCAGTGCGCTTAGGAATATCTGCAAAGAAAGGGACTAAGGCAGATTTTAACGAGTTAGGTAATACGTAAGCGTGTGTGTAACCATTCTCTTTTAATTGTTTTCCTAAACGGCGACGTTCACCAATGGCTAAAGCCCCATGACCTAATGGCATCGGGATTGCATTATCAACTTCTGGCATTTTTTCGAGTAATGGACGGCACCAAGCAGGTGCCATCACATCAATCGTTGCCGCAGGATGTAATGCTTTCAATGTACGATAAAGACTTTGGGACATCATCATATCCCCGACCCATGAAGGCCCTACCACAAAGATTTTCATAAACAGTGATTACTTACCTTGATTTAACCATTGCATATAAAGCTCTACGCCTTCAGCAACTGTTTTAAAAGGTGCGGAATAACCTGCTTTACGTAAATTTGTCAGGTCAGCTTGAGTAAAGGCTTGGTAACGACCTTTCAATTTCTCAGGGAACTCAATATGTTCGATAGAGAGATCTTTATCTTTATGATGAGCAATAACAGCATCGGCAACAGCTTGGAATGATTCAGCTCGACCTGTACCACAGTTAAAAATACCTGATACATTATTGCGCCAGAACCATAAATTAACCGCAGCCACATCTCCAACGTAAATAAAGTCGCGTTGGAAGGTTTCGCTACCTTCAAATAATTTTGGATTTTGACCCGCATTGACTTGGTTATTTAAATGGAATGCAACACTCGCCATACCACCTTTATGTCCTTCACGGGGGCCATAAACATTAAAATAACGGAAGCCACAAATCATTGAATCTGCTTCAGGTAAAATCTGGCGTACATATTCATCGAATAAGAATTTTGAATAGCCGTAGACATTTAAAGGCGCTTCATATTTTCTATCTTCGATAAAGTTATCTGTACGACCACCATAAGTTGCAGCAGAAGAGGCATATAAGAAAGGAATTTGGCGTTCAAGACAAAAATGAAGTAGCTCTTTAGAATATTGATAGTTGTTATCCATCATATATTTGCCATCCCACTCAGTCGTAGAAGAGCAAGCACCTTCATGGAAAACCGCATCAATATCACCGAAATCATCACCAGCAACAATGCTTGCAATAAAATCTTCTTTATCCATGTAATCAGTGATATTTAGATCAACCAAATTCACAAATTTGGTACCATCTTTAAGGTTATCAACAACTAAGATATCAGTATAACCTTCATCATTTAATGCTTTAACAATATTGCTGCCGATAAAACCCGCACCGCCAGTGACGATAATCATGTGGCTACCCCTTCATATAAAATCTAAAAATTAGCTCTAGGTCTATAATAACACTGAACAGCCTTAACGGTAGCATTCATCATGGAACAACAGACTGAAATTCTCGAAAAAAGCAGAACGTATTAGTGATCTTAATTACACAAATAACATTATTTATTTACATTTGTCGTTTTTAATAGAACAAAGGCATAAAATAAGAAACAATGCTGACTATATTATAGTCAAACTATTTAAGTTGTCTCTTTTCGAATTGCTGTCTTAGGAGAAAGTATGTCTACTCCCACTTTTTACCAACAAATTAATCAACAACTAGAACAAACTCGTCAAGATGGCCTCTTTAAAAATGAGCGCATCATCACTTCTTCACAAAGCGCAGATATCGCAGTTGCTGATGGAAGCCATGTTATTAACTTCTGTGCTAATAACTATTTAGGCCTCGCTAATCATCCAAAATTAATTGAAGCTGCAAAAGCAGGTATGGACAGCCACGGATTTGGTATGGCTTCTGTACGTTTTATCTGTGGTACTCAAGATTCACATAAAACATTAGAAAATAAAATTGCTGAATTTTTAGGAATGGAAGATGCCATTCTGTATTCATCTTGCTTTGATGCGAATGGTGGATTATTTGAAACATTAATGGGCCCTGAAGATGCCATTATTTCTGATGCTTTAAATCATGCCTCTATTATTGATGGTGTGCGTTTATGTAAAGCTAAACGTTATCGCTATGCCAATAACGATATGGCAGAGCTACGCGTTCAACTTGAAAAAGCCAAAGCAGATAATGCTCGCCACATTATGATCGCGACAGATGGTGTATTTTCAATGGATGGTGTGATTGCAGACCTAAAATCTATCTGTGATTTAGCCGATGAATTTGGTGCCCTTGTTATGGTCGATGATTCTCATGCTGTAGGCTTTGTGGGGGCACAAGGTCGCGGAACTCATGAGTATTGTGATGTGATGGGCAGAGTCGACATTATCACAGGTACCTTAGGTAAGGCGTTAGGTGGTGCTTCTGGTGGGTATACCGCAGCGCGTAAAGAAGTGGTTGAGTGGTTGCGTCAGCGTTCTCGCCCTTATTTATTCTCTAACTCGTTAGCGCCTGCGATTGTTTCGGCCTCTATTGCTGTTTTAGATATGCTGAAATCAGGTGATGAAATTCGTGCTCGTTTATGGCGTAACGCTTCACTTTTCCGTGAAAAAATGAGTGCGGCGGGTTTTACATTGGCGGGCGCAGATCATGCCATTATCCCCGTTATGTTAGGAGAGGCTAAATTAGCCCAAGAATTTGCAACACGCTTACTTGATGAAGGGATTTATGTCACAGGATTTTTCTATCCTGTTGTACCTCAAGGGCAAGCACGTATTCGTACACAAATGTCAGCAGCACACACTACTGAACAAATTGAGAGTGCAGTGGCGGCATTTATCAAAATTGGCAAAGAACTTAATGTGATTGCATAAGGTTACTCTATGAAAGCATTGTCAAAATTAAAAGCACAAGAAGGTATCTGGATGACCGATGTTCCAGTGCCTGAGCTTGGTCATAACGATGTGATGATCAAAATTCGCAAAACAGCAATTTGTGGCACTGATGTTCATATTTATAACTGGGATGAGTGGTCACAAAAAACAATTCCTGTTCCTATGGTTGTAGGCCATGAGTATATCGGCGAAATTGTTGCGATAGGGCAAGAAGTGAAAGGCTTTAATATTGGTGATCGTGTCTCGGGTGAAGGGCATATCACTTGCGGTCATTGCCGTAATTGTCGTGGCGGTCGTACTCATTTATGTCGCAATACCATTGGTGTAGGTGTAAATCGCCCAGGCTGTTTTGCTGAATATTTGGTTATCCCTGCCTTTAATGCGTTTAAAATCCCAGACAATATTCCTGATGAATTAGCGGCTATTTTTGATCCCTTTGGTAATGCCGTGCATACCGCGTTATCTTTTGATTTAGTGGGTGAAGATGTTCTGGTTTCAGGCGCTGGCCCTATTGGGATTATGGCTGCTGCAATTTGTAAACATGTTGGGGCTCGTCATGTGGTGATCACCGATGTTAATGAATATCGTCTTGATCTCGCGAAAAAAATGGGTGTTACCAGAGCCGTGAATGTCAGCAAAGAAAACCTAATGGATGTTATGAAAGAATTGGGGATGACAGAAGGTTTTGATGTGGGATTAGAAATGTCAGGCGCGCCACCTGCGTTTCGTACCATGCTTAATACCATGAATCATGGCGGTCGTATTGCGCTGTTGGGTATTCCTCCTTCTGATATGGCAATTGATTGGGGACAAGTTATCTTTAAAGGTTTGTTTATTAAAGGTATCTATGGACGTGAGATGTTTGAAACATGGTATAAAATGGCTGCACTTATTCAGTCCGGCCTTGATCTCTCTCCAATTATTACTCATCAATTTCCAATTGATGAATTCCAAAAAGGTTTTGATATCATGCGTTCAGGTCAATCAGGTAAAGTTATTTTAGATTGGCAGTAATGCGTGATCTTTAAGTAAAAAAGAGCCTTTTAAGGCTCTTTTTTATTGCATTAGTTTTCAACTTCACCAATTCCATTAGGATCAGATATGTCGGGTAATTTCTTTTTTTCTGATGAGCTAAATCCACTGGATAATGTATTAATTAGCGTACTTTTTTTCATCGAAATAATCGCTTCTTGCGCTGGCTTTAACCAAGATGCAGGTTTTGGCTCTTTCGGTTGCTCTGTTGGCGGGACAACTTTTGGCGGCTCTGGTTGTATTGGTTTTTCTATCTGTGGTTTTAGTAGCGCACTTGGTGCGACTAGTTGAATATCAGCAGGTAGTAAAGGTAACTGTTGCTGTAATGCTCTAACCGTTGAGGGATGAGGATGTCCGATAGCAATGGCAGAGCCATTTTTCCGAGCTAAAGCAATAGCGCGGGCAAGTTGTTGGCGAGTTTCTGCTTCAGTTTGTACGTTATCGAGAAAAACATGGCGACGCAAAGAAGGAACTCCTGCGGCTTTAGCGGCAATAGCAGCTTGTGTATTACCGATGGTCACGCTATCTAAAAAATAGAGATTAGAGTGATTAAGCGCTTTAATAACCCTATCCATTGCTTGTCTATCCGATGTCATCGCACTGCCCATATGGTTATTCATACCGACAGCGTAAGGAACATTACTAATAGCATGTTGAATAATACGATTAATTTCGTTCTGATCCATTGACGGTTTTAGGGTATCGCGCTCTAGAGGTTGTTTACTAATTGGCGCCATTGGCATATGGATCAGAATTTCACGCCCTTGTGCATGGGCTTTAGTCGCCACTTCTTTTCCATGAGGCGAATCAGGCAAAATAGCGATAGAAACCGCAGTAGGAAGCTGTAAAATTTGGTTATCTTCTTTTTTACGATAACCAAAATCATCAATCACAATGGCTAATTTGGCTGCAAATGCAGGTGTACTTACAACCAGACTTAGCAACATTAAACTAAGTAGAAAAGAGCGCTTGCGTTGTAATGTGCCAAGTAATTTCAAACCTACCTCCCAAGCCAAGGAACAGGGTTTACTGCTTTTCCTTGACGTCTAATTTCAAAATAGAGTGCTGAACGCTCTTGTCCACCACTGTTACCAACTAAAGCGATAGATTGGCCTGCTTTAACCTGTTGACCAACATTCACTAAAGCGCTTTGGTTATAACCATAAAGGCTCATATCACCTTTACCATGTTCAACCACGACGACCAAGCCATAACCTTGAAGCCAATCTGCTAATAATACACGGCCATCAGCAATGGCTTTTACTTCCGTACCTTGTGCTGCTGGTATCACAATTCCTTTCCAGCGTAATTCGCCAGAGCCAGAAATAGACTCACCAAAACGGTGTAATAAAGAGCCCCTAATAGGCCAAATAGCTTGTCCCGCAGGTTTACCTAAACCACCAGTACGTGACATTAATGACTGCTCTTCAGCTGTTGGTTTATAGGTTGAACCACGCTGTTGGGCTTCTCGTTGTTTGGCTGCAATGCGTGCTGCTTCTCGTGCTTCACGCTCTGCTCGTGCTTTGGCTTCTCGCTCAGCTTGAGCAATTTTATTTCTTAATTGAGCTTCATTAGCTCGCATGGTGGCTAAGTTTTTCTGATCTGCTTTTAAGGTTGATTCAAGTTGGGTCAGCGTTTTTTGTCGAGCAGCTAATGCGTTATCAAGCTTTTGTTTTTCTTGCTGTTGTTTAGTGAGAACCTGCTTTTGCTCGTTCTGTTTTGCTTGTTGCGCTGCTTTTTCTGCCTCAAGCTCTTTTGATGTTTGAGCAAGCTCTGCCATTGTTTCTTTGCGAGCATCATTAATATAGCTGTAATACGCTAAAATACGCTCTTCACGCTGGCCTTCTTCACCACGAAATAAGAGCTCAATACCTTGGTGTTTACCTTGACGATACGCAGCATCCATTTGACGCGCTAATAACTCTTGTTGTGACTGATACTGTTTTTGTAAGCGAGCAATATTTGCGGTAATGGTTTTTATCTCTTTACCTAATGTTTGTAGGCGATTTTGGGTTTCATGCACAGCACGACCTGCACTAGAAATTTGAGTTTCTTGTGTTTTTAATTGACTAAGAAGGGCCGTGCGTTGTTTTTGTTGTTCTTGAACCTGTTTTTCTTTTTCTGCAATCGTGGTTTGTAGATCTTTTAGCTGATTGCGGTTATCCGTTATTGTGTTAGCAAAAACAGGAGGGGCAGAAAAAAGAGAGGTGCTAATAAGCAACGTGATTAACGGTAAAGAAAATACACGATAAGACGGATGTGTTTTTTTTTGAAGATCCATTTTCTTTGCCATCTGACCAACGTACCTTTCATAACAGTTTGTAAGATTATTCCATGCCACCAAACAACTGACCAGTTAACACGAAATAAAGCCGAAATTTCAGATAATACCTAACAGGTAATCTATTCAATTAATAAGAGATTATAAAGCAATAATAATAGGAGAGAGTAAAAAAGAGAGATCCTGTGTGACAGCGCAATAGAATATCACGCTGTCCACGAGAGAGATTATTCGACGATAGTGCCCCAAAGATCATATTCGTCTGCATGTTCAATAAGAACACGAACGATTTGTCCTGGTTCTACATCAAATTGCTCATTGAGGTAAACAGCACCATCAATTTCAGGTGCATCGGCCATACTACGACCAATTGCACCTTCCTCATCCACTTCATCAATCATAACAAGCAACACTTTGCCGATTTTCTCTTGCAGGCGTTCAGTCGAAATTTGCTGCTGTAATTGCATAAAGCGATGATAACGCTCTTCTTTCACTTCTTCAGGTACTTGATCGGCTAATTCATTTGCTTTCGCACCATCAACAGGGCTGTATTTAAAGCAACCTACGCGATCAAGGCGAGCTTCGCTGAGGAAATCCAATAGCATTTGGAAATCTTCTTCTGTTTCACCCGGGAAACCAACAATAAAGGTAGAACGTAAGGTTAATTCAGGGCAAATTTCACGCCAGCGTTTTACTCGCTCTAATGTACGCTCAACAGCACCTGGGCGTTTCATCAGTTTTAAAATCTTAGGGCTGGCATGCTGAAGCGGAATATCCAAATAAGGTAGAATTTTACCTTCTGCCATTAAAGGAATGACATCATCAACATGTGGATATGGATAAACATAATGTAAGCGAACCCAAATACCTAATTTTGCCAGTTGTTCACATAAACTGACCATACTGGTTTTGACAGGCATTCCATCCCAAAAACCTGTTTGATGTTTAGTATCAACACCATAAGCAGAAGTATCTTGAGAGATAACAAGTAACTCTTTTACTCCTGCATTAACTAATCTTTTAGCTTCACCTAAGACTTCACCAATTGGACGACTGTCTAAATCACCTCGCATTGATGGGATGATGCAGAAAGTACAACGGTGATTACAACCTTCAGAGATTTTTAAATACGCATAATGACGAGGCGTTAATTTTACACCCTGTTCAGGAACAAGGCTGAGAAAAGGGTTGTGATCAGGTTTTGGCACATAGTGGTGAATATGAGATAAAACTTGTTCATAACTATGGGGCCCTGTGATCTCAAGTACTTTAGGGTGCACTTCACGAATTTGGTTCTCTTTTGCACCTAAACAGCCAGTAACAATAACTTTACCATTTTCATCGAGTGCTTCACCAATCGCTTCTAGCGATTCTTGTACTGCGCTGTCAATAAACCCACAGGTGTTGACGATGACTAAATCAGCATCATTATAGGTAGGAACAACTTGATAACCTTCTGTACGCAGTTCGGTTAGGATACGTTCAGAGTCCACTAAATTTTTAGGACAACCTAATGAAACGAATCCAATTTTAGGCACTTGATTTGTTTGCGACATGCTCGTGTTCTCAATACTTTTAAATAAATAACAGATAGTTGTTGTATCTCAGACAGGTATAAATCTTACGTAATATGGGAGATTTTATACGTAAGTAGCCAATTAGGGATGCTGATTTATTAATAGCTTGCCTTAAGAGGGATCCTGTAGAGTAAAAAGGTAAGGCCTTTTCAATTCATCATTTTTCACGGAACCGACACTAATGGTACATAAATCCGTCAATAAAAAAAATGATTGTTGAGAAACTTTCCGCAAAAATAGAAAGAGAAAAGCAGGAATAGGCTGTAATTGAGCCATGACAAAGGTATACTTTGGCTCTTTGATACTATTTTTAACCAACGAGAGTGATTGCATCCTATGCTGCAAGAAGTAATGCAATTTTTCAACCGGCACACCCTGTTAAGCTTTGTTTGGGTAGCGTTGCTGGTGGCGGTCATTGTATTGACCTTTAAAGGGCTTTTTTCTAAGACGAAAAATATTTCCCGTACAGAAGCGATTTCTTTGATAAACAAAGAGAATGCGGTGTGTGTTGATATCCGTAGCCGTGATGAATTCCGTAAAGGACACATCATTGATTCTATCAATTTAACGCCTTCTGAAATCAAAAATAATAATATTGCTGAGCTGGAGAAATATAAATCACAGCCAGTTATTGTTGTGTCACCATCAGGTATTGAAGGTGCAAAACCTGCAGAAAGCCTAATTAAACTCGGTTTTGAAAAAGTCTTTATCTTAAAAGATGGTCTTTCAGGCTGGAGTGGTGAGAATTTACCACTGGCTAAAGGTAAAAAGTAACGAGCGGGCAGATTGAGTTCTATACTTACTGCTATTCAATTAATAAGGATATAAAAAGGTAAGATTATTATGTCAGAACAGCAAAACCAAGAGATGACTTTTCAAATTCAACGTATCTATACAAAAGATATCTCTTTTGAAGCGCCTAATGCCCCACAAGTTTTCCAAAAAGAGTGGCAACCAGAAGTTAAATTAGATCTGGATACTTCTTCTAATACTTTAGCTGAAAACGTATATGAAGTTATTCTGCGCGTTACTGTAACCGCAACAATGGATAACGAAACTGCATTCCTGTGTGAAGTTCAACAAGCAGGTATCTTTACCGTTGAAGGTATCGAAGGCACTCAACTGGCACATTGCTTAGGTGCATATTGCCCTAACGTTCTGTTCCCTTACGCTCGTGAATGTATCACTAACTTAGTTAGCCGTGGTACTTTCCCACAACTGAACTTAGCACCTGTTAACTTTGATGCGTTGTTTATGAACTATTTACAACAGCAACAAACTGATGCTGCTAATGAAGGGGCTGAAGAAGCTTAATGAACGCTTCTATGACAGTTATCGGTGCCGGTTCATACGGCACCGCTTTAGCGATTACCTTAGCGCGCAATGGTCATGACGTCGTACTTTGGGGTCATGATCCTGAGCATGTTGCAGCGTTAGAACAAGCACGCTGTAATCAGGCATTTCTGCCCGATGTTTCCTTTCCTGATAGTTTATACATGGAAGCTTCTTTGCAAAAAACCATTGAAGCCAGCCGTAATATTCTTGTTGTGATCCCAAGCCATGTTTTTGGTGATGTATTACAACAGATCAAACCCTTTTTACGTCAGGATGCACGTGTTGTTTGGGCGACAAAAGGACTTGAGGCTCATACTGGTCGCTTGTTGCAAGATGTAGCGCGTGAAGTATTAGGTAATGAAATCCCGCTAGCAGTTTTATCAGGCCCTACTTTTGCTAAAGAGCTTGCCGCTGGTTTACCCACTGCGATTTCTGTGGCATCAACGGATAATACGTTCTCTGAAGAGCTTCAACAGCTTTTCCATTGTGGCAAAAGTTTCCGTGTTTATAAAAATCCTGATTTTATCGGTGTGCAATTAGGTGGTGCAGTAAAAAACGTGATTGCGATTGGTGCGGGTATGTCTGATGGTATGGGTTTTGGTGCGAATGCGCGTACAGCGCTGATCACCCGTGGACTTGCCGAAATGAGCCGTTTAGGTAAAGCATTAGGTGCAGATGCGGCAACGTTTATGGGAATGGCGGGTTTAGGTGATTTAGTTTTAACCTGTACTGATAACCAATCTCGTAATCGTCGATTTGGTATGATGCTAGGCCAAGGTTTTGATGTCGATACCGCTCAAGAAAAAATTGGGCAAGTCGTTGAAGGTTATCGCAATACTAAAGAAGTTCGCGCATTAGCAGAACAAGTTGGTGTTGAAATGCCTATCACAGAGCAGATCTACCAAATTTTATACCAGCATAAAGATGCCAAAGAAGCGGCATTATCTTTATTAGGCCGTGCAACGAAAGATGAGATAGACAGCAATCTTTTCTAAGTCTATTTTAGATAGTTATTTATTTCTGTTTTAAACATAAGAAGCCTAAGTTTTTACTTAGGCTTCAATGTAAAAAGAATGAGAGTGAGTATGTCGCTAGAAGAACTAAAAAGAGTCTGGGATCATATTAAAGATGAAGCAAGATGTTTGGCAGATTGCGAGCCGATTTTGGCGAGTTTCTTCCATGCGACATTACTCAAGCATGAAAACTTAGGCAGTGCCTTAAGCTATATGCTGGCGAACAAGCTGGCAACTCAGACTATGCCTGCGATTGCTGTTCGTGAGATTGTTGAAGAAGCCTATCGTAGTGATAACTCTATGATTGAATCAGCAGCTTATGATATTTCAGCCGTTCGTTTACGCGATCCCGCTGTTGATAAATACTCTACACCTCTGCTTTATCTAAAAGGTTTTCATGCCTTACAAGCTTATCGTATAGCCCATTGGTTATGGAACCAAGATCGTAAAGCGCTTGCCGTTTATCTGCAAAATCAAATTTCTGTGACCTTTGGTGTCGATATTCACCCTGCTGCACGTATTGGTCACGGTATTATGCTTGATCACGCAACGGGCATTGTGATTGGTGAAACTGCGATTGTTGAGAACGATGTTTCTATTTTACAATCTGTGACTTTAGGGGGTACAGGTAAAACTTGTGGTGATCGTCACCCTAAAGTACGCGAAGGTGTAATGATTGGAGCGGGTGCTAAAATACTCGGCAATATTGAGATTGGCCGTGGTGCCAAAATTGGTGCTGGCTCTGTGGTATTACATGAAGTTCCTGCTCATACCACTGTTGCAGGAGTTCCTGCCCGCATTGTCGGTAAGCCAACGAGTGACAAGCCTTCACTCGATATGGATCAACACTTTAATGGTGTGGTGCCCGGTTTTGAATGTGGTGATGGCATTTAATGGCATTAACTGAAGTTACACTCTCTGAGCTGAAGGCTTGTTTACATGCTGAATATATCGGTGATAACAAGCCTTTTAGTTGGGTGAGACTATTTCATCGCGTCTTTTTCTGCCAACGTTCACGTTATCTATTTTGGTGGCGTGTCGCCCAATTCTTTTATTTCTCTAAAAGTCGTTTTCTCAAAAAACTTGGCATTCGTATTGGCGCTAAAAATAATCGCAAGTACTGCAACGATATTTCACTAAGAACACGCATAGGTAAAGGTCTTTCATTACCACATCCCATAGGGATCGTACTGACCAATTACTGCCAATTAGGTGAGAACGTGACGTTAATGCAAGGTGTCACCATTGGAGTAAAAGAAAAAGATGGCAAAGCAGATATTAGAGTTGGCAACCATGTTTATATTGGCTGTAATTCTTCGATTATCGGCGGAGAGATAGAGATAGGTGATAATGCAGTGATTGGTGCTCACGCATTGGTATTAAAGGATGTGGGGGAAGGGTGTAGGTATATTACTAAAGTTGTTGCTGAGATCAGACAACTGTCAGAGTAATAAGTTAGATTTTTAGTCATTTGAAATTAAAAAAGCGCTAGTCATTATTTATGATCAGCGCTTTTTGCATTTCAGTCTCTTAGTAATGCACCAGGATAACCAAGTTGACGCCATGCTTCAAAAACCACAACCGCTACAGTATTTGATAGGTTCATACTACGGCTATCAGCAAGCATTGGAACTCTGATTTTCTGCTGAGTCGGCATATTATCCAACACGTAAGGCGGTAAACCACGAGTTTCAGGTCCAAAAAGGAGATAATCTCCATCTTGATAGCTCACATTACTATGTGCTGGTGTACCTTTTGTCGTTAACGCAAATACACGTGCACCTGTTGGTGATTGTGCATTATCAGGGTTTAAACCTTCACTTTCTAAAAAAGCATAGTAATCGTGATGCTGTTTAATATCAGCAAATTCACGGTAATCAAGCCCTGCACGGCGTAGACGTTTATCATCCCAAGTAAAACCCAATGGTTGGATTAGATGAAGATGAAAGCCTGTGTTAGCACACAGGCGAATAATATTACCCGTATTCGGTGGAATTTCGGGTTCAAATAAGACGATATTGAGCATATGAAATAGATTTAGTCGTTACCAAAGAGGTCACGAGTATAAACTTTTTCTTCTACGTCGTTTAGCACTGATGACATTCTATTGGTAATAATCACATCAGAGATTGATTTAAACTCATTTAAATCACGAACTAATCTTGAGTTAAAGAAGGTTTCTTCTTTCATTTCAGGCTCATAAATCACCACTTCAATGCCTTTGGCTTTAATGCGTTTCATAATGCCTTGGATAGACGAAGAGCGGAAGTTATCAGAACCGGACTTCATAATTAAACGATAAACACCTACGACTTTTGGTGATCTAGCGATAATTGAGTCTGCAATAAAATCTTTACGTGTGCGGTTAGCTTCAACGATTGCACTAATAATATTATTAGGAACAGAATCATAGTTTGCTAATAGTTGTTTAGTGTCTTTTGGTAAGCAGTAACCACCATAACCAAACGATGGATTATTATAATGGTTACCAATACGCGGATCTAAACAGACGCCCTCGATGATTTGTTTTGAGTTCAAACCGTAAGATTCTGCATAGCTATCAAGCTCATTAAAGTAAGCAACACGTAGTGCTAAATAAGTATTAGCAAATAATTTGATGGCTTCTGCTTCTGTGGAGTCAGTGAACAGAACATCAATATCTTTTTTCAGTGCGCCTTGTTGTAAAAGGTCTGCAAACTTTTGTGCTCTTTCTGATTGTTCACCAATCACAATACGAGATGGATATAAATTATCGTAAAGTGCACGACCTTCACGTAAGAATTCAGGGGAGAAAATAATATTATCTGTATTATATTTCTCTCTCATTTCTTTCGTAAAACCAACAGGAATGGTTGATTTTATAATCATTGTCGTGTTTGGATTATATTCTAAAACATCACGAATAACAGACTCTACTGAAGAGGTATTAAAGTAGTTTGTTTTAGGGTCGTAATCGGTTGGTGTGGCAATGATAACAAAATCCGCATCTTTATAAGCGAACTCTTTATCTAGTGTTGCCGTAAAGTCGAGCGTTTTGGTTGCTAAAAACTCTTCAATTTCTTTATCTGTAATTGGAGAGATTTTTTTGTTAAGTAATTCAACTTTTTCTTTATTGATATCTAACGCAACAACTTTGTTGTGTTGGGAAAGAAGTATTCCGTTAGATAGACCGACATAGCCGGTACCGGAGATGGTGATTTTCATGGTTTCTCTTATCTAAAGTATATGTATTTATATAATTTCACTATACTAGAATAAAAATAAATATTTTAGTGTTAATTCTCACTCTTTAGTAAAGGTATAGTATATTTAGCAATCATAAGGATCATATACTTATTAAATTAATATAAAATTAATTTTTTATTAGAAAATAAGTAGAGAAGTGTAGGGTGTATTTTAATTATTTGTTAATATAAAGACTATTTAAAATTAATCTATTATAAAAATTCATTTTTAACTGTGTTAGCAATACCTTGCTCAAGAGTAACTGGCGCTTTAAAATCAGTATTAGTAATACTATTTGATTTAAATTGAGTGCGAGCACAGAATTTTTTGATTCGAATACTGCTTACAGGGAATTCTTTACCTGTAACTTTAGAAAGAATATCAAAACAATATCCACCAAGTAATCCAATAGCATAAGGAACTTTAATGTGGGTATGTCGTTTATCTAAAGCTGTATAAATGATATCTGTCAATTCATTCATAGTAAAATCAGGTTTATCAATATAATTAAATATATGATGGCCAGATTCTATTTTAGTAGCAAATTTTAAGAAAGCAGCGATGTTTTCTACATAAGCCATAGATTTTTTATTATTACCTGAACCCACCATTAAAAATTTACCCGACGCTATTTGACGGAATAAATTATAAACGTTGCCTCTATTTCCTTCACCAAAAACAACCGTTGGTCTGATCACTACTAAAGTATTTGAAGGGTTTTTCTTATACCATGCTTCATATTGATGTTCTGCATCAAGTTTAGATTTACCATAATCGTTAAATGGATGAAACTCACCATCTTCACCCGTTTCTTTTTCAACAAATCCATATACAGCAACAGATGAAGTAAATACGATATGTTTAATATTTAACTGTTCAGCAACATCACAAACATTTTTAGCTCCATCTACATTAACTTCATAATATAAACTAATAGGATGAACATTATCTTTATGTTGTGCTGCTAAGTTGATAATAACATCAGAACCCTTTAATGGTTCAAGTAATGTCTCTGGTTTTGTTACATCACCAAATACCCATTTTTCAGGATATTTTTCACTTTTAGCAATATCTACAATTTTAAATTCAATATTTTCTTTAGTTAATTGATCTGAAAGGCGTGTGCCAATAAAACCTGAACCACCGATGATTGTTAGCATAGCTATTTTCTCTTCTTTAAAGCATTATAAATGTAATTAATAAAATAATAAGATGATTTTATAAAAGATAAATTTAATTCATTTCGATAGATAGACCATTGCCATTGCATTGCTTTTAATTTATTTCCTGATAAGGATTTTTCAGATATTCTATATTTAGCTAGTGGTTTTTGGATACAGTATGCTTTTTTACTTTTCTTTAAAATATCTAGCCACATGATATAATCTTCGTGACCTTTATTTTTTTGATAAACTTTTCCTATGTTATCCTTATTATAAGCTCCAGTAAGATTGCCAATAAAGTTAGATAAAAGCATATCAGAGTAATTGATTATTTCAGGAGAGACTCTATGCTTTATTTGATTTGTTTCATCAAAGGTTGTGTAATTGGAACAAACAACATCCCAGCCATTAATTAGTTTCTTATATTGCTCTTCTAACTTATTAGGAACCCAGAGATCATCACTATCTAAAAATGCAATAAACTTACCTTTAGATAATTTTATTCCAATATTTCTAGATAAAGAAACACCCATGTTCTTTTTATTTTTAATATATATAATTCTTTCATCTGAAAAAGAAAGAATTATATTTTCAGTCTTATCGCAAGAATTATCATTTATAATATAAATTTTAAAATTTGAATAAGTCTGGTTCAGTATAGACTCAATACTATAAAATATAGTTTTTTCTGCATTATATGCAGGCATTATAATAGAAAAAATTTCATTATTCATTAATCATTACCAAAGAGGTCACGAGTATAAACTTTTTCTTCAACATCGTTTAGTGCTGATGACATTCTATTGGTAATAATGATATCAGACATTGCTTTAAACTCATTTAAATCACGAACTAATTTTGAGTTAAAGAAGGTTTCTTCTTTCATTTCTGGCTCATAAATTACCACTTCAATCCCTTTGGCTTTAATGCGTTTCATAATGCCTTGGATTGATGATGAGCGGAAATTATCAGAACCTGATTTCATAATTAAGCGATAAACACCGACGATTTTTGGCGATTTTGCAATAATAGAGTCTGCAATAAAATCTTTACGAGTGCGGTTTGCTTCCACGATTGCACTAATAATATTATTAGGTACAGAGTCGTAGTTTGCTAAGAGTTGCTTAGTATCTTTTGGTAAGCAGTAACCGCCGTAACCGAATGATGGATTGTTATAGTGATTACCAATACGTGGATCTAAGCAGACACCTTCAATAATTTGTTTTGCATTTAGGCCATAAGATTCGGCATAGCTATCTAGCTCATTAAAGAAAGCAACACGCAGTGCTAGATAAGTATTAGCAAATAATTTAATCGCTTCGGCTTCTGTGGAATCAGTAAAAAGAACATCAATATCTTTCTTTAATGCACCTTGTTGTAAAAGATCAGCAAATTTTTGTGCTCTTTCTGATTGTTCGCCAATCACAATACGAGAAGGGTATAAATTATCGTAAAGCGCACGACCTTCACGTAAGAACTCAGGGGAGAAAATAATATTGTTCGTATTATATTTCTCTCTCATCTCTTTAGTAAAACCAACAGGAATAGTTGATTTAATAATCATTGTGGTATTTGGATTATATTCTAAAACATCACGAATGACAGACTCTACAGAAGAGGTGTTGAAATAGTTCGTTTTAGGATCATAATCGGTTGGTGTAGCAATGATAACGAATTCGGCATCTTTATAAGCGAATTCTTTATTTAATGTTGCTGTAAAGTCGAGCGTTTTGGTTGCTAAAAACTCTTCAATTTCTTTGTCTGTAATTGGCGAGATTTTGTTGTTAAGTAATTCAACTTTTTCTTTATTGATATCTAACGCAACAACTTTGTTGTGTTGGGAAAGAAGTATTCCGTTAGATAGACCGACATAGCCGGTACCGGAGATGGTGATTTTCATATTAAAATATCTCTTTCATTTAAAATAACTCAAATTTTTTATTTTCTTATTAGAAATAAAGTATTCAAATGTTTTATTCAATTTAGAATTATTCATTCCTTGTTTGACATTTTCTTCATATAAACCTGATCCGAAACTTGTTATGAGAGGAGGAAAGTGTATATTACTTTCTTCGATACGACATGATTTAAATCCACTACTAAGAGTAACTGCTTTAAACCAAATATCATCCCCATTTGGAGATAGCTCAAGAAATTTATAATCCATTAAAAATTCATTTAATGAATTAATTGGATAGCACACACCCGAACATCCTGTAGGCAATAATGACCATGATGGATTATTTAAACTTGTATTGTTATTCATAGAATATTCATAATTAAAAGAATCATTAATATACTTTAGGTTGTGTCCTCTATAGCATGATACACATAGTTCTTTTTTCGATTTATTTATTAATTTTTGACTCCAATATGGAGGATAAAAAATATCATCATCAGCAGTTATTATATAATTGATATTTTTCCCTTTTTTTATTACTTCATCATATGTATAAATAAGTTTTTTGTAAGATTTTATATTTTCATCAACAAGTTTAATAGATAATCCTCTTGATTCTAGCTTTCTTAATTTATTCAAACTGTTTTTGTTTTTTATATCTATCGATGAAAGCCATAAGTATATTTTCTTGGGTTTGTAATTTTGTCTTAATAGGCTTTCAACTACTAAATGAAGGTGTTTTATTCTTTTATCGAATGATGTTAAACTTATAATAAAATCTGAGTTTTCGTTTATACCTTTTTTTTTATTAAAGGTGTAAATTACTTTATGATAATAAAATAAAAATGATAATTTAATAAAGTTCAATATTTTTTTCATGATAAGCTGTTACATTAAGATGATTAAATTTATGAAGATAAATAAAAATATAGCATAAGAGAATAAACTTAATAATAAAAATTTTAAATTAATTGCAACTCTAAAAAAATAATTACTATACAAATATAGTATAGAGTTTAATAAAAAAAGGAAGGTAATAAGCTGGTTTAGATTATTGATTAAACTATAGTGCGAGAGAAAAAATAAAGAAATTGTTGTTAGTGTTACTTGAATTAAGTTCCAATTCAATTCTTTAAATGGTTTTCCAATTAGTTGAAAATATGCGCATTGATAATTAGCTGAAAGAGATTTTATTGAAAAGATTAAAAATAAAACAGAGAATAATTTTATATTAATAAAGGATATAGTGTAATTTAAATAATCAAAGATATTATATACGAAGAATGTGAGTATATTTATCAATAATATTATGATAAATATACCCATTAATTGTTTTATAAATATATTTTTTAGCCTTTCAGTGTGTTTCCTTAAAATTGGCATTAACAGTCTTCTACATAATTGAAAGAATGCGGAAAGTAGCTGAATGGAAAATTGCTTTATTATAAAATAGTTACCCAATAATGTTAGATTAAAATAAGCTCCAACTATTATTTCATCTATTTTTGAACTTATAGTATTTATGGCATTACTACCGAATTGGCTGAAATAATAATTTTTAAACTCTTTAATAATATTAATGTTTAGATATTTTATCTTACTTGTAATGTAGTTATTTCTAAAGGTAAAAGTTTTTATGCTAATTAATCTTACAACATAGGATATAAAAAAAGAAACAGAATAGATTAGCATGAAATCTATTTTTATTAAAATAAGAGAAATTATTGAAATAAGTTGACTAGCTCTAAAAAATAGTTCTATTAAAAATATTTTTTTAAACTTATAATCTCTAATTAGTATGGAATACTGAATAGTACCTAAAGATAATAATGGAAAACAAAGATAACTAATAATTAATGATATTTTATATATAAGAACAATATTCAAGAATGAAGTTATTAGTGTTAATGTTAAAAATAAAAAAAATGAAATACTTAAAACCAGAAACTGTACTGATGAAAAAATATATTTATCAATATTCTTTTTATATAACACATAATTTAGAACACCTGACTCAGCAAGACCTAGGCAAAACATATTAATAATTGATATAATGCTTATTAATCCAACTGCATTTGGAGGGAAGTATTTGGCAATAACATACAAGACTAATATTTGAATTATTCCAGATATTAAGAAAGATAGTATTTGTATCAGTCCTGAATTTATATAATTTTTTAGATTTCTAATTTTTACTAAGCTATTCATTAATTAATCCAATAGCTAACTTTTCCCATGAATAGTTTTCTTTTATAAAATCTCTATTTTTATTACCATTGAATTTGTTTATCTTATAAAAATAAGTAGCTAGCTCTTTAGCATTTAATGACGAATAGTAGGCATGGTCTATGCAAATTTTTTCTGTAGCAGTTATTACATCTTTGCTATTTTTAAAGGCAACAATAGGTAAATTGCAACTCATTGCTTCTAATATAGTTTGACCAAAAGGTTCGTAAGTAGATGTCATCGCAAATATATCTGCTAAGGGATATATATTTTCAGGATTATTCTGGCTACCAATTAAAAAAACCTGATTATTTAAATTCAATAGTTTAATTTTTTCTTCAAGATTATTTCGTTCAACTCCATCACCAACGATAATACATTTATAATTTTCAGGTAAATACTTCATTGCATCTATAGCAAAATTAAATCCTTTTGCTTTTACTAAGCGTCCAACACATAAAATTAATTTATCATGATGATTGTAGTTTATTGTTTTTTTTATCGATTCAATTTTTTTTTCATCTAAGATAGGTTGAAATCTAATATAATCCACTCCAGGATTAATTATATTAATTTTATTTTGATTATGATATATTTCGTTGGCTTGCATTTTCATGTTTTCGCTAAATACGAAAACCTTATTTGAGAGTTTTAAAACTAATTTATCTAATATGGTATTTATCTTTCTTTTTATTTTTACAATTATACTTGAATGGAGATTTTTAGTATTTTGTTGGTGATGTGCAAAACCAGGAGCAACATAAATAGTTTTTCTTTTAAAGAAAAAACAAGAAATAACACCTACAAACTGATTTCTACTAATACAGAAATCAATATTTTTTTTACTTATTTTTTTCATTAGAATTAAAAGCTGAAATATCATTATAAAATTATTTAATATAACTCCTATTATTCCAGGGTATTTATTTCTTTCAAAATAATAGATGTTATCATTATTTTTTAAAGTACTTCTTTTATTTTTTGTTCCAACAATTAAATATACGTTAAAACCTAAATTCAAGTACTCTTTCCTAAGATGTCTTAGTGAGTTTTCTACTCCACCTATTTCCGGATAGTAGCTCAAATTACATAATAGTATGTTTTTCATTATTATGGTTTCCAGCATTCAAAAATATAATAAAAAGATATAAGAACCAAAAAAAAGTATAGCCTGGCCAAGAGAATTTTATAAATATAGCTGCAATTAATAGCTTAATACTTATATTGTATTTTAATTTTAATATGTTAAAAATAATAAAAAAAGTTAATAGTCCACCAATATATATTCCAAAAATAGTAATTAAACTAATATATAAAGTAGTATCGCCTAGGCCATCGTATCCATAAAAAAGATGTTTTTTTATTATTCCATATCCAATGTTTATTAGACTATCATTATCAATGAAGTCTTTAATTACATTCATTTTGGTTGCATTACTAGGATCTATACCGTTTATTGTATTTGTTATTCTATATATCATATAGTCCCATGATATATATATCAATATAGACATTGAAATTAAGCTAACGATTATAGACCTCAAATTCCATTTTATATATACTAACGATATAAATATAATACCAAGAATAGCTGATAGTATTGATGTGGTTAAGAATAAAGATAGTACACCGAAAATCAAATAAAAATCTAGTTTATTAAAATTGTTATATACTGATATATATCTGATAACTAAAAATGAGAACATGTAGGCTGAATATATTGATGGTTCTTCATATAACCCACTAGCTCTGAGAATTTCAATACCTTTAAATTGAGTAATGCCTCTTATTTCATTACCTTGAGTTAATAAACCAAAGTCAAGAATATAATTAAATCCATAAAAAAGGAATATTTGTATAAAGAAAAAGAAGAGATTAATGGAAATTAATACTTTTGTTGTTTTATCCCAGAAATATTTACTCTCGAAGGTAGTCCTTTGACTTTCAAATAATAAAGATATTAATATTATATTAATAAAAGTTGTTAGATAGTAATAATGAGCATATTTATCTAATGGGAAAATACCCCAATTAATAGTTAGAAAATATGATATTGAAATTAAAAAAACAATTATTATATTTAAAGATAAGTTTTTTATTTTTAATTTACTGCCTAATAGTAATAAGACAATAGTGTTTGGAATTAGAAAACTCAAAATGAATATTCCAAAAGGACTAGCAATTTTTAGACTATAAAAGAAAACTATAATTATTATTAACGTGTTTTTTTTTATCATGTTTATTTACATAGTTGATTTGTCAAAGCTACCGCACTGGGTTTACGGCTCCCAGAGCGCCAAAATTTATCTCGAAAAACCCTTATCTTTTTGTAATATAAGAGTTTTGTTATATAAGCATACTTTATCAATATGCTAAAAACCGCACTGAGAGTAGACTCTTCAAACCAGACGGTCAAGTAATAGCTGGGTATTTTAGCATTGATTGAGGATATATAAATACTGGAATAGCTATCGATTCAGCCAGATCATTCTGAATTACATCAACAAACGTTAATGAAAAGAATATGCCACCTATTCATCAATAGGTGGCAGTATATTTTGATACAACAGTTTAATTACTTAATTTTGAATATCAGTCTCTTACTTGCTACTCTGAATTTTTAGCCGCTCATTATACTTTATATGACACTTATATGGTTTTATGTTAGTGTTTGTTAGCTATGATAGATCCTACTATGATTTTATCCTATATGTTTAAACATAAGGCACTGGTAGAAAGACAAAAATGTATGGCGTGCCAATAAAAATAGTAGATTAAGAAGGAATGGTTTTTTAGCTAATCATTGATGTAATATTGATAAGAAATGGAGAACTAAATTAGAACCAATATGGATTAATATCATTTAAATCAATTATATATAATTTGTTTTTATATTGGTAAATGAAAATTTTGATATATTTATCAATGAATTATGCTTTTTTACTTTCTAAATATTCTTTTTCTAAACTTAATAAGTCTTTTTTTCTTTCTTTGATTCTTTTGGCTGGATTGCCAAAATATATACCCCATGGTTTTGTATTTTTTGTAACCATCGATAACGCGCCAACAGCTGTCCCTTCCGCAATATTAACACCAGGCATAATAATAGAATTTGTTCCTATAATTGCATGTTTCCCAATTATAATATTTTTTTCCTTTAATCCCTTATATTTCAACGGTACAGTTGGGTTTGTCATTGTTCTACCACTATAGTCATCAGTTCCAGTAAATACATGACAACCATATGCTAATCCAGAAAAGTCTTCAAATAAAATACTGCATTCACCTGCACTTAAGTTACAAAATGCGGCAATATGAATATTATTTTTTAAATGAATTTTTCCAGATAAAATAACAAAATCATCGATACGGCAGTCATTTCCAATTTCAATTTCTTCAGGTCTATATATGGATGTTTTTGTACTTATTTTACAATTTTCACCAATACTTTTAAAACCGATTTCTAATAGTTGTTCTTGAGTATAGAATGACATATTTAGCCTATATAATTTTAAAATTATTGAGTTGATTAATTATTTCATCTTTACTACAGTTCATTAGAATATCAATCATTGATAAATTATCTATAAAAGTAGATGAATTCACTTGTGGATAGTTTGTGATTGATGGTTTGATAAATCCTAATTCTATATTTCTTTTTTGAAATTCTTTTTTATCGTAGAGTTCCATTCCTCCAATTGCATTTATGTATTGTTTGGAATTATTTATTTTACATAAGTCATATATTTTTTCTTGAGCGCCATTTTCTCGGTCATAATCAATCGTTGATGAAAAATCATAGTTGAAATTTAATGAAAGATATTCGAATATTTTAATAATTGATAATGATGTTATATTTGATACTTTCCTATCTTTATTATTGAATATTGATTCAATTAATGGATAAATCTCATAAAAATATTTTGATTTAGAATATGACATTTCTATTGTTAATAAGATTTTTTTTGTTTCTTCAGTGAAATATAATTCATTTATTAACTTATTTTGAGATGCGTTTTTTATGGGTAGTGAAAATAAAAAAACTCCATTTTTAGTTGCTATATTGTTCCTGTTTATATATCCCTTTTTTATATAATTAACATCATCATAAAATATAAAAAGATCGCTACAGTAAGCTAATTGATAGTATCCTATGTATGGGAAAAGATAGGGTTGCATAACAGCTAATTTCATTATGTATTCATCCTAATTTTTTCAATATTTTATTTTTAAAAATCATTTTTATTTTTTCTCGTAAAAATAAAATAGGCAAAAAGTTTCTGTATAAATATAGTTTTTTTTGATTTCTATTTATATTCTTATAAAGATCCCAAGATTTTATAATTAATAATTTTGAACCATTCCATTCTTTTTTAAGGAATAACTGATTGGCACTTATTCTTATAAGATCTGCTAGTGCAAAATCTATATCTTTTTTATCTACGCCTAAGTTAATTAACTTATATAAATGTTTCTCGTATTCATTTATTTCTGAAATTAAAAACTCTTTATTAATATTTTTTCTATTTTCAGACCAAGAGCCTACGGAATTGATACGATAAACACATGTAATATCTGGTAAATATATAGCCCCCTTTTCTATACTACCAAGTATTTGGCAGTAATAGTCACCAATGGAGGCTCTTGAAAAATTATCTTTAAATAATATGAAAACTTCTCTTCTAAATATAATAGAAGCAGTGGGCATATATGCGCCACCCTGACGAATAACAGTGGAAAGAGATGAAATAAAAATTTTATTGTGATAGTTTGCAGTAACCTCAATTTTTCCATTGGGCTGTAGTGTATAAGCTGAACTAAAACATAAATTAATGCTTTTTTCTTTTTCTAAAATTTTAACTTGTTTTGTTATTTTATGTTTATCTATCCAAAAATCATCACCTTCACATAGAGCAATATATTTACCTGTTGTAAATAAGAATGCATTAACACCTGGTTGTATTCCTTGTGAATAAATATTTTTAGGTGGAATGATATGTTTGATGATATTAGGGTAGTTATCTGTATATTTTTTTATTATATTTGATGTTGAATCTGTAGAACAATCATCATGTATAATAAATTCATATCTATAAGTTGTGTCTTGGCAAAGTACGCCAAGTATAGTGTCTTCTATATACTTTTCTTGATTATATGTGCAACATATTACACTGACGATAACCTCTTCAGAGCTCCATTTATCGATTATCTCTTTTTCAGGGAGAGGTGATTTTAACTTATTCATTATCATTTTTAACTTTTAATAATATTTATAATTCTATTTAAGTCGTCATCAATTAATAAATGATGAATTGGTAGGCAAATAACATTTTCAGATATTTTTTTTGCTATTGGTGTTTCTACTTTATATTGTTTGTAAATATTAAAATCAGTGATTAATGGATAAAAATATCGACGGCTTATTATATTATTATCTTTTAATTTTAGATAAAGTTCATCTCTTGTTTTTCCATATTTATTTTTATCTATTATTATAGGATAGTAAGAATAATTCCATATTAAGCTTTCTGGTATATTGGGTAGGGTAATGCCAGACATATTACTTAAATGAGAGTGATAAAACTCAGAGACTTTTTTTCTTTTATCTATTGCTTCATCGATATAATTTAATGTAGCTAAGCCAAATGCTGCTTGTACTTCATTGAGTTTTGCATTGAAGCCTAATTCATCAATTATAGTTTCATTTGTGTAACCAAAGTTTTTATATCTATCGAGTTTTTCTTTCATTTCTTTTGTGTGGCAAATAATTGCTCCCCCTTCGATGGTGGAGTAAGTTTTAGTTGCGTGAAAACTTAAAACTGATAGATCACCCTTGTTTAATATTGATTGATTATTCTCTTTAACACCAAAAGCGTGAGCTGCATCATAAATGACAGGAATATTATACTTATCTGCAATTTTTTGTATTGCTTCATAATTACATGGGCGACCATAAACATGAACGGGTAAAATTGCACTTGTTTTATCTGTGATTGCGGCTTCTATTTTGCTTGGATCGATATTATAGGTATCTGGTTCTATATCTACAAAGACAGGGGAAATATTGTTGTGTAATAGAGAATGACTTGTTGCAACAAAACTGTATGGTGTCGTTATAACCTCTCCTTTAAGCTCTAACACATTGATTGCTGCTATTAAGGCTAATGTTCCGTTCGAATATAAACTAATATAAGGAACATCTAGGTATTCACAAAGCGCATTTTCAAGGCATTGATGGTAATACCCATTGTTTGTTAGCCATTTTTTATCCCATATATCTTTTAAGTAAGGTTCTAAAGTTTCTAATGGCGGGAACAGTGGGCTTGTGACTGTTATTGTATTCATAAACATTTTCTCTAAAGGAAAAGTATAGCTACCGCACTGGGAAAGTACCCAGAGTTCATGAGGTGTATATTTTTGTTATTATACACAATGTAAATATATTAGTCTTAAAGCGAGCTTTATTAAATGTGGTAATACTTTACTCGTGCTAATAATTATTAGGAAGTAGTATTAGATAGTATGTTGATTTAGTTATAAAAGTATAATAAGTAATATATTTGGAAATGATAGCTATCTGATCATATTCTTCAGTAAGAAACTATTGAGTTAAAATGAGACTGAGAACAATATTTATGATTAACATGAAAGTAAAACCACTAATCATAGGATTGAATGACTAGTGGTTTCTTATGTAATTTATTAATAAAAATTAATTGTCATTAAGACTGTTTTCCAGCCCTCGGCAACCAAATCTCAACCCTCAATCCACCTAATGGGCTGTCATCGGCTTTAACATGGCCTCTATGTTGGCTTACTGCTGTCTCAACAATAGCTAATCCCAAGCCAGTGCCACCTGATTCGCGATCTCTTGCTTCGTCAGTGCGATAGAAAGGTCGGAAGATATGCTCTCTATCTTCAGGACTAACACCTGGGCCATCATCATCAACAATAATTGTGATACCTTGGTTTTGTTCAGTAAATGCAACCTCAATGCGAGAATGTGAATAACGTAGGGCATTACGAACAATATTTTCAAATGCACTAGCAAGTGAATATGGATTGCAGTAGATAGGCCATGCTCCTGGAGGCGTTGTCACTTGTAGCGTCTTATTACTCTGTTCAGCCTCAAACTTAGCATTATCTAAAATGTCATCCCACAGCTCGTTGGCTTTTACTGTTTCGCGCAATAACTCGTTTTTATGTTGGTTGCGTGAAAGAACTAGTAAATCATTAATCATACCATCAAGGCGTTGAGTTTCTGTTTCAATGCGTTCTAGTTCTTTACTTTCTCCACTACGACGACGTAACAGTGCGCTTGCTAATTGTAAGCGTGTTAATGGTGTTCGTAACTCGTGAGAAATATCAGAAATTAAGCGTTGTTGTGCTTCAACCATACGTTCGAGAGCGCTTATCATCTGATTAAAGCTAGTACCTGCGGCTAAAAACTCTTGCGGGCCAGTCTCTAGTTCAGGATGAGGGCGTAGGTTGCCTTTAGCGACATCATCAGCTGCATTTTTAAGCTGTCTTGCGGGTTTCGCTAAGCTCCAAGAAAGCCATACTAATAATGGGGTGCTGATAAGCATGGTGAATATCAGTAGCAATAACGGTTTATCAAATAATAAGTTGATAAAGTCAGATTGAGGGCTACTTGAAGGTCGTACGAGGTAAAGTTGGTAATGATCTTCACCATCTCTGACAGAGAAAGGCCCTAACATCTCAGAACGACCGTATTTTTTCTTTTTAGGGTGATCTGCGTTATCAGATTGACCAATAAAGTTTCTGACAACCTGCATCTCATTACGTTGAGCGCCGATAATGCGTCCTTCACTCGTAACAATAATTAGGCGCTGACCAGGAGGAGCCCATTTATCAATGGCACGAATTAATCGACGCCACCAAAGGAGATCGTTAGCGGGATCTTGAGCTAATTCAGCTTCGATATGTTGTTCTAGCATAACGCCTTGACGGTATTCACTCTCTAAAAGAGGGGTAAGCTGGCGCGAGTCCAGCTTTGGAACCATCATAACTAGCACGAGAACTAATGCTAGCGTCAGCCAGAATATTGCGAAAATGCGCGCTGACAGACTATTTATCATAAAAAATATTTATCAAGTTATTGAAACCATCAGATAACCACGGCCACGTAAAGTTTTAAACCAAGGTTGTCCATCTGTTCTTTCTGGTAATTTACGGCGTAAATTAGAAATATGCATATCAATCGCTCTATCAAACGGCGTTAAGCGTTTACCAAGGACTTCTTGGCTTAGATGTTCGCGTGATACGACTTGCCCTAAATGCTGAGCAAGTAAATAAAGTAAAGTAAACTCCGTTCCTGTTAACTCTAGCGGTTCATTATCAAAACTTGCTTCTTGGCGACCAGGATTAAGTTGTAATTTATCGACCTGTAATGTTGGAGATGTATTGCTGTCGGTCTGTTTTTGTTCGCTCCAATTAGAACGACGCAAAATAGCCCTAATACGAGCAACCAGTTCTCTATCATTAAAAGGTTTTGGTAAATAGTCATCAGCACCTAGCTCTAAGCCGAGTACTCGGTCAAGATCACTGCCTCTTGCCGTTAACATAATGACAGGGGTCTGGAAATTTTGGCGTAACTCTTTGAGTGTCTCAATCCCGTTTTTACGTGGCATCATAATATCCAGTAATAACAGGTCGATAGAAGCATCCAAAAGTTTAAGTGCTTGTTCGCCATCAGAGGCGATTACAACATTAAAGCCTTCCATTTCAAGCAGTTCTTTCAATAGCGATGTTAATTCGCGATCGTCATCCACTAATAAGATTTTATGCATTCGTCAATTCCTCCAAGAGAAAAATACGATAATAAATAGCGCGAATCTATGACTTTACGTTCTTTTACACGCTCTGACGCTAGTTTGCAGCCGCAACGGTATAGTAATCCACATAGCAAAGAATTACACATATGAATTATATATATGAATTATGCACATTGAGTTCGTATTAATTTAGTCGGTATTAATTTACCGAATTAGGAGTGAAGCAATGCGTAAAGTAGCAGTAGTTGCACTAGCATCAATGTTTTTAGCAGCTCCGTCGGTCGTGTTAGCCGAAACAGCCAACACTAATCCGCCTACTGAGCAACAATATAATGGTAATTATCACTGCGGTTATGGCTATGGAATGCATGGTGATCGCGATTATAGAGGCCACCGCGGACAGCGCGGTCATATGATGAACAACGGTGGACATATGATGGATCGTGGCTATGCCGAATCACGTATGTTCAATGGTATCACATTAACTGAGCAACAACGTACTCAAATGCGCGATTTAATGCGCCAGCATCATCAAGACAGATATAACGGAAATTACCGTCAACGTCATGAGAATATGCACAAATTAGTGACAGCACCTCAATTTGATGAAGCAGCAGTAAGAGCACAAATGCAAGATATGGACAAACAAGCAATTGAACGCCATGTAGAAATGGCAAAAGTCCATAATCAGATGTATCAGTTGTTAACCCCAGAACAGAAAGCGCAGTTGGAAAAGAATTACCAACAGCAAATGTCAGATTTTGACGCACGTAACTAATTAGTAAGTAGTTGAGTAAGAGTGTAGTAAAGATGTACCTAGTTAGAGAGTAAGTAGCAACAACGAAGTTTTTTCCTTGCCATAGACACCATCCCTGTCTTTTGCAGCCCCTCTGGAGAGGGGCTTTTTTTTTGTTTTTTTGTTTGTGAAATGTATAACACTGTTTAAAATAGTAATAGTTGTAAAGTTCTAATATAATCAATAAATATTCTTTGAGTTGGTTTATTTTTTATAATGAAAAAAGTATTAATTATTGGTTTTAATTTAGGCGGATTTGGTGGTATGGAAACTGTTTTTAATAAATCCATAGGTATACTCAATTCTCATGGTATTAGTACTGAATTTATCTTTTTTAATGAAAATAACAATCAAGTTAGTGATGAATGGTTAACTGGTCACAGATATAGACGATTATCTTCAAAGATAAAAAACACTAAATTAAGAAGAGTAGGTTATGCCGTACAATTAGCAAAAGTTATCAGAAAAGAAAGGCCGGATATAATTATTTCTTATGATACTGTATGTTGCTATATTGCTAATTTAGCCAGAAAAATTACTCGAAGCAATGTAATAATTTATTCATGGATACATTTCTCATTGCATAATTTATATAAGTCAATTTACTTACATAAGGCTGATTATCATTTATCAATTAGTTCAGGCATTACTCGGCAGATGACTGATATCGGAATAGAAAAAGATAAAATATTTACTATTTATAATCCAGTTGGAGAAAGTAATATTACAATTACACGGGATAAAAATGTAAGGTTTTTATATGTTGGAAGGTTAATTTCTGATGAACCCAAAAATATTAATGAACTATTTTATGCACTCTCTAAATTAAAAGGAAATTGGATCCTTGATATTATTGGTGATGGAAAAGATGCTGAATATTTAAGACATTTGGCATTAGAATTAAATATAATATCTAATATAAATTGGCATGGTTGGAAAAAAAATGCATGGAAGTATATTAAAGAAAATATTAAATATACTTCAGCATTAGTTTTAACATCTACAAATGAAGGTTTTCCAATGGTATTGTGTGAAGCATCTTCTCATGGTGTTTTTTGTATTAGCTCTAATTGTTCAACTGGTCCTGAAGATATTATAATACCTGAATCCAATGGGTTACTGTATCCAGTAAGAGATATGACTAGTTTAGCGAATCACTTACAAAGTATTGTTAATGGACGTTTATTGCCTTCACATAATGAAATAAAAAATACTATTACTAAATTTAATGATGCAAACTTTGCAAATCGTTTATTATCTGCATTAAAGTTGAACTGATTGAATAAAGGATAATATTATCCTTTATTCAATAGATTATGTTTTAAGTTATGATTGACTATTTTTTATAGCATGTTCAAACTCTCTAATAAATAGATTATAATCTATGGCTTCTTCTGAGCATTTAATTGCATTTTGACTAAAAGTTACATAATTATTAATTATTTCTACTACAGCCGTAGTACAATTTTGGGGAGATATTAATTTGGGTGAGGTTAATGTATCAGAAGTGGGATCATAAACTGTATAAGGGAAGTTTATATCTAAACCTGTTAAATTATGATATTCATCAATAGATAATGTAGGTGTAATTCCTATACCACAATATTTATCTTTTATCGCTTCAGGTTGGCCGTCAATATTAGGGAAGATAACTGGAATACCTTGAGCTAAAGCTTCAATGCAAGATAAACCAAAAGGTTCTGTTACTGGAGTGCTTAGATAAATGTCGATATCTGAATAAAATGTATCCATGTTTGATTGATATCCAATGAAACTGATATAGTCTTTTACATTATTGCGTATCGCTAATTCCTCTAACTCATTCCTTTGTTCACCATCACCCGCAATAATTAATTTTGCTTTTATATTTAATTTTATTAATTCTGATAGGCAGAGAATACTAATTCCTATTCCTTTTAATCCTACTAAGCGAGAGGCTGTACCCAGAGTAATTTGATTATCATCATGAAGTGTTTTTGCTATTTCAATAGGCTTTAATGGTAAGCGGTTAATAACTTTTTTAGGTTCATATGTTGTATTGAATCTCAACTCCATGACACGTTTGGATGCTGTGGATATAGCTATAGCATCATTGAGCATACCAAAAAAATCTAGTGTTTTTTTGGTAAGAGGATAGCGCCAAGAACAGCCATGATCATAATAGACCAAACTAGTATTATTAGGTTTTCTAGATAATCTTGGGACAAAGTCCCATACTAAAGTGACATCAGCTTTACTTGCTTCAATCTTTTTTGTTAAGACGTATTTTCTTAAAAAAGAAGGATATTTTATTTTAGTAGAAGCAATTTTATTGGCATGTTTTATATTAAAATGCTTAAGCTCTGGGAGTAGGTTTTTATTTAAAGAGTTACTGGTACACAAAATCTCATTCTGAAATGAACTATTTTTTAAATATTCAATAAACAAACGTTCAGCACCACCAAACCCTTGTAAATTAATCAAATGAAGTATTTTCATGATGCTAAATCCGTTCCATTCTTTTATTGAAATCACCTAATAACACGATTAATTAGTTATAATTCAAAAAATTTTATATTAATTATAAGTGAAAAATTAGGGCAGATTATTCTACCCTAAAATATATTACAACAACGCTTCTGGAGATTCAGGTAAAATCTGTCCGCCATCGACGATAATTGTTTGGCCTGTAATATATTTTGCTTCATTCGACGCAAAGAATGCGGCAGCGTAGCCGATATCTTCTGGCTCACCTAATGTGTGAGTTGGGATAGAAGCCTTCATCTGATTTAAATAAGCTTCACCTTGAGCCTGTAAACCCTCAGTAAGGATATTTCCTGGCATCACGGCGTTGATGGTAATGCCATGGCGTGCGTATTCAAGAGCTGCACTGCGCATAAAGCCTAATTGTCCTGCTTTGCTTGCACCATAATGGCTCCAGCCCGGATAGCCAGTAATCGCACCTGTAATGGAAGAGGTAATGATCACTCGACCTTGTTTTTGTTTCTCCATTACACGAAGTGCGGCTTTTACTAAAAAGAACATGCCTTTTAGGTTTACGGTATGCATTTTATCCCAGTCAGCTTCTGTCATCTCTTTAATTGTTGCTTGAGGGAAAATACCAGTATTGGAACACAGAATATCGAGCTTGCCATACTCTTTTACGACATCATCAACGACTTTTTCACAGGCGGATTGCTGAGTGACATCAAGATGCATAAAACCTACATCTAATTCATTTTTTGTTTTATTACCAGCAGCATCATCAATATCCGCAATAATCACTTTCGCACCACTGTTTTTTAGTGCGATAACAATACCTTTGCCAATACCTTTTGCACCACCTGAAACTAAAGCGATTTTACCCGTTAAATCAAACATAAAACCTCCTATTAAGTGAGAGTTCTACTGTATCAGTCTAGGCTAAAAAGAGAAGAATGAGCCAAAGAACTTTGCCATAAGTCACAAATGTACCTTAGGTGATTTTTTTCTTTAAAAGGATGACTCATCAAACTAGGAAGGTAAACGGCAGATAAAACATCGTTTAAGAGAAAAACTGAATATTTATCAAAATATGCCGATGCTATTTTTTAGCATAAATAGCGTTTTTTTGAGATGAATGCAAAAAGGCAGTAAAGTGTCTGTATAAAAAGTGTTAACTTATTAGTGAAACACATTTGAGATAGGCTAGTATAATCTTTATACAGGCTATCTGATTAGTTTAATGCGCATCAAGTTTATGAAAAAAAATGTACGATAATGATGAACTGGTAAAAAATATGCGTACAATGGTATTGTTGAATCAATTCAGCATTTGCAATATCGGCATATAACACCAGACAAGCCGGTATTGAGATAAAAAGTTATTCCAACAATTTTGCAATAATTACATCGAATAAGAATCAGAGGTAATCATGGTCAATGGGATCAAAAGAATTGGGGTTTTAACAAGTGGTGGTGATGCACCAGGTATGAATGCCGCGATCCGTGGTGTTGTTCGTGCCGCACTAAGTGAAGGTTTAGAGGTTTATGGGATTATGGATGGCTATATGGGGCTATACGAAAATCGCATGAAAAAACTCGACCGTTTTAGCGTGTCAGACATGATCAACCGTGGTGGTACATTCCTTGGCTCTGCTCGTTTCCCTGAATTCCGCGAAGACAATGTACGTGCTGTTGCCATCGAAAACATGAAACAAAATGAGCTTGATGCCTTAGTGGTTATTGGTGGTGATGGTTCTTATCTAGGTGCAAAAAAATTAACGGAAGCAGGTTTTCCATGCATCGGCTTACCGGGCACAATTGATAATGACGTTGCTGGTACTGACTACACCATCGGTTATTTCACTGCATTAGAAACTGCCGTTGAAGCCATTGACCGCTTACGTGATACCTCAACGTCTCACAAACGTATCTCTATCGTAGAAGTGATGGGACGCTACTGTGGTGACTTAACACTGTCTGCGGCAATCGCTGGGGGCTGTGAATTTGTTGTTCTGCCTGAATCTGAATTACCATTTAATCGTGATGAATTGCTGGCAGAAATCAAAGCAGGTATCGAACGTGGCAAACGTCATGCTATCGTCGCAATTACCGAACACGTTTGTGATGTGCATGAATTAGCACGTTTTATTGAAGCTGAAACTAAACATGAAACACGTGCAACAGTATTAGGTCATATTCAACGAGGTGGTTCTCCAGTTGCTTACGATCGTATTCTTGCTTCTCGTATGGGTGCTTACTCTGTACAACTGCTATTAGAAGGTTATGGCGGTCGTTGTGTTGGTATTCAAAACGAAAAACTGGTTCACCATGATATTATTGATGCGGTTATGAATATGAAACGTGTCTTTAAAGCTGACTGGTATGAAACCGCGAAAAAACTGTACTAATTAATAGATTTTCCGCAATACCAGAGCCTTTCTGAGTTCTATCCTTATTCGTGAACTGCTCTGATACATTTTCCTTGTGTCAGAGTAGCTTCTCGAGTGAAAATATTTCACTTAGTGATCTTTATCTTCCAGCTTCTTTTCTTATTTTCCTTATATTGATAGCCATATTCCTGTTGTGTATATCCATCGGCTTTTTGTTATTTCATCGTTATAAAACTTTCTGTCAGCCTAGTTAAATATTTAACGATAGGGGATGGATAGATATGTTTAAACAATGGGGTTTATTATCGGCAGCTTTAGTGACATTACTTTTTTCTAATATTTTATGGGCTAAAGATATTCAATTATTGAATGTCTCTTACGATCCGACAAGAGAACTTTATCAGCAGTATAACCCAGTATTTAGTCAGTATTGGGAACAGAAAACGGGAGATAAAGTCACTATCCGCCAATCACATGGTGGATCAGGAAAGCAGGCGACATCAGTTATCAATGGTATTGAGGCAGATGTTGTCACACTAGCCCTTGCCTATGATATCGATGCGATCGCCCAAAGAGGAAGTATCGATAAACAATGGATCACTCGATTACCCGATAACTCTGCACCTTATACTTCAACAATTGTTTTTCTGGTGAGAAAAGGAAATCCTAAGCAAATAGTCGATTGGGATTCATTAATTAAGCCGGGTGTTTCAATTATTACGCCTAACCCCAAAACTTCAGGAGGTGCAAGATGGAATTACCTTGCAGCGTGGGGCTATGGATTAAAAGCCAATCATCAAGATAGTGAAAAAGCCAAAGCCTTTGTTCAAGCACTTTATCAACAAGTTGAAGTATTAGATTCAGGTGCGAGAGGAGCAACAAATACATTTGTTGAGCGAGGCATTGGTGATGTATTAATTGCATGGGAAAACGAGGCTTTATTAGCAATTAATGAATTAGGCACAGATAAGTTTGAGATAGTCACACCATCAATATCTATTCTTGCAGAGCCTACGGTGTCGGTAGTGGATAAAGTTGTTGATAAACGAGGAACACGAGAAATTGCCACAGCGTACTTAAACTATCTTTACTCACCAGAAGGACAAGAGATCGCGGCAAAAAATTATTATCGTCCTAGAGATAAAGTAATCGCAGAGAAATACCAAGACAGTTTTCCAAAACTAGAACTATTTACACTTAATGAAGTTTTTGGTGATTGGCAATCTGCGCAGAAAATACATTTTGCGACAGGGGGCATATTTGATGAGATCAGTCGTCGTTGATAATCAAAGGTGAGAGAAACAAAAAAATCACCTTCTGTTTTATATCCAGTAAGGTGATTTTCTCTATTTTTTATCAATTAACGGCATCAGCCAGAAAGATAAAAATTATTTTTTCGCTTTAGCTTGTGCTGCTGCTTTAACGATAACGGCAAATGCGTCAGCTTTCAGTGAAGCGCCGCCTACTAATGCACCATCGATGTCTGGTTGACCAAACAGTTCTGCTGCATTTTTATCGTTAACAGAGCCACCGTATTGAATGATAACTTGTTCAGCGATAGCGGCATCTTTCTTCGCGATGTGATCACGAATAAATTTATGAACAGCTTGAGCTTGTGCTGGAGTTGCTGATTTACCTGTACCGATAGCCCAGATTGGCTCATAAGCGATAACGGCATCTTTAAATGCTGCTGCACCATGTGCATTTAACACAGCATCGATTTGGCGAGCACATACTTCTTGAGTTTTGCCAGCTTCGTTTTCTGCTTCAGTTTCACCAATACATAATACTGGTGTTAAACCTAACTCTTTTAACACGCCGAATTTTTGAGCGATAAACTCGTCAGATTCTTTATGATAAGTACGACGCTCAGAGTGACCAATGATAACGTATTTAACATCAACGTTTTTCAGCATCTCTGCTGAAGTTTCACCAGTGAAAGCTCCTGATAAGTTAACACCTGTATCTTGAGCACCTAATGCAATACGGCTTCCACCAATTTCATGGCGTGCTTGGCATAGGTAAACTGCTGGTGGTGCGATAGCAACATCACAACCTGCAACACCGCTAACTTCTTTACGTAATGCAGCAATTAATTCATGAACCATATGAATGCTGCCGTTGAGTTTCCAGTTACCCATGACTAATGGATGGCGCATAACTTTTCCTCCAACCGAGTGGTTTAAATTTAGTTTGCTAATAAACACGAATTCTGTTGATGCACAACAGTATAGAGAACAATGAATAGAATAGCTTTGTTTTTTATCACGGAATAGCTGAAACGATCTTGCTGTTTAAAGAAAGCTTAATCGGTTCAATGGCGAAGGTTGTTAATTGGTCATCTTCATGGACAATAATATAGCGAATTGCACCTACATCATGACTAATGTAATCAGAAGTTTGATTTTTAAATGCAAATAAATTGAGAGCCTCTTGAATTTGCTCTGAGGTTATTGATGAGTCAAATTGAGTGACCAAAGTAATAATGTATTGTGTCGTAATCTCACGATTTATCTTTTCTAGCTCAGGTGAATCAGGGGTGTGGAGTAGCGTTAGTTGTAAACTTTTTATTTTTTCGCTACCGCGCTCTAGTATTGCAGATGAATAGAGATAAGGCGTGATCCGTGTTGCTGCTCTGACAAGAGGGATCGCAATATCGTGATTGGTGATAATCTTATATTCATTAAGCGATAACAACGGATTTTGTTGATTGAATTTTGCTCTTAGCTCCGGAATAGTTATCTCAAAAACAGGTGCATCTTGTTTAAGATAGGCGATGTCATCCTTTGTAGGCTGTTTTTGTGCGACAGACATCTCTGTTGCAAAAACAGAAGTTGGCAAACAAAGAGCAATGCTTATGATTATCAGGTATAACGTAGAAAGTGTGTTTGCTTTTATCATCTGTCCTCCGCTTATCTGTGCTGTTATTGGCTAGTCTGTATTATTTGATACTAAATGGACAGTGTAATTCACAAATTAAGTAAATTATTGAGAATTTATGACCTTACAACATTGGGCATTTTCATTCAAAGGACGAATTGGGCGTCGTGACTTTTGGGCTGGTTTGGGTGCTTGCTTTGCGCTTTTTTTAGGCCTCTTTATTATCAATGATGTGATTTATCCATTACCTACCACTGTAATATGGATAGTATTCCTTTCTATTCTTTATCCGCTATGTGCAATTTTTACAAAAAGACTTCATGATAGAAATAAAAGAGGAATATGGCTTTTATTACTCCTACTTGCCGTGATGTTAGGATTAGCCGATACCAGTAGTTTAGAGCCATTTTGGCAATGGGCAATGGGACGCTTTCTTCCTTCTTTTATTGGGATGATCATGTTGCTTGATTGCGGTGTATTCGTTGGTAATGACGGTGAAAACTACTTCGGTAAACAGGCAGAACAAGTGAACTATCGTCGTTGGCGTTAATTCATATTATTAAAATCAAATGAATAAGGGTGAGATAAATAGACTCACCCTTATTTTTTGTATTATTACCAATATTGCTCACTGGTGATATGTCCGGGTTTGCGTCGTAAGTGTTTACGCATTTCCCGTTGTTCTTTTAATAATTGTTGAGTGTCTCTGACCATTTGAGGATTACCACACAACATAATATGGCTCTCTTCTGGGCTGATAGTTAAGCCAACCGTTTTTTCTAAAGCGCCACTTTCAATGAGTGCAGGGATACGTCCTGTCAATGAGCCAATATGATTTTCACGGCTGACAACGGTTTGAATGCGTAATTTACCTTGATAACGTTCAACGAGTTTTTCCATCAAAGGTAAATAACTTAAATCATTAGCATATCGAACAGCATGAACAAGAACGATATTTTCAAATCGCTCAAGATCGTCTCCTAATTGCAAAATAGATAAATAAGGTCCAATGGCTGTTCCCGTCGAAAGCATCCAAAGCGTATTTACTGTGGGAACCTCTTCTAATACAAAAAAACCGCTGGCTTGCTCAGTTATCAGTACTTCATCACCGACTTCTAGATCACTTAGTTTAGAGCTTAATTTTCCATCAGGAACAGTTACTAGGTAGAACTCTAAATTAGGATCATCTGGTGCGTTTACATAAGAGTAGGCTCGTTGTACTCGCTCGCCATCGATATCTAGCGCTAATTTTGCAAATTGCCCGGCTGTAAACTTATCAATAGGAGCATTGACGACGAGACTCATTAACGCATCAGTCCAGTGATGAACTTGAGTAACTTTTCCATTCACCCAATTTGCCATAGAGATTATCTCCTTTTGATAAACATGCTTATGTTGCTTATTTATTCTAAATAGGAAGCGGCTTTTTATTTATCAAGATGGTGTGGTGATGTGATTAATCTAAGATCCTGTCAATAAATGACACAATATGTACATTTATATTGACAACTATAGTGTGTTTCACTGCCATTATTAGCAAGATAAAAATTGCTGACCACTTCGCAAATTTTGCTAGATTTGTTACCTTAGTCTCATTATTTAGCACAAGTGCATTTCGCAGAGTTTATTTTTATAAATTCTCTGTGGTGTACGCCTGTCCGTTAATTTATTTATCTGAAATTCTTGAGCAAAGAAAAGAAATGAGAAAGTTAGAACATGCAAATTTATTATTATTGATAATTGCACTGGTTGCTGTGGGTCAAATGACTCAAACTATTTATGTTCCTGTTATTGCTGATATGGCGGTTTACTTTGGTGAACCCACTGGGGCGGTACAGCAAGTCATGGGTGCCTATCTTTTTTCTTATGGTTTTTCACAGCTAATTTATGGACCTATTTCCGACAAAGTAGGGCGCCGTCCTGTTATTTTAGTCGGAATGACGATCTTTTGTTTATCAACGCTGGTGGCAATTTTCTCGCAAAATTTAGCCACACTGGTTATTGCAAGTACCTTACAAGGGATGGGAACAGGTGTTGCCGGTGTCATGACACGTACTCAACCTCGTGATTTATATACAGGAACTGCATTGCGTTACGCTAATAGCTTATTAAATATGGGTGTTTTAGTTAGCCCATTATTAGCGCCGATGATTGGTGGTGTTGTTGCTCACTTTTTTGGCTGGCATGCGTGTTATATCTTCCTATTATTATTGGGAAGTAGCGTTCTTTTCTGTATGTATCGTTGGATGCCAGAAACGCGCCCAGTACAAGTTGAAAAACGTAAGATGCTATCATCATTTTACTTGCTGCTTTCAAATAGTACCTTCAGTGCATTTTTGATTATGTTGATTTGCGCATTATCCGGTATTGCCGTTTTTGAGGCATCAAGCGGTGTATTAATGGGGGGAGTGTTAGGATTAAATAGTATTACTATCAGTATATTATTTATTTTACCGATCCCAGCGGCATTTTTTGGGGCTTGGTATGCTGGTCGTGAAGGTAAAACCTTTGTACAACTGATGTGGCACTCTGTTTTTTGTTGTTTATCTGCGGGTATTTTAATGTGGATCCCTGGTTGGCTAAATATTATTAATATCTGGACATTACTGGTGCCAGCGGCGCTGTTTTTCTTTGGTGCAGGTATGTTATTCCCATTAGCAACAACTGGTGCGATGGAGCCATTCCCTTATTTGGCCGGTTCAGCTGGTGCGCTGGTGGGTGGTTTACAAAATGTGGGTTCAGGTGTAGCAACATGGTTTTCAGCTTTATTGCCACAACATAACCAATTTAGCTTAGGCATGATTATGTTTGGTATGTCGGTAGCTATTATACTTTGTTGGCTTCCTTTGGCTCATCGTTTTAGCCATGAAGAGCATACGATTTAATTGACTGATACAGTAAGTTAAATAAAAAATGCCGAGATAAAAATCTCGGCATTTTAGTTTTGTAGCCTAGGCTACTTCTCTCTCAAACTGTTTTACTGCAATTAACCGCGATCTTCCCACTCTTGAGCGCGAGCAACCGCTTTTTTCCAGCCGTTATAGCGATAGTTACGCTCAGTGGTTTCAATACCAGGGCGGAATTCTTTATCAATCGCCGCTTTGTTTTTGACTTCTTCTAAATCACTCCAGAAACCGATAGCAAGACCCGCAAGGAATGCGGCACCTAATGCGGTACTTTCGCGGACAACAGGGCGCTCTACACGAGTACCTAAAATATCGGATTGGAACTGCATTAAGAAGTTGTTAGCAACAGCGCCACCATCCACACGCAGTGATTGTAAACGCGCACCTGAATCGGCTTGCATTGCATCAAGAACATCGCGTGTTTGATAAGCAATAGATTCTAAAGTTGCACGAATAATGTGATTACGGTTAGCACCACGGGTTAAACCAAAAATAGCACCACGCGCATACGGATCCCAATATGGTGCACCTAAACCTGTAAATGCAGGAACAACATAGACACCATTTGTATCGTTAACTTTTGTTGCGAAGTATTCAGAGTCAGTGGCTTCATCGATCAGTTTTAGCTCATCACGTAGCCATTGAATAGAAGCACCACCAACGAATACTGCACCTTCTAGGGCATAGTTTACTTCACCACGAGGACCACAACAGATTGTTGTTAACAAGCCATGATTAGAGCGAACGGCTTCTTTACCTGTGTTCATCAGTAAGAAGCAACCTGTACCATAGGTATTTTTCGCCATACCGCTTTGTACGCAAAGTTGGCCATAGAGTGCAGCTTGTTGGTCACCCGCCATACCTGCGATAGGAATACGTGTACCACCTTTACCACCAATGTTTGTTTGGCCATAAACTTCGGAAGATGCCACCACTTTTGGTAGCATATTGCGAGGAATATCCAGCAGGTCGAGGATTTTTTGATCCCAATCTAAAGAGTGGATATTAAATAACATGGTACGAGAGGCATTAGTAAAGTCAGTAACGTGAACGCGGCCTTGTGTCATTTTCCAAACTAACCAAGTATCGACAGTACCGAATAACAATTCACCTTTTTCGGCTTTTTCACGAGCGCCTTCGACGTTGTCGAGGATCCATTTTAATTTTGTACCAGAGAAATAAGGGTCAACCATCAAACCCGTATTTTGACGAATATATTCTTCAACACCTTCTTTATCTTTTAAGCGAGTACAGAAATCCGCAGTACGACGGCATTGCCATACAATCGCATTATAAACAGGTTTACCGGTTTCTTTATCCCATACAATAGTGGTTTCACGTTGGTTTGTGATACCAATACCAGCAACGTGGTCGGATGGAATATCTGCTTTTGCTAATACTTCAACTAAGGTAGCACTTTGTGTTGCCCAAATTTCCATTGGATCGTGTTCAACCCAGCCTGGTTTAGGATAGATTTGGGTGAATTCACGTTGTGAGATACTGACGATATTTGCATCGTGGTCAATGACTACGGCGCGTGAACTGGTTGTGCCCTGATCCAGCGCAACAATGTATTTTTTCTCGGTATTCGATGTATTTGTTTCTGTTGTCATGTTAGTAACCTGTTCTGATAATCAACAATATTGCTCTTAGTTTTATTTATCGTCTTCGATTTTGCAGGTATCGCAAGGTAAGTGACGGCCAATTAATTTACGGTAAGCCAATGCACCTAAGATACCACCGATAAATGGAGCAATCATTGGAACTAAGAAATAAGGGATATCACGTCCACCAGTCAGCGCAATATCACCCCAGCCAGCAAAGTACGCAACCAGTTTTGGACCAAAGTCACGAGCTGGGTTTAAGGCGAATCCAGTTAGTGGACCAAATGCACCACCGATTACGGCAATTAAGATACCAATTAATAAAGGTGCTAATGGGCCTTTAGGGACACCGTTACCATCATCAGTTAAGGCTAAAATTAAGCCAACAAGGATAACGGCAATGATAACTTCGACAACAAAGGCATGTGCAACGGAAATTTGAGCTGCGGGATAAGTAGAGAATACACCGGCAGTGAAGAGACTTTCTTGTGAGCCCCTGACAATGCCATTAACTTGTTCATAGTCGATAAAAACATTGTAGTACATAAAGTACACAATGGCTGCGGCAAAGAAGCCACCTAACATTTGTGCAATAATATAAGGAACAACTTTTCTGCGCTCAAAGCAAGCAAATAGCCAAAACGCAACGGTAACAGCAGGGTTCAGGTGTGCACCAGAGGTGCCGGCGGTAAGATAAACGGCTAAGGCAACACCCAGCCCCCAGATAATACTTATCTCCCACAATCCCAGTTGAGCACCTGCAATACGTACTGCAGCAACACAACCAAGACCAAAGAAGACTAGCAACGCAGTTCCGATAAATTCAGAAATGCATTGACCCATAAGAGAGGTTTTCGTCTGGCTCATATATTCTATCCTGAAAGAGGGTTATTTATTGTTAGTATTCTTTTCGAATTGAAAAGATAACTGTGAATTTATCGTTAATGAGCGTAAACGAGAATAAGCGAAATTGAAATTTGTGTGTCTCATCAAGAAAATGAGTGAAAACGCTCTTAATTAGTGACTTGATCGACATTTGTAATGTGATCTGACCAGTGTTTTTGATAAATTGAAAAAAGAATGTAATTCCTCGGAAGATGCTAGACAGTTGTTGATAGGCTACTTACAATCGGAAGTATCGATTATATGGGGGATTACAGTATGTCATTTGAAGTTTTCGAGAAGTTAGAATCAAAAGTACAACAAGCAATTGATACCATCACGTTATTACAGATGGAAATCGAAGAGCTAAAAGAAAAAAATGATGCGCTGAACCAAGAAGTTCAAGAAGCGAAAGGATCGCGCGAAGCTCTGGTTCGTGAAAATGAAGAGCTGAAACAAGAGCAATCAAGCTGGCAAGAGCGTTTACGCGCACTGTTAGGCAAAATGGAAGACGTGCAATAATTGTCTTTATTTGCTTAAAGCCTAAGAAAACAAAAGCCACCTTTTGGTGGCTTTTGAGTATTGAAATCGTAAGAACGCAGATAAAAAGTAATAATTACACTTCAATCAAATCTTCATCTAAGCCTAATGGCTCTTCAGATAAGATGATCCCTGTGTTATCAGCATAAAGATAATCACCAGAGAAGAAGGTAACGCCCCCGAAGTTAACACGGATATCACTTTCACCAATGCCTTCACTTGGACAACCTGCCGGGATAGCTGCCATCGCTTGAATACCTAAATCAAGCTCTGATAATGCATCAACTTGACGTACTGCACCATAAACGACAATGCCTTCCCATTCATTAGAAACAGCGAGTTGCGCTAGTTCAGCATCAACTAAGGCTTTACGTACAGAGCCACCGCCATCGACCAAAAGAATACGGCCTTTGCCATTTTCTTCGAGTAAGTCATAAAGCAGGCCATTATCTTCAAAACATTTAACGGTGATGATTTGCCCGTTAAAGGCACTTTGACCACCAAAGTTTGAGAAAAGCGGTTCTACGACATTGATATCTTCTTGATAGATATCACAGAGTTCAGAAGTATCATATTTCATAGGAGATTACGTCAGGTTGCCACAGGAAATCCCAGTATATCCCTTAACAGGGGCGGTTGGCAAAAGACTCACTGAAAATTCAGTGAGTCAAATCAACAATCGAGTGAAATTATTCTAAAACTAAACCTAAAGAGAAAAGAACGTTAGTTAGCAGTGCTGCTTTTACCATGTGTTCGAGTAGAGGGCGCATCGCCTCACCAGAGTGATCGGCATTCACACGCTTGATATGCAATAAAAGCATTGGGGTTGCGAGTAAAAATAACCACGCTGTCCAGCGGTGCATATAAAGTAGGGTAAAGATAATTAAGCAAGCAATAGAGAGAAAAATAACATACGTATGGTAAGTACGTGAGCCAGCAGGGCCTAAACGAACAGCTAATGTATTTTTACCTGCCTGAATATCACTTTCTAAATCGCGCATATTATTAATATTTAGAACAGCGACAGAAAGTAAACCACAGGCTGTGGCTGGAAGTAGAGTAACAATATCAAAGGTATTCGATTGCAAGTAATAAGTTCCGATGACACTTAACCAGCCAAAGAAAATTAAAACAGAAATATCACCCAGTCCCATATATCCATAAGGCCGTTTACCCACGGTATAAGTAATAGCGGCAACAATAGCGAGTAAACCCATCACTAAGAAGCCAATAGCGTCTTCAGGCTTTTTACAGGCGACAATAATCAGTGCAATACCACAGATACAGGAAATAATAACATTTAGGATCAGCGCTTTTTTCATTTGAGCCGCTGTTATCATGCCTTTTTGCATTCCACGAAGTGGCCCTAAACGCTCTTCAGTATCCGTACCTTTTACGGCATCACCATAGTCATTAGCAAGGTTCGATAGGATTTGTAACGTTCCCGCTGTTAATATAGCAAGCAGTGCAATAGGTAGCTCAAAATGACCCATCCAATACGCTAATGCTGAACCCGTCACAATGGCAATTAACCCTAAAGGGAGTGTTTTGGGTCGTAAACTTTCAAGCCAGGCTTGAGTCCGGCTAGTGGAATTTAGAGAGCTCATGCTGAAATTCGATACTCATGTTCGTTGTTATTATAAAAATAAGAATGGGAGGCAAGCCTCCCACGTAAATATTGCTGATAAGGATCGCACAAGTTGATTATAAAATAAATCGACTCAGATCTTCATCTGCTACAAGCTCATCCAGATGCTGTTTCACATATTCTGCATCAATCAATACTGATTGACCTTGACGTTCACTTGCATCATAGGAAATTTCTTCCATCAAACGCTCTAAAACAGTATGTAAACGACGCGCACCAATATTTTCAGTGGTTTCGTTTACGCGCCATGCTGATTCAGCAATTTTGCGAATACCGTCTTCGGTAAAGCTAATGGACACACCTTCGGTAGCCATTAATGCTTCATACTGTTTTGTTAATGATGCATTAGGTTCAGTTAGAATACGCTCAAAATCTTCTGCTGTCAGCGCTTGAAGTTCAACGCGAATTGGCAGACGTCCTTGTAATTCAGGAATTAAATCAGAAGGACTTGAAACTTGGAAAGCGCCTGATGCAATAAATAGAATATGGTCTGTTTTTACCATACCGTGTTTTGTTGAAACTGTACAACCTTCAACCAGTGGTAAGAGGTCACGTTGTACACCTTCACGAGAAACGTCAGGGCCAGAACTTTGTCCGCCACGTTTACAGATTTTGTCTACTTCATCAATAAAGACAATACCGTGTTGTTCTACCGCATCAATAGCTTGCTGTTTAAGCTCTTCAGGGTTAACTAATTTAGCGGCTTCTTCTTCAACAATAAGCTTAAACGCATCTTTGATTTTCATCTTGCGCGCTTTTTGTTTTTGACCTGCTAAATTTTGGAACATAGATTGTAATTGGTTAGTCATCTCTTCCATTCCTGGAGGAGCCATAATTTCAACACCCATTGGTGTTGCAGATAACTCAATTTCAATCTCTTTATCGTCTAATTGGCCTTCACGTAATTTTTTACGGAAAGATTGACGTGCAGCTGATGGTTCTGATGCTTGCTCTGCTACACCCCAGTTATTTTTTGCTGGTGGGATCAGTACATCAAGGATACGCTCTTCAGCCATTTCCTCAGCACGGAAACGATTTTTATCAATAGCTTGGCTACGTACCATTTTAACCGCAGAGTCGGTTAAATCACGGATAATAGAATCGACTTCTTTACCCACATAACCCACTTCGGTGAATTTCGTCGCTTCAACTTTGATGAAAGGTGCGTTCGCCAATTTTGCTAAACGGCGTGCAATTTCAGTTTTACCTACACCAGTAGGTCCAATCATCAGAATATTTTTAGGTGTTACTTCATGACGCAGCGCTTCATCAAGCTGCATACGACGCCAGCGGTTACGTAGGGCAATCGCCACAGCACGTTTCGCTTTATCTTGACCAATAATAAATCTATCAAGTTCGCTGGCAATCTCGCGAGGAGTCATTTCAGACATGCTCTCTAATCCTTACTCTTTTGAAGAGAGTTCTTCAAAGTTGACATTATGGTTAGTGTAAATACAGATATCTCCAGCGATGCTAAGTGCTTTTTCAGCAATTTCTCGTGCAGAGAGTTCAGTATTTTCTAGCATAGCTCTAGCCGCTGCTTGTGCATAAGGGCCACCAGAACCGATAGCAATTAAATCGTTTTCTGGTTGAACCACATCACCATTACCCGTGATGATAAGAGATGTATTTTCATCTGCAACAGCAAGCAACGCTTCTAATTTGCGTAGCATTCTGTCTGTGCGCCAATCTTTAGCAAGTTCTACCGCAGCTTTCGTTAAATGCCCTTGGTGAAGTTCTAATTTGCGCTCAAACAGTTCAAAAAGAGTAAAAGCATCAGCAGTGCCGCCAGCAAATCCCGCAATGACTTTGTCGTTATAAAGACGGCGTACTTTGCGAACATTGCCTTTCATGACGGTATTACCCATCGTCGCCTGTCCATCACCACCGATTACAACTTGGCCCTTACGGCGAACACTTACGATTGTAGTCATGAGTCAGCCCCTGGTTTAATCAATAAAAAAATGAGACGGGAAGTGCCTTTATTTAAGATAAAGCACGGCCCGTTGTGTGAATTAGAATTATAGGTGGGGGAGAAAATTTATTTTTCAACCCCCAGAAGAGCGAAGAATACAACCTGATACGCCAGCTCCAGCTGCTTGTTTACTCACTGAGTTGGCTTTTTCTTTATTGTAAGGGCCTGATAAAACGCGGATCCAACCATCATTGCCTTTTGTTACTCGGCTTTCAACACCAGAAAAAGCTAGTGTTGCTCTTACTGATTCAGCTTGTTCGGTATTTCTAAATGAGCCACATTGCACTAAAAAGTTTGCTTCAGTGACAGCAGGTTTAGGCGGTGTAACAATCGCAGGTGCTTGCGGTTGTTGAGTTTGTACAGGCTGTTGTGTAACAGAAGGTGTTGTTATTGCAGGTGGTGTTACAACCACTTGTGAGCGAGGTACTTCACCATTGTAAGGCACTTCTGGCAGTTGAACGGCAGGTTGACGCTTATCCGCTTCAATTTGTTGTAAAAAACGCAACTGCTCAGGTGAAAGTGTTGCTTTCGGATTAATCTGGCTACCCGATGAAGGGTATTCAGGTTGTAAAGGCGTACCTACCTGACGATTTTCCAATTCTTTAATATATTGCCAACGCTCTTGAGGTTTGGGCGGTAGGCTATTCGCTGGATGTTGCCCAGTGATAGTCGGCGTTGTTTCTACGGCTTCTTTTTTATTATGTGTAATAAAATAGAGGCCACCGATAAACAGCGCCACAATAGCGATTGCCGCGATAAGCGTTGTTAAAGGCAGCCCTTTAGCAGCCTTTTTGCTTTTACTTTTCGTTGTCTTTTTACGACGAGCAGATGTCTGCCCTCGTCCCACATAGTCTCGTTGTGCCACAGTTCGATTCGCTGATAATTAAAGGAATAGGTATCACAAACGATATGTTACTTAACATAGTGTGTTTTGCCTAGCTTTTAAGCCGACAGACACTATCTCTTATAATTAGCTCACAATCTAATAAGCGAGAGCCAGGTGCGACAGGTCTACCTTGTAATTGGTCAAGTAATAACAACATAGATTCACGACCAATCTGATAACGAGGTTGTTCCATTGTTGTCAGAGCAGGCTCGCTATAACGTGTAATATCAAGATTATCAAAACCAATCACAGAGAGATCTTTAGGAAGTTCCAATCCTAATTTTTTCGCCTGCCACATAACGCCAATTGCCATAATATCACTATGACAGAACACAGCTGTCGGTGGTTCAGGTAAAGAAATCAGCTTTTTCAGACTTTCTGCACCGCTTTCATGGGTAAAATCACCACGAATAATATAATCTTCGCGCAAAGGTACGCCCGTTCTACGCATAGCTTGAATATAGCCTTGCAAGCGATAACGGCATAAAGGCATATCTTCAGGGCCTGTAATACAGGCAATACGCTTATGACCCATTTGCTGTAAATAGTGTGTTGCTCTAAAAGATGCAGTGAGATTATCAATATGGACGGTAGGTAATTCGAGTTCAGGTGCAAACTCATTTGCCATGATCATCGGTGGCAAATTTTTCTGCTCTTCTTTGGAAACATCAAAAGGGATGTGTGAGCCAAGAAGTAACATACCGTCAATTTGTTTGGTAATAATAAGATTAATAAAGGCATTTTCATGTTTTTGCTGATGCTTACAATCACCAATTAACACGAGATAGCCATGTTGTGCAGCGGTTTCTTCGATGCCACACACAACATCAGTAAAAAATGGATCGCTGATGTTAGGTACGATCACAAGGATCGTTTTTGACTCGTTACGCTTAAGGTTCTTTGACAGGTTATGTGGGTAATAGCCCACATCAAGAACAGCCTGTTCAACTTTCTGACGGGTTTGTGAGGATACTTTTTCCGGATTCATTAAAGTACGTGACACAGTTGCTGTGGACACGCCGGCTGCAAGGGCAACATCTTTCATTGTTGCTTGCGTATTATCTTTATTATTCTGTTGCAAACCCCATACCTCCCTTTTGGATGGTTTAGTTAAACGATTGCTTTTTTATTGCAAAAAAACCGCCAATATTCAAAAAAGGATTTTATCGACGGTTTTTAATTCAAGAAATATTCTAAATTGTTATTCTACCCGCTTTTTAAATAGATTCTGTTACCTAGTTTGCATAAAAAGTGTGATACCAATCGTTTTTATGAGGTAGTTCGCAAAATTGATAAATAGTCTTGGGTGGTAACGAGTATTCGAGCGAAGCTATACCCTCAACATACGTCTGGCTAAAATACATTCAACTTAGGTTGAAAAAGACACTTAACAATCTGTTGGGTCGACGTCAATATTCCATTTCACTTTTTTACTCTCAGGTAAGGCGACAATTTGAGGATAAGTGACAGACATTAATTTTTGTAAATAACCCCGAGAAGGATGCTGGAGCAATAATTGCCAACGATAATTTCCACCTCGTTTAGCTTGAATTGCAGGAACGGGCCCCATTACCCACAAATTAGTGTCTCGCATTGGATGTTGTTCAAAAAACTGTTTGAGTTGTCGCAAGAACTGAGGCGCACGTTGATTATTGTGATCTTCAGAGCGGATCATGATATGGCTCGAATAAGGAGGTAAAAAAGTTGCTTGCCGCTCTTGTAAAGCTTCTTTAGTAAAAGCCTCATAGCCTTTTTCTAATAGTGTCAGCAAAAGAGGGTGATCAGGCTGGTGAGTTTGTAAATATACCGCGCCTTGTTTACCTGCACGGCCAGCGCGACCTGACACTTGTATATAAAGCTGAGCAAAGCGTTCGGCTGCACGAAAATCACTGGAGAACAGAGCGCCATCCACATCAAGCAAAGCCACTAAGGTGACATCGGGAAAGTGATGCCCTTTGGCTAACATCTGTGTACCGATAAGAATACGTGAACCACCTTGATAAATATCTTCCAGTTGTTGCTCTAAAGCGCCTTTGCGGCTTGTTGTATCTTTATCAATTCGCGTCACTGGCGTATCAGGAAATAATTCACCAATCCCTTGCTCAAGTTGTTCTGTTCCTAATCCTACCGGCATTAAATTCGTTGAGCCACATTGTGGACATTGTGCTGGAATTCGTCGCTGACTATCACATTGATGGCAACGTAACATGCCATGTTTTTGATGGAGAGTGTAATAGTGATCACAGCGAGGACATTCTGCTATCCAGCCACATTCATGACATAACAATGCAGGAGAAAATCCACGGCGATTTAAAAAGAGCATCACTTGGTTACCTGCATTAAGGTGCTCTTTTATCGCTTTAATAAGAATTGGAGACAATCCCGTTGTCAGAGGTTGCCCCTTTAAATCAATTAAATGCTCTGTTGCAGGTTTTGCATTACCTGCACGTTGAGTTAGTGTGAGTTGTTGATATTTCTTTTGCTCAACATTAAAACTGGTTTCAATTGATGGGGTTGCGGTTCCCATTACGATAGGAATATTTTCTTGCTTTGCACGAAAAACGGCGAGATCACGTGCATGGTAACGCCAACCATCTTGTTGTTTATAAGAGCCATCATGTTCTTCATCGATAATGATAATGCCAAGATGCTGAAAAGGGGTTAGAAGTGCCGAACGCGTACCGATAATAATGGCATTGTCACCTCGCTTTGCACGTAACCAAACAGCTAAGCGTTCCGTATCATTTAAACCAGAATGCAACACATCTACTGGGGCATTAAAGCGAGCCTTAAAGCGGCGAATTGTTTGAGGTGTTAAGCCAATCTCTGGCACTAGAACTAAGGCTTGCTTACCTTGTGCGAGAATTTTTTCTAAAACACTTAAATAAACTTCCGTTTTTCCTGATCCTGTAATACCTAATAATAACCAAGGTGAGAATTGATCGGCCTGGGCAGTGATTGCTCCTACGGCAATAGCTTGTTCTGTGTTTAATTTAAAGCGTTCACCTTGAACAGCAAGTCTGTTTTGCCAGTGTATAGGCGTCGGTTGAATAGGTCGGAGATCGGCAAACTCTTTCTTTTTTAAGTTATTGAGTGTTGCTGTTGTGATCTCAAATTCATCAAGTTGATGGCGATATAACGGTGTACGGCGAAGGGCTGCTAAGGCTTGTTGCTGTTTTTTCGCCCCTTTTAAACTATTGAGGTCGAGATTAATCCCTTCTTCTGTGGCATACCATTGCCATAATGGGGTGAATTCTGCGGGTTTCCCTTGCCTTAATAAAATTGGCATAGCGTGAAATAACACTTCTCCCAAAGGATAGTGATAGTAAGCGGATGCCCAATTTAACATATCCCATAGAACCCCCGGAAAGAGTGTTTCGCTATCAAGGACTTCATCAATAGGCTTTAGCTTTTCGATAGGAAACTCACTGTGTGTACTGAGTCCTTTGACAATACCAAGAGAGCGACGTTTATTGCCAAAAGGCACGATCACTCGACTACCAACAAAAGGCGTGTCGATCCCTTCTGGTAACAGATAATCAAAAGAGGAGAACAGTGGTACAGGTAAAATTACCTGAACTATAGTCATATCAGGGTTTCCGAGAGTTTTAGCGAAAAGGTGACCTTAAGAATATCACAAAAAGTGTGCAGATTTCATTGCGCGTTTAGTGGATATTCTGTATGATCCGCCCCCTTTGGTAGATAAATTACCAAACACTTAATTTCAATCAACACGACGTGTGGTGTTCGGCTGTGGGCTGAATGGCGACACGGCCTTAGTAGAGGTTTTCCATGCAAAAAGATATCCATCCTAAATACGAAGAAATTACTGCATCTTGCTCTTGCGGTAACGTTATGAAAATCAACTCCACTGCAGGTCATAACCTGAATCTGGACGTTTGTGACAAATGCCACCCATTCTATACTGGTAAACAACGTGATGTTGCAACTGGTGGTCGTGTTGATCTGTTCAACAAACGCTTCAAAATTCCAGGCAGCAAATAAGATATTTGTTGTCACAAGATGTCAGCCTAGTCTGGCATCTTGCAGACAGTTCGGAATTGAAAAAAAGCCCAAAGTTTTTGCTTTGGGCTTTTTTGTTCGTGTTAATCAAGCAATAAATCAAAAATTGACGCTGATTAATACTCCCAAGTATCGGGATCAACCCCGCGCTGGCGCATTATTTCTTTTGCCTCTTCAGGGATTTCATCGTTACGTTCTTTACGTAAGTCTTCATCATTTGGGAGAGGCTGTCCGGTAAATGCGTGCAAAAATGCTTCACACAATAATTCACTATTGGTTGCATGTTTTAGGTTATTAACCTGACGGCGAGTGCGTTCATCAGTCAAAATTTTCAACACTTTCAATGGAATTGAAACTGTAATTTTTTTAACTTGCTCACTCTTTTTGCCATGCTCAGCGTAAGGGCTGATATATTCACCATTCCATTCAGCCATGGATTACCTTAATTAATATCATTTAGTTGAAGTCAGAATAGGGTTAACCCACATTCTGATGGGCAATACCAGTTTATCATGACTTTTCTAAAACCACCGACCCTTCTGGCTGAAGGTGAGAGAAAAAGTAACAGTCACTGGCGATATTCTTAATTTATGTATTATTCCATTACTTAATCTATCCGTAAAGGAGTTTAGATGGCTAGATGTATTGACGTCTTGGTGTCTAATTGGATATGCTGTTGTCGATTTCTCCACTTATCGCTGTGACAAGGTGCCTGTATGACGAAGAAAACAGCAACAATTGCTATCCATAATGGGCTAAATGAAGACACTCAATTTGGTTGTGTCGTACCGCCTATCTATCTTTCTAGTACCTATAACTTTTTAGAATTTAATCAGCCTCGCGATCATGATTATTCTCGTCGAGGTAATCCAACACGCGATATGGTGCAAAAGGCATTAGCAGAGCTAGAAGGTGGCGTAGGCGCAGTTGTCACTAGTAGTGGAATGTCAGCAATTCATTTAATTTGCACTGTTTTTCTAAAACCTGGCGATGTGATTGTTGCACCTCATGATTGTTATGGGGGAAGTTATCGTCTTTTTAACAGTCAACAAGCGCGTGGTGCCTACCGTGTGATTTTTGTTGATCAAAATGATGATGTCGCACTTAAGCAGGCTTTAGAGCATCACCCCAAAATTGTTTTTATTGAAACACCAAGTAATCCTCTTTTAAGAATAACGGATATTCAAAAAATAAGTGAGCTTGCTCATCAGCAAGGTGCTCTAGTGGTTGCAGACAACACCTTTATGAGCCCTGTTTTGCAAAAGCCATTAGCATTAGGAGCAGATATTGTTGTGCATTCATGTACAAAATATCTCAATGGACACTCAGATATTGTCGCAGGTGTTGTTATCTGTCAGTGTCAGAAACAGCTTGAGGAGCTAAGCTGGTGGGCGAATAATATTGGCGTCACTTCTGGCGCATTTGATAGCTATTTATTATTAAGAGGTATAAGAACATTAGTGCCTCGAATTCGACTTCAACAAGAAAATGCACAGGCATTAGTGGCGTTTTTACAAACACAGCCTTTAGTCGAAAAAATGTATTACCCCGCACTGAAAAATCATGTTGGTCATCAAATAGCAAAAAAACAGCAACAAGGTTTCGGTGCGATGTTAAGTTTTGAGTTAAAAGGGGGATTGGATGTGATTAAACTCTTTTTATCTCAATTAACACTCTTTACACTGGCAGAATCTTTAGGTGGGGTAGAGACCTTAATTTGTCACCCTGCCACCATGACACATGCAGGTATGTCAGAAGAAGCGAAAAAAATAGCAGGGATCAGCCCCTCATTACTTCGTATCTCGGTGGGTATTGAAGATAGTCAGGATTTAATCAACGATTTGCAAAGTGCGTTTGATGCAGCAACTAAAAGGTAACCATGGATCATGAGCGTAGTGGCGATTAAACAACAGGCGGAGCCGATTTGCCGTCAGTTACATAAATTCGGTGGTAGCAGTCTTGCGGACATAAAATGTTATCAACGTGTCGTGAATATCATGACGAACTATAGCCAACCTAATGACCTAATGGTGGTTTCTGCGGCGGGCTCGACGACGAATCAGTTGATTAGCTGGCTGAAACTTAGCCAAAGTGATCGTATTTCTGCCCATCAAGTTCAGCAAGCTTTGCGTCGTTACCAGTTATCTTTAATTGAAGGGCTACTTTCAAAAGAGAATGCAGAATTACTCTCTCAAGCCTTTATTGCTGATCTTGAACGCTTAAGCTATTTGTTGGATAAACCGATTACAGACGCGACTTATGCAGAAGTTGTCGGTCACGGTGAAATTTGGTCTGCAAGATTAATGGCGAAATTGCTTACAGAGCAAGGTTTACCTAGTGTGTGGTTAGATGCGCGTGAATTTTTATGTGCTGAGAGAGCAGCTCAGCCTCAAGTGAACGAAACTTTATCTCGTCCATTATTACAATCACTATTAGCTAAACATCCCGAAAGCCGTTTTGTCGTAACCGGTTTTGTTAGTCGCAACCAACAAGGTGAAACGGTCTTATTAGGTCGTAACGGCAGCGACTACTCTGCAACACAAGTAGGTGCTTTAGCGGATGTCGGTAAAGTAACAATTTGGAGTGATGTTGCGGGTGTTTATAGTGCAGACCCTCGCAAAGTAAAAGATGCTTGTTTATTACCATTGTTGCGTTTAGATGAAGCGAGCGAATTGGCTCGATTGGCCGCGCCGGTTTTACATACACGTACACTTCAACCCGTTTCAGGCAGTAATATTGATTTGCAACTTCGTTGTAGTTATCAACCAGAACAGGGTTCAACTCGTATAGAACGTGTTTTGGCATCAGGTACGGGTGCTAAAATCGTTACTAGCCATGATGATGTTTGTTTGATTGAACTCCAACTTCCATCTCATCAAAACTTTGAACAAGTGGCGAAAGAGGTTGATGAATTACTTAAACGTGCGCAAATCCGTCCTTTAGCTACGGGTGTTGATAAAGACAGCCAACTTTTACAGCTTTGCTATACCAGTGAAGTCGCTAACAGTGCATTAGATGTATTACAAGATGCGGTTTTACCGGGAAAATTACATCTACGAGAAGGCTTCTCACTAGTAGCTTTAGTCGGTGCAGGTGTTTGTAAAAATCCACTCCATTGTCATCGTTTCTATCAACAACTTAAAGACCAACCGGTTGAATTTATTTGGCATGCTGAAGATAACATCAGCTTAGTTGCAGTGTTACGTAATTATACCGAGCATCTACTGCAAGGTTTACATCAAACTCTATTTAGAGCTGAAAAACAGATTGGCTTAGTGCTGTTTGGTAAAGGAAATATTGGTTCACGTTGGTTAGAATTGTTTGCTCGCGAACAAGAGCCTTTGTCAGCACGTAGTGATTTTGAATTTATTCTTGCGGGTGTCGTTGATAGCCGTCGTAGTTTACTTGATTATCAAGGTATTAATCCAAGCCGTGCATTGGCTTTCTTTGATGAGGAAGCGACAGAGCATAATGAAGAGTCGCTGTATCTTTGGATGAGAGCTCACCCTTATGATGATTTAGTGGTTGTTGATATTACGGCTAATGAGTCTCTTGCTGCCTCTTATGAAGATTTTGCTAGCTACGGTTTTCATGTTATCAGTGCAAATAAGATTGCTGGCTCGGCTTCAAGTTTACGTTATCGTGCCACACGAGATGCTTTTTCTAAAACAGGTCGCCATTGGTTATATAACGCAACAGTCGGTGCGGGTTTACCAATTAATCATACGGTGCGTGATTTGCGTGAAAGTGGTGACACAATTTTATCAATTAGCGGTATTTTCTCTGGCACGCTCTCTTGGTTATTCTTGCAATTTGATGGCACAGTGCCTTTCAGTGAGCTGGTGGAACAGGCTTGGCAACAAGGATTAACCGAGCCTGATCCACGAATCGATTTATCAGGGCAAGATGTGATGCGTAAACTGGTTATTCTTGCTCGTGAAGCTGGTTATGACATCGAACCAGAACAAGTCCGAGTTGAATCTTTAGTACCTGTACAAGCTGAAACGGGATCGCTAGAAGAGTTTTTTGATAACAGTGCATTGATCAATGAACAAATGGCACAACGATTAGCTGCCGCAAATGAAATGGATATGGTATTACGTTATATCGCCCGTTTTGATGCTAATGGTAAAGCAAAAGTCGGTGTTGAAGCTGTGAGAAAAGATCATCCTCTTGCCTCGCTATTACCAGGTGATAATTTATTTGCGATTGAAAGCCGTTGGTATCGTGATAACCCTCTTGTGATCAGAGGGCCGGGAGCTGGCAGAGACGTGACCGCAGGCGCAATTCAGTCAGATTTAAACCGCCTTTCTCAGTTACTGTAATTCAAATTTTTCTCTTTTATAAAGATTATCAGCAGGTTATTTTTTGCTGATAATCTTTTGTCATTTTTGTGTCATATCACCCAATTTTTTTAAATTCTTTAGCTATACTTGAATTATCTCTAGTCACAAAGGAGCGATTGATGTCAAAAGTAGTAAGACAGATTGTCCCACTAAGAAATGAAATGACGGAGGTGAACCATCAAGCTAAAGAGAACTTTTGTCAGTAGCTCATGATGTGAAATTTAAGCGTCTTGAGTGGAAGTTGAAGTACGGTTACAACGTGTTTGAACGTTATTAAGAGTACAATTCGATTAACCACATTATTTACAACAGACAATTTAATTTACTGAAAGAAAATTCGTTATTCTTAACTTAAAGCGCTGATATTCAGCGCTTTATTCGTTTTTATCTTATGAAAATCTTAATCGGAAATCGTGATCTAGTAAAAATGTAAAAAAGAATAAAAATAAGCGATGAAATAGAAACACGAGTTATAGCCCCACCAGCGAAATTAGCTAAAAATCAAAAAAGCAGACCAGACAATTTATCAATATTAAAAAAAATCATCTAAATTTTTCACCAGATAAATTTTCACGTATCTTCCCCTTTTTAGTAAAAAACTCTTCGTAGTAGATAAGAAACAAAAAAAAGTCCTTATTCTTGCTAAAATTGAGCTAGAACAGCATGAATATTAGCCATTCTTATAAGACTAAAGCCGTAATTAAATTTCAGAAAAATCCCCCAAAACGATTATTTTCTGATATGAATAGTAAGCTAAGTAAAAAAAGCAGTGTGGCTTATCACAAAAATCAAAATAAAGTCACATCAGAAATGAAAGTTAATTACACAACTGGGAGGACATGACTTTTCTAATAGGAAGAAGCATGTTGTTACCGCCACAAAGACAAGGTCAGGAGTCTTATGAATCAACAATATTCTGCTATGCGTAGCAATGTCAGTATGCTTGGCAAGCTACTTGGAGATACGATAAAAGAAGCACTCGGTGAAGAAATTTTAGATAAAGTTGAATCTATTCGAAAATTATCTAAATCATCACGAGCGGGTAATGAAGTTCAGCGACAAAAACTGTTGCTGACGTTACAGAATCTCTCTAATGATGAATTATTACCTGTTGCTAGAGCATTCAATCAATTCTTAAACCTGACGAATGTGGCAGAACAATACCATAGCATTTCACCTCACGGTGAAGCGGCGAGTAATCCTGTGGCATTGGCAAAACTGATCACCAGACTAAAAGATAAGAATTTTACCGACGAGCAATTAAAAGAAGCGGTAGAGCAAATCTCTATTGAGCTGGTATTAACGGCGCACCCAACCGAAATCGCACGTCGTACACTTATTCATAAGCTGGTTGAGGTAAATACTTGTTTATCTCAACTCGACCACGATGATCTAGCAGATTATGAGCGTACTAATATTATGCGCCGTCTGCGTCAGTTAGTTGCCCAATCATGGCACACTGATGAAATTAGAAAAATTCGCCCAACACCTATTGATGAAGCGAAATGGGGGTTTGCGGTTGTTGAAAATAGCTTATGGGAAGGTGTTCCTGCTTTTTTACGTGAATTTAATGAGCAGCTTAAAGAATCCATTGATTACAACTTACCTGTAGAAGCTTCTCCTATTCGTTTTACCTCATGGATGGGGGGAGATCGTGATGGTAACCCAAATGTAACGGCAGAGATCACACGCCATGCTTTACTATTAAGCCGTTGGAAAGCCGCTGATTTATTCTTAAATGACATTCAAGTTCTTGTTTCTGAGCTTTCAATGACAGAAAGTACACCTGAGCTGCGCGAATTAGCAGGTGGTGCTGAAGTTGCTGAGCCATATCGTGAAATTGCTAAACAATTACGTACTCGCTTACAAGTCACTCGTGATTATTTAGAACAACGCATTAAAGGACAGCAATCTCTACCTCCTGAAGGGCTGTTAATTGATAATGCCCAACTTTGGGAGCCGTTATACGCTTGCTATCAATCACTGACTCAGTGTGGTATGCGTATTATCGCCAATGGGCAACTGTTAGATACATTACGTCGTATTCGTTGTTTTGGCTTACAGCTAGTTAAGCTCGATATTCGCCAAGAAAGTACCAATCACACAGAAGCACTCTCTGAATTGACACAGTATTTAGAGCTTGGTGATTATGCGAGTTGGTCTGAAGAGCAGAAACAAACATTCTTACTTGAAGAATTAAGTTCTAAGCGCCCACTGATCCCAACTAATTGGCAACCAAGTGCAGCGACTCAAGAAGTATTTGAGACTTGTCGTGTGATTGCTGAATCACCTAAAGATTCTATCGCCTCTTATGTGATTTCAATGGCAAAAGTGCCTTCTGATGTATTAGCTGTAAAACTATTACTGAAAGAAGCTGGCGCGAATATTCGATTACCAGTAGCTCCTTTATTTGAAACACTTGAGGACTTGAATAACGCTGAAAGCGTAATGACTCGTTTGTTTGATATTTCTTGGTATCGCGATTTAATTGATGACAAACAAATGGTGATGATTGGCTACTCAGACTCAGCAAAAGATGCGGGTGTGATGGCTGCATCATGGGCACAATATCGTGCTCAAGATGCATTAATTAAGCTCTGTGAAAAATCGGGTGTGACATTAACACTATTCCACGGACGTGGCGGTACGATTGGTCGTGGTGGCGCGCCAGCACATGCAGCATTACTTTCTCAACCACCAGGAAGTTTAAAAGGTGGCCTGCGTGTGACAGAACAAGGCGAAATGATCCGCTTTAAGTTCGGATTACCGCAAGTCACCATCAGCAGTCTTGCTCACTATGCAGGCGCAATCTTAGAGGCGAATTTATTACCACCACCGGAGCCAAAAGCGCCTTGGATTGAGGTAATGGATTCCTTGTCTGACGTTTCTTGTGCAATGTATCGTGACTATGTACGAGGACAAGAAGACTTTGTTCCTTACTTTAGAGCGGCAACGCCAGAAGGCGAGTTGGGTAAACTACCATTAGGCTCACGTCCTGCAAAACGTCGCCCAACCGGGGGTGTTGAAACCTTGCGCGCTATTCCGTGGATCTTCGCATGGACTCAAAACCGCTTAATGCTACCTGCTTGGTTGGGTGCTGGCGCTGCATTACAACATGAAATTGATAGTGGAAAACAAGCGGTATTAGACGATATGTGTGAGAACTGGCCGTTCTTTAATACACGTATTGCGATGTTGGAAATGGTGTACGCTAAAGCGGATTTATGGTTGGCGGAATATTACGATCAACGTTTAGTTGAAGAGCGTTTATGGCCATTAGGATCTAAATTACGTCAACAGCTTTCCGATGATATTAAGAGTGTCTTAGCCATTTCAAAAGATGAGCACTTAATGGCAGATTTACCATGGGTTGCTGAATCTATTGCACTACGTAATGTGTATACCGATCCATTAAACGTACTTCAGGCTGAGTTATTACAGCGATCTCGTACACATAGCGAGTCTGACCCACGTATTGAACAAGCGCTAATGGTAACAATTGCGGGTATTGCCGCAGGTATGCGTAATACCGGCTAGAGTCACCAATATTTAGAAATAAAAACAGCGCTTAATAACAGCGCTGTTTTTTATGCTTATTTATTTCAAAGATGCGATAAATAAAATGCAGTTAACACGAAAAATAAACCAGCGTTGATGCCAATTATTTACGCCTTTATTGAGAGGGAAAAATAAAGAGTAGGTAGAAAATTGTTTTGCGATTATTTTTTGATTTTTTGCATCACAACATTTACGAAAAAGAATAAAAAAACTGCCTAATTCACGAACTGCCTGTTGGCGGAGTGCTTTTGCTAATAACTGATCTGATTGTTTATCTGCTTCTTTTAATAGCTGTAAGATTATCTGCAAATAACTTTGTGTTCGTTGGGCTTCTTTTTGTTGGTCGGGTTTACGTGTAATAGAGTTAGGATTAGCACAGTAATAATAGAGAGGTTGGTTATCAAAACCTATTCGCTCTGCAACAAGCGCTAATTGCATTGTCCACAAAATATCTTCATGATAAAGACCTTCAATAAATTGAAGTTGATGTTTTTTTATTAAGTCATGCCGAGTTAATTGTAACCAAACGAAATGTGGCCATTGATGTTGAGTAACGGCATGGATGATCCACTCACTACCTTTTATAACTTGTTGATAAGGCTGTCGTTGGTGGATTGGTCTTTGGTGCTTTTTAAGATCACTTGGATTGAATCGTTCACCATTGCCAATTAAAACATCAACGTGTTGGGTAACAGCTAATTGATACCAATGTGCGAGTAATTCAGGCTTAATAAAATCATCACTATCAAAAAAAACTATCCATTCACCTTGAGCATATTTTAAACCCGTATTTCTTGCGCTGGATAATCCTTGATTAGTTTGATGATAAAGCTTCACTCGTGCATCTTTTTGGCAATAAGATGTTGCGATTTCAGCACTATTATCTGTCGAACCATCATTAATAATAATGACTTCAATATCGGTGAAAGTTTGAGTGATCACACTATCCAATAATCTCGTAATACGAGACGCTTCATTAAACATAGGAACGATGACAGAAATTTGGGGTGTTTTCACAATATTGAGCCAGTTATCGATAAATAAAGTTTTACTATCTTACCCTTTTTTTGCTTCTTCATAAGACTCAATCGCTCTTATTCGTGCTTTTGCGTGATCAACTATGGGTAATGGATAATCGAGTGAATTATTAGTTTTTGCTGACCATTCGTGAGGGGTATGAATATATCGATTAGGCACATTGGCGAGTTCTGGAAGCCAATGGCGGATAAATTCACCATCAGGATCGAATTTTCGTCCTTGGGTCGTCGGATTAAAAATTCGAAAATAAGGTACGGCATCTGTTCCTGTTGATGCGGCCCACTGCCAACCCCCATTATTTGATGCGAAATCGCCATCAATAAGTTGCGACATAAAATAACGCTCACCCCAACGCCAATCAATTAACAAGTCTTTGATAAGAAAGCTCGCCGTGAGCATACGTAGGCGGTTATGCATCCAACCTGTCTGGTTAAGCTGTCGCATTGCTGCATCAATAATTGGAAAGCCTGTTAAGCCTTGAGTCCAAGCGTTAAATTCATCTTGTTCATTACGCCAATTAATTTTTTCTGTCCAAAGCTGAAAAGCAATGTGTTTGCATAAATGAGGATTAGCGACAATTAAGTGTTGGTAAAATTCTCGCCAAATAAGCTCGTTAAACCACACAAAGGCACCTGATGTACTGTTTTCTAAGAAACCAGGTTCAGTTTGGTAAAGGCGATTAAAACATTGGCGAATAGATAACAGACCGACAGAAAGGTAGGGAGATAATCGGCTTGTGCCATCAACTGCCGGAATATCTCGCCATTTTGCATAATGTGGAACACTTTCATAGCAGAACTGTTTTAAGCGTTTAAGTGCATCTTCTTCCGTGGCGACAAAAGAAGATGCGTTTGTATTTTCAAGTGAAAAAAGCGGCGCTTTTAAAGGAGATACTGTTTCTTGATGTGCTCTTATTTCTGGGATAGGTAACGAAGCGTTATCTTGTGAAAAAAAGAGTCGTAAAAATGCATTTCTAAAGGGAGTAAAAACCTTATACATCTCCCCTTGTTGTGTGACTACATTACCCGGTGGAATAAACACATTGTCATGATAAGCATAAATGGTTGTTTTATTTTCTAGTAACTCAGTAACTTTTTTATCACGGCGTTGTTCATTAAGGGCATATTGGTGATTGAAAAAAAGCGCGGTAACTCGATGTTGTTGGCAATATTCAGCAACTTTATCGGCTGCATTTGAATAAGTATCGCTAATCACTACTGTCAGTGGAATATTAAGTTTTGCCAGCGATATTGAAAGATCAAGTAAAGCATCATGAATAAACGCCTGACATGACAAAGCCATATTGTGAACTTTCCATTGTTCAGGCGTTACGGTGAAAAGAGCATGCACCTGTGCTTGTTTATCTTGGCAGGCGTTAAAGAGTGCCTTGTTATCCGTCACTCTTAAATCATTACGAAACCAGACTAAATGAACAGAAGACGGGTGCATGTAACCTCTCTTAATCTAACTTAGGATGTTGATCGATTAGGGCTTGGCGTTTTTTCTGTAATGCTTCTATTTCTGCTTCAATATCTTCAACACGTTGTTCGATATTATCATAATGTTCAGACAGAATTTCTTTAGCTTCTGATCTATCCGATGCCGCAGGTGTTGCACCTCGTAAAGGTTTATTTGCGGTTTCGATCATCTTGATACCTGTTATCAAGCCGACAACAGCGACAATCATCAGGTAATAAGCAGGCATATATAAATCACCGGTTGCTTCAACTAACCAAGCTGCCGCTGTTGGTGTTGCCCCTGCAATTAGTACCGAAATATTAAAAGCAATCGCTAATGCACTATAACGAATATGGGTTGGGAAAATAGCCGGCAAAATTGATGCCATAACCCCAGTAAAACAGTTGAGTAGGACGGCAAGAATTAATAGACCTAAGAAAATTAAGCCGATTTCATCACTGTTAATCATCATAAATGCAGGGTAGGCAAGGATAAATAACCCTATGCTACCGCCGATAACAAATGGCTTACGACCAACTTTATCACTCAGTAACCCAATGACCGGCTGTACAAACAACATACCTATCATAATCGCGATGATGATCAGCACACCGTGATCTGCCGAATAATTTAGGTTATGAGATAAATAACTCGGCATATAAGTTAATAACATATAGTAGGTCACGTTAGTGGCAATCACCAAACCTACACAGACGGTTAAGCTTTTCCAATATTTCGATGCGATTTCACGTAATGAAACACGAGGTGGATCTTGGATAGATTTACGGTCGTCGCTATTCATTTCATCAACGTGTTGTTGGAATGCTGGAGTTTCTTCTAAAGCATGACGTAAATATAAGCCGATAAGACCTAATGGTAATGCTAAGAAGAACGGGATACGCCATCCCCATTCATGAAATGCTGTTTCTCCCATAATGGTTGAAATAAGTACAACGACACCCGCACCCATAACAAAACCAGCAATAGAACCAAAGTCTAACCAGCTTCCCATAAATCCACGTTTACGGTCTGGTGAGTATTCAGCAACAAAAATTGCTGCTCCTGAATATTCACCACCAATGGAGAATCCTTGTGCTAATTTAGCGAGTAATAATAAGACTGGTGCCCAAATACCGATGGTTTCGTAAGCGGGGATCAAACCAATGGCAAACGTACTGAGTGCCATTATTATAATGGTGACAGATAAAACCTTTTGGCGACCAAATTTATCTCCTAACATTCCAAATACAACACCACCTAATGGCCTTACAAGGAATGGAACGGAGAATGTAGCGAGCGCAGCAATCATTTGTACGCCAGGTGATGCTCCCGGGAAGAATACTTGACCTAAAACGTAAGCTAGGAAGCCGTAAACACCAAAGTCGAACCATTCCATGGCATTACCTAATGCGGCAGCAGTAATGGCTTTTTTGAGCTTACTATCATCAATAATAGTTATATCATTGATTTGTAGAGGTTTGTTTCTTTTTTTCTTCATTTTCATATTAAGTGACCTTTATTAAGGTATTCGTAATTTCTTGTTATTCAATTAATTAAAAGAAATGAAGTGACTATTTGTTAGCGAGAAGAGTGAGTGATAAAAATTCACTAAAAAACAGCTTACTTCTACCAAAATTAAATAGTGATATTAAGCTAATAGATAAGAGAATATTTATTAAGTATAGATGAGATTGAATAAGATATTAGGATGTTTTCTTCGTTGTTTTGATATAACAAAACATAGCCTCTAAGTATTAAAACGTGATCAATATCATAACGTAATTCTGTATTTCTGTAAAATTTATGGTGTTAGTGATTGTAAATTTGGCTTAAGTAAACTAAAAGTGTTTGCAATAAAACAATAAGAGAAAAATTAAAATTTTATTTTAATAACAAGGTATTAGATTGGTTTGTTGTTTTTTGATTCAGGCTAACGCAACTGTATGAGTATTATGCATAATACAAAGGTTGATCGGTAAGTAGAAAATAATAACACCTTATTTTGCTTTATTATTCTTTCGAATAGTTAAAGTGAAAGTGTGGATAATAGAATAGATCTCGCTATTCTTATTATAAAGCTAAATCAAGATAGTATGATGAGATATCACGACAGAGATATTAAAGATAGTTTATCCATTACTCATAGTTAGAATAAAAATTAATAAAATTAATAATTAACCGCGCATTTGTGCAGATTAACCCAGGTACCTCTATGAACATTAATCAACTGAAAAGCTTTGTTGAAGTCGTAAAAAATAATTTCAACATTACTAATGCGGCTGAAAAACTCTATACCTCACAACCGACAATCAGTAAGCAACTAAAAATATTAGAAGATGAATTAAATGTGTCACTGTTTGTGCGTAAAAATAATAACTTATTAGCCTTAAGCCTAATGGGTAAAGAGGTTCATAAAATTGCTTGCGATATTCTTGGGCAGGTTGACCGAATCAAAAGCATTGTGGCTGAAGAAGATCGTAATAAAAAAGTCGATTTACATATTGCAACAACACATACTCAAATACGTTATTCATTACCGAATGTGATTGATCACTTTCGTCGCTATTACCCTAATATTTCTCTACATTTTCATCAGGGGGCACCTGCTCAACTAGCAGAGATGGTTAAAAATGGCGATGTGGATTTTGCTATCGCAACAGAATCTATGCACCTTTATGAAGATCTCATTACACTGCCTTGTTATCGTTGGACTCGCAGTTTATTAGTCCCTTATGACCATCCTCTTGCTTTATTGAAAGACGATGAGCAGGTTACCATCGAGCAAATGGCAGAGTATCCGCTGATTACTTATGTTTTTGGTTTTACAAGGGGATCTAAATTAGACAAGGTATTTTATAAAAATAATCTTAAGCCTAATGTGGCGTTAACAGCGACGGATACGGAGATTATTAAATACTATGTTAAGCGCCATTTAGGCATCGGTGTTATTGCGGCAGCCTCTTATGATGAGACAGAAGATGGTGGTGCATTAAAATGTATTAATATCGATCATTTAGTGCAACCGAGTTATACCCATATCTGTGTTAGTAAACACACCCATATGAAAGATTATATGCATGAGTTTATTTCTCTCTATGCGCCACATATTGATAGAAATATTATTCAGATGCCTGAGCAATGGGAAACCCAATGGCACAGTAAAGAGGTATACCAAGGATTACCTGATTTACGCTCAGTGAATGTGAATAATAGTGTTGTAGAATAGATATCAAAATAAAAAAACCCGTTGTTGCGGGGGCAATAACGGGCTTAGGGCAGAATAATCGAGATTAGCGAGTCAGAATATTAACAAAAATCTGAGCACCGACTAATAAACAATCATCATCGACAAAATAAGGATTTGCGTGAAGGTAATTATTAATACCCTTCGCTTGATTACCACTTCCTAAGAAGAACATTGCACCGACTTTGCCTTTTGTGGCGTTAACCATATAGCTAAAGTCTTCACTACCTGTCATTGGCTTACCGTTCGATTCAATATTTTCTTCTGGTAAGAATTTACGCATCGCATCTAATAAACGCTGATGTGCAGTTGGGTGATTCACAACAGCAGGGTATCCGCTATAGCTTAATGTTGTTTTAAATCCGCCAGCTGTACTGCGTGCAACGATTTCATCAAAACTTGCTTTCAGCACTTGGTCGGTATTTTCATCCATAGAACGGATAGTACCGCGAGCTTGTACGTGATCAGCTAATGCATTAGGGATTGTTCCCCCATTGATCATGCCACAACCAAAGACAGCAGGGCTAAATGGATCTGTTTTCTTCGCAACAACGTAATCCATGTAATCAATTAAGCGTGTTGCTTCACGAATAGCATCTAAACCTTTGTGTGGTGTTGAACCATGAGCAGAAACACCATAAACATCTAATGTCCATGCTGAGCCATAAGATGACATCACACCATCATTAAAGCGAACACAACCTGTTTCAATCGCTGCATCATTATGAAGTGCGTAAGTTTCATCAACGCCCTCCATGCAGCCGAGTTCAACCATTTTTTCAGCGCCAGGTACACGCATATCTTCTTCAGCCATTTGGAAAATAAAGCGAACGTTCGAGCTCATCTCTTCTCTATTTTCGGCAAGATATTTAGCACTGGTTAATGCCATAGTCATATGAGTATCGTGACCACAGTTGTGTGCACAACCTTGGTGAACTGAACTATGTTCATTATTCGTTAAGTCTGGCATTTCTAATCCGTCCATATCAGCACGGATAGCAATTAATGGAAATTCAGAATTAACAATTAAGTCTGCTGTGAAGCCAGTATATCCATCAAAAGTTTTAATTTGATAACCAAAACTTTCCATTAATTCACGACAGTATTTAGATGTTTTATATTCTTCACCTGATAGCTCAGGTATTTTGTGTAAGTCTTGTCGTGTTTTTTTACTAAAGTCATTTAATTGAAAGAGTTTTTCACTGACATTGTAAATATTATTCATTAGATAACTCCCTGCATAGTAAATCCAATTTGCGCGACGATTGATGCTCCAAAGAAACAACAAGTTGAAACAATCATGAAAATAAGAATAACTTTCCATGACATTTTCTTAAGTTCTTCTAATTGACCACCAACAGATAAACCAGCAAATGCTAATAAAGGGACACAACAAGATAAGAAAGAAACTTTACCAATAGAACTAATAAAGAAATCTCTTACCGGAGTTTCGGGTAAACAAATAAGTATCCCGATAATTGTTGCGTAAGCAAATGTTGGTAAAGATGAAGGTAAATAATGTTTTGCAACGAGTGAAATAAATACCACTAATGACATAGCAATAAAGCTATCCCACATTGCATAAAGAGCGATCCCTGATGTTAACGTCTGAGTAAACATTGCCAGTAAAATAGCAACGAATACAAATTTCATATCAATAATTATATTTTTCATGCAGTTTTGCCTCTGGTGAAAATTTTATAAATTTTTTCTGAAAGAGGTAAACCTAAATAGGTTAATGACAGTGCGCCTAGTGCTGAAGATAATAAGTTAGATGCAGCGGCAACACTCAATACTTGCTGTGCTAATGCTTCATCAAGACCATTAATTAATGCGCCTGATGCAGCACTTAACATTGAACCTGAACCCACGCCAGAGCCTGCTGCAAGCGCAAGTGGATGCAATCCTGTTAATGGAGCAATACTGCCTAATACGCTAAACCATAAAGTACCGATAACAGAACCACATAAATAAATGGCTAATACACCAATATATTCCTGAGAGCCTGTACCAAACTTACCTTGAATAACAGCAATAGAAGGTTCACGGCTAATAGATGAACAAGCACCAATTGCACGACGACCAAATCCAAATTTAATGGCTAATGGAACTGCAATTAATACTGGTAATAAGTTTCCGAGTTCCTGAACAAATAAAGGAATACCGACACTTAAAATCATTTTAATATTAGGAACAATCATTCCTGCATATTGTGTACCTAAAATAAGCAGGCTGAAACCTACCATTTTACCGCAGAAGCCTTCTTCTTTTTCTGTGAATAATTTACCCCATACTTTAATTTTTTTACGGGTAAATCCAGCAGATATACACATACCAATAATTACAGCAAATAGCATTGGTAAAATAGGTATTACCGCAATGCCAATCTTAATTTCTTTTTTACCAATGACATATTGTGAAATAAAAATTAAGAAAAGGACTGCCAGAATACTAATAAAGAAAACCTTTATCGGACTTCTACTTTTGTCCATCCGTTAATCTCCGTTGAAAAATAATCAGGCTTTATTCTAGAGGACAAAAAGCAAAAGGTAGCGTGACCAATGTCATGTTTATTTCATACCTCTTTTTCATGGGGCATGAAATAATACAATGGTGATAAATTTATTAACAAATAGAAGAAAGTTAAATTTTTTAATAAAGACAGTGGGTAAGGCTGAAATGAGTCAGCTTAATTGTTAATAAAGATGTGAAGAGAAAAATAATAATTAAAAATTATTTTAATTATTAAAATAATCCTATAAATAAACTTTGTCTACCACTTAGTAAATAATAATACGTTATTAATGAGATATATTCTTATTTGGTGCGGTTATTATAAGTTTAATGAATGTATTTGGAAGTGATATTTTATTTTTACATTTTTATCAGTGCTTACTTTATCACGACAGTGACATTATAGTGATTGGTGTTATTCTTTATATTTGAGTTAGTGAGATGATTTTCTCTGCAAGCTGGTGAGGAAAAGAAACAGAATATGGGAAGGAGATAAGTGTAGCTTGCAGAGGTGCAATTTACCCAAAACTGAGGAAAAATATCACCATGAGTAAGCAAACCGTTGCAACTTATATTGCTAAAGTACTCCATAATGCAGGTGTAAAACGTATTTGGGGCGTAACAGGCGATTCTCTCAATGGATTAAGTGATAGCTTGCGAAAGATGGGAACAATTGAGTGGATGGGAACCCGCCATGAAGAAGTCGCGGCATTTGCCGCAGGGGCAGAAGCAGCAGTTAATGGCCAATTAGCGGTTTGCGCTGGCTCTTGTGGACCGGGAAATTTACATCTTATCAATGGGCTTTTTGATTGCCATCGTAATCATGTTCCTGTGTTAGCCATTGCTGCGCATATTCCTTCTGCTGAAATTGGTAGCAATTACTTTCAAGAAACACATCCTCAAGAACTTTTTCGCGAATGTAGTCATTACTGTGAGTTAGTCTCAAATCCAGAGCAGATCCCTCAAGTGCTAGCCATTGCGATGCGAACCGCTATTTTGAAAAAAGGGGTTGCAGTTGTTGTATTGCCGGGGGATGTTGCACTAAAACCAGCCCCAGAAGATGCGCATGAAAATTGGTATCCGTTACAATTTCCACTCATCATGCCTAATCGTTTCGAAATTGAAAAACTATCCGATGCACTGAATAATGCAAAAAATATCACCTTAATGTGCGGTGCAGGATGTGCTCAAGCTCACGATGAAGTGATTAAGCTGGCTCAAACCTTAAAAGCCCCTGTTGTACACGCATTGCGGGGGAAAGAGTACATTGAGTGGAAAAATCCCTATAGTGTAGGAATGACTGGGCTAATTGGTTTTTCATCGGGTTATCATGCGATGGAAAATGCCGACACTTTGGTGTTATTAGGTACGCAGTTCCCTTATCGGGCATTTTATCCATCAAAAGCCAATATTATTCAAATTGATATTAATCCAAGCAGTCTTGGTTCACATTGTCATGTCGATATGGCGATGATTGGCGATATTAAAGCAACACTAAATGCGATACAGCCTCGTTTAAAAGAGAAAACAGATACCACTCACCTTGACGCTTCATTAAAACATTATGCCAAAGCACGGCAAGATCTAGATGCACTTGCACAACCCAGTGAGCGTGAACTTATTCACCCACAATATTTAGCACGTCGATTAAGTGAACTAGCAAATGATGATGCCATTTTTACCTGTGATGTTGGAACACCAACAGTGTGGGCAGCTCGTTATGTTGGAATGAATGGAAAACGTCGTTTACTGGGATCGTTTAATCATGGTTCTATGGCAAATGCGATGGCTCAAGCTATTGGTGTGCAGGCGTTAGATAGAAAACGCCAAGTTGTAGCAATGTGTGGTGATGGCGGATTTACCATGTTAATGGGTGATTTTATCTCATTAGCTCAAATGAATTTACCAGTCAAAGTGATTATTTTTAATAACAGTGTATTAGGTTTTGTCGCGATGGAGATGAAAGCCGGTGGTTATTTAACGGATGGCACGGATTTACATAATCCAGATTTTGCTGCTATTGCCAATGCGTCCGGTATTAAAGGTATTCGAGTAGAAAAAGGTGAAGACTTAGATAATGCACTTAAAGAAGCCTTTGAACATGATGGTCCTGTGATTGTAGATGTAGTCACTGCAAAACAAGAGCTTTCAATGCCTCCTGAAGTGAAGTTTGAACAAGCAAAAGGTTTTAGCCTGTATATGATGAAAGCGATTATTAATGGTAGAGGTGATGAAATTGTTCAACTAGCCAAAACTAATTGGTTACGCTAATCGCCTACCTGCAACTTGAATTATTTAGAGTATAAGTACAAATCGTAAATCAATAGGCCAGACCCTATCAACATAAGCTGATAGGGTTTTTTCATTATTGAGTTTTCTCTGTTAAACAGAAGTTTTCAATTAATTGCCCCATTAATTCACGCGTTGGCTCAATAAATGCCATATCAATAAATTCATCAGGCTGATGTGCTTGTTCAATAGAACCTGGGCCTAAAACTAAGGTAGGGCAGAGATCTTGAATAAACGGCGCTTCAGTACAGTAATTCACTGTTTGCGCTTTCTCACCTAATAGTTTTTCGATCACCGCGACCATTTTGTGATCGGTTGGGCATTCATAACCCGGAATAGGATCGTGTAATGCCTCAACACTTAAACGACCCGGCCAACGTGCTTTGACTGGGGCTAATGTTTCGTGAAGTAAATCATCCAAATCTTGCAACGTTAATCCCGGCAATGGGCGAATATCCATATGCAATTCACAACAAGCACAAATTCTATTTGCTGCATCACCACCATTAATATAGCCAAAGTTCATCGTAGGATAAGGGATAACAAATGCAGGGTTGTTATAGCGAGTTTTTAACGTATCGCGCAGTGTACTAAGGTGAGTAATAGATTCATGCATCAACTCTATCGCATTTACGCCTTTTTCTGGATCACTAGAGTGTCCTGATTGTCCAGTAATACGTATCGCATTTGATAAATGCCCTTTATGTGCACGGATAGGTTTTAGCGATGTGGGTTCGCCAATAATGGCAAAATCAGGACGGATTGCCGTATTAGCAGCAAAATAACGTGCCCCTGCCATAGAGGTTTCTTCATCAGCAGTGGCGAGAATATAAAGAGGGTGAGTTAACGTCTTAGTGTCTACATCTCGCAATGCATCGAGAATAAAGGCAAAAAATCCCTTCATATCAGCAGTGCCTAAGCCATATAACTTATTTTCTTTTTCTGTCAGTGTAAAAGGATCTTGCGTCCAACGACCGTCATCAAACGGTACTGTGTCAGTGTGGCCACAGAGCAATAATCCACCTTTTCCCGTTCCTAATGTTGCTAGAAGGTTAAATTTGCCTCGTGTTTCAGGTACAGGTTGAATTTCAATTGAAAAACCTAATGTTTCCAACCAATTAGCAAGTAAGTTAATCAGTGCTTCATTACTTTGATCGTTTTTAGCGTCTGTAGCACTGATAGAGGGTGTTGCAATTAATTGACGATAAATCTCAATAAATGTAGGTAATTTAATATTCACTGTTGACAGCCTTTCTTCATAATAGTATCAATATTCATGCACTTTTTTTGAATAAAAATACATTAATCGGTTTGTGTTCATAGTACAAGGTAAGAATGACATGTTAAATACTCTGATTGTAGGAGCAAGTGGTTACACTGGCGCTGAATTAGCCGCCTATCTTCAGCAGCATCCTCATGTGAATTTGAGCAGACTGATGGTATCAGCTCAAAGTGCAGATGCAGGAAAGTGCTTTTCTGAACTTCATCCACAATATCGTGGTTTAGTGGATCTGCCACTTGAGCCGATGGTTGATGTTGCTAAAGCTGCTGAAAACATTGATATCGTTTTTCTCGCAACTGCTCATGAAGTCAGCCATGACATTGCCCCAGTCTTTTTAGAGCAAGGTTGTGTGGTATTTGATTTGTCCGGCGCCTATCGAGTACAAAACAAGCATTTTTATCAACAATACTATGGATTCGAGCATAAGAATACTGATTGGTTATCACAGGCCGTTTATGGATTAGCTGAATGGAATGCCGACATTATTAGTCAGGCGCAATTAATTGCTGTGCCGGGTTGTTATCCAACCGTCTCTCAGCTGTCACTAAAACCTTTAGTGGAAGCGGGACTTTTAGATACAGCACAGTGGCCTGTTATTAATGCGACTAGTGGTGTGAGTGGTGCAGGTAGAAAAGCGTCCTTAACCAGCAGTTTTTGTGAAGTGAGTTTGCAACCTTACGGCGTGTTTACTCATCGTCATCAACCTGAAATTGCAACACATCTGGGTATTGATGTGATTTTTACACCTCATTTAGGCAATTTTGCGAGAGGGATCTTAGCCACTATCACCTGTAAGTTAAAAGCAGGCGTGACACAAGAGGATGTAAGACAAGTCTTTGAAGATGCTTATCAAGATAAACCATTAGTACGTGTTTATGAAAAAGGATTGCCTGCATTAAAAGCCGTTGTAGGAACTGCATTTTGTGATATCGGATTTGCTCAGCAAGGTGAACATCTGATTGTGGTAGGTGTTGAAGATAACTTGCTGAAAGGAGCTGCTGCACAAGCAGTGCAATGTATGAACATTCGGTTTGGTTTCGCTGAAACCGAATCACTTATTTAAATAATGAGTAGGGAAGTTTCATGGAACCATTAATTATCAAACTGGGTGGTGTACTCCTTGATAATGAAGAAGCGTTAACGCGGTTTTTCACTGCATTACAACAATATCGCTCAACACATTCTCGTCCTTTAGTCATCGTACATGGTGGTGGCTGTTTGGTGGATGAGTTAATGGGTAAATTGCAATTGCCTGTGGTGAAAAAGCAAGGTCTTCGTGTCACACCTGCAGATCAGATAGACATTATTACAGGGGCGCTTGCCGGAAGTGCCAATAAAACCTTGTTATCGTGGGCAACCAAGTTTGGGCTTAATGGGGTGGGGCTTTCTTTGGGTGATGGACAATTAGCTAAAGTCACTCAAATCAATGAAGAGTTAGGCCATGTAGGAAATGCAACTCCCGGCTCTCCTGATTTACTCAATTTATTATTGGGTGCTGGCTATCTACCTATTATCAGTTCTATCGGGATGACTGAAAAAGGTGAGCTGATGAATGTGAATGCTGATCAAGCGGCAACTGCTATTGCTGAAACATTAGGTGCTGATTTAGTTCTGCTTTCTGATGTTAGTGGCATTTTAGATGGTAAAGGTCAGAAGATTGCTGAGATGTCAGCTGAAAAAGCACAAATGTTAATCGATCAGGGCATTATCACTGACGGCATGATAGTGAAAGTAAATGCGGCATTGGAAGCAGCTAAAACGTTAGGACGACCTGTTGAAATTGCAAGCTGGCGCCATGCTGAAAAACTGACGACATTATTTAATGGTGTTGCAGTAGGAACCCGAATTTTAGCTTAAAAATCACTCTAGAAATCTTATCGCTATTTGGTAGTTGGCAGAATTTAAACAAATTGGGAATTGAAGGTTATCACTATGACTAAAGGTATTAAGAAAATTGTATTGGCATACTCTGGTGGATTAGATACATCTGCAATCATTCCTTGGCTAAAAGAACATTATGATAACTGTGAGGTTGTCGCTTTTGTTGCTGATGTTGGTCAAAGCCGTGATGATTTAGTGGGTGTAGAACAAAAAGCATTAGCTTCAGGTGCTTCAGAGTGTTATGTCGTTGATTTACGCGAAGAGTTTATCAAAGACTATGTTTATCCTGTGTTAAAAACCGGTGCTTTATATGAAGGTAGCTATTTATTAGGTACTTCAATGGCACGTCCTGTTATCGCTAAAGCACAAGTTGAACTCGCATTAAAATTAGGTGCAGATGCTGTTGCTCATGGTGCAACGGGTAAAGGTAACGATCAGGTTCGTTTTGAAAGTACTTATGCGGCACTTGCTCCACAACTAAAAGTGGTTGCTCCTTGGAGAGAGTGGGATTTACGTTCTCGTGAAGCGCTGTTGGATTATCTAAAAGTTCGTAATATCCCAACAACAGCAACTCTTGAGAAAATTTATAGCCGTGATGAAAACGCATGGCATATTTCAACAGAAGGTGGCGTATTAGAGAGCCCATGGAATGCGTCAAATGAAGATTGCTGGGCATGGACCGTTGATCCTAAGAAAGCACCAGAAACGCCAGAATTAGTTACAGTTACAGTTAAAGAAGGTGAAGTTGTTGCAGTAAACGGTAAAACACAATCACCTTTTGAATGTTTAGATACACTAAATACATTAGGTGTTAAACACGGTATCGGACGTATTGATATTGTTGAAAATCGTTTAGTAGGAATGAAATCACGTGGCTGCTACGAAACCCCAGGGGGCACTATCATGATGGCTGCTCTGCGTGGTGTTGAGCAACTTGTTCTTGATAGAGATGCATTTAAATGGCGTCAGCAATTAGGCTTAGAGATGTCTTATGTCGCTTATGATGGACGTTGGTTTACGCCAATTCGTGCTTCACTACAAGCTGCTGCTGAATCACTGGCAAAAGATGTGAATGGCGAAGTGGTTTTAGAGCTCTATAAGGGGCATGTGAATGCTATTCAGAAGAAATCAGACAACAGCCTGTACTCTGAAGAGTTTGCAACCTTTGGTGAAGATGAAGTTTACGATCACAGCCATGCTGAAGGCTTTATCCGTTTATATTCCCTGCCATCACGTATTCGTGCACTGAGCAAGAAATAACGCAAAGCAATAGAGTGGTGCTAACAAGCATCACTCTCACTCTTTTTTATTACACAGAATAAATACAGGAAGCGATTATGGCACTCTGGGGTGGACGTTTTAGTCAGGAAGCTGATCAACGGTTTAAACAATTCAATGATTCACTGCGGTTTGATTTTCGACTGGCACAACAGGATATCTTTGGCTCAGTAGCTTGGTCTAAAGCGTTAGTCACAGTTGGCGTATTGTCGCAAGATGAACAAGCTCAACTTGAGCAAGCGTTAAATGAATTATCAGAAGAAGTCACGGCAAATCCGCAGTCTATCTTGCAAAGTGATGCTGAAGACATTCATAGCTGGGTTGAAAGTAAGCTTATTGCCAAAGTGGGCGATTTAGGTAAAAAATTACACACAGGCCGCAGCCGTAATGATCAGGTCGCAACAGACTTAAAGCTATGGTGTAAAGAAGAAGTCATTCATCTTCGCCAAGCGATTGTTGAGCTACAAAAAGCCTTAGTTATCACCGCAGAACAAAATCAAAATGCCGTGATGCCGGGTTATACCCATCTACAGCGCGCTCAGCCAGTCACTTTTGCACATTGGTGTTTAGCATACAATGAAATGCTAGCCAGAGATGAAAGCCGTTTAGCTGATGCATTAAAACGTTTAGATGTCAGCCCATTAGGTTGTGGCGCTTTAGCCGGAACAGCTTATGATATCGATCGTGAACAATTAGCGGGATGGTTAGGTTTTGCGAGTGCAACCAATAATAGCTTAGATAGCGTATCCGATCGTGATCATGTCTTAGAGATATTATCCTCTGCGGCTATTGGTATGGTGCATTTATCTCGTTTTGCAGAAGATCTTATTTTCTTTAATAGTGGTGAAGCGGGCTTTATTGAATTATCAGACAAAGTGACTTCTGGCTCATCATTAATGCCACAAAAGAAAAACCCAGATGCACTGGAGCTTATCCGTGGGAAATGTGGACGAGTACAAGGCGCATTAACTGGCATGATGATGACCTTAAAAGGTTTACCTCTCGCTTACAATAAAGATATGCAAGAAGATAAAGAAGGCCTATTTGACGCCGTCGATACATGGTCTGATTGCTTGCATATGGCAACATTAGTTCTTGATGGCATTCAAATCCGTCGCCCCCGCTGTGAAGAAGCCGCTAAACAAGGTTATGCTAACGCCACTGAATTGGCGGATTATCTTGTTGCTAAAGGTGTACCATTCCGTGAAGCTCACCATATTGTGGGTGAAGTGGTTGTTTGCGCCATTGAGCAAGGTAAAGCGATTGAAGAACTCCCTCTTTCTGAATTACAGATGTTTAACAGTAAAATCATGATTGATGTGTACGATATTTTATCGCTTCAATCTTGCTTAGATAAACGTCTTGCAAAAGGTGGTGTTTCTCAAAAACAGGTTGCTTATGCGATAGCAAAAGCCAAAGAAGTTTTAGATATGAATAAGTAAGAAAAGAGTTTATCTGAGACAACTTATTGTTATTCAAAAAGAACAGAGTGAATATCACTCTGTTCTTTTATTTTAAATTGCCGATAATATCTATATTCATCTTGAATTCTTTAGAGTATGAAGTAATTAGTTTTGTTTGAGTTGTTTATTCAAAAAATTTTGAAAAAGAGAGACAGAATAACATTCGACTGATAGAAAAATTTATCAGTTACTATATTATCTATAGACATTAACTATCAGCAATAAATATGGGATCTGCAATGAATATCCGTGACTTGGAATATCTGGTGGCTCTAGCTGAGCATAAACATTTTCGCCGTGCGGCAGATTCTTGCCATGTGAGTCAGCCAACATTAAGTGGTCAAATTCGTAAACTTGAAGATGAACTTGGTGTGATGTTGCTTGAAAGAACTAGCCGTAAGGTTCTGTTTACTCAACAAGGTTTGTTGCTGGTGGATCAAGCGAAAACCGTTTTACGTGAAGTCAAAGTTCTACAAGAAATGGCTTCATTACAAGGCGAAAGTATGGCAGGGCCTTTACATATTGGGCTTATTCCTACTGTTGGCCCTTATTTATTGCCTCATATCATTCCTGAATTACATAAAAACTACCCTAAGTTAGAGATGTATCTTCATGAAGCACAAACTCATAGCTTATTAGCTCAGTTAGATAGCGGAAAACTCGATTGTGCAATTTTAGCAATGGTAAAAGAGAGTGCGCCATTTATTGAAGTGCCTCTATTTGAAGAGCCAATGAAGTTAGCGATTTATGAAGGACATCCTTGGCATGAACGCGAGTCTGTGCCGATGGGCGACTTAGCGGGACAGCGTTTATTAATGTTAGAAGATGGGCACTGTTTACGCGATCAAGCGTTAGGTTTTTGCTTTCAAGCGGGTGCAAAAGAAGATACGCATTTTAGAGCAACGAGTTTAGAGACTTTGCGTAATATGGTCGCTGCTGGTAGTGGAATAACGTTATTACCTGATTTATCTGTACCTCAAGAACAAAAACGTGATGGGGTTTGTTATCTAGAATGTACTGATCCCAATCCATCACGTTCTATTATTTTGGTTTACCGTCCCGGATCGCCTTTGCGTAATCGTTATGAACAGTTAGCAGAGACAATCCGTGAACATATGACCGCATTTTATGCAGAAAAACAAAACGCATTAAAATAAGCGATTTAAACCATTAAGTGCAGCAACACGGTAGGCTTCTGCCATTGTTGGATAGTTGAAGGTAGTATTAACGAAATACTCGATAGTATTGCCTTCACCTTTTTGCTCCATAATCGCTTGGCCAATATGAATAATTTCAGCGGCACGCTCACCGAAGCAGTGAATACCTAAAATTTGCTTAGTTTCACGGTGGAAGAGAATTTTCAAACTCCCTACATTCATACCTGCTATTTGCGCTCTTGCCAGATGTTTAAATTGAGAGCGACCTACTTCATAAGGAATTTTCATTGCAGTGAGTTGTTGCTCTGTTTTACCAACAGAACTAATTTCAGGAATGGTGTAGATCCCCGTCGGAATATCTTCAATTAAATGTGTTTCTGATTTTCCGGTTGTGATCGCCAAAGCTGCAATTCGACCTTGATCATAAGCAGCTGAAGCGAGACTTGGGTAACCGATGACATCACCGACTGCATAAATGTGTTCGCAACTGGTTTGGTAATGTGCATTAACAGAAACTTGTCCACGACTATCTGTTTTAATACCCACGTTTTCTAAGCCAAGTGTGTCTGTATTTCCTGTTCGACCATTCGCATAAAGTAGGCAATCTGCTTTGACTTTTTTACCTGATTTTAAGTGAACAATCACACCATCATCGACACCTTCAATACTTTCATATTCTTCATTATGACGAATAACAATGCCGTTATTCCAGAAGTGATAAGAAAGTGCATCAGACATCTCTTGATCAAGGAAAGATAATAGGTGATCACGAGTATTAATTAAGTCTACTTTTACTCTTAATCCTCTAAAAATAGAGGCATATTCACAACCAATGACACCAGCACCATAGATAATGACATGGTGAGGTTCATGTTCTAAATCGAGAATAGTGTCACTGTTATAAATACGAGAATGAGAAAAATCGACATCTGGCGGGCAATAAGGACGCGAGCCTGTTGCAATAATAAAGTTATCTGCTGAAAGAATATCGCAAGTACCATCAGGATAACGCACGCTGATCCTGTGTTCATCAATAAACGCAGCTTCGCCCGAATACATTGTACAATTATTACGCTCGTAGAAACCTTGACGCATTTTAGTCTGCTGACTAATTACGGTACTTGCTTGGCGAAGTATTTGAGAGAAAGAGGAGTTAATCAGACGAGATTGGTCACTGTAAAGCGGGTTTTGATTAAATTCGATAATACGACTTACCGCGTGACGTAGGGCTTTTGAAGGAATAGTTCCCCAGTGAGTACAGCCACCACCGACTTTGTTATAACGTTCTATAACTGCGACGCGCTTTCCTTGTTTAACAAGCCCCATGGCCGCGCCTTCACCACCAGGACCTGAACCGATCACAATTGCATCGAAATGAGAATGTTGCATAGGAAGAGACCTGTTTTATACAAACCGACAACGCTATATTAACATTAGAATGAATAATAGCCCAATTGACATTAAGGGCATTAGTCACACTTTGTTGAGTTTTTATGAGAATGTGTCTTGAGAGATGATTGTACGCACTGCTTTTTTAACAAAGTTTGATATATTGAGTATAAACCAAATTAGGATTATCAGGATTTCTGTGAGTAATAATATTGGCATCAGAGCTAAACAAAAAGAAAAAACCCGCCGCTCTTTAATTGAAGCTGCTTTTAGCCAACTCAGTGCCGAGCGTAGCTTTACAAGCCTAAGTTTACGAGAAGTGGCTAGAGAAGCAGGTATTGCACCTACCTCATTTTATCGCCATTTTAAAGATGTTGATGAACTAGGGCTCACGATGGTTGATGAAAGTGGATTGATGCTACGTCAATTAATGCGCCAAGCACGTCAACGTATTGCTAAAGGTGGTAGTGTTATTAGAACATCTGTAGCTACTTTTATGGAATTCATTGGCAATAATCCTAATGCGTTTAGATTATTATTACGTGAGCGTTCAGGGACTTCGGCGGAATTTCGTGCCGCGGTCGCACGAGAGATCCAACATTTTATTGCAGAACTGGCAGACTACCTTGAGCAAGAAAGCCATATGCCACGTTATTTTACAGAAATGCAATCTGAAGCAATGGTCACTATTGTATTTAGTGCAGGCGCAGAAGCACTGGATATCGATATTGAAAAGCGTCAACAATTAGAAGAAAGATTAGTTATACAACTGCGAATGATTGCTAAAGGTGCCTATTATTGGTATCGACGTGAGCAAGAAACGCAAATACCTCTACAAGATAACCCAGAGATAAAGAAAAAAACGCATCAGAAAGGAGACAAATGATGGAACAAAATCGCTGTGAAAAAAGCACGCTATTACTTGCCACAGTCATTGGTGTCGCTTTACATGGTACTTATTCGAGTTTTTTTAATCCATTTATTGAGACGTGGTCGGTTTTCCCACTTATCAGTTTAATCTTGGCAGTTTACTGTTTATATCAGCGCTATTTAAATCAACCTATGACCGATGGTATGCCTAAGCTGATTTTTTCATTCTTTTTATTAGGTTTGTTCGGTTATAACGCTTACACCAGAACAGTTAACCCTGAATGGGGTTCAAATTTCTTCTCTTCAGTGTGTATCGTTATCGTTGCGTTGTGGATTTATCGTCAGTTCAAACAGCGTCAACGCCTACGTATACAGGCAGAAGAAGCTGAAAGAGCATCACAAGCAGAACAGTACTAGTCTGTACTTATCTCTTTGTTGTAAACACAGCGAAATTTTGACACCAGCAAGTTATCTTGCTGGTGTTTTTGTTTTTATTTGTGCTATTGCGGGTTTTTTATCGATAACAAGTGAAATAAGTAGTTATCTTTTTTCTAATAACACGCCACATTCCATGTGATGGGTATATGGGAACTGATCGAATAAAGCTAATTTACTGATTTTATGTGTTTTAATTAGCGTTTCCAAATTCTGGCACAGTGTTTCTGGGTTACAAGAAATGTATAAAATGCTAGGGTAACTTTTAACCAACTCTACAGTTTTCTCGTCTAAACCACTACGAGGAGGGTCAACAAAAATGGTTTCACACTGGTAATCTTTTAAATCAATCCCTTCTAGGCGTTTAAATTCTCTTACTCCATTCATTGCTTGAGTAAAATCTTCCGCAGACATGCGAATAATCTTCACATTATCAATATGGTTCATTGCAATATTATATTGCGCGGCATAAACAGAAGGCTTGGCAATTTCTGTTGCTAGCACACGATCAAAATTACGCGCGAGCGCTAATGAAAAGTTACCATTACCGCAATACAGCTCAAGCAGATCGCCTTTTGCATTTTCCGTTGCCTGTAATGCCCATTCCAACATCTTAATATTGACCTGTGCATTAGGTTGCGTGAAGCTATTTTCAACTTGGCGATAAATCATCTCTTTGCCAGCAACGGGTAGCACTTCATCAATAAAATCGTTATCGAGCATAATTTTTGTTTTATATGCACGACCGATTAATTGCACATCAAATCCTTGAGCAATTAATGATTGGCGTAATGCCATTGCTTCTTGTTGCCAAGTTTCATCAATTTTCTTGTGATAAAGCAGTGAGACAATAATTTTATTACTCAACGTAGAAAGGTAATCAATCTGAAACAGTTTCTTTCTGAGTGTTGGTTTATCTTTTATTTCTGCCAACAAGGTAACCATCATTTTATTAATAAGCTGGCTGGCAACCGGAAATTGGTCAACACGAATACGCTGCTTAGTCTCTTGGTCAAACATAATATGATAGAGAGAATCTTCTTCATGCCAGATACGGAATTCCGCACGCATACGATAATGCTGTTCTGGGGATGAAAAAACCTCTGCATCAGGCGCATTAAAAGGAGCCATCATTGTTTGTAGGCGTTGTGTTTTTTCATTCAGTTGAGACTGATATGTTTGCGTTGGTAATGAATTCTGCATGGTATCTCGCCTTTTTTTGGCAGTAATAAAGTTAAGCGAGCGAAATTGTAGAGATCCTCATGAAGATGTCCAGTATTCTTCATGTTCAATTTCTGGACTCAGTGGATTTGAAATCGTAGCATAGTTATTCGGTCTCCTATAGGAGTGAAAAGGGAATCTGGTGCAAAGCCAGAACTGACGCGCAGCGGTAATAGGATCAAGGATAATAAAAGACACTACAAAGCACTTTAATAAGTGCGGTGGGAAGTCATTATCTTAAATACACAAAATTGTTTATTTAACCTAGAGTCCGAAGACCTGCCGAAGACCTGTCGCATCTTAAATTAAATACGCGCTTTATTTAATTTTGGCGGCATCCTGCTACTTATTCTGTTGGATGCAGATTTTCATGAATAATAAAAAAGTTTTCTTTATTTCAAGTATAGCTTCGAGTGTGGCTTTGAGTGTCATGGTGAGTAGTTTTGGCGCGTTTGCGAATAACAGCGATACATTAAGTGTGACTGCGAATCGCTTTCAAGAGCCGAACTCTTCTATTCTAGCGCCTATCACTATTGTTGAACGTGAACAGATCGATCGTTGGCAGAGTAATAGTGTTATTGATGTATTACGCAGAATGCCAGGTATTGATGTGGGGCAAAACGGCGGGATAGGGCAAGTGAGCTCTATTTATGTACGTGGGACTGAATCTCGTCATGTTCTTATTTTAGTGGATGGTGTGCGTTTAAATCAGGCTAATGTGTCTGGTAGTTCCGATATTAGCCAAATTCCCCTTTCTCTTGTTCAACGTATTGAATATATAAGAGGGCCTCGTTCTTCTGTTTATGGTTCTGATGCAATTGGTGGTGTGATTAATATTCTCACAGAAAGAAAAACAGAAGGAGGAACGCTTAATGCCACAATGGGTTCTCATGGTTATCAAGAATATGATGGCTCTGTAAAACAGAAAGTTGGGGATAGAACGACATTAACGGCAGCAGGTAGTTATCTCTATACTAAAGGTTATGATGTAGAAGCCAATGGGAATACTGGAGGGCATCCACAACCTGATCGCGATGGCTTTATGAATAAGTCACTGTGGTTAGGGGTTAATCACTATATTAACGATAACGTTTCTTTATATGCACGTGCTTATGGTTTTGATAATCGCACTGCTTATGATGCTGAGCCTGATTATATCGACAACACTATTATTACGGATACTCGAGCGCTATTTAGCCGTACCTATGATGGTGGTGTGAAGTTCCATCACGATAACTATTCTTCTTCTTTAAATACTAGCTATAACTACACCAAAGATTATGACTATGATCCTCGTTATGGTCGCTATGGTAAAGGAAGCCGTTTTACCAACTCTGAACAATATAATGTGCAGTGGGGAAATCACCTTTTATTAGGGAATGGCAGTATCGGTGGGGGTGTTGATTGGCAACGTCAATCTATTAAAGCAGGCTCCAATGGATTTCCTAATAAAGAACACTTCGACAATACCGGTTTATATCTAACAGGACAGCAGAAATTAGGCGAAATTATAGCTGAAGCTTCTGTGCGTTCTGATAAGCACTCAGAGTATGGCTGGCATACTACTTGGCAAACTAACCTAGGTTGGGAGTTTGTTGATGGTTATCGTCTGATTGGTGGTTATGGTACGGCATTTAAAGCTCCGACACTGATGCAACTTTATAGTGAATGGGGAAGTAATCCAAACTTACAGCCAGAAAAGAGTAAACAGTGGGAAGGAGGTTTTGAAGGATTAACAGGGCCTGTCGAGTGGCGATTAACGGCATATAGAAATGATGTTAGTAATCTTATTCAAGCTGATTCTACTCAGGGATGGATAAATCATAATATTGGCGAGGCGTTAATTAAAGGTGTGGAATTTACAGGTGAAATGGATACTTGGATTTTTCATCATACCTTTAACTTGCAATATATAGATGCAAGAAATAAAGAAACGCATCAACGTCTTGATCGTCGTGCTCGTCAACAGCTGAAATATCAACTGGATTGGCAAGTCGAGAAATTGGATATGGGAATTACTTACCAATATATCGGCCAGCGCACAGATAAAGATTTCGGCACAAGCCCGGCTAAACCTGTTTCTTTAGGCGGTGTGAGCATTTGGGATCTAACTGCTTCATATCCTATTACATCACATCTCTCAATTCGTGGTAGAATAGCCAACCTGTTTGATAAAGATTATGAGACAGCTTATGGCTATCGCACGCCAGGACGAGAATACTTCCTCACAGGAAGTTACAACTTCTGATGCACTATCTACCGCTAACCCTACTGTATTAGTTTTTGATTCAGGGGTTGGCGGTTTATCTGTTTATCGTGAGATCCGTGAAAAACTACCGGAGGCTCACTATATCTATGTTTTCGATAATGAAGCATTCCCCTACGGTGAAAAATCACAAGAGTTCATTATTGACCGTGTTGTTCGAATAGTTAGCGCGGTTGCTAAAAAACATGATCTCGCCACTATTGTTATTGCTTGTAATACAGCAAGTACAGTAAGCCTTCCTGCTTTACGCGCCAAGTTTACAGAGATCCCTATTGTGGGTGTTGTTCCAGCTATTAAGCCAGCGGCTAAATTAACGTGTAACGGTGTGGTTGGATTATTAGCGACCAGAGCGACAGTTAAACGTCCTTATACTCACGAACTTATTGAACGCTTTGCAACTGATTGCAAAGTTCACTCTTTAGGTTCGGCTGAGCTGGTGGAACTGGCAGAAAGAAAACTTCATGGTGAAGAGGTTCCTTTAGATGAGCTTCGCAAAATTCTTACACCTTGGTTAAAAATGAAAGAGCCACCCGATACAGTGGTATTAGGTTGTACTCATTTCCCTTTATTAGCAGATGAACTTCTTTCTGTTTTACCTGATGGCACACGAATTATCGATTCTGGTGCTGCAATTGCACGAAGAACTGCGTGGTTGGTCGTAAATCAAGCTAAAATAAAAGGTTCAAATGAAATTAACTTCGCTTATTGCTTAAAAGAAGATGAGAATAGCGAATTACTAAAACCTGTTTTGGCGAGTTTTGGCTTCGAATCGCTCAGAAAACTGGCACTTTAAGTGCAATTTGATTGAAAATTCAACGGTCAGTAAAAAAACTCAAAAAAAGTGTTGCCAGCTTCACAAAACTCCCTATAATGCGCCCTCGTTGTCACGGCAAACCACGCTAAGTGAGTTAGCCGAGAGAACGAAGAAAAAAGTGGAAAGCCTTGAAAATAAACGCTTGACACTGAATGAGGAAGATGTAGAATGCACCTCCTCGCAACAACGCAGAAGACCGGAAACGGCAGCGAATGTTGCACTGCTCTTTAACAAATTATCAGACAATCTGTGTGGGCACTCGCAGAGACGATATCTTCTAAAATATTAGATGTATCAAGTCTTGAAGAGTGAACAACAAAAGTAAATTCATTTATGAATAGCTAAGTTTTCGATTTCTTTGAGCATCAAACACTTTTAATTGAAGAGTTTGATCATGGCTCAGATTGAACGCTGGCGGCAGGCCTAACACATGCAAGTCGAGCGGTAACAGGAGAAAGCTTGCTTTCTTGCTGACGAGCGGCGGACGGGTGAGTAATGTATGGGGATCTGCCCGATAGAGGGGGATAACTACTGGAAACGGTGGCTAATACCGCATGACGTCTACGGACCAAAGCAGGGGCTCTTCGGACCTTGCGCTATCGGATGAACCCATATGGGATTAGCTAGTAGGTGGGGTAAAGGCTCACCTAGGCGACGATCTCTAGCTGGTCTGAGAGGATGATCAGCCACACTGGGACTGAGACACGGCCCAGACTCCTACGGGAGGCAGCAGTGGGGAATATTGCACAATGGGCGCAAGCCTGATGCAGCCATGCCGCGTGTATGAAGAAGGCCTTAGGGTTGTAAAGTACTTTCAGCGGGGAGGAAGGTGTTAAGATTAATACTCTTAGCAATTGACGTTACCCGCAGAAGAAGCACCGGCTAACTCCGTGCCAGCAGCCGCGGTAATACGGAGGGTGCAAGCGTTAATCGGAATTACTGGGCGTAAAGCGCACGCAGGCGGTCAATTAAGTCAGATGTGAAAGCCCCGAGCTTAACTTGGGAATTGCATCTGAAACTGGTTGGCTAGAGTCTTGTAGAGGGGGGTAGAATTCCACGTGTAGCGGTGAAATGCGTAGAGATGTGGAGGAATACCGGTGGCGAAGGCGGCCCCCTGGACAAAGACTGACGCTCAGGTGCGAAAGCGTGGGGAGCAAACAGGATTAGATACCCTGGTAGTCCACGCTGTAAACGATGTCGATTTAGAGGTTGTGGTCTTGAACCGTGGCTTCTGGAGCTAACGCGTTAAATCGACCGCCTGGGGAGTACGGCCGCAAGGTTAAAACTCAAATGAATTGACGGGGGCCCGCACAAGCGGTGGAGCATGTGGTTTAATTCGATGCAACGCGAAGAACCTTACCTACTCTTGACATCCAGCGAATCCTTTAGAGATAGAGGAGTGCCTTCGGGAACGCTGAGACAGGTGCTGCATGGCTGTCGTCAGCTCGTGTTGTGAAATGTTGGGTTAAGTCCCGCAACGAGCGCAACCCTTATCCTTTGTTGCCAGCGCGTGATGGCGGGAACTCAAAGGAGACTGCCGGTGATAAACCGGAGGAAGGTGGGGATGACGTCAAGTCATCATGGCCCTTACGAGTAGGGCTACACACGTGCTACAATGGCAGATACAAAGAGAAGCGACCTCGCGAGAGCAAGCGGAACTCATAAAGTCTGTCGTAGTCCGGATTGGAGTCTGCAACTCGACTCCATGAAGTCGGAATCGCTAGTAATCGTAGATCAGAATGCTACGGTGAATACGTTCCCGGGCCTTGTACACACCGCCCGTCACACCATGGGAGTGGGTTGCAAAAGAAGTAGGTAGCTTAACCTTCGGGAGGGCGCTTACCACTTTGTGATTCATGACTGGGGTGAAGTCGTAACAAGGTAACCGTAGGGGAACCTGCGGTTGGATCACCTCCTTACCTAAGAGATACGTGTTATGTGCAGTGCTCACACAGATTGTCTGATGAAGAACGAGCAAAAGCGCGTCTGCGAAGCTGACTGAAGTCCCCTTCGTCTAGAGGCCTAGGACACCGCCCTTTCACGGCGGTAACAGGGGTTCGAATCCCCTAGGGGACGCCAATTGCGCGGTATGAGTGAAAGGCGTACCACACTATAGTCTGATGCAAGTCAGAGAATAGTTAAGATAATTCGTATGAGTTATTTTACCTATTATGCTCTTTAACAATCTGGAACAAGCTGAAAAATTGAAAACAAATCAATATATCACCGAGGTATATTGATGAGTCTCTCAAAATCTCAGACCTTGAAGTGTGACACTCCAAGACATTTGTCTTCGAGAAGAAACATCTTCGGGTTGTGAGGTTAAGCGAATAAGCGTACACGGTGGATGCCTAGGCAATCAGAGGCGATGAAGGACGTGCTAATCTGCGATAAGCGTCGGTAAGGTGATATGAACCGTTATACCCGACGATTTCCGAATGGGGAAACCCAATATCCAATGGATATTATCATTAACTGAATACATAGGTTAATGAAGCGAACCGGGAGAACTGAAACATCTCAGTACCCCGAGGAAAAGAAATCAACCGAGATTCCCCTAGTAGCGGCGAGCGAACGGGGAACAGCCCAGAGTCTTAATCAATAGCAGCATCAGGAGAACGGTCTGGAAAGTCCGGCAGTAAAGGGTGATAGCCCCGTATCCGAAGATGCTGTTATTGTGAACTCGACGAGTAGGGCGGGACACGTGTTATCCTGTCTGAATATGGGGGGACCATCCTCCAAGGCTAAATACTCCTGATTGACCGATAGTGAACCAGTACCGTGAGGGAAAGGCGAAAAGAACCCCGGCGAGGGGAGTGAAAAAGAACCTGAAACCGTGTACGTACAAGCAGTAGGAGCCTCTTTATGGGGTGACTGCGTACCTTTTGTATAATGGGTCAGCGACTTATATTCTGTAGCGAGGTTAACCGTATAGGGGAGCCGTAGGGAAACCGAGTCTTAACTGGGCGAATGAGTTGCAGGGTATAGACCCGAAACCCGGTGATCTATCCATGGGCAGGTTGAAGGTTGGGTAACACTAACTGGAGGACCGAACCGACTAATGTTGAAAAATTAGCGGATGACTTGTGGATGGGGGTGAAAGGCCAATCAAACCGGGAGATAGCTGGTTCTCCCCGAAAGCTATTTAGGTAGCGCCTCGTGAATTCATCTTCGGGGGTAGAGCACTGTTTCGACTAGGGGGTCATCCCGACTTACCAACTCGATGCAAACTGCGAATACCGAAGAATGTTATCACGGGAGACACACGGCGGGTGCTAACGTCCGTCGTGAAGAGGGAAACAACCCAGACCGCCAGCTAAGGTCCCAAAGTCATGGTTAAGTGGGAAACGAAGTGGGAAGGCTCAGACAGCCAGGATGTTGGCTTAGAAGCAGCCATCATTTAAAGAAAGCGTAATAGCTCACTGGTCGAGTCGGCCCGCGCGGAAGATGTAACGGGGCTAAACCATGCACCGAAGCTGCGGCAGCAACACTAAGTGTTGTTGGGTAGGGGAGCGTTCTGTAAGCCTGCGAAGGTGTACTGTGAGGTATGCTGGAGGTATCAGAAGTGCGAATGCTGACATAAGTAACGATAATGCGGGTGAAAAACCCGCACGCCGGAAGACCAAGGGTTCCTGTCCAACGTTAATCGGGGCAGGGTGAGTCGACCCCTAAGGCGAGGCTGAAAAGCGTAGTCGATGGGAAACGGGTTAATATTCCCGTACTGGTGGTAACTGCGATGGGGGAACGGAGAAGGCTAGGTTGTCCGGGCGACGGTCGTCCCGGTTCAAGCATGTAGGCAGAGTGATTAGGCAAATCCGGTCACTTAATGCTGAGGTGTGATGACGAACCACTAAGGTGGTGAAGCAATTGATGCCCTGCTTCCAGGAAAAGCCTCTAAGCTTCAGGTTACCAACAATCGTACCCCAAACCGACACAGGTGGTCAGGTAGAGAATACTCAGGCGCTTGAGAGAACTCGGGTGAAGGAACTAGGCAAAATGGTGCCGTAACTTCGGGAGAAGGCACGCTGGCGGTAAGTGAAGTCCCTTGCGGACGGAGCCGAAGCCAGTCGAAGATACCAGCTGGCTGCAACTGTTTATTAAAAACACAGCACTGTGCAAACACGAAAGTGGACGTATACGGTGTGACGCCTGCCCGGTGCTGGAAGGTTAATTGATGGGGTTATCCTTAGGGAGAAGCTCTTGATCGAAGCCCCAGTAAACGGCGGCCGTAACTATAACGGTCCTAAGGTAGCGAAATTCCTTGTCGGGTAAGTTCCGACCTGCACGAATGGCGTAATGATGGCCAGGCTGTCTCCACCCGAGACTCAGTGAAATTGAACTCGCTGTGAAGATGCAGTGTACCCGCGGCAAGACGGAAAGACCCCGTGAACCTTTACTATAGCTTGACACTGAACATTGAGCCTTGATGTGTAGGATAGGTGGGAGACTATGAAGTGTGGACGCCAGTCTGCATGGAGTCAACCTTGAAATACCACCCTTTAACGTTTGATGTTCTAACCTAGGTCCATAATCTGGATCGGGGACCGTGTCTGGTGGGTAGTTTGACTGGGGCGGTCTCCTCCTAAAGAGTAACGGAGGAGCACGAAGGTTGGCTAAGCATGGTCGGACATCATGCGGTTAGTGCAAAGGCATAAGCCAGCTTGACTGTGAGAGTGACGGCTCGAGCAGGTACGAAAGTAGGTCTTAGTGATCCGGTGGTTCTGAATGGAAGGGCCATCGCTCAACGGATAAAAGGTACTCCGGGGATAACAGGCTGATACCGCCCAAGAGTTCATATCGACGGCGGTGTTTGGCACCTCGATGTCGGCTCATCACATCCTGGGGCTGAAGTAGGTCCCAAGGGTATGGCTGTTCGCCATTTAAAGTGGTACGCGAGCTGGGTTTAGAACGTCGTGAGACAGTTCGGTCCCTATCTGCCGTGGGCGTTGGAAGATTGAGAGGGGTTGCTCCTAGTACGAGAGGACCGGAGTGAACGCACCACTGGTGTTCGGGTTGTCATGCCAATGGCATTGCCCGGTAGCTAAGTGCGGAAGAGATAACCGCTGAAAGCATCTAAGCGGGAAACTTGCCTCGAGATGAGTCTTCCCTGTCACCTAGAGTGACCTAAAGGAACGTTTAAGACTAAGACGTTGATAGGCTGGGTGTGTAAGCGTAGCGATACGTTGAGCTAACCAGTACTAATGAACCGTGAGGCTTAACCTGACAACACCGAAGGTGTTTTGTCTGAGAGACGACAGTAGATGAAGTAGGCTTGTTTAAGATTGAACATTGCTGGTTACGAAGAGAAATCGAAGTAACGGGTGATTAAACAGAATTTGCTTGGCGGCCATAGCGCAGCGGACCCACCTGAATCCATGCCGAACTCAGAAGTGAAACGTTGTAGCGCCGATGGTAGTGTGGGGCCTCCCCATGTGAGAGTAGGGAACTGCCAGGCATTAAATTTAGGCTGTGTCAGCCGGTGACAATAAGCCACTAGTGCTGATATGGCTCAGTTGGTAGAGCACACCCTTGGTAAGGGTGAGGTCCCCAGTTCGAATCTGGGTATCAGCACCATAAAAAATTAATTATAACTACATAAACAGATAGTTATAAAAACAGAATTTGCTTGGCGGCCATAGCGCAGCGGACCCACCTGAATCCATGCCGAACTCAGAAGTGAAACGTTGTAGCGCCGATGGTAGTGTGGGGCCTCCCCATGTGAGAGTAGGGAACTGCCAGGCATCAAATAAGACGAGAAAGCCAACCCACTGGGTTGGCTTTTTTGCTATCTAAGAAATTTGAAATACAGATGTAATATCCCCACACTAATCACCTATCACTTTGCTATCCTCAGCGATGCTTGGCTGTTAAACTAAGCCATCAGCTAAATGAGGTAGACTTTCATGAAAGAATCGGTTTCATTGCAAGCATTTAATACATTTGGTTTGAGAGCAAAAGCTCACCAAATAGACACTGCAAATAATAAAGATGAGCTTTGTACATGCTGGCAAAATGCCCATGAGCAGAAGTTGCCCACCCTTATTCTAGGTGGTGGTAGCAACGTACTATTTACAGAAGATTTTAATGGTATTGTTATCCGCAATTGTATTACTGGAATTGAGATTACTGAAGATGAGCAATATTGGTCTATTCATGTTGGTGCGGGCGAAAATTGGCATGCACTTATTGAATTTCTATTAAAAAAGAATATCTATGGACTAGAAAATTTAGCGCTGATCCCAGGAAATGTAGGTTCAGCACCAATACAAAATATCGGTGCTTATGGCAAAGAATTAAAAGATGTTTGTGCTTATGTTGATATAGTTGAGCTAAGTACAGGTCATGTTCATCGATTATCTAATGATGAATGTCAGTTTGGTTACCGTGATAGTATTTTCAAGCATCACTACCAGAAAGGCTTTGCCATTGTTGCTGTAGGGTTACAGCTTAGCAAAAAATGGGAGCCTATTCTTACCTATGGCGATTTATCAAAATTATCATTAGAAACAGTAACACCAAAAGATGTGTTTGGATCTGTGTGCTCTATGAGAACAAGTAAACTACCAGATCCTACCATAACAGGTAATGCAGGTAGTTTTTTCAAGAACCCAATTGTTGATACTCGCATTGCACAACATTTAAAAGCAGAATATCCCTTCTGTCCTCAATATGTTCAACAAGATGGTGTAAAACTTGCTGCAGGTTGGCTGATTGATCAATGTGGTCTTAAAGGCCATCAGATTGGTGGTGCTGCTGTTCATATGAAGCAAGCACTTGTTCTTATCAATAAAGAGGGTCTAGCAACAGGCAAAGACATTGTTAATTTAGCTGCATATATACGTCAAAAAGTCTTTGAGCGCTTTGGTGTGCAATTAGAGCCAGAAGTCCGTTTTATTGGCCAATATGGCGAAATCAATGCAGTGGACGCTATTTCATGAAAGAAACACCAACTCCCTTATTATTAATTGAAATTCTTGCTGATGGAAACATCCATTCAGGAGAGCAACTAGGCGAAAGCTTAGGAATGACACGCGCAGGTATTAATAAACATATTCAAACATTGCGTAGTTGGGGTATAGATGTTCAAACTGTCGCAGGAAAGGGCTATCAATTAGATGCTCCTATGAATTTGTTGAATGCGGATAGTGTAAACAAAAACATTAAAGGTGAACCAGCCAGTGTTATTCCTGTTATAGATTCTACTAACCAATATTTGATACAGCGTATTAGCGAATTAAAATCGGGTGATGTTTGTATTGCTGAATACCAGTCAGCAGGACGAGGCCGAAGAGGACGCCAATGGATTTCGCCTTTTGGTAGAAATTTATATTTGAGTATGTATTGGAGGCTCGATCAAGGACCTGCTGCTGCAATAGGATTGAGTTTGGTTGTCGGCGTTATTATGGCTGAGGTATTACAAAAGCTTGGTGCAGATGGCGTTAAAGTTAAATGGCCTAACGATCTCTATTTAAATGATAAAAAGCTTTCAGGTATTCTTGTTGAGTTAACAGGGAAAACCGGTGATGTTGCTCATATTGTTACGGGTATTGGTATCAATATTGCAATGAGTAAAAATCAAACTGAAGCCATTAACCAGCAATGGATTAATTTAGAGCAAGTTGGTATCAAAATTGATAGAAATGAACTTGCTTGTGAAATTACTAATGCACTAAGGGAAGCATTTGTTCAGTTTGAAAAACAAGGGTTATCTATGTTTATCGAGCGTTGGAAACGTTTAGATAACTTTATGGATCGCCGAGTGAAGCTTATTATTGGTGAAAAAGAGATCTTTGGTATTGCCAAAGGTATCAATGACCAAGGTGCCTTACTTTTGGAACAAGATGGAAAAATCATACCTTATATAGGTGGTGAAATTTCATTGAGAATTGCATTGTAATGCTTTAAATTGCATTGAACATCTAAAACTAAAAAAGCTTTCCTAAATTGGAAAGCTTTTTGTTTATCGATATTACTTTGAATAACTGAAATACAATGATATTGAGATCAAGTACCACTAATTGTTTAGATTTACTTACGTAATCGAACGTTGGTGATCGTATGACTTTGGCCTTTGGTTAGTATAAGACTCGCTCTTTCTTTCGTTGGCAATATGTTTTGTTTTAAATTCAAACCATTAATTTCTTGCCAAATTGAAGATGCTATTTCAATAGATTCTTCTCTGCTTAATTTAGAGTAATTATTAAAATACGATTCAGGATCAGTAAACGCACCTTCTCTAAATTTTAAAAAGCGACTGATATACCAGTGTTTTAGTAATTCTTCATCAGCATCAACATAAATAGAGAAATCTACATAATCTGATACGAAAACATTATGCGGATCATGAGGATAATCCTGATTACTCTGTAATACATTTAATCCTTCAAGAATTAAGATATCAGGTTGTTCAATAACCTGTTTTTTATCCGGGATGATGTCATAGACTAAATGAGAATAGACAGGCGCTGTTACTTGTTTCTTGCCTGATTTTATATCAGAAACGAAAGAGACAAGGCTATGCATATCATAGGATTCAGGAAATCCTTTCTTTTTCATTATCCCGCGTTTCTTTAACTCCGCATTAGGTAAAAGAAAACCATCAGTAGTAATTAAATCAACTTTACGATGTTCTGGCCAACGGGTTAAAAGTGCTTGTAGTAAACGAGCTGTGGTGCTCTTACCAACAGCAACACTGCCGGCTATACCAATAATATAAGGGATTTTGGCGCTTCTTGTTCCAAGAAACTGCTCTAAGACGGCTTGACGACGTAAATTAGAACTTATGTAAAAATTGAGTAATCTTGAAAGAGGAAGATAAATCTCAATGACATCATCAATAGAAATTTCTTCGTTAATCCCTTTTAAATCGACAATCTCTTTTTCGGTTAGCGTTAAAGGAACGGAATCTCTTAACGTTGCCCAGTGCTTCCTGTCAAATTCTAAATAAGGGGTTATAAAGCGTTCTTTGTTATTCATAAGCCAACATCTGCCTAATATTCGCAGGTTGGACAGGCTGTTTAAAACACCCGTATCCGATAAAAAATAAACAGCATCATAACGAGTGATGTCTCTTAGGCGTAGATATTTTTTTAATTTTTTCTACTTTTTTTGACACGAACTGAATAAATTTGTAAAAAAAGTACAAAAAATAGTCATAAAAATATTTTTTAGCGTAGACTAATAAGGGTGCAATAATCTTTTTTCTAAAAATTTATTGATGATTAATAAATTTGGGACTGAATAGATAAATTAGCTTGCTAATCTATCATGAATTTTTGTTGGCATTTTGGTCGTTTTTTTCCTAAAAAATCAACAATTCAATTAAAAACGAACAAAATCTAAGCAAAAGAACAAATATCGCAATTTTTTTGTTGCATCATGATGAAAGTCCTCCTAGAATGCGCACCACTTAGCCGGCATAGCTCAGTTGGTAGAGCAACTGACTTGTAATCAGTAGGTCCCGAGTTCGACTCTTGGTGCCGGCACCATTAAAAATTAGGTTTGGTGGGATACCCAAGCGGCCAAAGGGAGCAGACTGTAAATCTGCCGTCACAGACTTCGAAGGTTCGAATCCTTCTCCCACCACCATTAATTCCTAACTTAAGTGTTTTAAATTAGTAAACACTTAAGTAGAATACAAAGCTGATTTTAAGTCAGGTAGCCGAGTTCTGCGGGCATCGTATAATGGCTATTACCTCAGCCTTCCAAGCTGATGATGCGGGTTCGATTCCCGCTGCCCGCTCCAGATGTGCTGATATAGCTCAGTTGGTAGAGCGCACCCTTGGTAAGGGTGAGGTCGGCAGTTCGAATCTGCCTATCAGCACCACTCCTTCATGTTCTTGCCTCCCTGATTAAAATCTTAACAAGCACTAGCAAATCGCTAATTTACTTACTGCTTGGTTGATGTGGTGTAACCACCGATTCCGTGTCTTAGAGGGACAATTTAAATGTCTAAAGAAAAATTTGAACGTTCAAAACCGCACGTTAACGTTGGTACTATCGGCCACGTTGACCACGGTAAAACAACTCTGACTGCTGCAATCACTACAGTTTTAGCTAAAACTTACGGTGGTGCTGCTCGTGCATTCGATCAAATCGATAACGCACCAGAAGAAAAAGCTCGTGGTATCACCATCTCTACTTCACACGTAGAATACGACACACCAACTCGTCACTACGCACACGTAGACTGCCCAGGTCACGCCGACTATGTTAAAAACATGATCACTGGTGCTGCGCAAATGGACGGAGCTATCCTGGTTGTTGCTGCGACTGATGGCCCAATGCCACAAACTCGTGAGCACATCCTGTTAGGCCGTCAGGTTGGTGTTCCTTACATCATCGTATTCCTGAACAAATGTGACATGGTAGATGATGAAGAGTTACTGGAATTAGTAGAAATGGAAGTTCGTGAACTTCTGTCTCAGTACGATTTCCCAGGTGATGACACTCCAGTAATCCGTGGTTCAGCGCTGAAAGCACTGGAAGGCGAAGCTGAGTGGGAAGCAAAAATTGTTGAATTAGCAGAAGCACTGGATTCATACATCCCAGAACCAGAGCGTGCAATTGACAAACCATTCCTGTTACCAATCGAAGACGTATTCTCAATCTCAGGCCGTGGTACAGTAGTAACAGGTCGTGTTGAGCGTGGTGTTATTAAAGTTGGTGAAGAAGTTGAAATCGTTGGTATCAAACCAACCGTTAAAACAACTTGTACTGGCGTTGAAATGTTCCGTAAATTACTTGACGAAGGTCGTGCAGGTGAGAACGTTGGTGTTCTTCTGCGTGGTACTAAACGTGAAGAAATCGAACGTGGACAAGTATTGGCTAAACCAGGTTCAATCAAGCCACACACTAAATTCGAATCAGAAGTTTATATTCTGAGCAAAGATGAAGGTGGTCGTCACACTCCATTCTTCAAAGGCTACCGTCCACAGTTCTACTTCCGTACAACTGACGTAACTGGTACTATCGAATTACCAGAAGGCGTAGAAATGGTAATGCCAGGTGACAACATCAACATGATCGTTGAACTGATTCACCCAATCGCGATGGACGACGGTTTACGTTTCGCTATCCGTGAAGGTGGCCGTACAGTAGGTGCGGGCGTTGTTGCTAAAGTATTAGGTTAATTCCTGATAGATTTATGCATGAAGAGGGCATCGTAGGATGCCCTTTTTTGTATCTGAAGATTAGATATTTTAAATCTCAGTAAGATATTAATGTTTTTCCTGCATCATCGTTGATGATATAAACAATAAAACACCTAAGTCAAATAAATAGAAATTGAAATCATAATAATTATCATTTACTATCTTGGTCGTGAGTAGTTAATGAGGTTGTTATTATGTACGTATGTCTTTGCCACGGTGTGAGTGATAAAAAAATTATCTCGACTGTTCATAAACATCAAATCCACAATATTAATGAATTACGCAAGATCTTACCCGTTGGAAGTTGTTGCGGTAAGTGCGTACGCCAAGCCCGCCAACTTATCGAAAATGAGCAATTAGCTCTTTACCCACAAATTTCTGAAGTTGCATAACATATTTTAAATTTCCTTTCTCTCCTCTTTGTATAAAAGGTCTACACTGAAAAGACTAGAAGCAAAGGAGCATAAAAATGAAAGGTGATAAAAAAATGATAGCCCACCTTAATAAGTTATTAGGTGGTGAGCTTGTTGCAATTAATCAGTATTTCCTACATGCCCGAATGTTCAAGAATTGGGGATTCACACGCCTCAATGAAATGGAATATCATGAATCCATAGATGAAATGAAACACGCAGATAAATATATCGAGCGTATCTTGTTCCTTGAAGGCATTCCAAACTTACAAGATTTAGGTAAACTAAACATAGGTGAAGATGTTGAAGAGATGCTACGTTCTGATCTGGAATTAGAATTAGGTGGCGCCAAAGATTTGCGTGAAGCCATTGCTTACGCAGATTCAATTCATGACTATGTCAGCCGTGATCTTATGCTAGAAATTCTAACCGATGAAGAAGGGCATATTGATTGGATAGAAACCCAGCTTGAACTTATCGAACGCATGGGACTTCAAAATTATCTACAAGCTCAAATTATTGAAGAGTAATTTAGCTTATACAGAAAGGAATAATCTATCTCCTGTAGTGGATGATTAGACGCTTTTAAAAGCAAAGGTAATGAAGGTTGCCTTTGCTTTTTTTATTTTTGAAAAGATAAAATGAATTTTTATCGCTGATTTTTTATTCTTGGCTTGATTTCATCACTCAGGCAAGTATAATGCGCAGGCTCACTGATTTAGTGAGGCTGATTTATCAGCTAATGCAGATTTTATATTGCATTAATATAATACTCCCGATTGGGGAGTTATATGCAGAACGATTACACTCTCTCATCAATCGAAATGGGTACGAGTAGTGATCATTTACGTTTATAAAAAATAGTTGGAGCTCTGGTCTCATGCAGAACCAAAGAATCCGTATCCGCCTGAAAGCTTTTGATCATCGTCTGATTGATCAATCAACTGCGGAAATCGTAGAGACTGCTAAGCGCACTGGTGCGCAAGTTCGTGGTCCAATCCCACTGCCGACTCGCAAAGAGCGTTTCACAGTGTTGATTTCTCCGCACGTTAATAAAGATGCGCGTGATCAGTATGAAATTCGCACTCACAAACGTCTGGTTGACATCGTTGAGCCAACCGAGAAAACCGTTGATGCTCTGATGCGTCTGGATCTGGCTGCCGGCGTAGACGTGCAGATCAGCCTAGGTTAATCAGGTCATCAAGCGATTGAGAGGTTGAAACAATGATTGGTTTAGTCGGTAAGAAAGTAGGAATGACTCGTATCTTCACTGAAGATGGCGTTTCAATCCCTGTAACCGTTATCGAAATTGAAAACAACCGTGTTACTCAGGTCAGAGATCTAGAGAAAGACGGTTATCGTGCCATTCAGGTGACTACTGGTAGCAAAAAAGCTAACCGTGTACTGAAACCTGAAGCAGGTCATTTTGCTAAAGCTGGTGTTGAAGCTGGCCGCTTACTACGTGAATTCCGTCTGAATGAAGGCGAAGAATACACTGTAGGTCAAAGCATTAGCGTAGAAATTTTCGCTGACGTTAAAAAAGTCGACGTTACTGGAACATCTAAAGGTAAAGGTTTTGCTGGTACTGTAAAGCGCTGGAACTTCCGTACTCAAGATGCTACCCACGGTAACTCCTTGTCTCACCGTGTTCCGGGTTCTATCGGTCAGAACCAGACTCCGGGTAAGGTGTTCAAAGGCAAGAAAATGGCAGGTCAACTGGGTAACGAACAAGTTACCGTTCAGAGCCTGGAAGTAGTACGTGTTGACGCTGAGCGCAACCTGCTGCTGGTCAAAGGTGCTGTTCCAGGTGCAACTGGCAGTGACCTGATCGTTAAACCAGCTGTCAAGGCGTAACGTCGAGGAGATAGGAATGGAATTGGTAATGAAAGACGCGCAAGGCGCGCTGACTGTTTCCGAAACTACCTTCGGGCGTGACTTTAACGAAGCGCTTGTGCATCAAGTAGTCGTTGCATACGCTGCTGGTGCTCGTCAAGGTACTCGTGCTCAGAAAACCCGTGCTGAAGTTTCTGGTTCAGGCAAAAAGCCTTGGAGACAGAAAGGTACAGGTCGTGCACGTTCAGGTTCAATCAAGAGCCCAATTTGGCGCTCTGGTGGTGTTAGCTTCGCAGCTAAACCACAGGACCACAGTCAAAAAGTAAACAAAAAGATGTACCGTGGTGCTCTGAAGAGCATTCTGTCTGAGCTGGTACGTCAAGATCGTCTGATCGTCGTAGAGAAGTTCTCTGTTGAAGCGCCTAAAACTAAGCTTTTAGCACAGAAACTGAAAGATATGGCTCTGGAAGATGTTCTGATCATTACAGCTGATGTAGATGAGAATCTATATTTAGCAGCACGCAACTTATATAAAGTTGACGTACGTGATGCAGCAACTATCGACCCTGTTAGCTTAATCGCCTTCGACAAAGTCGTCATGACTGCTGACGCTGTGAAGCAAGTTGAGGAGATGCTGGCATGATCCGTGAAGAACGTCTGCTGAAAGTACTGCGCGCGCCGCATGTATCTGAAAAAGCTTCTATCGCGATGGAAAAATCAAACACCATCGTTCTCAAAGTTGCTAAAGACGCGACCAAAGCAGAGATTAAAGCAGCTGTACAAAAACTGTTTGAAGTCGAAGTTGAAAGTGTTAACACTCTGCTGATGAAAGGCAAAGTGAAACGTCACGGTCAGCGTATTGGTCGTCGTAGCGACTGGAAAAAAGCTTACGTCACCCTGAAGGAAGGCCAGAATCTGGACTTCGTCGGCGGCGCTGAGTAAGTCGGAGGAGTAAAGAACAATGGCAATTGTTAAATGTAAACCTACGTCTCCGGGCCGTCGCCACGTAGTTAAAGTGGTAAACCCTGAGCTGCATAAAGGGAAACCTTATGCGCCATTGCTGGAAAAAAACAGCAAGTCCGGTGGTCGTAACAACAATGGTCGTATCACTACCCGTCATATCGGTGGTGGTCACAAACAGGCTTACCGTATTGTTGACTTCAAACGCAACAAAGATGGTATCCCTGCGACAGTAGAACGTCTGGAATATGATCCAAACCGTTCAGCTAACATCGCTTTAGTGCTGTATGCTGATGGTGAACGTCGCTACATTCTGGCTCCAAAAGGCCTGAAAGCGGGTGATAAAGTTCAGTCTGGCGTTGATGCTGCTATCAAAGCGGGTAACACCTTACCAATGCGTAATATCCCGGTTGGTTCTACAGTTCATAACGTAGAAATGAAACCAGGTAAAGGTGGTCAGTTAGCTCGTTCAGCTGGTACTTACGTTCAGATCGTTGCTCGTGATGGTGCTTATGTCACTATTCGTCTACGTTCTGGTGAAATGCGTAAAGTTCCTTCTGATTGCCGTGCAACTATCGGTGAAGTTGGCAACTCTGAGCACATGTTACGCGTTCTGGGTAAAGCTGGTGCAAGTCGCTGGCGTGGTATTCGTCCTACCGTTCGCGGTACTGCGATGAACCCAGTCGATCACCCACATGGTGGTGGTGAAGGTCGTAACTTTGGTTTACACCCTGTAACACCTTGGGGTATCCAAACCAAAGGTAAGAAGACTCGTAAAAACAAACGCACTGAACATTTTATCGTTCATCGTCGTACTAAGAAATAATTAGAGGATAAGCCATGCCACGTTCTCTCAAGAAAGGTCCTTTTATTGACCTGCACTTGCTGAAGAAGGTAGAGAAAGCGGTGGAAAGCGGTGACAAAAAGCCTGTTAAGACTTGGTCCCGTCGTTCAACGATCTTTCCTAACATGATCGGTTTGACCATCGCTGTCCATAATGGTCGTCAGCATGTTCCAGTTTACGTTTCCGACGAAATGGTTGGTCACAAACTGGGTGAATTCGCGCCGACCCGTACTTATCGCGGTCATGCAGCCGATAAAAAGGCTAAGAAAAAATAAGGTAGGAGGAAGAGATGGAAACTATCGCTATGCATCGCCACGCTCGTTCTTCTGCTCAGAAGGTTCGCTTGGTAGCTGACCTGATTCGCGGTAAGAAAGTGTCGCAAGCTCTGGAAATTTTAACCTTTACCAACAAGAAAGCTGCTGGTTTAGTGAAGAAAGTACTGGAGTCTGCTATTGCTAATGCAGAACACAACGATGGCGCTGACATTGATGATCTGAAAGTAGCTAAGATCTTTGTTGACGAAGGTCCTTCTATGAAGCGCATTATGCCTCGTGCAAAAGGCCGTGCAGATCGTATTCTGAAGCGCACCAGCCACATCACTGTGGTTGTGTCTGATCGCTGAGACTCTGGAGACTAGCAATGGGTCAAAAAGTACATCCTAATGGTATCCGCCTTGGCATTGTCAAGCCTTGGAATTCCACATGGTATGCGGGTACCAATGAATTCGCTGACAACCTAGACAGCGACTTTAAAGTACGTCAGTACTTAACTAAAGAACTGGCTAAAGCATCTGTATCTCGTATCGTTATCGAACGTCCTGCGAAAAGCATCCGTGTGACTATTCACACTGCTCGCCCAGGCATCGTTATCGGTAAAAAAGGTGAAGATGTTGAAAAACTGCGCAAAAACGTAGCGGATATCGCTGGCGTTCCTGCGCAAATTAATATCGCCGAAGTACGTAAACCTGAACTGGACGCAAAATTAGTTGCTGACAGCATCACTTCACAGCTGGAACGTCGTGTTATGTTCCGTCGTGCTATGAAGCGTGCGGTACAGAACGCTATGCGTTTAGGCGCTAAAGGTATTAAAGTGGAAGTAAGTGGTCGCTTAGGTGGCGCTGAAATCGCTCGTACTGAATGGTATCGTGAAGGTCGTGTACCTCTGCACACTCTGCGTGCAGATATCGACTACAATACCTCAGAAGCACAAACCACTTATGGTGTGCTCGGCGTTAAGGTATGGATCTTCAAAGGTGAGATCCTGGGTGGTATGGCTGCAGTTGAACAGGCGGAGAAACCGGCTGCTCAACCTAAAAAGCAGCAGCGTAAAGGCCGCAAGTAAGGAGAGTCGCTGATGTTACAACCAAAGCGTACAAAATTCCGTAAAGTGCACAAAGGCCGCAACCGTGGCTTAGCTGCTGGTGCGGATGTAAGCTTCGGGACTTACGGTCTTAAAGCTGTGGGCCGTGGTCGTCTGACTGCACGTCAGATCGAAGCGGCACGTCGTGCAATGACCCGTGCAGTTAAGCGTCAGGGTAAAATCTGGATCCGTGTGTTCCCAGACAAACCAATCACTGAAAAGCCGCTCGAAGTCCGTATGGGTAAAGGTAAAGGTAACGTTGAGTATTGGGTTGCCTTAATCCAGCCAGGTAAAGTCCTATATGAAATGGATGGTGTGCCTGAAGAACTGGCCCGTGAAGCATTCAAGCTGGCGGCAGCAAAACTGCCTATCAAAACCACCTTTGTAACTAAGACGGTGATGTAATGAAAGCAAAAGAGCTGCGCGAAAAGAGCGTTGAAGAGCTGAACACAGAACTGCTGAACTTACTGCGTGAGCAGTTTAACCTGCGTATGCAGGCAGCAAGTGGTCAGTTACAACAGTCTCATCTGTTGAAACAAGTGCGTCGTAATATCGCACGCGTTAAGACTTTACTGACTGAGAAGGCGGGTGCGTAATGACCGATAAAATCCGTACTCTGCAAGGTCGTGTAGTTAGTGACAAAATGGAGAAATCTATTGTCGTTGCTATCGATCGTATGGTTAAACACCCATTATATGGTAAGTTTATCCGTCGTACGACTAAACTGCATGTACATGACGAGAACAACGAATGTGGAATTGGTGACGTAGTAGAAATTCGTCAAACACGTCCACTGTCTAAGACTAAGTCTTGGGCGTTAGTTCGCGTTGTAGAAAAAGCTGTTCTGTAATAAAATAGCCTTTTCGTACGAAATAAACGGCTCAAAACTGAACGAGCCGTTTATTTTTTCTGTCCATATCGAGAATGTGGTGTTATAATGCCGCTCCCTCGTATTATGGGATATTGAACGGCCTCTTCTAATGTGGAAGTGGCTCAGTAGTAGTTGACATTTAGCGGAGCACTAAAATGATCCAAGAACAGACTATGCTGAACGTGGCCGACAACTCCGGTGCACGTCGCGTAATGTGTATCAAGGTTCTAGGTGGCTCGCACCGTCGCTACGCAGATGTAGGTGACATCATCAAAATTACCATCAAGGAAGCAATTCCACGTGGTAAAGTTAAGAAAGGTGATGTACTGAAAGCGGTAGTGGTGCGCACCAAGAAGGGTGTTCGTCGCCCTGACGGTTCTGTCATTCGCTTCGATAGCAACGCTTGTGTATTGTTAAACAACAACAGCGAGCAAGTTATTGGTACGCGTATTTTTGGGCCGGTTACTCGTGAACTTCGTAATGAGAAGTTCATGAAAATAATCTCTCTGGCACCTGAAGTACTCTAAGGAGCAGGCAATGGCAGCGAAAATCCGTCGTGATGACGAAGTTATCGTTCTTACTGGTAAAGATAAAGGTAAGCGCGGTAAAGTAAAACAGGTTCTTTCTTCTGGTAAAGTTCTCGTTGAAGGTATCAATCTGGTTAAAAAACATCAGAAGCCAGTTCCGGCTCTGAATCAACCAGGTGGCATCGTTGAAAAAGAAGCTTTTATTCAAGTTTCTAACGTTGCACTCTTCAATGCGGCAACTGGTAAGGCTGACCGTGTAGGTTTTAGATTCGAAGACGGTAAAAAAGTTCGTTTCTTCAAATCTAATAAAGAAACTATCAAGTAATTTGGAGTATACGATGGCGAAACTGCATGATTACTACAAAGACGAGGTGGTCCAACAACTGATGTCTCAGTTTGGTTACCATTCTGTCATGCAAGTCCCTCGGGTCGAGAAGATCACCCTGAATATGGGTGTTGGTGAAGCGATTGTTGATAAAAAACTGCTGGATAATGCAGCAGCTGATTTAGCAGCAATCTCAGGTCAAAAACCTTTGATCACCAAAGCACGCAAATCTGTTGCAGGCTTCAAAATCCGCCAGGGCTATCCGATCGGCTGTAAAGTGACCCTGCGTGGCGAACGCATGTGGGAGTTCTTTGAACGCTTGATCTCTATTGCTGTACCTCGTATCCGTGACTTCCGTGGTTTATCCGCTAAGTCATTTGACGGTCGTGGTAACTACAGCATGGGCGTACGTGAGCAAATCATCTTCCCTGAAATCGATTACGATAAAGTGGATCGTGTTCGTGGTTTGGATATTACCATTACTACGACTGCGAAATCAGATGATGAAGGTCGCGCACTGTTAGCAGCGTTTAACTTCCCGTTCCGCAAGTAAGGCAGGGCATTCATGGCTAAGAAATCTATGAAAGCACGTGATGTAAAACGTGCGAATTTAGCTGAGAAATTCTTCGCAAAACGCGCAGAACTGAAAGCTATCGTTTCAGATGTGAACGTGTCTGACGAAGATCGTTGGAATGCTGTTCTGAAACTGCAAACTATGCCACGTGATTCAAGTCCTTCACGTCAGCGTAACCGCTGCCGTCAAACTGGACGTCCGCACGGTTTCCTGCGGAAATTTGGCCTAAGCCGTATTAAAGTCCGTGAAGCCGCTATGCGCGGTGAAATCCCGGGCCTTAGAAAGGCTAGCTGGTAATTACCATAATTGAATCACGGGAGTAAAGACAGATGAGCATGCAAGATCCCATCGCGGATATGCTGACCCGTATCCGTAACGGTCAGGCCGCGAACAAAGTTGCGGTCACAATGCCTTCCTCCAAGCTGAAAGTGGCGATTGCCAACGTGCTTAAGGAAGAAGGTTATATCGAAGATTTTAAAATTGAAGGCGACACTAAGCCAGAACTGGAAATCACTTTAAAATATTTCCAAGGTAAGGCTGTAGTAGAAAGCATTCAGCGCGTAAGCCGTCCAAGTCTGCGCATCTATAAAAGAAAAGATGAGCTGCCACAAGTTATGGCAGGACTGGGCATCGCTGTTGTTTCTACCTCAAAAGGTGTTATGACTGATCGTGCAGCTCGCCAAGCAGGTCTTGGTGGCGAGATTATCTGCTACGTAGCTTAATTCGGGAGGAAAGAATGTCTCGTGTGGCAAAAGCACCCGTCGTCATTCCTGCCGGCGTAGAGGTTAAACTCAACGGTCAGGTAATTACGATTAAGGGTAAAAACGGCGAGCTAACTCGTACTATCCATAATGCAGTTGAAATTCAACATGCTGACAACCACTTAACTTTCGCACCTCGCGATGGTTTTGCTGATGCATGGGCACAGGCGGGTACTACTCGTTCTCTGTTAAATGCAATGGTTGTAGGTGTTACCGAAGGCTTCACTAAGAAACTGCAACTGGTAGGTGTAGGTTATCGTGCGTCTATTAAAGGCAATGCGGTTAACTTATCAGTAGGTTTTTCACATCCAGTGGAACACCAACTGCCAGCAGGCATCACTGCTGAATGTCCAACACAAACTGAAATCGTACTGAAAGGTGCGGATAAGCAAGTGATTGGCCAAGTAGCAGCTGAACTGCGTGCTTACCGTCGCCCTGAACCTTATAAAGGTAAAGGTATTCGTTACGCCGACGAAGTTGTGCGTATCAAAGAGGCTAAGAAGAAGTAAGGTAACACTATGGATAAGAAAGCAGCTCGTATCCGTCGTGCGACCCGCGCACGCCGTAAGCTCCAGGAATTGGGTGCGACTCGCCTGGTGGTACACCGTACCCCTCGCCATATTTATGCGCAGGTTATTGCACCAAACGGTTCTGAAACTTTGGTGGCCGCTTCTACTACAGAAAAAGCTATCATTGAGCAACTGAAAAACACTGGAAACAAAGAAGCAGCAGCAGTAATTGGTAAAATTGTTGCTGAACGCGCTCTGGAAAAAGGTATCAAAGTAGTATCATTTGACCGTTCCGGTTTCCAATATCATGGTCGAGTCCAGGCACTGGCAGATGCTGCCCGTGAAGCTGGCCTTCAGTTCTAAGGTAGGAGTGTAAGATGGCTCACATCGAGAAACAAGCTGGCGAACTGCAGGAAAAGCTGATCGCGGTAAACCGCGTATCTAAAACCGTTAAAGGTGGTCGTATCTTTAGCTTCACCGCTCTTACAGTAGTTGGTGATGGTAATGGCCGCGTTGGTTTCGGATATGGCAAAGCTCGCGAAGTTCCGGCAGCAATCCAGAAAGCGATGGAAAAAGCCCGTCGCAATATGAAAACCGTCGCTTTAAACAACGGCACTCTGTTCCACCCTGTTAAAGGTACTCACACAGGCTCTCGCGTATTTATGCAGCCTGCTCATGAAGGTACCGGTATCATCGCAGGTGGTGCAATGCGTGCAGTTCTAGAAGTGGCTGGCGTTCGTAACGTACTGGCTAAAACCTATGGTTCCACTAACCCGATTAACGTGGTTCGTGCAACACTGGACGCTTTAGATAGCATGAAGTCTCCAGATATGGTCGCAGCTAAGCGTGGTAAATCCGTTGAAGAAATTCTGGGGTAATGACCATGGCTAAGACTATTAAAATTACTCAAACACGCAGCTTAATCGGCCGTCTGCCTAAACATAAGGCAACCATGACTGGTTTAGGTCTGCGTCGCATCGGTCACACTGTAGAACGCGAAGATACACCAGCAGTTCGCGGTATGATCAACTTGGTTTCCTATATGGTTAAAGTTGAGGAGTAAGAGATGCGTTTAAATACTCTGTCTCCGGCTGAAGGTGCCAAGCATGCGCCTAAACGTGTAGGTCGTGGTATCGGTTCTGGCTTAGGTAAAACTGGCGGCCGTGGTCACAAAGGTCAGAAGTCTCGTTCTGGCGGTGGCGTACGTCGTGGTTTTGAAGGCGGCCAGATGCCTTTATATCGTCGTTTACCAAAATTTGGTTTTACTTCACGTAAATCATTCGTGACTGCGGAAATCCGTCTGTCTGATTTAGCTTACGTTGAAGGCGATGTAATCGATCTGAATGCACTGAAAGCCGCAAACGTTGTTGGCCCACAGATTGAATTTGCAAAATTAATTCTGTCTGGTGAGGTTAACCGTGCAGTGACTATTCGTGGTCTGCGTGTTACCAAAGGTGCCCGTGCAGCAATCGAATCAGCTGGCGGTAAAATTGAGGAATAAGTGACAGATGGCTAAACAACCAGGTTTAGATTTTCAGAGTGCTAAAGGTGGTGTTGGTGAACTAAAACGCAGACTTTTGTTTGTTCTTGGTGCACTTATTGTCTTTAGGATTGGCTCTTTTATTCCTATCCCTGGTATTGATGCCACTGTGCTTGCCAAATTGCTCGATCAGCAAAAAGGCACCATCATTGAAATGTTTAACATGTTCTCTGGTGGTGCTCTTAGCCGTGCTTCTATCTTTGCGCTGGGTATCATGCCTTATATTTCGGCATCGATTATTATCCAACTCTTATCAGTGGTTAACCCTCGGTTAGCAGAGATTAAGAAGGAAGGGGAGGCCGGTCGTCGTAAGATCAGCCAATATACCCGTTATGGTACTTTGGTGCTGGCGATATTCCAATCAATTGGTATCGCAACAGGCTTACCGAATATGCCAGGAATGCAAGGTCTGGTAATTAATCCAGGTCTACCATTCTATATTACGGCTGTTGTGAGCTTAGTCACTGGGACAATGTTCTTAATGTGGTTAGGTGAGCAAATCACTGAACGTGGTATTGGTAACGGTATCTCAATCATTATCTTTGCAGGTATCGTTGCAGGTCTTCCGCCTGCCATTGGTCAAACCATCGAGCAGGCGCGGCAAGGCGAACTGCACTTCCTCCTGTTATTGTTGGTTGCAGTATTGGTGTTCGCGGTTACTTTCTTTGTTGTTTTTGTAGAAAGAGGACAACGTCGTATCGTTGTTAACTATGCAAAACGTCAACAAGGGCGTAGAATATACGCGGCACAAAGTACACATCTACCACTTAAAGTAAATATGGCGGGTGTTATACCAGCAATTTTTGCTTCAAGTATTATCCTGTTTCCTGGTACAATAACCTCTTGGTTTGGCGATGGTACAGGGTGGGGTTGGCTGACGACGATTTCTTTAAATCTACAGCCTGGTCAACCTATTTATGTGTTACTATACGCTGCTGCAATCATATTCTTCTGTTTCTTCTATACGGCGTTGGTTTTCAACCCAAGAGAAACGGCAGATAACCTGAAGAAGTCCGGTGCATTTGTACCAGGAATTCGCCCGGGAGAGCAGACGGCTAAATATATAGATAAAGTAATGACACGTTTAACCTTAATCGGTGCCTTGTATATTACCTTTATCTGTCTCATCCCGGAGTTCATGCGTGACGCAATGAAAGTACCTTTCTATTTTGGTGGTACTTCCCTCTTAATCGTGGTTGTGGTCATCATGGATTTTATGGCTCAAGTGCAAACTCTCCTGATGTCAAGTCAGTATGAGTCTGCATTGAAAAAAGCAAATCTTAAAGGTTAATTACTGATAAGCGATTTGTTTTAGAAGTTACGGAGAGTAAAAATGAAAGTTCGTGCTTCCGTCAAGAAAATGTGCCGTAACTGCAAAATTGTTAGACGTCACGGTCACGTGCGTGTAATTTGCAGCGTCGAGCCTAAGCATAAACAGCGTCAAGGCTAATTTATTGCATTTTTTTCTTGCAAAGTTCGGTTGAGCTGGCTAAATTAGCCAGCCCAATCTTTTATAATATATACAGTATTGTTTGAGTATCCTGAAAACGGGCTTTTCAGAATGGTACTGTATAACTGCTAATTTAGGAGTGCATAGTGGCCCGTATAGCAGGCATTAACATTCCTGATCATAAACATACTGTAATCGCATTAACTTCGATTTACGGTATCGGTAAGACCCGCTCACAGGCTATCTGTGTAGCTGCTGGTATTGCTGAAAATGTTAAGATCAGTGAGCTGTCTGAAGAGCAAATCGACAAGCTGCGTGACGAAGTTGCCAAATACGTTGTAGAAGGTGATCTGCGTCGTGAAGTTACCCTGAGCATCAAACGTCTGATGGATCTTGGTACTTACCGTGGTTTACGTCATCGTCGTGGTCTACCAGTTCGCGGTCAGCGTACTAAGACTAACGCACGTACCCGTAAGGGTCCGCGTAAGCCGATCAAGAAATAATCGGGGTATTTGAACAATGGCAAAAGCACCTATTCGTGCACGTAAGCGTGTAAGAAAACAAGTCTCTGACGGTGTGGCTCATATCCATGCTTCTTTCAACAACACAATCGTTACTATTACCGATCGTCAAGGTAACGCATTGGGTTGGGCTACTGCCGGTGGTTCCGGTTTCCGTGGTTCTCGTAAATCTACTCCGTTCGCGGCTCAGGTTGCAGCAGAACGTTGCGCTGAAGCTGTTAAAGAGTACGGAATTAAGAACTTGGAAGTTATGGTTAAAGGACCTGGTCCTGGTCGTGAGTCAACTATCCGTGCATTAAACGCGGCTGGTTTCCGCATCACTAATATTACTGATGTGACTCCGATTCCTCATAACGGTTGTCGTCCACCGAAAAAACGTCGCGTTTAATAACGTTTTCGTTTTTAGGAAAGTTGGAGAAAGAAAATGGCAAGATATTTGGGTCCTAAGCTCAAGCTGAGCCGCCGTGAAGGTACAGATTTATTTCTAAAATCTGGCGTTCGGGCGATTGACACCAAGTGTAAACTGGAACAAGCACCAGGTCAGCACGGCGCACGTAAACCGCGTCTTTCTGATTACGGTGTTCAGTTACGTGAAAAACAAAAAGTACGTCGTATTTACGGTGTTCTAGAACGTCAATTCCGTAACTACTACAAAGAAGCAACTCGTCTGAAAGGCAACACAGGTGAAAACCTGCTGACTCTGCTGGAAGGTCGTCTGGATAACGTTGTTTATCGTATGGGCTTTGGCGCAACTCGCGCAGAAGCACGTCAGATGGTTAGCCATAAAGCAATCATGGTAAATGGTCGCGTGGTTAACATTGCTTCTTATCAGGTTTCCCCGAATGACGTAGTCAGCGTTCGTGAAAAATCGAAAAAACAGTCTCGTATTAAGGCTGCTTTAGAGCTGGCTGAACAGCGTGAAAAGCCAACATGGCTGGAAGTTGATGCTGCTAAGATGGAAGGTGTGTTCAAACGTATTCCTGAACGTACTGACTTGTCTGCTGACATTAACGAGCACCTGATCGTCGAGCTTTACTCCAAGTAAGGCTTAGCACCAAAGAGAGGACACAATGCAGGGTTCTGTGACAGAGTTTCTAAAACCGCGCCTGGTTGATATCGAGCAAGTCAGTTCGACGCACGCCAAGGTGACCCTTGAACCATTAGAGCGAGGCTTCGGCCATACTCTTGGTAACGCACTGCGCCGTATTCTGCTTTCGTCTATGCCGGGTTGTGCGGTAACAGAGGTTGAGATTGATGGTGTACTGCATGAGTACAGCACCAAAGAAGGTGTTCAGGAAGATATCCTAGAAATACTGCTCAACCTTAAAGGGTTGGCGGTAAAAGTTCATGGTAAAGATGAAGTTATTCTTACTTTGAGCAAATCTGGCATTGGCCCTGTTATTGCAGCCGATATCATCCATGACGGTGATGTCGAAATCGTCAAGCCGCAGCACGTTATCTGCCACCTTACAGACGAGAACGCATCTATTAATATGCGTATCAAAGTTCAGCGTGGTCGTGGTTATGTGCCGGCTTCTGCCCGAATTCATTCGGAAGAAGATGAGCGCCCTATCGGTCGCCTTTTAGTAGACGCGTGCTATAGCCCAGTTGAGCGTATTGCTTATAATGTGGAAGCAGCTCGTGTTGAACAGCGTACCGACTTGGATAAGCTGGTTATCGAGATGGAAACTAACGGTACTATCGATCCAGAAGAATCGATTCGCCGTGCAGCGACTATCCTGGCTGAACAGCTTGAAGCTTTTGTTGACTTACGTGATGTTCGTCAACCAGAAGTTAAAGAAGAGAAGCCAGAATTCGATCCTATCTTACTGCGCCCAGTAGACGATCTTGAATTGACTGTCCGCTCTGCTAACTGTCTGAAGGCAGAAGCAATCCACTACATCGGTGATCTGGTACAGCGTACTGAAGTTGAATTACTTAAGACGCCTAACCTTGGTAAGAAATCTCTTACTGAGATTAAAGACGTACTGGCGTCGCGTGGTTTATCTCTGGGCATGCGCCTTGAGAATTGGCCACCTGCAAGTATCGCTGATGAATAAGATCACAGGTTAAGGTTTTACTGAGAAGGATAAGGTCATGCGCCATCGTAAGAGTGGTCGTCAATTGAACCGCAACAGCAGCCATCGTCAGGCTATGTTTCGTAACATGGCAGGTTCTTTAGTTCGTCATGAGATCATCAAGACAACTTTGCCTAAAGCGAAAGAACTGCGTCGCGTCGTTGAGCCGCTGATTACTCTTGCCAAGACCGACAGCGTAGCTAATCGTCGTCTGGCATTCGCCCGTACTCGTGATAACGAAGTCGTGGCAAAACTGTTTACAGTATTAGGTCCGCGTTTTGCGAGCCGTGCAGGTGGTTACACTCGTATTCTGAAGTGTGGCTTCCGTGCTGGTGACAACGCTCCAATGGCTTACATTGAGCTTGTTGACCGTGCTGATTCTGAAACAGAAGCAGCAGCTGAATAATTTAATTATTATTTAGTGAAGCGAATAAAAAGACCGGATTTTTAATCCGGTTTTTTTACATCTATCGAAAATGATAGTTATGAAATTACTGTTATAAAAATAATCTATCAAGCCATATCCTAGCCTTTCTATTTGTTATTCCATGCTTTTTTGCCTACTCTTGTGTTACATCATATTTATTTTCTGTTATTTCAGCATACTGCTATTTTGGTAAGATAAGCTTCGCACTATATTTCAATTCTATTCTTTTGATTATTTGTTATGCTTAGACATCAGTTAGAGTGAGGAAATGATCCATGTATCGTATTGGACAGGTTGCAAAATTAGCGAATGTGACAACAGATACAATCCGTTTTTATGAAAAACAAGGATTGATGGATCATGACAGGCGAACAGAAGGCGGTTATCGCTTATATACAGAGCAAGATCTCCAACGTTTACGTTTTATTCGTTATGCAAAAGAGTTGGGCTTTACATTAGACGCGATTACAGAGCTACTTTCTATTCGTGTTGATCCCGCTCATCACACTTGTGTTGAATCTAAACACATTGTTGATGCAAGACTTGCTGAAGTCGAAATTCGCTTGAAAGAAATGGAAAGAATGCGAGATTCACTGAAGATGTTAAGTAATGCATGTTGTGGTAGTGCTCATGAAAGTACTTATTGTTCTATTCTTGAAATACTTGAATCTGGAGCCACAAAGCAATAATATCTGTACCGCATTACGTTTTATGTTCTTTAACAATTTAAGAGGTTTTTATGTCTAGCAAATATCGGCACCAGAAAGGTGTTATTAAAGATAATGCCTTAGCAGCACTTGTTCATGATCCACTATTTAGACAACGCGTGGAAAAGAATAAAAAAGGAAAAGGAAGTTATATGAGAAAAGCGAAACATGACAAGAAGGGAAACTGGGAGGCCAGTGATAACAAAAGATTTTTTCAATTGTTATCACTGGCCTTTTAGTTTTTATTTTTGCTGATTTTTTAATAAATCACGAATTTCTGTTAATAGAGTTTCTTCTGCTGAAGGTGCCGGTGGTGCTTTAGGTGCTTCTTCTGCTTGACGACGTGTCTTGTTAATTAATTTGATTGCACAGAAAATCGCAAATGCAACAATGGCAAAATCAAAAACAGTTTGAATGAACATGCCATAATTTAGTACAACTGCTGGTACATCCCCACTAGCATCTCTTAATACAAGGCTAAACTGTTTGAAGTCAATACCACCGATTAATAAGCCTAATGGTGGCATAATAATATCAGCAACTAATGATGAAACAATCTTACCGAAGGCTGCTCCAATGATGACACCGACTGCCATGTCAACAACGTTGCCTTTCATTGCGAATTCACGAAACTCTTTAAAAAAAGACATAACCACCCCTTATTTGTCTATACATAGATTTATTATGTAAAAATATAGTATCTAACATGATAATAGTAGACCATTATAAGTAACAATTACTATTATTCTTATTTCTACTTGGTTTTTATAAGAAAAATGGGCTAGGTTGGAAAAGCTTCTCTACTTCAGGGACATATTTTTTATCAGTGATAAACATAATCACATGATCTCCTTGTTCTATGGAGTGACTAGCGTTCGCAATAATAACATCTTGCTCTCTTACAATTGCACCAATGATAGTTCCTGGTGGTAGTTTTATATCTTGTATACGACGGCCAACAACTTTTGATGTATTTTCATCACCATGTGCAACGGCTTCGATTGCCTCTGCAACACCTCGTCGTAATGAGGAAACGCTAACAATATCAGCTTTACGAACATGACCTAAAAGTGCAGAAATTGTTGCTTGTTGTGGTGATATTGCAATATCAATAACTCCGCCTTGGACTAAATCAACATAAGCACTACGCTGAATAAGCACCATCGCCTTTTTGGCACCCATTCTTTTTGCTAGCATCGCTGACATAATATTAGCTTCATCATCATTAGTCAGTGCGATAAAGACATCGATTTGTTCTATATGTTCTTCAGCAAGAAGTTCTTGATCCGATGCGTCGCCATAAAAAACAATAGTGTCATGGAGTAGTTCAGCGAGTTCTGTTGCACGTTGCTGATTATGCTCAATAAGTTTGACGCTATAATCTTTTTCTAATCTAGCGGCTAAACCTGCACCGACATTACCACCACCAACAATCATAATGCGTTTATAAGGTTTTTCTAATCGTTGTAATTCACTCATTACTGCACGAATATGCTGAGATGCAACGACAAAGAAAACTTCATCTCCCGCTTCAATAATTGTGGAGCCTTGAGGTCGGATAGGTCTGTCTTGACGAAAAATTGCAGCAACACGAGTATCAATATGTGGCATATGATCGCGTAATGTTGATAGTGCATTTCCGACGAGAGAACCGCCATAATATGCTTTTACCGCAACGATACTGACTTGGCCATCGGCAAAATTAACAACTTGTAAGGCACCAGGATATTGGATTAATTTATATACATAATCAATAACCAAATGCTCAGGAGAGATTAAGTAATCAATGGGAATAGCTTCTGGGAGGAAGAGTTTGTCTGCTTCACGAACAAATTCAGAGGCACGTATCCGAGCAACTTTATTGGGTGTATTAAACAAAGTGTAAGCAACTTGGCATGCTATCATATTGGTTTCGTCAGAGTTGGTGACGGCAACTAGCATATCTGCATCTTCAGCACCAGCTTCTCTTAAGATCCTTGGGTGAGAGCCATGCCCATTGACTACTCGTAAATCGAATTTATCTTGAAGTTGGCGCAAACGATCTGCATTAGTGTCAACGACAGTAATATCATTATTCTCCCCGACAAGATTTTCAGCGAGAGTACCACCTACTTGACCAGCGCCTAAGATAATAATTTTCATCGTAATTTCTCAGAGTATTCGATTAACAAATAGAAAAGAAACGCAAGATCTTAATGATCTTGCGTTAAAATAGTAGCGTTTTTTAGATCCGATATCATCTTTTATCACAAGATCATATTTTCTTGATCAATGCATAAAAGAAACCATCGCCACCTTTTTCTTCTGGTAAGCATTGGTGCTGATAATCACATTGTGCATCTTTCGTTGACGCTAAAAATGCTTCAACCTGTTGTTTATTCTCTTCAGGCAAAATAGAGCAGGTTGCATAAACCAACGTACCACCAGATTTTAGGTATGGCCAAATAGCGTGAAGGATCTCTTTTTGAATTTGAGCTAATTGCTCAATGTCTTCATTACGGCGAAGCCACTTAATATCTGGATGACGGCGGATAACGCCTGTTGCTGAGCATGGTGCATCAAGGAGAATTCGGTCAAATTGCATACCGGCACACCATTGTTCAGGATAACGACCATCACCACTTTTGACTACGGCATTAAGTTTTAAACGCGTAAGGTTCTCTTGTACACGTTTCAAACGTTGTTCATCTATATCGATTGCTAATACTTGAGCTTGAGGAGCTATCTCTAAAATATGCGTTGTTTTGCCGCCCGGTGCCGCACATAGATCAAGGATCTGTTCTTTATTTTTTGGCGCCAATAATTCAGCACAACGCTGGGCTGAACGATCTTGAACTGTTACCCAACCATCAGCAAATCCAGGAAGAAGATTTACGTTACATGGGTTCTCTAAACGGATCGCAAAAGGGTGGTTATCATCAGCAACAGCGGTAATTTCTTCCTTTTTCAGTAATGTTAAATATTCTTCTCGTGAATGATGGCGTTGATTTACACGTAACCACATAGGTGGTTTTTGATTATTACCTTCAACAATACTCATCCATTGTTCAGGATAAGCCTGTTTAACACGGGTAAGTAGCCATGATGGATGGAGAAAATGATTTTCGCTGTTTTGAAAACGTTCATTTAGGATATCTTGTTGACGTTGAAACTGACGCAACACACCGTTAATTAATCCTTTTAACTGTGGTTTTTTTAGTGCAACAGCGCCATTTACGGTTTCGGCTAGAGCTGCATGAGCAGGAATACGTGTATAAAGAAGCTGATATAAGCCAACCATAATAAGGTAGTGTAAAATACGTTGTTTGCCTTTTAATGGTTTATCCATGAGTTGCTGAATAATCCATTCCAATTGTGGCAATGTACGTAATACACCAAAGCAAAGTTCCTGTAGTAATGCTTTGTCTTTGTCTGAAACATTTTTTTGAAGTTCTGGTATGACGGTGCTTAGAGATAAGCCTTGATCTAATACTTGGCTAATTGCTTTGGCTGCAATGCTACGTAAGTTGTATGACGTTTTCATGATGAGTTAACGTTTAATATTGAGCGCCAGAGATGTACTACATTGGCGTGAAAAAAGGAAAACCCTGATAATAGTGTTAAATATCAGGGTTTAGAATAATTATTGAATGATTTTTCCAGGAGTGAACCAATCTCGCTTGGAGTTTAAAAAATCGGCAGAAGCCATAGGTTTCTTACCTGATGGTTGTAACTCTGTGATATTTAGAATGCCGTTACCTGTCGCAATATAAATACCCGTTTTATCTGCTTTTAATAAGGTTCCTGCAGGTTGATCTGTATCATCAGCAATAGCTTGTGCTTTCCATACTTTCACTGGTTGCTCGTCCAACATAAAAAAGCTCATTGGCCACGGATTGAATGCTCTTATGCAACGTTCAATCTGTTCTGCAGATAATGACCAATCAATTTTTGCTTCTTCTTTAGATAATTTTTGTGCGTAATTCGCTAAATTATCATCTTGTTTTTCAGTCTTTATTTTACCTGAGGTAATGAGATCTAACGTAGTTGTTAGAGCCTTTGGTCCAAGCTCTGCAAGTTTTTCATAAAGAGATGCACTGGTATCTTCACTCGTAATTGGGCACGAGGCTTTATACAACATATCGCCTGTATCTAAGCCAACATCCATTTGCATAATTGTGACACCTGTTTCTTTATCTCCTGCCCACAAAGAGCGTTGAATTGGTGCAGCACCACGCCATTTAGGAAGGAGAGAACCATGCACATTAAGGCAACCTAAACGCGGTATTTCAAGAACTGCTTTAGGTAAGATCATGCCATAAGCGACAACAATCATAATGTCTGCTTGTTGTGCTACTATCCATTCATGATTCTCTTCTGGTTTTAAAGAGACAGGCTGATAAACAGGAATATTATGAGTTAACGCCAGAGCTTTAACAGGGCTAATAGTCAGTTTCTTACCTCTTCCTGCGGGTTTATCTGGAGGAGTAAGTACTCCCACCACACGATGTTGAGTTGATAACAATGCCGCTAAATGTCGAGCCGCAAAATCGGGTGTTCCCGCAAAAATAATACGTAATGAATCAGACACGTTTTCTTCCTGTTTCAATTTAACTGTTACTGTCTTGCTTTAGCTCTTTTTTTATCTAGCTTATCGAGTTTTTCAACTTTTTGACGGATACGTTGGCGTTTCAATGGGGATAAATAATCCACAAATAGTTTACCAACTAAATGATCCATTTCATGTTGAATACAGATAGCTAATAAATCATCAGCCTCTAACTCAAAAGGTTGACCATTGTAATCAAGGGCTTTTACTTTTACGTACTCTGCACGAGGAATAAAAGCGCGCTGTTCGGGAACAGACAAACAGCCTTCTTCTATGCCTGTATCGCCATCAGCATCAAGAAGTTCTGGGTTTATTAATACCAGTCTTTGATCCCTGGTTTCAGAGACATCAATGACGATAATGCGCTGGTGGATATTCACCTGTGTCGCAGCTAAGCCGATACCTTCTTCCAAATACATTGTTTCAAACATATCATCGACAATTTTTTGGATTTCGGCATCAACTTTTTCGACTGGCTTTGCAATCGTGCGAAGACGCTCGTCTGGATAATGTAATACGTGTAACACTGCCATAATTTATTCGGACTGTTTCTAAAATGTGAATAGGATTTAACGTCTATTCTAGACATTTATTGTCTAGATTGACAGTATTTGGTGTGTTTAGCACTCACCCTGTTTGCTAAAAATAATATTAGGATAATGCATGGATGCTAGAGAAATATGGATAAGGCTTAACGCTGTTTCAAGACTCCCCATTAGTAAAGCGATTCAAATTGCAAGGTATCTACAATCTTTAACTCAATTAAATCAAAGACTATTAATAGGTTGTGGTCTGTCAGAACAGCAAAGTCATCAATTCTTAAGACTTCATGCAAATGCTGTCAACGATACATTAAAATGGTTAGATAAAAATGAATCATCATTATTAACGATTACAGATTCAGATTATCCATCCTTATTAAAGCAAATATCATCGCCTCCGCTTTTGCTTTTTGTTGCAGGGAATAGACAGCATTTAAAAAGCACACAAATTGCATTAATCGGTAGTCGAGTTGCTACACCATATGGTTCCAAGTGGGCAACTTATTTTGCACAGGAACTAGTAAAAAAAGAGTTAACTATTACAAGTGGGTTAGCTCAAGGTATTGATGGTATTGGACATCGAAGTGCATTAAAAAATAATGGTATTACTATTGCTGTACTAGGGAGTGGTTTAGAGCAGATTTATCCATCATTTCATCGCACTCTTGCAACACAAATAAAAGAATCTGGTCTTCTTATTTCTGAGCATTTACCAATGACACCGCCTTTAGCGCGCTATTTCCCTCAACGTAATCGGATTATTAGTGGGCTAAGTACTGCACTACTTATTGTTGAAGCAGGAATTAAAAGTGGTTCTTTAATAACAGCAAACTATGCTTTGCAACAAGGTAAAGAGTTGTTCGTGTTACCGGGGCTATTGGGTGATATTCATTTTGAAGGCAATCACCAACTTATTAAGCAAGGTGCAAATTTAGCATCCTCACCTGAAGATATCTTTGAATATTTAAATAGCTCTTTGCAGTGGCTTACTTGTGTTAATGAGTATCAACAAAAACAAATTACAGAAGAATATACAACACTTATTAATAATGAAAAACAAGAGATCAAAGTAGAACAATTTACACTAGAACAACAAAAGGCAATGGATGTGATATTACCTTTTCTACGTTTTAATAAAGCAGTACCCATTGATATCATTGCTCAGGATAGTGGATTATCAACTTCTGAATTAGCTCCTCTTTTATTAGAACTTGAGCTTATTGAAAAAGTCGCTATTGTGGCTGGTGGCTATACTCGATTGGAATAAGTGTAATGAGGTAAAACAATGGCAAAGAATATGCCGTTTACACAGCAACCTGAACAGGAAAAATGCCCTGAATGTGGCAGCGTATTAGTGATGAAAAATGGAGGACATGGCCCTTTTTTAGGATGTTCGGCTTACCCTGATTGCCATTATATTAAAACATTAAAATCACAGGGTGATGGACAAATTATAAAAGTTTTAGAAGGGCAACCTTGTAAGTGTTGTGGTGCTGATTTAGTTTTGCGTCAGGGTAAATTTGGGATGTTTATTGGTTGTAGTAATTATCCAGAATGTGAACATATAGAACAAATTGATAAACCTGATGAAACTGTTATACCTTGTCCTCAATGCGAAAAAGGAAAATTACTACAACGTAAGTCTAGGTTTGGTAAGATATTTTATGCTTGTAACCAATATCCAGAATGCCAATTTGTATTAAATAACAAGCCTGTTAATGGTGAATGCGAACATTGCCACTATCCATTATTGATGGAAAAAAGGTCTTCTCAAGGAGTAAGATTAGTGTGCGCCAGCAAATTATGTGGAAAGCAACAAACAAAAAGAGAAGAACATGAATAACAAAGCATCACCTGTAAGCAACACTATAATAGCAGCATTAAAAAATAATAAAGTTATCGCATATCCAACAGAAGCCGTATTTGGGGTTGGTTGTGATCCTGATAGCGAGCATGCTGTTATGGCATTATTAACGTTAAAACAACGCTCAATTGACAAAGGGCTAATTTTAATTGCTGATAATTATGAGCAATTGAAACCTTATATCGACGATAGTGCATTGACTCAAACTCAGCGAGATAGAATGTTTGCATCTTGGCCGGGACCTGTTACATGGGTTATTCCTGCCAAATCAACGACGCCAAAGTGGTTAACTGGAAAATTCACTTCTTTAGCTGTGAGAGTAACAGACCACACAATTGTTAAAGAACTCTGCCTAGCCTATGGAAAACCTTTAGTTTCAACGAGTGCGAATTTAAGTGGATTACCACCATGTCGTACAGTTGAAGAAGTAAAAGAACAGTTTCAGGATACAATTCCTATCGTTGAAGGGAATGTTGGTGGTAGACAGAATCCTTCTGAAATCCGAGATGCATTAACGGGTGAATTATACCGACAAGGGTGATTGTGATGGAAAAATATTTAGTGATGGGAAATCCTATCGAGCATAGTCAGTCTCCTTTCATCCACCAATTTTTTTCAAAACAAACAGGAATAGAGTATGGCTATGGACGTTTACTTGTTCCTTTAGGTGAATTTGACAAAACAGCCTCACATTTTTTTTCTAATGGGGGGCGGGGTGCTAATGTTACAGTTCCTTTTAAAGAAGATGCATTCCACTTTGTGGATAAATTAACGGATAGAGCGAAAGCATGTGGTGCAGTTAACTCTATTGTTAAATTGGAAGATGGCTCACTCCTTGGTGATAACACTGACGGGCAAGGACTTATTTTGGATTTAGCTAGACTCGATTTTATTGTGCCTAGTAAGGTTAAATCAGTCTTAGTTATTGGCGCTGGTGGTGCAACAAGAGGAATATTGCTTCCATTACTCGATTTTGATTGTGATATTACTTTAACCAACCGTACATTTGCCAAAGCTGAACAATTAGTAAAAGAATTTAGTCAGTTTGGAACGATCCGAGCAATAGCTACTGAAGATGTTGCCGATAGACATTATGATTTAATTATAAATGCCTCTGCATCCAGCATGACTAATGATTTACCGCCTATTCCTAACGATGTTTATGGTTTTGATACAGCGTGCTACGACCTTTATTATCAAACAGGGATGACATCATTTCTATATAACGCACTAAAACATGGAAGTACACGTTTATCAGATGGATTAGGTATGTTAGTAGGACAAGCCGCTTATGCATTTGAACTGTGGTATGAACTTGTGCCAGATGTTAATCCTGTCCTTAATGTATTAAGAGAAAGATTGAATCAATGAACCAATCCATTCAATTTCCAGATCGTGAAATATGGCTAGCGGAGAATAGGAGTGTTCTTTTTCCTATAATGATCAACGGAATGCTTTTTGATTGTCTAATTACAGAGCACGAGCTTATCGAGCGTTTTGGTGTTGGGGAAGGAATTTTGTTATTTAAACAAAATCGTTGGGATATTGAAGAAGAATTTGAAGAGTTGGTAACGGAATATGAGTTATCAACTCTCCATCCTATCTATTCTTTATCAATGGCTGATTGACGAGTAGCTAAATAGTTATTTTTCCACCCGACATAATTATTAGCAGAATAGATAAAGTGCTCTATTTCTGCTGATGAAAGTGGGCGGATTTTTTTCACTGGACTTCCTAAATAAAGAAAACCACTTTCAAGTCGCTTTCCTGGTGGAACTAAACTACCTGCGCCAATCATTACATCGTCTTCAATAATTGCACCATCAAGTAAAATAGCACCCATTCCGACTAAAACACGATCTCCTATTGTGCACCCGTGTAACATTGCTTTGTGCCCAACAGTAACATTATCACCAATAATAAGAGGAAAACCTTCTGGATCCTTGGGTGAGATGTGAGTGACATGAAGAACTGAACCATCTTGAATATTTGATCTTTTGCCAATACTCACGTAATTCACATCACCGCGAATAACAACCATAGGCCAGATACTGACATCTTCACTAATACGTACGTCTCCAATCACAGTTGCTGTTTCATCAATAAAAACATTTTTATCAATAGAAGGCGAAAGGTGTAAGTAATTCCTGATTGTGGATTTCCCCATAATTTAACCTCGTTTTTGGTTTCACTTTATAATAAGAAAAGCATAGCAACGGATAGGGCAGGCTGGCGAGAGCAATGATTTTTATACTGTAAGACTATAAAAATCGATAATAAAGGGGAAAATAGAGTAATAGAGTGTGATTGATAGAATATACCGAATAGACAATAACAAGATAAAGCGTATATTTTTTATACACAAAAGATGTTTTTTGTATCAAAAATAGACGTAAAGTTCAAAAAGAGAACGAACAGAAAAAAAGTTGAAATAAATACTTGCGCTAATCCGAGAACTCCCTATAATGCGCATCCACTGACCGACGATGAGCTGACAACAGCCACGAAGGACGGCGAAGAGAAAAGAAAAAAGTTTGAAAAAACTCTTGACTCTTCAGAGGAATAACGTAATATACGCCTCCTCGCAACAACGCAGAAGACCGGAAACGGCAGCGAATGTTGCACTGCTCTTTAACAAATTATCAGACAATCTGTGTGGGCACTCGCAGAGACGATATCTTCTAAAATATTAGATGTATCAAGTCTTGAAGAGTGAACAACAAAAGTAAATTCATTTATGAATAGCTAAGTTTTCGATTTCTTTGAGCATCAAACACTTTTAATTGAAGAGTTTGATCATGGCTCAGATTGAACGCTGGCGGCAGGCCTAACACATGCAAGTCGAGCGGTAACAGGAGAAAGCTTGCTTTCTTGCTGACGAGCGGCGGACGGGTGAGTAATGTATGGGGATCTGCCCGATAGAGGGGGATAACTACTGGAAACGGTGGCTAATACCGCATGACGTCTACGGACCAAAGCAGGGGCTCTTCGGACCTTGCGCTATCGGATGAACCCATATGGGATTAGCTAGTAGGTGGGGTAAAGGCTCACCTAGGCGACGATCTCTAGCTGGTCTGAGAGGATGATCAGCCACACTGGGACTGAGACACGGCCCAGACTCCTACGGGAGGCAGCAGTGGGGAATATTGCACAATGGGCGCAAGCCTGATGCAGCCATGCCGCGTGTATGAAGAAGGCCTTAGGGTTGTAAAGTACTTTCAGCGGGGAGGAAGGTGTTAAGATTAATACTCTTAGCAATTGACGTTACCCGCAGAAGAAGCACCGGCTAACTCCGTGCCAGCAGCCGCGGTAATACGGAGGGTGCAAGCGTTAATCGGAATTACTGGGCGTAAAGCGCACGCAGGCGGTCAATTAAGTCAGATGTGAAAGCCCCGAGCTTAACTTGGGAATTGCATCTGAAACTGGTTGGCTAGAGTCTTGTAGAGGGGGGTAGAATTCCACGTGTAGCGGTGAAATGCGTAGAGATGTGGAGGAATACCGGTGGCGAAGGCGGCCCCCTGGACAAAGACTGACGCTCAGGTGCGAAAGCGTGGGGAGCAAACAGGATTAGATACCCTGGTAGTCCACGCTGTAAACGATGTCGATTTAGAGGTTGTGGTCTTGAACCGTGGCTTCTGGAGCTAACGCGTTAAATCGACCGCCTGGGGAGTACGGCCGCAAGGTTAAAACTCAAATGAATTGACGGGGGCCCGCACAAGCGGTGGAGCATGTGGTTTAATTCGATGCAACGCGAAGAACCTTACCTACTCTTGACATCCAGCGAATCCTTTAGAGATAGAGGAGTGCCTTCGGGAACGCTGAGACAGGTGCTGCATGGCTGTCGTCAGCTCGTGTTGTGAAATGTTGGGTTAAGTCCCGCAACGAGCGCAACCCTTATCCTTTGTTGCCAGCGCGTGATGGCGGGAACTCAAAGGAGACTGCCGGTGATAAACCGGAGGAAGGTGGGGATGACGTCAAGTCATCATGGCCCTTACGAGTAGGGCTACACACGTGCTACAATGGCAGATACAAAGAGAAGCGACCTCGCGAGAGCAAGCGGAACTCATAAAGTCTGTCGTAGTCCGGATTGGAGTCTGCAACTCGACTCCATGAAGTCGGAATCGCTAGTAATCGTAGATCAGAATGCTACGGTGAATACGTTCCCGGGCCTTGTACACACCGCCCGTCACACCATGGGAGTGGGTTGCAAAAGAAGTAGGTAGCTTAACCTTCGGGAGGGCGCTTACCACTTTGTGATTCATGACTGGGGTGAAGTCGTAACAAGGTAACCGTAGGGGAACCTGCGGTTGGATCACCTCCTTACCTAAGAGATACGTGTTATGTGCAGTGCTCACACAGATTGTCTGATGAAGAACGAGCAAAAGCGCGTCTGCGAAGCTGACTGAAGTCCCCTTCGTCTAGAGGCCTAGGACACCGCCCTTTCACGGCGGTAACAGGGGTTCGAATCCCCTAGGGGACGCCAATTGCGCGGTATGAGTGAAAGGCGTACCACACTATAGTCTGATGCAAGTCAGAGAATAGTTAAGATAATTCGTATGAGTTATTTTACCTATTATGCTCTTTAACAATCTGGAACAAGCTGAAAAATTGAAAACAAATCAATATATCACCGAGGTATATTGATGAGTCTCTCAAAATCTCAGACCTTGAAGTGTGACACTCCAAGACATTTGTCTTCGAGAAGAAACATCTTCGGGTTGTGAGGTTAAGCGAATAAGCGTACACGGTGGATGCCTAGGCAATCAGAGGCGATGAAGGACGTGCTAATCTGCGATAAGCGTCGGTAAGGTGATATGAACCGTTATACCCGACGATTTCCGAATGGGGAAACCCAATATCCAATGGATATTATCATTAACTGAATACATAGGTTAATGAAGCGAACCGGGAGAACTGAAACATCTCAGTACCCCGAGGAAAAGAAATCAACCGAGATTCCCCTAGTAGCGGCGAGCGAACGGGGAACAGCCCAGAGTCTTAATCAATAGCAGCATCAGGAGAACGGTCTGGAAAGTCCGGCAGTAAAGGGTGATAGCCCCGTATCCGAAGATGCTGTTATTGTGAACTCGACGAGTAGGGCGGGACACGTGTTATCCTGTCTGAATATGGGGGGACCATCCTCCAAGGCTAAATACTCCTGATTGACCGATAGTGAACCAGTACCGTGAGGGAAAGGCGAAAAGAACCCCGGCGAGGGGAGTGAAAAAGAACCTGAAACCGTGTACGTACAAGCAGTAGGAGCCCCACCACTAAGCTAGTGGTGAACTCACAGCGATTCTTTTGCATGATAATGTGCGGTAGACGGAGCGAATGCGACGTCCAACCAACAAAATCAAGCAGAGGAGGCTTAGTGGTGGGGTGACTGCGTACCTTTTGTATAATGGGTCAGCGACTTATATTCTGTAGCAAGGTTAACCGTATAGGGGAGCCGTAGGGAAACCGAGTCTTAACTGGGCGAATGAGTTGCAGGGTATAGACCCGAAACCCGGTGATCTATCCATGGGCAGGTTGAAGGTTGGGTAACACTAACTGGAGGACCGAACCGACTAATGTTGAAAAATTAGCGGATGACTTGTGGATGGGGGTGAAAGGCCAATCAAACCGGGAGATAGCTGGTTCTCCCCGAAAGCTATTTAGGTAGCGCCTCGTGAATTCATCTTCGGGGGTAGAGCACTGTTTCGACTAGGGGGTCATCCCGACTTACCAACTCGATGCAAACTGCGAATACCGAAGAATGTTATCACGGGAGACACACGGCGGGTGCTAACGTCCGTCGTGAAGAGGGAAACAACCCAGACCGCCAGCTAAGGTCCCAAAGTCATGGTTAAGTGGGAAACGAAGTGGGAAGGCTCAGACAGCCAGGATGTTGGCTTAGAAGCAGCCATCATTTAAAGAAAGCGTAATAGCTCACTGGTCGAGTCGGCCCGCGCGGAAGATGTAACGGGGCTAAACCATGCACCGAAGCTGCGGCAGCGACACTAAGTGTTGTTGGGTAGGGGAGCGTTCTGTAAGCCTGCGAAGGTGTACTGTGAGGTATGCTGGAGGTATCAGAAGTGCGAATGCTGACATAAGTAACGATAATGCGGGTGAAAAACCCGCACGCCGGAAGACCAAGGGTTCCTGTCCAACGTTAATCGGGGCAGGGTGAGTCGACCCCTAAGGCGAGGCTGAAAAGCGTAGTCGATGGGAAACGGGTTAATATTCCCGTACTGGTGGTAACTGCGATGGGGGAACGGAGAAGGCTAGGTTGTCCGGGCGACGGTCGTCCCGGTTCAAGCATGTAGGCAGAGTGATTAGGCAAATCCGGTCACTTAATGCTGAGGTGTGATGACGAACCACTAAGGTGGTGAAGCAATTGATGCCCTGCTTCCAGGAAAAGCCTCTAAGCTTCAGGTTACCAACAATCGTACCCCAAACCGACACAGGTGGTCAGGTAGAGAATACTCAGGCGCTTGAGAGAACTCGGGTGAAGGAACTAGGCAAAATGGTGCCGTAACTTCGGGAGAAGGCACGCTGGCGGTAAGTGAAGTCCCTTGCGGACGGAGCCGAAGCCAGTCGAAGATACCAGCTGGCTGCAACTGTTTATTAAAAACACAGCACTGTGCAAACACGAAAGTGGACGTATACGGTGTGACGCCTGCCCGGTGCTGGAAGGTTAATTGATGGGGTTATCCTTAGGGAGAAGCTCTTGATCGAAGCCCCAGTAAACGGCGGCCGTAACTATAACGGTCCTAAGGTAGCGAAATTCCTTGTCGGGTAAGTTCCGACCTGCACGAATGGCGTAATGATGGCCAGGCTGTCTCCACCCGAGACTCAGTGAAATTGAACTCGCTGTGAAGATGCAGTGTACCCGCGGCAAGACGGAAAGACCCCGTGAACCTTTACTATAGCTTGACACTGAACATTGAGCCTTGATGTGTAGGATAGGTGGGAGACTATGAAGTGTGGACGCCAGTCTGCATGGAGTCAACCTTGAAATACCACCCTTTAACGTTTGATGTTCTAACCTAGGTCCATAATCTGGATCGGGGACCGTGTCTGGTGGGTAGTTTGACTGGGGCGGTCTCCTCCTAAAGAGTAACGGAGGAGCACGAAGGTTGGCTAAGCATGGTCGGACATCATGCGGTTAGTGCAAAGGCATAAGCCAGCTTGACTGTGAGAGTGACGGCTCGAGCAGGTACGAAAGTAGGTCTTAGTGATCCGGTGGTTCTGAATGGAAGGGCCATCGCTCAACGGATAAAAGGTACTCCGGGGATAACAGGCTGATACCGCCCAAGAGTTCATATCGACGGCGGTGTTTGGCACCTCGATGTCGGCTCATCACATCCTGGGGCTGAAGTAGGTCCCAAGGGTATGGCTGTTCGCCATTTAAAGTGGTACGCGAGCTGGGTTTAGAACGTCGTGAGACAGTTCGGTCCCTATCTGCCGTGGGCGTTGGAAGATTGAGAGGGGTTGCTCCTAGTACGAGAGGACCGGAGTGAACGCACCACTGGTGTTCGGGTTGTCATGCCAATGGCATTGCCCGGTAGCTAAGTGCGGAAGAGATAACCGCTGAAAGCATCTAAGCGGGAAACTTGCCTCGAGATGAGTCTTCCCTGTCACCTAGAGTGACCTAAAGGAACGTTTAAGACTAAGACGTTGATAGGCTGGGTGTGTAAGCGTAGCGATACGTTGAGCTAACCAGTACTAATGAACCGTGAGGCTTAACCTGACAACACCGAAGGTGTTTTGTCTGAGAGACGATAGTAGATGAAGTAGGCTTGTTTAAGATTGAACATTGCTGGTTACGAAGAGAAATCGAAGTAACGGGTGATTAAACAGAATTTGCTTGGCGGCCATAGCGCAGCGGACCCACCTGAATCCATGCCGAACTCAGAAGTGAAACGTTGTAGCGCCGATGGTAGTGTGGGGCCTCCCCATGTGAGAGTAGGGAACTGCCAGGCATCAATTAAAGCGTTAGTGTTTAATAACATTAGTCGCACAAAGAATACGCGGAGCGGTAGTTCAGTTGGTTAGAATACCTGCCTGTCACGCAGGGGGTCGCGGGTTCGAGTCCCGTCCGTTCCGCCAACTATTTAGGGGCGTAGTTCAATTGGTAGAGCACCGGTCTCCAAAACCGGGTGTTGGGAGTTCGAGCCTCTCCGCCCCTGCCAGTTACCAATTAAGTAATAACAAAATTTATACTTCTTTGTAGCCCAGTTAATTAACTGGGCTTTTTGTTATTTATATATTCTCAATATTTACTGCTCAAAACACTCATCAACTAACCTACCAATACACTCCTTTTACCAATGTTTATGGGTAATATTCTCTGTTATATATTATGAATTTTAGAGATAAAGCTTAAATCTAAAAGTTATTCGTTAATATCATGGATAACTGTATAGAGTAGATTTAAGCTTTATTGATTATTTATCGGCTGTTTTAATAGTTGTTGTATCAATACTTGCTGATCACTAGTATTTAGCCAAACCGCAAATAAAGGTTTTTGAATAATTTCTGTTGAGGCAGGAGCAAGATCTGAATAAAGATCGAGCCAATGTGTAGGTAGAAACGCAGCTGCTTGCGTTGTTTTCATTAATTGATAAGCAATCATTGCGGAATTAGTGGTCAAAATAGGATCAATTTTTTGCGCTACACCATTAGGAATAAAAGGCTGAAAATCAGCGCTCCATTCAATTTTAATAAATTGTGCTATTTCTTCTGTTTTATTTGATGCTATTTTCATCAACTGGAAAGTAATATCACCAATAATTTTACTTTCTAGTTCATCCATCTTTGGTGATTCAGTCGTAAAAAGAAGATCGAGCTCTCTTGCATGAAGTTGTTTTACAAGAGATTGCCTTGTAGAGACTCTAGATTCGATTCTGAGCTCTTTTCTTTCTAGATAAGATTCCTGTAACCAAGATGTTAGATATGCTTCCCAGAGTGATGCTGTGGCGCCAATTGATAGCTCTGAATGTTGAGAAGCATGGCTAATCTCTTTTTTAGCGAGAAGCCATGTATTCATTAACGATTCAGCATAAGGGATCAGCCTTTCACCAGCGACAGTTAGACGAATATTATTACGATGGCGTGTAAACAGATTTGTACCTAACTGTGTTTCCAATTGTCGTATTCTAAAACTAACCGCAGACTGCGTTAAATAAAGAGATTCAGCGGCTCGTCCAAAGTGTCTAGTCTTACTGACTTCCAAAAAGGTTTTCAGTAATTCGGTATCCACATCTATCTCCAAAAAAATTTGTCGTTACGATTTAAATATTTTGTTTTACAGAACCGCATGACTATCTAATACTCCGCGCCATAAGTATGACGATAGAGAATTAGGAGTGTGTCAGATGGCAGAAAGTTTTATCACGACTAATCGTTTTTTTGACAATAAACATTATCCGCGTGGTTTTTCTCGTCATGGCGATTTCACTATCAAGGAATCCCAGATATTGGAACGTCATGGTCAAGCCTTTAATGAACTTGATTTAGGCAAACGAGAGCCAACAACCGAAACGGAAAAATTATTTGTTGCCATGTGTCGTGGCGAACGAGAAGCAGCAACGGTCGAAGAAAAAATTTGGAAGAAATATACTAGTCGTATAAGTCGTCCAAAACGTTTTCATACATTATCGGGTGGAAAGCCGCAGCTCGATCCATCTGATGACTATACCGACTCTGATGATTAATATCATTAGTTTTAGTTAAAAGGGGCGTATTTTCGCTCCTTTTTATTTACCCATCTAGTTGTTTCTGTAAATAGATCATTAATCTATCCATTGCACGAAAGCTTAATGCTTCAATTAAATGATTTCTTTGTATTTTCTCTTCATTCTCAAGGTCTGCGATAGTTCTCGATACTCGTAAAATCTTATGCCAAGCTCGTATTGATAATCCTAATTTATTTAGTGTGTCTTCAAGAAAAGTTGCATCACTAGTATTTAACGAGCAATAGCATTCAATCTCTTTTCCGGTTAAATAAGTATTCACTTTTCCACCTCGTTCAAATTGCTTTTCTCTTGCTTTTAGAACACGTTCTCTAATTGTAGTACTACTTTCCGCGGTAAGTGTAGGATGAATAAGCGCGCCTTGAGGAAGCAGTGGCATTTCGACAGATAAATCAAACCTATCTAAAAATGGTCCAGAAACCTTGTTTAAATAGCGCAGGATCTGTTTTATTGGTACTCGATTGTGATTACCTTGATAGTGCCCTGTTGGGCTTGGATTTAATGCACCGACCAATAATACGTTGGCAGGGTAGCTTATTTTGGCTTTTGCTCGAGAAATAGTAATTTCTCTAGCATCTAGAGGTTCTCGTAATGCATCGAGTACACGGCGTTCGAATTCAGGCAGTTCATCTAAAAATAAAATACCATGATGTGCTAATGTAATTTCTCCTGGTTTAGGAAGGGAACCTCCTCCTGTTAAAGCAACAGCAGAGGAAGTATGATGTGGGGCCCTAAATGGTCTTGTAGGCCACTTTTTTTCATCAAATGTCACTCCTCTTAAACTACTAATGATTAATACATCAAGTGCTTCTTTAGTAGTTAAAGGTGGAAGAAGCGTACTTATCCTTTGCGCTAACATTGTTTTGCCTGTTCCTGGTGGGCCAAGAAATAAAATATTGTGATTTCCTGCTGCTGTGATTTCTGCTGCTCTTTTTGCATTGTTTTGGCCAATTATATCGCTCATATCTTTATTATCTTGATTTTCAATTTCATCGTTAATAATAAAATTTTCTGTTTCAATTAATGGCGTATTATTTTCTAGGTGATGGCAAATTTCTAAAAGATGAGAGGCTAATAAAGCCGATTTATTGGGTAATAATGAAACTTCAGTTTGATGTTCTGTTGATACAATACATATTCGACGATCTTTTGAAGCACTAAGAATTGATGGAATAACTGCATTAACTCGTTGTAATTTACCAGAAAGCGCAAGCTCTCCAATAAACTCATAACGTTCTAATTTATTTGATGTTAATTGTTCAGATGCAATTAATATTGCAAGTGCAATAGGTAAATCATAACGCGCACCTTCTTTAGGTAAATCGGCTGGTGATAGATTAATTGTTATTCTTTTTGCAGGATAAGTATATCCGCTATTAATTAGTGCACTTCTTACTCTGTCTTTTGCTTCTTTTACGACTGTCTCTGGTAATCCAACTAATGTTAATCCGGGTAATCCCTGGCTAATATGAGCCTCAATAGTAATAAGCGGAGCTGATATTCCTAGAGAGGCACGTGTATATATTATTGCTAATGCCATTTTTTATTCTCCATTATTTTTCTCTTTTTAAATTATTTTTTCTTTTGTGTTAAATAGAGAGTTAAATAAATGAGAAGTATCTCGAAAATAACATAATGCATTGAAATATAATGGTTAATTTAACAAATGAATAATTTAATAAATTAATATAAATATAATAAAAAATATGTTCTCTTTTAGGCATTAAATAATGACGTGTAATAGTATAAAAAATAAAACAACAGGTTTTTTATTGGCATTAATAACTAAAAAATAAATATTTTATAGATAAATGTTCTGGTTGTGATTTGGGGTATAAAAATATGTATAAAATTCATTGCGTTGTGATTATTTTTAAAATAAACGTTGTCAATTCTAAAATATCATGATAACTCTAAAAGGACAGAGTGAAAGAAAACACAACATAACAGAACAAACATACATTTTTAATAAGAAAAGAAGTTATAAAACTATGAATACTATCGTCCTAGTGATTAGCCTAATTATTGTCAGCGTGGTGGTGATTATTAACCCACCGTGCGGGGCTGCACTAGGACGAAGAAAGGCTAACTAAACTAGCCGGATCTCTTAAAAACCCCCGCACCGAAAGGCGCGGGGGTTTTTTTTGAGCCTCAGTTTGAAAAAGAGATTAAGTAGAAAATAAATTCAAATTAAACAAGAAGTTAAGATGGCAGGGTGAGAAAATGAATGGAGCACAGTGGTTAGTACAGGCATTACGAAAACATCAAATCGAAACAGTCTTTGGTTATCCTGGTGGTGCGATCATGCCTGTTTACGATGCCCTTTATGATGGCGGTGTTGAACATGTTTTATGTCGCCATGAACAAGGTGCTGCAATTGCTGCTATTGGTTTTGCTCGCTCTACAGGTACAACGAGTGTTTGTATCGCGACATCAGGCCCAGGCGCTACTAATGTTATCACTGGACTTGCTGATGCATTGTTAGATTCTGTGCCTGTTGTTGCCATCACAGGGCAAGTTGCTTCTGATTTAATAGGAACAGATGCATTCCAAGAAATTGACGTTTTAGGACTTTCATTAGCGTGTACAAAACATAGTTTTTTAGTTTCGACCGTTGATGAATTACCAAGAGTGTTATCAGAGGCATTTTCTATCGCATCTCAAGGTCGCCCTGGGCCTGTTTTAATTGATATTCCTAAAGATGTTCAATTGGCTGATGCTTCCCATTTATCAAGTTATGAATTGCCAGAAGAACAAGAGTTTCCCTATCCGATACAAGAGCTGGCTCAAGCTAAGCAAATGTTAGCGAAGGCACAAAAACCTATTTTGTATGTAGGTGGTGGCGTTGCCATGAGTAATGCTGTGGAAACGTTAAGAGAATTTGTGACGCAAACAGAAATGCCCGTTGTTTCTACTTTAAAAGGATTAGGTTGTGCTGATGCATTAGATGCCAATTATTTAGGCATGTTAGGTATGCATGGTACTAAAGCGGCAAATTATGCTGTTCAGCGTAGTGATCTATTAATTGCTGTTGGTGCACGTTTTGATGATCGCGTAACGGGTCGATTAAATACTTTTGCACCTAATGCCAAGGTTATCCATATCGATATCGACTATGCAGAATTAAATAAATTGAAACAGGCGCATGTTGCGTTATTGGGTGATGCAAAAGTGTTGTTACCGGCTTTGTCTCAGCCATTATCTATCACAGCTTGGCAACAAGAGGTTCAAGAATTAAAAGCAGAACACGCATGGCGTTACGACCACCCAGGCTCTGCAATTTATGCACCGTTATTATTAAAACAATTATCAGATGCGAAATCTGAAAATACAGTTGTGACAACAGATGTCGGCCAACATCAAATGTGGTCAGCGCAACATATGACATTTGATGCACCTGAAAATTTTATTACCTCAAGTGGTTTAGGCACGATGGGATTTGGTATCCCTGCCGCGGTTGGAGCTCAAATTGCTAGACCTGATGCATGTGTTATCTGTGTATCTGGTGATGGCTCTTTTATGATGAATGTGCAGGAATTGGGGACAATTAAACGTAAACAATTACCTGTCAAATTGGTGTTATTAGATAACCAACGTCTTGGTATGGTTCGCCAATGGCAAGAGCTGTTTTTTGAACAACGTTATAGCGAAACTATTTTAACAGACAATCCCGATTTTGTTGCCTTAGCTAACGCTTTTGATATTCCTGGGCAACGTATCACAGAAAAAGCACAAGTTGCTGATGCAATAAAATGTTTATTAGAGAGCGATGGCCCTTATTTATTACAGGTATCTATCGATGACGCAGAAAATGTCTGGCCTTTAGTTCCGCCGGGCGCAAGTAATGATGAGATGATGGAGAAATCAAAATGAACCAACACAATATCACAATTGAAGCCCGTTTTTGTCCAGAGATCTTAGAACGTATCCTGAGAGTTATCCGTCATCGTGGTTTTCATATATGCTCAATGAATATGAATATCACAGAGAGCAACAATATCAATTTAAGTTTAACGGTGAGTAGTCAGCGCCCATTAGAACTTCTGTGCAGCCAGTTAACAAAATTAGCTGATGTTGCAGGTATTCAAGTATCACATCAACAGAAAGAAAAATTACGATTCATGAGTGCACTAAGTGCCATGTAAGGATAAAAGAATGACAAAGCAAGCTGATTATATTTGGTTTAACGGTGAAATGGTTCCATGGGCTGAGGCCAAGGTTCATGTAATGTCTCACGCATTGCATTATGGTACTTCCGTATTTGAAGGTGTGCGTTGTTACAATTCTCATAAAGGACCTGTGGTATTTCGCCATCGTGAGCATATGCAACGTTTACATGACTCAGCCAAAATCTACCGTATGCCTGTCGAGCAAAGCGTTGATGAGTTAATGGAAGCGTGTCGTGAAACCTTACGTAAAAACAAATTAGTCAGTGCTTATATTCGGCCATTAGTTTTTATTGGTGATGTCGGTATGGGGGTTAATCCACCAGCAGGCTATAAAACAGATGTGATCATTGCTGCATTCCCATGGGGAGCATATCTCGGTGAAGAAGCTTTAGATAAAGGTATTGATGCAATGGTTTCTTCTTGGCACCGTGCGGCACCAAATACTATTCCAACCGCAGCTAAAGCGGGTGGTAACTATTTATCTTCATTATTAGTAGGAAGTGAAGCTCGCCGTCATGGTTATCAAGAAGGGATTGCATTAGATGTTCATGGCTATTTATCTGAAGGTGCCGGTGAAAACCTATTTGAAGTAAAAGATGGTGTTATTTTTACACCTCCATTTACTTCATCAGCACTGCCGGGGATTACGCGTGATGCCATCATCAAATTAGCAAAAGATCTTGGTTATGAAGTGCGTGAACAAGTGCTTTCTCGTGAATCACTTTATCTTGCAGACGAAGTCTTTATGTCAGGTACCGCAGCAGAGATAACCCCAGTACGTAGTGTGGATGGTATTCAAGTGGGTATCGGGCGTTGTGGTCCTGTGACCAAAGCAATTCAAAAAGCCTTCTTTGGTCTGTTCACAGGTGAAACAGAAGATAAATACGGCTGGTTAGATCCAATCAATTCATAAACATAATCAAATAAATTTGTTTAGCGGGTAGATCGTTCCCTACTCGCTTTCTTTATCGCAGGAGTGTGAAAAATGCCTAAATACCGTTCAGCGACAACGACACATGGTCGTAATATGGCTGGAGCCCGTGCCTTATGGCGTGCAACGGGAATGACTGATGCTGATTTTGGTAAACCCATTATCGCTGTTGTGAATTCATTTACGCAATTTGTACCAGGTCATGTGCATCTGCGGGATTTAGGAAAACTCGTTGCTGAGCAAATTGAAGCAGCTGGTGGTGTTGCTAAAGAATTTAATACTATTGCTGTTGATGACGGTATCGCAATGGGGCATGGCGGTATGCTTTACTCTTTGCCATCCCGTGAACTTATCGCAGACTCTGTTGAATATATGGTTAATGCGCACTGTGCTGATGCGATGGTGTGTATCTCAAACTGCGACAAGATCACTCCAGGAATGTTAATGGCGTCTTTACGTTTAAATATTCCGGTTATTTTTGTTTCGGGTGGCCCTATGGAAGCGGGTAAAACGAAGCTTTCAGACCAACTGATCAAATTAGATCTGGTTGATGCCATGATCCAAGGTGCAAATCCAAATGTCAGCGATGCGGATAGTGAACAAATCGAACGATCGGCTTGCCCAACGTGCGGATCTTGTTCAGGTATGTTTACCGCAAACTCAATGAACTGTTTAACAGAAGCACTGGGATTATCTCAACCAGGAAATGGCTCATTACTTGCAACACACGCAGATCGTGAAAAGCTATTTATCAACGCAGGCAAGCGCATTGTTGAATTAACCAAGCGCTATTATGAAAAAGATGATGAGTCCGCATTACCACGCAATATCGCTAAAAAAGAAGCCTTTGAAAATGCGATGATCTTAGATATTGCAATGGGGGGCTCGACAAATACTGTTCTGCATTTATTGGCTGCCGCGCAAGAAGGTGAGGTTGACTTCACGATGGAAGATATCGACAGACTTTCTCGCCAAGTACCTCATTTATGTAAAGTAGCACCAAGTACACAAAAATATCATATGGAAGATGTTCACCGTGCAGGTGGAGTTATGGGTATTTTAGGTGAATTAGATAGGGCCGGATTACTTAACCGTAATGTGAATAATATCTTAGGGCTGAGCTTGCCAGAAACATTAGCGCAATATGACGTAATGTTAACGCAAGATGAGCAAGTAAAATCGATGTTTCAAGCGGGCCCTGCTGGTATTCGTACCACGAAGGCATTTTCTCAAAATTGTCGTTGGCCAACCTTAGATACCGATCGTGAAAACGGGTGTATTCGCAGTAAAGAGCATGCTTATAGCCAAGATGGTGGATTAGCGGTTTTATCGGGTAACTTAGCCGTAGATGGTTGTATTGTAAAAACCGCAGGCGTTGATGAAGATAACTTAATTTTTAGTGGCCCTGCAAAAGTATACGAAAGCCAAGATGATGCTGTTGAAGCTATCTTAGGTGGAACAGTCGTGGCTGGCGATGTGGTAATTATTCGCTACGAAGGTCCTAAAGGTGGGCCAGGTATGCAAGAGATGCTGTATCCAACCTCTTATTTAAAATCAATGGGATTAGGTAAAGCTTGCGCACTTATCACTGACGGACGTTTCTCTGGTGGAACATCAGGTTTATCTATCGGACATGTTTCCCCTGAAGCTGCAAATGGTGGTGTAATTGGTTTAGTGGAAGAGGGTGATATCGTCTCTATCAATATTCCAACTCGTGAAATTTCATTAAAGGTAGATGATAAAACGTTATCTGCTCGCCGTGATGCACAAAATGCTCGTGGTGATAAAGCGTGGACACCAAAAAATAGACAGCGCCAAGTTTCGTTTGCCTTACGCGCTTATGCGTCTTTAGCCACTAGTGCCGATAAAGGCGCGGTGCGTGATAAATCTAAATTAGGGGGCTAAGAATGGCTGCCTTTAGACCTTTAAATTCAGCGCCAAGTAGCGCTGAATATTTAAAAGCGGCGCTGAGCGCACCGGTTTATGAAGCTGCAATAGTCACTCCTCTTCAAGAGATGACAAAAATCTCTGAACGTTTAGAGAATACCATTTTAGTTAAGCGTGAAGACCGACAGCCTGTTCATAGCTTTAAACTACGTGGTGCTTATACCATGATTGCTGGGCTGACTCCTGAACAAAAAGCGAAAGGTGTTGTGACGGCTTCTGCGGGCAACCATGCTCAAGGTGTTGCGCTGTCAGCGAATCGAATGGGTGTAAAAGCATTAATCGTGATGCCAGTAGCAACGGCGGATATTAAAGTTGATGCTGTTCGCCAATTTGGTGGAGAGGCATTGCTTTATGGAGCCAACTTTGATGAAGCAAAAGCGAAAGCTATCGCGCTGTCTGAAGAGATGGGATACACCTTTGTTCCGCCATTTGATCATCCAGCTGTCATTGCAGGACAGGCAACACTGGCAATGGAACTCTTACAACAAGATGTTCATCTTGACCGTATTTTTGTACCAGTTGGTGGTGGCGGTTTAATTGCTGGGGTGGCGGTATTAATTAAACAGCTTATGCCAGAAATTAAAGTTATTGGGGTTGAAGCTGAAGATGCCGCATGTTTAAAAGCCGCATTAGAGGCTGGACACCCTGTCGAATTAGCTCGAGTAGGCTTATTTGCAGAAGGTGTTGCCGTTAAGCGTATTGGTGATGAAACTTTTCGTTTATGCCAAAAATATGTTGATGATGTAATAACTGTTGATAGTGATGAAATTTGTGCTGCAGTAAAAGATTTATTTGAAGATGTGCGTGCAATTGCAGAGCCTTCAGGCGCATTGGCATTGGCTGGGCTTAAAAAATATGTCGAAGAACACCAAATCAAAGGTGAGCGTCTAGCGCATGTGCTTTCTGGTGCAAATGTGAATTTTCATGGACTACGTTATGTCTCTGAACGCTGTGAATTAGGTGAAAAACGCGAAGCATTACTTGCTGTGACAATCCCTGAACAAAAGGGCAGTTTTTTACGTTTCTGTCAGATCTTAGGTCAACGTGTTGTCACCGAATTTAATTATCGTTATAGCGATGCAGATCCTGAAAATGCACGTATTTTTGTTGGCGTACGTTTAAGTCAAGGACTTGCAGAGCGTAAGGAAATTTTGCGTGAACTTACGACTGCTGGTTATCAAGTGGCTGATTTGTCTGATGATGAAATGGCAAAACTTCATGTGCGTTATATGGTCGGGGGCCGTCCTAATAAGCCGCTTAAAGAGCGTTTATTTAGTTTTGAGTTTCCTGAATCACCGGGTGCTTTATTGAAGTTTTTAAAAACATTAGGGACTTATTGGAATATCACGTTATTCCACTATCGTAGCCATGGTACTGATTATGGACGTGTGCTGGTGGCATTTGAACTGCCCGAAACAGAAGGGCGTTTCGAGCGACATTTAGATGCATTAGGTTATGAATATCATGATGAGACAGGAAATCCCTCTTTTCAGCTATTTCTGTCACCACAAACGACAAGTTTAGTCGTGGAGTAACCGCCAAAAAGCACTGATCACAGGCTCTTGAAGGCGTTTGTGTAATCCGCAAACGCCTAACTCGAAAGGTTCTACCATTGAAATATTATCCAATGAAGAGATGCGATTACGAACGGGCTCAGGGCAGTTATCAACGACAACTTGTGGGATAAGTGCAATACCACAACCTAACGCAACCATTGAGACAATCGCTTCATGCCCTGAAACAGTCGCATAAATTAAAGGATTATGGATACGGTGGCGTTTAAACCATAATGCAATTCGTTGTCGCGATGGGCCATGCTCAGGAATGATAAATGGAATATTGAGCCAATCGGGTTTTTCTTGTGTTGCAAGATGGCGAACATTGCAAGGCAATGCCGGAGCAATCAACACTAATGGAATTTCACCTATTTTTTCAAAGCAGATATTTTCGGGAAGCTTTTCAGGTTTTCCTGCAATACCTAAATCAGCTTCATCAGATTGCACTTTATCGACCGCATCAGCCGCATCTCCTGTGGTGAGTTTTATTTCAACTAATGGATTTTCTGCACGAAAACGGTCAAGAATGGGTGGCAAATGGCTGTAAGCCGCTGTTACAGAACAAAACAGGCGTAGCTCACCCGAAAGGCTGGGGCTATTTTGATTTAGCGTGTGCTTAAGTTGCTTATATTGCAATAAGGTTTGTTGAGCATAGCGTTTTAGCTGTTCACCCGCATCGGTGAGAGTCACTTGTCGGTTATCACGTAAAAACAGAGGGTGGCCTAAGCTTTCTTCAAGACGTTGAATTTGACGAGAGAGCGTAGAAGGGCTGACGTGCATCGCTTGTGCTGTCTTGGTGAAGTGACAACTTTCAGCTAAGTGCAGGAAGAGTTTGAGATCACGAATATCCATTGTCAGCCACCTTAGGTGATAAAAAATAACGTTGCATTTTTTGCAACACTGTCTTGTAAATATATCAATTTAAGCAATGGCTTTCATCCCATATAGTAAAGTCATGCAACACCTCACTGAGAGTGAGGATAATAATAGCAAACACATACACAACGATTTTGGAGTCTTCTATGACAAACTATTTTAATACATTGAATCTGCGTCAGCAGTTATCGCAATTAGGTAAATGTCGCTTTATGTCACGTGAAGAATTTGCTGATGAAGCAAATTACCTGAAAGGCAAAAAAGTCGTTATTGTTGGCTGTGGTGCTCAAGGTCTTAACCAAGGTTTAAATATGCGTGATTCAGGTTTGAATATCGCGTATGCCTTACGTCAAGAAGCGATTGATGAAAAACGTGCATCATGGCGTCGTGCAACTGAAAACGGTTTTGAGGTTGGAACCTATGAAGCGTTGATCCCTCAAGCTGATTTAGTTGTTAACTTAACGCCAGACAAACAACACTCAGCTGTTGTTCAAGCTGTTCAACCGTTGATGAAATCAGGTGCTGCATTAGGTTACTCACATGGTTTTAATATCGTTGAAGTTGGCGAAAAGATCCGTGATGACATCACCGTTGTTATGGTTGCACCAAAATGTCCAGGTACTGAAGTTCGTGAAGAATATAAGCGTGGTTTTGGTGTTCCAACACTGATTGCAGTTCACCCTGAAAATGATGCAAAAGGCGAAGGTATGGCTATTGCGAAAGCATGGGCTGCTGCAACAGGTGGTCATCGTGCGGGTGTTTTAGAGTCCTCTTTCGTTGCTGAAGTAAAATCAGACTTAATGGGTGAGCAAACTATTCTGTGCGGTATGTTACAAGCTGGCTCGCTGTTATGTTACGACAAGATGGTTGCTGATGGCGTTGAGCCGGGATATGCGGGTAAGTTGCTGCAATTTGGTTGGGAAACCATTACGGAAGCCTTGAAGCAGGGTGGTATCACCTTGATGATGGACAGATTATCTAATCCAGCAAAAATGCGTGCTTACGCATTATCAGAGCAACTGAAAGAGATCATGGCTCCACTGTTTGCAAAACATATGGACGATATCATTTCAGGTAAATTCTCTGAAACTATGATGGCTGATTGGGCAAATGATGATAAAAACTTGCTGACATGGCGTGAAGAGACTGGAGCAAGTGCATTTGAAAATTATCCTGAATATGAGGGTAAAATCAGTGAGCAAGAGTATTTTGATCATGGTGTATTAATGGTTGCGATGGTTAAAGCTGGTGTTGAATTAGCTTTTGATACCATGATTGAAGCAGGGATCTTTGCAGAGTCAGCTTATTATGAATCACTGCATGAGTTGCCATTAATTGCAAATACCATTGCTCGTAAGCGTTTATATGAAATGAATGTGGTTATCTCTGATACTGCTGAATATGGTAACTATCTGTTCTCATTCGCGGTTGTTCCTATGTTGAAAGAGTTTATGACAACATTGCAACCTGGCGATTTAGCGAAGAAAGTTCAAGATAATGGAACAGATAACGCACAATTACGTGATATCAATGAAGCCATTCGTCAGCATCCAATTGAAGCCGTAGGTAAAACGCTGCGTGGGTATATGACGGATATGAAGAAGATTGCTGTTGCCAACTAATTTTTCAATTTTTCGTCGCTCTTTACGCGATAAGTGTGTTGGCTACACTCGGTTACCCAAGTCATATACTAGTGTATGCTCCTTGGGATAACCTCTTTTGCCACCTTCTTCTCACGTAAATAACTTAGAAAAATAAGCGAAAAGTGAAGGTGAAATTTTTTTGAAAGCCGTATTTCTTAATGGAATACGGTTTTTTGTTTTTATAGTGTGAGAAAAATTGAAAGAGGGAATACTCAAGACTTTGATCGCTTTCTGCTACAATTATCCCCCGTTATGTTCTTGGTTAATGAAGTTTGGAAAAAGTATGCGATTAAACCCTGGTCAACAAAAAGCAGTAGAATATGTGTCAGGCCCTTGTTTGGTTTTGGCAGGTGCCGGATCGGGTAAAACACGGGTTATTACCAATAAAATTGCACACCTCATTCGTCAATGCCAATATCCAGCAAAGCAAATTGCGGCGGTTACATTTACCAATAAAGCTGCACGTGAAATGAAAGAGCGTGTTGCTCAAACTTTAGGTCGCCAAGAAGCGAAAGGATTAATGATCTCAACGTTCCATACATTGGGATTAGAAATTATTAAACGCGAATATAAAGCGTTAGGTATTAAAGCTAAATTTTCATTGTTTGATGATCAAGACCAATCTGCATTACTTAAAGAATTAACGGCTGATTTATTAGAAGAAGATAAAGATTTACTTTCTCAATTAAAGAGCCAAATTTCTAACTGGAAAAATGACATGCTCACGCCAGATCAAGCAATAGGAATGGCGAGATCGCAGCAAGATCATACATTTGCCGAATGTTTTCGACGCTATGAGCAACATCTGCGTAGTTGTAATGTGCTCGACTTTGATGACCTAATTAGCCGACCAACTCTGTTATTACGCACAAATGAAGAAGTCAGAGAGCGTTGGCAAAGACGTATCCGTTATTTGCTGGTGGATGAATATCAAGATACAAATACAAGCCAATATGAATTGGTCAAATGGCTGGTCGGTGAAAGAGCTCGCTTTACGGTTGTAGGTGATGATGATCAATCAATTTATTCATGGCGTGGTGCTCGACCTCAAAATTTAGTGCTATTACAAAAAGATTTTCCACAACTTAATGTGATTAAGCTTGAGCAAAATTATCGTTCTTCTGGGCGTATTCTAAAATCAGCGAATATCTTAATTGAAAATAATCCCCATGTTTTTGAAAAACGGTTATTTTCAGAATTAGGTTACGGTGATGAACTACGGGTTTTAACTGCTAATAATGAAGAGCATGAAGCAGAGCGTGTGGCTGGCGAATTAATTGCTCATCATTTTATTAATAAAACCAATTATAAGGATTACGCGATCCTTTATCGTGGTAATCATCAGTCTCGTATTTTTGAAAAATACTTGATGCAAAATCGTATACCTTATCGTATTTCAGGTGAAACCTCTTTTTTCTCAAGGGAAGAGATAAAAGATATTCTGGCCTATTTGCGAGTGATTACCAATCCTGATGATGATGCGGCATTTTTACGTATTGTGAATAAGCCTCGTCGTGAAATCGGCCCTATGACGATCCAAAAGTTAGGCGAGTGGGCAAAAGTTCGAGATAAGAGCTTATACAATGCCTGTTTTGATTTGGGATTAGGTCAAACCTTAACAGGTCGAGGATTAAATTCATTACAAGCATTCTCTCAATGGATGTCACGTATAGTGCAAAAATCAGAACGAGAGCCACTGTTAGCTGTACGTGATTTATTACATGAAATGGATTATGAAAGTTGGCTATATGAAACCTCAAGCAGCGCAAAAGCGGCTGAAATGAGAATGAAAAATATTAATCAACTATTTTTGTGGATGAGTGAAATGCTTGAGGGTGATGAATTACATGAGCCTATGACGCTTTCTCAAGTCGTTAACCGTTTTACCTTGCGCGATATGATGGAGCGAGGAGAAACAGAAGAAGAATTAGATCAAGTTCAGTTAATGACATTACATGCCTCTAAAGGTCTTGAGTTTCCTCATGTATTTTTAGTGGGTATGGAAGAGGGTATATTGCCACATCAAAGTAGTATTGATGAGGATAATGTAGAAGAAGAAAGGCGTCTTGCTTATGTTGGGATTACCCGTGCACAAAAAACACTCACGTTTACGTTATGTAAGGAAAGACGTCAATACGGTGAATTAATCAAACCCGACCCAAGCCGTTTTCTTTATGAGTTACCTCAAGATGATTTGAATTGGGATACTAATAAAAAGAAAGTGTTAAGTGCTGAAGAAAAACAAGAGAAAGGGCAAAAAGGTGTTGCGGGATTAAGGGCTATGTTGGCAAGACACAAACCTGAATAGTATAAGGTTTGGTATATAAAATGAACCCCTTGGCATATTGATGTTCAAGGGGTTTTTATTTTTGTATAAGCAAAAAATTAACTTATACGAGAGCTATTTTGTTCTTCAATCATTAAAGACCAATGGACATAACTCTGAAGTTGGATCTCTTCTTGGAGATTTTCAGCCCGTAATGGATGCTCATTAAGCCATTGATATGGCAGTGTAATAATGAGTTTTTCATCTTCCGTACGTAATCGTAATGCAGGGAGAGTATCATCACGGCGGCGGCTAGCAAAAATGATGGCTAATCGCAGTAAACGCACCAGGCGATTGGCTTGAGTTATCGGTAGTGCGTTTTGATGATTAAGGGGCGCAAGATCGATGATCCCTGTTTGGTTTTTTAGCAAAGAAGCCAATAAACGTCGTTGTGCAGGTGTGTATCCTGGTAAATCAAGATGAGAGATCAGATAGCTTGCATGTGAAGGTGCTTGGCGAAAATCGACACTTAGGCCAATTTCATGCAAAGCACTGGCGCTGTTAAGTAATTCTCGACAACGATTATCTAACTGCCAACCTTTGCTGACTTGGATAAAAAAGTGTTCCGCAAGTTGCTGGACCCGGTGTGCTTGCTCAATATCAATCTGAAACCGACGCTGGATATTACGAAGAGTACGTTGGCGGATATCTTGCTCAATAGGAAGATGCAACATTCCATAGACTAAGCCTTCTCGTAATGCGCCACCAGCTAAGATCATATTGTCGATATGTAACGTTTCAAATATGGCGATTAAGATAGCAAGCCCACTCGGAAACACTAAGGCTCGTTCAAAAGTAAGCCCTTCAATTTCCAGCTCTTCTAGTTTCCCACACTCAATAGCTTTGTGTTTGAGTCGCTCAAGCTTAGGTAAGGTGATTAATTCATCCATACCCTGAGCAATCATAATCTCTTGCAACGCTTGTACAGTACCAGAGGCACCTACACACACTTGCCAGCCTTGCTCAATTAATTTATCCGCCACTGGGGCTAGTATCGCTTTGGCTGCGTCTTGTGCTTTAGCAAAATTTTCTTGAGTTAAAGAACGGTCAGTAAAATAGCGCTCTAACCAAGTTACACAGCCCATACTTAAGCTCATTAATTGCGTCGTTTTAGCGCCAGTACCTGTAACCAATTCTGTGCTGCCACCACCAATATCGACGACTAAACGTTGCTCTGCACCACCAGTGGTATGTGCAACGCCACGATAGATAAGGCGTGCTTCTTCCTCACCACTAATAACATGAACAGTATTGCCCAATATTTCAGACGCTTTTGCGACAAAAATATCTGCATTTTTAGCAATACGTAATGTGGCTGTTGCGACGACTCTGATTTGTTCAGCCGGAATATCACGTAGATATTCAGAAAAAAGTCGTAAACATTGCCAACCGCGTTCCATTGCCTGCTCTGACAATTCATTTTCACTATTTAGGCCAGCAGCGAGTCGAACTTTACGTTTCACGCGAGAAAGGACTTGTATAGAGCCCGCGATTTCTCGAACGACTAACATATGAAAACTGTTAGAACCTAAATCAATAGCAGCATAAAGTGATGAGGATTTCAGCATAATTTATGGATGACTCGGGCGTTTATTTCGGTTGTTACGTTGAGTATTATTTCCTCTGTTATTTCGCGCCGGCGCATTGTTGCGACGAGGCTGACTTTGGCGAGGACGGTGACGGCGTTTAGGCTCAGGAAGATCTGCTAATAACGCATCACTATTATATTTACTCACGGGAATAGCATGTTGAATATAGGTCTCAATAGCAGGTAAATTCAGCGCATATTCTTCACATGCAAGGCTGATTGAGTTACCACTATTTCCAGCACGTCCTGTTCTACCAATACGATGAACATAGTCTTCACAGTCATCAGGTAAATCATAGTTAAAAACATGTGTTACTGATGGAATATGAAGGCCTCTAGCAGCAACGTCAGTCGCAACCAGAATATCAATATTACCTTGGGTAAAATCTTCTAAAATGCGTAGACGTTTTTTCTGAGGAACATCACCGGTTAATAAGCCAACACGGTGCCCATCTGCGGCAAGGTGCGCCCAAATGTCGTCACAACGATGTTTTGTATTGGCAAAAATGATACAGCGATCTGGCCATTCTTCTTCAATCAATGTTTGAAGAAGACGCATTTTTTCTTCATTTGAAGGATAAAAGAGTTCTTCTTTTATGCTAAAACCTGTTTTTTGTTCAGGTTCAACTTCAACATATTCTGGATTATTCATCTGCTCAAAAGCTAGTTCTCTTACACGGTAAGAAAGTGTTGCAGAGAACAGCATATTCATACGCTCAGCCGCAACTGGCATACGACGGAAAATCCAACGAATATCTTTAATAAAGCCGAGATCGTACATTCTGTCAGCTTCATCAAGTACCACAACTTGGATTGCGTTAAGGTTAATATGGCCTTGCTTAACGTAGTCAATTAAACGGCCTGTTGTGCCAATAACAATATCGACACCATTATTTAATACTTTGAGTTGTTCGTCATAGCCATCGCCACCGTAGGCGAGACCCATTTTAATCCCTGTATTTTGCGCAAGCTCTTTAGCATCAGAATAGATCTGTACGGCTAATTCGCGTGTTGGCGCCATAATAAGTGCACGAGGTTGATTAGTTTCATGCCCTTCTTTAGCAGGGTGCGTTAAAAGATAATGAAACGTTGAAGTTAAAAACGCCAACGTTTTGCCTGTTCCTGTTTGGGCTTGCCCGGCAATGTCTTGACCTTTCACAGTGATAGGTAACGTCAATGCCTGAATTTGTGTACAATTAGAGAACCCTTTTTTCTCAAGGGCTTCTATCACTTTTGGATGCAAGGCGAAGTCGGAAAACTTCTTTTCTGTCAAATATGTTTTGCTCATAATGTAATAGAATATCAGTTATGGGTTGCATTACAAAAGTTTATCCGCTGAAATGCAGACAGACTTTTGTTATTTAATGTTACACTGGTACGGTCAATATTATTCTTTGGAGTAGAACAATGAGCGATAAAATCCTTCACTTATCTGACAGCAAATTCGATGCTGATGTATTAAATGCAACCGGCCCTGTGCTCGTTGATTTCTGGGCTGAATGGTGTGGCCCATGTAAAATGATTGCTCCTATTCTAGATGAAGTTGCAACAGAATACGCTGGTAAATTAACAGTTGCGAAGCTAAACATCGATCAAAACCCGCTGACAGCACCAAAATACGGTATTCGTGGTATTCCTACACTGATTTTATTCAAAAACGGTGCAGTTGCTGCGACTAAAGTAGGCGCATTGTCAAAAACTCAGCTGAAAGAGTTTTTAGACGAAAATATCTAATTTGATTTAGATATCAAAAATAAAGTAGGACGTTTAGACCTTGTCAGTATTTCTGTTATTGACCGCTAGACGTCCGCTTCGAAGCATGATAAGTTAGCGCCACTTACTTACATAATATATCGGATCTACTTGTCAATATGATTAGACACGATTAAATAAGTCTGAGATATTGAATATCAAGCGTACAAAGTAATAGAATTGAATAACATGATATGATATTTAATCTAATATGATATTTAATATAAGTAATCTGAATTCATCTAACCAGTCAAGTTGCCTTAGAATAATCTATAGTATTCAAGGGATATAAACTTTTCCAAAGTATGTTCCTAACCCATAAGTTGAAAGTACACTCATGCATCGCGAAAATGAATGTCACTTCTCTGGGATAAAGCAGACTGGTCTAATAGTATTAACACTCTCTAACATTATCATTTTAGTTATACCCTTATGTTAGAAAGTTATAATCTGTAATTTTACACATGACGAAACTGACAGCGATTCGCTGTTATACTATTCACGTTCATAGTTCGAGAGTTACCCCGAGTTATTAAGAACCCACCATTATGAATCTTACCGAATTAAAAAATACGCCGGTATCAGAACTGATAGCACTTGGCGAAAATATGGGGCTAGAGAATCTGGCTCGAATGAGAAAGCAAGACATTATTTTCTCTATCTTGAAGCAACACGCGAAAAGTGGAGAAGATATTTTCGGTGACGGTGTGCTGGAAATATTGCAGGATGGCTTCGGCTTCCTACGTTCCGCAGACAGTTCCTACCTTGCTGGTCCCGATGATATCTACGTTTCTCCAAGTCAAATTCGCCGTTTTAACCTTCGCACTGGTGACACCATCGCAGGGAAAATTCGTCCTCCTAAAGAAGGTGAACGTTATTTTGCCCTTCTAAAAGTTAATGAAGTTAACTTTGATAAACCAGAAAATGCCCGCAGTAAAATCCTCTTTGAAAACTTAACACCTTTACATGCTAATAATCGTTTACGCATGGAACGTGGTAATGGCTCTACAGAAGACTTAACCGCGCGTGTTCTTGACTTAGCGGCGCCAATTGGCCGCGGTCAACGTGGTCTTATTGTTGCTCCACCAAAAGCAGGTAAGACTATGTTGCTGCAAAATATTGCAGCAAATATTGCTCATAACTATCCTGATTGCGTATTAATGGTACTTCTGATTGATGAACGTCCAGAAGAAGTGACAGAAATGCAACGCTTAGTAAAAGGTGAAGTTATTGCTTCAACCTTTGATGAACCAGCTTCTCGTCACGTACAAGTTGCAGAAATGGTGATTGAAAAAGCGAAGCGTCTAGTTGAGCATAAAAAAGACGTTATCATCCTGTTAGACTCCATCACACGTTTAGCGCGTGCTTATAACACCGTTGTTCCTTCATCAGGTAAAGTGTTAACAGGTGGTGTGGATGCAAACGCATTACATCGTCCTAAACGTTTCTTCGGTGCGGCTCGTAATGTTGAAGAAGGTGGTAGCTTAACTATCATTGCAACAGCATTAGTCGATACGGGTTCTAAGATGGACGAAGTTATCTACGAAGAATTTAAAGGTACAGGTAATATGGAATTACACCTGTCTCGTAAAATTGCTGAAAAACGTGTTTTCCCTGCGATTGATTACAATCGTTCTGGTACACGTAAAGAAGAGTTACTGACGTCTCAAGATGAGCTACAAAAAATGTGGATCCTGCGTAAAATTATTCATCCAATGGGTGAGATTGACGCAATGGAATTCCTCATTAATAAGTTAGCAATGACTAAGACAAATGAAGAATTCTTCGACTTTATGAAACGTTCATAAAGTGTATTAACAAAGTGATTGAGCTGAGAATAGGATTAAAATATTAAAATAGTGTGCTCTGTTACAGAATAAGTAATATCACCTCAATTTATATGCTGTTAAGCTCGTTTACTTTGTAAGAATGACGATATGATGAAAACGCCACAATAGTTTGTGGCGTTTTTTGTTTTTTATGGGTGTAATTTAATTTTAGATTGCAATATTTTAACCGGATGTTGGTATATATATTGCATGTTTTGGTAATTGATAAAAATAGCGATGGCATCAATAAAAATAGTTAAGGAAAACTTATAATTGATGAAGGGTGGTGGGTTTTGAATAAACTCGTCGTGGTGAGGCTGGAAAAAATAATAAAAACACATGGAAGCGTAAAATAACCAGCTATATTTATTATAGAGAACCGTACTGTGGATATACTAAAAATGAGCACAAGCGTTTTTTATGTGTTCTTATTTTCTTTCGCATTTTTATTCTTGGCTCGTAAAATTGCAAAGAAAATTGGACTCGTGGATAAACCGAATTATCGTAAGAAACATCATGGATTGATCCCTCTAGTCGGAGGAATATCAGTCTATTTTGGTATTGTTTTCGCATTTTATATTTCAGATATTTATATTCCTCATAAGGAATTGTATCTGGCATGTGCGGGACTTCTTGTTTTTATTGGCGCATTAGATGATCGCTTCGATATTAGCGTCAAAATTAGAGCAACAATCCAAGCTTTTGTTGGGATCGTGATGATGGTAGGAGCAGGATTAAAACTTGACACTCTGGGTCATGCTTTTGGTCCTTGGGAAATGCATTTAGGGCCTTTTGGCTATATTGTTACACTTTTCGCTGTTTGGGCAGCAATCAATGCCTTTAATATGGTTGATGGTATTGATGGGTTATTAGGTGGCCTTTCTTGTGTCTCTTTTGGCGCGCTTGGTATTTTATTATATCAAGGCGGTAATTCAGCTCTCGCATTCTGGTGTTTCTCATTTATCGCGGCAATTTTACCTTATATCCTTTTAAACTTAGGGGTCTGTGGTAAAAAATTCAAAGTCTTTATGGGAGATGCGGGAAGTACATTGATTGGATTTACCATTATTTGGTTATTGGTCGCGTCAACACAAACTCAGCCCCGTCCTGTTAAGGCAGTAACTGCATTATGGATAATTGCTATTCCACTTATGGATATGGTGGCAATTATGTATCGTCGTTTACGCAAAGGGATGAGTCCTTTCTCTCCAGACCGTCAACATATTCACCATTTGATCATGCGTGCAGGTTTTACCTCTCGCCAAGCCTTTATTTTAATTACTGTGGCTGCTGCGCTATTAGCCGCGATTGGTATTATCGGTCAAAACCTATCATTTGTCCCTGAATGGTTCATGTTGGCATTATTCTTGCTTGCATTTGTTATGTATGGTTATTGCATTAAACGCGCGTGGCGAGTCGCTCGTTTTATTAAACGACATAAGCGTCGCTTACGTAGAGCAACACAACAGCATTAATATAAGCAGAGGTTTTTTAACGTGATGAACTCGGAAAATAACGCCTCCCGACAGGGTGAACAGCCAGATAATGAACTCGATATTCGAGGTCTTTTTTGTGCACTTTGGTCAGGCAAAAGCTGGATTATAGGGTTCGCTCTGCTTTTTGCAGTGATTGCACTCGGTGCATCTTATTTGATGCAACCTAAATGGAGCGCAATCGCAATGACAGAGAAACCAACGATTAATAACTTAGGCAGTTATTATTCTCAATCTCAGTTCTTGCGCAATCTTGATACACAGATTAATCCATCAGCACAAACCCCAGCTTTAACTATTTCAGATGAAGCTTATCAAGAGTTTATTACTCAAATCGCGGCGTTTGATACACGTCGTGAGTTTTGGTTGCAAACGGATTATTTCAAACAGCGCAAAGAGAGTGATGAACAGGCTAATGCCGCGTTATTGGATGAATTAATTAACAATATTCAATTTACGCCTGCTGATGAGAAAAAATTAGTTAATGATCAACTGAAACTCATTGCGGAAACATCAAAAGAAGCGAGTCAATTATTAAATGAGTATATTGCTTTTGCTAATAAGAGAGCATCTGCTCATCTTAATGATGAAGTGATAACTGCTTGGGCAACTAGAACTCAATCAATGAAAGCACTAGTTAAACGCCAAGAAATGGCGGCTCAATCTGCGTATCAACGACAAGTTAACTTATTAGAGCAATCAATCAAAGTAGCTGAGAAACAAGGTATTTCTCAAAAACAAACATCGATTGCAATTGATGAGTTACCAGATTCTAAATTGTTTCTGTTAGGTGTTCCTCTGTTGCAATCACAGCTAGAAACTTTAGTGGCAACAGGTGCTGATTTTGATAGTGATTATGATCAAAATACGGCAATGTTAGCGACCCTTGCTGTGGGCGCAAAATTACAAGATAACTTCCAAACTTACCGTTTTCTACGTACTCCTGAAGATCCTGTGAAACGTGATAGTCCTCGTCGTGCATTTATGATGGTACTTTGGGGCGCTATTGGTGTTTTAGCGGGTGCAGGTGTTGCATTAGTAAGACGCAGTTCATTAAAAAAATAATAATTAAATTTTGTCATTAATGACAATAACGAGACATCAGGTGTTTCGGCACCTGATGTACTAAGTATAAGGGCATATTGCTTTCCCAAAAATAAGCGATATAACAATGAAAAAAAGAGAGCCACTGTGAAAGTGTTGACTGTTTTTGGCACACGCCCTGAAGCGATAAAAATGGCACCTTTAGTGCACGCTTTAGCAAATGATGATTCGTTTGAAGCGAAGGTATGTGTTACGGCCCAACATCGAGAAATGCTTGATCAGGTATTAAATCTTTTTGAGATCAAACCAGATTACGATCTCAATATTATGAAACCAGGACAAGATTTAACGGATATTACCTGTCGTATTTTAGAAGGGTTAAAACCAGTATTAGCGTCATTTCAACCTGATGTTGTTTTGGTACATGGTGATACAACAACGACCATGGCAGCAAGTTTAGCCGCATTCTATCAACGAATTCCTGTTGGCCATGTGGAAGCTGGGTTACGTACTGGCAATCTTTATTCCCCTTGGCCTGAAGAGGCAAACCGTACTATTGCAGGGCATCTTGCAATGTATCACTTTGCACCAACAGAAACTGCAAAATTAAATTTGGTGCGAGAAGCGGTTGCGGATAAAAATATTTTTGTCACAGGAAATACGGTAATTGATGCGTTGTTTTGGGTAAGTGACAGAGTGATGGGCAATCAAACACTCTTAAATGAGCTTGCTGTAAACTATCCATTTATTCAGCCTGATAAGAAAATGATCTTGGTAACAGGGCATCGTCGAGAAAGTTTTGGTGGTGGTTTTGAACGTATCTGCCAAGCTTTAGCTGAAATTGCATTAGCACACCCAGATGTAGAAGTTGTCTATCCTGTTCACTTAAATCCTAATGTGAGTGAACCGGTTCAACGTATCCTTCATGGTATTGATAATATTAAATTAATACAGCCACAAGATTATCTCCCATTCGTTTATTTAATGAATCATGCTTACCTTATTTTGACCGATTCTGGTGGAATTCAAGAAGAAGCCCCTTCATTAGGTAAGCCAGTTCTTGTAATGCGAGACACAACGGAGCGCCCAGAAGCTGTTGAAGCGGGCTCTGTTCGCTTAGTGGGAACAGATACTAAACGTATTGTTAGCGAAGTAACCTCTTTATTGACAGACGAAAACGCGTATCACCAAATGAGTAAGGCGACAAACCCTTATGGTGATGGTCATGCCTGCCAACGTATTCTTGAAGCATTGAAAAAAAATCAGGTGACATTATGAGTTTTGAAACTATTTCTGTTATCGGCCTCGGCTACATTGGTTTACCTACAGCGGCAGCTTTTGCCTCTCGTAAAAAAAGCGTCATCGGTGTTGATGTTAATCAGCATGCAGTTGATACGATAAATAAAGGTCAAATTCACATTGTTGAGCCTGATCTTGATAAAGTCGTTAAACAAGCGGTTGAAGAAGGCCATTTAAAAGCCTATACCACGCCACAGCCAGCAGATGCTTACCTTATTGCTGTACCTACACCATTTAAAGGTGAGCATGAGCCTGATTTGGCTTATGTTGAAGCAGCAGCACGCTCTATCGCACCTGTATTGAAAAAAGGTGATCTTATTATTCTAGAATCAACCTCACCAGTTGGCTCTACTGAAAAAATGGCTGAGTGGTTAGCGGAAGCTCGCCCAGACTTAACATTCCCTCATCAACAAGGTGAAGATGCTGATATCGATGTAGCTTACTGTCCTGAGCGTGTATTACCGGGTCAAGTGATGATTGAACTTATCCGCAATGACCGTGTTGTGGGTGGTATGAATCGTAAATCATCAGAGCGTGCAAGCGAGTTATACAAAATCTTCCTTGAAGGTGAATGTGTTATTACTAATGCACGTACCGCAGAAATGTGTAAGCTAACTGAAAATAGTTTCCGTGATGTTAATATTGCGTTTGCTAACGAATTATCACTGATTTGTGCTGACCAAGATATCAATGTGTGGGAGCTAATTAGTTTGGCGAACCGCCATCCTCGCGTCAACATTTTACAACCAGGCCCAGGCGTTGGCGGGCATTGTATTGCCGTTGACCCTTGGTTTATCGTGTCACAAAATCCAAAACAATCTCGTTTAATTCACACTGCCCGTTTGGTCAATGATGGCAAACCAGTGTGGGTTATCGATCAAGTTAAAGCCGCTGTTGCTGATTGCCTTACTGAAACAGGTAAACGTGCAAACGAAATTAAGATTGCCTGCTTTGGTTTAGCTTTTAAGCCTAATATCGATGACTTACGTGAAAGCCCAGCAATGAATATCACTAAACAAGTCGCTGATTGGCACAGTGGTACGACATTCGCAGTTGAACCTAATATTCATGAATTACCAACAAAATTGAAAGGGATCACAGAATTAGTATCAATAGAGCAAGCATTGAAAGATGCGGATATTGTCTTAATGTTAGTTGATCATCAACAGTTTAAAGCGATCCCCGGTAGTAAAGTTACTCAAAAATGGATTGTAGATACTAAAGGAGTATGGCGTTGAAACGCATTCTAGTTACAGGTGGAGCCGGTTTTATCGGCTCTGCTGTTGTTCGACATATTATTGATAACACCAATGATAGCGTTGTTGTGGTGGATAAACTGACTTATGCCGGTAATTTAGAGTCATTAGCAACCGTAGCTGACAGTGAACGCTATGCCTTTGAGCAAGTCGATATCTGTGATAGAGCTGAGCTTGATCGCTTATTTGCTCAATATCAACCAGATGTTGTTATGCACTTAGCGGCAGAAAGCCATGTTGACCGTTCTATCGATGGCCCCGCTGCATTTATTGAAACCAATATTGTGGGTACTTACACCTTATTGGAAGCAGCTCGCCATTTTTGGCAAGTGCTACCTGAAGAGAAGAAAACGGCATTTCGTTTCCACCATATTTCAACAGATGAAGTGTATGGCGATTTAGAAGGTACAGATGATTTCTTTACTGAAACTACGCCTTATGCACCAAGTAGCCCATATTCTGCGTCTAAAGCTTCAAGTGACCATTTAGTTCGTGCTTGGTTGCGTACTTACGGTTTACCAACTGTGATCACGAACTGCTCGAATAACTACGGCCCTTACCATTTTCCTGAAAAGTTAATCCCATTAATTATCTTAAATGCGATTTCAGGAAAACCATTACCTGTTTATGGTAAAGGTGAACAGATCCGTGATTGGCTCTATGTTGAAGATCATGCTCGTGCCCTCTATTTAGTCGCAACAACAGCAACACCGGGTAAAACTTACAATATTGGTGGACACAATGAGCGTCGCAATATTGATGTTGTTAAAACGATTTGTGCGCTGTTAGAAGAGTTATATCCAGCAAAACCAGAAGGTGTTGCTCAGTATGTCGATCTCATCACTTATGTGAAAGACAGACCAGGTCATGACCTGCGCTATGCAATTGATGCAGCGAAAATTGAAGCTGAATTAGGTTGGAAACCAGAAGAGACATTTGAATCTGGCATTCGTAAAACTGTTTTGTGGTATTTAAATAACGAAACTTGGTGGAAACGAGTGTTAGATGGCTCTTATGCAGGTGAACGTCTAGGGCTTGGGAACTGATTAAGTAAAGAAGGATAAATGATGAAAGGTATTATTTTAGCGGGTGGCTCGGGTACACGACTGCATCCGATAACCAAAGGGGTATCGAAGCAATTATTGCCTATCTATGATAAACCCATGATCTATTATCCGCTTTCAGTTCTGATGCTCGCTGGTATTCGAGATATTTTGATCATTACAACACCAGATGATATGACCTCATTTCAGCGTTTATTGGGTGATGGTTCTGCATTTGGTGTTCATCTTCAATATAAAATTCAGCCATCTCCTGATGGCTTAGCCCAAGCCTTTATTTTGGGTGAGGAATTTATTGGTGATGATCATTGCTGTTTAGTTTTAGGCGATAATATCTATTTTGGTCAAGGGTTTAGTCCAAAACTGAAACAAGTTGCACAACGTGAACGTGGTGCAACAGTCTTTGGTTATCAAGTTATGGATCCTGAACGATTTGGTGTTGTTGAATTTGACGATGATTTTAAAGTGTTATCGATTGAAGAAAAACCAGAACAACCTAAATCTAATTGGGCTGTCACGGGGCTGTATTTCTACGATAACCGAGTGGTTGATTTTGCCAAACGAGTCAAACCTTCGATTCGTGGTGAATTAGAAATTACGTCGATTAATCAGATGTATCTTGAATGTGGTGAGCTTAATGTTGAACTACTCGGGCGTGGTTTTGCATGGTTAGATACCGGAACTCACGATAGTTTAATTGAAGCCAGTACCTTTGTTCAAACTGTTGAAAAACGCCAAGGATTTAAAGTGGCGTGTCTTGAAGAGATTGCTTGGCGTAATGGTTGGCTCAGTGATGATCAAGTAAGAGAAAGCGCAAAATCACTGTCTAAAACCGGTTATGGTCGCTATTTATTGGATTTATTACATGTCCGTCCTCGCCAATATTAATTATCTTGAGTGGGAAAGTGAGTATTTTTCCCTCAAAACAGGGCGTCTTGAGTTTGATACACAAGCGCCCGTGTTAACAGACGAACAGCTTGATGTTTTTGCTGTGGTTCAAGCAAAAGTCGCATCTCATGAGCTTTCTCTCATCGATAAACTTAGCCAATTAGGTTTTCAATTTGCGGAAGGTGAAATTGATTTTAAACTTTCAATTGGCACAGAAAATGCTTGTAAGAAAACGACGGAATATTGTTTTAGAAAAGCCAATGAAGATGATATCGATTTATTGATGGCAACGGCTTCAGAGGCTTTTGTACAAAGTCGTTTTAGAACACCTTGGTATCAAGAAGGTGATAGCAGTCGTTTTTATGCATTATGGGTTAAAAAAGCGGTGTTAGGCACATTCGATGATATTTGCTTACTGACTTATGATGCTGAAAATAATGTCAGTGGTTTTGTCACTTTACGCCGTCTATCTGAAAATGAAGCAAGAGTGGGATTACTAGCGGTAATGCCCAACAGAATAGGACAAGGCATTGGTAAACAACTGATGTCGGCCGCGAAGTTTTGGTGTCAACAACAAGGTGTTTCGACCTTATATGTTGCAACACAGATCAGCAATATTGCAGCTTCGCGTTTATACACACACAGTGGGGGCCTAATAGAGAGCACCACTTATTGGTTATACAGGGGATAATATGATTCCGTTTAATAAACCACCGGTTGTCGGCACAGAATTAGAATATATGAAACAAGCTATGGAAAGTGGCAAGCTCTGTGGTGATGGCAATTTCACAAAGAAATGTGAAAAGTGGTTAGAAGAACAATTTCATTGTCATAAAACGCTGTTAACACCATCTTGTACAGCATCGCTTGAAATGGCTGCTATCTTATTAGATATCAAGCCTGGCGATGAAGTCATTATGCCAAGTTTTACCTTTGTTTCGACCTCTAATGCGTTTGTATTACGTGGCGCAACCATTGTTTTCGTCGACATTCGTCCAGATACCATGAATATCGATGAAACAAAAATTGAAGCGGCAATCACAGATAAAACCCGCGCTATTGTTCCCGTTCATTACGCAGGTGTTGCGTGTGAAATGGATACGATTATGGCGATTGCGAAAAAACATAATCTGTTTGTTATTGAGGATGCTGCACAAGGTGTCATGTCAACTTACAAGGGTAAGGCTCTTGGCACAATTGGTCATATTGGATGCTATAGCTTCCATGAAACTAAAAACTACTCATCAGGCGGTGAGGGTGGTGCAACGCTGATTAACGATCCTGATTTAATCAATCGCGCAGAAGTTATCCGTGAAAAAGGTACCAATCGTAGCCAGTTTTTCCGTGGTCAGGTAGATAAATATACTTGGCGTGATATTGGTTCTAGTTACTTGATGTCAGACTTACAAGCAGCTTATTTATGGGCTCAACTTGAAGAAGCTGAAAAAATTAATGAGCGTCGTTTAGCATTTTGGCAGATTTACTATGATGCATTGACTCCATTAGCGGAAAAAGGCTTATTAGCGCTTCCAGTCGTTCCTGAAGGTTTAGAACACAATGCGCACATGTTCTATATCAAACTGAAAGATATCGAGCAACGTACCGCATTTAATGACTACATGAAAGAACACGGCGTTTTAACAGTGTTCCACTATGTGTCATTACATACCAGCCCAGCAGGTATGAAGTTTGGCCGCTTTGATGGTGAAGATATTTTCACAACGCAAGAAAGTGAGCGTTTAGTACGTTTACCTATGTTCTATAACATGACAGAAGAAGAACAGCAGACTGTTATTGGCCATATCCGCGACTTCTTTGCTTAATTATGTCGTTAGCCAAAGCATCAATTTGGACAGCCGGATCAACCCTGATAAAAATCGGGGCTGGTCTGCTTGTCGTCAAGTTACTTGCAGTCTCTTTTGGGCCAACAGGGGTCGGGTTAGCAGGTAACTTTCGTCAATTAATCACCGTACTAGGTGTCTTATCTGGTGCGGGTATTTTTAATGGTGTGACAAAATTAATCGCACAATATCAAGATGATGATATTCAACGCAAAAAAGTGTTGGGTACTTCATCATCCATGATTTTGCTGTTTTCTACACTATTAGCTATTTTATTTCTTCTTTTTTCTGCTCCCATTAGCCAAGTGCTATTTGGTGATGGTTATCATCAATATCAGGATATTGTAAGAGCCGTTGCTTTTATTCAAATGGGGATAGCATATAGCAACTATTTTCTTGCCATCTTAAAAGGTTATCGTGATGCGGCAGGTAATGCCTTATCAGTGATTGCTGGTAGCATTATTGGTGTTGTTGCTTATTATTTGTGCTATTTATTTGCGGGTTATCACGGTGCATTAATTGGACTTGCATTAGTACCTGCACTTATTTTATTTCCTGCTACATTTTTAGTAGCAAAGCGTAAGCGCTTCGCTTTAAGCGAGCTTAAACCTCATTGGGATAAGGCGATAGCAGGTCATCTTGGTAAGTTTACCATTATGGCGATATTAACATCGATTACATTACCCGTTGCTTATATCATGATGCGTAACTTACTTGCTGAGCACTATAGCTGGGAAGACGTAGGGATTTGGCAAGGAGTGACCAGTATTTCAGATGCTTATTTGCAATTTATTACCGCATCTTTTTCTGTTTATTTATTGCCAACACTCTCTCGATTAACGCAAAAGAGTGATATTACCAAAGAGATCGTTAAATCACTGAAGTTTGTATTACCTGCAGTAGCCGTTGCGAGTTTTATGGTGTGGTTATTACGTGATTTTGCGATTTGGTTACTGTTTTCAGATAAATTTGTCGCTATGCGTGATTTATTTGCATGGCAGCTTGTTGGCGATGTTTTAAAAGTAGGCGCTTATGTCTTTGGTTATCTGGTCATCGCAAAAGCGGCATTACGTTTTTATATCCTTACAGAAGTAAGTCAGTTTGCCCTATTGACGCTATTTTCGCGTTGGCTTATTCCTGAGCATGGTGCATTAGGTGCCGCTCAAGCCTACATGGCAACGTATATTATTTACTTCCTTCTCTGTAGTTCTGTTTTCGTGATTTATTGCAGGCGCAAATGACAACTTTGATTTACGTACTAGGTTCAGACATTGTGCATCATAACAACACAATGTTACGGTTTTTTAACGACCACCTCGTGACTGAGGCGGGGTTAACGTATAAACCTCGTTTTATCGTTGCCAGTAAAAATACTTCACTGCAAGAAAGCTACCCAGCTTTAGATATTGAGTGTTTAGCTGATAAAAAGCAGGTTGCACAGAGAGTGGTCACATTGGCCAAAGCCGATACTCACCAACGATTCCTTTTTTTAGGTCAGTTTAATGCGCCTATTTGGCTGGCATTATTAACTGGCAAGATCAAACGTCATCAATTTTGGTGGCATATTTGGGGTGCTGATTTATATCAGGATTCTAAACAGTTAAAATTTAAACTCTTCTATCTTCTTCGTAAACTCGCTCAAAAACGTGTGGGTCGAGTATTTGGTACACGAGGGGATCTGAATTACTTCGCACAATTTAACGTTAATATTCCAGCCAATTTGCTCTATTTCCCAACAAGAATGGATCCTGCGCTTACGGTGACAGAAAAAGCGCCTATTGATGAAAAACAGATCACCATTATTGTGGGTAATTCAGGGGATAGATCGAATCGCCATATTGAAGCTTTACAGGCAATTGCCGAGCAATATGGAACGCGAGCAAAAGTGATTATTCCAATGGGATATCCTGAAAATAATCACGTTTATATTAATGAAGTAGCCCAAGCAGCTAGCCAATTGCTTCCCTATAATCAGGTTGAAATATTACGTGACAAATTGGCATTTGATGATTATCTCGCGTTATTGAAAACATGTGACTTAGGCTATTTTATTTTCCACCGTCAACAAGGTATTGGCACGCTTTGTCTGCTTATTCAATTTGCGATCCCTTTTGTTATTAGTCGTCAAAATCCATTTTGGCAGGACTTAACTGAGCAAAGTGTTCCTGTTTTTTTCTCAGGGGACAAATTAGATGTTGCGCTGATTGAAGAGGCTAAACGTCAATTGCTGATGCTTGATCGTCAAAATATTGCCTTCTTTGCGCCTAACTTCACGGATGGTTGGAAAGAGTTAATTGAGATGAGTACAGGAGAGCCGCAATGACATTGGCGGAACTGGGTGGCTTAGCACTTGTTTATTTTATCTCTTTAAGTTTTATTTTATTGCTGACTTATCAAGAGTTTCGTCGAGTTCGCTTTAATTTTAATGTTTTTTTCTCAATGCTCTATCTGTTGACCTTTTATTTTGGTTTCCCGCTGACTTGTATGTTGGTATTCCAATTTGATGTCGCAGTTGTACCCGTTGATTCATTATTATACGCGCTATTAGCCTCTACCAGCTTCTATGCCATTTATTATGTAACCTATAAGGTAAGACTGAGAAAAGCGGTTGACGGCCCTTCTAGGTCTCTATTTACGATGAATAGAGTAGAAACCAACCTTACTTGGATTTTATTGGCATTAATTGCGTTTGTAACTGTGGGAATTTTCTTTCTACAAAATGGCTTTTTACTCTTTAAGCTTAAAACGTATAGCCAAATTTTTTCAAGCCAAGTGTCAGGTGTTGCGCTTAAGCGCTTTTTCTATTTCTTTATCCCAGCAATGCTGGTGGTTTATTTCTTAAAACCCACTCAACAACGATGGATTTTCTTCCTTTGTGCAACGGTGGGTTTTGGGATCTTAACCTATATTATCGTGGGTGGAACCCGCGCTAATATCATCATCGCTTTTGCGCTGTTTTTGTTTATCGGTATTGTCCGTGGCTGGATAACCTTATGGATGCTGGTTGCCGCAGGGGTTATGAGTATTGTTGGAATGTTCTGGTTGGCATTAAAACGCTATGGCCTTGATGTGAGTGGTGCAGAGGCATTCTATACTTTCTTATACCTCACTCGTGATACGTTCTCTCCTTGGGAAAATCTAGCTTTATTACTTAATAATTATGACAAGATTGAGTTTCAAGGACTTGCACCGATTATTCGTGATTTTTATGTCTTTATTCCTTCTTGGGTATGGCCAGAACGCCCAGATGTCGTGCTGAATTCAGCAAACTACTTTACATGGGAAGTGCTTAATTATCATGCGGGTCTTGCTATTTCGCCGACCTTAATAGGCTCTCTGGTTGTTATGGGGGGCATTGCCTTCATCCCATTGGGCGCGATTGTTGTAGGACTGATTATTAAGTGGTTTGATTGGCTATATCAGCAAGGGCTCAATGAAAGCAATCGTTATAAATCGGCTATTTTGCAAGCTTTTTGCTTTGGGGCTATTTTTAATATGATTGTTTTGGCACGAGAAGGTGTTGATTCTTTCGTTTCTCGCGTTGTGTTTTTCTGTTTAATTTTTGGTTTATGTTTGGTGGTTGCCAAACTGCTTTATTGGTTATTTGAAAGCGCGGGATTAGTGCGTAATTACGTGACTCGTCAAATACAAAGTGAACCTCGTTGTTTAGAGAAAAAGGAAAAGTAATGGGATCCAATTCAATTCCGAAGTATTCAATCCGCGGACATAATATCTGGGGATTTCGCGATATGGCTCATTTTCTGGATTATCTCTATGAAGGAGCACAAATAAAAAATGGCTCTCTGATTGCCATTAATGCAGAAAAAATTCTCACAGCAGAAACAGACTCAGCACTTAATGAATTACTCAATGAAGCTGATTATCTTTATGCGGATGGTATTAGTGTGGTGCGAGGTATTCGTCGTAAATACCCTGATGCAGCGGTTTCTCGTATTGCTGGTGCGGATTTATGGGAAGCGTTGATGGAAAGAGCGGGTAAAGAGGGAACTCCTGTCTTTCTTGTTGGTGGTAAACCTGAAATTCTTTCTCAAACCGAAGATAAGCTTAAAGCACAGTGGAATGTAAATATTGTAGGTAGCCAGAACGGTTATTTTACGCCACAAGATAGAGAGGCGTTATTTGAGCGTATAAAGGCCTCTGGTGCGAAGATAGTAACTATTGCCATGGGATCACCTAAGCAAGAGTTATTTATTCGTGCATGTCGTGAAATTTACCCTGATGCTTTATACATGGGTGTTGGTGGAACTTATGACGTATTTACAGGCCATGTTAAAAGAGCACCGAAAGCATGGCAAAATCTTGGATTAGAGTGGTTATATCGTTTGTTATCACAACCAAGCCGAATTAAGCGTCAATTTAAGCTGTTAAAATTCGTTGGGTATTACTATTCCAATAAATTGTAATAGGGATTGCCTCTTTTTTTGTTAGGTGTGACTGAGTAAATGATTTATTCACGCTTTTATCTAGCATCTTTATTGTTTAATTATTATACTGATGGGGCGTTTAGCGTGTAAAAACGCTCCATTTATCGACGAAATGCACAAAGTATCGTCAAACAAACTTTTTTTTTCAAAAAGCACTAGACAGACAGAGCGTAAATCCGTACTATCCTCTCCCGCAACGGCGTGAAGCGCCCGTAGCTCAGCTGGATAGAGCGCTGCCCTCCGGAGGCAGAGGTCTCAGGTTCGAATCCTGTCGGGCGCGCCATTAAAGCGTGCTAAGAGTTACGGTGAAGAACGTTGTTGTAAGAAGTAATAAGATAGCTGTTATGGTGGCTATAGCTCAGTTGGTAGAGCCCTGGATTGTGATTCCAGTTGTCGTGGGTTCGAGTCCCATTAGCCACCCCATCTTATCTTAGTTATTGTTTATGCGAGGGTGGCGGAATTGGTAGACGCGCTAGCTTCAGGTGTTAGTGTCTTAACGGACGTGGGGGTTCAAGTCCCCCCCTTCGCACCAATAAACAAGATAAGAGCAGTAATGCAGACGGCGAGTAGCGCAGCCTGGTAGCGCAACTGGTTTGGGACCAGTGGGTCGGAGGTTCGAATCCTCTCTCGCCGACCAATAAGAAAAAGCCTCGATTATATCGAGGCTTTTTCGTATCTACGATTTGCCTTTTTAAAAGTCGTAACACCATTTCTACTTCTACTTCTACTTCTACTTCTACTTCTACTTCTACTTCTACTTCTACTTCTACTTCTACTTCTACTTCTACTTCTACTTCTACTTCTACTTCTACTTCTACTTCTATAATTCGTTACTCTTTTCATATTTTTATTTATTGTTATGTGTTCCAGATAAGAAAGCCCAAATGACGTTTTTAACAAAAATGCCATCCTTGACACTTAAGGGCTATTAATAATTTAATTTATTGCCGAATTTTAATCTTCATAAAAAGATAGGTAAAATACGTAAAATAATTGGCCGTAATTATATGAAATATAAGGCTTTTATTTTGTTTGTCGGTAAATGCCAACACTCGTCATTTTTATTGTCTCCAATAGGAGACATTTAACCCATTGATTTTAAGTGGTTAAATAGTTGGTGTGTTTTTCTTGTCGTGAAAAAGAGACGTATATCAGACCCTATATTTTCTTTTCTATTTAGCAATAGCATGATGAAAGCACAGGCTATAGATTTTTTATCATTGAAAATGAGTGAAGCGAGAAAGGAAAACTAAAATTCAATAAGTTACCTTATGCTTTTTTAGAGAGAGAATATTTTTCATAAAAAATGAAAAATTGGCATGCTTAATGCACTATCTATTTTGTAGATGCTCATTCCACTCCTTATGACAGCGTATGGCTTCATAAACCTAGGAATGATGCAGAGCCGATTATTCGGTGCCTACGTCCACGTTAACGATGAACATCATTCATCATCAACAGGACGAAACGTTGAGTGAGGCACCATCCGTCTGTAGACCTGATTGTATATTTATACGCCTGTATAGTTTTATACAGGCGTTTTTTTATATACCAACCACACATCCATTTTGTATTCATCGCATTATCACGCTATTATCCAGCTCAAGGGTAGATTGGAGATAGCATCATTATGATAAATAAACAAAAAGCATATCTTGCACAAGAAAAACTCTTTCTTATAGAGAAGTTTGGCCCACTATTATTCTTTTTGATCCCTCTTATCGTGCTCATTATTGGTGGTAAATCATGGGCAAAATATGTGGCTTTTCTTTGTCAGGGGATCGCTCTGATTTATATTGTTGTGTTTTATCAGGCGAGAAAACATTACCTGTCATTTAAGCAAGAAAATGAGAAGGGAATACCCACTCGTTTTTATCGAATTGCTTGGGTGTATGTATTTTTGACTTTATGTGTAGAAGTGGTATTGCTATTTCAACATGGCTTTTAAATCAAATAAAAAAACCCTCAATAAAGAGGGTTTTTAAATCAGTCGCTCAAACAATTTATGATCACGTTCTTATCGAATGAGTTTATTTACTTTTTTTCGGCTCTTCAAAAATGACAGAATCTTTTTTCAGTGTCATTAATAAAGCATCTTTACGTACTTTCGCAGACTCTTCAGATTTTTTCTGTTTATCTAATGCATCAGCAAGCCACGCAAAGTCATGGACATCAGGACGTTGCTTTAACGCATTACGGAAAGCTTCTTCAGCTTGAGCCCATTGTCCTTGTTGCATTGCAATCTGACCTAATGTGCTATTGAGTAATGGCGTTGGCCCATGTTGTTTAATTAATGAATTGAGTACTTTCAAAATAACATTGGCATCTGTATTTTTTAAACGAGGTAATAGTAAGATCAATCGTTCATCATACTGACGTTTAACGCCGTCTAAGATGATCGTTTGAGCAGTCTCTGGATCGTTGCACTCAATAAGGTGTTCAGCTAAAACGACACGTAATGCATTATCGTGATGTACTTTACGCGGTTGTGCTTTCCACCAATTCTTCAACCCATCACAGCCATTTTCGGACATTTTCTGTCCCATAATACCGATATAGGCTTTTTGGCGTAATTGCTCTAGTTCATCATCCGTATGTAATGCAATTTTTTGCATAGAAGGAATGATATCAAGCAATGCTTGCCAAGCTGCTGTTCGTGTATAAGCGACTTCTGCAAGACGTAACACTTCAGGATGGCGTGGTGCTTGATTTAATAATTCATCAACTCCAGTACGTGCTGCATGATTTTCGTTTTGTGCTAATAAAATACGCACTCGTGTGATATCAACAGGAAGCTGATTGGTATCGGCAAGTTCAGCTGCACGTTCAAGGTGTTGCTGAACTCGAAATTCATCACCACGTTGCTGTGCGGCTTCAGCGGCTAATAGGTAGTTTACAACGGGCTGTTCTGCATAATCTGCATTACGGCTCATCAGTTTTTCAACTTCTTTAAAATCACCTTCCGCTAATTTCATTAATGCCATGCTGGTTTGTTTACGTGCACGATTACGTTTACGGAAAGAAAACCAACTATATGCTTTTGACCCTGTACCAATAAAACGGCGATAGCTCCAACCAATGAGTAACAGTGCTAATTGCAATAAAACAAACATAATAACAAGGCTGGTTACACTGGTTTCAATATCCCAATCATCAGTTTGTATAAGCACATAACCTTGGTGGCCTGCCAAGAGTGGACCAAAAATGATGCCGGCAATAAGCACCACAAAAAGGAGCAGTATTTTTAACATAAGCTTATTCTCCTTGTTGTGTTACTGGTGTATCAGTCGTTGCACTATCAGCCGCAGCATCTTGCACGTTCTCTGATGCATTATGCTCAGCCTCTACGGGTTGGGCATCTTGGGCTTCAACAGCTTGCGCTTCAGCCACTTGTGGCTCTGCATACTCATTTTGTGCCAGTAAATTGCGAATTTGCTTTTCTACACGTTTCTCTAGCAGTGTCGGGCTTTTCAATTCTGATGGCATTGCAAGCGTAATAGGTTGCTTCTCTAATTCAGATACCGTATCTAGAAATGCGGTTGTACTTGGATCAGAGGTATCAAAATAAGCTCGTACCCAAGTGGATACCGCTTCCAGAGATTGCTGATAAGTTTCAGTTTGGTGACGAGGCACGGCTTGAGAAGCAATTAATAAACGTGAACGGATATTCTCACGTAAATAGACATCTTGATTAGGTGCTAATAAAGGAACTGATGCGGTATCACGGCGACGAATGGTAATAAAATCATCCATAAAGCTTTTCCAGCTCTTACTTAGATTTTGTTTCCAATCAGAAAGTGAACCTGAAATGGTTTCGTCGTTTTTATCCATTGGTGAGCCGTTACGCTCTAAACCGGCTAAACGGAGATTATCAATCTGATTCGCTAACTGGTTTAATTGTAAGATGATGCCATCATTATCAATTTTGGTGAGTGCGGCTAAACTGCTGATATCTTCATTAATAGCACGACGGATTTCAAGTAAACTCGGATCGTTCATTTCCGCTAAGCTACTGTCAGCACCTTTTAGTAGACTTACAGCGGTCACGACATCTTGATCATTCCATAACTTACGACCAGCCATTTTCACCATAAAATCGGCTTGAGCTAATAACCAGCTTTTGACGTCTGCACTGGAAATAGCAGCAAATCGTGTTTGTAGATCTTGAATTTGACGCTCTGTCGTTTGGCGCTCGTTTTGTAATTTATCGATAGTCTGTTTTTGTGAGTTAAACATGCTATCAATATTGTCAAAGCGTTGTTGATAAGTATTTTGGAGTTGTTGTAATTGGGCAAGCTCAGATTTGAGTGATTGATTTTCTACACTCAGCTTTGATGCTTGTTGATTGGTGTAATAATAAAGGCTACCACCGATTGCTAAAATAACAAGGATAGCAACAGCACTTCCAATTAGACCTGAGCGCTTGTTATTAACAGGTTTGACTTCCTGATAGCGGACATTCTCATCAGCTTTAGCTGCATCTTTTGGCAAGTCATTATCATTCGTATTTTTCTGTTCCGTCATATCGGCGTCTCATTTAGGTTCTATATTAATGCATGAAATAAAGCATCATTATTGGCACTTTCAGCAACGGTGACGGTTTCCCACCCTAATGTTTTTGCTATTGTTGCTAATCGTTCACTGACCACAAGTAAATGGCAGTTTAACAGCCATGCTTTTTTAGATTCAGCGACCAGATCAAAGAGTTGTTGTAACATTTCACCGCTAGTGACAACAAGCGTATCAACCTGCGCTTTTTCCCATTGAAGCGCAAAGTCTTCAGGGGAATAATTAATAAATAGACGTTGGTAACATTCACATTCATCAACGATCGCACCTCGTTGACTCAATGTTGTTGCGAGTAAATCACGACCACCGTTACCTCTAAGCAGTAATATTCGTTTGTTTTTCACCTGATTAAGTGCAGGAAGTTGGAGAAGATCTTCACTGGTTTCTCCTTGCTCAGGGTAGCAAATTGGAAGACTGCTTAAATGTTGGAAATCTTTCGCTGTGCTTTGGCCTATTCCATAATAGGATAGCGTATCTGGCCATGATTGTTGTAATTGATTTAGCTGCCAGTTTGCGTATGACACCGCATTTTTGGAAAGTAAAAATATACAATCACCCGCTCTTAATCCTTTTAGTTTAGCATCTAATAAAGGGAGTTCACGACCCGCAGTGATCTCGATTAAAGGTGCTTGAAAGGCTGTTTTCCCCGCATCAATTAAGCGCTGAGTTAATGCCTCTCCTGCTGGATTGGGGCGAGTGATTAAAATACTCATGCAGGTGTGCTACCTTGATACACGGCGGTTAAAATAGCTCGCGCACCTTTATCTAAAAGCTCTTCAGCCAATGAGATACCCGCAGTTTCTGCCTCTTCTGGGGTAACTAAACGTTCGCCACGCAAAATAGTTTCACCATCAGGAGAACCGACTAAAGCACGTAACCAAATTTTGTCATCTTGCCAAATGGCATAGCTTCCAATAGGAACTTGGCAACCGCCTTCAAGACGAGTATTCATTGCACGCTCCGATTTAACGCAAACTGCGGTGCGTGTGTGATTGAGAGCATCTAATAGCTGGCGAGTTTCATTGTCATCTAAGCGACACTCAATACCAACAGCTCCTTGTCCAACCGCGGGTAAGGATTGCTCTGCAGATAATGGTGTACGAATACGCTCGTTAAGACCTAGGCGCTTTAAGCCAGCAACAGCAAGAATAATGGCATCGTAATCGCCATTATCTAATTTTCCTAAGCGAGTACCTACATTGCCTCGCAAATCACGAATAATTAGATCTGGGCGTTGTGCTTTTAATTGGCATTGGCGGCGTAAACTGGATGTACCTACAATGCTACCTGCTGGCAGTTCGTCTAAAGAATTATAATGATTAGAGACAAAAGCATCACGGGGATCTTCGCGTTCACAAATAGTAACTAACCCTAAACCTTCTGGAAAATCAATAGGAACATCTTTCATAGAGTGAACGGCAATATCTGCCCGCGATTCAAGTAGAGCAAGTTCTAATTCTTTTACGAATAGTCCTTTACCACCTACTTTAGCTAAAGGTGTATCTAGAATGATGTCACCTTTAGTGACCATCGGTACTAATTCGACGACTAAACCTGGATGAGTAAGTTGTAGTTGTTCTTTCACATAAAGTGCCTGCCACATAGCAAGAGGGCTTTGGCGGGTAGCAATACGGATGGTACTTTTTGACATAATAGTATTATCTCTTCCGAGCGATTAGCGATATTTTTGTTTAGAAATAAGGCATTGTTTTAACACTTTAAGGCCCAATTTTCCAGTTAAGGCGCTTTGTGTCGTGATTATAACGAAAGAAATGAGGTCATTATCGAAAAAGAAAAAAAGAAAAAGGAAATAGAAAATAAGTAAATTATCAATGAATACTATTGAGTTTAGTTATTTTTAGAATTTTATTCTTCTTATATCTATATAAAAAGTGTGGTTATTTACAAAAATAAAACATTAGGTTAATTTTTTTAACATTCAGTAAGTAGAAGATGATGTAAATATCATATTTAATCTGAACATATTGATAAAACAACCATTATTTTAAATCCTCTTATCTTCCTTATTATTTTTTTATATATAAAAACACGATAAATTTTAACAAAAATATTATTAAATAAAAGAAGGAGAAATAATTAAAATAAAAAAAAGAATTTATTCTTGGATTAAATAAATAATTAATAAAAATTAAATATTATTTTAAATATTATTATCGCAATATTAAAAATAGAATTCTTATTTTAATCGGAAATATAGAAAATAATCAAAAAATAGAAATAATCTATTATTATCAATTGGTTGCTTTTATTTTTACTTTTTTATCTATTTTTTATGTTTTGTCAAAATTTATTTTTAGTTTCATCATCAAGTAAACAGGGGTTTTTGTGGGGTAAAGGGAGGATTGAGAGATTTTTTTTATCATTTTTTTTATGGGTGGAATAATTTATCCTTATGATTATAAAGATATTTATCTGTTGGCTTTACACGATTAAGCGCTTAAATATCACTTTTAGATCTTGGTGCTATATTTTGAGTTCCTCTTTACGCCTTGCGCTCAAGGTGTTAAATTGATCACGTTTCCGAGATTTTGTTAGTAAAGTTTTATCTATTAATATACCTAACTCAACCTTGGTCACTTATAAACTCAGATTCTACTATCTTCTTAGTATTGTTCAGGCGAAACTCTTGTATCTTTATATTGAAACACTGAAGCAACGGCTGGATGCGATTAATCAACTCAGACTGGAACGAGCATTTGCATCGATGTGTGATGTTTTTAAACAGGTCTATGGTTTAATTCCTGTTTTATTACATTACCACCATCCTGAGTTGCCCGGCTACATACAAGGAAATGTTCCTCACGGTACATGTTTCTTTGAACCTGATGACATGCAACGTCAATGGGCGAATAAGCTGGTTAACGCATTATGTGATAATCCGATGGATGGATACGCCAATGGAGAGTTGCCAATTACTGGTATCTATTCAATGGGGAGTACTTCTTCTATTGGTCAAAGTCACTGCTCTGATATTGATATTTGGGTCTGCCATCAATCATGGCTAGATCAAGGTGAACGTGCACTTTTACAACGCAAATGCCAATTAATTGAGCAATGGGCTGGCGAACTTGGTATTGATGTTACGTTTTTCTTAATTGATGAAAATAGATTTCGTCATCATGCAAGCGGTAGCTTAGGTGGAGAAGATTGTGGCTCTACCCAACATATTCTTTTACTTGATGAGTTTTATCGTACAGCGGTACGTCTAGCAGGCAAGCGCTTACTATGGACGATGGTGCCTATTGAAGAAGAGCATCATTATGACGAATATGTTAACTCCCTTTATGCTCAAGGTGTCTTAACGCCAAATGAATGGCTAGATCTAGGGGGGTTAGGTGAACTTTCTGCTGAAGAGTATTTTGGCGCAAGTTTATGGCAACTCTATAAAAGTGTCGATTCGCCTTATAAAGCGGTACTAAAAAGTATTTTATTAGAAGCCTATTCAGCGGATTATCCTAATGGAAAATTGCTGGCATTAGAAATGAAGCAACATCTACATCGTGGCGAAATCGTCAATTACGGTTTAGATGCTTATTGTATGATGCTTGAGCGTGTCACTCGCTATTTGGTTTCTATCAATGATTTAACTCGCCTTGATCTTATCCGTCGTTGCTTCTATCTGAAAGTGTGTGAAAAATTATCTAACGAAAAAACACAAAACGAGCCAGAAGGCTGGAGACGACAAGTCTTATCGCAATTGGTTACTCAATGGCAATGGGATAATGAACGCTTAACCGTACTTGATACGCGTGATAGTTGGAAAATCGAGCGAGTGCGCGATGCACACAATGAATTATTAGATACGATGATGCAAAGCTATCGTAATCTTATTCGTTTTGCACGTCGTAATAATTTAAGTGTTAGCGCAAGTCCACAAGATATTGGTGTCTTAACTCGCAAACTTTACGCTGCGTTTGAGGCATTACCCGGTAAAGTTACACTGGTTAATCCACAGATATCACCTGATTTATCAGAGTCACATTTAACCTTTATTTATGTGCCACAAGGTCGAGCAAATCGTAGCGGATGGTATCTATATAATCGTGCCCCTGATTTTGAAAATATCGTTGGACATCAACCATTAGAATATAACCGCTATTTAAATAAATTAGTGGCATGGTCTTACTTTAATGGGTTGTTAACGAAAGAGTCTCGAGTTTATATTCATCAAGGAGAATCCTCTTGTGATGAAATTAAACTGCATGAATTAGTTAGGGATATGTCGAGCCATTTCCCAATTCGTTTACCTGCACCAACACCGAAAGCACTGTATAGCCCTTGTGAAATTCGACATCTCGCGATTATTGTTAATTTGGAAACTGACCCAACAGAGAGTTTTTCTGATCAAGTGGTTCACTTTGATTTTAGAAAACTCGATGTCTTTAGTTTCGGTGAAAAAGAGCAGTGTCTTATTGGTAGCATTGATTTGTTGTATCGTAACTCTTGGAATGAGGTCAGAACTCTCCATTTCAGTGGTACACAATCTATGTTGGAATCGCTAAAAACGATTTTAGGTAAAATGCACCAAGATGCGGCTCCACCTGCTTCTGTTGAAGTATTTTGTTATAGCCAACATTTGCGGGGTTTAATTCGTACTCGTGTCCAGCAGTTAGTCTCGGAATGTATTGAATTGCGGTTATCAACAAATCGTTTAGAGCCAGGACGTTTTAAAGCTTTACGTATTGCTGGGCAAACGTGGGGATTGTTTTTTGAACGCCTCAATGTGTCGGTACAAAAATTAGAAAATGCGATCGAGTTTTATGGTGCAATTTCATATAACAAACTTCATGGATTGCCGGTTAAATTAGATAAAGATGCTCGCTATTTACCTGCGGTGATTGATGGTTTTGCTTGCGAAGGGATTATTCAATTTTTCTTTGAAACCACAGAAGATAATAATGTCTTTAATATCTATATCTTAGATGAAGCAAATCGCGTTGAAATTTATTCCCATTGTGAGGGAAGTAAAGAAGAGTTAGTGAAAGATGTTAGCCGTTTCTACTCTTCATCTCATGACCGATTCACATACGGCTCAAGCTTTATTAATTTTAATCTGCCACAGTTTTATCAAATTGTGAAAGTGGAAGGATCAACACAAGTGTTACCTTTTGCGGGTGGATCCTTTGGTAAATTATCCGATCTGGGTAGTAAAGAAGCCCAACCTGAGATGAATGTTATTGCCCACGGATTTACAGATTACAAAGCGGTGCAACACTCTTAATTGAGTACAAATCAGTTAATACAAATGGGAGCCTTGATAGCTCCCATTATTGTAGTTAACTGTTGTGGCTAACTGCGTTTCTTAGAAAGAAAACGCTTCCCCACTTTGTTCTGCTATCGCTTGCGCTAGCATGGTTAAAAATTCACCGCCACTTCTATCACAAATCCATTGTTCATCTTTCCAATCAAAGTGATATCCACCAGAGCGTGTCGCTAACCAAACTTGATGAAACGCTTCCTGACGATTAATAATAATTTTGCTATTATTTTCAAAGGTTAATGTCATTACACCGCCATTGATTTCACAATCAATATCTGCGTCACCTTCATAATTATCAATAGTTTGTTCTATTTCTGACAAGAGTTCGTCAGCTAATTGGTGAAATTCACTGTCGTTCATCTTCATTTCCTATTTGCTTTTCGAGATCTAACTGCGATTATAGAGGATATTAACCAAATAAATGACAGGCAGATTTCGAATGAAAACGTATTTACGTTGCACTCTTGCTATAATAACACTGATTTCTCTTTCTGGTTGTGGCTTGAAAGGCCCTCTTTATTTCCCTCCTGAAGATACTCAGGCAAAAATGACACAGTCATCCCAGCCAACCCAGCAAGTTGAGAGCGTCTCAACTCAGACCAATTAGTCAATCTTAGAAACGGTAACTTCGTTTCAGGCAGGGGCAAGATGCAATTTTCAAAAATGCATGGTCTTGGCAACGACTTTATGGTGGTCGATGCTGTGACTCAAAATGTTTATTTTTCACCAGAATTAATCTGTCGATTAGCAGATCGCCATACTGGTGTTGGGTTTGATCAATTGTTGGTGGTTGAAGCACCTTATGATCCCGAACTCGATTTCCATTATCGCATTTTTAATGCAGATGGAAGTGAAGTTGCACAGTGCGGTAATGGTGCTCGTTGCTTTGCTCGATTTGTGAGATTAAAAGGCCTTACAAACAAAAGAGAGATAAAAGTCAGTACACAGTCTGGCAGAATGACTTTGAATGTTATGGACAATGACGATGTGTGCGTCAATATGGGCGAACCTGAGTTCGAACCTCAAAAAATCCCTTTCCGTGCACAAAAGGCAGAAAAGACCTATATTATCAGGGCAATGGAACGCACTGTATTGTGCGGTGTCGTTTCAATGGGAAATCCTCATTGCGTTATTCAGGTTGAGGATATTAAAACAGCAGAAGTTGAGTTGTTAGGGCCAGTGTTAGAGCAACATGAACGGTTCCCTGAACGTGCTAATATTGGTTTTATGCAAATCGTAGACAGAAGTAACCTTCATTTACGGGTGTTTGAACGTGGTGCTGGCGAAACGAAAGCTTGTGGTAGCGGGGCTTGTGCAGCAGTTGCAATTGGTATTTCACAAGGTTTATTAGATAAACGAGTGAAGGTAACTTTACCGGGTGGATCGTTGCTAATTGAATGGAAAGGAGAGGGTAACTCTCTTTATATGACTGGGCCTGCGACGCATATTTATGATGGGATCATTCAGCTATAATATTATTTTTTGAGAGGCTATCTGTATGACGGATAAAAATGAGCAGTTCTGTTGCCCTGAAACAAACGAACTTAATGATCAACAAGTGATCCGTTACCTCAGGGAGCATCCTGGCTTTTTTATCCGTAATGCAAGTTATATTGAGCAAATGCAAGTTCCTCATCCCGTCAGAGGAACCGTTTCTTTAGTCGAATGGATAATGTCGCGCCAGCGTAACCGCATCCATTATCTTGAAGAAGATATGCGTTTGTTGATAGAACAAGCCTCTGAAAATGAAGCACTGTTTAGCCAACTCTTATTATTAATTTCTGAACTATCCAACAGTGCTTCTCTTCACGAAATGCTAGAACGCTTAAACCTGTGGGCTAAGGGATTAGGGCTTTATTCAGTTCAATTACGCCTATTTACCGATCGCTGGCAATTACAGCCACCTTTGGATGCACAAGACCTACCATTATCTCGCCAAGCGTTTGAACATTTTCGCATTCAGCGTATGGGCGATGATAATCACTATTTAGGTACATTAAACGGGCAAGAGATCATGTTATTGATGCCTAATGTACGACGCTCAGGTTCTGTTGCACTCTCATTGCTAGGGCATTATGGTGATTTGGGGGTGATTATTTTTAATAGCCGAGATAACCAACACTTTCAGGAAGGAATGGGAACTGTAATGCTTGATAAGCTCGCTCATATTTTACCAGAATTGTTACTTCGTTGGGTTGCAAGGCAATGAACCAGCCAATAGACATTCCAGAAACACTCTCTGTCTCTATCGAACAATTCCTGCGTTATATTCAAGTTGAACGCCGATTAAGTCCTGTCACCGTAGAAAATTATCATCGACAACTAACTGCATTAGCGCAAATGATGATAGCGATGAAAATCACACAATGGGTATCACTTGAAAGCCAACATGTACGTATGTTACTAGCGAAAAGTCATCGTAGTGGGTTACAACCGACTAGTCTTGCTTTGCGCTTTTCGGCGTTACGTAGCTTTCTTGATTGGCAAGTGGCACAGGGAATGTTAGAGGTTAATCCAGCAAAAGGTATTCGCACACCTAAATCTGGTCGTCATCTTCCTAAAAATATGGATGTCGATGAAGTTAGCCAATTGATGAATATCGACTTAAAAGATCCTCTTTCTGTTAGAGATAGAACCATGCTGGAAGTGATGTATGGTGCAGGATTGCGTCTATCAGAATTGACTAACTTAAACATGAGCGATATCGACATGAATGAAGGTGAGGTTCGTGTTTTAGGTAAAGGAAGTAAAGAACGAAAAGTACCGTTAGGAAGAAAAGCGATAGAGTGGTTACAGAATTGGTTTCCGATGCGAGAGCTCTATGCACCTGAGGATAAAGCTGTCTTTATCTCAACCCAAAGCGGTAAGCGTTTATCTGTGCGCAGTGTACAAAAACGGTTTGAACTTTGGGGTATTAAACAAGGACTAAGTAGCCATGTAAATCCTCATAAATTACGTCACTCGTTTGCTACGCATTTATTGGAATCGAGTGGTGATTTACGTGCTGTACAAGAATTATTAGGGCACGCTAATTTATCGACCACGCAAGTCTATACCCACTTAGATTTTCAGCATTTAGCGAAAGTCTATGATGCTGCTCATCCGAGAGCTAAGAGAGAAAAATCATAATGCGCTTTTACAGAACTCTGACGCCAATTGCTGCGATGACTTTTGATTTAGACGACACACTGTATGACAATGTGCCAGTAATGGACAGAACTGAAAAAGAGACGATGGATTTTATTCGTCAATATGATCTGCGTTTTAATCATTTCACAGAAAAAGATGTGAATGCCTATAAAAAGCCACTTATAGAAAACAATCCTGATATTTTTCATGATATTACGCAGTGGCGTTGGCTTGCGGCGAGAAATATGCTGTTAGATTACAACTACAGTGAAGCCAAAGCACAACAAGGTGCTGATGAAATTATGGCGCACTTTGCTTATTGGCGTAGTCGCATTAATGTACCTAAAAATACCCACCAAGTTCTCACAGAGTTGGCGCAGAAGATACCATTAATTGCGATTACAAATGGTAATGCAAACCCATTAAGTTGTGGTCTAGGGCAGTATTTTTCACATATTTTAAAAGCTGGCCCGGATGGTCGCTCTAAGCCTTATCCTGATATGTTTGATAAAGCTGCTTCACTGTTAAATCTTCCACATGAGAAAATCCTACATGTGGGTGATCACCTTGTAACAGATGTCGAGGGCGCCGTTAATAGTGGATTACAAGCGTGCTGGATTAACCTTGATAACCGTAGTTTGTTTGAAGAAGGTGAAACCAGAGTAATGCCACATATTGAAATTACAGATTTAAGCAAACTGATAGAACTCGTTTAATGTGATATTCGGTAAGAATGGCACAGATACACGTGGTTAAAAAAGGCTTTATTTTGCATAGCGCGTGAATTCCTGTTAGTTTGTTGCTTACTCTCTATTTCTGTATATATCCACAGTATTTTCTTCACTAAATGATTGGTAATTATGGACGTCTCATATCTGCTAGAAGGCCTTAACGATAAACAGCGCGAAGCAGTAGCCGCACCTCGTATTAATATGTTGGTGTTAGCTGGTGCAGGTAGTGGTAAAACACGGGTACTGGTACATCGTATTGCTTGGTTATTATCTGTTGAACAAGCTTCTCCTTTTTCGATTATGGCTGTGACGTTTACCAATAAAGCCGCCGCAGAGATGCGCCATCGTATTGAAGACTTAATTGGTACAAGTCAAGGCGGTATGTGGATTGGCACTTTCCATAGCCTTGCTCATCGTTTATTACGCGCACATTATCTTGATGCGAATTTACCACAAGACTTCCAAATTATTGACAGTGATGATCAATATCGCCTTATTCGTCGTATTGTTAAGTCAATGGATCTTGATGATAAACAATGGCCTGCACGTCAAGGTATGTGGTATATCAACGGTAAAAAAGATGAAGGTTTACGACCACAACATATTCAAACCTATGGTAATCCCGTTGAAACAACGTGGTTGAAAGTATATCAAGCATATCAAGAAGCTTGTGATCGCGCAGGGCTGGTGGATTTTGCTGAGCTTTTATTACGCGCTCATGAACTTTGGCTTAATAAACCTCAAATTTTAGAGCATTACCAAAATCGCTTTACCAATATCTTGGTTGATGAATTCCAAGATACTAACCGCATTCAATATGCATGGATAAGAATGCTCGCAGGTCAAACGGGTAAAGTGATGATTGTTGGTGATGACGATCAATCTATTTATGGCTGGCGTGGTGCGCAAGTTGAAAATATTCAAAATTTCTTAAATGAGTTTCCTGGCGCAGAGACTATCCGGTTAGAGCAAAATTATCGTTCTACAAGTAACATTTTAAAAGCCGCGAATGCGCTTATTGCCAATAACAGTGACAGATTAGGTAAAAACTTGTGGACTGAAGGTGCAGAAGGTGAGCCTATTTCGCTGTATTGCGCTTTTAATGATTTAGATGAAGCGCGTTATGTTGTTGGCCGAATTAAGCGCTGGCAAGAAGAAGGTGGTGCGCTAACAGACTGTGCCATTCTTTATCGTAGCAATGCCCAATCTCGTATAATGGAAGAGGCGTTATTACAAGCCGCTATGCCATATCGTATCTATGGTGGTCAGCGTTTCTTTGAACGACAAGAAATTAAAGATGCCCTCTCTTATATGCGATTAACGGCGAATCGCCATGATGATGCTTCTTTTGAACGTGTTGTGAATACACCAACACGGGGTATTGGTGATAGAACATTAGATATTGTTCGCCAAGTCGCGAGAGATAACCAAATTACCTTATGGGAAAGCGCATTACAGGTTATCGAACATAAAATGTTGGCAGGACGTGCAACTGCTGCAATTCAACGATTCTTAGAACTGATTGAAACACTCGCCTCTGAAACAGCAGATATGCCATTACATGTGCAAACAGACCGAATTATTCGTGATTCAGGTTTAAAAGCGATGTATGAGCAAGAAAAGGGTGAAAAAGCACAAGCTCGTATTGAAAACTTAGAAGAGCTAGTCACCGCGACTCGCCAATTTAGTTATCAAGATGAAGACGAAGATTTAATGCCTTTGCAAGCGTTTCTTTCACATGCCGCATTAGAATCAGGCGAAAGCCAAGCCGATGCATATCAAGATGCCGTGCAGTTAATGACACTTCACTCTGCTAAAGGGCTCGAATTTTCACAAGTCTTTATTGTGGGTGTCGAAGAAGGGATGTTCCCAAGTCAAATGTCGCTAGATGAGGGGGGGCGTTTGGAAGAAGAACGTCGCTTGGCTTATGTCGGTGTCACGCGAGCAATGAAAAAGTTAACACTTACTTACGCTGAAAACCGCCGTTTATATGGAAAAGAAGTCAGCCATAGGCCTTCTCGTTTTATTGGTGAGTTACCTAAAGAGTGTGTCGAAGAAGTCCGTTTACGTGCGACAGTTTCACGTCCTGTTAATCATAGTCGTTTAGGCACTCCTATTATCAGCAATGATAGTGGCTATTCACTTGGGCAACGTGTGAAGCACCCTAAATTTGGTGATGGCACCATTATCAATATTGAAGGTAGCGGTGAGCATTGCCGACTACAAATCGCTTTTAATGGTGAAGGGATTAAATGGCTGGTGGCAGCATTTGCTCGACTGGAATAAGCCTTGATTTAAAGTGAACTAGCATTATCCCAATATAAAAAAACACCCTTGCTTATTTGATAGATAAGCTGAGGGTGTTTTTTTAAGGGAAGTTCACGTTGGTTACTTAATAATCTCGTTATCTATTCTTGCTTAATGGGATTAATTGATGAAGCTCTCTAGTGTCTTCTTTCATACCTACTCTTTTGCCATAACTTGCTCGCGAACTTCGCCTGTCTCTTTTTCTAGTAATGAATTATTGATCGAAAATACTGAGGAAGTTCTTTGTGATACTTATCATCCCAGTAAACCTATCAATAAATCTGAAGAAGATTTGTACTGTAAATTATTGAGACATCAGCGTGATTTTATTCCCCGGTTCAATCTCTATTACAGTGCTGTCACTAACCATATTCAGTTGATTAATAATGTAATATCTACGTTATTTAGGCGTTCTCATCGTTCTGTTGAGGAGATATCAAGGAGTGCTAATTCATTGAGGAAAAATAAGAAGAAAAAACTCTCTTCCGCTTTTATACAAATTAGTAATTTAACGGAAGAGCGTATTTTAGAAGGTTAGTTACGTCTTAATCGACGTTGTGTATAGAGCGCATCAAGCGTAAAGAGGATCAGCGCAATCCAAATAAAGCCAAAGGTGACTAATCGTTCCGCGTCAATTTTTTCGCCATATACCATTGTGGCAAGAATAAACATCAAAGTTGGGCCAATGTATTGGAAAAAGCCCAAGGTTGATAAACGCAGATGGTGAGCCGCTTCTGTAAAGAGCAATAGTGGTACTGTTGTAATAATACCGGCCGCAATTAATAAAGTATTTAATGACCAACTATTTGCAAGCATATTGCTAGTCGGCGAATGTGTGAAAAATAAGATATAAACTAATGCGACAGGGAATAGCCATAATGTTTCTACCAGCATGCCTGTTTGTGCATCAACACCCAATTTTTTACGCAGTAAGCCATAAAGACCAAAAGTCACGGCGAGGCTTAATCCAATCACAGGTACTGAACCAAAGTGCCAGAGTTGAATAAATACACCAGTAAATGCTAAACCTACTGCTACCCATTGCATACGACGGAAACGCTCACTTAAGAAAAGCATACCAAACAGTACGTTAACCAGTGGGTTAATAAAGTAACCAAGACTGGCTTCTAGCATATAGCCGTGGTTAACCGCCCATATATAGGTAAGCCAGTTAGTTGCGATAATGACGGCGGTCAGTGCTAAAAGAAGAATTTTTTTAGGTTGACGTATTAATTGGCGTAAATAAGGCCAATGACGGCTAATCGTCATTAAAATCAACATAAAAAAGAACGACCATAAAATACGGTGCGTTAAGATCTCTTCTGCAGGCACTTCTTGAATGCTTTTAAAATAAACAGGGGCAATACCCCAGATCAAATAGGCGCCTAAGGCACATAAAACGCCTTTCATCGTGTTTTTCTGGCTCATGCTATCTCTGGAATTGATGGAAAGGAAATGTGTGACGGGGTTATCATACCCAATGACATTATCTACTGTGTCATTAGGCATGTATTTTTACAAGTAATTAATACTAATCCAAGTATCATCGTGCGCAATGGGTTTTAATAAAGGCTTAACCTACAATATAGGTTGCTGTTCCACTGGCAATATGAACTTGTTTTTCATTATGTAATTCAACACGAGCAACAGACACTTTATTGCCACTGCGTAAAATATGGCTACTCGCTGTAAAACATTCTCCACGTCCTGGTCTTAAATAATCAACACGTAAGTCGATTGTGCCCATATTAGCGAGTTTTTGTTCGAGTTGCTCTTGGGATATTGGTGCCAAACGTGTTAATGCGTTACCGACACAAACTAGTCCTGCACTGACATCAAGTACAGAAGCAATGAGTCCACCATGTAAGATGCGTTGGGCAATATTGCCAACAAGTTTATCTTGATACCGAAATTGAATTTCAGCGTAGTCTTGTTCAAAGCGAACTAGCTCTAAGCCAATTAATTGGTTAAAGGGCATCTTATAAACAAAAACATGACCAATTAGTGTTTGAGCCTCTTCTAATGTTAACTGTTTTTCCATTTTTAGAACCCCTGATATCACGTCATTAAGTTAATGTTATGTTAATAATACATGACAAAATCGTAATTGCACATTCGTGCTATAAATATAATGGTGTGAAAATATACGAGATTTAATGGCGATTACGTGTAAAATATGGGCACTAAAGTGTAATAAAGCATATATATAAGAACTAATTTTAAAGTAAGTACTAACTTTTATACTATTCAATAATGAAACAGGATAATTAACTATGCGTTACATCCGTTCTTTACTTGCGGTGACTTTATTCTATTCAGCATGGGGATTTGCATCCGAAATACAAGCATCATCATCTCCTGCACCGCTTGTTCAGGGCAGTATCATTTCTGGTTTATTACAAGAGTACGATTCACCTTTTGTTCTTTATCCTTATGAATCCAATTATATTATTTACACTGATACCTCTGATATGAATAAAGAGGCTATTCAAAGCTATGATTGGGGGAATAAGGCTAAAAAAGATGAGGTGAAATTTCAGCTTAGTTTGGCTTTCCCGTTATGGCGAGGCATTGCGGGTGAAAACTCTGTTTTAGCAGCATCTTATACTCAACGTTCTTGGTGGCAATTAAGTAATAAGAAAGAATCAGCCCCTTTTCGTGAGACAAACTACGAACCGCAACTTTTTCTAGGTTGGGCAACAGACTATAAATTTGCGGGATGGACTCTTCGTGAAATAGAAATGGGCTTTAACCACGAGTCGAATGGACGTTCTGATCCTACATCTCGTAGTTGGAACCGTGCTTATGCACGTTTTATGGTACAAAAAGGTAATTTACAGCTTGATCTAAAACCTTGGTATCGCTTTAGTGAAAGTGCTCAACGTGATGATAATCCAGAGATTAATCGCTATATGGGTTATTACCGATTAAAAGCGGGCTATCGATTAGGTGAAAGTGTGATCACTGCGACCGGACGTTATAACTGGAATAGTGGTTATGGTGCGGCTGAATTGGGTTGGAGCTACCCAATTACTAAGCATGTGCGCTTTTATACCCAAGTATTTAGTGGTTATGGCGAATCAATGATTGATTATAACTTTCGTCAGACTCGGGTCGGTGTTGGTGTGATGCTTAATGATATGCTGTAATTTTCCCCATTCTGAGGTAGCATAGCGCTATAAATGATGATGGCACCTTCATATTGGTGCCTTTTCTTTTACTCCTCATCATAGTTTTTATCAGCAGCTTTTCAGAGGAACGGTGTGTCCACAGCAGAAGTTCTTAATTCAATGCCATCGGCACAGGCTATTTTGCGAGAAACCTTTGGTTATCAGCAGTTTCGTCCTGGTCAGCAAGAAATCATCCATACCATTACCACTGGGAGAGATTGTCTAGTTGTGATGCCGACAGGGGGTGGAAAATCCCTTTGTTATCAAATCCCCGCATTATTACTCGATGGGTTGACCGTGGTTGTTTCGCCACTCATCTCACTGATGAAAGATCAGGTTGATCAACTTTGCCTTCATGGTATTGAAGCTGCTTATTTAAATTCAACCCAAACGCGTGAAGAGCAGTTTGATGTTCAAATACGTTGTCAAAAGGGTGAAATAAAACTGCTGTATATTGCCCCTGAGCGTTTAATGATGGAGAGTTTTCTTCATCAATTAGTGCAATGGAAACCCGTATTACTCGCTGTTGATGAAGCGCACTGTATTTCACAATGGGGACATGATTTTCGTCCTGAATATCGTGGCATAGGGTTATTAAGACAATATCTTCCTGATGTTCCCATTATTGCTCTGACGGCAACTGCAGATAATACAACACGTTACGATATTATTAATCAGCTAGTGTTGCGTGATCCGTTAATCCATATCAGTAGTTTCGATAGACCGAATATCCGCTACACTTTAGTAGAGAAATATAAACCACTTGATCAGCTTTGGTTATTTATTCGTGGTCAGAAAGGAAAGTCAGGCATTATTTACTGTAATAGTCGCAATAAAGTCGAAGAAACAGCAGAGCGCCTGAGTAAGCGAGGATTAAGCATCGCGGGTTATCATGCCGGAATGGAAATTGCACAACGTGCTAAAGTACAAGACGCTTTTCAGCGTGATGATTTACAAATTGTGGTAGCGACTGTCGCGTTTGGTATGGGAATAAACAAGCCCAATGTCCGATTTGTTGTTCACTTTGATATTCCGCGAAATATTGAATCTTATTATCAAGAAACAGGGCGTGCAGGGCGAGATGGATTACCTGCAGAAGCTGTATTATTTTACGATCCCGCCGATATGGCGTGGTTGCGTCGTTGTTTAGATGAAAAGCCAGAAAGCGATCAAAAAGCCATTGAAATGCATAAGCTTAATGCAATGGGAGCATTTGCTGAAGCTCAAACATGCCGACGCTTAGTGTTACTAAATTACTTCGATGAACATCGACAAAATGCTTGTGGTAACTGTGATATTTGCCTTGATCCTCCTAAGCAATATGATGGTTTAGTGGATGCACAAAAGGCACTGTCTTGTATTTATCGCACTGGTCAGCACTTTGGTATTGGTTATATTGTTGAAATTTTAAGAGGCGCGAATAATCAGCGTATTCGAGATTCAGGACACGATACATTACCTGTTTATGGTATTGGTAAAGCGCAAAGTCATGAACATTGGGTGAGTGTTATTCGTCAGCTTATTCACCTAGGTATGGTGACACAAAATATTGTTCATCGCTCAGCATTACAACTGACAGAGATGGCAAGGCCAATCTTACGTGGTGAAGTACCATTACAATTAGCCGTACCGAGATTATTAAGCCCGACCAAAAGCCGTAATCAACAAACAAAAAATGCCCATAGACAGTACGATAGAAAATTATTTGCGAAACTACGTAAATTACGTAAATCTATTGCTGATGAAGAAAACATTCCGCCATTTGTCGTCTTTAATGATGTCACATTGATTGAAATGGCAGAGCAGTGCCCCGTTTATCCAGATGAACTGTTATTAATAAACGGTGTTGGACAACGAAAATTAGAACGATTTGGACCCGCTTTTATGACACTCATTCGTGACCATATTGAGGGCTTCGAATAACGCCAATAAGGAGAGCCAATGACAACCACTCTGTTTAAATATTCGTGGTTATCGCGTGAAAAGCAGTTTTCTGCATTTACGAACGGTCTCTTATTGGATTTTTGGGGGCAACGTGAAGAAGGTGAATTTGTTGGTGTTGATAGGGCAAAAATTCGCTATGTTCATTGGCGCTCACCATCGCACAATAAAGCACTGGTTATTGCTTCAGGCCGTAGTGAAAGCTATGTAAAGTACCCTGAAGTTGCATTTGATTTCTTTCACTCAGGCTATGATATTTTTCTTCTCGACCATCGAGGACAAGGGCTTTCTGACAGACTATTAGAAGATACGCAAAAAGGGCATGTAGAGAAATTCAGTGATTATATCGATGATTTCTCGACATTCGTTGATACGGTAGTGTTGCCTTTTCAATACCCACATTATTTTGCGTTAGCTCACTCAATGGGCGGTGCTATCTTAGCGGGGTATCTTCTAAAGCAACCTCATGTTTTTAAAGCCGCTGCATTAAGTGCGCCGATGTTTGGTATTAAATTACCTATACCTCGCTGGGTAGCTAATTTTTTAGTTAACCGAGCAGAACAAAGTCAATCTGAAAGAAATAACTACGCGGTATCAACAGGTAAATGGTTTCCACTGCCATTTATCCTTAATGTGTTAACACATAGCCATGAGCGATATCGTCGGTATTTACGTTATTATGCTGATTTTCCAGAACTACGATTAGGCGGACCTACTTATCATTGGATGGGGGAAAGTCTAAAAATGGGAGATTGGTTAATTGAACATGCGGGAGAGATTAATACCCCTCTATTAGTGCTCGAAGCAGAGCTTGATAAAGTGGTAGATAATCAAGAGCTAAGGGCTTTCTGTGAACGTTATAGTCAGTCCAGAACAAGAGAAGAAAAGCAAAAACTGCCACTGGTGATTGAGGGTGCGCATCATGAAATCTTGTTCGAAATAGATAAGCTACGCTCACAAGCATTAAATGAAATCTGTGAGTTTTATGATAAGCATTTATTTTAATCAGGAATGTGTATGTATTCGATAGTCGCTTCAGATCTTGATGGCACACTGTTATCACCTAATCATGTATTAACTCCCTATACGCAAGAAACCCTGCATCTACTTATTAATAAAGGTGTGCATTTTGTATTTGCAACAGGTCGTCATCATGTTGATGTTGCTCAAATTCGTGATGGATTAGGCATTAACGCTTATATGATAACCTCTAATGGTGCGCGAGTGCATAACACGCATGGTGATCTTATTTTTAGCCAAGATCTTGAGCCTGAAATTGCGTATGACTTGGCTCTTATGGTTTTTGATCACCCTGAAATTGAAACTAATATCTATGCTGGTGACTACTGGTACGTTAATAAAGAGATGCCTGGGGCTTGTGAGTTTTTTCGAGAGTCAGACTTTGGCTATGAGTTATATTGCAAAACAGGATTTCCAACCACCAATGTGTGTAAGGTCTTCTTCACCTCTGATGATCATGAACTATTACTGAAGCTAGAGAATGAAATTAATCAGCGCTGGGGTGATAAGGTCAATGTGAGTTTCTCACTGCGTAATTGCTTAGAGGTGATGGCTGGGGGCGTATCTAAAGGTGAGGCACTAGAGAAAGTGGCTGAACTGATGCAACACTCTGCAAAAGATGCTATCGCATTTGGTGATGGTATGAATGACAAAGAAATGCTACAGGTGGCAGGTAAAGGCTGCATTATGGAAAATGCACATCAGACATTAAAGGATCTACTACCTAATATGGAAGTGATTGGTACGAACGCTGATGAAGCCGTTCCTCATTATTTACGCAAACTATACCAAGTGTGATTTTCTCTAAAGCAAAAGGCGAACAACATGTTGTTCGCCTTTTTGTATTTTTACATTCATTGAAGTGAAACTTATAATCCGCCTACTTCTCTTGGTGTTGCTCGCATTGAGCTACGAATTGTATTACCCATCATATCCACTCTTGCTTGGAATGGCGGGAACGGTAATGGGATACCGTGCTCTGCAAAGGCTAAGAGAATATTTTGGTGGATCTCGTGTCTTGCTGGCATTCTATGCCCCATCTCTGCAGCATAAACACGTAATTCGAAAATCTGAATACCTTGCTGTAAATCGACCAGATAAACTTCAGGTGCTGGGTTTTCTAAAATCATCGTAGAGCGTTTTGAGGCTTCTAATAGCACATTGGTTACTTGTTCACTGTTGCAGTCAGCAGGCGCAGGGATCGTCATTACGATACGGGTGACGGAATCTGATAGCGACCAGTTAATAAATTGCTCTGTAATAAAGGCTTTATTCGGTACGATAATTTCTTTTCTATCCCAGTCGGTCAACGTAGTTGCCCGTGTGTTGATCTTAGAAATATTTCCGGTCAAATTACGAATGGTAACGGTATCGCCAATACGGATTGGTTTTTCAAATAAGATCATTAAACCAGAAATGATGTTGGCAAAAATTTCTTGTAAACCAAAACCTAACCCAACCCCCATTGCTGCTACTAGCCACTGTAATTTTGACCATTCAATCCCTAATAAAGAGAAGCCCACAATACTACCAATTAAAGTTATGGTGTATTTGGTCATGGTAGTAATGGCGTAACCTGTACCTGGTGTTAAATCAAGGTGCTGTAAAATAGCTAACTCAAGTAAAGCAGGAAGGTTTCGAACTAATTGGGTTGTGATGATAATGACGAGGATCGCCACTAAAATAGAGCCCATCGTGATAGGTTGCACTGTGTTAACACCATTCACCGATGAGGTGACGTCCCAAAGTCGAATATTATCGACGAAAGAGAACGCAGTGTTTAATTCGGACCACAATAAGATCATCGAAACTAATGCAATCATTGTCAGAATTGAGCGAACTAAACCAATAGATTGGGCACTGATAGCATCAAGGTCTATTTCTTGCGCTTCAATTTCAAGCCCTACTGTGCTTTCACCACTGCTCCCAATAATCGTATTTTCATCTTCACCTTTTGCACGCTGAGCCAGAATTTCTGCACGTTTTTGTTTAGCGCGTTCAAAGGCTAATTTCCGGCGCTGAATAAGCATCCATCGCTGAATAATGTGATAAATAATCAGTAGAGCAAACCAAATGGCGACAGACATTTCTAAACGACCGAGTAAGACAATCGATGTAGAAAGATAACCTAACACCGCGGCTAAACCCGCAATTACCGGGGCAAGCAGCAAGAACCACCATAAAATGGTGTTGATCAGGTTATCCCCAGATCCATGTTTATCAAGATAAAGCGGAACGTGGGCTTTTTTAAGGCTAGACGTAATAAAGCTTAGAGCGATACAGAGCAATAAGAAGCAGAAGCGACCAACTGTCGGTGCAAACTCTCTATCGCTATAATATTCAAAGGTAATTAATGACATCATTAATGGAACGATGACAAAAATAGAAAGCTGGTAAAAGCGCATCGCTTTTTTAACACGGCTCTCTTTCCATTTAAATTGAGCAATAAATAGACCGTTATGACGTGCAAAGGTTGCACTGATCATAAATAACCACAGCACCGGTGCCGCGGCTGTTACCCCATATCCAATCGCTCCTGCCATTGGATAACGCCATTCAACACTTTGTAAGCCATAACCTACAGCAGACCATAACAGAGGTAATGGTAACGCAATTAAAATAGACCAAAAGACAGTGCGTATCGTCAGTGAAAAGTGATCTTGTGTGACTTTACCAATACGGTTACTGACTCTTTCAAGAAATGCGTTGTAATGTTTTCGAGTACGCAGACTAAAGCCCACAATCGATAAAGTGACAAATAAGAATAGGAATGTATCCTGATTTTTAAGCATGCTGACCGCTGCATGACCTAATTGTGAAAAGGTATCTAGCGAAAGCAGTCGAGTGATATCTTTGACTAATAAAACCGGATAATTAAATTTAATAGGGCTGATATCAGCAACCCAGAACATATAACGGTTTGTTGCATCTTTTGTTTCTTTTAAAGCATCCGCTAATTGTGTTGTTGCAACTTTTAGTTTTGTTAATTCAAGAATTTGAGAATCATAACCGGATAGTAATGAATTCAATAATTCATGACGTGCTTGGATAAGAGAATCAAAAATATATTGTTGAGCTTCAGGCAATTTAGAGCCATCGGCAGTTTCTGGTGGCTGGATCTTACTTAGGTTTTCCAGCATATCCTCATAACCTAAACGCTCAACACGTAACTGAATGATATCTCTATCAAGCTCTTGTGAACGAGGCATTTCCGGTAAGCGAGAAAGCTGTGTTCTTAATGCTTCACCTAATGCAGTAGAACCACTTAGCCACTGTGCTTGTTCTCGTATAGTGGTGAGGGTTTGACGAACTTGTTGTGTCTGTTGTGTAGTAATACGCTGTTTTTCTGATAGCTCGCTCATTTCTTGAGTTTGTCTATTCAGGATCTGAGAGAGTTCACGGTTAGTTTGGATTTGCTTTGTCAGAAACTCAGGAAGCTCGCCCCCTTTCTCCGCTAACATTTCTGTTTTTTCTAATGCGAGATCAGCCACTTCTTGGCGCTTTATATTTAATAAACTGCGCAATTGTTGTAGTTGTACATCAAGACGCTGATAGCGTTTTTTAAATAATTCTAAGCGAAGGCGAGCGATTTCTTGGCGGTTATTAGCGGAAAGCTGTGCCATTTCAAGCTCATTAACCATCGCTTTACGTGCGGTGACTTCAGCTTGTGTGAGCTTATTTTGTGCTTCTGTTAACGGTGTTGTTGATGCACTGACAGAGGCAAGTCTTGCTGTTGCATCACTTAATAAACGACGTGCTTCAGAGAGTTGTTGAGGCAATAAATTTAAAGACTCGCTGATTTCACGGCTTTTATCTTGTTCTTGTTGTTGAAGCCTCGCTTGTTCCATTAATTGGCTGCTGATTTGAATAATTTTCTGTTCTAAATCAGGGATGCTAATTTTTTCAGGAATAGTAGGAACAGCGTGGCTTTCTTCAAGAAGCTTGGTTCTTAACTCTTGCGTAATTTGAGGATAATCATCAATGGTTTTTTGATAGCTATCTGCGTTTGTTTGCGCTTTTTCACCATCATTAATCCAGTTGATAGTACCTTGTAGCGCCTGAATTGCCTCAATATCTTGAGGATTGGTGCTTCCTTCAAGTTGTTTAATGTCTTGACGTAATTTCTCCACATCCGCAGATATTGCAGATGTGCTTAACGAAAGTGTCAAAAAGAGCGAGAAGAAAAGACTGATTATCAGGCGCACAAAGGTTACTCCGAATTACGTGTTATTCACTGATGGCATTATTGTCATTACCAGCGACATTAATGATGGAACCCAGCTGTTCCCCCATTAATGTAACGGAGCCATTCATAAGATCTTTATTCAATTGAACAGTATTTTCTGGGAAAAGGTTGATGACTGTTGAGCCTAACTTAAATCGGCCCATTTCTTCACCTTTTTTCAAGAATATCGCTCCTGCTTTATCTGCCTGAGGATATGTCCAACGTTTAATAATACCTTCACGAGGTGGGGTTACCATGCCACACCAAACTGTTTCAATACTGCCGACAATTGTTGCACCAACCAGAATTTGTATCATTGGGCCAAATTGAGTTTCAAAGAGGCAGATAATACGTTCATTACGTGCAAATAGATTAGGGACATTGGCGGCTGTTAATGGATTAACAGAGAAGAGATCGCCTGGAACATAAATCATCTCTTTTAATAAACCATCACAAGGCATATGAACACGGTGGTAATCACGAGGAGAAAGATATGTTGTAATAAACTGACCATTACGGAACTGATCTGCCAACATAAAATTACCAGCAAGTAATGCTTCAAGGGTGTAGTGATGCCCTTTGGCTTGCAAGATTTGATCATCTTGAATTAGACCAAGTTGGCTTACTGCACCATCAGCTGGTAATGCTAGTTTGTCATCACCTTCAACGATAGGGCGAACACCGTCTTTTAAAGCACGAATAAAAAAATCGTTGAATGTAGAATAAGCTTGGAACTGGCTGTCTTTTGCTTCATTCATATCGACTTTATACGCTTTCGCAAAAGTCTTGATAACAAACTGGGTGATGGCACCCGCTTTTTTATTTGCGAACCAACCTGCTAACTGTGTCAGCCATAATTTAGGCAATAAATACTGTAGTTTAATTTTTAGCTTGTCCAAAATGGCAACCTCTGGGATTAAACGATAAAAAATAGACAAAAGGGGTCTATTGTACCCACCCTTAATAGGGTTGTCAGTGAATCAATTATTAAGAGTCTAAATTAATGTTCTTACGAACTTTCACCTGGCTCATACTTTCTAGAATTCGATGGTAGTTTTCAAATCGCGTTTCTGCGATTTCGTTGTTTCTTACCGCTTCACTAATTAAGCAACCCGGATCATCTAAGTGCTTACAATCACGGAATTTACAACCACCAAGGTATGGTCTAAATTCAATAAAACCTTTTGTTACTTGCTCTGGCGTTAAGTGCCATAAACCAAACTCACGTACTCCTGGAGAGTCAATCACATCTCCGCCTTGTGGGAAATGGTAAAGCCGTGATGCGGTTGTGGTATGTTGGCCTAAACCTGAGTTGTCAGAGACTTGATTAACAACAATGCTTTCTTCCATTGGAGGTAACAGCGTGTTAAGTAAGCTTGATTTACCGACACCAGATTGCCCTGCAAAAATAGAGATACGGCCGATAAGCTCTTGAGTCAGCGCGTCTAATCCTTCTTTGGTATAGCTAGAAACTTCAAGAACACGATAACCAATATCTTTATAAGTCTGCATCCATTCACTAACTGTCTTACGGCTTTCTTCATCTAACATATCGATTTTATTGAGCACAATTAGAGGCTCAACATTTAAGGTTTCACATGCAACAAGGTAACGATCGATAATATTTAAAGAAAGTTCAGGTAATATAGCCGAAACGATAATAATTTGATCAATATTAGCGGCAATAGGCTTAATACCATCATAATAGTCAGGACGAGTAAGTACGGAAGTTCGTTCGTGCACAGCTTCTACAATACCATTTATGCGGACATTTTCTTGTGTTTGTAGCGCAGGACGCCAAACAACTTTATCACCTGTGATCAGTGATGAAATTGTGCGTCGAATATTGCAGCGTGTAATTGTGCCATCAGCAGCTTCGATATCTGCATGTTGACCAAAACGGCTGATCACTAAACCTTCGGTCGCTTCGCCTAATTGCGTATCGTCTAATTCAACGTGGTTTTTTTTCTCTTTGCTCTGCAAACGCTTTTTATGATTTTCTTGTACTCGGCGTTGCTGGCCTTTAGATAATTTACGTTTTGTCACCGATCCTCACTTGTATTATTCGGTTAGATGTTCTTCTGTCGTGCTTATTGAGTAAACGCGCTATGATAAACGCTAAAATATCATGTCTCACACTTAGAAACAGCTAGGATATATTATGTCAAAAAGCGAGAATAATCTGATCTGGATAGATCTGGAAATGACCGGTCTTGATCCTGAATGTGACCGTATCATCGAAATTGCCACTATCGTGACAGATCCTCAACTTAATATTTTAGCCGAAGGCCCCGTAATTGCAGTACATCAATCAGATGAACAATTAAGTTTAATGGATGAATGGAATACACGCACCCACACTGGTAGCGGCTTAGTTGAGCGGGTAAAAGCCAGTTCGTATGATGATAATTCAGCACAAAAAGCGACAATTGAATTCCTAGAAAAATGGGTACCAAAAGGTGTATCACCTATCTGTGGTAATAGTGTGGGGCAAGATAGACGTTTTCTATACCGTTATATGCCAGAGCTAGAGCAATATTTTCACTACCGTTATCTTGATGTGAGCACATTAAAAGAATTAGCTCGTCGTTGGAAACCTGAAATTTTAGAAGGTTTTGAGAAAAAGAATACGCATCAGGCATTAGATGATATTCGTGAATCTATTGCAGAGCTTGCTTATTATCGTAAAACCTTTATTAAAGAGTAAAAAGCGTGCATTGATGATTGATATTGCATCACTATGATGATTTTATCGACATGTAATCAAAAAAACGTATTTTTTTGTTGATAAGGGCTTGCGGTTAAGCATTTTTCTCGTATAATGCGCTTCCCGTACCGATGAAGAATTTTGTTTATACGGGTGTAAGAAAGACGCGGGAATAGCTCAGTTGGTAGAGCACAACCTTGCCAAGGTTGGGGTCGCGAGTTCGAGTCTCGTTTCCCGCTCCAATCTTTCTTAGACAATTATTAGTAGTATTATGCGACGCGGGAATAGCTCAGTTGGTAGAGCACAACCTTGCCAAGGTTGGGGTCGCGAGTTCGAGTCTCGTTTCCCGCTCCAAATCTTTCACTTATAATTGTCAAAACTTACCAAATGCGGGAATAGCTCAGTTGGTAGAGCACAACCTTGCCAAGGTTGGGGTCGCGAGTTCGAGTCTCGTTTCCCGCTCCAAGTTTTTTCTCTTCTGCTTCATAAAATCTCATTTTTTAATCTCCATAAAGAAAATTTTAATTTTTTCTCTCGCTTTTTTAAATATCGACTACACTGTTTTAGGGTGCAGGTTAAGGAATTTTACTTAATACGCGCAAAGAGAGTGTGTAGGATTTTTGCTCAAAAAAGAAAATGGCATTACTGCATGTAAGATCAAGCTATTTTTTTGTGATCTATCTTTGATCTTTGCTTGCATTTCTATTTTGACAGCACTAGAATGTGCGCCTTTCCTCATTTAGGGGGAAACGAGAGGTAAGATCATTTTTTAGGATTTAGGCCTTTATTCTGTTAAACATGCATTGAATAGTATTTTAGAAAAAGAAAAGGGTTTTTCAGGCTTTTCTTTAAAAAAACGTGATATATATTCTACTATTCTTTAAATCTTCCCAAACCGATTTATCCACAGTGAGATGCTGATAACCATCGCATCTAAGCACTATTTATTTTTTTACTGCACAGAGTTATCCACAAGCACGTATCATTAAGTGATTAGGATATTATTCTCTTCAATAAAATGATTGTATTTTATATCTAATTGATAACTAAGTTTATTTTAATTTTTTAAATTTTGAGTCTTAGTTCGCTTGAATTTTTTGTTCATGTTGATAGGCAAGGGATTTTTATTTTATTCACAGAGGAAATTAATGGTTACTCGTAATGCGTTTATTCTGTTAAAAATTAAGCGTCACGAGGTAAGCCTTTAGTTATCGCCCTTACTAAGCGTTTTTGTTGTGAAGTCTGTATTTTTACTTCTTTCTCATTTCTCTTTGCTGTCTGTTGTGCAATCGCCCAGTTTAAATGTTCATCTAAAACATCACTCAATCCAAAGCGTTCTTGCAAGGCAAGTATAATTTTATCTTGATAAGGTGCATTTCCTAACGCCACGCTAATATTTCTAAGCCAACGTAAATAGCCAATACGGCGGATCGGTGAACCCTCTGTAATACGCAGAAATTTATCTTCATTCCATTGGAAAAGATCGAGTAATTCTGGGGTATGAAGCGCTCTTCTTGGAGAGAAATCTTCTTCGTCAGTCAGTGATGAAAAACGATTCCAAGGGCAGATAAGCTGGCAATCATCACAGCCATAAATACGATTACCCATCAGAGGACGAAATTCTTCAGGAATAGCGCCATCGAGTTCGATAGTGAGATAAGAAATACAGCGACGAGCATCAATAGTATAAGGTTCAACAATGGCACCTGTCGGGCAGGTTGTCATACAGGCGACACATTTACCGCATTGCTCTTCAACTGGGTTATCCGTAGGTAAAGGTAAATCAATCAGTAATTCACCAAGGAAAAACCAAGAGCCTGCTTGATTGTTAATAACAAGTGAGTGTTTACCAACCCAACCAAGACCTGCCTTAACGGCTAATGGTCTCTCCATAATAGGTGCTGAATCAACGAAAGGACGAAAGTTGACTACCCCTTGATATTCGAATTGCTGACAATATTGTGAAATTCTTTCACCGAGTTTTTTAAGACGTTGTCTTAATACTTTGTGATAATCCCGACCAAGTGCATAACGGCTGATATAACCTTGTTCTGGATTATTTAGGGTTCGTGCAAAAGCAGCATCCGTAGGAAGATAATTCATTCTCACACTGATAATACGTAATGTACCCGGAACCAGTTCATGAGGTCTGGCTCGTGTCATTCCATACTTTTCCATCCACGCCATTTCACCGTGATATTGCTTATCTAACCACGCTTGCAGGCGAGGTTCTTCAGGTGATAAGTCAGTATCACATATCCCTGTTTGTTGAAAACCTAGCTCAGAACCCCATAATTTAATGTTTTGAGCGAGAAGATTAAGATCGAGTGATGACATGAATAAACCGAATCAATAGGTAAGAGGTGAGTCCTAAGAGCGCGCAGTGTATCATAGTGAGGCAGTAGGAAAAATCCTCGCAATAAATAGATTTATGGTATGGTTATTTGATAGTGATTTCGATAACTATTTGCCTTAAGAAAACATATAAAGCTTAGTATTTGATGTTCTCCAATGATCTCTCTTTATTAAGCCGTTATAACTTAACAATAGATTATATTAAATATGAAAGAATGGGTTGTTACATTAGAAGATGAAGCGGCGACAGTTGAACTCGGGCGTGCTGTTGCAATGGCGACTAATCATAGCGGATTGATCATTTATTTATATGGCGATCTTGGTGCTGGAAAAACAACCTTTAGCCGAGGCTTTTTGCAAGCGCTTGGTCATCAAGGGCATGTTAAAAGCCCAACATATACATTAGTTGAGCCCTATATGCTTTCGCCAAATCCTGTTTATCATTTTGATCTTTATCGTTTAGCTTCTGCTGAAGAGTTGGAGTTTATGGGAATACGCGACTATTTTGAGCAAGACGCGTTATGCCTTATTGAATGGCCATCGCAAGGCGAAGGCTTTTTACCAAACGCTGATTTAGAACTTCATTTAAGTTACGAAGATGAAGGTCGAAAAGCGCGTTTTGTTGCCCTTTCACAAAGAGGGAATACTGTTTTATCCCGTATTCAGTCTGCATAAAGGAATATTGATTATGTCGAGTCTCATCACCATTGTGAGTCAAAGTCAGCGCTATGTTGTTGCCTTTCTGTTGGTTGTTTTGTCTTTATTTTTTGTGCAAATAGCACAAGCCGCGACTGTGACAGAAGTAAAAGCAGAAAACGGTATTTCAGCAACAACTCTCACGTTCACTTTTAGTGATGGGAAGCCGAGTTATCGATATTACTCATTAAAAAGCCCTGACCGTTTGGTGATGGATTTTAAACAGAACACAAAAATTACAGGATTACCTGCAACATTAGGTAACGGCCTATTAGTTCATAAAATTCGTACAACGCAATCAAAAGATAGCCAATACCAAAGTATAGTACTGGAGCTTGCCCAGCCTGTTGTCGTAACTGAGAGTTTAATGAATGTAAGTGGTGGCTATAAGTTAGTGCTTACTATCAAAACTATAAATAATCGACAAAATAGCAATGCTCAATCGGCAGTCAGTGTTGTTACGTTATCACCGACAGCAACCACAACTACATCAACTGCAAATACAAATAGGGAAATGGCGCCTTTAATGACCAAGCCGACAGCAGAAGTCACACCTGTTGTTCCTATTGTAAAGCCACCACGTAATGCACCATCAAAACCACAAGCGGGCTCTCGCCAAATTATTATTGCGATAGACGCGGGTCATGGTGGGCAAGATCCGGGAGCAATTGGTCAGAAAGGTAATCGTGAAAAAGACGTAACGCTAAGTGTGGCAAGGAAGTTGGAAGCGCGCTTACGTAATGATCCTATGTTTAAACCTGTTCTAACACGTAGTGGCGATTATTTTATCTCAGTTGCCGGGCGCTCTGAAGTTGCCCGTAAGCAAAGTGCGAATATGTTAGTGTCTATTCATGCAGACTCAGCGCCAAATCGCAGCGCAAGGGGTGCTTCTGTATGGGTGCTTTCTAATCGTCGTGCAAACAGTGAGTTAGGTAAGTGGCTTGAACAAAGCGAGAAACAGTCTGAATTACTCGGTGGTGCCGGCGACGCATTGGATGGTGCTGATCCTTATTTAAGTCAAACAGTGCTTGATTTGCAGTTTGGTAATTCGCAGCGAGTAGGTTATGACGTTGCTGTTGCTGTATTGTCTGAACTAAGAAAAGTGGGTTCACTACATAAGAAAACACCAGAACATGCGAGCTTAGGTGTGTTACGTTCACCTGATATCCCTTCAATTTTAGTTGAAACAGGCTTTATCAGCAACGCAGCAGAAGAGCAATTACTGATATCTGATGCTTATCAAGAGAAACTTGCGACATCTATTCACGCGGGTTTAAGAAATTATTTTCTGGCTCATCCTTTACAAAACGCGCCTAATTGATTGAGTAAAATGGAATAAAGGTAATGGCGATAAATTTATTACCTCCTCAGCTTGCAAACCAAATTGCCGCAGGGGAAGTTGTTGAAAGACCAGCCTCTGTCGTTAAAGAGTTACTGGAAAATAGTTTAGACGCAGGCGCGACCTCAATTGATATTGATATCGATAAAGGTGGCGCCAAGCTTATTCGTATTCGTGATAATGGATGTGGTATCAATCGTGATGATTTGAAGTTAGCACTTGCTCGCCATGCAACCAGCAAAATATCAAGTCTTGACGATCTCGAAGCCATAATGAGTATGGGTTTTCGTGGTGAAGCATTAGCGAGTATTAGCTCAGTTTCCCGTTTAACACTGACATCACGTACTCAAGATCAAGAAGAAGCATGGCAAGCTTACGCTGAAGGCAGAGATATGGCGGTGACTGTTAAACCTGCCGCTCATCCTGTCGGAAGTACAGTTGAAGTGCTTGATCTCTTTTATAACACGCCAGCAAGACGTAAATTCTTACGTACTGAAAAAACAGAGTTTGCACATATTGATGAAGTGGTACGCCGCATTGCATTATCGCGTTTTGATATCTCTATAAACCTTACCCATAACGGTAAGCGAGTTCGGCAATACCGTGCAGTGAAGGATGAAAGTCAGCAAAATCGCCGTTTGAGTGCGATTTGTGGTAATAATTTTGTCAATCAATCAATGCATTTATCGTGGGAACATGGTGATTTAGCAATAAAGGGTTGGGTAGAACACCCTTTATCACCAGTGCAAAGTAGTGAAATTCAGTATTGCTATGTGAATGGACGAATGATGCGTGATAGGTTGATTAATCATGCTATTCGTCAAGCTTACGAAGGTTATTTGCAAGGAGAGCAGCAACCTTCTTACATCTTGTACTTAAGTGTTGATCCTCACCAAGTCGATGTAAACGTGCATCCTGCGAAACATGAAGTTCGTTTTCATGAATCTCGTTTGGTTCATGATTTTATTTATCAAGGTGTATTGAGTGTTTTACGACAAGCAACGCAAGAGCCTTTATCACTGACGTCAGATGACGAAGAAGAACACGAAATAGCGTTAAATTTTCCTGAAAACCGTCAAGTTGCAGGCGAAAACGTATTTTCTCAGCCTTATCAAGTACCTGTGGCTCAAACTCCACCAAATACATCATCACACAACGCCAATGAACGAGAGAACAACAATAACCTTCATCAAAAAAAACAGGGCTCTCAATTTGGAGATCATCGTCAATTTGGTGAAAGTTACCAACGGACACAAGGTGCGCTTTATCAAAAAATGATGCAAGAAAGTGTATCCACATCAAAAGATAAAGAAAAAATACCACTATTTCCTGATCGTGCCCCATTGAATTTAGGTGAAATCGTTCATACAACTAATAATATCGAAGAAAATGTTATTTCGGTGATGCCTCGTTCCGTCAATGCGAAAGATGGACAAACTGATTATACTTTTGGGCGAGTATTGGCAATTTATCAGCACAAATATGCGTTAATAGAATCTTCACAAGGTCTTGGGCTGTTATCATTGGAAGAAGCTGATTTTCTGTTAAAATGTGCGCAATTACTGCCTAAAGATGAAATATTGAAGCCACAACCTTTGTTAGTGCCTTTAAAATTGGTATTGAACAAAGAAGAAATTAGTGTATTCAATCAGTTTCAATCGCTAATTAGTCATTTCGGGATCGTTATCGAAATTTCTCACGGTAAAGCAACAATACATGCGGTGTCGTTACCTTTGCGCCAGCAAAATTTACCTGTGTTGCTGACCGAATTATTAGCCTATTTGTCAGCAGAAAAATCTTGTACTGAGCAACAACTTGGACAATGGTTTGCAAAACAATTAGGGGCAGAGCAGGCGCAATGGTCGCAAGCTCAAGCAGTAGGATTATTGGCTGATATTGAAAGACTCTGCCCTCAATATGTCAGACAGCCAGCAAAAAACTTATTACAATTAATTGATTTACAACCGGTGGTAGTGGCATTAAATAATGAGCGATGTGAACACGCAAATAAAACCTAAAGCAATTTCTCTAATGGGACCTACAGCGTCAGGTAAAACAGCATTAGCAATTGCACTGAGACAGAAACTGCCTGTAGATATTATTAGCGTGGATTCAGCTCTTATCTATCGTGGTATGGATATCGGTACAGCGAAGCCGGATGCGAATGAGCAATCGCTTGCTCCACATCGATTAATTGATATTCTAGATCCCGCATTTCCCTATTCAGCTGCAGATTTTCGACGTGATGCACTAAATGCAATGGAAGAAATTACTGCGGCTGGGCGAATTCCACTATTAGTGGGTGGGACTATGCTATATTTTAAAGCGTTACTTGAAGGTCTATCGCCTTTACCCAGTGCCAATTCGGATGTTCGTGCTGAAATAGAAAAAAAAGCAGCAGAACAAGGGTGGGAGGCAATACATAAAGAGTTAGCATTGGTTGATCCCGTAGCAGCACAACGGATCCACCCTAATGATCCTCAACGACTTTCTCGCGCGCTAGAAGTTTACCTGATTTCAGGTAAGACAATGACGGAATTGACAAAAATATCAGGCGAGTCTTTGCCCTATGATGTTTATCAGTTTGCGATTGCTCCGAAAGATAGAAATGTTCTTCACCAACGCATTGAAGCCCGTTTTAAACAGATGTTAACGTGTGGATTTGAAGATGAAGTAAAATCATTATATGAACGGGGCGATCTGCATGAAGATCTACCTTCTGTACGTTGTGTCGGTTATCGCCAGATGTGGTCATATTTATCAGGCGAAATAGATTATGATGAGATGGTTTATCGAGGGATCTGCGCTACCCGGCAATTAGCGAAGCGACAAATCACCTGGTTAAGAGGCTGGAATGACATTCACTGGCTTGATAGTGAAGATCCAAAACAATCTCTTGACACTGTTTTGCAGGTAGTTAGTGCATAGATGGTAGGTTTGTGTAAAATTGATAGTTGCCAAAGTGCAATTTTTGAGTAGTTCATTTTTCGAACCAATTGGGTTCTAATATAAAACAACAAAATAAGGAAAACATAGAATGGCTAAGGGGCAATCTTTGCAAGATCCTTTCCTGAACGCATTACGTCGTGAAAGGGTTCCCGTTTCTATCTATTTGGTAAACGGCATTAAATTGCAGGGTCAGATCGAATCTTTTGACCAATTTGTTATTTTGCTGAAAAACACAGTAAGTCAGATGGTATACAAACATGCTATCTCTACCGTGGTACCTTCGCGTCCTGTTTCTCATCATAGCAACACAGGCACGAACCAAACTGGTACAGGCTACAATGGTGGCGCTGCTCAGCAGGATGATGTTGCAGAATAATAATCTAATATTATTCTAGATATAAGAAAAACATAGGTAGGGAGACTTTACCTATGTTTTTTCCTGTTTTTATAAAGTCCAAGAGGTTTCGCCTTTGTTTGATCGTTATGAAGGTGGCGAATTAGCCGTTTTAGTGCACGTCTTCTTTTCTCAAGAAAAGAACGTTGATGATTTGCAAGAATTTGAATCTTTGGTGACATCTGCGGGTGTTAAACCAGTTCAGATTATTACAGGAAATCGCAAAGCGCCTCATCCTAAATATTATGTGGGTGAAGGTAAGGCAGAAGAAATTGCCGAAGCTGTAAAAGCAAGTGGTGCAGATGTTGTTTTATTTAATCATGCACTAACACCTGCACAAGAACGAAATCTGGAAAGACTTTGTGAATGCCGTGTGGTTGATCGCACGGGAGTTATCCTTGATATTTTTGCTCAAAGAGCAAGAACCCATGAAGGAAAGCTACAGGTAGAACTCGCCCAGTTACGTCACTTATCAACTCGCTTAGTCAGAGGGTGGACTCACCTAGAAAGACAAAAAGGGGGGATTGGGTTACGAGGACCAGGTGAAACTCAGCTAGAAACAGACCGTCGCTTACTCCGAGGTAAAATTAGTCAAATTCTAATGCGATTGGGTAGGGTTGAGCGTCAGCGCGAACAAGGACGGCAAGCGCGGAGTAAAGCTGATATTCCAACATTATCCCTTGTTGGTTACACAAATGCAGGGAAGTCGAGTTTATTTAATCATATTACCTGTTCTGATGTGTATGCAGCAGATCAGCTCTTTGCAACACTAGATCCGACATTAAGACGTATTCAGGTCGATGATGTGGGAACCGTTGTATTAGCTGATACGGTTGGATTTATTCGACATTTACCTCATGATCTTGTTGCTGCTTTTAAAGCCACTTTGCAAGAAACACGAGAAGCTACCCTACTTCTTCATGTGATTGATGCAGCAGATAGTCGTTTTGAGGAAAATATTCATGCAGTTGAAAGTGTATTAGAAGAGATTGATGCTCAAGAAATACCAACACTGCATATTATGAACAAAATTGATCTTCTTGAAGACTTCACCCCAAGAATTGATCGAAATGAAGAAAACTTACCCGTTAGGGTTTGGGTTTCTGCACAAACAGGCGAAGGTATTCCTCTGTTGTATCAGGCGTTGACAGAACGTCTTTCAGGTGAGATCGCACACTTTGAATTACGTTTACCGCCAGAAAATACAGGGCGCTTACGTAGTCGTTTTTATCAATTACAGTCAATAGAACGTGAATGGATTGAAAAAGACGGTAAAGTTGGGCTAATCATACGTATGCCTATGGTAGACTGGCGCCGCCTTTGCAAGCAGGAACCAAATTTATTGGATTACGTGGTCTGATATTCGGCCATAATAATGAACATTAACTGAGAGCTGGCGACGAAATCGGCTCTTAAGCCTGATAAATCTAATCATAATAATGGAGCTAGAACATGGCGTGGAATCAGCCCGGTAACAACGGACAAGACCGCGACCCGTGGGGTAACCGAAACAGCGGCAATAATAATGGCGATGGCAACGGTAACTCCAACGGCAATCAAGGAGGTCGGAATCGTGGAGCATCAGATCTCGATGATATGTTCCGTAAACTGAGTGAAAAGCTTGGTGGTTTCGGCGGTAAAAAAGGTGGAAACTCCTCTTCTGGGCAAAATGGCGGTCCTCGTGGCAATGCTGGAAATCTTTTGATTTCTCTTGCATTAGGTGCGGTTGTCGTGGTTTGGGCTGCAAGTGGTTTTTATACCATCAAAGAGGCAGAACAAGGCGTTGTGACTCGTTTTGGTAAATTTTACCAAATCGTTGAACCTGGTCTGAACTGGAAACCGACTTTTATTGATGAAGTTCAGCCTGTTAACGTAAAAACTATCCGTGATTTAACCACGGGTGGCATGATGTTAACGTCAGATGAAAATATGGTTCAAGTCGAGATAAACGTGCAGTATGTTGTCTCTGATCCAGAAACATTCCTATTTAACCTGACAACACCAATTAACAGCTTAGGTCAGGCAACTGACAGCGCAGTACGTGGCGTTATTGGTCGTTCAGAAATGGAAAAAATTCTGACTTCTAACCGTTCAGAAATTCGTGACCAAACACGTCAAGAATTAGAAGAGACTATCCGCCCTTATAACATGGGTATCTCGATTGTGGACGTCAACTTCCAAGTGGCTCGTCCACCAGAAGCGGTAAAAGCGGCATTCGATGACGTAATTGCTGCTCGTGAAGAAGAACAAAAAACAATTCGTCAAGCTGAAGCTTATAAAAACGAAGTGTTACCGTTAGCAAAAGGTAACGCGCAACGTATGATTGAAGAAGCAACCGCTTATAAAACCAGTGTGGTGATGAAAGCAGAAGGTGAGGTAGCGAGCTTTGCTAAAATCTTACCTGAATATCGTGCTGCTCCTGAAATTACTCGTGAGCGTCTTTACATTGAAACGATGGAACAAGTGTTATCAAAAACACGTAAAGTCATCGCTAATGATAAAGGCAATAGCATGTTAGTGCTGCCTTTAGAGCAAATGTTACGTCAGCAATCTCAATCTGCACCATCAAATACATTTGAGGCACCTGCTCGTATCAACACACCCGCTCCAACTGTAAATCCAGCACCGGCACAAAAACCAGCAACAACGACTTATGGTAATGGTGGATATGGTAGTAATAATGGCGGTTATGGTCAGCCTTATGGCAATAATCAAGGAGGACAATAATCATGCGTAAAGTTATCGCTGTTGTTGCAGTTATTATTTTAGCGTTGTTGTACTCCTCTGTATTTGTCGTTCAACAATATGAGCGTGGTATCATTTTACGCTTTGCGAAAGTTGTGCGTGATGCTGAAAATAAACCTGTTGTTTATGAACCAGGTCTTCATTTTAAAATTCCATTCATTGAGAATGTGAAAAAACTGGATGCGCGTATTCAAACTATGAATATCCAGCAAGACCGTTTCTTATCAGGTGAGAACAAAGACTTATTAGTCGATTCTTATCTAAAATGGCGTATCAGTGATTTCAGTACTTACTATCTGGCAACAGGTGGTGGTAATACAACGCAAGCTGAAACTTTACTACGTCGTAAGTTCAGTGACCGTTTACGTTCTGAGATTGGTCGTATGAGCGTAAACCAAATTATTACGGATTCTCGTGGTCGTTTAACCATTGATGTTCGTAATGCACTGAATGAAGGTACTCCTTCTCGTGATTCAAGCGCTGCTGATGATGCAATTGCGATTGCAGCTAAAAAAGTGGCCGAAGAAACTAAAGGCCAAGCTCCAGCTATCAATATGAACAGTATGGCGGCTTTAGGTATTGAAGTGATTGACGTTCGAATCAAACAAATCAACTTACCTATGGAAGTTTCTGAAGCGATTTACCAGCGTATGCGTGCAGAGCGTGAGGCCGTTGCTCGTCGTCACCGTTCACAAGGTCAAGAGCAAGCGGTGAAAATTCGTGCAGCTGCTGATAAGACTGTAACAGAGACACTGGCTGAGTCTGAGCGTGAATCATTACGTCTTCGCGGTGAAGGTGATGCACAAGCAACTAAACTATTTGCTGATGCATTCAACCAAGATCCAGACTTCTATGCCTTCATTCGTAGCTTACGTGCTTATGAGAAGAGCTTTAACCAAGACGGCAATGACGTCATGGTGTTAAGCCCTGATAGCGACTTCTTACGCTATATGAAAGCACCAACAAAAGCGCGAGCGATTGAAGAGTAATTTCTAAACGTGTTAAACCGTTTGAGTAAATAATAAAATCCTCCACCTTAAAAAGTGGGGGATTTTTTTTGATATCAATAAGATAAAGATAGCAATCAAGCTAAGAAATAAATAATTGTGCATAAAAAGATGAAAATTTACGCTTAATGGTTTCCAAAATGGTTTTAGCTGGGATAGTATAAAGTGAAAATTGCATTTCAAGATAAACCTTCGGCAATTCCGAAGCGTCTTCTTCGCCGTTTTCACTTTTATGTCACTCTGCTTCCTGTTTTTGCGATCAAAACTGTTGATAAAAATTACAATACGTTTGTGATGCGGATTTTTCGGGCAAAAATATTGACAATGGCAAGATAATCTATTGCTTAAAAGCGGGGATGACATAATTAGATAAAATCTACTGTAACTCTTGAATTGAGATGGTAGAATCCTTTTTTAAGCAACCGAGTGTATTTTGAAATGAGTAATAACGTTGTCGTATTGGGCACCCAGTGGGGTGACGAAGGCAAAGGCAAGATAGTCGATTTGCTGACAGAACGCGCTAAATATGTTGTTCGCTACCAAGGTGGCCATAACGCGGGTCACACTCTAGTCATCGACGGTGAAAAAACCGTTCTTCATTTAATCCCATCAGGCATTCTCCGTGAAAATGTTGTTAGCATCATAGCAAACGGTGTCGTTTTATCACCGGAAGCGCTGATGAAGGAAATGACCCAACTTGAAGATCGTGGTATTCCTGTTCGTTCTCGTTTACTTCTGTCTGAAGCTTGCCCATTAATCCTTCCTTATCACATCGCATTAGACAATGCGCGTGAGAAAGCTCGTGGCGAAAAAGCTATCGGTACAACAGGCCGTGGTATCGGTCCTGCTTACGAAGATAAAGTTGCTCGTCGCGGTTTACGTGTTGGCGATCTGTTTGATAAAAAAGCGTTTGCACAAAAGCTCAAAGAAATCATCGAATACCATAACTTCCAACTGGTGAACTACTACAAAGTTGAACCTGTTGATTACCAAAAAACCTTAGACGATATCATGGCAATCGCTGATATTCTGACTGGTATGGTTGTTGATGTTTCTGACTTACTGTACAAAGCAACACAAAACGGTGAGTTAGTGATGTTTGAAGGTGCACAAGGTACTTTATTAGACATCGACCACGGTACTTATCCGTATGTAACCTCTTCAAACACAACCGCTGGTGGTGTGGCAACAGGTTCAGGTCTAGGCCCTCGCTATGTTGGTTATGTATTAGGGATCATCAAAGCTTACTCTACTCGTGTAGGTGCAGGTCCATTCCCAACTGAATTATTTGATGAAGTGGGTGACTTCTTACGTGAGAAAGGCCAAGAATTTGGTGCAACTACAGGCCGTAGTCGTCGTACTGGCTGGCTAGATATCATCGCTATTCGCCGCGCTGTTCAAATCAACTCACTGTCTGGTTTCTGCATGACTAAACTGGATGTGTTAGATGGTCTGAAAGAAGTGAAATTGTGTGTAGGCTATCGCTTACCAAACGGTGAAGTAATTGATACAACACCTTTAGCTGCTGATGATTGGGAAGGTATCGAGCCTATCTATGAATCAATGCCAGGCTGGAACGAAACGACGTTTGGTGTGAAAGATCACGCTCAACTGCCACAAGCAGCGCTGAACTACATCAAGCGCGTAGAAGAGTTAACAGGTGTTCCTGTTGATATCGTTTCTACAGGCCCAGACCGTTCAGAAACCATCATTCTCCGTCATCCATTTGATGCATAATCTGCATTAAATTGGTTTGATGTGAAAATCGTCCCTGAAAATGACAGGGGCGATTTTTTCGTATCTGTTTGTTGGTTAAATTGAGATAAAAATACGTGTTACACATACAAGATAAGACAGCTTTACACTCGGTTTTGCTTCTGTTTTATCGGTAACGCGTAAAAAACAATAAGACAATGTTATTGTTGTAGAGTCAGAAATAGAAAAGCGATCTGTTGAAAATCGACAGTATCGCTTTTTCTTTGCCTGCGATGTCGCTATTATTTTGCTAATAGTCAAGTGAGATATGGAAATAACCCACTTTTGAGCATATCTTTGCTAAATGTCCAAAAATTAAACATAATATTGCTTAATAAAATGATATTCTCATTAATAATTACTTATCCCTTAACGACTTTAATAGGGAAAACCACTTTTCAGAGGTCATTGTGCAATTAACCAGTTTTACAGATTATGGATTGCGGGCATTGATATATATGGCTTCATTGCCAGAAGGCAAGATGACAAGTATCACTGAAGTGACACAAGTCTATGGCGTCTCACGTAACCATATGGTGAAAATTATTAATCAACTTAGCCATTTAGGTTTTGTTGAGGCTATTCGCGGTAAAAATGGAGGGATCCGTTTAGGCAAGCCTGCAACAGATATCATTGTGGGTGAGGTTGTTCGTGCTTTAGAGCCACTTTCATTAGTAAACTGTAGTGCTGAGTTTTGCCACATTACCCCAGCTTGTCGACTAAAACTGGTGTTGAATCAGGCAATCGAGCAGTTTTTGAAAGAGTTAGACCGTCACACACTCGCAGAGCTAGTTGAGAATAATAGCTCCTTATATAAATTGTTATTAGAAGATGTTTGAGTCTACTATTTCATCAAATCTGATAGCTTGGAGGTCATAATGTCAAAAGATCCTTTTCAGGATAGAGAAGCAGAAAAATACGCCTCTCCAATTGCTAGTCGCGAATATATCTTAGAAGAAATGAAAAAACGCACGGCACCAATGAGCCGTGACGATTTAGCACAGGCGTTAAAAATTTCAGGTGAAGAAGACTTAGAAGCGTTACGTCGCCGTTTAAGGGCGATGGAGCGTGATGGTCAATTAGTTTTTACCCGTCGCCAGTGCTATGCATTACCTGAACGTCTTGATTTATGGAAAGGTAAGGTAATCGGTCACCGCGATGGTTATGGTTTTTTACGTGCAGAAGGTCAAAAAGATGACCTTTATCTTTCACAAGATGAAATGAAAAAAACCATGCATGGTGATGTTATCCTTGCCCAACCTTTAGGTATGGATAGAAAAGGTCGTCGTGAAGGTCGTGTTGTTCGTGTTATTGAACCAAGAAATAACCAAATTGTAGGTCGTTATTTTATTGAGTCAGGTATGGGATTTGTTGTACCTGATGATAGTCGTTTAAGCTTTGATATTCTTATCCCTAAAGAGGATATCATGGGCGCGCGTATGGGAAATGTGGTGGTGGTTGAGATCACGACAAGACCAACTCGACGCACGCAAGCAGTAGGTCGTATTGTTGAGATCTTAGGTGAAACCATGGGAACAGGTATTGCGGTAGAAATCGCATTACGTACTCATGAGATCCCGTATACCTGGCCTGCAAAAGTGACAAAAGAAGTTGCTGATTTAAAAGAGGAAGTGCCTGAATCAGCTAAAGAAGGGCGAGTTGATTTACGTGGCTTACCTTTAATTACTATTGACGGTGAAGATGCGCGAGACTTTGATGACGCCGTTTATTGTCAACGTAAAAAAGGTGGTGGTTGGCGTTTATGGGTTGCGATTGCAGATGTTAGTTATTATGTGCGTCCACAAACCGCGTTAGATACAGAAGCACGTAGCCGAGGAAATTCTGTTTATTTCCCTTCTCAAGTAGTGCCAATGTTACCAGAAGTTCTGTCTAATGGCTTGTGCTCATTAAACCCACAAGTTGACCGTTTATGTATGGTCTGTGAGATGACCGTTTCTGAGCAAGGGCGTCTTTCCTCTTACAAATTCTATGAAGCGGTGATGAGTTCTCATGCTCGAATGACCTACACCAAAGTGTGGAAAATCATTCAAGGTGATGAAGAACTGCGTGAGCACTATAAGCCCATCGTTAAAGATATTGAGCATCTGTATGAGCTATACCAAGTATTAGATAAAGCACGCGAACAGCGCGGTGCAATTGGTTTTGAATCAGAAGAAGCGAAGTTTATCTTTAATGCCGAGCGTCGCATTGAGCGTATTGAGCCCGTTGTTCGTAATGATGCACACAAATTGATTGAAGAGTGCATGATCCTTGCTAATATCGCAGCCGCTCGTTTTGTTGAGAAAAACGAAGAACCTGCACTTTACCGTATTCATGATAAACCCAAAGAAGATAGCGTCTTGAATCTACGCTCTGTCTTTAATGAATTAGGTTTAACGCTGCCTGGCGGATTAACACCAGAGCCAGCAGATTATGCACGTGTCATGAAAGAGGTTGAAGACAGACCTGATCGTGAAATGCTACAAACCATGATTTTGCGCTCAATGAAACAGGCAATTTATGATCCTGAAAATCGTGGGCACTTTGGTTTAGCATTAAAATCTTATGCGCACTTTACCTCGCCAATTCGTCGTTACCCTGATTTAGCCTTGCACCGAGCAATTAAATATCAAATTGCCAAACAAGAGGGTCATGGCTCACAACGTTGGACCCCAACGGGTGGCTACCATAGTGATATGGACACCATGTTGCAATTAGGCGAGCACTGTTCTTTAACTGAGCGCCGTGCTGATGAAGCAACACGAGATGTTGCTGATTGGCTAAAATGTGACTTTATGCTGGATCAAATTGGTCAACAATTTACCGGTATTATCACCAGCGTAACGGGCTTTGGTTTCTTTGTTCGTTTAAATGATCTGTTTATTGATGGTCTGGTGCATGTTTCTACATTAAATAATGATTATTATCAGTATGATAATGTAGGGCAACGCTTAATTGGTGAGTCTTCAGGACAAGTCTATCGCCTTGGTGATGAAGTTGAAGTGAAAGTTGAAGCAGTGAGTATGGATGAACGCACTATCGACTTCTCTTTAATTTCAACAACACGCACCGCGCGTAATCCGGGTAAAACAGCCCGTGTTCGTGGTTTAAAAGGTGAAAAAGACAAGAAAAACGCAAGTTCTAGTAAGTCTCGCCGTCGTGATGTAAGCAAAGATAAAAACTTTGAGCCAGATAGTGCCTTCAAAAAAGGTAAATCATCATCAGGTCGAGGTAATGCGAGCAAAGACAAAGCCGTAAAAGACCAAGTTGCGAAAGATAAAGCAAGTAGCAAACGTAAGAAAGCATCATCACAAACCAAAAAGATAGAGGCAAAACTTAAAGCTAAACGCGCAGCCAAACGCGATAACGCATAACGTTTTATTCTTCTGATCCTTTTTAAAAGGCGGAGACTCCGCCTTTTATCTGTTTTGTGCCTTTTATTTTTTAATGAGTAAGCACCGCTATGAGCGAAGAAATTATTTATGGTATTCACGCAGTAACCGCATTACTTGAGCGTGATCCTGCACGTTTTAAAGAAGTTTATGTATTAAAAGGGCGTGAAGATCGCCGTTTAACACCGGTTATTCATGAATTAGAAGCACAAGGCATTCTGGTTCAAGTCGCTAATCGTCAATGGTTAGATAGCCAAACAGAAGGTGCTGTTCACCAAGGTATTATTGCTAAAGTAAAACCAGGTCGTCAGTATCAAGAACAAGATTTACCTGACTTATTAGCTAAAGTTGGGACGCCTTTCTTATTAGTGTTAGATGGTGTCACAGATCCTCATAATTTAGGGGCATGTTTACGTAGCGCTGACGCGGCGGGTGTGCATGCTGTTATCGTTCCTAAAGATCGCTCTGCACAATTAAATGCAACAGCCAAAAAAGTGGCTTGTGGTGCGGCGGAAAGTGTGCCGTTGATCCGAGTAACAAATCTGGCACGCACTTTGCGCTTATTGCAAGAAGAGAACATTTGGATTGTTGGCACAGCAGGTGAAGCAGATCACACTTTATATCAAAGCAAACTTACAGGCCCAATGGCATTAGTAATGGGCGCTGAAGGTGAAGGTATGCGTCGCTTAACGCGAGAGCATTGTGATGAGCTGATTAGTATCCCAATGGCGGGTACGGTATCATCACTTAACGTTTCTGTGGCAACCGGCGTTTGCTTATTTGAAGCGATGCGCCAGCGTATTATGGTGAAATAATCGCTTAGTTTATTTTATTATCTATACTCCCTTGAGTTTTATTGGTCGCGGGGGTATAGTTACGCGTCAATTTTTTCAGTCACAACTTAAACAAGTTCCTTGCCTCCATGGGTGGTGACTGACCCTGACAGGAGGCTGATAAATCCGTAAGGAGCAATATCAAATGCGTCATTACGAAATCGTTTTTATGGTTCATCCTGACCAGAGCGAACAAGTTCCGGGCATGATCGAGCGTTATAAAACCGCTATCACTAATGCAAATGGTCAGATCCACCGTCTAGAAGACTGGGGTCGTCGTCAATTAGCTTATCCAATCAACAAACTGCACAAAGCACACTACGTTCTGATGAACGTTGAAGCTCCGCAGGAAGTGATTGATGAACTGGAAACTACTTTCCGTTTCAACGATGCCGTTCTCCGCAACATGATTATGCGTACTAAACACGCAGTAACTGAAGCTTCTCCAATGGTTAAAGCAAAAGACGAACGCCGTCGTGATATCGCTGATGACCTAGGTGATGAAGATGAAGTTGATGATGTAGCAGAGGATTCTGAAGAGTAATTAGTGCTGTGACGGCTAATAATCATTTGGTGCTAACTGGCACAGTGTGCAAAGCATTAATTCGAAAAGTTAGCCCCGCTGGGATCCCGCACTGTCAATTTGTTATTGAACATCGTTCAATACAAGAAGAGGCGGGATTAAAAAGACAATCATGGTGCCGAATGCCCATTATTGCTAGCGGGAAAGCGTTACAAGCAGTTACTCACAGTATAACGGTCGGCAGCCAAATCACCGTTTCTGGATTCATTAGTAGCCATCAGGCGCGAAATGGATTGTTTAAATTGGTGCTTCATGCCGAGCAGATTGAATTGATAGATTCTGGAGACTAGCCATATGGCACGTTATTTCCGTCGTCGTAAGTTCTGCCGTTTCACAGCAGAAGGCGTACAAGAGATCGATTATAAAGATATCGCTACGCTGAAAAACTATATCACTGAAAGTGGTAAAATTGTACCAAGTCGTATCACCGGTACTCGTGCAAAATACCAGCGTCAGCTGGCTCGTGCTATCAAGCGCGCACGCTACCTGTCTTTATTACCTTATACTGATCGTCATCAGTAATAGGTATATAGTCCATTAATGACTTGTAGAGGATAAGGTAATGCAAATTATTCTGCTTGATAAAGTAGCGAATCTGGGTAGCCTGGGTGATCAGGTTAACGTAAAATCGGGCTATGCTCGTAACTATTTAATCCCACAGGGTAAAGCTGTTTCTGCGACTAAGAAAAACATCGAGTTTTTCGAAGCGCGTCGTGCTGAGTTAGAAGCTAAATTAGCTGAAACTTTAGCAGCAGCTGAAGCTCGTGCAGCGAAGATCAATGCACTGGGTTCTGTCACTATCAGCTCTAAAGCGGGTGACGAAGGTAAACTGTTTGGTTCAATCGGTACTCGTGACATCGCTGATGCAGTAACTGCTGCTGGCGTTGAAATGTGTAAGAGCGAAGTTCGCCTGCCAAATGGCGTTCTGCGTACTACTGGTGACCACGAAGTTCACTTCCAAGTTCACAGTGACGTATTCGCTGAACTGAATGTTATCATCGTTGCTGAATAATCTCTGATTAAACAGTTAATGTTGATAAAGAAAAACGCCAGCTTAGCTGGCGTTTTTTTTGGATAAATTAAATCTCTTCTTACTATGGTGTACGGTAATAACTTCCATCACTCAAACGAGTGTAAGTGATAACAGTACCGGCGCTATTTGTCACTTCTAGCATACTGACATCACCTTGTGGATTACGCTGTAAACGAATAGCTTGCCCTGTGCGTAATTGGCTTAATGATTTCTGTTGGTCTTCTGATTTCGCCATAGAGAATGCATCATTGACAGGAAGTTGATTGTCTCTAAACAGTTGCGCTAAGGTTTGCCCCTCTTTAATGGTATAAGTTTGCCATGTTTGCGCTGGTGTTGATTGAGTGTCTTGTTGTGGTGTTGTTTGAGCAACATTTTCCTCTGGATCATTTGCCGTTGGAGCCTCTATTGATGGAGAAACAGCGGGATCGGCATTTAAGCTATCTTGCGCTTGAGAGGTCGAGGTTTGATAAATCGGATCATTTGTTGATACTGATGGTGAAATAGGCACAGGAAGGTCATGTGTCGATGATGACGGTTGAGGTGGTTCACCATTATTTTCACTGGTTGGCCAAAAAAATATGACCAATAAAACAATAGCAATAACCAGTATTGCCCGACGATGTAAGCCAGGGAATTTGCCCATATTCACCTCATTATTGATCTGTGAATCAGTATTATGAATTGCTGTAACATCTTTTTTATTCCTTGTAGCCATACTAGCACGAACCATGATCCTAACCTGCTCCCTGAATTCTTTTCAGAATTATCTATTCGCTCTAACCGTTAATGTTCTTTATTTCCTTGATGGTTAACTAAAAATAGTTTCATGCGTTGATACACATTTTTATCAGTTTCTATGGTTAAAGCCTGCGCTAATTCACCATAAAGATCATGAGGCAATAATGTGTCAGACCATGTTGAAAGAACATTCAGCGCCATATTTCTATCACGCAATGTCGGACTACGTAATTGCCTTTTGATAAGTGACCAGCCGATACCGGGAAAACCACCAAGATCTTGCATAATATATTCAACGGCATGATGGGGCTGATATTCAGAGTGGGTAGTTATTAATGGATCATCTGTGCTATCTAATGCTGTTAATTCAATTTGTTGTTCTGCAAGTTTAACTACTCTTTCTATTTTGTGAGAGGCATCCGTTTGCATTAATTGGTGCCACCAATCTGCATTGGGATTATCTTTTTGTAGTGAGAAGAGTAACTCCCAAATATCAAGGCGAAGAGATTTAGCAACAAGACTTGCTTGGTAATTTTTTGAGCGAGAAGGGCTTTGTAATGCTTCAATAATAAGTGTTGACCATTCTGGTTTTTGAATAATATTTTGCGAAGCAGAAATAATTTGTTGTTGGCAATGATCGTTCCAGCCGAGAGACTCAAGCAATAACCAATCTTCACCACTGTTTTGCACAAAGTCAGCAATTTCACAGACACAATAAAGGAGCTTTAATTCTTTTGGAGGTAAAGTATCAACTTGTGAAATAAAAGCGTTGCATGCTTGGGTGCCCTCTACATAATCATAAATATCTTTTGCGGGACCGCCATTAAGCAGTGCACGTAAAAGATCGCTACAACCAAGCAATAGCTCATTATCTAAAGGATGCGTATTCAGCATCTCTAATAGTGTCCCTTTTGTGACACAGTCATAGGCGACATACTCTGTCATTACATTATTTCTATACCCTTCAGTCAGTAGCCAATAGCGATTATTAACAGACAGTGTTGAAGGCAAATGCTCGATAAACTGGATGCGTCCCCAGCCTTTGGTTCGTTGACCTAGGGAGTGTAAAAAAGGCTCAAACTCTTCACAAGAAAGGCGCTGTTTTAGCGAACGAATAGCATAAAGGGTAAATTCAGGATGCAGGGCAAACAATAAGAGTAAACGCTGAGAAGTACTATCATTAAACGATCCTAATAGCCCTAAAGCTATTTTGATAGGATTCTTATCAGGACTTAACTTTAAGATCCACAAGATCAATTGAAAATAGGTCTCATGATTAATCAGTGCTTCATCTTGTTCTATTTTATCTATCAAATGCGAAAGATAGGTAATAGGAGCGAGTTTATCTTGGCAGGCAAGTGAATAAAAAGAAGTGGCATGTTCTTTATCAGGTAAAAGAACGACATGCTTTATTGCATGGTAGAGGGATAGCGCAAATTCTTCACATGTTTTTTGAGAAGGCTGTTGTTCAATTGCTCGACCTATTCGTTGGTGCAAAATAATACCTTCACGAGCTCCTGCCGACCAACTAAAAGGTATTGAATCATCATCAGGTTTTGTTTTTAAGTGAACGTCTGATAATAGATTTAATTCATCAGGTAAAGGTGTATCACCTATTTCATAAGGTGCTAACAGCGAAAGAATTGAAGGAACAGAAGAAGGACAAACGTTAGGAAAGTCTATTGTGAGGTCGATAGACAGAGGTGACTTACTGAAAAGCTTATCGCGCCAATTAGTCATAATAAATCCTATTTGTTTTGCCGTCTTAGTATAACTTTAGCGGAAAATAGGAAAGCTGGACAAAAAAAGCCAGAAAATCCACTTATATCACTTAAAAGAGACTTATCCCAAACACAATTCCTCTCTTGAGATAGAAAAACAAATCAAAAAAAACTGGTCAATAAAATTAAAAAGCGTTACATTAACGCAATTCTAAATTGTTACATTATAACATTACAAATAAAGCGAGGTTTGTTATGAAACTAGGTATTCATCCTCAATATCGAACAGTGATTTTCCATGACACAAGTGCAGATGCTTATTTTAAAGTGGGTTCAACCATCCAAACGGAAAAAAAGATAGAGTATGAAGGGCAAACATACCCTTATGTGACATTAGATGTCTCCTCTCAATCACACCCATTTTATACCGGTAAGCAAAAGACACATTCTCAAGAAGGTAATGTGGCACGCTTTAATAAACGTTTTGGTCAATTTATTAAGTAAGGAAGAGACAATGCAGGTATTAAGTTCATTGAAAAGTGCAAAACAACGCCATCCAGATTGTAAAGTGGTGCGTCGCCGTGGTCGCCTTTACGTGATTTGTAAGTCAAACCCACGTTTTAAAGCTGTTCAGGGGTAAGATTATGCAAAAGCCAGTTCTTTCTTGTATTTTTATTATGGGACTATTGGGTAGTGCAATGTCTGTTTTAGCACATGGCCACCATCATGAAAAAGTACAAACACAAGCTCAACGAGATGCCGCTAATGGGATTTTTGAGGACAAGGATGTTCTTGATCGCCAACTCAGTGATTGGGATGGTGTATGGCAATCTGTAGAGCCTTATCTTCTTAGTGGCGAGTTAGATGAGGTTTTACAAAAGAAAGCGGAAGCAAAAAAAGATAAAACAGTCGAAGAGTACCGAACTTACTATACACAAGGTTATAAAACTGATGTGGATATGATTGGTATTGAAAATAATATCATCGAGTTCCATCGTGGAGAGAAAGTCGATAGCTGTGAATATCATTATGATGGTTATCGTATTCTACATTATGAGTCTGGTAAAAAAGGGGTACGCTATCTTTTCCGCTGCGATGATGCCAAAAGCCAAGCACCTAAGTTTATTCAATTTAGCGACCACATTATTGCACCAGAGAAAGCAGGGCACTTCCATTTATATATGGGCAATACATCGCAAGATGAGTTACTTAAAGAATTAAGTAATTGGCCAACATATTATCCTTATTCAATGAAAGCAGATGATATTGTTCACGAAATGCTTTATCACTGATTTAAGTAACATAAAGAGAAAATAAAATAATAAAAATCTTTAGCAAAGGAATGCTAAGGATTTTTCATAAAAAGTTAGCTTAAAGAATAAAGGAATATTAGTTATATATCTCCTTTGAGATAACATATTAAATATTTCCTTTCCCTTTTAATAAAAAAGTCACAAAAAAGCAGTAGCATCCATGCTGACTTACTTTTATAAGTTGGGTTAAAGGTTATTTATAACCCTTGGCAGAGATATTTCATCTCCATATAGTCTTCAATGCCGTGTTCAGAGCCCTCACGACCTAAACCTGATTGTTTAATACCACCAAATGGTGCAACTTCATTGGAAATTAAACCGGTGTTAATACCCACCATGCCGTATTCTAAATTTTCCGCAACACGCCAAATACGTTGTGAGTTCTCACTATAAAAATAAGCGGCTAAACCATAAATGGTGTTATTTGCTAAATGCACCACTTCATCTTCATTTTCAAAAATAACTAAAGGTGCAACAGGGCCAAATATTTCTTCTTCAAGGATATGGCTATCAGCGGGAACATTGCCAACAACAGTAGGCTGGAAAAAATTTTCACCTGCTTGATCACTTTCTCCACCACAAAGCAGTGTTGCACCGCGTTTTAGTGTGTCATCAAGCAATGATTGTGATTTCTCAACCGCTTTACGGTTAATAAGAGGCCCAATAGTGACACCTTCTTCAAAACCATTTCCCACTTTGAGCTTTTTAACGGCAGCAACAAAGCGTTCGCTAAATTGTTGATAAATATCTTTATGAATATAAAAACGGTTAGCGCAAACACAGGTTTGTCCTGCATTACGGAATTTAGCTCCCATTGCACCTTCAACCGCTTTATCAATATCGGCATCGTTAAACACGATAAATGGTGCATTGCCACCTAATTCTAAAGAGACTTTTTTTACGCTATCTGAACACTGACGCATTAATAAACGTCCAACACCCGTAGAGCCTGTGAAACTTAATTTGCGAACACGGTTGTCAGAGGTAAAGACTTCGCCAATTTTAATGGCATCTCCGGTTACAATATTAATAACACCAGCGGGAATACCGGCTTGAGCCGCTAATTCTGCTAAAGCCAATGCGGTATAAGGTGTTTCATTGGCAGGTTTAATCACCATAGTACAACCTGCCGCTAATGCAGGAGCGGCTTTACGGGTGATCATAGCAGCCGGGAAGTTCCAAGGTGTAATCGCAGCGCAAACACCGATACCTTGTTTGATCACCATCAAGCGTTTATCTGCAGAAGGTGAGGGAATAATTTCACCGTTGGTTCTCTTACCTTGTTCTGCAAACCACTCAATAAAAGAGGCTGCATAAGCAATTTCACCTTCAGCTTCAGCAACCGGTTTTCCTTGCTCAAATGTCATTAATTCAGCAAGTTTTCTTTTATTTTCAGTGATTAATCTAAACCAATTTTGCAATAATGCTCCGCGCTGATGTGCTGTGAGTGCTCGCCATTTTGGTAAGGCTTTTTGTGCAGCATCAACAGCCATTATTGCTTCTTGTGTTGCCATATTGGGTACAGTACCAAGTAAAATACCCGTGGCAGGATCGACAACATCAACAGTTTCGTTATTTTTAGCATTACACCAAAGACCATCAATATAGCCTTGTTCGCGGAAATAGGGATTCGTCGTTATCTTCACTTAATACCTCTCTGAACACATATATATTGATATTTATAAGGCTAGGCAGTTTTGTGCCTGTTTATAATTATATGCCTGTGTTGCGATGTTGTGAAAATAAGTATGACAAATGCCAATAAAAAAGCGTCAAAAAGACGATCAATAAGGTCAATTGCTTATGTTTTTAATGAATAATTCCCATTACTCAAGACTGAAGGTTTACGCTGTACCTTACCACTGTTATTCTTGGATCTAACTTTCATAAAAAACAGGTATTTTTCATGTCAAAACCATCATTTGATTCTATCGAATCACAGGCAAGTTACGGTATTGGTCTGCAAGTCGGTCAGCAACTGACTGAATCAGGTCTTCAAGGATTAGAGCCCGCAGCACTGTTAGCTGGCTTGACCGATGCATTAGAAGGTAATGCGCCTTCTGTACCTGTTGAAACATTACACAATGCCTTACGTACTATGCACGAGCGTGCTGAAGCTGTTCGTCAAGAACGCCAAGCAGAGCTGGCTGATGCAGGTAAAGTTTTCTTAGAAGAAAATGTGAAAAATGAAGGCGTTAAAGTTACAGAATCAGGCTTACAGTACAAAGTTCTGACTGCGGGTGAAGGTGCAATTCCAGCGCGTACTGATCATGTTCGTGTTCACTACACTGGTCGTTTAATTGATGGCACTGTGTTTGATAGCTCAGTTCAACGTGGCCAACCTGCTGAATTCCCAGTAAATGGCGTTATCGCAGGCTGGATTGAAGCATTAACATTAATGCCAGTAGGTTCAAAATGGGAATTATATATTCCTTACCAATTAGCTTATGGCGAACGTGGAGCTGGTGCGGCTATTCCTCCATTCGCAACATTAGTATTTGAAGTAGAATTATTAGAAATTTTATAATTTCTTATTCTGCGGTAAATCAGAGTAAAAAATAGCCGGTTTTTGCCGGCTATTTTCGTCTCTGGACTAAAATAAAGAGACAGTAGGGTAATTAATTTTTATAAGAAAAGTTATCTGCTTATAGAAATAAGAGAGGTGCATTATGTTAGAACAAGTCAGCAAATTAGCTCGCCAAGCAGGTACGGCGATAATGCAAATCTATCAGCAATCAGAGCCTATCCAAGTACAGGAAAAAAGTGATAATTCACCTGTCACCGAAGCTGATTTAGCTGCTCATCAAGTTATCAAACAAGGACTTGCTTCTATTGCTCCAGATATACCTCAATTATCTGAAGAAGATCCCCCTGAATGGGAAGTTCGTCGCCATTGGGATCGTTATTGGCTGATTGACCCTCTAGATGGAACTAAAGAATTTATCAGTAAGAATGGTGAGTTTACGGTAAATATCGCTTTAATTGAAAAGGGTATTCCTGTTTTAGGAGTTGTCTATGCTCCTGTTCAAAATGTGTTATATGCAGCGGCAAATAAACAGGCGTGGAAAGAAGCTTGTGGGCAACGATTGCCTATTCATGCAAGTCGTGCAGAGCCGCCCGTGATTGTGATTAGTCGTTCTCATCAAGATGATGAATTAAAAGAATACCTCTCACAACTTGGCGCACATCAAACCGTTGCTGTTGGTTCATCTTTGAAGTTTTGTTTAGTCGCTGAAGGTAAAGCACAGCTTTATCCTCGCTTTGGGCCTACACATACATGGGATACCGCGGCAGGTCATGCTATTGCGATTGCGGCGGGTGCACATGTCACGGATTGGAAAGGAGTCACGCTAGATTATTCCCCAAAAGAGTCGCTGATAAATCCAGGATTTAGAGTTTCTATCTTTTAGTGCCGTTTTACAAAATTGGAGCCCTTTGCTTTATAAGGGCTCTGACACAGGAATTATTCTTTAATTAAGTCGTTGATAAAATTGATTGCAGTCGTGATTTCTGCACCACTTAATACACCTTCTTTGACGAAACGAACTTTGCCTTGTTTATCTAAAACAACAATAGCTGAACTCTCTTTTTCTAATCCCCAGCCTTTTAATGCTACACCATCAGCATCAACAATAAATTGTGACCAAGGAAATTCTTTTTTACTATCTTCAACACTGCCACGAACAAATGGGCCTGTACCAAACACTGCATCATCAGTATTAATAATTGTTGTAGTTTGATAGCTGCTATGTGGGAATTTAGCCAGTTTTACGGCTTCAATAAACGGCGCATTCATCTCCTTAGCTTTGCTACGTCCTGCTATATGCTGAACAGTACGTACTTTTCCACTGAGCAGACCACTATTCCAATTTTGGTAGCTAAACTTATCTTTGGTTGTGTCATAAAGTAACTCACCTTTGTCATTGATTGTGACAGCGGGAAGTACTGTATTTTCAGTGATGTTATGTGCAAATGCCCATGTGGATGTGCTGAGTAAAAGAGCAGCTAAGGTTATTTTGTGCATAGCCATGATCCTATTATTGAAATCGACGTTAGATTCTATTTAAGCATAGAAGCTAATGAAGAATAATACCTCATCATTGATACATTTATTTAACATTGAGTGGGTAAAATAACGCACAGGCTATCTTTATTTATATTCTTTACTGTCAATAAATGTAAAAACAGATAAGAAAATCAAATAAGTTGAACCTAGTACTTATAATTAGGTCTTTAAATTTGATATATAAAGATAAGTCTTTATGACTTATTAAACTCAACAACGAGCATGGGAGACTAACTGAAAGATGAAAATCTTCAATCGCTATAACCCTGAAAAAATTGCTCTCTACGTTAAGACATTATTTCGTGGACGGTTTTACATCAAAGGAATGGGTGCATTTGAATTCGATTACGGTAAAATTTTATTACCTAAAATAAGAGATAAGCTACATTTTAATGTCATGAGTGAAGTGAACCAGCAGGTCGTTTTACTAAAAGCAGAAATGGGCTAACTTTTATCTGATAGATAACTGAGTCTTTCTCGTGAATATCTTCGATAAGACTCAGTTATTAATTTCGGCTTGTTACTTGTTAGCTTACCGTTTTATTCTCATCTGTCTTGATATCGACTTCTGTTGTTGTCTGTATAACAGGAACATGTTCTTGTAAAATTGGCTTAACAGGTGGAATATCATCAACTTTTGTCACGAGTAATTGATCTATTTTGTAATTATCAATATCGACAACTTCAAATTTGTATCCTGAGAACTTCACATAATCAGTGCGTTTTGGAATTTTACGTAAGCGATACATCATAAAACCTGCGATAGTTTCATAGTTACTTGAATCTGGGAAATCGTCGATATCAAGTACACGCATTACATCATCAATTGGCGTACCACCTTCAACTAACCATGAGTGCTCATCACGACTCACAATTTGCTCTTCTTGCCCTGGTCCAATTAAATCGCCCATTAAAGTTGTCATCACATCATTTAGTGTAATAACACCCATCACCATAGCGTATTCATTAAGGATGATGGCAAAGTCTTCACCGGATGTTTTAAAGCTTTCCAACATATCTGAAAGCGTTAATGTATCAGGAATAATCAGAGCCTTACGGATATGAACACCTTCATTGAGATTTAAGCTTTGCCCGTTAATAACACGATTAAGTAGCTCTTTAGAATCAACATAACCAATAATATGGTCGATATCACCTTCACAAACGAGAAACTTAGAGTGAGGTTGAGTGGCAATTTTTTCTTTGATATCGCTTTCAGTTTCTTCACGATCAAAATAGACCACATCTTCTCGAGGAGTCATTGCTGACGGTACGGTACGTGACTCTAATTCAAAAACATTCTCTATCAGCTCATGCTCTTGTTTACGTAAAACCCCAGCAACAGCACCAGCTTCTACGATGGCAAAAATATCATCAGAAGTAATATCTTCATTTCTTACCATTGGGATTTTAAATAATTTGAAGATGAGATCTGCCATACCATTAAATAACCAAACCAGAGGGCGGAAAAAGGCAAGGCAGAAACGCATTGGGTTCACAATTCTTAATGCGATAGCTTCAGGTTTTATCATACCAATGCGTTTTGGCGTTAAATCAGCCAATAAAATAAACATGGATGTGACAATAATAAAAGAACAAATAGATCCAAGTTGTTGCGCTAATGGCTCTTCAAAAAATTGGAGGTAAAAGCTTTTTAACGAAGGAGAGAATGCAGATTCACCAACAATACCCGCTAGGATAGCGACGGCATTTAATCCAATTTGCACAACGGTAAAAAACATGCCTGGCATTTCTTGCATTTTTAATACACGTGCGGCGTTAATATTGCCCTCATCAACAAGTTGTTTGAGTTTAATTCGACGAGAAGCAGCAAGAGAGATTTCAGACAGCGAAAAAAAGGCGCTGATAGCACAAAGCAAAAGCACAATGAGTAAACTATTAAGCATATAAGGCTCACACCACCCCAAGTATTTCATCCAAAGGGGGAATACTGGAGTGTTAAAAATAGAAGATAAATCAATATATTGTGATGGAATTATTCACAAAGATAGATAAGAGGGCGTAATTATATCATCGCCCTGCTATTTTCTGCTAGTTTTACTTTTCAGGGGGATAGCAGATACCTATTCCACCTAATCCACAATAACCTTGTGGGTTTTTATGTAGGTATTGTTGGTGGTAATCTTCAGCAAAATAGAAAGGACCCGCCGGCTGAATTTCAGTCGTGATTGCTTCAGTAGCACCTTGAGTATTCATCGCTTGTTGATAACGTTTTTTTGACTCAATAGCTTGAGCATATTGCTCTTCATTAACAGTGTAAATGGCAGAACGGTATTGGCTACCAATATCATTACCTTGGCGCATTCCTTGTGATGGATTGTGATTTTCCCAAAAAAGGGCCAACAGTTGTGAATAGCTAATCACTGAGGGATCAAAAACAACTCTCACCACTTCACTATGGCCTGTTAAACCTTGGCAAACTTGTTGGTAAGTTGGATTTTCAGTTACACCACCACTATAACCCGCACTTGTTGAGTAAACCCCAGGTTGTTGCCAAAACAGACGTTCAACACCCCAAAAACAGCCCATCGCAAAATAAGCAATATCCATATTGGTTGGAATATCATTAATAGAATGCCCATTTATAGCATGATTAGCAGATATTTCTAATGGTATCGAAGTACCCCTTAAGGCATTCTCTGGTTGGTAAGCTTTATGTTGCAAGGTAGACTCCAATTTTTATATTTGTAAACGCTTTACTATGGTAAAGGTTTAATATTGTTATAAACTAAATCTACAATAAAGCTTAAAACAGTTTGTCGTCAATTCATCACATGGATTAAATAATATTGAGGAGAAAACGTGCCGAGATACTCCGTTATCTACGTTCTCTGTCTGTCTTTTATCGCGCCTGTTGCCTATGGGGCAAATTTGCGTTTAAAAGTAGAAGGTTTAGAAGGGCAGCTCGAAAAAAATGCGCGAGTCCAGCTATCAAACATTACAACAGAAGAAGTTGCACCTGACGGGCGTTTTCGTGCGCGTGTTGAAAAAGCAATTCAAGAAGGACTTCGCCCTTTAGGTTATTATCAGCCCAAAGTGACATTTACTTATCAAGAAAATACACCGCCTGCACGATCTGTATTAACGGCTAAAGTTGAACCGGGTATTCCGATTTTACTGAAAGGCGTTGATGTGGTTCTTGATGGTGGTGCTAAAACAGATAGTCAATATGCAAAAGTCATTAAAGAAAATACGCCTCCTCTTGATAGTGTTTTAAACCATGCAGATTACGAGAAACTCAAAGGTTCATTAACAGGGCTTGCAATTCGCCGTGGTTATTTTGATGCAGAAATGCAAAAAAGCCAGTTGGGTGTCTCTTTAGATAATCATGCTTCATATTGGGATTTTGTTTTCGATAGTGGAGAACGTTATCGTTTTGGAAAAGTGAATTATACGGGCTCCCAAATCCGTGAAGACTATTTACAAAATATTGTTCCTTTTAAAGAGGGGCAATATTACGCCTCAGAAGATCTGGCTGAATTTAATCGCCGTTTAGCGGCAACAGGGTGGTTTAATTCTGCGGTTGTGACACCCGATATTGCTAAAGCGCGCGCTGATGGCACTCACCTGTTACCGATGAGTGCAGTTGTAACACCTCGCTCTCGCAACTATGTTGAACTTGGTGGGGGCTATGCTACTGATGTGGGCCCTCGTCTTAATATGCAGTGGGATAAGCCTTGGATGAACTCACGAGGACACAGCTTAACCTCTAATATCAGCGTTTCTCAGCCTGAGCAATCTATTGGTGCCAATTATAAAATTCCTCTGAAGGTCAATCCATTAGAGCAGTACTACGGTATTCAGGGAGGGTTTAAACGTACCGATCTGAATGACACCCGCTCTGATACCACAACGCTAAATGTGTCTCGTAACTGGGATATGTCAACAGGCTGGCAATATAGCGTGAATACACGTTGGAGCCTCAGCCACTTTACCCAAGGTGAAGTTACGAATACCACTATGTTGCTTTATCCGGGTGTTACAGCAAGTCGAGTTCGTCAACGAGGCGGTATGATGCCTTCTTGGGGGGATAGCCAACGTTATACATTAGATTACTCTAATAAAATATGGGGTTCTGATGTCGAATTTGCTGCATTTCAAGCACAACACGTTTGGATACGTACACCATGGGATGGGCACCGCTTTGTGGTAAGAGGTAACTTTGGTTGGATTGAAACTAACGCGTTTGAGCAAGTACCGCCTGAATTACGTTTCTTTGCTGGTGGTGATAGAAGTGTTCGAGGCTTTAAATACCAAAGTATTTCACCAGAAGATAGTAAAGGTAATTTAACGGGGGCATCAAGAATGCTTGTTGGATCGTTAGAATATCAATATAACATCACGGGTAACTGGTGGAGTGCTGTCTTTATTGATAGTGGTGAAGCAGTTAATGATTTTACGCGCAGTGATTTTAAAACAGGTGCGGGTGCAGGTGTTCGTTGGGCATCACCAGTTGGTCCAATTAAATTTGATTTAGCTTTACCTGTGAGTGACGTTGATAAACGTAGACTCCAGTTTTATATCGGGTTAGGAGCAGAGTTATGATAAAAAAGTGGTTGAAATGGATTGCGCTAACACTCCTTATCATTATTTTGCTTACATTCGGTGCTGTCGCTTGGGTTTTGGGAACACAATCGGGTTTGCATTTCGCTATTAATAGCGTAGCTCGTTGGGTTCCTGGCTTAGTTATCAAAGATGTTAGTGGTGGTTGGCAAGATCTACGTTTAACGGGTGTTGAATATCAAATGCCTGGAGTTGACGTGAACGTGGGTGAATTATCATTAGGATTACGTTTAGCGTGCCTGACGGATAAACAAGTTTGTGTCGATACATTAGGCACACGAGATGTTGTTGTTAATGTTGATACTCGCGCTTTCCCTCCTTCTGAAGAAACACCTCCATCAGAGCCTCTAACAGAGCTTAATGCGCCATTACCTATCTATTTAAATTCACTCTCATTAGAAAATACGCATGTGAAGATTGACGATATGGCAATCTCGTTAGGCGAATTTAAAACTGGTGCGCAGTGGGAAGGTCGCCAAGTTACATTAAATCCAACACTTATTAATGATTTGCTGGTGGCATTACCAAAGACACCAGAAGAAGGGAGTGTTGAAGCAACGGCTCAAGATGTAAAAGAAATCGCAACTGCAAAACCTCAAACTGAGCCCACAACACAAGAAGAAAAAGAACAGGCGTTAGCCGAGACAATTAAAGCGATTTTTGCTAAACCATTATTAGCCGAATTACCTGAAATTATTATTCCCGTTGATATTGATATTGAAGGAATTGAAGGTAAGCAATTACAGGTTAGTGGTGATACACCTGTTACGATTAACCAATTATTGTTTGAAGCAAAGACTCAAGGTAAGCAGGTTAATCTCACTAAATTAAATATTGATGCACCAGAAGGTGAAGTGAGTTTAAATGGGGGAATTACCCTAGATAAACAGTGGCCTGTTAATTTAGATGTGAATGCGACTGTCCGTGATGTCGCAGGGCTTGAAGATTTTAAAGATCAAAAAGCGACGCTTTCTTTACAAGGAGCATTACTGGAAGAGCTTAAATTAGCACTTTCTTTAACAGGAACAGTTACAGCAACTTTGAATGCTCAAGCTGAACTGGCAAAACCACACCTTCCTTTAAAACTAACTCTTGAAAGCCAAAAAGTTCGTTGGCCATTAACAGGCGATATACAGTATCAACTTAACGATACTCGATTACGCTTAAATGGTCAGACAGATAACTATGATCTCTCATTACGTTCTGATATTGAAGGTCAGGAGATCCCGCCAGCCAAATTAATGCTGGATGCAAAAGGAAATGAAGAGAAAATAGAGCTGACACGTTTACGTTTAGCTGCCTTGCAAGGTCATGCTGATATTACGGGTGTTGCTGATTGGAGTAAGGCAATTAGCTGGAATGCATTGCTCTCTATTTCAGGAATTAATACGGCAAAACAGTACCCTGATATGCCAGCGAAATTAGATGGACGCATTGCCACAACAGGGAGTCTGTATGGTGGTAGTTGGCAATTACGTGTGCCTGAAATTACCTTAGATGGCAATATCAAAAACAATCTTATCAAAGCGAGAGGTAATGCTTATGGTAATGATTCTGGCCAATGGAATATTCCCCAGTTAAAACTGATCTTGGGTAAAAATAACCTCGATATTGAAGGGCATTTAGGTGATAAATGGGCATTAGATGCCAATATCAACGCTCCAGGATTAAATGGTTTAGTACCTGGGTTAGCGGGTGTTATTAAAGGCAAAGTTAATGTTCGGGGTGATATTAATACACCTAAGATTATTGCTGATATCAACGCTCACGGCATTAAATGGCAAGATCAAGTCGGTGTCGAATCCATCACTATCAAAGGTGATGTTCAAGCGGATAAAGAAATTGGTGGCAAACTCGCTATTACTGCTCGTCAGTTAAAACAAGCCGATTTAGTTATTCGCAATTTAACGTTGGATGCTGCTGGTACAGAAAAACAGCATAAACTGACACTAAAAATGGATGGTGAGCCAGTTTCTGGTGGGCTGACATTAGCGGGTTCATTCGATAAAGAGAAACAGCAATGGAAAGGAACGCTAAATAATACGGCATTTGATACCCCTGTGGGTGAATGGCGTTTAAATAAAGCAATGGCATTGAATTTACTTGCTGAGAAACAAGAAGTCACCATTGGTTCTCACTGTTGGGTAAACCCAAATGCACAAGTTTGTGTTCCTAAAGCGATAACTGTAGGTGAAAGCGGATCTGCTGCAATTACATTGACGCGTTTTGATCTTGCTATGATCAAACCTTTCTTACCACCAGAGACTTCTGTCCGAGGTGTATTTACTGGTGATGCCACCGCAACATGGAACTCAAAAGGCGGATTACCGAAAGCATCGGTAAATCTAAAAGGGCAAGGTGTTGCAGTAAAACAAAATATTGAAGGCACTGTTTTACCGATTGATTTTGATGCTATCTCCTTAAACGCAGGCGTTAACAACGGCAAAGCAACATTACAATGGCTGATTAGTATTGCAGGTAATGGTGATATTAAAGGGAATGTGCATGTTGCAGATCTCGAGAAAAAGCGCCAGCTATCAGGTACGGTGGATATTGATAATCTGACATTAGATTTAATCAAACCGTTCTTAGGTAAAGGTGAAATAGCTGAAGGTCGTGTTGGTGCGCAATTACGTTTAGGCGGAAATGCTCAATCACCACTGCTATTTGGTCAATTTGGTATCAATCAATTAAAAGTGGTTGGGCACTGGATCCCGTTTGATATTACGAAAGGGAATGTTGATGTTCAATTTAATGGTGCGACGTCTGATTTAAGCGGTCGAATTGAAACTCCTGAAGGTTACTTAAATCTTACTGGTAATGCCGATTGGCGTAAATTAGATGCATGGCACGCAGTCGTAGCAGCAAATGGCAATAAGCTACGTATTGCATTGCCTCCGATGGTACGTATTGATGTTAATCCTGATTTAGTGTTTGAGGCTCGCCCTGATTTACTAAAACTAGATGGACGCATTGATATTCCTTGGGCACGCATCGTTGTTCAAGACTTACCAGAGTCAGCAGTATCTGCTTCTTCTGATGAAGTGATGCTGGATAAAAACTTGCAGCCGATTGCACAAAAAGAGACATCGATTCCAATTCAAAGTAATTTAGCGATTAATATTGGCGATGATGTGACACTGGACGCATTTGGGCTTAAAGCGAGATTGACGGGAGCACTTAAAGTCAATCAGAATAAACAAGGACTAGGTTTAAATGGACAAGTTGATATTCCACGGGGGGAATTCAAAGCCTATGGGCAAGATTTACAAGTTCGTAAAGGACAAATCTTATTCTCAGGGCCCGTTGATCAACCTTATTTAAATATCGAGGCTATTCGTAATCCTGATAATACTGCAGACAATGTTATTGCTGGTGTTAAGGTAACAGGACTTGCTGATCAGCCTAAAGTAGAAATTTTCTCTGAGCCGGCTAAAACACAACAAGAAGCATTGTCTTATTTGTTAAGAGGCGAAGGTTTAGCCAGTGGTGATGCGGATTCATCACAAATGACAGCAATGCTGATAGGACTAGGCGTTGGTCAAAGTGGTCAGCTTGTGGGGCGTATTGGTGAAACCTTTGGGGTTTCGGACTTAGCGCTTGATACACAAGGGGTGGGGGATAACTCACAAGTTGTGGTCAGCGGTAAGATCACAAACGATCTACAAGTGAAGTATGGTGTGGGTATATTTGATTCGCTAGCGACGTTAACCTTACGTTATCGCTTGATGCCCAGGTTGTATTTACAAGCAGTGTCTGGTATGAATCAGGCAATAGATCTGCTTTATCAATTTGAGTTTTAAATTATATGCGAATTATTGTTTATGGTAGTTTACGGCGAAACCAGGGTAACCATCACTGGATGACCTATGCTCAGCTTCTAGGTGAGCATAGGTTAGTGGGATATAAACTCTATGATTTAGGGTTTTATCCTGCAGTTATCGAAGGTGAAGGTGAAATAGAATGCGAAGTCTATCGAATAACGCCTTCTATTTTGACAGAGCTTGATGAATTGAAAAAGAACGATCAGGATTACAAGCGCCAACTGATTTCAACGCCTTATGGCAGCGCTTGGATCTATCTTTATCAAAAGCCTGTTGATGGTTTACGTGAAATAAAATGCGGTGACTGGCTAAAACGTCATGAAGAAGAGTAATCAGTAGCATCCTACTTTTTGCTCCATGTTATATAAAAACGGCTCGATAGAAATATTGAGCCGTTTTTATATGAGAAATAACTAAATGCTTATTTTTCACAAATATAAGAGAGGCGCGCTTCTTTATATAAATTAAGTCGCATTCGTCTCGCTTTATCTATTTCATTTTCAGCCAATAATGGCCTAATTTTTTTCTGATAAACTTGAATACTCGTTTCACCTGTATGGTGTTGATATCCTACTTCATGGCTACGCCATTTTTTATTAATAATTACTTCTTGAATATAAAAAGGATCTGAATTGTTTCGGATTTCATTGTCTAATTTGAGCCGTAATTCTTTTTTTATTTGTTGATAATCAGGATGGTGACTGAGGTTTTGGGTTTCACCTCGATCATTAACCATATCGTAGAGTTCTTCTTCTTCATCTTCTTTATAAATAATATATTTAAAGTTTTCTGTTCTTAACATTCTAGCTGGTTGAACATCGACATTTCGGTCAGTATTCCAGTGGCAAATGACACTATTTCTCCATTCTTTCACTGTCTTTCCGGTTAATAACGGGTACAGAGAGCGACCATAAATATTTTTAGGGTAATCAATTCCGATATACTCACAGAGAGTAGGTAATAAATCACAAAGGGATGTTAATTCATGTTTTAAAGCGCCAGATTGAATACCCGGCCCTGAAAATGCAAAAGGCACATTTGTCGATTCTTCATAAAACCAATTCATTTTAGCAACTAATCGGTGTGCTCCCATTGCATCACCATGGTCAGAGAAGAAGACAACAAGTGTATCTTCCCAATACCCACTCTTTTTTAATGCATTGATAACTTGTCCTATATAGCTATCTACCAATTCAGTAAAATAGTAATAGGCTTTGAGATATTGCTGGAAATTTTTTTCACTCCATTTCCCTGATTGCATAACTCTGTTATGTGTACAGCAAGCGTATTGAATAGCTTTAGGTCTATTTTTAAGATCATCAGCAGTGTCAAAGTTATCAAGTAAAGGTGGCAATTGTCCGATATTTTCGATGTCACCATGCTCACCCGCAAAATTTCCTGTCCATCCATTTATATTGTGTGGATTATTAAATTCAACGGCTAATAAAAATGGCTTTTTTTCCTCTCTTTTGGGGAGTGAATTGATATATTTCAGGCTTTCTTCTAAACAATACACATCTTCTTTCGTATCATAATCAACAGGAAAGGCAGGGTGAGCATTAAATTCTTTTTCTATTTGAGGCGCACAATCAAATCCTTCTAATGAGCCATAATCATGCCGTTTTCCAAAATGTTTACACTCATATCCCACTTGTGAAAACAACGTTCCTAATGTGGACATTGTTTCTGGTATGTTTGGGCTGTCATTGGAAATAATGCCTGTCTGGTGTGGTAATTTTCCAGTCCAAAAACAAGCCCTTGAAGGTGCACATAAGGGGTAAGCACAATACGCATTATGGAAACTTGTTCCTGTATTTAAAATCGAGTCGATAACGGGAGTTTTTACCTCTTTGTTGCCATAAGCAGAGATACCTCGCTTTGCTAATTGGTCTGCGGTAATAATTAAAATATTCTTAGGGTTTTTAGGTGTATTTAATGGGGTTATATACTCTTTTGTTGATGAGGATAATGCAGATAGTGGTGAAACCAGTGATAATCCTGTCGCACCCACGGCTGCACCCTTTAACAAATCTCGACGTGTTATAGACATTTTAACCTCTCTCATTCATTAGATATGGCAGTAACATAGATTAAAAAATCTTCAATTTCTTTTGAATTGATCACACGAAATCAATCGAAGGTATACTCGAAAGTATGCGAAAGTTAATATTTGTGATTTAAAGAGGATAATTTATCTATGATGAACAAAAGAGAACATAAGAAGTGAGAACAAGTAGGGAAGAAAGTGGATTTTAATTTATTAAATTTAAAGGCACACTTTTTAACTGAAAATAGGGGGTTAAAAGATGAAGAAATAAAAGGCAAATAAACCTAATACTAGGGTGTTATTTGCCTTGTAATATCTTGATTTACTCAAGGATTATTTTTTAGCGCGTTCGAAAGAAGACAGAATTTCAGCTTTAGCGGCTTCTACGCCTTCCCAACCGTCAACTTTAACCCATTTGCCAGTTTCTAAATCTTTGTAGTGTTCAAAGAAATGTTTGATCTGCGCTTTTAACAGTTCTGGCAGATCGTTCACATCTTTAATGTGATCGTATTCTTTGCTCAGTTTAGTGTGTGGTACTGCAACCAGTTTCGCATCTTCACCTGATTCGTCAGTCATTTTCAATACGCCAACAGGACGGCAACGAATAACTGAGCCTGGTTGTAATGGGTATGGAGTTGGAACCAGAACGTCTACTGGGTCACCATCTAAAGATAACGTGTTGTTGATGTAACCGTAGTTGCATGGGTAGAACATTGCAGTTGACATAAAACGGTCAACAAACAGTGCGCCACTTTCTTTATCAACTTCGTATTTGATAGGATCAGCATTTGCTGGGATTTCAATAACAACATAGATATCTTCTGGTAGTTCTTTACCAGCAGGAACATGATTCAGGCTCATAAAAAATTTCCTATAAAAAAATTAATTTTACGTGGCCTGTAGTATAGCGAAAAGTTTTTAACAATACCCGTTTTTTGCCGAACATGTTGCGTTCTGACGTAAAAATAAGCAGCAAATAAAAGAAAGTACTATTTTTAAAGATGAAAAAACCGGACGAATAAGAAGTCCGGTTTATCTATGTTAGTGCCAAACGAATGGATTATTCTTCGTCTGGATATTGCGCCATAAAGCTTTCAGCTTGTTCAACCATCGATTTAGTACCTACGAAGAAAGGCATACGTTGGTGAAGTTCTTTTGGTTCGATATCTAGAATACGCTCTTTACCATTACTTGCTTTTCCGCCAGCTTGTTCGGCTAAGAACGCCATTGGATTGCATTCATAGAGTAAACGTAATTTACCAGTAGGGTGGCTTGCAGTACTTGGATAAATATAAATCCCCCCCTTCAGTAAGTTGCGGTGAAAATCAGCAACTAAAGAACCAATATAACGTGTGGTATAAGGGCGATTTGTTGCTGCGTCTTGTTCTTGGCAATACTTAATGTATTTTTTTACGCCTAATGGGAATTTGATGTAGTTACCTTCATTGATTGAGTACATATTTCCTGTTGGCGGGAAATGTACGCTTTCATGAGATAAACAGAATACACCTAAAGATGGATCGTAAGTAAAGGCATGAACACCACAACCTGTTGTATAAACCAACATGGTTGATGAGCCATAAACGACATAGCCTGCAGCTACTTGACGATGACCTGGTTGTAAGAAGTCATCTAAAGTAACAGATTGACCAATTGGCGTAATACGGTGGTAAATAGAGAAAATTGTTCCGACGGAAACGTTTACATCAATATTCGACGAACCGTCTAAAGGATCCATTAGTACAACATACTTAGCATTTTCAGCGCGATCACCTTCAAAGATAACAATATCATCTTCTTCTTCTGATCCGATACCCGCAACTTCACCACGCGCTTTTAATGCAGCTTTTAGTTTCTCATTCGCGTAAAGATCCAGTTTCATCTGGGCTTCACCTTGAACATTAGAAACACCGTTAGTACCAAGAATATCGACTAACCCTGCTTTGTTAATATCACGGTGGATAATTTTAGCCCCAAGCTTAATTGCTGAAAGTAATGCAGTAAGTTCACCAGTTGCATGGGGAAAATCTTGTTGTTTCTCGACGATAAATTCGCCTAATGTTTTCATGACGCAGGTCCTGAATGTGAGTGGGTAAAGTAAAAAAGGAGGAAAAATCTCCTTGGTGGTGGCAAGTTTAGCCAAAGAATCGGATGATTCAAAGGTTAATCCGTTTCTTATCTGCTTTTTGATCGTTAGAATAGTGACCAACTTCATGCTATTGGACAGAAATTCATGCACATTCATATTCTTGGTATTTGTGGCACCTTTATGGGAAGTCTTGCCATTCTCGCTAGAGCAAAGGGACATAAAGTCACAGGCTCAGACGCTAATGTCTATCCACCCATGAGTACTTTATTAGAAAATCAGGGAATTGAACTGATTGAGGGATATGACCCAAAACAATTAGAACCTGCCCCTGACATGGTGATTATTGGTAATGCGATGACACGAGGAAATCCTTGTGTTGAAGCTGTACTTGAAAAGGGTTTGCCTTATACCTCAGGCCCTCAGTGGCTACATGATTATATTTTACCTGAACGTTGGGTGTTAGCTGTTGCAGGAACTCATGGCAAGACAACAACAGCAGGTATGCTGGCTTGGGTTTTAGAAGACTGTGGTTATAAACCGGGATTTTTAATTGGCGGTGTGCCGGGTAATTTCCAAGTATCTGCACAGTTAGGCGAAAGCCCCTTCTTTGTGATTGAAGCAGATGAATATGACAGTGCTTTCTTTGATAAGCGCTCTAAATTTGTTCATTATTCTCCACGCACATTGATTTTAAATAATCTTGAATTTGATCACGCTGATATTTTTGATGATTTAGCGGCAATTCAAAAACAATTCCATCATTTAGTTCGTATCGTCCCAGGTACCGGAAAAATCATCATGCCTGATAACGATATGAATTTAAAACAGACCATTGGAATGGGATGTTGGAGTGAACAAGAATTCACTGGTGAAACTGGAGATTGGCAAGCTAAAAAACTCAGTAATGACAGTAGCCATTTTGAGGTGTTCCACAAAGGTGAGCGAGTCGGAGAGGTGTGTTGGGGACTTTCTGGTGAACACAACATGCAAAATGGCTTAATGGCGATTGTTGCAGCGCACCACGTTGGTGTTTTACCTGCGGATGCTTGTGAAGCATTAGATAAGTTTATTAATGCGCGTCGTCGCTTAGAGTTACGTGGTGAAGTTAATCAAGTCCGTGTTTATGATGACTTTGCTCATCATCCCACAGCGATTTTGGCAACGCTTGAAGCGTTACGCAGTAAAGTCGGTGGAACGGCTCGTATTATTGCAGTCCTAGAGCCTCGTTCAAATACCATGAAAATGGGGATTAGCAAGGATGATATCGCACCTGCATTAGGTCGCGCTGATGAAGTTTTTTTATTCCAGCCACCTAATATTCAATGGCTAGTAAGTGATATTGCAGAGCATTGTGTGCAACCGGCACGCTGGAGTACAGATCTGGATACATTAGTCGATATGATTGCGAAAGAAGCTCAAGCGGGCGATCATATTTTGATTATGAGCAATGGTGGTTTTGGGGGTATTCATGAGAAACTGCTCGCAAAATTAGCACAGCCTAAAGATTCTGATAGTCAGTATTAAAAATAAATAAGCCACTGAAATTCAGTGGCTTATTTTTTGAAGTTGCAGAAAGGCTAATTATAATTCTTGATCAAAAAGATTCAGAATAGCGTCTCGTAATTCTTCTGTAGAAAATCCTGGTGCTGGTGTTGAAAAAATAGTGTCATCACCCGCAATACTGCCAAGGATACCTTCTGCTTTGCCTAATGAGTCTAATAAACGTGCAATAAGTTGTGCCGCACCTGGACTCGTTCTTATCACCACAACAGAATGGTTATGATCGATATCGAGTACCAGATTTTTTAATGGGCTGCTTGCTGTTGGTACGCCAAGCTCAGTAGGAAGGCAATAGACCATTTCCATTTTGGCGTTACGGGTTCTTACTGCACCAAATTTTGTTAGCATACGAGAGATTTTGGACTGATTAATATTATCAAATCCAGCCTCTTGTAATGCAGTCACAATCTCGCCTTGTGAACTGAATTTTTCTTCTTTCAGCAGGGCTTTAAACGCTTTAACCAAGTCTTCTTGCTTAGAAGGAACGCGCATAGTTCACCTTTAGTGAGTTATCAATAACCTGTGTATTATGCAGAGAAGTGAATTTTTATGCAACATAAGACGAAGAAAGGCGAGTGATAGCCACCTCAAAATTGTAAAGTAGAATGTACTGCAAAAAAAATTTATTTACAGCGCGTGAATGTGATAATTTAAAGAAAGTAAAATATTTGTTAAATAAATGATAAGCTTAAATGATTATCACAAGGATGATGGTGTACTTAACACTTTGCTATATTTATTGAAATTATTTATCAAAAGGGTGTCCACTATCTCATTAACAGATAAGCAATTTGTTTAGAATAACCAAAGTATTATTTTTCACTGAAAATGCCTTATTATGCAATATTGCTGTTAAATAATTGTTTTTTTAAAGGTGAATTGCGTAATAGTGAGTATCTCGAAGGCGTTCCACTATCTCGTAAACTAAGGAGTATCAGAATGAAAGTAGCAGTTCTCGGTGCAGCAGGTGGTATTGGTCAGGCACTGGCACTTCTTCTTAAAAATCAGCTTCCAGCTGGTAGTGAACTCTCTTTATATGATATCGCTCCCGTCACACCGGGTGTCGCAGCTGACTTAAGCCATATCCCGACTCAAGTTATTGTAAAAGGTTTTGCGGGTGAAGATCCTTCTCCTGCGCTAAAAGGCGCTGATGTTGTTCTAATTTCTGCGGGCGTTGCTCGTAAACCAGGCATGGATCGTTCAGATCTTTTCAATGTTAACGCAGGTATCGTGCGTAATTTAATTGAAAAGGTTGCACAAAATTGCCCGAAAGCACTTATCGGTATCATTACTAACCCAGTGAATACAACCGTTGCTATCGCAGCAGAAGTGCTTAAGAAAGCAGGCGTTTACGATAAAAAACGTCTTTTCGGTATTACCACACTCGACATTATTCGCGCCAATACCTTTGTTGCAGAGCTAAAAGGTAAAGATCCACAAAAAACCAACGTTCCAGTGATTGGTGGACACTCTGGTGTGACTATTCTCCCTCTATTATCTCAAGTTGACGGCGTTTCATTTACTGATGACGAAGTTGCTGCACTGACTAAACGCATTCAAAATGCAGGTACTGAGGTTGTTGAAGCAAAAGCAGGTGGTGGATCAGCGACATTATCTATGGGTCAAGCAGCCGCTCGTTTTGGTCTTTCATTAATTCGCGCTCTAAATGGCGAGAAAAATGTTATTGAATGCACCTATACAGAAGGCGACGGAGAATATGCCCGTTTCTTTGCACAACCTATTCTTTTAGGTAAAAACGGTGTAGAGGAATATTTATCTATTGGTAAATTAAGTGATTTTGAAAAACAATCTCTTAATGGCATGTTAGATGTATTGAAAAAAGATATAATTCTTGGTGAAGAATTTATTAATAAATAAAGAAATACTTTTTTTGCTATAAAAATAATGCAAATTTAAATAAAAACCGCTGATACTATATCAGCGGTTTTTTTTATTAATTATAATATCTGTAATTATTAGTTAATTATTAGTTTTGGTACGAATCTTTCGTTCAAGTAATTCTCCTGTTTCAGGATGAAAATAACGGCTAGGCCAAATTTCACTAGGAGCTACACCAAGATAATCAGCAATGATTTTCTCTCCTTTAGGCCAAGGGCGTGACAGCGCATTAGCCAGTGTTGAAGAGCTTAACCCTGCTTGGCGAGAGATGGCAGCAAGTGTTGTTCCTCGTTTTCTAAGTGCGGCAATAATATCGGCAGGATGCCAATCAGATTTCCTTGAAATCATTTTTAATCCTTTTTCTATAAAATTGATTGCTGTGTTAGTGGTATAAATAACAGTTTATTAGAAATGTCCTAAAGCATTTAAACTGATTATTTAGAAAATAAAATAACATTATTTTTCTAAAAAGATTTCCGATTTTTTTCTTAATAATTTCTTTTTTGAAGTTGATAACAATTTTAGAGAAACATAATGAAAAAAGAGTGGTATACGGCAAAGGAATTGACGGGTATAGGTGGATTACCTAAATCACCACAAGGTGTAAATTCGAAAGCGAGACGAGAGTCTTGGCAAAAACAAAATGTAAAAAATAAGCAAGGTAATGGTGTTGAATATCATTATTCTTGTTTACCAGAAAAAACTTTAATTGCTCTAGAACTTTATGAGCCATTAGCACATTACAAACTAAATAAAAAAGAGGAGCCACTCGTTATCTGGGTGAAAGCATTCCAACAACTAAATGATGGTGAACAAAAAACATTAACAGAGCTGATATTGCGGGATGGTATTAGAAGTTTTTTAGAAAAAGTCGTCAATGATTAAGCGATTTTAAAGAATCTATTATTGCGTTATCCGCAACAGATATCTATCTGACTAACCTCTTAGTTGAATGTGAGATGAGATCATGAAAAAAGAATGGTATACAGCGAAAGAATTAGTGGGGCTTGCGGGGTTACCTAACTCACCGCAGGGAGTTAACTTGATGGCGCGCCGTGAAGGATGGGAAAACCGTCGTAAACGTGGCGTGCAGGGAAAAGCTGTCGAGTATTCCGTAAAAAGTCTACCTGATGAGGTGATTAGTGTGCTTGCTGCACATGAACCTCCGGCTGAGTATTTATCAAAACGTCAGGATGCCTTTTTGATTTGGGTTGAAGCTTATTATCAACTGACAAAATCGGAACGAGAAAAGATTGTGAAATTCGTACTTCGTGAAGGGCTGGCAAAGCTCATTAGCTATATTGATGCGGATAATCAGGATGCTATCGAACGAGAAAACGAAGAAGTGCTCAATAAATTAAAAAGCCCACCAGAATCGACGTAGTCGCTCTAGCGGGCTTCTTTACATAACTACGAGGGTTTAACATCGAAATTATGATTGACGTTGTACAGCGACGTGAGCAAGCCCAATAAGCGCATCTTTATATGGTGAGTCAGGTATAATTGATAAAGCTTCGATCGCTTTGTCTGCTTCTTCTTCTGCTTTTTGACGGGTATATTCCAAAGAGCCACACTGTTTCATAGTATTTAAAACAGTATCCAATAAATGGCGGCCATTACCTTGTTCAATGGCTTGGCGAATTAATTGGGATTCTTCTTCATTGCCATTATGCATAGCATGAAGTAATGGCAACGTTGGTTTACCTTCATCAAGGTCATCACCAGTGTTTTTACCCAGCTGGTTGTTATCTGCATCATAATCAAGCAAATCGTCAATGAGCTGGAAAGCAGTCCCAAGATAACGACCATAATCTTGGAATGCTTTTTCTTGCTCAGGTGTCGCACCAGAAAGAATGGCGGATGCATGAGAAGCAGCTTCAAACAGACGCGCTGTTTTACTGTAGATAACTTGCATATAGTCATCTTCAGAAATGTCAGGATCGTTACAATTCATTAGTTGTAAAACTTCACCTTCAGCGATCACATTGGTGGCGCTAGACATTAATTTTAATACACGCATCGAATCAAGATCCGTCATCATCTGAAAGGATCGTGTATAAATAAAGTCGCCAACAAGTACACTGGCTGCATTTCCAAAGACAGCATTTGCTGTTTGTTTTCCTCTGCGCATATCAGATTCATCAACAACATCATCATGTAACAACGTTGCAGTATGAATAAACTCGATAAGCGCTGCGACCGAGATATGTTTGTCACCTTGATAGTCCAATGCTCGTCCAGTGAGCACTGCGATCATTGGTCGGATCCTTTTACCACCACCACTAATGATGTAGTAACCAAGTTGGTTTATCAAAGAAACATCTGAATTAAGCTGGTAAAGGATTGCCTCATTTACCGCAGCCATATCAGCGGATGTTAGTTTTATAATAGATTCTAAATTCATGTTTTTTCGACTTTGGCTCGCCAATGAGCGCGTTATTATTAATAAAAAATGATCATGCCATAGATTTTACTCTCTTATAATTTAGATTGTACTTTAAAAATGGCTGAAATAAATATCGTGTAAAAAACTCTTTTTTTTAACGCTAGTTTGCGATCTGTACTTGTCATCGGCACTAAATTTGCGTAGAATTCGCGCCCTATGTGAATATTTTAATTGTGCACTCAAATTATACATATTGGGAGTGTGCGGAAAGCGGAGTTTATATGTACGCGGTTTTCCAAAGTGGTGGTAAACAACACCGAGTCAGCGAAGGTCAAACTATTCGTTTAGAGAAGCTGGAAGTAGCTACTGGCGAAACAATCGAGTTTGATACTGTAATGATGGTCGCTAATGGCGATGACATTCAAATTGGCGCTCCAATCCTTGCGGGCGTTAAAGTTAAAGCGGAAGTGGTTGCTCACGGTCGCGGCGATAAAGTTAAGATTGTTAAGTTCCGTCGTCGTAAACACAGCCGTAAACAACAGGGCCACCGTCAGTGGTTTACTGATGTTAAAATCACTGGTATCGCTTAAGGTTTAGGAGAGTAGTTCAATGGCACATAAAAAGGCTGGCGGCTCGACTCGTAACGGTCGTGATTCCGAAGCAAAACGTCTGGGTGTTAAACGTTTCGGTGGTGAAGCTGTATTAGCAGGTAGCATCATCGTTCGTCAACGTGGTACTAAGTTCCATGCAGGTACTAACGTTGGTTGTGGTCGTGACCACACCCTGTTTGCATTAGCTGACGGAAAAATTAAGTTCGAAGTTAAAGGTCCAAACAACCGTAAATTTATCAGCATCGAAGCTGAATAATTACTGGTCCTTTAAGCACCGAGTCAAAAGCCCTGCAAATATGTTGCGGGGCTTTTTATATTTAAAAAAGGCCATCTCTGGGTAATTTCGGCCATCCAGCACGTTAATGGCTACTATACGGAGTAAAATCATGAAATTTGTTGATGAGGCCAAGATCCTAATCGTCGCGGGCGATGGTGGTAACGGCTGTGTAAGCTTTCGTCGCGAAAAATATATCCCTAACGGGGGACCAGACGGTGGTGATGGTGGTGATGGTGGTGATGTCTACATGATTGCAGACGAAAACCTTAACACCTTAATTGATTACCGTTTTACAAAGTCTTATCGCGCAGAACGTGGTGAAAATGGTCACAGTCGTGACTGTACAGGTAAGCGTGGTCAAGATATTACTATCAGTGTTCCTGTAGGAACGCGTGTCCGTGATTTAGCAACAAATGAAGTCATTGCTGACTTAACTGCTCACGGCCAAAAGCAAATGGTTGCTAAAGGTGGCTTCCACGGTTTAGGCAATACTCGCTTTAAATCATCGGTTAACCGTGCTCCACGTCAACGTACAATGGGAACGCCGGGTGAATCTCGCGAAGTCCTATTAGAGCTAATGTTATTAGCTGATGTGGGTATGCTTGGTATGCCGAATGCGGGTAAATCCACATTTATTCGTGCAGTATCAGCAGCAAAACCTAAAGTTGCTGATTATCCATTTACAACGTTAGTACCAAGCTTAGGCGTGGTGCGCATGGATAATCACCAAAGCTTTGTGGTTGCAGATATTCCCGGATTAATCGAAGGCGCTGCTGATGGTGCAGGTCTTGGGATCCAATTCTTAAAACACTTAGAGCGCTGTCGTGTGTTATTACACTTGATCGATATTGATCCTATTGATGGATCGGATCCTGTGGAAAATGCAAAAATTATTATCTCTGAATTAGAGAAGTACAGCGAAAAACTAGCACAAAAACCACGTTGGTTGGTGTTCAATAAAGTTGATCTTCTCGATGCTGAAGAAGCAAAAGAGAAGGCAAAAGCAATTGTTGAAGCGCTGGGTTGGGATGAAAACTATTACATGATAGCGGCCATCAACCAAGAAGGAGTGAAAAAACTTTGCTGGAATATCATGGAATTCCTGAATGTTACTCCGCGTGAGCAAGATATTGTTGCAACAAAAGCAGAGCCAGGAAAAGTTGATTTTATGTGGGATGATTACCACAAAGAACAGCTTGAAAACCCTGATTTCGAAGAAGATGACGACGATGATTGGGATGAAGAAGACGACGAAGGTATTGAGTTTATCTACCAACGTTAATCACAATTAGAATGATGATTAAAATAAAAAAACGCCTGATTAGTCAGGCGTTTTTTATCTATTACTTATATTATTAGGTATAAATCTAGCGATTGTTATACATATCTTTATACAGATTTGTTTCAAAACGCACTAAATAAGCGCGTCCAGCATTACGATTCTGTGTAGGAGGTGAATACGCCGAAACGTATTGTACAAACGCCACTTTTTGTCCGTTTGCCGTGGTCATAAAGCCCGCAAGATTGTAAACCCCTTTTAATGAACCCGTTTTGGCAGAAACTTTGCCATCAACACCCGCTTCATGAAAACCGCCTCGATACTGTAATGTACCGTCATGTCCTGCAAGGGGAAGCATGGTAATAAAATTTAATTCACTTTCATGTTGTCCAATGTATTGAAGGATTTGCATCATGGTTGCAGGTGAAATGAGGTTATGACGAGAAAGGCCTGAGCCATCAACCATAACGGTATTTCCTAAATCAATGCCGGCTTTTTGTTTTAAAATAGCACGGGTTGCTTCTGCGCCAGAGCGCCAAGTGCCGGGAACGCCATAATACTCACGACCAATAGTTCTAAATACGGTGTCTGCAATCATATTATCAGACTCTTTTAGCATGGTAGTCAGTAAGTTATGTAACGGTTTTGATTGTGTTTGTGCTAGTACAGTAACAGGCGCTTTTAGTTGAGATCGACGTTTGACATATCCATCAAGTTCAATATTGGCGCGCTGTAACTCTTCTTTTAAAATTGTACCGGCCCAATGAGCACCATCTTGAATAGAGAACATTAAAGGGACTGCATCGTCACGTTTAGGAATACAACCTGTGATTACATAGGTATTTAAGTCACGAACAGTGACATCTAATTCACAAAAACGGGTACGAGTTGATCCTTTCTCATAAGTTTCAACTTCACTTAAAACGGTTACAGGATAGAAAGAGGCTTTACGTATTGTGGCAATATCACCTTCTTTGTTGCCACTTTGCAGCAAGACAGAAAAGCAGTTTTTATCAACAATAGCAGTACTAGGAGGGGCACTAAAGCATTGGGTTAGATCATTCCAAACCCAACCGGGTGCTTTGTCATGGCTTGAAAAAGCAGAAGTATCAATAAGCAAATCGCCATGCACTTTTGTAATACCTGATTGTTTTAATACGGCTACCATTGCTCTTAATTGTTGGCGGGTTAATGTAGGATCGCCTGTAAAACGAAAGATCAAATCACCAATAAGCTGATTATCTTTTATCTTACCTTCTGTTTCCATTGTTGTTGTGAATTGATAGTTTCCACCTAATTGAAGTAATGCCGCAAGTGCAGTCACCACTTTTTGAGTACTTGCTGGAAGTGCTAATTGATCGGCATGATAATTAAGATTAGGAGAAGCTGCGCCAACGGGTTGAGTAATTAAACCTACTTGAGTTCCTTCGGGAAGAAGAGATGTATAGTTTTCAACAGGTATCGCTTGGGTTGAAAAACTGATGATACTTAATGTGTAGAGTATCCGTCGAAATGTTGATAGTAAGCGCATAATTTCTCTATCCGTGACTATAGCGTGTAACGCTACAGTATTGATTGCCAGAGGCTAATACTAAAGGGCAATGAGGGCAAAAGTAAACGGTAACAAGCAGGATTAGCTCATTATCGGAAAAAGTCTGTTTATCTCTTTATAAAGAGAGATAAGGCGTGAAGCAATGCGTCTGTTGTGTTAGATTTAGTTTTAAGTCTGAGAGGTTTAGTTAACATCCCAACAGCATGAGTTGGGAATATAATAACGTCCCCTCATTCACCGAATATATGTAGAGACAGGCCCAATTTAAGGTTGCCTGTGTCTTTTTTTGTCTTGAGAAGAGTAAATAGATCCTTTTCTCTGTGTTGTTAGTATAAAAAATCAGGATGATACCTATTTTTTATTAGGAATAGTATTGAGGTATTAACACATGAATCAGATCCCTATGACAGTTCTAGGTGCAGAAAAATTACGCGAAGAGCTGGAATATTTAAAAGGTGTTCGTCGTCCCGAAATTATTGCCGCTATCGCTGAAGCTCGTGAACACGGAGACTTAAAAGAAAACGCGGAATATCATGCTGCAAGAGAGCAACAAGGTTTCTGTGAAGGTCGTATACAAGAAATTGAAGCAAAATTATCAAATGCTCAAGTCATTGATATTAAAAAGATGAATAACAATGGTCGAATTATTTTTGGTTCAACAGTGACGCTGTTAAATGTTGAAACTGAAGAAGAGCAAACTTACCGCATTGTTGGTGATGATGAAGCGAACATTAAAGAAAACTTAATTTCTGTTAATTCACCGATTGCGCGTGGGTTGATTGGTAAAGAGTTAGATGATGTCGTTGTTATCACTACACCGGGTGGACAAGTCGAATACGAAGTTTTAAACGTAGAATACATTTAATTTATAATTTTACGTTTCTATAGAAAACTAGACTGCTATCCTGTGGTAATATAAAAAAGGCCTTAAAAGGCCTTTTTTGCCATAGAGTTAGTTATGGCATTTTTATATAAAGATACAAGTTTTATTTCGGTAAAATAATCTTACGTGCTTCTGAAGGACGATAAAGAACAAGAATTTTTCCGATAACTTGTACATTCTGTGCACCGCTTTCGCGTACAATCGCTGCCACGATCAAGTTTTTAACATCTCGATCTTCGCCTGCGATTTTGACTTTGATAAGCTCATGGTGCGCCAGAGCGAGTTCAATTTCTGCAAGAACGCCTTCAGTCAACCCGTTGTTACCAATCATAACGACTGGATTCAGGTGATGAGCGAGCCCTTTCAGGTGTTGAATTTGTTTTTTGTTAAGAGTCATCATTAATTTTTGCTTTGTTGGGATTGAAAACGATCTATTCTAACGCCATCTCTCACTTATCACCATAAAATGTCGTTAATACGGGGTTAAATGAGTGAAAGAGTAAAAATATTGATAGCTAAGTGTATGATAGTTGGAAAACGCAATGGCCAATAAGAAACGTTCGGCAAGCTCTAGCCGCTGGTTACAAGAACATTTTAGTGATAAATATGTTCAACAAGCACAGAAAAAAGGGTTTCGCTCTCGTGCTTGGTTTAAACTGGAAGAGATTCAGCAAAGTGACAATATCTTTAAACCAGGTATGACCGTTGTCGATTTAGGAGCAGCCCCTGGAGGGTGGTCTCAATACGTTGTACAGCAGTTAGGAAAAAAAGGTCGAATTATCGCATGTGACCTTTTACCTATGGATCCTATCGTTGGAGTCGATTTCCTTCAAGGCGATTTTCGTGATGAACTTGTGTTGAAGGCATTGCTTGATAGAGTAGGTGAAAACAAAGTCCAGGTTGTCATGTCTGACATGGCTCCAAACATGAGCGGTACACCCGCGGTCGATATCCCTCGATCCATGTATTTAGTAGAGTTAGCGCTTGATATGTGTCGTGATGTACTGGCTCCCGGGGGAAGTTTTATTGTCAAAGTGTTTCAGGGAGAAGGCTTTGATGAATACCTGGGGCAAATACGCTCCCTGTTTACGAAAGTGAAAGTTCGTAAACCAGACGCTTCGCGGTCTCGTTCTCGTGAGGTATATATTGTAGCCACAGGGCGTAAACTTTAGTACCCTAAAGCTATTTGTTAACACAGTTGTAATATGAGGTTAATCCCTTGAGTGACATGGCGAAAAACCTGATCCTCTGGCTAGTTATTGCAGTCGTTTTGATGTCATTATTCCAGAGCTTCGGACCCAGCGATTCGAATAGTCGTAAGGTGGATTACTCTACCTTTATCAATGAGTTAACTAATAACCAATTACGCGAGGTCAGCATAAGTGGTTATGATATTAATGTAACTAAAACAGATAACTCAAAGTACAGCACGTATATGCCTATGCGTGATGACAACCTGCTGACCACTTTAATGAACCGTAATGTAAAAGTAACGGGCGAGCCACTTGAAGGCCAAAGTCTTCTGACTCAAATTTTTGTGTCTTGGTTCCCAATGCTATTACTGATTGGTCTTTGGATTTTCTTTATGCGCCAAATGCAAGGTGGTGGCGGTAAAGGTGCGATGTCTTTCGGTAAAAGCAAGGCACGCATGTTGACAGAAGACCAAATCAAAACAACCTTTGCTGATGTTGCGGGTTGTGATGAAGCGAAAGAAGAAGTAAGCGAATTAGTTGAGTATTTGCGTGATCCGGGCCGTTTCCAGAAATTAGGGGGTAAAATTCCTAAAGGTATTCTGATGGTAGGGCCTCCAGGTACAGGTAAAACATTATTAGCAAAAGCTATCGCGGGTGAAGCTAAAGTCCCATTCTTTACCATTTCAGGTTCTGATTTCGTTGAAATGTTCGTGGGTGTCGGTGCTTCTCGTGTTCGTGATATGTTTGAACAAGCTAAAAAAGCGGCACCTTGTATCATCTTTATCGATGAAATCGATGCGGTCGGTCGTCAACGTGGTGCAGGTCTAGGTGGTGGTCATGATGAACGTGAACAAACACTGAACCAAATGCTAGTTGAGATGGATGGTTTCGAAGGTAATGAAGGTATTATCGTTATCGCGGCAACTAACCGCCCAGACGTATTAGACCCAGCATTACTTCGCCCAGGCCGTTTTGACCGTCAAGTGGTTGTTGGTTTACCTGATGTACGTGGACGTGAGCAAATCCTTAAAGTCCATATGCGTCGTGTGCCTTTATCACCAGACGTTGATCCAGCAATTTTAGCGCGTGGTACGCCAGGTTTCTCTGGTGCTGACTTAGCTAACTTAGTTAACGAAGCTGCTTTATTCGCTGCACGTGGTAATAAACGTGTTGTCTCAATGGTCGAATTTGAGAAAGCGAAAGATAAGATAATGATGGGCGCAGAGCGCCGTTCAATGGTGATGACTGAAGAACAAAAAGCATCAACCGCTTATCATGAAGCTGGTCACGCAATTATTGGTCGTTTAGTACCTGAACATGATCCTGTGCATAAAGTGACGATTATTCCTCGTGGACGTGCATTAGGTGTGACTTTCTTCTTACCTGAAGGCGACCAAATTAGTGCGAGCCGTCAGAAATTAGAGAGCCAGATTTCAACACTTTATGGTGGTCGTTTAGCTGAAGAAATTATCTATGGTGTAGAGCATGTTTCTACAGGTGCTTCTAATGACATCAAAGTTGCAACCAATATTGCACGCAACATGGTGACACAGTGGGGCTTCTCTGAAAAGTTAGGGCCATTACTGTACGCAGAAGAAGAAGGTGAAGTGTTCTTAGGCCGTTCTGTTGCTAAAGCGCAGCATATGTCTGATGAAACAGCGCGTACAATTGACGAAGAAATTAAAGCTATCGTTGATCGTAACTATGTTCGTGCTCGTCAGATTTTAATGGACAACCTTGATATTCTGCACTCAATGAAAGATGCACTGATGACTTATGAAACTATCGATGCGCCTCAAATTGATGATTTAATGAATCGTCGTGATGTTCGTCCACCTGCGGGCTGGGAAGGCAATAATGGCAATAGTGGTACAACGACTACTGCCCAGCCAGCACAAACGCATGTAGCGAGTGAGCCAAAAGATAAGCCTGAGTCAGAAAGTGATACACCTTCTGATAAAAATACTCACTAATCCTTATCGGGTTATGCATATTGAGTAAGCTATAAATATAAACCCCAGGCTTCTGGGGTTTTTTTATGAAGGTATCAATGAAATGAAATTAATGGCTAGAGGAACAGAACTTAATTTATCAACACCTCAAGTTATGGGGATTTTGAATGTCACTCCAGACTCTTTCTCAGATGGTGGCACTCATAATTCACTTAATGATGCAGTTAACCACGCAGCAAAATTGATCGCTGAAGGGGCTTCTATCATCGATATTGGTGGTGAATCTACTAGACCCGGCGCAAGCGATGTCTCTATTGATGAAGAGTTACAGCGTGTTGTTCCTGTTGTTGAGGCTATTCGTCAACGTTTTGATGTTTGGATCTCTGTTGATACATCCAAAGCTCAAGTCATTACTGAATCAGCAAATGCAGGTGCTTCAATTATCAATGACATTCGCTCTTTACAAGAGCCAGGAGCACTTGAAGCGGCGGTTAAAACAGGTTTGCCAGTGTGTATTATGCATATGCAGGGTGACCCTAAAACCATGCAACAATCACCACATTATGAGAATGTGGTGATGGATGTTGATCGTTTTTTACAAGAAAATATTCAACGTTGTGTTGATGCCGGGATCGAAAAAAATCAAATTATTCTTGATCCAGGATTCGGCTTTGGTAAAAATTTAGAGCATAATTACCAATTATTAGCACACTTAAGTGAACTTCATCACTTTGGTCTACCCATACTTGCTGGAATGTCACGCAAATCAATGGTTGGACAACTATTGAATGTACCACCACAAGAGCGTGTTGCTGGTAGCGTGGCGTGCGCTGTCATTGCAGCGATGCAAGGCGCACAAATTATTCGTGTACACGATGTTAAAGAGACTATTGATGCGATGAAAGTCGTACAAGCGACTCTTTCTGCAAAGGAAAATAATGAATGAGCGAACGTAAATACTTTGGAACAGATGGTATCCGTGGAAAAGTAGGTGATAGTCCAATTACACCTGATTTTGTATTAAAACTAGGTTGGGCTGCGGGCAAAGTATTAGCACGTCATGGCTCTCGTAAAATCATTATTGGTAAAGATACACGTATTTCAGGCTATATGCTTGAATCTGCATTAGAGGCGGGTTTAGCTGCTGCAGGTTTATCTGCCTCATTTACAGGACCAATGCCAACACCAGCTGTTGCTTATTTAACGCGTACATTCCGTGCTGAAGCCGGGATCGTGATTTCAGCTTCTCATAACCCTTATTACGATAACGGGATTAAATTCTTCTCTATTGATGGCACAAAATTACCAGACGAAGTAGAAGAAGCTATTGAAGCTGAAATGGAAAAGCCAATTACTTGTGTTGAATCAGCAGAGCTTGGTCGTGCAAATCGTATTGTGGATGCTGCGGGTCGTTACATTGAATTCTGTAAAGGGACTTTCCCAAATGAAAACAATCTTAACGGGCTAAAAGTCGTTGTCGATTGTGCTCATGGCGCAACATATCATATTGCACCAAACGTATTTCGTGAATTAGGTGCTGAAGTGATCACTATTGGTTGTGAGCCAACTGGTATCAATATCAACGAAGAGTGTGGTGCAACAGATGTTCGCATGTTGCAGAAACGCGTATTAGAAGAAGGCGCTGATGTTGGTTTAGCTTTTGATGGTGACGGCGACCGTATTATCATGGTTGACCATCAAGGCCTAAAAGTTGATGGTGACCAAATTCTCTACATTATTGCAAGAGAAGCGTTACGCCAAGGTCAATTACGCGGTGGTGCAGTAGGTACGCTAATGAGCAATATGGGATTAGAGATAGCACTTAAACAACTGGGTATTCCTTTTGTAAGAGCAAAAGTGGGGGACCGCTATGTGCTTGAAAAATTACAAGAGAAAGGCTGGCGTTTAGGTGCTGAAAACTCAGGTCATATTATTTTATTAGATAAAACGACTACAGGTGATGGTATTGTTGCAGGCTTACAAGTTTTAAGTGCGATGGTACGTAACCACATGAGTCTGCATGATTTATGCAGTGGTATGAAACTATTACCACAAATTTTAGTGAATGTTCGTTTTACGGGTAGCCACGATCCACTACAAACACCTGAAGTTCAGAAAGTCGCGAAAGCGGTTGAAGACGAACTGGCAGGTAAAGGACGTGTATTACTGCGTAAATCAGGAACAGAACCTTTAATTCGTGTCATGGTTGAAGGTGAAAATGAAGAGCAAGTCACTGCGATGGCAAATCGTATTGCTGACGCTGTGAAGCACGTTGGTTAATTGATGATTTTTTCTTCAATCAATCACTTTGTAGAAAAATAACCTTGCTTGTCAGTTCAGCTTTGGTTAGTATTCACACCCGCTTAGTAAGGTCTTGAACTAAAGCGGGTGAAGCAATCGAAGGTTATCGTTAAGACGATAAGTTCCATAGAAAAGGTAACGCAAATGTATACGGCACTCATTGTTATTCTTATCATTGTAGCAACAGGGCTAGTTGGTCTGATCCTGTTACAGCAGGGTAAAGGTGCTGATATGGGCGCTTCTTTTGGTGCAGGTGCTTCCGGTACAGTATTTGGTTCAAGCGGTTCAGCTAACTTTATGACCCGTATGACCGCTGTTTTAGCGACAGCTTTTATTGTACTTGCCCTTATTTTAGGTAATCTAAGTGCCAATAAAACTGTGCGTGAAGACAGCAAATGGATGTCTATCGAGCAGACTACAGAAGAAGCTAAAAAAGCTGAGCAATTAGCAGCGCCTGTAGCGCCAGCAAATACAGATATTCCGCAGTAAACTAAGTAAAGATTTAAATGAGATTGTTAATTTTTACGCAGTAACAGTCTCATTAAGTGCCGAGGTGGTGAAATTGGTATACACGCTACCTTGAGGTGGTAGTGCCTATAAAACGGGCGTACGGGTTCAAGTCCCGTTCTCGGCACCATTATTCCAGATAGCTTGCGTTTTGCTTGTTATCAGCGTAAAATTTGCCACGTTTTTCGAACGCGGGGTGGAGCAGCTTGGTAGCTCGTCGGGCTCATAACCCGAAGGTCGTCGGTTCAAATCCGGCCCCCGCAACCACTTCTAACAATACAGCACTTTTCTCATTAATCATCTTGTTAAACCGATTATGATCCTGAGTGGAATGTGCCGTAAGAAGAGGTTATTCTCGAATGGCAAGTTACAGGGTCCAGTTGCATAAAGCCCCGAATTTCGGGGTTTTTTGTTATCAGAGAATAGAATACTGGGCTATAGGCCCTTTTTTTATGCCTTGGGGGTGGGTTTGTCCACATTAGAGCAAAAATTAACAGCGATGGTTTCAGCACCAGTAGAAGCATTAGGCTTTGAATTTGTCGGTCTTGAGTTTATTCGTGGCCGAGAATCAACATTGCGCATCTATATTGATAGTGAAGACGGTATCACTGTTGATGATTGTGCTGATGTTAGCCACCAGGTCAGTGCTGTGCTGGATGTTGAAGATCCAATTCAAACAGTTTATAACCTTGAGATTTCTTCTCCTGGTTTAGAACGACCTTTATTCACTGCAACGCATTATGAGCAATTTATCGGCGAAGAAGCCGCTATCGTATTACGAATTGCAATGCAAAACCGCCGTAAATGGCAGGGCATTATTAAGTCTGTCGCTGGCGAAATGATCACGGTTACTGTGGATGGTAAAGACGAAGTGTTCGCACTGAGCAACATCCAGAAAGCTAACCTGGTACCCCACTTTTAAGTTTTGAAGAGGCAACTAGGATGAACAAAGAGATTCTGGCTGTTGTGGAAGCGGTCTCTAACGAAAAATCTCTTCCTCGTGAAAAGATTTTTGAAGCACTGGAAACCGCACTAGCGACAGCAACTAAGAAAAAATACGAGCAAGAAATTGACGTTCGCGTATGTATCGACCGTAAAACCGGTGATTTTGATACATTCCGTCGTTGGGTTGCTGTTGATGAAGTGACTCAACCAACTCGTGAAATCACACTTGAAGCAGCTCAATATGAAGATCCTAGTATCGAACTAGGTGGTTATATTGAAGATCAAATCGAATCTGTTACTTTCGACCGTATTACAACACAAACCGCTAAACAAGTTATCGTACAAAAAGTACGTGAAGCTGAAAGAGCAATGGTTGTTGATCAATTCCGCGAACAATTAGGCGAAATTATCACGGGTGTTGTGAAGAAAGTGAACCGTGAAAATATCACTTTAGATTTAGGCAATAACGCTGAAGCGGTTATTTTACGCGAAGATATGTTACCGCGTGAGAACTTCCGCCCAGGTGACCGTTTACGTGGTGTTTTATACGACGTACGTACAGAAACTCGTGGTGCACAACTTTTCGTGACACGCTCTCGCCCTGAAATGCTGGTTGAACTTTTCCGTATTGAAGTACCAGAAATTGGCGAAGAAATCATTGAAATTAAAGCTGCAGCGCGTGATCCAGGTTCTCGTGCCAAAATCGCAGTAAAAACTAACGACAAGCGTATTGACCCTGTGGGTGCTTGTGTTGGTATGCGTGGTGCACGTGTACAAGCCGTTTCCAGCGAATTGGGCGGCGAGCGAATTGATATTGTTCTGTGGGATGATAATCCTGCACAATTCGTCATTAATGCAATGGCTCCGGCAGATGTTGCTTCTATTGTTGTCGATGAAGACAAATGTACAATGGATGTTGCAGTTGAAAGCAGTAACCTTGCGCAGGCAATTGGCCGTAATGGTCAAAACGTTCGTCTGGCAGCTCAGTTACTGAAAAAACATCGTGGTGATGACAAGTGGGAATTAAACGTCATGACTGCTGATGAACTGAATGCAAAACATCAGGCAGAAGCAAACGCAGCCATTGAAATATTTACTAAGCATCTCGACATTGATGAAGACTTCGCAACTGTTTTAGTTGAAGAAGGTTTCTCTACCCTTGAAGAGTTAGTTTATGTGCCAATCAGTGAACTGCTGGCTATTGACGGACTAGATGAAGATACCGTTGAAGCTCTACGTGAAAGAGCAAAAGCCGCGTTAACAACGATTGAATTAGCTCAAAAAGAAAGCCTAGGCGATAACCAACCAGCCGAGGACTTATTAGCTCTCGAAGGATTGGAGCGCTCTTTAGCATTTGATCTAGCTGCCCGTGGTATCTGCACACTGGAAGATCTTGCCGAACAGGGTATCGACGACCTAACTGATATTGAAGGCTTAAATAGTGAGCGCGCAGGCGAACTCATTATGGCCGCACGTAATATCTGCTGGTTTGGGAATGATGCGTAACAACTGAGCAGGAAGGAACAGAATGACAGATGAAACAGTAAAATCACTGGCAGAAGAGATTCAGACACCGGTTGAACGTTTGGTACAGCAGTTTGCTGATGCCGGTATTAAGAAGACCGTCTCTGATTCTGTCTCCCAAAAAGAGAAAGAAACCTTACTGGCTTGGTTGAATCGTGATAAAGACGTATCAACCAACCAACCAGAAAAATTAACGTTACAACGCAAAGTGCGTAGTACGTTAAGTGTTCCTGGTACAGGTGGCAAAAGTAAATCAGTAGCCATCGAAGTCCGCAAAAAACGCACTTATGTGAACCGTGACGCCGTTGAAAAAGCGCAAGCGGATGAGCAAGCTCAGCGTGAAGCGGAAGAAAAGGCGCATCGCGAAGCCGAAGAAAAAGCCCAGCGCGAAGCACAAGAGAAAGCACAGCGCGAAGCTGAAGAAAAAGCAAAACGTGAAGCTGAAAAGGCAAAGAAAGACGCCGAAGAAAAAGCGAAACGTGAAGCTGAAGAAGCAAAACGTGAAGCAGCGGAATTAGCTAAGCGCGAAGCAGCGGAAAAAGATAAAGTGAAACAAAACGATAAACCAAAAGCTGATAAAGCAGCAGATCAGGAAAAAGCACGTCGCATTGCTGAACAGGCTGAACTGAAGCGTAAAACGGAAGAAGCACAGCGCCGTAAAGCGGAAGATGAAGCAAAAATTGCAGCAGAAAAAGCACGTCGTTTGGCTGAAGAAAATGCTGAAAAATGGACTGCTGAACCTAAAGCGCCAGAAACTGAAGGCTCAGACTATCATGTAACCACATCACGTTATGCTCGTGATGCTGAAGATGAAAGTGATGCTGAAGTTGAAGGTGGCCGCGGCCGTGGTCGTAACGCTAAGGCTCCTCGTCCTAAGAAAAATAACCGCCATTCTGAAAAAGCAGATCGTGAAGAAGCACGTGCTGCTGGTCGTACTAACAAGAAAGGCAAACGTAAAGGTAGCTCATTACAGCAAGGCTTCAATAAGCCAGCAGCTGTTGTAAACCGTGATGTTATTATTGGTGAGACTATTTCCGTTGCTGAACTTGCTAACAAAATGGCAGTAAAAGGGTCTGAAGTTATCAAAACTATGATGAAAATGGGTGCTATGGCGACCATTAATCAGGTTTTAGACCAAGAAACTGCACAGCTTGTTGCTGAAGAAATGGGTCACAAAGTTATCTTACGTCGTGAAAACGAGTTAGAAGAACAAGTCATGAGCGATCGTGATACTGGCGAAGAAAGCGCAGTATCTCGTGCACCAGTTGTAACTATCATGGGTCACGTTGACCACGGTAAAACATCATTGCTGGACTACATTCGTTCAACGAAAGTAGCATCAGGCGAAGCGGGTGGTATCACCCAGCATATCGGTGCTTACCACGTTAAAACTGACAAAGGTGAAATCACCTTCCTGGATACTCCAGGTCACGCTGCGTTTACTTCAATGCGTGCTCGTGGTGCTCAGGTAACGGATATCGTTGTTCTGGTTGTTGCGGCAGATGATGGTGTAATGCCACAAACTATCGAAGCAATCCAACACGCAAAAGCAGCAAACGTACCTGTTGTTGTTGCTGTGAATAAAATTGATAAACACGAAGCTGATCCAGATCGCGTTAAAACTGAACTGTCTCAATATGGCATCCTGCCAGAAGAGTGGGGCGGTGAAACTCAGTTTATGCATGTATCTGCAAAACAAGGTTTAGGTATTGATGAACTGCTGGATGCTATTCTTTTACAAGCTGAAGTTCTTGAACTGAAAGCAGTTAAAGAAGGTATGGCAAGCGGTGTTGTTATCGAATCTTACCTTGATAAAGGTCGTGGTCCAGTTGCAACTATTCTTGTCCGTGAAGGTACACTGAATAAAGGTGACATTGTTCTGTGTGGTTTCGAATACGGTCGTATTCGTGCAATGCGTAACGAATTAGGCCAAGACGTTCAATCTGCAGGCCCATCAATGCCTGTTGAGATTTTAGGTCTATCTAACGTTCCTTCTGCAGGTGATGAAGCAACCGTTGTTCGTGATGAGAAGAAAGCGCGTGAAGTTGCATTATACCGTCAAGGTAAATTCCGCGATGTTAAACTGGCTCGTCAGCAGAAGTCTAAACTGGAAAACATGTTTGCTAACATGGAAGAAGGTAAAACTTCTGAACTGAACATCGTTCTGAAAACAGACGTTCAAGGTACTTGTGAAGCGATTACTGATGCATTAGTTAAACTGTCTAATAATGAAGTTAAACTGAAAATCATCGGCTCAGGTGTAGGTGGTATCACCGAAACTGACGCAACATTAGCCGCGGCTTCTAACGCAATTATTCTTGGTTTCAACGTTCGTGCTGATGCATCTGCTCGTCGTATCATTGAACAAGAAAGCGTTGATTTACGTTACTACTCTGTTATCTATAGCCTGATTGATGAAATCAAACTGGCAATGAGCGGTATGTTGGCACCTGAATATAAACAAGAAATCATGGGTCTTGCAGAAGTCCGTGATGTGTTTAAATCACCTAAATTCGGCGCAATTGCGGGCTGTATGGTGGTTGAAGGTAACATCAAACGTAATAACCCAATTCGTGTTCTGCGTGATAACGTGGTTATCTATGAAGGCGAACTTGAGTCACTGCGTCGCTTTAAAGATGACGTCAACGAAGTGCGTAACGGCATGGAATGTGGTATCGGTGTGAAAAACTACAACGATGTCCGCGTTGGCGACATGATTGAAGTCTTCCAAGTTATCGAAATCAAACGTTCTATTGATTAATTTAGTCCGTCTTGTTTTAAAAGGGAGCTCTAGGGCTCCCTTCTTATTCCTTTCTTTGCTGTATTCCCCTTTTATTTCCTCTCCATTTTTCAACATAACCGAAATAGATTGCCTTTCAGTAATTTATGAAAGTGAAATAACAGGGTAAAATAGCATCAAAGAAACATTTTATTTCTAAAGAAAGAAATCAGAGAAAGCGGTTGTTAAATACCACTTCATGTATACTCTTTAGATATCATTGATTTTAGATTTGAATTAACAATGACAATCAGGGCGATACCCTATTGTCAGGGAGAGATAAAATGGCAAGAGATTTTAGCCGTAGTCAGCGTGTTTCTCAGGAAATGCAAAAAGAAATCGCCATCATTTTACAACGCGAAGTCAAAGATCCACGCATTGGAATGGCAACAGTATCTGGCGTTGAGATTTCTCGTGATTTGGCTTATGCCAAAGTATTTGTCACCTTTTTAAACTTATCAGGTGGTGAAAAAAGCGAAGAAGAGATGGTTGCAGAGGGTTTAACTGCACTTAATGAAGCCGCTGGTTTTATTCGTTCTTTATTAGGCAAAGCGATGCGTTTACGTATTGTGCCTGAACTGACATTTGCTTATGACAACTCATTAGTTGAAGGTATGCGTATGTCTAACCTAGTTTCTAACGTTGTTAAAAGCGATGAAGAGCGTCGTCATAAAGAGGACAAATAATGGGGCGTCGTCGTAAGGGGCGTGAGATTAACGGCGTATTGCTACTCGATAAACCCCAAGATATTTCCTCTAACGATGCACTCCAAAAAGTCCGCCGTATGTTTAATGCCAGCAAGGCAGGGCATACAGGGGCATTGGATCCTTTAGCAACAGGTATGCTCCCTATTTGTTTAGGTGAAGCAACAAAATTTTCACAGTTTCTATTGGATTCAGATAAGCGTTATCGTGTTATTGCACGTTTAGGGCAACGAACAGATACCTCTGATGCACATGGCGAGGTTATTCAAGAGCGCCCAGTACAATTTACACAGCAAGCTTTAGATGATGCCTTAGATAGCTTTCGCGGTGAAACATTGCAAGTCCCTTCAATGTACTCCGCTTTAAAACATCAAGGTAAACCGCTTTACGAATATGCCCGACAAGGTATTGAAGTAGAGCGTGAAGCAAGACCTATCACTGTTTATGAACTCCAGTTTATTCGCTGGGAAGGTGACGAGTTAGAGCTGGAAATTCATTGTTCTAAAGGCACTTACATTCGAACAATTATTGATGATCTTGGTGAGAAATTACAATGTGGTGCTCACGTTATTTTCTTACGTCGATTGGAAGTCGCAGATTATCCTAAAGAGCGAATGGTAACGTTAGAGCAACTAAGAGCAATGATAGAGGATGCACAAACTGCGCAAAAAGATCCTTTCTTGGCACTTGATGCACTGTTATTGCCTATGGATACCGCTGTTGCACATTTTCCGGTTGTGAATTTAACCACGATTATTGCAGGTTATCTCAAGCTGGGGCAGCCTGTTCGGGTTAATCATGACATCAATGAAGGCGAATGGGTGAGAGTAACTGAAGGCGATGAAAAAAAATTCATCGGTCTTGCTATCATTAAAGATGGCCTAGTTGCTCCGAAAAGAGTCGTTGTAGACTATAGCGCACAAGATAACACTTAATAGCAATCTTGCGCTAAAAGTGTTTGAAGCGTAGAATAATGCGGCTATCTGTTTAGGTGGCTGAGTTGGATAGCTGAATTAGAGATTGGCTATCCTAAAAATTTTAATTTAATTGGAGTTTATTATGTCTCTAAGTACTGAAGCGAAAGCAAAAATCGTTGCTGAATTTGGTCGTGACGCTAACGATACTGGCTCAAGCGAAGTTCAGATTGCACTGCTGACTGCAGAAATCAACCACCTGCAAGGTCACTTTTCAGAGCACAAAAAAGATCACCACAGCCGTCGTGGTCTGCTGCGTAAAGTTTCCAGCCGTCGTAATCTGCTGGACTACCTGAAACGTAAAGATGTTGCTCGTTACTCTGCACTGATTGAACGTTTAGGTCTGCGTCGCTAATCAAGTGAGTTTCAGAGAAAAGGGGCCTGTTGGCCCCTTTTCTACTAGAAAGTGCTATTTTTAATATTAGTCGTTATGTTTTAATGTGGTGATTGTTATTTAGTCTCTCTAGTTACGACAATTCGCGCGGCTAATGAAAGTACTTATCACTAAGTGGTTAATATTTTCATTAGTCGCGAGGGGACGTAGCGGAGAAAAGATCATTCATCGTCGCTAAACATCTGGCGACAATAAGATAAAGGATATTATTTTGCTGAATCCTACAGTTCGTAAATTTCAATACGGTCAACATACCGTTTCATTAGAAACAGGTATGATGGCTCGTCAAGCAACAGCCGCTGTTATGGTTGACATGGACGGCACCGCTGTTTTTGTCACTGTTGTTGCAAAGAAAAAAGTTAAAGCTGGACAAGATTTCTTCCCATTAACTGTTAACTACCAAGAGCGTTCATACGCTGCTGGTCGTATCCCAGGTAGCTTCTTCCGTCGTGAAGGTCGTCCTGGTGAAGGCGAAACGTTAATTGCACGTTTAATTGACCGCCCTTTACGCCCATTATTCCCTGAAGGTTTCTTAAACGAAATTCAAATCGTTGCTACCGTTGTTTCTGTTAACCCACAAGTTAACCCAGATATCGTTGCGATGATTGGTGCTTCTGCAGCATTAGCGCTGTCAGGTGTTCCATTCAATGGCCCTATTGGTGGTGCTCGTGTTGGTTTTATCGATGGACAATATGTTCTAAACCCAACAGTTGATGAGCTGAAAGTTAGTAAATTAGATTTAGTGGTTGCAGGTACTGCAGGTGCGGTACTAATGGTAGAATCAGAAGCTGATTTATTATCAGAAGAAGAAATGCTAGGTGCAGTCGTATTTGGTCATGATCAACAACAAGTTGTGATCGAAAACATCAATGCATTAGTGGCAGAAGTGGGTAAAGAGAAATGGGATTGGGCGCCAGAAGCTATCAACCAAACTTTACACGACCGTATTGCACAATTAGCACAAGCTCGCATTGGTGATGCTTACCGTATCACTGAAAAACAAGAGCGTTATGAACAAATCGAAGCTATTCGTGATGACGTTATTGCGACATTAGTTGCTGAAGATGAAACTTTAGATGAAGCTGAAATCAGTGAAATCTTCTCAGGTCTTGAGAAAAACATCGTTCGTGCTCGCGTATTAGCGGGTGAACCACGTATCGATGGTCGTGAAAAAGACATGGTACGTGCATTAGACATTCACACTGGTTTATTACCACGTACTCACGGTTCAGCACTGTTTACTCGTGGTGAAACTCAGGCACTGGTTACTGCAACATTAGGTACTGCACGTGATGCTCAAACTATTGATGACATCATGGGTGAGCACACAGATACTTTCTTACTGCACTATAACTTCCCTCCATACTCTGTTGGTGAAACAGGCATGATGGGTTCACCAAAACGTCGCGAAATCGGTCATGGCCGTTTAGCAAAACGTGGTGTGTTAGCAGTAATGCCAACAATTGAAGAATTCCCATATACTGTTCGCGTGGTTTCTGAAATCACTGAATCAAATGGTTCATCTTCAATGGCGTCTGTTTGTGGTGCTTCTTTAGCACTGATGGATGCAGGTGTACCAATTAAAGAATCTGTTGCAGGTATTGCAATGGGTCTAGTGAAAGAAGGCGACAACTTTGTTGTTCTTTCCGACATTCTGGGTGATGAAGACCATTTAGGCGATATGGACTTTAAAGTTGCGGGTAGCCGTAACGGTGTCAGCGCATTACAAATGGATATCAAGATCGAAGGTATCACTCGCGAAATTATGCAAGTTGCATTAAACCAAGCGAAAAGCGCACGTTTACACATTTTAGGTGTAATGGAAGATGCAATTAGCCAACCTCGTGCTGATATTTCTGAGTTTGCACCACGCATTCATACTATCAAAATTAATCCAGACAAGATCAAGGACGTTATCGGTAAAGGTGGCTCAGTTATCCGTGCATTAACGGAAGAAACAGGCACAACTATCGAAATCGAAGATGATGGTACAGTGAAGATTGCTGCAACAAGTGGCGACCAAGCAAAACAAGCTATCGCTCGTATCGAAGAAATTACTGCTGAAGTTGAAGTGGGTCGTATCTACAACGGTAAAGTAACTCGTATCGTAGATTTCGGTGCATTCGTTGCTATCGGTGGTGGCAAAGAAGGTCTGGTTCATATTTCTCAAATCGCAGACAAACGCGTTGAGAAAGTGAGTGACTACTTGGAAATGGGTCAAGAAGTTCCAGTTAAAGTACTGGAAATTGACCGTCAAGGTCGTATTCGCTTAAGCATGAAAGAAGCTCAAGCTAATCAGCAGGAAGCAACAGAAACTTCTTCTGAAGATTCTGCAAATTAATGATATTCTACTACCGATATCTAGACATAGGTATCGGTAGAGACTTATTATGATTGACAAGTAGGACGTCTAGAACGCTTTTTGTTGAAAGGTCTGACTTTGGGAGTGAGAAATGAAAACATTTCTGCGCAGTTGTTCTATTGCTGTTTTCATCTTTATTTCCGGATGCAGCACTAGTCCAGAATGGCGTCAGAATGCGATTTTTGCCACACCATTGCAGCCTTCTTTACAACAAGAAGTAATATTGGCTCGTATAGAACAAATCCTAGCGAGCCGCTCATTAACCGAAGATGAATACGCACAGCTTTTATATGAGCGTGGTGTGCTGTATGATAGCCTCGGTTTACGAGCTTTAGCGCGTAATGATTTTTCAATGGCGCTATCAATACGACCAGATATGCTAGAAATTTTTAATTTTCTAGGTATCTATTTTACGCAAGCAGCGAATTACGATGCTGCTTATGAAGCGTTTGATTCTGTTTTAGAGCTTGATCCAACTTACAATAATGCGCGTTTTAATCGTGGTATCGCTTCGTACTACGGTGGCCGATTGAAATTGGCGCAGGATGATCTGCAGGCGTTTTATCAGGTCGCTCCAAATGATCCCATTCGTTCGCTTTGGTTATATCTTGTAGAAAAAGAGATGAATACTGATTTAGCTAAACAGCAGCTAAAACAGCGATACCAGCAGGCGGATAAAAGGGGGCAATGGGGATGGAATATAGTTGAGTTTTATTTAGGTGACATTAATGAGAAAACATTAATGTTGAAATTAAATGAGGCTTCAACCGATAACACTTCGCTCGCTGAGCATCTTAGTGAAACTAACTTCTATTTAGGTAAGTATTACCTAAGTCTGGGGGACATGGATAGCGCAGAAGCGTTATTCAAGCTGACGGTTGCCAACAACGCACATAACTTTGTTGAGCACCGCTACGCATTGTTGGAATTAGCACTGTTAGGCCAACAAGAAGACCTAGCGGAATCGGACCAGCAATAGCTGACGAACATTTCTCTGATCAGTTTGAAAGCCATCATCTACATAGGATGAGGGCTTGTTTGTTCGTTTAATAATATAATTTGAGCCAGTTCACATTTTAGATGATAAAGACCGACAAACCATGCGGTATGTTATGTCAACTGGCTGCCATAATGAATGAGGCACAGTGACATGACTACTGAAACCGATATGACTTTTGCTGATCTAGGTTTATCAGCACCTATTTTGACTGCACTGAATGATTTAGGCTACGAGAAGCCTTCTCCAATTCAGCAACAATGTATTCCTTTCCTTTTAAACGGCAATGATGTTTTAGGTATGGCACAGACAGGTAGTGGTAAAACTGCCGCATTTAGCCTGCCACTATTGCATAATCTTGATGAATCATTAAAAGCACCACAAATTTTAGTTTTAGCACCGACTCGTGAACTTGCGGTTCAGGTTGCTGAAGCAATTGAAGATTTCTCTAAGCATTTACCAAAAGTAAATGTTGTTGCACTGTATGGTGGTCAGCGTTACGACGTTCAATTACGTGCGTTACGTCAAGGACCACAAGTTGTTGTGGGTACACCGGGTCGTTTATTAGACCATTTAAACCGTGGCACATTAGATTTATCTAAACTGAAAGGCTTAGTATTAGATGAAGCTGATGAAATGTTACGTATGGGCTTTATTGAAGATGTTGAAAACATTTTAAGTAAGATCCCAGCAGAACACCAAACAGCACTGTTCTCTGCAACAATGCCAGAAGCTATTCGTCGTATTACTCGTCGTTTCATGAATGATCCGAAAGAAGTACGCATTCAAAGTAGCGTAACAACACGTCCAGACATTAGCCAAAGCTATTGGATGACATTCGGCGCACGTAAAAATGAAGCGTTAATTCGTTTCTTAGAAGCTGAAGATTTTGATGCGGCGATTATTTTCGTTCGTACTAAAAACGCAACATTAGAAGTTGCTGAAGCTTTAGAGCGTAATGGTTATAACAGCGCAGCGTTAAATGGTGATATGAACCAATCACTGCGTGAGCAAACATTAGAGCGTCTGAAAAATGGTCGTTTAGACATTTTAATCGCGACTGACGTTGCTGCTCGTGGTCTTGACGTTGACCGTATCAGCCTTGTTGTGAACTATGATATCCCAATGGATTCAGAATCTTATGTTCACCGTATTGGTCGTACAGGTCGTGCGGGTCGTGCCGGCCGTGCAATTTTATTCGTTGATAACCGTGAGCGTCGTTTACTGCGCAATATCGAACGTACAATGAAGATGACTATTCCTGAAGTAGAACTGCCAAATGCAGAACTTATCAGCCAACGTCGTCAGGAAAAATTTGCACAGCAAATCGCGCAACAATTAGAAACTAGCAACCTTGATCAGTACCGTGCTCTGTTACCTAAATTAGCTCCACAAGGTGAAGAAGCGCTGGATATGGAAACACTGGCTGCGGTATTACTGAAAATGGCTCAAGGTGAGCGTGCGCTTATCCTGCCACCAGATCCAGTTCGTCGTCCTCGTCGTGAATTTAACGATCGTGATGATCGTCGTCGTGATAACGATCGTGAGCGTTCTCCTCGTCGTGAACGTCGTGATGCTGGCGAAATGGATTTATACCGTATCGAAGTGGGTCGTGATGATGGTGTTGAAGTTCGTCATATCGTTGGTGCGATTGCTAACGAAGGTGATATCAGCAGCCGTTACATTGGTAATATCAAACTGTATGGTTCTCACTCAACCATCGAATTACCAAAAGGTATGCCAACAGACTTATTAAGCCATTTCACACGTACGCGTATTATGAACAAACCACTGAATATGCAATTAGTGGGTGATGCTCAATCTCAGCCTTTCCGTGAGCGCCGTAATAACAGTCGTCGTGATGGTCAGCCACAAGGTGGTCGTCGTTTTAACAATGGTGATCAACCACAACGTCGTGGTAATAACGATCGTGGTGGCGAACGCGGTAACTTCCGTAGTCGTAGCAACGAAGGTACTCCTCGTCGTCGTAGCAGTTCTCATAACCAATAAGAGCTTGCATTTACTCAATGTTAAATTGAGTTGATGATAAAGAATTGAAACCAGTCAACGAAAGTTGGCTGGTTTTTTTATGCTTATTTTAATGATATAAAATTTATCACGGCTTATTGCCATTAATAATAGGAAAGCTTATGCAAGCCAATATTTATAAATATCTAAATACTTATTTATTTTATTATTAACTTAAACCAATCGCTTCTTTTAACGGTTTAAGATATCGGCGGCTAACAGGAATTTGGCTGTTATTATGTAATATCAGTTCAGCTTGTCCATTATCACCAAAAATAATCTCATTAACATAATCCATGTTCACTAAATATTGACGATGGCAACGTACTAATTGTGTTCGTGTTTCTAAAGTCCGTAATGTCAATTCTGTAAAGCCTTCTTGGCCTTGATTATTTGTTACATAGACACCACTGAGCCTTGATGTTGCGAATACAGCCTCATCAATTGGCATTAACCAAATACGGCTATGCCCTGTACATGGAATGCACTTTAAACGCTCTTCAGGTGGTGTTAAGAGATCGATATTTTGCTTATTACCTTGGCGTAAGCGGTTTAATGTTTTTGTTAAACGCTCTTGCTCTAATGGCTTAAGTAAATAATCAAAAGCGTGTTCTTCAAAAGCTTGAATCGCATACTCTTCAAACGCGGTTAAAAAAACAATATAAGGGCGATGTTCAGGATCAAGCATAGTGACCATTTCAAGCCCTGTAATCCGAGGCATTTGGATATCAAGAAAAACAACATCAGGTTTTTTACGATGTATCTCGCCTATAGCTTCAATCGCATTACTGCATTCACCAACAATATGAATATCTTTTTCTACTTCAAGTAAACAACGTAAGTTTTCACGAGCTAATGGCTCATCATCAACAATTAATATATTCATTGTTAGGTAGCGTTATCCGTACTTTTTTCTAGAGGTAAGCAAATTTTCACTTTTGTGTATTCATCAGGTTGGCATTCAACTAAAACACCATAAAGCTCGCCATAGCGTAATTTTAATCGTTTATCCACCAGCCTCATTCCCAGTCCTAATTCATGTGATGGACATTGAGGTCGATAGAGCCCAGCATTATCGCAAATTTCAACAATGATCAAATGATGCTCTTGATGCGCCCTAATTGTAATCTTTCCTGTGTCTAATAACTGTGATGTTCCATGTTTAATTGCATTTTCTACCATTGGCTGAAGCGAGAAAGCGGGTAAACGTGCATTTGCTAAGTTTTCAGGGATTTGAATATCAATTTGCAAACGTTCCTGAAAACGCGCTTTCTCGATTTGTAGATAGGCGTTTACATGTTCGATTTCATCACTTAATGTCACAACTGCTTCTGGTCTTTTTAAATTTTTACGAAAGAAAGCAGAGAGAAATTGCACGAGTTGCTTTGCTTGCTCGCTATCACGGCGAATAACTGCTTGTAATGTATTTAGCGCATTAAAAAGAAAGTGAGGATTAACCTGAGCATGTAAGAGTTTAATTTCTGATTCTAAAAGCGATTGCTTATTTCGCTCATATTGCCCAGCTAGAATTTGTGCAGATAATAGACTTGCTATGCCTTCACCTAAGGTACGATTAATAGAACTAAATAGGCGATTTTTAGCCTCATAAAGTTTTATTGTGCCAATAACTTGATTATTTTCACCTCTTAACGGAATAACTAAAGTTGAACCTAGTTTGCAATGAGGGGAAAGAGTGCAACGATAGGGCGTTTCATTACCATCAGCATAAACAACTTCATTATTATTAATGGCTTGTTTAGATTGATCCGATGAAATAGGTGTACCCGGTAAATGGTGATCAGCGCCGATGCCAATAAAGGCGAGTAGCTTTTCTCTATCTGTAATGGCAACCGCACTGACTCTTAATTCCTGATAAATCACTTTTGCTACACGGGTACTATTATCTTGATTAAACCCTTTACGTAAAATACCTTCTGTACAGACAGCGATTTTTAATGCTTGTGCTGAGAATGCACTGGTATATTTTTCAAATATAGCGCGTCTATCTTGTAATATTCGAATAAACATCGCAGCACCAATGGTGTTTGCGACAATCATTGGTGCTGCAATATCTTTAACTAAGGCAAGTGCTTCATTAAATGGTCGTGCTAATAATAAGATAATGCTCATTTGTATGATTTCGGCAAAGAAAGTCACAGATGCAGCAGTCCAAGGATTAAATATGCGGTGCATTTGTCCGCGTTTGACATAATAACGGTGAACTAATCCGCCAATTAATCCTTCTGCAATAGTTGAAACCATACAGCTGAATGCGGTCATCCCACCAAGAGAATAACGGTGTAAGCCTCCCGTAAAGCCAACAAGAAAACCGACATAAGGGCCACCTAATAATCCGCCTAATACGGATCCAATAGCTCGGGTATTAGCAATAGAATCATTAATATGTAGCCCAAAATAGGTACCCATAATGCAGAAAATGGAGAATATGACATAGCACATCAACTTATGGGGAAGTTTTATTGTGACCTGTAAAAGTGGCGTAAATAGCGGTGTTTTGCTTAAAAACCAAGCAATAATTAAATAAACGCACATTTGCTGTAATAACAGCAAAATAAGATCAAATTCATACATAAGTATTGAGTACCGTTCTCTTTTCTATCTGAATAATATAAAAAGTTCAGATAAAACGGGGATATTAATTAGGCGATAAAGTTTGATATAAGAATAACTTAATCGCACTATCAAAGAAAATATTCCTTTGCGTCAGTGATCTAGCGCACAAAATTCTTAAAGAAATTCTGAGTTATTGTGTAATATAACTCTGTCAGTGAGTGTTCTACTTCACTATTAAGGTCTAATCGTTATATGAAAAAAAGAGCCATTTATCTTATTTTATTAATGCTAATACTAATTGCATTAGCCGTACTTTTCCGCGCGCATAATCAATATTTATTATTGCAAGGAGAAGTTGATGCTCCAGAAGTGATTGTTGCCTCTAAAGCCAAAGGCCGAGTTATTGAACGCCATATAGAGCGAGGTGATGATGTCAAAAAAGGGCAATTAATGATCACATTAGAAAGCCCTGAACTCAATGCGCAAGTTGCTGCACTTGAAGCCGCCAAAGCACAAGCTCAAGCTCAATTAGATTTGTCATTACATGGCACAAGAGAAGAGAGCATTCGGAATCTAGAAGCGGTTTTATCTCAAGCTAAAGTAGAAGCTGCAAATGCGGCAAGAGATTATCAGCGTATCAGTGCGGTAGCTAATCAAGGTTATGTATCAGCAACAGAGTTGGATAATGCGCGCCGTAGCCGTGATGTTGCATCACAACGTGTCAGAGGTGCTCAAGCCGAATTGGATGAAGCCAAAAATGGCGATCGCATAGAATTACGCCATAAATATACCGCAGCAGTGCAACAGGCTGAACAACAACTTATTGAGTTGAAGATCCAACAAAACGATCTACAAGTTAAAGCTCCTGTAGATGGAGAAGTGGGACCGATTCCTGCGGAGATAGGTGAACTCTTTAATGCCAATAGTCCACTCGCTACCCTTATTCGTATTCCTGATGCTTATTTTGTTTATAACCTTCGTGAAGACATCTTAGCGGATATTCGTAAAGGTGATCGTATTACTATTACGGTTCCTGCATTAGGTAATAAAGAGGTAGAAGCTGAAATTCGCTATATCGCTCCAATGGGTGACTACGCAACAAAAAGAGCGACAAGAGCAACGGGTGATTTCGATTTAAAAACGTTTGAGATCCGACTGTATCCTGTGACGCCAATTGAAGGGCTTCGCCCCGGTATGAGTGCATTATGGCGTTGGGATAAATAAGGACAAACAATGAGAGTAAAGGCAGCTTGGCGTGGCTTTAGTAGCGCATTTTCACGAGAAACTCATATGGCAGTTCGTAGCCCCGTTTTTCACTGGCTAAGCTGGCTATTTCCATTGATGTTGTTCACGTTAATTAGTGCTAACTTTTCTGAAGGTACACTGCTGAATTTACCCGTTTCGGTGATTAATAACGATAATAGCCCGTTATCAAGAACACTGATCAGAGACTTAAATGCAGGCTCTCATGCGCAATTAAATACGTTAGATGGTAATCCTCGAACAGCAATGGAACGGCTTGGTAGTGCAAAAGATTATGCGATACTCACTATTCCTCGACACTTTGAAAGCAAGGTATTAGCAGGAAAGCAACCTACCACACGTATGTATTACAACGGGTTGTATTATGCAGCAGGGAGTTATGCAATACAGGATTTTAGTGGATTAATTGCAGAGCTTAATGCGCAATACCGTACTGTTTTAGCTCAAGAGATGAATAAACCTGTTCCTCCATTGGCAAAAGTGACGCTCTCTTATGACAGCTTGTTTAATGCCAGTGGCAGCTATATTTATTATCAGCAATTTGCAGCTACTATTCATATGCTCCAATTATTTGTCGTGACTTGTACGATTTATTCGTTATCACGCGGTAATATGCTATTGAATATTAAGCCTTTCACATTTGCCCTTATTGGTAAACTCAGCCCTTACACCTTGTTTTTCTTAACCTTGTTAATTGTTGAATTGGCGGCATTAGTACATTTTTCGGGGGCGAAGGTGAACGGTAATCCGCTATATATGGTGTTGGTGGGGTTCTTCTATATTATTGCAGCTCAAAGTGTGGGGTTACTGCTCTTTGCATTTACCAATAGTGCAATAACAGCATACAGTATGATAGGTATGTTGGTGAGTATTGCATTGGCATTTTCAGGTATGGCTGTACCTGAGCTTTCGATGATCTTACCTGCACAGATTATTTCTAATTTAGAGCCATTAACTCACGCCTTAAATGCCATGTTTGATATCTTTTTAAGAGAAGTATCACTCCAAGGTATTTTATATGTTTGTTCGCTCTTGCTGATTTATCCTTTTGCTATCGCCTTCTTAGTTCGTAAACGCATTTTTAAACGATTGGAATTACAGGTAGGTGTTGCATGATGCAGATGTATTTCCAAACTTTTAAGCGCGTTCTACTGGGTATGTTAGAAAAACCGATGTGGATGCTACTTATCGTTTCCCTATGTATTATGAGTTTGGTGTATGCCAAACCAGTTCTATGGGATTTACCTGTGGCAGTGATTAATCAAGATCATAGCCCTGCAAGTTATTCACTTATTCGGGCATTAAACTCGACACCTAAATTAAGTATTAATAACTACGATAATTTAGATGAAGCTCGTCACGATATGATTATGCGTGAACTCTTTGCCATCATTATCATCCCAACTGATTTTGAGAAGAAATTATTGAATGGTAAAGATGTCACTGTTCCGGTCTTTGGTGATGCTACAAACCGCCTTGCCAGTGGGCAAATTCAGCAAGAATTGATGTTGGCTTATCAACAGTTATTAGATTCTTATAATGGGCGCATTTTACAGAATGCGGGTTTTAGTGTTGAACAATCTAAGATTTTATTAAAGCCTATTCAGGGTGAAACCATAGCGATGTATAACCCTGGTGTCAGTTTTGCTGCAATTATTTTCCCGGGCTTATTAGTCATGTTATTACAACACTCGCTCTTAATTGCTTGTGTCCGTGTCAGTATTGCTGTGAGAAGTACGCCAAAAGGAAAGCCACCATTAGCGGTTTATTTAGGGGCGTTATCTGCACTTATTCCTATTTGGTTATTTTTATCTGCCGTATTCTTTGCATTATGGCCTTGGGTATTAGGCTATCGCCAAGAAGCTCCCCTTTACCAAGTATGGATGCTCACTTTCCCATTCCTATTGGCTGTATTAGGTCTTGGCAAGTTAATTACAGAGTGCTTACGCAGTGTTGAGATGATTTATCTGACATTGGCATTTGTGACAACACCAGTATTCTATATTTCGGGCACGATTTGGCCATTACAAGCGATGCCAAACTGGGTATTTGCAATCTCATCCGCACTACCTTCTACATGGGCAGTAAACGCCATGGCAGGTATAAATCAAATGGGATTATCATTCCAAAGCATATTGGGCGATATTGTGATGATGCTGGTTTTAGGCGTGATTTACACCGTGTTAGGCGTACTGGTGGGTATGTTACGTAATGGTGAGTTAAGACATATTACGCACCAATTTAAACATTGGTTACATCATCGCGGTGAGCCAAAATAAAAAGCCCGTACGGGCTTTTTATTTAATCATATTATGATGTGCTAAAATATTTTTATTCCACTAACTCCAACCCGGCTAACTTACGCCAATAGCCATTACAGTCATGGTGATGAACTGTGGTCAGTGGTTGTTGGCCTTGTTCATTTTGGCGAAATTGTTGCAAGGTATCAAAAATAGCGTCAGATTCAGGAGATAAGCGGATAATATCCACTAAACCTGCCATTGATGTTTGATCATTACCCAAGTTATAACAATAGCCACTTTGTGTTTGAATACCATTAAGAACAAATACTTGCTGATTTTCTTGTGAGAGTACTTCACGGCCTTGAGGGTATTTTTGGCAGCAGGTCTCACAATCATCTTTAGAGCGATTTTCAGAACGAGCTGTAAAACAGCGCGCTGAATAAGCTAAAGGAAGATGCCCATAAGCCAGAACTTCAACCTCAAACTTATCTCTAATACCTAATGTTTCACATTGGGTTAGAAGGTTGCTTAACCATTCGCGAGAAAGCTCAACAGGCATACACCAACGCATCATTCCTTGTTTATGTAACAAACGCAGTGCATAAGCGTTATAGCAGTTAAGTCCGTGGCCGGCCACAAAAGGAAGATGGCGCTCGTAAAGCATATTGATCACACCAAAATCATGTGCTTCAACTAAAAACTCACCATTATCAACTAACTTAGCAATTTCTTTTAATTCAGAGGGTGCTTGTAATAACGCCAAGGTAGAAAGAACCACTTGCTTACCGCTTTTAGCGACTTCTTTGGCGAGATTGATCCAATCTTGAGGTTTGGTTTCTCGGCGTTTACTACAAACTGTTTCACCTAGATAAATAATATCAGCATCACTATGTTTTGCTTTTTCATAGAAGGCTTCAAGTGCTTCTTTTTGCCAATAATAAAGTACAGAGCCTAATGCATATTTCATTTTCTTATCCTTATTATTGCCATTTACGGTGATAAGCACCCAATGTTGTTTGTGTCCCTTCTGAAATTTTTCCTAATGCATTCATCCAACGAGGGTTAGTACTAAAGCCTTGAGGATCTTTTTTGCATTGATCGATAGCTGCACGCCAAACCCTTGCAACTTCAGTAACATAAGCTGGACTACGTTGACGACCTTCAATTTTGACGGATGCGATATTCATCGCCATTAACTCTGGTAATAATGAAAGAGTATTGAGGCTCGTAGGCTCTTCTAATGCGTGATAACAGTGATCATCAACAAAATAGCGTCCTTTGCACAATGTTGGATAACCTGCATTCTCATTAGGTGAATAGCGGTCGATAAGTACGTCATTAAGGCGAGACTCCATGCCTTGCGGTGTCTGTTGCCAACGTACAAAACGGGCAGGGGAGCAAGCACCCACGGTATTAGGGGATTCACCAGTTAAATAAGAAGAGAGATAGCATCGACCTTCAGCCATAATACATAAACTACCAAAAGCAAAAACTTCTAAAGGTACTGGACTAGTTTGTGCTAATTGTTTTACTTGATGAATAGATAAAACTCGAGGAAGAACAATACGAGCCACATCAAAGTTACGTTGATAAAATTCAATCGCTTGTGTATTGGTTGCAGAAGCTTGCACTGAAACATGGCGCTCAATATGAGGATAACGCTCTGTGGCGTACTCTAACATGGCGATATCCGCCAAAATAAGCGCATCAGCACCTAAAGATGCTGCCATATCAACAGCTTTTTGCCAGCGTTCAAATCCATCAGGGTGAGCAAAAGTGTTTATTGCAATATGCAATTTTCGCTGGTGGCGGTGAACATAATTAACCGCTTCTTGTAACTTCTTTTCTGTGAAATTCAAACCCGCAAAATGTCTTGCATTAGTATCATCTTTTAAACCGATATAAACGGCATCCGCACCATTATCTATGGCCGCTTTTAAGGCTGGTAAATTACCCGCTGGGCACAGCAATTCCATCTTCACTTCCCTTTAGAAATTAAGAATGATCAGAAATTGTAATGAGCAAGATAAAAAAAGGTTTTGATTTAGGGCAGAGAACTCTGTTTTTTGCTTAAGTAAAATCAAAGAACTCAAAATGTGAACAACGGATTAACCGAATATTGATATAGGATCGCAGAATATCTGTCTATATCTGGCACAATAGCCCGTAATTTTATTTATAGGAGTCCGAACGTGTTTAACAAAATTCGTACCCATTTGGTTAAAGAAGGGCCTCGTTTTTTACGTTACCCTTTACAAGTTACCCCATTTGCTCTGCAGCGCGACATCTTAGAACAGTTTTTAAGTTGGCAGTTTCGTGAGTCGTTAGCTGAAGGTGATTTACACTTTTTAGAAGATAAATGGCTAAAAGTTGAGATAAGAGACTTACATTTACAGTGGTTTATCAGTGTTCGTGATGATAAATTAGTGGTTAGTCGCTTAGAAAAAGAAGATGTCAGCTTTAGTGGAAATGCTAATGATCTTATTTTAATTGCTGCTCGCAAAGAAGATCCTGACACCTTATTTTTCCAACGTCGTCTACAAATTGAGGGTGATACAGAACTCGGGTTATATGTTAAGAACCTGATGGATGCAATTGAATTAGACTCAATGCCATCTGTGTTGCGTTTTGGTTTATTACAACTGGCTGAGTTTGTAAAAAGTGGGCTTCAAGAAGAAAAAGAAGACACTCTGCACAGCCATGAACTGAGCTCAACTTCATGCTAATACGTGTTGAAATTCCCGTTGATATTCCTGCAATTGATAACCTTTTACGCCAAGCGTTTCCGACAGGTAGTGAAGCTGATTTAGTCGGACATTTACGTGAAGAAGGGTTATTAACATTAGGCATGGTAGCAATTAGCGATGAAGGCCAATTGATTGGCTATATCGGTTTTACACCTGTTGATATTGACGGAAAAGATTGCCAGTGGGTAGGACTTGCACCACTTGCTGTTGCACCTGATTTCCAAAACCAAGGTATTGGACGTCAACTGATTAATGAAGGGCTAGATAGCCTAAATGAATTTGGTTACGGTGCAGTTGTTGTGTTGGGGGAGCCTGAGTATTATCAAAAATCCGGTTTTATCCCAGCTAAGTCACAGGGCTTACATTGCAAATGGCCTGATACAGAAGAGGCTTTTCAGCTTTATGCGTTAGAAAATGGCAATGTTGATGACATCCATGGCTTAGTTAACTATTCACCATTGTTTGACCAATTTAGCTAAATTTATTTATCCTGTATTAAATACAGTGCAATGTCTGAAGGCTGGTCAATGATCAGCTTTTCTTTTTGTGTCTTTTTTAGCTGCTTTAATTGGTATTCAAGTTGAGAAGCTCGTTGCCTATTCCCTACCTGACAATAAAATTCCAGTAATAAAGGGCCTTTACCTTTTAGTGCTTTAGCACCCGTTCCATTCTGATGTTGTTGAAAACGTCTCTCAACATTTGTCGTGATCCCAGTATAAAGAGAACCGAGACGATTTCTAACAATATAGAGTGACCACATTGTCTCCGTCATCATTTTTTCCTTTTCGTGCTATTTTCTCTTTTGATAAATAATATTTCTTAATTTTTCAAGTGAGTAATTTATCGTTTTACAAAAATAAAATCTATTAGATATATCAATATGTTGTGAAATATTTGTGACAGTAATTTCTATCATTTAAAAAATAACATTCAATTTTTTTGAAAATGAACAGCAATTATTGCTAATTTTAAAGTTAAACTAAAGCGCATAATATGATCCACATCACAGAGAGACACTCCGCGATACCTAGCAAAATTAGAATTTATTTGGAGTTTATTATGAAAAAATCTACATTAATCGCTGCTACATTAGCTTTAAGTGCTATTTCATTCGGTTCAATCGCATCTGATAGCGTATCAAAAAGTCCTTCGGTGAATGGTGAGTATATCACAATCACTGGTAGCGATACTTTAGATGGTTTAACAACTAAGATTGCCCAAATTGCAAAAGATGAAGGTGCAAAAGGCTTTAAAGTTGTTGGCGCTACAGGTGATGATTACCTCACTGTAAATGCTGAAATTTATCGTTAATTTTAACTATTCCCGATAAATAACCTGTAATAAGAGACACGCGGTAAGACGCTCGTTTTGGTGATATAATTATCAACTAAACAGCGTCTCTTTTTGTATCTATACAGGTATATTATGTTTTCTCTAGATTCGATCAAAATAATTAAACAATATATACGTGGCAACCATGTATTTACCTTATGTACAACAAGTTCATTGGGTGATGTTTGGTGTGCTAATTGTTTTTATTGGTTTGATGAAAGTCAGATGAAGCTTATTTTTCTTTCTGAAAAGAAAACACGTCATGCTCAAATGATGCAGGAAAATTTATTAGTTGCCGGAAGTATCAGTACACAAGAAATTGCTGTATCAGATTTACAGGGTATTCAATTCACGGGGTCTGTTTCTTTACTGACTGGTAAGGATGACATCAACGCAAGAAAACATTATTGTTTACGTTTTCCTGTCGCATTAGCCGCCATCCATGTGCCTTTATGGGAGCTACAATTGCAAGAAGTTAAGATGGTGAATAATCAATTAGGTTTTGGTACTAAGCTCTATTGGCAACGTGATTAAACTTATTTTTTCTTAACTTTTAACTATTCCCAAAAATAATGATTTTTTTGTTCCCATCCTTTTAAAGACATACAAGAGGTGTAGAAGGTTTTTCTGTCTTCTTGGTTAATGTCTTCAACATAGCTTTCAGTCATTGGTACACGTTCAGTGTAGGTTTTTTTATCACCGCAGTGGTCTTTATCATCTTTACGACACGTTTTTTGTACATCACGATAAACAGTACGTTGTAGCACTTCTTTGCGAATAGGATAGCGAGTATTCGCATCAAGTTCACAAAGCATTTTCGCTTCTTGTAATGTGTAATCTGATGCACCTTTAGGTTCCCAAGTACTGCTACAACCAGAAAGTAAGATTATTGAAAATAAAGGGAAAAGTGCGAATTTCATATCAAATATCATCATAAAAAGAATAATTAAGAGCGTTAATAATAAAACAAAACTAATCACTTTGACTATCTTTTTTGAAAATGATTCGCATTTGATAACGGAGGTGATTAAATAAGAATGATGAAAGAAAAAAGCCCATTATAAAAATGGGCTTTTAGGTATTATTCAAATGATGAAAGATTTTTTTCTATCTCAGCATCTATTTCAGTATGTTGGAGATGTTTAGCACCGAGTTTCTTTTTTAATTCAGCACCTAGCTTCACGAGTTGTTCTCGATTTGCTTTAGATTGCTTTTTACCCCATTTTTTTAAATGGTAGTTTAGTTCATGATCTTCAGAAAAGCTTACATATTTATTATCACTTAAAGGCATACATCCTCCAGTTAATTCAATGTGTATTACTTCAATTTATGGATCACCTGATTACTACTACCACGCCACAGTAATGCGGGATCATAAAGTTCTTGTACGAACTTCCCATCAATCAGTACGTTAATAAAGTTAACGACTTCTTGCTGCTCTGGGGTTAAGTCAGCCAGTAAGTAGCCAGTCCAAACCCAAATATCTTTCTCAGGGCATTCCGTTTTAACGCGTTTTACCAATTTTAATATAGCAGAAAGATTTTGAGGGTGTAGCGGATCGCCACCTGAAAGTGATAATCCTTGTCGTTTAATACGGTCGTCTTGGAGATCAGCAATGATCTGATCTTCCACTTCTTGTGTAAACGGCTTGCCTGAAGTTAATGACCAGGTTGATTTGTTATAGCATCCTCGGCATTGGTGTATGCACCCTGCAACAAACAGGGTGCAACGAGTACCGGGGCCATTTACCACATCAACAGGGTAATATTGATGGTAATTCACAATATGATTACTTTATTGTTTTGTAATAGTCATTAAGCTCATCATGGGTTAGATGTTGAGATGATTCTTTGCCATGAAAGGTTTTAGCATTATCAATAATAGCTTTAAGTTTCGCTCTATTTTCTTTAGATTCCTTAAAACCATTCTTTTCTAGCCAATAATTTAATTCGTGGTTTTGCTCTTTAGAAATATGAGTACCTATTGGATGAGACATAAATCCTCCTAATTAACCTAACTGACCATTTGCCAGATGTTTTACACGACGTTTAACTTCTTCTTGTTTACCCGCATTAAATGGACGTGAATCTGGGCTACCTAAATATCCACATACACGGCGAATAACGGAAACTCTCGCTGGATTGTGATTACCACAACGTGGGCAAGTAAAGCCTTTGCTAGTACAAGAGAATTCACCGGTATAACCACAGTCATAACATTCATCAATAGGTGTGTTTGTGCCGTAGTAAGGAACACGGGTATAGCTGTAATCCCACACATCCTCTAACGCTTTAAGGTTATGCTGTAAGTTTGGATATTCGCCGTAACAAATGAAACCGCCATTGGCTAATGGAGGATAAGGCGCTTCAAAATCCAGTTTGTCGTATGGATTTACTTTCTTCTCAACATCTAAGTGGAAGCTATTGGTGTAATAACCTTTATCCGTTACACCCGGTAAAATACCGAATTCAGCTGCATCTAAGCGACAGAAACGATCACATAAGTTTTCACTTGGTGTGCTGTAAAGGCTAAAACCATAGCCAGTTTCTGCTTTCCACTGATCTGTTGCTTCACGCAGACGATTAATAATTGCGACAGCTTTTTCCCTTAAGGTCTCATCATCAAAAACGTGTTTTTGGGTACCAAACAGTGCATTAATGGTTTCATGAACACCGATATAACCTAATGAGATTGATGCTCTGCCATGTTTAAAGATTTCAGCTACATTATCATCTGCTTTTAAGCGAACACCACAAGCACCTTCCATATAAAGGATTGGGGCAACACGTGCTTTGACGTTTTCTAAACGAGCAATACGTGTCATCAGTGCTTTTTTCGCTAATTCGAGACGATCATCAAGTAGCGACCAGAATGTCGCTTCATCACCTTGAGCTTCAATAGCAATACGTGGCAAGTTCAGGCTGATAACACCGAGGTTATTACGACCTTCATGGATCATCTCACCATTTTCCTCGTAAACACCTAAGAAGCTACGACAACCCATTGGCGTTTTAAATGAACCTGTTACTTTAACGACTTGATCGTAATTTAAGATATCGGGATACATGCGTTTACTTGCACATTCAAGTGCAAGTTGTTTGATATCGTAGTTAGGATCACCAAATTTATGGTTTAAACCATCTTTAATGGCAAAAACGAGTTTAGGGAAAACAGCTGTTTTACGGTTTTTGCCTAAACCAGCCATACGATTTTCAAGAATAGATCGTTGAATTAAACGCGCTTCTTTTGACGTACCAAGGCCAAAACCAAAAGTGACAAATGGTGTTTGCCCATTAGCTGTATGCAGTGTATTAACTTCATACTCTAAAGATTGGAATGCGTCATAACACTCTTTTTCAGTGCGCGCATTTGCATAGGCTTCTTTATCAGCAATTTGCCACTCTTGCGCTACTTTATAGTGTTTGTCATAACTTGATTTTACAAACGGCGCTAATACTTCATCGATACGATTTATCGTTGTACCGCCATAAATATGGCTTGCCACTTGTGCGATAATTTGTGCAGTTACTGCTGTTGCTGTTGAAATAGATTTAGGGGGTTCTATTTCCGCATTTCCCATTTTAAAGCCATTGTTTAACATGCCTTTAAGGTCAATTAGCATACAGTTAAACATAGGGAAAAACGGTGAATAATCGAGATCATGATAATGAATTTCACCACGCTCATGAGCGAGTACCACATCTCTTGGCAGGATATGCAATTTTGCGTAATGTTTAGCCACAATACCCGCAAGTAAATCACGCTGGGTAGGGATAACCTTACTGTCTTTATTCGCATTTTCATGAAGAATAGAGACATCACTTTGTTCGATAAGACCTCGAATTTCCTGAGTTAGTCTTCCACGTTGCTCACGAGCAACATCTCGGTCATGACGGTATTCAATATAGGCTCTGGCGACATCTTTATGTTCACCAGCCATCAGCTGATTTTCTACGGCGTCTTGGATCTCACGGATATCGACATTCGAACGTCCTGCGAGAGATTGTGAAACAGATTCAGCGACGGATACGCAATAATCATCATCAGTGATCTCACAAGCTACGGCCGCTCTTTTGATAGCATCGCTGATGCGGGTTTGGTCAAAAGAGACTTTACATCCGTCTCGTTTTATCACTATGGTTTTCACAATCTTGCTCCTTAACTATTTATCCACAGGCTCAAATCCCATAAAAACAGGTGATGGCACAGCATTCAGGCTTATTGTGGATAAGATGTGTATAATTACTATATGTTGTAGGTCGATATGTATTAAAGCACAATATATAGTAATTGAAAGGAAAATAATCTTCATTAAAACTGATCTACATCAAGGTATTTTTGCTACATCAGGCCTCAAGAGGGATTGGTAGAATTGTAAATATGTGCCAAAAACAGAAGTGATAAATTATTCATCGAAAAGTGAGAACATAAAAAAAGCAAAGTGCTCATAAAGAGACCTTTGCTTTTTTATGGCTTGCTATTGAGACGAAATTAACGGATAGCGATAACTTCGATTTCTACTTTTGCATCTTTTGGTAAACGTGCAACTTCAACACAAGAGCGAGCAGGGAATGCAGCGTTATGCTCTTTGAAGAATGCTTCATAAGCAGCATTGATCGTACCGAAATCATTTAAATCTTTTACGAAAACAGTGGTTTTGATGATATTAGCAACAGTTAAACCCGCTTTTTCAATGATTGCTTTTACGTTTTCTAAAGATTGACGAGCTTGTTCTGCTGCATTATCAGAAACAAATTCACCCGTTGCAGGATCAACAGGTAATTGACCTGAAGTGATCACTAAATTACCTAAATCAACGCCTTGTACATAAGGGCCAATTGCTGCAGGGGCTTTATCGGTATTAATTTCGTAAGACATGTAGAACTCCTGTTTTTATAAGATTAAGGCTAACGCTTGATTAGCACGGCGCTATTATAGCCAGTGCTGTAGGTTAGCAATATGACAGATATCAGGCTTTATCATAAAGTCTGTAAGTATAAAAAGAAAATAATCGTAGCGTTCTTTTCTATTTTTTGATGGTTTTTAATCCATGAAAATGGCTAATTTATAGCAAATTTTTTATAAAAAAGATGATGGGTTTTTGTCTTGTATAGAGAGAGGATATTATGTGTATTGAGAGGAAATTATTCTATTCTTATTAAAAAACTATCTGCCCTTGCGAGCAGATAGTTAAAAGAATTAACGAATAACTGCGTGGCGTTCGAACTCTTTTTCACAGTACTTGCAGGTTAATACAACATCTGAGGCCAGTTTTTTGACACGGAAACTACTTTGTACTGGCTCATTATGGCTAATACAGTTGCTATTAGGACAAGGCACCACATCTTCAAGCAATTCCGGCAAGCTTAATGCCATCTTATTAACGACTTGATAATCATCGATGATATTTACAGTTGCTTGAGGCGCATACATCGCTAAACGGTTTGCTTGCTCAGAGGTTAAAAAGACATTTTCGATTTTAATTAAGTCTTTTTTACCTAAATTTTCTGAAGGTAAATTAAAACCTACGGTTATTCTTTCATCAGTTTCTGTTAGGCGGAACAGTGAAAGAATTTTAAAGCCCACCTGCGCTGGAATATGATCAATAACAGTCCCACGTTTGATAGCTTCAACTTTTAGTTTGTGATCATGTGTCATGGTGTGCTCCTTATTAAAGAACTAAGTTTTTATTCAGGACTAAGGCAAGTAATGCCTGACGTGCGTAGATACCGTTGCCTGCTTGTTGGAAATAGTAAGCGTAAGGTGTTTTATCTACATCTGTCGTGATTTCATCGATACGTGGCAATGGATGTAGGATTTTGAGGTTATCTTTCACATTCACTAAATCAGCGCTAGTTAAAACAAATTGAGCTTTAACATTTGCGTATTCAGATGGGTCTAAACGCTCTTTTTGTACGCGAGTCATATACAGAATATCTAGCTCTGGCATCACTTCATCTACTGTTTCATGCTGGCTGTATTCAACACCATTTTCTTCCAGCAAGTGAAGAATATGCTCTGGCATGGCGAGCACTTTAGGGGCAATAAAATAGAGATGATTACCTTTAAATTTCGCCAATGCTTGTGCCAGTGAATGCACTGTTCTGCCATATTTTAAGTCACCGACCATCGCGATATTGAGATTATCTAAACGGCCTTGCGTCTCTTGGATGGTAAACAAGTCCAGTAAAGTCTGAGTTGGATGCTGATTTGCACCATCACCTGCATTGAGTACTGGAATATCGCCAGCAAACTCAGAGGCTAAACGCGCTGCACCTTCTTGAGGATGGCGAATAACAATGGCATCAGCATAAGTACGAAGAACCGAAATGGTATCCGCTAATGTTTCACCTTTTTTACCCAGTGAAGTGTTGCTTCCATCAGAAAAACCGACAACTGATGCACCTAGGCGGTGAATAGCTGTCTCAAATGATAAGCGAGTACGTGTTGATGCTTCAAAAAAACAGCTCGCAATCACTTTGTCTTTCAACAATTCGTTATTAGGTTGCTGTTTGAGTTTATTAGCAACGTGAAGAACAGACTCCAAATCTTCCCTGTCCAGATCATTGATGGAGATAATATGCTTTTGGTAGAGCGGATTAGTCATTAGAGTTCTCCTTTAGCGATGAATTGTGCGATAGATGGTTTTTTATAGGCCAAAAAAAACCCCTCAATAAGAGGGGTTTTAAAAAATTGGGCTACTGGAAAAAAGAGAATGCGCTTGCGACCAGTTAAGGTGCTTGTTTTTGTTACGAATTGGAATAGGCGCTGTTTCATCTTTCCTCCTGACAAATTGTGGCGCATTATACGCATCTTAGAGTTACACGCAAGCGTTTGCTTTTATTTTTTATTAAAAAATTTTTTTTAATTTAAAAATCAATAAGCTTGAGATAAAACGAAGAAAACACCTATTTTTTCATAAATAAAAAATAGGTGTTTTGCATGATTATGTACTTTAGAAAGGATTTGCAAGGGTCGCGACCATCACCGCTTTTATGGTGTGAAGACGATTCTCTGCTTCATCAAACACAATGCTGTGTTTTGATTCAAAAACCTCATCAGTAACTTCAAAGCCACCATAGAGATTAAATTCTTCAGCTAATGCTTTACCCATTGTTGTTTCTTCGTCATGAAAAGCGGGTAAACAGTGAAGGAATTTGACGTCTGGATTTCCGGTTAATTTTATAACATCCATATTGACCTGATAAGGCTTAAGTAAAGCGATACGCTCTTTCCAAACCTCTTTGGGTTCGCCCATAGAAACCCACACATCAGTGTAAAGAAAATCAGCATTTTTAACGCCTTCCGCTACATTTTCAGTTAGCGTGATATTTCCGCCATTTTTCTTGGCAATCTCTTGGCATTGAGCAACTAAACTTGCTTCAGGCCAACATGCTTTAGGTGCAACTAAACGTAAATCCATACCTGTTAATGCGGATGCTTCCAGCATGGTATTACCCATGTTGTTACGAGCATCACCAAGGTAAGCAAATACTGTTTCTGATAACGGTTTAGTTTGATGTTCTGTGATAGTCAGCAAGTCGGCTAACAGCTGTGTTGGGTGAAATTCATTGGTTAAACCATTCCAAACAGGTACACCTGAATATTGTGCAAGTGCATCCACTGTTTTTTGCCCATAACCTCGATACTGAATACCATCATACATACGGCCTAATACACGCGCGGTATCTTTTATCGATTCTTTATGTCCAATTTGGCTTCCACCCCCTAAATAAGTCACTCTTGCGCCTTGATCAAATGCAGCGACTTCAAACGCGCAACGGGTACGTGTTGAGTCTTTTTCAAAAATCAGTGCGATATTTTTTCCTGTAAGATATTGAGTTTCTTGACCTGATTTTTTGGCTGTTTTCAATTGAGCTGACAATGTAAGCAGTTGTTGAATTTCTGCAGGTGAAAAATCAAGTAAACGTAAGAATGATTTTTGATAAAAAGGGTTCATAGGGTGACATCCTGTTATTGAATTTATATTCAATTTATATCAATAAATATTCATCATCAACCCCTAAAGGAAAACTTTTAATTTAAACAGTATGCGATAAGGGCATCATATTAAGTATGGAGTGTTGATCCTGCCTGTGGGAGAATGAGCAAGATACCTTTTCAGACTATTGCGGAGCATGATTATGGCGGACAGCAAAGAGTTAGCAGAACAACGTGAAGAAACACGTCTTATTATTGAAGAATTACTGGAAGATGGCAGTGATCCAGATGCACTGTATGCCATTGAGCACCATATTTCTTGTGAAAATTTTGAAACACTAGAAAAAGCAGCCGTTGAAGTTTTTAAATTAGGTTACGAAGTGACAGAGCCTGAGGAAATTGAAGTCGAATCAGGTGAGATTTTAGTTTGCTTTGATGCAGTAAGCGAAAGTGGTTTAAATGCTGAACTTATTGATGCTCAAGTTGAGCAACTAATGAATTTAGCTGAAAAAATGGGTGTCTATTACGATGGTTGGGGTACTTATTTTGAAGATCCTGACGCTGAGTATGATGATGAAGACGGTGAAGGCGAAGACGACGAAGAAGAGTCTGATAAGTCATCACGTTTACATTAATTTTTGCTAAATGTTGTCCTTTTGTACCTGATTTATCAGTGCAATATAGCACCAGCCACAAAATTGTTGCTTTGTGACTGGTGTTATTGTTTTTAAGGTAATCTTATTAATCCATTACACCAAACTTACCATTGTCATAATCATCAAAAGCTTGTAGTAGCTCTTCTTGCGTGTTCATCACAAAAGGCCCTTGCCCTGCGATAGGCTCGTTAATCGGCTCACCTGTTAGAATTAAAACAATGGTGTCACCCATTGACTCTAATGTCAGTGTATCGCCATGATTATCTAACATCACCATATCGTGTTGACGTGCAATTTCACTGTCATTGATATGAACGGCACCTTTTACTACAAACAACATTGCATTATGACCTTCAGGAATACTGTAATGAGAAACACCTGCACGATTTAAACGCAGATCCCACACATTCAATGGTGAGTAGGTCATTGCGATACCTTGGGTATTAGTATAATTACCAGCGATCACTCGGACATAGCCTTGATCATTAGGTAATTCAACATGAGGAATATCCTCTGCTTTCAGTGCCTGATAACGAGGCTGTGTCATTTTGAACGCTGTTGGCAGATTCACCCAAAGTTGCACCATTTCCAATACACCACCTTCTTTGGTCATTTTTTCAGAGTGATACTCTTTATGCAAAATGCCAGAAGCTGCGGTCATCCATTGCACATCACCTGCGGTAATCGTTCCAGCATGACCTTTAGAGTCATGATGAGAAACTTCGCCTTGATAGGCGATTGTTACGGTTTCAAATCCACGATGAGGATGCGCTCCTACACCACGGGCATTGGTAACAGGTTTAAACAGTGTTGGCTCGGCATAATCCATCAGCAGAAACGGGCTATGTTTCTCACCATTTTCCTGATAGGAAAATAAGGTGCTGACTGGAAAGCCATTACCTACCCAGTGTGAATTTGGCGCCGAATAAATATGATTAACCTGTCTGATAGTCATGATTGTTCTCCGAGTTAAGGAAAGAAACCGCAATAACCAAGACACAGAAGGAGGTAATACAGATTATTGCGATTTCTTAATGAGACTGATCATAAAGTGTTCGCGTGATGAACAAAATAGGGGGAATTTGTTGATGGTGTTCAAAAAAAATGAATGACTTTGGATGGTGAAAAAGAAAGAAAAAGAATGTAATAAAGAGGCTATATTTAAATAATTGATGAAATAGCTCTTAGTGTAATAGGCCTTTATTTGATTCTGTTTTTAAAACTGAAAACAAAAAACTACATTCTTTCTTAGCAACAATAAGTCAGAATGTAGTTTATTAATATATTTATTTCTTAAATCTTATTTGCTTGTGTCGCCACAACCGCCAATGATTTTAGAAATAGAAACTGCTGGGTGCAGTAAGTAGTCGTAGTTACAGTCTTTTTCTTTATTGTATACGCTACCAGTACAACCGGTCATTACAGTAATTACAGAAGCAATAAGTGCAATTTTAACAAAGTTTTTCATGAAAAAATTCCTTTTAAATTTTAGAGTTATAAAAGCCATTGCATGGCTTTATCTGCATAAAGATATTAAATTAGCTATAAATAGCAATATAAAAAAATCTCTTTTTTTAAATATAAAATAAGATAAATAATATTTTATTTAAGAAGGGAAATATAATCAGATAGAGTGAAATGAAAAACGATTTAAACTTGTAAGTTTTAATAAAATTTAAGATAAGAAATTTATTAATAATATTTTGATAATAATTAATTAAGAAATTAATTGTGAAAATAAGCATAGAAATATGTTCTATTTATATCATTTTGATAAACAGGATTTGTGTTAATAGATGCTATTTTATTGCTAATAAAAACCCGCATAAAAATGCGGGTAAAGTAGAGCTTATTTTATTTATTGTATTACATAGGGAACAGCAAGAATGCTTAAAGTGGCTTCACCATACGGATCTCACAATCACTATGTCCAGTGTTGCCTAATGCTTCATCAATAAATTCGAATCCTAGTTTTTCATATAAACCGACAGCCGCTTTTAAGATATCTGTGGTTTCTAAATAGCAACGGCTAAAGCCTTGCTCTTTACCAAACTCAAGAGATTGCAGAACGATTTTTTTCGCAATACCTTTGCCACGTAATTTGGATGAAAGGTACATTTTTTGTAGTTCACAAGTATTGCCATCGCCACCAGCAAGTGGTGCGACACCACCTCCACCAACAACTTCTCCATCCATTTCAACAACCCAGTAAGCACTGCGTGGCTGATGATAAACTTCATAGAGGGTATCTAAAATTGGATCGGCAACCGCAAAGCCTTTATCGGCAGTTAAACCATGCTCTGCCGAGACTTCACGAATAACGCGTGCAATACCTGCGTTATCTTTTTTTTCAATCGCTCGAATAACAATATTTGAGGTTATAGCTTGGGTTGCAGTCATAGTTGCACTCATCGTTTCACTTATTAGTAGAATATTTTTTGATTATTAATTGAGAGAGCACCGGAAAGGAACTTCTTCATTGAAAGTAGCACGGATGGCTACAAAAACTATCTTAATTGATTAAGCGTGTTTGTAAACCGTTAACCCCTCTTCTTTGCTTAACTTCTTCCTTTATTTCTAGCGTTATATTTTAGTGAGTGATTAAATTTAAGTGGAAATAGAGGACGAAAAGACGTATTAACGAGAATAGAACCGTGAATAGTAAGAAATGAAGTGAAAAAAGGTTTTATTTTCTGACTGAAAGAGACTAAGTAAAAACCCGCGGTAAACGCGGGTTTTTATTATTAATCTCAGTGTCTTTAACACGATAGTGCTTATAAAGAGGCGATAGAGACTTTCTGTGCGATTAGCTTCTCTTTTGCATTTAAGCATGTCGCTAAGCGTTCACGCTCTTTAGCAACAACCGCTTCTGGCGCACGGCTAACAAAGCCATCGTTAGATAATTTGCTGTCTAAAGTTGAGATATCTTTTTCTACTTTTTCAAGCTCTTTATCTAAACGTGCAAGCTCTGCATCTTTATCGATAAAGCCCGCCATTGGGATCAGCAATTCTGCACCGTTAACCAGTTTATTAACCGATAATGGCGCTTCTTCGCCTTCTGCTAATGGACGGATATCAGCTAAACGACCCATTGCTTTTAAGAAACCAATATTGTCACTAACGCGACGTTTCGCATTGTCATCGGCACCACGTAGGATAACTTCAAGTGGTTTACCCGGAGCAATATTCATTTCAGCACGGATATTACGAACTGCAACGATAACTTCTTTGATCCACTCCAGGTCGTTCAGTGCTTGTTCATCCACTAGTGAAGCATCGAACTCAGGGAAAGCCTGTAGCATGATGGTTTCGCCTTCAATGCCTTTAACTTCCTTCACACGTTGCCAGATGGTTTCTGTGATAAATGGAATAATTGGATGAGCAAGACGCAGTAAGCCTTCTAACACTTCAATCAGTGTATGACGTGCTGCGCGTTTTTGTGCATCATTACCTTTGTGTACAGCAGGTTTTGATAGCTCAAGATACCAGTCACAGAATTGGTTCCAAGTGAACTCATATAAAATACCGGCAGCGATATCGAAACGATAGTTATCTAATGCTTCGCGATAGGCTTTAACGGTATTATTAAATTCAGCTAAGATCCAACGGTCAGCCAGTGAGAATGTCATCTCACCACCTTGGTAGCCACAATCTTGATCTTCTGTATTCATCAGAACAAAGCGGCTTGCATTCCACAGCTTGTTACAGAAGTTACGGTAGCCTGATAGACGTTTCATATCCCAGTTAATATCGCGACCTGTTGAAGCTAATGCCGCTAGGGTAAAGCGCAGAGCGTCTGTACCGTGTGCTTCAATACCTTCAGGGAATTCTTTGCTAGTACGTTTAGCAATTTTTTCAGCCATTTGTGGCTGCATCATATTGCCAGTACGTTTTTCTAACAGGTTCTCTAATGAAATACCGTCAATCATATCCAGAGGGTCAAGTACGTTACCTTTGGATTTTGACATCTTCTGGCCTTCTTCATCACGAATAAGACCTGTCATATAAACCGTATTAAATGGAATTTGCGGTTTACCGTCTTCATCTTTAATAAAGTGCATGGTCATCATGATCATGCGGGCGATCCAGAAGAAAATGATATCGAATCCACTGACTAATACATTCGTTGGATGGAATGTTTTTAGTGCTTCGGTATTTTCAGGCCAGCCTAATGTTGAGAATGTCCACAGTGCGGATGAGAACCACGTATCGAGTACGTCTTCATCTTGGCGTAATGCCACATCAGCAGCGATATTGTTTTCACGACGAACTTCTTCTTCGTCACGACCAACATAAACGTTGCCTTGGTTGTCATACCAAGCAGGGATACGGTGACCCCACCACAGTTGACGAGAAATACACCAATCTTGGATATCATTCATCCATGAGAAGTACATGTTTTCGTACTGTTTTGGTACAAATTGGATATCACCATTTTTAACCGCTTCAACGGCAGGTTTCGCTAAAGGTGCTGCGCGAACATACCATTGGTCTGTTAATAAAGGTTCGATAACCACGCCACCACGGTCGCCGTAAGGTACGGTTAAATCGTGAGGTTTGATCTCTTCTAATAAACCTAGGCGTTCAAATTCAGCGACGATTGCTTTACGTGCAGCAAAGCGTTCCATACCTTGGTAGGCTTCTGGAATTTCAGTGCTGTAAACGTCAGATTCAACACCGTTGGTGTCTAATACTTCTGCGCTGACACGGATATTGCCATCAAAATCCATGATATTAATCATTGGTAATTGATGACGGCGTCCAACTTCATAGTCATTAAAGTCGTGAGCAGGGGTGATTTTTACGCAACCAGTCCCTTTTTCCATATCAGCGTGTTCGTCCGCTAAAATAGGAATACGACGGTTCACGATTGGTAGAATAATTTCTTTACCAATTAAATCTTTATAGCGAGGATCTTCAGGGTTAACAGCAACACCAGTATCACCTAACATGGTTTCAGGACGTGTTGTTGCAACAATCAGGTAATCTTTACCTTCAGCTGTTTTTGCTCCATCCGCTAAAGGGTAACGCAAATGCCACATAGATCCTTTAACTTCACGGTTTTCAACTTCAAGATCAGAAATCGCCGTGTGTAATTTAGGGTCCCAGTTTACAAGGCGTTTACCGCGGTAGATGAGATCTTCTTTATGTAAGCGAACAAAAGCTTCTTTAACCGCTTTAGATAACCCTTCATCCATTGTGAAACGTTCACGTTCCCAATCAACCGAGTTACCTAAACGACGCATTTGGTTAGAAATATTACCGCCTGATTCCGCTTTCCATTCCCAAATTTTGTCAATAAATGCATCACGACCATAGTCATGACGATTTTTACCTTCTTCAGCAGCAATTTTACGCTCAACGACCATTTGAGTCGCGATGCCCGCATGGTCAGTACCTGACTGCCATAAGGTGTTTTTACCTTGCATGCGCTGATAACGGATCATGGTATCCATAATGGTCTGCTGGAAAGCATGACCCATATGTAAGCTACCCGTCACGTTTGGTGGTGGGATCACGATACAGAAGCTTTCTTTCGTTGTATCGCCATTGGCTTTAAAGTAGCCGTTTTTTTCCCAATGCTGATACAGAGGTTGTTCAATCTCTGCTGGATTATATGTTGTGTCGAGCGATGGCTCTTTTGGTGCGGATTTATTTTCCATATTCTTTACGTATTCAATAGGTTGGCGGCGTAGCCATTGTCAAAGTAAAGCCGACGCTACGATAAATTTTATATCGCTCACGCGCCAACTGTTTCAATTGTTCATCAATAGGTACGAAGTCTATCACTTCATGGAAAGCTGTGGCAAAGTCTACGAATTGCGATTGCAAATTAATCAAGAGATCACGAGGTGCATTACCACGTTTTCCAGGCCAACATAATTCAACAGGCGAGCCATAACGAGGGCCTTCACCGGCAAGATTATGAGGAACAAACTGATGAGGTTCTCTTGCCCATAATGCCTCATCAAGCAATTCAGCTTGAGCCTGAGACTCACAAACCAACAAAATACGTTTGCCTAATCGCCAATGTTCAGCGGTAAGTTGACAGGCAAGCCACTCATGAGCCTGTAAATCATCATGTATTGATGGGTGTTCCATTAAATAAAACGTGGCGTTTTTCATGATATCCCGATAACAGAAGGGTATTGCGTTGCAATACCCTTCTTGGAGTCTGCTCTATTTACCATAATAATAGGGTAATACCTTAACCCTGATAATTATGCGGTATTAATCGTCGCTATTCAAACCCGCGCGATTAAGTAAGAACTGAGACAATAAAGAAACAGGACGGCCTGTTGCGCCTTTTGCTTTGCCAGAACGCCATGCGGTACCTGCAATATCCAAGTGAGCCCAGTTATATTTAGTCGCAAAACGCGCTAAGAAACAACCGGCTGTAATTGCGCCACCTAAACGGCCACCTGTATTTGCTAAGTCAGCAAAATTAGATTCGATTTGTTCATAGAACTCATCGCCTAATGGTAAACGCCAAGCGCGATCACCTGCTTGCTCAGATGCATTCATTAACTCATGTGCTAATGGATTATGATTAGACATTAATCCGCTGTAGTGATGCCCTAAAGCCACCATACAAGCACCTGTTAATGTTGCGATATCGACAACTAATTCAGGCTCGAAGCGCTCAACATAAGTTAACGTATCACACAGTACTAAACGACCTTCAGCATCAGTATTTAATACTTCAACGGTTTGACCTGACATGGTTGTTAAAATATCACCAGGGCGATACGCTTTTCCACCCGGCATGTTTTCACAGCCTGCAAGTACGCCAATAACGTTGATTGGTAACTGGAGTTCAGCCACAACACGCATCACACCGTAAACCGTTGCTGCACCACACATGTCGTATTTCATCTCATCCATGCCATCAGCAGGTTTGATAGAAATACCACCTGAGTCGAATGTCAGTCCTTTACCTACTAATACGATTGGGCGAGCTTCAGGATCTTTATTGCCTTTATATTCGATAATCGACATTAAAGATTCATTTTGAGAGCCTTGTCCTACCGCAAGGTAAGCATTCATACTTAGCTCTTTCATTTGTTCTTCGCCAATAACACGCGTAGAAACATTTGAAGATGAGTCTGCTAATTGACGAGCTTGAGACGCTAAATAAGCGGCATTACAAATATTAGGTGGCATGTTAGCTAAATCTTTACATGCTTTAATACCTGATGCGATAGCTAAACCGTGTGCAATTGCGCGTTCACCACTTGGTAGTTCACGACGAGTAGGTACATTAAAGACCATTTTACGCAATGGACGACGTAATTCTGTCTTATTGCTTTTCAGTTGATCAAAGGTATAGAGGCAGTCTTTTGCAGTCTCAACCGCTTGACGCACTTTCCAGTAATTATTACGACCTTTAACATGCAACTCAGTCAGAAAGCATACGGCTTCCATAGAGCCAGTTTCGTTGAGAGTGTTAATGGTTTTTTGAATGATCTGTTTATACTGGCGTTCATCCAATTCACGCTCTTTACCGCAACCAATCAGTAAAACGCGCTCAGAGAGAACATTTGGTACATGATGTAACAGCAATGATTGCCCGACTTTGCCTTCCAGTTCACCTCTGCGTAACAGGGCGCTGATATAGCCATCACTGATTTTATCAAGTTGCTCCGCGATCGGAGATAAACGACGAGGCTCAAACACCCCCACGATAATACAAGCGCTGCGTTGTTTCTCTGGGCTGCCGCTTTTTACATTAAACTCCATGCGTTCTCCTGAATATTAAAGACAAAAACGGAAAGTATCGTTTAGAATAGTGATCCGCATTAATCTACCCCATAGAAAGTTTACTTTTTATGTTAAGCTAAATGCATTAATTGAACACAACTAATTTAGCTAACTTATAAGCTTGTTCTTATTGGGAACCTGTTTATAGCATGTTTTGATATCATTTGGGCTGCAAGAATGTCTAACTGAGATGCACAAATGATAGATATACAACGAAGTTAGCGATTTTCCTGCAAAAAGACAAGTTTTCACAGGCATAACTAGCGTGATTATAATTCGATATTTAGCTCGGGAAACCCTTAAAAGTCAGATAGCCATCTTATTTATTTTGATGCTTATCTTCTTTAGCCAAAAACTGGTTGAAATTTTAGGGGCTGCTGTAGAAGGTAATATACCTACAAACCTTGTGGTTTCTCTGCTGTGGCTGGGCATTCCTGAGATGGCACAGCTTATTCTTCCATTAAGCCTTTTTCTTGGGCTTCTGATGACTTACAGCAAACTTTATGTTGAAAGTGAGATAACCGTCATGAATGCGTGCGGAATTGGTAAGAAAGCATTAGTGCAAGCTGCACTATTGCTCTCATTACTGACCAGCGCATTAGCTGCAGGAAATGTCATTTGGCTTATTCCTTGGTCTTCGGTGCATCAAGAGCAAGTCCTTGAGGATGCTAAAGCTAACCCAAGTTTAGCTGCACTGATGGAAGGACAATTTAAGATGTCCAGTGACCGCAATATGGTGCTCTATCTTGGTAGCGTGAAAGGGAATCAATTCCAAGATGTGTTCCTTGCACAGTTACGTCCAACACAAGATCAGCGTCCTTCTGTCGTGGTAGCAGATAAAGGCTATACCAAAGAATTGCCCAACGGTAATCAGATAGTCGTACTCAGTGAGGGAACTCGCTATGAAGGTACGGCTGTATTACGTGATTTTCGTATTACTGATTTTAATGACTACCAAGCTGTTATTGGGCACCGTGAATCTACTATTAGCAGTAACCGTGTAGAACAAAAAACGATGACTGAGCTTTGGCATTCTAATGAAACAGAGTCTATCGCTGAATTCCATTGGCGTTTAACCTTAATTTTCTCTGTTGTCATTATGGCTGTGATGGTCGTACCTTTAAGTGAGGTAAACCCACGCCAAGGCCGCGTATTAAGTATGCTACCTGCCATGTTGCTTTATTTGGTGTTCTTCTTATTACAAAGTTCATTGCACTCTAATGGTGAAAAAGGAAAACTGGATCCGCTAATTGCAATGTGGAGTGTTAATGGCGTTTATCTTGCCTTGGCTATCTTATTAAATATTTGGGATACCTTGCCTATGCGTAAATTCCGTGCTCGCTTTAAGAAAGGAGTTGCCTGATGTTTGGTGTATTAGATAAATATATCGGGCGTACTATTTTACAGTCAATTTTGATGACGTTATTTTTGCTGGTTTCACTATCCGGCATTATCAAATTTGTCGATCAACTCCGTAAAGTAGGACAAGGGGATTTCACCACGCTGGATGCGGGTATTTATGCCATTTTAAATATCCTTAAAGATGTGCAGATTTTCTTCCCTATGGCTGCCTTATTGGGTGCGTTATTAGGATTAGGTGCATTAGCAACGCGTAGTGAGCTGGTGGTGATGCAAGCATCGGGATTCACCCGTTTGCAAATTGCAGGCTCTGTGATGAAAACTGCTATTCCATTAGTGCTGTTAACAGTACTTATTGGTGAATGGGGCGCACCACAAGGTGAACAATACGCACGTAACTATCGCGCTGAAAAAATCATGGGTAACTCTTTAGTTTCTACTAACCGCGGTATGTGGGCTAAAGATGGCAATCAATTTATTCATATCAACCGAATAAAGAGCCAAAATGAGATGCAAGGCATCACACTCTATGATTTTAATAATGATAGAAAACTAGAAACAGTACGCTATGCATCAAGTGCAACCTACGATGTGAATAATAAAACGTGGATGTTGAAGCAAGTCGACATGTCAGATTTAACGAACCCACAAAAAATCACAGGTAAAAAACAGGTATCACTTGAGTGGCCAACACGACTAACGCCTGAAAAATTAAGTGTTGTGGCGTTAGATCCGGATGCATTATCAATCAGTGGGCTCTATCAGTACGTTAAATATCTAAAACAGAGTGGGCAAGAATCAGCAAACTATGAGCTGAATTTCTGGAAAAAAATCTTTGCTCCAGTCTCTGTTGCAGTAATGATGTTGATGGCATTGTCATTTATTTTTGGCCCATTACGTACAGTACCAATGGGATTAAGAGTCTTAACGGGTATCTCTTTTGGCTTCTTATTCTATATCGTCAATGAGGTTTCAGGACGATTAAGTCTGGTTTATGGCATACCTGCAGTGATTGCAGCATTAGTACCGGGAATACTCTTCTTAACATTAAGTTTATGGTTATTGATGAAGCGTAACCGCTAAGTAATATCAGCCAAGAAAAACAAAAAGCGCCTTACAAGGCGCTTTTTTTATCGTTATTGAATATGCGATCACTGATAAAAATCTTTTGCTAGAGCACGAACAAGTGCATTAGTCCCCTGAGTGACTTCACTAAATTTAGTGCCACTAGGTTTACGGGTGATCACCACAAATACACCGATATTTAATTCAGGAATGGTTGCCATATAAGTATTAAAGCCACCGCCACCGCCAGTTTTTTGGTAAATCGCTGGAACGCCATTGGTTGGAGCCATATAAACCCAGCCTAAACCTACACCATCAGCACGACCTGCAACGTCCATACCTTCTATTGAAGAGAGTCGATTACGAGGAAAGTAGACAGATTGCTCTTTACTTGCGGTTGCTTTTCGCATGGCATTATGAGAAGTCAAAAAGCCTTGCATCCAACGTTGCATATCGGCGGGTGTTGAGTACACACCGCCACTTCCGGCTGCAGCAATGGTGTCTGAGCATGGACTTGGTTTATATCCTACTAATAGCCGTTGGCATTGTTTTGGCGTTGGTGTCAACGTGGTGCTAGTCATACCCGCAGGTTGAGTGACATATTGTTGTAAAAGTTGAGGATAACTTTTACCAGATGCTTTCACTAAGGCATCCGCTAATAGATCGTAAGCGAGATTTGAATAAGCGGCTTGATCCCCTGCGGTTGATGTTAGCGTTGCTTTTTTCAACCAGTTCCAGCGGTCGCCATGTGTTGGCCATATAAAAACAGGTCTTCCCCATTTTCCGCCAGGTTGTTCTCGTGGAAAGCCACTAGTATGGCTTGCTAAATGATAAAGACGGATAGGGGATTGAGCGTTAACTAATGGGATATTTACGCCGTAGTAGCTGTATTTTTGCAGTGGATCGGTGACTAATAATTTTCCATCATCTTGTAACTTTAACATCACTTCACTGGTCATCAGCTTTGTGATAGAAGCGATACGGATCAGTGAGTTCATTGATGGTGCATTGCGACTTTCAGGTGTTGTCGTCCCAAAAGAGCGGTTCAAGGTTTGAGAGTTATTGATCATGACAATAACCATGCCTTGAGGATTACTCTTTTGATAAATCTGTGAAGCGTATTTATCAAACAACGCACTTGCATTACGTACATTAGGGCTTAATGCTGTAGGCCATTGCGTCAGTTCAGGCACATTGTTCTGTTGATTTAACATAGACGGTTGTGTCGCTGGTGATAATGACGAACGTTGGCTACACGCATTTAAGGTCAGTAAAGCGACGGGGATCATAAGATACTTTAGAAAATGTTTTTTCATTTTTACTTTCAACAGAAGTCAGTGAGGTGAAAGGAATGCGATCAACATAAGATTATTTATGTTTTAATTTGGTGCCTTTCTTATCGCGCTATTTTTTCTTTATCATTTTTAATACGGCACCTAAGATAATACCAACAAATATGCCCGTTATAATCCAGCCAACAATGCCCATAACACCGCCTTCTAATCAGTTTTAAACCAAATTTTGATTATATTATCAGAAATAAGAATGTCTATCAGTGCAAGAGTCAGTTATCAAAAAGTTGGCATTAAATGTGTCAAATTGTCTCTAAGAAAAAGATAGTGAAGAAAAATTGCATCATAAAAAGACATTCCCCTCAGATTTCTCCTCTAAAAATGAGGTAAGTATTACCGTTAAGTTACAATTTCTCTTGGTTTACCTTAGTTTTTAATCCTATTATTAGCTTTTCTTTATTATTAAGTTAGGATATGTATATCAAGAAAATGTTAACGAATGGTGTCATGGTCTTGTGTTTGTTGCTTTTATGGTTTTTTATTCTTGTATTTATTATTTTTTGATTTTTTATTGAAATTTTATAAAGGTAATATAAGAGTGTGTCATATTTTGTAATAATTTACTGATTGTGGGATTGTGAAATTAAATTTATTATAGCTTCATCAAGTCGAGAGACTGAGAATATAAGAGTTACAGAGCAAAGATAACACAGCAATAATAGAGTGAAGTAATAAGAAGGCATATTATCAAATAGCCTCTTCAATAATAAATAAGTTATATATTAGTAGTAATATTCCAACACCATTATATTAAATAATTGCACCTTTGTTATAGCAGTAAATAAGTACCTTTATATTAGATAGCAGTACCTTCGTTAAAGTAGTAAATAAGTACCTTTATATTAGATAGTTGTGCCTACGTTAAAGCAGTAAATAAGTATCTTTATGTTAAGTAGTAATTTTCTATGTAGTAGTAAGAAGTGCTTTGTTAAAGAAGTAAATCCTTATATCAATAATATGTAGTATAGATAAAGAAGTACATTATATTAATAAAACATAACTACCTTCTTCCTCACACCAGGGAAGAAAAGGGCAATGACGCTACAAAAATAACTTATAGTCATTAAAATAAAATTAAGCCCTCTATTAGCAGTACTGTCGGATCAAAACACTAACCCAAGTTTTGATCCTTTTTTTATTTATCGTTATATATTTTAAAATATATCGTTTGGTTAAATTAGTTTTAATGAATTTATATAATGATGGTGTGATCTTAAAAAGAAGAACTAATAAGAAATAAAAAATAAGCAATAAAAAATAGAAATAAGATAATAAATAAATTTAGATACAAGATAATTGATTGATCGATACAACACGATTAAAGCGTTAACGATAGATACCTTGATGTGACCTATAAATCGTGGTTTATGATAACAATAGACCCCAAATGCACTTTTTTTCGCCAATCAAACTGAAAACTAACAATAATTGTTGCGAGGGTTGTTCACGCAAGTATAATGGGCAGGTTTTCCAGACACACTTCAGTGCCGGAGTGGCGAAATTGGTAGACGCAGTTGATTCAAAATCAACCGCCTTCGGGTGTGCCGGTTCGAGTCCGGCCTTCGGCACCAAAAATCAGACGCTAAGAGCGTCTTTTTTTATGCCTGAAATTTAGGGTTTGTGGGGTGTTTTCCTTCCACTTAGTCTTCCTCGCTATACTAAAATCAATTCACATCAAGTATCTGCTGTTGCATGTTGTTGGTATAAGCGTTTTGGTATCTCTCGATTCGATAATAGTTTGTACCAACGGCTCAAAATATTGGCGTTTGCAGTATCGCTTTGGCGGTAAGCAAAAAATGTTAGCTCTGGGTATCTATCCTGAAATCTCACTCGCAGAAGCCAGAGAGAAAAGAGATACAGCCAGAAAGTTAATTGCTAATGGATTTGATCCAAGCAAAAAACGCAAAAAATTAATATAAAAAATAATCGTATAATAATCATAGCAATAAAGAAGAATGAGTAAGTTATTAATTAATTTACTGTGACTTGATAAACTTTATCGAACCCTTTACCTGGATACATAGTTCCTAAAGACGAGCCAAATATAGAGATAGTAATAACATCTTTTTTATAGGGGGCTATAAATTGTAATATTATGAAAATCTTAATCTTTTTTAACTTCATCTCCCTATTTTTGATAAGAAACTTTAGGTTTCCATTCTAAACCGGAGTCTTTGGGGGTTATTACAATTTCTACGCTTTTTCTATTTAATGCACCACCAGATATCTGAACTAGCTCAGAATAAGGATGAGTCACAACTGCATTAGGTAATTTATCAGGTGTCACTTTAGGTGTTGGATTGCCATAACCAATTAATAAAAAGAATAAAATGTAAATAATAAATCTCATATTAGATTACTTTTTAAAAATAAGTGCGCCAAACATGTGTTCTAATATATATTTTAATGTTTTTCCTTCTTTTACATACCATCTAACTTCCCCCAGGAAAATGATTTAAAATTAGCTATTGTATCAAGGCTATTATCTAAATTTATATTTTTACCATTTTCATCAGAAATAGGAGCAGCCAAAACTACCCAATGATTATTCCATGAAGTCTCACCTTGAGCTCTTTCAAACCATTTTGCTAATACTTACCAGATAGTCCCGCCAGAAATTGGTGAGTCTATAGTATCAATGCTAAGTATTATGAATATTTAACATGAATTGAAACGCCACTTGCATCGTGAAAAATTATTTCCATATGTTAAATTATTTATTCAACATCTATCTCATAAATTTTATTAAATTCTTTTCCCGCATACATTGTTCCATAGGTAAATCCTTCGATATAAATTTTAATTTTTCCTTTTTAACTTGGTTTACCTATTGTGTATTTTATTAATCAAACTCCAACACAAAGTTTGCGGAAGCACTGAGCTTGCCGGGTTTTACCTCATCGCCATAACGATAATATTCAGCTTTTAATGGAACGTTATTAATACCACTGGTTAAATCAGCAAGTTTTACAAACTGATTATTAATTAAAACGGTATCGCCACTGGAAGGAGATGAAACCACAAAACCGACACCTTTGGCATTATCACTATTACCTTCATTATCGGGTTTGATAATTGTCTTTTGCCCCTCATAACTTGTGGTGTTGTGAGCCATTAATTTTATTTTAGCGGAGGCATCACCTGTGCAATTTATTCTGAGATGATCTTCAGCATATTGATTATCGCGTGGAAATCCGATATCAGAAAATGCAGTAATAGGCATCTTAGGTAAGTTCATCTCAAGATCTGTATTTTCAGCACTGCAAGATGTTGGCGCACTAATAATATTTACAGATAAACGATAACTAAAACCAACCGCCGTTGTTCCACCACCAGAATTAAAGCGATTAATTAATATCGAGCCAATATATTGAGTCGTAAAACGCTGTGATTTAGGATTATCTTTAGTCGCGTAAACAATGACTGTAGCGTCTCTGGTATTAAGTTTGGGCGCATTAACTGGGACTTCTTGCCCTGGTTGGCTTCTAAATGAAAGACCAGATTCATTCTCAATAAGAACATAAGCATAATCATCTAAACCGGTATTAGGTTTGCGTACAACATAATATGCAGGTCTGCCGTCAATATCCATATAGTAACTTGGTATAACCCCACTAGCTTCGCTATATGTTGCATAAGCATAGAATTCAGCACCATCTGGGCAATCTGCGACTGCAACATCAGAGCCATCACGCTTAAATGTAAAACGAGCTACTTCTTGATTCTTTTTAATCATCCCTTTTAGTTCAATAGTGCCACCTCTAGCATCCATCGTGCCATGTTTAATCCCCCCGTTATTGACACAATCAGGAGCGGCATGGCTGTAAAATGAGAGAGAGGATAAACTAAGAGTAAAAATTAGAAATAATAATTTATTCATCTTATTTTTTAAGTTAGTCATTTTATTTCCTTATTTACACTCAGTATCTAAAATATATAAGCCATTAACAGGAGTTTTATTATCAATATCATAGGTTGCATGGCAGCTTTTTTGCTCGCCATTAATTGTCCATGAAACTTGAATATTGCCTTGCGGTTTATTGGCAACAAAATAGAGTTGATGGAAGCTTGCGACTAATTGCGTATTATCGTTATCAATTTCGGCTTTAGCCCCCATTGGGATAGTACTCTTATCCGGTGTCTGTAATGTTAGTAGGAATTTAAATCCTTTTTTAGCATCAAAATCCGCTAACACTAATGCCCCTTTGGTCGGAATAATATTACTAATAATATTGTTCGAGATTTCAGTGTTACTTGGGATTGAATTAGTATTAACGCTAATGCTATTTTTTTGGTAAGGAGACATACCAGAAACAACGGCTAATCCACTATTATTGGTTTTAATGGATTGACCATTGATCACTTCAACACCTGAAGTATCTTTGATTAAAATTAATGCATTCGTTTGTTGTAATGACGGAGCAAACACCGTGCCATATTGTGTTGCAACTAATGCACCACTAATACCATAGTTGATATTTTGCTTATCTTGCGTATATGAATAACCAGCATTAACAACAGCGCTTTGGGCTTTATAAGAGCCATTTAAACCGCCACTATAATTAACACCTTTATTGCCATATCCTTGATAAACATCCCAATTTGCTTGGTTTTTATCACCATAGGTTCCGCTTAAACGTGCAGTTTGTAATACTTGGTTATCATTATTGGTCGATATACCATAATTTGCCCAAATGTAGTTATCATGCAATGAAAAAGGAATGCTGATATTCATACTTAAATCATGGCTACTTTTATTATTGTCGTTATAACGACTGCCATCGTAATAAGTGTAATAAACGCTATAGTTAATTTTATTAATCGCGCTGTTAAAGCCGGCATTATAAGAATGAACAGTTTTACCACTCACATATTTATAAATGACAGAATTTAAATTAATTGAAGCATTATTAGAAAATAAAGGCTGATTAATGGATAGTGTATACTCATTTTTCAATCCATCGCGTGGATTGTATTTTGTATCCTTGTGCTCCATCGCTTGCGTAAAGTTAAGAAAGTTGGCATCAAAATGGCGATAACCGACTAACGAAAGCGTTGTATCTGTTACTGATATATTTTTAGAATAATTTACTCTAAATGCATTTCCATGTAATGGATCATTGCCATTGTTAGTGGAAGACTTGGCGTATAGCAAATCGGTAGTGATCGCGCCATAGCTCCCTAAATTTACCCCTGTACCAACACCAACAGATTGATATTTTTCACCGAGCAGTACACCACCATAAAGAGTGACGTAATCAGTTAAACCATAGAAAGCTTCGGTTTGAACAACATAAGCACCATCGCCGCTGTTATTGCCGTCATATTTACCAGTTGAAAAGCTATATTTTATTTCACCTTTTCTTTCAAGATTGGCAATAGAAGAAAAAGGCACAATAAAATTCTTTTCAGATCCATCGGCTTCAGTCACGCTGACATATAAATCACCGCCACTGTTCATTGGATAATAATCGGTGATATTAAAAGGCCCAGCAGGTACGCTACGCTTATAAATCACTTGGCCGTTTTGGGTGATAGTGACAACAGATTCTGTATTGGCAATGCCAGAAACACTAGGCGCATAGGTTCTGTTTTGTGTTGGTGTCATTAATCTATCAGTGACGAGTTTAATACCTCTAAATTTTACTGAATCAAATAGCTGTGAAGAGGAATAGAGATCACCAATCATTAACTCACTATTAATGCTGGTAATTGCTCTAGAAAGAACATTACTTAATGTATTCCATTTTTTATCGCCATTTTCATTCTTTGTCCATGTTGAATAATTATTAAAACGCCAAGGACCTAAATTAACTTGGGTTTGAATATTGCCATAATAACTATCTGTCGTATTGCCATGACTACGGCTATTAAATGAAGATAATGCATAATTCACTAATAATGCAGGAATACCTGAATTCCAATTTTTTATTTCATTCTCTTTTAATCTATCTTCGTTAACATATAACTGTGGCAGTGTTAAAACATATTGTTTTCTATTTAAATCTAAATAACCACTTGCATTGTTGATATCGTTGAGATTAATAAAACCATTATTTTTATTAATTACATCATGAGGGAGATCAATACCCGCGTTATACCATTCTTCAGCTGAAAGACGAGGGGCTAATATTTTATTATTACCTTCATCTTCCATTAGAATAAAATCAAATTCACGGGTTGATATACGATTGTTATTTACAAAAAGTGTTACTGTATAGAGTCCTGGAGCGATACTATTCTCTCTAAATACATTGAGGTCTTCATTAGTGACTTGTTGAGTGCTTCCTTCAATATTTAATAGATTAGCAGGATAATAATCGTTTGCTGATATATTAAAAGAAGCAAATAAAACACCCACAACAAATAAATGAAGTGACGATTTATTAAAATAATTAGCCATTGTCTTTTTCATATTGAATAATATCTCTTATTATAATGAGAATTCCATTGGCAGACTTTTTCCAAAATCATCGATATAAAATAATTTTATTTTTTCTTTACCAGAAAGTGTTTTATTTACATTAATGGCTGTTTCTGATTTTGGTGATAGAAAACTAGGTGTTTTTTCAATTTCTTTTCCATCAACAATAAGTTTTCCAATATTGACAAAATAAGGTGAATTGTTTGATACCACAAGGCTATTATTTTTCACATTCCACTTTAACTCTTTGATTTCCTTTTCAATATTAACATTTTTAAGAGATTGAGGTCTGTAAATTAGCTTGATCCTATTGGTTAGAGAATAGCGAAGGACATTCTCTAAATTTTCATTACTTGGTGCGACAAATTTAACATTGATCCAATACATAGATTCAACATCATTAGACAAAATAGTATTTTTAGTCACTTGTAATGTATTTTTTTGCTGTGCCATTAACTTAATTAATGGTGGAGTAATAACAAAATCTTGAGTGAGTTTACCATTAAGATCTTCGACCCAAGACTGTAATAAATAATTAGTATTTTTATCGTCATTAAAGGCAACAAAACCTTCATTGTTATTTGTTTCATTATAAACAACACGTGTTGTTTCTAATCCAAATCCAGCAAAACAAGATGTGATTGAACTAAATATTAATCCTAATCCTAAGAGTGTGTTTTTTAATATCATTGGTAAATACCTCTTGAATAGAAGCAGGTTAATATAATAATTAACCTGCTTCTATTTATTATTGATAAGTCAGAGTATAATTTAATGTTGCATCAGCACGTCCTGCTTCTACGTCATCATCAGTGCTGACATATTTGGCAATAAAAGAGAGTGTTTTAGATTTAAGATCGCCAGTATCTTTAATATCATACTCTTCAGTAAAATTGATATGGTAAGGATTAACTAGATCATAATCATCATAAATATGGATACCGACATTTTTTGCGGTATTAGGATCATTAGGATTATCTAATGCTAAAATTCTATCAGAACTATCATCTGTTTTACCTGATAATTTTAATTTAACTTTACCTTGTGGTGGACAATTAATTAAAGAGATATCTAATTTACCATTACCCGCTGTTCCACCTACTTCGCTACCTGCGTCATTAAATTCACTGGTCGCGTAACGTCCCATATTAACGTTACCATCAGAACCCGTGCCATTAATATCAATAGTACACGTTGATGAATAAATTAAACCAGTAAAAGAAATCTGACCAGTTTGCTCTTCAGCAGAAACTGTAGCACTTGCCGTTATTGCGGAAATAACGAAAACCATTGGAAGTAATTTTTTTGTTAAAATAGGCATGTTAACCCCTAGTGATTGATATAAATAGTATTTAATGAAGCATATTAAGTGCTATTTATTCTAAGATTAGTTTATTATTACTGCTCATAGATCAACTAAAGGCACCAGGAGATATCAGCACTTTAAACAGATAAATCCAATAAAAATATAATCTTAAATAAAATAGCTTTTACTATTAATCATAAAAATCGTAATCAACTTTCATTGTTTTAATTTTTATAATTAACATTAAATTTGGATATAGAAATTCGCTTCAATTTTCGTATAAGAGGATTCTATGTAGTTTATTTAGTTCTGTCTCATGCACAGTGTTACAAAATTCTCTTATGTAATAGATGAAAATCATTAACAAGATAATAAAATATAATTTTTTTTATGTTATTTTTCATTGGATTATGTTTTTGAGAGAGAATGAGGATCAGAGGGGATAGTTTAAATTTACTTTATGGAAAATATATTTAGTTACAAATAGCATTAATATTAAATTATCAGGATGACAATTCTTTATAAAAAGTAGTCATTAAAAGAAGAGTTCCTAATAATAATGTAAACAGTATTAGTAGGAATAATTATTATTATAACTTTCTTTGTCTGTTTTTTTATTTAACTTTCATATTGGGTGTCTTAAATATGAAAACACCCATATTAAATGCAATTTTATTGAGCTTTCATTTTTCTATATAAAGTCGCAATGCTTATTCCTAAAATTTCAGCAGCTTTTTTCTTTCCTTCTAATGTTATTCCTGTTTTATCTAACACGTTCATAATAGTTTGATATTCTGATGTCAGACTTTGAGTTTTGAGAAGCTCTTGTGTGTTTAATGGTTGAGTTTTATTGTCTGTTTTAGCTTCTGTATAGATACCACTGGCTTTTTCTTTTTCTAAAGGATCAGAATGAGGAGGTTCTAGCAAATAAGGAGGAAGGTGACTGAGGTTTAAATCAACGGTATCGCCTTGCATAACATACATATACTCAATCACATTGCGTAGCTCTCTGATATTGCCGGGCCAATCATAGGAATATAAGTAGTTAATAATAGAATTGGGGATCTTCGCTGCAGGTCGCTGATAGGTTAATGCTAAATTGTCAGCAAAAAATTGTGCAAGCTCTGCAATGTCTTCCCGATGATCACGTAATGCGGGAGTGTGGATCGGAACAACATTCAGACGATAAAACAGATCTTCACGAAATTGTCCTTTATTTACCATTTCACGCAGATCTTTATTGGTGGCGGCAATGATCCTCACATCAATATTGATCATATTATTAGAGCCAACACGAGTAATACTTTTTTCTTGAAGTACGCGTAAAAGCTTGGCTTGTAAATGCAAAGGCATATCCCCAATTTCATCTAGGAATAGGCTTCCACCATGCGCTAATTCAAATTTACCAATACGCCCTTTAGGATCAGCGCCACTAAATGCACCACGTACATAACCAAAGAGCTCACTTTCCAGTAGTTGTTCTGGGATAGCTGCACAGTTAATGGTAATAAAAGGTTGTTTTGTGCGTAGGCTTTGTTGGTGAATAGTGTAAGCAACCACTTCTTTACCTGAACCGCTTTCTCCGGTGATAAGTACGCTGGCGTGGCTAACGGCGACTTTACTTAACATGCTTTTTAATTGAAGCATATTTTGTGAGTTGCCAATTAAAGGGGAGTGGGGATTTTCATCAACAGAGAGGGTATTTACTTGTGTCATATAATCACGAGCATCATGAAATATAACCATGCTGAGTTGGTCATTATCAACCGATGAAAATGTGATTTTTTTACACAGAACATGATAGCGTTGTTGGTTTAATACCAGCCATGCTTCTTCATCGCCATAAAGAATATCGCCTGTCATCTGGATATCAAGAGATTGACCAATCAATTCACAATCAAAAAAGCGTAAAGCAGAAAGATTGGCGTGCCAAATTTTGCCTTGGCTATCGATCGCAATAACACCTCTATCCATTACATCAATCAAGTTACGGAAAGTGCCAAATCGTTCTTGCTCTCTAAGCCTTTCAAGGCATTCAAAAACACGGCTTGAGATCATCTCTGAAAATTGCTCTATAAAGGTAATAAAAGCCTGCTTTTGTTTCATCAGGAATTTTTTTTGTTCTCGGTTAGAACAGATAATACCAATAACACCAATAACTTGATTATTAAGGAAAATTGGCGCGTTTAGATCAAGCTCTTCGGTACAAGTTAAGCGATTTTGACAGAGTTGGCAGAGATCGTTCTCTTTTGGATCTTCAATCAGAATGGTTTTTTGAACCTGTAGCACATGGCGATAAATATGCCCATTACTGGAGACGTCTTGATTGAGCATATAGCGATAACGACCTGTACCAGCAATACGAATTAAGTTGTTATCAATAATTTCAACATCGGTACCAGTGATACCGGCAATGGCGTCAGTGTACTTGCTGATTTCATCTTGTAGAGTACTGAGTAATGAGTGCATCACATTCTCACCTTAAAATTATCAATATTGATAATAAATTATCATCACCTGTTTAGGGTGTTAAATTTAGTTGTTATTTATTAGTTTGTTATGTGATTTTTGTATAAAGCTCACACAGTTTATTATTATTGATAATTTATCACTTAAATAAAACCGCCTAGATCACAGCTTTTCTGCATCATTAATTTCATCTCTTAATCGTTAAAACAATAAAAATATTTAAAATCAAATGGTTATGTTTTTATTCAATGCTTTTTGAGTAAGTTGGCATACATATTGCGATATAGGGGATAACCCTATGTATTCCGATTAATCGCGATATTGGGTTATCGCGAATTTTAAAGTGTGATTAAGAGGTAATTCCATGCAGGAGCAATTGCAGTACCTGATTAACCAAAGTTCATTTACGCGAAAACCAACCGCTGAGCTTGCCCCTTTTCGTTATGAAGAGTTAGTCAAAGCGTTAGATTTTCACAGAACTATTCCAGGATACGCACCTACACCGTTATTTCATTTACCCCAGTTAGCCAAAACCTTAGGGGTTGGTGAGTTATATCTCAAAGACGAGTCTTTCCGTTTTGGTTTAAAAGCGTTTAAAGCGTTAGGTGGTGCTTATGCGATGGCACGCCATATTGCTGATTTCCTCGAAATGGACATAAGTGAATTACCTTATGAGGTAATGATCAGTGATGAGATCAGGAAAAAGTTAAATGGCGTAACTTTTGCGACAACCACTGACGGGAATCATGGACGCGGTGTTGCTTGGATGGCAAGACAGTTAAAGCAAAAAGCAGTGGTCTATATGCCAAAAGGATCATCACAAGAACGTTTGGATGCCATTTTACGTGAAGGCGCCGTCGCTGAAATCGTTGATATGAACTATGACGATGCAGTGAGAATGACGGCTGAAATGGCTGAAAAATATGGCTGGATAGTGGTTCAAGATACTGCATGGGATGGTTATGAAGAGATCCCACTTTGGATCATGCAAGGCTACGGCACTTTAATGCTGGAATCTCTCGCGCAATTACATGAAGTCCCTCCGACGCATATTTTTGTGCAAGCCGGTGTGGGCTCTTTTGCGGGTATGGTGCAAGGCATGGTAACCGCGGCTTATGGAAAACAAGCACCGAAAGTGATTGTGGCTGAAGCGCGTATTGCCGACTGCTTATATCAATCTGCAGTATCAGGAAAAGCGGATGCTACTCCTGTTGGTGGGGATCTACAAACGGTGATGGCAGGGCTTGCTTGTGGTGAGGCGAATAGTATTGGTTGGAATTTATTACGCGATTATTCAGCGGCATTTTTCTCTTGCCCTGATGCCGTCGCGACTAGGGGAATGCGGATTTTAGGGAACCCTTTACCTGGTGATCCGCACATCATTTCTGGTGAATCTGGCGCAGTGACAACAGGCTTGCTCTCTATTTTGATGCAATCACCTGTTTATCAGAGCGCGAAAGAAGCGCTGGGATTAGATGAAAATGCAAGAGTGCTTGTGATAAGCACTGAAGGTGACACTGATCCTGAACGTTATCGCGATATCGTGTGGGATGGTGAGTTGCCTAGCTTCAAACAATTTTAAAAAACAAATAAGTCTTTTGGAGTGAACAGTATGTTATCAGCAAACCGATTTGATGAAGTTATTAAGAATTGCCAATTATTAATCCAACAAAAAAGCTATTCAGGTGAAGAAGGTAACGTTGTTAAGGTCATAGAAGAGATGATGAAAAACTATGATTTTGACGATATTCATATTGATAAATACGGCAATATCATTGGCGGAATTATAGGTCAACACCCAGGGAAAACTCTTGTTTTTGATGGTCATATCGACACCGTACCGGTTAGTGAGCGTGACTGGAAAGAAAAGCCTTATGGTGCAGAAATAAAAGACGGTAAGATTTATGGCCGTGGCACCAGTGATATGAAAGGTGCTGTCGCTGCCATGATTTCGGCGATAGGTTTTTATGGCCAAGATAATCAGCGCAACTTTGCTGGCCGCATTTATGTCTCTTGTATTGTGCATGAAGAGTGTTTTGAAGGTGTTGCCGCAAGACTCGTTTCTGAGCGCTATAAACCAGACTATGTGGTGATTGGTGAAGCCTCCGAATTAAACCTCAAAATTGGGCAACGTGGTCGTGCTGAAATTGTTGTTGAAACTTTTGGTAAACCCGCTCACTCCGCTAATCCAGATGCAGGGATCAACTCTGTTTATAAAATGGCAAAACTGATCGAGAAGATCAGAACCTTAACGCCATCGGTTCATCCTGTATTAGGAAAAGGGATCTTAGAACTAACGGATATTAAATCATCACCTTATCCGGGTGCTTCGGTAGTACCTGAGTATTGTCGTGCCACTTACGATCGCCGTTTATTAGTGGGTGAAACTAAAGAGCAAGTGCTTGCACCATTACAAAAAGCGATTGATGAACTCGCTTCTCAAGATGCTGATTTTAAAGCCAAAGTCTCTTATGCCTACGGTACTGAAAAATGTTACACCGGAGCCACTATTGAAGGTGAACGTTTCTTCCCTGGTTGGGTATTAGAAGAGAGCGATCCTTATGTACAAAGTGTTTTAAAAGGGCTGCATGAATCGGGCTTTAGCCCTACCGTCACACAATACTCTTTCTGTACTAACGGTAGCCACTATGCAGGTGAAGCGGGTATTAAAACCATAGGTTTTGGTCCATCTCGCGAAAACTTGGCACACACCATTGATGAATATATCGAAATTGAACAGCTAACAGGTGCTGCGAGCGGTTACTACAGCATTATGAATAGCCTTTACCACCTTTAATTCTTACGAAATAAATCCTTACTAGAAGAGTATCTGACAAAACAGTCAGATGCTCTTTGGAGAAATAACAGAATGAAAACAATATTTAAAAACGCCACTGTTATTGATGGAACAGGGGCAAGTGCATATCAAGCTGATGTTGTGGTTAATGAAGGAAAAATAATAAAAATCGGCCAGTTTGATGCAAAAACAAATGATCAGATTATTGATGCAACAGGGAAAATAGTTTGTCCCGGTTTTATAGATACACATACTCACTCTGATTTGTCTGCTCTGCTTAATCCTGCTTTATCCGCCAAAATCCGCCAAGGGATCACCACTGAATTGTTAGGGCAAGATGGTGTCGCGTTAGCACCATTACCAGAACAATATATTTCTGCATGGCGCAAGAATATTGCGGGTTTAGATGGTGATTCTGACAGTATTGATTGGCATTTTAAAAATACCGAAGGTTACTTAGGGATGTTGGAAGCGAGAGGCTCTGCAACCAATCTTGCTTACCTTGTTCCGCATGGCAACATCCGAATGGAAGCGATGGGATTAGAAGGTAATCCTTCTACTCGCGAAGATGTCGCCAAGATGTGTGAGATCTTAGAGCGTGAATTAAAAGCGGGGGCATTTGGTTTATCAACAGGATTGATTTATATGCCTTGTGCCTTTGGTGATACTGCAGAAATGATCGAACTTTGTAAGGTGACAGCAAAACACAATGGTATTTTTGTCGTTCACCAACGCAGTGAAGCTGACGATATTATTCAATCAACTCAAGAGCTTATTGATATCGCTAAAGCATCCGGTGTTTGGTTGCATATTTCCCATATGAAAGTTTGTGGTAAGAAAAACTGGGGATTAATCGATGAAATGCTCGGTATGTTAGAGCAAGCACAAAAAGAGGGCATTCGTATCTCTTTTGACCAATACCCGTATGTGGCAGGTAGTACTATGCTCGGGGTGATCTTACCGCCTTGGGTTCATGCAGGAGGTACAGAAAAATTATTAGAGCGCTTAGCTTCTCCTGAACTGCGTAAAAAGATGATTGAAGATATTGAAAAAGGTATTCCAGGTTGGGATAACTTTATTGATTTCGCAGGGTTAGAAAATATTTATGTCACTAGTTCTAAAACAGAAAAAAACCAAGATGCCGTTGGCCTTAGCCTTGTAGAGCTAGGTAAATTGAGAGGTAAAGATCCGTATAACGCAACTTTCGATCTGCTATATGAAGAAGAAAATGCGGTAGGAATGGTGGATTTTTACGGTACAGAAGAACACGTTATCAAATTCTTATGTCGTCCTGAACAAAACGTATGTACTGATGGGCTAATGGGGGCAGGTAAGCCTCATCCCCGTGTATTCGGTGCATTCCCACGTGTTTTAGGGAAGTACGTCAGAGAAGAAAAATGCCTCACTTGGGAACAAGCTATCCGCAAAATGACAGGTAAACCTGCAGAAGTCCTTCGATTAACCGACAGAGGCTTAATTAAAGAGGGATATGCCGCAGATATTGTGATGTTTGATCCTGAAACCATTATTGATAAAGGCACATTTGTTGAACCAAACCAATACCCAGAAGGGATCGACTTGGTGATGGTCAATGGACGTATCGCATTAATTAATGGGATCGAAAGTTACGCCTGTAGCGGTCATGTTTTAAGAGCATAACCTTACAATAGCGCTCTTAAACATTAAATCTTATCTCTGTTTATCACGGTTGTTCTTCAACCGTGATGGTTTCCCCTTACCTGAGGAACAGGAAAATGAGTTCAAATATTATTCCAAATCTTCAACAGAAGAAAACATGGAAAGCTCGTTACACCGTTTTATCCTTAATTTGGTTAGCCTGGTTACTTTCATTCTTAGATAGAATGGTAATGAGTGTTTCATTACCCTTTATTGGACGTGATCTTAATCTTGATACCACCCAACAAGGCTTAATTATCAGTGCGTTCTTTGTCGGTTATGCGGCATTCCAAATACCCGGTGGTTTCTTAGCTGACCGCTTTGGCGCGCGTAAAATCATGGCGATCGGTATTGCATGGTGGTCAGTATTCACTAGCTTAACGGGTATGGTGTTTACATTACCGTTAATGCTTGCCGTGCGATTCTTATTTGGTATTGGTGAAGGCTGTTTTCCCTCTGCTTCTTGGAAAATGATCTCAACGTATTTCCCATCTAAAGAGCGTGGTCGTGCAACGGCAATTCAATCAACAGTAAATACCTTAGGGCCAGCATTAGCTGTCATTGTTGCAGCGAGTATTATCGGTGCTTTTGGCTGGCATATGGTGTTTATTGTTTTAGGTATTCCCGGTTTATTAATTGCTGCTGGTATTTACTTCTTCACTCGTGATAATCCAAAAGATCACCCAAGTATTACTCAGCAAGATCTCGATGAATTAGCAGCAGACGGTACATTAACGGATAAACCTGTTGAAGCGGTACCTTTTAAAGACGTTTTAAAGATGCCAGTGTTGTGGCAAATGGCAGCGATTTGGTTTCTGTTTGATATTACCTTCTGGGGATTTTCAACATGGTTGCCAAGTTATTTAATTACTGTTCGTGAATTCTCTTTGGCTAAAACCGGGGTAATGGCGGCTATTCCATTCTTATTTGGTGCTGGTGGTACATTATTAGGGGGTTATGTTTCTGATAAATGTAAATCACAGCGTAAATGGTTATATATGATTACCGCAGTGATTGCTGCAGGCTTCTTATATATGACATATACCGTTGAAAGTGCTGATATGGCTGTTGTATATCAGTGTATTTCAGCATTATTTATGTTCTTCGCCATGGCGATGTTCTGGGGTATTTTAATGGATACTATCCCGAATAAAATCATGGGCCGTGCTTCAGGAATTGTTAACTTCGGTGGTCAAATGGCGGGTGTTGTTTCCGCACCGGTTATGGGCTTCTTAATTAAAGCCAGTGGTGGCAGTTATGACAGTGCATTTATGTTTATGATAATTGCATTAGTTGCTTCTGCTGTTGTGACGTTCACCGTTAAAATGAAAAATACACCAGCATCCATTTAATTAATCAGTATTAATAACGTTTATATTTTAATAAGTATGATGTTATTAAAACAAGTAAGATTAATTTAATAAAATAAATGTATTAACTGTAAGATTTATTTATTAAAACTCATTATACGCTTTATTGATTTTTTAATTTAAAAAATCTTATTGCAGGATATTTTTGTCTTAAAAAAGCCACGATTAAAAATCGTGGCTTTGCTTTTGCTAGATTAATGACATTATTTGTTTATCAGAACAAAGTCATTACCACTAAAACAGAGTGTGGCATCGCCACGAATAACTCGGTGATGAGCAATATGGCGTTGGCTATTTAATGAGGCGTGTTGCTTCATCATATAAGCCTCTAAATGCCATGCAATAAGTTGTTTAGCGAGTTTTTTATTAGCATGCTGACTACGCTCTGATTGCACTTTTACACTAATACCAGTGGCAATATGTGTTGCTCTGACCGCAGATTCTGTTTTGTTAACATGCTGGCCTCCGGGGCCATTGGAACGCATGGTTTCAAAGACAATTTCTTTGTCATTAATTTCATCAGGTTGTTCAAAACAAGCAACACCAATAAACCAGTTTTTACGCTTATGTCGTGGTCGTAATGTGCTTGCACACTGCCATTGCACGGAACCTGCCCACTGTTGTGCGATAGCTTGTGCATCACTACCTTCAAGAGACACTAACGCAGATTTTAAGCCATGACGTGAAGGTTCTTTTTCAAGAACAGTAACCTTCACTTGCTGTTTTATCGTTGATTTCAAAAAGTAATTTAAGGCTTTTTCAACGGCTAAACAACACTCTTCAGGGCCTTGTGCGGAGGTGAATTGTAATAACATTACGCCATCTCCCCACTTGTTTTATAGGTGATCACCGGTTTTAAACGTGCAATAACTTCGATTAATCCAATGTTCACCATACTTTCAATCACAGTCTCAATTGATTTATAAGATTGTGGTGCCTCTTCATAAATCAGTTGTTTATTGGCACAAATAATACGGCTACCTAATGTAGTTCGTGAAAGTTGTAAGGGTGTAAAACGGTGTGATAAACGGCCTTTACACTCGGTACGCATCCATTTTCTGCCTGCACCATGCGGTAATGAATGAAGACTTAATTCAGACACAATAGGCTTAACAATATAACTGTGATCACCGCGTGAACCCGGAATAACGACCATATTGTGATGTGCCGGTGTTGCACCTTTTCGATGTAACCAGCCTTGTTGACTATATAACTCACAAGGCTCTACAAGATTATGATTTACATCAGAAATAACTTCACCTTGAGTACGAATTTGGCGCATCATTCTTTCACCAATAAGGCGACGATTAATCTTTGCATAATCAAGTGCATTATTGTGAGCTTGCAAATATTCATTTGCATCTTCGGTGTTAGCAACCAGTCCTTTATGACCAAACTGTTCTGTATGGGCACGTAAGATAGATTGTCCTAAACCTCTCGATCCGCTGTGAACAAGTAGCAATAACTGTTTTTTATTGATACCACTTTCAGCGAAAAGGGTTTCATTGATCACTTGATCAATTTGTTGGAATTCAGCAAAGTGATTACCGCCACCAATAGAGCCTAAAGATCCAGCAAAAGGGTGGTTTTGCATTTCAGTCGGTAGATGTGCTTCTAGCCATTCTGAAGGTGCGATATCACTCATTTCACTCAACTGTTTTTCTGCTTTATCTAAGTTAAGTTTGCTGTTTTTAAATTCAGTTTGAAAGAGTGTCATACCACAGCCAATATCATTTCCGACTAAAGCAGGGTAAAAACGATTAACAGAAAAAAAGGCTGCACCAATAGGATAACCGCGACCTGGATGTAGGTCTGGCATACCTGCCACATAAGCCATATCAGGAAGTTGAGCCGTTGTTTCTAATTGTTGGATTGCTTTGCTTTCAATCCAAGTATTATCAGATGCGATATAACAAACGCTATCAGATAAATAATGAACACACTTGTCCATATACCAATCCATATAATGTAAAGGATAAAAAATAAATTGATTGGCGGACAGCAAAAAGAAGGAAAAAAGGATTACTTCTGAGGTTGTCCGCAAAGAGTATTCATATTTGTAGTTGTCATGGGATACCTCCTTGCGTTAATTAAAATGGGTGAGAAATAATAAATCGCGGGCATAGTAACCACTTTTTTTTGCCTTGGCAATCAAAAGTGGCGTGAATTTTCTTTATTTTTATAAAAGAGAATAAATGTAATTTATTTAATTTAAGGCTAAATTTTCTTTATTATCTATTTTAGTTAGCACTTTATTTTGAATTAATAAATTATTTTTACTGAGCTTTTTCGGCAATAATCTTCGTAATCATCCGTTAATTTTCTATCTGTGATCACAACATCAAACTGAGCTAAATCGCCCATATTGCCTGTCGCTGTTTCATCAAAATAGTGATATTTGGTGAGTAAGATCTTACGAATAGATTTATCCATCGCTTTTTTCTTCATATAAAGATCGTCGATGTTATAACAGGTAACGCCAAAATCGAGATGAACACCTTCAGCTGAAATAAAGGCTTTCTTAGGATTAATGTTATCGAGATAAGAAGGTTGAGTAGGATTGTAGAAAGAATCACTTTTAGGACGATATTCACCTCCACAAAGTAATACAGTGGCATTTTTTTTCTGGCTTAATGCCCAAAATACGCGATGAGAATAACAAATTCCGGTGAAATGCAGGTTATCGGGAATAAGTTCAATCAGTGTAGGAATAAGTTGTCCATTATCGAAAAAAAGAACATCGCCATCAGAGACCATACCTGCGGCAAGATTAGGAATATGAAGTTCTTCGGTTTGATCTGGCGTAATAATATTAGAGGATGTTGAAATTAATCCTGAATGAGGCTGGGCTAATGCAACAACATAACCACCTAATAATGACATCGGAAAAGGGTTTTCGGTGTCAGAACTCAGGTCGCGCCTAATTGTCATTTCAGAAACTTCAAGGATCCTCGCGGCGTCTTTAAGATGTATGCGACCTGAGCGTTTAATACATTCACTGAGGCGGCGCAAACGTTCGTGCTGTTTGGTCTCTATCACCGAAGGATCCTTGTGTTATCGAATAGCGTACTCCAAGAAAATATACGCTAAATAATTAGTAGTTTGATTCAGGTGCATCTGAATCTGTTGCGATAGCGACACTTGCGCTAGCACCGATACGTGTTGCACCTGCTTTGATCATGTTTAATGCTGTTTGACGATCGCGAACACCACCTGATGCTTTCACGCCCACTTCATCACCCACTGTTTTACGCATTAATGCAACATGATGTTCTGTGGCGCCCATTGTACTGTATCCTGTTGATGTTTTCACAAAATCAACGCGGATCTCACGACACATTTCACAAACTAAACGTACTTCGTCGTCAGTTAATAAGCAAGTTTCTAAAATAACTTTCAGAGTTGTATTACCACAAGCTGCTTTTACTGCTTCAATATCTTGTTTTACGAAGTCTAAACGACCACTTTTTAACATACCGATATTGATAACCATATCGACTTCTTGTGCGCCTTGACGAATAGCTTCAGCCGCTTCAAACGCTTTTGTTGCTGTTAAACCAGCACCAAATGGGAAGTCGATAACACAACATACTTTTACATCACTTCCTTTAAGGCAAGTTCTTGCTAAAGGGATGTAAGAAGTGTTAATACAAACAGAGAAAAAACCATGTTCAGCTGCTTCAGCACACAATTTCTTGATTTGTGCTTCAGTTGTATCTGCAGCAAGAAGGGTATGATCGATATAATTAGCTAATGGACGCATTGTATATTCCTTAATAAGAAGATTGTTATTTATCACTCATGTTAGTTTGGCAACATATTAGTGCGGTTTTAACGAGATAACAATCACAAATGATATTTAAATAACATGATACTGTTATATATCTATCAGAATGTCACTATTTTAACATTTATACATTTCACATAAGAGTAAGAGGCGCTATGGATATCGCAGTGATTGGTTCAAATATGGTGGATTTGATCACCTATATAGATAGGATGCCAAAAGAAGGGGAAACCCTTGAGGCGCCGGCATTTAAGATTGGTTGTGGTGGTAAAGGAGCAAATCAAGCGGTTGCTGCTGCTAAATTAAATTCGAAAGTGATGATGTTAACAAAGGTTGGCGATGATATTTTCGCGGATAACACCATCATGAATTTAGGATCTTATGGCATTAATACACGCTATGTTGAAAAAGTGCCCGGTACAACAAGTGGTGTTGCACCTATTTTTGTGACTTCCCAATCATCAAATAGCATTTTAATTGTTAAAGGGGCTAATCAACATTTGTCACCAGAAGACATTGATAGAGCAACAGATAGTTTGAAAAAATGCAAAATAATTGTCCTGCAATTAGAAATCCCACTTGAAACGGTTTATCACGCTATTGAGTTTGGTAATAAACACCATATTCCTGTGTTATTTAATCCAGCACCCGCTTCAAAAGCATTAGACCTTACTATTGCTGCCCGTTGTGACTTTTTTGTTCCGAATGAAACAGAGCTGGAAATTCTGACGGGTATGCCAATCACCACAATGGATGAAATTCGCGAAGCTGCTTGTTCTTTGCTACACAAAGGTTTTAAGAATGTCATCGTTACATTAGGTGAGAAAGGGGCATTATGGATGAATGGCAAAATTGAGAAGTACATTCCTGCCATCGAAGTTGATGCAATAGATACCAGTGGAGCGGGCGATGCCTTTATTGGTTGTTTCTCTCATTATTATGTTCACACCAATAATATTGAAGAAGCATTAAATAAAGCGGTGATGTTTTCAGGTTTAAGTGTTGCGGGAAAAGGCACGCAATCTTCTTATCCAAGTATTGAAGAATTTGGGCAGTTTTTGTCACAGGCAAAGTAATATCCTTTTTCATAATCACTCCTTTCTATTCTCTCAGTTATCTAACTCGTAAGATGATTGAGAGAATTTATTTTAAATCAATAAATTAAATTATCTTTTTGATTGCTATTAAATTTTTCTCTACAAAAAAAGATCTCGTATTATGTGATTTATTTCACACCATCATGACAAATATGATTGAAATACAATTTCATTGAATGTAATTTAAGTTGAAATTTGGTTTCATTAAGGTTGTTGTGATGAAAGAAGATGCATTGAGCGAATGTCTTAAAAATGAAAGCAATCAAGAAACAGCACAGTTTTCTGAATTAAGCGCTTTAGAGTTGGTCACGCTTATCAATAGTGCAGATATGACTGTTGCCAATGCCGTTAAAAAAGAATTACCGGCTATCGCTAAAGTAGTAGAAAAAATTACCGAACGTTTGCAAAAAGGTGGGCGTATTTTTTATGTCGGCGCAGGAACAAGTGGCCGATTGGCGGTATTAGACAGTGCGGAATGTCCTCCTACTTTTGGTGTATCTCCTACATTAGTTCAGGCGATTATTGCAGGCGGTCATGATGCAATGCTAAAAGCAGTCGAAAATATTGAGGATAGCCAAGAAGCAGCAATTGAAGAACTTCAACGTCGTCATGTCGGTGATAAAGATGTGGTTATTGGCATTGCTGCAAGCGGTCGTACCCCCTTTACTGTCGCGGCTTTGCAGTATGGTAAAAAGCTAAAAGCGTTGACCGTTTCCATTACCACTCGTGGCAAAAGTATGATGAGTGACATTGCTGACTTATCTATTGCACCAGATGTGGGCGCAGAGGTGTTAACAGGCTCCACAAGAATGAAAAGTGGCACAGCTCAAAAAATGATTTTGGGTATGTTAAGCACCAGCGTAATGACTAAGCTTGGAAAAGTGCATAAAAACCTGATGGTGGATGTGATAGCGAGTAATGAGAAATTACAACGTCGTGCTGAAGGTATTGTCAGCGAAGTTTGTGGAATTTCAAATGAAAGAGCCAGAACACTGTTACAAATGGTTAATTATCATCCTAGAAAAGCTATTTTAATGTACGAACTTCACTTGAGTGTGGAGAAAGTCGATCAAATTACACAGCAATATTCTTATCACTCGCTCCAACAGCAACTTGCACTATTTAACGAATAACAATATGAGTAAACACTCTGAACTTTAGCAGGCACATATATGGCTAATAAAATAGAACATCTCGACACGTTAGCAATAGAAATAGAAAAACACGCTGGTGGGTTTCAAAATGTGGCAACCCTAACACATTGTATGACCCGTATTCGATTGATTTTAAAAGATAGCTCGCTATTTGATGCGGATGCTTTAAAACAAGTCGAAGGCGTTAAAGGTGTTGTATTTAATGGCGAACAACATCAAGTGATTGTAGGAATGGGAACTGCGGCAAAAGTTTATTCCATTATGAATAAGCGTATGCAAAATAGCTCTGTAAGTAGTGAAGATGAGCCTGCGTCAACACCAGTGAAAAAAGGTTTCTCCATTCGCCGAATGCTAAATACATTAGCGGCTATTTTTGTTCCGACAATTCCTGCTTTAATTGGTTGCGGTTTGATTATGGGGCTAATTAATATTATCCGTTTAGTCGCACCGGGCTTAGTTGAGCAATTCCCTGAGCTATTTAAATTATTCAAATTAATTGGTAGTACGGTATTTGCCTATCTCTCTATTATGATTGGGATAAATACAGCTAAAGAGTTGGGAGCATCAACCTCGATTGGTGCAGTAATGGCTGGATTATTAGCCATGCCGGGGCTTGCTGATATCACCTTATTTGGTGAAAAATTACAGCCAAACAGTGGTGGTATTTTTGCGGTATTAATGGTGGTCGTGTTCTCTTCAAAATTAGAATTATGGTTCCGTAGTATTGTTAAAGAGAGTCTCGATCTTATCTTAACACCGTTTGTGACTATTTTAGTCTCTTCACTGGTAGCGATTATGATATTCCAACCAATTGGTCATTATCTTAATCAGTTATTAGCACAAGGCGTTTCACTATCACTTTTAAATCAAGGTGGTGGCGCAGTTGTAACGGGAGCCGCATTAGGAGGTAGTTTCTTATTCTTGTTATTAACTGGCTTGCATCAAGGTTTAATTCCAATCCATACCGAAATCTTAAATACGTTTGGTTTAAATTACCTATTCCCTATTTTAGCTATGGGTGGAATGGGGCAAGTAGGCTCTTGTTTTTGGGTTTACTTACGCACTAAAAATCAACGTTTAAAGAAAACATTAATGGGTGCATTACCTGTTGGTATTTTTGGTGTCGGTGAGCCTTTATTATTTGGTGTTTCTCTTCCATTAGGAAAACCGTTTGTCGCGGGATGTATTGGTGGCGCTGCTGGTGGTGCATTAATGGCCTATTTCCAAGTCGGGATCATTATTCCATTTGGTACTGCTGGGTTATCATTAATTCCGTTAGTTGGTGATGGGCAAATTATTAAATTCCTGATCGCAGTATTAGGTGCATGGATTGTCGGTTTTATTGCCAGTATGCTAATGGGATTTACAGATCCAGAGAAATAAGTCAGAAATAAAAAGGATAACAGAATGTCGACACTGACCAAAAAGCTTGAAAGTTTGCTAATACAAGGCAAAGGCACAGAACAACGTATTGCTCATTATTTATTAGAGAATAGTGAGAATATTGCCAGTATGAATGCCGCTGATCTGGCACTTAAAGCAGGTGTAAGTAGTGCTTCTGTTATCCGTTTCTCTCGTCAAATGGGATATCGCGGTTATCCTGAATTTAAAATTGATTACCTTTCAGAAGAAAAGCAACAAAAAAGTAGTGGCGATATTCTTTATGGCAATCTTGCGAAAACAGATTCGACAGAATTAATTATTTCCAAAACAGGACATTTGTTTACCAGCGCTATTTCAGATTCGTTGGCTTTGTTAGATCCCAATACCATTGATGTGTTAGCTGAGAAAATGGTATCAGCAAAACGTATTGTATTGTTTGGTATTGGTGCATCATCGGTTGTGGCGAGTGATATTTTTCATAAATTAATTCGTGTAAATAAAAACACGTTATTTAGCCCTGATCTTCATGCTCAACTGGCTTATTCCGCTAATTTATCTGCTGATGATGTTGCTATTGCTGTCACGGCAAGAGGAAATACGGCAGATATTAATCGAATGCTGAAATCAGCAAAAGATGAGGGCTGCTTAACGGTGGCATTAACGCGCTTTGGGCAAGATGAAGCAACGCGTTTATCTGATTATACGTTGCCTTATTTTTATGACGAACAGCACTCTCAATTAGGGGTGATCACGCCACAAGTTTTACAAATGGTGGCTTTTGATGTGCTATTTTTTAAATATATGACACTGGCGAATGAGTCAGCAGAAAAAGCCTTATTAAAAGGGCGAGAAGCTGTTATGCAAGGAAATCAATAATGTTACTTATCACTACATTAGCGGTGGGTGCGGCTATTGGTTTAGTTATAAGTACGACGGGGGTCGGTGGTGGTGTTATTGTTTTACCTGTATTGACCTATTTCTTTGGCATGAATGCGTTAATGGCAGTGGCAACAGCTAATTTATTATCTATGTTGATGAAAGTCACTTCGTCTTATATGCATTTTCGCCTTGGAAATATTCCCTTTAAAAGGGCGATGATTGTATTAGGAATAATGCTACCAAGTACCTTTGGGGCCAGTGTTTTAGTTAATTATTTAGGTTCGTTAGAGCAGTATCAGCAACAAGTTGAATGGGGAATTAATGCACTCGTCGTCAGTGCTATTATTTTTTCTCTATTTCTCTTTGTGCAGAGAATGTTTTTCTCATTACCTCCGGTTGTCGTTGAAAATACAGCGTTAGCGCCTTTAAATATAAAAGCACTATTATTTCCTGCAATTGTAGCAGGTGTTGTTTTAGGTGCAACAGGAGTGGGTGGTGGTGTGGTTGTATTACCGTTATTGCTACGTTATGCAAATCTCTCTATAAAACAAGCTATTGGTACTTCTATATTTACCACAACATTGTTATCGGGATCTTCAGCACTCGCCTATATGCAAGATGGGCATACAGATATTCATTTGGCACTGTTGTTATTTTTAGGCTCGTTGATCTCTATTCCGCTGTCTAAGTGGTTATTAATCAGAATGCCTGACAGGGTGTTTCAGTATGCAACTTTGATCTTAATTATTTGTAGTGCCGTGATGATGTTAGCTAAATTATTCTAGTATTAAAATGTGTCATTAATGTTAATTATTAAAGTGTATTTAAATAATAGCCAAATAAAAATAATTTTTTTATTGGCTATTTTTCTATTATCTTATTAATTTAATTGAAGTCATTTTTAATATAAAAGCAATTGTCCACTTTTTATTTGTGTGTTAATGGAATGTGTTTTTTATAATTTATTTTTACTGATATATGGTTTTTATCGTAAATAGATAATTGAGATGATAATCACATTAAAGTTAATTCCTATATGTTTCACTGTAACCCTCATTTAATACCTATAAGTGAAGGTACTAGTATTATGGAAAATAATAATAGGAAAACACCTCATATTAGACGTATTGCCCACATTATGATGTATAAACAACGTCAGTGCTTCCATTTCTCTGTTTTTAACGGATAAACCCTCTTTCTATGCTCTAAAAATATAAAGCATACTTCTTAATAATCTAGGTTATTGAGGAAGGTTCTCTATTTTTTAAATAAAAAAATATTTTTTAACTCTATTATTATCAGAATAATTAGGAGATAGGATTATTATGTCTATTAATATTAAAGGTAGAAGTTTTTTAAAATTACTCGACTTTTCATCAGCTGAAATTCAATATTTATTAAAGCTTTCTAAACATTTTAAATCATTAAAAATGGCGGGTATTCCTCATCGCTCTTTAGAAGGTAAAAATATCGTTTTATTATTTGAAAAAACCTCAACGCGCACACGTTGTGCCTTTGAAGTTGCGGGTTATGATTTAGGAATGGGAGTCACTTATCTTGATCCAGGCTCATCACAAATGGGGAAAAAAGAGTCTATTGAAGATACTGCGCGCGTGTTAGGGCGTTTCTATGATGGTATTGAATATCGTGGTTTTGATCAGTCATTAGTTGAAGAATTGGCAGCAAAATCAGGAGTACCTGTATGGAATGGTCTTACCGATAAATTCCATCCAACTCAAATGTTGGCGGATATGCTGACAGTTGAAGAAAACTTTGGTCATTTAAAAGGGCTTAAGCTGACTTTCTTTGGTGATGCTCGCAATAACGTTGCTAACTCTTTAATGGTGGTTTGCGCGAAATTAGGCTTACATTTTACCGCATGTGGTCCAGCATCTTTAATGCCAGAAGAGCAACTTGTGAAGGAATGTCGTGCAATCGCGGCTGAAAACGAAGGCTCTATTACATTGACAGAAGATATTGAGAAAGGGGCAAAAGACGCGGATGTTCTCTATACCGATATTTGGGTGTCAATGGGTGAGCCAGACAGTGTTTGGGATGAGCGAATTCGTTTATTAAAATCCTATCAAGTTAATGAATCTATGATGAAAATGGCAAATCCTCACGCTATTTTCTTACACTGTTTACCTTCATTTCATGACCGCTTAACAACTATTGGTGAAGATATTTATCAAAAATTTGGCTTGAGTGAAATGGAAGTGGCAGACGGTGTTTTTGAGTCTCGCCAATCAAAAGTTTTCGACCAAGCTGAAAACCGTATGCATACCATTAAAGCCGTTATGTTTGCGACGTTAAGCTAAAGCAAGGAGTTAACAATGCCTAAGAAGGTATTTATTGCTTTAGGGGGAAATGCACTGGGCAGTACGCCACTAGAGCAAAAGCAGATAGTGCGGAAAACCGCAAAGCCGATTGTAGATTTGGTTGAGAAAGGCTACCAAGTCATTATTGGTCACGGAAATGGTCCGCAAGTTGGGATGATCAATTTAGCTATGGATTATGCATCGCAACAGAACATTGGCACGCCTTATATGCCATTTGCTGAATGCGGTGCTATGAGTCAAGGCTATATCGGCTATCATCTACAACAGGCTATTAATGACGAATTATGTACGAGAAATCTGAATAAAAATCATGGTTGTGCGACCATAGTGACGCAAGTGGTTGTCGATAAAAACGATCCTGCTTTTTTATCACCCATAAAACCAATTGGCGCGTTTTATACTCAACAACAAGCTGAGGCTATCCAAAAAGAGCATGGTTTCCACTTTATGGAAGATGCAGGACGTGGATATCGTCGAGTCATTCCATCACCCAAACCGTTAGAAATTGTGGAATCACCGATTATTAAACAGTTAGTCGAACGCAATATTGTGGTGATCACGGTTGGCGGAGGTGGTATTCCCGTTATTCGAAAAGGAGAGTTATTAGAAGGCATTGATGCTGTTATTGATAAAGATAACTCTAGCGCTAAATTAGCTGTCGAATTAAAAGCAGATATTTTATTAATATTAACGGCTGTTGATAAAGTCGCTATTAATTTTAATAAACCAGAGCAAATGAATTTAGATAAATTAACCCTTTCTCAGGCTCAAGAATATATTTCTCAAGGGCAATTTGCTAAAGGAAGCATGTTACCTAAAGTCGAGGCTTGCCTTAATTTTCTAAAGGAAAGTGGTAAAGGTGTACAAGCGATTATTACTTCTTTAGATAATGCATTATCTGCTTTAGAAGGAAAAACAGGTACAACAATTATTTCTGATTAATATCATAATTATCATCATTCTAAATTTAATTCTAAAAATAAACACTGCCAGTTAGATATTATTTCTACTGGCAGAGTTACCTCTTATTTAAGTCGAGGACGCTTATGAAACTTAAAAAGTTTGCGTTTCCGACCGCATTTACTATTTTATTTGCAATTACAGTAATTGTGGTTGGCTTAACGTGGATTATTCCAGCTGGCGAATATCAACGATTAAGTTATAACTCAACAGAGCCATCATTAGTGGTTGCGAAAATAGATGGTTCTCATGAAGTGTTACCTGCAACTCAAGCCACATTAAATGATTTAAATGTCTCCATTGAGATTGATAAATTCACGGATGGGACAATTAAAAAACCGATAGCGATACCAGGAACCTATGAACGTGTAGCACAGCAACCCAAAGGGATAATGGATATTACCGAAAGTATGGTGAAAGGGACGATAGAGGGGGCTGATGTTATTGTTTTCATTCTTGTCTTGGGGGGACTTATTGGGGTTGTTAATAAAACTGGCGCATTCAATGCAGGTTTAACAGCATTGGCAAATCGAACCAAAGGTAAAGAGTTTTTAGTGGTATTTGGCGTCACGATTATATTATCTATAGGCGGGACAAGTTGTGGGATCGAAGAAGAAGCTGTAGCCTTCTATCCCATATTAGTGCCTATATTCTTAATCTTGGGTTATGACGCGATTGTGTGTGTCGGGGCTATTTTCCTTGCCTCTTCGATGGGGGCAGGGTTTTCAACTGTAAATCCGTTCTCAGTAGTTATTGCATCAAATGCTTCGGGGATCAGTTTTATTGAAGGGATCGGCTTTCGTACTATTGGGTTAGTCATTGGTACGATTGGTGTTTTGGTTTATTTATATTGGTATTGCAAGAAGATCAAAAAAGATCCGGCTTTCTCTTATAACTATGAAAATGCCGAGAGTTTTAAACAGCGCTTTTTAAGTAATTACGATCCTAATGAGATATTAGAATTTTCGTGGCGTCGTAAAGTGATCCTCTGCTTATTTGTTGCTGCTTTTCCTATCATGGTTTGGGGCGTTATGGATATGGGCTGGTGGTTCCCACAAATGGCGGCTCTTTTCCTTGCTATCGCTATCATCATAATTTTCCTTTCTGGATTAAAAGAGAAAACAGCCATTGATGGATTTATTCATGGGGCTTCTGAACTCGTTGGCGTTTCATTAATAATTGGTTTAGCGCGTGGTGTTAACCTTGTGATGGAACAAGGTAAAATTGCCGATACTATCCTTGAGTTTATGTCTCATATGGTTGCAGGAATGCCACCAAGCCTATTTTTATTAGCACAGCTCGTTGTTTTTATCTGTCTAGGTTTTATTGTTCCTTCCTCTTCAGGTCTTGCGGTTTTAGCGATGCCAATTATGGCGCCATTAGCTGACGCAGTTGGTGTTCCTCGTTATATGGTGGTATCAGCATATAACTGGGGGCAATACATTATGTTGTTCTTAGCGCCTACCGGGCTGGTGTTAGCGACATTGCAAATGCTAGATATTTCCTATAACAAATGGCTTAAATTTATTATGCCGATGGTGATATTTATGTTTGTACTTTCGGCTACATTACTCTTGGTTCAAGTTGCTTTTTTATAAAATTGAATTGATGTGTTTACGTAGATAAAAGGATTTTTAGTTATTCTGTAATGTGAAATTAATCTAGTTTTTTATGCTGCAATCAGAGTTATTTTTTGATTTTTACTAGAAGTGATCTATCTCTCGTTTTTAGTGGTGATAAAAAATAAACCGAAAAAAAAGGTTGTTAATTTGTAGAAGTTATGTTTTTTTAAATATAGATAACACGTAAACACATCATTAAATTAATTGATAGGTAACCCATGATCATCACTACTCTACTACAAAGCCTACGACTAACAGCGCACATCGCGGCTGTGGTTGTCGTGCGTGTGGTGGTGGTCGTCGGCAAAGCGCCGTAACGGGTCCGAATCAACACAGTTTCGAAACCCCGCCGGCACACTAACCGGGCGGGGTTTTTCTTTTCTACCTGCCCATCAAGTCCGGCTTAGAACAAAGGACAGATAAAAATGGGTGATCAACAAGAAAACGCCACAACAAGTAGAACGTTTACTGGTGCGCAATTAATCGTTTATTTACTGGAACGGCAAGGTATTACAACAGTTGCTGGGATCCCCGGTGGTGCAGCGCTTCCGTTGTATGATGCATTGAGCCAAAGTAAATCTATTCGACATATCTTAACTCGCCATGAACAAGGTGCCGGTTTTATTGCACAAGGTATTGCTCGTGCAAATGGTAAACCTGCTGTTTGTATTGCTTCGAGTGGACCGGGTGCGACAAATTTAGTGACAGCTATTGCCGATGCTAAACTGGATTCTATCCCTTTGGTTTGTATTACAGGTCAGGTATCTTCAGCGATGATCGGAACTGATGCTTTCCAAGAAGTTGATACTTACGGCATGTCTATTCCAATTACTAAACATAACTATTTAGTTCGTGATATTGCGGACTTACCTGACATTATTTGTGATGCGTTTCGTTTAGCGATGTCAGGAAGACCAGGCCCTGTTTGGGTTGACGTACCAAAAGATATTCAGCAAGCCAAAATTACATTAGAAGCGTTACCGCCTATTCCACATAAAGATCCTGTTCCCGCATTTAATACTGATTTAGTGATACAAGCAGCGCAGATGATTAATCAGGCTAAAAACCCTGTTTTATATTTAGGTGGGGGGATCATCAGCTCTGAAGCATGTAAAGAAGCAATTGAATTAGCAGAGAAAAACAACCTGCCAACAACCATGACTTTGATGGGGTTAGGATTAATGCCACCTTCGCATCCACTGTATTTGGGGATGTTGGGTATGCATGCGACTCGTAGCACCAATTTTATTTTAGAAGAAGCCGATCTGTTGATTGTATTGGGGGCTCGATTTGACGATCGTGCCATTGGTAAAGCTGAGAAGTTTTGCCCTAATGCCAAAATTATTCATGTTGATATTGATCGCGCTGAAATTAGTAAGATCAAACGCCCTGATATTGCGATCCACGCCGATGCAAAATCAGTGTTATCACTGTTATTACCATTGATTAATACAAACAAACGTAATGAATGGATAGAGCGCGTTACGACACTGAAACAAGAATATCCATTAGAGATGAAAAACTCTGAAAACATCTTAAGTGGTTATGGCATCGTATTAGCGGCTGCAAATTGTGTTGATGATGATGCCATTATTACGACTGACGTAGGGCAACATCAAATGTGGGTAGCACAAGCGTATCCGTTAAATCGCCCTCGACAATGGTTAACGTCTGGCGGTTTAGGTACGATGGGATTTGGTTTACCAGCAGCAATTGGTGCCGCATTAGCTGAGCCAGATAAGAAAATCCTCTGCTTCTCAGGGGATGGTAGCATTATGATGAATATTCAAGAATTTGCTACGGCGGCAGAGCATCAATTAGATATCAAAATTATTTTGATAAATAATCAGGCGTTAGGATTGGTTCACCAACAACAAACGCTGTTTTTTGATGAGCGCATTTATGCTGCGGCTTACCCTTACCAAACAGATTTTATTCGTATTGCACAAGGTTTTGGTTTAGATACCTGTGACTTAAATCAGGAAGCGGATCCTGCGAGTGCACTGAAAGCAGCGATTGAAAAACCGGGTCCGTGTTTAATTCATGTAATGATTGATATTCATGAAAAAGTATTTCCAATGGTACCGCCAGGGGCGGCAAATATTGAGATGATAGGAGCTTAATTTATGTCACAACAATCACAACCTATCGCGCTAGAATTAATTGTTCGCAACCATCCCGGTGTTATGACCCATATTTGTGGGTTATTTGCTCGTCGCGCATTTAACGTCGATGGTATTTTGTGTTTACCAATGAAAAATAGCGATAAAAGCCGGATTTGGCTATTAGTGCAAAAAGATGATCGTCTAATGCAGATGGTGAGTCAGGTAGAAAAGCTTGAAGACGTAAAAGAAGTGAGATTCAGCGACGATTTACGTGTTTTTGAGCAAATGGAAAGTTATTTAAATTAATGCAAATTGGCTCTCTCTTTAATAATTTAAGAGAGAGCCAGAATTTTATGAGTGTATAAATTTATTCTGTTTTAGTGGTGATTTTCTTCAAGATGTTGTCTGTCTTCACATTCCATCTGTAACGTAATATGGTTGATATGGAATTGCTCACGAAGTTGTTGCTCAAGGTGAATTCTGAGTTCTTCATGATTGGCATTAGGTTGATAAACGATGTGCCCACTTAAAATAAGTTTACTTTGTGTGAGTGCCCATAAATGCAAATCATGAGAGCCCACAACATCAGGGGTATTATTAATTGTTTCAGTAACCTGAATAAGATCGATACCGCGAGGCACGCCCTCAAGTAAAATATTCAGACATTCTTTAAGTAGTACCCAAGTTCGTGGGAAAACCATAAAACCGATTAACACGGCAATTATAGAGTCAACAAGCTCCCAACCTGTAAACCAAATAATGGCCGCTCCAATAATTACGCCAATTGAGCCCAGCATATCAGCCCAAACTTCTAAGTAAGCCCCTTTTACATTAAGGCTTTCATCCTTTGTGCTGGTGAGTAACTTCATTGAAATCAGATTAACAACAAGACCTATTGACGCAATGATAAGCATACCAACAGATTGAATATCAGGAGGCGAAGATAAGCGTTTATAGGCTTCATATAAAATATAGAAAGCGACTGCCATTAAAATAAGTGCATTCATGGTTGCTGCTAATATTTCAAAGCGTGCATAACCATAAGTTCTAAAAACATCAGCGGCTTTTCTGCCTGCATGAATAGCTATCAGTGCAAGTAAAAGCGCGAAAGCATCCGTCATCATATGCATGGCATCGGAAATTAATGCCAAGCTACCAGTTAAATAACCGCCAATAAATTCGACTAACATAAATGATGATGTTAAGCCGAATGCAATTAATAATCGCGACTCAGGTAGTGTTTTTACGTCCGCATGTTCATGATTTCCACTCATTGAAGTTCCTTATTATCCGAATAGCATTATTAAAAACATAGCTGAAAATAAAGAAAAATAAATTAGATAAAGGGAGAATTTCTAGACAACTTGAAGCGAATACAGAGACATTAAATGAAGGAATATTGATAGTTAAGCTCACACGATAATTAAAACCAAAATGATTTACTAATTATCGTGCGGGTAATAAAGCTAGAGTAATAAATTGATTAAGGACGATGGTGGTAATGTTGTTGATTTGGGCTAGACATAATCACAGAAGCGCGCAAATGTCCTTCTACACAAATATAAGAGTGGGGGGCATTACCATGAAAAGCGTAAAAATCACCGGTTTCTAATAAAACCGTTTCGTCGTTATCAAAACGCATCATTAATTTACCAGAATAGACCATGATGTGTTCTTGAGTACCATCAGCGTGAGCAGGGCTATTAATAATCGCGCCGTGCTTCATTTCGATATGCCAAATCTCAGTAATATTGCCGATACCAATACGGAATTTAAACTCTTGAGCATAATCACCAACGATAGGTTTATGTCGTTCTAAACGTGGGTACTCTTCACGCGTAAAACTAAATAGATCTCCCAGAGGAAAGCCAAGCGCTATCGCGATAGCCTCTAAGGTATCGATTCTAGGATTAGAATCACCTGATTCTAATTTTGACAATGCAGCCTTGGATATTCCCGATTTTCTTGATAACTCATTAAGTGACAAGTTTCGAGATTGTCTTAATTGTTTGACTTTATTACCAAGGTATTCATTCGTTTTTTTAGGAGGTTGTGGGTTCATTGCCAATTCAAAATATCGTTAGTTTAAAAGTGTCATTCCGAGTAGATAATAACACTAATTAACCGTATTCGGAAAAATGAGATCCTGTTTCTGCTGTATTTTGTGAATCGTCTTACGATCACTGTTCGATTTTTAGTAATTACGCTAATATCCTTCAATAAATGATAATTATTCAAGGTTTATTATGATGGACTTGCTTAGTTGGTCTGATCTTTTTATTTGCCTACTTACCTTATTTTTTGCTTACGTTATTTTCGGTATGGCTGGGTTTGGATCGGCGTTAATTGCTGGCCCAGTATTAGCACTTTTTTTACCTCTTTCAATGATAGTGCCTTTATTGGCATTAATCGATTTAAGTGCCGCCATAGTGAATGTTTTAAGAGATGGTAAACAGGCTGATTTTAAAGAGATACGCTATCTTATCCCGCTTATTATTATTGGTAGTCTTGTCGGTGCGACAATTTTATTAACCACACGACCTGATTTACTCTCTCTTCTTTTAGGTATCTTTGCCGCTTGCTATGCAATCTATGCACTATTTTGGAAAAAACAAGAAAGCCAATTTTCCCAACACTTAGTTTATCCTTTTGGATTAATCGGCGGTGTATTTAGCGCGTTGTTTGGTAGTGGGGGATTTTTATATGCGATTTACTTGTCAGGCAGAATTGCAGACAAAAATAAGTTTCGCATCACACAAACCACGTTGATCGGTTTTAGTACATTAACGCGAGTGGTAATTTTCTTATTTGCAGGTATTTATTGGCAATTAGATATTCTTAAGTTAGCGATTATTTTCTTACCTGCTATGTTTGCTGGCGTGTGGTTAGGGCGAAATTTAACATTACGGATGTCAAAAGCACGATTTATGAGTGTGATTTATACCATTGTATTGGTATCGGGTACTGTGCTTATCTACCGTTATTTTTCTTAAGCTTTGTAGGACAAATGACGGTGAAGTGAGAATATTGTGAAAGGCAAAGATCTTCGTGAGTCAAATGGAGATCTTTCTCTGATTTATATTACTTTTTAAGCATGTTTATCTATTTCTTATCCCCTATAATACAACAATATTTTATTTAACCTCCTTCCTTTTATTACAGAGGTTTCTGTTATTCACAGAAACAAAATAACATGTCACATCAAAATTATCGCCAATCTGAAGTTTTTGCGATAACAACTATCACGGTAAGTATTGGTGTTATCGGGATTGTTATCGGATTAACTATTCCTATGGTTGCACTACGCCTCAATTTAGTGGGCATTAGTGAATCTATTATTGGGCTTATTTCCGCCGCGCCAGCTATTGGGATGTTAGTTGTTTCACCTTTTGCTCGTCGTATTGTGCAATGGGTTGGTAAACGCTTTGCGATGCTATTAGCAACCATTGTTTCTGCAATCAGTTTATTACCCTTAATGGGAAGCTTGCCTCTGGAGCTGTTATTTCCTTTACGATTAATCACTGGTATTGCCAGTGGTGTGATGATTTGTTTAGGCGAAACGTGGATTAATGAGCTTTCACCAGATAATAAACGTGGGCGAATTTTAGCGGTATATACCACCGTATTTACCATCAGCCAGTTATTAGGCCCTTCAATTATTGCGCTATATGGGGTCGCAGATAAGACACCTATTTTAATTAGTGTCTTTATTCATATTATCTCTATTGTCCTGTTTTTAATGATGGATCAGAAAACAGGAGATAAATTACCGAAAGATACGCAAGCGCCTAATTTCTCTATTATTCGCTTTGTTAAAGTTGCACCTGCAATCTGTGGCGGCATTGTTTTCTTTGCTTTTTTTGATGGTACCGTACTTTCAATGTTTCCTATTTATGGCCTAAGTGTAGGGCATACTGAAGCCATTGCAGCCATGATGATAAGCGCTATTTTAGCCGGTGACGCCATTATGCAAATGCCGTTTGGCTGGCTTGCTGACCACATGAACAGAACACGGTTATATCGAATTTGTGGTGTAGTGACTTTACTTGCCAGCTTATTATTACCGATCACGATGTCTCATACATTCTTGATTTGGCCTTTATTACTGGTGCTGGGTGCAACAGCGGGTGCGATATACACCATTGCGTTGGTACAAATAGGGCAATATTTCTCAGGTAATGATCTGATGGTCGCTAATGCGTCAGCTGCGATGTTATGGGGAATAGGTAATTTATCAGGGCCTTTGCTAGCAGGCGCATTGTCAGAAATTTCTTCATCTTCATTACCATTTTTATTGGTTGCCATGACCGGCTTATTCTTAGTATCAACGATGGAACGTTGGAATCTAGGCGTTGAAGCACTCAATAGTAGCTCATCTTAATATCATTTTTTCTCTATCGTATTCCATTTAGGGTGTTAGGAGTGCGATAGAGGAAACCTCTCTTTTCTTGATTTCTAAATATTTAACTTTATCTTATTGTTTTTTATGAATGATTATAATTATCTTTCGTAATTGTACTTATTTTAAAATTTATTAAGAATAATCTAGAAATACCTATATTGAATAGAAAGTAAGTTGCTAAAACAACGTTTATTAATCTAACGTTAGAAGTAGAAGATGACATTATCTTCAGATAAAAATAACGAATACTGCAAACCATTAATCGCCACACATAGGGAACTTTCGGTATTATTTATCTAAGCAACTGATTAAAGTGACTAATAATAGATAAATATACCTATTTATTATCTTAATTGAAATAAATTAAATAAAAACAATTAATTAAGTTAACTTTCTACTGTGAGATAAGAATGATATTGGATGATTGTACAAAAGTAGAATGATGAGGAAAGTAGGCAACTGCTTTCCTCTTTTTCTTTTTTTCTGACTTTAAACTATCTTTTTATGACATTTTTATTAAAAATGTATTTTTTCGCTTGATTCTTACCCTAAAAGCACCAGATAATCGTTTGCGTCAAATTCTCTCACTCAATCCACACGAAAAACCAAACGTTTGCTTTTGACTCCCTCTTAAGATTTTTATCAATAAGAGGTTATTTTAATTGATACGTAATCGTTTTCGTTTTTTGGAGAGTGAACCGTTTTTATGTCAGAGGAATGTAATGTCTGCTAATCAATCAGCAAGCACAGGTAAACTGGATAGCTATTTTAAACTTACAGCTCGTGGTACAACTGTTCGCAAAGAAATGATCGCCGGTTTGACGACATTTTTGGCGATGGTGTATTCCGTGATTGTTGTTCCTAGCATGTTAGGACAAGCCGGTTTTCCACATACCGCAGTTTTTATCGCAACCTGTTTAGTCGCGGGATTGGGCTCTCTTCTAATGGGATTGTGGGCAAATCTTCCTATGGCAATTGGTTGTGCTATTTCATTAACCGCATTTACCGCTTTCAGCTTGGTCTTAGGACAAAACATCTCTGTGCCTGTAGCTTTAGGTGCCGTGTTTTTAATGGGGTGTTTATTCACTGTATTCTCGTTAACCGGCATTCGTACTTGGATCTTAAAAAATATTCCAATTGGTATCGCACATGGTGCGGGAATAGGGATAGGGCTATTTTTACTTTTAATCGCAGCAAACAGTGTTGGATTAGTGGTGAAAAACCCATTTGATGGTTTACCTGTTGCAATGGGGAAATTTACATCATTCTCTGTTCTTATGTCACTTGCAGGATTAGCCGCTATTTTCGGATTAGAAAAACGTAAAGTACCGGGTGGCGTGCTATTAGTGATTGTGGCTATTTCTATTATTGGTCTTATTTTTGATCCTAATGTGAAATATCAAGGCATCTTTAAAATGCCTCAATTAGGTGAAGATGGGCTTTCTCTATTGTTTGCGATGGATATTAAAGGTGCCTTACAACCTTTAGTTTTACCAAGTGTTCTTGCGTTAGTGATGACTGCGATTTTTGATGCAACAGGGACTATCCGTGCCGTTGCCGGTCAAGCAAACTTATTAGATAAACGCGGACAAATTATTAATGGCGGAAAAGCACTAACTTCTGACTCTGTCAGTAGTATTTTTGCGGGTGTGATTGGTGCAGCTCCTGCTGCGGTTTATGTTGAATCAGCCGCAGGAACAGCCGCTGGTGGTAAAACAGGATTAACCGCAACAGTGGTTGGTATTTTATTTTTATTGATCCTTTTCTTATCGCCTCTCTCTTATTTAGTTCCAGCCTATGCAACGGCACCTGCGTTAATGTATGTAGGTTTATTAATGCTAGGTAATGTCACTAAGTTAGATTTTAGTGATTTCGTCGATGCAATGTCAGGCATGGTATGTGCTGTATTTATTGTTTTAACATGTAATATCGTCACAGGCATTATGTTAGGTTTCGGCTGTTTGGTGATTGGTCGAGTATTCGCTGGTGAATGGCGTAAACTCAATATTGGTACAGTGTTAATTACTATTGCTCTAGTGGCATTTTATGCGGGTGAGTGGGCTATTTAATTAAAATAATCGGTTTTAAAGACAAAAGGCGGAATATATTTTCATTCCGCCTTTTTGCTATTTATTTATCTACTTTTATTCGCTATTGTCGAAATTAAACCTAGTAATTAAATAGTTGGTAGAATATATGCAAGAAATAAAAATACGCCACGGTGAACCTGACGACGCATCAGCAATTCAACAGTTATATACTCATCCTGATTTATATATTTGCACTTGCCAATTTCCTTATCCTTCAGTCACGATGTGGAAAAAAAGATTACTTGAATTTTCAGAACAAAATATTCCTAACTTTGTAGCAACTATCGATGGTCAAGTTGCAGGACACTTAGCACTGATAATCGATAATCACCCTCGTCGTCGCCACATTGTCAGTTTTGGTATCGGAGTTGGCGCTGAATACTCCGGGAAAGGTGTCGGTAAGTTACTTATCAATACAGCAATTGATTATGCTTTCAATTGGCTAGCAGCCACACGATTAGAATTAGAAGTGTATTCAGACAATGAAAGAGGTTTGCATCTCTACAAGAAGTTAGGCTTTGAAGTTGAAGGTGTACGACGTAAAGCCGCCTTTAGAGAGGGTAAATATTGTGATGTTGTTATGATGTCGATGTTAAGAACAATTGAATAATCATTAGCATTACGAGTTAGCTCTCAAATTTAATCGCTATTGTCATTTATCTATTATTTTTTATTTAATAGCTTATCATTTTACGTTTTTATACGGTCTATTACATTGCTTAGACTGAAAAAGAGAAATAAAAACGTATGCTTTCTATAATTAATGCCGTTAATAAATAGGGAGTAATAAATTGTATACAATGTGCGGTACTAGATACGATTAGTCTTAATTTTTAAATATTCTCACAGAGTCTGTGTGGGATCTGTTTAAAATAAGCGTGGATGCATAGATAGAGATACAGAAAGAGATGATGCGCAAATTTTACATAATGTGTTTCTTTATCATTCGGTAGGTTTTCCTTATTACAAGGAAAAGATGATAGGTTTTCAGGATAAAAATAGGCATGTAAGGGTAACATGGAAATTTTCTTTACTATTTTGATTTTAATACTGGTGGTTTCAGTTTCGGGAGTTATCACAAAATTAATTCCCTTTCGAGTTCCGTTACCATTAATACAGATTGTGATAGGGGCTTTATTGGCATGGCCTCAGTTTGGCTTACATGTCACTTTTGATCCTGAATTATTCCTCGTTCTATTGATCCCACCTTTGCTTTTTGTTGATGGTTGGAAAACACCAACACGAGAATTTATCCAAAATGGGCGTGAGATTTTTATTCTTGTGCTTGTTTTAGTGATGGTGACAGTCGTTGGTATCGGTTATCTGATTTATTGGATGATGCCAAGTATTCCTCTTATTTCTGCATTTGCATTGGCAGCCGTACTTTCGCCAACGGATGCTGTCGCACTTTCGTCTATTGTCGGCAAAGGGCGAATACCTAAGCGAATAATGGGTATTTTGGAGGGTGAAGCATTAATGAATGATGCTTCAGGTCTGGTTGCCTTGAAATTCGCTGTTGCTGTTGCCATGGGCACAATGGTGTTTACTGTTGGTGGCGCAACGCTAGAATTCTTTAAAGTCGCAGTAGGGGGATTACTCGCAGGTATCGGTGTCACCTTGCTTTACAGTAAATCTCTACGATTAATGAGCCGTTGGAGTGGAGACGATCCTGCTACACAAATCGTCTTTATGTTACTGCTGCCTTTTGCCTCTTATCTTATTGCAGAACATATTGGTTTTTCAGGTATTTTAGCTGCTGTTGCTGCCGGTATGACTATCAGTAAATCAGGCGTTATTCGCAATGCACCTCTTGCAATGCGTTTACGTGCTGACAGCGTGTGGTCAATGCTTGAATTTGTCTTTAACGGCCTTGTTTTTATCATGCTTGGCTTACAACTTCCTATTATTTGGACAAGCTCTGTTATTCAAGCAGATCTTGACCCTGAAGTTGAAGTCTGGATGTTGTTTGCAGCAGTTTTCGTTATCTACTTTGCCTTGTTGATCCTGCGATTTACATGGTTATGGCTAATGAAAAAAATTAGCCGGATCTTTATGAAAAAGCATCCACTCGATTTCGCTAATTATACAACACGTGAGTTGTGGTTATCGTCATTTGCGGGTGTTCGTGGTGCTATTACGCTTGCAGGTGCGCTCTCTATTCCACTATTTTTAACCGATGGCAGTACATTCCCGGGGCGTTATCAAATTATCTTTATTGCTGCTGGCGTTATTTTACTGTCGATTTTAGTGGGTATTATTTCTCTTCCTTTCCTATTAAAAGGCGTGAAAGCAACCGACAAAGAAGCTGATAAAAATGAAGTTCGTTATGCACGTAAAGTGATGGCTGAAGTAGCAATTGTCAGCCTGAATAAAATGGAAGAGCGCTTAGCAGCAAGTACAGAAGAACAGTTAGATGCTGAAGAAATTAATGAAGTTGCTTCGCGTGTAACGGGTTACCTAAGACGTAGAACCGCTGATCAAGATGAAATGGTTCATAACATGTTAGAAGAAGATCTCGAAAGGCGTTTTCGTCTAACGGCTTTACGCGCTGAACGTGGTGAGCTTTACCATCTAAGAGCAACACGAAAAATCAGTAATGAAACGCTCCAATTATTGCTACATGAATTGGATTTAATGGAAGCGTTGTTAGTAGAGAAAGATAATTAATTATGTGGTTGCTCGTTATTACAACCCTATTGTGGGCGGCCTCTTTTAGCCTGATTGGCGAGTATCTCGCCGGTCAGGTTGATAGCTGGCTCTCTGTTTTGATCCGTGTTTCTTTGGCGGCTTTGGTCTTCTTGCCTTTCTTACGCTGGAAGGGAATTCGCTTTAAGGTGATTTTGCTTTATATGCTCGTGGGGACTTGCCAACTCGGTATTATGTATCTGTTTGTCTTCCACGCTTATAACTATTTGACTGTTGCTGAATTTTTACTTTTTACTGTATTAACACCGCTTTATGTCACGCTAATTTATGATTTATTAGAGCGTCAGAAATTACGTTGGGGCTATGCATTTAGCTCATTATTAGCGGTATTAGGTGCGGCAATTATTCGCTATGACCATTTAAGTGATGATTTTTGGTATGGGTTGTTATTAGTGCAACTAGCTAATATTTTCTTTGCCATTGGTCAGGTGGGTTATAAACGGTTAATGGAAGTGCATCCTATTCCTCAACATCATGCATTTTCTTGGTTTTATCTTGGTGCAGTTGTGGTTTCATTAGTGGGTGCATTGTTTTTTGCCGATTGGCAGAAAATGCCAACAACATCGCTACAATGGGGTGTTTTGCTCTGGTTAGGAATTGGCGCTTCTGGAATAGGGTATTTCATGTGGAACTATGGTGCCACACAAGTTGATGCTGGAACCTTAGCTATTATGAATAACATGATGGTTCCAGCCGGGTTATTAGTGAATTTCTCTATTTGGCAACAACATCCAAATTGGCCAAGTTTCATCATAGGCGCGAGCCTGATTGTTGCATCACTTTGGATCCATCGACGCTGGATACGCCGACCTGCTTTACAAAAGGAAGATTGTTAACAGCGTGCTGACCTGATAAGCGAATAAACTCTCGGATTGCTGGTTGATGTTGCTCTCCACTACGGTTAGCAGCATATAACCGGCTCCATAATCCCTCACCTAATGTTTTTGTAACAACTAATCCTTGTTTCTCAAAATTCTCAACAGCCCAATGAGGTAACGCAGCTATTCCCATACCAGCTGCAACCATTTGAATTAATAACAACGTATTATCGACGTGTTTAAAATGTGGAGTGATCCCAGCAGGTTGCAAGAAATGGCGCCATACATCAAAGCGTTCTCTTTGTACGGGATAAATAAACAGGGTTTCTGCAATTAAATCTTGTGGCTGAATATGTAAGCGATTAGCCAGAGGGTGGTCTGGCGATAAAACTAATTTCACTTCATAGTCAAATAACGGTGTGTAATGTAAACGAGGATCATCCAAGATATCGGAGGTTAGCACCACATCTAATTCACGCTGTAATAATGCAGGTTGTGGATCAAATGTCACCCCAGAATGAAAATCAACCGTTACTTCAGGCCATGTTTGACGATATTGCTGTAATGCAGGCGTTAACCATTGAATGCAACTATGGCATTCGATAGCAATATTCAAATTCACACTACCCGGCTCATTACACGCTTCAATCGCCCTACGAACGATAGGCAATACTTCTTCAGCTAATTTAACGAGCACTTCCCCTTGTGAAGTAAAGCGCAGTGGTTGGCTTTTACGTACAAAAATTCGATAACCAAGACGATGTTCTAATTCACTAAATTGATGTGATAGAGCCGATTGCGTTTGATGCAATTGATTTGCTGCATTAGCAAGAGAGCCTGTGTGCTTCAATGCTAAGATCGTTTTTAAATGTTTTATTTCTATCATGAGAAACCTTCAGGTTGTTGATGAAAAATTTGCGCTTGTGATTTATACACTACCTGTAGATTATGGATGTGTAAACATCTAGACGGCTAAAAACAGGATTTTAATTATGACAATTCGCAATCACACACTCGGTTTCCCTCGTATTGGCTTAGATAGAGAGCTCAAAAAGGCGCAAGAAAATTATTGGGCAGGTAAGATTTCACAGGAAGAATTGGTTACAGTGGGTAAAGCACTTCGCGCTCGCCATTGGCAACAGCAGGCAGATGCAGGTGTTGAATTATTACCTGTCGGTGATTTTGCTTGGTATGACCAAGTGCTAGGTACAAGCCTCTTGTTAGGCAACGTACCACCTCGTCATCGTAATGAAGATGGTTCGCTCGATCTTGATACTCTATTTAGAGTCGCTCGTGGCAGAGCACCAACAGGTAAACCTGTAGCTGCATCTGAAATGACGAAATGGTTCAATACTAACTATCACTACATTGTACCGGAATTTCAGCAAGGTCAGTCATTTACCTTTGCATGGAAAGAGTTACTAGAAGAAGTTGATGAAGCATTAGCACTAGGCCATAAAATAAAACCTGTTTTACTCGGTCCTGTGACTTACTTGTGGCTAGGTAAAGTGAAAGGCCCTGAATTTGATAGATTAACGCTGTTAAAAGATATTTTACCTATCTATCAACAAGTTATTTCTGCACTAAAAGAGAAAGGCATTGAATGGGTGCAAATAGATGAGCCGGCACTGGTACTCGATTTACCTGTTGAATGGCAAAATGCATACCAAACAGCTTATCAAGCATTAACAGGGCAAGTTAAATTACTGCTGACAACCTATTTTGATGGAATTTCTCATCACCTTGATATTATTAAAAACTTACCTGTTAATGGGCTTCATGTTGATATTTCCGCTGGGCAAGATGATTTGCAACATTTACACCAAGCGTTACCTAAAGATTGGGTATTGTCATTAGGTGCCATTAATGGTCGAAATGTTTGGAAAGCAGATTTAAGTACACGTTATCAGCAAGTGATTGCGCTAAAAGATAAACGTCCTTTGTGGATCGGAACATCCTGTTCATTACTGCATAGCCCAATTGATTTAAATGCAGAGACAAAACTTGATGATGAAGTAAAAAGCTGGTTTGCTTTTGCAGTTCAGAAATGTGAAGAAGTGGCTTTATTAGCGAACGCATTGAATGCGCCAGACGGTGAGTATGATGAACAATTGGCACAATACAGTGCACCCATTCGTCAACGTCAGCACTCGACTCGTGTGCATAATGCAACAGTTGAAGCTCGTTTACAGGCAATTGAAGCACAAGATAGTGAAAGAAATTCGCCTTATACTCAACGTGCAGAAGTACAACGAGCTCGATTTAATCTGCCATTATGGCCAACCACTACGATTGGCTCATTCCCACAAACAACAGAAATTCGTACTGTTCGTTTAGATTTTAAGAAAGGGCGTATTGATACGGCAGCTTATCGCACAAATATCAGCGAGCATATTAAGCAAGCAATAACGGAGCAAGAAAACCTAGGCCTCGATGTATTAGTTCATGGTGAAGCTGAACGTAACGACATGGTCGAATATTTTGGTGAGCATTTTGATGGTTATGTCTTTACACAGAATGGTTGGGTACAAAGTTATGGCTCACGTTGTGTAAAACCACCAGTGATTATCGGCGATATTAGTCGTCCTGAAGCGATTACTGTGGATTGGGCAACGTATGCGCAGTCATTAACTGAAAAGCCAGTCAAAGGAATGTTAACGGGGCCAGTGACAATTTTATGTTGGTCATTCCCTCGTGAAGATGTGACGCGTGAAACCATTGCAAAACAGATTGCGTTAGCACTGCGTGATGAAGTAGATGATTTACAGAAAGCGGGTATTGGTATAATCCAAATAGATGAACCAGCCTTACGTGAAGGATTACCACTACGTCGTAATGAGTGGCAGGCTTACCTTGATTGGGCTGTTGATGCCTTTAAATTAAGTGCCGCTGTTGCTGATGATGAAACACAAATTCACACACATATGTGTTATTGCGAGTTTAATGACATCATGGATTCTATTGCAGCACTGGATGCGGATGTTATTACTATTGAAACTTCACGTTCAGATATGGAACTTTTAGAAGCCTTTGAACACTTTGATTATCCAAATGAAATTGGACCGGGTGTTTACGATATTCACTCACCTAATGTGCCAAATGTGGAATGGATCGTTGGTTTATTAAGAAAAGCGCAATCTCGAATTCCTGCAGAGCGTTTATGGGTGAACCCAGATTGTGGGTTAAAAACACGAGGCTGGCCTGAAACACGCGCAGCATTAGCGAATATGGTTGAGGCGGCTAAGTATTTGCGTCAGAGCGTGTAATAAAATAATTAATCGTTCATTAGCCTGTTATTTTTGACCTGCTACTTTAGATAAGTCGCATAGTCAAAATAGCAGGCTAAATTTATATAAAATAAAAAAGAAAGGTATTCATTAAAACTTAGAGTAAATCTGATTATTGATATTCATTAGAGTTGCTATACTGCGAAAACTCTCTATTTTTATGGATATAATTATTGTGCAAACTAGCATTAAACTTTCGGATAAAGTATTAGATGCTTTTCCTTCTCGACCTTTGAAATTAGTTCCACTAAGAGGAGACGGTGGATTATTTCGCACCTTATTCTTAGTTATTTTCATGCTAGCAATGACGGTATTTAGTGCTTATCAAATTCCCAATATTCTTTATGATTATAAAATCAGTGAGAATGCCGTACCTGTTGATGCAACGGTGAAGGGCTCTTGTCGCTCGCAACTCTTTGTTCTGACTAACTGTAGTGTTGATTTACGTTATAAAGGCAATGAAGTTTCGCGTAATTTTACTTTTTTAGATTTAGGTTCAAAAGATGTGTTAGTTGAACCCGTCGCTGATGCAAATGATCTAAGTAAAATGACCGTTGATGTGGCGATAGATAATATTTGGCTTCGTTTAATTAGCACTATTATTTTTATCGGCTTATTTGGTTTTTGTGTGATCTTTTTTATTCATCGTCAAATACTGACGAGTAAAGTAAGAAAAGCATTATTATCAGTGGGAACTCAGCCTTTAAAGTTAATAGCTATTCCTGCAAAAATGGTTGTGAGCAATAAGCAATTTATTGCCACTTATCATCTTAATTTAGACGGTAAAGATATTCGTATTGCTTATTCAGGAAATAAGAAAACACCTCCTATTGTGATTGAGCAAAATGGAAATACCTACGTATTAGCTGTTTATTCACCACAACAGAATATCCCTTATGCTTTGGATGTGCCTTTAGAGCGTATTCAGGCAACAGCTGAAGAGAAACAACGTTTTCATGAAGCGTTGATCGAAGAAGGGTTGCTGTAATCAATTTTGATTATTAAGAATGTGATGCGTTTTCTCTTATGGGATGTAAGGGAAAACGCATTAAAACGGTCGGTTTATTTAGCCGCCGAAAATCTTCGCTTTTAAAATATCCATACCCGCACTGACTAAATCTAAGTCTTTAGGTACAACGCCATCCGGAGTAACTTTATCAATTAATTTAGGTAAATATTGTGCAGCCATCTCAGAAGCTTCTGTTGCGCTTAAATTAATTTTTGACGCCAGTTCGTTAATAACAGGGGATGAAAAAACCGTTACGATTTGTTCAGCACTGATAGGTAAATTGGTATTGGTACTTATCCAAGATTGAATAAGCTCACTTAAACCCGCTGTATCAAATTGCTTTACTAAGCCTTCAATGCCACCTTGAGACTCAACCCAGTCGAGGACAGTTTTATATTGATTGATTTTCTCGCCACCTAGCAGGCTCGCAATTTGGTTAAATAAGCTCATGTTTACTCCAGTGACGATGTGTTTGTCACATTAGGTGTTTATGTTTTAAGGGCGGGTAGTGTACGCGTTATATTCGTCATACTTCAAGCTGTAGCGTTGTTGACTATATTCTCTCGCACTAGTCACATACTTCTATACTCGTCATACTTCAAGCTGTAGCGTTGTTGACTATATTCTCTCGCGCCAGTCACATACTATTGTATGCTCCTAGCGACTCATTCTTTTGTCGCCTAGCTATATCTTGAATTATTTAGAGTATATGTGCATCAAGGTATTTGTGTCATCTATACTGATAAATGAAATATTTGTTTTAGTGAATGATTGAAGTCAGCGAATATTGATAATGTATTTGCTGAAAATATATTTCGAACGCCATTTTCGTGATGATAATCACAATTTTATGAAATTGTTACTTTATTTGGTGCCTTGTAAGTGATGTTAGTCACTAAAAAGGTCTGAAAAACTGATACAGTAACTTTTAATTTAATGATCATTGGTTTTGTCCCATTGAGGAGTCCGATATGTCTGATGTATTTCACTTAGGTTTAACCAAAAATGACCTACAGGGTGCCACTTTAGCAATTGTTCCAGGTGATCCTAAGCGTGTTGAAAAAATTGCAAAATTAATGGATAACCCAGTTCATCTGGCTTCTTTACGTGAATACACGTCATGGCGTGGCGAAATTGATGGTAAAGCCGTCATTGTGTGCTCAACAGGTATAGGTGGTCCATCTACCTCTATCGCAGTTGAAGAGTTAGCACAGTTAGGTATCCGTACTTTCTTACGTATTGGTACAACAGGTGCAATTCAAGAGCATATCAATGTAGGTGATATTCTTGTCACTACTGCTGCGGTTCGTTTAGATGGTGCAAGCTTACATTTCGCACCAATGGAATTCCCAGCTGTTTCTGATTTTGAATGTATGAATGCACTGTACAAAGCTGCTAAAGACAATGGCTCAACTGTACACGTAGGTGTTACTGCATCTTCAGATACATTCTATCCAGGACAAGAGCGTTACGACACCTATACAGGTCGTGTTGTTCGCCGTTTCAAAGGCTCTATGAAAGAGTGGCAAGAGATGGGCGTAATGAACTATGAAATGGAATCTGCAACATTGTTAACAATGTGTGCAAGCCAAGGTTTACGTGCAGGTATGGTTGCGGGTGTTATCGTAAACCGTACTCAACAAGAAATTCCAGATGCAGAATTACTGAAGAAAACTGAAAATAATGCATTAGGTATCGTTATCGAAGCCGCTCGCATTTTAATGAAATAAGTTTTTTTTAATCAAATATGAAAGCCCTTAATACATATGTATTAAGGGCTTTTTTTGTATGTTAATTCATCACGTTAATGTGTTAACAGGCGCTAATTTCTGTTAAGGTCTTTGAGGTCTTAACAATACAACAATGAGAAGAGGCATTATGACTGATATATTACAAACACATCCTTCGGTGTTGCCTTTAGTCGGCGGAATTAACTTTCGTGATTTAGGCGGTAAAAAATTGAGTAACGGTGGTGTTATTAAACCTGGAATGCTCTTTCGCTCTGGCTCGCTGGATAGATTAACCAATACAGACCAATCTCTTCTCATTGATAAAAATCTTTTTCAAATCATTGATTATCGTGATAGTGGCGAAATTGTTGATAAACCAGACCGTGTTTGGGACGGTGCACAATATTATCATGCTCCAGCCAATCCATTATCTAAAGAAGTCTCTGCCAATCTTGAAAAGTTGACGCCTGAAATACTCGAGCAATTTGATGCCAAAGCCTTTATGTTTCAGCTATATAAGTTATTACCTATTAATAACCCTGCCTATAAACAATTAGCTACGTTATTAAAGCAACCCGAAAAAGGGGGCGTAGTGCAACACTGTGCAGTAGGTAAAGACAGAACAGGTGTTGGCTCAGCTTTAGTGTTATTCGCACTCGGTGCATCTTTAGATGTGGTAATGGAAGATTACTTGCTAACCAATGAAACATTAGCACCTTATCGCGCTTATCTTTTAGAAGAACATGCCAAAACAATGAGCGATAATATTGTTGATAAATTTGCCTATGTTTATTCGGTACAAGAAGAGTTTCTGCAAACGGCATTAGCGAGTATTAATCAGCATTACGGTAATGTGGATACTTGGCTAGAAAAAGATATCGGTTTAGATGCTTCTAGCCGAGATGCCTTACAAAATTATTTTCTAGAATAATGAAGTGATTTATATTCGGTTAATCAGGATATTTTATTTCACTTAGGTTAACCGAATTTAAGGTCTCTATTTTGACAGTACAAGACATTATTCATACCATCACTCTCTTTGTAAAAGAGCACGAGATCTGGGCTATTCCGAGCGTGTTCTTTCTTGCTTTTGGTGAGTCACTCGCGTTTATCTCTTTGCTTATTCCCGCCACGGTTATTTTATTGGGGTTAGGTGCCTTAATTGGTGAGAGTGGTCTGTTTTTTTGGCCGATTTGGCTTGCTGCTGCATTAGGCGCTTTCTTTGGTGATTGGGTATCGTACTGGGTAGGGTTTCACTATAAAGAGGGGGTGAAAAATTTATGGCCAATTTCACGTTCACCACAAACATTGGTTAGAGGTCACCAATTCTTTAATCGCTGGGGAATTTGGGGGGTATTTATTGGACGCTTTTTTGGGCCTTTTCGTGCAATTGTCCCGTTAGTAGCGGGTATTTGTGCGATGCCACAACGTTATTTTCAAATTGCTAATTTAACATCAGCCATGATTTGGGCTTTTGGCATTTTGGCGCCCGGTGCTTTTGGTTTGCAATGGCTTGCGAAATGGATGGGATAACTGCGTCCTTTATCGCAAATCAAGCCATGATGTAAATTGTTGCTAGACAATATTACCTATGCGTTTTAACGTAGCCCGCTGGAAAGTAAAAAGGTCACTTTAGTGGATATTCAGTTGTTATATGGGATCATTGGTTTATTAGGTGGTGTACTTGCTGGAGGCGCGCTGGTCTGGTGGTCTATCCAACAACGTTTATCCGATAAAGAAGCCATGCTACGTGAAAATCACACACAGCTTGCTATCGCCCAAGAAAAAGCGGTAATTATTCCATCTTTGCAACAACATATAGAACAACTAGAGCAAGAATTACGAGCTCAGCGAGAAATTATTACTTCTCAAGAAGCTGAATTAAGAGAAGTGGCAACTCGCTGGGAAGAAAGCCGAATATCGGCAGAAGAAAAACAACGATTATTAATAAATAGTGAGCAACGGCTTGCAACGCAGTTTGAGAACTTAGCTAATCGTATTTTCGAACAAAGTGGACGTAAAGCTGAAGAGTTAAATCGCCAAGGATTGACGCACTTACTTTCCCCCTTTCGTGAACAGCTCGAAAGTTTTCGGCGACAAGTTCAAGATGGTTTTGGGCAAGAAGCCAGAGAACGACATACCCTGGTTCATGAAATTCGCCAGCTTCAACAATTGAATGTAAAAATGGCGCAAGAAGCCGTTAACTTAACCAATGCCTTGAAAGGGGATAATAAAGTTCAAGGCAACTGGGGGGAGACAGTATTAGCACGTATATTAGAGTCTTCAGGATTACGTGAAGGTCACGAATTTGAAACACAGGTGAGTATTCGACATGAAAATGGTAGTCGCTATCAACCTGATGTAATTGTGCATCTACCTCATGGTAGAGATGTTATTATCGACGCTAAAATGTCGCTGGTGGCATATGAAAAGTATTTTAGTAGTGATAATGATAATGAACGTAAACAAGCGCTTTATGCGCATGTGAACTCAATTAAAGCGCATATTAAAGGATTGAGTGTAAAAGATTATCATAAACTACCGGGTGTAACGTCTTTAGACTATGTTTTAATGTTTATACCTATTGAGCCCGCTTATCTTGTTGCAATTGGTCATTCTCCAGACTTGCTAGAAGAAGCATTGAAAAACAATATTATGTTAGTTGGGCCATCTACTTTACTTGTTGCTTTGCGTACAATAGCTGCATTGTGGCGTTATGAATATCAAAGCCAAAATGCGCAAGAAATTGCAGACAGAGCGGCTAAAATGTATGACAAATTAAGACTTTTCGTTGATGATATGCAAGGGCTAGGAAACAGTATTCAAAAAGCGCAATCTGGCTATCTATTAGCGATGAAAAAACTCTCTGAAGGTCGTGGAAATCTAATCAGTCAAGCGGAAGGCTTTAAATCCTTAGGGGTTGAGATAAAAAAAACGATTGATAATGATCTCATTGAAAAATCAGCATCTGATTGATTTGATAAAATAAAGAGATAAAGATTTCTGAAAACGGCCAGTACTGAATTTACTAAATTTTGATTAATTAGCGGGCAAATAATATGACTCAACAAACTAAGGAAACAACAGATTTTGGTTTCCAAACCGTTGACAAAGATGATAAACAAACCATGGTTGCAAGGGTTTTTCACTCTGTCGCGTCTAAGTATGATTTAATGAATGACTTGATGTCTTTCGGTGTTCACCGCATTTGGAAACGTTATACCATTGAAGCAAGTGGTGTTAGACGTAATCAACGTGTCCTTGACCTTGCTGGTGGTACTGGTGATTTAACGGCTAAATTCTCTCGTCTTGTGGGCGAAAACGGGGAAGTTGTTTTAGCTGATATCAATGACTCAATGTTGAAAATGGGACGTGAAAAGCTACGCGATCACGGTATTGTGGGTAATGTTAACTATGTACAGGCAAATGCTGAAGAGTTACCTTTCCCGGATAACCATTTTGACTGCATCACTATCTCCTTTGGCTTACGTAATGTGACCGATAAAGCAAAAGCGTTACGTTCAATGTTCCGTGTATTAAAGCCAGGTGGACGTCTGTTGGTGCTAGAATTCTCTAAACCTGTTCTTGATCCTTTAAGCAAGATTTATGATGCTTACTCTTTCCATATCCTACCAAAAATTGGTCAAGTGATTGTGAATGATGCTGAAAGTTACCGTTATTTAACGGAGTCAATTCGTATGCATCCAGACCAAGAAACACTAAAAGGTATGATGGAAGAAGCCGGATTTGATCAAGTTACCTATACCAATATGACCGGAGGTATAGTTGCCTTACACAAAGGATTTAAATTCTGAGATGGAAAAAGCCACTTTTTCTCATGATATTGCTTCTCAAGTACTGTATCCGCTGCTAACAGCATCAATGGAAACAGCACTTAATCACGTTTTATATCAGGAAAATGTGCTTAAACCTGCCCGCAATCGTCTTGCGGGCAAAGTGTTGGCGCTTTCTATCAATGAGTTTCCTCGTTCCATCTACTTAGTTTTTAGTGAACAACAAGTTGACGTATTAAGTCAGTGGGATGATGAAACTGATTGTTTGATAAAAACAAAATTATTAACTCTGATTAAGCTTCGTGACCGTCAAAAAATGTCAGAATTAATCAACCGTGGTGATATCACTATTGATGGTGATATGCAGGTTGTTCAAAATTGGTCTGCATTATTGGATATGGCGCAGTGGGATCCCGCGCAATATTTAGCACCTTATATCGGTGATATTGCGGCACAAAGCCTGACTGTTGTTGCAGGAAAGGGGGTTCAGTTATTTTCTTCACTCTTAAGTCATCAAAAAGATTATTTACGTGACGCATTAATTGAAGAGTGGAAAACCGCACCTAGTGCATTAGAGACAGTCCATTTTTATGATGAAATAGAAGAACTTGCACAGCAAACAGCCGAGCTGGAAAAACGGTTAGGCACATTGGAGAAAAAATAATGCTCCTTAGTGAGTTAAAGCGCCTCTATCATATTATTCAGGTATTTTTATCTTATGGGCTTGATGAGTTAATTCCTAAACACCGAATTACTTTACCTGCAAGATTAGGATGCCGAGCACTATTTTGGATCAAAAATAAACATCCAGAAAAACCATTAGGTGAACGCTTACGACTCGCATTGCAAACATTAGGCCCTGTTTGGATTAAATTAGGCCAAATGTTATCAACTCGACGTGATCTTTTCCCTCCTCAAATCGCTGACCAGCTTGCTTTATTGCAAGACAAAGTTGCTCCTTTTGATGGTAAGAAAGCACGACAATATATCGAAAACTCATTTGGTGGCCCTATCGACCAATGGTTTGATGATTTTGATGAAACTCCACTGGCTTCCGCTTCTATTGCGCAGGTTCACACTGCAAAATTAAAAGAAAACGGTAAAGAAGTGGTTCTAAAGGTTATTCGCCCTGACATTCAACCGGTGATCAAAGCGGATATTCGTTTGATGTATCGCTTGGCAAATTTATTACCATTTTTACCTGATGGTCGTCGTTTACGACCAAAAGAGGTGATCCGCGAATACGAAAAAACATTACTCGATGAGCTAAATTTACTGCGTGAAGCGGCTAATGCTATTCAGTTACGTCGTAATTTTGAAAATAGCTCTATGTTGTATATTCCTGAAGTTTATTCAGATTATTGCCATGAAAATGTGATGGTAATGGAGCGTATTTATGGTATTCCTGTTTCTGACATTGAAGCGTTGAATGCACAAAAGACGAATATGAAGCTTCTTGCCGAGCGTGGCGTAAAAGTCTTTTTCACTCAGGTATTTAGAGACAGTTTTTTCCATGCTGATATGCATCCTGGTAATGTGTTTATTAGTTATGATCACCCTGAAAATCCATATTATATCGGTATTGATTGCGGTATCGTTGGCTCATTAAATAAAGAAGATAAACGCTATTTAGCTGAAAACTTCTTAGCATTCTTTAACCGCGATTATCGGAAAGTTGCGGAGTTACATGTTGATTCAGGTTGGGTGCCAGCAGATACCAATGTAGAAGATTTTGAATTTGCGATCCGTACTGTGTGTGAACCGATTTTTGAAAAGCCACTTTCTGAGATCTCATTTGGGCATGTGTTACTCAATCTTTTCAATACTGCACGTCGTTTCAATATGGAAGTACAACCGCAGTTAGTTTTACTTCAAAAAACATTGCTTTATGTTGAAGGGCTGGGTCGCCAGCTATATCCACAATTGGATTTATGGAAAACGGCCAAACCTTTCTTAGAAGATTGGTTACATAGTCAGATTGGTATCACGGCATTAGTGAATGGTATAAAGAGCAAAGCGCCTTACTGGATTGAAAAAATGCCAGAGATACCAGAGTTGGTTTATGATAGTCTGAAGCAACATAAAAATATGAAGTTAACGCTAGATAAATTGACGGAACAAATAAGTTCGCAAAGAGTCAAACAGAGACAGTCTCTATTTTTATTGGGTATAGGTACAACACTGTTTTTATGCGGTAGCCTGTTTTTTGTTTCTGGTTTTAAAACATTATTCAGTGTTTTTATCAGTTTAGGTCTTCTTGCATGGATTTTGGGTTGGTTTAGATCTGGTAATGCACAATAAAAACACATCAAAGTTTGTCTTTGAACAAGTTAAAAGATGAATTCGAGATTCCCGAAAATTGAATTCGTTGTATATAATGGGCACTGTTATTAAGTATAACCCCGAAAATAGTTGAGGAACATAAAATGGGCGGTATTAGCATTTGGCAATTACTCATCATCGCTGTCATCGTTGTCTTATTATTTGGTACAAATAAACTGCGCACACTGGGCTCAGATTTAGGTGCATCAGTGAAAGGCTTTAAAAAAGCGATTGGTGACGAAGCTGCAGATAAAGACACCAACAACGCTGAAAAAACAAATAACGACGCAGATTTTGATACTAAAAATTTAGCGCAGAAGACTTCAACAGAAGAGAAGTCTACAACTGAGAGCAAAAACAAAGAGCAGGTATAAACCGTGTTTGACATTGGTTTTAGTCAGCTGCTATTGGTCATGGTGATTGGTCTTGTTTTTCTGGGGCCAGAACGTTTGCCCGTAGCAGTAAAAACAATTGCTGGCTGGGTAAGGGCGTTACGCTCTTTGGCTGCGAATGTACAAAATGAGCTTACTCAAGAACTCAAGCTTCAAGAACTCCAAGAGAGCTTGAAAAAAGTTGAAGAGAAAGCAAATTTGCAAACGCTATCGCCAGAGCTGAAAGCGTCTATGGATGAGTTAAAAGAGGCTGCACAGTCTTTAAAACAAACTTATCAAACACCTACAACGCCAGACTCCACGAAAGAGCAGTCTGTAAAAACCGACTCTACGGAACCTTCACCTTCTGATTTAGCCGCACTTGCTGAAGCTGATGAAGTTAATGATGATGCTAATCGCCATAAACCTGTGGCAGAAAGTGTTACAAAGACAGAAGTTCCTGTTACTCAACCAGTAACATTAGAGAAAAAAACAACTGATCAGGTCAATGGTGAGCATTAAAACATGGCAGTAAATGATACCCAACCGCTGATCAGCCATTTAATAGAACTACGCAAGCGTTTGATGTATAGCTTGGTGTCAGTTCTTGTGGTTTTTTTAGCGCTGGTTTATTTTTCTAACGATATCTATCAATTAGTCTCGGCTCCATTACTCGAGAAGTTGCCACAAGGGTCAAATATGAGTGCGACAGATGTTGCCTCTACTTTTTTGACTCCGATTAAATTGACAATCATGGTATCCGTTTTTGCTTCTGTGCCTGTTATTCTTTATCAGGTATGGGCTTTTATCGCACCAGCATTGTATAAACACGAACGTCGCTTAATGCTGCCATTACTTGTTTCAAGTACAGTATTATTCTATCTCGGTATGGCGTTTGCTTATTTTGTTGTGTTCCCTCTCGCGTTTGGCTTCTTTGTTAATACAACCCCTGAAGGGGTTAACTTTATTCCAGATATCAGTAAATATCTAAGTTTCGTAATGACGCTATTTATGGCGTTTGGTGCGGCTTTTGAAGTACCTATTGCGATTATTTTACTGTGCTGGAGTGGTGTAACAACACCTGATGCCTTAAAGAAAAAACGTCCTTATATTCTTGTGGGGGCTTTTGTTGTTGGTATGGTATTGACACCTCCAGATGTTTTCTCTCAAACCTTACTCGCAATACCTATGTATTTACTGTTTGAAATCGGTGTCATGGTATCGCGCTTTTATGTAGGTAAGGGAAGAAGAACAGATGAAGAAGCTGAGGAAGCAGAGGCGGAAGCTGAAGCAGAGCAGCAAAAATAATTTTAGAAACGATTTTCTAAAATAATACGATATTAGCCCAGCAATTGCTGGGTTAACTTTATCTAGAGCGACTCTTTTTTAAATTCTTTATTTCCCACCGATTTTTTCACTTCACTATTTAATATATTCAAAAGCAAAATTGAACGGGCCTCACCATCCGGCTCTTGGTATATGGCTTTGATCCCTTGAAAAATACCCTCTGTAATTAACACACTGTCACCACTATGAGGCACATTTTCTTCACTATAAATTAGCGAAGAAAGCTGTGGTATTTGCAGTGTGTCAATTACATCTTGTGGAACAGTGACAGGATATTGCCCAAAGCGAACAAATGAATTTACCCCACGCGTTGAGTTAATGGTCGTGGTATGGATCACTTCAGGATCAAACTCAATGAAAAGGTAATTAGGGAAAAGGGGTTCTGTTACGGTAGTGCGTTTTCCTCTTAATACTTTTTCTATGGTTACCATAGGTGTAAAACAGCCCACTTGCTGACGTTCTAAGTGTTCGATAGCACGAGGAATTTGCCCTCGCTTACAATACAGCAAGTGCCAGTTTTTCATAATAGAGACAACAGGTTAGTTAAATTTAATTTAAGCGATGATAGCAAATTTATAATTAAGGTAACAGTATCTATCAAGGATTAAATAAAAAATAGAGTAACGTGGTTTTATACTGAAAAAAGAACAAAAAAGCCGTGTTTCTACGCAATAAAAAGGCTTGTTTTTGTGACTTTCAATTGGATCTCGGATAGAGGTAACAAGTTGACAAAAAAGTGATGGTAAAAACAAGAAAAAGCTTTCAAGATAATTATCTTAGAATTTTGTTTATAATTATAAAGAGGTTCTGTAATGGAAGTTTTTTTATTAAGTAACGGAAAAATTGCCGGGGATCCACGTTGGTTAAGTTATGCAAAAGATAATATCGATAGCATGATTAAAAAACGCGGTATTCGTTCTGCTGTATTAATTGCCTATGCCGTTATTCGTTCCGATCATGATCAACGTGCTCGTGATTTATCTGAAGTGTTAGGTATTGAAGTTACTTGTATTGAACATTTTGATTCAGAAGTTGATGCAATCAACAATGCAGAATGTATTTTAGTCAGTGGTGGTAATACTTGGTTATTAAACCAAATGTTGCATGAAAAAGGATTGGTTGTTCCAATTCAACGTGCAGTACGTGAGCGCAATATTCCTTATATTGGTTGGAGTGCAGGTTGTAACGTTGCAACACCAACAATTCGTACCACTAATGATATGCCAGTACGCTCTTCTGTTATTATGCCTTCATTAGGTTTATTCCCTGTTCAAATTAACCCACATTATATTGATGCTTCTATCAGTGGTCATATGGGTGAAACTCGTGATGAGCGTATTGCAGAGTTTTGTGCCATTAACCCTGAAGAGATTGTTGTGGCTATCCGTGAAGGTAGTTACTTATATATTCAAGGTGAAGAATTACATTATTACAGCGCTAAAAATGAAGGTTTTAAAATCTTCCAACATGGAAAAACATTCCCAGAACAGTTTGATACTAAATTGCTTTCAGAGTGGGTTCCATTCCGCTGTTTATAAGTATAGTGAACGCTACTAAATAAAAAGCATTGCATTTTAGTGAGTTATGCGTTTAGCTTATAGCGTCTCAAAGAGGGCATTGGCCCTCTTTTCTTTCACTCACTGGCTCGTAAGATTATGATGAAATACCGCGATTTAAGAGATTTCCTTTCATTATTAGAAGAAAAAGGTGAATTAAAACGTATCACCTATGAAATAGATCCCTACCTTGAAATGACCGAAATAGCGGACAGAACTTTACGTGCCGGTGGGCCAGCGCTGTTGTTTGAAAACCCTAAAGGGTTTGATATGCCAGTGCTTTGTAACTTATTTGGTACACCAGAGCGTGTAGCAATGGGGATGGGGCAAGATGATGTTAAAGCCCTACACGAGGTTGGAAAGTTATTAGCTTTTCTAAAAGAGCCAGATCCTCCGAAAGGTTTTCGTGATCTCTTTGATAAGTTACCTAAATTTAAGCAAGTTTTAAATATGCCAACAAAACGCTTGAGTAAAGCCCCTTGTCAGGAGGTGGTTTTAACTGGTGAGGACGTTGATTTAACGAAGATCCCTGTTATGCATTGTTGGCCTGAAGATGCAGCACCTTTAATTACTTGGGGATTAACAGTGACTCGCGGTCCATTGAAAGAGCGCCAAAATCTAGGTATTTATCGTCAGCAAGTGCTGGGTAAAAATAAAGTGATTATGCGCTGGTTATCGCATCGTGGTGGTGCTTTAGATTTTCAAGAGTGGTGCCAAAAACACCCCGGTGAACGGTTCCCTGTTTCTGTAGCATTAGGGGCAGATCCTGCCACTATTTTAGGTGCGGTGACACCTGTACCAGATACTTTATCTGAATATGCATTCGCTGGTTTATTGCGTGGTAATAAATCAGAAGTTGTAAAATGTCTTTCAAATGATCTTGAAGTGCCTGCAAGTGCTGAAATTATTCTTGAAGGTTACATTGAACCCGGAGAATTAGCCCCTGAAGGCCCATATGGTGACCACACAGGATATTATAATGAGATTGACTCTTTCCCTGTGTTTACCATTACGCATTTAACACGCCGTAAAGATGCAATTTATCATTCAACATATACCGGACGTCCGCCTGATGAACCCGCAGTATTAGGTGTTGCGTTAAATGAAGTACTTGTTCCGATTTTACAAAAACAGTTTCCTGAAATTGTAGATTTTTATCTACCTCCGGAAGGGTGTTCTTACCGTTTAGCGGTTGTGACAATGAAGAAACAGTATGCAGGTCATGCTAAACGCGTAATGATGGGAGTTTGGTCTTATTTACGGCAATTTATGTACACCAAATTTGTGATTGTTTGTGATGATGATGTCAATGCAAGAGATTGGAAAGATGTGATTTGGGCAATCACGACCAGAATGGATCCTGCGAGAGATACCATTATGATGGAAAATACGCCTATTGATTATCTCGACTTCGCTTCCCCTGTTTCTGGATTAGGATCAAAAATGGGTCTTGATGCTACCAACAAATGGCCGGGTGAGACAGATAGAGAATGGGGTAGACCTATTGTGATGTCTGATGAAGTTAAGCAACGAGTCGATACTATTTGGGAACAGCTCGATATTCTTAAATAATAACAGAGGAACAACATGGCAATACTGAATTGTAAAGTCTCACTTGTTGAGCCGATGACAGATACGGTTTATCGGGTAAGGCTATTACCCGATGGCGAATTTGATTTTCAGGCTGGGCAATATCTTTTAGCGGTTATGGATGAACGTGATAAACGTCCTTTTTCTATTGCATCTATACCTGAAAATAAAGACTTTATTGAACTTCATATTGGTGCGTCTGAACTCAATCTTTATGCGATGGCAGTGCTTGATGTGATATTAGAAAAACAGCAGCTTACCATTGATATCCCTCATGGAAATGCGTGGTTTAAAAAAGAGAGTCAACGACCTCTATTATTAATTGCTGGCGGTACAGGATTTTCTTATACCCACTCAATTTTGTTGGCTGCATTAGCTGAAAATCCACAGCGACCTATTACGATTTATTGGGGCGGAAGAGAAAGCGTTCATCTCTATGATCTTAATGAATTACAAGAATTATCAGAATTACATCCGTCTTTATCTGTGGTTCCTGTGGTTGAGCAACCAGATGAAGCATGGCGAGGCCGAAAAGGTACAGTATTAACGGCAATAAGCGAAGATTTCGGTGATTTATCAGAATACGATATTTACATTGCTGGACGTTTTGAGATGGCTAAAATTGCTAGAGATCGTTTCTGTAATGAGCGTAATGCAGATAAAACACGTTTATTTAGCGATGCCTTTGAATTTATCTGATAAAACAAGAGTATCTCGTTATTTGTTATTATTTTCGTTTTTAAAACCATAAAAAAAACCCGCCCCTGACGGCGGGAAAATGGTTTCTAACCATGCAATCGAAAAGAATACTTTCTTAACGATAAGAACGTGGATATACAGAATACCGAGTTAAACACGTTCTATAATCGTTGCAATACCTTGCCCTAATCCAATACACATTGTGGCTAAGCCAAACTGTGCATCTTTACGCTCCATAATATTTAATAATGAAGTGGTTATTCGAGAGCCTGAACAACCTAAAGGGTGTCCTAAGGCAATTGCTCCGCCATTTAAATTAATTTTGTCATCGATACTATCGAGCAAATTCATTTTCTTCATACAGGCTAATGACTGAGCGGCAAAAGCTTCATTTAGCTCAAAAATATCAATATCATTTAATGTTAATCCTGCTTTTTTCAATGCGATTTCTGTTGCAGGAACAGGGCCATATCCCATAATAGCGGGATCACATCCAGTCACTGCCATGGCACGAATAACGGCGCGAGGTTTTAAATTGTGCTCTTTAGCGTAACGTTCACTAGTGATAAACATAGCGGATGCGCCATCAGAAACCGCGGATGAATTACCCGCTGTTACAGAGCCTGTTGCGGGATCAAATACAGGTTTAAGTTGTGCTAAATCATCAAGGCTAGGGTTATAACGAATAACTTCGTCATTTTTTACATTGATAAAGTTACCCGTTGCATCATGACCATTAATTGCAATGATCTCATTATCAAAATAGCCTTGTTGTGTTGCAATCGCCGCTAAATGGTGAGAGCGATAAGCAAATTTATCTTGCTCTTCTCGTGAAATTTGGAATGATTTTGCTAGCATCTCTGCGGTTAGCCCCATTGAAAATGAAGCTTTAGCGACAGAAAGATTAAGTGATGGGTTAAAATCGGCATTATAAGTCATTGGCACATGGCCCATATGTTCAACACCACCAATTAAAGCTACTTGGCTATCACCCAGCATAATTTGGCGCGCACCATCATGTAATGCTTGCATTGATGAGCCACATAACCGGTTAACGGTGACTGCTGGAACCTTGTGTGGAAGTTCAGCCAATAACGCCGCATTACGAGCAATATTAAAGCCTTGCTCTAAGGTTTGTTGCACACAGCCCCAAATAACATCACCGATATCATTTGGATTAATATTAGGATTACGTTTTAGTAGTGCTTGCATCAGGTGAGCAGAGAGATTTTCCGCTCTGACATGGCGAAATGCACCGCCTTTTGAGCGTCCCATTGGAGTACGAATACCATCAATTATGACAACCTTTTCCATTTCATCTCTCCTTAAGCGAGTTCTCTGATGTTAACATCTACTTTTGCTGGTTTTGGATAATAGGTTTCATTGCGTTGTGCTTTTTGTTTTAAGCTTTCAGGGATTTGATAAAGTGGCCCTAATGATGCGTATTGCTGTGCATCTGTAACAAATTGCGCTAATCCGACAGTATCAAGGTAACGGAATACACCACCACGGAAAGGAGGGAAGCCTAAACCATAGACTAATGCAATATCCGCTTCTGCTGGTGAGGCAATAATACCTTCATCTAAACAACGGATAACTTCATTGATCATTGGGATCATCATGCGAGCGATAATTGCATCTTGGCTAAACTCTTGCGTTTTGCCTGCATTTTGTTGGATAAGTGTTTGAATTTGAACATCAACTGATTTCTGTTTTTTACCTCGTTTATCAATAGAGTAATTATAGAAACCATGATTATTTTTCTGTCCATATCGCTGTTGCTCATATAAAAGGGCAATCGTATCTCGTTCAATTGCGCCCATTCTATCAGGAAAACCTTGTGCCATTACGGCTTGAGCGTGATTTGCCGTATCAATACCAACAACATCAAGTAGGTATGCCGGTCCCATAGGCCAGCCAAATATCTTTTCCATCACTTTATCAACAGCAATAAAGTCAGCACCATCTCTTAGTAAGAGAGAGAATCCTGCAAAGTAAGGAAAGAGAACTCGGTTTACAAAGAAGCCGGGACAATCATTAACGATAATCGGTGTTTTGCCCATTTTACTGGCGTAACTGACTATACGATTAATGGTTTCTTCACTGGTTTTTTCGCCTTTTATGATTTCGACTAGTGGCATTCGATGAACAGGGTTAAAGAAGTGCATCCCACAGAAATTCTCAGGACGCTTTAAGGATTTTGCGAGTAATGAAATGGGAATGGTTGAAGTATTGGATGCAAGGATCGCGTTATCAGCTAATAGTGCTTCTGTTTCTGCAAGCACAGTTGCCTTTACTTTTGGGTTTTCAACAACGGCTTCGACAACAACATCCGCATCACTAACAGAGGCATAATTTAATGTTGGTTGAATAGAGGCGAGAGTTTTCGCCATATCTACGGCACTCATTCGACCTTTTTCTTGGCGTTTTTGCAACAGGCTTAACGCTTCATTCATACCCAGTTCAAGGGATTTGGGGTTAATATCCTTCATTACAACAGGAATGCCTTTCAAGGCTGATTGATAGGATATTCCTCCCCCCATGATCCCTGCACCTAGTACAGCAGCCTGCTTAGGTAATTCGGCATGACGTTTTTTCGTGATATTTTTGACGTACTGATCATTTAGGAAAATACCAACTAAGGCTTTTGCCACATCAGTGCGTGTGAGCTTAACAAAGTTTTCAGTTTCGAGAGCCAGTGCCTCATCTCTATTTAGGAAGGCTGCTTTTTCAATAGTTTTTACAGCGGTGATAGGCGCTGGATAGTGAGGACCCGCTACTTTAATCACCATACCTTTAGCTACACTGAAAGACATTTTATGTTCAAGCTCTGTTAGTCTTAATGGTGCTGTTTTGGGATGACGTGCCGCTTTCCAATCAATTTTGCCTTCAATTGCTTGTTCGATTAATGAAATAGCACTTTCTTTTAAGCTATCTAGAGGGACAATGGCCTGGATTAATCCATTTTGAAGTGCTGTTTGAGCATCAACATCTTTACCAGCAGTAATGATTTCTAATGCGTTATCAACACCAATTAAACGAGGAAGACGTACCGAACCGCCAAAACCCGGCATGATCCCAAGTTTTGTTTCTGGTAAACCAATACGTAAATCAGGGGAAGCAATACGAAAGTCAGTAGCAAGTACACATTCACACCCCCCACCAAGGGCATAGCCATTAATAGCCGAGACAGTAGGAACAGGTAAGTCTTCAAGTCTGCTAAAAATCTGATTAGAGAAATGTAGCCACTGAGATAATTCTTCTTCAGGGGCATCAAAAAGGGATAAAAACTCAGTAATATCAGCACCGACAATAAAAGCCGGTTTTTCTGAACGCAAGATAACGCCTTTTAGGCCAGGTGTTGCTTCTAATACCGTTAAAGCCTCGCTTAGCATCGCAACCGTTTTGGTATCTAATTTATTAATAGAACCTTTGGCGTTAAAAATGAGTTCAACAATACCTTGTTTCACCCAATCGGCTTGAATATTTTCGCTTTGATAGAGCATTTGTATTCCCCCTAAATATATAGACTGGTATGACCAGATATTAAGAGTGTGAATACTATGTTAAATAAATGCAAATATTTGATTAAAAAACTGCAAGGGTGATCACAGTGAAACTATTCAACTTATTGAATTCTATGTTATTGCTAAGTTTGTTAAAAAGAGGAGGAGATAAATTGGCAATAATCTATTTTTGCTATGGGGTTAGCCACTAAAAGAGTTGGCGTGTTAAGCTGAATCATTAACAATGAATAAGATAAGGTAATTAATAATGGAAAAATTGCTCTCTCTGTACCAAGAACATATCAAAACTCTACAAAATCGTACTCGTGATGCTTTATCCAGACACCATCTTGATTCTGTATTAATTCATTCTGGTGAACCTATTCGAGTTTTCCTTGATGATAGTGATTATCCTTTTAAAGTGAATGCGCATTTTAAAGCATGGGTGCCTGTGACCGATGTACCACATTGTTGGTTATTAGCTGATGGTGTTAATAAACCTAAATTATGGTTCTATTCCCCAGTGGACTATTGGCACAGTGTTGAAGCTTTACCAAATAGCTATTGGACTCATGAAATTGAGTTAATTCATCTTAAAAATGTTGATGATATTCAAAAAGAGCTCGCACCTTATATTAATAAAAATACTGCTTATATTGGTCCAAATACGCAGCGAGCAGAATCATTAGGTGTGAGTATTGATAATATCAACAATCAATCTCTTCTGAATTATTATCATTACTATCGTGCCTATAAAACAGGTTATGAATTAGCTTGTATGCGTGAAGCACAAAAAATGGCCGTTAATGGACATATTGCTGCTCGCGAAGCATTCCAAGCAGGGTTAAGTGAGTTTGATATTAATATGGCGTATTTAATGGCAACAGGTCATCGTGATACTGATGTACCTTATGGCAATATTGTCGCCTTAAATGAACACGCGGCTGTTTTGCATTACACAAAGTTAGATCATGAATCACCAGATGAATATCGTAGTTTCCTTATTGATGCGGGTGCAGAGTATAATGGTTATGCAGCCGATATCACTCGTACTTATAGCGCAAAAGAAAATCATGAGTTTACTTCTTTAGTTAAAGATATGAATGATGCACAACAAGCGTTGATTGCGACGATGAAAGCGGGTGTGCGTTATACTGAATATCATGTTCAAATGCATCAACGTATTGCTGGATTACTTAATAAATACGGCATTGTTAAAGGTGTTAGTGAAGAAGAGATGGTGAGCGCTGGATTAACTACACCATTTTTACCTCATGGTTTAGGGCACGCTTTGGGTCTGCAAGTTCATGATGCGGCTGGTTTTATGCAAGATGATAAAGGAACTCACTTAGCAGCTCCTGCAATGTATCCATTCTTACGTTGCACACGTATCGTTGAACCGGGCATGGTATTAACAATTGAACCTGGGTTTTACTTTATCGACTCTCTACTAGCGCCTTGGAAAGAAGGGAAATACAGTACTCATTTCAATTGGAAGCTGATTGAACATTTCAAACCATTTGGTGGTATTCGTATTGAAGATAATATTATTATCCACGATAACAAAATTGAAAATATGACCAGAGATTTACACTTAGCCTGATGAAAGCATATTTGATCCCCGCTGAAACCGTAGAATTCAGTGAAGAAATAAAGAAGAGTCGTTTTATTACATTTATTGCTCACACTGAAGGTATTGATGCAGCAAAAGCTTATATCCAGTCTATTAAAGAGCAATTTCCTGATGCCAGGCACCACTGTTGGGCTTTTGTTGCAGGAAGACCCGATGACTCACAACAATTAGGTTTTTCTGATGATGGTGAGCCAACTGGTACTGCGGGAAAACCTATTCTTGCACCTCTTTTAGGGAGTGGAATGGGAGAAGTCACCGCTGTGGTTGTTCGGTATTTCGGGGGGATCAAATTAGGAACTGGCGGATTGGTTAGGGCTTATGGCAGTGGCGTTCAACAAGCATTAAAGCTTTTGCCAACAAAAACGAAAGTGCCACAGTTGCGTTTTAGTGTAGCGTGTGAATATTCACTTGTTTCATTACTTGAACAAGTCGTTGAACAATATCATGGGCAAGTACTTTCAAGTGAATATACTGATAAAGTCACTTTTATACTTTCATTGCCTGCCATGCATAGCGGTGAAGTTGAAGTTAAACTACGAGATATCAGTCGTGGCAGTATGCAATTAATCCCGTTAGATAAAAATGAATAATCTTTGCTACCAAGGAAATCGCTAAATGCATTTTCGTTCAATAACCCGTATTGTCGGACTGCTTGTTATCTTATTTTCTGTCACGATGATCATTCCCGGTATTGTCGCATTAATATATCGAGATGGTGCAGGGCGTGCATTTAGCCAAACATTTATTGTTGCATTGATCATTGGGTTAATGCTGTGGATCCCCAATCGACATAAAAAAAGTGAGCTTAAGCCTAAAGAAGGCTTTCTTATTGTTGTCTTATTTTGGACGGTACTGGGTAGTGTAGGGGCATTGCCGTTTATCTTTTCTGAACAACCTCACCTTTCTATTACTGATGCCTTTTTTGAGTCTTTCTCTGGACTGACTACGACTGGTGCCACGACGCTTGTGGGGCTAGATTCATTACCTAAAGCTATTTTGTTTTATCGCCAAATGCTTCAATGGTTAGGCGGGATGGGGATCATTGTATTAGCTGTCGCTATTCTTCCACTTTTAGGTGTTGGGGGAATGCAGTTATATCGTGCAGAAATGCCGGGGCCATTGAAAGATAATAAAATGCGCCCCCGAATTGCAGAAACAGCGAAAGCACTTTGGCTTATCTATGTCTTATTAACCATCATTTGTGCCTTAGCATTATGGATTGCAGGTATGGATGTGTTTGATGCTATTTCTCATAGCTTTTCAACTATTGCAATTGGTGGGTTTTCTACTCACGATGCCAGTATCGGTTATTTTAATAGTCCAACCATTAACATTATTATTGGTGTATTCCTTCTGATCTCTGGGTGTAACTTTGGTTTGCACTTTGCCGTATTAACGGGAAGAAGTTTAAATATCTATTGGCGTGATCCTGAATTTCGTATGTTTATCTCAATTCAATTGGGATTAGTCATTATCTGTAGCGGTATTTTATGGCTTTATTCTGTATATGACACAGGATGGATAACCATAAATCAGGCTTTTTTCCAAGTTGTCTCTATGGCGACAACAGCAGGTTTTGCCACGGATAGCTTTGCACAATGGCCTGCATTTTTACCTCTTCTATTATTATGCTCGGCATTTATTGGTGGCTGTGCAGGATCAACGGGTGGGGGATTGAAAGTCATTCGTATCTTGCTTTTATTCCTACAAGGGAATCGTGAATTAAAACGTCTTGTTCACCCCAATGCTGTTTATACCATCAAACTTGGTCATCGAGCATTACCTGAACGTATTATTGAAGCTGTGTGGGGATTCTTCTCTGCTTATGCGTTGGTATTTATTATTAGCTTAATGTTGTTGATAGCGACAGGTGTTGATGAATTTTCTGCATTTTCTGCTATTGCAACCACATTAAATAATCTTGGCCCTGGATTAGGTATTGTCGCTGACAACTTCACGACAATGAATCCAGCTGCAAAATGGATACTTGTCGTGACAATGCTGTTTGGGCGACTAGAAGTTTTCACACTATTGGTTTTATTTACCCCAACGTTTTGGCGTGATTAACCTAATACAAGGAGTAATATATGAGCGCACTATTGCTGTATTGTAGTACTGATGGTCAAACTAAAAAGATAATGACGCAAATTGCGAATGAATTAAGACAACATGGTCATGAATGTGATGTGAGAGATTTAACCTCTGTTCAGCAGAGTTTAAATTTGTCTGCTTATAGTAAAGTCTTAGTAGGCGCTTCAATTCGTTATGGTTACTTTAATAAAGCTCTCGATAAATTTATCACTCGTCATCTTGCACAATTGAATAGTATGCCGTCCGCATTCTTTGGCGTTAATCTTACGGCAAGAAAAGCAGAAAAGAATACACCCGAGACGAATGCTTATATGCGTAAGTTTTTAGATAAGACTCCATGGAAACCAGCATTAACCGGTGTATTTGCTGGTGCACTTTTTTATCCTCGTTATAAATGGATTGATAGAGTCATGATCCAATTAATTATGAAGATGACAAAAGGTGAAACTGATCCAACAAAAGAAATTGAATATACGGATTGGAATAAAGTAAGCGAATTTGCGACGTATTTTGCCAAAATTGAGTGATATTTAATCTTTTCTGTGGGGTTTTTATACGTCTTGTTGGAGTTTTGAACGAACAGAAAATTATTTTAAAAAAACACTTGCGCTAATCCGAGAACTCCCTATAATGCGCACCCACTGACCGACGATGAGCTGACAACAGCCACGAAGGACAGCGAAGAGAAAAGAAAAAAGTTTGAAAAAACTCTTGACTCTTCAGAGGAATAACGTAATATACGCCTCCTCGCAACAACGCAGAAGACCGGAAACGGCAGCGAATGTTGCACTGCTCTTTAACAAATTATCAGACAATCTGTGTGGGCACTCGCAGAGACGATATCTTCTAAAATATTAGATGTATCAAGTCTTGAAGAGTGAACAACAAAAGTAAATTCATTTATGAATAGCTAAGTTTTCGATTTCTTTGAGCATCAAACACTTTTAATTGAAGAGTTTGATCATGGCTCAGATTGAACGCTGGCGGCAGGCCTAACACATGCAAGTCGAGCGGTAACAGGAGAAAGCTTGCTTTCTTGCTGACGAGCGGCGGACGGGTGAGTAATGTATGGGGATCTGCCCGATAGAGGGGGATAACTACTGGAAACGGTGGCTAATACCGCATGACGTCTACGGACCAAAGCAGGGGCTCTTCGGACCTTGCGCTATCGGATGAACCCATATGGGATTAGCTAGTAGGTGGGGTAAAGGCTCACCTAGGCGACGATCTCTAGCTGGTCTGAGAGGATGATCAGCCACACTGGGACTGAGACACGGCCCAGACTCCTACGGGAGGCAGCAGTGGGGAATATTGCACAATGGGCGCAAGCCTGATGCAGCCATGCCGCGTGTATGAAGAAGGCCTTAGGGTTGTAAAGTACTTTCAGCGGGGAGGAAGGTGTTAAGATTAATACTCTTAGCAATTGACGTTACCCGCAGAAGAAGCACCGGCTAACTCCGTGCCAGCAGCCGCGGTAATACGGAGGGTGCAAGCGTTAATCGGAATTACTGGGCGTAAAGCGCACGCAGGCGGTCAATTAAGTCAGATGTGAAAGCCCCGAGCTTAACTTGGGAATTGCATCTGAAACTGGTTGGCTAGAGTCTTGTAGAGGGGGGTAGAATTCCACGTGTAGCGGTGAAATGCGTAGAGATGTGGAGGAATACCGGTGGCGAAGGCGGCCCCCTGGACAAAGACTGACGCTCAGGTGCGAAAGCGTGGGGAGCAAACAGGATTAGATACCCTGGTAGTCCACGCTGTAAACGATGTCGATTTAGAGGTTGTGGTCTTGAACCGTGGCTTCTGGAGCTAACGCGTTAAATCGACCGCCTGGGGAGTACGGCCGCAAGGTTAAAACTCAAATGAATTGACGGGGGCCCGCACAAGCGGTGGAGCATGTGGTTTAATTCGATGCAACGCGAAGAACCTTACCTACTCTTGACATCCAGCGAATCCTTTAGAGATAGAGGAGTGCCTTCGGGAACGCTGAGACAGGTGCTGCATGGCTGTCGTCAGCTCGTGTTGTGAAATGTTGGGTTAAGTCCCGCAACGAGCGCAACCCTTATCCTTTGTTGCCAGCGCGTGATGGCGGGAACTCAAAGGAGACTGCCGGTGATAAACCGGAGGAAGGTGGGGATGACGTCAAGTCATCATGGCCCTTACGAGTAGGGCTACACACGTGCTACAATGGCAGATACAAAGAGAAGCGACCTCGCGAGAGCAAGCGGAACTCATAAAGTCTGTCGTAGTCCGGATTGGAGTCTGCAACTCGACTCCATGAAGTCGGAATCGCTAGTAATCGTAGATCAGAATGCTACGGTGAATACGTTCCCGGGCCTTGTACACACCGCCCGTCACACCATGGGAGTGGGTTGCAAAAGAAGTAGGTAGCTTAACCTTCGGGAGGGCGCTTACCACTTTGTGATTCATGACTGGGGTGAAGTCGTAACAAGGTAACCGTAGGGGAACCTGCGGTTGGATCACCTCCTTACCTAAGAGATACGTGTTATGTGCAGTGCTCACACAGATTGTCTGATGAAGAACGAGCAAAAGCGCGTCTGCGAAGCTGACTGAAGTCCCCTTCGTCTAGAGGCCTAGGACACCGCCCTTTCACGGCGGTAACAGGGGTTCGAATCCCCTAGGGGACGCCAATTGCGCGGTATGAGTGAAAGGCGTACCACACTATAGTCTGATGCAAGTCAGAGAATAGTTAAGATAATTCGATGAGTTATTTTACCTATTATGCTCTTTAACAATCTGGAACAAGCTGAAAAATTGAAAACAAATCAATATATCACCGAGGTATATTGATGAGTCTCTCAAAATCTCAAATCTGAAAATACTCTTCAGAAAGGATATGCGAGCAAAATGATTTCAAGGCGGACAGCGCACAGCAAGCGGAGCATACTTAAAGTATGTGAGCATTGCGAGCACTGCCCAACGTCGAAATCATGAAGCGTAGCAATCCGTTTTAGAAGACATCTTCGGGTTGTGAGGTTAAGCGAATAAGCGTACACGGTGGATGCCTAGGCAATCAGAGGCGATGAAGGACGTGCTAATCTGCGATAAGCGTCGGTAAGGTGATATGAACCGTTATACCCGACGATTTCCGAATGGGGAAACCCAATATCCAATGGATATTATCATTAACTGAATACATAGGTTAATGAAGCGAACCGGGAGAACTGAAACATCTCAGTACCCCGAGGAAAAGAAATCAACCGAGATTCCCCTAGTAGCGGCGAGCGAACGGGGAACAGCCCAGAGTCTTAATCAATAGCAGCATCAGGAGAACGGTCTGGAAAGTCCGGCAGTAAAGGGTGATAGCCCCGTATCCGAAGATGCTGTTATTGTGAACTCGACGAGTAGGGCGGGACACGTGTTATCCTGTCTGAATATGGGGGGACCATCCTCCAAGGCTAAATACTCCTGATTGACCGATAGTGAACCAGTACCGTGAGGGAAAGGCGAAAAGAACCCCGGCGAGGGGAGTGAAAAAGAACCTGAAACCGTGTACGTACAAGCAGTAGGAGCCCCATCACTCAAGTGCCTCGCACTGAGTGATTGGACAAACCACTCGAAAACAGCGCAGCGTTTACCTACAAAGTGGATTGATTTTTTCAAGCCGTCGCGCAGTGTACATAGAAGTACACGAGCAACGGAAGTTAAAAAATCGAGCCAGTTTGACAGTAAAAGCAAGCGGGACATTTGAGGATGGGGTGACTGCGTACCTTTTGTATAATGGGTCAGCGACTTATATTCTGTAGCAAGGTTAACCGTATAGGGGAGCCGTAGGGAAACCGAGTCTTAACTGGGCGAATGAGTTGCAGGGTATAGACCCGAAACCCGGTGATCTATCCATGGGCAGGTTGAAGGTTGGGTAACACTAACTGGAGGACCGAACCGACTAATGTTGAAAAATTAGCGGATGACTTGTGGATGGGGGTGAAAGGCCAATCAAACCGGGAGATAGCTGGTTCTCCCCGAAAGCTATTTAGGTAGCGCCTCGTGAATTCATCTTCGGGGGTAGAGCACTGTTTCGACTAGGGGGTCATCCCGACTTACCAACTCGATGCAAACTGCGAATACCGAAGAATGTTATCACGGGAGACACACGGCGGGTGCTAACGTCCGTCGTGAAGAGGGAAACAACCCAGACCGCCAGCTAAGGTCCCAAAGTCATGGTTAAGTGGGAAACGAAGTGGGAAGGCTCAGACAGCCAGGATGTTGGCTTAGAAGCAGCCATCATTTAAAGAAAGCGTAATAGCTCACTGGTCGAGTCGGCCCGCGCGGAAGATGTAACGGGGCTAAACCATGCACCGAAGCTGCGGCAGCAACACTAAGTGTTGTTGGGTAGGGGAGCGTTCTGTAAGCCTGCGAAGGTGTACTGTGAGGTATGCTGGAGGTATCAGAAGTGCGAATGCTGACATAAGTAACGATAATGCGGGTGAAAAACCCGCACGCCGGAAGACCAAGGGTTCCTGTCCAACGTTAATCGGGGCAGGGTGAGTCGACCCCTAAGGCGAGGCTGAAAAGCGTAGTCGATGGGAAACGGGTTAATATTCCCGTACTGGTGGTAACTGCGATGGGGGAACGGAGAAGGCTAGGTTGTCCGGGCGACGGTCGTCCCGGTTCAAGCATGTAGGCAGAGTGATTAGGCAAATCCGGTCACTTAATGCTGAGGTGTGATGACGAACCACTAAGGTGGTGAAGCAATTGATGCCCTGCTTCCAGGAAAAGCCTCTAAGCTTCAGGTTACCAACAATCGTACCCCAAACCGACACAGGTGGTCAGGTAGAGAATACTCAGGCGCTTGAGAGAACTCGGGTGAAGGAACTAGGCAAAATGGTGCCGTAACTTCGGGAGAAGGCACGCTGGCGGTAAGTGAAGTCCCTTGCGGACGGAGCCGAAGCCAGTCGAAGATACCAGCTGGCTGCAACTGTTTATTAAAAACACAGCACTGTGCAAACACGAAAGTGGACGTATACGGTGTGACGCCTGCCCGGTGCTGGAAGGTTAATTGATGGGGTTATCCTTAGGGAGAAGCTCTTGATCGAAGCCCCAGTAAACGGCGGCCGTAACTATAACGGTCCTAAGGTAGCGAAATTCCTTGTCGGGTAAGTTCCGACCTGCACGAATGGCGTAATGATGGCCAGGCTGTCTCCACCCGAGACTCAGTGAAATTGAACTCGCTGTGAAGATGCAGTGTACCCGCGGCAAGACGGAAAGACCCCGTGAACCTTTACTATAGCTTGACACTGAACATTGAGCCTTGATGTGTAGGATAGGTGGGAGACTATGAAGTGTGGACGCCAGTCTGCATGGAGTCAACCTTGAAATACCACCCTTTAACGTTTGATGTTCTAACCTAGGTCCATAATCTGGATCGGGGACCGTGTCTGGTGGGTAGTTTGACTGGGGCGGTCTCCTCCTAAAGAGTAACGGAGGAGCACGAAGGTTGGCTAAGCATGGTCGGACATCATGCGGTTAGTGCAAAGGCATAAGCCAGCTTGACTGTGAGAGTGACGGCTCGAGCAGGTACGAAAGTAGGTCTTAGTGATCCGGTGGTTCTGAATGGAAGGGCCATCGCTCAACGGATAAAAGGTACTCCGGGGATAACAGGCTGATACCGCCCAAGAGTTCATATCGACGGCGGTGTTTGGCACCTCGATGTCGGCTCATCACATCCTGGGGCTGAAGTAGGTCCCAAGGGTATGGCTGTTCGCCATTTAAAGTGGTACGCGAGCTGGGTTTAGAACGTCGTGAGACAGTTCGGTCCCTATCTGCCGTGGGCGTTGGAAGATTGAGAGGGGTTGCTCCTAGTACGAGAGGACCGGAGTGAACGCACCACTGGTGTTCGGGTTGTCATGCCAATGGCATTGCCCGGTAGCTAAGTGCGGAAGAGATAACCGCTGAAAGCATCTAAGCGGGAAACTTGCCTCGAGATGAGTCTTCCCTGTCACCTAGAGTGACCTAAAGGAACGTTTAAGACTAAGACGTTGATAGGCTGGGTGTGTAAGCGTAGCGATACGTTGAGCTAACCAGTACTAATGAACCGTGAGGCTTAACCTGACAACACCGAAGGTGTTTTGTCTGAGAGACGACAGTAGATGAAGTAGGCTTGTTTAAGATTGAACATTGCTGGTTATAGCGTAGAGATACAAAATAACGGGTAATTAAACAGAATTTGCTTGGCGGCCATAGCGCAGCGGACCCACCTGAATCCATGCCGAACTCAGAAGTGAAACGTTGTAGCGCCGATGGTAGTGTGGGGCCTCCCCATGTGAGAGTAGGGAACTGCCAGGCATTAAATAAGACGAGAAAGCCAACCCAATGGGTTGGCTTTTTTGCGTTTGGGGTTTTTATATAGCTTATTAAATACTATGTTAAATTCCAAATACAAAAATGCCCTAAATTAGGGCATTTTTTATGATCTTTTAGCAAAAATTATGACGAGAAAATGCAGCAAGGACTGTTCTTTCTGATATTTCTAAATAGTTCTCCATTGCTGTTGCTGCTTCTTGGGCTTTTCCATCCATTAAAAGTGTCAAAATCTGTTCATTTTTCTCAATATACGGTGCATGTAGTAATTGAGGATCGTTTAATAAACCGAAGGCTAAACGTAATTCCGCTAAAATAAGCTGGTATTGTTTAAACAATCTAGGGCTATCTGAAAGCTCAACAATTGCGGTGTGAAAGTGCATATTACAGGTTCCTACACTGCTCCAATCTTGTTGTTCTTGAAAGACTTTTGCTTGTTCAACACTATCTTGCATTTTAACAATAGCTGGATGCATAGGATAAGAATGTCGCAGAGCATCACATTCAATTAATCGTCTTACGCGATAAATATCCATGATACTTGCCATATCAGGTACAGAAACAAAAACACCACGGTTAGGTTTATAAGTTAAAAGCCCTTCTTGGGTAAGAACGCGAAAAACCTCTCTTAAAGTATTACGCGATATCTCTAGCGTTTCACTTAATGCCGTTTCTGATAATCTTTCACCAGGAGGTAATTCTCCAATAGTGATTTTTTGCCGAATAACATTTGCGACTTTTTGAGAAAGAATTTGTGGAGATGTTTTTTTCTGCATTATCTTCTGCTATTAGCTTAATAGAAGCACCTATTCTATCAGTGTGTTTTGTAATATATAACCTCTATTGTGTCACTCTGTCGTACTTCTCACTGTATCGAGTATGACTTTCTGTTTATTTCCATCAAAAAAACTTAATTTTTTGTCACGATATTTTAGTGATTAAACTTATTCTTTCTTCAAAATTGCGCACTATTTTTGTGCATCTAATCTTTTTATGCCTCATTTAGGTGCACATTTATGACTTATTAATTAAGCGTAATTGTCAATAAAATGTTAAAAATGCGATCTTCACTGCACTTTTATCATCCCATATTTAAATCTATTTGCTTATTTATTCATCTATTATTATTAATTGTTCAACAATCCAATATCAGGTGATTAACAATTAAGTATTCATGCTCAACAATGGCACGCTAATTGCCTTAGTAATAATAATTAAAATAATGATGATAAAGGGGGTAGCTAATGGCTACACAAGATTCTGCAAACATAACATCAGGTTCGTTTATAAAAAATAGACGTTCTTCATTGATAGCTGCCATTTTTTTAATGGCGACATCAGCTATTGGTCCGGGTTTTATTACTCAAACTGCAACCTTTACTGCCACTATGGGGGCGGCATTTGCATTTGGTATTTTGGCATCAATCATTATCGACTATGTTGTTCAGCAAAGTATTTGGCGAGTGATCACTGTCACCAATATGCGAGCTTCAGATATTGCTAACAAAGCAATACCTGGTAGTGGCTACTTACTTGCTGTATTAGTTATTTTTGGCGGTTTAGTGTTTAACGTGGGTAACATTGCAGGTGCTGGTCTGGGGCTTAATGCAATGGTGGGTCTTGATCCTAAATGGGGTGGGATCTTAAGTGCTTTACTTGCGATCTATATTTTCTCATCACGCAAAGCCAGTAACTTTATTGATCGTATGATTATCGTTCTTGGTATTGTCATGATCTTACTGACTGTTTTTGTGATGTTTGCCTCTAATCCTCCAATAGGTGAAGCATTAAGACAAACGGTTTTACCTGATGCGATTAACTTCGCAACAATCACTACAATTGTTGGTGGTACTGTGGGCGGTTATATCTGTTATGCCGGTGCTCACCGTCTTCTCGATAAAGGAACTACGGGTATTGAGAACATTGACGCTGTATCAAGCGCTGCAACCAAAGGAATTTTAGTGGTTGGATTAATGCGCTATATCCTGTTCCTCGCTATTTTAGGCGTAGTTGCCAGTGGCGTAACATTAGATATTTCTAGTCACGCGGCTAACCCTGCATCTCAAGCATTTCAACATGCAGCTGGTTTAACTGGATTACGCATCTTCGGTCTTATTTTATGGGCAGCTGCATTAACGAGTGTAATTGGTGCTGCTTATACCTCAATGTCATTTATTACAGTATTTAAAAAAGGTGTTACTGAGCGTCAACGTAATATCGCAACCATTATTTTCATTACTATTTCTCTTGTTATTTATATGGTTATGGGAACAGCACCGGCTGCATTATTAGTCTTTGCCGGTGGTTTTAATGGCCTGATTTTACCTATTGGTATGACACTATTTATTTTTGTTGCATGGCGTCGCCAAGATCTCATGAATGGATATAAATATCCTGCATGGTTGCTATGGTCAGGTATTTTAGTTTGTGCGCTGACTTGGTATATGGGCATTATGTCCGTGGGTGCTATTTTCAACTACCTCAACATTGCTTAAGAGAACAATAATGATGATAAAAGCCGTCGATTTAAACAGTGATTTAGGTGAGAGCTTCGGTCAGTGGAAAATGGGCAATGATGATGCAGTGCTTGAAATTGTCAGTAGCGCTAATATCGCTTGCGGTTTTCATGCAGGTTCACCGGATGGTATTTTAAAAACATTAAAAGCGGCGAAACAGCATAATGTCGCGATAGGTGCGCACGTTGCTTATCCTGACTTAGTCGGTTTTGGTCGTCGTAATATGGATATCGCCAGTGATGAATTAACCGCAGATGTGATTTATCAAATAGGTGCTTTGAAAGGATTGGCTAAAGCCGTAGGTTTGAGTGTGACCTATGTTAAGCCTCATGGTGCGCTTTATAACACAATTGCTCATGATAAACGTCAAGCACTTGCTGTTATTGAGGCAATACTTGCTGTAGATCCCCAACTGACATTAGTTGCTTTAGCGGGGTCACCCTTGATTACACTTGCGAAAGAAAATGGTCTTCGAGTAATAGCCGAAGCTTTTGCAGACAGAGCCTATCATGCTGATGGTACCCTAGTTTCTCGTAAAAAAGAGGGCGCTGTTTTACATGATCCTGAACTTGTTGCTCAACGCATGTTACGGCTTGTGCAAGAAGGAGGTGTTGAATCAATAGAAGGCGTTTTTACTGCAATAGAAGCTGATTCTATTTGTGTTCATGGTGACAGTCCGGATGCCGTGGCTCTCGCTAAAAGTGTAAAAGAAATTTTAATTAATCATGGTGTTAGCATTAAACCTTTTGCACCTCTGCGACTTAAAAATGAGGTGCAAAAATGACTCATTTAATGCAAGCGACTGCGGATGCAATTGTCAAAGCACAAGAAGCTCGATTAGCTATTCGCAATGGTTTAGCTATACCAACAGCAGGTATGGCTAAAGGAATGACTCAAGCTAACATGATCAGTTTACCTCGTGATTGGGCATTTGATTTTCTGCTCTACGCTCAACGTAACCCGAAAAGTTGTCCGATATTAGATGTTTGTGAATCAGGTAGTTATCGTACTGTTTTAGCGAAAGGTGCCGATCTGCGTACTGACATTCCTCTTTACCGTGTTTGGGAAAATGGCAAATTAGCGGATGAAATTACGGATGCTACTGAAATTTGGGCACAACATCCCGATCTTGTTACGTTTCTTATTGGTTGTAGTTTTACTTTCGAAACGCCCATGTTAGAAGCGGGGATTGAAATTCGTCATATCACAGATAACTGCAATGTACCGATGTATAAAACGAATCGCTTGTGTCGTCCAGCAGGGCGATTAGAAGGTGAATTAGTGGTTTCAATGCGTCCTATTCCTGCTGACAGAGTCGCTGATGCGGTGATGATCAGTGGTCGTTTCCCTTCTGTACATGGTGCTCCCGTACATATTGGCTCGCCCGATGCTTTGGGCATTAAAGATATTATGTCGCCAGATTTTGGCTCACCCGTGAGAATTGAAGAAGGCGAGATCCCCGTCTTTTGGGCTTGTGGTGTGACTCCACAAGCGGCAGTGATGCGTTCAGGTGTTCCTTTCGCACTTAGTCATGCTCCGGGGCATATGTTTATTACCGATGTGCCTGATGCCGCTTATCACGTATAAGGGAGGAAGATACTTTGCGCTTTTTACCCGTTAACTTATCCCATTTACTTGTTGAGCTTTCCTCTTTAAAAGAGACGCTCGCATTGTATGAATCCGTTAAACAAGCGGATATTGCAGCTATTCAAGACATTGTACCCGCGGCGAAAACACTCTTAATTCACTTTACGCCATGGCTAATCACGGCTGAAGAACTTGTGTTTCAACTTCGACAATTAGAAGTCAAAGCGGTATCAGCACATCAAGCGCAATCATTAACTATCCCTGTTCATTATCAAGGTGAGGATCTTAATGAGGTCGCTGAATTATTAGGGATCGCTACCAGTGAAGTGATCCGTAGACATACAGAACAAACCTATCAAGTTGCATTCACTGGCTTCGCTCCAGGTTTTGCTTATTTGATTGCAGATGAAACTCAGCTTTATGTGCCTCGTCGCAAAACGCCTCGTACACGTATCCCCGCAGGGTCGGTCGGATTAGCGGGCGAGTTTAGTGGAGTTTATCCGCAACAAAGCCCTGGTGGCTGGCAACTTATTGGTACCACAGAAATAAAGATGTGGGATCTCTCACGTGAACAACCCGCTTTTTTATTACCGGGAAATGAAGTGCATTTTGTTGATGCACAAAAATCACCGATAACCGTTTCACTACCGGAGAAAAAAGCCATAGTCGCTTCCCCGCTTTCATTAAATGATAAAGGGCTATATGTTATTTCAGCAGGGTTACAAACTTTATTTCAAGATGAAGGGCGTATTGGTGCTGCATCAATGGGAGTATCTGCTTCAGGTGCACTTGATAAACCCGCTTTACATGCGGCCAATCGTTTAGTGGGTAATCCCTCAACTTTTGTTGCACTTGAAATAACCCAAGGTGGATTAGCACTTAAAGCACGACAAGATTGTGTGATCGCTTTAACAGGGGCAGATTGTTCCATTACGCTAAATCATGAGTCGGGTGAAAATGAATTCTTATCTGGTTATCAACCTATTGATGTTCGCTGTGGCGATGAAATTATTTTAGGTATGCCAAAAACCGGTGTACGTAGCTATCTTGCAGTGAGAGGAGGGTTTGAATTACCAAAGGTGTTAGGTAGTTATGCATTTGATACTTTGGCACAAATTGGCCCTAATGCTTTGCAAGAAGGTGATGTACTTCATTTAAATAATGAAAGTACCTCGAACGGTATTCTTACTAATGAACAGCCGACATCAATACTGCCAAAACAAGGTGATATTGTTACGCTTGATGTTGTTTTAGGTCCCCGCACTGACTGGTTTACTACTGAAGCTATAAAGACATTAACCTCTCAATTATGGCAAGTGACACCACAATCTAACCGTATTGGATTACGTTTATTGGGCGAAACACCCCTTGTACGAGAGCAACAACAAGAGCTATCGAGCGAAGGCACTTGCATTGGTGCAATACAAGTTCCGATTAATGGGCAACCTGTTTTGTTTCTTAACGATCACCCATTAACAGGAGGATATCCTGTTATTGGCGCTGTTGCTGAATATCACTTACCACTCGCAGGGCAGATCCCTGTTAACGCTAAAATTCGTTTTAATCCAATTACCGAATTTCAAGAATATTGATAGGAGAATGCCACTCATGACAACAATTAACCAAAAACAACGAGTGAAGCATAGAGTACTTATTGCAAACCGAGGTGAAATTGCAGTTCGTATTATTCGAGCTTGTCAGGACTATGGGGCAACTTCAATTGCCATTTATGCTAATGATGATATTGATGCACTACACGTTCGTCTTGCTGATGAAGCTTATGGACTCAATGGTAATTTGCCGAAAGAAAGCTATTTAGATATTAATAAAATCATTGATGTTGCTCATAAAGCTAATGTCACAATGATCCATCCCGGTTACGGTTTTCTTTCTGAACGAGCTGATTTTGCAAAAGCGGTACAAGACGAAGGATTTATTTGGATCGGCCCTAACCCAGAAACGATTGAAGTGCTTGGTGACAAAGTGAAAGCACGTAAAATTGCACAATCTGTTGGTGCTCCTCTTGTAAATGGTACGGCTGATCCCGTTAATGATGCCGAAGAGGTTATTGATTTTGCTAAACAGTATGGTCTACCTGTTGCCATTAAAGCTGCTTTTGGTGGGGGTGGGCGAGGTTTGAAGATCGCTCATAAAATGGAAGAAATTGAAGAGCTCTACCATTCTGCTGTACGAGAAGCGGTAACTGCATTTGGTCGAGGTGAATGTTATGTTGAGCAATTCCTAGATAAACCTCGTCATATCGAAGCGCAAATTATCGCAGATAAACTGGGCAATGTTGTTGTTGTCGGAACACGAGATTGTTCGTTACAGCGACGTAATCAAAAGCTTATTGAAGAAGCGCCAGCACCTTATTTGACAGACGAACAACGTGAACGTATTCACCAGTCAGCTAAAGATATTTGTGCTAAAGCAGGTTATGTGGGGGCAGGTACAGTTGAGTTTTTATTAAGTGCAAATGGCACTATCTCATTTTTAGAAGTGAATACACGCTTACAAGTGGAGCATCCTGTTACAGAAGAAACGGCGGGTATCGATTTAGTGATCGAGCAGTTACGTATTGCTGAAGGTTTGCCACTAAGTATTGATAAAACGCCTGTTCCTCGGGGTCACTCTTTTGAATTTAGGATCAATGCAGAAGATCCCGCGAAAGGTTTTTTACCTACACCGGGTTTAATTACGCATTTCTCTGAGCCTTCAGGCCCAGGTGTTCGTGTAGATAGTGGTGTTACTGAAAATAATCAGGTCTCACGCCAGTTCGATTCTATGATGGCAAAGTTGATAGTGACAGGTGCAACTCGTGAACAGGCCATTACTCGGGCTCGTCGAGCATTATCTGAATTTAAAATTGAAGGGGTAGCTAGTGTATTGCCTTTCCATTGTGAAATGATGGAGCATGCCGATTTTACTAAAAATTTCAAAGTGCATACTCGTTGGATTGAAACAGATTTTCAGGCAAAAAATACCCATTTCCCTCGTAGTACACCTGCAAAAAATGAAGAGCTTGTTCGTACTTTTATTGAAATTGATGGCCGTCGTCATGAACTCGCTTTACCTGCTCAATTACTGTCGCTCTCTGCGGTAATACCAACAGCAATTAATGCCAGTAATGAGAAAGAAGAGAATGAAAAAGCAGTCACAGCACCTATCTCTGGTGTATTACATAGCTGGATCTTAGCTGATGGCGACAAAGTTAAAGAAGGTGATGTTATTGCCATTATGGAAGCGATGAAAATGGAAGTGCAGGTAGTAGCTTCTTGTGATGGAGTACTACTGCAAAAAGCGAAAACAGGTGACTATTTTTCAGCAGAAACCGTCTTAGCTGAAATAAATTAAGTGTGTTTAAAATTAACTTATTGATTAATAAGAGTAATGCCCGTCATTAATATCGGCCCTTTAATATGAGGTAATTTCATATTAAAGGGCTTTTTTATAATAACTTTATTTATATTCCTATTTGTTATATCTAATTCCTTTTGGTTATAAGTTATTTTGCCTATAATCGAAGCTTGTTAAATTTTAACCAAAAAGGAAATAAGATGTTGCTTGTAACACAACTACTTATTGGTGCTGCAATCGGGTTAGTTATTACAACGACCGGTGTAGGTGGTGGTGTTATTTTATTACCTGTTCTTATTTATCTTTTTGGTATGAATGCATTAGCTGCGGTTGCAACAGCAAATTTACTCTCGATGCTAATGAAGCTCTCATCTTCTTATATTCATTTTCGGTTAGGTAATATTCCATTAAAACCCGCATTATTAATCTTAGGGATAATGTTTCCAGCAACATTTTTAGCGAGTTATGGTGTGACATGGTTGGGATCACAACCTCAATATTACGATCGTGTTGAATCAGCGATTAATATTTTAATGATCGTTGCTATCGTATTTTCATTGATCTTATTTTTACAGCGAATGGTAAGAAGGTCAGCAATTTCAGATCCTCTAATTGTTTTGCCACCACCTTCTACAGTGACTTTTTCTTCCTTATTTGTACCAGGAATGAGTGCAGGGTTTGTACTTGGTGCAACAGGTGTTGGAGGAGGATTAGTGGTGTTACCGGTATTGATGCGTTTTGCCCAAATGGGTATTAAAGAGGCAATCGGTACTTCTATTTTTATTACCACGATCCTTTCTGGTGGCTCTGCTATTGCTTATAGCGCAGGTGGTTATACCGATGTTCACACAGCACTTATTCTCTGCTTAGGTTCATTACTCTCCATCCCATTAGCCCGCTATTTACTTGTGTATTTATCAGAGCGTTTTTTCCAATACTTAACACTGTCTTTTATTCTGATCAGCATCATTATGATGAGTTGGAAATTAATAAATTAACTTAATGTAATATCGAGTGAGTCAATCTTTCTCTTACTACCTTTAGTTAGACTAAACTTATTCTATCATCATTAGATTAACTACTAAGAGTAAGTACAACGAGATGAATATTAAAACAGGTGATGAGTTTTTAGTTTATATGGCGCTGGGTGAAGAGAGCTATATGAAAGAGTATTACCGTGTGATTGAAATTGACTCAACGCTTTCTCAAGTGACGGGTAAATTGTTAAGAAGAACAACGGCTGATGACAAAAATATTGGATTAGGTCGTTGCGAGTTAGAAGGTGGCATTGAGCAATTTGCGTTAGAAGATATCTATCCTGTTAAAGAGTGATCCGTTATTGGGATCACTCTTCTTACTTAATTTGTTGCTTAGGCAGCGGGTGCATTCTCAGGTAATGCAGATTTTGGTAAGCCAAAAATTTTGTCAAATACCCAGTTATAAACGAAGGTATAACAAGGGATGATGATAATCAGTGCAAAGTCCATAACTAACGCTTGCCACAATGAAACATTAAGCCACCATGCAATCAGTGGAATTAAATAGAGCACCAGTGTTAGCTGAAATCCAATTGCATGTACTAGACGGCGTCTAAACGTTCGAATTCTCGAAACTTGTCGACTCTCCCAAAATTCAAATATGCAATTATAAATAAAATTCCAACTCACCGCGATTGTTGTGATCACCAGCGCTAATGGGCCTGTTACTGCTGTTGAGCTATCAGCCAAAAGTGCAAGCCCGACTGATGAAATAACCCAGCCAAAAATTTCATAAGCTGTCACGTAGACAATTTTTCGTTTGATACCTTGCATTGTGCTCTCTTTTTCTGTGGATCTGTGTCGTTAAGCATCGTAAGATAAATCAGTAATAATGATAGAAAAAGTTAGCTAGTATCAATTTGACTGAAACATCAGGAGTGAACATGCAGTTCTCAAGTGAACATATTGCGATATTTTTAGCAGTGATGGATAAGGGATCGTTCTCTGCGGCTGCACGTTCATTAAAACGCGTTCCATCAGCAGTCAGCATGGCAATTGCGAATATGGAAGCTGAATTAGGTTATGCGCTTTTTGAGCGTTCATCACGAGAGCCTCAGCCAACTGAAAAAGCCAAAGCACTTGAACCTCATGCCAGAATGATCGCAGAGCAATTAAAATTATTACAAGTGCATGCACAAGAGCTTTCGATGGATCTCGAAAGTGTCTTAAATATTGGTGTTGCAGCTGATATTAATCCTGATTATTTATTACCTGCGTTATCTGAATTAACGCAACGTTATCCGTTACTTAATGTGAATGTGATAACCGCGGCACAAGATGACATTATTGAGATGTTGCATTCACATAAAATTCAACTGAGCCTAGTTTATGGGGGCTTGTATGTGAATGGTGATGAGCAGTTTCAATATCTTGGCTCTGAGTCATTGGTCGCAACAATCTCTGCAAGTCATATTGCATTAGCACATCCTGCAAGTGTGTTCATTGAGGATCTTGTGAATGTTCGTCAAATTATGATCGCAAGTCACACCAAAGAGTTAAGAGATGAGCGCTCATTAGTGGCGACGAATTATTGGCAAACAGATAGCTTTCAAATGGCATTAGGTATGGTTGAAGCAGGGATGGGATGGGGTAATTTACCGTATTCGCTGATTTATACTCAATTGCAAAAAGGTAAATTAAAACAGCTTCAATTTAAGAATACGAAAAATGAATTACGATTACCTATTCATGCTATGTGGCTAAAAGGGGAGTCGTTACAGAAAGGCGCGAAAGAGTTAGTTGAGCTGATGAATACCCACCAGCCCATCGTACCTAACTTTAATTAATCGACTCGTTGTTGATGAACCCAAACAGCAACTTCAACACGAGATTTTAGCTTCATTTTTTTTAGTAGATGTTTTACATGCACTTTGACCGTACTTTCCGTGATATCAAGCTTACGTGCGATCATTTTATTTGATAACCCTTGCGCTATCAGTTTCAAAATATCGCGCTCACGCGGGGTGAGTTGTTCAATATCACGCTCACCTTCAGAGCGATCTTCACGTAAGGACTCGGCTAAAATAGGGGTTAACGCAGGGCTGACGACCATTTTTCCGGCAGCTGCCTGTTTTAGAGCCGCCAGTAATTCTTCAGGCTCCATATCTTTTAGAAGATAACCATCTGCACCACGTTTTAACGCTGTGACTAAATCATCACTATAATTTGATACGCTAAAAACAACGATCCGACCTGATAACGACTTTAATCGCAGTTGATCGAGCGTTTCAAAACCATTCATTCCTGGCATATTCAGATCCAGTAAAATTAAATCAGGATCTAACTCTTCAGCTAGCTTCACACCTTGAATACCATCTCCAGCTTCCCCAACGACAGTTAGTGTTGTATCAAGACTTAAAAGTTGTTTTACACCATTGCGTAGCATCGGGTGATCATCAATGAGTAAAATTGTCGCTTTTTCTGTGGGGGATCCCATATTATTCATTACGACTTGCTCCAATTTAGACAGGGTCTTTATGAGTAGTTATTAATGGAAATTTAACAAACACTTGAGTACCGCCCTGTTCGCGTACTTTTATAGTATAAGAACCATTTAAGCTATTTGCGCGTTCACGCATAATAATAAGGCCATAATGATTTAATTTTTCAGGATTAGGGCTAATTCCTTCACCATTATCATTAATTTTTAGTTCAACCATGCCATTATTTAGAGATAAAGAGACTTCAGCCCAATTGGCATTGGCATGTTGCAAAATATTATTTAATGCTTCACGGACGATTTGAACAACGTGAATACTTTGGTGCGAGTTCACACATTTTGCGGGTAATTGATAGTCAAAATTAATAGAAAAACCAAGGCGCTGATTAAATTCAGTCAGCGTACTTTCCAGGGCAGCAAGCAATCCTGGCTCAGTGAGTTTTAAGCGAAATGTGGTTAACAGTTCTCTTAATTGGCGATAAGCGACATTAAGCTCTTCTCGCATCTCTTTTAGTAGCTTTTGGCAATTATCCGGTAAGGTTTCTGACTGCATCTGCAAATAGCTAACTTGCATTTTTAAACAAGAAAGCGATTGAGCAATAGAGTCATGTAATTCGCGTGCAATTGCCGAACGCTCATCCATTAACAAAAGCTGTTGTTGTTGCTCGTTTTGCTGTTCCATTGCCAGCATTGCTGAGATCTGTTTTGTCAGTAATAGCATTAAATTATTCTGTTCGTCCGTCAGGGCGGTATGTTCAGGTAATTGCATAACAAATAATCCATAGCGATGGATTTGATCGGCTAGTTCCCAATGCAATAGTTCACTACGTAATGGAACGGTGGCTGAAGCGGTTTCATCACAGCGTTCACATTGCAGATCTGGACAATGTTCAGGGCGTGGTTGAGGTTCTAAACTGATTTCATTAAAGAGTGTGTGATGATTATCTTCATATAAACGTATCTGTAAGTAAGTATCAGGAATGATTTGTTGAAGCTCAAATAATATCTGTCTTAATCGGGCACAAAGTGGCGCAGGAGAGTGTAATTGTTGGCTAGAGTGATAGAGATAAGAGAGTACTTTATTTTTCTGTTGTAAGTCGTGTGTTTTTTCAACCACTCTTTTTTCTAATTCGCTATACAGCGTAGAGAGCTCTTCTGACATGGTATTAAGTGCAATACCCAATGTGGCAATTTCATCATGGTGTGTACGCTGGTGGAAACGCGCTGAAAAATTACCATGACCAATCGAATTAGCCATCGCCATAAGCTGTTGCCAAGGATGTAATAAACGGCGACGGAAATGCCAAACAGAGCCAAACAGTAATAACAGTGTAAGTGCAGTGAAAATAAGCTGAGTATAAGCCACCAGCCTGATTTTTTGCTCTGTAAGTTGATCGATGCTTAATACTAATTTATCTAGCTGTGAAACAAAAAAGGCAACTTCTTGTTTGGCTTCATCGCGTTGTTGAGCATAAAGCAAAGTTGGCTTTAAAGTGTCTTTCCAGTAAGTATTTAATTGAGCATATTGTGATTGTAGCGATTTATTGCTTAGGACTTGACGTAATTCACCACTGTCTAAGTCGGTTTCTAACTCGTGAAGATAATAACGATGTTGCTCATCTAAGGGTAAAGCAGATAGCAAGCGATAGCTTTGCATCCGTAGCGATCCAGATTTATTAATCGCATGAGCATTACCTTGTACACTCAAAATAATATGGTTAGAAATCGCCATTCCCACCACACCCAATAGAGTGAAAAGTAACATTAATATCGCTATCTGATTAATAATTGAAAAACGGTAGTGCCATTGGATTTTATTTGTACTCATCGTTATTTTTCCAAATTTATTCTGGCGCTATATTGCCTTAAAAATACATCAAATGTCATATACTACTAAAGTATTACCCCTAAATATCTGATGGAGGTAATTTTACTTCTAAACTATAGTGCTTTTAGTTTAACTTATTAATTTAAAATAAAAAATTAAGTATAATCCTATTAATACTTAGGTGTGAATAGCGACTTCAGCTTAAAAATCAAACAAATCTTTGCTTGATGCAGATCATGACTAATTAACAATTCTAATCGTAAAAAGGTGCCAATCTAACCGTTAATCGAGGTTGTTATGGCACTCACTCAACACCCAGAAAAAATGAGAAAAGGGGTGATCGAAGATTGGCATCCTGAAGATAAAGTTTTTTGGGAAAAGACTGGTCAAAAGATCGCTTCACGCAATTTATGGATTTCTGTTCCTTGTTTACTTTTATCGTTCTGTGTATGGATGCTTTTTAGTGCAGTTGCAGTAAATTTGAACAAAGTAGGTTTTAACTTTACCACAGATCAGTTGTTTATGCTGACTGCACTGCCTTCAGTCTCTGGTGCTATTTTACGCGTTCCTTATTCTTTTGTTATTCCTATTTTTGGCGGTCGTCGCTGGACAGCAATCAGTACCGTCTTTCTCATCATTCCTTGTATCTGGCTTGGTTTTGCAGTGCAAGACACCACAACATCTTATTCAACCTTTATTGTGATTTCACTGCTATGTGGTTTTGCTGGTGCAAACTTTGCATCCAGTATGGCAAACATCAGCTTTTTCTTCCCTAAAGCACGCCAAGGTGGTGCTTTAGGATTAAATGGTGGATTAGGCAATCTGGGTGTCAGTGTTATGCAATTGGTTGCGCCATTAGTGATTGGTGTTGGCGTATTTACTATGTTTAGTGGCCCCGGTGTTGTTCAGCCTGATGGTTCACGTTTATGGCTAGAAAATGCTGCATGGGTTTGGGTTCCTTTCTTACTTATTCTGACCTGTGCTGCTTGGTTTGGCATGAACGACCTTGCGGCTAATAAAGCCTCTTTAAGCCAGCAATTACCCGTATTAAAACGTGGTCACCTCTGGTTGTTAAGTATTTTATATCTGTGCTCTTTTGGTTCATTTATTGGTTTCTCCGCGGGTTTTGCAATGCTTTCTAAAACCCAATTCCCAGATATCGTTATTCTACATTATGCGTTCTTTGGGCCTTTATTAGGTGCTTTAGCTCGCCCTGTAGGTGGCGCTTTATCGGATAAATTTGGTGGTATTAGAGTCACTCTGATCAACTTTATCATCATGGCAATTTTCTCTGCTCTGCTTTTCTTAACACTGCCTGTAAATGGTGCTGATGGCTCATTTATCGCCTTCTTCGGTGTCTTTATGGTGCTGTTTTTAACCGCCGGTTTAGGAAGTGGTTCTACATTCCAAATGATTGCTGTGGTGTTTAGAAAAATTACGGTTGATCGCATGAAAGCACAAGGCGCTTCAGACGAAGTTGCTCAAAAAGAAGCAGTAACAGAAAGTGCAGCCGCACTTGGTTTTATCTCTGCTATTGGTGCAATTGGCGGCTTCTTTATTCCTAAAGCCTTCGGTACATCACTGGCTATGACTGGCTCTCCTGCCGGTGCAATGAAAATCTTTGTTCTATTTTATATCGCCTGCGTCTTGATCACTTGGTTGGTCTATGGACGTAAACACAATAAACAATAATGACGAATTATACGCAATGTGAGAGCGCTCGCGCGCATTGGGAGAGTATCTGATGAGTAAGTTTCTCGATAGATTCCGCTATTTTAAACAGCTTGGCGATACCTTTTCAAAGGATCATGGCCAAGAGCTGAATGTTAACCGTGATTGGGAAGATGGTTACCGTAGTCGTTGGCAACACGACAAAATTGTCCGTTCTACTCATGGTGTTAACTGTACCGGCTCATGCAGCTGGAAAATTTACGTTAAAAATGGATTAGTAACTTGGGAAACCCAACAAACGGATTATCCACGTACACGTCCGGATTTACCGGATCATGAACCTCGTGGTTGTCCCCGTGGTGCAAGTTATTCATGGTATTTATATAGCGCAAACCGCGTTAAATACCCAATGGTACGTAAACGCTTAATTAAACTATGGCGTGAAGCAAAAGCACAACATAGCGATCCTGTTGATGCATGGGCTTCCATTGTTAGTTCACCAGAAAAAACTAAAAGCTATAAGCAAGCGCGTGGGCGTGGTGGTTTTGTTCGTTCTTCATGGTCAGAAGTGAATGAAATCATTGCGGCTTCTAACGTGTTTACAGCCAAAGAGTTTGGTCCTGATCGTATTATTGGTTTCTCGCCAATTCCTGCCATGTCGATGGTTTCATATGCTGCGGGTGCGCGTTATTTATCTCTGATTGGTGGCGCATGCTTAAGTTTCTACGATTGGTATTGCGATTTACCACCTGCATCGCCAATGACTTGGGGTGAGCAAACCGACGTTCCTGAATCAGCAGACTGGTATAACTCTTCTTACCTGATTGCATGGGGTTCTAACGTACCGCAAACACGTACTCCAGATGCTCACTTCTTTACCGAAGTTCGTTATAAAGGAACTAAAACCGTTGCGGTAACGCCTGATTACGCTGAAATCGCGAAACTCTGTGATCAATGGTTAAATCCAAAACAAGGTACTGATAGCGCGATGGCGATGGCGATGGGACACGTTATTCTTAACGAATTCCACGTTAAACGCCAAACTGAATATTTTAGTAACTACGTGCGCACTTACACTGACATGCCAATGTTGGTGATGTTAGATAAACATGATTCTGGCAAGCTAGTTGCGGGTCGTATGTTGCGTGCTTCTGATTTAGTAAACAATCTGGATCAAGAGAAAAATCCAGAGTGGAAAACCGTTGCTATTGATGAAAAAACACAGCAGTTAGTTGCACCTCAAGGTTCGATGGGCTTTCGTTGGGAAGGTGCTGCTAAATGGAATCTTGAGCCTAAAGATGGCAAAAGTGGCGAAGATGTCACTTTACAATTAGGCCTTCTAGATAATCACGATGATATTGTTGATGTAGCATTTCCTTACTTTGGTGGCATCAAGAGTGAATATTTTGAAGGTGTTGCCCTTGATGATGTGATTGTTCATAAACTGCCTGCTAAGCGTATTACACTTGCGAATGGCGAAGAAAAATACATCACAACTGTTTATGATTTATTGTTAGCTAACTACGGCGTTGATCGCGGTTTAAATGATGAAAACTGTGCATCAAACTACGATGAAATCAAAGCATATTCACCAGCATGGGCTGAAAAAGTGACAGGTGTAGGTCGCCAAGATATCGCTCGTATTGCGCGTGAATTTGCAGATAACGCAGAAAAAACACACGGTCGTTCGATGGTGATTGTGGGAGCAGGTATTAACCACTGGTACCACATGGATATGACTTACCGTGGCATTATCAATATGCTGATTTTCTGTGGTTGCGTCGGTCAAAGTGGTGGTGGCTGGGCACACTATGTTGGACAAGAAAAACTGCGTCCACAAACAGGTTGGTTGCCATTAGCCTTTGGTCTTGATTGGCAACGTCCGCCTCGCCATATGAACAGTACGTCATTTTTCTATAACCACTCAAGTCAGTGGCGTTATGAAACCGTATCACCAACAGAGTTGTTATCGCCATTAGCCGATAAATCTCGCTTTAGCGGTAGTTTGGTTGATATGAACGTGCGTTCAGAGCGTATGGGGTGGTTACCATCAGCGCCTCAATTAAACTTAAACCCTTTATCTATTGCGAAAAAAGCCCAGAAAGCAGGCGTTAGTGCTACGGATTACACCGTTAATGCATTGAAGTCAGGTGAAATCCGCTTTGCTTCAGAGCAACCGGATAACCCACAGAACTTCCCACGTAATTTATTTATCTGGCGCTCTAACTTATTAGGTTCTGCGGGTAAAGGGCATGAATATTTACTGAAATACTTGCTGGGAACCGAAAACGGATTACAAGGTAAAGATTTAGGCGAGCAAGGCCAAGTTAAGCCACAAGAAGTGGAATGGCAAGATAAAGGCGGTGAAGGTAAAGTTGATTTAGTGGTGACTTTAGACTTCCGTATGTCAAGCACCTGTCTTTTCTCAGATATCGTTTTACCAACCGCAACATGGTATGAAAAAGACGATATGAATACGTCGGATATGCATCCATTTATTCATCCATTAACCGCAGCCGTTGATCCAGCTTGGGAATCTAAAACAGACTGGGAAATCTATAAAGGTATCGCTAAAACCTTCTCTAAATTGTGTGTAGGCCATTTAGGGGTTGAAACGGATTTAGTGACATTACCTATTCAACATGACTCTGCCGCTGAAATGGCACAGCCTTTTGATGTGAAAGATTGGAAAAAAGGTGAATGTGACCTTATTCCGGGTAAAACAGCACCACACCTTATCCCTGTTGAGCGTGATTATCCAAATACCTATGCTCGCTTTACCTCACTTGGGCCGTTAATGGACAAACTAGGTAATGGTGGTAAAGGGATCAGCTGGAATACACAAGCAGAAGTCGATTTCCTGAAAAAACTCAATCGTGTTCGTCATGATGGTGTGGCAAAAGGGCGTCCAGCAATTGAAACGGCGATTGATGCAGCTGAAGTTATTCTCTCTTTAGCTCCTGAAACTAATGGTCAAGTGGCTGTAAAAGCGTGGGATGCACTGAGTAAAGTGACTGGTCGCGATCATACTCACTTAGCCAAAGTGAAAGAAGATGAGAAAATTCGTTTCCGCGATATCGTTGCTCAACCTCGTAAGATCATTTCAAGCCCAACATGGTCTGGCCTTGAAGATGAGCATGTCTCTTATAACGCCTGTTATACCAACGTTCACGAGATGATCCCTTGGCGCACGTTAAGTGGCCGCCAGCAGTTGTATCAAGATCACGAGTGGATGCGTGCTTATGGTGAAAGTTTAGTGGTCTATCGTCCACCCATTGATACCAAAGCGATTGATGCAGTTAAAGGTAAAAAACCAAATGGTTTCCCTGAGAAAGCGCTGAACTTCCTGACGCCTCACCAAAAATGGGGTATTCACTCAACCTATAGCGATAACTTACTCATGTTAACACTAGGTCGTGGTGGCCCCGTAGTGTGGCTGAGTGAAGATGATGCCAAAGAGATGGGTATTAGTGATAACGATTGGGTTGAAGCATACAACAGTAATGGTGCGTTAACGGCGAGAGCCATTGTCAGTCAACGTATTCCTGATGGCATGATTTATATGTATCACGCGCAAGAGCGTCAAATAAATCTGCCGGGATCTGAAATGACCGGAATGCGTGGCGGTATTCACAACTCGGTGACGCGTGTTTGCCCTAAACCAACGCATATGATTGGTGGATATGCTCAATTGGCTTATAGCTTTAACTATTACGGCACCGTGGGCTCTAACCGTGATGAGTTTGTTGTGGTGCGTAAAATGAAACAGATTGATTGGCTTGATGGTGAAGGTGATGCTTATCAACAGACCCTGAATGGACAGGAGAAGGCATAATGAAAATTCGTTCACAAGTCGGTATGGTACTGAACCTCGACAAATGTATCGGTTGCCATACCTGTTCAGTTACCTGTAAAAATGTTTGGACTAGTCGTGAAGGTGTTGAATACGCATGGTTTAATAACGTTGAAACCAAACCGGGTACAGGGTATCCCCAAAATTGGGAAGACCAAGAGAAGTGGAAAGGAGGCTGGATCAAAAATATCAAAGGTAAATTAGTACCAAGAATGGGTAACCGTGTTGGTCTATTATCTAAAATTTTTGCCAACCCTGATGTTCCTGCATTAGATGATTACTATGAGCCTTTTGATTATGACTATGAGCATTTAAAAAATGCTCCAGAAGGCTCGTTACCGACTGCACGTCCTCGTTCGCTGATCACAGGTCAGCGCATGACCAAAATCGAAAAAGGCCCAAACTGGGAAGACGATTTAGGTGGCGAATTTAGCAAACGTGCAGCGGACAAAAACTTCGCCAACATGCAAAAAGAGATGTATGGGCAGTTTGAAAATACATTCATGATGTATTTACCACGCTTATGTGAACACTGCTTAAATCCTGCTTGTGTTGCGACGTGCCCAAGTGGTGCGATTTATAAACGTGCTGAAGATGGCATTGTGCTTATCGACCAAGATAAGTGCCGTGGATGGCGCATGTGTTTAACAGGATGTCCATACAAAAAAATCTACTTCAACTGGAAAAGTGGTAAGTCAGAAAAATGTATTTTCTGTTACCCACGTATTGAAGCGGGTCAACCAACACTGTGCTCAGAAACTTGTGTAGGACGTATTCGCTATCTGGGGGTGATGTTGTATGACGCAGATAAAATCTCACAAGCTGCCAGTGCAGATAATGAAAAAGATTTATACCAAAGCCAGTTAGATATCTTCTTAGATCCCTTTGATCCTGAAGTGATTGCAGCTGCTGAAGAGCAAGGTATTCCGTTAAGTGTGATTGATGCAGCACAACGTTCACCTGTCTACAAAATGGCGGTGGATTGGAAGCTGGCATTACCACTGCACCCAGAATATCGTACCTTACCTATGGTTTGGTATGTGCCACCTTTGTCACCAATTCAATCTGCTGCCGATGCGGGTGTGTTACCACATACCGGTGTACTGCCTGATGTCGAAAGCTTACGTATTCCGGTTCAGTATTTAGCTAACTTACTGACAGCGGGCGACACGGCACCTGTGTTATTAGCATTAAAACGAATGCTTGCGATGCGTCATTACAAACGTGCTGAAACCGTAGAAGGAAAAACAGACTTAAGTGCATTAGAACAAGTCGGTTTGACCGAAGCACAGGCACAAGAGATGTATCGTTATCTGGCTATTGCCAATTATGAAGATCGCTTTGTTATTCCATCAAGTCATCGAGAACTCGCAAGAGAAGCTTTCCCAGAACGTAATGGTTGTGGTTTTAGCTTTGGTGACGGTTGTCATGGTAGTGATAGCAAATTTAATTTGTTTAATAGTCATCGTATTGATGCGATTGATATCACATCAAGAACACCTCAAGATGAACGTCGTTCAGAGGAGAAAATATAATGATCTCTCTGAAAGTTATTTCTCATCTCTTAGATTATCCCACACAAGAATTGTGGGATAACCGAGGCGAACTTATCGATGCATTACAGGAAGCCGATGAACTTCCTGTGACTCAAGTTGCGAAATTAATGGCATTTATTCATGCCTTAATGCAACAAGAGTTGCTCGATGCACAATCTAATTACAGTGAGCTTTTTGATAGAGGTCGAGCGCGATCATTGTTGTTATTTGAACACGTTCATGGCGAGTCTCGTGATCGTGGTCAGGCAATGGTTGATCTGCTCAATCAATATCAACAAGCCGGGATCACATTAAGTAGTCGTGAACTCCCTGACTATTTGCCTACTTATCTTGAGTATTTAACGCTTTTACCTACAACCGAGTGTATTGAAGGGCTAAATAACATTGCACCTATTTTGGCTCTGTTAGGTGAACGTTTAAAACAACGAGGCAGTGATTATCACGCTCTCTTTGATGTATTGCTTTGTCTCTCACAAAGTGGATTAGAAGCATCACAACTCACTGCTCAAGTAGAAAAAGAGCCTTTAGATGATACCCCTGCGGCGTTAGATGCGGTATGGGAAGAAGAACAAGTGACGTTCCTTGGAGAAGGTACGCAATGTGGCAGTAGCAATATTAGCCAACATCAGCGTCGTTTTGCACAAGAGACCGCAGTTCAATATCTCAACGTGGGGAATTCGTTGGATACGGGAGCACAAAAATGAATTACATCAATATGTTATTTTTTGATATCTATCCCTATATTGCTGGTGCCGTTTTTATTATCGGTAGCTGGTTACGCTATGATTATGGTCAATACACTTGGCGTGCGGGCTCTAGCCAGATGCTAGACAAGAAGAATATGCGATTGGCATCTAACTTATTCCACGTTGGGATCATCGGTATTTTTGCTGGTCATTTTCTGGGAATGTTAACACCACACTGGATGTATGAATCATTTCTGCCTATTGAATATAAACAAATTATGGCGATGGTAGGCGGTGGTACTTGCGGTGTGTTAATGCTGGTGGGGGGCGTGATGTTATTAAAACGTCGTTTAACCAATCCACGAGTGAGAGCCACATCTTCATTTGGTGACATTATGATTTTAACGCTACTGGTTATTCAAGTGGCATTAGGTCTACTAACAATTCCATTCTCTGCACAACATATGGATGGTAGTGAAATGATGAAGCTGGTGGCATGGGCACAATCTATTGTGACATTCCACGGTGGTGCTTCAGCAAATCTTGAAGGTGTTGCATGGGTATTTAAGTTGCACATTTTCTTAGGAATGACGATTTTCTTATTATTCCCATTCTGTCGACTAGTCCATATTTGGAGCGTGCCTATTGAGTATTTAACTCGCCGCTATCAAATTGTGCGTAATCGCCATTAATGAATACCCATCTCCTGATAGTAAGTTAGAGACCTTTTAGTTGCGCTTATCTCACCCCCGCCCGCGGGGGTTTTTTTTATCTCTTTTTTCAATTCTAAATCTTCAACAAAATTTTTGAATGGTTAAAACAATAATCTTTAGATTCATTTAGGCATTGTTGCACTTATAATTCTTTTCAACGAAATAAATTTATATAAACAAATAAACAGATAATTAAATGTCGTGATATTTAAATATATTTAAAGTTTACAGTCGATTATTTATTATTAATAAATACATTAAATTGTAAATTTAAAAGGATCTGAATATTGTCATATAAATTTGGTGCTATTATTTAATTGAGTCTTACCTCTATTATGCTATCGGAGATTATTATGAGCTTTAAATATCATCGTATCGATAAAAATAATGCTGCTGTTCTGTTGGTAGACCATCAAGCTGGGTTACTTTCTTTAGTCAGAGATATCGAGCCTGATAAATTCAATAATAATGTATTAGCATTAGCTAATGCCGCTAAGTACTTTAATTTACCTACCATTTTAACGACCTCTTTTGAAGATGGCCCTAATGGCCCTTTAATGCCTCAACTTGTTGAGATGTTCCCTGATGCTCCTTATATCGCTCGTCCAGGTCAAATTAACGCATGGGATAATGAAGATTTCGTAAAAGCGGTTAAAGCGACGGGTAAAAAACAACTGATTATTGCAGGTGTTGTAACTGAAGTGTGTGTCGCATTTCCTGCATTATCAGCACTTGAAGAAGGTTTTGAAGTGTTTGTTGTCACTGATGCTTCAGGTACTTTTAATGCCATTGCTCGTGACTCTGCGTGGGATAGAATGTCAAAAGCAGGGGCACAATTAATAAACTGGTTTGGTTTAGCTTGTGAGTTACACCGTGATTGGCGTAATGATGTTGAAGGATTAGGTGCGCTCTTTGCTAACCATATTCCAGACTATCGTAATCTTATGACAAGCTATAATACTTTAACAAAAAAGTAAGTGATTAATTTAAATATTATATAATAATAGGGCTTATATTATTTTTCGATAAATATAATTTAATAGAAGTTAAAGATTATTAAATTATAGATATAAGCCCGTAATTAATAAATGGATCAGAAATGAAAAATAAATTATTAAAAACCACTGCTATTGCAATGGCATTAAGCGTGGGTGTTGCACAGGCTGCTGAATATAAAGCAAGTACCGCAGAAGGCCCAATTAAGATAGTTAACTTAAAAGCGATGGAAGCACAAGTCCAAGCAAATATGGATAAAGGGGCTTTTGGTTATATTCGTGGTGGTGCTGAAGACGAAAATAATTTACGTTCAAACACGACGGCATTTGATAAAAAATATATTATGCCTCGTTCATTACAAGGCATCGAATTTTCTGACTTAGATTTAAAAACAGAATTTTTGGGTATTAAATTAGATACGCCTATTATTCAGGCACCGATGGCAGCTCAAGGGCTTGCACATCAACAAGGCGAAGTCGCCACAGCAAAAGGTATGGCAAAAGCAGGTTCTATTTTTTCATTAAGTACTTATGGTAATAAAACAATTAAAGAAGTGGCTGATGCTAAACCGGGTTATCCTTTCTTCTTCCAGTTGTATATGAGTAAAAATGATGCCTTTAACGAGTATATTTTATCTCAAGCAAAACAGTATGGCGCTAAAGGCATTATTATGACTATTGACTCTTCTGTGGGTGGTTATCGTGAAGATGACGTGAAAAATAATTTCCAGTTCCCATTAGGTTTTGCCAACTTAGAAGCATTCGCAAAAATTAGCGATGATAAATCTAAGACAGGTAAAGGTGCGGGTATTAGCGAAATTTATGCGCAAGCTAAACAAGCCTTCACCCCTGCTGATATTCAGTACGTGAAAAAAATGTCTGGTTTACCTGTAATTGTAAAAGGTATTCAATCACCAGAAGATGCTGATGTGGCAATTAAAGCGGGTGCAGATGCAATTTGGGTATCTAATCATGGTGGCCGTCAATTAGACAGTGGTCCAGCATCAATTGATGTTTTACCTTCTATTGCAAAAGTTGTGAATAAACGTGTTCCTATCGTGTTCGACAGCGGTGTACGTCGTGGTTCACATGTTTTTAAAGCATTAGCTAGTGGTGCAGATGTTGTGGCTGTTGGTCGCCCAATTCTTTATGGATTAAATTTAGGGGGAGCTGAAGGTGTAAATTCAGTTATCCAACATTTAAATAAAGAATTAAAAATTAATATGATGTTAGGTGGGGCGAAAACAGTAAAAGATATTCAAGCCACTCAACTTTATACTGATGCCAGTTTTAATCAATAATTAACTTATTTAAGTTAAGAATAATAAAAAACCACGCTTAATATCGAGCGTGGTTTTTTGTCTATTCGCTATTGAGAAAACTTAGTTTTGGGTTGATGGTATATCACCAAAACAGAGGTTGTTTTGATTATTAATACCGCCATCTGGAGACAAATAACCCAAGCAACCTAACATCGAATCAAAAATATTGTGATGATAGAACGTACGATCTTGTTCTTGATTACGTTTTAGGTTATCAAATAATTGCTTATTTTCAGGCTCTGCTAAATAACTATCCGACATCCAAACTAAGAAAGGCACTTTAAATTGTTCTGGTGGTGCAATTTCTTTTGGTGTGCCATGTAAGCCACCTTTTTCGGAAATAGATTCTCCGTGATCGGAGGTATAAAACACAATAGCTTTTTTATCGCGTAATGTGTCGAGTATGCCATCAATAAAATAGTCAGTATAAAGAATAGAGTTGTCATAAGCATTTACTAACTGCTCTTTAGTACACTCATCATCCACATTTAAACATTCAGGTTGATACTTTTTGAATGATTCAGGGTAACGTTGTGAATACATAAAGTGAGAGCCTTTAGTATGTAAAATCACTAAATGATTTCCCTTTGGATGCTGAGAAACCGCATTCGCCGTTTCAGCAATTAATAAAGTGTCATCCAACTCTTTACCAAAGTTGCTGTTTTTGGCGGTCATCATCTCTTTCATTGCGTAGTTATCTAAATCAAGCTTATTGTAAAACCACAATTCGCTTTGCATTGAAAAGAGTTCTGATGACATACCTAGTTGGCTTAATACTGAGAAAATATTATTCTCTTTTAATGTCCGCTGATCGTTACTTTCTGTTCCATCTTCTCGTACAAACATACATTTTAAAGAGAGCTTTGTTGCGGTATCGCAAGAAATACCTTTAAAGGCAACGAGGTTTTTCTCTTGGCTTAATAGAGGATTCGTTTGACGTTCATATCCTAACAATCCCATATGATCCCATCTTGCTGTTTCACCAATAATAAAGACGACATATACATCTTCATTAGCCTTTGAGGGCTGATAAGTGAAGTGATCGGCAGGATTAAAAATATTCTGGTTATTAAACGTATCGTCATACTGTGTTATTGCATATTGAAATAATGGAATAATCCAATTTGTAGGCAAATACGCATAACTTAAACCACCACTATAACTAGGTAAATCTAAGTTATTTTTGATTTCATAGGCTTTTTGTTTTGAATCGAGTGTTTTCAAATAGGCAAAAACAGCCAGCGCAATCACCAGCATTTTGGCAGTGTTTTTTATCCAGATTTTTTTCTTTTGTTGAGTCGTTAGATTTTTCTCTGGTTTTTTACATAGCCAAATAAGCGCTAATGGCAAAACAGATAAACCAATAATCCAAATAATGACATTTGGGCTAACTAACTCTTTAGATAAATCTGTATCGGTAGTGAGTGTTGAAATGATAATGCCGTATCCAATGACTACATCATAAAAAGAAATATAGTAACTAGCACAAACACTCACGACGAGAATAAAAGAGGTAATTATTTTAAAAAATAGAGTGCCGAAGAAAGAGAGTAATCGTAATAAGAAGAAGGTAAAGGCAATATTAACTGCAATTTCACCTAGGATATATAATGCATCAATGAGGGGGTTGTTTGTATTCTGTGTGCCGTATCGGCCAATGTAAACGGAAAGATTAAGAAAAAAACCAAGATAGACAGCTAAAAAAAGGGCAATATTTTCTTTCGAAAACCTTAAAAACTTTAATTTTTGCATGTTCAATTATTATCAAAATGTATGGTGTAGAGGTCTTTATGACCGCGAAGTTGTTTTCAGGTTCAGTATTATGTGCTTTTTTTTATTGAAGTTTAAAAATTTTTTATTCGAATAACATTAATATCAAAATTATTAATTTTAAATAGTTCTAGTAGATAGGAATATTGATAGCGATATTAGAAGGTTGTCACCATTATATACGGTAAGACTTCGATAAAGGCAGATAAGAAAGCGTATTTATTATTTTAATTTCGTGGATGAAATGAATAAGTATTATTACGTTATAAGTGTGAATGTATAACGAATTTTGATAGAAACACAAATCGACATAAATATCGTCATTAGTGTCGAGCACTTCCTATTGTTTTGGTTTTCATTGTTTTCTTACTCACTCAATGATTTTTATTTTTCTTTATTTTTCATTGCGTTGTAGAAAAGTAAAAAAGCGTGCTTATTTGGCACACTCTCTGCATAGATAGAGGAGAGGATCAGGTAATAACCTGAACATTGATGAACACAGGAGCAATGTTGATGAAAAAAGTCATCACGGTCTGTCCGTATTGCGCCTCAGGATGCAAAATCTACCTGAAGGTGGAAAACGGTAAAATCATTGGCGCTGAAGGAGCCAATGGTTTAACAAACCAAGGTGAGCTGTGTCTGAAAGGGTATTATGGATGGGATTTTATCCATGATACTAAGATACTGACTCCACGTCTTAAAACACCAATGATCCGTCGTGAAAGAGGCGGAAAATTAGAATCGGTTTCTTGGGAAGAAGCGATTGAGTTTGCGAGTAGCAAACTTCTTGCTATCAAAGAGAAATACGGTGCTAAATCTATTATGACAACCGGCTCTTCACGAGGCCCGGGTAACGAAGCTAACTTCGTTATGCAGAAATTTGCTCGTGCGGTTATCGGAAATAATAATATAGACTGCTGTGCTCGTGTCTGACACGGCCCTTCGGTTGCAGGTCTGCAGCGTTCGGTCGGTAATGGTGCTATGAGCAACTCAATCGTTGAGATTGAGGATACCAAATGTCTATTTGTCTTCGGTTATAACGCCGCAGACTCGCATCCTATTGTTGCTCGCCGTATTGTTAAGGCGAAAGAAAAGGGTGCCAAAATTATTGTATGTGACCCTCGTTACATCGAAACAGCACGTTTAGCCGATTTACACTTAGGTTTAAAAAATGGCTCTAACATTGCGCTATTAAATGCAATTGCACATGTGATTATTGAAGAAGGATTACATGATAAATCCTTTATTGAAAATCACACTGAGCAATTTGAAGAATATTGTAAGTTAGTTGAAAGCTATACACCTGAATCCGTTGAAGAAACAACAGGTTTAAGTGCTCAAATTATTCGTGAAGCTGCGCGTATGTACGCAAAAGCAGAAACTGCAACAATTCTTTGGGGAATGGGTGTCACTCAGTTCTATCAAGGTGTTGAAACGGTTCGTTCACTAACTAGCTTGGCATTATTAACTGGTAATTTAGGTAAAAAATACGTCGGTGTTGGCCCTGTTCGTGGTCAAAACAACGTACAGGGTGCGTGTGATATGGGGGCATTACCTAACACGTTGCCGGGATATCAATACGTTACTGACGAAAAAGCGCGTGAGAAATTTGCTAAATTCTGGGGCATTGAATCTATGCCTGATGAAGTGGGCTATGCGTTAAGTGAAGTCCCTCATAATATCGATCACGGTTTATTAAAAGCTCACTATGTAATGGGTGAAGATCCACTGCAAACGGAGCCTGATTTAGCAACAATTCGTAGAACGTTTGAAAAACTGGATCTACTGATAGTACAAGATATCTTTATGACCAAAACGGCGTCGATTGCTGACGTTATTTTCCCTGCAACATCATGGGGTGAGCATGAAGGTGTTTATACTGCGGCAGACCGTGGTTTCCAACGTTTCTATAAAGCCGTTGAGCCTGTTGGTGATGTAAAAACAGACTGGCAAATTATCAGTCTGATGGCAACAGCAATGGGTTATCCAATGCATTACAACAATACCAAAGAAATTTGGGATGAGTTGCGTGAGCTATGCCCAATTTATTATGGTGCGACTTACGAAAAAATGGCGGACTTGGCGTATATTCAGTGGCCTTGCCCAACAGAAGATAGCCCAGGAACACAATATCTGTACGAAGGTGGTAAATTTGATACCCCTAACGGTAAAGGTCAATTCTTTACTTGTGAGTGGGCACCACCAATTGACAAATTGTCTGATGAATTCCCAATGGTACTGGCAACAGTGCGTGAAGTTGGGCACTACTCTTGCCGTTCAATGACTGGTAACTGTAAAGCATTGGCAGCATTAGCAGATGAGCCAGGTTATGTTCAGTTAAATACTGAAGATGCCAAACAACTGGGTATTAAAGATCAAGAGTTAGTTTGGATACGCTCTCGTCAAGGTAAAGTGATTACGCGTGCGGCGGTTAGTGATAGACCAAATAAAGGCGCGGTATATATGACTTACCAGTGGTGGATTGGTGCTTGTAACGAACTCGTTGCAGAAAACTTAAGTCCAATCACTAAAACACCTGAGTATAAATATTGTGCAGTATGTGTTGAGCCAATCAAGGAACAGGCTCAGGCAGAACACTATGTGAAAACGGAATATAGCAATATTAAACGTCGTTTAAGAGAAGCCGCCGAGGGCTAATCTTACTTAATTAGTATTGTTTTTCTGCCTTAAGACCGAGTTTATTAACCTTGTGTTAGTAAGCTCGGTTTTTTTATGTTTTTTTACTGTTGTCTGGTCTTTTTCTCTTCAGTTTATCATCGAAAAGTCACTTAACTTTTGTCTGAATATTCACCATGCGTTGGCTCACAATAAAAAAAGTAACATGTTACTTTTAACGTAATCCGTTTCTAAATCAAGTGGATAAATTGCTTTTTATTTAATGCCAGCGCAGGATGCTGTTATGGAAATGAGTGTAAGAAAACAACAACGAGATACCGTATGAAAAAACTCATTAATGCCCTACAAGCGTTTGGTAAATCCTTATATGGGCCTGTATTGATATTGCCTATTGTCGGTTTATATATAGCTTTAGGTAATGTTTTTGGTAATGGCAATCTTGCGGAATATATTCCGTTTTTAAATCACCCGGTTATTCAAAGTATTGGGCAATTACTCGCAAAATCATCTGTTGCTATTTTAATCAATCTGGCACTGATCTTTGCTGTGGGTATTCCTGTTGGTTTAGCAAAAAAAGATAAAGGCTACGCTGGTTTAATTGGCTTAGTGGTGTTTGTTATTTTCACGAATGCCATGAATATTACACTAACGCTACAAGGTAAACTGGTTAGTGCAGAAGAGATGCGAGCAGCTGGCCAAGGCATGGTATTAGGCGTCCAAGTTCTAGAGATGGGCGTATTTGCCGGTATTTTAACTGGGGCAATATCAGGGTGGCTTTATAATCGTTATTCAGGTCGTCAGTTTAACGGCATTATGGCTATCTACTCTGGTCACTGCTTTGTCGCCATTATTGCGATTCCATTCACCATTGCATTGGCTGTTTTAATGTGTGAAGTCTGGCCTTTTGCTCAGGCGGGTATTACTAAAATGGCGCTCGTTATTCATGATTCTGGTGCGTTTGGTGCGCTGATTTATGGATTCTTAGAACGTATTCTTATCCCAACTGGATTACACCATTTAGTCTATACCCCATTCTTGTATACCGAATTAGGTGGTGTTGCTGATGTTTGTGGCACAACTTACCAAGGTGCAAGAAATATCTACTTTGCTGAAATGGCGTGCCCGGAAGTTAAACAACTTAGTAGCACTGTGATTTGGGATGCGCGCGGTATTGCTAAAATGTTCGGCTTAACTGCCGCGGCAGCTGCCATGATCTCTGTGGCTAAAAAAGAGAAAAAACAGATGGCGAAGGCGATTTTAATTCCTGCGGCTGCCACCTCTTTCTTACTTGGTGTAACAGAGCCTCTTGAGTTTTCCTTCCTATTTGTTGCCCCAGTTTTATTTTTAGTTCACGCCGTATTAACCGGTATTGGCATGATGTTGTTCTACCTATTAGGTGTTCATGCAATTGGTGCGAACGGTGTCATTGATTTCATTCTATATAACTTGCCGTTAGGCACTGAAAAATCAAATTGGCCTATGTATATCGTGGTGGGTTTGATTATGTCAGTTCTCTATTTCGTGATCTTTAGAACCTTGATTTTAAAACTCAATCTTAAAACACCAGGTCGTGAAGATGATGATGAAGAGACGCGTTTATATAGCAAAGAAGATTACAAGAAAAAAGCAGAAGCAGTCACTACCTCTGAAGAAACCACTCAAATTATCAATGAGTTAGGTGAAAAAATTATTGAGGGACTCGGTGGACGTGACAATATTGAAGTGGTTGATAATTGTTATACCCGCTTAAGAGTCATTGTTAAAAATATCGATGCAATTCATGAAGATATCTTGAAAAAAACCGGTGCTAAAGGTGTTGTGCGCCATGGTAATAATGTTCAAGTGGTTTATGGATTACATGTAAAAAAAATGCGTGAAGCGGTCGAAGCCGCACTTTAATAGGAGAAAGAAAGATGACTAAATCACCCTTTATCTTAAGTATTGCAGGCGGCGGAAGCACCTATACACCGGGAATTGTAAAAAGCTTAATGGTACGTTTAGAGGATTTCCCACTAAGTGAAATTCGTTTATACGACATCGATCAAGAGCGCCAAGATACCATCGCCCCAGTGGTTGAAAAAGTGATCCGTGATCATAGTGATACCATTAAATTTACAGTGACAACAGATGCAAAAACCGCGTTTGATGGTGCTCATTTCGTGTTTGCTCAAATGCGTGTGGGTCAATATAAAATGCGTGAACAGGATGAAAAAATCCCGTTACGTCATGGTGTTGTAGGGCAAGAAACCTGTGGACCTGGCGGGCTTGCTTACGGTTTACGTACTATTTTACCTATGGTTGAGTTAATTGATTTAGTTGAGGAATATGCCTCCCCTAAAGCATGGATTGTAAACTATTCAAATCCAGCCGCGATTGTTGCTGAAGGTGTACGTCGTTTACGCCCTAATGCTCGAGTATTGAATATCTGTGATATGCCTGTTGCGGCGATGCGTAATATGGCAGCCGTATTAAATGTTGATCGCCATGATTTAGATGTGGATTATTTTGGCCTAAATCACTTTGGTTGGTTCACTTCTGTCCGTGTAAAAGGTGAAGAGAAACTGCCTGAATTACGTGAACATATCGCTAAATTTGGTCTTTTAACTGAAGATGCAGCCCAAACTGATCCACAACACTCTGATCCATCATGGGTGAAAACATGGCGTCATATTCAGCCATTAATGGAAGCATTCCCTGAATATATTCCAAACCCATATTTGCAGTATTATTTGATGCCAAATTATATCGTTGAGCATCAAGATCCAGATTACACCCGTGCAAATGAAGTGATGGATGGTCGTGAAAAACGCTTATTTGAAGCAGCACGTGAATACAAAGAGACTGGTATTTTACCTGATGCTTTCCACGTTGGTGTTCATGGTGCCTTTATTGTTGATGTAGCATGCTCTTTAGCCTTTGATTTACGTCAGCGCCATTTAGTGATTGTTGAAAATAAAGGTGCGATTGCAGATTTACCTTATGATGCAATGGTTGAAGTGCCAGCATATATCACATCTCACGGGCCAGAGCCTATTCGTGTTGGCGACATTCCGCGTTTCCATCGTACTTTGTTAGAGCAACAATTGGCATCAGAGCAATTGTTAGTGGAAGCAACGCTTGAGGGTAGCTACGAGAAAGCTCTTGAGGCGTTCACACTGAATAAAACAGTGCCAAGTGTGATCCACGCTAAGAAGATCCTCGATGATATGATTGAAGCAAATCATGAATATTGGCCTGAATTACGTAAAGCTTATGTAAATGGTAAGCGTGTTTGATCTCAAGACTTGCTGTTAATGAGTAATTGAATAAGAATGCTGTTCTATCACCAGAACAGCATTTTCCTTTTATGTTGGTAAGGACGATGTATCAATAAGGTAACAGGTATGTCGGCACGATTATCATCTTTACTATCAAGAGCAACAGAATTAACCCGTGCAGAATATCGCATCCTTTCCTATTTAATTGATAATCCGACACAAGTCGGCAAACTTACTATTAGAGAACTTGCACAAGCCAATTTTGTTTCGACAACGACCATTATGCGTCTTTGCCAGAAATTAGGTTTTTCTGGTTATAGTGAGTTGGTGTATTATTGCAAACAGTTGTTATCCACGGCTGAAAAATCCCATCAACTGAAAAGTGATGAAAATAAGGTAGCAGAGCCACTTTTTGATCAGTTTTTGGCGAATTATTTAAAGACTTTCACCTTAATTTCAGATGAACGAAGACAAGCTTTTGCTGATTTAATTAACAGTAAGAACTCATTTTTTATTTATGGTGCAGGTTTTTCCCATATATTTTCAGAATATATCAGTAAGCGGTTACAGCTGATTGGTAAAGATGCTTTTCTTTCTGGACTCAGTGATAGTAAGAATATCTTTATTAACAATGCGTCACGCTATACGGTTTTTATTGCGATATCTCGAAGTGGAGAGACAGAACAAGTTGTTGAAAAGGCGAGAATAGCAAAAAGCATTGGTATGAAGATTGTTGCCTTTACTCGAGCAAGTGCCAATCCATTGGCTGAACTTGCTGATATTCATTTCCCCATTTATGACGATGCAGTGAATTATCATTGTGACACTATCGAGAGCTCGTCTTTTGAATCAAACCTTGTCTTGATAATTGATTTATTACTCAGCCGAGCTCAACGATTTTAATTGATGTAATAACGATTTATGACTAAGCAACTGACTGATTTAAATAAAGCGTTAAGGGTAAATCAGGATGTGCATTCATTGAATCGAATTTATGTGATGGGTGAGTATCAACGGTGGGGTAACGAGATAATAAAACTATAAAATCTTGGTAAGCCTGATTTTTATTATCATGAGTAAAAATAGGTGTACCGCTATGATTTAATTCATTATCTGCAATTAATAGAACATCAAGATATTGCGCATTATTGTGTTCATAAAGCACATTTTCAGGGTTGATTTCTTGCCAAGGTGTTCCTATAGCTTCTTTCGGTGAATGTACACGTAAAGCACCAGTATTATCCTTAACGTTATTCTTATTCATCATCACAATCATGGTGTGATCAACGCCATCTTTATGAACACCTTCAATTGAAAGTTCACTTAAAGAATCTGGTTGGGCAATTAACCTTAAATGGAAAACAGTGGATATTGATTTAGGCGAATTTTGATCTGTTAAGTGACGTGGGGTAAATGTATTACCCTGAATTAATAGCATTTTTAATTTTAATAGCGCTTGATAAGCCGTATTGCTCTGCCAGCGATCATCAAGTGCTCTAAAATGCCTTTGTGCGCCACTATCTTCACGAATAAATCCATCTTCTTCAGTGAGAACAAAAGGTTGGTACTCTAGTCTGGAGATCGTTTCTATATCATTATCAAAAAGGTAGCGTCCTGTTCGAGAGTGGCGAAATGAAAGTGTTGGATCTTGTGCTAAATAGTCACCATATTCCATTAGTGTATTAATATCTTTTTCTTCGGCACCTAATTGTTTTATTAAATCAATGACAATATTTTGAGGAATAAAAACATATTTATTATTTTTGTACTCTTTTCTTATTTCACTAATTTTATTTATAAGCAGGCTATTCATATAATATGCTCCATTGATGGTTTATATTATTAATAATTAATTAGAGGAATAACTAAAAAAATATAATCAGATGAATTATAGATGCAGATTAATAAGTTTCAAATATATAAGAAAAGAGTGTCATTAATGACACTCTTTTCTTATAAGTAATTATTTCAGAATTAAAGTATTTCTGGAATTGAAATACCTAAACGTTGCATCCGTGATAATAATGTTGTTCTTTTTAATCCTAATTTTAAAGCAGCACCTCTAGCACCAGCAACCACACCATTAGTTTCTCTTAAGGCTTGAATGATCCTTTCTCGCTCCTCATCATCACTTTCTGGCGCATTAGTTTGCATACGCTTTTCAATAGATGAAGGTTGAGATAGCACCTGTTTCAAACGAGAGGGCTTATTAATATGAAGCTCTTTTAACTGAAGGTTTAGTGTTGAACCTCGCGTTAAAATAACCGCACGCTCAATAATATTTTCAAGTTCACGAACATTACCCGGCCACGGATAAAGTGTTAATTGTTCCAATGCATTAGCTGGAATACAATCTATTTTTCTATCCATTCTTCGCGCAATTTTTTGCGTGAAATGTTTTGCTAAAAGCGGAATATCTTCAGGTCGCTCTCTTAGTGGCGGAATAATAATAGGAAAAACATTAAGGCGATAATAAAGATCTTCTCTAAATTCACCTTCATCCGTTAAATCATGGAGATCTTTATTGGTTGCCGCGATAAGTCTGACATCCACAGGAATAACTTTATTACCGCCTAATCTTTCTATTTCTCGCTCTTGAAGAACACGAAGCAGTTTAGGTTGTAATTCAATGGGCATATCACCAATTTCATCTAGAAATAGCGTACTTTTATCTGCCATTTCAAATCGACCAATATGCGTATTTGTTGCACCTGTAAATGCACCTTTATCGTGACCAAAGAGATCGCTTTCTAAAAGACCAGAAGGTACTGCCGCACAGTTCATTTTTATCATCGTCTTATTTTTTCGCTGACTTAGACTATGAATAGCGCGTGCAATTAATTCTTTACCAGTCCCTGTTTCACCTAATATAAGAACGGTACTATCACTTTGTGCCACTAATTCAATTTGTTCGAGCACATTATGCATAGCGTCGCTTTGATAAATAATCTCACTAAAACATCCATTTTTATCTATCTGTTCATTAAGCCAAATATTCTCATTCTTTAAACTATCTTTTAAATGCGTTATCTCTTCATAAGCGGCGGCATTTTCAATGGCAATACCAATACGTGCCGCAATTTGTTGAAGCAATTGGCAAGTATCGTTAGTAAAAACACTTCCTATTTCATGTGCTAAAATTAATAAACCGAGAGGTTTATGATTAAAAGCCAGTGGCAATAACAAAGCCGTCTGCATATCTTGCTTAACTAGACGTTTAATCAAAGCATCTTCCTGATCTTCTTTATTAATATCAATTAAGACAGGTTTATTTTGATTAATAATTTCTTCGGCTTTGTTATTCGCGCTACTAAATTTACGTTGTTGGCGAATGACAGATTTCCCAGTCTGATAACGACTAGAATAAAGAATACCTTCATTACTATTTTGTGATGAGGTACGGCATAACATAAGACTAATATGGTTCAGTCCAAAAAAACGATGTATTTCTTTAGAGACTTCAGAAATAAGACCATCCATGTCTAGATGAGCTAATACAGAATTTGTGATATCAACCAATATTCGATATTGGTTACGCTCATTACGAAGGCTCTCCATAGTTTCAGCATTGTTACTGCTTAATTTCATGACACCACCGATTGCCCTAAAAAATTAGCTATATTGTAGTAGGTTTATAATAAATTTATATCAATGACTGAATCATTTTTGATCCAACCCGCTATTTTTGTATATGCAATGAAACTTAAGAATATAAACGAACTAAATCATTATATAATAAGATATATAGCGATTTATTTTATCGTCAAAATTGTCGAATAATTTGACGAAGTGACTTATTTATTAATTAATAATCATTTTTATTTGAAAATTATTTAATTGAAAAATAAGGAATAGTTATATCAAAAATATATTGGCATGAACCGTGCTAGATTCATTCTATTGATACTCTAATTATTACTCTTAATTAGAATAACTCGTTGCATTTATCGCCATATATAACGGCTATATATAACAACTATATATAACAAAAAGCAGGAGAATATGATGAACCGTTTCATCATTGCAGACCCTAAAAAATGTATTGGTTGCCATACTTGTGAAGTGGCTTGTGTTGTGTCACATCAGCAAGCAGACCAAGATAATTTAGCCATTGACCAAATTAGTGAGCAAAATTTCCAACCTAGAATTCATGTGATCAAAGGATTCTCAATCAGTACAGCAGTTGTTTGTCACCAATGTGAAGATGCCCCTTGTGCCAATGTGTGCCCAAATGGCGCTATTATTCATAATAAAGATTATTACTATGTCGATCAGGAAAAATGCATCGGCTGTAAAACTTGTGTGCTGGCTTGTCCTTACGGCACGATGGAAGTGGTTTCTCGTCCAATTATGCGTAAATCAACTGCGCTTAATGCGATTGAAGCATTTAAAGCAGAAGCAAATAAATGTGATTTATGTCACCACCGCGAAGCGGGCCCTGCATGTATTGAAGTCTGCCCAACTCACGCTTTAGTGTGTATTGATAGAGATGCACTTGAAGAGATGGTTAAAGAGCGTCGTCGTAAAGCCGCTTTTGAAACCGGTGCTGAATTGTTGTTCTAAGATCAATAATAAAGCAACTATGTACTGATATTATAGTTGCTATTATTTATCCTGCTTCAATAAGGTATCGACATGCATGAAATCACGCTTTGCCAGAGCGCATTTGAGATAATAGATTCTCAAGCTAAATTAAATAATGCAAAAAAAGTAAAAAGCGTATGGATGGAAATTGGCGCATTATCTTGTGTTGAAGTCAGCGCACTTGAATTTTGCTTTGATATTGTTTGTAGAGATACCCTTGCTCAAGGCTGTGAATTACATATTGAGGTTATCCCCGCAAAAGCATGGTGTTGGGATTGTCATCAAGTTGTTACTGTTTCAACTTTTAATGCTGGTTGCCCATCTTGTGGTAGCCAGAATATGCGCGTTGAAAATGACGATTCAATGAGAATAAAGCAAATAGAGATCGAATAGGGGTTGTTATGTGTCTTGGTATTCCAGGTCAAGTTGTTGAAGTTGGAAAAACAATCACTGAAAATGCGATGGTCGATGTTTGTGGCGTTAAACGAGAAGTGAATATTGCGCTAGTCTGCGAAGGTGAGCCTCATACGATGATTGGTAAATGGGTGCTGGTGCATGTTGGTTTTGCCATGAGTATCGTCAATGAAGAAGAAGCAAAAGAGACTCTGGATGCTTTGATGGCAATGGGCGAAGTGGAAGACGATGTTTCTGCTTTTCTTTATGGTGAAGAGGGTGCACCGAAGAAAAACTGAGTTAGTTTTGTACTATTGCACGATTAATTTCTTTTTCTTATACTTAACCTTCATCTTTCGAAAGCTGGGACGACCCAGCTTTTTGTCTTTGTATTCAGGGGACGGCCCCAACTTATCGAGTAGGGGAAGTTATGTCTTGGATTATCCTTTTTATCGCGGGTTTATTAGAGATCGTTTGGGCTGTCGGCCTTAAGTACACACACGGTTTTACGCGTCTAACACCAAGTATTATTACCATTAGTGCTATGGTTGTTAGCATGGGAATGTTGTCTTATGCCATGAAAGGCTTGCCTGCGGGTACGGCTTACGCAATTTGGACCGGTATTGGTGCAGTGGGTACCGCGATCTTTGGTATTTTGGTTTTTGGTGAGTCTGCAAATATCTATCGTTTACTCAGTTTAGCTATGATTATTTTCGGTATTATTGGGCTGAAATTAGCGAGTTGATTATCATCAGTTTTCCATAAAAAAGCCACTCAATTGAGTGGCTTTTTATCTTACGTATTAATCAATTACAGTGTAAATACACCAATGATAGCGATAACGCTGATAATTGCTGCACCACCATAAAATACCCATTTGCTTGCAGGTACATGCACTTTAAAATCGTGCAGGGTATGGTGAATACGGTGTAATGCACACCAAACTGGCAGAATAATCATTAGCAGTAAGAACAGACGACCAATGATGCTTTGGCTAAATGCCATAATACGTTCGTAAGTAAATGCTTCTGGCGCAATACCCATAGGGATTAGGATACCGAGCAGGATGATGATTGCTGGAGAAACAATCGCACTCCACATACCACCTGCACCAAATAATCCCCAGAAAATAGGTTCATCAGAGCGCTTAGGAAGTTGATTCTGATTCATTATTTCCTCCTGGGTTACATTAACGCCACTGCCAGAATAACGGCAGTAACAACAATAGTGACACCCCAGAAACCACGCACAATAGGTTCTTGCGGCATTTTTTCATCTTTAACAACGATAACCACAGCTTTTGGTGCAAGTTTGAACCAAGTGGCAGTGTGGAAGATGGTTGCAATCAGAGTCACAATATTAATCAGCATTACAATTGGGTTGCTCAGGAATCCAACGAAACCTGCCCAACTTTCTGGTCCATTTTTCAGTGCGAATACACCAAACAGTACAACCAGACTGAACCAAAGTTGTGGAAGACAAGTCCCTTCACGGGTGATATAGAAACGATAGAATCCAAGTTTCGTCCACCAGTTTGGTTGCATGCCACGAACATAAGGCTTACGTTTTGTTGTCATGTCTTGTTTCCTCCTTAACGTGGTTTCAGCATCGCAATAACAAAGTCTTGCGCGCTGGCTGCTTTACCTTGCTGAATAGCGGCAGCAGGATCCACATGTTTTGGACAGACTTCAGAACAGTAGCCAACAAAGGTACAAGACCAGACACCGTTCTCACCATTTAACTGAGGCATACGCTCTTTTGCCCCATGGTCACGACTATCTGTGTTGTAACGTTGAGCTAATGTAATCGCTGCTGGGCCAATAAACTCTGGGTTTAGACCAAACTGCGGACATGCTGCATAGCAAAGACCACAGTTGATACAACCAGAGAATTGGTGATATTTCGCCATTTGAGCAGGAGTCTGTTTATTCGTCCCTTCTGAAGGCTTACGATCATTACCGATGATATAAGGTTTAATCGCTTCTAAGCTTTCAATAAAGTGAGTCATATCGACAACAAGGTCACGCTCAACTGGGAAGTTACCCAATGCTTCAACTCTTACACCGTCTGGATATTCACGAATAAACGTTTTACAAGCTAATTTAGGCACTTTGTTGACCATCATGCCGCAAGAGCCACAAATCGCCATACGGCAAGACCAACGGTAAGAAAGATCAGGCGCTAAATTGTCTTTAATATAACCCAATGCGTCCAGTAATGAGGTTTGCTCATCATAAGGAACATCATAAGTGACGAAATGAGGCGCTTCGTCCGTTTCTGGGTTATAGCGCATGACTTCCATTTTAATGTGCTTCATGTCATCAGCCATTCGCTTTCTCCTTATTCTGCTTGTCCTGTGCAGTCGCTTCACCACCATAGACACGTTTAGCAGGAGCAGATTTCGTGATCTTCACATCGCTATATTCTAAACGAGGGGCACCTTCTGGGTTATAGAACGCCAGAGTGTGTTTTAGGAAGTTCTCGTCATCACGCTCAGTACAACCTTCGTCAAGACGTTGGTGTGCACCACGAGACTCTTTACGATTGATTGCGGAATGAGCCATACATTCAGCGACATCTAAACCAAAGCCAAGCTCAATTTTGTACAGTAAATCTGTATTAAAGACGCTACTGGTGTCTTTAATTTCAACGCGTTTGAAACGTTCTTTTAATTCAGCCAGTTTATCAACAGTTTTTTGCATTAATTCAGGTGTACGATAGATACCGCAACCTTCTTCCATTGATTCGCCCATTTCATCGCGAATTTGTGACCAGCTTTCAGAACCTTTTTGGTTCATCAGTTTTTTCAGGCCATCTTCGATATCACGAGTACGAGCATCTAATGCTGATGCGTTAGCTGGTGTTGCTTCTTGAACACAACGAACCGCTTCTTCACCTGCAAGACGACCGAATACAACCAGTTCTGCCAGTGAGTTAGAACCTAAACGGTTAGCGCCGTGTAAGCCAACAGATGAACATTCACCTACCGCAAATAGACCTTTAATACGGGTCTCAGTTTGTTGGTTAGTTTCGATACCACCCATAGTGTAGTGAGCAGTAGGACGTACAGGGATTGGTTCATTAACTGGGTCAACACCCACATACGCTTTTGCTAGTTCACAAATAAATGGCAGACGTTCATGAAGTTTTTTCGCACCCAGATGACGTAAGTCAAGATGAACAACGTCACCACGGTGAGTTTTGATGGTACGGCCTGCGCGCCACTCATGCCAGAAAGCTTGAGAAACTTTATCGCGAGGGCCTAATTCCATGTATTTATTTTCTGGTTTACCTAATGGGGTTTCTGGTCCTAGGCCGTAATCTTGCAGATAACGATAGCCATCTTTATTGACCAGAATACCACCTTCACCACGACAACCTTCGGTCATCAGGATACCTGAACCTGGTAGGCCAGTTGGGTGATATTGAACAAATTCCATATCACGCAGTGGAACGCCATGACGTAAAGCGATACCCATACCATCACCAGTAACAATACCGCCATTGGTATTGAAACGATAAACACGGCCTGCACCACCTGTTGCCATAATGACAGCATTAGCACGAATTTGAACTTTCGTACCTTCCATCATATTAATCGCAACAAGACCACGAGCGTGACCTTCATCAACAAGAATATCGAGAACAAAGTGTTCGTCGAAACGTTGAATTTGTGGATATTTTAAGGATGTTTGGAATAGGGTGTGTAGCATATGGAAGCCGGTTTTATCGGCTGCGAACCAGGTCCGTTCGATCTTCATCCCACCAAAACGTCGGACGTTGACTGACCCGTCTTCTTTACGGCTCCAAGGACAGCCCCAGAGTTCTAGTTGAGTCATCTCTGTTGGACAATGCTCAACGAAGTAATCTACGACATCCTGTTCACACAACCAGTCACCGCCTGAAACGGTATCATTGAAGTGGAAATCATAGGAGTCGTGAGCCTGAGTCACTGCTGCTGATCCGCCTTCTGCTGCCACTGTGTGGCTACGCATTGGGTAAACTTTTGAGATCAGAGCAATTTTCAGTTGAGGATTCGCTTCCGCTGCAGCTATTGCTGCTCGTAAGCCTGCGCCCCCGGCTCCGATTATCGCTATATCGGCATTAAAGGTTTGCACTGCGCTTCTCCATTGTTCAAGTGAAAATTGGAATAATTGTCTAGAATTCAATTCACTGACATTATTAATTTGTAATGCTATTTTTTTAAGCTATCCGTAACGAAATTGTTTCACTGCCTTGTGACTGCGCTTGATAACATCTTTATTATCATTGACTGTAATTTTAGTATAACGAAATGTAGGGCTCCGAAATTTGATATGAATGATGGTTTTCCCGTATTTCGCAAAAAAAGTGTGATCCACGCCAAGAATTCTGGGTTTTGATAATAAGCTACCAGAGAAACTTGAAGTTCAAATAAAATATATTTTTCTAAATTGAAAATTATAAATAGTAATGAATAGCCTGCTTTGAAAGTATAGATAACTTTAATTGAAAATGACAATGGTTTTTTATAACTTATTGATTTAAATGTGTAAATGTTTTTATGGTTCTTAAGTCTAATTTAAATTAATAAAAACAGATTCAAAAATTTAAAATAAATTTTTTACTATTTATCTAAAACAAATCGGTTTGTCTTGTTAATTGTTAATAAAATATTAATAATATTTCTAAAGGTTTTTAATACTAATCAAAATACGTAGATTTAAATAGAAAGTTAACATTGAAGTTTAGATGAGTTTGACTATTTAAATATAAGCACAGTGTTAGTTTATTGTTATTTTTAATTGAGAAAAAGAATTATTCTAATTAACTTCTATTATAAAAATAGTGAAAAATCACTGAGTTTCTTACTCTGAATTGATGTTTATTTAAACGATAAAAAGTGCCAAAAAGTAGATGTTTTGTAGAATTACATTTATTTGTCTTATGTGTTTTTACTTAAAAAATAAAAAGATTAGTGAAAAAATATAAAATGAAACCTCTCTTTATTAGCAGAAATTTGTCTGTTGGAGAGGATGCGAGTAAACTGCACGCTTTGTTTTCTGTTGGAGTTTTTCGTTCATGAGTGAAATCGCGGATTGGCAGCCAAGCGCCTCAATCGCCAACTTGCTAAAAAAGGCGAAAATAGTCAGTAATATTAGGCGTTTTTTCGCTGATCGTGGTGTGTTAGAAGTTGAAACACCTATGATGAGTCAGGCTACCGTTACCGATGTTCATCTTTGCCCATTTGAAACCCAATTTGTGGGGCCAGGCGCTTCTCAAGGGCTGAAACTTTATTTGATGACAAGCCCTGAATACCACATGAAGCGTTTATTAGCTGCAAACAGTGGGCCGATTTATCAAATGGGGCGTTGCTTCCGTAATGAGGAAGCCGGTAGATATCATAATCCGGAATTTACGATGCTAGAGTGGTATCGCCCTTGTTTTGATATGTACCGGTTGATGAATGAAGTCGATGATTTACTGCAAGAAGTCTTAGATTGTGAAACATCAGAGTCACTCTCTTATCAACAAGCATTCTTGCGTTATCTCGATATCGACCCTTTATCTGTTGATAAAGAAAAATTACGTGAAGTGGCTGCAAAACTGGATTTATCAAATATTGCAGATACTGAAGAAGATAAAGATACGCTACTTCAATTGCTATTTGTTTCTGGGGTTGAACCTCATATCGGTTTAGAAAAGCCAACCTTTATCTATCATTTCCCTGCGTCACAAGCCTCATTAGCTGAAATTAGCTCTGAAGATCATCGTGTAGCGGAGCGTTTTGAAGTCTATTTTAAAGGTGTTGAATTAGCGAATGGATTTCGTGAGTTGACGGATGCTCAAGAGCAACGCCATCGTTTTGAACGTGATAATCGTCAGCGAGTGGCAATGGGATTACCAGAACAACCTATTGATGAGCGCTTTTTAGCTGCACTTGAAGCTGGATTACCAGAGTGTTCTGGTGTGGCTTTAGGCGTTGATCGTCTCATTATGTTGGCGCTTGGTTTAGAGCATATTAGCGATATCATTGCCTTTCCTGTTTACAGAGCATAAGTTCATCTATCGATGAGAATTAAAAAAGAGAGCCTAGGCTCTCTTTTATTTTTTTGATTTTCGGTTTTGCCTTCGCTTTTCTTCTGCTTCAAGCGCTTTTTCTTGGAACTTCGCAAATTTATTCCCTGCTACGTCTTTCATATAGCGATAATTAATAAACCAATACGTAATACATGAAAATAAAATAACCCACCAAATTAAGAGTAGTTTTAATGCTGAGTTAACACCGAGTATTAAATTAAAACTAATCAAGACCATTAAGCTAACAAATACCGAGCTAAATAACCCACCTGCAATTTGTGGCATATATTTTTTTAAAGGAGTAATACTCATTAATGGCAAAATAATCACCATTGAAAATAACGTACCAAAAGTGGCAAGCATAATAATCATGATGGGATCACCAAGATCTAATATCCAATCGGTGATACCAAAAAATGAAAAAGGAATTTCTATCATGAAGTTGCCTCCCTACTAGGGTAGAAAAGAGGGATATCTTTAAAATTAAAAAGTAACTTAAACAATACATTAGGGAAAATATGTATTTCAGTATTATAGAGTGTGACGGATTGATTAAAAAACTCACGTCTATCTGCAATACACTCTTCTAACTCTTTAGCTTGTGCTTGTAATACGTGCAAATTTTTTCCGCTGATAAGTTCAGGGTATTTTTCAGCAATGATGAGTGATTTTTTTATTTGCGGCAATAACTGATTAGCTAAATCAACTTTTTGGTCTAATACATCTGTGCGTAAATAGTGATTTCTATTTTCAGCTAATTTTTCAAATAAGGATTTCTCATGATCCATTGCTTTTTGTGTGATCACTATCAGCATGGGGATCAAGTCGGCTTGTTTTTTTAATAAAACATCAATATTTGCAAAGGCTTTATAGCAATTGTTCTTTAGCATCACCATGTTGTTATAAATTATCACTAATTGGCGTATTAAAAAATAAACCAAAGCGAGAATAAAAATGATGAAAATAAGCCATTCCATATTAATCATTACCAAGATGAAGAGGTGCTATTAAAATAAAGTGTTAGGATGCCGTTTTGGTAATCCATTGGTATCACTAGAATGGATAAGATAACAAAAAGAGCAATAATAACGATGATGGTCGAGTTACGACGAAAAGGGCGCGCTTTGTTCCAACGAACAACATAATCTTGTGGTGATAAACCTAATAGATAGTGAGGAGCATTGTGTGTGATAACAATTTCATCATTGATAGGTTCTGCATTACCTATCAATAAATAAGTGGTATCAGCTTCTAAGATGTACTCCTTAAAACGTTTATTGTTATATTCCAGATCTTGGTGAGGATCGATGCCAAGGTGAACTAAAGGTTTGTCAGCTGCAAGAATTTGAACTGAGCCGGTATCATCAGTCATAGTGAAATTGTTGATCTTTTTGTCACAGAGTGTTTGGCGATAACTTTTCTTACCTTCTTTATCTGTGGATATGTCATATTCATAATAGCAGTAGCCATAACACTCTTTTTTACCTAGGCGACTTGTTAGTTTTTTACCCGCAGTTATCTTGCCTTCAATTTCAACAAGCCCAATGGCTAAAGAGCGAATTTTAGATGTTGCTAGAATTTTTTGAAAACGTAAAAAACGCTTTTCAGGTGTTTTTTTGGCAATTTGATAAACGAACATTAAAACGAAACTTAAAAAGAACAATCTATGGTCAATAAAAAAGCCAAAGCTTAAAAAGAGCAGTAACAGGCTAATAAATACGGTGTTAATCAGTGCTGAAAATTTAGACTCACCTTCCATTTGTAATTGATGATAATTTTTTATCGCCTTTTCACCAATATTTCCAATATGATTTGAAATACCATAGGAAAATATCAAAATGACAGCGAATGCAATACAGGAGATAAGATTGACAACAGAGTCTTCACCACTAGGATAAAGGCCATTTCCTCGCGAAAAAAACAGATAATTTCCAGCAGCAAAAGAGATCCCTAAAAAGGGAATAATACCCAAATTGTTCTTCTTTTTTTGAGTGCGTTTACTGCGTAAGAAATAGATTAATGCACCGATAGCACAGCCGATAAAAAAATAAATTAGCACTGCAATTTATCCTTAATGCGGTTATTTAACTAATTGTTGTTTAATTTATTATTATTTAAATTTGATACCTTCAAATTTCATTTCTTCTTTTGGTATTTCGAGTAATTGCATACGCTCAAAGCGGAAAAGGCCAGCAATTAAGCTATCAGGAAACATCTCTATTGCGGTGTTGTAGTGAGTTGTTGCATCATTAAAACCTTCACGACGTTGAGCAATTTTATTCTCTACGTCACTAACACCAGTTTGAAGTAATGCGAGTTGTTCACCTGAAATTAACGTCGGATAATTTTCAGCAAGGGCAATCATGCCTCGTAGCGCTGTATTCATCTCATTTGTTGCGCTGATTTTTTCATTAATATTTTGCGCTTTAAAATAGCGTTGTCTTGCGTCACTTAATGCAATAAATACACTTTTTTCGTGCTCCATTGCTTTTTCAGCTACCGCCATTAATTGAGGAATTTGGTCGGCTCTTTGTTTTAAAATAACGTCAATATTCGCAAACTGATTACTTACTTGATTGCGTGTCGCAATAAGACGGTTGTAAATTGAAATTCCCCAACCAATAAAAAGAACGATAAGAATAAGTAAAATAATAGCCATTATTGTCATAGTGATCCCTTCCTCTAAATATTTAATAAATAATGATAGCTAAATTAAAAAGTGATTATGATTTTTTAATTAAATTATTAGAGTAAGTTAGAGAAAGATGAAGAAATATACAATCAGAAAGGGCGCAAATCTTACAAGAAAGAGTATCTACTTGTCATACTTCAAGTTATAGCATTGTTGACTGTATCACTAGCACTAGCCACATACTCATGTATGTGGCTAGTGTTTCATTTATTTGTAGCCTAGCTACACCTTGAATTATTTAGCTTGTTTTTGTAAGAACTTAACCCCTAAATCAGGGAAGTCTGTAAAGACACCTTCAGCACCCGCTTGGTTATAAATGATGTCGTAAAGTTGATCACCGTCTTTGGCGTATTTAGGAAGTTTATCAATACGAACAGTAAACGGATGAATGGTTAGTTTATTCGCGTGAGCATCTGCTGCCATACCCGTTAAGGTAATTTTTTCTGGCGTTGAATCTGTTTCAACTAACATATGATAATCAGGGCCAATAGCATCAGCATAAGTTGCAATTTCTTTCATTGCACCCGGCTTAAACATCCACTCATAGCTGTAGTTTGTCCATGTACCGTCAGGCTGTTTTTCATACGTCTCATTCCAGTCGGTATAAGCAATTAGCTGAACAAGTTTTAGATCCATGCCCATTTTTGGCATCAATTCTGTTTTGATGCGTTTTAGGTCGTTGGCATCGAATGATTGTAGATAAACATTGTCGGTTTTTTTCGTATAACCGTACTGTTTAAGCACTTCCAGTACTTTAGTGGTAATGTCTTTACCTTCTTGTTCATGGAACCAAGGTGCTTTGATTTCAGGATAAATACCAATATCTTGACCTGTTGATTTGTTTAGACCTTGGATAAATTCAATTTCTTCTTGGAAAGTATGTACACGGAAATCCGACTTACCCATAGGGAAACGGTTTGGATAACTTTGGACTTTTTTACCATCAACAATGTCAAAACCTTCGGTAAATTTCAGTCCCTTAATTTCTTCAAGGGTAAAGTCGATAGCATAGTAACGGCCATCTTTTCTTGCTCTATCAGGATAACGATCAGCCACATCTGTTACACGATCAAGATAGTGGTCATGTAAAACAACTAATTCGTTGTCTTTGGTCATCACCAAGTCTTGCTCTAGATAATCTGCACCTTGGGCATAAGCTAATGCTTTGGCAGGAAGCGTATGTTCAGGCAAATAACCACTTGCACCACGGTGAGCGATAACGACCTTATCACTTGCCGCTTGTGCGATTGCACTTAAAGATAGAGTTAAAAGAACGCCTGCAACTAACGGTTTTATTCTAAAAGATGTACTCATAAAGCTGCTCCATTTTAATTCTACGTACAATAAAGTTATGTACAGTTGGCAATAAAAAAGCCACATCAAAACAGTTGATGTGGCTTGGTTTTTAGAGATGAGATTTAACTAATTTCATAAATAATCAGTTAACGATTATTCGTACTTCTGAAGCATTTCACGTTTGTGTTTGGTTTCAGTAATCATCACGATAAGTAATAATACAACAGACAGTGCGCTACCGCCGATCATGACCATAAAGCCACCATCCCAGCCGAAGTAGTCAACTGTGTAACCTACGATAGCACTCGCCGCAACAGAACCACCTAAGTAACCGAATAAACCGGTAAAGCCTGCTGCTGTACCTGCTGCTTTTTTCGGTGCAAGCTCAAGAGCATGCAGACCAATCAACATAACAGGACCGTAGATTAAGAAACCGATGATTAACATACACGCCATATCAACATTCGGGTTACCCGCTGGGTTCATCCAGAATACGATAGTTGCGATAGTCACTAAGGTCATGAAGAACACGCCAGTTGCACCACGGTTACCTTTGAACACTTTATCCGACATCCAACCACACAGCAGTGTGCCCGGAATACCTGCGTATTCGTATAAGAAGTAAGCCCATGATGATTTATCCATTGCGAAGTGTTTTACTTCACGCAGATAAGTTGGTGACCAGTCCAGCACGCCGTAGCGTAGTAAGTAAACGAACACGTTCGCAATTGCAATCATCCACAGAAGTTTGTTAGGGAACACATACTTCATAAAGATTTCTTTTGCAGTCAGTTCTTGTTCGTCAGTTTCTTTATAATCAGGTGGGTAGTCGTTTTTGTACTCTTCGATTGAAGGTAAACCACAAGATTGAGGGGTATCGCGCATTAATGCGAATGCAATCATAGCAACTAAGATTGCTGCAAATGCAGGCATGTATAACGCTGCTTTCCAGTCGTTAAACCACGCCATACCTAATAAGAACAGTAATGGAGGTAAACCACCGCCGACGTTATGCGCACAGTTCCAGATAGAAACGATACCGCCACGTTCTTTCTGTGACCACCAGTGAACCATGGTACGTCCACAAGGAGGCCAACCCATACCCTGGAACCAACCACAAAGGAACAACAGAACGAACATAATCATAATGCTCGAAGTTGCCCATGGCACAAAGCCCATAACTAGCATCACTAAAGACGCTAAAATAAGACCTGCAGGTAAGAAATAACGTGGGTTAGCGCGGTCAGAGAACGATCCCATAATAAACTTAGAGAAACCATAAGCAATTGAGATCCCTGATAACGCAAAACCTAGGTCACCTTTAGAGAACCCTTCTTCTACAAGGTAAGGCATTGCTAACGCAAAGTTTTTTCTTACTAAATAATAAGCAGCGTAACCGAAGAAAATCCCCATAAAGATCTGCCAACGTAAACGACGATAGACGGGATCTATCTGCTCTTTTGGCAAACGCGCTTTATGTGGCGCAGGTCTAAACAGACTTAACATATTAGCCTCCGATGGCTTTTATTTTAATATGTTGATATTAAATAATGACAAAACGAACAGTGAAGTTATCAAAAAATTTTCTTTAACGAACTTAATAGTAAACTTATACAATCAAATTTACTGTGAGGTATTACTCAGTTGTCGAATAATTTTTCAAGATGTGCAATTTTGAGTGATATGTTAACTTTATCAAATACTTTTTGTTAAATAATTTGTGATTGGTGTCACATATGTGGTTTTAATCTTTCACTCGTGAGCGTTTCTCTTTCGTTTTTGCTCATTATCAAACATTAACCACATTTTTTGTGTATCTTATACACTATAATTAACGCTAAAGAATAAATAAGCGTTTGCTGAATGTAATGTGAGAGGGCATCTCTATGATGAGCGGTTCACCAGTGACAGAAACTGATGTCATTATTATTGGCGGGGGAGCAACTGGTGCGGGCATGGCAAGAGACTGTGCACGCCGTGGATTACGTTGCGTCCTGCTAGAAAGACATGATATTGCAACCGGTGCAACCGGTCGAAATCATGGATTGTTACACAGTGGTGCGCGTTATGCAGTAACAGACCCAGAGTCAGCGCGTGAGTGTATTGAAGAAAACATGATTTTAAAACGGGTCGCTCGTCATTGTGTTGAAAAAACGGATGGCCTTTTTATTACCCTTCCTGAAGATTCTTTAGAGTTTCAACAGACCTTTATTCAATCTTGCCAAGCTGCAGGGATTGATGCTCAAGCGATTTCACCCGAAGAAGCTATTCGCTTAGAGCCTTCTGTTAACCCTAATTTAATCGGTGCGGTTAAAGTTCCTGATGGCACAGTTGATCCTTTCCGTTTAACGGCCGCAAATATGTTAGATGCCCGCGAACATGGCGCTCAAGTACTGACTTATCATGAAGTCGTTGGACTTATTCGTGAAGGTGACCGTGTTAAAGGCGTGAAAGTTTACGATCATCAAGCGAAAAAACTGTATGAAATTCGCGCGCAAATAGTGGCGAATGCTGGGGGGATTTGGGGACAAAAAATCGCTGAGTATGGCGAGTTAAAAGTTCGTATGTTCCCAGCCAAAGGTGCATTACTGATTTTAGGTCATCGTATTAACAATATGGTGATCAACCGTTGTCGTAAACCTGCGGATGCCGATATTTTAGTTCCTGGCGACACCATTTCATTGATTGGTACAACATCAACACGAGTACCTTACGATGAAATTGACAATATGTATGTCACTCCTGAAGAAGTCGATATTCTTATCCGTGAAGGTTCAATGTTAGCGCCAAAACTGGCTCAAACTCGAATTTTACGTGCTTATGCAGGTGTGCGTCCTTTAGTGGCAAGTGATGATGATCCATCTGGTCGTAATGTGAGTCGGGGTATTGTTTTACTCGACCATGCGCAACGTGATGGATTAGAAGGCTTCATTACTATTACTGGCGGTAAATTAATGACTTACCGTTTAATGGCTGAATGGGCAACAGATAAAATCTGCGAAAAATTAAATGTTTCTGCAAAATGTACCACAGCAGAAGAAGCCTTACCGGGCTCTCGTCAGTCAGCAGAACAAGCATTACGTAGCGTCGTTTCATTACCTGCGCCAATTCGTGGTTCTGCAGTTTATCGTCATGGTGATTTAGCTAATAAATTATTGAGCAATGAGCGTAGCGATAAGAGTTTAGTTTGTGAATGTGAAGCTGTTACTGCGGGGGAAGTTCGATATGCAGTTAACTCTTTAACAGTCAACAATTTACTTGATTTACGTCGCCGTACTCGTGTGGGTATGGGAACATGCCAAGGTGAACTTTGTGCTTGTCGTGCAGCGGGTTTATTAAACCGTTTACAAGTTACTACTCCTCACGAGTCAGAACAACAGCTTGCTCATTTCTTAAATGAGCGTTGGAAAGGTATTCGACCAATCGCTTGGGGTAATGCATTACGTGAAAGTGAATTCACCAGTTGGGTTTACCAAGGTTTATGTGGTTTAGATGCTGATATGATTGAAAAAACAGCTTCAGCGGAGGCAGATAATGAAATTTGACGTCATCATTATAGGTAGCGGACTTGCAGGTTTAACCGCAGGTATTCGTCTTGCTGAAGCCGGTAAGTCTTGCGCAATTATCAGCAATGGTCAAAGCGCACTACATTTTTCATCGGGTTCGTTGGATCTATTAACTCATCTTCCTGATGGTTCATTAGTGACTCAGCCGAAGAAAGCCTTAGCAACATTGGCTGAACTTGCCCCTAAACATCCTTATAGTCGTATGGGTGAAACGCAAGTTTCAACTTTAATTGAACAGGCTCAAGCATTACTGGAAAGTACAAAAGGCCTTGAGTATCAAGGTAGTGGCGATGAAAACCATTATCGTATTACACCTGTTGGGCGTTCACGTATGAGTTGGATGAGCCCAAAACGTGTACCCACTCATGGTGTTGACCAAGCACTGCCGTGGAAAAAATTGGCGGTTGTTGGAATTGAAGGCTTCTTAGATTTTCAGCCACAATTTGCAAGCAATACGCTGAATGAGCAAGGTGTTGAGTCTATTCCTTATCATATTCATTTACCGCTATTAGATAGATTGCGTGATAACCCAAGTGAATTTAGAGCAGTTAATATCGCTCGTTATTTAGATAAGCCTGAAAACACCAAAGCGTTAGCGGAAGAGCTGAAAAAACATATTGATGACAGTGTTGAAGCGATTATTTTACCTGCGTGTATCGGGTTGGATGCAGAAGAGCCTGTGACGCTACTTCAACAACTTGTGGGTAAACCTATCTGTTTATTACCAACATTGCCACCATCACTATTAGGTATTCGTTTACACCAAGCATTAAAACTGCGTTTCCAAAAAGCGGGCGGTTTAATTATGCCGGGTGATCGTGCAGAACAAGTTGATTTAATTGGTAATAAAGTTACAGGTATTCATACTCGAAACCATACTGATATTCCTATTCGTAGTGAACATGTTGTATTGGCAACAGGCAGTTTCTTCAATAATGGTTTAATTGCAGAGTTTGATCGTGTCTATGAACCTTTAATGGAGCTTGATTTGCTAGAGACATTACCACGCAATGAGTGGACACAAGTGAATGTCTTTGCAAAACAGCCTTATATGCGATTTGGTGTTGATACAGATAGTCAATTAAGACCGATGAAATATGGCGAAGTCTTAGAGAATGTTTACGCTGTAGGTGCTGTGTTAGGTGGGTTTGACCCTCTTAATGAAGGTTGTGGTGCGGGTGTTTCAATGATCAGCGCACTTTATGCAGCACAACAAATTTTACAGCACAATAATTCAGAACAGACCACATCTGCGGTTGTGGAGGCAGCACAATGAGTTTACATGATAACAGTTTTGAAGCGTGCATTAAGTGTACTGTTTGTACTACTTACTGCCCAGTTGCAAAAGTAAATCCACTTTATCCGGGCCCTAAACAAGCTGGCCCTGATGGTGAGCGTTTACGCCTAAAAGATCCGATGCTTTATGATGAAGCATTGAAATATTGCACTAACTGTAAGCGTTGTGAAGTTGCTTGTCCGTCAGATGTGAAGATTGGTGACATCATTTCGCGTGCGAAACTGAACTACAATACGAAAACACCAAAACTTCGTGATGCTATTTTAAGTCATACGGATTTAATGGGAACGTTATCAACGCCAATGGCGCCGATAGTAAATACTATTACAGGATTAAAACCTGTACGTAAGATCTTGGATAAAGCACTTAAAATCGACCATCGTCGCGAATTACCAAAATACTCTTTTGGTACATTTAGAACGTGGATGAAAAAACAAGTTGAAGAGCAAGCGCGTTTTAAAGATCAAGTTGCCTTCTTCCACGGTTGTTACGCTAACTATAACCACCCACAATTAGGGAAAGATTTAGTTAAAGTATTCAATAAAATGGAGATTGGTGTTCAGTTATTAAAACGCGAAAAATGCTGTGGTGTTGCATTAATAGCGAATGGTTTTGTTAAACAAGCCAAAAAACAAGCCGCAGTAAACCTTGAATCGCTGACAGAAAAAATTGTTGAAAATAATATTCCTGTCGTTGCAACATCATCAACCTGTACTTTCACTATTCGTGATGAGTATGAACATATTCTCGATGTTGATACATCAAAAGTACGTGAAAATATTGAATTAGCGACACGCTATATTTATCGTTTATTAGAAGAAGGTCGTGAATTACCACTGAAACATACTCCGTTAAAAGTGGTGTATCACACACCTTGTCATATGGAAAAAATGGGATGGACAGCATATTCCATTGATTTAATTAAACGTATCCCAGGTGTTGAGGTCATTGTTTTAGATTCTCAATGCTGTGGTATTGCCGGAACTTACGGTTTTAAATCTGAAAACTACGATGTTGCTCAAGGCATTGGAGCGGGCTTATTCCGTCAAATTGAAGAGAGTGGCTGTGATTTGGTAATTACAGACTGTGAAACCTGTAAATGGCAAATTGAGATGTCAACAACGAAAAAATGTGAACACCCCATTAGTTTATTGGCAAGAGCATTATAAGTATTGCCTATTAGATAATAAAAAAGTAATTGATTACTAAGATAACAAGCAGCTAGGGAATAAAAGAGGAAATTTTATTCCCTTTTTTTATTTTTAGTAAAAAAGAGATGAAATATAAGATAATAAGGAAATTAAATAACCTGACACTTTGGATCACTGGTTATTTAAATACTTTTATTTTTTAATGAGAAATATAGGTATTTTGATAAAGCCAAATATTTTGGACTTTTTTAAGTGTGATATTTTGCCCATCAGTCAGCGAAAGAGCTTGTCTTCCCGCCTCGTTAATAATTGGAATATCTAATGCATTAGCTAATACTGTGGTATTAGATAGAGGGTTCCCGTGACTTAATAAAATCCCTTTAATTTTGTTGGTATCAATAGCCATTAATGTTGAAGGATGAAGCTGTTTTGTTACTAAAATTGCGTTTGTATAAGGAGGATGCGTGATTGGAGGAGGAGCAGAAGTTAAATAACGTAGTAATCGAGATAAAATATCATCTAAATCACTTTCACGAGCACGCATATTATCATCATCCATTTGTGCGTAAGTATCTATTAAATCAATAAATGTCTGCTGTAAGGCGAATTCAGCATTACAGTGATGTTTGCTTATCATGCTACATACAGTCAGTTGTAATTCAGTATTTTCTAATAAGAAGCGATGACTAGAAAAAATATGAGCATATTGTTCTCCAATCTTGCGATACGCTTCTTCAGTTAACCAGTCTATATCCTTTTTGGATCGCTCAATCGCTTTTACGAGACGTTTTTGCTCTTCAAGTAATAAATGAGAGGATATTTTTTTACGAGGGATCACGAAACGATGATAAGGGTATAGCCAAACAGGTGCGGTGATAATTCTGACAGATTCGTAATTTGTGTTTTTAGGATGAATATTAAAATTAGGAAGATTTTCGCCTAATTGCAGTTTTTTAATTGTAATGGTTTTATGTGCTGCTTTTTCTGCTTCTTCAAGTGAAGCGCCTAGCGCAATACTATTGGCGGCAGCCAAGGTGCCTTCAACAATCGGAGCTGAACTTAACGCAACATTTGTGGCAACGTTATGTTCAAGATTAGCGATGGCGAGTGCTGCGTTTTGTGCTGAATGATAAGTATCGAGTAAAACGAGTACACCTTGTTTGCTATAACACTTTTTAATTGCTGTGAGTATGGTTTCTGGTGGCACTTCATTAGCAAGATCAGAAGGTGTTTGGTAGTTGGTCGCAATGGCAATTTTTACTTGGCGATCTACAGTCTGATTAACGAGCTCTTTGATACCATTGGCGAGCGTAAGGCTCTTTGAAACTAATACGATACTGACCATAAAACACCCTTTTTTGTAAATGCAAACAGGGAGATAAATACTCCCCGTTTGCTCAGGCTTTAATAAAGCCATTCCCGTCCTAATTGGTCGGCAGTTAAAATTGCGGCATAAACCTTATCGGAATCAATATCAAATGGCATGTTGTAAATTGTCTCACCTTCAGCACAACTTAACTCAGCAACTGCCATGATTTTTTCATTTAATTCATCGCCTGTTGCATTGATACCCAACTCTTCTAAAGTGACAGGTAGCCCGACTAAAACACAGAAATCAAGGAACTCTTCTAACTCTTCTAATGGACTGTTTTCTAACACTAATTGGACTAATGTACCAAAGGCAACTTTTTCACCATGATACATGTTGTGACACTCTTCTAATGCCGTGAATCCATTATGGATGGCGTGGGCAGCCGCAAGACCCGCACTTTCAAAACCGATACCACTTAAGAAGGTATTAGCTTCAATAATATTTTCTACCGCAGTTGTACAAACACCACGGCTTACTGCAAGTTTTGCTTTATAACCATCTTCTAAAAGGGTGTTATAACAAAGTTCTGCTAGAGCTAGGGCTGCAAGTGTCGATTTACCCCCAGCCATGGTCTGTTTTTGGGCATGACTGCAAGCTCTTGCTTCGAAGTAGGTTGCTAAAGCATCCCCCATACCTGCTACTAATAAACGAGCTGGCGCCGAAGCGATGATATTAGTATCCATCACGACAACGTCAGGATTTGTTGGGTAGAAAAGATAACTATCAAATGCGCCTAATTCAGTATAAATCACAGAAAGTGCGCTTGTTGGTGCATCAGTAGAGGCAATGGTTGGGGAAATAACGACAGGAAGTTGGCATTTATAAGCAACAGCTTTGGCAGTATCAAGTGTCTTACCGCCACCAACGCCGATGATCACAAGAGAAGCTTGTGTTTTTGCAAGTTCAGATAGTCGATTGATTTCGTTGTGTGTGCATTCACCATTAAAAAGTTCGAAGTGCCCATTAACTTCATACTGAGACATACTATCTTTAACGGTACTACCGACAAGTTCCATAACAAATTTATCGGCAATAATCAGTGCTCTATCACCAAAAGGTTTCGCGTATTTACCAATATGATAGAGTGCGTCTGGCCCTTGAATATACTTAGCGGGGGATTGAATAACTTTTAACATAATAGACTCCTACTATTCGCAAAAGAGAGTAAAAAATCCTTATGGTGAGACTCGTCATCCCAACTGACATATAACAATATGGAGACGTTCTAAGAATACATTAACAGTTTAATGGATGAATAAAATAATTTATTGTAAATAATTAAGACTTTTTATATTAGCATGTGAAAAACATCCTAATAATGATATTTAAGCAATATTTCGTGAGTTATTTAACTAATCATGCTAATTAATTACTATGCGAAATATTTACGAAAAACAATAAATTATTCGAATCAGAATAAAGCTTCATAAAATTGGTTTATGAAGCTTTATTATTTGAATTATGATACTTATGTCATTATTTTTTTGCGAGGTGATCCAGATTATGAGCGAATTTCAGCATAATCTTGTTTTTGATTTTCTTGTGCGAAAAAGTGACGCAAAATAAAATTCAATAAGAGACCATATGCAGGTAAGAAGAACAGCATACAAATGGTTAATTTAAACACGTAGTCAACTAATGCAATTTCAACCCAATTCTCTGCCATAAATGCGTCAGTACTACGATAAAATGCAATAAAGAAGAATGCGAGAGTGTCGAGTAAATTACCGAAGAACATTGCTGCACTTGGCGCTACCCACCATTTTTGTTGTTGTCTTAAACGATTAAAGACAGACACATCCATGATTTGACCTAACACATAAGCCATAAAGCTTGCTGTCGCAATTCTTGCCACCATAATATTAAAATCAGCTAATGAGGCAAAACCCTGCCAACTACCTTGGAAGAAAAGCGTTGAGATCAGGTAAGAAATCGCTAATGCAGGTAGCATAACGGCGGTAATGATGCGTCTGGCAAGTGGTGCACCATAAATACGAACCGTTAAATCTGTTGCCAGAAAAATAAACGGAAAGGTAAAGGCGCCCCAAGTGGTATGGAAACCAAAAATGGAAATAGGTAACTGCACAAGATAATTACTAGAGGTAATTATCAGTATGTGGAACAAAGAAAGCCATAACAGTGCCACCGCTTTTTGGCGGGGAGTAAACGTATACATAAATTGTACCTTTTTAGTGATTGGGGTGAGGGAACCCAATAAAACAGTAATTTCTCTCTTAAATGAGAGGATGCGCATAATACGCCTGTTGCGCAACAAAAGCAAAGATTAGGAGGAATACCTTTGTGCTTAATGTGCCGTGATGTGAACACGAAAGCGAGATATAATAACGAAATCTGTCAGTGTAAGAAGAATGGTTAATAGAATGAATGCTCAATTTGATGATGCAACTAAGACATTAGATACGCTAGGACTACGTTGCCCTGAGCCTGTGATGTTAGTACGTAAAACCATAAGAAATATGGCGTTAGGTGAGACGTTATTAGTGATTGCTGATGATCCTGCCACAGTGCGTGATATTCCTGGCTTTTGCCGATTTATGGAACATGACTTATTAAATCAAGAGACGCAATCTGCACCTTATCGCTATCTTATCCGTAAAAAAGAGAGCAATCTGTAATTTATACTGTAAATATTGCTTATAATCGCGCTAAAAAATAACCCAAACCCCATATACTGAGGTTTGGGTTTTGTTATTTTAGCGTGCTTACTCTTTGTTTGGGGTACTAATTTTTACTCTTAACAGTCTTACGGCATTGGCTGTTACCAGTGCTGTTGCCCCAGAGTCAGCAAGAACAGCAACCCAAAGCCCGGTAATTCCTAATAAGCTTGTTACTAAAAATATCGCTTTTAAACCAAGTGCTATCGTGATGTTTTCACGGATGATTTTACGTGTCGCACGAGATAATTTAATAATTTCAGGTAAGCCAGTTAAACGGTTATGCGTTAATGCTGCATCAGCTGTTTCAAGTGCAACGTCTGTACCGCTTCCCATCGCGACACCAATGGTTGCTGCCTTCATTGCTGGTGCATCATTGATACCATCGCCCACCATCATTGTGTTATGCGTTTTACTGATCTCCATGACGGAAGTCACTTTATCTTCAGGTAGTAATCCTGCTCGGAAATCCATACCTAGTTTTTTAGCAATAGCCGCGGCTGCTCTTGGATTATCACCTGTTAGCATAACGGCATTGATGTTCATCTCTTTCAATAATTTCATTGATTCAACAGCATCATTGCGTAAGGTATCTTGCATAGCAATAACACCGATAAGCTGACTCTCTTTTAATACGACAACCACGGTTTTGCCTTCATCTTCAAGGCGTGCAACTTCTTGTTGCCACAGAGAAGAGAGTGATATGACTTCTGATAATTGAGAAGGTGCACTCACCAGAATATGTTGGCTATTTAAATAACCTTCAATTCCTTTACCTGCTAGCGCTTTACGATCTTCTGCTTCAACAACAAGTACGCCTTCATCTTGTGCTTTATTGATAATGGCTTTTGCTAATGGGTGATGAGAGCCAATTTCTACGGATGAAGCAAAAGTCAGTACTTCTTTTTCATTAAATCCGGTTTCAGCTACAACATCAGTAACTTGAGGTTTCCCTTCTGTTAATGTGCCTGTTTTATCTAATGCGATAGTATTAACAGTGCCTAATTGCTCTAATGCTGCGCCACCTTTGATAAGTGCTCCGCGTTTAGTTGCAGCAGCTAATGCTGAAGTGATGGCGGCTGGTGTTGAGATAACTAAAGCACAAGGACAACCAATCAGTAATAGGGTTAAACCGCGATAAATCCATGTTTCCCAAGGTTGTGAGAACAACAGTGGTGGAACAATGATAACCAGTGCAGAGAACAGCATAATCGCAGGCGTATAGTAACGACTAAAGCGATCAATAAAGCGTTCAATTGGGGCTCTACGCTCTTCAGCTTCTTCAATCAATTGCAAAATACGGTCGATAGCATTTTGCCCTTGTTCAGATACCACTTTCATCTGTACAGATCTATCGACAGATAAACAACCAGCAGCGACTTTTTCGCCCTGTAAACGCTCTACGGGTACGGATTCGCCTGTTAATGCACTTTCATCAAAGCTTGCAAACGCACTGACTAACTCTGCGTCTGTTGGCAAACGTGAACCCGGCGCTATCTCAATAATGTCGCCCGGACGTAATTGCGCAACAGGAACAGTTTGTTTTTTACCGTCTTTGACTAATGTTGCTTCTTCTGGCACTAACGCCATTAATGCGCTCACACCACGACGAGCACGTCCTGCAGCATAAGACTCCAGCATTTCACCAATCATAAACAGCAAAATAACCATTGCTGCTTCTTCGGTTGCATTAATAAATAGTGCACCAATTGCTGCGACACTCATCAAGGTTTCAATAGCAAACGGTGTACCACTGCGAATAAGTTGTAAGGACTTTTTCACAATGGGGAATAGACCAATTAAGGTTGTTGCAATAAAGGCTGCTCGACCTGCTTGGGGATCAATAACCTCGGCACCCCAGCTAATCGCCATCAAAAGCGCCAAAACAATCACAAATGAGCTCTCTTTCAAGAAACTCTGCTTCACCACTTTTTGGGATTGAGGCGATGAGAGATCAAAAAGCTCGAAACCGGCACTGTTAATGGCCGCAATGATATCAGCACGTAGATCACTATCAGCATCAACGACTAATTTTTCAGTGGCAAAAAGGACTTTTGCTTGTTTTACACCCGCAACTTTGAGTGCTGCTGTTTCAATTTTTTGAGCGCAACTTGGGCAATCCATACCTTGCACTTTCCAGCTAAAGCGCTGTTGTGCAATCTTTTCTGGCTCAATGTTAGAGACAGGGGCGTTGATATCACAGCTTCCATGAGTGTGGTTGTGCCCATCATGGTTATGGTCGTGGTCATGTTCGTGGGAGTGTCCGTGGTGGTGCTCATCCTCGCATTCAGGATCACTTTTATCTATTTTGGTATGAGAATGCCCACTTTCAGTATGTGAGTGCGTACTATTCTCTGAGTGGCCTGAACAGCATTGAGAGCTTGAGCAACAAGCATCGGTATGTTTATGGTTATCGTGTTGATGAGCATGTTTAGTCATAACTGGCTCTCCTTGTTCAACAAAGTAAAGTCTAAATTTATCTATCTGATAAGTACTTTACAGCTTGGAGTAGAGTCCAGAGTCAAGATACCGAAGGCATATTCATTGGCAAAAAGTGCGAATTAGGTCAAAAAATTAACCCCTTGATTTAAATATTTAAAACAAGGGGCTGGATTTAAACTAAAGGAACAGTGCTCTGACAATAAAGAAATGCCCAATAAAATAACAGGCGCTGACAAGTCCTTTAGAAGCTGAAAATGAGAAGCGGAAGCGGTTGATTAGCCATATTGAGTAAGCAATCACTAACAATAATGAGCCAATCATCACTGATAAGTTGTAATCATTACTTAAGTAGAAGAATTTTTCGCCCGCAATCCAAAACATAGCAAATGCGGCTAGTAAAGTTAAAGAGGCTGGAATGGCTAATTTATCGAGCTTAGTCCAAACAATGGCTAAAATGATAATAAAAGCAAGAATAACGAATCCAAGTAAAGGGAGGTAGAATGAGAGCTGTAGTGGTAATAAAAAGCTTACCATATAGAGTACATAGCTTAGAAAAACCAAGGCAAGAGAAGGTAGTAAATACTTACCATCAAATATTCTTAAGATATCGGAAAGCAGTGTCGCTAATAACGCGCCGACAATAAGGTAGCTATTAATATTGTGTTCGGGAACTTGCCATGCCCAAAGTAATAAAAGAAGTAGTGTGATAGGACGGAATAACCATCGTTGCCAATTAGGGCCTCGATATGCAGCATCGATATAAAGCCATCCGGAGAATAATACGGCGAGAAAAGGCCAACTCATAATATCTTCCTTATATTCAGAACTGTTTTATTATTCATAACAGAAAGATTAATTTAAGAATAGCGGTTAATGACGAAACTGATGGACTTATTAAAATAATATAAAGCACACTGTTTTTTAATCCATATAACGATAGGAATTAATGTAATGAATAAAGCGGCTATTTTAGGAATTGCGGTACTGGTGATTATTATAGCGTCAGCAACTTATCGTTTTTTCGAGCAAAGAAAACAGCGGATAAGTGACGATAATTCACCTGTTACACTCTATATGGTTGAAGTGATTGACAAAAAAGAAGTCGCAGCAAATGAACGACGTTCAAGAGAAAATGATGTAAATGGCCCAGAAACAACATATTATTATCAAGTGACCTTTCGTTTAACTACTGATGATCGTAAAGATTTAGTGTTAAAAATTGATAAATCAGCTTATCAAGATATCGAACCTGAAATGAAAGGGCGTTTGTTTATGCAAGGCAGTCGTTTTGTAAAATTTGAAACCGATATGGCAAGTGATGAGCCAAATAATAAATAAAAGAGAATATTTATTACTTGGCAACCTCTGGGGTTGATTATCGACCCCAGATAATTGCGAGGATATGACAATATTTACGGCTGTGGTTTAGTTTTATTCTTCTGTTTTTCTTCGTATTCTTTACGTAATTCTTTTTGTATTTTTAAGAGTTCAAAGATCCCAAAGAAGAAAATGCGAAACTGTAATGCCGTTGAGGGTTTTTGATCTTTAGGTTGTCCTGCTTTATACATAACGATTTGTAATCCATGCATAATTACCATAAAAATCAATGCAATATCCATAAAATATTTTAGAGGTTTAGGAAATGGGGAAATAATATTTAAAAACAGAAAGCCCCAAACACCGACCATTAAAAATCGGCCAAAAAAGATTAACATAGCAGCTCCATAAAAAATTAAGCAGATAAACTGCGAATAAAAAGACGATACGCGACTTGCCCTGCGATCTTCTCTCTATGCAATGTCCAATGAGTCGGAATTGTATAAGTCTGTGCTTTAACTTCTTCCTCAATATAAATATAGCAATCTTGTGCTAACCAACCGTTATTTTCTAATAATTGGATAGTGTCTGACAACATGCCTTTATGAAAAGGAGGATCTAAAAAAACGACATTATAAGGCGAACCTTGTTTAGCAAGATATGACAATGCACTGTCTTGAATGACATGCCCATTGTTGGCATTAAGTAAGGTTAAATTTGTGGTAATTTGTTGGGCAACTGCACGTTCATATTCGATAAACGTGGTTTCACGAGCATAGCGAGAAAGCGCTTCAATACCTAAACCACCGCTTCCTGCAAAACAGTCGAGGCAACGAGCATCTTGGATAACGGGCATTAGCCAATTAAAGAGCGTTTCTTTTACTCTATCCGTCGTTGGTCGTAATCCTTGGCTATCGAGAACAGGAAGTTTACGACCACGCCATTTTCCCCCAATTATTCTGATTTGTCCCATTGGGGCTTTTTGTGGTTTTTTGGCCATATTATTTTAATTTATATCGTTTAAACGTGAGTTTTGGAGTGTCTTTTGGAATAAGGAATTCGTGTCTGTTGTTATCTCGATGACTTCTCTTGATTTAATCTGGAATAATTTACCATAAAATTTGTATAAAAGATGCGTTTATCCATGATCAAATGATAGACTTCATTATTATTTTCAATATCGTCAATGTAATCGCGCCATGATTTAGTGCGAGGAGTTTAGTAGCTAATGGCAAAAGAAAAAAAAGGTTTTTTCTCGTGGCTCGGTTTTGGGCGTAACAAAGAAGAAAATATTGAGCAAGAGAAAGAACAGCAACGCTTAGAAGAAGAGCGTTTAGAACAAGAACGTTTGGCAAAAGAAGCTAAAGAAGATGCGGCTCGCCAAGCGCAATTAGAAGCAGAGCAAGAACGTTTAGAAGCAGAGCGCCAAGAAGCGCAACGTGTCATACAAGATAGATTGGTACAAGAAGCTGAAAAACAACGTTTAGAACAAGAGAAAGCCCAGCGCCAAGCAGAAATAGAAGCAGAGCAAGCGCGTTTAGAGGCAGAGCATGCAGAACAAGCTCGTTTAGCTCAAGAAGCACAAGCTCAACGCCTTGCGCAAGAAGAAGCACAACGTCAAGCTGAGCTAAAAGCGGAACAAGAACGCTTAGAGGCACAACGTCAAGAAGCGGAGCGTGCAGAACAAGATCGTTTAGCTCAAGAAGCTGAAGCTCAACGCCTTGCGCAAGAAGAAGCACAACGTCAAGCTGAGGTAAAAGCGGAGCAAGAACGCTTAGAAGCACAACGCCAAGAAGCGGAGCGTGCAGAACAAGATCGTCTGGCTCAAGAAGCACAAGCTCAACGCCTTGCGCAAGAAGAAGCACAACGTCAAGCTGAGCTAAAAGCGGAGCAAGAACGCTTAGAAGCACAACGTCAAGAAGCGGAGCGTGCAGAACAAGATCGTCTGGCTCAAGAAGCTGAAGCTCAACGTCTAGCGCAAGAAGAAAACGAACGTCTCGCTATTGCGCAAGCCGAAGCTGAAGATATTGAATCTTTACGCGAAGAAGTGCTGGCAGATAAAGTTGTTGAACAAGAGAAACCTAAAAAAGAAGGTTTCTTTAGCCGACTGAAAAAAGGCTTACTGAAAACTCGCCAAAACTTAGGTTCAGGATTCCTTGGCCTATTTCGTGGTAAGAAAATTGATGATGAGCTATTTGAAGAGTTAGAAGAGCAACTCTTAATTGCTGATGTGGGTATGGAAACTACAACTAAAATCATCACTAGTCTGACTAAACATGCCACTCATAAAGATCTTAAAGATGCTGAAGCCCTTTACGGTAAATTACGTGAAGAGATGAGCGATATTTTAAGTAAAGTCGATAAACCATTAAATATTGAAGGTAAAAAACCTTTTGTTATTTTAATGGTTGGCGTTAACGGTGTTGGTAAAACAACCACAATCGGAAAATTAGCGCGACAATACCAAGCTGAAGGTAAATCTGTCATGTTAGCTGCTGGTGATACATTCCGTGCTGCAGCGGTTGAACAGCTACAAGTTTGGGGTGAGCGTAATAATATCCCTGTTGTGGCGCAACATACTGGTGCTGATCCTGCATCTGTTATTTTTGATGCGATTCAGTCAGCCCAAGCAAAAGGTGTCGATGTTCTTATTGCTGATACCGCAGGACGATTGCAGAATAAATCCCATTTAATGGAAGAGCTGAAAAAAATCGTTCGAGTTATGAAAAAACTAGACGAAGAAGCACCACATGAGGTGATGCTGACGTTAGATGCAAGTACCGGACAAAATGCAGTTAGTCAGGCAAAACTCTTTAATGAAACAGTTGGGCTAACTGGATTAACATTGACTAAACTCGATGGTACAGCAAAAGGGGGCGTTATCTTCTCCATTGCTGATCAGTTTAGTATTCCTATCCGTTATATTGGGGTAGGTGAAGGTATTGAAGATTTACGTCCGTTTAAGGCCGACGATTTTATTGAGGCTCTGTTTGCCCGCGAGGAGTAGTTTTAATGATCCGCTTCGAACACGTCAGCAAGGCTTATTTAGGTGGAAGACAAGCATTACAGGGGGTTGATTTTCATCTTCGACCTGGTGAAATGGCTTTTTTAACGGGTCACTCTGGCGCCGGTAAAAGTACATTGCTTAAGTTAATTTGTGGAATAGAACGCCCAAGTGATGGCGCTATTTGGTTTGCTGGTCATGATATTAGTAGGCTAAAAAATAGTGAGATCCCTTTTCTGCGTCGTCAAATTGGTATGATCTTCCAAGATCACCACTTATTGATGGACAGAACGGTTTATGACAATGTCTCTCTTCCACTGATTATTGCTGGCGCGAGTGAAGAGGATATTCGACGAAGAGTTTCAGCCGCTTTAGATAAAGTGGGACTATTGGATAAAGCCAAAAATTATCCTATACAACTCTCTGGTGGTGAACAACAACGTGTCGGTATTGCGCGCGCTGTTGTGAATAAACCGACTGTTTTACTCGCAGATGAACCAACAGGTAACCTCGATGGTGAGCTTTCAGAAGGGATCATGCGCCTTTTTGAAGAGTTCAACCGTGTTGGTGTAACAGTGTTAATGGCAACGCACGATATGTCGCTGATAGAACGTAGAAATTATCGCATTCTTACATTAGGGCAAGGCAGAATGGTGGGAGGGCAAAATGGCTAAAGCAAAAAGTTCCCGTAAATCAATGCCAACGCCGGGTGCAAAAACCAAGGCGCTAAAAGGGGGAAGACGCGAACAGTGGCGCTATGCATGGCGTAACACGGTGGCAGATTTTTTACGCCAACCGCTCTCCTCTTTTTTAACGGTAATGGTTGTCGCGATATCTCTTACCTTGCCTAGCATCTTTTATATTGTGTGGAAGAATGTCTCAACAGCGGCAGAACAATGGTATCCAACACCACAATTAACGGTTTACCTTGATAAATCACTTGATGATTCACTGGCTGAAGCCACAATCAAAAAAATAGAAGCCCTAGAGAAAGTGGAAGATGTTAACTACCTTTCACGACAAGACTCACTGGTGGAATTTCGTTCTTGGTCTGGTTTTAGCAGTGCGTTGGATATGTTAGAAGAAAATCCACTGCCAGCGGTAGCAATTGTGACACCGGTTATGGAGCCTAATGATCAACAACTCATGGTGAATTTGCGAGATGCGGTTTCACAAATTGCAGGGGTTGATGAGGTGAGAATGGATGATAGCTGGTTTACTCGGCTTTCAACATTAACTTCATTGGTGGGGCAAATTGCCTTGGTGATTGGCACTTTGATGGTTGTTGCCTTGTTATTGGTGATTGGTAACAGTGTGCGTCTCAATATTTTCAGTCGCCGTGATACTATTAATGTGATGAAACTTATTGGTGCAACTGATGGCTTTATTATGCGCCCTTTCCTGAATTGGGGATTAATCCTCGGCTTTATTGGCGCTGTATTTGCCTTGATTTTTTCGGCTCTATTAGTATGGAAGCTTTCTGATGTGGTGACTCAAGCTGCCACTGTATTTGGCACTTCATTTTCTATTTCAGGATTAGGTTTTGATGAGTCTATCATTCTTATTCTTGTATCTATGATTATTGGTTGGTTTGCTGCATGGTTGACGACAATGCAACATTTACGTCAATTCACACCGGAATAGTGAATTAGATTTATCCTCTAATAATGAGAAGATATCTTTTATCAGGCTGGGTGACATTAATATCATCACCCAGCCATTTTATCGACGCCCTGTCTCTGGCATAATATTGCGCGCACTCTTTTCTACGATAAGGCAACTATCATGTTTGCTATCGGTGATAGAAAAGTACAAAGATATGTAAACATAGATGCGAGATGAACCTTTAGTCTTTATGCTGGTCAAATAGTCGTTATGATAAAAACACATCGTAAAAAACCTTAACTGACTTCCTATTTAAGCTATATTTAGAAGGCTCATCTACTTTCCCTTACAGCGATAATTTTAATTATTTATTTAATTTTCATGAGGATTTGAATGACAAAAGAAATGCAATCCTTAGCATTGGTTCCGCAAGGCAGCATCGAAGCGTATATACGTGCAGCCAATTCCTATCCGATGTTAACCGCAGAGGAAGAAAAGGAACTCGCTGAACGGCTGCATTACGATGGTGACTTGGATGCGGCAAGAACGCTTATCCTTTCACATCTGCGCTTCGTTATTCATGTTGCTCGCAGCTATTCAGGTTATGGCTTACCACAAGCTGATCTTATCCAAGAAGGTAATATTGGCTTGATGAAAGCGGTTCGTCGTTTTAACCCAGAAGTGGGAGTTCGACTGGTCTCTTTTGCTGTGCATTGGATCAAAGCTGAAATTCACGAATATGTGCTACGTAACTGGCGTATCGTGAAAGTGGCGACTACAAAGTCACAACGTAAACTGTTTTTTAATCTGCGAAAAAATAAAAAGCGTTTAGGTTGGTTTAATCAAGATGAAGTAGAACTTGTTGCAAGAGAGTTAGGCGTATCAGAAAGTGATGTCCGAGAAATGGAATCACGAATGTCAGCTCAAGATATGGCATTTGATATGACTGCTGATGATAGTGATGATTCACATCCTATCGCCCCTGTACTCTTCTTAGAAGATAAGTCTTCTGACTTTGCCGATGGCATTGAAGAAGATAACTGGGATAATCATGCAACGGATAAACTAACGTCAGCAATTGAAACTCTTGATGAACGTAGCCAAGATATTATTCGTGCTCGTTGGCTAGATGATGATAACAAATCGACATTGCAAGACTTGGCGACAAAATACGGTGTTTCTGCTGAACGTGTTCGCCAATTAGAAAAAAATGCGATGAAGAAATTGCGTTTAGCGATTGAAGATTAATCACATTTCAGACCAAGCACACTCTCTCATAAAGTAGAGTATGTTATAAAAGCGATATGAAAATATCGCTTTTTTATTGCTTGGAGAAAAAACGTGAAAATAGTTATCGCCCCTGATTCTTTTAAAGAAAGTTTAAGTGCGAAAGATGTTGCGATGGCAATAAAACAGGGTTTTTCACGTTATTTACCCAATGCGCAATATTGTTGTATTCCTATGGCGGATGGTGGCGAAGGAACGGTGACATCGCTGGTGGATGCAACGCAAGGCCGTTTTATATCGACACCAGTGTGTTCGCCGTTAGGTAAACAAGTAACTGCAATTTGGGGGCTTTTAGGGGATAACACCACTGCCGTGATTGAAATGGCACAAGCTTCTGGTCTTCATCTTATTTCTTCATCTCAACGCGATCCCAATTTAACGACCAGTTATGGTACGGGTGAATTAATTAATGCTGCACTTGAAATGGGTGTTAAAAAAATCATATTGGGATTAGGTGGCAGTGCCACAAATGATGCAGGTGCAGGAATGATGCAAGCGCTCGGTCTAGGCCTTAAAGATAAGTTTGGCACATCTTTGCCTTTTGGTGGACTGGCATTAGCACAACTTCACTCTATTGATATCACGACTCTTAATCCTAAACTAAAAAATATTGAAATTGAGATTGCCTGCGATGTAACAAATCCGTTGTGTGGAGAAAAAGGGGCATCCGCTATTTTTGGTCCTCAAAAAGGAGCGACCAAAGACGATATTGCGCAACTTGATAATGCATTACACCATTTTGGTACTTATCTTGAGAAAATGACGCAACGTAGCCTTATCAATATTGCAGGAAGTGGTGCGGCAGGAGGATTAGCTTTACCTTTGCTTGCATTTACGCAAGCAACACTTTCGCAAGGTGTTGAATTGGTAGCTAACGCTGTTGAATTAGAAAAACAGTTAATTGATGCGGATTTGGTAATAACGGGTGAAGGTCGAATGGATAGCCAATCGGCACAAGGTAAAACGCCAACAGGCGTTGCTTTGCTCGCAAAAAAATATCACCTTCCCGTTATTGCTTTGGTCGGTGGCTATTTACCTGATTATGATGTAGTTCATCAGCAGGGTATTGATGCTGTTTTTTCTATTGTACCGGGTGTTTCTACACTGGCTGATGCACTTCATAATGCGCAAAAGAATTTGAGTGAGACGGCTTATAATGTGGCTAGACTTTATACTACTCGTCATACTTCAAGTTGTAGCGTTGTTGACTACACTCACTCGCACTAGTCACATACTTATGTATGCTCCTAGCGACTCGTTCATTTGTCGCCTAGCTACACCTTGAATTATTTAGAGTATCTGTTTGTGTCTATTCAAGTTGTAGTTACTCGTCATACTTCAAGTTGTAGCGTTGTTGACTACACTCACTCGCACTAGTCACATACTTATGTATGCTCCTAGCGACTCGTTCATTTGGCGCCTAGCTACACCTTGATATCTGTTTGTGTCTATTCAAGTTGTAGTTACTTGTCATACTTCAAGTTGTAGCGTTGTTGACTACACTCACTCGCACTAGTCACATACTTATATATGCTCCTAGCGACTCGTTCATACCTTGAATTATTTAGAGTAAGAACACTGTCAAATAGTTAGGGTGTAAATACGATCTTGTGGTGATGCACTAAATTGATGATGTGCTAAAAAAGCATGTGCAATATCATACCCGCTTTCTTCCGCTGATAAGCCTATTGCCTGCCAATGGTGAATATCAGGATAAGCAGATAAGCATTGTGTCAGTAAATAATGCCCAACACCGCGACGACGAGTAACCTCTCTCACCATAAAATCTGTGATCACCGCTTTTTCACCTGATAATTTAACCCAACAGGCAGCTAATAATCGCTCATTAAATCTCGCCACAAAGAGTATATTCTCGTTGTTGATCTCGTTTTTTAGGGCTGATTGATAACGTGCATCCTGCCAAATTTTCCCTAAATCAATACGGTCTTGTTCAGAAAATTGCGTCAGTTTTTCAATGGTCAGTTTCATTAAGTATCCTGTTAGTTTGCAGCTTGTTTTTTTTCTTTTAATGAAGACATTAAGGTCTTAATGGTGAAACACAATGCCAAACTCGTGAAGATCACACAAGAGTAAAAGACGTACTCATAATTATTGTCAGTCACAAAATAGACCGAAATCATAGGGCCAGCAGCCATTCCACAATAACGAATAAAGTTATAAATCCCCATTGCAGTTGCTCTCATCGAGCCAAAATAACTTGCTAATAATGTCGTGTGTGTTGGCATGGTTAAGCCTAAAGAAAGCCCATATAACACAGTTAAGCTAAGCATGACAGGTAATGAGATTTGCCAAAATAGTGCAAATAACGCCAACATAATCAAATTGATACAAGAGGTGAATATCACTCCATATTCAACACTAAATAGATGGCAAACTTTACGATAGAGATAGCTACCTAAAATAAGCGCAATCGACATTGGTACATATAATCCACCAATTTCAGTACTGTTTAACTGATAGAGATGAAAGGCAATCAAAGGTAAAAATACCAAAAGGCAAAAATAGTTATAAAACACCATAAAACTCATGACAAACACAGATTTACCCGCAGGCGCGGTGAGTACTTGTTGCATTGCAGATAAGCTTTTAAAGGTTTCCTTCTGTTCAGGACGTGTTTCAGGTAAATAAAAGAGATGAGTAATAAGTAATATGGCACCGACAACCGCCAAGAAAATAAAAATACCTTGGTATTGATAGTGTTGTGCTAAATATCCTCCTAATAAAGGGCCACAGGCAGGCGCTAACGCTAATAGCATTTGATACGATCCCATTGCTTTAGCGCGATCGTTTCCTTGATAAAGATCGCCAAGAATAGTAGCGGCAACCACGGGAATAGTGGCGATACCAATAGCTTGGATCACACGCCAAAAAATTAATAAGTTTATAGAGTCAGACCAAACACAACCCAATGCACCGACAATAGAAATTGCTAATCCACTGAGTAAAACCGGTTTTCTTCCCCATTTATCAATCAATGAACCATAAAATAGTTGCATAACAGCCATCGCAAAAGTAAATGCAGATACCGTTAAATTAACCAGTGATAACGTGGTATTAAATTGCTGTTGGATCAAGGGAAGTACAGGGGTATAAATATTTTGTGCTAAAGAGCCTAATAGTGCGCTAAAACAAATGAGATAAAACAAACTGCGGATTGATAATTTCATTACATTGCCTCTTATTATCTATTTTGTTTCCATGGAAACAAAATAGATAATAGCGATATTTTGATTGTTGTAAATACTTTTGATACTATTTTTTAAATATTTTTTCCAAGGAAACAAAATGACAAAAGAAAATGTCACAATACAAGATTTACTAAAAGGGTTAAGTGATTTTTTACATCTTAAAGATGAGCGTGCTGATAGTAACCATAAAAAAGTATTAGAAGAGAATGGGTTAGATAATTATTCACTTACAGAATTGCATGTGATCCATTGTATTGGTGAAGAGAGTATGAGAAATCTCACAACCATCAGTGAATATATGTCTATGACACGAGGGGCTGTCTCAAAAATTTGTAGTCGGCTACAAAAGAAGGGAGCTATTGAAAAAATAAAGTTGGCAGATAATCAAAAAGAAATATTTTTTATCTTAACAGCTGAGGGAGAGCGTCTTTTTCATGCTCATGAGGTGTTACATCAACAATCTCAAGCAAAATGGTCTGCGTTATTTGAGCAATATGACCAGCAGGAGCGGATGGCAATTAAACGCTTTCTGGCCGATGTTGTGGGTCGTTTTCGCCGTTCGTAACAGATAAACTCGAAAAGAAAACCCCCATACCATGAGGTATAGGGGCAAGATAATTATTTTTTATCTTTAGCGATGCGATTACGGATATTATCCGCACGCTCTTTTGATGGTGGATGAGAATCAAACATACTTGAATCACCGCCACCTAATTTAGCGAGCTTCTCAAAGCCTGTAACCAATCCTGCTGTATTAACACCACGTTTTGTTAGCAAATCATAAGAGAAATTATCCGCTTCAGTTTCTTGATGTTGAGAGAACTGAGCATTAACCAGCTTTTCGCCCATTTCAGCTAACTGGGAGCTGCTTAATTTTGCAGCTACACCACCTGCAGATGCCGCCGCTGTACGAGCTGCAACCGTTGCATGTGCAACTTGGATGGCTTTACGAGTATGACCTAAAGCAACGTGACCCATTTCATGACCTAAAACGCCTTCAACTTCGTTATCAGTCATCATATCCATTAAGCCACTATAAACGCGGACACAGCCGTTAGCCATAGCCCATGCGTTTACATCTTTAGTCATGTAAACTTTGTAATTGACAGGGGTGCCATTAACTTCATTACCTAACGCTTTAGCGATGTTATTTAAGCGTTTAGTATAAGTACTATTTGCAGGTGCAACTTTATTTTGAGCATCCATCTCTTTACAAGCATCATTCGTTAGCGCTTTGATATCATCGTCGCTTAATGTCGCTGCTTGGAAAAGTTGGGTCCCTGATTTTGTCAGCATATCGGTATTGAGGTTTTGACAACCTGAGAGTAGTGCCGCTGATACCATCACTGTAGCAAGTAATTTAATTTTCATTTTTTAATTAAGTCCTTTTCTGCTTGGCAGTTTATATAATTGCAGATCAATTTCGCGCAAAAGAATAGCAGTGCTTATCTATTGGTGCAATATAACCATTTTATAAGAAGAATATTACCTCAATATTTATTTTTTCTATTTTCAACAAGAATATATTGTTTTTTCTTATCTTAATGTTCGCTAAAAATAAATAAATCAATTTAACTTCTTTAAATTTAAGGGAATTTATAGTGATAGTTTATATGGAAGATAATTTTTACTAATTAAATAATCTATAAGCTCTTTGATTTTACATACTTTAACGGTAAGTGAGACTGCTTTTCTTTTATTTAGAATAATATTAGAAAATTATTGATATTCGTGTGTGTTTTATTCTTTTAATTCTGACAAAATTTATATTTTTAACATTTATTGCTTTAATATTAAATAAATAGCAATGTTCAAAACATCGCTATTCAGATTAAACCGAAAGTGAATAAAGCGATATCATCGCTTTATGACACCATTAATTCATTGATGAGCATAAAAGGGCGATTAATACGCTTCCCCGATTGTTCATTAAAGAAATGGATATTTTCTGGGTGAATGGTAAGACCTATTTTATTACCAATTTCTACCCCATGATCGTTTGGCGCACGAATAACGAGAGGTTGTTTCTGTTTATCACAAGTAGTGGCATAAATTAAAACATCTGCACCCAGTGCTTCAATAAACTCCACATCAACATGAAAAAGAGGATGTTGATGGCTAATAATCAAATGTTCAGGACGTAAACCCAATTTAATGGCTTGATAAGGAAAATGCTGAGATGAAACGGCAATATGCCCATCAGCGATTTCAATCACACCATAATTAATCGGAGTATCTAAGATATTCATTGCTGGCGAGCCCATAAAAGTGGCCACAAACACGGAGGCCGGATTTTCATAAATATCTAATGGTGTGCCTACTTGCTCTATAATTCCTTGATTTAGAACCACTAACTTATCGGCTAATGTCATCGCTTCTACTTGATCGTGCGTCACATAAATAGAGGTTGTGGAGAGTTTCCGCTGTAATTTTTTGATCTCCAAACGCATCTGTACCCGTAGTTTTGCATCAAGGTTAGAAAGAGGTTCATCAAATAAAAAGACTTTAGGATCACGAACGATGGCTCTTCCCATAGCCACACGTTGGCGTTGTCCCCCTGAAAGCTCTTTGGGTTTTCTATCAAGTAAATGGCTGATTTCCAGCATTTGGGCGGCATTGGTAACGAGTTCTTCAATCTTTGCTTTGGGTGTTTTTCGATTACGTAAACCATAGGCCATGTTGTTATAAACCGACATATGAGGATAAAGAGCATAGTTTTGAAACACCATGGCGATATCACGTTCACTAGGTTCATACTCATTAACTCGTAAATTATCAATAAATAAATCACCTTGTGTAATGTTTTCTAACCCCGCAATCATTCGCAGTAAAGTCGATTTACCACAACCGCTTGGGCCGACTAATACCACCATTTCACCTTGCTCAATAGAAAGATTTAATTTTGAAATAGCTTGATGACCATTTGGATAACATTTTTCTAAATTTGTGAGAGTGACGGTTGTCATGTTATTTCTCCGTATCAATAAAGCCTTTTACAAAGGCTTTTTGCATCAAAATGACAATAAGGACGGGAGGCAACATTGCAATTAACGTAGTTGCCATAATCTTATTCCACTCAACAACACCATCAGAAACCGCAACCATCTGTTTAATGCCCATGACAATGGTGTAGTAGTGAGTATCTGTTGTGATCAACATTGGCCAAAGATATTGGTTCCAGCCATAAATAAAAGTGATGACAAATAGGGCTGCGATATTGGTGCGAGAAAGAGGAAGTAAGATGGTGAAAAAGAATTTAATAGGGCCTGCGCCATCAATTTTAGCGGCTTCAATTAATTCAGGAGTGATGGTAAGAAAGAATTGGCGAAATAAAAAGGTGGCTGTGGCACTGGCAATTAATGGAATGGTTAAACCTGTATAAGAGTTCAACATATTGAGATTAGTGACAACCTCAAATGTAGGCATAATGCGAACTTCAACAGGTAGCATTAACGTAAAAAAGATAGTCCAAAAGGCCAACATTCTTCCTGGAAAACGAAAGAAAACGACGGCGTATGCCGATAAAATTGAGATTGTTAATTTCCCGATGGTGATCACTAACGCCATAATCAATGAATTCAATAACATGCTATTAATTGAAATAGCGCTATTTTGCGTAGTGCCTGCTTGTGAAAATATCGATTTAAAAATATTGAAGCCTTCAGCACCAAACCAAAGAGGAGAGCCAGTAGCAAATTCGGTGTTTTGATGTGTTGTTGCCACAAGTGCAATCCAGACAGGGAACGCAACAGAAAGAATGCCGACAATAAGAATAAAGTGGCAAAAAGCATGAAATAAAGGTCTACGTTCAACCATCAGTAAGCCACCTTTTTCTCAACATAGCGAAATTGAATAATGGTTAATATCGCGACAATAAACATCAAAATAACAGATTGTGCGGCGGAAGAGCCTAAATCTAACCCCACAAAACCATCGTTATAGACCTTATAAACCAGTGTTGATGTGCTACTTCCGGGGCCACCTTGCGTCATCGCGTGAATAATGGCGAAAGTATCAAAGAAGGCATAAGCAAAATTAACCACGAGTAAGAAAAAGGTGGTAGGAGAAATTAAAGGAAAACTGATCGTTATAAATCGCTTAATCGGGCCACTACCATCGATAGCGGCTGCTTCTAAAAGCGATTTAGGCACAGATTGTAATGCGGCGAGAAAAAACAGAAAGTTATAACTCACTTGTTTCCATGTCGCCGTTAAAATCACCATCCACATAGCATGATGTGTATTCAGTACCGGATCCCAGTTAATGCCGATTTTCTTTAATTGTTGGCTTAATACGCCAATTGTGGGATCAAGCATAAATAACCAAAGAAAGCCTGCAATAACTGGAGCAATGGCATAGGGTGAAATTAAAATGGTGCGATAGAAAAGCTTGCCCCGTAAAATTTGTTCGGCAATACCCGCCAAAACCAGCGCTGATAACATAGATAAAAATACAACACTGGTACTGAAAATAAGCGTCGTGATCAAACTATCAAAGTAATAACTATTGCTAAAAAGTCGCTGAAAATTTTCAAAACCAACAAATTCTCGACTCAGCCCAAATGCATCTTCTAATTGAAATGACTGAAAGAAAGCTTGCCCAGCAGGCCAAATAAAAAAGATAAGCGTGATAGCTAATTGAGGAAAAATCAGCGCTAAAGGTAGCCATTTTTGTTTGAAATAAATGGATTGAGAAGCCATACAATATCCAGTAAATCGATAAAAACAGAAGGCGAGCTATTTTGCTCGCCTAATACAAGTGACTATTGTTGAGTACGTTCAAAACGGCGTAGCTGCTCATTTCCACGTGTAACTGCATTATCTAATGCAACTTGAGCACTTTGTTTTCCTGACCACACTTTCTCTAACTCTTCATCAACGATTTCTCGAGTTTGTAGGAAATTACCAAAGCGTAATCCTTTTGAGTTTGCGGTAGGCTCTGAGGTTGTCATTTGTAATATTGCGGTGTCAGCTCCTGGATTTTGCTGATAAAAACCCTGTTGCTGTGTTAACGCATAAGCTGCTTTAGTGACGGGTAAATAACCCGTTGCTTGGTGCCAATCGGCTTGAACTTCAGGGCTTGAAAGATAGGTGAAAAATTTGGCAACACCGTTATATTCGGCATCTGGACGCCCAGACATAACCCATAATGATGCTCCGCCAATAATGGTATTTGCTGGTTTTTGTACAAGAGTATCGTCGTAAGGTAATTGGCTAACACCAATATCAAGACCTTTCATGTTCTCTTTAATACCAGCAAAGCCCGCAGATGATTCCATCACCATTGCACACTCTTGAGTATAAAATAGAGGCATTGCATCTGATTGGCGTCCGCCATATTTGAAAATACCGGATTTCGACCAATCTGCCATTTGTTGAATATGAGCGACGAAAGGTGCCTTATTAAATAGGAAAGTAGTATCAAAGCCATCAAAACCATTATTTTGGGTAGCAATAGGTAAGTTATTGCGAGCACCAAAGTTTTCGATTTGTGTCCACGATTGCCATGTAGTAGTAAATCCGCATTTAACACCAGAATCGAGCAGTTTTTGAGAAACAGCTTCCATCTCTTTCCATGTCTTAGGTGGCTGTTCTATACCCGCTTTTTTAAAGAGTGTTTTATTGTAATAAAGCACCGGTGTTGAACTATTAAATGGCAACGACATCATTTTGCCGTCACTGGTGGTGTAGTAACCCGTGACAGTTGATAAATAACTATTAGGATCAAAAGGTTCGTTAGTTTTTTCCATTAATTGATAAACAGGAAAAACGGCTTTTTTAGCTCCCATCATACTGGCTGTACCCACTTCAAATACTTGTACAATAGCAGGTTGGTTTTTAGCGCGAAATGAAGCCACTGCACTGGTCATCGTTTCAGCATAAGTGCCTTTATAAACAGGTTTTATCTCATATTCAGATTGACTGGCGTTAAAATCAGAGGCGATTTGATTGACTTTCTGACCAAGTGCACCTCCCATTGCATGCCACCATTCAATTTGTGTTTTTGCGTGTGTAGGAGAAGTAAATAACGCCATCGCAACAGCAAGACCTGTTATTGATTTTATCGACATGCAGAATTTCCTTTTTAATCGAGAGTTAAAGGTGCAATCTAATCTGCGAATTACCCTAGATGTTATTTATGACAAAAGGGTGACAATTAAATGAAGATATATTGATGGTATGACTGTCAAATTGCTGTCATAAATGGTTGTCATGATGTCGGCACAAATGAAAAGGAGAGAGAAATGAAGATAGCTGCTCACCGAGGTTTTTCTGGAAAAGCCCCTGAAAATACACTGGCTGCATTTAAAATGGCGATTGATTTCGGGTGCGAATGGATTGAAACGGATGTGCAATTAACCGCGGATCATGTTCCTGTGCTTATTCATGATAAAACAGTTAATCGTTGCACGAATGGGCAAGGTGCTGTGCGTTTTCATACCTTAGATGATTTACATCGCCTTGATGCAGGAAGTTGGTTTAGTTCACTCTATCAAGGTGAGAAAATTCCTTCTTTAAGACAAGGATTACAACTCATTAAGCGTTCAGGAACAAAGCTTAATATTGAGCTGAAAACGTGGCCCGATGATGATGTTGATCGTTTATGTTTAGCGGTTTCTGACATGATAAAAAGTGCAGATATTCCTAATGAGCAAATTCTATTTTCTTCTTTTGATACACATGCACTTATTGTTATGAAACGATATCTGCCTTTTATTCGTAGAGGGCAATTATGGGATGAGATCCCTGATAATGCGCTAGAAACGCTAAAAGCGATTGATGGTTTTAGTGTGCATTGTAATTACAAATACCTTACGCAAGAACAAGCGCAATTGTTAAAACAAGCAGGCTATGAAATTTATTGTTATACCCCAAATGATCCTGAAGAAGTGAAAGATTATGAGCAATGGGGTGTTGATATGCTAATTACTGATATGCCTGATGTTTATCAAATAGCAAAATAAAAAAGGACTAACTATCCCGCCCACTTGTATTGAATAAGGCGCTATTGATGTGTTTGATAACGCCTTTCATTCCCTTCTTTGTGCATTGCATTTATAGAAATTAAATAAGAGAAACGTTGAGTAATAGATGTTTTCTTTACATTCTCTGCTATTATCCTGCGCAATTAATGAATAGATATTGTTCAACACAATAATGTTTATCTCATTAAAAATAAAAATGGGGAAAATGGTTAGCGAATATGGTGACCTTATCAACCCAACCTCTAAGAGTAGAGGTGTGTTATTTCTACTTTAATTGCCAATAATATAATTGAGAGTGAAATATGAAAGAACTCGTTGTTGTTGCCATTGGAGGCAACAGTATTATTAAAGACAATGCTAGCCAGTCTATCGCTCATCAAGAACAAGCAGTACAAGAGGTTGCATCCCATATTAGTGATATGGTGGCTGAAGGGTATAATATTGTTTTAACACATGGTAATGGGCCACAAGTCGGGCTTGATTTACGTCGCGCAGAAGTGGCACATGTGCAAGAAGGTTTACCGTTAACGCCATTAGCCAACTGTGTTGCAGATACACAAGGTGGTATTGGTTATTTAATACAACAAGCATTAACGAATAAGCTTCGTGTTCAACAAAATAAACAAGCGATCACTCTTATCACACAAGTTGAAGTTGATAAAAACGATCCAAATTTTGTTTCTCCAACAAAACCTATTGGTGCATTTTTCTCAGAACAAGAGATGGTGCAATTAAAGCAAGAAAATCCTCAATGGCATTTCGTTGAAGATTCTGGTCGTGGTTATCGCCGTGTTGTTGCCTCTCCAATTCCACAGCATGTTATTGAATCTAAGGCAATTAAATCACTGTCAGAGTGTGGCTATGTTGTGATTGCAGTAGGCGGTGGCGGTATACCAGTTATCAAAAATGAGCACGGCAATTACCAAAGTGTTGATGCGGTTATTGATAAAGATCTGTCATCAACATTGCTCGCAAAAGAATTACATGCAGATATTCTTATTATCACAACGGGCGTTGAAAAAGTCTGTATTCATTTCGGCAAACCAGAACAGAAAGCATTAGGCGAAACGTCGGTTGAAGAAATGACACAATATATGCATGAAGGGCATTTCCCTCCGGGCAGTATGCTTCCTAAAATTGAAGCCAGTCTCTCATTTTTAGCTGCTGGCGGAAAAAGAGTGATTATCACAACGCCAGAAAAATTAGCTTCAGCCTTAAAAGGTGAAACTGGAACACATATCGTTGCTTAATTATCTCCATAAGTAGTATTAAATTATTATCTTTGATAAGCGCCTTATTTGTAGTAAGGCGCTTATTTTATATGAGTCTTAAATATAGGGCGTTATTGAGTAGGATGATTAGCGGGATAAGCTTTCGCATAATGACGAGGATTTAATCGTGCAAATAATCCTATAGTCACAATCACTAAAATGGCATGAAATGCCCATGCATAAGTAAAGCTTCCATCAGGCTGGCGTAATAGCACTGCAACTAATGGGCCGAAAGCAGCAATAATAAAGCCACCACCTTGCATTAATGCTGATAGAGCACCTGCTTGTGCCGGATCAGGAATATGATCGAGAGCGACAATCATCATCATGGAAAAACATCCCCCCAAACCACAGCCTAAGAATATACTCCAAAGATAAGGGGCACTCATCGGAATAACCATAACCGCGACAAAACCAATAAATTGGCTTATTAATGTTATCGTAAGCCAAAAACGCCTGTCGTGATTTTTAGCCGCCAAGAAAGGAATAATTAAAGCGGCAGAGGCTTGGAAAAGAGAAAGAATAGCAACAAGTGAGCCACTTTGGGCACTTGGCATTCCTAATGATTGGTAGAATGGTGCCAACCATGTCACAACAGAGGCATAACCTGCATTAACACAACCAAATCCTAAAATAAGTAATCCTGTTCTAGGACGCCAAATTAAGGTATTTAGTGATATTTTATTGGCGGAAGTGGCGCTATTTTTAATAGAAAAAAGGATCGCGATAAATGCAAATCCTGCGGGAAGCGCAAACCACGCTAAAGCACTTTGCCAATGGCCATAATTCTCAGTAAGAAGGGGAGATAATTGCGCCCCAAGTGCACCTCCCCCCATTAGCATTGCGGAATATAATCCCATCATGATAGGAGTTCGATTTCCAAACCACCCTTTAATAATGCCGGGAAATACCGCTTGAATATAGGCGACACTTAAACCACAAAAGAGTGCCGTCAGTAATAGTTGATTGCCATCAGAAACATAGGCTCTAGAAAAGGAGCCCATCAGAAGCATTAGCATTGCGACTAAAAGCCCTTTACGTACTTGAATATAAGGTTGTAAGAAGGGAACGATTAATGCGCCTATTCCCATTAAAAGCATGGGTAATAGTGTGAGTAATGAGACTTGACTATAACTCATTCCTGTTGAGGCAATAATATTGTCAATAACAGGGCCGGGGCCAGTTAAGAATGGGCGTAAGTTTATCCCAACTAAAATAATAGTGAGGACAATCTGCCATGTTTTTTTTCTTGGTAAGGCAGTCATTGTAATTCCCTGATAAACATAAATATTGCCTATTGTATAGACAATATTTATATAAACAAATGGTAACAGTAAAGATTTTATTGCCTGATAATTAAAAAAAACATCAATGCTATTGATAAAATGAGATTGCTTTAAGTTGAAACGGGCATTATCGATAGGATATTGAGTTAGGTTCTGAGTAATATATTTTCGAACACCAACTTTATCAATTATTTCTTAAGTCGTTTTATCTAGAGAGTATTTAGTTTCGTTTATATTAATGTTAGCAGGAATCTGTAAATTGGTTTATTATTCTATATAAAAGAATATAAATAACCAAGGTAAGTTAATGTTGAGTACGGACGAAATTAAACAACCCCATTGGCCTACATTAAAATTGATATTAAGTTCTCTTATTGTTTTTAGTTTTTATTTGAAACAAAGTCAGATACATGACTTTTCATTATTGATTAATGTATTCGATTTAACATTAATTCCTATGTTTGTTTTTATTGTTGCTTTTATCAGTAAAAAAGGAACATGGGAAAGTTGGCGTAATAATTTATTAGCTGCTTTAGTAATTTATGGTACTTTTCAAACTATTGATATGATACCCCTCTATTACTCAGGGCAATTCGATCTTAACACTTACCTTATTTTTCCTCAAAATGGTGTCTGGTTCTTTCTAGCGACACCAATTTGGCAAGCTTTTTTCCTACTGTTACCTTCCTATATAAAAAATAATAAACTAATATTATTATCTATTTTATTTGTGAGTGTACTGTTATCTTATCTAACTAAAGGTTATGAAAACAAATTATCTACTTTTTTTGCTATAGTACAATATTTCCCATTTTTTATTATCGCTTATTTAGTAGACCAACGAACCATAGCTAAATTTAAAGGTAAACCTCTACTTGTTATTGTTTTATTAAGCATGTTATCACTATATATACTTTATTATTATTCTTATGTTAATTCTTTTTTTATAAAAAAATTAGAGTTAAATATATTAATCGTAAATTTAATAACATATATTATCTCTTTATTGATTGGTGTTATTTTAAGTGCAGGGATTATCTCCGTTGCACCGACAACTCCAAAACATGCCTCTATTGCCAATAATGCGTTAGGCATTTATTTAATTCATCCCATCATTTGCTTTATCCTCTTACAAGGAATAGTTTTTTTCCATTTATCACTTACATTTCCAATGGTATTAGCTCTCACTGTTATCACCATTAGCCTGTCATTATTATTGGCATCAATTAAGACTATTCATTGGTTTATTAGTCCTACTTTTAATGCTCGATAGCCAAATCAACAAAAGAGAAGAAAATTGAAGTGGAATAATTATTTTGATACAAAATTGTCTTTTATTTTATAAAAGAAACAAGACTAATTTTAGCTAAGTTCTAATTATAAAACAAAAAGAGCTTCCTATTTAGTAGGAAGCTCCAATATAAAATGATGCTCTATTCAGAACGAACTATTTACCAGTTATAGTTATAACCAATTTGCCCACCTATTTGTTGGTAATCATGTGAGCCTTTTTGAACATTAAAATGAATAAATAAGCTTGATGAGTCATTCACATTTCCTTGTAAGCCTATTTTTAATTCACCAATATTTTTACCGATGTCACTACTTTCTTTGTCACCATTTAAAACCACTTCATTATCCATTCCGTTGTATAACCAGTTAGCTTCAACAAATGGTAATAACCCTTTTGGTTGCTGTTTATTACCATAAAAACGAGCACCTAATCGAGTTTGAACACCTTCACTCTTATTATGACTAAAACGAGTATTGTTATGATCGGTAAAGTCATCCGCATCAATATAGTTATACGTTAACTGTACATGTGGCTTGAGTACCCATTTATTGACATCATTTTCTTCAACAATAAAGGAATATCCTCCTTCTGTAGACACCGCAAAACCATAGCTATCATATTTTCTATCTTGGTTTTTCTGAGCCTGTCCTTTTAGTTTATTGTTGTAATGGGCAAAATGTCCCCAAACATCAACATAAGGGCCATTATCTTTTTCTGGCATCCAACTATAATACGCCCCAAGTTGTACACCTTTTACATCACCTTCAGCCTTTGTTCCAGTTAAGCGGGAACGGTTTTCTACATCACTGTACCCATAACCAACATAGGCACCTGCGACTCGACCTTTTTCTTCATCGCGGTAGAAATCGGCTCCTATTTGTAACAAGGTACTATCAATCTGGAGCTCTTGAGTATCACGAATATGATCGGTTTTAACCTGATTGTAATTAATTCTAGCCCATACTGTTTGATCTGGAGCTTGAACATTATCACGCCTATCTAGAATATTTTGATTAAACATATTCGCAGCAGCGTATTGGTTACCTAGATAAGCCCCTACGTTTGGGTTAGGTATTTTTTCATCGGTTTTTTTCAATTGATTACGTAAGTAATAACCATCATTGACTCCAGATGCATCTCCATCATATAACAAGTATTCATATCGACCATAAGTGACTGGCCCCGCTAATTCAAATGCATCCGCATCTTGCGTCCCTAATGTTTTAACGAGTTGAATCCCATTTTCTTTAGTGGCGATTTCTTTACTTCCGGAAGCAATGACGATGTCAATTTTAGTAGCGTCATTACCTTTTTTCAGGTTATCAACCACTAAAACATCACTACGGCTTTCTTGCCCCCCTTCATTCAAAGTTGTCGCCATTTTTAGGGTGCCGCCATTGGTTGTGAAAGTTCCATTTCCATTTTGTCCTGCGACTTGGCCACCACTTATCACAAAACTATTACCCGATAACCCAGCGCCGGTTAAGTCAAGTACACCACTATGATTGAAGTCCTTAACGCCTAATAATTGTCCATGAACAATTCCTGAACTGGCACTACTTAATGTGCCATGAGGAACATATTCCCCAGTAGTATTACTGTTAATACCATCAACGGCTAAAAGTTTAATTGTGCCAGTATTATTGATAGTGCCATTATTAAAGTGAGAAATAGCAACATTTTTAGTTTCATTATTTTGATTGCGAACTAAAAAGGTTCCTGTGTTTTCTAAATTAAGTGCAGTTTTATTATTGGCGTTCACAACACCTTGGAGGGTGCCACTATTAGTTAGAGATAACTGGCTATTTGCATCAGAGCCAACCACATTAATCGCTTTATCACTTTTTGCACTAATAAAACCGGCATTATTGATGGCATAATCACCAGCACCGCCATTTTCTACCTCAAAATGAACACCAGCATCGTTACCACCTTTAACTGTGGCTCCTTGGTTTATATTAACCGAACCTTCTTTTACGGTTTTTAAGAAAACAGCAGAGTTCCCTTGTGTTGCATCAATATTCGCTTTACTTCCAATAAGAATATCAGCACTACGAGCAACCTCTGTATTTGTGCCACCCCCAGCTACAATTCCATGAGATTGTTGATTTTGTGCATTATTTTCAACAGTGATATCTCCAGCTAAATGCTGGATATTAATATTACCCGTTCTTGAAATACCTTCGATACCATGACCTGAGACTTCTTGTTTACTATCTGCCTTGTTTTTTGCAGAAATATTTCCGGTATTTGTGATTAACACATCACCTTGGCTATAAATACCTACTGCCGAGCTATTTTCGGATGTTAATGAACCACTGTTATTTACTTCAACAGCTGAATTGCCAAGTGCATTAATATAGATATTTCTTGCTTCAATACCTTTTGTTGAAATATTTCCTGAGTTAGTGAGGTTTATTTTTCCATCACCTTCCTGTGTCACACGGATTGCAGCCGCAGAATTATTACTACCTGTTCTTGCTCCCGTTGTTGAAATATTCGAACTATTATTAATAACTAACGTATTATCAGCAGCTGATTTATTATTTACAAAAATACCATGGGAAGTATCACCACTTGTTGTAATATCCCCTTTAGATGACTGAACTTGAATATCTCCACCTTGAGTATCCAAATAGATGCCATGGGAGAAGCTTCCGTTGATTACAGCATCACCTTCATTATTAACAAGTACTTTTCCTGCATTTTTTTTGATTAAGGTAATTCCACTAGAATAATTTCCCAGAGTTTCTAATTTCCCTGAGTTACTAATTTGGTTCACACTGTCTTTTTTAGCTTGAACATTATCTTGCTGTGAATGAATTGCACTTGATGCTGTTCCATTCGTTGTGATATTTCCTGTATTACTTATAAGGATATTACCTGTTCCTGCGTTATTTGTATAAATACCATTATTCATATCACCTTTTGCTAGCGTATTAATATTTCCTTTGTTATCAATAACAATATCACCGCTTGCAGTTTGGCTATCGAATAGCGCATGTATACCTATCGCACCTCGGCCATTATCATTATCTTTACTTCCTGTTGTGATATTTGTTGCATTATTTGTTATACGAATATCACCTGTGGCATTTTTACCTTTTTGGTTACCAAAAAGAGCATAATTATATTCAACGTTACCCTCTGAATTTTTGCTAACAATACTTCCAGAGTTAGTTTCTATGGTAATGTCTCCTGCAGATGTATCACTTAAATTCACTAAGTGAACGCCATCCGCATTGAAGCCATCCAATGAAATATCTGTATTATTTAATGTAGCAAGCAGGTTACCTTTATCTGATTTGGATTTAATATAAACTGCAGTAGAGCCATAATCGCCACTAATACCTGATAATTTACTATCGCTAACATTAATATTGACATCGCCAGACTGGATATTATCTTGCTCAGCATAGACATGATATGCAATTTCATTATCATTAGTGGCTAAAGAGTCATTAATCATAATGTTTGATTTTTTCACATCAATATTTATTTTTTGTGAGGCACCGTCTGCATCACTTTTGGCATAAATACCATGACTTGCTAGTCCATTTGTGGATATATTTCCCGAGTGTTCAATCTTTATATCCCCCACATCTTTATTTTCAGCAAAAATACCAAAAGCATGGTTACCATTTGTTTTCAGGTTTCCAGTGTTTTTTATTGAAATATTTCCTGTCGATGTCGTATTATCAATAACTGCTTCAATCGCATGCTTGCCATTACCGATTTTTTCTATTGTAATATTATTGATAATATTAACATTGCTAATTTTAGATGTGTTAACTACCTGTTGATTTTTCCCCGAAATATTTAATGGAACTTCATTTTCAACTGCAAAAGAAGTTGAAACTGGTAATATACTAATTAATGCTACAGACAAAAGAGATTTTTTTTTGGTACAAGATATGCTTTTTTGTTACCTTTAGCTAATTCAGAAACAACAATAAAGCAATTACTTGCCATGCACCAAATTAATTTATAAATATGGTTCATTAACACATCCTAATTAAATGATATTTTTGATTTGATTTTATAATGAAATTTGATTGAAACCTTAATTACTCGGATTGAGTGTAAAATATTGAATAATAAAAAACAAACCCCACTAAAAAACAAACTTTGTGATATTACTCACACATATTCTTACTTTTTTGATGGTATTGTGATCTTCAAGTTAAATTAATTTGGTTTTGCGTTAAGTTAATATTGCTAGATTTAACCTAATTTGTTTATTTTTGATAAAATAAAAAACAATAAAATAAAACAAAATTCTTGTGAAATATGAAAAGTAAGACTAAATATAATTAATTAAAAAGTGGAAATAAAAACAAAAATAACAATAAAATCAAGGCGAAACAACCATTTTATAAATACTGTTCTCTTTATTAATAAATAAATAAATAAAATAAAATGGGAGGCTTAGTCTGAAAAATAAAAGTAAAAAATTGAGTAATATTACAGAGTGAAAAAAATTAAATATTATAATTAAGTATTTAAGAACAATCTCAAGAAAAATAATTTCTTTAAGACTATTCTTGCTTATTTTCGGGGGGAGGGAATTTAATTCAGTGGAGAGTTTATAAGATTAATTATCGGAAAATGATAATTGAAGAATGCAAATAAGAATATCGGAATATTTATTTAGTGTAAGTGTTTCTTATTTAGATGGTCTTTATATGAGTGTTTTATATTAAATATACGACTAGGTGTTTTTTGTTCAAACGTAAGGGCGAAGTATAAAGTGCTATTTATAATTATTTGATAGAGATAAACATTGCTTTTTATTAAAGAAATGTTTATCTAAATAGAATGTTGATATTAGAATTAAAAATAATTAGATTTATGATTGAGTCTCACCTATATAACTCAATTTCCACTGTTTTATTTGGCTTTTGGGGTTAATTAATGTGAATTCATAGTGTTCAAAATGAGAAAGCACTTTTTTAAATTCAACCTTCGCTTTATCTAAATCCCATGATTTAGGGAAGTAAAAACCATCAAAAGAAATATTTTCTAATCTTGCAATAAATTGATGGATAAACTCATCAAATCCACCATAAGTTAGTGCGATTTTTCCACTCCAATTAATGTGATAAGTGTTATCTTGTTGACGTTGGAAGTGAATTTGATGATTTTTACATTCATCATGTCCTAATAAATAAATACTGAATGCGGAGATTTCTGTTGGCTCATCGTCGTCTTCAGAATGATTTATTTGTGGTGCAGTATCAAGATTAAATTGGTGCGTGATAAAATTGTCAAAATCAAAAGGAACTTCGCCTGTACTCAGTAAAATACCTTTTTCATCTGACCAAAATGTTGAAGAGAGAGTGCAACGATGATAATTATCCCAGACAATCCTAGATTGCCAATCAACAAGGCTGGTATATTCTTCCTCATCATCTAGCTCATCTTCATCTATATCATCAGGATAATCCTTACCTTCACTTAAATAGTAGCTGGCACTTCTAAGATGCAGATCAAACCAAAGTTGGCCATGTTTATCTAATCGCCCAGACCAGACAAATTCTTCAATGTTATGAGGTTTAGGGTAAGCGCTATCAATAAATGTAATGGTATGTGAAGGTGTTGTCATGATTATCGTCTTGTTGGTATCGGATTTTTATCACGTATCTAGAGTGATAGAAATTAGCGAAGTTATGATAAAAATAAGGTAAAGATAAAATACCATAAATTGAGCGATAAAATGGAAATCAAATCAGAGAGGATAGAATGTTAACAACATTAAATCAGTGGCTACCAATACCTTTATGTCCGATAGAACGAGGAGAAGATAAGGAATGGCTGCTTATTGATAATCGATACACCTTTCCTCAAGACTATATTGAATTTGTCATGCAATATGGTTCAGGGCACATAGCCAACTTTATTACGTTATTTAATCCATTTAGTGAGAATGAATATCTTAATTTCTTTCAGCAAAAAGAGGCAATCCTTAAGGATTTTGATTCGTTAATACAGGCTGATCCTGATTATTATACTTTTCATCTGTACCCTAAAGATAATGGACTTTTGCCTATTGGAGTGACAGATAATGGAGATACTCTGTTTTGGGTTGTTTCATCCAATGATAGCAGTTTATGGACAATAGCAATTATTCCATCCAGAGCCTCTGAAGTAGAATTTATTGCAGAAAATCTGACAGGGTTTTTAGAAGGAGTGCTATCAAAACGAATTCGTTGTCAGTCATTTCCAGCAGGGTTCCCATCAGAGAATATAACGTTCATTTCAAACAACTGAAGGGTTATTTGCCTATGGGTAATTGAGTTACTAAGTATGTCGTGGCAAGCCCGAGAAGGATAGAGATGCTAAAGCTAATAAGCGTACCTAACATAACATATTCTGTTAGTTTTTTATCTTGGTCATTTTGTAATTCACCAAATCTAAATATAGATTTGGCTGCTAATAAAAAACCAATTGCTGCAAATTGGTTTAAAAGAATGAAGGTTAAAATAAGTATTCTTTCCAAATAACCAATAGATTGACCAGCAGAAATGAGCGTTGAGCCTTCTTCTGCGACAGGTGTCCATTTCTTAAGTAACTCATCAATAAGCCTTGTTAATTAAATAATTAACGTATTGAATATATTCATCTATTAACTGGTAGTGGCTAGCATTTAATAATCTAGTAATATTACTTCTCGATTTTTTTAATTCATCAGCGATAGCATAGTGAGATTTATCTTTATTGACCATGTATTTAAGTAAAACTTGCGCTTGTGCTCGAGTAATTTCTTTGAGTTGTACATTTAAATACTTAGTGACTAAGGTAATGTTTTGTTGAAAATCTGAGCTAGATGCCGATATTGTCAAAATTTCACCTTTCATTTTATCGAGTCCTTCGCCAGATAAAATAAAGGCCTCACCAATTGAAGTTCTTACATCATTACGCAATGAGTCAATTTTGCCGATGCCAATACTTTGACGAGCACTGATTTCTAGATTTAACGTTTTTAGTGCCAATTGGATGACGATGGCGGCTTTGATAGCATCTTCTGCTTGTAAGCAAACAATCTGGAAAGAATCGCCGCGGTATCGATCATATTTAATTGGTAACTGTTCTGAGAGTAGCTGAACTGTTTGCTCCAAAGTGTAGAGCATAAGATCATAGCTTTGGATGGGGATATTTTTAGAATCAATGATATCGCCTGTAATGACACTTACGATGTCTTTATTCATCTTTTGGCTCTTATTATTTGATGGGATAAATATCATGTTACCATATTTGGTAACACAGTGGCATGTTACCATATTTGGTAACATGTTCATTAACTTTATAGAGAAAGTGTGAAAAAAAAGCAACAAAAAAGCCTTTCCTGGAAAACCAGAAAAGGCTTTTTATAAAAATAGACCTAACTGACTAGGATCAGTTCATGCCGTATTTTTTCAGTTTCTTACGCAGTGTGCCGCGGTTAATGCCCATCATTTGCGCTGCACGCGTTTGGTTGCCACGGGTGTACTGCATTACCATGTCCAACAATGGCTGTTCAACTTCAGCCAATACTAGCTCATATAAGTCATTAACGTCTTGACCGTTTAATTGAGCAAAATAGTTCTTCAGTGCTTGTTTAACTGAGTCACGTAAAGGTTTTTGGGTCACCTGATCTTGTGAATTTACGGTGGCAACTGTTAGTACGTCTGAATTTACGCGTTGTTCGAACATAGTTCTGTCAGCTCTTTTATTTATTTACGCAAAAAATTTTCGAAATATGCTTCCAACGCCTCCAGCTGTTCGCTGGCATCCTCTATGGCGTTGAAGGAGCGCCGAAACTGGTCATCAGGGGCATGTTCCTTGAGATACCAAGAGACATGCTTGCGTGCAATGCGAGTTCCTTTGCCTTGACCGTAAAAGTCGTGCAACTCACGCACATGCTTTTGCATTATTTGTTGTACCTCTGCAATCGGCAGAGGGGGCAACAGTTCACCTGTGTCCAGATAGTGCTGGATTTCCCGAAAGATCCAGGGTCTTCCCTGAGCAGCGCGACCGATCATCAAAGCATCGGCTCCAGTGTAGTCTAATACTGCTCTGGCTTTTAGCGGGTCTGTTATGTCTCCATTCGCAATAATGGGAATAGAAACACTCTGCTTAACTGTCCGAATACTGTCGTATTCGGCTTCCCCTTTGAACAAACACTCGCGTGTACGTCCATGAATAGTGAGAGCCTGAATACCACAACGTTCAGCCAATTTGGCAATCTCTACACAGTTACGTTCATCAGGTGACCAGCCAGTACGGATCTTGAGAGTAACAGGAACATCTACCGCGTTAACCACAGCAGAGAGGATCTCTGCGACAAGGTCGGGATGACGAAGTAGTGCTGAACCGGCTAGCTTTTTATTCACCTTTTTTGCAGGGCAACCCATGTTAATGTCGATAATTTGAGCGCCACTATCTGCGTTTATTTTCGCAGCTGCCGCCATATCAACGGGATCACTTCCTGCAATTTGTACGGAGCGGATCCCCAATTCATCACTATGTACCATTCGTAATCGAGACTTGTCTGTCTGCCAAACCTGAGGATTGGAAGAAAGCATTTCAGAAACTGTCATACCCGCACCCATATCATAGCAAAGCGACCGAAAAGGTCGGTCTGTAACGCCAGCCATGGGAGCCGCGATAAGGCAATTTTTTAACTGATACTGTCCGATTCGCATAGATGAAAAGAGGGCCAAACTGTGACTGCAAGGGCGCGTATATTACGCATTTTTTGCCAGATATGAAAGGACAAAGTTTAACCAAATTGCGAAAAAAAGTTACTTTTTTACACTTGATTTTTTATGAATTGATTATTTAATCAATAAAAACATAATGTTATGTGTTTTTAGAAAATTAAAAATTGATGATATAGAATTGATAAACAAGTGAAACTAAGTAGAGTTTATCAGGCAAAAATGTGATTAATGCCTGATAAACAATAATTAAGCGAAATTTTAACGCAATGAGATCATCTCATTTTGGTTAATATTTGTTCGGCGTTATTTTTTCACACCGGTAATACGACACCACTCTTCTTTTTCAGCAACAGGATCTAAGTTAAATAATCCTTCATAGGCAGCAGCTACACCTTCTGCTTGTGTCGCTAACACCCCTGAAAGACCTAGATGTCCACCTTGGCGAGGTAGTGTGCTGATAACAGGTGCTAGTTCACGCAATGGACCTGCTAAAATATTGGCGACTACAACATCAGCGCTGAGGTTATCAGGCTGGTCTTTTGCAAGATACAGTGTGAGTGCGTCAGAAACACCATTACGCTGTGCATTATCACGACTTGCTTGGATAGCTTGAGGGTCGATATCAATACCAATCGCTTTTGCTGCACCCAGTTTTAATGCCGCAATAGCTAATATGCCAGAGCCACAACCGAAGTCGATAACTGTTTTACCCGCTAAATCTAAACCATCAAGCCACTGAAGGCATAATGAGGTGGTAGGGTGGGTACCTGTACCAAATGCAAGACCAGGGTCTAGCATGACGTTAACGGCGTTAGGATCAGGCACTTCACGCCAGCTTGGACAAATCCATAAACGCTCGCCAAAACGCATTGGGTGGAAATTATCCATCCATTCACGTTCCCAATCTTTATCTTCGAGTTGTTCAATTTTGTGCAGGAAACCTTGACCGAGTAATGGCGTATTTTCTAACATCGCCACAACGATTTTCATGTCAGTTTCTGCATCATATAAACCGATAACGTCAGTATCACCCCAAAGACGAGTTTCACCCGGTAAAGGTTCAAAAATAGGGGTATCGTGACTATCTTGGAAAGTCACTGAAACGGCACCGCTTTCAACCAATTCATCACCAATAGCTTCTGCATTAGCGGCGGTTGCATTAAGTCTTAATTGTATCCAAGGCATAATTAGTCTCTTTAAAAACGAATTCACTGTAATGATGCTGATTGGGGCAGAGTATGCTCCCCAAATCGATTAGCCACAAGAAACGCGACTAAGCTCAATAACAGTGATGGAACAATGGGGTGGAATCCAGCTATCTGGATATTAAATGTCGCAAGGGTAGCGTAGAGTGTGGCACCTGTGATCATGCCCGCAATCGCACCATAACGGTTGGCTTTTTCCCAATAAAGCCCAAGAACTAAAGGCCATAAGAAAACCGCTTGTAGGCCACCAAAAGCAAGTAAGTTAAGCCAAATAATCATCGATGGTGGGTTCCATGCTGCAAACAGCAGTAACACACCTAAAATCAAGGTCGAAAGGCTTGATAAACGAGAAATACGTTTTTCATTCGTGATCGCATGCGGTGCGATATTGAGATAGAGATCTTTGACTAACGTTGCTGATGATTGTAACAGTTGCGCATTAATCGTCGACATAATGGCAGCCATCGGTGCCGCAAGAAAAATACCTGCTGCAATAGGTGGTAATACTTCAACCATCAGTGTTGGAATAACTTGATCAGGAACCGTCAGATCAGGAATGATCGCCCGACCTAATGCGCCAGCAAAGTGCATACCAAACATCAGTAGTGACATCACAATGGTACCAATGATGATCCCTTTATGCATGGCTTTACTGTCTTTGTAAGAGATGCAACGTACCGCAGTATGTGGCAAGCCGATAACACCAAAACAGACCAGTACCCAAAATGAAGCCATAAATGGGCCACTTAAAATACCATCCGCCCCTTGGGGAGATGTTAACGCAGGATCGATGGCATTGAGTTTTTGTATCGCAATATCTAATCCACCAGCTTTATAGATAATGGCAAACAGGAGAATAAAGGTACCAAGCAGCATCACAAGGCCTTGTAAGGCATCGTTTAATACGCTAGCTCTAAATCCACCAATTGCAGTGTACAACGCAATGGAGATCCCAAAGATCAGTAAGCCGAATTCATAAGGAATGCCTGCTGCAGTTTCTAATAAACGCGCTCCACCAATAAATTGCACTGTCATGGCGCCGACAAAAGCGACTAACAGACTTAAACTGGCAAACCAGACTAGAAAACGGCTTTTGTAACGCGCATAGAGCATATCGTTTAAGGTTACGGCATTATAACGGCGCGCTAAAATGGCAAATTTTTTCCCTAAAACACCCAGAGAGAGCCAAATTGCGGGAAGTTGGATCATCGAAAGTAATACCCAACCGATACCGTATTTATAGGCAGCACCCGGCCCACCAATAAAGGAGCTGGCACTGACATAAGTTGCTGTGATAGTCATGGCTAGCACGAAGCCACCCATTGAGCGGTTACCCAGAAAATATTCGTTAAGAAACTCGCCTTTTTCGCGCTTACGATAAGCATAAGCTGATAACAGAAAGACCAGCAGAAGGTAGCCAATCAGTGGCACTATGACCTCAGTTTGCATCGTCATGCTCATCTCCTAACGGCATATCTTTGAAAAAGTAGCGCACCATCAGATAGCACAACAGAAAAAACAAAACAGGTAGGAATAAGCATGAAAGCTCAAACCAAAGAGGTAAACCAGTAATGCCTAGTGTGTTATCAGGTAAATAGCCGGTAATTAACCAACCCAACAAATACATAAAAGTTAAAATTAGGGCCCAAAGGGCTTCTTTGTGGGCCTGAACAAAACGTTTGTCCATCTGTTCTCCCAATCTTAATAGGGTTAAAAATGATGGAAGGATTGTACGGGAAAGTGAGTATTGATTCAGTGAAAATTAATCACAAAGTCGCGAGAGGATATTAAAAATAGATTATCTTATTGTTTTAAAAAGGATTAGTGACCATTTTCTATTAAGAGAATAATAGAATAGAGATAGATTTGTATATTAATCAACAAATAAATTGTTGAAATAATCGCCATAAGCAGGGTGCTTAATATAATGGAAATAGGATAAAAGAAGAGCAGACACTAAAATAAATTAATCAAAAGTGGTGCTCTTCTTTGTTTTACTCATCTCATAAATTAAAAATTAAAGGGCATTTTTTATTCTTTCTAAACCTTCTTTGATAATGGTGCGAGGGCAAGCAAGATTAATACGAATATAGTTATCACCATTACTTACAAACATATTTCCACCTTCTAATAGAATGCCTGTTTTATTCGCAAAATAGAGTGAAAGCTGTTGGTTATCGACATCTTCAGGTAAATAATTTGCCAAATTAATCCACGCTAAATAGGTTGAATCAGGTATTTTAAAGTTTGCTTTTGGAAAATGAACCTGTGTAAACTCTTGTACTAATTTAAAGTTATCATCGAGATAGTTTCTTAGTTCTTTTAACCATTCATCACATTGAGAATAAGCGGCTTTTGTTGCAACTAAACTTAATGGTGAAATAAAGTCATCATAAAGACGAAGCCACTCTTTTTTTACTTTTTTATCTTTAATAAAGATATGAGACATCAGATTACCTGCAAGATTAAATGTCTTGCTTGGAGCCATGCAGGTGATAACTTTTTCATAATGAGGAAAGAGTTTAGCAATAGGAGTATGCGTCACACCGTTACGTAATAAATCACAATGTATTTCATCTGATATTATCCAAATATCATTTTCAATACAGAGTTTCCCCATCTTAATTAGCTCTTCTTCAATCCATACTTTACCCGTTGGGTTTTGAGGATTACATAAAATAAAGAGCTTAATATTAAGTGACTTATCTTTAATTTTGCGTTCCATATCAGCAAAATCGACAGCGTATTCACCATCTTCTTCTAATAAATCAGAGTAGATCACTTGGCGAGAGTTATAATCTCCCGCTTGTTTAAAGGGAGTATAAGAAGGCGTTTGAATCAGGATGCTTTCATCTTCTTTTATTAATAAAGGCACTAGGCGATTTAACGCAGGAATAATACCCGGTGATAATACGATTTCACGCGGATCAATTTCCCAATCATAATGTCTTTGACACCAGTTTTTAAATATTTGGTAATACTCATTATCATACACCTTGGTATAACCTAATATTTTTCTATCAAGGCGCGCTTTAATGGCGTCAAGCACTTCAGGAGGAGTAGAGAAGTCCATATCTGCAACCCACATTCTAATAAACTCATTATCAGCAAAGGAAAATTGCGCATCTTTATCTGCTTTAAAAATATACTGGCGCCAACCATCATAATTTAAAGCATCAGTATCTTTTCTATCTATAATTTCGTCAAAGTTATATTTCATGGTTAAGCCTTTAATACATCTAATTTAATTAAATAAATTTTAAGAAAGGAGAAATACAAAGTAGGATGCCTGTAAAGATAATTAAATACAGTGATCCACCTTTATAGCGGTGCAATGAAGGTACTTTGTAAACTAAATAAGCAGGAATAAGACAACCTACAATCCCGAAAATAGGACTACAGATTGAAGTGAACATTAATACTGGCAGATTAAGAACAATGGCTCCCCACGCAATAACGACAGTGAAAATGACAATACAGAGCGAGAGGATTTTCTGATTAATTTTTTCTGCGGGAATAATACGAGTAAGAGCATTCATGACTAAGCCTTGTACTGCTTCTTTAAAGCCAAGATAAACCCCAAAGAATGCTGTCATTAATGCAAAGATGTTGAGTGCCACACCAACAGGAGTCACATATTTAGCTGCATCACCTTCAATAAATTGTGCTGCGATCGCTAGTGCAGAAATATTCTGCTCATAGGCTTTAACCGCTTCATCATGTCCAATGGCAAAAGTAAAAGAAACGGCATAGAAGAAAACAACACAAAATAGTGTACCAAAAGAGATATTCATGGCTCTTAGGGCTTTGTAGCGAGCGATTTCAATCGACTTATTTTTGGCACGATAAGAAATTACCATTGGGCTAAGGGATTGAATAAAGAGTATAGAAGTGAGCGTAAAAGGTAGGGTAATAATAGCGTTTTTAATTAATAGACTAAAAGGCGGGAAGGCATCGATATTTTTCGATAAATCCCACATACTGATCATCATGACACCCAGCGCAAACACAACTAATAATTTAGATAACACCATAAAGCTTGAGATTTTAAATAATAACTCTTCACTTCGTGATGCAATTAAAACGAGAAATGAGATAAGAATTAGGCCATAGAATGGATTTTCTGACAGTAATCCTTCTGTTACGCCAAAGGTGTGTAGATAAGATGCTGTATCATTAGTCAGCGCTGTTGGATAAGCAAAAATCCAAATCACTAACATCAAGAAGTAAAGTAACCCTAAAAACATTCCCCAGTTTTTACCAAGATAACCTTCGATAACACTAGGGTAGTCTTTACATTCTTTAGAATCGGCAAGGGTATTAATAAACAGGCGTTGAAAGAGGTACATGGCAGGGTAGCCAATAATAGAAGAGAGTAAAAATACCCATAATCCAATTAAGCCAACTTGTACGGGTAAAAAAACAATACCAGCACCAATTGCCATACCGATACTGATAATAATCCACCCCATATCGGTATTATCAAATCGAGTTAATTTTTTCCATTCTTCTTTTGAGAGAGAGGCCCTATCAACTTTTTGTTCTAATAAGGTCATACATGTAATCCCATGTGAAAGTAAAATTTATAGTATTTGTTTTGTTAAGTTTATTTTTGGAACATGATTTCTAATCATTTTGTATTAGCTGAATAACGATACTTCGAAAATTATTTTAGCAATTAGTGTGATTAATTATTTCTCCATATTGGAAGCTAGATGGACTTATTTATTAATAAAATTCGCTAAAATTTAGTTATGAATTAATTATCTTTGATAAAAAAGTTATTTTGATTAATGTCACAGAGGTGCGAATAGAATGGATCTTGACAAAACGGATATGGGGATACTTAAGCTGTTACAGGAAGAAGGGCGATTAAATAATTCGGAAATTGCTAAGCGTGTTTTTTTATCCCCACCGGCTTGTTGGAAGCGACTTAAGACATTAGAAAAGGGAGTGATAAAGAGTTATCGAGCGATAATTGAACCTAAGCATTTAGGGTTTAATTTTTATGCATTTATGAACATCACGTTAGATCTGCATTCTGAAGATAATATGGCGCATTTTGAACAAGAAATAATGAAAATTGATAATGTGATTTCTTGTCATAATATCTCAGGCCGATACGACTATATGTTGCAACTGGTTGTTAAAGATATGGAAGATTTTCACAACGTTTCAATGATGAAAGTGCGTGCCATTGGTAATATTAAAGAGATGAATACCAGTTTTAGCATTCGAGAAATAAAACCTTTTAAAGGGTTTCCTATTAAATAAATACATATCAGAAAATCTGCAATAAAAAAGGCATAGTTAATAAACTATGCCTTTTCTTGTTAAGTGAGAAAGATTATTTCTCAGCTAAACCTAAACGTTTTTCAAGGTAGTGAATATTGGTACCACCTTTTTGGAATTGCTCATCATTCATAATGAACTGGTGTAGTTCAATATTGGTTTTAATACCATCAATGATAAGTTCTGCCAACGCATTCTTCATACGAGAGATCGCGATTTCGCGTGTTTCACCGTAAGTGATCAATTTACCAATCATTGAATCATAGTGAGGTGGAACAGTATAACCTGCGTAAATATGCGATTCCCAACGAACGCCAAATCCACCTGGTGAGTGGAATCGAGTGATCGTACCAGGGCTTGGCATGAAGGTTTTTGGATCTTCTGCGTTGATACGACATTCAATTGCATGACCATGAACATTAATTTGATCTTGGGTTACTGATAAAGGTAAGCCTGATGCAATGCGTAACTGTTCTTTGATTAAGTCGATGCCAGTGATCATTTCTGTTACTGGATGTTCAACCTGAATACGGGTGTTCATCTCAATAAAGTAGAATTCACCATTTTCATACAGGAATTCGAATGTACCTGCACCACGATAGCCGATTTCAATACATGCGTTCGCACAGCGTTCGCCGATATTTTTACGGATTTCAGGGGTAATACCCGGTGCTGGTGCTTCTTCAACCACTTTTTGGTGACGACGTTGCATTGAGCAATCACGTTCAGCCAAATAGATTGCATTACCTTGACCATCAGCCATAACTTGAATTTCAACATGGCGTGGGTTTTCAAGGTATTTTTCCATGTATACCATGTCGTTGCTAAATGCCGCTTTTGCTTCCGCACGCGTCATTGTAATGGATTGTTCTAGATCTTTTTCAGAACGAACAACACGCATACCGCGTCCACCACCGCCACCAGAGGCTTTGATGATAACTGGGTAGCCAATACGTTTAGCAATTTCAATATTTTTTGCAGTGTCGTTACCTAAAGGACCATCTGATCCTGGTACACAAGGAACACCTGCTTTTTTCATCGCTTCGATAGCAGAAACTTTGTCACCCATTAGGCGGATGGTTTCAGCTTTTGGACCGATAAAAATAAAGCCTGAACGTTCAACTTGCTCTGCGAAATCAGCATTTTCAGACAGGAAACCGTATCCTGGATGAATGGCTTGTGCGCCACTGATCTCAGCCGCTGCAATAATTGCAGGGATATTTAGGTAACTTTTTGCTGAAGCAGCGGGACCAATACAGATAGTCTCGTCTGCCAGCAGAACGTGTTTTAAATCACGGTCTGCCGTGGAGTGAACAGCAACTGCTTTGATCCCAAGCTCTTTACATGCTCTTAGGATACGCAGTGCTATCTCACCACGGTTGGCAATGAGGATTTTTTCTAGCATGGACCTGCCTCGTTATTCGATAACAAAGAGTGGAGCGTCAAACTCAACGTTGTCGCCATCTTGGCAAAGGATAGATTTAACAACACCCGCTTTGTCAGATTCAATCTGGTTCATCATTTTCATTGCTTCAACGATGCACAGAGTATCGCCTACATTGACTTGCTGACCGACTTCAACAAATTTCTTAGCTTCAGGGCTTGGTGAGCGGTAGAACGTTCCGACCATTGGTGAACGTACAACGTGACCGCTGATTTCTTGCGCTGGTGTAGCCGCTGGTGTTTCTGGCGCTACAGGCGCAACTGCATTTGCTAATGCAGGTTGTGGTGCCACTGGTGCCGCAAAATATTGCTGAGGAGCCATTTGACCCTGGAGGCCAGAGTTACGACTAATACGTACTGACTCTTCACCTTCAGAGATTTCCAGTTCAGAAATGCCAGACTCTTCGACTAGCTCGATCAGTTTTTTAATTTTACGAATATCCATGAGTTGATTCCGTACTCTTTTTGATGTTTTTTATTAAGACAAGCGGCTGACCGCTGCCTGTAAAGCAAACCGATAACCTTCTGCACCTAATCCACAGATTACGCCTGTTGCGATATCAGAGAGATATGAATGGTGACGGAAAGGCTCCCGACTGTAGACATTGGACAGGTGAATTTCAATAAATGGAATATCCACCCCTAATAATGCATCACGCAGTGCAACACTGGTATGCGTGAAAGCTGCAGGGTTGATTAATATATAATCGACATTACCCCGAGCTGCATGAATTTTATTTATCAGCTCAAATTCAGCGTTAGACTGAAAATGACTGAGTTTCACATTTAATGCCTGAGCATCTGCTGACAAACTTTGAACGATATCATCCAGAGTTAAGTGTCCGTAGGTTTCCGGCTCTCTTGTTCCAAGCAGGTTTAGATTCGGACCATTCAGGAGCAAAATATGAAAATTTTCCGACATTATGCTTCTATCTCCGTCAATTCGTCAACGAAATGACAAAATAACCTGTGCTTTTCGTTTTGTCATCTTTTATTGTATCCAATGCTACGATACATATCACAAAGTCCGACATTATAGACATTTCACAGAAGATAACAGCAAAATACTGGTCTAATCAGGGAGTGAAGGGTTTATTTTGATGAAAAGTTAAAAGTTTTTACAAGATTGTAAATGCAAGAAAGCAAAATAAATAGGTGTCTAAAAAATAATCATAACACCACGTTATTTATTGATGTCACTGGAAATCTGAGCTTCTTTGAGATTAATCATCAATATATGTCATAAATGTGATCTACATCACAATTTGGTATCTCTACTACACACAAAGAAGCTTATTCTGGCATTAAATAAGGTGAGTTAACGCCAGAAATAAGCAGATAAAAACCAAAAATTAGAGTTTTACTAGGGTTCGACCTGTTACCTGATTATCCATAATCATTTGGGCATAACGAGGAACTTCATCAAGCGTAATTTCAGTCGTCGCTTGTTGATAGAACGTTTCTGGCAGTAATTTTAACAAACGTTGCCAAACTTGAGCGCGTTTTTCAGCTGGGAAATAAACCGAATCGACGCCTTGTAAGCGAACATTACGTAAAATAAAAGGCATGACTGTCGTTGGTAAAGAGAAACCACCCGCTAATCCACAAGCTGCTACTGTTCCGTTATAGTTTGTTTGTGACAGAATATTGGCAAGAATTTGCCCACCTACGGTATCAATTGCACCCGCCCAGTGTTGTTTATCTAAAGCCTTACCCGCAGGCTCAAACTCTTCACGAGTGATAATATTTTTAGCACCAAGTTTGCGTAAATAGTCATGGTTACTTGCTCTGCCACTTAGTGCGGTAACTTGGTAACCTAATGCTGTTAGTAAACTAATGGCGGTACTTCCGACACCACCACTGGCTCCTGTGACTAAAATATCACCACTTTCAGGAGTGACTCCGCCTTGTTCTAATGCCATTACACAAAGCATGGCAGTAAAACCAGCAGTCCCAATTGTCATGGCATTTTTTAAAGAGAGTCCTTCTGGTACTACAGTTAGCCAATCACCTTTTACACCAGCTTTTTGTGCAAGCCCACCCCAGTGACTTTCACCTACACCCCAGCCAGTTAATAAAACATGTTGACCAATATGGAAGCGAGGATCTTCGGTGTGATGAACAACACCTGAAAAATCGATACCTGGTACCATTGGGAATTGGCGCAGTATTTTTCCTTTGCCTGTGATCGCGAGTCCATCTTTATAGTTAAGCGTTGAGTAATGGATATCGACAATAACCTCATGAATAGGAAGTTTTTTTTCATCAACACTCTGTACACTGGCACTGAGTTTGTTGTCATTTTGTTCTACTAATAATGCTTTCATCTTGACCCCTCATCGATTTCTACTTGTGTCATGATAGGTGATTTTTTAGGCCTCGTCGTGATTGTGCACAATATCTATTGTAATAATGAGACAAATAATCCTTTTTTAGTGTATAAACGGGGGGCTATGTTTATTGGTGCAGAGATTATTCTGAGTTTTATATCTTGGTTATTAGATAACACCGTTAATGGTTTACGATTGGATGAAAATTAGCATTTCTCTTTATTACTCGAATTTTAAAGATAATGTGTTGCCTTAGAAGTATTCGAGGTGGGTACTCTGGTTGTTATCTCAGTCAAATTTTGTCGATGAAACACCATTTAATATCAATAGAGTGATTGTGCTTATTCAAATGAATAAATTTTATTTGAACTTGCAACGAGACTTTTGAGTCACAGTTTGGCAACAAAGTGAGATTTTTCTTTATTGATGTGAGCGTTGTTTGTATTGTTACATAACTTAAATATGAACAGCGTAGGATCGAAATTATGCGTTAATCGTTCTAATTAGCCCATTTTTATGCAGTTTTTTTCTGCTCCAATTGGGAAAAGTAACGTAGAATATTGTGCCTTTAAGATTATTTACGTGTCCACTTTAATTTAAGTAGTGAATCGCGCCTTGTCGCTGCTTATTGTGGTTGATAGAGTAGACGGATTTTTCCGTCCCGGCTTGCAGGATTATCCTTTCGTATGTTTAAAAAATTTCGTGGCATGTTTTCCAACGATTTGTCTATTGACTTGGGTACCGCCAATACCCTTATTTATGTCAAAGGACAGGGTATTGTTCTCGATGAACCCTCCGTTGTCGCTATTCGTCAAGATCGCGCTGGCACATCAAAAAGTGTTGCAGCTGTAGGGCATGAAGCCAAACAGATGTTAGGGCGTACACCTGGGAATATCGCTGCTATCCGTCCAATGAAAGACGGTGTGATTGCTGATTTTTATGTAACCGAAAAAATGCTTCAGCACTTCATAAAACAGGTTCATAACAATAGCTTTATGCGTCCAAGTCCTCGCGTATTAGTTTGTGTACCCGTTGGGGCAACTCAAGTAGAACGTAGAGCTATCCGTGAATCAGCACTAAGTGCAGGTGCTCGCGAAGTGTTCTTAATTGAAGAACCTATGTCTGCGGCAATCGGTGCAGGTTTACCTGTTTCTGAAGCAACAGGCTCAATGGTGGTTGATATTGGTGGTGGTACAACAGAAGTTGCCGTGATTTCATTAAACGGTGTCGTTTACTCTTCATCTGTTCGTATCGGTGGTGACCGTTTTGATGAAGCTATCATTAACTATGTGCGTCGTAACTACGGCTCACTGATTGGTGAAGCAACCGCAGAACGTATCAAACACGATATCGGTTCAGCTTACCCTTCTGATGAAGTCAATGAGATTGAAGTTCGCGGTCGTAACCTTGCAGAAGGTGTACCTCGTAGCTTTACATTAAACTCTAATGAAATTCTTGAAGCCTTACAGGAACCATTAACAGGTATCGTAAGCGCAGTCATGGTTGCATTAGAACAATGCCCGCCAGAATTGGCTTCTGATATTTCAGAGCGCGGCATGGTATTAACTGGTGGTGGTGCGTTATTACGTAACCTAGACCGTTTATTAATGGAAGAAACAGGTATTCCTGTGATTGTTGCTGAAGATCCACTGACTTGTGTTGCTCGTGGTGGTGGTAAAGCATTAGAAATGATCGATATGCACGGTGGCGATCTGTTTAGCGAAGATTGAGATTAATTCTAACAAGGGAGAATGGATTCCCCCTTGGTGAGAATATTAACGCCTGTTCTTTTACTTCTCCGTGTGAGTGATCTTAGAGTTTATGAAGCCAATTTTTAGTCGGGGCCCTTCCCTGCAACTAAGATTAATAATCGCCGTGGTTGTTGCTATCTCTTTATTGATTGCTGATAACCGTATTGGTGCATTTTCTAAAGTCCGCCAGTATCTTGATACTGCTGTTAGTCCCTTCTATTTTCTTGCAAATGGTCCACGCCGTTTCCTTGATCAAATTTCAGAAACATTTGCCACGCGTGAGCGTTTACAATTTGAGAATCAGGCGTTAAGAAAAGAGTTGTTAGTTCGCAGCGGAGAAAGTCAATTACTTGAACAATTTAAGCAAGAGAATGCTCGTTTACGAGAATTACTTGGTTCACCATTACGCCAAAATGAACAAATGACAGTGACGCAAGTGCTGTCTGGTAATAGCACGCCTTATCGAGATCAAGTGGTTATTGATAAAGGAACCAATGATGGCGTCTATGAAGGACAACCTGTTATTAGTGATAAAGGTGTTGTAGGACAAGTTATTGCCGTAAGTGAGCTTACGAGTCGTGTTCTATTAATATGTGACACTTCTCATGCATTACCAGTACAAGTTTTGCGTAACGATATTCGAGTTATAGCTTCTGGTGCGGGTTGTGCCGATGATTTATTGTTAGAAGCATTACCGGCCAATATTGATATTCGTGTAGGTGATGTTTTAGTGACATCAGGATTGGGCGGTCGCTTCCCAGAAGGGTATCCTGTTGGTGTGGTATCTTCCGTTAAAGTAGATAATCAGCGGGCTTATTCCGTAATTAATGTTCGTCCATCAGCAGAGCTACAGCGTTTACGCTATTTGCTTTTATTATGGAATGCATCAGATAAAACGGGGGAGCCCCCTCTGCCTTCAGAGGTTTATCACGCTGCCAATGAGCGTTTAATGCAACTGATGCCTCAAGTATTACCTAATTATGAACAAGCAGGACCACCGCTTCCTCGTTCTATGTCTCAAGAGCCATTAGACAATACGGCTGAAGGAACTAATGGAACCGCGACACCAGCAACAACGCCGGCTGCAACAAATACACCTGCTAATACTAATAGAAGTAGGTAGATACGATGAATCCATATCAAAGTCGTGGACGTTGGGTCGTTTGGCTCTCTTTTCTTGTCGCATTGGTTTTACAAATTATGCCGTGGCCAGAACAGTTAGCCGTGTATCGACCTATTTGGCCCATGTTATTTCTTATTTATTGGATAACAGCAATTCCTCATCGTATCAGTGTCGGAACTGCATTTGTCTTGGGTATGGTTATGGACTTAGTCCAAGGAACAACCTTGGGTGTTAATGCACTGGCCTATACTTTAGTGAGTTATGTCATCGCCTTTAAATATCAGCTTTTTTGTAATTTAGCGTTATGGCAACAAGCCTTAGTGGTGATGTTAAGCGTTGTTGTTGTTGATCTTGCTGTATTTTGGGCGGAATTTTTACTTTCACCAGTGACTTTTCACCCTCAAGTATTCTGGAATAGCCCAGTCAGTGGTATTCTTTGGCCATGGCTTTATTTTTTGCTTCGCAAAATCCGTCACCAGTTTTTAGTTCACTAAGTTATTGGATCATGGCGGTCACTTTTGCGTTACCGTCATGAGGACATTATTTGTGACCACGCTTTACCTTGCTTCCAGCTCGCCAAGAAGACGTGAACTTCTCGCGTTATTAGATATTGAATTTAGTATTATTACGCCAGCAATTGATGAAATTTGGCAACAAGGTGAAAAGCCAGAAGAGTATGTTCTTCGTTTGGCAAAAGAAAAATCACAAGAAGGCGTAAGACAAGCACCTCATAATTATCCCGTTTTGGGCTCTGATACTATTGTGGTTCATGATGGTCACATTCTTGAAAAACCTCGTGATGAAACCCATGCCGCACAAATCCTACGTTCACTTTCAGGCGCAACACATCAAGTGATGACAGCAATTGCTATCTCTAATAGAACACGCACATTGAGTCAATTAGTCGTCACACACGTCACTTTTAGAGAGATGACAGAGAGTGAGATTAGCGCGTATATTGAGTCAGGAGAGCCAATGGATAAAGCTGGCGCTTACGGTATTCAAGGAAAAGGAGGCCGTTTTGTTCAACGGATTGAGGGGAGTTATCATGCTGTTGTCGGATTGCCTCTTGTTGAAACCGAAGCGTTGATAGCTCAATTTTCGTCTCTAGCTAATGAGAAGGAGATTTCATGACAGCTGAATTATTAGTGAATGTGACGCCATCTGAAACTCGTGTTGCCTATATTCGTGGAGGCATACTTCAAGAAATTCATGTCGAAAGAGAAGCCAAACGAGGTATCGTCGGAAACATCTACAAAGGTCGGGTAAGTCGCGTATTACCCGGGATGCAAGCTGCATTTATTGACATCGGGCTGGATAAAGCCGCTTTTCTACATGCTTCTGATATTATGCCTCACACTGAATGCATTGCGGGTGAAGAGCAGAAGAAATTTAATGTTCGTGATATTGCACAACTGGTGCATCAAGGGCAAGACTTGATTGTACAAGTGGTTAAAGATCCTTTAGGAACCAAGGGCGCTCGCCTTACCACTGATATTACATTACCTTCTCGTTATTTAGTCTTTATGCCTGGCGCATCTCATGTGGGCGTTTCTCAGCGAATTGATAGTGAAGAAGAGCGTGAGCGCTTAAAACAACTCGTTGAAGAGTATTGCGATGAAAATGGCGGTTTTATTATTCGTACAGCGGCTGAAGGTGTTGGCGAGCATGAAATTAAGCAAGATGCCGCTTTTCTTAAACGCTTATGGAATAAAATTATTGAGCGTAAGAAAAGAAATAAAACCCGCATTCAAATTTATGGCGAACTGGCTTTAGCACAGCGTATTTTACGTGATTTTGCTGGATCTGAATTAGATAGCATACGAGTTGATTCTAAATTAACTTACAATCAACTACAGGAATTTATTGGTGAATATATTCCTGAATTAACCGCTAAACTTGAATTACACCAAGGTAATCAGCCTATTTTTGATCTTTATGGTGTAGAAAATGAAATTCAACGGGCTTTAGAGCGCAAAGTTGAATTGAAATCAGGCGGTTATCTAATTATCGATCAAACTGAAGCAATGACCACTATTGATATCAATACAGGGGCATTTGTTGGTCATAGAAATTTAGAAGAAACGATTTTTAATACTAATATTGAAGCAAGCCAAGCCATTGCTCGTCAATTACGGTTACGTAATTTAGGCGGTATTATCATTATTGACTTTATTGATATGAATAATGATGAGCATAAACGCAGAGTATTGGCATCACTTGAACAAGCTCTAAGTAAAGATAGAGTGAAAACAACGATTAATGGCTTCTCTCAACTTGGCTTAGTCGAAATGACACGTAAAAGAACTCGAGAAAGCCTTGAACATGTTCTTTGTGATGACTGCCCAACTTGCCAAGGGCGAGGTACGGTAAAATCAGTTGAGACGGTTTGTTATGAGATTTTACGTGAAATAGTACGCGTGCATAAAACGATTGATGCAGATCGCTTCTTGGTTTATGCCTCTTCAGCAGTGGCAGACACCTTGAAAGGCGATGAGTCACATGCATTAGCAGAAGTTGAAATTTTTGTCGGTAAACAAGTGAAAGTGCAAACTGAGCTACTCTATAGTCAGGAGCAATTTGATGTGGTGATGATGTAATGGATTCGCCTTCCTAATGAATATGATGGCAGAAAGGAGACAAAAATGAAGCGGCTGCCTAAATACCTGTTAGTGATAACAGTTTTTTGCCTCATCGTTTTTGCCTTGGTATTAAGCGGATTTCGCTATTTTCTGCCTCGCTTAGATAGTTATCGCCCAGAAATAGAATCGTATCTTACAAAGCAACTCAATAGCCCTGTCTCCATGACAAAGATTATGGGGGAGTGGCAGAATTTTGGCCCTGATATTCAAGTAGAAGGGTTGAATATTACCAATAAAGATGTGAACGTTACGGCAGAAAAAGTGACTTTTTCTTTTGACGTTTGGCGTTCATTATTCGCTTTTCGCCTTCATTTTCGTGAACTGACCTTTGAACAATTATATGTTAATTACCATAGCCCTATTTTTACTGGGCAAAGTGGGGATATAACGTTAACTGAACCTGATGATATTTCTTCCATTTTTCTTGAACAGTTTGATCGCTTTAAACTGATTGAAAGCCGTTTTGTTTTTTTAACCCCTTCAGGAGATACCAGTACATTACATGTGCCCGAATTGATGTGGTTAAATCAAAAAAATCGTCATCGTGCTCAAGGTGAAGTCACTCTTGATACACCGGTTAATCATTATGGCGGATTAAAGGTGCGCCTTGATCTCTATACCACAGAGAACGGTTTAATCGATAACGGCAAAGTATTTCTTACTGCAGATGATATTGATATCTCACCTTGGCTTAGTCAGTGGGTAAAAAATAATAGCGGAGTAGGTGAAGCCAAAGCGAGTTTATCTAACTGGATTGAAATTACTCAAGGGCGTATTACCGGAAGTCAATTGCAAATTCATCAAGGTGAGATGGATTGGAGTAATGATGGAACCTCACATGCATTAAAAGTTGAAGACTTAATATTGCGGATGAGAAGGCAAGAGAATGGTTGGCTTGCAGATATTCCTTATACTCGAAAAATTACCATGGATGGTGAAGAGTGGCCTGATGGTTATTTAGCGGTTCTTTATCAACCAAAAGAAAAACAACATGATGAAGCATGGCGTATTCGTGCCAAAAATATTGAGTTAGATAGGCTATATGCTGTATTGCCATTATTCTCTTTTTTAACACCTGATTTTGTTCGTCAATGGCAGTATCGCCAATTTTCTGGGATGGTTAATGATTTTGCATTAGATCTTACGCCTGAGCATTTTGAGCAAAGCGCGATTAATCTCTCATGGGAAAATGTGGGTTGGAAGCGTTGGCAAGAGATCCCTTCTATACAACATTTCAGCGGGCAATTAAAAGGCAATATGCAACGCGGTGAACTTAATTTCGCGCTAGCAAACAGTGAAATAGATACTGGCGAATTGTTTAAAGCACCGCTGAATATTGAGAAAGGGAAAGGCACAGTTTACTGGACTCATTCTGGAGATGACTTATCTCTTTGGAGTGAAGGGTTAGATGTTCAAGCTACATCAGCATGGGTTACGGGTGATTTTCGTTACGAGAAACAAGGTGAAGATCAGCGTCTTTCTATACTCTCAGGTGTAAGAGTTACAAATGCAGGAGATGCATGGCGTTATCTGCCAGAGAAATATGTTGGTAAAGAGCTGACACAATACCTCTCAGAGGCGATTATTGCGGGTAATATCGATAATGGAACCTTTATTTTCCATGGCGATCCCGCCGATTTTCCTTTTGATAATCACAAAGGCTGGTTCCAAGTTTATGCTCCTGTTAAACACGCCACCTTTAAATTTGATAGCGAATGGCCTGCATTATTCGATCTAGATATTAATTTAGATTTTAAAAATGATGGATTATGGATGTCTTCTGCACAAGCGAAAGTGGGTAAAGCCACTGCCACAAATTTAAGTGCAGTGATTGAGAGCTATCGACAAGAGAAGATCTTAATTAATGCGGATATTGAAGCCACAGGCGACGAGTTGAAAGAGTATTTCTTAGATTCTCAAATGGCGAGTATAGGTCATACACTTGAAGAGCTTAAAGTCGCTGGGAAAATCAATGGTACATTGAAATTAGATATTCCCTTTGGTGGTGAAGATGTGGTGGCTTCGGGTGATATTAATTTAAAAAACAATGATGTCACATTGAATTTTATGGATACCACCTTACAGGGCGTCAGTGGACAATTTCGTTATCACAATGACAAACTTGAGAGTGATACATTAACAGCTAATTGGTTTGGGCAGCCTCTCGCTTTCTCATTTACAAGTCACAATGATACGGATAATTATCAGGTCGATGTAGGCTTGAAAGGTCAATGGGATATTCAAAAAATTCAAGGTTTACCAAGCGATATTCAACAGAAATTGAGTGGCATACTCCCTTGGAGCGGCAACGTTAATGTTAAGATCCCCGAAAAAGGTGATGTCGATTATCAAGTCGATTTAACTGGAAATATAAATGCATTAAATAGCAAATTAACCGCACCTGAAACGCAAGATTTAAAAACTTCACCACCTATTGTTATTTCTGCAAAAGGTAACAGTGAAACCTTAAGCGTGAATGCTAGTGCTGAGAAACTGTGGAAACTTAATAGCCAATGGGCTTTAGGAAAACAGTTACGGTTATTACAAGGTAATCTTGTTTCTTCTTCTATTAAATTACCAGAATTGGGTTCACAACAACGCTTAACTATTGCCCTTAAAGGATTAGAGGGGGATAAATGGTTGCCAACATTAATGGCTTTTTCGTCTTTAACGCCATCTGAAAATGAAGTCACTTTTCCTGATAATGTGCACATTAGTTTGCCTGATTTAAATTTTGCAGGGCAAAAATGGCGTGATCCGCAAACTGAAATTATGCGCGTTAGTGACGGTGTGAAATTTGCATTTTCAGGAAATGAATTACGAGGCGATGTGTTTATTCCTGAAACATCAACACCTTGGCAAGTGAATATTAATTATCTCTATTTTAATGGTGTCTCCTCTGACCAAGAAGAAAAAACGTTAAAAATGGCGAGCGCTTCTGATCCTAATGCTTTGAAATTTTCAGTAAAAAATATCCCTTCTATTGATTTTGAATGTCGAGAATGTTGGGTGAACGGTCTGCTTTTAGGGAAAATTCAAGGTTCATTAAAGCAAAGTAATGGCACATTGCTTTTAACTGACGGTAAATTAAAAAATAGCAGTGGTGAGCTACATGTTAATGGCGAATGGTCTGATGATATCGCAGGAAACAACATCACAAAGCTACAAGGCAAGCTAAAAGCAGATGAAATTGATGAAATGGCAGCTTACTTTGGCTATATCGTTCCTATTTTGCAATCTCCTCTTTCTGCTGATTTTTCATTACAATGGCATAATACGCCATGGAATTTTGATCTTGCGACCTTAAATGGTGATATCAAATCTACTTTAGGGAAAGGGCGGATAGAAAAAGTGAATGTCGGACAAGCCGGTAAGTTACTTCGCCTTGTGAGTTTCGATGCACTTTTACGTAAATTACAGTTTGATTTTAGAGATACTTTCAGTGAGCATTTTGAATATGATTCGATTAAGAGTGAAATTACGATTAATCAAGGTATTATGAATGCTGATAGTGTCCGAGTTGATGGTGTTATTGCCGATATTGCAATCAGTGGGAAAGTTGATTTACTTGAACGTAAAATGGACCTACAAGTTGTGGTAACGCCAGAGATTTCAGCAACAGTCGGTGTTGCTACTGCATTCGCTATAAACCCAATTGCAGGCGCCGCAGTGTTTGCGGCATCAAAGGTTCTGGGGCCACTTTGGAGTAAGATTTCTGTTATCCGTTATCATGTGACCGGAACTATGGAACAACCCAAAATTGACGAAGTACTGCGTCAGCTTAAGGAGAATCAGGCGTTATGAAAAAAGTTAATGTCGCACTTTTGCAACTTTGTAGCGGTAAAAACACAAAAAATAATCTAGCGCAAATTGAGCAACAGATTAAACAATTACCCGATTCAGTGAAGCTTGTATTAACACCTGAAAATGCGTTACTTTTTTCAAACTCTAAAGATTACCATAAACACGCTGAAATTCAGGGCGATGGGCCTTTACAAAATGCTATCGCTAAAATGGCTCAGCGTTACAAAGTATGGATCTTAGTCGGTTCTATGCCATTGATTAGTCGAGACTCTCCAGACCAAATTACCAGCAGTAGCTTGGTGTTTGATGATGAAGGAGTTATCCGCGCTCGTTATGACAAAATCCATATGTTTGATGTCAGTATTGATGATGAGCAAGGCGAATATAATGAGTCTTCTATTTATCAACGTGGTGAACGTTTAACCGTCGTTGATACTCCCGTTGGGAAATTAGGTTTAACGATCTGTTATGACTTACGCTTCCCAGGTATTTTCCAAGCATTAAGAGAAAAAGGTGCCGAGATAATCTCTGTGCCAGCGGCTTTTACCCGTTTAACAGGAAAAGCACACTGGGAACCTTTATTACGTGCTCGTGCCATTGAGAATCAGTGTATTATATTAGCGCCAGCACAAGTGGGTACACATGATACGCGCCGGACTTGGGGTCATACTATGGCGATTGATGGCTGGGGTAAAGTCTTGAAAAAGAACCCTGATGCTGTCAGTGCGCTAACGCTGAATGTTGGCGTCGATAGTTTACACGGTATGCGTGAACAGATCCGAGTTGTAAAACATAACCGTTTTCGCCCGAAACTGACCCACTTAATCAAAAAAGTTAAGGATAAAGAAGAATTATGAGTTTAGCTGTTGTCAGCGAAAGTCTGTTGGAAGCAAACAAACTTAGTTTAGATGATTTAGCATCAACACTAGAGCAGCTTGCACAGCGTCAAATTGATTATGGTGATCTTTATTTTCAGTCAAGTTATCACGAGGCTTGGATCCTCGACGATCAGATTATTAAAGATGGCTCTTACAATATTGATCAAGGTGTTGGCGTTAGAGCAATTTACGGTGAAAAAACCGGTTTTGCTTATGCTGACCAACTAACGCTTAACGCACTTAATCAAAGTGCTCATGCTGCACGAAGTATTGTTCAGACTAAAGGTAATGGTCGTATCCATACTTTAGGTGCTATTCAACATTCTCCGCTATACAGCTTAAATGATCCTCTGCAAAGTCTTTCTCGCGAAGAGAAAATTGCATTATTGCATGAGGTAGATAAAGCCGCTCGTGCTGAAGATAAACGTGTTAAACAAGTTAACGCGTCATTAACTGGTGTTTATGAGCATGTGCTGGTTGCAGCAACTGATGGTACGTTAGCCGCTGATGTGCGTCCTTTAGTTCGTCTTTCTGTCAGTGTGCTGGTGGAAGAAGATGGCAAGCGTGAGCGTGGCGCAAGTGGTGGCGGTGGTCGCTTTGGTTATGACTATTTCTTAACTAAAGTGTATGGTGAAAGCCATGCAGTCACTTATGCTCGTGAAGCTGTACGTATGGCATTAGTGAATTTATCAGCGATTGCAGCACCAGCGGGAACAATGCCTGTGGTATTAGGTGCAGGATGGCCGGGGGTATTATTGCATGAAGCTGTGGGTCATGGTTTAGAAGGTGATTTCAACCGTCGTGAAACCTCCGTATTTTCTGGTCGCCTTGGTGAGAAAGTTACTTCTGAGCTTTGTACGATTGTTGATGATGGCACTCTTGAAGGTCGTCGAGGCTCTGTTGCTATCGACGATGAAGGTGTTCCGGGTCAATATAATGTCTTAATCGAAAACGGCATCTTAAAAGGCTATATGCAAGATAAGATGAATGCACGTTTAATGGGTGTTGCACCGACAGGAAATGGTCGTCGTGAGTCTTATGCGCATCTTCCTATGCCTCGTATGACAAACACCTATATGTTAGCAGGCAAATCCTCACCTGAAGAAATTATTGCCAGCGTTGATCGCGGTATTTATGCACCAAACTTTGGTGGCGGTCAGGTTGATATTACATCGGGTAAATTTGTTTTCTCAACTTCAGAAGCTTATTTAATCGAGAATGGAAAAATAACAAAACCAATTAAAGGGGCAACTCTGATTGGTTCAGGTATTGAAGCTATGCAACAGGTCTCTATGGTGGGTAATGATCTCGCTTTAGATAAAGGAGTGGGCGTTTGTGGTAAAGAAGGACAAAGCCTCCCTGTTGGTGTGGGTCAACCTACGTTGAAGCTTGATAAGATCACTGTAGGCGGTACTGCTTAATCTTTGTTATAGTTATTTATACGTATTAATAAAACTCCATCTTTTGATGGAGTTTTTTATCCTAGCGACAGTGAAGGTGCTAATTTATGGGTAAACGTTTATTACCAGTTATTATTGTTATTGCTGTTTTATTTGGTGTTCTCTACAAAGGTTTGCTTCCTGAAGCGAAAATATCATCCTCTTCATCGCCAGTCTCTGTTCCAACATCATCAAGTAATAGCAGCAATAAACCAGCACAAATTCCTCTTTCTATTGATGAAAAAACACAAGCCAATGCAGTGGCTAACTATTTACAACGTCACCAACAGCTACCGAGTTTTTATCTCACTAAAAAACAGGCAAGAGAACAAGGCTGGAATGCGAAAGAAGGTAACTTATGTGAAGTTTTGCCGGGAAGAGCAATTGGTGGCGATCGTTTTATGAACCGTGAAAAACAGCTACCAGAAGAAGCAGGACGGCAGTGGTATGAAGCGGATGTAAATTATCACTGTGGTCATCGTGGTAGCGACAGATTGCTCTATTCGAATGATGGGTTGATTTATGTCACCACCGATCATTACCGCACAATGACAAAGGTTGCTCCTTAATGAAACAGGTTATCTTCGATTTTAAGATGCTAGTAGATAGAGATGCTTTTTATCAGGATTTTGCACTGCAATTTCAGTTAGATGATAATTTTGGCGATAACCTAGATGCATTATGGGATGCATTAGTGGGAGGAATAGAATTACCTGTCAGTATTGTTTTCAAGCATCTACCTCATCATTCCCGTGATTTTCAGCCTTTAGTAGAAGTGATGCAAGAAGCACAAAATGAGCTTGGTAAAGACGTATTGAGCTTTCATTGTGAGCATAAAGCGCAAAAGTAATTAAGCGTAGAAGGCACGCCCTGAAAATCGCAGTGATACTGAATTTACACTGCGTTTTCAGGATGATCAGGTTTTATGCTGATTCTGATAAATCTTTTAGATATTGGAATAGTAAGCGGAATGATTTTGGTGGTTTATTCGCTTCTTTTTCTTTTTTTACATTACGGATAAGTGTGCGTAATTGTTGGCGATCGGCCATTGGATAAAGTGCCACGACTTCTTCAATCACTTCATTACCACCTTCGATAAGGCGAATTCGCAGATCTTCTAGTTTATGTAACACTAAGATCTGTTGGTTGTGGCGGTTTTTTAGTTTATCGAGTGCTTGGCGGATCGGATCTTCGTCCACATTGCGCAGTAGTTTTCCAATATATTGAATTTGGCGACGGCGTGCTTCACGCTGTACTTTTTGTGCTAATTGAATAGAGGCTAATAATTTCTCATCTAATGGCACACGCTCTAATTCTTGCGCACTTAATTCAACTAATTCAGTACCCAGTTTTTTGAGTGCTTCAGCATCACGTTTAATTTCACTTTTGCTGACCCAGATAATTTCTTCCTCTTCTTCCTCTTCTGACGATGTATCGTCAAATTCAGGATTGAGGTAATGCCACTCTTCAGGCTGCTTTGCCATAATAAAAATTCCTGTTGCAGAGTAAGCCGGGAGTGTGATTTGGTGAATGACCAAAAGCCCGACGGGTGATAACATTCATATATCTTCTATTGTAACTGGGAAAATCGCTTGTTGACCACCTGTCAATTGATTTACTTTGCGAAAAATAAGTAAAAAGTGGTGTTCTCCTTAGGAAAATGGTTCTCAATGAATAATTCAGATCAGGTAAAACAGCTTGAAGACGCCGTCTCACTCGCATTAGAGCTGGCTGCAAAACAGTGTGATAGTGCCGAAGTCGCTATTAATAAATCGACGGGTATTAGTGTGAGTACGCGTTACGGTGAAGTTGAAAATGTTGAATTTAACAGTGATGGTGCTTTAGGCATTACGGTTTACCAACAACAACGTAAAGGTAGTGCATCTTCAACAGATTTAAGTCCTGATGCAATTAAGCAAGCTGTACAGGCCGCTGTGGATATTGCACGCTACACTTCCGTTGACCCATATGCAGGACCTGCTGATCAAGATCTATTAGCCTTTGATGCGCCTTTCCTTGATCTTTACCATCCTACCGAGATAACGGCAGATAAAGCGATTGAATTAGCATCAAGAGCAGAAAAAGCTGCTTTAGATAGCGATAGTCGTATTATTAATACCGAAGGGGGGAGCTTTAATAGTCATAGTGGAACCCGTGTATTTGGTAATAGCCTTGGCTTATTAAAAAGCTATTCATCTTCACGTTATTCTATGTCGAGCTGTGTTATTGCTCGTGATGGTGAAGATATGGAACGCGATTATGCCTACACCATTAGCCGTCGTTTTGATGATCTAGAATCACCTGAGTGGGTAGGTCAAGAGTGTGCTCGCCGTACTTTATCTCGCCTTGCACCTCGTAAACTTCCAACCATGAAAGCCCCCGTTATTTTTGCTGCCGATGTTGCGACAGGTATTTTTGGTCATTTGGTTGCAGCAATTAGTGGTAGCATGATTTATCGTGAATCTTCTTGCTTACTCGATAGCTTAGGTAAGCAAATTTTCCCTCAATGGCTAAATATTCAAGAACGACCTCACTTAATAAGAGGTTTGGCATCAACACCGTTTGATAGTGAAGGTGTGCGCACAACCGATGCCGAAATTATTAAAGATGGCGTATTACAAGAGTGGCTATTAACTACTTATTCAGCGAGAAAATTGGGTTTAAAAAGTAATGGTCATGCTGGTGGGATCCATAACTGGTATATCCCAGGACAAGGTTTATCGTTTGATGCGTTGTTAAAAGAGATGGGAACAGGTCTTGTTGTCACTGAATTGATGGGACAAGGCGTCAGCACAGTAACGGGTGATTATTCTCGTGGCGCGAGTGGTTTTTGGGTTGAAAACGGTGAAATCCAATACCCTGTAAGCGAAGTGACTATTGCCGGTAATTTAAAAGATATGTGGGCAAATATTGCCACTATGGGTGATGATATCGAGATGCGTAGTAATGTTCAGTGTGGATCGCTGTTATTACCAGAAATGAGTATTGCTGGTGAGTGAATTTTAGACACTTATCGTAACCTTTAATCTCAGCCCGCAATGGGCTGAGATATCGCGTTTATCAGTGTGCTTTTCAATTTGATAAGATAAAAATAAGACGCGAACCTTCAGCTCTGCTTAACGGTGTAATTCACCCGCAGCTTCAGGTTGGTATAGAATTTCTAATACTTTAACCTTGGTTTCAAGGCCATTTGGTAGCTTCCAACTGATCTCATCATCAATCGCTAAACCTAGTAGCGCAGCACCCATTGGCGCCATAACGGAAAGTTCAGTAGTGCTATCTTTTAATGAAGCAGGATACACTAACGTACGAGTACGCTCTTCATTATTTTTTAAGTCCATAAAACGGACTTTGCTGTTCATTGTGACAATATTAGCAGGGATATCAGCTGGTGTAACAATGTCAGCACGATCTAACTCTTCATTCAATGCTTCAGCAATCGGGCTATCTGCAAATGCCGGTTGTTCAAGTAATGAATCTAAACGTTCTGCATCAAGTTCGTTGATGATAATTGTTGGCTTTGTCATACCACACTCCAATTTATTCCAATGCAAAACAACACCCCCACGGGTGAGGTGGGGGTGTTGTTAAACTCATATAAGAGATAATAGGCGGTTCTGTATAAAAAAGAAAGAGACAGTGATCACAGTCTCTTTCGGGTTATTTAGTTAAGAAATGCTAATCTATTGTTTTCTATTACGATTATTCTTCATCAAACCCCGATTCAAATAATGCGATAATAGCATCAATAGCTTCATTTTCATCACTACCAGTTACTTCTATATCAATTTGACTGCCTTGCTCTGAATCTAACATCAGCATAGCAATCACACTATCCGCTTGTGCTTCAACCCCTTCGTTGTTGCGTAAAATGACGGTTGATTGAAATGTTTTTACTAAATCAAACAACTTCATCGCAGGCCTTGCATGCATACCAAGTCGATTTTTAATCGCAACTTGTCGATATTGGGTCATTTGCGTTTTTCTAGTGTTCTGTGGCGTGATTGTACGTTTTTCCCTCTAGAACGGAAATAATCTGCGAGTTGCTCTGCAACATAAACAGAACGGTGTTTACCACCCGTACAACCAATCGCAACCGTCAAATAACTACGGTTATTGGTTTCTAACATCGGCAACCAAAGTTCAAGGTAGCTTCTAGTTTGATAAATAAAGTTATGAACTTCGGTGTGTCTATCTAAAAATGCCGCGACAGGGCGATCAAGACCTGTCATTGGACGCAGTTTAGGATCCCAATGTGGATTTGGTAAGAAACGCACATCAAAAACATAGTCTGCATCAATAGGAATACCATGCTTAAAGCCAAATGATTCAAAGACCATCGTCAGCTCACGTTCACGCTTACCTAATAAGCGAGTACGTAGCATTTCTGCGAGCTCATGAACTGACATCTCAGAAGTATCAATGATGAGATCAGCGCGTGATCGCAATGGCTCAAGTAGATCACTTTCGGTATCAATTGCCACTTCTAATGAAAGGTTCTTGGTCGAAAGAGGGTGAAGACGTCGAGTATCACTATAACGACGAATTAAGGTATTTCTATCTGCATCTAAAAATAAGAGTTGTGGAGAATATTCAGCGGGTAAACTTTCCAGCGCTTTTTCGAAGATCTCCGGCGATTCTGGCATATTTCGGACATCAATACTGACTGCGGCAGCAGAAGCATCACGTTCAGCCAGTGTTTTTGCGAGCTCAGGTAAAAGATCAACAGGTAAGTTATCAACACAATAAAATCCCATGTCTTCAAGCGCACGCAAAGCGACTGACTTACCTGAACCAGAGCGTCCGCTGACTATCATCAGCACCATGAGGTAGCTCCCCTATAATTTCCCAGTGATGAATATCATTCCACTGTATGCTATTCGCGTCCTACTAAACCCGTAGGGGTTATTCTGTGATAATCTGATAAAGCTCTTCATCACTTTGTGCGGAGCGTAGTCGGCGACATAAGTTTTTGTCTGCCAACTGTTTTGCAATCAAAGACAGTGTGTGTAAATGTTCCTTACATTGTGTCGCAGGAACGAGTAATGCGAACAACAAGTCGACAGGTTGATTATCAATAGCGTCGAAGGCAATAGGTTCGCTTAGGTGAAGAAACACACCAACTACTTTTTCTGTTTCATCACTTTCAATACGTCCATGAGGGATAGCTAACCCCCCCCCAATCCCTGTTGTACCGACTTTTTCACGCGTCAATAAAGCTTCAAATATCAGTGTTTCGGGTAAATTAAGTGCTTTTGCTGCACTTTCACTGATAATTTCTAACGCGCGCTTTTTACTCGTGCAATGTACATCATTATGCGTACATGCCAGAGAAAGTACGTCGCTAATATTCATCTTTGTATCGTTGTTCATTGTCTTATTCACTTAGACCAGCAAACCAGATGCCACAAAGTGACATCTGGTTTTTTGTTACTGATATTGATTAGGCGTTGGATTAAACCGAGTCATAAACAACGCAGTAACTTCGCCGATTGTATCCCCATTTTACAATGGGAAATGAATTAATGTTGTCTCAGTTTATCTTTGTGTTTGGTTAATTGACGAGCCAGCTTATCCATTAATCCATCAATTGCTGCGTACATATCTTCTGCTTCTGCAGAGGCATGCAACTCACCGCCATTAACTTGAATGGTCGCTTCCGCGATTTTATTAACTTTCTCGACTTTCAGGATCACCTGAACGTTATTAATTTTGTCAAAGAACTGAGGTAATTTCGCGCTTTTTGCTTTGACTGTATCACGCAGAGCATCGGTTAATTCAATATTATGACCAGTGATTTGAAGTTCCATAGTGTCTTCCTTCTCAATTATGCTCAAACCAACTCTTTGCGTTGATTTGAAGGCGGGATGGATAATGACTCTCTATACTTCGCAACAGTGCGTCGAGCAACTTGTATTCCAAGCTCTCCGAGCATATCAGCCAGTTTACTATCACTAAGTGGTTTCGCTGGGTTTTCTGCTGCGATTAGTTTCTTCACTAAAGCCCTGATTGCTGTTGAAGAGGCTTCGCCTCCGCTATCAGTATTCACATGGCTAGAGAAAAAATACTTCAATTCGAAAATTCCTCTTGGACAATGCAAAAATTTTTGCGTTGTCACTCGAGAAATGGTGGATTCGTGCATTTCAACCTGCTCAGCAATATCTGCTAACACAAGGGGTTTCATATGCTCTTCACCCAATTCGAAAAATGCTTGCTGTGTGTCAACAATGCAATGAGCGACTTTTAATAATGTCTCATTACGGCTTTCTAGACTTTTTATCAGCCATTTGGCTTCTTGTAAATTGTCACGAATAAATTTTCCATCGCTCTCATTTTGAGTCGATTGACCCAATGCCGCATAGGTCTCATTTATTCGTAGGCGAGGAATGCTATCTGTATTTAACTCAACTTGCCAGCGTTCACCTGATTTTTTTACCAGTATATCTGGAATAACATACTCTGACTCGCCTGTATCAATACTTAATCCGGGCTTAGGATCAAGAGACTGGATCATCTCAATAACAGATTTAAGTGTCTCTTCTCGTAACTTCGTTTGACGCATCAATTGGCGAAAATCACGGTTACCTAGCAACTCTAAATATTGGCTAATCACTAACTGCGTTTCTTTAAGATAAGGTGTTTCTGTTGAAAAAGCGGATAGCTGAATCAAAAGACACTCTTTTAAATCACGCGCAGCAACACCAATAGGATCAAAGCGTTGGATACGTTTTAATACAGCTTCGACTTCATCAAGCTCTAGCTCATCATCGCCCATTCCAGCAAGGATGTCATCTGTTGTGACAGTTAAATATCCTGTTTCATCAATAGCATCAATAATACTTATCGCAATTGCTCTGTCTGTTTCTGAAAATGGAGTGAGATCAGCCTGCCAGGTTAGATAATCTTGCAATGAAGTGGTTGTTTCGCCTTGATACAGTGGAAGTTCATCATCAGTATAGTCATTACTGGTGCCAGAAGGTGTGCCTGCGGTGTAGATTTCTTCCCATTGAGTATCTAAAGGGAGATCATCAGGCATCTCTTTTTGCTCTAAAGCATCCAGTGTATCGAACTCTTCAACTTCGTTTTCAGTTGTTGTTTTTGTGGAGTCTGACTGACTTTCTGTATGAGAGGTATCATCTGAAACGGGATCTTGTTGATCATCGTCTTGTTCTAGAAGTGGATTAGACTCAAGTGCTTGCTGAATTTCTTGTTGTAATTCAAGCGTCGAAAGTTGCAACAAACGAATAGCCTGTTGTAGCTGTGGCGTCATTGCCAGTTGCTGACTAAGACGAAGTTGCAGACTTTGTTTCATAATAATGCGATGAATCCTTTGCTGTAGTCATCCATGACAGAGTAAAAGTGAATCAAAGATTACAGGCGGAAGCCTTCACCTAAGTAAACACGTTTAACTTGCTCATTTTCAAGAATTTCTTCTGGTGAACCATGAGCAATAAGGTGACCTTGGCTGACGATATAAGCACGTTCACACACATCTAATGTTTCACGAACGTTATGGTCAGTAATCAGTACACCTAGTCCATAATCACGTAGATGCTGGATAATTTTTTTAATATCTAATACGGAAATAGGGTCAACACCTGCAAAAGGTTCATCTAATAAAATGAATTTAGGGTTTGCGGCCAATGCCCGTGCGATTTCAACACGACGGCGTTCACCCCCTGATAATGATTGCCCTAAGCTGTTACGTAAGTGGCTGACATTAAACTCTTCGAGCAGCTCTTCTGCACGGTCTTTTCGTTCTTCAGGCGTTAGATCATGGCGGATTTCTAAGATCCCCATAATGTTGTCATAAACGCTTAAGCGTCTAAAAATAGACGCTTCTTGAGGAAGATAGCCAATGCCTTTACGTGCTCGTTCATGTAACGGTAACAGCGTAATGTCTTCATCATCAATTGTAATACTACCTGCATCACGAGCTACAATGCCAACAACCATATAAAATGTGGTTGTTTTACCTGCACCATTGGGTCCAAGTAAGCCGACAATCTCACCTGAATTAACGTTTAGGCTCACATCACCGACAACGGTGCGCCCTTTGTATGCTTTTGCTAAATTTTCAGCTTTTAACAGCGCCATAAAGTGTTACTTACCTTTGTTGTTAACACCAGGGCCTTTCTCTTGCAACTGGGAAGGCAGTAAAACAGTAGTCACTTGTTTACCTTTACCGCTAAAAGCTTCCATTTGCTGAGTTGGGACGAGATAAGTGATCTTATCACCGGTGATATTACTGTCTAATTGTTCAAGATAGGCTTTACCCGTTAAGGTCATTAACTCTTTATCCATTTCATAGGTCATTTTCTCGCCACGACCTTTGATAGGTTTACCATCATCTTGTAACTGATAAAAAGTCACAGGGTTACCAAACGCTTCTATTACGATCCTTTTGGAGTCACCGCCTGGGCGTGTGACAACAACTTTATCAGCACGAATATCGATAGAACCTTGTTTGATCACAACATTTTGCGTAAAGGTTGTGACGTTTTTTTCTAGATCAAGCGACTGTTTCTCTGAGTTCACAACAATAGGTTGTTGTGTGTCATCTTTAAGCGCCATCGCAGGTACACTTATCGCTAAAAGTGTACCGATAATCAGTGTATTACGGATTTTTTGATTCATTAGGGATCTCATAATAGGTGTTTACCTTTTCAATCAGCTCTGCACGTTTCTCGCGCAGATTGCCTCGCATTTTTAAGCCGACTGATTTCAGTCCGACGCCGATAATAGTCACTTCATCATCAGAGGAAACATCCTGTGTATCCAAATTTGCAATAGCATTGTCTGTGCTTATTCTCTGTAGCTGAGAATCATCCGTTAAGCTATCAATTTGAACATCGCCATAAAGATAGAGCATTTTACTGTTTGTTAGCTTGGCTTTATTTGCGCGTACTGTCCATGTTGCATCCCCTGTCGGTGAATAGGTAGTTAAGACAGGGTTAGTAAACCATGTAAACTTTTGCTGAGCATAGTTTTTGACATCATCAGCAACAAGTTTATATCCGAGTATACCTGTTGGCTCGTAAACAAAAGATATCGATGATTTGGATTGATAGGTTGGCTGACCATCATCAACAATCTCACCATCACCGAATTCAGTGTTATTAGTATAGTTCCAGCCAATCAGCCCGAGGGCGATAATGGCAAGAATTAAGGTAAACCAGGATTTTAATTTATTCATTCTGTATCGTTATACGTTAAATCGAAAGACCTTTAGCTTCTTCAAGCCGACCTTGCGCTAAAAGGATTAAATCACACAATTCTCGTACTGCACCACGACCACCCGCAATGCGTGTCACGTAATTTGCACGAGGTGTAAGTAATGGATGTGCATCAGCCACGGCGACAGAAAGTCCCACTTTTTCCATTACAGGTAAATCAATCAGGTCGTCACCAATATAGGCTGTTTGTTCAGATTTAAGGTTTAGTGTATCTAACAGTTGTTGATACGCCAAAAGCTTATTATGCTGACCTTGGTAAAGATATGTAATGCCAAGGGTTTTAGCACGATCTTCTAACAGTTTAGACTGACGACCTGTAATGATAGCAACCTCAATGCCAGATGTGAGCAAACAACGGATGCCATACCCATCACGGACATTAAAGGCTTTTAATTCTTCGCCATTATTGCCCATGTAAATGAGTCCGTCCGACATCACACCATCAACATCACAAATCAGCAATTGGATTTTTTCTGCTTTTTTGATGATTTGCTCACTTACTGCACCATAACAAGTTTCTATCATTGTATTCATTTTTATCCTTCGAACGTTATGAATAGCTTATACAACACCAGCCTGTAATAAATCATGCATATGTAAAACACCTAACAGGATATCACTATCTTGTTCTGTTACTAATAGGGAGGTGATATGTTTTGCTTGCATTAAATTCAGTGCTTCAACCGCCAAACAATCGGGGCGAATACGAATACCGCCTCTTGTCATAACATCTGATATTTTGGCATTGTTAAGATCTATCCCTAAATCAAATATTCTTCGTAAATCACCGTCAGTAAAGATGCCGTTGATCAGCATACTATCATCACAAATAACGGTCATACCTAATTTTTTACGGGTTATCTCGACAAGAGCTTCACGTAAAGTGGCGTCTTTAGTGACGCGTGGAATATCCGCTTCTTTATTCATTAAATCACTGACATGAAGGAGTAATTTACGACCTAATGCCCCACCTGGATGAGAAAGCGCAAAATCTTCAGCAGTAAAACCACGGGCACGTAACAGTGCGATCGCGAGTGCATCACCCATTACCAAGGTTGCGGTTGTACTGGTTGTTGGTGCAAGTCCTAAAGGACAGGCTTCTTTAGGTACTTTGATACAAAGATGAATATCAGACGCTTTCCCCATTGTACTTTGAGGAGTGCGTGTCATACAAATCAGTGTTATCTGTTTACGTTTAAGTACTGGGATCAGCGCGAGGATCTCGCTGGCTTCACCTGAGTTTGAAATTGCCAGAACGATATCTTTTTCTGTCACCATGCCTAAGTCACCATGGCTTGCTTCGCCGGGATGAACAAAGAAAGAAGGTGTTCCTGTGCTGGCGAATGTAGCCGCAATTTTATGTCCAATATGGCCAGATTTACCCATACCCATAACAATGACTCTACCTTGGCAGTGGAAAATTTTTTCACAGGCAAGAGTGAAGTCATCATTGATGTATTGTTCTAGTTCAGCTAACCCATCACGCTCAATATGAAGGACTTTTTTACCTGCTTGCTGAAAATCAAACTCGGTCATTTTTTTGTACCATTTATTTTAGGTTAAGAGAGAATGTGCGACGCACAACACCGTAATATAAACAATAAAGCAAACTAACAAGAATATCCCTTTTCCTCGATTAAGACGTCGTTTACGTCCTAATGAAAAGAGAGAAAACAGTAAACTGGCGACAACAAGCACAGCAAAGCTAAAATAAAATGTGTTGATATTAAATGTGCTTGGTGAGAGTAATGCTGGCATTCCTAACACAAAAGTTAGATTGAAAATATTAGCGCCTATAATATTCCCTAATGCTAATTCATTCTCGCGTCTTAGTGCTGCCACAATAGTTGTGGCTAATTCAGGTAGGCTTGTTCCTATAGATAGCAAGGTTAAACCAACAAAAAAGCCACTAAGATGATACTGTTGCATTAAAATAAAGACATTATCCAATATCATTTGAGTAGCAACTGGAATAATAAGTAAAGCAATAACAACCCAAAAAAGTGCAACAGAATTACGGGGATTTGTTTGTAATTCGAAACGCGTTAAGGTTTCTAAAGGTAATACGTGACGCTCTTGCGTGAGTGTTTTATGCATCGTTTTTATCATTAGAAAGATGGATGCAAAACCAATAAAAAAGAGTAGCGTGCCTTCTCTAAGCCCTAAGTTTCCGCTAGAAACGATAATGCCAACGAGCATGATGACTATAATCATCAAGGGAAGCTCTTTTTTGAGCACTGCGGATTGAATGTTCATGGGATAAATCATCGCGCCAATACCTGCGATGAGAAGAAGGTTGGTGAGTGTAGAGCCAATGGCTGTCCCGATAGCAATATCAGGCAAATTATGCACAGCTGCATCGGTTGAAACAAAAAGCTCAGGCAGTGAAGTACCTGTGCCTACAATTAAGATACCGATAACGGCGGGTGGGATTTTTAACGATTGCGCAAAAACGCTCGCACCATAAACTAATCGGTCTGATGCATAAACGAGTAACATCAACCCAAAAATTAAAAGAGACAAAGTAATCAACATGCCATCAGTTTTCCAACAATGAGCGAATAAAGAAAAAACCAATAAGACAGGGCTGATAAAAAAAACATATTGTCAAAAGGTTTTGCTAATTAACCGTATTTTGACTAGCCAAGCACGAAAAGTAAAATTAACCGTGCAATAAATTGCTAAATAGTGGTGATTTCTTTGTAACATAGCGAATGACCTGCCAAAATAGCGTAAAAATTCGTTTATGCAGATAGGCTTGAGGATGTTTTATTCATGAACGCACAATCTAACAATCTAATTGAAGTGCGCAATATGAACTTCACTCGCGGTAGCAGAAAGATCTTCTCAGAGATTAATCTTGTTGTACCAAGAGGAAAAGTGACTGCGATTATGGGCCCTTCAGGGATTGGTAAAACAACCTTGTTACGCCTAATGGGAGGACAAATCCTTCCAGATAGTGGTGAAATTTGGTTTGATGGCGACAATATTCCTGCGCTATCACGCTCTGCGTTGTATCAGGCAAGAAAGAAAATGAGTATGCTTTTTCAATCAGGTGCACTGTTTACAGACATGAATGTGTTTGAAAATGTGGCATTTCCACTAAGAGAGCATACAAATTTACCTGAAGCATTGATCCGTACAACGGTGATGATGAAACTTGAAGCTGTAGGTTTACGTGGTGCGGCAAGTTTAATGCCTTCTGAATTATCAGGAGGAATGGCGAGAAGGGCTGCATTAGCAAGGGCTATTGCGCTTGATCCTGAACTGATTATGTTTGATGAGCCATTTGTTGGGCAAGATCCTATCACTATGGGTGTACTTGTTAAGTTAATTGATGAGTTAAATCATGCGCTTGGTGTGACCTGTGTTGTAGTTTCCCATGATGTGCCTGAAGTGTTAAGTATTGCAGATTACGCCTATATTGTTGCAGAGCAAAAAGTCATTGCTCAAGGTAGCGCACAAGAATTACAGGATAATCCAAATAGGCAAGTAAGACAGTTTTTAGATGGTATTGCTGATGGCCCTGTACCTTTCCGTTTTCCTGCGGGAGATTATCAGGACGACCTATTAGGACGAGGAAATTAGTACGTGGTAAATTTATTATCTCGCATTGGTGTTAGAGCGTTAGCGATTTTTGCAACCTTCGGTAGAGCAGGCATCATGCTCTTTCGAGCATTAGTCGGTAAGCCTGAATTTCGTAAACAGTGGCCTCTGTTACTGAAGCAACTGTATAACGTCGGCGTTCAATCCTTATTAATTATCATGGTGTCTGGCCTATTTATTGGCATGGTGTTGGGATTACAAGGCTATCTTGTTTTAACAACCTTTAGTGCTGAAGCTAGTCTTGGCATGATGGTCGCACTTTCATTGTTAAGAGAATTAGGCCCAGTCGTTACAGCATTATTATTTGCGGGGCGTGCGGGCTCGGCTTTAACAGCTGAAATCGGCTTAATGAAAGCCACAGAACAAATTTCTAGTTTAGAAATGATGGCCGTCGATCCTTTAAGACGTGTCGTTGCGCCCCGTTTTTGGGCGGGTCTTATTAGTATGCCATTGCTTTCACTTATTTTTGTTGCCATCGGTATTTGGGGGGGAGCAATTGTAGGTGTGGATTGGAAAGGGATCGATGAAGGCTTTTTCTGGGCATCTATGCAAGGTGCCGTTGAATGGCGACTCGATTTAGTAAATTGCTTTATTAAAAGTGTCGTTTTTGCTATTACCGTCACTTGGATAGCACTCTTTAACGGGTATGACGCAATCCCAACATCAGAAGGGATTAGCAGAGCAACAACACGTACCGTTGTTCATTCATCGTTAGCCGTATTGGGTTTAGATTTTGTGCTAACAGCACTGATGTTTGGGAACTAAGTCATGCAAAGTAAAAAAATTGAAGTTTGGGTTGGTCTATTTGTTCTGATTGCGTTAGCTGCCGTGATTTTCTTATGCCTTAAAGTGGCTGATATTAAAGAAATGGGTAATCAACCGACTTATCGCGTTTATGCCAGCTTCGGTAATATTGGTGGGTTAAAAGAACGCTCCCCAGTTAAGATTGGTGGTGTGGTGATTGGCCGTGTTTCTTCTATCACTTTAAAAGAAGAAGATGAAGGGAATTATCGCCCTGAAGTCGCGCTCGATATTCTGAGCATTTATGACCACATTCCAGAAAGTAGCTCACTGTCTATTCGCACATCGGGTTTATTAGGTGAACAATTCCTTGCATTGAATTTAGGTTTTTATGATGAAGCATTAGATTCTACTCTGCTCGAAGACGGAGGACGGATCACAAACACCAATTCAGCAATGGTATTAGAAGATCTTATTGGTCAATTCCTTTATAAAACGGGTGATGGTGATGGTTCAGCAAAATCTGAATCTGAACCGACTGAAGAACATCCAGCATTACCTTAATCATTAATTCCTATACGATGCACTTATACATTTAGCGTCATAAATGCATCGTATTATCGAAACCCTATTTGAGGAGAAGCGAACGTATGTTTAAACGCTTATTGATGGTCGCACTATTAGTGATAACACCTTTTGCAATGGCAGTCGATAAAACCAATCCTTACGCATTGATGGAAGATGCGGCGCAAAAGACTTTTAGTAAATTAAAAAATGAACAGCCTGAAATTCGTAAAAACCCTGAAGTTTTACGTCAAATTGTTCAGCAAGAATTATTACCTTATGTACATATTAAATATGCGGGCGCATTAGTGTTAGGACCGCATTATCGTAATGCAACACCTGCACAACGTGATGCTTATTTCACGGCATTTGAAGCGTATCTTGCTCAAGTATATGGTCAAGCATTAGCGATGTATGAAGGCCAAGAGTACCGTATTGAGCCTGCAAAACCTTTCGCAGATAAATCAACTCTAACTATTCGTGTCACTATCATTGATACAAATGGTCGCCCACCTGTTCGTCTTGATTTTCAATGGCGTAAAAACAGCAAAACAGGCGAATGGCAGGCGTATGATATGATTGCTGAAGGTGTCAGCATGATCACAACAAAACAGAATGAGTGGTCAGATATTTTAAATTCTAAAGGTGTTGATGGTTTAACAAAACAGTTAGAAATCAGTGCTAAAACACCAATTACACTGGATGAGAAAAAATAACATGTCAGCTTCGTTAAATTGGGAAAAAAAGGAGGGGGTCCTCTATTTCCAAGGAACGCTAGATCGTGAAACGTTATTGCCTGCTTGGCAGCAACGTAAAGCATTATTAGCTGATATTAATATCATCGATATTTCTGCCTTAGGACATATTGATTCAACAGGGTTGGCGCTTTTTGTTCACTTAAAAGCTGAAATGGAAGAGCAAAATCGTCAATTTATTATTCAAGGCGTAAGTGAGCGTTTTCAGACTTTAATTACACTCTATGATCTTGATGAAATTATGAATATTACCTAATACAGATTTTGAGTAAAGGTATTAAAAAGCCCCCTTCGTGATACTTTTATCATTAAGGGGGTTTTTGATGGTTTAAGAGTAGAGCGGATTCCATTAGGATAGACGACTGATTATTATTTTAACGTTGAGATTGAGCAATTATGGATACAAATGAAATCAAACAAGTATTAATGGACAGCCTGTCTTTAGATGAAGTCATCGTCAATGGTGATGGTAGTCACTTTCAAGTTGTCGTTGTTGGCGCAATGTTTGAGGGAATGAGCAGAGTAAAACAACAACAAACCATTTATGCCCCTTTGATGGAATATATTGCAGATAACCGTATTCACGCTTTGTCTATTAAAGCCTACACACCTGAAGAGTGGAAGAGAGATCGTAAACTTAACGGGCTTTGATTCAGTAGGTATACAGCGTACAGCAAAATAAAAAAGAGAGTTCTACAGATGGATAAATTTAGAGTACAAGGGCCAACCTGTTTATCAGGTGAGGTCACTATTTCAGGCGCAAAAAATGCCGCACTACCAATCCTGTTCGCTGCGATCCTTGCCGAAGAGCCAGTAGAATTAACGAATGTTCCTAAATTAAAAGATATCGATACCACGATTAAGTTACTTAATCGCTTAGGAACTAATGTTGAACGCAATGGCTCTGTTTTTGTTGATGCTCGTAACATTAATGAATTTTGCGCTCCTTACGAATTAGTAAAAACCATGCGTGCTTCTATCTGGGCTTTAGGCCCGCTGGTGGCGCGTTTTGGCCAAGGTCAGGTTTCTTTACCGGGTGGTTGTGCCATTGGCGCTCGTCCTGTTGATCTTCATATTACAGGTTTAGAGCAATTAGGTGCTGAGATCACACTGGATGAAGGTTATGTGAAAGCACGCGCTGATGGGCGTTTAAAAGGCGCGCATATCGTCATGGATAAAGTGAGCGTGGGTGCCACTATCACTATTATGACTGCTGCGGTATTAGCTGAAGGCAAAACCATCATTGAGAATGCGGCAAGAGAGCCTGAAATTGAAGATACTGCAAACTTCCTCAATACATTAGGCGCCAAAATCAGCGGTGCGGGCACAGATAGCATTACTATTGAAGGCGTAGAGCGTCTTGGTGGTGGTACTTATCAAATCCTACCTGATCGTATTGAAACTGGTACTTTCTTAGTTGCTGCTGCTGTTTCTCGTGGTCGCGTTGTTTGTCGTAATGCTAAACCTGACACATTAGATGCTGTGTTGGCAAAATTACGTGAAGCAGGCGCTGATATTGAAGTTGGTGAAGATTGGATAAGCCTGGATATGCATGGTAAACGTCCTAAAGCGGTAACCTTGCGTACTGCACCACATCCGGGTTTCCCAACCGATATGCAAGCACAATTTAGCCTCTTAAACTTAGTGGCTGAAGGCGCAGGAATGATCACTGAAACTATTTTTGAAAATCGTTTTATGCACATTCCTGAGTTAATCCGTATGGGCGCTCACGCTGAAATCGAAAGTAATACTGTGTTATGCCACGGTGTTGAAAAACTTTCAGGCGCACAAGTAATGGCAACGGATTTACGCGCTTCTGCAAGTTTAGTACTTGCAGGTTGTATTGCTCAAGGCACAACCATTGTTGATCGTATTTATCATATTGATCGTGGGTATGAAAATATTGAAGCTAAATTACAAGGATTAGGGGCAAAAATAGAACGTTTGCATTCTAATGACTAATTTATTTTAGTTATCCTTTTTTAGTTATTTAAAACCATAGTGCATTGTTGTGCTATGGTTTTTTTTGCGCATTATTTTAATAAGACTCTCAACAGAATAGGATAATTCATAAGGCATTTCTTTCATCGCAAGATACAGTAAGAAAAACAGACCTGTGTTATAAAAATCACTATGAGCTAAAAGGAAGGAACATGTATGCAGGTAACAAGGAAACAAGAGCGCCTAGTTCGTCAAGCTCTGGATGAATGGCAACAATCTGGTGAGATTTCAGAACAAGAATATCAGCAATTAGGAAGTACATTGCATCGAATTCCCTTTGATTGGAAACGGTTGAGTCGCTATGCATTTTGGATAGCAATGGTGTGCTTGATTATTGCTGCTGGCAGTATCTTTAGTGATAGCGCATTAGTTTATTATCTAATTGAAATTTTTAGCGTTTCTGAAATTATGCGTGTGATATCTCCGGCACTTATTGCCTGCATACTTTATTTTTGGGGATTTAAACGTCAGCGAAAAGAAACACAATGGCATTACAGTACTGAATTTATTCTCTTTTTAGGTGTGATGTTTACGGCTATTTTTCTTTGGCAACTGGGAGAATTGCTGGATACAGGAAGTGGCCATATTGCGCCTCTCTTTTTAATTGGCTGTGTCATTTATGGTGCAATTGGATTTATTAGTCGCTCCTCATTGGTGTGGTTATTCTTCTTATTGATGTTAGGAAATTGGTTTGGTGCTGAAACGGGCTATGTCTCTGGTTGGGGAGCGTATTGGCTAGGGATGAACTATCCTATCCGTTTTGTCTTTTTTGGAGCGATATTATTAGCAAGCTGTTATTTCCTACAAAATATGTTGGTACATCGTCGTTTATTTTCCATGACAAAAATAATGGGGCTAACCTATTTGTTTATTGCGTTATGGATAATGTCTATTTTCGGTAATTACGATCCTGATACTTGGTATCGTACTTCAAGTGTGAATTTGTTACCTTGGGCACTGTTATTTGCTGTCGTTTCAGTTATCTGTATCTATATTAGTCTTAAAACAGATGACGGTATGTTAAGAGGTTTTGGCCTAACATTCCTTGGTATCAACCTTTATACCCGATTCTTTGAATATTTCTGGGATAGTTTACACAGTGCGATTTTCTTCTTTATTTTGGCAGTATCATTGATTTTAATTGGACGAAAAGCGGAAAAAATTTGGCATGCTGTTGAAAATAACTCAATTGCTAATAAAGAGAGTAAGAGCGAATAGTATAATTAATAATGTGATAGGAGAACCCATCCTATGGAAAAGCGAAGTTGTCATCTTCCTTTAGAAGTGAGTTGTGTTGCGTGCCATTATTTTGTTTTCAAAGATAAAGATGAGGCATTTTTTGAGATCTGCCCCGTATGTGGTTGGCAAAATGATGGTACTAAAGAAGGGCAATATAGCGGTTGTAATCACAGCACATTAGAGGATTATCGCAATACTGAAAGCTTTAAAGAAAATTGCTTACACAGTGCGACGTTTTATATGAAATCTCCCTACTAGCCAAGCATAGGGAGATTTTTTGTTAGCTATGATTCTGGCTGGTATTCAGAAATAGTGACATCAACATTAATCTCATTACCTTCCCGTAATAACGTGACAGGTAATGCCGTACCAGGGCGTGTTTCTGCAATGTAATCCATCATTTCCATCGCGGAAGTCGCTGGCGCATGATTAATACTAAGGATGATATCACCTGTTTTTATTCCGGCTTTATCTGCTGGGCCATTTGGGGTGATCCTAAAAATGCGCAACCCTTGAATTTGCTTAATATCGGTATTTGATGAGCGAATTCTTGGTAATTCTTTTGCTGTAATACCAATAAAACCACGGATAACACGACCATCACGAATTAGCTTATTCATAATTTTAACTGCAAGTTCGGTCGGAATAGCGAAACCTAACCCTTCGGCTGTAGGGCGGTATCCGTTATAGGTTCCTGAATCAAACGTCATAGTATTAATACCTACAAGTTCACCTTCAGTATTAATTAGCGCGCCACCAGAGTTACCTTCATTAATTGAGGCATCTGTTTGTAGGAAATTTTGGTAACGGGTTGGACTTAATCCAACGCGCCCCGTAGCACTGATGATCCCTTGCGTAATAGTTTGCCCAATATTAAATGGGTTACCAATAGCCAGCACAACATCACCTACATGAGAAACTCGTTTAGTATTAATGGGAATTGTAGGCAGTTTATCGGCATCTATTTTTAATACTGCAAGATCAGTTAAAGGATCGGAACCAATAAGTAAGCCTTCATAAAGATCACCATTTTGGAGTGCGATAAGGATCTGATCAGCATTATTGATAACATGTTGATTTGTCAGAATATAACCACGACCATCCATAATAACGCCAGCGCCTAGAGATGTTAGTTCACGACCTTCTTGAGAAAAACTTCCCATCGTACTGCTATAAACATTAACAACCGCAGGAGCTGCTCGTCGTACCGCGGTGTTATAGCTAAAAGGTGCATTGAGAAAATCACCATTAAGTAGGCGTTCAATAAAAATAGGGCGAATTGAAGGGACTGCAATCAAAAGAATTGCTGCTGTGAGAAGACCAATTAGTGTTGATCGCAGTAACTTAGTTAACATAAAAATCCTGTATTTATGTCTGACTGTGAAATTATTCGCGTAGGAGCGGTGAGAATAGCATAGTTTAACTTATGAAAGCATCGCTCAGCGCATAAAATCCCCTTTTAAGCCAATGACTCTTATCAAAAAGAGGTATAAAAAAAGCCCTATAATGGAAATTATAGGGCTAAAGAAATCAATAAATTAGATAGGTGAAAAGCTTACTTCTTAGCGCGGTGTATTACGTAACAGCAGGTAAATTTCTTCATTACCACGCTGAATATTCAATGCAAGAACGGGCGGTTTAGCATCAATTGCTTTACGCAAATCGCCTAGTGAGGTAATTGGCGTATTATTTATACCTATAATAAGGTCGCCCTTCTGTAAACCAGATGCCGCCGCTGCGGAATCTTTCTCAACAGAATCAACAGCAACTGCTTTAATTTGTTTGTTTAAGTAGTTACTTAATGTGGCACCTTGTAATGCAGGAGAGAAGTTATCTGCGCGAGTTGCATCTGCCGATTGTTTCTCTAATGTCACTTTAACATCCATTGGTTTACCTTGACGGATCAAGCCAATTAGGATCTCTTTACCCGGAGGTGTAGTACCCACTTTAGCTCTTAATTCAGCAAAGCTATTGATACGTTTACCATCAACTGAAATTAAGACGTCACCTGGTTTAATGCCTGCTTTTGAAGCGGATGAATCGGGCATGACTTCGCTAACAAAAGCACCGCGTTGTGCATCAATATTAAAGGATTTCGCCAGATCAGAATTCATTTCTGTACCACGAATACCTAAGATGCCACGTTTAACTTCACCATGAGAAATCAGTTGTTGGCTAAGATCACGCGCCATATTACTTGGGATGGCGAAGCCGATACCGATGTTGCCACCACCCGGTGCTAAAATAGCAGTGTTAATTCCGATTAACTCACCATTTAAGTTAACGAGTGCACCACCAGAGTTACCACGGTTGATTGAAGCATCAGTCTGGATAAAGTTCTCTAAACCTTCAAGATTTAAACCGCTACGACCTAATGCGGAAATAATACCGGATGTTGCTGTTTGGCCTAAACCAAATGGGTTACCTACTGCAACAGCAAAGTCACCAACACGTAATTGGTCAGAGTCCGCCATTTTAATTGCGGTTAAGTTAGTTGGTTTTTCAATTTGCAGTAATGCGATATCTGTTTGTGGATCGCTACCAATTAATTTCGCACTAAATTCACGACCATCATTAATTTGCAGTTGAATTTTATCTGCACCATCAACAACGTGGTTGTTTGTTAATACATAGCCTTTTTTTGCGTCAATAATGACACCTGAGCCTAAGCCTTCAAAAGGGCGAATACTTTGTTGTTGTGATGGGAAGTTTGGACCAAAGAAGAATTTGAATTCTTCAGGCACTTGCTGGCTTTGTACTCGCGTTCCTGAAACGTGCACACTGACAACAGCTGGTAACACTTTTTCTAACATCGGTGCAAGGCTTGGCAGTTGTTCGCCTGATGGCATAACTGCAGGCAGTGCCGCCATACTGGTTGCTGGAATAGTAGAGAGTGAAAGTCCGACACTCATTGCTAACGCACTAAGTAATAATTTTCTTTTTTTAGTCAACATGAATTAGAGTCTCTTGATACAGTTATCAAAATAAAAGTTATTGCTCAAAATGAGCTCGATGTCACTAAGACCTGTACTGACAAAGGAAAGTTCATTAAGACATGATGTGCTTTGCTTCCTTTTACATGGATTTACAAGACAAAAGCTATCTTTAAAACCATAGCAAATAATTGTCATTTTATGATATTTAGTAGAAAGAAAAACGCCACAAAAATGTGGCGTTTTAATATTAACTGTCTTTTTTCTCTGTGGGTCTGAACAATCCAGATGCCCCTTCGGAGTAATCACGAGGAGGCATTTTTATTGGAGATTGATCATTAGCTGCTTCTGACTCACTTAATCGGTAATTAAATGGATTTTCTTGAGCAGGCATATCAGGCATGAGCTCATTAGAGCTTTTTGCCATATGTTGATAAAGCTGACGGTAATCTCTCGCCATGTTATCTAATAGTTCAGCACTTCTAGCAAAGTGGCTGACAAGTTCATTGCGATAAGTATCAAGTTCTTCTTTTTTCGTGTCTAACTCTGCTTTGATAGCATCTTGTTGGCGAAGGGTGCTGTTACCGTAACGCATTGCAAGTGCGCCTATAATAAGACCGACAACTAATCCAATCAGTGCATAAACCCAAACCATGGCAACTCCTTTTCATCTAATAGTGAGGACGATGGATTCTTATAACATCATAACCGCTAAAAGGCATGGGTGGAATAATATCCTTAAGCTTAATATAAAATTCGTGTGTTACGCTGATGTTAAAACAATTCTTAATGCTTATAATAGAGGCATTCGACAGACACAAATCAGTATGTCAGAAAATTAAGGATAAGAGGGCATTCATGACTGTTAGTACGCCGTTATCACTTTATGAAGCCGCATTGAAGCAAGGTGATTATCAACCTGATGATGTTCAGAGAAAAACTGTTCTCCACCTTCAACAGATATACCATGCATTATTAAAAGAGACTCCACCAGAAAAAAATTCGCTAACACAGCGATTATTCGGGCGAATTCGCACAAAAAAACAGATTGTTGCACCAGAACGTGGTTTATACATGTGGGGCGGTGTTGGACGAGGTAAAACATGGTTGATGGATATGTTTTATCAAAGTTTGCCGACAGAACGAAAACTTCGCTTACACTTCCATCGCTTTATGTTACGTGTTCAAGAAGAGTTGAGAAACTTACAAGGGCATGAAAATCCGTTAGAAATTATTGCTGATGGGTTTAAAGCACAAACCGATGTGCTCTGTTTTGATGAGTTTTTTGTTTCCGATATTACTGATGCAATGATTTTAGGTACCTTGCTTGAAGCGTTATTTGCCAGAGGTATCACGCTGGTAGCAACCTCAAATATTCCACCTGATGAGCTTTATCGTAATGGATTACAACGTTCTCGTTTTTTACCTGCAATAGAACAAATCAAACATCATTGTGACATTTTAAATGTTGACGCAGGTATTGATTATCGTCTTAGAACATTAACGCAAGCACATCTTTTTTTATCTCCACTTAACGATGAAAATCGCCAAGAGATGGATAGAATTTTCATGCATTTGGCAACCAGTGAACCACAAGTTGATTGTACCTTAACCATTAATCATCGCCCTATGAAAGTAAGAAAAGCGTCTAATGGTGTACTCGCTGTTAATTTTTCAACCTTGTGTATGGAACCACGTAGCCAGCTTGATTACATTGAACTTTCTAAGCATTACCACTCTGTTTTGTTATATGACATGAAACAAATGGGAACATTAAATGAAGACGCTGCGCGTCGGTTTCTAGCGCTTGTTGATGAATTTTATGAGCGTAAGGTGAAACTTATTATTAATGCAAATGTTGAAATGAATGAGATTTACCAAGGTGATTTTTTACGCTTTGAATATCAACGTTGCTTATCTCGTTTACAAGAGATGCAAAGTGAAGAATATTTAGTTCAACCACATCTCGCTTAATTTTTAATTCTTGAAGAAAGTCATCTTTCATTATGGTAGGATGACGCAGGTTAAGTTGCTTGATGTTTTTTTCTATGAAAATAGAAAGTATTAGGCAGCTTACAAGCGCTCTGGAAAGGAACAATTCTTCTCTTCAGGTAGCAAGAATTTATCAGTCAAATCAGAAAAAAGTGCCAGATTCGTTTTTTTCGCTGAAATATTGAAAAAGAATTCAATTGTTTTTCAATTATGACTCGATTTTTTTTTCTGACTTCTCTATAATCTTGCGACCCCACGTTGCAGCAAGTTTTTTATTTCCCAAAAAACTCGCATTTTAGAGTCAGCAGTGCTACTCGAAGGGGTAGGTTTGCTGGACACAAGAGTCGTGTGAACCTCAATAGTATTTGAACCGAGCGTTCACCAACGTGTAACTAAACATTGGGTAATTTTCAATAATGAAAACTTTTACAGCTAAACCAGAAACCGTAAAACGCGACTGGTACGTTGTTGATGCAGACGGCAAAACTTTAGGCCGTTTAGCAACTGAAATTGCTAGCCGTTTACGCGGTAAGCACAAAGCGGAATATACTCCGCACGTTGATACTGGTGATTACATCATCGTTTTAAACGCTGAGAAAGTAGCGGTAACTGGTCATAAACGTACTGACAAAGTTTACTACCGTCATACTGGTCACGTAGGTGGTATCAAACAAGCGACTTTCGAAGAGATGATCGCCCGTAGTCCTGAGCGTGTAATCGAAATCGCGGTAAAAGGCATGCTGCCAAAAGGGCCTCTGGGTCGTGCGATGTACCGTAAACTGAAAGTTTACGCAGGATCTGAGCACAACCACGCGGCACAACAACCGCAAGTTCTGGACATTTAATCGGGATAATAGGCAATGGCTGATAATCAATACTACGGCACAGGTCGCCGCAAAAGTTCTTCCGCACGTGTCTTCATTAAGCCAGGTAGCGGTAATATCGTAATCAACAAACGTAGCCTAGAAGTTTACTTCGGCCGCGAAACAGCACGTATGGTTGTTCGTCAACCGCTGGAATTAGTTGATATGCTGGGTAAATTAGATTTATACATCACTGTTAAAGGTGGTGGTATTTCTGGTCAAGCTGGCGCGATCCGTCACGGTATCACTCGTGCACTGATGGAATATGATGAGACTCTACGTTCTGATCTGCGTAAAGCTGGTTTCGTAACCCGTGATGCGCGTTCTGTTGAACGTAAGAAAGTGGGTCTGCGTAAAGCACGTCGTCGTCCACAGTTCTCTAAACGTTAATTTGTTATCTTTTAGATATCAATTTGATGTTGAAAACCCGTCTTCACAGACGGGTTTTTTATTTTTGACTTATTTGTGTTTATTAATAATAAAAACATAATGTTGCTAAAGCATGATGCTATCACTCATAAAACAGGCTTTATGTAAGATAGCAGTAGTATTAAAAAACGTATTTTTTAGATATTATCTCTAAATAATTTTATTTTTTGATATTATAATCTTAGTTTTAAGGTAATGTGGCATATTGTGTTGAATTATTTGCATTAGCCCCCCTAAGTAACATGAATTCTGGTAGAATAGCAGGCTTTGGTGTCTTTCTTTCTATGACTTCACAATGTTGCCAACGGGTATATCGATAGTAATACCTGTAATGAGTTTGAAAGTCATACCAAAATTATTATGACAATAATGATTGTTGAATGATTATTTTGGTATTACTTGATAATGATATGTGCCGCAAAGACAGGTGAGTTTTTAACCCTGTAAAATATGATTATCCCACGATAACACTGTTATACAGGTAGTTACCCAACGCAGTTAATAACTTAAATATTTATTTAGGTCTACTGCGTTTGTGTGCTTGTCTTTTAGGAATGGGGAAATGGAAGGGGCATTGTGCTAATTCATTTCTTTAATTGATTAACTTGGAGGTTTTCATGGCTGTCGCTGCCAACAAACGTTCGGTAATGACTTTGTTTTCCGGTCCGACTGATATTTTCAGCCATCAGGTCAGAATTGTCCTAGCGGAGAAAGGTGTCAGTGTTGAAATTGAACAGGTTGAAGCTGGTAATCTTCCACAGGATCTTATCGATCTAAACCCTTACCAAAGTGTACCGACTTTGGTTGATCGTGAGCTGACCCTGTATGATTCACGCATCATCATGGAATATCTTGATGAACGCTTCCCTCATCCTCCTTTAATGCCAGTTTATCCTGTTGCTCGTGGTAGCAGCCGTTTAATGATGCATCGCATCGAGCATGATTGGTATTCTTTAATGAACACCATCGAGAAAGGAACAGAACAGCAAGCAAATGCTGCTCGTAAACAGTTAGCAGAAGAGCTACTGGCTATATCTCCTGTGTTTAAAGAATATCCTTACTTTATGAGCGAAGAGTTCAGCTTAGTAGATTGCTACCTAGCTCCTCTATTATGGCGTTTACCAGTACTCGGTGTAGATTTAAGTGGTGCTGGCGCTAAAGATGTACAAATTTATATGCAGCGTGTTTTTGAGCGTGATTCTTTCCTCGCATCATTAACCGAAGCAGAGCGTGAGATGCGCTTACCTTCAAGAGGGTAATAAAGTATGGAGATTATGGATATGTCTCCGCGTCGTCCGCATTTATTACGTGCGCATTATGATTGGATCATCGAAAACGATTTAACACCGCATTTAGTTGTTGATGTGAATATCGTTGGTGTTCAAGTCCCAATGGAATATGCGCACGATGGTCAGATTGTACTAAATATTTCATCTCGTGCAGTTGATGACTTAGAGTTAACGCCGTATCAGGTTTTATTTAGTGCAAGCTTTGGTGGCATACCTCGTAAAGTACGAGTGCCTATGGCTGCTGTTATGGCTATTTATGCGAGAGAAAACGGTGCGGGAATGATGTTTGAACCAGAGCCTGCTTATGAATCTGGTGCATCATTACAGTTTGCTGAAGATGATAGTGAAGAGAACGATATAGCTCCGGCTAGCGAAGGTTTATCTCTCGTTACTGACAAAGCTGTTGAAGCTGATATCTCTTCACCAGATGATGATCCAGAACCACCTCGCCCAACAGGTCGTCCAGCACTGCGCGTTGTGAAATAAGAGATTATCTTATTAGTATGAATAAAAAGCCCAGTTTATGAACTGGGTTTTTTTATGTACAAAAAAAGCGCTCTATATTGCTATAGAACGCTTTATTGGATTGTATTACTGAAAAATTATTTCAGCAGTTCTTCTAAACAACCAGTGTAAAGATTAACCGCAGTCATTAATTGTTTTTCATCGAAATCAAAGCCTGCTTGATGGTGACCTGCGGTTCTATCAGCACCAACAACGAAGTACAGAGATTTACCACCGCAACGTTGTACACGTTTTGCTAATACTGTCGCATCTTCACTACCACCGAATGGGCGTGTAGCAACCGCTGTTAGCTCAGAATGTTTACCAACAACTTTGGTCATAACATCAATCAGTTCTTGGTCATTTGTCAGGTCAACGGCTTCACCCATGATCTCGCTTTCCATTTCTAACTGGAAGCTATGTGCTGCGCCTTCAGCCATACGTACTGCATTTGCAGCCATAAAGCTGTTGATCTCTTCATTTTCACCACGAACTTCAATTTGCATCTCAGCATTAGCTGGGGTGACGTTACGGCCTTCACCGGCTTTTAATACACCGATGTTGATACGTGACATTCCTTTACCATGACGAGAAATACCTAGCATTTGTGTTGCTGCGTGGCAAGCACCTGCTAATGCATTACGACCTAATTCAGGCTCTGCGCCTGCGTGAGATGGTGCACCTTTAAAACGGAAGTCATATTTAGTGGTACATAAGAAATGTGTTGGGTTGATAACAATCTCACCACTGTTAGCGATAAAGCCTAAGTGTGCACCTAAGAAATAATCTGCATCATCGGCAATACCACTTTCAGCCATCGCACGAGCACCACGAACACCTTCTTCTGCTGGTTGGAATAAGATTTTAACTTTACCAACGACTTTATCTTTATTCTCAACTAACCAGTGAGCAACACCTAAACCGATAGAAATGTGTCCATCATGACCACAAGCGTGCATTTCGCCAGCGTGACAAGAAGCAAAGTTCTCAGCATGAGGACGGTGTTGAGTTTCGGTTGCTTCGTTAACACCCACACAGTCGATATCAAAGCGCAGTGCTACAGTTGGGCCAGCTTTACCACTGTCGAAGATAGCCACACAGCCCGTTAGTTCTTTCATTTCATCAAGCAGAGCTTCATCAACTTTATGCTCTCTTGCAACGGCTAGACCTTTTTCAACGACTTGACGGCGACGGCCAAAAGCGAACTCTTGATTAATAACTTCTGGGCCAACTTTAACTTCTAAACCTAATCCACGTAATTCTTTGACGATTTTTGCTGTGGTTAAAAACTCTGACCAGCCAATTTCAGGATATTGGTGAAATTCACGACGCCATTTAATTAATTTTTCTAGTGTAATTGCTGACATATTCATTTCTCCACTTATAGCATGAATAACGCAACCGCGATGACGCCGATAATCATACCTGGTGCAGTACGTTTTGCGATTTCCATAGGGTTAATATTTGCAAGGCCAGCACAAACAATCGCTGCACCTGCCAGTGGTGACATAGTACGACCTAATGCGCCAGATAATGCCGCTGCCATACCCATATCAGGAATTTCATAACCGAATTGTGCAGCATGTGGTGTGACTGTTTCGTTGAATGCGAATGCTGCTGCGTCACCAGAACCTGTGATAATACCCATTAAGAATGGCCCTAAAGTACCACCCCAGCGAGCAAATTCAGGAGAATGAGTTAAGAAGTTGATGAACGCGTCGATTAAACCAGATGCTTTCAGACCTGCTGCGAATACAGCTGCTGCAATGATGATACCTAATACATCACCATAAGCATTACCCATACCTTTAAAGAACTCTTTTGTGATTTGAGCTGGGTTAGTTAATGTGATGAGCAGGGCATAGATTGCACCAATTAACATTGCTGCAGGTACTGACAATTTGAAAGTGCTAAATGTTTCAAAGAATGGCAGAACTAACAGAAGTAAAGGAATAAAAGGTGCTGTTGCATATAAGTAGTTAGGACGAACAGCTTCTGGCGTTGCTTGTGCTGATGAAGAAGATGCATCACCAGTAACAGAAGCCATTTTGAACTCTTTTTTCACTAAAGCGACAACAGCAAGTGAAACTGCAGCAATACCACCAGCCATTAAGCTGTATGGGCTATGGCGAGCGATTAAATCCACCACTTCCATATTTGCCATGTTAGCAACGAAGGCATTATGCGACATACCTGGGCTTAACATTGAACCGATAGTACCACATAATACTGCACCACCTGCGATAGCTGGGTGAATACGTGCTGCGATTAATAATGGAATGAGTGTTGCACCTACCGCAGCTGCACAACCTGCCGCTGATGGGATTGCGATATTAATAAAGTATGTTACGACAACAGTGGCTGGAATAAGGAAGAAGCCCAGACGAGTCATTACTTTTGATAAAACATGGACCAGATGCATATCGCATTTGGTATATTTCATAACATAAGCAAAACCCATACTCGAACAGATTGCTTGAATTAATGATGAAGACACCATGCGCTCGCTAAATGCGGTAAGCGCATCTAATGGGCTCAGACTTAAAATACAGAGTAATAAGCCGGCACCAATTAGCACCATTCGGGTTTCATATTTTTTTATTAGCAAATAGACAGTTACGATAATAACTGCTACTGCGATAAGTTGCATCACCATAGTGATCCCCTAGTTAATTATGACAATTTTATGAAAACGAACCTAACATCAATAAATTATATTTTTCTGTAAAGTTATTAGGTGACTCCATTATGAAGTTGGTAGATTGACAATATTTGATTGTTATCAAATTTAATAGCCGAAATAAAATCTATTTTTTTAGACTGTGATGTTATTAACAAATGCCGTAAAATAATTATCATTAAAAGATGACGGAAAGGTTAAATAAAAAGAGATAAAGTAAAAAATACGAAAATAAATTATATTTACTATAGATCAAGAGTGTTATTTTGATACAAAAAAGAATATCGCTTTTTATCAGGCTATTATTCTAGAAATTACATTAAATGGTAATGAGAATGATTAATTGGTCAGATATCTTGATAATCCTTAAATACTATTTATTAATTTTGCCAATAATATTGAAAAATTATCCCACTTAAATTAAATGGGATAATAAACAAGAGAAATTGTTATTTTAAATAACGAAAATAAAAAATATTTAGCATGATAAATATCGTAATATGCCTTCAGCCGCCTCTCTTCCTTCTGCTATTGCAGTAACAACAAGATCTGAGCCTCGTACAATATCCCCCCCTGCAAACACTTTAGGGTTTGTTGTTTGTTTTGGTATTTCTTGATTATCTGAAATAATAATTCTGCCTGAAGAGGCATATTCAATATTATTTTCATCTAACCATGGGTAATGTGCAGGTTTAAAACCAAATGCCAGAATAACCGCATCAGCAGATAACACATGTTCACTTCCTTCAATAGGAGTTAATGTTTTATCGCTTTGAGTTTTAATAACGCGAATACCAACCACTTTATTTTGGTTATTGACTTCAATATCTATAGGTTGAAGATTAAATAAAAATTCACCACCTTCTTCTTTGGCATTTTTTACTTCACGTTTTGAACCCGGCATATTGCTTTCATCACGACGATAAACACAAGTAACTTTATTTGCACCTTGTCGAATGGCAGTACGGACACAATCCATTGCGGTATCACCTCCTCCTAATATCACCACATTTTTATTTTTAAGGTCGATATAAGGCGTTTGAGGATCTTCATCGTAACCCATTAAATAACGTGTATTCCCAATTAAATAAGGTAGTGCGCTATAAACACCATTAGCATTTTCATTAGGAAAATGACCGCTTAAACTGTGATAAGTGCCCAAACCAAGAAATACAGCGTCATATTGTGTTATTAGGGTATTTAAGGAGACATCTTTGCCTATTTCCGTATTGAGGCAAAACTCGATACCCATTTCACTAAATAATTCACGGCGTCGGATCATCAATGATTTTTCGAGTTTAAAAGAAGGTATCCCAAAGGTAAGTAACCCCCCAATTTCAGGGTGTTTATCATAAACAACGGGTTTTACACCTTGTCGAATAAGAACATCTGCACAGGCAAGACCCGCGGGACCTGCACCGATAATTGCGACCTTTTTATCGGTCATTGTGACGTGAGAAAGATCAGGTCGCCATCCTTGTGCTAAGGCGGTGTCATTGATGTAACGTTCAATATTGCCAATTGTGACTGCACCAAAATCATCATTCAGCGTGCAAGCGCCTTCGCACAGTCTATCTTGAGGGCAAACACGACCACAGATTTCAGGTAAACTGTTTGTTTGATGAGAAAGCTCAGCTGCCTCAATAATACGTCCTTCGTTTGCCAGCTTTAGCCAATTAGGAATGTAATTATGAACAGGACATTTCCATTCACAATAAGGATTACCACAGCCTAAACAACGATCGGCTTGTGCAGAGGCTTGTTGCGGTGAAAAAGCTTCATAGATTTCAACAAATTCAATTTTGCGAATTGCTAATGGCTTTTTGGTTGGCTCAACACGATTTAAGTCGATAAACTGATACACATTCTGACTCATAATATTCTCCTATTGTGCCTGAACGCGTAATTCAGCAGATGAACGACGAGGATGGCCAAGCAACGCATTAACATCACTGGATTTTGGTTTCACCAATTTGAAATGTTGTGACCAATATTCCCATTGTGAAAGTAATCTTTCGCCTTGTTGTGAACCAGTTAGTCTGACATGTTCTGCAATCATGCCACGTAGATGTTCAGCAAGAATGGCAAAGGATGCAACAGGAAGCAACTCAATCGATGAAGTGTTGATCCGTTGTGATAATGTGAGATCTTCATCTAATAGATAGGCAAACCCACCAGTCATTCCCGCACCAAAATTAATCCCTGTTTTACCCAGAACACAGACAATACCGCCCGTCATATATTCACAACCGTTATCACCAACACCTTCAACGACAGCAATTGCGCCAGAGTTTCTAACAGCAAAACGCTCCCCAGCCAATCCTGAAGCATAAAGTTTTCCGCCTGTTGCGCCATAAAGGCAAGTATTTCCCATAATGGTGGCGTGATGACTTTTAAATGCAGAGCCAACAGGAGGTGAAATGACAATACGGCCTCCAGCCATACCTTTACCAACATAATCATTGGCATCACCCACTAAGGTTAATTCAACGCCTTGTGCATTCCATACACCAAAGCTTTGACCTGCGGTTCCGGTAAAATAAAGTTTAATTGGTGTGGCAGATAAGCCACTTTCGCCATATTTCTTGGCGATAATGCCTGATAATGTTGCTCCCACAGAGCGATCTGTATTACGGATATCAAAATAGTGTGTTTGGCTTTTTTGTTGTTCGATAGCATCATAGGTTTGAGCAACAATTCGCTGATTTAACTCGCCTTTATCATAAGTATGATTATTTTCCTGGCAATAAAGCGCATTGCCTGATGGTGAAGTTGCTGTTTCTAACAATCCACTTAAAGAGAGTTTTTGCTGTTTACTGCTAACACCTTCTAGGCATGAAAGCAGATCAGTTCGACCGATTAAATCGGTGATTTTTCTCACACCAAGTAAGGCCATTAACTCACGAGTTTCTTGCGCAATAAAACGAAAGTAGTTAATAACACGTTCAGGTAATCCATGATAATGATTGCGACGGAGTGTTTCATCTTGGGTTGCAACACCCATTGCGCAATTATTTAAATGGCAGATGCGCAGATATTTACAGCCTAATGCCACCATTGGCCCAGTACCAAATCCAAAACTTTCTGCGCCTAAAATTGCCGCTTTAATAATATCTAGACCTGTTTTTAATCCACCATCAACTTGCAAACGAATTTTATGGCGTAAATTATTTGCCACCAGCGCTTGTTGAGTTTCAACTAAGCCTAATTCCCACGGACTACCGGCATATTTTACGGAAGTTAAAGGGCTTGCACCTGTACCGCCGTCATAACCCGCAATGGTGATCAAATCTGCGTAAGCTTTAGCAACACCTGTAGCAATAGTGCCTACACCGGGCTCTGATACTAATTTTACAGAAATCAGTGCAGTTGGATTGATCTGTTTTAAGTCGAAAATAAGTTGTGCTAAATCTTCAATAGAGTAGATATCGTGATGAGGAGGCGGTGATATTAGGGTAACACCAGGTACGGCATAACGCAGTTGCGCAATATAAGGTGTCACTTTATCGCCGGGAAGTTGTCCGCCTTCACCGGGCTTTGCCCCTTGTGCGACTTTGATTTGTAAAACATCCGCACTCATTAAATAAGAGGGTGTTACGCCAAAACGACCAGAGGCGATTTGTTTAATGCGAGAGACTTTATCGGTACCGTAACGTGCTGGATCTTCGCCACCTTCTCCTGAATTTGAAAAACCGCCCAATGTATTCATCGCTTGCGCAAGCGCTTCATGAGCTTCTCGGCTTAATGCCCCAATTGACATAGCGGCAGTATCAAAGCGTTTAAATAACTCGGTTTCAGGTTCGACTTCTTCAATCGAAATAGGCGTTGTCTTGTTATTGAGAACTAACATATCGCGCAAGGTTGTGATTGGGCGCTGTTGCACAAGATTTGCGTAATGCTGATAGTCTGTATATTCCCCGCTATTTACAGCTTTTTGTAGTGCTTGAACGACATCAGGGTTATAAGCGTGGTATTCCCCTTTATGGGCGTATTTTAATAAACCACCCGCTTCTAAAGGATAACGGGCTAACCAAGCTCGCTTAGATAGATTAAATAAGTCGTGCTCAAAATCGCTAAAATCAGCGCCATTAATCCGATTATCAACGCCTGCAAAACAGAGCTCGACAACCCTATCATTTAATCCGACAGCTTCAAAAAGTTGAGAGCAACGGTAAGACGCCACAGTTGAAATACCCATTTTAGACATGATCTTATACAAGCCTTTATTTATGCCGTTGCGGTAATTAAGCATCACTTGGGCATAGCTTGCTTGCAGGATTTTTCTATCAACTCGTTGAGCTAAAGATTCATAAGCAAGGTAAGGATAAATAGCGGTAGCACCAAATCCAAGTAGTACGGCGAAATGGTGAGGATCACGGGCACTGGCAGTTTCAACAATGATATTGGCATCACAGCGTAAATTATTGTCTACCAACGCTTTTTGTACTGCGCCAACTGCCATAGGGGCAGGAATAGGTAATCGCTCTTTGGTGATGTTTCTATCGGATAAAACCAATAACACAGCACCACTATGAACTTCCTGTTGCGCTTTTGCACATAATTGGCGTAATGCAGTTTCTAGGTTACATTCTGTTGGTTGATAAGTGATATCAAGAAGAACGGATTGGTAATAAGGACTTTCTTGATTAATAAGCTGTTGAAAGTCGCTATAAAGCAAGATAGGCGATTTAAAGCTCAGTCTATGTGCTTGACCTTCCGCTTCGCAAAATACATTCATTTCGCGTCCAATGCAGGTCGCTAAAGACATGACATGGGCTTCTCTTAATGGATCTATAGGAGGATTTGTGACTTGCGCAAATTTCTGTCTGAAATAGTCATAAATAAGACGAGGGCGTTGAGAAAGTACAGCAAATGGGGTGTCATCGCCCATTGAACCTGTCGCTTCTTGTCCATTTTCTGCAAGCACGTGCAAAATGCTTTCAAGCTCTTCTTGGCTATATGCAAACTGTTTTTGATAAGTGGCTAGTAAAGTGTCATCAAAAGCGCGTTGTCCGGTAGCCTCTTGTTCCGGTAACTCTTCAAACGGCGTTAAGCGTTTGACATTGCGCTCTAGCCACAGTTTATAAGGATGACGTCTTTTTAAATCCTCATCGGTTTCGGCAGAGTGGAGAATACGTCCATGATGAGTATCGATAACCATTAGCTCGCCGGGACCGACGCGTCCTTTTTCTCGCACTTCATCAGGCTGGTAATCCCAAATACCAATTTCAGAAGCACAAGTGATGATGTTATCTGTGGTAATAACATAGCGAGCAGGGCGTAAACCGTTTCTATCTAGCGTACACGCAGCATAACGACCATCTGATAACACAATACCCGCAGGGCCATCCCAAGGCTCCATATGCATTGAGTTAAAATCAAAAAATGCTCGTAAATCATCATCCATTTGTGGATTATTTTGCCATGCAGGTGGCACTAACAACCGCATTGCACGAACAATATCCATACCGCCATTGAGAAAAAGCTCTAGCATATTGTCGAGTGAACTTGAGTCTGAGCCACTCTCATTCACAAAAGGGGCAGCACTTTGTAGATCAGGAATAAGAGGTGTATGGAATTTATAGGCACGTGCTCTAGCCCACTGGCGATTGCCTGTAATGGTATTAATTTCACCGTTATGGGCTAAATAACGAAAAGGTTGTGCAAGTGGCCATCTGGGAGTGGTGTTAGTTGAAAAACGCTGATGGAACAAACAGATTGAAGATTCCATCCGTAGATCAGCGAGATCGGTAAAAAAGCGCGGTAGATCGATGGCCATACAGAGGCCTTTATAAATTGTTACCAAATTAGAAAGACTACAAATATAAAAATCATTATCAGTAATGCGTTTTTCAATACGTCTGCGAGCAACAAAGAGTCGCCTTTCAATATCACTTATCCGCCAGCCAGCGGGTGCATTAATAAAGACTTGTTCAATTAAAGGAAGAGATGAAAGGGCGATACTACCTAGAATATCTGTGTTGATAGGAACTTTACGCCAGCCCACAATAGAGAGTGTTTCACGTTGAAGCTCTTCTTCAATAATAAGGCGACATTGTGTCGCGATATTAGGATCTTGGCTTAAAAATAGCATTCCAACAGCGTAGTTTTTGGCTAAATGCCAGCCTTTTTCCTCAGCAACTAATTGAAAGAAGCGATCGGGCTTTTGTAAAAGTAATCCACAACCATCGCCCGTTTTGCCATCAGAAAGAATGGCTCCTCGATGTTGCATTCTGGCGAGACCGTGGATTGCATTTCTGACAATTTTATGACTGGCTTGCCCTTCAATATGCGCGATCAACCCAAATCCACAATTGTCTTTTTCCTGTGTCTTTTGATAGAGCATTTTTTTGCTTCCTACTTAGTTTACTGGGCACCTCAAAACAGAGCGCAAAAGGAACATTTTGGCTCAAAGTATGTAGGTAAATTTATGGGTGCTCATCGGGTGATGTTGTGTTTGCTTAGCTTGGAGTGTTTTTATATTGCTACGCAATGTCTTTTCAACTTATCGATAAATAAAAATGAGGTCAATGTATGAGGAGATTTGACTAGAATAAGATGAATAAGAGATTTTTTATTTTAATATATTGATAAATAAATAAAATATTCAATTTTTGAAGGGGGGAGTACACTATTTTTAGTGTGATTTATATCACTTTATTTAAGCGATTTCGCTTTATCACATCCTTTAATGATAAAAACGAGTAGTTAGTTATTCTAATGATTATGATAAATTTAGTTTTTTATTGTTTTTATACAATTTGTATAAAAAAAGACAAATTGAGTTTTTTCTAATAAGGTCTATTTATTGTTGATATCGCTATCGTTTATGTAATTAGGTTTTGCATTATTTTTATGAATACATATATCGGAGAGGTTCTTGTTAAGAGAAAATAGAGGATTAAATCAAACAAAGTAATGAGAAATAACCACTCTTAGCAAGATTTCTGAATGTTCGCCACTGCGCCAATTCATTTTTGGGTTATCATTCCATAGATTCAATATATTGGAGTTTTCAATGAAATTGCTCAAAGGGCTTGCCCAATACTACGTTGACTTAATGATGAAGCTGGGGCTAATTCGCTTCTCATTGTTGTTAGCTTCTGCATTAGTTGTTTTAGCGATGGTTGTTCAAATGGCGGTGACATTCTTGCTTGCAGGTGATGTTACCAGTATTGACCTTGTTCGCTCTATTTTCTTTGGGCTGATTATTACGCCTTGGGCTGTCTATTTTCTCTCTGTTGTGGTTGAACAACTTGAAGAGTCACGACGCCGTTTATCTCGTATGGTAGATAAACTGGGAGTAATGCGCCAGCGCGACTTAGAGCTTAACTCTCAATTAAAAGAGAATATTGAGCAATTAAACTTGGAAATTCAAGAGCGTGAAAAAGTTGAAAAAGCGCACCTTGAACTACTCGAAAAACTAAAAAGTGAAATGAAGCGTCGTGAATTGACGCAAATCGAGCTTGAACAGCAATCCTCTCTTTTACGCTCATTCCTTGATGCCTCTCCTGACTTAGTTTATTACCGCAATGAAGATAATGAATTTTCAGGATGTAACCGCGCGACGGAATTACTGACAGGCAAAAGCGAGAAGCAACTTATCGGTTTGACACCACTTGATGTTTATGACGAAGATATTGCAATAAAAGTGATGGAAACAGATGAGAAAGTCTTCCGCCATAATGTGTCACTTACTTATGAGCAATGGTTAGTTTATCCGGATGGGCGCAAGGCTTGTTTTGAACTGCGAAAAGTGCCGTTTTATGATCGTATTGGTAAACGTCATGGCTTAATGGGCTTTGGACGTGACATTACAGAGCGTAAGCGCTATCAAGACGCGTTAGAGAACGCGAGCCGTGATAAAACCACCTTTATCTCAACAATCAGCCATGAATTGCGTACACCGCTAAATGGTATTGTTGGGTTAAGCCGTATCTTATTGGATACCGAGCTTTCGCCAGAACAACTCAATTACTTAAAAACTATCCATGTGAGTGCGATTACGTTAGGAAATATTTTTAATGATGTGATTGAAATGGACAAAATTGAGCGTAGAAAAATTCAGTTAGATAATCAGCCAATTGACTTTACTGAATTTATTTCTGATTTAGAAAACCTGTCTGGACTGTTAGTACAGCCAAAAGGATTGAAATTCACACTGGAAGCAGAAGAAACGCTACCACATAAAATAACTTCTGATGGAACTCGATTACGCCAGATATTATGGAACCTCATCGGTAATGCCGTGAAGTTTACCCAAGAAGGCGAAATCAAAGTGCGCATTTGGCAAGAAGCGCCAGATAAGTTGTTCTTTGAAGTGAAAGATAGCGGAATTGGTATTCCAAAAAGTGAGCTGGAGAAGATCTTTGCCATGTACTATCAAGTCAATGATAGTCAAGGTGGTCGCTCTGCAACGGGAACGGGTATCGGACTTGCTGTCTCAAAACGCCTAGCACAGCATATGGGCGGTGATATTCGTGTTGAGAGTGAGTTAGGTGAGGGTTCTACCTTTACCCTCTCTATCGTCGCTCCTGCGATTGAAGAGCATCACGATATCGAAAGTGATGATGAGTTCTTATTACCGGCTTTAAATATTCTTCTTGTAGAAGATATTGAACTCAACGTAATCGTCGCCTGCTCTGTTTTAGAAAAACTGGGTAATACTGTTGATGTAGCAATGACAGGGCAAGAAGCATTATCGATGTTTAAGCCTGATGAATATGACTTAGTGCTATTAGACATTCAATTACCGGATATGACAGGGTTCGATATTTCAAGAAAATTACGTCAAGAATTCGATAGCAATGAACTTCCTCCTCTTATTGCTTTAACTGCAAATGTTTTGAAAGACAAAAAAGAGTATTTGGATGCGGGAATGAATGATGTGCTAAGTAAACCACTTTCTGTGGATGCGCTTACCGCGATTATCAATAAATTCTGGGGGGATGGTGCGGTTTCTGTGCCATGTAATGAGTCATCGGAATTGTTGAGTAAAAATGAAGAATTATTAGATATAGACATGCTGAATCAATACATCGAACTTGTCGGGCCTCAATTAATCACTGATGGTCTAGATGTTTTTGAGAAGATGATGCCAAGTTATATGTCTGTCCTTGAATCTAACCTAACGGCTCGTGATGAGAAGGGGATTTCTGAGGAAGGGCATAAAATTAAAGGTGCAGCAGGTTCTATAGGTTTAAAACATTTACAGCAACTCGCTAAACAGATCCAATCATCGGAATTACCTGCTTGGTGGGACAATGTACAAGAGTGGGTAGATGAGCTAGAAAGAGATTGGAGAAAGGATGTGGAAAGTTTAAGAAACTGGTTATCAGACGCTAGAAAAAAATAACCCCAACCGAAGGTTGGGGTGCGCGAATACTGCGCCAACACCAGGGAAACTTTTCTATCCGCTTTTTTGGATTCTCATTACATAGGCGAATAGGATGAAACTATTCCATACATCATACAAGCAACAAAATAGCAAAGATAAGTTTTTTTGTTACAAGAAACATTTAAATATGTGATGCCGATTGGTGTTTACACCTATAAATGGGTAACTAGTAATCTACTACAAACGGAGAAAGATATGAAATCAATTGCGGTAATTTTAAGTGGTTGTGGTGTGTTCGATGGGAGTGAAATCCATGAATCAGTGCTCACAATGCTTGCTTTAAGCCAAAATAATGCTGAAGTTCATTATTTTTCACCTAATGATTTACAACCAACTGTAATTAATCATATTACAGGTGAAGAAAAATCAGAAAAAAGGAATATGATGGAAGAATCTTCTCGTATTTCTCGTGGAAAAATCTCCCCTTTATCAGAGGCAAAGGCTGAAAACTTTGATGCTGTCATTATTCCTGGTGGTTTTGGTGCGGCGAAGAATTTGTGTAATTTCGCAACAAAAGGAAGTGACTGTGAAATTAACAAAGATCTCTTAAGATTTGTACAAGCGATGCATCAGCAAAATAAACCATTAGGGTTAATGTGTATTGCACCTGTAATGTTACCAAAAATGTTAAATTCTCCAGTAAAATTAACAATTGGAAATGACGCAGAAACAGCACATGCAATCGAAAAAATGGGTGGCATTCATATAGATTGCACTGTTGATGATATTGTTGTTGATGAAAAATATCGTGTTGTCACAACTCCTGCGTATATGCTTGCACAATCTATTGCACAAGCACAGGTAGGTATTGAGAAACTGGTTAAGAAAGTCCTTGAAATGGCATAAACGATAGGTAAAAACAGCAGATGGTACTGGTGAGAAAGTTAAAGAAACTATTAATTATTTTAATTGCTTTATGGCTGTTAACAGTTGTGCTGTTTTCTTTTTTACCTGTGCCTTTTTCTGCTGTTATGGTTCAAAGACAAATTTCTGCTTGGAGTGAGTTTGATTTCTCTTATGTATCACATTCCACTTGGGTAGATGAAAAAGAGATAGCATCAGTGATGTATTTAGCCGTGATTGCTTCTGAGGATCAAAATTTTCCCAAACATTGGGGCTTTGATTTTGATGCTATTGAGAAAGTTTTCAAAAAAAATAATAACAACGGGAAAACATTACGTGGTGCATCAACGATTTCTCAACAAACTGTCAAAAATCTTTTTTTATGGGATGGTCGTAGTTGGATAAGAAAAGGGCTTGAGGCAGGTATGACGCCTGTTGTCGAGCTTATTTGGTCAAAAAAACGTATTTTAACCGTATACCTGAATATTGTTGAGTTTGGTGATGGGATCTTCGGTGTAGAGCAGGCTTCCCAACACTATTTTAGAAAGCCAGCGAAACAACTCACAAGTCATGAGGCCGCATTACTAGCCGCAGTATTACCTAATCCGCATATTTACCATGTAAATAAACCTTCTGCTTATACTCTAAAGCGGCAACAGTGGATCTTAAATCAAATGCGGCTAATGGGGGGAATTAGCTTCTTAAAGAAAAATAATTTGTCATAACTCTATAAGGTTTGAAATATCTTTCTATTAGGCTCAGCAATCTTCTCTGATAGCTTTGTTATCGTAGAGGGATCGTTAGATTGCCGAGACTGAATACGAAATTGTGAAGGCGTCATGCCGTATTTACGTTTAAAAGCATCGCAAAAATAGGCATTACTGCCAAAACCACAGCGATGACTTATTTGAAAAACAGAGTAATTAGAAAATGTCAGGTAATTTAAAGCAATTCCCATTCTGACATCCAGTAATAGCTGGCAGAACGAGACACCTTCTTTACTTAAATGCCGACGTAACGTTGATGGCGTTGTAAAAAGTGTTTTAGCCACATCTTCTAAATGCCATTTTTTTTGCGGATCTTGCGTAATTAAATGCGTAATTGCCTGATTTTTTGGTTCATCATAGTTAAATCTGAAGATATTTAAAATATCGATACCTTCTTGATACACCGCCATCAAAATAAAAAACAAGCATTGCTGCATAAACATGGTTTCTTGAGATGGAGAGCCATGTGGAAGTGGTAAGCACTGCTTTAAAATTCCAAAATTACTTTTTATCACTTCAGGCGTTGATAAATGGTAAGCAGGTAAGTGACTTGTTAGTGGTGAACTAGATTTAATTAAAGGTTTTAATAAAGAGAAAACAGATTGAAGTTCTGTTTCACATAACACAAGCGTGTGTAGTTCAATCGATTTATGCGTAAATTGGCTGACTATATCGCAAGAGACTTGACTGTATTTAGGAATAATAAGCGTTAAATGGCTGGATACATCAATAGTTTGTCCATTGATGCAAATCGTACCTTTTGCGCCACTAACCATCGCTATCATCGGGTTTTCGATGTAAAACGTTTTTAAAGACATTTGGTTAGAGGACAGGATGTGTTTGTATTCCATGATCTCCGATATACCGTAGGCAAGTTAAGCATTAATCTTGCTTAAATGAACAATACTCAAAATTAGCTCATTTGTTGTATAAACTGATAAGCCACGTCTAGAATAATAAATAGAGAGATTATTCTAATTTAAATTAGTGTTGTCATGCAAAGCAGAATGAGAGTGAAGCAGAATATAATCTTGTTGATAAAATATGACAATATAGATATCTGCTCATTTTTTACATTTATTTTAAACAGTGTCATTTTTTCTAAATAAATTGCTATTTATTCAAAACGCATTTTTCGTAATAAGGTGTAGAATCGCGCGTCACAGACGAAGGAGATTATCCTGTTCTTAGGATATCGCTGTTTGTCTTTTATCCACACCCTATCCAACATTCATTAGCTTATTTTCTATTTGATTTTGAATGACTCAATCTTATGGATAGCGCTGTATGTATTCACGTATTTTCCTGATTTATTGATAATTTTGCCGAATTGGCAGGAGTGAGTATGTCTGACTTTTCAGGGAAGGGTTGGCTTGCTGAAATCGTTTTACGTTATGAAGTAAAACGCGAAATAACACGTCTTACAGAAAAGCGCCATATCGGCCCATTAATGGTTCAGCGTCCTTTTTATCCTGAGCAAGGTATTGCACACACTTATTTGCTTCATCCTCCTGGCGGTGTGGTCGGTGGTGATAAACTATTGATTAATATTGATGTGCAACCCCAAGCTCATGCATTGCTCACAACACCCGGAGCCACTAAGTTTTACCGTAGTGCTGGCGGTGTTGCTCGGCAAGTTCAAACCTTAAAAGTGGCAGCTAATGGTTTTTTAGAGTGGTTACCTCAAGAAAATATCTTTTTTCCTGAAGCCCAAGTTCGCCTAGAAACACATATTCATATTGCATCTACTGCCAGATTTATTGGCTGGGAAATTCAATGTTTTGGTCGCCCCGTTTTAAATGAGTGGTTTGAAGATGGCAATGTAAAAGGGCGTTTAAATTTCTATATCGATGAAAAACTGACATTAACTGAGTCACTTTTTGTCGATGGTTTACAAAAAAGATCAGCCGCCATGCGTGAGTTTCCGATGCTGGGATCACTTTATATCTATCTCGCAACGGACGAATTAAAAAACCTTATTCAACAAAGTATCGAGGCTTTCTCCGCTTCTTACGATCATGTTATCGAATATGGTTTAACGGATGTAGACGGTATTTTAGTTTTACGGTTATTAGGCTCGCAAACAGAGCCGATGATGGCGTGTTTTGCTCAAGTTTGGCAAACCGTCAGACAACACTGGTTAGGGTATTGCCCTGAGCCGCCTCGTATATGGGCGACATAATCGTTAATTTTAGGAGCAGAAATGGAATTAACACCAAGAGAAAAAGATAAATTACTGCTTTTTACAGCGGGTCTTGTTGCTGAAAGACGTTTAGCGAAAGGGCTCAAGCTTAATTATCCTGAAGCGGTTGCACTTATCAGTTGCGCCATTATGGAAGGGGCGAGAGAAGGTAAAACAGTTGCCCAATTGATGAGTGAAGGGCGCACTATTTTGACGGCGGAACAAGTCATGGAAGGCGTACCAGAAATGATCAAAGACATCCAAGTGGAATGTACATTCCCTGATGGTACAAAACTTGTTTCTATTCACTCTCCTATTGTGTAGGTAATAACATGATACCTGGTGAAATTAAAGTTAACCAAGCATTAGGTGATATCGAACTTAATGTAGGTCGAGAAACAAAAACAATACAGGTTGCCAATCATGGCGATAGACCTGTGCAAGTCGGCTCTCATTATCATTTTTATGAAGTGAATGAGGCGCTGAAATTTGAACGGGAAGACACATTAGGTTTTCGTTTAAATATTCCAGCGGGCATGGCGGTTCGTTTTGAACCAGGGCAAAGCCGTACTGTTGAATTAGTGGCTTTTGCTGGAAAGCGTGAAATTTACGGCTTTCATGGCAAGGTGATGGGTAAATTGGAGAGTGAGAAAAAATGAAAACTATCTCACGTCAAGCTTATGCAGATATGTTTGGTCCAACAACTGGCGACCGTCTGAGATTGGCCGATACTGAGCTTTTTCTCGAAATTGAAAAAGACTTCACGACTTATGGCGAAGAGGTCAAATTTGGTGGTGGTAAAGTTATTCGCGATGGCATGGGGCAAAGCCAAGTTGTCAATGCTGAATGTGTCGATGTGCTGATTACAAACGCCATTATTTTAGATCATTGGGGTATTGTAAAAGCGGATATCGGTATTAAAGATGGCCGCATTGTGGGTATCGGTAAAGCGGGGAATCCTGATGTTCAACCTAATGTAGATATTGTTGTAGGGCCTGCTACAGAAGTGGTTGCAGGTGAAGGCAAAATTGTTACCGCTGGTGGCGTTGATACGCATATTCACTTTATCTGCCCTCAACAAGCACAAGAAGGTTTAGTGTCTGGTGTCACCACGTTTATTGGTGGTGGTACAGGGCCTGTTGCTGGAACAAATGCAACCACAGTAACGCCAGGTATTTGGAATATGCACCGCATGTTAGAAGCCGTTGATGAATTGCCTATTAATGTGGGTTTATTCGGTAAAGGCTGTGTGAGTCAACCAGAAGCCGTTCGCGAGCAAATTGAAGCCGGTGCTATTGGTTTAAAAATCCATGAAGACTGGGGTGCAACACCGATGGCAATTCATAACTGCCTTAATGTTGCCGATGAAATGGATGTGCAAGTCGCTATTCACTCTGACACTTTAAATGAAGGCGGTTTCTACGAGGAAACTGTGAAAGCGATAGCAGGTCGTGTGATCCACGTTTTCCACACAGAAGGCGCAGGTGGTGGGCATGCACCTGATGTAATTAAATCAGTTGGTGAGCCGAATATTTTGCCTGCTTCTACTAACCCAACAATGCCTTATACCATTAACACTGTAGATGAGCATCTTGATATGTTGATGGTTTGCCATCACCTTGATCCGTCTATTCCTGAAGATGTGGCTTTTGCTGAATCTCGTATTCGCCGTGAAACCATCGCAGCAGAAGATATCTTACATGATATGGGTGCTATTTCTGTTATGTCATCAGACTCACAGGCAATGGGACGCGTAGGCGAAGTTATTCTTCGTACTTGGCAATGTGCGCACAAAATGAAATTACAGCGCGGTACATTAGACGGTGATACCGCTGAAAGTGATAACCATCGTATTAAACGTTATGTTGCGAAATACACGATCAATCCTGCTTTAGCACATGGTATTGCACACGAAGTCGGCTCTATTGAGAAAGGTAAATTAGCGGATCTGGTTTTATGGGATCCAGCTTTTTTTGGTGTGAAACCTGCGTTGATCATGAAAGGTGGCATGGTAGCTTATGCGCCAATGGGTGATATTAATGCGGCTATTCCAACACCTCAGCCTGTACATTATCGCCCAATGTATGCTTGCTTAGGTAAAGCGAAATATCAGACGTCGATGATCTTTATGTCAAAAGCGGGCATTGAAGCTGGAGTGCCTGAAAAGCTGGGCTTAAAGAGCTTAATTGGTCGTGTTAAAGGCTGTCGTAACATCACTAAAGCTTCGATGATCCACAATAGTTATGTGCCTCATATCGAGCTTGATCCTCAAACCTATATTGTGAAAGCTGATGGTGTGCCATTAGTGTGTGAACCTGCAACGCAATTACCAATGGCACAACGCTATTTCCTCTTTTGATTAGCGTTTACCGAGAATGTAGAGAATGAAAAGATTTACTCAACTTATTGATAAACAAAAAGCGCTTGAATTAGTAACGCCAGAAATACAGGCTATTACTTTATGCTTAACGATGGATGAAAGAACCAAAAGTCGTTTAAAAGTGACGTTAAGTGATGGGCAAGAAGCGGGGCTATTTTTGCCTCGCGGTACAGTGCTAAAAGAAGGTGATATCTTACTGTCAGAAGATAATACGCTAGTCACAATTGAAGCGGCAAAAGAGCAAGTTTCAACGGTATATAGTGACGATCCGCTGTTATTGGCTCGTGTTTGCTACCACTTAGGTAATCGTCATGTTCCATTACAAATCGAAGCGGGTTGGTGTCGTTATTTTCACGATCATGTTTTAGATGATATGGCGAGAGGTTTAGGTGCCAATGTGGTTGTGGAATTAGAGAAATACCAACCTGAGCCGGGCGCTTATGGTGGGTCGTCAGGTGGTCATCATCATCACTCTCATGACGATCATCATCATCACTAATTATTTGAATAAGGGAGCTTATTGATGCTTGCAGATCTGCGCTTATATCAATTAGTCAGTCCTTCTTTACCTGTGGGATCGTTTACTTATTCTCAAGGATTAGAGTGGGCGATTGAAAAGGGCTGGGTTTGTTGTCCTCAAACATTAGCGGATTGGCTAAGTACCCAAATGACCAGCACTTTAGCAACGTTAGAGCTCCCTATCTTACGGCGATTACAAGAAAATTTAGCTCAAGCCAAAATGAGTGAAGTGAAGTATTGGTGTGATTTTATTGTCGCAAGTCGTGAAACTAAAGAGTTGCGACAAGAAGAGCGCCAACGAGGCATCGCTTTTGCTCGTTTACTTCCTCAATTAGATATTGAGTTAGATGAAACCTTACAAGCTTGTGTAAAACAGACACAACTTATGGCATTTGCGTTAGCTGCTGTGAAATGGAACATTTCTGCTGAAAAGTTATGTTGTGCTTATGCTTGGGGTTGGCTTGAAAATACGGTGATGTCAGGAGTGAAACTGATCCCTTTAGGGCAAAGTGCGGGGCAGAAGATATTGTTTACATTAGCAGAGCAGATCCCTGCGATTGTAGAGCAATCTGCACATTGGCCCACTGAAGATATTGGGAGTTTTACACCGGCGCAAATTATTGCCAGTAGTCGCCATGAAACACAATACACTCGACTTTTTCGTTCATGAGAAATCTATATGCAAGAATATAATCAACCACTTCGTATTGGTGTTGGTGGTCCTGTTGGATCAGGAAAAACGGCACTGTTAGAAGTTCTTTGTAAAGCAATGCGCGACACTTATGAAATCGCGGTTGTTACTAACGATATTTATACTCAAGAAGATGCCAAGATCTTAACGCGAGCTGAAGCATTAGATGCGGATCGTATTATTGGTGTTGAAACGGGTGGCTGTCCTCATACTGCTATTCGTGAGGATGCATCAATGAACCTTGCGGCGGTTGAAGAATTAGCAATGCGCCACAAAAATCTTGATATCGTTTTTGTGGAAAGTGGTGGTGATAACTTAAGTGCGACATTTAGCCCAGAGCTTGCTGATTTAACCATTTATGTAATTGATGTGGCTGAAGGGGAAAAAATTCCACGTAAAGGTGGCCCAGGTATTACACATTCAGACCTATTAGTTATTAATAAAATCGATCTGGCACCTTATGTTGGCGCATCATTAGAAGTGATGGAAGCAGACACAGCAAGAATGCGTCCTGTGAAGCCTTATGTTTTCACAAATCTAAAAGAAAAAGTGGGCTTAGAAACTATTATCGATTTTATCATTGATAAAGGCATGCTAAGACGCTAATAGTTTGTTGAGAAAAGGTGAGTTTTTAGTCGAGAAAGACACTGTCAGTATCGGTTATTTATTATAAATACTCGATACTGACAGGATAATACAAAAACGATGTTAGTAATGGGATCAGTTAAGGTAAGTAAATGCCGTGGTTACTTTTACTACACCTTTGGTTTCGCTAGCAATTTTTGCAACCGCAGCCCCTTCTTGGCGAGTCAAAATACCAAATAAGAACACTTCACCATTTTCAGTGATCACTTTTACAGAAGAAGACTTTACTGAATCACTGCCTAAAATCTGAGAGCGAACTTTGGTTGTTAACCATGTATCTGAAGACGCTGTGCCTAATGTCACAGGTTCGCCTTGGCGGACTTCGTTATAGACGTTATTCACGCCTTCAACCTTACTCGCAACTTGTTTTGCTGTATTCGCAACAGACATATCAGGGCTTTGGCCTGTTAACAGAATATTGCCTTGATAAGCTGTAGCTACGATACGTGAATTGCTTTTCTTGATCTGTTCGTTTTTGTTTAGAGCACCAGAAACACGTGCTTCCAATGTACCATCGTCAACTTGTTGCCCTAATGAGCGAGGATCGGTTGCAGTCTTACCCGCAACTGCGGCAGTGCCAACAACCGCTGCGCCGATACAACCTTGCAGTAAAAGTGCAGAACATAGCACTGCAGTGATAGGAAGCAATTTCATAGTAACTCCTTAGTCATCCTGATGTGGGAATAATGTATTATCAATTAAATCACAGAGACAATTGACTGTTAGCATCTGAACTTCCTGTATTCTGACGGTACGTTGAGATGGAATACGAATTTCAACGTCTTGAGGGCCTAATAATCCGGCAAGCTCTCCGCCATCATAACCTGTTAATGCAACAATGGTCATATCTCGTGTAACAGCGGCTTCAACGGCTTTAATAATACTTCTGCTGTTACCGTGAGTTGAGATAGCAAGTAGCACATCTCCAGCTTGTCCTAAGGCACGCACTTGTTTTGCATAGATTTCATCGTGCTGCTGATTCCCCATAATTGCAGTCATCACAACGCTATCTGTGTTTAACGATAATGCGGGCAAGCTTGGGCGCTCTGTTTCAAAACGATGGATCATGCTTGCTGCAAATCGCTGTGCTGTTGCTGCTGAGCTACCGTTTCCACAGCTTAATATTTTATGGCCGTTTAACAAAGATTGAACCATCATCATGGCGGCTCTGGAAATGGCATCTGGTAATGCTTCTGCTGCTGCAATTTGAGTTTGAATACTCTCTGTAAAGCAGACTTTGATTCTATCAAGCACGTTAAGACCTATATAATCTAATTTAACGAATAAATTCCGTATAATCGAGAATGTTTTTTAGCCATATTAGCTGGCGTTGATTAAATGCACAAATATCAAAACGGCAGTCTGAAGTCTCGATACTTTCTTGGCGTTGTGCTAGCCAATATTTTGCTGTACGCCATAAGCGACGCCGTTTTGAGGTAGTAATAGAACTTATAGCATCACCAAATAAGATGTTACGTCTAAAACGAACCTCAACAAATACCCATGTCCTCTTTTCCTGCATAATAAGATCAATTTCTCCACAGGGATATCGGACATTACGCTCAATCAATATTAATCCTTGTTGGCGTAAATATTTTAGCGCTTTTTGCTCATAGTATAGCCCTAAAAAATAAGGGCTTTTAGAAAAAATCATCCATGATTTCCTTCTTTACATCACTCATAAAATAAACCGCCATAATGGCGGTTTATTTTAATGATAATTAAATGCGTGCATTACTGTGCAACAGGTTCAATCTTACCTTGTTTAAATTGCATCCAAGGGAGTTGTCTATAAACAGTACAGTTGTCTTCAACACGTAATGAGCCTGAAATACCATTAAAACGCAATGTGCCTTTTGTCAGATCATTGTAATTGTTTGCTAATGACCATGCATCAATTCCCATGGCATAAAGACGCATTAATGAGTAATCGTTCGCAAATTTGCTTGATGCTTTTTGCATTAATGGCAAATTAGCACCAGTCATCAATGGAATATCACTAAATTGAATGCCATCCATCTCCATACGGAAATCAGGGCCGGTTCCACCTTGGTTACTACGTGAGCTAACATAAATTGGTGGACGCTTTTTGGTACTGATCGCCATATCAATCATTGGTTTAATTAAGGTTAATTCATCGCTAGTCGCAATGATATAAACAGAATCAATGGCGCCACTTGCTGATGGAATAGATTGAGTCTCTAATGGTAAAGGTGCATTAGCCGTTGGGAGAACAGGCGTACCCGTCATTCGAATACCCACACCACGGTTGATAGAGGCTTTTAAGCTTTCAACAGAGCTAAAAGTTTGTTGTAAAACGGTACCGCCGCCGGTGCGTTGCCACTCATCAGCAAATGTTTGTGCCATTCTTTGACCAAATTTATTATCAGGAACAATAATTAATGGGTTTGATTTTTGTTGCTGACGTAAATGTTGTGCCGCATTACGGGTTTCATCTTCTGGTGAAAGAGAGAAGAAACAAACGGTTGTTGCTGAAGGAACACTGTCTAACTCATTTAATGCCAATACAGGTAAGCCACTTTGAAGCTCAATAGTCTTCATGACTTCAGGTTTTAGCAACGGGCCGACAATTAAGTTAGCACCATCTTGCTGTACTTTTTTCAGTAAAACATCGATAGATTGGCTATTAGTATCATAAACAATCACTTGGCGAGAGTTTTGTGCAACAGGATCTAAGCGTAATGTTGTATCACCAGAAAATGTAGAGCTCTCTTTTTCTTGATCTTGAGTCGCTTGCGTATTTTCAGTTGTTTCTTTTGCCGTATCTGTTGTTGGTGTTTCAGTATTTTTGATGCCTAATTCTTCTAAAATTGAATTAAGGCTATCGTCATTTTTAGGCGCTTGTGGCGCTGGCATTTCTTGAGGTTGTGGTAAACCACTTTGCGCATCAAGGAAGCCTTGACGAATAGCTTCACCAAAAACTTTCGCTTGCCCTGTTAAAGGTAACAATAATGCGATTTGGCTACTTGCACTCACTGAAGGCTGTGAAAGACGTAACAATGATGCTGGAAGTGTTAATGCGGCTGGGTTGCGAGGATAGCGAGTCTGCCACTCTCTGACCGCTGTTGATAATTTATCAGCATCATCTTTGTTGTATTCATAGGTATTCAGTAAGTCTAACCAACCTTGCAGTGTATTTTCATCTGCTTTGATAACAACACTACGGCGTTGCTCTGGTGTGAGTTTGGTTAGCGTGAGCCATGTATCATCAATATTTTTCTGATGCAGTTGAGGGTCTGTAATTAATGTTTCTAACCCAATATAGGCTCTAATAACATCTAAAGATGCCAACCCTTGAGCGTCATCAATCACTTTTTGAAATTGTTTCATCTCCATTTCTGCTTTTGCAGCGGGAGTGAGAGGTTGTTCTTGTTGCCCCGTCAGGGTACAACCTGACATAATCAGCGCAGAGAGTATCGCAGTATAGGATAAACCTGTTTTAAAACGCACAAAAATTGAGGAAAGCATACTGTACCCAGTGATGTTTTATAATTATGCTCAATTTTAAATCGGTCATTCGGAATAAACAATGAATCAACCTAATCGAGCAGCGGTAACGACATCCACACTGTACATAGTACCCACACCTATTGGTAATCTGGGCGATATCACCCAGCGGGCACTTGATGTGCTGTCTCATGTCGATTTAATTGCTGCAGAAGATACCCGTCATACAGGGCTTCTATTACAGCACTTTGCCATTAACGCACGTTTGTATGCGTTACATGATCATAATGAACAGCAAAAAGCAGATCAATTAATTAGCAAATTACAGCAGGGGCTAAGTATCGCATTAGTCTCTGATGCAGGTACACCATTAATTAACGATCCTGGCTATCATTTAGTCAATCAATGTCGTAAGAATGGCATAAATGTCGTGCCATTACCCGGCGCTTGTGCTGCTATTACTGCACTGTCTGCGGCAGGGCTTCCATCAGATCGTTTCTGTTACGAAGGCTTTTTACCTGCAAAAACAAAAAGTCGTCAAGACTGTTTACGGTCATTATCAGAAGAGCCTCGTACATTGATTTTTTATGAATCAACACACCGGCTGTTAGATAGTTTAGCTGATATGGTGACAGTTTGGGGGGAAGATCGCTACGTAGTATTAGCGAGAGAGCTCACAAAAACGTGGGAAACTATTCAAGGTATGCCTGTTGGTGAATTACTTAAATGGGTTCTTGAAGACGAAAACCGCCGTAAAGGTGAAATGGTATTAATTGTTGAGGGTTATGAAAAACCCGTTGATGACGATTTTTCTCCTGAAGTATTACGGACATTGGCGATTTTACAAAAAGAGTTACCACTGAAAAAAGCAGCCGCAGTCACTGCAGAAATTTATGGTGTGAAGAAAAATGCACTCTATAAGCATGTCATTGAGCAAAATGGTGAAGCTCAAGACGAGTAAAGTGATTTTTTAGCTTCTTTTGCTATACATTTTCTACCAAAATCCCTATAATCCGCACCCTGAGTTGACTAGACAACCGCTGCTTTATCGTTGTCCCTTCGGGGGAGACGGATAGAGGGGAGGAAAGTCCGGGCTCCACAGGGCAGGGTGCCAGATAACATCTGGGAGGCGCGAGCCTACGACAAGTGCAGCAGAGAGTAAACCGCCGATGGCCTGTTTACAGGATCAGGTAAGGGTGAAAGGGTGCGGTAAGAGCGCACCGCGCAACTGGTAACAGTTTGTGGCATGGTAAACTCCACCCGGAGCAAGACCAAATAGGGGTTCTTATGGTGCGGCCCGCATTGAACCCGGGTAGGTTGCTGGAGCCAGCGCGCAAGTTCTGGCCTAGATGAATGGTTGTCCACGACAGAACCCGGCTTAACGGTCAACTCACCTCATAAAAAACCCTCGATTCACATTGTGTGTCGAGGGTTTTCTGTTTTTAAGTCCATCTAAATTGATTATCACGAGATAATATCAATAAATAAACCACGAAATTCAGCCGAGCTTTTCAATGTAATATTATGGCTATCTTGAATAAATGCCCCATCACCACACTGAATTTGCCCATTTTCTTGTGTTGATGTTTGCAAATAGGTGCCACCTTTTATGGATTGCAAAAAGCCTTTCTGCCCTTTTATTGGTAGTGTAATTTCATCACCTGCTTGCAAATGAATATGATAAAGCCAGATGGTTTGCCTTAATATTAGCGAGCCATCATCACCGGTAGGTGAGGCTAATAATTGATATTTTAAATTTTCATCTAATACCAATTTTTGTGAGGCTACACTTTCTTGTTGTGGACACGCATTTAGCCACAATTGAATACGAGTTAATGGTGTATCAGGACTACTGTTTTTCTCTATATACGTATCAGTATTATGCGGTGAAATAAGTAAGCACTCATTTTTTTTTGCCGTCACTGTACGTCCCATATTATCAAGGTATGTTGCTTCCCCTTGAAGAATAAGATTAACCACATCCACATGAGGATAAGTCTTTGCTTTAAACTCAGAATTTGGGGCAAGCACTTCTTGGTTGAGCACTCTTAGCGTGCCATAGTCTAAAAAATGAGGGTCAAAGTAGTGGCCAAAGGAAAATGTGTAGCGAGCTTGTAGCCAACCATAATCCGCTTTACCACACTGTTGTGCTGTTCTGTATTTTATCATGGCGGTATTTTTCGAGTAGATTATCAATATATTTATCATAGAGGTATGGACTGTCTATTGTTAGCAAGTTAATCTGGTGCCCATAATCAAATTATTTGATAGAGATAAGTATAATGAGTAAAGACAAAGCAATTACGTTGGAATCTTTACGAGTCATGGATGCCATTGATCGTAGAGGGAGTTTTGCAGCTGCGGCCGATGAACTAAATCGAGTTCCATCGGCACTCAGTTATACCATGCAGAAATTAGAAGAAGATTTAGATGTTGTTCTTTTTGACCGTTCTGGCCATAGAACTAAATTTACTAATGTTGGCCGAATGCTTCTTGATAGAGGGCGCATATTACTTGAGGCTGCTGATAAATTAACCTCAGATGCTGAAGCCTTAGCAAGAGGTTGGGAGCCACATATCACTATTGTTTGTGAAGCGCTTACCCCAGCATCTCGACTTTTTCCTTTGGTCGATAAATTAGCTGAAAAATCCAATACCCAACTCTCTTTAGTAACAGAAGTATTAGCGGGTGCATGGGAAAGCTTAGAAAGCGGTAAATGTGATATTGTGATTTCACCTGATATGCATTTTCGCACTTCATCTGAAATCAATTTTCGCCCTTTATACAATACCACTAGCGTTTATGTTGCCAGCCCAGATCACCCCATTCATAACGAGCCTGAGCCATTAGCAGAAGAAACTCGCTTAAAATATCGGGGTATTGCGATTGCAGATACCGCAAGAGAACGCCCTGTGTTGACAGTATTGTTGTTAGATAAACAGCGCCGTTTAACGGTCAGTTCTATTGAAGATAAACGCAGAGCGTTAATCGCAGGTTTAGGTGTGGCGACAATGCCGATTGATTTAATTGAAGATGATATTAAAGAAGGGCGTTTACGTGTTGTTGGCCCTGAATATCATCATGAAAATAATATTATTATGGCATGGCGCAGAGATAGCATGGGTGAAGCTAAATCGTGGTGTCTACGTGAAATACCTAAACTCTTTGCGAGCGATAAAAAATAATCAAAACAAATATAAATAATGAGTTAGTTTTATTTTAAGCAAACAAAAAAGATCCCCTAGAGGATCTTTTTTATTTCAGAACTCGTTATTACCAATTTTTATTGAAAATACGATCTAAGCTCCATTTACCTGGGCCTGTAACAACCAGTAATAAATATCCGCCTGCAATTGTCATGTTTTTCATAAACATTAATTGGTTCATGCCTTCAGCAAAATTACTGTGGAACAGTAATGCGGTTAAGAGAGTAAAGACCGCAGTAAAAATTGCTGTAGTGCGAGTTAAGAAACCAAATAAGATTGCTAATCCACCACCTAATTCTAATAAAATGGTTAGTGGTAATAAGAAACCGGGAACACCCATTGCTTGCATATATTGTTGTGTACCTTCGTAGCCACCAATTTTTCCGTAGCCTGCGCTGATAAATAAAATCGGCATTAAAATACGGGCAATTAATAACGCAATGTCTTCAAATTTTTTCATGATGTTTATTCCTAATTAAACTCTATTATCTGCAATGTATATCTGTTTATATTTGTATTTTCGTTGGTTAATTTTCTATTTTTAGAATTAATAACCACGGCTACGGTGTGAGATATACAATAATAGGAAATTGAAAAAGAGGATATTAAGAAGAATTAACATTCTTAGACAAAAAAATTGATGTTCAATCTGAGTTTTTTTTGAAGGACTTCTGTATTGTCCGAATTAAGCCAATTGCACCGATAGCGCGTTGTCCTAATCGTATGATTTTTTTAGGGTGTTTAATACTGTAAAGAGAAATAAAACTAGCGCCTACTAAAAATGCAGGTTTTAATGAGACTAAAATCCGCCACGCTTTATCATAAGGCTCTGTCACATCAAGCCAAGCTTGCGTGCTTTGCCCTAAATCGGAGCGCTGTTGCTGAATTTTATTCAACAACAGCTTTTTACGTCTTGCGAGGATTGCTTGCTTATTTTGTCTGTTCATCATGATATTGCTCCAAAAGACGTTTATCTAATTCCAATTGCTGGCGAGTGTCTCCTAACAATGTGGAATTTCGCGCTTTTCTTAATGTCATGATGGCACCAATCAGTGCACAGAAAAGTAAAGTAGCGGTTGTGATAGCTAACGCATAGACTCGGTATTCAGGTGGAATAACCCAAAATAGCAGTATAAGTAAACTCATTAAGCCAAAGGCGGTGAGCAACAAGGTAACACCAGCCATTAAAATAAGCTGGATCAGGGTAGTTTTTTCTTCTTCCAGTTCAATGGCGATTAGCCGTAGGCGAGTTTCGACCATGCCTATCACGATGGCACCAATTTTACTGAGAGAATTCAGAACCCCGGATGCGGGGCCCTGTGGTCTTTGAGTATCACTCATTATAAATTAGCGTTTTGCCAGTAGAACACCAAGAACAACACCAACGGCCGCACCAATACCGACACCTGTCCATGGATTTTCACGAACATAGTTATCTGCTTTTCCGGCGATTTCTTTGGTGTTATCAACAATTTCTCGACCCGCATCGCTAAGTTTTTCACGAGAGCCTTTTATCGCCGATTCTGCTTTTGCACGCAGGCTTTGGATTTCTTCTTTGGATTTATCTGCAGAGGAGTTCAGCACTTCTTCTAGAGTATCAGCAAGAGATTTCAATTCACTACGCAGATCTTCATTTGAACGTTGATGAGACATAATTCACTCCTTTAATAGAGATAGACATGATACTTATAACAATAGACTAATTTTACCGCTTAATGAAATTAAATAATGACTTATTGGTAAAAAAAAGAGATAAATCTTAATAGATATCCGCAGTTAAAAGAATGAGAGGGTGTTAAGGCGAGTGTATAGCGAAATAAAATAAAGGCCTGTTCAATTGAATGAAACAGGCCTTTGTTATTTTTTCTTACTGCTTTTTATGGTAGTCGGAATATCTTGATATTATTTGATAGATCTTACGCTTTCGTTTTTTTCTTTTTAATTACAACCCAGATACTACCAATTAATCCTATAACTAATAGGCAAACAGGTAATAGCATAAGGATATTCATTAAATGGTGTTCGTACTGACGAAATAGTGGGCTATTACCTAATATATAACCCAATGTGGTCAGTATACCGACCCATAAAAGTCCACTTAACCAATTGAAAATCTGAAAGCGAGTATTATTCAATCCAGCAAGGCCGGCAATTGTTGGCAACAATGTTCTAACGAACGCTAAAAAGCGACCAATAAGTAATGCAGCTAAACCATGACGATGAAAAAGTCCATGTGCGCGCTGGTGATAATGTTCTGGTAGATGTGAAAGCCAACTACGTACTAATTTCGTATTTCCAAGCCATCGTCCTTGAAGATAGCCCAACCAACAACCTAGGCTTGCTCCTGCAGTCAAAATAAGTAAAGTCAATGGAAAATCCATTGTATCTTTAGCAATTAACACGCCCACTAAAATTAATAAGCTATCTCCTGGTAAGAAAGCAGCGGGCAATACTCCGTTTTCTAGGAATAGTATGGTGAATAATAAAATGTAGATAATCCATATTAATGAAGGATTAGCTAAGGTTTCGTAATCTTGATGCCATAGCGCCAAGAATAGCTCTCTTACGATTTCCATATAAAAGGCTTCCTAAAACTGAGTCATTTGGGGGTAAATATAAAATCAATAGGTGTTGTAATCTATTTACCCGTTTTCTACTTCATAGGGTCTATTTTTCATTGTTTAAAACAGCAACACTCTAACAAAATCAGGAAAAACTAGACAGAAAATTTTTCAACTGGATGACGACACCACTTACGCATGGATATTGGATCGTGAAAAATAGACATCTAACCTCTTTTTGAGTTCAGAATAGAGAGTTTTTTAAAATAAAACCTTAAGAAAATGAATATTATCAAAAGGTATTCTCTATTTTATAGAGATCATAAAAGATAAATTTTTAATATTAATTGAGAGAAAATAAAACGTTATCTTGTTTATATTGCTCATCTTTTTTTGTTTGTTATTTATTCAAAATAAGGGTGTTTAGAGCGGATAGTTGTTAGTGATAATGTTAATAAAAAAGACCGTCAGTTGATTAAAAAAAACAAAAAGAAGAAAAATAAAATAAAAAATAAGTAAGATAGCTACGTATAACTTACTGATAATAATAATTTCTTTCATTTCATGTTGGTATACTAAAAAGAACAAAATCCTATTATGATCACAGTTATGTTATTTTATTGTTAACAAAAACGGTTAATGCTGTATATTTTGCATAATCAGCTTTTCAGCGCGATTCAATTCCTTATACTGGCATTGCAAACACTCAATAATGCCTTTTTTAAATATTATTTTAAGTAATGGAATAGCTATGGATAAACAACAATCCAGAGTCTTCAGCCTGTTTTTTAAGGGAAGTCTCGTCAAACAAATACTCGTTGGTTTAGTCGCAGGGATCTTACTTGCTTGGTTAGCGCCAGAAGCTGCCAAGATGATGAGCTTACTAGGTACCCTGTTTATTAGCGCACTGAAAGCTGTAGCACCTATCTTAGTATGGGTACTGGTTATGGCTTCGATTGCTAATCACCGCCAAGGGCAAAAATCGAATATTCGCCCTGTATTAATTTTATATCTGTTAGCAACGTTCTTTGCTGCATTAACCGCGGTTGTGGCAAGCTTTATGTTCCCATCCGTTTTAACGCTGGTTGTTAATGAATCACAACTGTCACCACCTGAAAATATTGCTGAAGTCCTTAAAGGTGTATTAATTAATGTGGTTGCAAACCCTGTTGATGCACTTATTAATGGTAACTATATGGGCATTCTAGCGTGGTCTATCGGACTAGGCTTAGCATTACGCCATGCAAGTGATACTACTAAAGCTTTAACACAAGATTTAGCGGATGCAGTAACAAACCTAGTACGTGTTGTTATTCGTTTAGCCCCTATCGGTATTTTTGGTTTAGTGTCGTCAACTATCGCAACAACAGGTTTTGAAGCTTTATCTGGTTACTTGCATGTTCTTGTTGTGCTAATTGGCTGTATGTTGTTTGTAGCTTTAGTAGTGAATCCAATAATTGTATTTTGGAAAATTCGCAGTAACCCATATCCATTAGTCTTTGCCTGTTTGCGTGAAAGTGGTGTAACCGCCTTCTTTACGCGTAGTTCAGCTGCAAATATTCCTGTGAATATGGCTATGTGTCGTCGTATGAATTTAAATGAAGACACTTATTCTGTTTCCATCCCATTAGGTGCAACCATCAATATGGGGGGAGCTGCAATCACTATTACTATTTTGACACTCGCGGCTGTAAACACTCTGGGGATGCCTGTTGATATCCCAACTGCGCTGTTATTAAGCCTAGTTGCTGCAATTTGTGCCTGTGGTGCATCAGGAGTTGCTGGAGGATCATTACTATTAATTCCATTAGCTTGTAGCATGTTTGGTATTAGTAATGATATTGCAATGCAAGTTGTTGCTGTTGGAGTCATGATTGGTGTGTTGCAAGATTCAGCAGAAACTGCATTAAATTCAGCAACAGATGTTCTTTTTACTGCAACAGTCTGTATTGCTGAAGATAATCGTATTTCAGATAATCCATTAACTGAAAAAAATAATGGGTAAAAAGGGTAGGTAGTAAGACAGGAAGATGCTGTAAAAATAATAATCAATAATAAAAAATAGAACCCCACATTTATGTGGGGTTTCTTTTTGTCATTTTATCATCATGTTAACGGTTTAAATGGCAAGTGCTAGCTCAGTTCCTTGTCTAATAGCGCGTTTTGCATCTAATGCACTGGCATCTTTTGCTCCACCAATAAGATGAACTGTTTTGTTTTCTTTTTCTAAGGGGGCAAATAAAGGGTGATAAGCGCGTTGTCCTGTACACAATATAATATTATCAGCCATAAGAAGTTGTTGTTTTCCATCTTGTTCAATAACAAGACCTTCTGGCGTAATTTTTTGATAATGACAATGTGTTAAAAATTTAACGCCTTTTTTTTCTAATGTTAGTCTGTGTATCCAACCTGTTGTTTTACCCAAACTTAAACCTATCTTTCCAGCTTTACGCTGTGTCATCACAATGTGTTTGGTATTGTCTTTAAGGTGATTAGTGGGCTTGATACCACCACGAGATGAAAGCGTCGGATCAATGCCCCATTCTTTATTAAAAGCACAAGGACTTAGGCTACTGCATTGCCCTTTTTGCGTAAGATAAAGGCCTGTATCAAAGCCAATACCTCCGCTACCAACGATCACCACATTTTTACCCACAGGTTGATGGTGTTTTAAAACATCAAGATAAGTTTTAACTATCTCATTATCTTGCCCTTCAATGTCAGGACTGTGAGGAGTAACACCACTGGCTAAAATAACCTCGTCAAAGTTTTTAAGGTGATGAGGTGTGGCTTCGGTATTATTTTTAACAATGACGCCCGTAAGTTGTAGTTGCCGTTTAAAGTAACGCAGGGTTTCTTGAAACTCTTCTTTTCCGGGTATTTGGCTAGCAATGTTCAGTTGCCCACCAATAATATCTTCTTTTTCAAATAGTGTGACATGATGACCACGTTTCGCGGCGGTTACCGCAAAAGATAATCCCGCAGGCCCAGCACCAACAACCGCTAACTTTTTAGGTTGTTGGGTTGGAATAACTAGAAGTTCGGTTTCTCGGCAAGCAAAAGGATTAACCAAGCAAGAGGCTGTTTGACCTGAAAATATTTCATCAAGACACGCCTGATTACAAGCAATACAAGTATTGATTTCATCTTCACGTCCTTGTTGTGCTTTAAGTACGAACTCAGGATCAGCAAGAAAAGGGCGAGCCATTGAAACCATATCAGCACAGCCTTCCGCTAAAATAGCTTCTGCGGTTTGTGGTGTATTAATACGGTTTGATGTAATAAGAGGGATATTCACTTTTCCCATTAATTCGCGTGTTACATTCGCAAATTGGCCTCTTGGCACCATAGTGGCAATGGTTGGGATACGCGCTTCATGCCAACCGATCCCCGTATTGATCATTGTTGCGCCCGCTTTCTCTACAGCTTTAGCAAGATAAAGCACCTCTGAGGCATCCGAGCCATCTTTAATTAAATCCAACATAGAGAGGCGGTAAATAATAATAAACCGCTCACCTACTGCTTTTTTTATGCCTTCAAGAATACGTAAAGCGAAACGACAACGATTTTCAATATTTCCACCCCATTGGTCGTTTCGCTGATTAGTATGACTGACTAAAAACTGATTAATTAAATAGCCTTCAGATCCCATTATCTCAACACCATCATAGCCCGCCTTTTGGGCTAATTGAGCACAATGAATATAGTCATCGATAGTTTGTTCGATTTGTTCATGACTCATTTCTGTTGGTATAAAAGGGGTTATTGGAGATTGAATAGCAGAAGGGGCAACTAAGTTTGGCTGGTAGCTATAACGACCTGTATGCAAGATCTGTAAAGCAATTTTACCTCCTTGTTGATGAACTGCATCCGTAACAAGTTGATGAGTCGCTAGTTGGTTTTCAGACATTAATGTCGCAGCATGAGGCAATAACACACCTTGTTTATTGGGAGAGATCCCTCCAGTGACTATTAATGCAACACCCGCAGCCGCACGTTGGGCATAAAACTGTGCAAGTTTTGGGGCATCATTTGGATTTTCTTCGAGTCCAGTATGCATAGAGCCCATAAGAATACGGTTTTTAAGTACAGTAAACCCTAAATCAAGAGGCGAAAATAGATGAGAATAATGTGCCATCAGATACCCTTTTTAGACTGGTCAGATGAGATATCTATAGCATAACGAGAAGTCGGTGATTAAGAGTTCATTATGTTAATAAGTTGTGATCTTAATCATGGAAAAGGTGAATAGCACGTTATAAAGCAATAATAATCTAAGTGATTACTTAATGAGAACAAATAGTGATAATAAAAATCACACTCATTCATAATATTTCATCATATAATGTAGTGTACCTATTAATACGTATTAAAAATACACATCACTATTTTCAATTTGGAGACGTTATGATTAATAAATTTAATCAACTTGTTGACTGTTCTGACTTGGGTAAACTTGTATTACGTGTTTCTCTTGGCGTTTTAATGTTATTACATGGGCTTCATAAAATGGAACCGGGTGGATTAGCTGGTATTCAGGGGATGTTGGCTAATTTTAATCTACCCGCCTTTATTGCTTACGGTACCGTGATTGGGGAGGTGGTTGCACCTATATTACTGATTATCGGTCTGTTTACTCGTGCGTCAGCACTTGTTTTAGCAGGTACAATGTTTGTTGCTGTCTTGATGGTTCACTCTGGTGATTTATTTGCATTAAACCCTAAAACAGGGGGATGGGCACCAGAAAGCGCTGGCTTTTACCTATTTGCTGCGATTGCGGTGATGTTTTTAGGTAGTGGTCGTTTTGCAGTGAAAAAAGATTAATAAATTTAATAGTCAATAAAATTGAATATCATTGCTATAACTTGATTAAAATAGATGAATAAACGCCCAGTTCTCATGCTATATGCAGACTTGATCTGGGCGTTTTATTTTAAGTGACTTTATGGCTTATCGGTTTAACCTAAGTTATTTTTATTTTTGAGTTGCTGGCGTTAACTTAAAGACCTTTTCATTTTCACCTAACCACTGGCGAGCAACTTGGTTTATATCGTTAACACTTAATGTTTTTATAATGGCAGGATCAGTGAGTAAACGCTGATACTGTTGGTCATCCGTTGCAACTTGAGCAAGAGCATCTGTCCAATAACTTGCACTGTCATTCACCTGTGAATTTTCAGTTAGCCAGATATTTTTAGCCTCTTGTAACTCTTTCTCTGTAATACCTGACTGCTTAACTTCATTCACGACTTTACGGGCGAGAGTGATTAATTCATCTGCGCGCTCAGGTGATGCTGTAAAATTTAAACGACCGGTATAGTAGCTTGTAGGCACTTTCGTTAACATTTCAGAGAACCCAAGTGAATAAATCCCACCAGCTCTTTCACGTAGGTTGAGTCTTAAACGTTGGCTGATCACTGTATCCAGTAAATTAAGCGCAAGTACTTGTTGTTGTGACCATTGAGCTGGCGCTGCATATTGAATACTTACCATACTCTTATCACTGCTTGCGATAGGGTATGTTTTGTTAAATGAAGTCAGCTTTGGATTAATGGCAGGATCTGCCCAGAATAGACGCTGTTCAGAGCGTGTTGGGAGACTTGCAACCCAGCGTTCAATGAGAGATTTTACCTGATTAATATTGACAGGACCACTGATAACTAATGTCATATCAGCAGGTTGTCCTAAGATCATTTGGTTTGTTCGCTGTAATTGTTGAGCAGTAAACTGTTTCCAAGCACCTTGCGGAGAAATTACTAAACGATCGCCATTTTGATAGCTTTCTTTATTGATATTATCCAAGAAAGTACGTTCAACGGGTGTTTTTGAAATACCTAATGCCATCGCTTGCTTCTGTTGCTCTAACTTCTCGCCATTAAACTGTGGAGATGTAATTTTTAGATGCATCAATGTTAGCAAGGTTTCTAGTTCATCAATTGGCGCTTCGCCACGGAAACCATGGAATAATAGTTCGCTGTAAGGGCGCAAACTAATTTGGTGTTGCTTGGTAAATAGCGCTAATTCACGTGCATTATAATTACCATATCCACTTACTTCGGGTAATTTTAGTGCCCATTGCACCATACCTAAGCTTTGATTTGTTTCAAGTGAAGAGCCGCCCGGAATACGTAGTGAAACTTGAATATTATCTTTGAGATAACTGTCATTTTTCACAATCACTTTTACATTATTGCTCAGCGTCCATTCTTGCGTTTTTTCAATCGGAAGTGATTGTGTTGAAACAACTGAACCCGTGAGCTCAGGTTTAATATCGAGTACAACGGCTTGAGTTTTTAGGGTAAATGCTCCCGGGTTTGATTGTCTAATTTCTTGCCAACGTTGCGCAGCTTTAGTTGCATTGAACAAATTAGCATCATTATCAGGGCCAATCACCGCAACTCGTGGTGATGATTGTTTTAGATATTGAGAAAAATAAGCTGACAATGTTTCAGGGGTCACTTTATTGATTAATTGATAGCTTAAATTCAGTGCCTGTTTTTTCGTTTGAATTGGCATATCCAATTCAATGGCTGTTGTGATTTGGTTGGCCAAATAATCGTGCTCATAGCGCTCTTCACCTGCAGCTTGTTGGCTTAGGCGTTTTAGTATTGCGTTACGGGCATTATCTAGCTCTTCTTGAGTCACTGGAACAGAGGCGAGGCGTTGAACTTCTGTAAATAAGATATCTAATGCACCTTGGTAATCATTACCTTTAGGGTGCGCAATCATCAATTGTTGTGAACGACGAGAGTCTAACATTGCGCCTTGTGCATTAGCGCTAATAGAAGCCATTAAGCCATTATCAACAATAGTGGAAAAACGTTGATTTAAAATTGATAGCCATAATGAATCCATTAAATCTTCATATTGACCTTGGCGACTATTTAAAGGTGCTGGCAAAGTACGTTGCAAGGTGAACTGTAAAATACGCGAACCTTGCTCTTTGTCGAAAATCGTTTTGACCAGTAGATCTTTATGATCAATAAAATTGTGCCAAGAAGGATCATCAATTCCTTTATTTTCGCTATTTTTAGCGTTAAACAGCTGCTTAATATCAGCAATAGCGTCACCCTGATTAAAGTTACCAACCAGTACTAATGCCATTCTTTCTGGTTGATACCAAGTATCGTAATAGCGTTTTGCATCTTTCACATCGCCATGTTTAACGATTTCTAAATCACCAATAGGGTCACGGTCTAGATAACGGCTACCGTAATAACGCAATTCCTCTAACTGGCGGTTAATACGAAAACCGATACCTTGGCGCAAGCGCCACTCTTCAACAATAACCGGACGTTCTTTATCAAATTCAATAGGGTCAAATGTCATTTCAAATGCCCAATCAGATAAGATCTTTAACCCCGTTTTAATTTGGATCGGGTTTGCATTCGGTAATGACAGTTTATAAGTCGTCGCATTTAAACTTGTCGCGGCATTAACATGGCTACCTAATTTCATGCCAAGGCTTTCAAGTTGTTTAAAGCCCGTTGTTCCGGGAAAATGAGTGGTACCTTTAAATGCCATATGTTCAGTAAAGTGTGAAAAACCAAGCTGTTTTTCATCTTCTTGAACAGAACCACTTTTTACCAAAAGACGCATTTCAACACCGGTTTGTGGGCGTTGCAGTAAGTAGACGTCTAAACCATTATCTAGGGTAAAATGACGAACATCAGGCCGTAGTAATAGTGTACTTTTGTCATTTTGATTAGGAGTGCTTGTCGCACACCCTAAAAGTGAAAGACTGACTGAAACAATCAGTAATTTACGATACATATTCGGTAACTCCAGCAGGTTGAGAGGAGGACACGGTAGGGGCTTTGAGTGAAATCACATTATCTGCAATCACATGTGTAAAGCGCTGGTGGCTGACTAACGCAATGCCTGCGGTTGGCAGATGTTGTTTTAGTAGCTGCAACATGTTTAATGCATTTTGTTCATCAAGTGCAGAAGTGGTTTCATCTAATAAAATAAGTTCAGGTTTATTGAGTAATAAGCGGGCAAAAATAAGACGTTGTTGCTCACCGCCTGATAGACGTGTTGTCCAATCCGTTTCAAGTGAAAGTTGATTTTTTATTTTGTCTAAGCCCACCAAATGAAGTGCATCTTCATACTCTTTAGCGGAGAATTGATTAGGCTGACAAGGATAAGCGAGCAAACTGTCTAAACGTGCAAAAGGCAGATACATACGTTGTGGGATCCAACACACATTGGGTGAACGTTGAATTTCCCCTTTGAAATAAGGCCAATGCCCACTTAATGCTCTAAGCAGTGTTGATTTACCTAAACCAGAGCAACCTTCAATAACGGTTAACTCACCCGCTTTTACAGAGAAGTTAATATCTTGGATTAACAGGCTGTCATCTTGCATAAACAGAGAAAGATTAGCTTTTAATTTAGTCTGTTTATCGTTTAAATCAGCGACTTCTGGCTCATGATCGTGCTCTAAAAGCACCACAAAATTATAAAGACGTGTCACTGTTGCTTGCCATGCGGCAATCTCTTTATACGAGAAAATAAACCAGCTTAATGCACCTGCAACACTAGAGAATGCTTGTCTTAATTGCATTAATCCCCCTAGCATTAATTCGCCAGCAAGGAATTTAGGTAAGGCAAAAATAATCGGTGCCATTGCAGTGGCTTGTTGATAGCCGACAGTGAAGAATGCAAGATTTCTCTCGTAGCGGATAAGGTTATTCCAGTTACGAATAACCCCTAAAAAGCGGCTCATTAATTCGTTGCGATCACTGATTTCACCACGCTGACCGGCAATTGCATCGCCATGTTGTTTACGGGTGATGAGGGCAGTACGGTAATCAGCCTCTTTGCGCTGTTTATCCATATTAATCTTACGCAAGGGTGAGCCAATAAACTGCGTAATGGTTATCCCGATAATGGTATAGATAATACAAGCCCAGAACATATACCCTGGAATTGTCCACTCACTTCCTCCTAATGTGAAGGATATAGCGCCAGACAGTGACCAAAGAATAGTGGCAAAAGAGATAAGCGTTAGTAATGAGTGCAAAAATGTGACAGTTAAACGCATTGTTGATTCGATCAGTAAACGAATATCTTCTGCAATACGCTGATCGGGGTTATCAGGCTCTTGTGATGTCAGCCTTAACATGTAGTGTTTACTGTTTTTTGATAACCAGCGATCAAGCACTTGTTCAGTCATGCCTTCGCGCCAGCGAATAACCATTTTTTGGCGTAAGAAATCGCCCATTACTACGACAGTAATTAATCCTGCAATAATAATGACAAATTGTTGAAGAAGCTTGTAGAGAGCTTGTCCATCAAGTTGTTGTAATGCGTTATAGAAACTACCATTCCATTCATTCATTTTGACGTTAAACCAGACAGATGACAGGGTTAAGGTCAAAGAAACTATCAATAGAAACCAGCAGTAAAGGGCGGCACGCCGCCCCCAAAAAGGTGAAACTAAATAGAAAAATTGTTTTATTGTTTTCATTGCTTATTGGTCATATTTTTATTGTGTATCGACTTGGTTGCTCACATTAACTTCGTCAATTTATTAATAGTCGTAGCTGATTTGTAACCAGAATTGACGGCCTGGTTCATACGACTTGTAATCTTTATCTTGATAAGTGAAGTAGTCAGTCACATTTTTAGTGTTAAGGACGTTATTCACTTCAACAGAGATACCTACGCCATAAGCAAATTCAGGTTCCCAACCCAATTTGGTATCCCAAGAAAAACGACTACTGTAATTACGTTTTTTGTATTCGAATAATGGGCCATATTCACTTGGTCTTGGGGAGCCATTATTGGCTTTCTCTGCTTGTGAACGAGCGCCATTCCATTGAAGACGGTTATACCAAGTTAAATCCAAATCATCCCAAACACTGGTAAGTTCAGCGGTAACTTTTAATGGTGAGTTAAAATTGCCAGAAGGTAAGTCTTTGGCATTGATGATTTTTCCGTCATACCATACTTTGTCGTAGTTCATCCCTTGTGAACTAGGATCGAAGTTGGCATAACCAGAGTCTTTAGGCGTATTTGTTTTACTTTTTTGCCAGCTAATAGAGGCATTAAAAACATGATCAGCGCGTGCTAATTCCCAAGGCTGACTGTTTCTCACAGAAAGCGTTAAGGTATCGTGAGTACTACGTCCATTATTATTAAAATGGCGAATTCTTATTTTATCTTTGTCATTTGGATATTTGGTATCACTACGAACTTCATCACGACCTTCACGATGAACGTATTGTAAACGCCAAGTGGTTGATGCAATTTCTTGTTGCAAGCCGAGTGTCAGCTCATCGTTATAAGGTGTTTTTAGTGAATCAACACCTTCAAAGTCGGTACGGTTTTCCCAATCGCTTGGATTATCGTTATCACAAGAGAAGTAGCAGTGTTGTAGGCCTGCGTTTTGTGCACCATAAAGCGCATAAGTCAGCATTGAACGGCCATAGTAACGGTTTACGCCACCAATAATTAAGGTGTTACCAGTACCCCAAATATCATAAGTTCCGCTTAAACGTGGAGAGATATTATTTTTTTGAACAAAATCATCTCTATCTAAACGAATGCCTGGACGCAGTGTTAAGCGCTTATATTGGAGATTATCGTCAACATAAATCGCATAGTTGGTATATGAAGCATCATGTGTACCCGCTAAGAAACGGGTTGTTTGTTGTAATGAACCCATCCACTCATCGCCCCATGTAGAGCCAGTATAGGTATGGTTGTAATAGGTTTTGTCTCGAACATAAGAGCCTTTAGTACGGCTAACTTCAAACCCTGTTGTTGGCTGATGGCTAACCGAACCCCATTCAACAGGGTTAAATCGCATAATACTTTTGGCATTGTAGGTTTCTTGTTTGCTCTTCAAATCACCTTGACCACCACTGCTTATCTGCTGTGGGTTTTGCCAATCGGTATAGTCTTTAATGGTGACGAAGTAGTCTTGATCATTAGAACGCTTATCTTCAAGGTTTTGATAACCCGCAGTTAATTCTAATGAACCAAGATCAAGTTGATGCTTATAAAGTGCAGTAAAACTTAAACCATTATGCTCATTATCATAGCCTGAGTTATAGACTGAACCTGAGAATAAATAGCTTTTGTATCGCGCAATATTTGTTGATAAATCAAAGGTTTGTTTTTCTGAAATATCCCATGAATATTTAATAAAATAGTTATCTGAAGTACGGGTCTGATCACGATAGTGTGGCGTTTGTTCGACTTGTTCTAACTGGCCATCTGGCGTAAGGATAATTCCGCCCTCAGCACTAATCATCATCGGAATAGTTGATTCACGACGTGATGCAGAGAAAATTAACCCCGTATTGTCAGTTAGACTCGTTTCAAACCAACCACCAAAGTTTTGTTTATCGTATTTTTTCTGGAAGCGAGCCGGGTTACTAAAATCATTATTGGCTGTATCAAAATTCAGTTTTGGATCAGTAAAAATATTGTTCCAGCTTGAGCGCGTTGTGCGGTAATAGGCATTGGCATGAGTTTCGCCTGACCAGCGACGGCTTTGTACTTCGACAGTCCCGCCAGTAAAACCACCAAACTCAACAGGAATATTATTATCGTAAACTGCGACGCTATCAATTAATCGACTATCAAGATACATACCTTGTTCGTCACTGCTAACACGGGTGTTGGTTTCACCATTACCTGAGTTCGCTGGGTCAAAGTCATTATTAAAGCTGACGCCATCAAGCTTATAGGAGTTTTGATAACTACTAGAGCCATGAATAGAAATACGTGAAGGTTTAATTTCACCCTGATTCATTGATGTGCTGTCATTATTGGAAAACTGAACAGCAGGGTTACTTTTCAGTAAGTCAGTTACGTTTCCATCACCGGTATTACGCTGTTTTATCTCTTCAGCGGTGATGTATTGCGGAGCGGAAACGACATCGGTAGCTGGGTGATAACTGCTACCAACACCGGTGACTTTAACTTCAGGAATAACAATCGCGTTAGTTGTGGCGAGAGGACGAATAACAAATCCACTTCCTTGTGGAATAATTTCTAACCCACTACCAATTAAGACTTTTTGTAATGCAGTTTGGGTTTCAAATTGACCTGAAAGTGCTGGAGCACGCAGGTTTTTAACCGAATTTGCATCAAATAAAATTTGGACTTGCCCTTGTTTTGCAATGGCACTTAATGAATCAGCCAAAGACTGTTCTGGTAAAGCTACTGAAACGGTAGATGCATAAGCGCAAGGTGCAGCAATAGTGGTACTTATTAGCAACGCTAGTAGAGACCTCTTAAGGGCTCCTTTTTTGTTATTCATTTTCATTTCACCAATCCCATTCACTAACTTAATAATTGTTGTTACTAAGGAAGATGGTGAAATGAGAATTATCCTCACCTGTAAAAAAGAATATTTTTCATTTTTCTTTTTACTTGTTGATAATTAAGGCATTGTTTTTATCAGTAAAAACGACATTAACCGGCAATATAAGTGGAATTGCGGTAATAAAGTCTTTGGCATCATTTATGTTAGCTATTCCTGAGACTTTCATTTCGGCAATTTCGGGTGAGGAAATTTGAATATTGATATCAAGATAAGGTTTGAGTTTGGCTATCACTTCATTCAATGGGCGCTCAAAGAAATGCAGTTGGCCAAAGCGCCAACTTCCCACGGAATCAATGTTGACCGAAGAGATAACAAAACTGTCATTTGCTAATGTGCTGGTGGCTTGAGAGCCAGCATACAAATAGGCTGGGGACGATTTTGGTGTTGCTTTTACTTCAACAATCCCTTCATGGACAGCTACGTTAATTTGGTGGTTATCATAGCGACTAACTTCAAATTCAGTGCCGACAACTTTAATTAATCGAGTATCCGCATGAACATAAAAAGGACGATAAGAATTTGATTTTACTTTGAAATAGGCTTGTCCTTTATCTAGCCATAGCCTTCTTTCTTCTTGCACATAAGCCACTCTTACCTGTGTATTTCTGTCTAAATAGACTTTAGAGCCATCAGCTAAGGTCATTTCTTTCGGTAAGTCGCTGGTTGCAAGCGTCATATTATCCATCAGTAATGCAGGTAAATGACTATAAGGAAGATATAAAACAGTGAGTAAACAAAGAGTAGCAGTGGTGTGGATCATTGGACGCCAAAGAGAGCGTTTTTTCTTTTCGACTGTGGCTATTGTTGGTCGTGGTAATGCATCGCATTGACGCCAGAGCCCCGCAATATCTTGATATGCTTGTCGGTTTACATCATTTTCTATCCATATTTTAAATGCTTGGCGTTGTTTAGGAGTCATCCTTTGGCTGTGTTGTCGGGTGAACCAAAGGGCCGCTTGCTCATCAATAGAGTCGTTGAGTAATTCATCATCATTTTCTAAAAAAAGATGATCTGCTCCCTCATCTGTGTGAGGTTTAGTTTCCGGTATATTTTTTTCCGGCTTACTCATCATTCGTGCATTTCTCCTGTCCTGCATCGACATATCTTTTGCAATGTAATAGGGCAGCCGCAATATGTTTTTCCACCATACTGATTGAGATTTCCATTTGCTCTGCAATTTCGCTTTGTGATAGTCCATCAAAACGATAAAGAACAAATGCTTCTCGACGGCGTGGAGGCAATGTTTCAATTGCTTCACTAAGTAGATCTAAACGCTGTTGATGCTCAAGGACATATCCCGGATCAAGCTCCGTGGCATAACTTTGAGCTGCGTCATCTAGTTCATAATCATCCTGATAGATATCTTTTTGCTTTTGATTTTTTCTCCAATGGTCAATCAAAACGTGGTTCGCTATTTTGAACAAAAAAGCACGCTGTTCTTGCACTGGTGTTTGTTCTTTTCTGTTTAGCCATAGTGTAAACACATCTTGAGACAAATCATCTGCATCATGGTAATTACCCGTACGTTTGTGGAAAAAACGCACAAGTTGTCCATAGGTTGATTGATAGGCACAACTAATTTTTTGTGCCAATGATTTATCGCTAGCCATAATCTCTGGTGTCTAAAAAAGAGTGAAATAATAAGCTCTTACTGCTTCTCATGAGAACAAGTTATGATAATTATCAAGCTAATTTTTTATTGTATTATTAATAATAAGCAATATCATTTGTGTTTGTATTATGCCTATAATTCATCAGAAAGAAAATCAGAGGCAAGAATTATGAGTAGTATGTCGGCGACTTTTTCACGCCGTGGATCATTTTCTATTGGTGGGTTCACTGCCAGTATTTTATTTCATGCAACGTTAGTTGTTGTCGCTATTGGCTGGATAACATCTAAAGATGAACGCCATGGCGTTTTACCACCCGCAATGACAATGGATTTAGGTATCTATCAATTAGCTCAGGCAGAAACAAAAGATGTTCCTGTTGGGCCTGAGAAAGTGATGTCTGTTCCTGAGCCTGCAGAGACAGAGCCTGAACCTATCAAAGAAGTATTGGATTTACCTAAAATGCCAGTTGTAGCGCAAGGCACTTATGAGCGCATTCCAGAAAAACCGAAAGTAAAGCCAGTGGTTAAACCTAAACCGGTTGCAGTAAAAGTCCCTGATGATCTTCCTGTCTCAGAAGCGCCATCAGATGTAACAAGCGCACCAGTTTCAGGCTCTAATACAAGCAGTAGTGCTCAGTTTAATAGTTTATCTTCCTCTTCTGTAAGTGGACAGATAGGATGGGAAAGCTTGATCCATAGCCATATTAATGCTTATAAACGCTATCCTCGAACAGCACTGCGCTTTAAAGCAACGGGCGTGACACAAGTTTCTATTGTGTTAAATGCAAAAGGTGAGTTATTAGATGTGAAAGTGGAAACATCATCAGGTAATCGCATTCTTGATAAAGAGGCTTTAAATACAATTAAACGCGCTTCGCCATTTCCCGCACCTGAAAGCTATCGTTTAGAAAATGGTAATGTTTCGTTTACTGCGCCTTTAAGTTTTGATTATAAACAGAACAGTTAACCAAAACGTTATGTGCTAGATCTGAAAATATAAAAAAAGCAGAGAATAATCTCTGCTTTTTTATTATCGAATACCGTAAATAAATTCGATTATTTACTCATACGCTTGTACTTCATGCGACGAGGCTGAATAGCATCGTTACCTAATGTACGTTTTTTGTATTCTTCATATTCAGTAAAGTTACCTTCAAAGAATTCTACTTTACCTTCATCTTGGTAATCGATGATATGTGTGGCAATACGGTCAAGGAACCAACGGTCATGGGAAATAACCATCGCACAACCAGGGAACTCTAACAGGGCATTTTCTAATGCACGTAAAGTTTCAACGTCGAGGTCGTTGGTTGGTTCATCGAGCAGTAACATGTTACCGCCAACTTGTAGTAGTTTAGCAAGGTGTAAACGACCACGCTCACCACCAGAAAGTTCGCCAACACGTTTACCTTGGTCAACGCCTTTAAAGTTAAAGCGACCAACATAAGCACGACTTGGAATTTCAAAGTTACCAATACGCATAATGTCTTGGCCACCAGAGACTTCTTCCCAAACCGTTTTACTGTCATCCATGCTGTCGCGGAACTGATCAACAGATGCTAACTTAACAGTATCACCTAACACTAAAGTACCTGAGTCTGGTTGTTCTTGACCTGAGATCATTCTAAATAGCGTTGATTTACCCGCACCGTTAGGGCCGATAATACCGACAATAGCTCCTTTAGGAATAGAGAAGCTTAAATCATCAATCAGAACGCGATCACCATAGGATTTTGTTAGATTATTAATTTCTAACACTTTATCCCCTAAACGTGGTCCAGGTGGAATAAAGAGTTCGCTGGTTTCATTACGTTTTTGATAATCAATGCTATTCAGTTCTTCAAAGCGAGCCAGACGAGCCTTACCTTTTGCTTGACGACCTTTAGGGTTTTGGCGGATCCACTCAAGTTCTTTCTGAATAGATTTATGGCGAGCCGCTTCGGTTGCTGCTTCTTGCTCAAGGCGTGCGTCTTTTTGCTCTAACCATGAAGAGTAGTTACCTTCCCATGGAATACCTTCACCACGGTCAAGTTCTAAGATCCAACCCGCTACGTTATCAAGGAAGTAACGGTCGTGCGTGATTGCAACAACAGTTCCTTCATAATCGTGTAAGAAACGTTCTAACCAAGCCACAGATTCTGCGTCTAAGTGGTTAGTGGGTTCATCTAATAACAGCATATCTGGTTTTTCTAACAGAAGACGACAGATAGCGACACGTCGACGTTCACCCCCTGAAAGTTTCTCAATTTTAGCGTCCCATTCAGGTAAACGCAGTGCTTCTGCTGCACGCTCTAATTGGTTTTCAAGGTTATGACCATCATGAGATTGAATAATCGCTTCTAGTTGACCTTGTTCTTTTGCTAATTTATCGAAATCAGCATCAGGATCGGCATAAGCCGCATAAACTTCATCAAGGCGGTTTAATGCGTTTTTCAGTTCGCTGACGGCTTCTTCAACGGCTTCACGTACGGTATGTTCAGGGTTTAATTTTGGTTCTTGTGGTAAGTAACCAATTTTAATCCCTGGTTGTGGACGTGCTTCACCTTCGATATCAGTATCAATACCTGCCATGATGCGTAGTAATGTTGATTTACCGGCACCATTAAGACCAAGCACACCAATTTTCGCGCCCGGGAAGAAGCTGAGTGAAATGTTTTTAAGGATATGTCGCTTAGGTGGGACAATTTTCCCGACACGCAACATACTATAAACGTATTGAGCCACTATAATTACCCTTTGATTATAAAAGAGGTTTTATCTGAGGTGTCACTTTTCGCGCTAAAAACAAATTTTTTGTGATTAAGCTACGTGTTTATGGCACCAAAATGAACAATAGCAAAGTCAATGTCAGTATTTGCCAAAGACCCGAAAATGATGAAAGTCGCCAGTATACCCGATTTATAAAAGAAAACCTTAGTCAAAAGAGAGGTTTTTATCTACCTTTCCTACTTCCTCTGAAAGTAATGAAAATTTCTCTTAAATAAGGGAACTTACATTGTTAATGATTATCATATTAGCTAATGTATTCAGTCTTTGGTGGTTCTATTTGAAGTGGGAGAAATTACGTGGTGAAGCAAACATGGTCATTAGCAGTAGCAATAGGCGCATTGTGTTTTTCTACATGGACACAAGCAGATTCATTAAGTGAACAACGTGTTCGTTATCAAGAAATTAAAGCTGCATGGGATCTTAAAAAAACAGATGAAGTAGAAAAATTACTCCCAACATTGCAAAGCTACCCACTTTATCCCTATTTGGAATACCGTCAAATTACGGACAATCTTGATGTGATTGCACCAGCTGTAGTCACTGAATTTGTAGCTAAATATCCTACATTACCACCAGCAAAAGCACTTCCCTCTCTATTTGTAAATGAATTAGCAAAACGCCAAGAGTGGCAAAACTTACTGACTTTTAGCCCAAATCCACCTAACCCTAAGGCTGCAAGATGTAATTATTATTATGCAAAATGGGCAACAGGCGATATTCAAACCGCGTGGGTAGGTGCTAAAGAAGCATGGCTAAATGGCACCTCAATGCCATCAAGTTGCGATCCTCTTTTTGATGAATGGCAAAAGGCGAATCAATTAACGCCAGAATTAGTATTAGAGCGAATTAACTTAGCGATTAAAAATGGTAATACGGGACTTGCTGCTTACTTGGCACGGCGTCTTCCTCAGAATTATCAAACCATTAGCGATGCCTTGGTTGAATTACAAGACTATCCAAACTTAGTGGGGCGCTATGCAACCGCTCTTTCACCGACAGATTTTTCTCGCTCAATCATACAATCTGCATTTTCTCGTTGGGCAAGAAAAGACGCAGATGCAGCTCGAGCACAAATTGATAATATCGCACATGCCCAAAAAATGACGGCAAGTGAACGCCAATTAATGCGTGATACCGTAGCATGGCAATATATGCCTTACGCAACACCAGAGCAGGTAAAATGGCGTGATAGCGTTATTCAAGACACTGCATCTGATACATTGCGTGAGCGTCGAGTACGACTAGCATTAAGCCAAAACCAACCAACTGAATTGGCATTGTGGTTAGAAAGACTCTCACCTGAAAGTAAAAATAAGGAAGAGTGGCGTTATTGGCGTGCAATGGTGTTGCAATCACAAGGTAAAAACAGTGAAGCACAAGCTATTCTAGAAGCGCTGACACAAAATCGTGGTTTTTACCCTATGGTTGCAGCGACCAAATTAGGTAAGCCTTATGTGATGGTGATAGATAAGGCGCCAAGTGTTTCACCAAGTATTCCGAATCAGCTAGAAGTACAGCGCGTTCGTGAGCTAATGTATTGGCAAATGGACAACTTAGCGCGATCAGAGTGGGCAAACTATGTTGCTTCACAACCAGCGCAAATACAGGCTGAATTAGCGCGTTATGCGTATGAGCAAAAATGGGCTGATTTAGCAGTACAGGCCACGATCACAGGGAAAATGTGGGATCATCTAGAAGAACGTTTCCCTCTTGCTTGGAAAAATGAGTTTGAGCAATACACGAAAGATAAATCGATAGACCGTAATTATGCGATGGCAATTGCTCGTCAAGAAAGTGCGTGGAACCCACAAGCACGCTCTTCAGCGGGTGCAACAGGTTTAATGCAGGTAATGCCAAAAACGGCCGAATTTACGGTAAAACAAGCGGGTATTACGGGTTATGTCAGTAGTGCTCAGTTAACAAATCCTGTGAAGAATATTGAGATTGGTACGGCTTATCTTGATTCTGTCTATCAACGTTTTAATCAAAATCGTATTTTAGCAAGTGCCGCATATAATGCAGGGCCTGCGCGCGTTGATCGTTGGTTATCTGATGCAAATGGTCAATTAGATGCGATAGCGTTTGTTGAAAGTATTCCTTTTGCTGAAACGCGAGGTTATGTCAAAAATGTACTCTCTTTTGCTGTTTTCTATAGTTATTTTGCGGGTGAACAGCAGCCTGTACTGACTGAAAATGAGTGGAATAGTCGTTATTAAAAGATAATAACGCGGATTTATCGTCGGAGCCTCTTTGTACATTAGCAAAGTATGTTATATTGTGTACTAGTTAATGAGTGTGGCAAAAAGAGGTTCCCACGATGCAAGATCCTGCATTATCACCTGAAGAGAATGAGCACTGGCTAAGATTTGTTGCGTTATTACAACATGCTTTTGAGCAAGATGTGCAATTTCCTATTTTACAACTTTTAATGACACCCGATGAACGTAGTGCTTTGGCAACGCGAGTTCGCATTGTGCAAGAGCTAATGCGAGGCGATTTAAGTCAACGTGAGTTAAAAGAAGAGTTAGGCGTTGGTATTGCCACCATCACTAGAGGCTCTAATAGTTTAAAAACAGCGCCACATGACGTGAAATTATGGCTTGAAAAAGAGCTAATGACAAAAAAATAGTCGCGTTGTTATGATATGAACTAGAGTGATAAAAAAGCCATTTAATTATTTGATTAAATGGCTTTTTTTGTTTCTTATTTATCTAAAAGCTGATTTATCTAAAAAAACGTATCAGATTAATTATTAATCTTCTTTTTGATTGAGTTCTTTATAGATATCATGAGTGACGGGCACTAATGCCAGCACTAATGCTTGTTGATACACAGAAGTACGACTGAGTAGGCCATCAGTAAAATAACCAATCGCACCACCGCGCTGTTTAATATTGTCAATCTTTGTTAAGAAAGCCATTTCATCGCCAAGCTCGCGACCTTCACGGATCCCTTTTAAGATCTGTTCTGGTAGCATAAGGCTTGCAGAGCGTGATTCTCCACGAATTTGACCATGTTCGACAACAATCCAAGCAAAGGTCATATCATCTTCAATACCGGCTTCGACGCCAACCCAAAAATCAGCTTCAGGGCGAACTTGACGAGCCGCCATCACACGTTGACGTGCGCCAGTTCTCGTTTCTGTATTTCCGATAGGTTGCTGTGGAACACGACTATCGACATTAATATCTTCAATATCAAAGGTATCTTTACCGAATACTTGCTCAAAGGCGAGTTTTATCGCGTTGATTTTTGCTGGATTCGTAGTGGCTGCAATGACATGATACATAATGAATTAATCATCCTTTGAAAAATTAGAGCAGTATAACGGAAAAAATGTATGTTACAGGTCTATCTTGTTCGCCACGGTGAAACTGAATGGAACGTGGCGAGACGTATTCAAGGGCAATCTGATAGCCCACTAACTGCAAATGGTGTGCGTCAAGCACAGCAAGTTGCTGAAAAAGTAAAATCAGCAGGCATTACCCACATTATCTCAAGCGATCTTGGCCGCACTCGTCAAACGGCAGAAATCATTGCACAAGCCTGTGGCTGTGAAGTGATAACTGACCCACGTTTACGTGAACTCAATATGGGCGTTCTTGAACAGCGAGAGATCGCAACATTAAAGACACAAGAAGAGGCTTGGCGCAAGAGTTTGATTGATGGTACACCTGATGGACGAATTCCCCAAGGAGAATCAATGGTAGAATTAGCAAGTCGTATGCAGGCTGCGCTAAATCAATGTCTTGATTTACCCGAAAATAGCCGTCCTCTCTTAGTCAGTCATGGTATTGCTTTAGGGTGCTTACTGAGCACAGTGTTGGGATTACCTGCATATGCAGAACGCCGTTTAAGATTGCGTAATTGCTCGATTTCACGTGTTGACTATCAAAATAGCCCTTGGCTTGCCAATGGTTGGGTGATTGAAACGGCAGGTGATGTAAGTCATCTTACTGATACTGCACTAGATGAAGTTCAGCGCTAAAAAATAAAAGCTCTCTTTTTTATATCACAAAGAGAGCTTTTTATTATGCGTTTACATCTTCGCGTTTAATGGGAATGTAATATTCAAAACGTTCGATATGATCTTGTGGCTCAGTCACCATCTCATTGCTGTAACGCACATTTTTAAGATAGTATTTTTCAACGTCATAGCCTTTACGGCGTGTTAATCCCATATTGGGTAAACAGACACCATAAATTAGGAATAAAAACTCCTGCATTGCGCCTCGTTTCGCCTCACCTTCAAAATCAAAGCGAATATAATCACCGCCAGCGAGAGAGACTTCATTTGCTGCATCATCATCAATAAACGTTGCGTAATCTGGCTCAACGGCAGTTGTATAAAGTACGCGTTGTTCGTCTTCATGCTCATCGCTATGTTGGGCGTGATGAAGCCCATACACTTGATGAGGAACGGCGCTTATCTTACTCATATAGTAGCGCCAGAAGGTTTGACGCATGTTAGAGCAGGCTTCAGCCCATTGCTCAAGGGTATGGCTGCAAGTTTGCTCAATACCAATTAATTTCTTCTCAGATAGCGTTACAAATTCCCATTTAGGTAAATTTTGAGGATCTAAGGTAATTGGTGGACAGATTCCTACCGCACACCATTCATCAGAACGGCGATAAAGAGCGGGTGTTCTATCAAATTGCTTTTTAAAAGCACGGGTAAAAGTCTGTTGAGAATCAAAACGATATTGCAAAGCAATGTCTAAAATAGGGCGGCTCGTTAAACGTAATGCAACGGCTGCACGAGATAGACGCCTTGAACGAATATAAGAACCAATCGCTTGTCCTGTAACTTCTTTAAACATGCGTTGTAGATGCCACTTGGAGTAACCCGCTTTAGTTGCGACATTATCGAGGGATAATGGCTTATCTAGGTTACTATCAAGCCAAGCGAGCAAATCACGTATGATGTTGGTTTGATCCATACATCTCCCTTAGTCATATTCGTTTATTTATTGCAGTAGATGGTAAATAGCCTGAACATCTATAACAAGTTATATTGTTAGACAATCGTAAAATATAGTCTTTTTCATCGACTAATGTACACAAATTCTTCTATCAGTTAGTAATGGATTGTTTTATTCTAGACGGAATTATTTTCTCATCTTTTCAATGGAACAAGGTAAATATGTTAAATTTCAAAAAGATGCTAGCAGTATCTATCTTACTCCCTTTTTCTTTGATGGCAAAAGCAGAAGAAATTGGCTACGTGGATACTGTATTTAAGTTTTTTGGCGCTAACCATAAAATTGTGATTGAAGCATTTGATGATCCTGAAGTTAAAAATGTCACATGTTATTTAAGCCGAGCAAAAACTGGGGGTATTTCAGGAAGTTTAGGTCTTGCTGAAGATACTGCTGATGCGGCTATCTCTTGCCAGCAAGTAGGACCTATCGAACTCAGTGAAAAGGTTATTAAAGGGAAAAATAATGGCGATGTTGTTTTCCAGAAAAGAACATCACTTGTATTTAAAAAGCTTCAAGTTGTGCGTTTTTACGATAAACAGCGCCACGCTCTGGTTTATCTGACTTACTCAGATAAAGTCATTGATGGCTCGCCAAAAAATGCGATTAGTGCAGTACCTATTATGCCGTGGAAAGAGTGATTTTTATTTGCTAAAGAAATTAATGGTTAATAAAATTAATACGAATAAGGTTTAAAATATTTTTTAAAAAGAAGTTATATTTTTTTTCAAAACAGTTGCTGAGATCAATTTTCACCTTTTGTTATTTTATTAACTCTTCTTTAGATAAAAGAAAACCCCCGAATATCATTCAGGGGTTTTTTATTTAGTTAAGTGCTTGAGGTTGGATCAAATCACTCGTCTAAATCACCACAGAAGCGATAACCTTCACCATGAATTGTTGCAATGATTTCTGGTGTATCTGGTGTTGATTCAAAATGCTTACGAATACGACGGATGGTTACGTCAACAGTACGATCATGAGGTTTCAGTTCACGGCCTGTCATTTTCTTCAGTAATTCTGCACGAGTTTGGATTTTTCCTGGGTTCTCGCAGAAATGTAGCATCGCACGAAATTCACTGCGTGGTAATTTATATTGTTCACCAGCAGGGCTGATTAGTGAGCGACTGTTAATATCAAGCTCCCAACCATTGAATTTATAGCTTTCAACTAAACGACGTTCTTCCGTGCCATTAACTAAATTCATGGTACGTGACAGTAAGTTACGTGCACGAATCGTTAATTCACGAGGGTTAAATGGTTTAGTAATGTAATCATCGGCACCAATTTCTAGGCCTAAGATTTTATCCACTTCATTATCACGACCTGTTAGGAACATTAATGCAACACTTGCCTGTTCACGTAACTCACGAGCAAGTAATAGCCCATTTTTACCAGGAAGATTAATGTCCATAATGACCAGATTAATATCATGATCAGATAGAACATTGTGCATTTCGTTGCCATCAGTGGCTTCGTGTACGATATACCCTTCAGCTTCGAATATGCTTTTCAGGGTATTACGAGTAACAACTTCGTCTTCAACAATCAGAATGTGCGGGGTTTGCATATTTGCTACCTAAAATTACCAAAAATAGAAAAAGGAAATCTGTGTTTAACTTCTGTGTGCGTTTGTGTGGTTATTCATTTTTGTTATTAGCACGTAAAAACTAGACCCAGATTGAAATTCGATAAATAACCATCACGTTATTACAAAACTTGCAATTTTAATCGACAATGAACGCTAAAATCAGAATGCAAAACGCCCATAGTCTATTAACAGCAATATAACACCAGTTGTATTAAATACCATCTAAAAAGCTAACTTTTGTTGACACATATCAAAATCAAGATAACAGCTTAACCTTGATTTCAATAGTTAACTATATAATTTGATTTATGTAATGTAAAAGAAAAATATATGTTAAATATAGTGGGGTTTATTTTTTTTTCCAGTTTTGTTACACAAATTAAAGTAGCATAAAATACATTATTCCATGTAAAAGTACAAATCCCCAAATAACCCTAAAATGGTAGCTTTATTTTCTTTGTTTATCCCTTTGTGATAGCAATATCTATACTACAATAGGGGTAAGGATCGAATATATTTTATTTAAGTTGAATTTATTTTTTGATGAAAAAAGAGAAAAAGTTTGACATCTCTCTCGCTTTGCTTTAACCAGTATATAGTCAAACTAATTTTGAGACAGACAGGATAGTTATGCGTATTTACAGCCCAGCTAAAATGACAATTATTACCACCACCACCGGAATCTTATATTGCGGGGCGGGCTGTCGCATATAAAAAACGAAAATCGAAAAAGCCCGCATTGAGAAATGCGGGTTTTTTTTTGGGTGAAAAATCAGGAGAGCTGTATGCGAGTGTTAAAATTTGGAGGAACTTCAGTTGCCAACGCCGAGCGTGTGCTGAATGTTGCTGATATCGCTGAGAAAAAAAGAGAGCAGGGACAAGTCGCTCTCGTATTATCAGCACCAGCCAAGATAACTAACTACTTGGTTGCAATGATTGAAAAAACGGCAGAAGGCGAAGATCCTCTCACTCAAGTACGAGAAGCCGAGCAAATTTTTGCCAACTTATTACAAGGTCTAAGAGAAAAACAGCCAGGTTTCGATTATGAACGCTTAAAAGATAAGGTTGAGCGTGAATTTGCAGAGATCAAACATATTCTTCATGGGATCTCTTTATTAGGCCAATGCCCTGATAGCATCAATGCAGCGATGATTTGTCGTGGTGAAAAGCTGTCTATCGCCATTATGGAATCTGTTTTACAGGCTCGAGGCTACAATGTCACTGTAATCGATCCAGTCAAAAATTTGCTCGCACAAGGTCATTATTTAGAATCTACTGTTGATATTCCTGAATCTACTCGTCGCATCTTAGAACTCAATATCGCAAAAGACGATATGATTTTAATGGCAGGTTTTACTGCGGGTAATGAGAAAAATGAACTCGTGGTATTAGGCCGTAATGGTTCAGACTACTCCGCTGCTGTATTAGCTGCTTGCTTACGTGCAGAGTGTTGTGAAATTTGGACGGATGTTGACGGTGTTTATACTTGCGATCCTCGTTTAGTTCCTGATGCACGCCTGTTAAAAGGCATGTCATATCAAGAAGCGATGGAACTCTCTTACTTTGGTGCTAAAGTACTTCACCCTCGTACAATTGCACCTATTGCCCAATTCCAAATTCCTTGTTTAATAAAAAACACAGGCAATCCAGATGCTCCGGGTACATTAATTGGTGATGGTCAAAAAGACGATAGTACCCCCGTTAAAGGGATCACTAACCTTAATAATATGGCGATGATCAACGTATCTGGCCCCGGAATGAAAGGTATGGTGGGGATGGCTGCTCGTGTATTCTCTGTTATGTCGAGAGCGGGTATTTCTGTTGTCCTGATTACGCAATCTTCTTCTGAATACAGCATCAGCTTTTGTGTGCCACAAAAAGAACTTATTAGAGCGCAAAAAGCATTATCAGATGAATTTTATTTAGAATTAAAAGATGGTGTACTAGATCCATTAGATATCATGGAAAACGTCGCTATCATCTCTGTTGTCGGTGATGGTATGCGTACTTTAAAAGGGATTTCAGCGCGTTTCTTCTCTGCATTAACTCGTGGCAATATTAATATTGTAGCTATTGCACAAGGTTCTTCCGAACGTTCAATTTCAGCCGTTATCGCTAATGATTCAGCAACCAATGCTGTGCGCTTGTGCCATCAAATGCTTTTCAACACCAATCAAATTGTTGAAGTCTTTATTGTTGGTGTTGGTGGTGTCGGTAGCGCGTTAATTGAACAGATCCATCGCCAACAAGCATGGTTGAAAAATAAGCATATCGATCTTCGTGTATGTGGCATTGCTAACTCAAGAGCCATGCTGACAGATATGCAAGGTATTGATTTAGATAATTGGCAACAGGCTTTAAAAGAAGCCAAAGAGCCATTTAGCTTTAGCCAACTTATTCGTTTAGAAAAAGAGTACCACTTCTTAAATCCAGTGATCGTTGATTGCACATCAAACGAAGAAATTGCGCAACAATACGCAAATTTCTTACAAAATGGCTTTAACGTGGTTACACCAAACAAAAAAGCGAATACGCTGTCGATGGATTATTACTATCAAATTAGACAAGCAGCGGAAGCTTCACGCCGTAAATTCTTATATGACACTAACGTAGGTGCAGGTTTGCCTGTTATTGAGAACTTGCAAAACTTGCTAAACGCAGGCGATGAGTTAGTTCAATTTAATGGTATTCTTTCAGGATCATTATCTTACATTTTTGGTCAATTAGATGAAGGTAAAAGCTTATCTGAAGCGACTTTTTTAGCAAAAGATAAAGGTTTTACTGAGCCAGATCCTCGTGATGACCTTTCAGGTATGGATGTTGCGCGTAAACTGCTTATTTTAGCGCGTGAAGCGGGTTATAAATTAGAATTAAGTGATATCGATGTAGAGCCTGTACTGCCTGCTTCATTTGATAGCTCTGGTGATGTAGCAAGCTTCTTAAATCGTTTACCTCAAGTTGATGTTGAATTTGATGCTAAAGTCGAAGAAGCACAAAAAGCAGGTAAGGTATTACGTTATGTTGGCATTATCAATGAAGGTAAATGCCAAGTTAAGATAATGGCAGTTGATGCAAATGATCCTCTGTTTAAAGTGAAAAATGGTGAAAATGCTTTAGCCTTTTACACTCGCTACTATCAACCTATTCCATTGGTATTACGTGGATATGGTGCTGGTAATGATGTTACTGCTGCTGGGGTGTTTGCAGATGTATTACGTACCTTATCATGGAAATTGGGAGTTTAAGCGTGGTTAAAGTTTATGCACCAGCATCAATAGGCAACGTGAGTGTTGGATTCGATGTCCTTGGCGCGGCAGTTTCACCTATTGATGGGCAATTACTGGGTGACTGTGTCACTGTTGAAGCGGCTTCGGCATTTACACTTGAAAGTAAAGGGCACTTTGTTGGCAAACTACCTTCAGATCCTAAGCAAAATATTGTGTACCAATGTTGGCAGTTGTTTTGTGAGAAGTTAGGCAAAGTACTTCCTGTTGCAATGACACTTGAGAAAAATATGCCAATTGGTTCTGGCTTAGGATCAAGTGCTTGTTCTGTTGTTGCGGCATTGGTTGCGCTTAATGAATTTGCTCAAAAGCCTTTTGGTGAAAGGCAATTGCTGCTGATGATGGGCGAGCTTGAAGGACGTATTTCAGGTAGTGTTCACTATGATAATGTTGCGCCTTGTTATTTAGGTGGGCTACAACTTATTTTGGAACAAAATGGCACTATTTGTCAGTCTGTACCAACTTTTGATGATTGGTATTGGGTTATGGCATATCCGGGGATTAAAGTTTCTACGGCAGAAGCTAGAGCGATTTTACCAAAACAATACTCTAAAGCTGACATTATTAACCACGGTCGTTATTTATCTGGCTTTATTCATGCTTGCCATACTCAGCAATCAGGATTAGCCGCTAATTTGATGCAAGATGTGATTGCTGAGCCTTATCGCACTCAACTTCTTCCTGGGTTTGAAAAAGCCAGAGAGGCTTCGCAGAAGAAAGGCGCATTAGCTTGTGGCATTTCAGGCTCAGGGCCTACCATTTTTACGATTAGTGATTCATTAGAAATCGCACAAGAGATGGCCGAATGGCTGAAACAAAACTATGTACAAAACAGTGAAGGCTTTGTACATATCTGCCGTATAGATACGCGTGGCGCAAGACAGATAGGGTAAGTCATGAAATTATATAATTTGAAAGATAATCAAGAGCAAGTCAGTTTTGCTCAAGCAGTAAAACAAGGTTTGGGTAAACAGCAAGGGCTCTTTTTTCCACAAGACTTACCTTCGTTTTCTAAAGCTGAAATTGATGAATTATTAGCGCTTGATTTTGCAACACGTAGTAGCCGTATTTTAACGGCCTTTATTGGTGATGAAATTCCTGCTGATGTATTAGCAAAACGTATTAGCACAGCATTTGCATTCCCAGCACCAGTAACCCAAGTTGAAGATGATGTGAGTTGTTTAGAGCTTTTCCATGGCCCAACACTGGCATTTAAAGACTTTGGTGGTCGCTTTATGGCGCAAATGTTGTCAGAAGTTGCTGGCAACCAACCAGTGACTATTTTAACGGCAACATCAGGCGACACGGGGGCAGCTGTTGCTCATGCTTTCTACAAATTAGAAAATGTACAAGTCGTTATTCTTTATCCTGAAGGAAAAATCAGTCCGTTACAGGAAAAACTGTTCTGTACATTAGGTGAAAATATTCACACTGTTGCAATTAAAGATGACTTTGATGCTTGCCAATCATTAGTAAAACAAGCTTTTGATGATGAGTTCTTAAAGAAAACAATGTATTTGAACTCAGCAAACTCCATTAATATCAGCCGATTACTTGCTCAAATTTGTTATTACTTTGAAGCGGTTGCCCAAATTCCAGCAGAAAAACATGAACATCTAGTGATTTCGGTGCCAAGTGGTAACTTTGGTGATTTAACGGCTGGTTTATTGGCAAAATCAATGGGATTACCTGTTAAGCGTTTTATTGCTGCAACAAACGAGAACGATACTGTTCCTCGCTATTTAGATAATGGTAAATGGGAGCCTCATCGTACTGTTGCAACACTTTCTAATGCAATGGACGTTAGCCAACCAAATAACTGGCCACGTATTGAAGAATTGTATCGCCGTAAAGGTTGGGATCTTTCTGATCTTGCTCATGGTTCAGTGAGTGATGAAACAACAGAAGAAACAGTGCGTGAACTTGCGAAGAAAGGCTATATTTCAGAACCGCACGCTGCGATTGCATATCGTTTACTGCGCGATGAACTTCAAGACGGTGAATATGGTTTATTTTTAGGAACGGCTCATCCAGCGAAGTTTAAAGAAAGCGTTGAACGTATTTTGGGTGGTGAATTACCATTACCTAAAGAGCTTGCAGAGCGTGCAGATAAAGAGTTACTTTCACATTTCTTACCTGCTGATTTTGCTCAATTACGTGCATTTTTGCTTGAACGAGCACCTAAATAATTTGATATATATTTAATTAAATAGCTCAACAGAATGTTGGGCTATTTTTTTATCTAAAATAGGAAAATCAGTATTTAAAAAAGATAAAAATAAATTTATATATTTTATTTCCAGTAAGTAAATGAACTAGAAACAAGGAAATTAAATATGAATGGATTCAAAGAAGTAACGTTTAAAGATAATATTAATAGTATTGTATTGAAAATAGAAAATCATATAAAAGAAAATAGATCTGAATTATTTTTCAAGATAGATTCTATAAAAAGAATATTAACTGAGAATTATATTTCTATTTTTATTTCTAAAAATGAATATGCTGCAGATGAATTCTTAAAAAAAATAGATAATAATTTTTTGCTGTACTATAAAAATGACTTTACGAAAAATATTGATTTTATTAGGAAGGAAATCAATTCAAGTATAGAAAATTTGTTTTTTAATAGTGCTAAATTAGCAAGTAGAGAGCCCAGTAAAATTCAAAAAGAACGATTGAAACTATTAATTCAGAATAATTTATCTGGTGATTACTATTTGGAGTTTGAAAATAATAAGGTATTTATACAAATAGATAGTGAAAATAATAATTTTAAAATTATTAACTTTGATGGATATGCTGATTCTTTTTATAATAAAAATGAATTAATAAATAAAATTTATAACCTTATAAGTGATAATAGTAATAGTGATTTTTTATATTATCGTTTTTATCACAGGAAAGAATATGTTAGCTACTTTAATAATACGGGAAATTGGAAGGTAAATAATAAAGATATTATTAGGGAGATAATTAATGATATTAAGAAAAAGAAACAAATAAGTGTTAATGAATACATTTCTATTGAATTAAATGAAGGTTATTCATACAAAAATATTTTTATTGTCAGAGATAAATTAGAAAACACAGAAAAGGTATTACATATTTACGTTGATGATATAGAAGAAGCATTTACAATTGCAAAATCTAAATATAATCAGATAACAGAAAGTGGAGAACATCTACTTTATAAAGTTGGTACAGGTTGGTTTATTACTAAAATAAAAAATAATATTATAAAAAAGTTTTCTCAATATATTGATTTATTAAAACCTTTCGAAAGAGTAATGAGTCGAATTAATTTAATTACTTCAACAGAAACTAATTATGATTTTAGCCATATACATAATTTAGCTGGTTTATGTTATGGATTGAGTTTAAATTATTTAGTTGAAGTTATAAATGGCGGTTTAGAAGGAGGTAATAAATACTTATTCTGGTTAAAAGAAAATATACGCTCTTATCAAAGCGAAAAAGAAATTATAGTTGATAAACTTGATTCTATTTTATTTAGTAATATACAAGAATATGAAGTATTAAATCTAATAAAAGAAATAAAAAATATTATATTTTCTCAACATTTTCAAATGGAAAGATTAAATAAAAAAGCACAATATTTTATATTTGATTCAATAAAATCAATTGAATATAGCAAAATATTAGAGAATCGAGGATTAAAAGGATCACATGTAGAAAAAATAGTATTTGATAAAAATAAAATTAATGAATATTTAGAATATATTATGAAAAATAATGATGACTATTACGCTATTATTGGGTTTAAAGATCATGCCATTGCTATTTCATATAAAAAATACTCTGAAAATAATTATAAATTTTCTTTGTTTGATTCTAATAGTGAATTGTTAGAATATTCTAGTATTAAATCTATAAATGAAGTATTAGAGAATAAAATGGATTTTTATGGTCCACATGAAGTTAATAATGAAAAATATATTATTTTCGATGAATATAAAAAAAGTGAAATTTCAAATTACCAAAGTGTTTGGGATTATAATAATACAGAGATAAATAAAGGTATTGCTGAAAATATAAAGAAAATAGGTTTTTCATTGCCTTTCAATGACGACATTACAGGACGCATTATTCATTATAATGAGCAGCGAGATCTTATTGTTGAGCTTAACAGAGATAACAAAATTATAGAAGTTATTGTAAAAGATTCAAATGTCGATGAAGGGATTTATTTAATAAAAAATTACCTTTCTCAGATAATAAAAAACGATAAAGCCAGTAAAATTATCTTAAATAAAAGCGATAATGGTGATATTAGTATTCAAGAAGCTACATTTGATTCTTTTCAAGAAATAAGGAAAGATAAGGGTTATATTGAATTTAATGATATATATTACAGTGAGTTGATTAAGATTAATAGTTATTTATTAAAAGGAAATAAAACAACGTTATTAAATGAAATAACTTCTTTAATTGATGTATTAAAAGGAAATATATACTTTGACAAATTAGTAGCAAGTTTTTCTCTTATTAATAAAATAAATAATTTTAATCAAGAGAATAAAAATATATCAATTGTTAATGTATTAAATAAAGTAAAAGAAAAACTAGAGAATAAACTGTTTTATGATGAATTAATCTATGGGAAAGATAAGTTAATCGCATTATCTGAAAAAAATAGTTCAGTTGCTGCAAAATTCTATCAATTAATTCTTAATGAAATCAATGAAGGAAAAAAAGGTATCAGTAATTTTATTTACAATAATATTATTGAAAGCCCTTACTTATTATTAGATAAAAATAGAAATGTGGGTATAGATGGGTATGACTATACTATTGAATTTAAAGGGGATTATAAATACTTAAATGAGGTAATTAAAGGGATTGATATTCTGGAATTAAAAAATACATTACTAATTGAAGATAAAAATAAGTTACATTTAAAAGAGAACTATAAAAAATTATCAGAATATAAAGATCATGAAAATGTAAATAAATTGCTCGTTTTTATTGAAAATCAAATAGACTTGAAAAGAAAAGAGCATTTAAGTTCTTATCATGATTTATATTTTGACTTTTTTATAAATCAGCAATTTACAAATAAAATGATTACCCACGAAATAACCCAATTAGAGGATTATTTTCTTAGTAACTATCGTGAGAGAAATTATGATTATCATCCAAATAATTTCTATTTTAATGAAGATGATCCTAGTGTTCTTTTAGATAAATCATTAAATAAAAATAAGAATGAAATAGATTGTAGCTATTTGTTATTTGACGATAGAAAGGCGAATTTTAAATTTCTATTTTCTGAAAATAAAATACTTACTGATAATATGATAGATAATATTATTGTTGATAATATAGATTCATTTTATCAGGATGATATTGTAAATTATTTTTATAATGGTGTTAAAAGTGAAAAATTAGAATTTTATTTAAAGGATAAACCAGAAATAAATAGTTTTATAGATTATTGTATGAAAAATAAAATACGAATTACAGTAGTGGGAAATAGTGATAAATGTTTTTTTAATCAAGATTTTATTAGACAAAAAAATGAAGTGGAAAAATTATATAATATTATTTTAGAAAATCAATTTTTTAATGAAAAAACAATTATTTTTGCTAAAAAAGAGAAGTTATTAAGTTACCAATATGGTGATTTTTTTATTGAGGGTATTGCTCAACGACTCAATATGCCTATTTATCAAGTAATTGATAATAGATTATCTCTATCAAAGGATAGCGTGATTGTTAAACCTTTCATCGAACGAAAACATATAGATAAACCTTTACTTGCAAATATAGCGTTATCAGATGTAATTATTCCTGATATGGAATATAGTAATATAAAACCTATTTCATTTAATGAAAAAATAAAAGAAGAAAATAAAAAATTAGCTAAGGAGCTATATCAATTTGTTTCTAAAAAATATCCTAGTTATCGTAATAATAAAGAATTTAAGCTAGGCTATAAAAAAGATATTAGAACTGTTATTTATGACTATTCAGATAAAATAACAATATCAGACATTTTTGATTATATTAAATCTAATCATTATGATATTAATATTTTTCAACTCGGTTCTATTATTAATAAAGTTGATAATATGAATGTCAAACAACATAAAAAAAAACTAAAGGAACTTAGTGATAAACTTATCAATAATGATATTTCAATAAATACTGCATACAAAAAATATCAATATGAGTTATCTGCTTTTTTTAACGTTTCAGATAAAACAAAAATAGAGAATAAGTTAACACAAATGATACATGATCCATTGATTAATAAAAAATTTAATCAATATTTAATGGGAGAAATAACATATCAGCAATGGCAATCATTGGATTCATTATCAGAAGGAACACTGACATTAGCTGAAAAAGCAAATAAAGCAATTGAAGTGGTTCATGCAATTTATGATAACCCAAACTTGATAAGAAAACTAAGTCTATTTTCAAAGAATTTACTTAATTCATTTTTCGATAGGAGTAAAAAAGGGATTGTATATCGAGTGTTACTCGATAATATTTCTACATTTAAAAACTATAAAAATTTAATTGATAAACTTCAACGTATTATCTATATAGAGACTAATAAAAAGGGACTAAAAGTATCTTCACCAGCTGAAGCACTTAGTAAAATTAGTAATTTAAATACTTTGGATTTCTTCGATGTTGGGAATATTACCACTAATAAGAATAAAGAAATAGTAAAAATAAATGACATGCCTTTTGATAAAAGTTTATTAATTAGTCTCGGTGCAAAAATAAATAATGAAAATATAGATTCAATTTCATTAAATACGTTGACTAAATGGAAAGAAAAATTAACATTTGATCCTCATTATCTCAATGATTATTTTTTTTCACTCTCTGGTAGTGAAGAAGATAAGAAAATTATTTCAATTTTTAGAAACTTATTAAATAATAAAAAAAACAAAATTAAGTATCTACTTTCTAATGATACAAGTAGGATTGACTATTTAATGGCATCTGAAAGACTCTCTGAAATAATAAAACTAGGTGATAAAAACTATGATATTAATGATTGGAATACATTGAGGAAAAACTCGTTAAATATTCCTCGGCATATGCGAATAATTAGCAAAATTGGCTACGCTAATATTACGTTTGGTATGTGGCAATCAATCAATGCTACATTTATGCTTGCCGAACAGCTTAATGACCCATTATTAACCGTAAAAGAACGTAAAGAGATCATTAATAATCTAGCCATTATGTGGTCTGAAATGGCTTACAATGGCCTTTCTGAAATGATTGAAATTACTTTAGCTAAAGGGTTACTAAAATATAGACATAACCCATTGGAATACGTCAATAAAATAAGCACAAGAATTAGCATTGGGCTTAATGTGCTTTCTATTGGATTCGATATTTATAATGCTTACGACAACTTTAGCCGAATTTCAGTTGGCACAAATGAAAAGCAACGCATCGATTATATTGTTAATGGCTCTTTAGCGGTTGTTTCGGGATTGGTTACATTAGGTGTTTCTATTGCGATGCTTGCAGGCTCTACTGTTGCTGGCCCCGTAGGTATTGTAGCTGGCGCGGTTATAGCTTTAGCAACCTCAATTTATAATGCGGCAAGGCTTATCGAAGAAGCAAAAACAAAAGTTCATTTTACACCTCTAGAAGAGCTTAATAATGGATTTTATGCCTTTTTAATGGGTGATCTTATTCCTGATAAAAAAATGAAATTATTTATTTAGAAACAGAAACACAATTAGAAGCAATGATTGATAAAAAGGCGATTAGTTATCTTGAGGAAATAAAAAAACAATCTTACCTTAGTCGCTATTTTTACACTAATGAAAAACAAATTTATCAAGAATATTTTTATTATAAAGTTGTACCCAATCTAATGGGGAAAACATTAGATTCAATTTTAAATCCTATAAGTGAATATATTACCCAACGCATATCAATCAATATAAGCCAAGAAGAAGCAGAAAAAATAGCAACACTCTCTTATCATCTACGAGCAGAAAAAACTGAATATAAGTATTATCTTCCAAAAGAAGCAATTGCAACAAATGAAGTTCTTATTTTTGATATTGATTTTTATGTCGATGAATTAAAGCGTTATAATCTAGATATTATTTCTGACAATGACTCTCCTGTTTTTGATAGTATTGTTGATGGTGATTTCATTCGAAAAATGAAATCAACAAGAGAAAACAGTATCCTTTTATTTGGTGAAAATAAAGTAACAGAAAATTTAACTAAATCCAATCAGGATAGAAAATATTATGTATCGGGTTGGGAAGAGAATGAAAATTTTTATTTTAATACTCATAATGGTGATGATATTATTGTTGCTCCTTCGAACGTTAAAAATAATTTTGATATCTATAATGGAACTAAGAGGCTAAGTGGAGGAAATAAAGATGATGTATTTAATTTATTTACCTCAGAATCTCCACTTTATGCAAGCCGTTTTTATGGCAGAGAAGGAAACGATACTCTTCGTATTATAAAAACGACAAATAAATATCAAGGATATGAGGTTAATTTATTAGATAACTACATCAAATTTAAGCATTCAGAAGAACAAACAAACAGTCAAAATTTCCATTCAAAGCTTTTTCTGTATCAAGAAAATAATTATCTTTATTCAAAGCAACTAACTGATTCTATGCCTAATATTATATTACAAGATCAGCACGTTATTGCTTATTTAGATAGTGTTGAAAATGTTATAGGAAGTGAAGTGGGTAATGATGTTATTTATGGAAATCAAGAGGATAATTACTTAGATGGTGTTGGTGGTGCTGATTTATTATATGGATTAGGCGGAAATGATACTTTGGTTTTACAAGAGGGATATGCAGAAGGTGGTGATGGAAATGATAACTATCATATATTAAGAGCTTCTTTAGAAAATAATTATAATATTCAATTTGAAACGATTATTAGTGAAAAAAATGATGAACAGTCTAGTATTGTAAGGCTAAATTATCATTTTGATGAAATATCTTCTATTTATCGTCAAGGAAAAGATATTATTTTTTACATTAAAGTGAATGATGGTAATAAATATAATGAATCGATTTATCATTTAATGACTCTGAGAAATGTGTATACTAACAAAGAAAATAATTTATTAGCTCATCGTTATACTTTAACAACAATTGATGGCTTTATATTAACGCTAAACGAAAATAAAACGATTAAAAATGATGTGTTATATGATTTTAGTTATTTAGATAAATATAATAATACTGAAGAAAATCTTCAATCATTATACCTTAATGACAATAATAGCTTTTTATCGCTTTCATACTCGAATAAAAATAAAAAAATTAGTTTGTTACCACAACTAAAATATAGTGGATTTTCTTCGGGAGAAAATTTACGGTTTGGTCTTCAGGGTAATTTTCAAGATAATTATTATTTTGGTATTACAAAAAATTCGTTTGTTACACTTAGTTCCGGGAATGACAGTTATCAAATTGAAACATTTTTAGCTTCCGACAAAAGTGACAAAATTAATATTTTACTCCCCGATAATAGTGAAAAACTATCTCATCATGATATCAGCCATTTCTTTTTATCTGACGTGAGCGGTTTTGATTTAGTGTTTTATAATAATGTTCTATCACATCGTTATCATCCAGATATTCACTTAAAGCTTGTTTTTGAACCCTCTCATATTAATGCTATTTGGGGATCTGGAATGCAGATTCGCTTTATTGATAAAGATAATACGGTTTTCACTCTTCCTACAAAAGAGAGTCAGCAACGTTTACTTGTTCCTATTACAGATCTGAATTTAGCGATAACAGCAGAAGATGATGTGCTTATGATCCCTGAATCACTCACCTTAAATAGAGAGACATTATCTGCATATTCTCTTTCTCACCCGCCGTTTTATTCGCTACTCTCTCAAAAACAATCAAATCAGGCGGTTGATTTATTATCCATAATTGAGCCAATGGAGGGGAATGATATTGTTGTTAATCGCAATAAAAATAGTTCGGTGATTAATGGTGGAAAGGGGGATGATCATATTGTCGTTAACCACGGGCATCATATTTTAATTGCAGGGGAGGGAAATGATAACCTCAATGCAGGAAGCGGAAATGACTTATTAATTTCAGAATTTGGTGATGACTATTTAAGTGGTGGTGTGGGCCATAATGTTTATGTTGTGAACAAGCGTCATGGTGAAGTAACTGTTTTTGATGAAGGGAGCAGTAGCCACCTTTTTATTTCAGGATTATCAGAACACGATAAGCTTATTGCTTCTCAAGTTGATGATGATATGCAGTATAAAACGCAGGATAATCAGTTTGTTTTAACTGTAAAGAAACCACAAGATGAAACAGGTAAATCGGTTTCTATTATTGAGAAACAAAGTGAACTTTCAGCGCAATCTCTTGCTGCAATTATTCAAGAAATGGCACAGTTTAATGAGCAACAATTAACGATAATGCAAGGTAGTGAATTTACTTCACCATCAGTATGGTCGCCATTACCCGTGGTAGTAAAGTATTGGGAATATTAACAATTAAAAAAATAGCCCTTGACTAAGGGCTATTTCATTATTGATTGTTTAATTAAACGATATTTATTTAGCCATAGATTCAGCTCGTTTAAATACTAGGGTATTGCCCTCTGATTCTGCTGAATTAAATTGATAACCTTCAAGATCAAATTCTTTTAGTTGTACTTTATTGGTTAGCTTTTCTTGGATAATAAAACGACTCATTAATCCACGGGCTTTTTTTGCGTAGAAACTGATAACTTTATATTTGCCATTTTTTTCATCAAGGAAAACAGGCTTAACAATTTCAGCATTGAGTTTCTTTGGGTTAACTGATTTAAAATACTCATCAGATGCTAAATTAATAAGAATATTATCACCTTGTTCTTCAAGTGCTTTGTTTAATGTTTCTGTAATGGTATTTCCCCAAAATTGGTATAAATCACTTCCTTTGCTATTTTTTAGCTTTATTCCCATTTCAAGGCGATAAGGTTGCATTAAATCAAGAGGGCGAAGCACACCATATAAGCCAGAAAGCATACGTAAATGCTGTTGTGCAAATTGAAAATCATCTTCAGAAAAAAGCTCAGCTTGCATTCCGGTATAAACATCACCTTTAAATGCCAAAATAGCTTGGCGTGCATTCTCTGGTGTGAAATTAGGTTGCCATTCACCAAAACGAGCTACATTTAATCCTGCGAGCTTATCGCTTATTTTCATTAAGCTAGCGATGTCGCTAGATGACAATTTTCGACATTCTTCAATAAGTTGTTGGGAATATTTTAGCAATTCAGGTTGGGTGAAGTGCGTTGTTGCTAAAGGCGATTCGAAATCCAGTGTTTTAGCTGGTGAAATGGTGATTAGCATAATTCCCTCGATACGTTATTTTAATGTTGACCAAATATAGCAAATTATTTCGATTAAAGACTAAATTATAGTAATAGGAAAAAACAATGGTTTCTCTTATTTGTCGTAAAATTCGAAAATTTAAACGATTCAGCCTGTGATTATCTTCTGTTTTTTTCCGCTTTTGTTTTGCGAAAACGTTTGGCATTCAAATAATTGCTTTGTATGAATTTAAGCGTCTTGTAGTGTGAGCAGTCCATGTTATTATCAATAGATATCCGCAGGTGACTGCAAACAGATTTACCTAGTAGATGAGATAAACAAAATGACCAACAAATTGACTTCTTTGCGTAAGCTGACAACTGTTGTTGCTGACACTGGTGACATCGCAGCAATGAAACTGTATCAGCCACAAGACGCAACTACCAACCCATCTTTAATTTTAAATGCAGCTCAAATTCCTGAATATCGTAAATTAATTGATGAAGCGATTGAATGGGCTCGTTCACAAAGCGATTCTCGCGAACAACAAATCGTTGATGCTTGCGACAAACTGGCAGTAAATATCGGTTTAGAAATTTTAAAACTGATCCCTGGTCGTATTTCAACAGAAGTTGATGCACGTCTTTCTTACGACACACAAGCGTGTATCGAAAAAGCTCGTCATCTAATGAAACTTTATAATGATGCCGGTATCAGTAACGACCGTATTCTTATCAAATTAGCATCTACTTGGCAGGGTATCCGTGCCGCAGAGCAATTAGAAAAAGAAGGTATCAACTGTAACCTGACTTTACTGTTCTCTTTCGCTCAAGCACGTGCATGTGCTGAAGCAGGTGTTTACCTGATTTCTCCATTTGTTGGTCGTATCATGGATTGGTATAAAGCCAATACAGATAAAAAAGAATTTGCTCCTGCTGAAGATCCAGGTGTGATTTCTGTTACTGAAATCTATAACTATTACAAACAACACGGTTATAACACTGTTGTTATGGGAGCAAGCTTCCGTAATATAGGTGAGATTTTAGAATTAGCAGGTTGTGATCGTCTGACTATTGCTCCAGCACTGTTAAAAGAATTATCAGAAGCTGAAGGTGAAGTTGAACATAAATTATCTTACAAAGGTGAAGTGAAAGCGCGTCCAGAAGCTATCACTGAAGCTCAATTCTATTGGGAGCACAACGCTGACCCAATGGCAGTAGATAAATTATCTGATGGTATTCGTAAATTTGCTGTCGATCAGGAAAAATTAGAGAAAATGATTGCGGATTTATTATAATTCGTCGTTAAATTCTTATAAAAATCTTAAATACCCATCTTATACAGGTGGGTATTTTCATTTTTTTTCTCTCAAAATAACATTTAAGTAAATTTTAAGATTAAATTGATTGGAATATATTATTTATCCGGTAATAATTATAAAAATATATTATTAAAATACTCTATTTATTATTGGTGAATTATGAAAAAGATTGTCTTGGCAACGGTACTTGCATCGTTATTTTTTAGTGGCGCTGCAATGGCAGAAAGCAAAACCGCATTCTCTTTACCTGCAATTGAAAAAAGCGCTGAAAGTGGAAATTCAGCATCTCAGTATCAATTGGGCGTAAAATATGAGAACGGCGAAGGTGTTGAACAGGATGCACAAAAAGCACTGGAGTGGTATACCAAAGCGGCAGAGCAAGGTCACGCTGAAGCACAGTTAAATTTAGCACTTATGTATGACATGAGTGATGATATCGACCGTGATGCAGAAAAAGCAGTTTATTGGTATAACAAAGCAGCTGTTCAAGGTGTCTCTTTAGCCCAATACAATCTTGCTGTTTCTTACGATGATGGTGATGGCGTAGAGCAAGATCATGAGAAAGCAGTGTATTGGTATACTAAAGCCGGTGATCAAGGTGATAGTGACGCACAATACAACCTTGGTATCTCTTATGATGAAGGTATCGGTGTAGCACAAGATCATGAAAAAGCAGTAGTTTGGTATACCAAAGCGGCAGAACAAGGTCATGCTGACGCACAATATAACCTTGCTGTTTCTTATGATGATGGTGAAGGTGTAGAACGTAATGGTACTAAAGCAGTTTTCTGGTATACCAAAGCAGCAAACCAAGGTAATCGTGATGCGCAAAATAACTTAGGCGTAATGTACGATGAAGGCGATGGCGTTGCTAAAGACGCGCGTAAAGCGGTTGAATGGTATAGAAAATCAGCTGTACAAGGTAATGGTCTGGCACAAAATAACTTAGCTTTAAACTATTACTATGGTAAAGGCGTTAAACGCGATCTGAAAGAAGCTTATGCATGGTTCTCTGTTGCTGTTGAAAATGGCGATGGTGATGAAGCTATGTTAAAACGCACTGCTCGTGCATTAAATGCAGCACAATTAGCCGAAGCAAAAAAATTGGCAGCTTCTTATATTACTAAATATATTGATGAGTAATATTAATTAATATTATTCAAGATTAAAAAAAGGGAGCTTCTGCTCCTTTTCTTATTTTTAGTTAAAGCTAAATAAAAATAGATTGTTATCATTTCTTTATTATCTATTCTCAATAATCAAATATTAAATATCAGTAATATATTGAGATTCCTTTTAATTCTCTTGTGTTCTCATGGTAATATCTGCGCGCAAGTTAGATGGTTATTGATTAATTGAGGTTTGATATGAACGAATTACGCATAGGGTTAGTTTCTGTTTCTGATCGCGCATCAAGTGGGGTTTATGAAGATAAAGGCTTACCCGCTTTAGAAGCTTGGCTAAAAGCTGCATTAACAACGCCTTTTCATATCGAATCACGTTTAATTCCTGACGAACAACTCATGATTGAACAAACACTTTGTGAGCTTGTTGATGAAGTTGGTTGTCATTTAGTGTTAACAACTGGGGGAACCGGGCCTGCTCGCCGTGATGTCACTCCTGATGCTACATTGGCTATTGCAGACAGAGAAATGCCTGGTTTTGGCGAACAAATGCGCCAAATTAGTCTGAAATTTGTGCCTACGGCTATTTTATCTCGCCAAGTTGGTGTTATCCGTAACCAAGCGTTAATTCTAAATCTGCCGGGGCAACCTAAAGCCATCGCAGAAACACTGGAAGGATTAAAAGATAATGACGGTAATGTAATTGTTAGCGGTATTTTTGCCAGTGTGCCGTACTGTATTCAACTGCTTGATGGCCCTTATGTTGAAACAAATGAAGCTATTGTTGCTGCTTTTAGACCTAAATCAGCTCGCCGTTCTACTTGAGAATAAATAATGTAAAAGGTTATTTTTGTCATCAAACTTCTGGCTAGGAAATGTTCTGACTTTGTTTGGATAACTCAAAGGTAACCTTATATTTATTTGATATTTTTATTATAAAAATTAAAAAATGTTATTTTTCAATTGATTATGAACTTATTTTAAGCTTGCTCTTAAAAAAGTATTTCAGATAAATCATAATGCTATTTGGAGATGGTCTAACGCCATGAAAAATAACATTTTTTAATCCTCTCTTTATTCTCAGACACAAGTTTTTCGCATTTTTTGCATTTTTTTTCATTATTCCCCTTGATGAATGTATTTATGACCCCATCTACTTTTGCAACTGCAATTACCACTATTGAGTTGCGTTGATTTTATATCCGCTTTGAGATGATGTTGTTAAGTCTATTAATTTGTGACTTGAAAAATGAATATTCATCCTCATATAGATTGGTAGTCAAATTGATAAAGAATTCTCTTTGGAGGCGTTTAAATGGGTAAAATTATTGGTATTGACCTGGGTACAACTAACTCTTGTGTTGCTGTAATGGATGGCAAAAATGCCCGGGTTATTGAAAACGCAGAAGGTGATCGCACAACACCTTCAATCGTTGCTTATGCACAAGATGGTGAAATCTTAGTTGGTCAACCTGCAAAACGTCAGGCTGTGACTAACCCACAAAATACTTTATTTGCCATCAAACGTTTAATTGGTCGTCGCTTTGAAGATGATGAAGTTCAGCGTGACGTAGCTATCATGCCTTACAAAATTGTAAATGCTGATAACGGTGATGCTTGGATTGAAGTGCGTAACGACAAAATGGCTCCACCACAAGTATCTGCTGAAGTCCTGAAAAAAATGAAGAAAACAGCAGAAGACTATTTAGGTGAAGCAGTTACTGAAGCAGTTATTACTGTTCCTGCTTACTTTAACGATGCTCAACGTCAAGCAACTAAAGATGCGGGTCGTATCGCAGGTCTTGAAGTTAAACGTATTATTAACGAACCAACTGCGGCTGCTCTGGCTTACGGCTTAGATCGTGAAGTGGGCAACCGTACTATCGCAGTTTACGACTTAGGTGGTGGTACATTCGATATCTCTATCATCGAAATTGATGAAGTTGATGGCGAAAAAACTTATGAAGTTCTGTCAACCAATGGTGATACTCACTTAGGTGGTGAAGACTTCGATAGCCGTTTAATTAACTACTTAGTTGATGAATTTAAGAAAGAGCAAGGCATTGATCTGCGTAACGATCCATTAGCAATGCAACGTCTGAAAGAAGCTGCAGAAAAAGCGAAAATCGAATTATCTTCTGCACAACAAACAGATGTTAACTTGCCATATGTCACTGCAGATGCGACAGGCCCTAAACACTTAAATATCAAAGTTACTCGTGCAAAACTGGAATCTTTAGTTGAAGATTTAGTTAAACGTTCAATGGAACCAGTACGTGTTGCATTAGAAGATGCTGGCCTGAAAGTTAGCGAAATTAACGACGTCATTCTGGTTGGTGGTCAAACTCGTATGCCAATGGTTCAAAAAACCGTTGCTGATTTCTTTGGTAAAGAGCCACGTAAAGACGTTAACCCAGATGAAGCTGTTGCAATGGGTGCGGCTGTTCAAGGTGGTGTATTAGCAGGTGATGTTAAAGACGTTCTGTTACTTGACGTAACACCACTGTCTTTAGGTATCGAAACAATGGGTGGTGTAATGACTTCCCTGATCGGAAAAAATACCACAATCCCAACTAAACATAGCCAAGTGTTCTCTACCGCAGAAGATAACCAATCTGCTGTAACTATTCACGTATTACAGGGTGAACGTAAACGTGCAAGTGATAACAAATCACTGGGTCAGTTTAACTTAGATGGTATTCAAGCGGCACCACGCGGTATGCCACAAATCGAAGTGACTTTTGATATCGATGCTGATGGTATTTTGCATGTATCAGCTAAAGATAAAAACAGTGGTCGTGAGCAAAACATCACAATCAAAGCTTCTTCTGGTTTAAATGAAGATGAAATCCAAAAAATGGTTCGTGATGCAGAAGCAAACGCAGAAGCTGACCGTAAGTTTGAAGAGTTAGTACAAACTCGTAACCAAGCTGACCAATTAGTTCACGGCACTCGTAAACAAATTGAAGAAGCGGGCGATAAATTACCAGCGAACGATAAAGAAGCTATCGAAAAAGCGGTAAGCGAGTTAGAAATTGCTTCTAAAGGCGAAGATAAAGACGCTATTGAAGCAAAAATTAAAACATTAGTTGAAGCTTCTGAAAAACTGCTAGAAATCGCACAACAACAAGCTCAAGCTGGTGCAGCAGGTAATGCTGCAGGCGCGGATGCAAGTGCAAAGAAAGATGATGACGTTGTCGATGCAGAATTTGAAGAAGTTGACGGCAAAGACAAGAAATAATGCCCTTAACGGGCCGCGGTAACTCACCTGTGAATAGTTACTGATACCGAACACGGGCGTCGAGGAAACTCAACGCCCGTGTGCTTATGTCAAGGGTAATCTAGAATGGCGAAAAGAGATTTTTACGAAGTACTCGGTTTAAGTAAAACTGCCGACGAAAAAGAAATTAAGCGTGCATATAAGCGTTTAGCAATGAAATATCACCCAGACCGAAATCAAGGTGATAAAGACTCAGAAGCAAAATTCAAAGAAATCAAAGAAGCTTATGAGATCTTAAGTGATGCTCAAAAGCGTGCTGCTTATGATCAATATGGTCATGCGGCATTTGAACAAGGTGGATTTGGTGGTCAAGGTGGCGGCGGCTTTGGTGGTGGCGCTGACTTTGGTGATATCTTTGGTGATGTATTTGGCGATATTTTTGGTGGTGGTCGCCGTCAACAACGCGCAGCGCGTGGTTCTGACTTACAATACAACATGGATCTAACGCTTGAAGAAGCGGTTCGTGGTGTTGCTAAAGAAATTCGTATACCTACACTAGAAACATGCGACAAATGTCATGGTAGCGGTGCTAAAGAAGGTACATCAGCAGAAACATGTTCTACTTGTCATGGTGCTGGTCAGGTTCATTTACGTCAAGGTTTCTTCACTGTACAGCAGGCATGTCCAACTTGTCATGGTCGCGGTAAAGTGATTAAAGAGCCTTGCTCTAAATGTCATGGTGATGGTCGTGTTGAACGCTCTAAAACGCTATCTGTCAAAATTCCAGCTGGTGTTGATACAGGCGACCGTATTCGCTTAAGCGGCGAAGGTGAAGCCGGTGAAAACGGTGCACCAGCAGGCGATTTATACGTACAGGTTCATGTTCGCCAGCATCATATTTTTGAACGTGATGGCAACAACCTTTACTGTGAAGTTCCTATTAACTTCGCTATTGCTGCTTTGGGCGGTGAAATTGAAGTCCCAACACTTGATGGCCGTGTGAAACTTAAAATTCCAGCAGAAACACAAACTGGGAAAATGTTCCGCATGAAAGGCAAAGGTGTTAAATCAGTACGCAGTAGCAGTATTGGTGACTTAATGTGTCGCGTTGTAGTTGAAACACCTGTTAAACTCAATGAGAAACAAAAAGAGTTAATGCAACAACTGGGTGAATCATTCGGTGGCAAGAGTGGAGAGAAAAATACCCCTCGCTCTAAAAGTTTCTTAGATGGTGTGAAAAAATTCTTTGATGATTTAACCAAATAATTTTTCTTATCACCTTCAAAAAAGCCTGATGATAAAGACTGTCATCAGGCTTTTTTATTTGAAGGGTAATTCATATTTATCCTATCTTGATAGCAACAATACCCGCTAAAATCACTAAACACGCCAATAGCTGTTTACGGTTAAATTGCTCTTTTAACAGATAGACAGATAAGATCATGGCAAATAACACGCTGGTTTCTCTTAAAGCCGCCACAAGTACGATTGAAGCATGACTCATCGCCCATATCACTATGCCATAGCTTACCAATTGCATGATCCCGCCCCAAAATGCGGGTTTCCAATAATCTTTTATTTTGGTTTTTAAATGTTGGCGATAACGAAGCCAAGCAAGTAAATACATTGCAACACCATTTAAAAAGAAGAGCCATAAAATATAAGCAAAAGGTGTTTCACCTACACGAGAGCCATTACCATCAGATAGGGTATAGCTTGCGGTAAATAATGCGGTAAGCAGCGCAAAAAAGAGTGCATCTTTACGTAAATTAAACTCTGCTATTTTCCTACTGCGTGAGATAAGGATAATACCTAAAATGATAAATAAAATACCTAGCAAGCCAGCTATTGGTAGTGTTTCATGGAAGAGAAAGAAGCCAAGAAAAGCGGTCATTAATGGCGCACTACCGCGAGAGATAGGATAAACCTGATTAAAATCAGCTAAGGTATAACAACGACTTAAAGAGAGTGTATAACCAATATGAAATAAAACAGAAAGAGCAAGCCATTTCCATGCACCAACATCAGGTAGCCCAACCCAAAACAGGGTGGGGATTGTTACAACACCAGAAAAGAAAGTTAGTAACGAGATCCCTAAAAATCGATCATTGCCTACTTTAACCAATGCATTCCAACATGCATGAAAGATAGCTGCAAATAAAACGGCAATAAAAACAGTAATCGACATATTGATAGAAACCTTAATATGGAAAGGGTAATTTTTTATAAAACAATAACACAATGGTTAAAGAGTGAATACGTTACTATTTTTTATCATCTGAGCTTATTTAAAGCGTGAGGAAACAGAGCTAGATTATTTTCAGTAATGAAAATTGATATGTTTGACCTATTTTATCGATTGTGAGTAATTATCAAAAAAGAGGCTTGTTTTTACTGATTTGTAATAAAAGTCCTTTTTATTCAGTGTGTTGATTTCTATTGTTTAAATTATCCTTCTTTTTATCTCATTGAAGGATCATGTCGATAAATTGATATTATTCATCTTGTTTTTCTTGATATTTCTTTAACTAATCGAATAATTCGAGTGATTATCCATAAATAATCTGATTTTTACGAATCCATGATTAGCATATTATTAACAAGATTAGTGATTCTGAGGTTAATATTATGACGGCAATTATTAGACAATTTTTGAGATTAGAGGCATCAGGCGGTATTCTTCTGATTATTGCTGCTATTATCGCATTGATTATGGCGAATACACCTCTAAGTGCTTTGTATAATGAGTTTTTATCTATTCCTATCATGATCAAATTCGGAGCATTCGAACTTGATAAACCATTATTACTTTGGGTAAACGATGCCTTAATGGCGATCTTTTTCTTAGTGGTAGGATTGGAAGTTAAACGTGAATTAAAAGAAGGCTCTTTGGCTCAGCGTGATAGAGCTATTTTCCCAGCGATAGCCGCTGTGGGGGGCATGTTAGCTCCGGCATTGGTTTATTTGATGTTCAATAGTACTGATGCTATTGGGCAGCAAGGGTGGGCAATTCCTGCGGCAACAGACATTGCTTTTGCCCTGGGTGTTATGGCGTTACTTGGCAAGCGAGTTCCTGTTGAACTAAAGGTCTTCTTATTAGCATTAGCTATTATTGATGACTTAGGTGTCATCGTTATTATTGCGCTCTTTTATTCAAAGAGTATTGCATTAATGCCTCTTGCTTTGGCGGGGTTGATAGTGATTGCTCTGGGCATAATGAACTGGCGTAAAGTCGGCAATACTGCGGCTTATTTAATTCTTGGATTCATCTTATGGGTGTGTGTTTTAAAATCAGGAATTCATGCAACGATTGCGGGTGTGATTGTTGGATTCCTTATCCCATTAAGAAATAAAGAGGGGGATTCTCCTTCTGAAGAATTAGAGCATGTGTTGCACCCTTGGGTTGCCTATTTTATTTTACCGCTGTTCGCATTTAGTAATGCAGGGGTTTCTTTAAATGGCGTAACGCTTGATGGTATGTTGTCTGCCTTACCGTTAGGTATCGCGTTAGGTCTATTTTTGGGTAAGCCGATTGGAATTTTCCTCTTTAGTTGGGTTTCGGTAAAACTAGGCATTGCAAAATTACCAGATGCGATTAACCTTAAACAAATATTTGCAGTGTCTGTGCTATGTGGTATCGGTTTTACTATGTCTATCTTTATCGCGGGATTAGCATTCGATGGTGCAGATGGAGCTTATAATACCTACGCTAAGCTTGGTATTTTAGTAGGCTCAACGGTAGCCGCTGTTGTGGGATATTTGTTGCTTCGCTCTGTTTTACCGAAGTTAAAAACGAAGTCAATATAGGGAAATTTATTACGGACTTGAGTTTCTCAACACAATAAATACCGAGCTATATATTTAAACCTACGGTGCAATACGATGTATTGTGCCGTAGGTGTTTTTATGAGGATTGGATGCAAGGAAAGCCAATCGCAAACTAATGCGTTATTACATAGTCTGTGTTTGAAGCACAGAAGTTGAAAGGAAGATAACTATGCGGGTGTCACATCTCAACTTTAATCATCTTTATTATTTTTGGCATGTGTGTAAAGAAGGCTCTGTTGTGGGTGCAGCGCAAGCGCTGTATCTGACACCTCAGACAATTACAGGGCAAATTAAAGCATTAGAAGAAAGATTAGGTGGCAAACTATTTAAACGCCAAGGAAGAGGATTAGTTCCGTCAGAATTGGGTCAGCTCATTTTTCGTTATGCTGATAAAATGTTTATGCTCAGCCAAGAAATGCTGGATATCGTCAACTACAGTCGTGAATCGAACTTATTGTTTGATGTTGGTGTTGCGGATGCATTATCTAAACAATTAGTCAGTCGTGTATTAGAAACGGCTGTTATTGATAATGAGCAAATCCACTTGCGCTGTTTTGAATCGACTCATGAACTATTACTCGAACAATTAAGTCAGCATAAGTTGGATATGATCCTATCCGATTGCCCTGTGGATTCGTCACAACAAGAAGGTCTGTTCTCTGTAAAACTTGGCGAATGTAATATGAGCTTTTTTTGCAGTCATCCTCTTCCTGAAAAACCGTTTCCTGAATGTTTAGAAGAGCGAAAGCTCCTCATTCCGGGCCGTCGATATATGCTAGGTCGCCATTTATTAACATGGATACGTAACAAAAACCTTCAAGTGGAAATACTGGGTGAGTTTGATGATGCGGCATTAATGAAAGCATTTGGCTTAAATTATAATGCTATCTTTGTAGCACCATCACTGTATACCGATGAAACTTTTGCTCATAGTAATATCGAAGAGATTGGAATGCTTGATACGGTAAAAGAAGAGTACTACGCGATTTTTGCAGAGCGAATGATCCAACATCCAGCCGTTCAACGTGTTTGTAATACCGACTTTTCAGAACTCTTTAATGGAGACAAGATGAGTGTTGCAAACCCATAAGTGGGTTGTGATTAAAAAGCAGAAAACAAAAAACCGGCATAAGCCGGTTTTTTATAACACAAGAAAGCAATATTACATTGCTTTGATTTGTGCTTGCAGATTAGCTTTATGACGTGCAGCTTTATTCTTGTGAATTAAGCCTTTAGTTGCCTGGCGGTCAACAAGTGGTTGCATGTCATTAAATGCTTTTTGTGCTGCTTCTTTATCACCTGAAGCAATTGCTGCGTATACTTTTTTGATGTAAGTACGCATCATAGAACGACGGCTTGCGTTGTGCTGACGACGCTTTTCAGACTGAACCGCACGTTTCTTAGCTGATTTGATATTAGCCAAGTTCCAACTCCCAAATATATTCTAGCGAGGACAAATACAAAGGTGAAGGAATATGCCTTTTCAACCTAAGTTTGTCAATGGATTTATACAAAATTAGCGTCGTTGTACGCGACACTTGTTTCGTTGTGATGGCGCAAGATTTTATCAGTTAAGACGGGTAGAATACAGTCTTTTGAGTGAAAAAATCATCAAAATCGTGTATATGAGTAATAAATAATAGATTCTAATAGGATCTATGATGGATTTTATGCGGTTTTATAACCAAGAAGTGAGTGATAGTCCATTTTTGTTTGATGTGAGCAATCAAATTTAAGAATAACAGTGTATCGACTTGTCGAGATATTACTCATCAATAAACATTGATATATTGGGTTACTCTCAAGCCTTTGACAAGGTATAATCCAATAATTTCCACGGTATTGAGCCAGTTATGGAGCTAATTCGCGGTATACAAAATATTAGAGCGCTACACCACGGTTGCGTTCTGACAATTGGGAATTTTGATGGTGTCCATAGAGGCCATCAGGCATTATTAAAACATTTGAAGCAAGAAGCGTCACAGCGAGGATTACCTACTGTTGTGATGACATTTGAGCCTCAACCACTTGAGTTCTTTTTACCAGAAAAGGCACCAGCACGTCTGACTCGCTTACGAGATAAGATAAAGTATTTAGCTGAATGTGGTATTGATTATCTTTTGTGTGTCAAGTTTGATAAACAATTTGCAGCGCAAACCCCAGAAGAGTTTGTTTCATCACTATTGGTGAATAAATTAGGGGTGAAGTTTCTTGCTATTGGCGATGATTTTCGCTTTGGCAAAAACCGTGAAGGTGATTTTCACTTTTTGCAACAAGCCGGTGCAAGATATGGATTTGAAGTCGCTAATACTGAAAGTTATTGCGATAAAGGATTGCGTATCAGTAGCACTGCGGTACGAGAAGCGTTACTCAATGATGATTTAGCCCTTGCTGAATCACTACTGGGTCATCCTTACAGTGTTTGTGGGCGTGTTGTTCATGGTAATGAATTAGGTAGAACTATTGGTTTTCCGACAGCCAATATTCCTATGAAACGCTTAGTTGCACCCGTTAAAGGTGTTTATGCCGTTGATGTCTATTTATCAGATAATCAATCACCTTTACCTGGTGTGGCAAATATCGGAAGTCGTCCTACTGTACAAGGGAAGGGCGTACAATTAGAAGTTCATTTAATCGACGTTAATATGGATTTATATGGACGTCGTATTGATGTTGTGTTACGAAAGAAATTACGTAATGAACAGCGATTTGCATCATTGGATGCATTAAAGCAGCAAATCGCAGATGATGTGGCTACTGCTAGGGATTTTTTATCGCAGCGGTCGGAGTCATAAACTAGCGGAAAATTGGAACTGAGAATCGAATGAGTGACTATAAAAATACCCTGAACTTACCAGAAACAGGGTTCCCTATGCGCGGGGATTTAGCAAAGCGCGAGCCAGAGATGTTATCACGTTGGTACAAAGAAGGTTTGTATCAAGCAATTCGTCAGGCTAAAAGTGGTAAGAAAACATTTATTTTGCACGATGGCCCTCCATACGCCAACGGCAATATTCATATTGGTCACTCAGTAAACAAAATTCTCAAAGATATTATTATTAAATCCAAAGGGCTGTCAGGCTTTGATTCTCCGTATATTCCAGGATGGGATTGTCACGGATTACCTATCGAACTAAAAGTTGAGCAAATCGTAGGTAAACCAGGAGAGAAAATATCGGCAGCGCAATTCCGCGAGGAATGTCGTAAATACGCTTACGAGCAAATCGAAGCACAGAAAAAAGATTTTATTCGTTTAGGTGTTCTAGGGGATTGGGAAAAACCTTATCTTACAATGGACTATAAAACTGAAGCGAATACTATCCGTGCATTAGCGCGTATTATTGCAAATGGTCACTTGTTAAAAGGGGCTAAACCTGTTCACTGGTGTACTGCATGTGGCTCATCACTGGCAGAAGCTGAAGTTGAATATTACGACAAAACCTCACCTTCCATTGATGTGCGTTTCACTGCCGTTAATCCAAGTGCAGTTGCCGCAAAATTCCATGCAACAACGGATAAGCCAGTTTCTTTGGTTATCTGGACAACAACGCCTTGGACATTACCTGCTAACCGCGCTATCGCATTAAATGCAGAATTTAATTATGCCTTAGTCTCTTTTAACGATGAATGCGTGATTTTAGCCGCTGATCTTGTTGAAGGCGTAATGAAGCGTATCGGTGTAGAGAGCTGGGCTGTTTTAGGAGAATGTAAAGGTGTTGATTTAGAGCTACTACGCTTTAATCATCCATTTATGGGCTTTGATGTTCCTGCAATTTTAGGTGATCACGTTACGTTAGAAGCGGGTACAGGTGCTGTTCATACTGCACCAGGCCACGGCCCTGATGACTTTGTTGTTGGTCAAAAATATGGCTTAGAAGTTGCAAACCCAGTTGGACCAAATGGTTGCTACTTAACAGGTACTTATCCAACATTAGATGGCGTTTTTGTTTTTAAAGCGAATGATGTCATTGTTGAACTGCTAAAAGAGAAAGGCGCTCTATTGCATCATGAAGCCTTACAACATAGCTATCCTTGCTGTTGGAGACATAAAACTCCGGTTATTTTCCGTGCAACACCACAATGGTTTATTGGCATGGATAAAAACGGGTTACGTCAACAATCATTAAAAGAGATCAAAGGTGTTAAATGGATCCCTGATTGGGGTCAAGCACGTATTGAATCAATGGTTGAAAACCGTCCTGATTGGTGTATTTCTCGTCAACGTACTTGGGGTACGCCAATGTCTCTGTTTGTTCATAAAGAGACTCAAGAGCCACATCCTCGTACTTTAGAGTTAATGGAAGAAGTCGCCAAACGTGTTGAAGTGAGCGGCATTCAAGCATGGTGGGATTTAGATATCCGTGAAGTGCTGGGTGATGAAGCTGACGATTACATGAAAACACCAGATACATTGGATGTTTGGTTCGATTCAGGATCAACCCACTCAACGGTTGTTGATGATCGCCCAGAATTCCACGGCAATTCAGCAGATATGTACTTAGAAGGCTCTGACCAACACCGTGGTTGGTTTATGTCTTCACTGATGATTTCGACTGCGATCAAAGGCAAAGCGCCTTACCGTGAAGTTTTAACACACGGTTTTACCGTAGATGGACAAGGCCGTAAAATGTCTAAATCTATCGGTAACACAGTCAGTCCTCAAGATGTAATGGATAAACTGGGTGCTGATATCTTACGTTTATGGGTTGCATCAACAGACTACACCGGTGAAATTGCTGTATCTGATGAGATCTTAAAACGTGCGGCTGATACTTATCGTCGTATTCGTAATACCGCTCGTTTCTTCTTAGCGAACTTAAATGGCTTTGATCCTGCAAAACATCAAGTTAAGCCAGAAGAGATGGTGACTCTTGATCGCTGGGCAGTAGGCCGTGCTAAAGCAGCGCAAGCGGATATTCTAAAACACTATGAAAATTACGATTTCCATAATGTTATTCAGCGCTTAATGCAGTTCTGTTCAGTGGAAATGGGTTCTTTCTACTTAGATATCATCAAAGACAGACAGTACACTGCGAAAAGCGATAGCGTTGCTCGCCGTAGTTGCCAAACTGCGTTATTCCATATCAGTGAAGCATTAGTTCGTTGGATGGCACCAGTTATGTCATTCACAGCAGATGAGATTTGGAATGAGTTACCGGGTGAACGCGCAAAATATGTTTTAACTGAAGAATGGTATACCGATTTATTTGGCTTAGATTCATCAGAAACTTTAAATGATGACTACTGGGCTGAATTACTTGCTGTTCGTGGTGAAGTCAATAAAGTATTAGAGCAAGCTCGTACAGATAAACTACTGCGTGGCTCTTTAGAAGCATCAGTAACTCTGTATGCAGATAAAGCTTTAGCAGATAAGTTAAATGCGTTAGGTAATGAACTGCGTTTTGTTTTATTAACTTCTCAAGCGAAAGTGGCAGATATTAATGAAGCACCAGAAACAGCATTAGCTTCTGATATGGCGGGTTTAAAAATCGCCTTTAACAAAGCAGATGGCGAAAAATGTCCTCGTTGCTGGCATTATGCGACAGATATCGGTCAAGTAGCGGAACACGCTGAATTGTGCGGACGCTGTGTTACTAACGTAGCCGGTAACGGTGAAGAACGTAAGTTTGCTTAATTAATGAAGAAAACACTTTGCTCTACAGGTTTACGCTGGCTATGGCTAGCTGTCGCCGTAGTGGTGTTGGATTTAGGAACGAAACAGTATTTCATGCAGACATTTCGTCTGTATGAATCTGTTGCTGTGATGCCTTTTTTCAATTTCACTTACGCCCATAACTATGGTGCTGCCTTTAGCTTTTTAGCAGATAAAGGGGGATGGCAACGTTGGTTTTTTGCACTGATTGCATTGGCGATCTGCATTACGTTATTGGTAATGATGTATAAAAACAAGGCGAGTGCCAAACTAAGTAACGTTGCTTATGCGCTAATTATTGGCGGAGCATTGGGTAATCTCTCTGATCGTCTGATCCATGGGTTTGTAATCGATTTCCTTGATGTTTATGTCGGAGATTGGCACTGGCCTACCTTTAATATTGCTGATATGGGGATTTGTATCGGTGCAGGGCTTATCATTATTGAGAGCTTTTTTCCTGATAAAAACGTCAGCCCTCAAGATGCAAAAAAGCAAAAATAATCAGACAAGAAGTTAACTAAAATAACCCCTGCCTTATGGCGGGGGTTACGCTTAATAGAAGGTATTAGTATGGTTATGCAGGTACTCAACGACAGCGCAGTGTTGCTGAATTTCACTTTAAAGTTAGCAGATGGCTCTGTTGCTGAATCTACACAAGCGCATGGTAAACCCGCTCTTTTTCGTTTAGGTGATGAAAGTTTATCGCCAGCCTTAGAAGCTGAATTATTGGGATTATCAACGGGAGATAAAAAAACCTTTACGCTTGCGGGTGAACATCTTTTTGGTAAATACAATCCTGACTTGATCCAATACTTTATGCCTTCTGACTTTGCAGAGTCTGGTGTGCCAGAAGCAGGCACTATCATGCTATTTACAGCAATGAATGGCAGTGAAATGCCGGGCATTGTAAGAGATGTCACTGAAGATTCTGTGACGGTTGATTTTAATCATCCGTTAGCGTCAGAAGAAGTGACATTTGATATTGAAGTTGTCAGCATCAATCCAGAGGAGGAAACAACGCATGCAAATACTGCTGGCTAACCCACGAGGCTTTTGTGCGGGTGTTGACCGAGCTATCAGCATTGTTGACCGCGCTCTGGAAATCTATGGCGCACCTATTTATGTTCGTCACGAAGTCGTTCATAACCGCTATGTCGTTAACGACTTACGTGAACGTGGCGCTATCTTTATTGAAGAAATTTCAGAAGTTCCTGATAACGCGATTTTAATTTTTTCTGCTCATGGTGTTTCTCAAGCTATTCGCCAAGAAGCTCGTTCACGTAATTTAACCATGCTTTATGATGCAACGTGCCCATTAGTCACTAAAGTTCATATGGAAGTGGCAAGAGCAAGTCGTAAAGGCAAAGAAGCGATTTTAATAGGCCATGCGGGACATCCTGAAGTTGAAGGCACAATGGGGCAATACAATAACCCTGAAGGGGGAATGTATTTAGTTGAGTCACCTGCTGATGTTTGGAAATTAGAAGTAAAAGATGAAGATAATCTTTGCTTTATGACTCAAACAACGCTTTCTGTTGATGATACATCTGAAGTGATTGATGCTTTAAATACACGCTTCCCAAAAATTATTGGGCCTCGTAAAGATGATATCTGCTATGCAACAACCAATCGCCAAGAAGCTGCAAGAGAACTTGCAGAAAAAGCAGATGTTGTATTCGTAGTTGGCTCTAAAAACTCATCGAACTCTAATCGTTTAGCAGAGCTTGCACAGCGAGCAGGTAAGCCTTCTTATCTTATCGATAGTTTTGAAGATATTGATGAGTCATGGGTTGCTAATGCAAATATTGTTGGCGTTACCGCAGGAGCTTCAGCGCCAGATATTTTAGTTCAACAAGTCTTAGAACGTTTAAAAACCTTTGGTGCTGATGAAGTGATTGAATTATCGGGGCGTGAAGAAAATATTGTTTTTGAAGTCCCGAAAGAGCTTCGTTTAGATTATAAAGTTATCGAATAATCTTACTTAAAGATGATAGTGACTTTACTCAACACAAAAAAGCAGAGCGAATAACTCTGCTTTTTTTATGTGTTGAGTAAAATTAAATGAATAATCATGCTGTTCATCTCTTTTACTGATAATGACTACGGTTTTGTGTGTTTTTCTTATCTCGAACGTTAAATGCTGGCATCAAGCGGATGACATCGCTAATCTGTAAACAATAAATAGAGATAATAAGTATCGTTAAGGAGAAATTTAGTTATGTCTGCAAAAGAACTTCGTCTTGCTGTCGTTGGTGCTGGTGGTCGAATGGGGCGCCAATTAATTCAGGCAATTTCTCAACAAGAAGGAACCATTTTAGGTGCTGCTTTTGAGCGTACTAATTCTTCATTGATTGGCGCTGATGCCGGAGAATTAGCGGGTATCGGGCATATCGGTATCACAATCACTGATAACTTGTTGGCTCAAGCGAATGAATTTGATGTATTAATTGATTTTACGCGTCCTGAAGGAACACTTTCTCATATCGCATTTTGTGTAGAGCAGAAAAAAGGCATGATCATTGGTACAACGGGCTTTGATGATGAAGGCAAAAAAGCCATAGATGATGCAGCGAAAATCATCCCGATCGTGTTTGCCGCTAACTTTAGTGTTGGCGTTAACTTAGTACTTAAATTACTTGAAAAAGCAGCTAAAGTGATGGGATCTTACTCTGATATTGAAATCGTAGAAGCTCACCATCGTCATAAAGTTGATGCGCCATCAGGTACTGCATTAGCAATGGGAGAGTCTATTGCAGATGCGTTAGGTCGTGATCTTAAACAGTGCGCAGTTTATGAGCGAGTAGGGCACACGGGAGAGCGTGATCCTCAAAGTATCGGATTCGCTACTATTCGAGCAGGCGATATTGTGGGAGAGCACACTGCCATTTTTGCTGATATTGGTGAGCGAGTAGAGATAAGCCATAAGGCTTCTAGTCGAATGACATTTGCAAATGGCGCTGTTAAGGCATCTGTTTGGTTGAGTGGTAAAAAACATGGTCTTTATAATATGAAGGATGTGCTTTCATTGGAAGATTTGTAATTTTTAAAAAAATAACTTATTGAAAACTCATAATTATTTTTATATTTATGAGTTTTTGTTTTGTTTGTAATGTTTTTTTAACTATTTATCTTATTTTTATTTATTATCTCTATTTTTTCTTCTTTTTTACCTACCAAAATACACCAAATCCTTATTTTCAGCCTTATTTCTTTTTTTTTTAATTATCTTGGTAAGCAAACGGTTAAATTTGTAAGATTGATTATATAAATTGTCACTTGGTTAGCTAAAATGCTAATGAGTGATATTTTTTAAATTAAAAAGGTGTTTTTTCTAGACATCTGCCTATTCGATCTTTAGAATGCGCCCAATTTGCCAAAAATTTGCCCAATTTTATGTTTTTGGCATTGATTTAGAGTCTTAAATCTGAATTAATATGCATGAAATGTGATTTATTATTCTCTGGAGGGCGTTTTGATTAGAAAAGCTATACTGGTTCTAGAAGATGGGACCGAATTCCACGGCAAGTCGATTGGCGCAGAAGGCGCCGCCATCGGTGAAGTCGTTTTTAATACTTCAATGACCGGTTATCAAGAAATACTAACCGACCCTTCTTACTCCCAACAAATTGTTACTCTCACTTATCCCCACATTGGCAATACCGGCGTTAATCGTTCAGACGAAGAATCAGAAACCATTCATGCTCAAGGCTTAATTATTCGCGACTTGCCATTAGTGATGAGCAACTATCGTGCGCAAGAAACGTTATCTGATTATCTTAAACGCCAAAATATTGTTGCTATTGCGGACATTGATACACGTAAGTTAACTCGTTTGTTGAGAGAAAAAGGCGCGCAAAACGGTTGTATTATCGCCGGTGAACATCTTGATACCAAACTTGCTCTTGAACAAGCCAAAGCCTTTCCTGGCTTAAAGGGGATGGATTTAGCCAAAACAGTAACTGTCAAACAGCCTTACCAATGGACTCAAGGAAGTTGGACACTAGAGAGTGAATTACCTAAAGCTAAATTAGCGACTGAATTGCCACTGCATATTGTGGCGTATGATTTTGGTGTGAAACGTAATATTTTACGTATGTTGGTGGATAGAGGGTGTCGAGTCACTGTTGTACCAGCACAAACATCAGCTCAAGATGTTTTAGCTCTTTCTCCTGATGGTATTTTTCTTTCCAATGGCCCCGGGGATCCAGAGCCCTGCGATTATGCCATTAACGCCATTCAAACTTTTTTAACTACCGATATTCCAGTATTTGGTATTTGCTTAGGGCATCAATTACTTGCATTAGCTAGCGGTGCTAAAACCATCAAAATGAAATTTGGTCACCACGGTGGTAATCATCCTGTTAAAGATCTAGATAAAAATACTGTGATGATCACAGCGCAAAATCATGGATTTGCTGTTGATGAAACATCACTTCCAGCCAATTTACGTGTGACACATAAATCTCTGTTTGATGGTTCTTTACAAGGTATTCATCGTACAGATAAACCAGCGTTCAGTTTCCAAGGCCACCCAGAAGCTAGCCCAGGACCACATGATGCCGCACCTCTTTTTGATCACTTTATCGAGCTTATCGCGCAATATCGTCAAAACCTGCAATCAGTGACAACAAAATAAATCAGGAGCGAAAGAAAATGGCTAAAAGAACAGATATCAAAACAATCCTGATTTTAGGTGCTGGGCCGATTGTTATTGGGCAAGCGTGTGAATTTGATTATTCAGGTGCTCAAGCATGTAAAGCCCTACGTGAAGAGGGATATCGAGTTGTTTTGGTAAATTCAAATCCTGCAACCATTATGACCGATCCTGAAATGGCCGATGCAACGTACATCGAGCCTATTCACTGGCAAGTTGTGAGAAAAATTATTGAAAAAGAGCGCCCTGATGCGGTATTACCGACAATGGGGGGGCAAACTGCACTGAACTGCGCGCTAGAGTTAGAGCGCCAAGGTGTTTTAGCTGAGTTTGGTGTCACCATGATTGGTGCAACAGCTGATGCAATTGATAAAGCAGAAGATAGACAACGCTTTGATAAAGCGATGAAAAAAATCGGTTTAGATACTGCGCGTTCAGGTATTGCACATAGCCTCGATGAAGCTTTTGCTGTTGCTGAACAAGTTGGTTTTCCATGTATTATTCGCCCTTCATTCACAATGGGCGGAACAGGTGGTGGGATCGCCTATAATCGCGAAGAATTCGAAGAAATCTGTATTCGCGGTTTAGATTTATCACCAACCAATGAATTATTAATTGATGAATCGTTGATTGGTTGGAAAGAGTACGAAATGGAAGTTGTGCGCGATAAAAACGACAACTGCATTATCGTCTGTTCTATCGAAAACTTCGATGCAATGGGAATTCATACGGGGGATTCCATTACCGTTGCGCCAGCACAAACCCTTACCGACAAAGAGTATCAAATTATGCGTAATGCCTCGATGGCGGTATTACGTGAAATCGGTGTTGAAACTGGCGGTTCTAACGTTCAGTTTGCCGTTGATCCAAAAACAGGGCGCTTGATTGTTATCGAAATGAATCCTCGTGTTTCGCGTTCATCCGCGCTTGCCTCTAAAGCAACTGGTTTCCCAATTGCGAAAGTTGCTGCAAAATTAGCGGTAGGTTATACCCTTGATGAGCTGATGAATGATATCACTGGCGGGAGAACACCAGCCTCTTTCGAACCATCCATTGATTATGTTGTGACAAAAATCCCTCGCTTTAACTTTGAAAAATTTGCAGGAACAAATGACAGATTAACAACACAAATGAAATCTGTTGGCGAAGTGATGGCGATTGGTAGAACACAACAAGAGTCCTTACAAAAAGCATTACGCGGTCTTGAAGTGGGGGCAACAGGTTTTGATCCTAAAGTCGATTTAGACGACCCTGAAGCATTAACGAAAATTCGCCGTGAGCTGAAAGAAGCTGGCTCAGACAGAATTTGGTATATCGCAGATGCTTTCCGCGCAGGATTATCTGTTGATGGTGTATTTAATCTCACCAATATTGACCGCTGGTTCTTAGTTCAAATTGAAGAAATCGTTCGTCTTGAAGAAAAAGTGAGTGAAGTCGGTATCAAAGGATTAAGCGCTGATTTCTTGCGTCAGTTAAAACGTAAAGGCTTTGCTGATGCACGCCTAGCTAAAATACTTAACGTAAAAGAGCATGCCATTCGCCAATTACGTGAGCAATATCAGCTACATCCTGTTTATAAACGTGTTGATACTTGTGCGGCAGAATTTGCTACTGATACGGCTTATATGTACTCAACTTATGAAGAAGAGTGCGAGGCAAATCCACATCAAGATAAACCTAAAGTGATGATTTTAGGTGGTGGACCAAATCGTATAGGGCAAGGGATTGAATTTGATTATTGCTGTGTTCATGCGGCTCTTGCGTTGCGTGAAGACGGTTACGAAACCATCATGGTGAACTGTAACCCTGAAACGGTTTCAACGGATTATGACACCTCTGACAGACTCTATTTTGAACCTGTTACGTTAGAAGATGTGCTTGAAATTGTACGTATCGAAAGACCGAAAGGGGTGATCGTGCAATATGGTGGACAGACACCATTAAAATTAGCCCGAGCGTTAGAAACAGAAGGTGTACCAGTGATTGGGACAACACCAGATGCTATTGATAAAGCAGAAGATCGTGAACGTTTCCAAAAAGCTGTTGATAAATTAGGGCTTAAACAGCCTGAAAATGCCACTGTAACCGCGTTAGAAGAAGCTGTAGAGAAAGCACAACTGATTGGGTATCCACTGGTGGTTCGTCCTTCTTATGTACTTGGCGGACGTGCAATGGAAATTGTTTATGACGAAGTTGATTTACGTCGTTATTTCCAAACTGCAGTCAGTGTGTCAAATGACGCACCTGTCTTATTAGACCGTTTTCTTGATGATGCGATTGAAGTTGATATTGATGCGATTTGTGACGGTAAACAAGTCGTGATTGGTGGCATTATGGAGCATATCGAACAAGCAGGTGTTCACTCTGGTGACTCGGCTTGCTCCTTGCCTGCTTATACCCTAAGCAAAGAAATTCAAGATGTGATGCGTAAACAAGTTCGTGAACTTGCTTTTGAATTAGGTGTAAAAGGGTTAATGAATGCACAATTCGCGGTGAAAGGTGATGATGTTTATCTTATTGAAGTTAATCCTCGTGCAGCTCGTACCGTACCTTTTGTGTCAAAAGCCACTGGCGTACCATTAGCAAAAGTCGCTGCACGCGTAATGATTGGTCAAAGTCTTGAAGAACAAGGTGTAACAAAAGAAGTTATTCCGCCTTATTACTCTGTAAAAGAAGTCGTTTTGCCTTTCAATAAGTTTGCGGGTGTTGATCCGATTTTAGGGCCTGAAATGCGTTCAACAGGCGAAGTTATGGGCGTTGGAACAACCTTTGCTCAAGCCTTTGCTAAAGCGATGTTAGGCAGCAGTTCTACCATGAAGAAAAAAGGTAGAGCACTTCTTTCTGTACGTGAAGGTGATAAAAAGCGAGTTGTTGATTTGGCGACGAAATTGCTAAAAAGTGGATTTGAATTAGATGCTACACATGGTACAGCCATTGTATTAGGCGAAGCGGGAATAAATCCTCGCTTAGTCAATAAAGTGCATGAAGGCCGACCACATATTGAAGATAGAATTAAAAATGGTGAATACGACTATATTGTTAATACCACATCTGGTCGTCAAGCCATTGAAGATTCTAAAATTATTCGTCGCAGTGCATTAAGATATAAAGTCCATTATGACACGACGTTAAATGGTGGATTTGCAACAACACTGTCCTTAACAGCCGATCCGACGGCGAGTGTTATTTCAGTTCAAGAAATGCACGAAAAGATAAGAAAGGCTTAAGTTTATTTGTTGTCGTAATAATGATCCCGAATAAGAGGAAACTTGTATTCGGGATTTTTTTGTTTTTCTATCACTATTAAAAAAAAGAAAATTCCATGAAAAAAAAGCCACATTATTATTAAAAATAATGTGGCTTGAATCTAATTTATTTGTTTATTAATGGGCGCCGTTAAAGCCATTCCAGTTAAATTTATTAGTTATTTCTTGTTTGTTTCCATATACATCTATAGTCAGTTTAAATACACCATCACCTGAGTCTGTAATCTTACATTCTTTATCAATAGCATATTGTGATGATGTTGCCTTAAATTCATAATTATTCAACGATGTTTTATTCAAGGTAAAATCATCTGGATAAACTACGTTTTGATTAATTATTCCTTGTGATAGATTCGATGAATTTAACGTTATACTATCTATTTTCGCAGTTAACCTGATTGGATAAAGTAAATTTTTAGTATCACCTTTAAATTCAACTCTAGGTATTACTGTAAAGTGTATCGCGCTTGTTCCCATCGCATCTTGGCAAGATGATGCTGAACTACCACTATCTGTATATAAAAATTGAGAATTAAGATGAATTAAAAATAAATTTGCAGCCGTTTGTGCAGAAATAGATTTAACCGCAATGTTATATTCTTTAGGATAAGATTTATTATTTAAATCAAATGTGATCACTTTTAATTTCAAATTTTGTGGCTTATTAATATAAGATTCACCTGGAGAGAAAATAACAGGAGTAGATATATTGTTTTTAGGGCTATAATTTTGTCTTTCCTCTAATTGAATCAAATTATTTTTTTCATCATACAGCTCAAAGTTAATAGCGTGAGGTGTTTCTGATGAACTCCAATTAACAGTAATTTTATTATCTGAGATGTAAACAGGTTGCCAAGATAAATAGTTAGTATTTGAAGCAATCATCTCTCTACCGGCAGACTTAAATTTTAGTGAATCAATCGTAATATAAGGTGCAGGTTTTACCGTAATATTATAACTATTATGGTTATCATGATAATAAACATCATCTTTAATTGATAATGTGAGTGTGGCTTTTCCGATACCTAAGTGGGTGATCGCACCTTTCGAAGTCACTTCTACAGCACTTGGATTACTACTACTCCAAATAGCATTAATACCAGTAGGCAGTGGAGGAATAGGTGCCTGAGCAGTCAATACGCCACTTGACAATGCATCAACAATTAATGTTTCATCTGAATTTTTAAAATGATAATTTATTGTACCTTTATCTTGTGTGTAATTAATGACTGTACTTGATGATTTAAATTGTTCTGTTGCTTGAGATAATACGGTAATGTTTGTATCACCTGGTTTTATTGGTGTAATTTTTCCTTGTTCATCGACTGTTATTATAGCTTGTTTATAATTGACAAATTGTTTAGGTGGTGGGTTGTTTGTAGCGTCTTTATTGGTATATAAAAGCATCACTTGTTGTGTAATATTATCATTCCAAATTGAGCTTAAATGAGATTCTTTGGCGACTAGTCCGACATCCGCTTTCTCAATCACCAAAGGATAACTACTTTGAGCCGGCTGATATTGAGCATTACCTGCTGTTTGTAGTGTAATAATGACCGTACCTGCTTTTTTCATCGAAATATTACCACTAGTTGTATCAATAGAGGCAATAGCGGGATCGGAACTAGACCACATCAGATTAATGTTCTTTGGTAATCCCGTATAACCTAGTGCGTTGATAGGTGCTGAAGCGTAGGTCTCTTGCTGGATTTGTTTATCAAAAATAATATCTGGTTTAGGGATGGTTACTTTAATAGTCAGTGGTTTTGCAATGGTTAATCCTTCTGCTTCAGCCGTTAAAATAATATCTGTTTTAACATTAGAAGTAAGATTGGTTTGATATTTACCTTTGCCTAATGAAGTTAGCGGATTATCACTAAAATTAGGCTTACCACGGGTTGTTTTTATCGAAACAGTTTTACCATCAATAGTATTACTGTATTTATCCATTAAATGCACAGTGAGTAGGGCACTATCTTTATTATCACCACCGATTGATTGACGGCTACTACTAAAGGTTGATTTATTGGCATCAATATCTGCTGGTTTTACGGTGACATCTTGAATTGGCTTATGATTATTTAAATCAAGATACGCACTCATTTTTAATATACCCGCAACAGAGCTGGTGACTTTGGTTCTTGCGATACCGTGAGTATCTGTATAGGTACTAAAGTCATAGTCATCAGCTAAGCCTTGCAACTTCCATGACACAATAACGTTAGGCAGTATATTGTCATTGGCATCAACAATAGTTGCTTGATAATTAACGCCTTTATCACCAGCAATCATGCTTGCTCTATCGACATTGACAGATTTTACTTGCCAGGTTGTTGCATCAGCACGCAGTTGTAAGGTTTTTTGTTTTTTGAAATCAACACCATTAACTTTAACACTTAATTGTGCCGTACCTGATTTTGTACCTGTTGCTTCAATTTCATAATGGCCCGGAGAAGTTTGTTTAGCAGGACTAAACTGAATAGTTGAGTTATTAGCGATCCCTTCAACTTGCTGATCTGGCAAAATATTACCGCCTTTATCTTTAATCGTTAAAGTGAGTAATGTTTTATCTGTGCCATTAGCAATGATTGTTGCAGGTACTAAATTGATTTCTGAACTGTTCTCATCAACATCATCAGCCACAAAATTGATGTCAGGAGCAGGATAACGACCTGAAATTAATACGGCATTAACTTTAGCAATACCTGCAGGATTACGTGTTAATTCAACTTCAGCAATACCTTTACTGTCTGTAAATGTCAGTGGTTTAGCAAGTAAGCTATCTTTATCGGTTGTCCATGTCACGCTAACACCACTATTAAGCGGATTGTCATTTTTATCGCTAAGATAAGCATGATAAGTAATGGTGTCACCTGCATGAGGTTGTGTGTTACTTATCACAAACTTATCGACTTTGGCTGTCTGGTTATTAGGTAGAACCGTCAATAGTGCAGTTTGTTTAAGTGTCACTGAATTTATTTTGGTACTGATTGTTGTTTGACCTGCTTTCAACGCACTAACTTGAGCTTGATAAACCCCCATTGAAATTTCATTAAATGCCGTTGTAGTTGCGGTTAAATCAGTACTGTAGTTAACGCTGATTTTGTCCTTTAACCCTGTTAATAAATTATCGTATTTATCTTTTAGCGTTAAAGTAATTTGAGAACGGTCCGTTTCAGAAATAATGGTGTTAGGGATAAGTGATAGCTGAGACTTATCGGCAGAAATTACATCAGTGTTAAAGTTTATCAGATGGTCAGCATCAAGGGATTGTTGACTATCTAGCATCGCTGTAACTTGTGCTACGCCCGCTTGTGTACTACTTAAGGTAATTTCTGCAATCCCATTTTTATCTGTTTTGCTGATAGGTAACGAAAGTTTGCCTAATGAGGTTAACCAACCCACAGCAATGCCTTCCATGCTTGGATTGCCTTGTTTATCAACAACTTTTGCGCGAATAATGACTTTATCAGTACCATTGGCGGTGACATCAAAAGGGGCGATAACATTAACCGCATTGATCATGGCATTTTGCTTGTCAGCAATAAAACCAAGGGGCTGAGTTAGCTTAACGTTGTTACCATTATTCACATATTGAACATGAATAAGACTAATACCTTCCTGTTTACCATTGATGGTTGTTTGATAAACGCCAGTATCGATTTCTTTGAGTACGCTAAATTTAATGGTGTTGTTATCACCAGAAAGTGCAATAAATTTATCCTGTCTTGGAACAGGATTACCAAATTTATCTTTTAGAGTAATTGTCCCTGTTGCGAAGGAAGTGCCATTTGCCACGATAGATTGAGGTTCAATCAAAAATGTACTTTGTGGAGTATTCACTTTACCCGCAAGAAAACGAAGGTTTTGTGTGGCACTTTGGCTATTTTCCAGTGTAGCTGTGACCGTTGTAGGTTGTGCTTCAATCCCTTTGATTACAACTTGTACATCACCATTATTATCGGTTTTTGCTATATTCTCACTCAATACATTATGAGTTGAATGCCAGAATACAGATTGTTTTATTAACGGATTATTTTTAGCATCTGTGACATGTGCCATTAAGGTAATCGTATCATTATTATCTGCAATGGCTTCTGTTTTGTTATTGACGGTCGTTAAGGCAATATTGGCACTATTCGGATCGGCAATAGCGGTGAGTGTAACTTGCGCTTTCTCTTTATTTGAAAGCGTGGCAATAATTTCTGTTGCACCCGCTTTTGTGGTTCGAATCTGATTGGTTGTCTGCCCTTGATTATCGGTCACACTCTTTTGTTTATCGAGTGTGGTTGAGGCATTAGATTGCCATTCAACGGTGACGTTAGGTAATTTATTACCAAATTTATCTTTTACTATCGCGGTTATTATCGCTTGCTCTTTATCATTTGCAATCAATTGGGTTTTATTGGACGTTAAGGTAATTAAGCCCTGTTGATTATTGGCAATAAAAGTAATGGGTAATGCGTCGAATGATCCATTACTGATACTTGCAGTAACAATAACCTCTAAGGCTTGAGTGCTAGTCACGGTTGTTTGTGCAACACCTTGCTTATCTGTTGTTGAAATTTCATTAATAGAAACAATGTGTGGATCACGATTAGTAGACCAAATCACTTTTGCATTCGGTAATATATTGTGATTTTTATCTTCAACGACGGCGGTAAATGTTACGGCTGTTTTACCATCAGCAATATAAGGTGGTGCGGATGGTGTTACGGAAATAATTTTACCGTTGGATAGGTCGGCCGTAAAATGCGTGGTCTTTTGTGTCGAAATATTATTGACCTGCGCGATCACAGTGACGGTGCCTGCCATTTTGCTGGTCATGGTGGTTGATGCATTACCTTGATTATCCGTTAATAATTCTGTTTCTTTAAGTTGAGATTGATTATCTGCGGATAATTTAATTTTAGCATTGGGAACAGGATTATTATTTTTATCAATGATATTGAAAGCAATTGTTTTTTCATCTATTCCATTAGCAAATGAACTATTGGGATTAATGGTGAAAGTATTTATTCTTGCTGAGTTAATATCGGCAATAAAATCAACATTAGTTGAATAGGTAATATCTTTAACACTGACATTTATGATGCTTTTACCAATATGCATATTGGTAATTGGAACAATAATTTTACCTTCAGCGTCTGTGTTCGCTTGCGCAATAATCGTTGCACCGTTATCAGCAGTAAAAGAAACGGGATAGTTAGGAATTCTATTAGCATTAATGTCTGTTACGATAACTTGAATTTTATTTTGGCTTTTACCATCGGCTGGTGCGTGATTTTTAATTACGGTTAATCCACCTTTAGCAATAATGGCGGAATGCGTATCAGCCACAAAAGTGATTTTTGCCTGATTAAAGGTGTTATCTCTGAATTTTGGCGTTAATGTCACAATTTCAGGTGTACTTCCAGCCGTGATGGTGACTTGATATTTTCCTGTATCAATTCGACTAAAACTTGAAACCCAACTATTACCAGCAGAAGCATCAGATTGAACATCTAATGAAAGTTCTTTTACATCGATATCAACTGGAAGCTTATCATTATCAAGAATTGATAAAGTCAAATTTTGTGCAGAATGATTGTCGGCAGGTAGTTTTGTTGTTTTTGGCGTAAATTGGCTATTTTGTGTATTAATTGCAGACTGATCGACGGTGATTTTACTCTGTACTGGATCAGAACGATTACCTTGTTCATCAATCGCAACGGCGCTTACTGTGTAGCTGTTTTTTTCAGATGAACCCACAATATGGCGAGGAAGAATGATTGAGTAGCTAAGATTATTATTATGTTGGATCTTACCGCCATTAGCGATTAAGCGACTCGCAGACCATTCAATTTGCTTAACGGGATATTTAGAGCGAATTTGCACACCTAAATCTTTTTCTTCTTTTGCGTAGCCATTAATTGTCGGTGTGATAGACAGGAATACTAAGGTTTTCTTCTGATATTCAAGAACAATATCGTTGTTCCTATTTACGAAATCATAGCGATTTCCTGACATTAAACGCGTTGCACGGACATTATCTGGATTAAGTTGTGAAGAGAGGGACTCTCCAAGGCGATATTGGATATTTACATCAAACTTATTATCACTATTATCATTTAAACTAAAACGACGTTCAGCACCGAAGGTAATTAAAGGCACTGGCGTATAAGTGAGTCCTGCGGTATAAGCGTGAGGATTTTCTTGGCGATTATCTTTGCCAAATAAACCGACTTCTTTTCCGTAATATTGTTCAAAAATAAGCTTTGCGCCTAATTGTGGATAAGCGGGCAGGTAGCCTTCTGTTCTGATATCCCAACCATTAGCTGGACGCGCATTATAATCCATGACATCGTCAGAAGTACGCCAGTTAGATAGACGGTGATAGTGGTTTACACTGAATTTAAAATAGTCTCTCCATATTTCAGCACCAACCCCAAAGCGACTATGATATCGACTTAAATCGTAATCATAAAAAGCATTAAGACCCACCATAAACTTATCAGTAAAATGTCGGTAACCAATACCTTGGTTTAATTGGCTACGAGAATCTTTACGGTGATAACTGGTTTGAGAAAAAACTAAATTCTTTTCACTATCATAGAGTGGGATAAGAAGATCAGCAGAGCTTCCTTCTAAGGTGAATTTTTTATCTGTTGAAAGTGAAACTTGAGCATGACCAAATTGTTTTAACCATTGTTCTATTTGTTGATTGGCTTTGCTTGATATTTGGCTTATTGCATATTGTGTTGCATCAGTATCTTTATTTAACAAAGATGAGTTAGTAACAATAATTTGTGCAAGCTCTTGCTCGTTTGTGGTTGGAATAGAGCTGTCTTGATGGCTATTTAGCCATTTTTTTGTTGGCAAAGGCTCATTAGGTATATTAAGAGTAATACCTTCTTTTATTTTTAATTTACCGACTAAAGAAACATAATCAGGATTAGCCTCAATAAGCCTAAATAATTTTATATTAAATTTTTTCGCAATTGATTCAGGCGTGTCATCTTTTTTAACCTGATAAGTATTTCTTTTTTGTACCAAATTAATAGTTTGTTTTTCTTGGCTATTCTCTTTTGCGAAAACGTTGGCAGGGAGTGTTGCCGAGATAGGAAATGCTAATTGAATAAAGATATTAAACCAAGCAACTTTCTTTGTAATAGAAGAAAGTTGTGGCGTTAGTCCACTTTTAAATTTTGTCATTTTTAAACTCACCGTAACAAATAATGGTGAGATTCTCGTATTTATAGATGTATTAGATATCAGAAAGTGAACGTGAATTAATTAATTTATAGACATATAAAAAATTAAGATCAAAAAAATAAAATTGAGAGTAAAACGAGGGGGGGGATATTTTGTTACAGAATGGCCAATAGAAAATAAATTCTATTGGCCATTTTATTGAAACGTAAAAATTAGATATCAACAAAAATGTCAGGATCAGGGCCTAAACGTTTTTTCTGCTCAAGAACGGTAATTTCAGCTACTTCTTCTTTTTCTAATTTAAAATCAAAAATATGGAAGTTTTCTTCAATACGAGAAGGGGTAACTGATTTCGGAATAACCACAAGTCCACTATCTAAATGCCAGCGTAAAACAATTTGTGCTGGAGTTTTATGATATTTTTCAGCCAATTTTTGAATAATAGGTTGATCAAAGACACCTTCGCCACCTTGTGCTAGTGGGCTCCAGGATTCAGTGACAATATTATGTGTTGTGTTCCATGCTCTTAATGGAGCTTGTTGCATCAAAGGATGAATTTCAATCTGATTAATAACAGGTGTTACACCCGTTTCAGTAATGATCCGTTCCAGATGCTCTTCTTTAAAATTACAGACACCTATGCTTTTTACTAATCCTTCTTTTTGCAAAATAATCATTTGCTTCCAAGCTTCAACATAAAGTTCTCGTGAAGGTACTGGCCAATGCATTAAATAAAGATCAATATAATCAAGTTGCAAACGCTGGAGGCTTTCTAATACGGCACCACGGGCATGAGTCTGATCGTTATTCCATAATTTTGTTGTGATAAAAAGTTCATCACGAGGAACTGTGATCTGTTTTAAGGCTTTACCCACACCTTCTTCATTATGATAAATCGCAGCGGTATCAAAAAGGCGATAGCCTGTATCAAGTGCGTGATGAATAGCTTTAACAACTTGATGATTATCTGCTTTCCAAACACCAAGACCAAGTTGTGGTATGGTATTTCCATCAGATAATTTGATCAGTTTAGGTTTATCCATTTCTATCTCCAGAGTCGCAAAAAGTACTTAGAGTGCCGCTGTATAAATACGTTGACTGACTTCTAAGGTGATATCTTGATGCTCACCCAGTGCAATTTGTCCATGCTCTTCCAACTTTCGCACTAATGCAGGAATATCTTCTTCACCAATTTTGAAATCAGCCAGTCGAGTTCTAAGTCCCATTAATTCAAAGAATTTTCGAGTTTCATTAATCGCAGTTTCAATTTTAAAAGCATCTGAACCTTGGTTTATACCCCAAACTTTTTGTGCATATTGGATTAACTTGCCATATTTAGCCTGACGTTTTTCATTTAATAATGCAGGTAAAACGATGGCGAGAGTTTGTGCATGATCAAGTCCGTGTAAAGCAGTGAGTTCGTGACCTAATGCATGCGTAGCCCAATCTTGAGGAACACCAACACCAAGGATACCATTTAGCGCTTGTGATGCTGTCCACATTATATTAGCACGGATATCATAGTCTGTAGGTGACGTCAGCGCTTTTGGCCCTTGATCAATCAAAATACGTAAAAGGCCTTCTGCATATTCATCTTGTACACGAGCATTCACAGGATAAGTGAGATATTGCTCTAATATATGAATAAAAGCATCAACAACACCGTTGGCAGTTTGTCTTGGTGGTAAAGAATAAGTAGTTGTTGGATCTAAAATAGCGCAGTGAGGGTAAACATGAGGGCTGGCAAAGCTTTGTTTATCCATTGTCTGTTTTTTGCTGATAACAGAGAAGCTGTTGGTTTCTGTTCCTGTTGCTGGAAGTGTTAATACACAGCTTAACGGTATTGCTTTTTCGACCACTTTACCGCGACTGGTTACGATTTCCCAAGGTTCACCATGATAAGGTATCGCAGCTGCAATAAATTTTGTGCCATCAATAACGGAACCGCCACCCACAGCTAATAAATGCGTGATACCGTGATATCTGGCATAAGAAACCGCTTTCATAAGTGTTTCATAAGATGGGTTTGGTTCAATGCCACTAAACTCATGAATTTGATAGCCTGGAAGTGCCGTATAAATCTGGTCTAATACGCCATTGCGCTTAATGCTGCCACCGCCATAAGTCAGTAGAATTCTTTCATTTTTTCCAATTTCAGAACGAAGTTTATCTATTTGTCCTTGACCAAAATGAAGGCGAGTGGGCGAGTAATAAGTAAAGTTTTGCATTTTGTTTCCACCTTAATTCGATGTTCTGAAGTCTGACAATTAATCAGGAGAAAGTTTTCCATTGTGCCTAGACTAGATAGTCTGACATACCTATAACTACAAGGTTGTAGAAATAAGAGATGAATTATTTCTCTTAGTGACTACAGCAATTCAAATTGTAGTTAATTTATAAGGAGTAATATGGAAAGTCATTATTTAACATTAAACCAAGAGCATTGGGATAAACAAGCCGCAATGGAAAATCAGTGGTCTAAGCCTGTGAGTGATGAAGAAATTATCGCTGCAAAGCAAGGTGACTGGAAAGTACATTTAACACCAAGTCCTGTAAAGAACGAATGGTTAGCGGATATTAAAGGTAAAAAAATACTCTGTTTAGCTTCTGCTGGTGGGCAACAAGCGCCTATCTTGGCGGCTGCGGGTGGCATTGTGACCGTGTTTGATTTATCAGAAGGTCAATTAGACAAAGATTGCCAATTGGCACAAAAGCATCAGCTAGATTTGGTAACAGCACAGGGTGATATGGCTGATTTAACCGCATTTGTTGATGAAAGTTTTGATATTATTTTTCACCCTATTTCAAATCTATATGTACCGGATGTAAATCCTGTTTGGCAAGAGTGTTACCGTGTTTTGAAAAAAGGCGGTGTGCTAATGGCGAGCTTTTATAATCCTGTTGTATTTGTTGATGATAGAGATCCGCAATTACGTTCACAGGGATTAATGAGGCCAATTTACCGCTTACCTTATAGCGATCAAGGCTCATTACCTTCGGATATTCTGCAAGAAAAAGTCGCAAGAGGTGATGGACTGGTCTTTGGACACTCTTTGACTGATCTTATTGGCGGGCAATTAAAAGCGGGTTTTTTATTGCAGGATTTTGTAGAAGATTTTGCTCCCCATGCTCGTTTCTTAGTTGATAGTTATATCCCAACGTTTCTTGCGTCAAAAGCCATTAAGCTTTAAAAGCTAGAGCTAGGAAGAATATGATTGTGATTAATATAAATGGGATTTTAGTCAGATATTAATTGATGTGGAGATAAGACAATGAACAACTGAACTTTTATTGCAGTATCAGATAATACATAAAACACGCCATTATTTTTTGATCTAAATAATGGCGTGTTTTTTTAATTACTTACTGCTGGTGCTATTTTTACGATGGCGAATATACATCACAATCGAGCCAATTAAACCTGCACTTAAAAGCAATACCGGTAATGTCATCAAGATATTCATGACAAGTGTTTCATGCTTTTGTACAAATGGAATAAGGTTTAGCACATAACCTAAAGAAACAATAATCCCTACCCATAAGAAGCCACTTAACCAGTTAAATAGTTGAAAGCGACGTTGCTTTAATTCAGATAAACCTGCCAAGGTAGGTAATAATGTACGTACGAATCCAATAAAACGACCCAATAATAGCGCATATAAACCTTGGCGATGGAAGAGATCATTTGCCTTATGGTGATATTGCTCTGGTAATTGAGCCATCCAACGTTTAACTACCTTCGTATCACTTAGCCAGCGACCTTGTAAAAAGCCGAGCCAACTCCCAATACTAGCGGCAGTGCCTAATATAATGATAGTCGGGAAAAAGTGTAAAACACCTTTTGCAATTAAGGCACCGCAAAGAATAAGCAGTGTATCTCCTGGTAAAAATGCGGCGGGTAATACCCCGTTTTCCAGCATAATAATAACAAAAAGAACAATATAGATAACCCACAGCACATTAGGATTAGCCAACACCATATAATCGTGTTGCATGAGTGCGTGAATTATCTCTTTTAATGTACCCATCAGCGAACTCGCATTAAAAAAGGACTTTATGTTCGCTATTCTAACGCAAAATAAAGAGAACAGTTTGATTTAATCCCTGTGGAGCCACAGGGATAGATTTTTTTTAATAAAAAATTCATTCTTTATTAAGAAATACGTAAAAACGCCTGCTCTAGATCTTCAATAAGGTCATCTACATTTTCTAATCCAATATGAATGCGAAATAGTGTTCCGGTAAATGTTGGCTGAGTTTCATATTGGCGCATCGCTTTAATATCATTAGGTTGATAACCTAAAATTAAAGATTCAAATCCTCCCCATGAAAATGCCATCTTAAATAATGAAAAGTTATCTAAGAAATGCGCAAATTCTTCAGGTGTTAAGATTTTCTTTAAACTAAAAGAAAATAAGCCGTTACTACCTGAGAAATCACGTTGAAAATATTCATGTCCTAGACAAGAAGCTAATGCAGGGTGATAAACATTATCAACTAAAGGATGTTGTTTTAACCAGCGAGCGACTTCTAATGCACTTTGTTCGTGTTGCTTCATTCTTACAGGCAGTGTTCTTAATCCTCTTGCTGTCATATAAGCCGTATCAGGATCAACACATTGACCTAATAAATAGGTATTCTCTCGTAACTGCTCCCAACAGCGTTCATTAGCCACAGCAAAACCCAGCATGCCATCAGAGTGACCATTAATATATTTTGTGGCAGATTGAATTGAAATGTCGACACCTAATGTCAGTGGTTTAAGCAGTAGTCCTGCCGCCCAAGTGTTATCAATCATAATAATGATTTCAGGGTTATATTGGCGAACTGAATTGACTATTCCTTGTAGGTCGTGAATTTCCATCGTGATTGATCCTGGAGATTCAAGAAAAACAATTTTTGTTTCAGGACGTAGCAATTGGCTGATCTCTTTGCCGATTAAAGGATCAAAGTAGGTCGTTGTGACTGAGAATTTACGTAAGATCTGATCACAAAAATTTTGTGTTGGATCGTAGGCAGAACCTGTAACAAGAATATGAGAGCCTTGCTCAACAAATGCGAGTATAGATTGCGTAATCGCCGCTGCACCTGAAGGAAATAGTGCGCAGCCAGCACCTTGCTCTAATTCAGTTAATGCTTCTTGTAAGGCAAAATGGGTAGTTGTGCCTCGGCGACCATAAAAAAGCGTACCTTTAGCCCGTTTTTTTGTTGCTTCACGTTTTTGTGCAACGGAATCAAAAATAACAGATGATGTTCGTTGTATAATTGGGTTTACTGCGCCTTGAGAATATTTTTTAGCTCGACCAGAAAGGAGGAGTGAGGTTTCTTGTTTTTTTAGCGTCATCCTTAATACCTTCTTTTAATTGATGGTGTGTTTACCCCCAAGTTAATTCATTTTTTGGATAAGTACAAAAGGCTTACAGGGTAGTTGATAAAATTTCACGTTACGTGAAATAACGATAATTTGTCTTAAAAATCGACAAATGAAAAAAAAATAGCCAAATAGTAATGATAATTACTATCAAAATGCTTCATGTTTGATATCATTTGAGCGTTTTCTCTTTCCTGATGGCAAACAGGATGATTGTAAGCGAACGATTTTGGGTAAGTAGTGGCGCAACGATGCCATTACTGAATAAATAAATAGATAAAAAAGAGAGTAAAAGGCCAACTGATGCGTAATTTGACAGCTTCTATTCTATTGGCAATCGGTCTGACAGGCTCTGCTTTTGCGGATACGACTCCTGCCACACCAACTGAACAGCCAACTACTGCTGCCGTTTCTTCAACAGCTTCTACACAGGGAACAGCCACACCAGCAACTGCTACTTCTACTACAGTCTCAACAGCGGGTAATGAAGTGAAAGCTGTAGGCACTGAAACTGCTAAGCCAGAAGGTGAAAATACACCTGTAACAACGGCTGATAATTCAGAAAATGTCCCTTTAGCGACAGAAAATGCATCATCAGAGGTACAACCTGAAATGGTTGCTGGTGGTGGATTTGCTGAAGATTTATCTGTAATGGGTATGTACCGTAATGCAGACTTAGTCGTTAAGAGTGTCATGATTGGCTTACTGTTAGCCTCTATTGTCACTTGGGCACTATTTTTCGCGAAAGGAAGCTACTTGATTTCACTGCGTCGTCGCTTAAGAAATGAGACTGCTCAGTTAGTTGAAGCTAAATCACTTAATGATGCGTTAGCGATTAGCAAGAAATTTGGTCATAAAAGTGCAACCGCTGATTTTTTTAATGATGCAGAATTAGAGCGTACTTACTCTCAAGAAAGTAAAGTGGCTTCAGGTATTAAAGAGCGTGTTGAAATGCGGATGGAACGTCGCGTTGCAGCCATTATCCGTGAATTAGGTCGCGGTAATGGTTACTTAGCCACAATTGGTGCAATTTCTCCTTTTATCGGTCTTTTCGGTACAGTTTGGGGGATCATGAATAGCTTTATCGGTATTGCTCATTCTCAAACGACAAACCTTGCCGTTGTTGCTCCAGGTATTGCCGAAGCGCTATTAGCAACTGCAATTGGTCTGATTGCGGCAATTCCAGCGGTTATTATCTATAACATTTTTGCTCGTATGATAGCGGGTTATCGTGGTGAAATTGGTGATATCGCAACAGGTGTGGTGACATTAGTCAGCCGTGATTTAGATATCGAAAACAGCAAAGCAAGGTAATGAATTATGGCAATGCGTCTTGGTGATGATTCAGGTGATGATAATGAATTGCATGATATCAATGTGACGCCTTTTATTGATGTCATGTTGGTTCTGCTCATTATCTTTATGGTGGCGGCACCTTTAGCTACTGTTGATATAAAAGTAAATTTACCCGCTTCAAGTGCAAAACCACAACCTCGCCCTGAAAAGCCTGTTTATTTAACAATTAAGTCAGATAAACAAATTTTCATTGGTGAAGAGATGGTCACTCATGAAACGATGGCGAATGTGTTAGATACCATGACACAAGCAAACAAAGAGACAACAATCTTTTTCCAAGCGGATAAAACGGTTGATTACGAAACATTAATGTCGGCCATGGATTCGCTAAGAAAAGCGGGTTATCTCAAAGTTGGACTCGTGGGAATGGAAACGGTCTCTACAGGCGGTTAAAATTTAGCAAATAAGCTATTTATCTAAGTATTATTACGCTATTTTAAAAGCACTTTATTTGTCGTTGTAAAATGATGAATAAAGTGCTTTTTTATTGTATGGAAGAAACAGAGTTTATATTTTTACCATTTTTAGTGGTTATCAATATTATTAATAAAATTGAGTTAGAATAAAATTTAACTTTAGTATTAAATAATATTAATTATAGATAGATTAAGTTACGGAATAAATAATTAACTAAGTTTATTGAGTAATAGTTGGCTGAATCAATTAATGCTAAGTAGATACTATTATTTGAACTCTCTTAACATTAATATTCATTAACTCTCCATTTTTTTTCATTTTTAGATTTGTTGAAATCAACTTTTTAAAGTTAAGTTTTTCTATAACCTTGTGATTTATAATGTCTTTATGTAAGTTTCATTTAAGTGTAAAAAAACTTGCGCAAAAAATCTTATTGGATATAATGCATTCACGTTACAAATTGAAATATTCTGTAACGTGTTAAAACGCCTAATTTATTTATTATCTAAGTTATCCGTATTTGGGTACTTATTTTTTTATTGCACCAGGTAGACCGTTGTTTTCAGTCATTCCAATTTCAGGTAAGTAGATTTTATTTACTTATTCAAATCACTTCTTATCCTTGATAAGCAGTGAGTAAAATAAAGCGTGAAAGGCAGAGAACTACACATAGCATTTTATTATTTTAATAAATTTAGAAGCCATAACATTTCGGTGTTATGGCTTTTTTATTTTGATTGTTATATCCGGTATTCTTATTATTTTATCGTTCCTATCGTTCCTATCGTTCCTAAATCAAGATCTTCAGAGTCTGTGCTTTGTTGTGTACCATTTTTGTGCTTACTCCCACTTTATTGCTTACTATCAGTGGGGGCTTTGTCTGATTAAAAAACACAAATAGTTAACAAAGCATTTTTCAAATTTTTAGATTTCTGACCACTTCTTTTATCTATTCTCACAAAAAAAAGAAATAGGCTCTATTTGGGGACTATTTATCGATAAATTGTATTTTTTTTATCCACAAAAACAACAGGGATTTAACATTAAATTTTATTTACGTTAATTTCGTTATAAATTCGATATGTTATAAAATAACCTAATGAAATTATTGCCATTATGTACTGATTAGTAATTATTAATGATCTTAGTTTTTGATTGTTGTCACATATCAATATGTATTTAATTTTATAGCGGTTTTATACTAAGGGAACTTCTTATTCCAAAAACGAATATACTTATAACTATATGAAAAATGATAAGAAAAATAGGTTGTTTTTTGGTTATAAAATAAACACTATCATGACGATTAAAAATTAATAACAAAAGAAGAGTTGCTAAATGAGTAATGAAAATAAGCTGAAATTAAATATATTAATGTAATCATTTCTTGTTTATGAAATGCAATTTTTAACATTATTTGTGATGTAATATAAAGGTTGATAATATGAAAAAAAGAGTCATCATTATAATTAAAAAATATATTAGAACTTATTTTTAATAATTTTAATTAGAAATTAGAAATAATGAATTATTAATTTTGTATTATTTTAAATATATTGTCTTATAATTTGTTTGTTTTTTATTCCTTTTGTAAGGTATTGATTTATATTAGTTTAAAATATATCTTTTGTCACACCATCAGGATAATGATAATTATTTCTATTTGCCTTATCATTGTTAAATAGGGTTTTAATAAATTTAAAATGACGAAATATATAAAAAATAGGCATTAAACCTTATATTGCTGAAACGTTTTTACTCACATAAAAGAATAATTTATTTTTTAATGAATTATCGCTTGATAATGATCAAGTCATTATTGTGTCGGAGTGTTAAAAAGGCGGTGTTTTAAAATTATTCCAATTAAAAATCATCATATCAGGAGAGATATATGGCCTTGGGGAATAATGTTTTTTCCCATCATGGTATTAACCGACGCGATTTTATGAAATTGTGTGCTGCGCTGTCAGCTACCATGGGATTAAGCGGCAAAGCTGCCGCAGAAATGTCTGAAGCAATGGCATCACCTGAACGTCCACCCGTTATCTGGATTGGTGCTCAGGAGTGTACAGGGTGTACGGAGTCTTTATTACGAGCAACTCACCCGACTCTGGAAAACCTCGTTCTTGATGTTATCGCACTCGAATATCACGAAGTGCTTTCTGCAGCTTTTGGTGATCAAGCTGAAGAAAATAAACACAATGCGATGGAGAAATATAAAGGTAAGTACGTCCTCGTTGTTGACGGTTCAATCCCAGACAAAGATGGCGGTGTTTACTGTATGGTTGCAGGTAAACCAATTCTTGAGCATATCAAAGAAGCCGCTGAAGGGGCTGCTGCGATTATTGCGATTGGTTCATGTTCTGCATGGGGCGGTGTACCTGCTACTGGGGGTAACCCAACTGGCGCTAAATCACTGGAAGCTATTTTACCGGGTAAAACCGTTATCAATATTCCAGGATGTCCACCAAACCCACATAACTTCTTAGCAACTGTTGCACATATTATTACTTTCAACAAATTGCCTAAGTTAGATAGCAAAAACAGACCGCTTTTTGCTTATGAGCGTTTAATTCACGAAAACTGTGAACGTCGTCCTCATTTCGATGCGGGTCGTTTTGCTAAAGAATTTGGTGATGAAGGTCATCGTCAAGGCTGGTGTTTATACCATTTAGGCTGTAAAGGCCCTGAAACTTATGGTAACTGCCCAACATTAGAATTCTGCGATGTCGGTGGTGGGATCTGGCCTGTCGGTATCGGTCACCCTTGCTATGGTTGTAACGAAGAAGGTATTGGCTTTACTAAAGGTATTTTCCAATTAGCGAACGTTTACCAGCCAACACCAAAAGCACAAGTACCTGATGTTAATGCAAAAGAAGGTGGTGGTGTTTCTTATGGTGCTGCTGGCTTACTGGGTGCTGTCGTGGGTGCAGTTGCGGGTGTCAGTGTGATGGCTGTGCGTCAACTAGGCCGTGACAAGAATGCCACAGGAGCCTCACAGGAGGATAAACGGTGAATAGGCGTCATTTCTTTAAGCTGGCATCAGGTGGGGTTCTCCTTGCGGGAATGGCACCCACTGCGAGTCATGCTGCGGCGCAGAACCGTCCCCCAATTCCTGGGTCTCTCGGTATGCTCTACGACTCTACACTGTGTGTAGGCTGTCAAGCATGTGTCACAAAATGTCAGGAAATTAATCACCCGGAGCCAATGGAGCGTGGTGATACTTACGCTAATGGTGATCCGATTTGGTCAAACAATGACAAATTAAGTCCTTACACAAATAACATTATTCAAATTTGGCGTGATGGTACTGGTGAAAATAAAGACCAACTGGAAAACGGTTATGCCTTTATTAAGAAACAATGTATGCATTGTGTTGATGCAAACTGCGTTTCTGTTTGTCCTGTTTCTGCGTTAACCAAAGATCCAAAAACCGGTATTGTTCATTATCACGCGGATATCTGTACAGGTTGTCGTTACTGTATGGTGGGATGCCCTTATAACATTCCAAAATACGATTATGATGATCCATTTGGTAAGCTCTATAAATGTGAGCTTTGTAACCAAAAAGGTGTTGAGCGTTTAGATAAAGGCTTATTACCAGGCTGTGTTGAAGTTTGCCCTACTGGTGCAGTTATTTTCGGTACACGCGAAGAGTTGCTGGAAGAAGCAAAACGTCGTTTAGCGAAAAAAGCGGGTGAAGAATATCATTACCCACGACAAACCATTAGTGGTGGCGATACTTATCTACATAAAATTCCTGAATATCAAGATCATATCTATGGTGAGTTTGAAGGTGGCGGTACGCAAGTCATGGTACTTTCTGCGGTTCCTTTCGACAATTTAGGAATGCCAGAAGTGGCACCATTATCAACGGGTGCGCGTTCTGAACATATTCAACATACGCTTTATAAAGGCATGGTATTACCAATAGCAGCCCTTGCAGGGATCACCTATTTGGTTAACCGTAATAGTAAAAAACAAGAGCAGGAACACCACAAGGAGGATAACGATGTCGAGTCATGATCCTCGTCCACTTGGCGGTAAGTTATTTACTCTAGCAGTAAGAGTATTTTTACCGCTTGCTGTGCTCGGTTTTATTCTTATTGGTAAGCGTTTGGTATTAGGTCTGGGCGATGTCTCTGACCTGAATGGGGGATATCCTTGGGGTATTTGGATTGCCTTTGACTTATTGATAGGGACAGGCTTTGCATGTGGTGGTTGGGCACTTGCATGGGCTGTTTATGTCTTTAATAAAGGGGAATTTCACCCATTAGTGCGTCCTGCATTGTTAGCGAGCTTGTTCGGCTATTCATTAGGTGGTTTATCCATCGCTATTGATATTGGTCGTTATTGGAACATGCCTCACTTCTTTATGCCGCAATACTTTAACGTTAACTCAGTGTTGTTTGAAACAGCGACCTGTATGACCATCTATATTATGGTGATGGCATTAGAATTCTTACCTGCGCTATTAGAACGTTTAGGTTGGAAAGTGTCGTTGAAACGTCTTAATAAAGCGATGTTCTTTATTATTGGTCTTGGTGCTTTACTGCCAACCATGCACCAATCCTCAATGGGATCATTAATGATTTCAGCGGGTTGGAAAGTACATCCACTGTGGCAATCTTATGAGATGTTACCGCTGTTTTCTCTGTTAACTGCTTTCCTCCTCGGTTTTACTATCGTTATTTTTGAAGGCTCTTTGCTAAAAGCAAGTCGCACCATGAATGATGATGAAACACCACTGTTTACCAAGTTAACACGCGTGATTGAAGTGTTATTGATTGCGTTCTTGGTATGCCGTTGGGGCGAGGTTATTTGGAACGGTAAACTGAGTTATATCGGAAATGGAGATATGTTCTCGTGGTTATTCATTGCTGAAACTGCATTGTTATTGCTTCCTCTTATTTTGATGCATTTAAATAATAACCGCCGTAGTCCAAAAATGCTGTTTGTTTGTGCTGTATTTATCTTAATTGGCGCAGCAATGTGGCGTATGAACTACTCTTTAGTTGCTTACAATCCTGGCAATGGTTACCACTATTTCCCAACAGCAAGCGAATTGCTGATTTCTATTGGTTTCGTTGCATTTGAAGTAACTGCTTACATTCTTATTATCCGTTTATTGCCGGTTTTACCTGCACAAACAGATTCAAATATACAATTAAAAAAGGCTGAGGTTAAATCATGAGCCAACGCATTACTATTGATCCTATTACCCGTATTGAAGGGCATTTACGCGTCGATTGTGAAATTGATAACGGAAAAGTTGTTAAGGCTTGGTCTTCCGGTACCATGTGGCGCGGAATGGAGGAGATCCTAAAAGGAAGCGATCCTCGTGATGCATGGATTATCGTGCAACGTATCTGTGGTGTTTGTACGACAGTTCACGCAATTGCCTCAGTACGTGCTGTTGAAGATGCCTTAGGTATGGATATTCCTGTCAATGCGCAGTATATCCGTAACATTATTTTGGCTTCGCATATTCTTCATGACCATATCGTCCACTTCTATCAGCTTTCTGCGATGGACTGGGTTGATATTACTTCAGCGTTACAAGCCGATCCTGAAAAAGCGTCAGCGATGCTAAAAGGCGTTTCTCAGTGGCAATTAAACTCTGCTGAAGAGTTCAGAAAGGTTCAGAAAAAAATTCAAGGTCTGGTTGACAGCGGTCAGTTAGGTATTTTCGCTAATGGCTACTGGGGGCATTCAGCCATGAAATTACCACCAGAAGTTAACTTGATTGCTGTTGCTCACTATCTGCAAGCACTTGAATGTCAGCGTGATGCCAACCGTATCGTTGCGGTTCTTGGTGGTAAAACACCACATATTCAAAACTTGGCAGTAGGTGGTGTGGCTAACCCGATTAACCTTGATGCACCAAGTGTTCTTAACTTAGAACGTCTAATGTATGTGAAGCACTTTATCGATAATCTTGGCGATTTTATTGAACAAGTTTATAAAGTCGATACTGCTATTTTTGCTGCTTATTACCCTGAATGGCTAAAAATTGGTAAAGGTGCGAACTACTATTTATCTGTACCTGAATTACCTATTAACGGTAATAACACTGAGTTTTTATTGTCTGGTGGTTATATGGAAGGCGTTGATTTCTCAACGTATCGTCCAATTAAAGACTGGAAAGATGAAAACCTGAAAGACGGTATCGAAGAAAGTGGTAAACACGCATGGTATGAAGATGATGAACCATTAAAACCGTGGGAAGGTTTGACTCGTCCTAAATATACAGGTTGGGATGAGAACGAAAAATACTCATGGGTTAAATCACCTACATTCTATGGCAAACCTGTCGAAGTGGGTACGTTAGCATGGTTAGTATGTGGTTTAGCAGGTAAGCATGAAGGGACTGTTAAACACTATAACGAAATCAATGGGATATACACTAAATTAACGGGTGAAAAGCTGGTTAATGAGCAGTTAGAGTCAACTTGGGGACGCATAATTGGACGTACTGTTCATGCGTGTGTGTTACAAGATTCTCTAAACTTCTTGTGGCAATCACTGGTTGATAATATTGGTCGTGGCGATACAGCTGCCTTTATTAAACCAGAGTTTGAACCAGGTAAAGAGTATCGTGGTGTCGGTTTTGAAGAAGCCTCTCGCGGTATGTTATCTCACTGGATCGTGTTTAAAGACGGTAAAATCACTAACTATCAGGCAGTTGTTCCATCAACATGGAATGCGGGTCCTCGTAACTTTAATGATGAACCGGGTCCTTATGAGTTATCACTTGTTGGTACACCTGTTGCTGATCCGAAAAAACCATTAGAAGTGGTAAGAACAATCCATTCCTTTGACCCATGTATGGCGTGTGCTGTGCATATGGTTGATTTAACAGGTAAAGAATTAAGTAAGGTGAAGGTATTATAATGCGAACTCTCGTCTTAGGTATTGGTAATTTATTACTAAGCGATGAAGGCATTGGTGTTCGTATAGTAGAAGCGCTCGAAGAGCGCTTCTCTTTACCAGAGAACGTCGATGTTATTGATGGTGGCACATCAGGTATGGAAATTTTGCAAGATATCGCTGCAAGAGACCTCCTGATTGTTGCCGATGCGGTAAGAAGTAATCATGAACCGGGCAGTATTTTTGTGTTACATGATGATGATGTTCCGGCACTTTTTACACAGAAGATCTCGCCTCATCAGCTAGGTTTATCTGATGTATTAATGGCACTGCGTATGACAGATGAATTTCCACGTAAATTAATTTTAGTGGGAATTGAACCTGCATCGTTAGAGCCAAGCATGTCGCTGTCTGACATTGGTGAGAAATCAATGGAAATTGCACTAGAACATGTGGTGAATATTTTGCGTGAATATGGCATTTCTGTCACACCTAAAGAGGTAACAGCATGAGTGAATTAAGCTGGGATATCATAGGATATGATGAACCGCCTGTTGAGCAACTTGAAACACGTTTTAGTGAAATCGCTGAAAAAGAGATGAAAGGGCTTCCTTTTTATCGCGAAGGTGTTCCTGTAAAAGCAGGTGGATTTACTTTATTTGAAAATCAGTGGATTGGTGCTGTTCTTACGCCTTGGATGCTAGAACTGGTTGTCTTCCCTGGGCCTTCACAAGAATGGCCACATCGAAAAGTCGGTGATCGCATAGGGTTAGAATTACCTTGTGGTCAGATTAAATTCGTTGTGGGTGAGCTTGCGGGTGGTATGCAGTATCTTGCTTGTTCATTAATGTCGCCACTTGATAGACATTTAGCAGCGGAACATGCTGTTGAGTTGGTTGAAAATAGTGTAAAAATGGCTCTTTCTCTTCCTGTTCAGACACAATCCGTAGCAGAAGTTGATTTAAGTCGTCGTTCTCTCTTCCGTGGTCAGTTAAGATCATAGTGTAGAAATTTTACGCGACACTGAGTCACATTCTTCTTATTGAATAGTACAGGAGTCAGAATATGTGTAGCACTTGCGGTTGTGGCGAAGGCAATGTCAGAATTGAAGGCGTAGAGCCTCATTCACATGAGCACCACCATCATCACTCTCATGACCATGATCATCACGACCACGGTCATCATCATGATCACAGCCATCATGGGCATGATCATCATCATGAACACAATGCTACTCCAGCGAATACTGTTCATAAATATATTGATAAGTCTGAACAAAAGCATAAGCATAACTACGAAACTCATGGTCAGCCTATCATCGTTCATCACCACTATTACCATAACAGCGGTGATGTTCACCTCCATTTTCATAACGATGCACAGCTAAACGAAACTCCTGTTTTCCATGAACATCATCATGGACATGACGATCATCATGAACACGATCATTCACACAGTCATGACCATTCTCACAGTCACGATCACGACCATGCTCATGATCATAGCCATGAGCACTCTCATCATCATTCTCACAGCCACGATCACGAACACGAAGAGCAATTTAGCCCAGTGATTGAAAATCAGAATATGCATTATGGCCAAGGTGAAGCAGGAACACATGCTCCCGGTATTAGCCAAAAGCGTATGCTGAAAATTGAAATGGATGTACTGGATAAAAATAACCGTATTGCCGTTCATAACCGTGAACATTTTGAACAACAAAATGTGTTGGCATTGAATTTAGTTTCAAGTCCAGGCTCTGGTAAAACGACACTATTAACACAAACATTAAAACAGTTAGCGCAACGAGTGTCTTGTGCTGTGATCGAAGGCGATCAACAAACTACTAATGATGCGGATCGTATCCGTGAAACAGGTGTGCCAGCGATCCAAGTAAATACAGGCAAAGGTTGTCATCTTGATGCACAAATGGTGCATGATGCGACACACCAATTAGGCTTACAGGATAACAGCGTTCTCTTTATTGAAAACGTGGGTAACTTAGTTTGTCCTGCCAGTTTTGATCTGGGTGAAAAGCATAAAGTCGCTATTCTTTCTGTCACTGAAGGTGAAGATAAGCCTCTGAAATACCCGCATATGTTCGCTGCGGCTGATTTAATGATTATCAACAAAATTGATTTAGTGCCACATCTGAATATTGACGTTCAAGCCTGCATTGAATCAGCTCGTCGTGTTAATCCAAATATCGAAATCATTGCGTTATCAGCAACAACGGGTGAAGGCATGGAAGAGTGGTTAGCTTGGTTGGAGAGTCGTTTATGTGCTTAGGTGTTCCAGCTAAGATTGTTGAGGTGGGTGAAGACGTCCACCAACTCGCTTATGCCGAGGTCAGTGGTGTCAAACGTGCTGTTAATATTTCAATGGTATGTGAAGGCGAACCTAGTGAATTATTAGGCAAATGGGTACTTATTCATGTGGGATTTGCCATGAGTATTCTTGATGAGCAAGAAGCGCAAGATACTCTTGATGCATTACAGCATGTTTATGGTGTAACCCTCGAAGAGGCTGATGATGCAGTACGTTGATGAATTTCGTGATCCCGAACTTGCGAAAGCCTTACTAGCCCAAATTCGTGAAACTATTTCACAATGGCCTCACCCTATTAAACGTCCATTACAAATCATGGAAGTGTGCGGTGGGCATACACATGCCATTTTTAAATTTGGTTTAGGCCGCTTATTACCAGAAGAAATTGAATTTGTTCACGGGCCGGGTTGTCCTGTTTGTGTATTACCGATGGGACGAATTGATGCATGTTTAGAAATCGCAGCCCGTCCTGACGTCATTTTCTGTACTTTTGGTGATGCAATGCGAGTACCTGGTCGTAATGGCTCAATGCTTGATGCACGTCGTCGTGGTAGTGATATTCGTATTGTCTATTCACCACTCGATTCACTCAAAATTGCACAAGATAATCCAGACAAACAAGTTGTCTTCTTTGGTTTAGGTTTTGAAACGACGATGCCAAGCACAGCAATGACGCTACAACAAGCGAAATTGCGCGGGCTTAAAAACTTTTCTCTGTTTTGTCAGCATATAACTATCGTGCCTACTTTACGTTGCCTACTAGAGCAAGATGATGTTCGCATTGACGGTTTTATTGCACCGGGGCACGTCAGCATGGTGATTGGTTGTACGCCATATCAACCGCTATGTGACGAATTTGAAAAGCCTTTTGTAGTGACAGGATTTGAACCATTAGACTTATTACAAGCTATACTGATGGTCATTAAACAACTTAAAGCAAAAGCAGAAAATACAGATTATGTTTTAAGTATTGAAAACCAATATAGTCGCATTGTACCGAATGAAGGTAATAAGTTGGCTCAAAAAGCACTTAGCGAAGTGTTTATGTTAAAAGAAACCAGTGAATGGCGTGGATTGGGTGAGATCCCAATGTCAGGTATTCAATTAACACCAGCTTATTCTGAGTTTGATGCTGAGTTACGTTTTACACCTGCACCGCAGAAAGTGGCAGATAACCCACAATCTCGCTGTGGCGATGTATTAACAGGACGATGCAAACCTTCCGATTGCCCACTCTTTGGTAAAAGTTGTACACCAGAAACGGCATTGGGTGCTTTAATGGTATCATCCGAAGGTGCATGTGCGGCTTATTATCAGTATCGCCGTGAAGGTAATATATGAAACAACCTGATGAAATCACCTTAGCTCAAGGAAATGGTGGGCAAGGTATGCAACAACTTATCGAAGGACTGTTTTTAAAAGCGTTCGATAATCCATTATTAAATGAAAAAGAAGACCAAGCGCGGATCGCATTAAATGAGTTAACCACTCTTGGCGATCGTCTTGCATTTAGTACCGACAGCTATGTCATCGATCCGATTATTTTTCCCGGTGGAAATATTGGTAAATTATCTGTTTGCGGTACGGCTAACGATCTTTCTGTTGGTGGTGCGGTTCCTCGTTACCTTTCCTGTGGTTTTATTCTTGAAGAAGGGCTTCCATTTGAAACCCTAGAAATCCTTGTTATGGCGATGGCGAAAGCGGCTGCACAAGCAGGAATACAGATTGTCACAGGGGATACGAAAGTGGTTCCTCGTGGTGCTGCGGATAAGATCTTTATTAATACAGCAGGTATTGGCGTTATCCCAACCAAAATTCATTGGGCTGCAAACAATATCAAAGCGGGCGATAAGATCTTAGTGAGTGGTACTATTGGCGATCACGGCGCAACAATCCTTAATCTACGTGAAAATTTAGGATTAGAAGCGGATCTACAAAGTGACTGCGCTGTTCTTGAGCCAATGATCGCACCTTTACGTCAAATCGAAGGTATTCGTGCATTACGTGATGCCACACGAGGTGGTGTGACCGCAATTTTACATGAATTTGCTCAAGCCAGTGGTTGTGGAATGAATGTGCATGAAAGCAAATTACCGATGAAACAATCTGTTCGTGGCGTTTGTGAATTATTAGGGCTTGAAGCGCTAAATTTTGCTAACGAAGGAAAAATTGTTTTAGTGGTATCACCAGAAGCTGAAGCTGAAGTACTTGAAGCGTTACATCAACATACTTTAGGTAAAGACGCTTGTACTATTGGTGAAGTTACTGAGGATAATTATATTCGGTTAACAGGAATTTTCGGGACTAGCCGTATTCTTGACTTACCTTATAACGAACCATTACCTCGTATTTGCTAATAGCTTATTACCCACTTATAGATTGAATGTTCACAAGGTTTATAAGTGGGATAAGTTACCTATCTGTTACAAAAAGTTTGTTATAACGCAAATTTATCTCATTTATCTGAATACTGACTCTTTGATAAAAAAATTATTGGAGTAACATGTTCGGCCAATCCTACTGCGTGGAGAGGGTCTCTCGTAGAGGTAAGCTCTAGGAAAAAACATGTCTTGGTCAGAATTTAAATCTCAATACCTGATCCGTTTTTGGAAGCCTCTTCCAGCTGTTATTGCGGCAGGTATCTTATCAACTTACTACTTTGGTTTAACCGGTACATTCTGGGCTGTCACGGGTGAATTTACTCGTTGGGGCGGTCACGTTATGCAATGGTTTGGTGCTCACCCTGAAGAATGGGGTTATTTTAAAATCATTGGTCTTGAAGGTACGCCATTAACGCGTATTGATGGCGTTATGATTATCGGGATGTTTGGAGGTTGTATTATGGCCGCTCTTTGGGCTAACAACGTCAAACTTCGTCATCCTCAGCATAAAATTCGTATTCTTCAAGCTGTTCTAGGTGGGATCATCGCTGGTTTTGGTGCTCGCTTAGCAATGGGGTGTAACCTTGCCGCTTTCTTTACTGGCATTCCTCAGTTCTCTTTACATGCTTGGTTTTTTGCTGTTGCAACGGCAATCGGCTCTTACTTTGGCGCCAAATTATCATTGATGCCTCTGTTTCGTATTCCGGTAAAACTGCAAAAAGTCAGTCAAGCTTCACCTATCACTCAAGATAAACAACGAGCGAAGCGCCGCTTTAGATTGGGAATGGTGATCTTTTTTGCCATGATTGCGTGGTCTTTAATTATTCTCTTTGATTCACCAAAACTGGGTTTCGCTATGTTAGGCGGTATTGGTTTTGGTATTTTAATTGAACGTGCGCAAATCTGTTTTACTTCTGCTTTCCGTGACTTATGGATAACAGGTAGAACCCATATGGCAAAAGCGATTATCATCGGTATGGCGGTGAGTGCGATTGGGATCTTCAGTTATGTTCAGCTAGGTGCTGCACCTAAAATTATGTGGGCAGGCCCGAATGCCGTCATTGGTGGTTTGCTTTTTGGTTTCGGTATTGTTCTGGCTGGTGGGTGTGAAACGGGGTGGATGTATCGTGCCGTTGAAGGTCAAATCCACTTTTGGTGGGTTGGGCTTGGTAACGTAATCGGTTCAACATTACTGGCTTATTATTGGGATGATTTTGCCTCAGTGATCGCAACGGATTATGACAAGATTAATTTACTTGATACCTTTGGCCCTGTGGGGGGATTAGGTGTGACGTATCTGATGCTTGGTGTGTCATTTGTATTATTACTTTGGTGGGAAAAACACTTTTTCCGTAAAAAAGCCCAACAAGCACAATCTATTTCAACGCAGATTAATAAGGAAATCGCATGAGTCAGAAAGACACCATTATTCCTGATTATCGTTTAGATATGGTCGGTGAACCTTGTCCTTATCCTGCGGTGGCAACGCTTGAAGCTATGCCATCACTGAAAAAAGGTGAAATATTAGAAGTGGTGAGTGATTGTCCTCAATCAATCAACAATATTCCACTTGATGCGAAAAATTACGGTTATACTGTATTAGATATTCAACAAGATGGCCCGACTATCCGTTATTTAATTCAAAAATAAATTTTTATTAGATAAAAAAACAGCCTATTCAGATGAAATGATAGGCTGTTTTCGTTAGTAAGATGGCGTTACTCTGCTTCGCCGCCGAGGACTTCGGTGACGCGTTCAATCAAGGCGCTTAATTCACCGGTCATTAAAACAAAATCGGCATCAAAACGTTGGGCAAAATCGGCTTTATCAATATCGTCATTTTGTTCACGTAAAGTTTCACTGAATTTGATCCGTTTGATAGAACCATCATCGCAAAGCATAAATTGCAGACGATCTTCCCAATCTACAGAAAGTTTGGTGACAAATTTACCCGCTTCAATATGTGTCGCAATTTCGTCAGAAACTAATTCTTGTTTTTTACAACGAATAACACCGCCTTCATCTAGTACAGCTTTTAACTCTGCTTCATCCATTAAGGTAAAGCCAGCAGGGAGTTCTCCAGAGCGTACCCACTCTGTCATTTTTAATTCAACAGACTCATTAAAGTTCAGAGGAACAACTGGTAGTGAACCTAAGGTTTTGCGTAACAAGGCTAAGTTATCTTCGGCGCGTTTTGCACTGCCTGAATCAACAATGACTAGCTGTTTTTCTAAATCTAGCCAAATAAAAGTTTGTGAGAATTTACTAAATGCGCGAGGAAGTAAGGTGTGAACTACTTCATCTTTTAAGGTGGCTTTCTCTGTTTTTTTCAGTTTACGGCCTTGTTCGCCTTCAAGTTTTTCAACTTTGTCTTGTAGTGCTTGCTTAATGACAGTTGCAGGTAAGATTTTGTCTTCTTTTCGTGCGCACATCATGACTTGTTTACCGGCTACATGGATAAGCGCTTCACCTCGATCGCCCATTGGAGAAACCCAACCTGTTCGAGTCATATCTTGGCTACTACAAGGTGTGAATGCCAATGAAGCAAGCTGTTGTTCTAACTCATCCATCGACAGTGCTATCTCTTTATTTAAGCGATAGACCAAAATATTTTTAAACCACAGCATCTGACATTCCCCTTAATCATTATTTACCGCAATATGATACTGAATGTTTAAGGTATCTAAAAGGTAATATCCCTTAAAAGAAAATCTATACAGTGTTATTTAATAAAAAGATAAAAAAGCTGAAACGAATAATTAGTAACTCTACTCTATGATAATGAGTTTTATTCTTATTTGGGTCGAATTAATTAAGAATTTTGATAATGAAATAACATGATTTTCAGCATAAATCATTATGTGATAATAATCACATAATTTTATTTTTAGACTCTTTTCGCTTACAAACTGAAATCACTTTCAGATTTATCCCTGCATTAATTTACAAAACAAAAATATTCCTGACACTATCATGTGATAATTATCACAAAATCAGGAAAATATAGAAGGGTGCTTTTCATAATTAACAAAGTGATTTCGATCACAAATTTTGATATTTCTTTTTCAAATATCGATAAAATAGCACTATTGGGCTTTTTATATTAACCATGGTAATAATTTAGATTTCGTAATGTTTCATTGGGTTTTGTTGTTACTTGTACGTATTGATTAGATATTGTGATTGAATGGTATTCTTATGCTCCTCTTTTTGATATTTGCAGATAATTATTCTTTTTATGATAGTGTGCTACTCGTTATCACCAGTTAAATTGTATTTAAATTCGACTTTGCCTTTATTTAAATAAGAAATAAATATAAAGAATAAAAATTATTAATTAGGAATAACAATATTCAAATCTTTAGTGTTATTTATTTAGTGGTTAAAATTAATACTTCCTTTTAAATATATTAAATAGGGGGATAAATTTTTTATTAGCAAAAAAAAGAGTCTTATAAAGAAATGAAATATAAAAGAAAAATCCAAAAGCGCTATTTTTAAAAAGTTGATTAAGTTCAAAAAACACGTATCTTTACCTTTAATTGTGATGCCTATCACTTGGGTATGTAACCATGAAAATGCACATTGGTGTAATTGTGGGCTACATCACGAAAGTAGGGCTTTTTTTTGAGTAACATGCCATCGAAAACTCAACAACCTATTTCTTTTCCTAACAGAAATAAAAGCAATGCCCTTATTTAAATATAATGAGGATATTATTTTTGTGTCTTATTGGTGATTACGTCTGTGTCAAGGAAATTAAAACCTTTAAGAAGATTTTGTAGAGTCATAATTAGTAGCTATAAAAATTATCAATTGTGAGAGCGATTTTCTTTTTCGAAATTCGTGGCAGAGATCTTTTGCCTGAATCTCAGGTCAACTATATACGGCGGTATTATTTTTGACCTTAAAGAAAATCATAAAACTATAGAAAATAGATGGGTATTTTAATCATGAAAAGCTTGAAGCCTCTAGCAGCACTGGTTGGTTTGTTGGTTCTTTCTGGATCTGCAAACGCAGTAAACGTGTATAACGATAAAGGTACACGTTTTGATGTAAACGGTCAGTTCCGTCTAAAAACACAAGTGACTAGCCAAAATCATGAAATGAAAATGACGGATGACGGTAGCCGTATTGGTTTCTTCGGTTCACACGAACTGACTAACGATATCAAAGTATTTGGTAAATTAGAGTGGGGTTCAGACACTCAAAAAACTAACAGTGACAACCCTAAATCAAACTTTGAAATGTACAACCGTGTGGGTTATGTGGGTTTCTCTCACCGTGATTATGGTCAAATCCAATTTGGTCGTACCTATATTCCGATCGACTGGGTTAAAAAATCAAGCTATGGCTACGGTAACACTGGTGTATTCTACTTTAGCGATGTATTGGGTCGTTCAGTCGGTTATTCCGGTGGTGAAACGAGCGTTAATGGTAAATATGTAAATACTAACGGTGTTGGTAAAAACAACTTTATGACCCGTTTACCACAAACTATCTTTATTGAAACTAATCGTTACGAAGGTTTCAAATTAGCGGGTACAGTGACGGGTAAAACAGGTGATGATGGTCGTCGTGTTGCAGGTGATATTACACGAGCTTATTCATTAGTTGGTTTCTATAAATCAACATTCGGCTTAGAATTTGATGCAGGTTATTCTGCTGCTAAAGGTGAAGCAAACAATTCAGGTCCAAATAAAGATAAAACACCTGAAAACAGTATTTTAGCTTTTGGTGCAGAATACTTCTTCCCAGGCCGTGAATTTTCTATTGGTTTAGACTATGGTCAATCTCGTGGTAAAAACCCAGGTTTAGCCCTCTATGAAAATCAATTTAAAAACCCACGTGGTTGGAACTCAGTTAAAGGCGATTGGAAAGCAGATTTATATGGTGTTGGTGTGAAATGGCACTGGGATCGTATCGAAAGTGGTATGTATGCGGGTTACTACCTGCGTGATGGTGATGCAAACACGTTCAACTACAAAAAAGAAACCTATACTGTGGGTGTAGATAAACGTTTTGCAGTATCTAAATATAACAACTTACGTTTATTCGCTGAAATGGCATACGATGATGCTCGCAGTGATAACGTGAAGTATGAAGATAAAAAACAATATATCTTCGAAACAGGTATGCGTCTGTACTTCTAGTCCTTTCAAAGTGACTGTTTGACAGAAGTAACGAAAGGAGAGCCATTTTGCTCTCCTGTTAACCAATATATAAGGGGTGTGTAATGGTTAAGAATGTGTTGAAAATTTCAACATTAGCAATGTTTGTCGCATTCAACGTAAATGCTGCGACAGTCGATCTTCGTATTATGGAGACGTCTGATGTTCACAGTAACTTAATCGACTTTGACTACTTCAAAGACAAACCAACAGAACAGTTTGGTTATGTCCGTACTGCTAATTTAATTAAAGCAGCAAAAGCTGAAGCAACCAATGCGATTTTAGTTGATAACGGCGACTTGATCCAAGGTAGCCCACTGGCTGACTATCAAGCAGCTAAAGGCTTAGAAAAAGGCGAATCTCATCCAGCTCACCAGCTGATGAACACCATGGGCTACACAGTAGGTAACTTTGGTAACCATGAATTTAACTATGGTTTAGATTACCTGAAAAAAGCCATCGCCGGTGCTAAATTCCCTTACATCAACGCCAACGTGATGGATGCGAAAACAGGCAAAAACTATTTCACACCTTATATCATTGTTGATACACCAGTAAAAGATCGTGATGGTAAAGAACACACTATCAAGATTGGTTATATCGGCTTCGTACCACCACAGATCTTAATCTGGGATAAAGCCAATCTGGATGGTAAGGTCGTTGTAAACGATATTACAGAAACAGCGAAAAAATTCGTCCCTCAAATGAAAAAAGAGGGTGCTGACCTGATTGTGGCCATTCCTCACTCTGGTTTCGCGTCAGAGCCGTACAAGGCAATGGCGGAAAACTCTGTTTATTATTTAAGCGAAGTTGAAGGTATCAATGCAATCATGTTTGGTCACGCTCATGGCGTATTCCCAAGCAAAGAATTTGAAGGCATTAAAGGCGTAGATACAGCGAAAGGTACCGTAAATGGTGTTCCTGCTGTTATGCCAGGCCAATGGGGTGATCACTTAGGTGTCGTTGATATGGTTATCAATAACGACAGCGGTAAATGGGTGATGACCGAAGCAACAGGTGAAGCGCGTCCTATCTTTGATAAAGCAAACAAAAAAGCATTAGTTGAACGTGATGCTGAATTAGCTCAAATCATCGAAAAAGCACACCAAGGTACCCGTGATTTCGTGGGTAAACATATTGGTAAAGCTTCTGCCAACATGTACAGCTTCTTAGCATTAGTACAAAGTGATCCAACTGTACAAATCGTTAATGATGCACAAGTTGATTACACCAAACACTTTATTCAAGGTGATCCGAACTTAGACGGTTTACCAGTATTAGGTGCAGCTGCGCCATTTAAAGCGGGCGGTCGTAAAAACGCACCAGCAGACTTCGTAGAAGTTGAAAAAGGTGACCTAACATTCCGTAATGCAGCAGACTTATATCTGTATCCAAACACATTAGTAGTTGTTAAAGCGACCGGTGCTGATGTTGTTGAGTGGTTAGAATGTTCAGCAGGTATGTGGAACCAAGTTGATCCTAATTCAACTAAACCACAAGAACTGATCAACTGGGATGGTTTCCGTACTTATAACTTCGACACCATTAGTGGTGTGAACTATAAAGTTGACTTAACTCAACCAGCTAAATATGACGTTGATTGCCAAGTAGTTAACAAAGATGCGAATCGTATCAAAGAAGTGACTTACGAAGGCAAACCAATCGATCCTAAAGCAACATTCCTGATCGCAACAAATAACTACCGTGGATACGGCGGTAAATTTGCGGGTACAGGTGAAGCGAATATTGCGTTTGCATCTCCAGATGAAAACCGTGCAATTTTAGCTTCTTACATTGCTAAACAAACTAAAGAAAAAGGTGAAGTAGTAACAAAAGCTGCTAACAACTGGTCATTCTTACCTATTAAGACTGATAAAGTGTTAGATGTGCGTTTTGAAACTTCTCCAAGTGAAAAAGCGGCTGCATTTATTAAAGATTTTGCTCAGTATCCAATGACCTTCGTGGAAAATGACGAAATCGGTTTTGCAATTTACAAAATCGATTTAACTGAGAAGAAATAAGCAATTAAACCTGTCCGTTCAGGGCAGGTTTTTCTTACCTTTTTTGAACCAAGAGAGTAGATTTTTATTGCTCTTTAAGGGGATTTTATGCGCTTTATGAAGCTATTACCTGCTGCTTTTGCTTTAGTGCTAGCAGGATGTGCAACGCAAGCACCTGAAATTACAGAACCATTAAAACCTCAAGCTAAATTAGTTGAAGGCGTATCTTGTATTTTACCTGATGCTCCAACGGCACCTTACGACTACATTGCTTCTAATGATCGCTATGGTCAAAACAGCACTGCATCAACAGATTACTTTAAGTTAGCGATTAACTATTCGCCGGCTTTTTGTGATTATAAAAGTAATAATATTAAACGTTTAAATAACGATAATGAAAAAGATCGTGCAAAACGTGAATACGATAAATTTGAAATCCAATGCTTCTCAGATAATAAATTTGGTTGGATTGTTCATGGGCTGTGGGCTGAAACCTGTGATGGTAAATCATGGGAAGAGTGCCGCGATTGGAAAGACATACGCAAGCATCCTCGTTTATGTAAAGGCGATTTACCACCTTTAGAATACTCTGCTATTAAACCTTATCTGTGTGATTCTCCAGGTATCGATCTGTTACAAGGTGAATGGGAAAAACACGGTGTGTGTGCGTTTGATACACCAGAGGCATTCTTTGGTAAACAAAAAGAGTTGTATGAAGCGTTAGTATTACCAGAAGGCCGTCCTTCAAACAGTGCATTGATTAAGTTCTTAAAAGAACACAATCCATCACTGAAGGACAAAGAAATTCAAATTAATCGAGATGAATTCTATATCTGTTATAGCAAAGATTTCGAAGTAATTGATTGTCCGAAACGTGAATTTTGATCTTAGGGATAAATTTTAAATGAACCATAAATATAAACTCGTTGCACTTGCTGTAAGCTCAGTCTTATTAGCAGGTTGTGCAAAGAACTACGACGAAGCTAATGTTGTTGATGTGCGTGTTATCGCAATGAACGACTTCCATGGTGCGCTAAAAGCGCCAGGTCCAAACAAACCTGGTGGTATTGAGCATATGGCTACGTTAATTAAAGAAATGAAGAAAGATAACCCAAACAACATCGTTGTTGCTGCGGGTGATATGGTTGGTGCAAGCCCACTGTTATCTTCAATGTTCCATGATGAGCCTTCAATCGAAGCATTATCATTAGCAGGCTTAGAAGCAACTTCAGTGGGTAACCACGAATTTGATAAAGGCATGGGCGAGTTACTGCGTAAACAAAACGGTGGTTGCCACCCAGTAACGGGTTGCCAAGGCCCAACTGAGTTTAAAGGCGCAGATTTCCAATACTTAGCGGCTAACGTTATTGTTAACGAAACTGGCAAAACATTATTCCCAGAATACGTTATTAAAGAATTCAACGGTATTCCTGTTGCATTCATCGGTTTAACTTTAGAAGGTACTGCGGCTATCGTAACTCCTAAAGGAACCGAAGGCTTAAGCTTCCACAATGAAGCAAAAACAATTAACGCATTAGTGCCTCAGTTAAAAGCAAAAGGCGTTCAAGCAATTGGTGTTCTGATCCACGAAGGTGCTGCACAGCGTCGTGATGGTGGTCCAGTTAATATCAACGCATGTAATGGTATTACAGGTAAAGTACTGGGTGTTGTTGAACAATTAGATCCAGCTATCGACTTCGTTGTGACTGGTCATACTCACCAAGCTTACAACTGTACTATCAACGGTAAATCAGTGACATCGGCACAGTCTAATGGTGCAATGTTAACGCGTATCGACCTGAAATTAGATAAAACAACGAAAGATGTTGTTGATATCGAAGCTCGTAATATTTGGGTTGATAACCGTAAATATGAAAAAGATCCTGCAGTGACTAAACTGTTAGAAGCTTACGAAAAAATTGCTACCCCATTAGCTAACCGTATTATCGGTAAGTTAGAAGGCAACCTGAATAAGCAAACGAATGACGCGGGTGAATCTGCACTAGGCCAAGTGATTGCTGATGCGCATTTATATACTGCAAAACCAAAAGATATGGGTGGCGCACAAATCGCATTTATGAACAGCGGTGGTATTCGTGCTGATATGACTGGTGGTGACGTTTCTTATAACGCAATCTACACTGTACAGCCATTCTCTAACGTACTGTTAACTCAAACGTTAACTGGTGAACAAATCAAACGCCTGTTAGAACAACAATGGGATCGTTCACGTCCACAAGTGTTAGCGGTTTCAGGTAACTTCCAGTACACATGGGATAGCAAAGCCTCTAATGGTAACCGTGTTATCGTTGAATCAATGAAAATTGATGGCAAACCAGTGGATATGAAAGCATCTTACCGTGTTGTTGCTAACGAATACTTAGCAACAGGTGGTAGTAACTTCTCTGTACTGAAAGAAGGTAAAGATCCAGTTTACAGCGTGCCAGATGTTGATGCCGTGGTGAAATATTTTGCTGAGCAGTCTCCAATTGCTCAACCAAAAGCGAATAACATCACACGTAAATAACGTATTTTCATACGCCTTGTGAAAATCGCACCTTTTACTTTGTAAGAGGTGCGTAAATAAATAAAGAGAGCAAAGTGTTGAACACAAAGGGTCCATCCCTACCTTTGTATTCATTGCGCACTTTGCTCTTTTTTTATTAAAAATAACTGTGAATGACTTAAATGAGAGATAAAAAAAAGCCCACAGTGGCTGTGGGCAAGGAATGAAAGTAAAAAAGAGGGTATTATTTAGGGTCTTTTGTCAGATGTCTGTTCTAACACTTATTTGAAGATTTTAAAGCGTGAATCATCTTCCATATAATTCTTCTCGCCAGCCTCTTGTTCGATAGAACCAAAGACCATTTGAGCTCTTAATTTCCATGTTTTTGGCAGATCCCAAGTTGCATGAACTTCATCATCAATAATTGGGTTGTAGTGTTGTAATGAAGCACCTACATTCTCTGCTGCTAATGCAGTCCAAACAGAAAGTTGTGCCATACCACTTGCTTGCTCTGACCATACAGGGAAGTTTTCAGCGTACAGTGGGAACTGCTCTTGCAGACCTTTTACGATGTCAGTATCTTCAAAATACAGAATTGAACCAGCGCCTGCGGCGAAGCTATTAATTTTTGCTTCAGTTGCACTAAATGCTTCTGCGGGTACTAATTTTTTCAAGGTATTTTTAACGATATTCCACAGTTTTTGATGTTGTTCACCAAACAGAATAACAACACGAGATGTCTGTGAGTTAAATGCTGTTGGGCTCTCTTTAACCGCTTCTTTGATAATCGCAGTGACTCTGTCTTCGCTAATTGGAAGTTGATTACCTAAATGATAAATTGTTCTACGTTTTTTCATTAAATCAGTAAATGCGTTAGACATGATTGTCTCCTTGATAAATTTAAGCGCTTAAAGCGTGTCTTAGCTTGAGCTAATCTATGGACATACTATAGGGCTTAGATGTGATTTATTGATATATAAAAAATTTAATCAGTTACGTCAAAATATTCGACCTAGTTTTTAACTGATTGATTTAGAATCTGTTTATCTACATATCTAAACTCGGGAGCGAGTTGGCTAATACCTAAGCCCCCAGCTTTCTTCACTTTAATTTGTACAGGAATACGCTCTTTCATGGCTTCTACGTGACTAATTACGCCAATAATTTTGCCGGATGCATTAAGGCTGTCGAGTGCATCTAATGCAATATCTAAGGTATCAGGATCTAATGTGCCAAAGCCTTCATCTAAAAATAGTGATTCGATTTGAGTCTTATTACTGACCAAATCAGAAAGCGCTAAAGCGAGTGATAAACTGACTAAGAAACTTTCGCCACCAGAAAGCGTACGAGTATCTCGCAGTGCATCTGCTTGCCATGTATCTGCAATCTGTAGTTCAAGGCTTGCTGGTGTTTTACGCTGTAAGAAATAACGCCCATGAAGTTTTTCTAAACGACGGTTAGCTAAATAAATCAGATGATCAAGCGTTAATCCTTGGGCGAAGCGGCTGAACTTATCTCCTGATGCAGAGCCCACTAATTCATTTAAATAACTCCAATCATCAAACTGAGATTGTTGTTTGGCAATATGAGTCAGTAGATCCTGTTGCTCTTTACGCTTTTCTTCGTCAGTACGCAGTTGTTCTTGAATGCGAAATTTCGTTTCTTGTAATTGAGTAAACTGTGTTTCTAATACCAATAATTGAGCGGTAATTTGTTCGAGACCCTGTTGTGTTGCCAATATTGGCTGTTGTGATAAGTGCTGTTGATATATGCTTTCTTGTGTATCCAAACGCGTTTTTTCTTGCAGAAGCTTATCAAGTCGTTGTTTTTGTTGTTCTTGTAAACGACTTCTTTCTTCAACTGATAGTAATGAGGCTAAAAACGCGTTTTCATCATCAAATGGACTGTTTTTTAGCCTATCTTGATACTGTTCAAGGGTGGCTTGTGAGTGAACATAAAGCCGTTGTAGTGATTTTTCGTTTTCCTGATATTGGCCAATAAGCTGATTTAAACGGATTTCGAGTCGGTTTTTTTCTTCGCTATATTGCTCAATTTGTTTTTGTAACAGCTGACTTTGTTTATCCAACTCATTGCGAGCATCTTCGGTGGTTTGTGTGCCGAATAAAGCTTGGCGTTGTGTTTTTAGTTGTTCTTGTTGTTGATGTAGTTGTTGTAAATGAACTAAAACTGCATCAAGTTCTTTTTTATTTGCAGATAAATAACGTTTTCTTTCTTCCTGCGTTAATAACAATTCGCGGATTGTTTGCTGTAATTCGTGATGTGTTTTTAATATCGATTGATATTGTTGGCTTTCTTTTTTACGCGCAATAAGCCATTGAATTTTATCTTCAGATGCCTGCAAATCATAACCTTGTTGTTTGACAAGAGATTGAATATCTTGCGCTAATTGGGTTTGTTGTTGAAGATATTGCGCTGTTTGTTGTTGTTTATTAGAAGCTTCTTTTTGTTGCTGAGCTAATTGATTTTGTTGATGAAGAATAGCTTGCTGTTGTTGATGAAATTGTTCTTTGTTATCAGATAACAGCTTGTATTCTTGCTGAATTTTGGCTTCTAATGCTTGGTAATTTACTCGTTTTTGCGTCAGTAAATTATCTTCTTTTTCAAGTGCTGTATCTAATTGAGTTAAAGCAGTTTCTTCGCAGTCAACATCTGGTAATGCGTGAGCTTGAGCTAAGACTCGCCATTGCTGTTTTAATGACGCAATATCTTGTGTTAGTTGCTCAAGGTCGCTACTTAATTTTTTGTTTTGAGTTTGATAGTTAGCACACTGTGTTTTTTGTTCTACTAACTCTATGGTTAATGTATGAACTTGTTGCGTTAAAATATCTAATCGTGTTTTTGTTTCGTCTGGTTTTATTTCTTTATATTTTTCAACATAAGGATGTTCAGTTGAACCGCAAACAGGACATGGGTTGTCTTTAACTAAACGTTGTCTCTCTTCTTCGTATTCCGCTAATTTCCGAATCAAAAGATAATTGTCATTTAAATCTTTAAGGTGTTGCTCTTTCTCTTTTAAAACAATGCTATTTTTGCTGATATTTTCAGTCAGTACAGCTATTTTTTGCTGGTTTTCTGAATGGCTTTTTTGGTACAGATGTTCAGTTTTTAGAGTGCGCTGTAATTGAACTTGTAATCCCATTATTTTTGCAAGCGCATTTCTTTGCTGAGAAATTTGTTGCAAACGATGAGGAATATCTGCAATTGCATCTACTTTTTTTTGTTGCTCAAGTTGCGTTTGTAATTCACTTAATTGTTGTTGCTGTAAATTAAGAGCGTGTTGTTGTGCTTCTAGTGTGCGTGTTGTTTTTTTGAGAGCAAGTTTTAGTAACTGCTCTTTTTCTTGTTCTGCTTTTTCACTTTTCTGACTAATTAGATATTTCTCTGCAATTTCATCATATTGTTCAAAATAGCGTTGCCACAAAGGGAAATTCTCAGCAAGTTGAGCATAAGCTGTATGCTGATTTAAATATTCACTTAGTTCATTGAATTGTTTTTGCGATCCAGCTAATTGGATTTCTGTTAATTGTATTTTTTCCAGATATTCCGACTGTGTTTTTTCCAGTGTGTTTTTTTGCTGTTTTTTTGCTGAAATATCTTGTTGTAGCAAGACTAACTGGTTATCTAATGGCGTCACTTCTTCACGAATAAGCTGTAATATTTGCTGTTTTTTCTCATCGTGTCGTTTAAATGTGTCACGAGCCTCCACTAGGTGCTGGTTAATAGGTTGGCTTTGTTGTTCAATAAGCTGTTTTTCTGCTTTCAAGGTTGAGAGTTGTGACTCAATATAGATTTGTTCTTTTAATAGACGATTTTTTTCATCATAAATCGGGCGGATCTTTTCCGCGGGTTCGCTATTTTCAAGACGTTGAATATCGGGCTTGGCAGCAACTAATGCTTCTTGCGCTAAGTTAACTTCTTTTTGTGCTAATAGCTTGTTTTTATTGATTTCAATGTCTTGTTCTTGCCACTGCTTTGCTGCTTGATATTCCTGTTGTTCTTTTTGTAATAATCTCTCTTTGGCAAAAAGATCAGTTTGCTCAGTTAATAAAGCTTGGCGAGCATTTTCATCTAATAACGCCATCATTTCGGCTTGTTGTTTTAGTGCTTTTAAGGCTTGTTCTTGTTCACGCCAATGTTTAAAGATCGATTGGGAAATATGGCGATAAATATCTGTGCCAGTCAGTTCTTCGAGTAATTCAGCGCGAGATTTATCATCTGCATTTAAAAAGGCCGCAAATTGTCCCTGAGAAAGCAACATAGACTTAGTGAAACGATCAAAATCGAGCCCTGTAATATTAATGATCATCTCTTTTACTTGGCTTATTTTGCTGGCTAAGATTTTATCTTCACCGCCCGTTGTATTTATTTTAACGAGTTCAGCCTGTGGTGCTTGAAGATTGCCATCTTCTTTATAATTGGCACGGCGTTGTTCCCAAAATGCACGATAAGCCACACCTTTGACTTCAAATTCAACTTCGGTTAAGCACTCTGCGGTATGACGTGTCATTAATTCATTTTGTGATTGTGTGACTTTGTCTAATCGTGGAGTTCGATGATAAAGCGCTAAGCTAATCGCATCTAATAGTGTGGTTTTTCCTGCCCCGGTAGGACCCGTAATCGCAAATAATCCGTTGCTAACAAAAGGCTCTTGATCAAAGTTGATTTTCCACTCACCTTTTAAAGAGTTAATATTTTTAAATCGCAGACTTAAGATTTTCATTATGCTTCGTTATCCTCTTGTTCTGCCATTTCAACAGCTTGTTTAAACAATGTTGTTAACCGTGTTTTAGTTTCTTTTGAATCAAATTCATGCTGTTCTAAGCGCCTTTCAAAAACATCATAAACCGTTAATTCGGTCAGTGTTTCGTTCTCATTTTGCGTGAATACTTGGCGCTGTTTTCTGGCTCTTCTTAATAAGATCACATCAAAAAGTGGATCGTTAGTTAGCTCTTGAACACGAGTTTGTATATCACTGAGATAATCTTGTGTTGAAACTTCGATATCCAACCAAATAGTGGTGTCTGTTTCACTGTATTGTTTTTTTAAATCATCAAGTTGTATGGCTATCTCTTTTAATGAGCCACTGATAGTGCGTAGCAACTGAAATTCAGGAATAGGTAATAGTGTGAGGTGAGTTAATTTGTCTTGCTCAAAATCGATAAGGCAGACGCTTTTTTGTTGTCCGCTTTCATCAAAACTTAAAGGAATAGGGGAGCCACTATAACGAATATGGCCTGATTTATTCACTACTTGAGGGCGATGAATATGACCAAGAGCAATATAGTCAAATTCAGGAAATAGTGTTGCAGAAAAAGCCTCTAAAGTACCGATATAAATTTCACGTACAGAGTCGGTTACACTTGCCCCAATGGTTGTAAGGTGACCTGTTGCAATAATAGGAATATTGACGTTCAGTTGCTTACGTAAATCAAGAGCCTCTTGATATTGAGCTTGGTAATAATCAGCAATCGCTTCTTTTAGGGCATTTTGTTTTTCAGCACCTGATTGCCCACTTTTACTACTTACCATATCTCTAGGACGTAGATAAGGGATCGCACAAAGTAATGCTCCCGGAGTATTATCTTTTTGAGGAAGAATAAGCGGGGCTTGCGGTGTTTCAGTATGAATATTGGCAATAACCGTTGTATTTAAACATGCTAATAATGATTTAGATTCATTTAGTGTCGCTACAGAATCGTGATTACCACCAAGAATAACAAGCTGGCATTGTGTATCTCGGATAGCAACAACAAAGCGGTTATAAAGCTCTCGGGCATAACTTGGAGGAGAGCCTGTATCAAAAATATCTCCTGCAACAATCAATGCATCAACTTGATAATGCTTAATTTGAGCTAACAACCAATCAAGAAACTGTTGATGCTCTTGTGCTCGAGTTTTTGTAAAAAAATATTGCCCTAAATGCCAGTCTGATGTGTGAATAATCCGCATTGCTATTCCTCTTTTTTATCTGATGAAGAGTATAGCGCACCTTACTTTTTTAGTGAAAACTCAACAACAAGCCTTCTTTTGAGTGATATTTCACCAAAAAATGATTTATTTACCTTAACAACAGGGATCTATTTCAGTAATGTTAAGGTTAGTCATAAATCTGTCATAAAACTGCATCATAATCATTTTGACCCTCTATATACATTACACAGGATAGAGTATGGCAAGGCGTATTCTTGTTGTTGAAGATGAAACCGCAATTCGAGAGATGATCTGTTTTGTTTTGGAACAAAATGGTTTTCAACCTATTGAAGCAGAAGATTATGATTCTGCATTGAGCTTTCTTATTGATCCTTACCCTGATCTGGTTTTATTAGATTGGATGATCCCCGGTGGATCAGGCTTGCAGGTAATAAAACAGATGAAGCGGGAAAGTAACACCCGTGATATTCCAATTATTATGCTAACGGCAAAAGGGGAAGAAGAAGATAAAGTTCAAGGGCTAGAAACGGGGGCTGATGATTACGTTATTAAGCCTTTCTCACCTAAAGAGCTTGTGGCTCGAGTGAAAGCAATTTTACGACGGTTATCACCAATGTCTACGGAAGATGTTATTGAATTCAATGGCTTAGGGCTTGATCCCGTTTCTCATCGAGTAACGAGTCAAGATAAACCGATTGATATGGGACCTACCGAATTTAAACTCCTGCACTTTTTTATGACACATCCTGAACGCGTGTATAGCAGAGAACAACTGTTAAACTATGTTTGGGGAACAAATGTTTATGTCGAAGACCGTACTGTTGATGTGCATATTCGTCGTTTACGTAAAGCCATCGAAGAAGATGGTCATGACAGAATGATACAGACAGTACGTGGAACGGGATATCGTTTCTCTGCCCGTTTCTAAGTCAATATGGGAGTAATCGTCAGGTGTTAGAACGACTATCGTGGAAAGCCCTCGTTTGGGGGCTATGTCTATTTTGCTTACCTGCTTTTATATTATCGCTTTTTATCGGGCATCTTCCTTGGTTGCTGGTGGCATCGCTACTCAGTGCACTTGTGTGGCATGCCTATAACTTGCTGAAATTATCTAAATGGTTATGGTTAGATCGCTCAGTACTGCCTCCGGAAGGAAGAGGGGGATGGGAGCCTATTTTTTATGGTATTCGACAAACCCAACAGCGTAATCGTAAACGACGCAGAGAATTAGGCGACTTAATTAAACGTTTTAGAAGTGGCGCTGAAAGTTTGCCCGATGCCGTTGTGATGATGACAAATGAAGGGAATATTTTTTGGTGTAATAGCCTAGCTCAACACTTACTCGGCTTTCGCTGGCCGGAAGATAACGGACAAAATATTTTTAACTTATTACGTTATCCTGATTTCTTACACTATTTTACTGCAGGCGATTTTAGTCGCTCTTTAATTATTTCACTTAATAATGGTTCTATTGTTGAGTTTCGAGTGATGCCATACAGCGAAGATCAGCGCCTAATGGTGGCGCGAGATGTGACAGAAAAAAATAAACTAGAAAATGCACGACGTGACTTTTTTGCTAACGTTAGCCATGAATTAAGAACACCACTCACCGTTATTCAAGGCTATCTTGAAATGATGGAAGAAAATAGTGTCACGAAACCCGCAGAGCATAAGGCGATAGTGACGATGCAAGAGCAAGCTAAGCGCATGGATACGCTTGTTCAACAACTCTTACAACTTTCTCGTATCGAATCTGCTCCTCATATTGATTTAAATAAAATTGTTGATATTCCTGCTGTTTTGGCTTTATTACAACAAGAAGCAGAATCATTGAGTCAAGGTCAACGCCATATTATTTTTGATGTTGATGAGCAGTGGGCTGTTCGAGGTAATGAAGAGCAATTACGTAGTGCGGTTTCTAACTTAGTGTATAACGCTATTAATCACACTGAAGAAGGTACAACAATCAAAGTCAGTTGGAAGAAAGTTCCCCAAGGTATGTTATTTAGTGTTTCAGATAATGGATCGGGGATTAGTGCAGAACACTTAACTCGTTTAACAGAGCGCTTTTATCGTGTTGATAAAGCTCGCTCTCGTCATTCTGGCGGTACTGGGTTAGGTTTGGCTATTGTAAAAAAATCACTGCTTCATCATCACTCTCAATTAAATATTGAAAGTAAAGTAGGTGTCGGGAGTACGTTCTCTTTTATCCTTCCTCAAACATTACTTACCGCTAAAAAAACACACGAGTAGTCTGTCTTTTTTTAAAGCCTTTATTACTTGTCTTTAATCTGTGATAAAGGCTTTTTTGTTCCTTTCTTGAACTTTTTAATATCAATAAAAACTAATATCGTAGCGTTAAATTTTAATATTATTAATTAATGCTAACTTTAAATGATGCCAACACTCAATATTATTGGTGATAAAATGCACAAATCATATCATGTATATTCGATGATATATGACAGTTATAACTAGTGCCGAAAAATAGTTTAGATGATTATTCTGGTTTTAGGATTGGCTATTGCCTTTTTTCATTATAAAAGTTTTACTTGTGAGCAGTTATCGGCAATTTTTTCTATTTAGTACCTAATTGCTCTGCATGAAATGATTATATTTGGATATTATCCTGAATAATGACGGTCTGAGCTTAAATAGATATTGTTGATTTTATGTTGCGCTACCTTGGCGTAATTTAACCATTATTGTAACTACATATTAACAAAACTTATGGCACATAGATTAACTTCCAGAGATGTTCTGGCATTAGGGTTTATGACATTCGCCCTATTTGTTGGCGCTGGCAACATTATTTTTCCTCCAATGGTGGGGTTACAATCAGGCGAATTTGTTTGGACTGCTGCGATTGGCTTTTTGATCACTGGTGTGGGTTTACCTGTTTTAACGGTTGTTGCACTGGCAAAGGTCGGTGGTGGTATTGAGGCATTAAGCACGCCTATTGGTAAATCAATGGGATTGCTATTAGCCATTGTTGCTTATCTTGCTGTGGGACCACTTTTTGCAACCCCTCGTACTGCAACAGTTTCTTTTAAAGTGGGTATTGCTCCTTTAGTGGGTGATACAGAAATGTCATTGCTGATTTACAGCATTGTCTATTTCTTAATTGTTATTGGTATTTCGCTTTATCCGGGGAAATTGCTAGACAGTGTTGGTCATATTCTTGCACCGATTAAAATTCTGGCATTAGCGATATTAGGAGTAGCTGCGGTATTTTGGCCTGCTGGTGGCGCTATTCCTGCAACTGAAGCCTATCGTGATATGGCGTTGACTCAGGGGTTTATTAACGGTTACCTCACCATGGATACATTGGGCGCTATGGTTTTTGGTATTGTTATTGTTAATGCAGCCCGCTCTCGAGGGATTGATAATTCATCACTGTTAACACGTTATACCATGTGGGCAGGAATTATTGCGGGTGTATTATTAACTGCGATTTATTTGAGTTTATTTAAATTAGGCTCTAGCAGTGGCAGTATCATTCCGGGTGCTCAAGATGGTGCTGATATTTTACATGCCTATGTTCAGTACACTTTTGGTAATTTTGGTAGCTTCTTCTTAGCTGTACTGATTTTCTTAGCCTGTATGGTGACTGCTGTTGGTTTAACCTGTGCCTGTGCAGAGTTTTTTAGCCGTTATCTGCCTATCTCTTATCGTGTATTAGTGTTGATTTTAGCGATATTTTCAGCCGTTGTTTCAAACTTAGGTTTGAGCAAACTGATCGAGTTTTCTATTCCTGTACTGATAATGATTTATCCACCTTGTATTGTGATTATTTTAATGAGTTTCACATTACGTCTGTGGAATAACCCAAGCCGTATTATCGCGCCAGCAATGGCTGTTAGCTTATTTTTCGGTATTTTTGATGCAATAAAAGCATCTGATTATCTAAAACATTTATTACCAGAATGGGCAACAAAACTGCCGCTAAGTGAGCAAGGTTTAGCGTGGTTGATCCCAGTATTAGTGACTATTGTTGTGTGTGGTATTTACGATAGAGTCGCAGGCTCAACGAGTAAAAAAGTGATCCATACTGAAGCCATCAATAAGCCATAAAATACATTGATTGTAAAAGTAAAAAGGGAAACGAAAGTTTCCCTTTTTTAATAATATATATTTGAGGTATTAATTAACAGAAGTCGAGTTCTGTTTTATATGTGCAACAGGATGCTGATTTTCATCTAAATAATAATGAACTCCAGCGACGATACCATCCTCACCTTCATAGAAAATTTTAAAGCGGGTACGATTGCCGTCATGGTAAGCAATAACTGCACTACCGCCTTTTCCTAAGCAGAACTGATGGAGATCACCTGTTGAGATACAAATGCTGTCGTTGCCAGATACCGTGACTTTACAGTTATCACCTGTATTAATTGCCACAGAATTATTTCCAGTAACATTGATTTGTGCTAAATCACCTGTGTTGGTGACTTTTGCGCGATCTTGAGAAGCTGTAATGAAATTACGCATACCACTGTTTGCGATATGAACACCATTACCTGACGCATAAATTTTAACATCATTGCCACTATTACAAATGCGAGAGCGTCCACCTAAGCTACCAATACGACACTGATTACCCGTATTACACACTTTTCCTGCGAAACCCGTATTCATTAATTGGTTGCTATAACCAGTGTTGGAAATACTATTTTCATCACCAGAAAAAACCACGATGTTATTACTGCCACATAAAGCGAGGTCAGTGCTTAATTGCTGACTTTTTAAGATCAATTGATGCCATTCAGTAGAAAATTGAATATTTTCAGAGGTTGGCAAAGTGTTGTGATAGGGCAGACGTTGTAATGTCACGCCTTGTTGTTCATTGCCGAGCAGGAACAAGATGTTTTCCATGACTTCTTGTTCCTGTTTGGCAAAGGATGCTTCACTAAAATGACGTAAATAAATATATTGAATAAAGCTTTCTATCCACTGTGTACGGCGCTGTTTTATTAACTCACTATGAATAGCACTGTAAGTGCCTCCATCAGGAAAATAACGTAAAAACCAACGATAAAGCGAAGTTGAAACATGCAGTTGTCGTAAGTCTTCTTTTGTTAATCTAATATTTTCCTTTGAAGGGACTGACATATAAGCTCCTTAATCCATGTATTAATTAGTGTCTATGGTAACCGTCAACCATACTGCGAAATGTTTGGAATGGCGTTTTTCCTGTTGTACACAGATAAAGGTGACCAATGATAAAAAAGACACTACATACAGCTAATATTTGGTGTGCGATTAATAACCAAGCTTTAAATATTACGGCATCAGCAGGAATGAATGCTGGATTTTGAAGTAAAACACCAGTTATCAAAAGCAGTGGGACTAACGCATACATCACACCTAAATAAGCCATTTGTTGTAGTGGATTAAACTTAACATTGGGTGTTGCTGGGAATGGATGACCTTCTCCTTTGATAATACCGTAGAGATAAAAACGAGTTTGCATAAAGGCGCGTTGAAACCAGTTTTTGCCATCAATGCGGTAAAACTTGCCATTACCACCAACAAGATTAATAAGAACAAAGGACAACCAGCAAACCAAGAGCAGATAACCACAGATTTCATGCACACTAACTAATAACGCGGTATCGTGGGCTGAAAGTAGGGCGAAATGGTTGATGCCACCACTTAGAAGTAACAGAATAAATAAAGAGGCATTACTCCAGTGCCACAAACGAACAGCTTTAGAGTAAAGATAGAGTTTTTCTTCTTTATGCGATTCATCATGTGGTGTGGCAAAGCGATAACGTAAAAAGCCATGTAGTGCGAGCACGAGTAGCATGCCAATAAATAATACGCCTGCAACAATTAGCCAAAGAGGTAAATAGTCGGGAGTATAGATTAAAACATACTCTTTTAGTGCGGCTTGGAACTGAGCACTGTCTGGCATTGTATTGACGATACTCATACTTTACCCTCCTCTTGAACATGAGGCCCTACACGACGGTAGAGATGCGGTTTTCCTACACCATCAAGTTGATAAATATAGTAATCGTGTGTTTTGAGCCATTCTTGAATTTGAGGGCTGTCTTCTCTACCAAATAACAAGGCACTTTGTGGACAAGCACTCACACAAATCGGTGGGAAACCTTTTTGTAATCGAGATTCAAGACAAAAGTCACATTTATCAGCAACATGTGTCACAGGGTTAAGATAACGGACTTGGTATGGACATGCCGATATACAATAGCTACAACCAATACATTTCTCTTTATTAACACGAACGATGCCATTGGTTTCATCACGCCAAGAAGCACCTGTAGGGCAAACCGGAATACAAGGGGCATCTTCACATTGTTGGCAAGAGTGTCTAAAGAAATGATATTTATCGTTGTCTTCTTTGAGACTTAATGGAATATGGGCAATATCCATTCGTGCCATACCATTAGGTACTTTATTTAATCGACGACATGCAGTGGTGCAGATATTACAGCCATTACAGAGCGTCTCATCGTGGATCATGGCATAGCGGATAGGTTTTTTTTCTGCAGTTGCCGCAAGCGCACTTCCTAGTGGCGCACTGAAAAAAATGACCGATCCCATACCTGCTACAAATTTACGGCGAGAAACACGCATTATTTTTGCTCCTCAGTCTGATGATGTTGTAATACCCACATCGAATTTCGTTGATAAGGCAGAACATTACGGATTTTCATGTTGTTCTACCTCGATCCATTCAGTTAAGCCTCGTGCTTTGCCATAACTCATTAACGTATTGCTAAAGAGATAAGGGGCATCGTTGGATGCTAAAACTTGCTGAATATCCTGAAAATCAGGGTGAGTTTTCATCAGTGTCAGTGCATCTTCAATCTCTGAAGCCGTGTATTTAAAGGGTTCAGACATCAACATGCTTTGTTTCAATGGTCGAGGATAGGTTTCGCATTCAAAACGAACTACACCTGCAATTGCTGTACAAATATCCGCATGGCGGTTTAATAATTGCAGTTGTGCGAAGTTATCTGACATAAATTCATCAGAGTAATAATAATCCTCGCCATTGAGACTTAAATGGGCGATATCAATAAACTCGTCGCTCTTTAACGCGGTTTCTAACTGCGCAATGTCCTCTTCAGTCAGAGAATAGGGCGCATCATACAGCGTTGAAATTGCTAATAGTTCACCTTCTTTTGAACATTGACGTATCGCATTCGCTAGATGTTGTTCGGCAGATAATTCTGCTACTTCCGCAACGGGTTCTTCTGCGATATCTGTTGAGGCGTTAGCACTACGTCCAACACCTGTTTCTGATAATGGCAGTAACCAACGGCGACGAGAGATATCTGGTTGCTCTAAAGCAATATCTGCATCATCAGCGATATCTTGTGGTATAGAAGCCGATGCATTTTGTTCTATCATCATGATCTCCTTCTTTTACCTATTAACTTGGCAATAAACCACGAGACGCTAAATCGTCTGCAACATCTTGTAATCCAAGGCGAACTAAAGTTTCTTTTGTTGGGCAACCTAACTGCGGATCCCAGCCCATCTCTTGATAGAACATGGTGAGAGAAAGCTGCATATCGACTCTGTCCATTTTGTCTGTACCTTCAGTAAAGACTGGAATATCAGGATCTTTATCGAATACCCATGAACAGATTTGGTCATGCTCATTACGCATATCCATGGTGTTCATTAATTTAACGGTATAAGCGCGGTGTAAAGTGAAGATACGCTCTGAGGCTAAATCCAGATCTTTAGACGTAGTTGGTTCACCGGTGATAGCGGTAAAGAACTTGGCTTCCATTTCTAAGTCACCACGATAATTACGGCTCTTATGAGGAGAAACCGTCATCGGCCATACCCAGTTACATAAAGTGACCGCATCGTGTAAGCAACTACGTAAAATTGTCCACTTGGTATAAGCAATTTTGGCTTTATTGATTGGTGTATAGTTTTTGGTTTCATCAAACGCATCACCAGAGCCAAATAGCTCACCTGCAATCTCTTTTTGTAGTTTTAGAGGTAAACCACTACCGATATAGTTGATATGTGTATGTGTCATCGCATCGCGGTTAAACATACAGTTAACGATAGAACCCACTTGAGCTGATGCTTCATTTGCGTGGTGAATTGGGAAGCCCATTGGTGACCAGAGTTTATTTTTCTTATCAGCCCAATACTCTTCACCTAAATTCCAACGTTGTGCAATGAGATAAGAGCCATCAGCAAGGTGGCTAAATTCACCTTTACGATGCGCTAAACGGTAGTAAAAATCTTTAATAAATTCAGGATTGCCTTCTTCCAGTTTATCCCAAGGAATATCGTTATATTCTTCTTCAGAAAGTACACGCTTAAATACACCGTGGGTATAACAATAAGTGAAGTCACGATGAAGCTGACCGTAGTTACACCAAAGTCCCATATCATCAAAAATATTAAGACCGACTAAGTTACCTACAACGTTGCCATCCCCTTTTTTCTCAACATCTTTAGGACCATTAGGGAAAATGGTTGTGTGAACGAAGTTAGCGACGCAAGTGTTACCACCTGTTTGTGGTACTCCAAATTTTTTCGCTTGTGGAACATTGAGTTGGGCCATACAACGGATAGGGCAGGAGTGACAACCCCCCATTTTCACTGTGTATTCTTCAGCTTCTGGACCTAAGTCAAAGGTTGATTTCATGGTTCTGAAACCAACAGTATTGATATCGCCAGGAGGAATTTCGCCTGTTTCAATTGGGCCGCCTTCTGCTGCTCCCCAATACAGACCTTTACGTGCAGTCCAACGAGAACCTGGGTGTGAATATTCAGCCCATGATTGTGGCGTACTTGGTACAACGTGGTTGTTATTAGAGCCAATCAGTTGTGTCATCATATAGTCGTTAAGTTCTTTTAACGCTTTACGGTCAGCAACGTTAACTCCACGGCTACCTTCGACGACAATAGCTTTTAATTTTTTAGAACCTAAGACTGCACCAACACCAGCACCACCACTGTGGTTACGGCTATTAATAATGCCAGATAAAGGTACAAGGTTTTCACCCGCAGGACCAATGGTCGCGACACAAGCTTCTGGGCTTGTTTGGGCGCATAGTTCTTCTGTGGTTTGACGAACACCTTTACCCCATAAGAAAGAGGCATCTTCAATAGAAACTTGGTCATCATCAATATGGATCCAAACAGGTTTATCTGATTTACCTTCAATAATCAGAGAGTCATATCCTGCAAATTTCATCCATGCGGCAAAAAATCCCCCCATATGAGCATCAACGACAAGATTGCCACGAGTAAAAGTGGAAAGAGAGGTGATATTGACGCGGGAGCTACAAGGCGCACCAGATCCAGTTAGAGGTCCTACAGCGAAAACAACTTTATTTTCTTCATCAAAAGGTTTAACGCCGGGAGCAACCTCTTCGTACATAATCTTGTAACCAAAGCCCATGCCTCCAATTAAGGATTTATATTTGCTTGAGCTTTCACGAGTGATGGCACCGGTAGTTAAATTGATTCTTAGAATGTTTCCAGTCCAGCCGTTAATCATAATATTGCTTCCTAATCTAAATGTGGTTCAGTGATGTGATTGTCTGGATTATTAAACAGTAATTTCTTTCCATTCAATGATTTGCAGAGCGCCTGTTGGGCACGCTGATGCACACTCACCACATAAATTACATTTGCCGGATTTTTTAGTTTGTGGGTTGACGGTTGCCATCATCCACGGACAGGCTGTTGTACAGGCGGCACAACCAATACAACGACGTGTATCAACGACAATACAGCCGAACTCTTCTTGGTAACGGATTGCTTTTACTGGGCAAACCTTCATACATTCAGGATCTTTACATTGGCGACATGTATCTGTTGTAAAGTTTAAATCACCATAAAGTCCACCACCGGAACCAATACCTTTATCACCAAAATAAAAATGACGATGGATTTTTGTGCGTGAGAAGAATGAACCTACGCTTCCATCATTCCATGTTGTACATGCCGTTTCGCAACGATGGCATCCAGTGCAACGCGCTCTATTTGTGACTAAAACACCTTTAGGCGTTGTAGTTAATTGAATTATTCCGCTATCTATTTCTTCTTGCTTACAACCTAAAAGAGAAAGCAATGCGGGTGCTATAGTGATCCCTGCAAGCCCTTTACCGGATATTCGCAGAAACTCTAGTCTTGATAGTCCAATATCTAATATTGGACGATGATGTGTATCAGACATTAATATTTATCTCCGCTTAACTAATTTAATAAGAAATAAGTTGTGATGATAAATTATTTATTTATCCGCTTGCTTTAACGTTATATAAAAAATATAATAACGCTATCTTTAAGGGATATATTATAAAATTCAACTCTTTTTTATGATAAAAATACATTGTGATGAAATGTTAAATATTTGTATTTACAATGTGTTATCTCCACTTTTTGCGTATTTTTATTATCCTCTTTGATAGTGTGGTTATTAAAAAATTAATACTGTGATTGTTATCATAGAAATAAAAAAATGGAGTGTTATAAATTTAATTTAATTAAATGATTATTGTTTTTATCTGTAATTACGAAAGAGAATAACTACTATTTATATATATTCTATTGTCGAAATTAAATTAAAAGTGATTTGCTCTTATATTATATCTAATATTATTGTTTTAATAATAATTTGATATTCAATATTAAATATATATCTAATCAAAAATAGATATTGATTATTATTAATAGAATAATATATGAATAAATTGTAAAACCATGACTAGATCATTTTTATAAAAAAAGAAACCTTATCTAATCAAGAGAAGGTTTCTTTTGTTTGTTTTATTCGATGACTTTATTGCTAGTAACCGACTGCTTTACCTGCTGGGCGACGAACATCATTTGATCCATAAAGATAACCTTCACGTACTGCACCAGAAACAGCGGAATCATTACCTGATGATGCTGGGATCACTCCTTCTTCTCCTGGGAGTCCGACCATAATAAGTTCAGCCGCTCCCCATGGCGTCTGTTCTACCATTTTATATCCCATGGCAGAGAGTTTTTCTAAAGTGTCTTTTGATAATCCTCGTTGCTCATAATAAACTTCATCCGGCAACCATTGATGGTGAATACGAGGGCTATTAACGGCTTCTTGTGGCGGCATACCAAATTCAATGATATTCAGTGCCGTTTGTAAGGTAATCGAGATAATGCGAGAACCTCCCGGTGATCCTAAAATAAGGAAAGGTTTACCTTCCTTAGTCACAATTGTTGGGCTCATTGATGATAATGGGCGTTTTAATGGTGCAATGCTATTACGCTCACCTTGTACTAAACCATAGAGATTTTTTTCGCCGACTTTGGTTGTAAAATCATCCATCTCGTTGTTGAGGAAAAATCCAGTTCCCGGTGCGATGACTACGGCACCGAAACGACCATTTATAGTATAAGTGGTTGAAACAGCGTTACCATTTTTATCTATAACTGAGTAGTGTGTTGTTTCAGGGCTTTCATGAGGAGCGATACCGGGTTGTACATTTTCTGATGGCGTGGCTTTATTCGGTTTGATTTGTTGGCGTATTTCTGTGGCATAAGCTTTATTTAATAACTTTTCTGTAGGGTTTTTAATAAATTGAGGGTCACCAAGAAAAGTATTTCTGTCCATATAAGCATGACGCATTGCTTCTGTTAAAGTATGAACATATTCAGCTGAATTAAAGCCCATCGATTTGAGATCATAACCTTCCAAAATATTTAGCGTTTGGCAGATAGTAACTCCGCCTGAACTTGGTGGCGGTGCAGAAATAAATTCATAGCCTCGGTAAGTACAGGTGATAGGTTTGGTTTCTGTGATAGTAAAATTAGCAAAATCTTCTTGAGTTAACAGGCCATTATGTTGTTTCGACGCTTCTTCAACTTTTTTAGGGATCTCTCCTTGGTAAAATGCATCAGAACCTTGGTTTGCGATGAGTTCTAATGTATTAGCTAAATCAGTTTGAATTAGGCGATCACCGGGTTGCCACGGTGTTCCATCTGGTTTTAAGAAAATTTTTGCAGACTCAGGATCTTGTTTAAAACGTTCTGTTGTTGTTTCTAACACATCAGTATCTGCGCGGGTTAAAATATATCCTTCTCTTGCAAGCTTAATGGCAGGCGCCATAACCTCTTGACGTGAAAGCGTACCATATTTCTCTAATGCTGAATTCAATCCTTTTACTGTGCCGGGTACTCCTGAAGCGAGATAACCATATAGACTGGCATCTTTAATCAAATTTCCATCTTTATCTAAATACATATTTTTAGAAGCAGAAGAGGGTGCTGTTTCCCTAAAATTGATAAAAGTATTTGTACCATCAGCAAGGTGTATTGTCATAAAACCACCGCCACCAATATTACCACAGCAAGCATTTACGACAGCTTGTGCATAACCGACGGCAACGGCAGCATCAATCGCGTTACCCCCTTTTTGTAAAATATCATTCCCGACTTGTGATGCGAGGTGTTGAGAGGAGACAACCATGCCATGTTGTGCTTCAACAGCGGGTTCATAGGCTGCATAAAGTGAATGTGAAAAAAGGGTAGTAAGTAATAGCAGGTGCGTTTTTTTTATAGTAATCATTATTATCTCCATTAATAACAGGGAGTTATTTTGAATAGATACAAATATAGAGTTTTACGCTGTTATTAATATGAATTAACAATTGCGTAACAATAAGTATAGAGAGAGGTTATTGGTGATGAGAATTTTTTTTGATGTGATGATCACAAAATTATCTTTAAGCAGATAAACAATAAGCTTATTTATAACTAATAACAGTAATAAATAGAGTTGATAAGAAATAAAAAGATAAGTACGGAATAAATAAAAAAAGCCTGTTTTTACAGGCTTTTAAAAATACGTTAGCTTACTGAACTATTACAGTTTGCCAGAGTTCGCTTTCAGGTATTTAGCAACGCCGTCTGGAGATGCGCCCATACCTTCTTGACCTTTTTCCCACTGTGCAGGGCAAACATCACCGTGCTCTTCGTGGAATTGCAGTGCATCGACCATACGGATCATTTCGTCGATATTACGGCCTAATGGCAGATCGTTAACGACCTGATGACGAACAACACCTTCTTTGTCGATCAGGAATGAACCACGCAGTGCAACGCCTGCTTCTGGATGTTCGATACCGTAAGCTTTGATGATGTCGTGTTTGATATCAGCAACCATTGGGTATTTAACTTCACCAATACCACCGTCATCAATAGGAGTTTTACGCCATGCGTTATGAACGAATTCTGAGTCCATAGAAACGCCGATGATTTCAACACCACGTTTTTGGAACTCTTCGAAACGGTGATCAAATGCAATCAGCTCTGAAGGGCAAACGAAAGTGAAATCCATTGGCCAGAAGAAAATAACGGCAGGTTTGCCTTTGATAAATGAATGCAAGTTGAAATCATTAACAATCTCACCATTACCTAAAACGGCAGCAGCTGTGAAATCAGGGGCTTTGCGAGTAACCAGAACCATAATGTACTCCTGTAAATTGAAAGAGTTTATACTCGTCATATTTCAAGTTGTAGCGTTGTTGACTGCGTTCATTCGCACTAGTCACATACTTTTGTATGCTCCTAGTAGCTCATTCACTTGTCGCCTAGCTACACCTTGAACTATTTAGAGTATTTATTCGTCATATTTCAAGTTGTAGCGTTGTTGACTGCGTTCATTCGCACTAGTCACATACTTTTGTATGCTCCTAGTAGCTCATTTACCTGTCGCCTAGCTACACCTTGAACTATTTAGAGTATTTATTCGTCATATTTCAAGTTGTAGCGTTGTTGACTGCGTTCATTCGCACTAGTCACATACTTTTGTATGCTCCTAGTAGCTCATTTACTTGTCGCCTAGCTACACCTCAGTAAATTCAGGGTGCATACCCTGTTTTAAATGATGCATACAGCATAAATAATCAATCGCTATTGATAAAGTTAAACAGAACAATCTATTTGATAGATTATAACTATTAGTTTAATACAATAAAGTAGGATTATTTATGACTCCTTGTATAACGATTCATTCTAATCAACTTTGGAAATGAATACTATGCTTGTTAACAATTCGTTACGAATAATATGATAAATTGACTCAGCATCTCTTTGATATATCAAATGTAATTCGACAATATGACAAAAAGATGAAACTCAAAATGGTAGTTAAATGTATCAGTCATCAAGTTGGTGTTGCTGTGCTCTTTCTAGCAATTGTGGATAAAACTGCCAAAAAATCTCACTTAATTCATCGTAATGTGTTTCTAGTACGATATAAGAGCCCGCAAGTGCGCTTAATCGCGGTCTTCTTCTCGCCATTCCTTTTAATGTTTGAGCAATATAGGCCTTGTCCGCATAACGAATTAACCAAGATTGTGACCATAAATATTCGTTGAGCTCTTGGAATTTTTCAGGTGTTTGCCATAAATCTGGTTCAATAATATTTCGAGTCTTGGTGACAAATTCAGTCAATGGTATATTCGGTTCAAATTTTGACCAATTTAAAGAAAGAAAATGATCCCAAAAAACATCTAAGGTAATCGGTGAAACTCGGCGATATTCATCAGGAAATAAAAGGCGAGCTTGTTTGACTAATGGGTGAGTATCAGTGAGTACATCAATACGTCTATGCATACGAATACCCTCAATAACAGTTTGGCTGTAATCAGAGCTAGGTGCGCCTTTGACGTAATCTGCCATCATATTGCCTAATAGAGAGCTTTTTGCCCTAAAGGCCAGATGTAAGTGAGCAAGATAATTCATCTCATCATCATAGCGCTTTTTGAATAAAAAAGGGCTTCTTTGTTGCACTGATAAGCTGGCAGCACTAGACTAGTCCGCCTGTTTTTTATGAAAGTAGTCGTTTAATTATGCGTGTATCAGACTTTACATTTGAATTGCCAGAAGCCTTGATTGCTCACTATCCTCAACCTCAACGCAGTGGTTGTCGTTTGCTCTCTTTAGAAGGTGAGACTGGTGCTTTATCACACGGTATTTTTACCGATGTGTTAGATAAAATAAATGCTGGTGATCTACTGGTTTTTAATAATACTCGCGTGATCCCTGCGCGTATTTATGGCCGTAAAGCGTCAGGCGGTAAAATCGAAGTGTTAGTTGAGCGTATGCTTGATGAACATCGTGTGCTTGCCCATGTTAGAGCCTCTAAATCACCCAAAGAAGGCGCGGCGCTTGTGCTAGGTGAAGATGAAAGTGTACAAGCAACTATGGTTGCGCGTCATGATACACTTTTTGAAATTCGTTTTGATGATGAAAGAGATGTTCTCACCATCCTAAATAGCATTGGGCATATGCCTTTACCCCCTTATATTGATCGCCCAGATGAAGAATCTGATAAAGAGCTTTATCAAACGGTCTATAATGAACGTCCAGGTGCTGTCGCTGCACCGACTGCGGGATTACACTTTGATGAACCATTACTTCAAGCCTTAAAAGAAAAAGGTGTGGAGATGGCATTTGTCACACTGCATGTTGGTGCGGGGACTTTCCAACCAGTGCGTGTTGATAACATCGAAGAACACACAATGCATTCTGAATATGCAGAAGTACCACAAGATGTGGTTGATGCTGTATTAGCATGTAAAGCGCGTGGTAATCGAGTGATTGCAGTGGGTACAACTTCTGTTCGTTCTTTAGAAAGTGCTGCGAAAGCAACAAAAGATGCGTTAATCGCGCCTTTCTTCGATGATACCCAAATCTTTATTTATCCGGGTTACCAATATCAAATTATTGATGCATTGATTACGAATTTCCATTTGCCTGAATCAACTTTAATCATGCTGGTTTCTGCTTTTGCAGGGTATAAAAATACCATGAATGCATATAAAGAAGCTGTTGAGCAAGAGTATCGTTTTTTCAGTTATGGTGATGCGATGTTTATTACTCGTAATCCTTTAGCTATTAATGAAAAAGTAGGACAAGAATAAAGATTTATTATTCTTTTTAACGTTTTTCTTCGTTTTATGAATTGTTATTTCAACTTTATTGCTTAATCCCTTTGACTAAGCACGGATTTTTGTTGAAGTAACATATACAGCTGTCTAACAAATGATTAGAATGTGCTGTTTTTTATTGCGCATTGGACTGTTTTTCTGATGCTTGGAGGATGAGTGAAATACGAATTAGACAAAACCGACGGTAATGCTCGTCGCGGTCGCCTTATTTTTGAACGTGGTGTTGTTGAAACACCTGCATTTATGCCAGTGGGTACTTACGGCACAGTAAAAGGAATGACACCTGAAGAAGTAAAAGCAACAGGTGCACAAATTCTTTTAGGCAACACCTTCCACTTATGGTTACGTCCTGGTCAAGAAATCATGAAATTACATGGTGATTTACATGATTTTATGCAATGGCAAGGTCCTATTTTAACGGATTCAGGTGGTTTCCAAGTCTTTAGTTTAGGCGCAATGCGTAAAATTAAAGAAGAGGGTGTTCACTTCCGTAACCCTATTAATGGCGAAAAGATTTTCTTAAGCCCAGAAAAATCAATGGAAATCCAATACGATTTGGGTTCTGACATTGTGATGATTTTTGATGAGTGTACGCCATATCCTTCAGATTGGGATTATGCGAAAAACTCAATGGAGATGTCATTACGTTGGGCTAAACGTAGTCGTGCGCGCTTTGATGAACTTAATAACAAAAATTCATTATTCGGTATTATTCAAGGCGGTGTTTACGAAGATTTACGTGATATCTCTGTAAAAGGGCTAGTCGAAATTGGTTTTGACGGTTACGCTGTCGGCGGCCTTGCGGTCGGTGAGCCTAAAGAAGATATGCACCGTATTTTAGAGCATGTCTGCCCTCAAATTCCTGCGAATAAACCGCGTTATTTAATGGGGGTCGGTAAACCAGAAGATTTAGTTGAAGGTGTTCGTCGTGGTATTGATATGTTTGACTGTGTCATGCCAACACGAAATGCACGAAATGGCCATCTGTTTGTAACCGATGGTGTCATTAAAATTCGTAATGCGAAACATCGCTCTGATACATCAACACTTGATGAACATTGTGACTGCTATACCTGTAAAAATTATAGCCGTGCTTATTTACATCATCTTGATCGTTGTAACGAAATTTTAGGTGCAAGGCTGAACACTATTCACAACTTACGTTATTATCAACGTTTGATGGCTGAGATTCGTCAGTCTATTGAAGATTCACGCTTTGAAGAATTTGTACACGAATTCTACGAACGTATCGGAAAACCTGTTCCACCGCTAAATGGCAGTGCGACTAAGTGTGAATAATGTATACGAGAAAGCCCAATTCTGTGTATGATATTGGGCTTATAACTTGAATATCGTCGATATCGACAACAATGAGGAAAAGTGAATGAGTTTTTTCATTTCTGATGCTGTAGCTTCTGCTGGACAAGCAGCACCTGAAGCTAGCTTTATGTCTATTTTACCGATGTTAGTGATCTTTATTCTGATTTTCTATTTCATGATCCTACGTCCACAGCAAAAACGTACTAAAGAACATCGTAAACTGATGGATTCTATCGGTAAAGGTGATGAAGTTTTAACGACTGGTGGTTTAATTGGTCGTGTTGTTAAGGTTTCAGATAACGGCTATATCGTTGTTGCTCTGAATGAAACAACTGAAGTAACTATCAAACGTGACTTTGTTGCCGCTGTATTACCTAAAGGCACAATGAAAGCTATTTAATAACATTTCCCCAAAGGGAAAAGGGAACTGCCGTGCTAAACCGTTATCCTTTGTGGAAGTACCTGATGTTGATAGCCGCTATCCTCATCGGTCTGCTTTACGCACTTCCTAACCTATATGGTGAGGATCCGGCTGTTCAAATCACTGGCGCGCGGGGAACCGCCGCCAATGAGCAAACACTGGATCAAGTTCGATCTTTATTAGATAAAGAAAAAATTGAAGCGAAATCTATTGCACTTGAAAATGGTGCGATTTTGGCTCGTTTCGGTAACCCTGATATTCAGTTACGTGCCCGTGAAGTGTTGTTGCCTGCATTAGGCGACCAGTTCATTGTTGCACTTAACCTTGCACCAGCAACACCAAAATGGTTAGAAGCCATTGGTGGTGAGCCGATGAAACTGGGGTTAGACTTACGTGGTGGTGTTCACTTCCTGATGGAAGTTGATATGGAAACTGCGTTAGGTAAACTTCAGGAACAAAATGTTGAAAGTCTGCGTACATTATTACGTGACGAAGGCATTCCGTATTCCTCTATCCGTAAAACGGATAACTATGGTGTTGAAATCCGTTTCCGTAATTCGGATGATCGCTCTAAAGCTTCAGATTACCTAACTCGTCGTAATCAAGATCTTATTTTTAGAGATGGCGCAAATAACTCATTAAGAGCTATTTTTACTGACGAACGTTTACGTGATGCACGTACTTATGCGGTACAGCAAAATATCACTATCTTACGTAATCGTGTTAACCAGTTAGGTGTTGCAGAGCCATTAGTACAACGCCAAGGTGCTGACCGAATTGTTGTTGAATTACCAGGTATCCAAGATACCGCTCGTGCTAAAGAAATCTTAGGTGCGACAGCAACATTAGAATTTCGTTTAGTCAATACTACCGTTGATCCTTCTGCTTTAGAAACAGGTCGTATTCCGGGCGACTCAGAAGTGAAATATACCCGTGAAGGTAGACCAACTATTCTTTATAAACGCGTTATTTTAACGGGTGACCACATTACTGACTCAACCTCTCAGGCTGATGAATATGGTCAACCACAAGTGAATATTTCACTTGATAGCGCTGGTGGTTCTATCATGTCTAACTTTACGAAAGACAACGTCGGTAAACCGATGGCAACACTGTTCGTAGAGTATAAAGACAGCGGTAAACGCGATGAGAATGACCGAGCTGTATTGGTTAAAAGCGAAGAAGTCATCAACGTTGCGAATATTCAGAGTCGTTTAGGAAATAGTTTCCGTATTACGGGTATTTCAAATGCGAATGAAGCACGTCAATTATCTCTATTATTACGTGCTGGTGCGTTGATTGCACCTATTCAAATCGTTGAAGAAAGAACGATTGGTCCAACTTTGGGTCTGCAAAATATTACCCAAGGTTTAGAAGCGTGTTTATGGGGTCTGATTGCGTCAGTTGCCTTTATGATAATTTATTATCGTAAATTTGGTGTGATTGCGAGTACTGCATTAATGGCAAACTTAGTGTTAATCGTTGGGGTAATGTCACTATTACCGGGCGCAACACTAACCATGCCGGGTATTGCGGGTATCGTATTAACACTTGCCGTCGCCGTCGATGCCAACGTACTGATAAACGAACGTATCAAAGAAGAGTTACGTAATGGTCGATCAGTACAACAAGCAATCCATGAAGGTTATAAAGGTGCCTTCTCCAGTATTATTGATGCGAACTTAACCACATTAATTACAGCTGTGATCCTTTATGCAGTCGGTACCGGCTCAATCAAAGGCTTTGCTATCACAACTGCAATCGGGGTTGCAACATCCATGTTTACCGCTATCGTCGGTACTCGTGCGATTGTAAACCTGTTGTATGGTGGTAAACGCGTTAAGAAACTGTCTATTTAAGGAGCACGTTGTGGCACAGGATTATACTGTTGAACAATTAAACCATGGTCGTAGAGTCATTGACTTTATGCGTTGGGACAACGTCGCCTTTAGTATTTCGTTTCTGCTTTTGATAGCGTCAATTGCTATCATTTCCGTGAAAGGATTTAACTGGGGACTGGATTTTACAGGTGGTACAGTAATTGAGATCAATCTCAGTCAACCAGCCGACCTTGATAAAATGCGTGATAGCCTAGATGCAGCGGGCTTTAAAGATCCTCTGTTACAAAACTTTGGTAGCAGCCGCGATATTATGGTGCGTATGCCTCCTGTTGAAGGGCAGGCAGGTCAAGAGTTAGGTAAGAAAGTTATCGATGTTATTAATGCTGAAGTTGATAACGATGCTGTGGTAAAACGTATTGAATTTGTTGGGCCAAGTGTGGGTAGTGAATTGGCTCAAACAGGTGCAATGGCGTTATTATCTGCACTTATCTGTATTCTTATCTATGTTGGATTCCGTTTTGAATGGCGTTTGGCGTTAGGTGCTGTTATCGCACTTGCGCATGACGTGATTATTACACTGGGTGTGCTTTCACTATTCCACATAGAGGTTGACTTAACCATTGTGGCATCATTGATGTCTGTTATCGGTTACTCACTAAACGATAGTATTGTCGTATCAGACCGTATTCGTGAGAACTTCCGTAAAATTCGTCGAGGTACTTCATATGAAATTATGAACGTTTCTCTGACACAGACATTAAGCCGTACCATCATGACATCAGCAACAACATTATTGGTTGTATTAATGCTATATATCTTTGGTGGTTCAATGCTTCAAGGCTTCTCTTTAGTTATGTTAATCGGTGTTTCAATTGGTACTATTTCTTCTATTTATGTGGCTTCTGCATTAGCACTGAAAATGGGAATGAAACGTGAACACTTGATTGTACAAAAAGTGGAAAAAGAGGGTGCAGATCAGACAACACTCTTACCATAATAGAGCGTTTTTCTGATAAAACATTGCAAACACCCTGCCAGTGTATACTGACAGGGTGTTTTTTGTTCACTGAACAGGTACACTGTTTATGAGTATTGTCAAAAGTAGGAATAACTATGCATTGCCCATTTTGTGGAGCCGTAGATACCAAGGTAATTGATTCCAGACTTGTTGGTGATGGTTCACAAGTGCGCCGTCGTCGCCAATGTCTTGTTTGTCATGAACGTTTTACTACCTTTGAAGTAGCAGAACTAGTGATGCCTCGTGTTGTGAAAAGTGATGAAATACGTGAGCCTTTTGATGAAGAGAAACTTCGTCGAGGTATGCTTAAAGCATTAGAAAAACGTCCAGTGAGTTCAGATGATGTTGAAGCTGCGATAAGCCATATCAAGTCACAACTAAGAGCGACGGGTGAAAGAGAAATACCTTCAAAAGAAATTGGCAATTTTGTTATGGAACAACTAAAGAAACTCGATAAAGTGGCTTATATTCGCTTTGCTTCGGTTTATCGTAGTTTTGAAGATATCCGTGATTTTGGTGAAGAAATCGCAAAATTACAGGATTAATATGCTAATACTGTAATTTATTTAATGATTTGATAAATAACGATAAATAATAAAATTATATGTAATTATTATGACAAATAACAACAGCAACAATCCAAGTAAAAATGAAAGCCTGCATGATGAACACTATATGCGTCGAGCTATTGAGCTTGCAGCATTAGGTCGCTTTACAACATCACCTAACCCTAATGTGGGGTGTGTGATCGTAAAAGAGGGTGAGATTATCGGTGAAGGTTATCATCATCACGCAGGTGGCCCTCATGCTGAAGTTAATGCATTAAAAATGGCAGGGGATAGAGCAAAAGGGGCGACAGCTTATGTCACACTTGAACCTTGTAGTCATTTTGGTAAAACACCACCTTGTGCGGATGCCTTGATTAATGCAGGGATAAAACGAGTTGTTGCTGCGATGCAAGATCCTAATCCTCAAGTTGCAGGCCGTGGTTTGCACAAATTATTATCAGCGGGGATTGATGTTTCACATGGCGTTTTAATGCAAGAAGCTGAAAAACTTAACGTTGGTTTTTTTAAACGAATGAGAACAGGCTTCCCTTATATCCAGCTAAAATTAGGTGCATCTTTAGATGGTAAAACGGCATTAGCATCAGGTGAAAGCCAATGGATAACCTCTAAAGCATCTCGTCGAGATGTGCAAAATTTCCGGGCTCAAGCTAGTGCTATTTTAACGACCAGTGCAACAGTAATTGCTGACAACCCTTCTATGAATGTTCGTTGGAATGAGCTTTCAGATGAAATCAAAGCTATCTATCCTGAAGAAACGCTACGTCAACCTATTCGTATTATTACTGATAGCCAAAATAGAGTGAGTGAAAATCATAAAATCACTCAAATTGAAGGCGAATGCTGGTTGGCGCGTACAAAATCACAGCCAAGTAGCTGGCAAGGCAATGTATCAGAAATCCTATTACCAACAAATGGCAAAAGCAGTGGTGTGGATTTAGTTTTATTAATGATGCAATTGGGTAAACGCAATATCAATACCGTATGGGTTGAGAGTGGCGCTCATTTTGCTGGCGCATTATTAGAGGCAGGGCTTGTTGATGAACTTATTATTTATATAGCGCCTAAAGTTTTAGGGAATGATGCTCGAGGATTATTTGCACTTTCTCCACTTTCATCATTATCCGAAGCACCTGAATTTACAGTAGATTCTCTCCAACAAATTGGCTCTGATATCAGAGTTTGTTTAAAACCTCGTTATTAATAGACGCAAATAAGTGTGTCTACGGCGCTATTTGTAGTAAAATAGCGCCGTGTGTGTTATTTCCTGTCGTTACGACATCGTTATCAGCCAACTAAATGCCTTGATTTATCAAGGGTTTTTGGCTCCTTTGCTGTGTAATAATAAAACAGAGCGCAGTAAAGGAAAGAATATGATAAAATCCGCGCCCCGCGGATAGGAGAAAAAGGTAACCTATGAACGTAATCAAAGGTGTTGTCGCGGCGCCAAACGCACGCGTAGCAATTGCAATTGCCCGTTTTAATAATTTCATCAACGACAGCTTATTAGAAGGTGCGGTTGATGCATTAGAACGTATTGGACAAGTTTCCTCTGAAAATATTACCGTCGTTTGGGTTCCAGGTGCTTACGAGCTACCGTTAACAGTTAAAGCTTTAGCTGAAAGCGACAAATACGATGCAGTTATCGCATTAGGTACTGTTATCCGTGGTGGAACCGCACATTTTGAATACGTTGCTGGCGAATGTAGTTCTGGCCTATCTCAAGTTGCAATGCAAAGCGAGATCCCTGTGACTTTTGGTGTATTAACAACTGAAAGCATTGAACAGGCCATTGAACGAGCTGGAACTAAAGCGGGCAACAAAGGTGCTGAAGCGGCAATGACAGCACTTGAAATGATCAATGTACTTAAAGCCATAAAAGGCTAATCATCTGTTTTAACTTAAGGGGAATTTTGTGAAACCTGCTGCTCGTCGTCGTGCTCGTGAGTGTGCTGTTCAAGCTATCTACTCATGGCAATTATCCGGAAATGACATCGCGGATGTGGAATTGGAGTTTTTATCCGAGCAGGATACCCAAGGTGTAGATATTGCTTATTTTCGTGAGCTTTTAGTGGGTGTTGCCATTAATGCAACACGTTTAGATAAGGCAATGGAACCTTATTTATCCCGCCAGCTTGAAGAATTAGGTCAAGTTGAAAAAGCAATTTTACGTTTAGCAATGTTTGAACTTAGCTTCCGTGAAGATGTTCCTTACAAAGTTGCGATTAACGAAGCGATTGAACTGGCTAAGGTATTTGGTGCTGACGATAGCCATAAATTTGTTAATGGCGTGCTTGATAAAGCTGCACCAACTGTACGTAAAAAATAACGTTTTTCACGTTTCCTCTATGGTAAATAATTCAAGGCCGGTATTTTCCGGCCTTTTGTTTAATAAAGCTAGTATGCATAGCTCAATAGGAAATAGATAATGCCTTGTGGTGAATTTTCCCTTATTAAGCAATATTTCACTTCACAACCTGTAAAACGAAAAGATGTGAGTACAGGAATTGGGGATGACTGCGCAATATTGACGGTACCTGAAAAGCAACAAGTGGCGATTAGTACCGACACTTTAGTGAGTGGTATTCACTTCCTTCCTTCTATCTCACCTGAAGATTTAGCCTATAAAGCACTTGCTGTAAATATTAGCGACTTAGCTGCCGTTGGTGCAGATCCTTCTTGGGCTTCATTAGCTTTAACGCTACCGGATACAAACAGTGAATGGCTTGAGGCATTTAGCCGTTCTTTCTTTGCGTTAGCTGATTATTATGCAATCCAGTTAATCGGTGGTGATACTACTCGCGGCCCTTTAAGCTTAACAATCACAATACAAGGGCTTGTTCCACAAGGAACCGCATTACTTCGTTCTGGCGCTAAAATTGGTGATTGGATCTATGTTACGGGGTTTTTAGGCGATAGCGCAGCGGGACTTGCTGTATTACAAAATAGATTACAGCCGACAGAAAAAGAACATAGTGATTATTTTATCGCAAGACATTTGCGCCCTCAGCCTCGTTTACTACAAGGTCAAGCATTACGCCATTTAGCGACCTCTGCGATTGATATTTCTGATGGACTTATTTCAGACTTGAACCATATTCTTACAGCAAGTGGTTGTGGGGCTCGCTTAAATTTAGATGCATTGCCTTACTCGCCAGCGATGAAAGCGGAAGTGAGTGAAGAACAAGCGGAGATTTGGGCATTAAGTGGTGGTGAAGATTATGAGTTATGCTTTACGGTGCCTGAAATCAATCGTGGCGCTTTAGAGATTGCATTAGCGCATACTGGGGCAGATTTTCATTGTATAGGACAAATTATGCCGATTGCTGAAGGCATTCGTTATTTACGTGATGGCAAAGACGTTTACCCTAATCTCAAGGGGTTTGATCATTTTAGTGAGTCTAACGAGTAACCTTGCTTTAATTTTAAAGGCGCTTTATTAGCGCCTTTAATGATATTGATAATATCTAAATTTATATTTAAAGAGATTATCAATAATCTCTTATCTTAGTTCTTTTTTACAAATTCAGATTTCAACTTCATTTGTCCAAAGCCATCAATTTTACAATCAATGTTATGGTCACCTTCGACTAAACGGATCCCTTTAACTTTTGTACCGATTTTTAGTGGAGTTGAGCTACCTTTAACTTTGAGATCTTTAATTACGGTGACGGAGTCACCATCAGCTAATAAATTGCCGTTAGCATCTTTAACCACTAACTCATCGTTATCAACAGTTGGTTCTGTATCGTTCCACTCGTGTGCGCATTCAGGGCAAACATACATTGCACCATCTTCATAGGTGTATTCAGAATTGCACTTAGGACAAGAAGGTAATGACATAATAATACTCTCAAATTTTATCAAAATGGGAAGTGATTAATCGTCACAATGAGGATAACACTTGCCCCATAAATTAAAGGACACATTATCATTTAAGAGTGAAAGTTCTAAGCAATCCCCTAAATGGTCCTGCCTCTGATAATGCGAAAGGGCAATAGTATAATGGATTTGATGTAAATTTGCATCTTTCACAGGTTATGATGTGAAGGTTGAGGAAAAGTAGGCTAAATATAGGGTGTTAAATAGAAAATAAAGATATATAAAAGTAGTTTTAAATGTTTAATAACTCAATGATATTAAAGTTATAATTTTATAAATATAACTAAAAACAAATGCCCTCATCTTAAAAGAGAGCATCATCAATAATAGTGTTAATCTTCTTATTATGGTTTTATAAAATGACTCACCGAACCACGCTCTATAAGTTTGGGTGTAAGCACCAAAACATTGTCATCAGCATCGATATTTTCCATACGATGTAATAATTGGCTGACAGCAAGTTTACCCAATTCATCTTTGGGTTGGTGAATGGTAGAAAGAGGAGGGATCATATAAGAAGCTAGGTCGATATCGTCATAACCCATGACTGAAATATCATCAGGTACACGCAAACCTTTTTGATAAATAGCTTGATAAGCACCAACAGCCATTGCGTCATTACAGGTGAAAACTGCTTGTGGTAAGACAGAATGTGAGAGTAACTTTTGCATTGCGCTAAACCCGCCTGCAAATTCAAAATCACTGGTTAACACAAACTCTTCTCGAATAGTGAGCCCTGCTTTTTGCATCGCATTGTAATAGCCTTGCAAACGATGTTTTGCTGGGAGTTTATCTTGTGGACCGGCAATACAGGCAATTTCAGTAAAGCCTTTTTCAATCAGATAATTGGTGGCGATTTCTCCCCCCAACAGGGAGTTATCTTGAATAATATCTCCGCCGTATTCAAACGGAGACCAATCCATCATGACCATAGGTAAACGAGGATAACGATTTAGCACTTCATGAGAGGGCGCTCGGGCTTCTGTTGACATCAATAATAAGCCATCGACACGTTTTTGTAGCAGCGTTTCAAGGCTACTATCCATACGCTCGTAATCCCCTTCGGTATTACATAAAATTAGGCTATAGCCTTTTTCGTAGCAACTGCGTTCAACACCACGTACAACTTCTGCATAGAAAGGGTTGCTACTAGCTGTCACTAACATACCAATAGTGTGAGTACAGTTCATTTTTAAACTGCGTGCTAAAGCTGAAGGCGCGTAATTTAAGGTTTCGATAGCATCGTTAACCTTTTTACGAATACCTTCGCTCACATAACGATTGTTATTGATAACGTGAGAAACTGTTGATGTCGAAACGCCCGCCAAACGGGCGACATCTTTCATTGTTGCCAAAGTACTATGCTCGCTCTGCTAAAAATGATTCGATTTCATGACGCCAAGGAACAGATGATTGTGCACCATGACGTGTAACTGCAATGGCAGCTGCTGCGTGAGCAAAACGGATAGCCTCAACGGAAGGTTTCCCTTCTAATATTGCAGTGACAAATGCACCGTTAAATGTATCACCTGCGGCAATGGTATCAACAGCATCGACGCGAAATCCAGGAATTATCATGCCTTTCCCTTGTTCACTAAACCATACACCACGGCTACCCAAAGTGATAAGCACTTGTTTGATACCTTTTTGATGTAAAATTTCGGCAGCTTTTGCCGCACCCGCTTCATCATGCACAGAAACGCCTGTTAATATTTCGGCTTCCGTCTCATTTGGAGTAATAACATCAATAAAACTCAGAAATTCATCAGATAAAGGTTGTGCTGGTGCTGGGTTTAAAATGACTTTAGTTTGGTGTGATTTTGCCAGTTTTGCAGCTTCAAAAACAGTCTCTAACGGTGATTCTAATTGCATCAGCAAGGCATCAGCATGCTCAACAACATGATGATATTGCTGAAAATGTGTAGGTTTTAGTGCGCCATTAGCACCTGCAACAATACTAATTACGTTTTCACCTTGTTCATTAACAAGGATCATCGCAACACCTGTTGGTGTTTGCGGAATAATACTAATTGCATCGATATGAATATTATCTGTTTTAAGCTGTGAAATTATCTCACTACCAATCGCATCATCCCCGACACAAGCAATAAAGGTAATATCGGCGCCACTGCGACCACAAGCAACAGCCTGATTTGCACCTTTACCACCAAAGGCTATTTTGTATTGATGACCAATAATGGTTTCACCCGGCTTTGGAAATTGTGAAATATTCATGATGTGGTCAACGTTAATGCTACCTAGAACAGCAAGGCGAGGTGTTGTCATAGCCTTTATCCTTGTGAAAACGTGTTTTAATGATTAAAGCTACCACGGAGCAATATTACCCCGTGGTATTTATTGTTGTTATTTTTTAATAACTAACTCAAGTTCGACAGGGATTGTTGCATCCACTTTTTCGCCTTTGAGAATTTTATCTGCGGTTTGAATGCCGATAATACCAATTTGGTCTGGGCGTTGAGCAATGGTTGCACCTAACATGCCACGGTTTACCGCTTTGATCCCATCATCTGTACCATCGAAACCAATCACTAATACATCGGTACGACCGGCAGTTTGTAATGCACGTAATGCACCTAGTGCCATTTCATCATTCTGTGCAAAAACAGCTTGAACCGCAGGATAAGCAGTTAATAGATTTTGCATCACGTTAAGACCTTTTGTACGGTCAAAATCAGCAGGTTGGCTGGCAAGTACATTTAGTTTATGAGCATCAACCGCTTGTTTAAAGCCTTCTCCACGTTCACGAGATGCAGAAGTTCCTGTGATCCCTTCTAGTTGGATAACTTTGGCATCACTAGCCACTTTATCTGCAATATAATCACCCGCCATTTTACCGCCAAGACGGTTATCTGAAGCGACGTGACTGACGACTTCACCTTTGTTTGCAACGCGGTCTAAAGTGATAACGGGGATTTTGGCTTTATTGGCTAAAATAACAGCGTTACCTACTGCATCAGAATCTGTCGGGTTAATGAGCATTAAGCGTGTGCCTTTTACTGTCAGATCTTGCACGTTAGCAAGCTCTTTAGCTGGATTGTCCATCGAGTCAAGCACAACTAAATCGTAACCTAATCGATTAGCTTCTTTCTGCGCACTGTCTTTCATGGTGACAAAGAAAGGGTTGTTAAGTGTTGAGATAACTAGTGCGATCGACTCTTTTGCAAATGCGTTGGCGCTGATTGTGGCGCTTAATGCAACAACAGAAAGAAGTGTCGCCATTTTTTTGAGTTTCATAATATAAGTTCCTGTCGGGATTCGGATTAAGAGAATAGAGAGTTATTTTTTGTTATCTACCAAAACAGCAAGTAAGATGACCACCGCTTTTACTATCATTTGATAGTTTGATGATATTCCTAATAAATTCAGTGCATTATTTAAGAAACCTAGAATAAGCGCACCAATTAATGTACCGATAATACGACCTTTACCACCAGCAAGACTGGTCCCACCCAAAACAACTGCGGCAATAGCATCTAGCTCATAACCATTACCTGCCATGGGTTGTGCTGATGAAAGACGAGCAACTTCAATGATACTGGCAAGTGCTGCTAATAAACCGCACAGTGCATAAACAATGATTTTGATTTTATCGACACTAATACCCGATAAACGTGTTGCTGATTCATTACCCCCAAGCGCATAAATATAACGGCCTAAACGGGTATGATGTAATAAATACCATGCGCTCAAAAAGACGATCATCATGAGCCAGATTGGGGTTGGAATACCAAATGGGCGACCAATACCAAACCAGCTAAACAGATCGGCATTATCGCTAAAGCCTGTATTAATTGGGCTACCGTCGGTATAGACGCGGGTAACGCCACGCAGTAATAACATCATGACTAGCGTAGCAATAAAGGCTTGAACTTTACCTTTAGCAACGATAATTCCTGTTACACCACCAATAGCTGCACCTAAGGCCAATGCTCCAACAACAGCAACAAGTGCATTAACATCAGCACCTACCATAGAAGCAGCAACAGCACCGGTTAATGCAAGCAATGAACCTACAGAGAGGTCGATGCCGGATGTCAAAATAACTAGAGTCATCCCAACTGCCATAATGGCGTTAACCGATGTTTGTTGGAGAATGTTGAAAATATTATTTAAGGTAAAAAAATTAGGACTGAGTGTGGAAACGACGACAATCAGGATAAGCAGAGCAATCAGTGATTTTTGCTCTAATAGCCATGCTTTTGAGAACCAACGTTTTGACGCTGGAATTGAATTCGTGCTCATATCAAACTCCTACTTTAGCGTCATATTGTTTACCAACAGCCGCCGCCATTAGCATTTCTTGTGTGACATTGTGAGCGGAGAACTCACCACTAATACGACCTTCATGCATAACCAAAATACGGTCACTCATTCCCATTACCTCAGGCATTTCAGAAGAAATTAAGATGATGCTTAATCCTTCTTGTTTAAATTTATTAATTAGCTGATAAATTTCTTTTTTAGCGCCCACATCAACGCCTCGAGTGGGTTCATCAAGAATAAGTACTTTAGGGCGAGTCATTAGGCCTCTTGCGATAGCCACTTTTTGTTGATTTCCCCCTGATAAGAAACCAATGGTTTGATCCATTGAAGGGGTTTTTATATTGAATAATTTAATAAAATCGCCAACAGTGAGTTGTTCTTCTTTATGATTAAGCACACCCATACCGCGGCTAAAATAGCGTAGCGCAGTTAGCGACATATTTTCTTTCACTGACATACCGAGCACTAAACCATCACGCTTTCTATCTTCAGAGATGTAAACAATGCCTTGTTCTAAACCTTCAGCAGGTTTTTTGATTTGGCAGGGTTTACCATCTAACTCAACGGTACCATTGGTCTTGGGTAATGCGCCGTAGATAATTTTCATTAATTCAGTACGACCAGCACCCATTAAGCCTGAAATACCAAGAATTTCGCTTTCATGTAATGAGAAACTGACATCATGAACATCTTCGCCACTGAGGTTTATGACGTTGAGTTTGGTTTTACCTTGAGGGATATTAATACGAGGGTATTGGTCTTCTAACTTACGACCAACCATCATTTCAATCAGAGTGTCTTCTTTTAATGAGGCGACAGTTTTTTCACCAATAAACTGTCCGTCTCGCAGTACAGTCACGTCATCGCAAACTTCAAAGATCTCTTTTAAACGATGTGAGATATAAACAATACCGCAACCTTGATCTCTTAGTTCACGAATAACACTAAATAGCGATTCAGTTTCAGTGTCAGTTAATGCGTCTGTTGGTTCATCCATAATAATGACTTTGGAACCAAAACTAAGCACCTTGGCAATTTCTACCATTTGCTGATCACCAATCGATAATTCAGACACTAAACGGTGACTGCTGTAAGCGAGATTTAATCGAGCTAATAACTTATCAGCCTCTGCATACATTTTCTTCCAGTCGATAGCGCCAAAAGCACGGGTAAACTCACGACCTAAGAAAATATTCTCTGCGATGGTTAATTCAGGAATAAGGTTAAGCTCTTGGTGAATAATACCTATCCCTGCTTCTTGAGAAGATTTAGGGCCATTAAAAGTACAACTTTCACCTTGATAAATCACTTCGCCGGCATCTTTTTTATAGATCCCTGTGAGTACTTTCATCAGTGTTGATTTTCCTGCACCATTTTCACCGACTAAAGCCATCACTCGACCTGGATAAATTCGTAACGTCGCGCCTGATAGTGCTTTTACACCGGGGAATGACTTATCAATATCTTTAAGTTCAAGTAAAGGTTCCATATTGTCCTCAAAAAGTCACGCCAGAAAACAACACAATATTGGCATAAGGCGTACATTCACCGGTTCTAATAACAGCTTTATTTTCAGTAAGTTGCTTTTTGAATCCTTCATGTGAAACATACATTATTTGAATAGACTTCTTCTGCTCTTGCTCTAATAAATAGAGATAAGAAAGGATTTCATTAAAAAGAGAGGGATTGATGGTTTTAATTTCTTCCGCCAGCATCACGGCTTCAACTTGCATCTCATGAGTGATTGTTTGCAACACGGACATAAAGTCCGGAATACCCTGAGTGAGCGCAAGATCAATACGTTCAACAGAGGAGGGAATAGGTAATCCGGCATCTGCAATAGTGATTTTGTCAGTGTGTCCTAAACGTGAAATTACACTCGAAATAGGACTATTAAGTAATACACCTTTTTTCATATTTCCTCCTCAGCGAAACGTTTCGCTGTCTACATAGTAGAAAAGAAAGGTGGGAAAACAAGTTTGATTTATTCATATTGTGAGCATGATCGAAACGTTTCGTTGGTAAACAAAAAGAAAGAAAAATCTAACTGATTGAATAAATTAACGCTGAATGGATTCAATGAGGAAAGTGGTTGTTTTCAATGAGTTTCATAAAAATGTGATAACAGACAAGATTATAATGGATGGGAAAATATGAGGTGTGAAAGTGTAAACCAGTATATAAAAGTAGGTAAACTTCGGTCTGAAAAATACATTAACCTCTCCTATAGTTAATTAGGAGAGGTTTTTTAATTATTTAAATTCAATCAGTTAGCTTGATAGGCTTTAATTGATTTTTCAATACCTTCAGCATCTAATCCTAAGTCAGTTCTGATTTCTTCTTGTCCACCTTGTGGTACAAATAGATCAGGTATACCTAAGTTTAAGACAGGTACTAAGCAACGCTCTTGCATCAATAACTCATTAACACCGCTGCCTGCGCCACCCATAATGGCATTCTCTTCTAGTGTTACCAACATATTATGCTGTTCTGCCAGAGAAAGGATAAGGGATTTATCAAGAGGTTTGATAAAACGCATATCAGCCACAGTTGCATCAAGTTTTTCAGCTACTTCTAACGCTTCAGGTAGTAATGTACCAAAGTTTAGAATAGCAATGCCTTTACCTTGGCGACGAATAATACCTTTACCTATAGGCAGTGGGCTGAGTGGCTGTAATTGCGCACCAATACTCGAGCCCCTTGGGTAACGTACTGCAACAGGGCCATCTTGATAGTGATAACCGGTGTGAAGCATTTGGCGACACTCATTTTCATCACTTGGTGCCATAATGACCATATTAGGAATACAGCGTAAGAATGAGAGATCAAAAGCACCTTGGTGAGTTTGACCATCTGCTCCCACAATACCACCACGATCAATAGCAAATAAAACAGGCAATTTTTGAATGGCAATATCGTGGATCACTTGGTCATAAGCACGTTGTAAGAATGTTGAGTAGATAGCAACGATAGGCTTATAACCACCAATTGCTAAACCCGCAGCAAAGGTAACAGCGTGTTGTTCTGCGATCGCAACATCAAAGTATTGTGATGGGTATTCTTTTGAGAAACGTACCATACCAGAGCCTTCACGCATAGCAGGGGTAATTGCCATGAGTTTTGGATCGGTTGAGGCTTCTTCACATAACCAGTCACCAAAAATTTTAGAAAATGTAGGTCGTGCATTAGGGCTTTTAGGTAATGTACCTGCTTGTGGATCAAACTTAGGTACAGCGTGCCAGCTAATAGGGTCACGTTCAGCAGGTGCATATCCACGACCTTTCTTAGTCATAATATGCAGAAGTTGAGGACCTTTTAGATCACGCATATTGGCGAGAGTTTGCACTAACGCAATAACATCATGACCATCAACTGGACCGATATAATTAAAGCCTAACTCTTCAAACATGGTGCCGGGAACAACCATGCCTTTGATATGTTCTTCTGTCTTTTTCAGTAATTCTTTAATTGGTGGAATACCAGAAAAGACCTTTTTTCCACCTTCACGTAAGGTGGTATACAGTTTGCCTGATAGCAATTGAGCAAGATGATTATTCAATGCACCAACGTTTTCGGAGATTGACATCTCGTTGTCATTAAGTACAACGAGCATATCTGGCTCAATGTCACCTGCGTGGTTCATTGCTTCAAAAGCCATACCCGCAGTAATTGCACCATCACCAATTACACAAACTGTTTTTCTGTTCAGCTTTTCTTGTTCAGCTGCAACAGCCATACCTAAACCTGCACTGATAGAGGTTGAAGAGTGACCGACACAAAGTTTGTCGTATTCACTCTCTTCTCGCCAAGGGAAGGGATGTAACCCATTTTTTTGACGGATAGTATCAATGCGGTCACGGCGACCTGTTAAGATCTTATGGGGATAGGCTTGATGACCAACATCCCAAATAAGATTATCAAAAGGGGTTTTATAGACGTAATGAAGAGCAACCGTTAACTCAATAGCACCTAAACCTGAGGCGAAGTGACCACTTGAGCGGCTGACACTGTTAAGAAGAAATAGCCTTAGCTCATCACAGAGTTTAGGTAAACTCTCTTTTGGTAACAGGCGCAAATCTTCTGGTGTTTCAACCAACGCCAATGTGGGATATTTTTCGATATCAATGCTCATGTGATGCCTATTAATTAATCACTTGTAATAGGGAAAGAACAGGTAAGCTGCTCTCTTTATTTTTTATTAGTTTTTCCGTTCGACGATAAAACTCGCTAATTGTTTAAGCGTGGTCGTATCGTACTCGTATTGCTCAAGAAACGCTAAGGCATCCAGTGCTTCGTTATACAGTTCCTGTGCTTTCTTTTGAGCTTGCTCTAACCCAAGAAGTGCAGGATATGTGCTTTTTCCTGATTCTTGGTCACTACCTTGGCGTTTTCCTGTTTCTTCAGTGCTGCCAATAACATCTAAAATGTCATCTTGTACCTGAAATGCAAGGCCAATAGAGTGGGCATATTTATCTAGTGCGGGTAATACATCATGGCCTTTTGAGCCAGCACTAAATGCGCCTAAGCGAACAGCTGCACGAATTAATGCACCTGTCTTGTGTAAATGGATTTTTTCAAGAGATGCGAGATCAATTGATTTATCTTCGGCTTCAAGATCAAGAGCTTGACCGCCACACATACCGGCAAGTCCGCTGGCCGTTGCTAATTCAGCAATCATTGCAACACGATCACTCATTGCAACATCAGGCATTGGATTTTTCGCTAAGATCTCAAAGGCAAGTGTTTGTAATGCATCGCCTGCTAAAATTGCGTTGGCTTCACCAAACTCAATATGACATGTAGGTTTACCACGACGTAAATCATCATCATCCATCGCAGGCAGATCATCATGAATAAGAGAATAGGCGTGGATACATTCTATTGCGGCGGCGGGTGCATCAAGGTTAAGAGCAGGGATTTTAAACATTTCACCCACTGCATAAACAAGGAAAGGACGTAAACGCTTTCCACCTAAAAGAGCACCATAATGCATGGCTTTACCTAGAGGCATGTCAGTGAATGGTAAAGCGGATAGCGCTTGGTTTAATGCATCGTCAACACGCTGGTGGGCGGAATCTAATTTATGACGGAACGCATCCGTACTTGAAGTTGCGTTACTCAATTATTCTGCCTCTTGGATAAAATCATCAGGAGTTGCGTTATCATCCTCTTTAAGAAGAATACGAACACGCTGTTCAGCGTCTTGTAATGTTTTTTGTCCAACACGGGCTAGACGAACGCCATGTTCAAACTCATTAAGCGCTTCTTCTAAAGGGAGTTCACCGGATTCTAAACGGTTTACGATTTGCTCAAGTTCTTGCATAGATGCTTCGAAACTTGGTGCTTGTGCGATGTCTTCGTTAATTGGTGTCGTTTTCTTAGCCATAATATTTTTGATAATAAAGCATGTTAGCGCTGAATAATAGCGATCATCTTACTACAATTAAGAAGAAAATTTCTTATTCAGTCGATGATTTTTGCGGGTGAGCCCTAAATATTGGTGATATACTTTGTGACTTTTATAAACTCCAGTCAATTTACATCACTGTAGTTTATGTTTCTACTTAATAACCTATGACCATTGACTATGAAGTTTATTATTAAATTATTCCCCGAAATTACGATCAAAAGCCAATCAGTTCGTATACGTTTTATCAAGATCCTCACTAGCAATATTCGTAATGTACTTAATACATTAGGTGATGAAATCACGGTTGTCCGCAATTGGGATAACATTGTTGTTGTCAGCAAGGATGAAAGCAAAAGTGAAGCGGTATGTGATGCATTAACGCGCATTCCTGGTATTCATCACTTTCTACAAGTAGAAGAACATCCTTATACCGATTTACATAATATCTTTGAGCAAACTTTTGCAGCATTTAAGCATTTAGTTGAAAACAAAACATTTTGTGTTCGTGCCAAACGTCGCGGTAAACACAGTTTTACTTCAAATGAAGTTGAGCGCTATGTTGGTGGTGGTTTTAACCAACACGTTGAAAGCGCTAAAGTAAAATTAACACGTCCAGATGTCACCATTAATTTGGAAATTGAAGATGACAAACTTATTCTGGTGAATGCGCGTTATGAAGGCATTGGTGGTTTCCCAATTGGTACACAAGAAGATGTTTTATCACTGATCTCTGGTGGTTATGACTCAGGTGTATCGAGCTATATGTTAATGCGTCGTGGTAGCCGAGTTCACTATTGTTTCTTTAATTTAGGTGGTTCTGCTCACGAAATTGGCGTTAAACAAGTTGCGCATTATTTATGGAACCGTTTTGGTCGTTCACATAAAGTGCATTTCGTTGCTGTTGATTTTGAGCCTGTTGTCGCAGAAATCTTAGAAAAAGTCGATGATGGTCAAATGGGTGTTGTATTAAAACGTATGATGGTACGTGCAGCATCAAAAGTAGCGGAGCGTTATGGCGTTCAAGCTATTGTTACAGGCGAAGCATTAGGTCAGGTTTCTAGCCAAACATTAACTAACTTGCGTTTAATTGATAATGCGACAGATACGTTAATTTTACGTCCTCTTATCACTCATGATAAAGAGAACATTATCAATATTGCACGTCAAATTGGCACAGAAGATTTTGCTCGTACAATGCCTGAATTCTGTGGCGTCATTTCAAAAAGCCCAACAGTGAAAGCAGTCAAAGCGAAGATCGAAGCGGAAGAAGAGAAGTTTGATTTTTCTATTCTTGATAGCGTTGTTGAAAATGCTAAGAATATGGATATTCGTCGTATTGCAGAAGAAACCGTACAGCAAGTTACTGAGGTTGAAATGGTCTCTGAATTTGGTGCTAACGACGTTATTCTGGATATTCGCTCACCAGAAGAGCAAGAGACTTCACCATTAAAGGTAGAAGGTGTAGATGTTAAAGAGCTACCTTTCTATAAACTAAGTACTCAGTTTGGTGATTTAGATAAAGCAAAAACCTATTTACTCTATTGTGATCGTGGAATGATGAGCCGTTTACAGGCGCTTTATTTACGTGAGCAAGGTTTTGAGAACGTTAAAGTCTATCGTAAAAAATAATATATAACGTTTATATTATTGATAAAAAAGCCACTATAAAGTGGCTTTTTTTAATTATACAACTTTTATGTTGGGGAATGTCGCTGCCATTCTCCAGATGATTACTTTGCTCTTATTGCTTGACCATCATCATGGTGCTTGCGCGAGCCCACATTTTTTACAAAATGCTTCATATTTATAGAGCCAAGGGCGTATGTTGGCTCTTAAGCTAGAAATATTATCTAGAACTAAGAAATATATATTAATCTTAAGAAGAGATCAAATTCAAAGATTACTTAAAAGGCAGATTGCAGTAGAACATGTTAATCCTGATCTATTTAATTCTATAGTTGCTGTATTTAATGTTGTTCCTGTTGAGAGTAAGTCATCAATTAAAATAATATTATAATGATTTAATCTATTAATATCGAAATTTGGGTTTATTTTCCAAGGGGAAAAGTAGTGTCTAATTTTATTGGGAATTTTCTTCATTGTAAAAATAGTATTAGGTGGTAATTTTTGTAATTCAGATAATGTTCTTTTTATTGGTTTTATATGAAGTTCTTTTTTATTTACTTCTTCATTAAAATAATTATTAATTACTTCTTCCACAGTACATTTAATAAATACATCATTGTAAAAAGTCGATCTGAAATGGCGAGAGATCCTTCTTGCTAAGAAGTATGGTACTGCTGTAGATGACGGCATGACGATAAATATAATATTTTGATCTATTATTTTAGATCTTATTTTATTCAAAATAGCTAAGAAGGAAGGTTTGAATTTATATAGCTCATCTTTTGTTATTTTATAGTTATAGATACCTTTTAAGGAATATATTAAAGGGTTACCATCTCTATCACTATCACCAAATTTAGTTCGTTGATAAATACTGAATATAGTTAACTTGTTTTTCTTACCTATTATGCTAATTTTAGGGTTTTTATTAGTGCTTGTTATTACTCGACGCTCATGCTGAGTATTTAAAGTAATTATTTTATTTTCAGAAATATCTATACCCAGAAGATTGTATCCTTATGTATTAGTCGAGTAACTAAATTCATTTCTCACAATACTAACATGTTGAAAATAGCTTAAATATAAAGAATATCTGAAATAAAAATAGAACCGCTTTAATAATATTATATATTTGCGGTTCTAACTATCTACTTACCTATCCCCAAAACCTGTAAATTCATCTTGGTAATTATAAATACCAGGTGGTAATACAAGTTGTTTGGCAACATCAGCAGCGACTTCTTTGCCTTTTAAGCGTTCGATAATTTTTAGCGCAAAATCAATAGATGTTGCAGGTGCTTGGCTAGTAATTAAGTTTACTCTTTCATCAAAATAGACTCGATAATCTACCCATTTTTTTGGTGATATTTTATCTTTTAATGTAGGAAAACCCGTCATGTTGCCAATGGGGAAAATATTGTGAGACTCAAGAATAATTGCCGGTGCTGCACAGATAGCTGCGACAAGTTTATTCTCACTGTGCATACGGCGCACTTTCTCAACCACTAAAGGACTATCTCTCATGGTTTCAGTACCTTGTAACCCACCAGGTAGAATAATAACATCGTAGTGATGATCAACGACACGAACTAAAGGTGCATCAGCTATAATTTTAATACCACGAGAACAAGTGATAACAAGATCATCAACATCATCTTCTGCACTTGCAAGTACAACATTAATACCCGCTCTTACCAGTAAATCTGCGGTAGTAACGACTTCGGTTTCTTCACTTCCATTAGCTAGGCAGATGAGCGCTGATATGGTCATAATTGCCTTCCTGTTGTTTAATAAATTGAAAAAGGCGGTTATTTTCGGGTAATACAAGCCCTTGTTCTGAAGCTCGACGTAATAAATAACCAGTAATATAGTCAATCTCTGTATGGCGTTGATATTTCACATCTTGATACATAGACGAATAATTATTTGCTGTTTGTTCTATCGTATCAATAATATAACCATGAAGATGGGCTTGAGACGTTGGTACAACACCTTCGCGCTCCATTACTAAATAAACTTCATCGCATATCTTTTGAATATGTTCAGGATAACGCAATAAATCTCCATTACGACATTGATAATAAACGGTAAGAGGGTTGATAACACAATTAACTGCAAGTTTTAGCCAACTAATCGTATGGATATCATTATGCCAAGCGACATCAGGCAAAGCATGATGCAAGATTTCTGCTAAATAACTGTATTGTTGAGCTGCATGATTTAATGGACCGATATGTGTTATTCCAGTTGCTGTATGAATAACATCTTGGCCTTGTTGGTAAGCACCATGAGTAATAATGCCTTGTAAAATAGGCCTAATAACGGAGTTTTTTGTTGCGGTTAATTCATCAGCAGTACCCATACCATTATGAATTAGTAAAATAGGACACTGTGCAGAAAGGTAAGGTAATAGTGCATTAACAGCATCTGACACCTGCCAAGATTTTAAGCAAACAATTAATAATTCGCTTTGTTTTAACCAGTCAAGTTGATTGGCAGTAATACGCTGATAAAAGGGGTTACCATTAATATTATCGACACACACATCCAAAAAAGGTTGGGGCACTCTTAGCCAGCCTTGTACTTCATGAGATTGAAGTGTTAATGCGGCGATCCAAAGTTTACCTATTGAACCGCATCCTAAAACGGTAATTTTCATTGTGCCTCTTCTTTCGAAAATCATAATAGAGTAAGGCGGTGATTTTCTATCACTAGACTAACTTTCTGAAATTATAACATTGATTGTACTCCTCTGTTTAAAGTATGTTTGCGCTTTACTGTAAGAGGAAATTAACAGTTTCTCCGTAAATTCTCGCCCAATGTGAAGTGACTCCATAAATTTGTTATTGAATGTGCAATGCTTTTTTGCAACCCTAAAAGAAGCTATTATTCGGGTTGTATTTATTTATTGAGGAAGAAAGAATGCCATCTTTTGATATCGTATCTGAAGTTGACTTACATGAAGTGCGTAATGCTGTAGAAAACGCACAACGTGAACTGACTACTCGCTGGGATTTTCGTAACGTTGAAGCAAGTTTTGAATTAAACGAAAAAGCAGAGTCAGTGAAAACGACCAGTGTATCTGAATTTCAGGTTCAACAATTACTAGATATTCTGCGTGAGAAAATGGCAAAAAGAGGGATTGATGGTGCAGTATTAAATATCCCTGAAGAGATGACTCACAGCGGAAAAATGTACAGCGTAGAAGCCACTTTAAAACAAGGTATTGATACAGCTTTAGCGAAAAAAATTGTTAAGCTGATCAAAGACAGTAAGTTGAAAGTTCAGGCCCAAATTCAAGGTGAACAAGTGCGTGTTACAGGTAAATCGCGCGATGACTTACAAGCCGTGATGAAATTAGTAAGAGAAGGCGAGTTAGGGCAACCCTTCCAATTTAACAATTTCCGTGACTAATTGTTCATCTATTTAGTCATACAAAAATGCGCTGTTGAATCAGCGCATTTTTATTTCATCTAATAAGCTTACTGCTCTTCAAACTAAAGGGATCAGAGCCTCTAATGTTGCTCTTGGCGTCTTTTTAGTATCAACCTTGATATAGGCACTTTGTTCATCCGCCATAATCACAACTTCATTAACACCGGGTTGTTGCTTAAATAATTGTTGTAGTTGCTGTTGTTGGCTTGAAGATAAACTTTCAGGTAATTCAACACGTAAGCTACTGACATAAGAAGGTTGGCGTAATGTTAGGCTAATAAAAAACCAAATAAGACCAATTACTAAACAGCCTAAAAATACAGTCTGCGCACTATAATGCTGGTAAAGCCATCCTCCTAAAATTCCACCTAATGCCACACCTAAAAATTGGCTAGTGGAATAAATTCCCATTGCTGTGCCTTTATAACCTGCTGGTGCTTCTTTACTGATTAATGAAGGAAGAAGTGCTTCCATAATATTAAATCCAATAAAGAAAACTTGAATACCTGCAATAATTAACCACAAGCTAGAGCCTGAAATAATCAAAATAACTTGAGCAAGAATAAGTAAGAAAATGCAGAATAAGAAAACTTGTTTCATTTTTCGTTTCTTTTCTGCATAGATAATAAAAGGAAGTACAGTAATAAAGGCGATAAGCATGGTAACTAGATAAACAATCCAATGTTTCTCTTTCGCTAAACCTGCGCTACTCATAACCAGAGGAAGTGCAACAAATGCGGCCATTAATAAAGTATGTAGTGAAAAAATACCTGTATTCAATTTAAGAAGTTGTGCATCGAATAAAACCTTTTTTACGCTACCACGAACAAAGCCTGACTCTCGATTAAGTATATGGTGTTCGCTATTCGGCACAGTAAAAAGCGTAATAATAATGCCACCAAAGGCGAGTAGGGCTATTCCCCAAAATAGGCCATGTAAACCAAAAATATGCGTTAAAATCGGCCCTAAAACTAAGGCTAAAGCGAACGTTATCCCGAAGCTAATCCCAATAAAAGCCATTGCTTTTGTTCTATTTTGTTCTCGTGTTAAATCTGATAATAAAGCCATTACTGCAGCTGAGATAGCGCCAGCACCTTGTAATGCTCGACCAATAATAATGCCGTAGATATTGTCACTGAGAGCCGCAATCAGACTACCAATAATAAAAATAATTAAGCCAAAAACAATCATAGGTTTTCGACCAAATTTATCAGAGAAAATACCAAAAGGAATTTGGAATATAGCTTGTGTTAATCCATAAATACCGATGGCTAATCCAATCAGAGATTCTGTTGCGTGTTGTAGTTGAAGCCCGTAGGTGGTTAAAACTGGGAGTACCATAAACATGCCAAGCATGCGAAGAGAAAAAACAGTACCTAGTCCCCATGTTGCTTTGCGCTCTAATGGGGTCATTTTATTATCATTCATGGATTACCTCGTATTACTGATCCCCTCATTGTAATGACATTTTCTAGTGAGGTTAATCAATAAATGGGATACAAAAAAGACAAAACTGTACTGATATCATGCGAAGTCGTAAAAGAGATAAAAAAATACCAGTCAGAAGACTGACTGGTATTTAGGTTACTTTAATAAATACATTATCTTAGATACGCAAGAACCGCTTCTGTTGAGCTTGTTGGATCAACAGACATCATTACGCTTAACGACGTGATTGCGACAATTGAGAAAATAAATAATTTTCTTGCCCACACAATATCATTGGTTGCTTTGTAACCAGATAATGCCATGCCTAACCACCAAATACTGACAGCTGAAGCCACAATCAGGTATTTATAGCCTGCATAACCGACTAATGTCAGCATTAAGGTTGCGATCATAAACGCCAGAATATAGAGAATGATATGACGTTTAGCGACTGAGATCCCTTTAATTACAGGTAATACAGGGATATTTGCAGCTTGGTAGTCTTTAAAACGGAAAATAGCAATGGCATAAGAGTGAGGCATTTGCCACAAACTAAAGATAAGTAATAGGATTGCCGCGCCTGCATCAAATTCACCGCTAACGGCACAATAACCGATAACAGGAGGTGCAGAGCCAGATAAACTTCCAATCAGTGTGCCATAAACAGATTTACGCTTCATGTAGAGGCTATAAACCCCAACATAAATAATAAAACCGAATACAGCGATAAACATTGCAAGTGGGTTGGCTGCTACATAGAGCAGCACAACACCTGCAATACCTAATACTGAGGCATAAATCAGGCTAATTCGAGGGTCAATTAATCCTTTAACTAATGGACGATTCTTCGTTCTTTCCATGATACGGTCAATATCACGGTCAATATAGTTGTTAAAAACACAACCAGAAGCAACGACCAGAGACACCCCAAGTAGAGTCGCGAAAAATAGGGAGTAATCAATCTCACCTTTAGAAGCGAGCAGAAAACCACCTATTACAGAAATTAAATTTCCGAAAATAATTCCTGGTTTGGTGACTTGTAGGTATTGCTTAATCATAGCGACAACTCTTAATCCATCATCATATTGATGTTCAGGTTGTACATAATCCACAACGAGCCTACGACAACAATGCCGATAATAAGCAGTGTGAACAGGAATGCGACGACGTTCCAGCGCTCTTCTGATGACGTGTTCATATGCAAGAAGCAGACTAAGTGAACCACAATTTGCACAACTGCCATACCGACAACAGTCCATAGAATTGTTGCTGGTGTCGCTGTTCCTTCCATCACCATCCAAAATGGAATAACGGTGAGGATAACAGACAGAATAAAGCCAATCAGATAAGACTTCATGCTGCCGTGGCTTGCGCCTGAAGGAGAAGTATTTGGATGACTCATTACATCGCTCCCATCAGATAAACTACGGTGAACACACAGATCCAGACAACGTCAAGGAAGTGCCAGAACAGACTTAAACAGCTTAAACGAGTACGGTTAACTTCAGTTAAACCACGGCGAGATACTTGGATCATCATAATCACAATCCAAATTAAGCCAGCCGTTACGTGAAGACCGTGTGTTGAAACTAATGCAAAGAATGCAGATAAGAATGCACTGCGATCTGGGCCATAACCCTCTGCGATTAGCTCATGGAATTCGTAAACTTCCATGATGACGAAGCCTAGGCCGAATAAGAAAGTAACAAATAACCACAGATTAACTTGGCTAACGCTACCTTTGTTCATGCTCAGCATAGCGAAACCAAAAGTGATACTACTAAATAGCAGTAAGAAGGTTTCAACTAAAACAAACGGTAAGCTAAAAATTTCTTTACCTGAAGGGCCATCCGCAATCCCGTTAACAAGCACCGCATAAGTGGCGAATAAGCTGGCAAACAGGATAAGGTCGCTCATTAGGTAGATCCAGAAGCCGAAAACTTTCGTCGCTCCTGCATCGTGGTGCCCATGATGCTCATGGGCGTTTGTGTTATTTACAGTTTGAGTAGACATTATTTCACACCTGCTTTTTTCAGTTCTTCATAATGCTTATTCTCGAGAGCTTCAATTTCAGGTACTTGGACATAGTAATCCACATCTGTATCAAAGCTTTTCACGATCCAAGTGACAATCATGCCAGCGAAACCAACGATAGCTAACCACCAGATATGCCAGATCATGGCAAAACCAAGTACTAAGCTGAATGCTGAAATAATCACACCAGCGCCTGTATTTTTAGGCATATGGATTGGTTCGTATTTAGTTGGACGCTGATAAGCGGTGCCTTTTTCTTTTTGATCCCACCATTCATCACGCGTTTGAACATTAGGTTCAACGGCAAAGTTATAGAAAGGAGCAGGTGAAGAAATTGACCATTCCAGAGTACGTCCTCCCCACGGATCTCCCGTTAAATCACGGTTTTGATCACGGTCACGGATACTGACGTAAATCTGGACAACTTGGCAAGCGATACCGATAGCAATTAGTGCAGCACCACCCGCAGCAACCATCAGCATTGGATGGAACTCTGGGTTGATGTTTTGGCTGATACGACGAGTCATACCCATAAAGCCAAGAATGTACAGTGGCATAAAGGCCATAAAGAAGCCGATAAACCAGAACCAGAATGCACGGATACCCCATTTTTCATTCAGTGTGAAACCAAATGCTTTAGGGAACCAGTAAGTCATACCAGCGAAACAGCCGAATACCACACCACCGATAATAACGTTATGGAAGTGAGCAATTAAGAATAAGCTGTTATGTAGAACGAAGTTTGCACCCGGAACGGCTAACAGAACCCCAGTCATCCCCCCAACAGAGAAGGTGATAAGGAAACCGATAGTCCACAACATTGGGCTTTTATATTCGATACGGCCTTGATACATCGTAAACAGCCAGTTAAAGATTTTAACCCCTGTTGGTATAGCGATGATCATCGTGGCGATACCGAAGAAGGCATTGACATTGGCGCCAGAGCCCATAGTAAAGAAGTGGTGTAACCAAACGATAAATGACAACACGGTAATAACGACAGTTGCACCAACTAATGAGGTATAACCGAATAACCGTTTTTTAGAGAATGTTGCTGTAACTTCAGAGAACACACCAAATACAGGCAGAACAAGGATATAAACTTCTGGATGACCCCAAGCCCATACAAGGTTGATGTACATCATCATGTTACCGCCCATATCATTGGTAAAGAAGTGCGTACCAAGATAGCGGTCTAAAGTTAGTAACGTAATAGTGACTGTTAAAATTGGGAATGCAGCGATAATCAGGACGTTAGTACATAAAGCAGCCCAAGAGAATACTGGCATTTTCATCATGCTCATACCCGGCGCACGCATACGCAGGATAGTGGCGAAGAAGTTAACCCCAGTTAGAAGCGTACCAATACCAGATATCTGTAAACTCCATATCCAATAATCGACCCCGACTCCTGGGTTATATTCCAGACCAGAAAGTGGTGGATAAGCTAACCAACCTGTTTGAGCAAATTCACCGATACCCAAAGAGATGTTGATTAATAACACACCAACAACAAAGAACCAGAAGCTCAGTGAGTTAAGGAAAGGAAAGGCAACATCACGAGCACCAATTTGTAAAGGTACAACGAGGTTCATCAAACCCACAACAAAAGGGGTTGCCATGAAGAAAATCATGATAACGCCGTGTGCGGTAAAAATCTGATCATAGTGATGAGGTGGTAAGAAACCGGCTTCACCAGCAGAGGCGAGCGCTTGTTGGCTTCTCATCATAATCGCATCGGCAAAGCCACGGAACATCATGACCATTGCAACGATGATATACATAATACCAATTTTTTTATGGTCAACGCTGGTTAACCATTCACTCCATAACCATTTCCATTTACGAAAATAAGTTAGTGCACCAACAACAGCAAGCCCACCAAGAACAATACCGAGTAAAGTGACTACGATAATTGGTTCATGTAGCGGGATTGCATCAAGAGTTAATTTTCCGAACATGCCTTTATTCCTCTGCTCCTGCATGCGCCACATGGCTCATGTTCATATTCATTGTTGCATCAGCATGTGCTGTCTGATTGCCACTGGTGTGAGCGCCATGACCTGTGTGACCAAATTTAGAAATGGTCTCTTGGAATAACATTGGCTTCACGCTTGAATAGTAGGTCACTGGATTTTTCTGGCTTGGTTTAGCAAGTTCATTAAATGCAGCGGTCGTATTTAACGTATCTGACGATTGTTTGACTTTTTCAACCCACGCATCGAAACCGGCACGATCAGGTGTCGCAATCGCTGTAAATTTCATATCAGAGAAACCGTGTCCACTATAACTTGCTGACATTCCTGGATATTCACCAGGCTCATTAGCAATTAAGTGCAGTTTAGTTTGCATTCCTGCCATCGCATAGATTTGTCCACCTAAGCGAGGGATAAAGAATGAGTTCATGACTGAGTCAGAAGTGATTTTGAAATTAACAGGAACATTAGTAGGGAAAGCCAGTTCATTTACTGTTGCAATACCTTGTTCAGGATAGATAAATAACCATTTCCAATCCATTGAAACAACTTCAATGGTGACAGGTTTTTCTGTGGACTCTAATGGTTTGTAAGGATCAAGTTCATGGGTTGTTTTCCATGTGATGCTTGCCAAAATCACAATAATGATAATTGGCACAGTCCAAACGACGAGTTCAATTTTATTTGAGTGAGCCCAGTTTGGGCGATAGGTGGCTTTAGTATTGGATTCACGGTAGCGAAAAGCGAAAACAATCACCATCAGTATTACCGGTATCACAACAATTAACATTAAACCAAGCGCAATGAGGATTAATGTTTTTTGCTCAGCGCCGATAGCGCCTTTGGGATTCATTAACGCCATATCACAGCCACTCAATAGAAGAGCTGCTGCTAATAGCGAGAGTGTCCCAATACTTTTTATGTATTTCATAAGTCTCATCCAACGACCCAAATGACAAAGGTTCTATTGTTGTTTCATCAGTATCAGTAAGGACATTTTACGGTAAGGTTGCGACAGTGTAAACAATTGTAATGGTAAGTAAGTGGTTGGTTAGTCTTTTGTGTTAATGTGATCACAAGTAATTAAAATATTAAATAAATGTTAATTTAATTATTGCGCATTAACTATAATTTCATAAAGTATCATGTTTTTAAAATAAATACATATTTTTACAAATAAAAATGCAATAAAAAGTGTAAGAAAACGTATTCTGATTAAAAAAGTAACAAACTAGAGGTCGGAGGAGAGTTGATGGGTAAAATCCTTTTTATATTGATGTTTAATATCCATATTTGATGCTTGTATGATTTTTAATATGGATAATTAGTGATTTGATGAATGTTTATATCCAATGAGAAATATTTTCATTAAGTGATAAAAAGAGGTTACAGCGGATAAAAATCGATCCGCTGTAATAAAAATTAACAATTTCCTATCAGAAGTTATATTTCAAGCTATATACAATGCCATCTTGCAGAAAACTCTCTCCTAGCTTTTTATAAGCATAACGATACTGAATTCCAGTAGTGATAGATGTTGTCGGATGCCACCAAATGGCTAAAGCGCCATTAATGCCATTTTTACCTCCATTGCCATAACGTTTGTGTCGTTGGAATTCCATTTCATGCCAGTTTGTTAGGCTAAATTTTTGATTTTTTATATTAAAATCATATCCAGCAACCCAACCAGCCACATAACCGTTGTTACCTGAATATTTAGATTGATCGACATAATGAAGGGCAATAAAAGGTTTAAACCATAAATTAGCAATTTGTGTGTTATAGCCAAAGCCGTAAAGTGTATTTACTTCATGGAAGTTACCACCATATTTTTTACCAGGGAGTGACCATGTACCGTAAACATGTCCGTATAGATTGAAATGACTTTCACCTAAATAAATGCGGCTTGTTGCTTTAACGGTATAACGTTGATTATCACCCGGTTGCGCTTTTCGAGGATTAAATGGATTTTCAAGATCAAAAAAGCCGTAAAACTCACCCCATGAAAAGTTAGCGCCACCTTCAAGTTCTAAATAGGCAAAATCATCTTTATGAGAAGATTGCCCTGTTTTGTGTGTTGTATGTGTTGTCCAATCCAAGTAGTTAATACTAGCGCTTGCAAATCCTCCTAAATAGCTTGCCTGAGAAGGTAAAGAGAATGTTGTTGCGATGACAAATAAAAATGATTTTTTGATCATAAATTATCCCGATGGCTTATGGCCAATTATGGTTGCGGTGAATGTTCAGTTTTTCTTTTTTATTAGAATAATAAACTATAAAAATCCTTTTTATAGAAATTTGAGTTTAAAATAAGATCTATTTCTAGAATTTTGATATTAGTTTAAAAAATGAGAAATTTTGTATTTTTTTATTTTATTTTTTGAATTAATAGCAAAAATAAAAAAGGAGTTTTTGATAAGAAGAGGAAATTTAAGGAGATAATGATAGAAAATGGCTCTTAGATGAAAAAGTAATATGAACAGCGTAAAAATACCTCACGACACGGGAATAAAGGGATAGTATCATTAACCCATATTCGTTTTTATCTTACTTGGAATTTTCATTGTGACCTCATTTGCTGAACTTAACGCACTTCCTACTGAACAACTCGCTAACCTTAATGAATTGGGTTATCTCACTATGACTCCAGTTCAAGAAGCTGCTTTGCCCGCCATTCTTGAAGGAAAAGACGTTCGAGCTCAAGCAAAAACAGGTAGTGGTAAAACAGCTGCTTTTGGTTTGGGTGTTTTGCAACATATTGATGCAAAACAATTTAATACCCAATCACTTATTTTATGCCCAACGCGAGAACTTGCTGATCAAGTTGCAAATGAATTACGTCGCCTTGCTCGTTATCTTCCCAATATCAAAGTACTGACACTGTGTGGTGGTGTTCCATTTAGCATCCAGCGTGATTCATTAATTCATGCTGCACATATTATTGTTGCAACGCCGGGTAGATTACTTGATCACATAAGAAAAGAGACTGTTACTTTAGATGATGTGAAAACATTGGTATTGGATGAAGCAGACAGAATGTTGGATATGGGATTTTTTGATGATATCAACGACATTATTTCTCGTATACCAACCGCACGTCAAACATTGCTCTTTTCTGCAACTTGGCCAAATGAGATCGCAGCAATTAGCCGTAAAATCCAGAAAAATCCAGTCACTATTGAGATAAACTCTGTTGATGAACTTCCGGCGGTTGAACAGCAGTTTTATGAAATATCTCGTCATGGAAAAATAGGATTACTGCAAAAACTTTTAAGTCGTGAGCAACCAGCTTCTTGTGTGGTGTTTTGTAACACGAAACGAGATTGTCAAGATGTGTATGAAACACTGACAGAAAGCAACCAAAGTGTACTTGCTTTACACGGCGATATGGAACAAAGAGAGCGTGACCAAACGCTTATTCGCTTTGCTAATGGGAGTTGTCGTGTATTAGTAGCAACAGATGTTGCTGCTCGAGGACTAGATATTAAAGCGTTAGAAATGGTGATTAACTACGAATTATCGTGGGATCCTGAAGTGCATGTTCACCGGATCGGTCGTACAGCTAGAGCGGGCGAAAGTGGATTGGCTATTAGCTTTTGCGCACCAGAAGAAATTCAGCGAGCTAATGCGCTAGAAGAGATGCTTCATATGAAGATAAATTGGTTACCAGTACCAACTGGGCTACAAATTACGCCTCTTGAAGCAACAATGGCAACATTATGTATTGATGGTGGTAAAAAAGCCAAAATGCGTCCGGGTGATATTTTAGGCGCATTAACGGGCGATATGGGTTTCAATGGTGCCGACATTGGTAAAATTATGATTAACCCAACACATGCTTACGTTGCCGTAAAACAATCTATCGCCAAACAAGTTTGGAAACAGCTACAACAAGGTAAAATCAAAGGTAAAATCAAAGGTAAAGCGGTAAAAGTAAGATTGTTTAGATAAATTCTCTTTACAAGAATGCAAAAGGACAGCTTAAGCTGTCCTTTTTTATGGTGCATATTTTAAGAGGGTAATAAAATTAATATGTTGTTTTCTTAAGGGCTAAATAATCTAAGATTGTGCCAAAGACAAGGCTTATCGCACCAATAATAACACCGTATAAAAAGAGTGTTGAAGCCCAAGAACTTAATCTATTAGTATCTATTGACTGAATAAAATCAACAGATTGGAATATTTCTAAAGTCGGTAGTGAATTTGTAATAACAAGAATTAAACTACAAATAAAGAAGAAAACAGTCAGCATCAAACCATAAATAGCAAAACGGTACTGTTTAATAAATAAAGTTCTTCTAAGGAATTCACCTGTTTTTTGTGTATAAATAAGTGTATTTTTCGAAATTAACAACAAGATAAGACCAGGTACAGCAGCAATAATAGAAAAAAGATAAAATGCTTCCCAACCGTGGCTTTCAACATACCAGCCTGCAACGGGGCCTACATAAACACGACCAATGGCAGAGAGAGCTGAGAGTAACGCAAATTGTGTTGCTGAAAAGGAAAGATGACAAAGAGTCATTAAGAGGGCAACAAACGCAGCTGTTCCCATTCCCCCACAAATATTTTCAAATGCAACTACCGCACCCATGCTATAAATACTTTGCTCAGAAACAGCTAAATACCAATAACCAATATTTGAACCACCTTGCAAAATACCAAAAATCATCAGCGCTTTAAATAAACTCCAACGGCGCATTAATAAGCCACCTAGTAATGCCCCAACAATAGTGGCTGCAAGTCCAAGTGTTTTATTCACTAATCCTACTTCACCGGCATCAAATCCAGCACCGCGAATAAGAAAGGTGGTACTTAAACTTAGGGCAAAGGCATCACCCATTTTATACAGCACAATAAGCAGTAAAATTAGCCAAGCATTATTGCGAGAGAAGAATTCATATAAAGGCTCAATAACAGCTTCATAGAGTGTACGTGGTGGCTTTACGGCGGTTTCTGGCTCTTGAGCAAGTAATGTGGCGATAATACCAATCCCCATTAAGGCAGCCATTAACCAGTACATGTTTTGCCAGCCAATATATTTATCAGCTAACCAAAGCGCCATTCCTCCTGAAACAAGCATTGCTATGCGATAGCCTAATACAGAAACGGCAGCACCAGTACCACGCTCATCTGCTTTTAATATATCTGTTTTATAGGCATCAAAAACAATGTCTTGTGAAGCAGAACAAAAGGCAACGATGACTGCTAGAGAAGCAAGCCACCATAAATGCTCATTAGGATTTAGAAATCCCATCCCTGCAATACCAATCACTAACCCTATTTGAGTGAGCAACATCCATCCTCGGCGACGGCCAAGAAAAGAAGGGGTATAGCGATCCATAAAAGGTGACCAAAGGAATTTAAAAACATAGGCTTGTCCCACCAATGAGAAAAAACCAATGGTTTTTAAATCGATATCTTCTACTGTCATCCATGCTTGTAATGTACCCGCGGTTAACGCCAGAGGTAATCCAGAAGTAAAGCCAAGTAATAGAAGAATAAATGATTTATACCAAGTGGTTTGTTTGAAGGCGGGCTGAACCATGCAAAAATTCCTTTCAACGACCTGTTTGAAACAACAGGTCGTTTATTCTAATAAAATTAACGGGCGTTAGATTTGATAAATTGACTGACTGAAGCGTCTTTTGCCATATCGTTAACGAGTTCACTTAAGACATTGTTAATCGCAGCGGCAATTTTCTCATTAGTTGCACCAAATGGACCTTGAACATTGTAGCTAGTACGGAATGTTTTGGTATTAGAACTGCCATTCGGTAAGGTGACGATAATTGAAATATCCGCTTTTGCACTGATATTATGACGAACACTTCCTTCACCTACATCTGCATTGAGTTTATTGATAACAATAATCACATCAGCAGAAGCCGGGGAACCTATCATAAAACCACGGGCTGTCATTTGTTTTTGTAAAACTTCTTGCATTAAAAATGCAATATCACGAGTTGGAACAAGGGCTTCTAATTTACCGTTACGGTTGATTTCCGCTAAGTTTTTTGATGCACGTTTGTCTTGGCTTGAAATGTTCAGTGAAATAGGGCGCATTGTTGGATCCGCGGCAGGAACTGACATCACAGGCTCAATAGATAATTTGTTACTAGGAGTTGCACAACCTGAAAGCAGAGTTAATGCAAAAACAGCACAGAGTAAATTTTTAATCATGAGGTAATCTCGGTTAAATATGTCTGTTGTGTTAACAAGTAGAATAGGCTTCAAACTTTAGCCTATCATACCACTGCTGATAGGTTGCTAATATCCCCTTAGCGAACGAAATTATCTGATTTTATCAATTGATTTTATTTCAAATTACTCTCGTTTTTACTCATGTATTTGACAATATTCGGTCAATAGTTTTACTCAAGATGAAAAATAAGCGATTATCATCAGCAAAATTAAAAAGAATAAGCTCATCATTTCGTATTGATAAAGACTAAATCAATATAGTCTGGTTGACTTATTTTTTATTCGCCATGGTATAAAGGCTAGAGTATTAGGGGCAGAGATGATCCGTGATGATATTGAGAATAAGCTGATTTCACGCTTTTCACCGCATTTTTTACAAGTAATAAACGAAAGCCATCGCCATAATGTGCCCGAAGGCTCTGAAAGCCACTTTAAAGTCATTATCGTTAGTGATGATTTTAATGAAAAACGTAGTGTTTCGCGCCATCGTGATGTGTACCAAACATTAGCTCATGAAATGGAAAATGGTGTTCATGCATTAGCATTACACACATTTACTTTGAGCGAATGGAATGAACAACAGGATAAAGCATTACGCTCTCCTGGGTGTCGTGGCGGAAGCCAAGAAGATTAACAACCTTATCGTTAATCGTGAGTAAATAGATCCTAAGATGCGTATTTTTTGTTCTTTATAGAGGAAAAAAGGGGCGAGTTGCTCGATTTTATGAAAAAATTGAGGAATAAAACGGCTCTTTCTCGACTCAACCCCTCTAGATCGTTATAATGTCGCGTCTAATTTTCAGTAAGGTTTCGGGATGCTTCTGATATCAGGGATCCTCGTTTTTTTAAATGTGGCGGCCCCGGTTCTGAAAGGAAAATAAACCTAAACATGTCAATATCATGTTAGTTTCCTTTAAAGTAGACCGAGCACTAAAACTTATTTTGAGGTAACAAGATGCAAGTTTCTGTTGAAACGACTCAAGGCCTAGGGCGTCGTGTCACAATCACCGTACCAGCCGCTGATATCCAAACTGCTGTAGACAGTGAACTGAAAAAAGCTGCTAAAACTGTTCGCATTGATGGTTTCCGTAAAGGTCACGTTCCAATGTCAATGGTTAAACAGCGTTATGGTATGTCAGTACTGAATGATGTTCTGGGTGACCTGATGCAGCGTAATTTCATTAACGCTATTATCGAAAACAAAGTAAACCCAGTTGGCGCACCTGACTACAAACCAGAGCAATACAAAGAAGGTGAAGACTTTGTTTACTCTGTAGAATTCGAAGTTTTCCCAGAAATCGAACTGAAAGATCTGGAAAGCATTGAAGTTGTAAAACCTGTTGTTACTGTTAAAGACGAAGACGTTGATAACATGTTAGAAACACTGCGTAAGCAACAAGCAGAGTGGAAAGACAAAGACGGCGAAGTTGCAGCAGAAGATCGCGTAACTGTTGATTTCAACGGTTCTATTGACGGTGAAGAATTTGAAGGCGGAAAAGCTGAAGATTTCGTACTGGCAATGGGTCAAGGTCGTATGATCCCAGGTTTCGAAGAAGGCGTTATTGGTCATAAAGCTGGAGAAGAATTCACAATTGATGTGACTTTCCCAGAAGATTACCACGCTGAGAACCTGAAAGGTAAAAAAGCACAATTCGCTATCAACCTGAAAAAAGTTGAAGAGCGTGAACTGCCAGAATTAACTGAAGAGTTCATCAAGCGTTTTGGTATTGCTGATGGTTCTGTTGATGGTTTACGTGCTGAAGTACGTAAAAACATGGAACGTGAACTGAAAAATGCAATCCGTACTCGTGTTAAATCACAAGTTATTGATGGCTTAGTTAAAGCAAACGAAGTTGACGTACCAGCAGCCGCTGTTGACAGCGAAATCGAAGTTCTGCAACGTCAAGCTGCTCAACGTTTTGGTGGCGACGAGAAACAAGCTCTGCAATTACCACGTGAATTGTTCGAAGAACAAGCTAAACGTCGTGTAATCGTTGGATTACTGTTAGGTGAAGTGATCAATAGTAATGAACTGAAAGCAGAAGACGATCGTGTTAATGCACTGATCGACGAAATGGCTTCAGCTTACGAAGATCCATCAGAAGTTGTTGAGTTCTACAACAAGAATGAACAACTGATGAACAACATCCGTAATCTTGCGTTAGAAGAGCAAGCGGTAGAAAAAATCTTAGCAAATGCTAAAGTAACTGAAAAAGAAACTAACTTCACTGAACTGATGAACGAAGTTCAAATGGGTTAATTCTTAACCGCGAATATCGGTTTTAAGCAAAAACCCGTGGTTTTTACCACGGGTTTTTTTCAGTTTGTATATATTTATCAAATTTTGCCTTGAAATTTGAGCGATTATCTCCAGATAATTCTATATTCTCTTTATCACTCCTCGCGAGGCGCCTTGAATGTCTTGTGAGAGATTAGATCATTAGAAATGGTCATGATCAATTATCTCAAGTAAAATTGTTGTCATTGGCACCAATAAGAATGCAATAGGAGACAGACATGTCATTTAACGACACACAGGAACAATTCGCACCTAATATGGCTCTGGTGCCGATGGTTATAGAGCAAACTTCGCGAGGAGAGCGTTCTTACGACATTTACTCACGTTTATTAAAAGAACGTATTATTTTCCTGACTGGCCAAGTTGAAGATCACATGGCTAATCTTATCGTTGCTCAAATGCTATTTTTAGAAGCAGAAAACCCAGAGAAAGACATCAACCTGTATATCAACTCACCAGGTGGTGTAATTACTGCGGGTATGTCTATCTATGACACCATGCAGTATATCAAAGCAGATGTTAGTACAATTTGTATGGGTCAAGCGTGTTCAATGGGCGCTTTCTTACTATCTGCTGGTGCGAAAGGTAAACGTATTTGCTTACCTAACTCTCGTGTGATGATCCACCAACCGTTAGGTGGTTACCAAGGTCAAGCAACAGATATTCAAATTCATGCTCAAGAAATTTTGAAAGTAAAATCCCGTATGAATGAGCTAATGGCTCAACATACAGGTAAATCTATTGAAGAAATAGAAAGAGACACTGAGCGTGATCGTTTCTTATCCGCTAACGAAGCGTTAGAATACGGATTAGTGGATAAAGTCTATACTCAACGTAGCTAATCATTGTACGTTGTAATAGCAACTGAATTAATACGTTTCCTTTGTTGATCAATAATGCAAAGGAAGCGGCCATCAATATTTATGTAAAAAGACTTTCTTCTTCTTATAAACGATAAGAGGAATAACTAAGTGAGGTTGACTGATGACAGATAAGCGCAAAGATAGCTCCGGGAAGCTTCTGTATTGCTCTTTCTGCGGTAAAAGCCAGCATGAAGTAAAAAAATTGATCGCTGGTCCGTCGGTTTATATCTGTGATGAATGTGTTGATCTTTGTGTTGATATCATTCGTGAGGAAATAAAAGAACTGGCACCTCATCATGAACGCAGTGAATTGCCAACGCCACATGAAATCCGTAAGCACCTTGATGACTATGTTATCGGTCAGGAATTGGCTAAAAAAGTTTTGGCTGTTGCCGTTTATAACCACTATAAGCGTCTGCGTAATGGCGATAAGGCCAATGGTGTTGAGCTAGGGAAAAGTAATATTTTGCTGATTGGCCCTACTGGTAGCGGTAAAACGTTATTAGCAGAGACATTAGCACGCTACCTTGATGTTCCTTTTACTATGGCAGATGCCACAACGCTGACAGAAGCGGGTTATGTGGGTGAAGATGTTGAAAACATCATTCAAAAACTGCTACAAAAATGCGATTACGATGTGCAAAAAGCACAACGTGGTATTGTTTATATTGATGAAATTGACAAGATCACTCGTAAATCTGAAAACCCATCAATCACTCGTGATGTGTCTGGTGAAGGTGTACAGCAAGCATTATTGAAATTAGTTGAAGGCACAGTGGCTTCTGTTCCTCCTCAAGGTGGACGTAAGCACCCACAACAAGAGTTTTTACAAGTAGATACTTCTAAGATCCTCTTTATCTGTGGTGGTGCATTTGCAGGGCTCGATAAAGTTGTTGCACAGCGTTTAAATACACATTCAGGTATTGGTTTTGGCGCAGAAGTTAAAAGCCAAAATGAGAAAGCTAGCGAAGGTGAATTATTAGCCCAAGTTGAGCCAGAAGATCTGATTAAATTTGGTCTTATCCCTGAATTTATTGGTCGTTTACCTGTTGTTGCAACGCTAGGCGAGTTAAACGAAGAAGCATTAATCCAAATCTTACAAGAACCTAAAAATGCACTGACTAAGCAATATCAGGCATTATTTAAATTAGAAGGTGTGGATTTAGAATTCCGTAAGGAAGCGCTGACTGCAATTGCGAAAAAAGCTATGGTACGTAAAACAGGTGCTCGTGGTTTACGTTCAATTGTTGAAGCAGCATTACTTGATACGATGTATGACCTTCCTTCATTTGAAAATGCAGAAAAAGTGGTCATTGATGAAGGCGTTATTAATGGAAAATCTGAGCCACTGGTTATTTATAGCCAGCCAGAAAATCAGGCCTCAGGTGAATAATGCATCGTAATTTGGCAATGTCTCTTGTCTGACATTATCTAGTTTTCTCTCAAAATAAGAGAGAAATTTAAGATAAAGCGCGCCAACGCAATAAAAATGAGGGAATTTTCCCTCATTTTGTTTTTTTAATGGGTAATGCTATTGAATGTCAGAAAAGTGCCCTTATATATTTTGACAATCCGTGGAATTAATTTTATTTGGTAACATGCGAATAAAATTACCTGTAAAAGCGTTAAGCTAAAAACGAAGAGAGAGCTCTATGAATCCTGAGCGTCCAGAACGTATTGAAATACCTGTATTGCCATTACGTGATGTCGTTGTATATCCGCATATGGTGATCCCGTTGTTCGTTGGTCGTGAAAAATCCATTCATTGCTTAGAAGCTGCGATGAACGACAACAAACAAATTATGCTGGTTGCGCAGAAAGATGCATCTACTGACGAACCAGGTGTTAATGATCTTTTTTCTGTTGGTACAGTTGCTTCTGTTTTACAGATGCTAAAACTGCCTGATGGAACAGTGAAAGTACTTGTTGAAGGTATTCGTCGTGCCAAAATTACGACGTTATCTGATAATGGTGAATACTTTCAGGCGAAAGCAGAATACCTTGAAACGCCAGCAGTTGATGAGCGCGAACAGGAAGTCTTAAATCGTACAACGATTAATCAGTTTGAAGGTTATATCAAACTGAATAAAAAAATTCCGCCAGAGGTATTAACCTCATTACATGCTATCGAAGAATCAGCGAAATTAGCAGACACCATTGCTTCTCATATGCCGCTGAAATTAAAAGATAAGCAAGCTGTACTTGAAATGTCTGACGTTACAGAACGCCTTGAGTATTTAATGGCGATGATGGAATCAGAAATCGATCTGCTACAAGTTGAAAAACGCATTCGTAACCGCGTTAAAAAGCAGATGGAAAAGAGTCAGCGTGAGTATTATCTCAACGAACAAATGAAAGCGATTCAAAAAGAATTAGGTGAGATGGATGATGCACCTGATGAAATGGAATCGCTGAAACGTAAAATCGACGCTGCAAAAATGCCAAAAGAGGCAAAAGAGAAGACAGAAGCGGAACTTCAGAAATTAAAAATGATGTCGCCAATGTCAGCAGAAGCCACGGTTGTACGTAGTTATATTGATTGGATGGTTCAAGTTCCTTGGAATAGCCGTAGCAAAGTTAAAAAAGACTTAGTGAAAGCACAAGAAGTTCTTGATACTGACCATTATGGCTTAGAGCGCGTTAAAGAGCGTATCCTTGAATATCTCGCGGTACAATCTCGTGTTAGCAAAATTAAAGGGCCAATCCTGTGCTTGGTAGGACCTCCAGGTGTAGGTAAAACCTCACTGGGGCAATCTATTGCTAAAGCAACAGGACGTAAATATGTTCGTATGGCGTTAGGTGGTGTACGTGATGAAGCTGAAATCCGCGGTCACCGTCGTACTTATATCGGTTCTATGCCGGGCAAATTAATTCAGAAAATGGCGAAAGTTGGCGTCAAAAACCCACTTTTCCTGTTAGATGAAATTGATAAGATGTCATCAGATATGCGAGGTGATCCGGCTTCTGCACTGTTAGAGGTGTTAGATCCAGAACAAAATATCGCATTTAACGACCACTATCTGGAAGTTGATTACGATCTGTCCGATGTTATGTTCGTGGCAACATCTAACTCCATGAATATACCCGCACCGTTGTTAGATCGTATGGAAGTTATTCGTTTATCTGGTTATACCGAAGATGAAAAACTGAATATTGCTAAGCAACATTTGTTACCAAAACAGATTGAACGTAATGCGTTAAAACCAAGTGAGCTGACAATCCATGACAGCGCAATTATGGGCATTATTCGTTATTACACACGTGAAGCTGGTGTACGTAGTTTAGAACGTGAAATTTCTAAATTATGCCGTAAAGCAGTAAAACAACTGTTAATGGATAGCACAATCAAACATATTGAGATTAACGAAGATAATCTCAAAGACTACTTAGGTGTTCGTAAAGTTGACTATGGTCGTGCTGATACTGAAAACCGAGTGGGTATGGTAACAGGACTTGCATGGACAGAAGTTGGTGGTGATCTACTGACCATTGAAACAGCAAGTGTACCGGGTAAAGGCAAGCTAACATTCACTGGCTCTTTAGGTGAAGTGATGCAAGAGTCTATTCAAGCGGCAATGACAGTGGTTCGCGCTCGTGCTGATAAACTTGGTATTAATGGCGATTTCTATGAAAAACGTGATATGCACGTACACGTTCCTGAAGGTGCAACACCAAAAGATGGTCCAAGTGCAGGTATCGCAATGTGTACTGCGCTGGTATCAAGCCTAACAGGTAACCCTGTACGTTCGGATGTTGCAATGACGGGTGAAATTACGTTACGTGGGCAAGTACTGCCAATTGGCGGACTGAAAGAAAAGTTACTTGCCGCACATCGTGGTGGAATTAAGACAGTTCTTATCCCAGATGAAAATAAACGTGATTTAGAAGAAATTCCTGAAAATATTGTTGCTGATCTGGATATTCACCCGGTGAAAACAATTGAGGAAGTTTTATCGCTAGCCCTGCAAAACTCACCGTTTGGCATGGAAGTTGTGACTGATAAATCACACTAAAGAGTGATGTTAGTCATAAATTATAGCTAAAAAAAAGGCTGGATAAGTAATAAAAGCTTGCCAGCCTTTTTTTGTGTCGCTAATTTAATTGGGATTTTAATTAAAAATGCTGTTTTATCGGTCTTGCTATATCTAAAAAGGCTTGATATAACGACGTTTGCAAAATTTGCCATTAATGGTGAAGAATAACGCATAAAATTATGGGGATGAAAGCGTGAATAAAACTCAACTGATCGACAAAATTGCTGCAAATGCAGATATCTCAAAAGCGGCAGCAGGTCGTGTTGTAGATGCTCTGGTTGCTTCTATCACTGAATCTTTACAAAAAGGTGATGATGTAGCATTAGTAGGTTTCGGTACTTTCACTGTACGTGATCGTGCAGCTCGTACAGGCCGTAACCCACAAACAGGTAAAGAAATCCAAATTGAAGCTGCAAAAGTTCCTGCATTCCGTGCAGGTAAAGGCTTAAAAGACGCAGTTAATCAATAATAGTTGAACTTATTTTCTGCCAATTTGTTATTAGTTTAACGTTATGGATAAACAGAAAACGACTCAATTAAAAAATGAAGCGCATCTTTTTGAGATGCGCTTTTCTTTTTTTAGGTTATAAATCACGATTAAACCTTGTATTCTCTGGCGATAAGACGTGAAACTGAAGTAGTCATTTGATAGAATGATCCGTCGTTCTATAACTGAAATAGACAACAATGAATGATTCAGTGATGAGTTAAATGGTTATCGTAATCAATGAATCAAATAATGCTGTTTAGTTTTTTCTTAGTTATAGAAAGTGCGTGTTAAGACTGCGCATTAATACGGGAATGGCTGTTTTTAATGATTGTCGCGTGTCGCGACATTTTGATATTAAGCCAGCATGGGCATATTATCTTTTCGCTGTGCTCAAAATAGTCGTGTAACACCCATAAAAATAATTTTTATTTCACCAAACGGAGCCTCGTCTCGTTATGATGGACAACATTCGTTCCACTGCTAATAATCCATTTATAAAGATATTATTAGCTGTGATCATCCTTTCCTTCGTCCTAACTGGTGTGGGCGGATATCTCTTTAGTTCAGGCGTTAATGATGCTGCTGAAGTTAACGGATATAAAATTAGCCGTTCTCAATTAGAGCAAACTTATCAGCAACGTCGTGCTCAATTACAACAAGATATGGGTGAAAATTTTGCTGCTCTTGCTTCATCGGAAGACGGTCAGAAACTTATTCGCCAACAAGCGCTTGATATGCTGATCAACCAAGCATTACTTGATCAATTTGCACAAAATCTGGGTATTTCAGCCGGTGATCAGCAAATTAGAGATGCTATTTTTGCACTTCCTTACTTTCAAACTGACGGCAAATTTGACAATAAAAAATATGTCGATTTATTGAGAGGCAATAATATTGATGCTGACGCCTTTGCAGAAGGTATTCGTCAAAACCTTATCAATCAGCAATTAAAATTTTCTATTCAAGGTACAGATTTTGCCTTAGATAGCGAAGTTAAAGAATTTGCAGGCTTAATGCTACAAAGCCGTAATGTACGTTTAGCATCATTAGATATTCAGCCATTCCTTGAAAAAGAAACGGCATCTGATGAAGAAGTGAAAGCGTTCTATGAGCAAAATAACCAAATGTTCATCGCGCCAGAGCAATTTAAAATTAGTTATATCCAATTAAATGCTCAAAAAGATTTTAATAACATCAACATTACTGATGAAGAAGCGAAGGCTTACTATGATAGTAATATTGATGAATTCACAGCTACAGGACAAAAACAATACAGCATCTTAGTATTAGCAGACGAAGCGGCAGCTAAAGCGGCAGAAGAAGAGCTGAAAAAAGGCGCTGATTTTGTTTCGTTAGTGAAAGAAAAATCTATTGATAGTTTCTCTAAAAAACAAAATGGTTCTTTAGGTTGGATAACTATCGGACAAGAATTACCCGAGCTGGCTAATGCAAGTTTGACAGAAAAGGGCCAAATTTCTGAGCCTGTTAAAATCAGCAATGGTTACGCAATTTTCCGCCTTGATGATGTTAAACAATCTGTTGTAAAACCATTTGATGAAGTGAAAACAGATTTACTGGCAAAAATGCGTGAAAATAAAGCAATTGATGATTTCTTCGCATTACAACAAAAAGTGAGCCAAGCTGCGTCTAACGATAACGACACATTAGCGCCTGCCGCTAAAGCGGGCAATGTAACTGTTGTTAATACTGATTGGTTTGATGAAAACACAGTTCCTGCACCATTAAATAATGAAAAACTCACCCAGTTAATTTTTGGTGGTTCATTAGTGGATGAAAATGGCCCAACAGGCATGAATTCAGATATGGTGACGTTAGGTAATGACAGCGCATTTATCGTGCGTGTAGAAGGTTATAAGCCTTCAGCAAGCCAACCATTAGATAAAGTACGTGATCAAGTTGTTATGCTGGTTAAACAGCAAAAAGCATCACAAGCAATGAATGCACAGGCTCAAAAACTTTTAGCTGCATTGAAAGAAGGCAAAGGCGAAGAAGCACTGAAAGCTGCTAATATTTCGTTTGGTAGTGAAGAAAGCATTGTTCACTCATCTGCAACAGATGTAGTACAAACTGCTATTTTCTCTATGCCAAAACCTGCTGAAGGTAAAAAAGAGTATGGTATGACTAATGTGCCTGGTACCAAAGTCGTCCTCATTCAATTAGACAGCGTAACAGATGGCAAACCAACATCTGAACAACTAGAGTTTATGACTAATCTCTATCGTGCTCAGATGGGCGAAGAAGCGTTACAACTCATGTTACGTGATCTAAAAGATAACGCTAAAATTGAAATTTTTGATAAAGATTATCAATAATCAATTTTGAATTATTACATTGAAAACCCAGCATAAAGCTGGGTTTTTTTATGGTAGCTATCCTTGAGAATTTAAATAATAACTCCGCCTCTCAAAAAACTCATGTTTGAGAGCAAGCCCGATAATTTTTTGTAATACTTTTTTTATTCATTTTTATTTTTCGTGATTTCTCGTGGTTTTATTTTTATGTAATTGCTGATTGATCAATATATTGGCATTCTTCTTCTGCATTCAGAAATCTCTGTATGTCATCGAATTTGAAATTATTGAGTAAAAGGAAATTATGATTATGAAGATGGATAAAAAAATGTTGTCAGGTTTTATGGCCTCTATTTGCCTTGCTTTGGGATTAGGTCTTTCTCCTCTCTCTTATGCAGAGGAAGCCCCGGCTTCAACACCAACGGTTTCAATCGAAACTCACACCTCAGTTGATCGTGATGCTAAAGAAAATAAAGCCAACACAGAAGGTAAAGTTAATTTAAATACGGCAACAGTAGATGAGCTAATGGGATTAAAAGGAATAGGAAAAGCGAAAGCGCAAGCCATTATTGATTATCGCGAGCAGCTAGGGCGTTTTACCACTGTTGATGAACTTGAAAAAGTTTTTGGAATTGGTATGAAGTTGGTTGATCAAAATCGTGATTTTATCGTTATTAATTAAGGTGTTCATTCTTATACGATGTTGAGTATAAGTGACAACAGAAACGTGAATATTAATTGAAAATCCCCGTGTTTCTCTTTGATTTTTTTGATAAGAGAAACACATTTTCTTAGCGTTTTTTTGTTCTGAAAGAGAACGAAATAAATCTATATCAGAAATTACTAAACTTATTTTCTTGGCTATATTTATGGTATCGCAAAAAAACTTTATAAAAAGTTTATTAGAATAATCAAGAGGTAATAAATTGATATGAGTACATTAATTAAAGTTTATGGCTTCCATTTAGATGTTTTTGAACATGTGAATAATGCACGTTATCTTGAGTTTTTAGAGCAAGCCCGGTGGGATTGGATTGAGCAACATTTAGATTTTGATTGGTTTAAGCGCAATGGCTTGGCGTTAGTGGTTGCTAATATCAATATTAATTATCGCTTACCTGCAAGTTTAGGTGATGAGTTACTGATTGATTGTGATGTTGCTGAAGTGGGGATTAAAAGTGGCGTACTTTCTCAGAAGATCGTGAGAAAAAAAGACGGCGCACTTATCTCTGATGCATTAATCACATTTGTTCTTGTAGATATTAACACTAAAAAAGCCCTGACATTAACAGATCAGTTAAGAGAGAAGCTTGAGTATGTACGTCAATCATCCTAATACACAAAGAGAGTATTAGAGATCTCTCAGTCAATGTTATTAGCCTAATCAAATATGATTTAATGCAGTGATAATGTTTGATGAATTATCACTGCATAAGCAAATAGAACGGCGGGGAGTCATGATAATAAGCAAAGTAATTATGATGATTATTTAAGGCCCACTTTCTGTTTCATTGCCTGCATAATTGATGTTTTATCGGCTAAGTAAGTGCTTAATCCGCGTTGTCTTAAATGGCAGGCTGCACATTCACCACAGCCATCACCTTGAATACCGTTATAGCAAGTTAAAGTTTCATGACGAACGAAATCTAACTTCTTATAGTAATCAGCAAGGGCCCAAGTTTCAGCTTTATCTAACCACATTAATGGTGTGATAAATTTAATATCACGTGCAATACCTAAGCTGACAGCATGATTCAGTGCTTTTACAAATTCATCACGACAATCAGGGTAACCAGAGAAATCAGTCTCACAAACACCGGTGATGACACTCTCTGCACCAATTTGATAAGCGTAAATTGCAGCTAAAGTAAGGAAAAGGATATTTCTACCCGGTACGAAGGTACTTGGAATATCACTTTCTTCACTTTCTTTGAAATCAGGAACAGGAATATTGTCGCGAGTTAGGCTACTGATAGCGAGTTCATTGAGTAAACTTACATCTAAAACTTTATGCGCAGTTGCTCCCAGTAATTGACTAACTTTTTGTGCTACCTCAATTTCTTCTTTATGGCGTTGACCATAATTAAACGTAATGCAATGTACTTCATCGTACTTTTCTAATGCTTGAATAAGGCAGGTTGTCGAATCTTGTCCACCACTAAAGACAACGACCGTTTTTTTCATCAGAATACTCCTGAATATTGAATTTCTATAAGGATTAGTACGCATAAAAGTACATATATTATGGCAATTTATTACCGATTTATCATTAGATGATTACTCTTATAGTAAGGGGCAGGTTATCATTATTTTTTGTAGGGGCATATTTTGAAGGAGTATCTATGTTAGATAAGATTGACCGTAAACTATTAGCGCTGTTACAGGAAGATTCAAGCCTCTCACTGAATACTTTGGCTGAGGCTGTTAACCTAACCTCAACACCTTGCTGGAAACGATTGAAAAGACTAGAGGATGAAGGGTATATTCGTAAGCGTGTTGCCCTGCTTGATAGTGAAAAAATCGGGCTAGGTTTAACAGTTATTGTTATGATTAGAACACAGCAACATAATAGCGAATGGTACGAACAGTTTGTTTCATTTGTTAAGCAAATGCCAGAAGTACTGACATTCTATCGAATGGCGGGTGAGTGTGATTATCTAATGCATGTTGAAGTAGTAGACATGAAAAGTTACGACCTATTTTATAAGCGTATGGTTAATGGCGTACCGGGTCTTATTGATGTGACTTCTAACTTCGCAATGGAAAAAATTAAATACACAACGGCAATGCCGATACCTGAATAAGATTCATCTTTACCAACTGGCACTTTTATTTTTTTGTATAACCTTAGGATTTAAGGCGTGGCTCTATTTTCACAGCTCAGTTGGTATTTCCTCAGTGAATGGCGTCGTTATGTAGGTGCCATTTTCTTATTGATGGTTATCGCAGTATTACAGGTGATCCCCCCGAAGATTGTAGGGATCATTGTGGATGGTGTCGATAACCATAGTCTGACATTTAGCCAAGTGATGAATTGGATTGGTGTGATGGTATTAATTGCCCTCGCAGTTTACCTTTTACGTTATTTTTGGCGTCTTTGGTTATTTGGTGCATCTTATCAACTCGCAGTGAAACTGCGGATGCAAATTTACCAACAACTTAACCAGCAATCCTCTTCATTTTATCACCGCTATCGTACAGGTGATTTAATCGCACGTACCACCAATGATGTTGATAAAGTCGTTTTTGCAGCGGGCGAAGGTGTATTGACCTTAGTGGATTCTATGGTTATGGGGCTTGCTGTGCTTGTCATGATGAGTATTCAGTTAAGTTGGGAACTAACACTAATTTCATTATTACCTATGCCAATCATGGCAATTTTAATTAAGCGATATGGCGATAAACTACACAGCCGCTTTAAAACCGCACAGGCATTTTTCTCTTCACTCAATAATCAAGCACAAGAAAGCCTGAGTAGTATTCGCATGATCAAATCATTCGGGCTAGAGCAACAGCATGCCTCTCGTTTTGATGATGTTGCAAAAGAAACTGGACGTCAAAATATGCGTGTTGCACGAATTGATGCGCTATTTGATCCTACTATTTTCATGGCTATTGGTTTTGCTAATTTACTCGCTGTGGCCGGAGGTAGCTATTTTGTTATTAATGGCAAAATGACATTGGGTGAACTAACCAGCTTTGTAATGTATTTAGGTCAAATGATCTGGCCAATGCTGGCATTAGCATGGATGTTCAATATTGTTGAGCGTGGTAGTGCTGCTTATAGCCGGATTAATAGTTTATTGGATGAAAAACTCGATATGGTTGATGGTGAATTATCACCAAAGCAAGGTCGAGGTGTGTTATCTGTTGATATCAAACGTTTCCAATATCCCGAACAAACAACAGAAACACTGAAAAATGTTCATTTCACATTATCACCCGGTGAAATGTTGGGTGTTTGTGGAATGACTGGAAGTGGAAAAAGTACATTACTTGCTGTTATTCAACGACTTTATGATGTGACTGAAGGTGAGATTTGTTTTCAATCTATACCTATTTATCAATTGAAACTTGATGAATGGCGAGCACGATTGGCCGTTGTTAATCAAACACCTTTCCTATTTTCAGATACCATCGCGGGAAATATTGCCTTAGGGCATCCTGATGCGACAAAAGAAGAAATAGAGTCTGTTGCGAAACTGGCAAATATTCATGAGGATATTTTACGCTTACCGGAAGGATATCAAACACAAGTCGGTGAAAAGGGCGTGATGTTATCTGGTGGACAAAAACAGCGTATTTCTATTGCTCGAGCACTATTATTGGATGCTGAAATTTTATTATTAGATGACGCTCTATCCGCTGTTGATGGACAGACTGAATATCAAATTTTGCAAAACTTGTCGCAATGGCGAAAAGACAGAACGTTAATTATTAGCGCTCATCGCTTATCTGCATTAGTTGGTGCTACTAATATTTTAGTTCTAAAACAGGGTGAGATTATAGAGCAAGGTACACATCAGCAATTAATTTCAATACCGGGTTGGTATCAAGATATGTACCATTATCAGCAATTAGAGGCCGCGCTAGATGACGATGAATAAAAATAAATCCGTTAAAGCGCTATTACCTGCATTAAAGCGTCTTTTGACTTATGGTAAAAACTATCGCAAGCCTATGGCATGGGGTGTCATTATGTTGTGGGTAGCTGCCATTGCAGAAGTGGGGGGCCCATTAATTGTTGGTTATTTTATTGATGCAAAAGTTGCCACAAATAATGTGGAGTTAATGTCATCATTAGGCCTGGCGTTAGCTTTCATCCTTTTACAGGTGATCGCTGCCACACTTCACTATTATCAAGCTATTGTGTTTAATCATGCGGCAGTTGGGGTTGTACAACAATTACGCACTGATGTAATGAGTGCGGCACTAAAACAGCCATTAAGTGCTTTTGATAATCAGCCTGTAGGGCAATTAATTTCTCGTGTAACAAATGACACTGAGACGATTAAAGATTTGTTTGTGAACGTGTTACCAACATTATTCCGAGCAATTGCTTTAGTGGTTGTAATGCTGATCGCCATGTTCTTATTAGAATGGCAAATGGCATTAATCGCGATGACAATCTTCCCAGCAGTTATTGGTGTAATGATGCTTTATCAGCGACTGAGTACGCCGATAGTTCGTAATGTACGTCATTTTCTTGCCAATATAAATGATGGTTTCCATGAAGTCATCAATGGCATGTCAGTTATTCAGCAATTTAGGCAACAAGCTCGATTTGGTGAAAGAATGTCAGATGACAGCTGGCAACATTACCAAGCACGTATGAAAGCGTTAAAACTTGATGGCCTGTTATTACGTCCTTTACTAAGTATGCTCTCTGCGTTGGTTCTGTGTGGTTTATTAATGCTGTTTGGGTATCAAGGCAGTGCTGTTATTGGTGTTGGGGTTATTTATGCATTTATTAGTTATTTAGGTCGATTAAATGAACCTTTGATCACCCTGACATCTCAGCAGTCGATTTTACAACAGGCGGTTGTCTCTGGTGAGCGTGTTTTTGAACTAATGGATGCTCCTTTGCAGCGCTACGGTTCATCATCACACACCATCACCCAAGGTAATATTGACGTTAACTCTCTTTGGTTTGCGTATCGTGATGAGCAATGGGTATTAAAAGATATCAATTTAACTATTCCTGCTCGTCATTTTGTCGCATTCGTTGGGCACACAGGAAGTGGCAAGAGTACTTTAGCTAGTTTATTAATGGGAAATTACCCTTGGCAAAAAGGGAGTATCTTTTTAGATAATCAACCGTTAGAAGCGTACTCTCACGCCGCATTACGCAGTGGTATTGCGATGGTGCAGCAAGATCCTGTTTTATTATCTGGCTCACTGCATGACAATATTACATTAGGGCGTGAATGTGATGAGTTACATTTATGGCAGGTACTAGAGACAGTACAACTTGATCAGTGGGCTAAAGCCTTACCTGAAGGGCTACAAACAGAACTTGGTGAGCAAGGTAGTCGCTTATCTGCTGGACAAAAGCAGTTACTTGCATTGGCTCGTGTACTATTAATACCTCCTCGTATTCTTATTCTGGATGAGGCAACAGCAAATATTGATTCAGGAACAGAACAAGCCATACAAAAAGCGTTAAAAGTGGTTAGAGAAAAAACGACACTGATTGTTATTGCTCACCGACTTTCCACTATTATTGAAGCCAATGAAATTGTGGTGCTTCATCGTGGTGCAATTGTCGAGCAGGGCGGTCATACTAAGTTACTCTCACAAAAAGGCCGATACTATAATATGTATCAATTACAGCAAGTCAGAGAGTCTTTACAAGAACAAGATCCTATTGAAGTAGAATAATAACCTTAAATAAAAAATATAATTTTAAAGGGCACATCATTTTTATGTATGTGCCCTTTTTTATTTCCCGATTATCTTGCTTTGAGCAAAATAGCCGTCATATTTTTGCACCAATTCGGTGAACCTTTTCACTTTAATAGTTTTAAATATTTATTTTCTTATAAATATCAATCAATTAAATAGTGGCATATCTTTTGCTTTGCTATATAGGCTTTGCTCTTTCAAATATCGACGAGGTTTATATGAAATATATCATCGCCATTATTAAGCCATTTAAATTAGAAGAAGTACGAGAGTCACTCTCTGAGTTAGGCATAAAGGGAATGACAATTAGCGAAGTAAAGGGATATGGGCGACAGAAAGGACATGCAGAGTTATATAGAGGAGCAGAATACGAAATTAATTTTCTTCCCAAAGTAAAAATAGAACTCGCTATTTGTGATGAACAACTTGAGCCTGTTATGCAAGTGATTATGCAAGCGACGGATACAGGAAAAGTAGGAGATGGAAAAATTTTTGTTTTGGAATTATTGCAGGCAATCCGTATTCGTACCGGTGAATCTGGTGATGAAGCTCTTTAAAGGAGATATTCGATGAAACGCTTACTTTCTTTGCTATTAATGTTAGTGCTTACACACTTTTCTTCATCTGTATTTGCAACTGAAACAGTGACTGTTGATAAAGCCGATAATGGTTTTATGTTGATATGTACTGTTTTGGTTTTCTTTATGACTATACCTGGTATCGCCTTATTTTATGGAGGATTACTAAGAAGTAAAAACGTACTTTCTTTGATCACACAAGTGATGATGATCTTTAGTGTTGTGGTCATTCTTTGGATAACTTTTGGCTACAGTTTGGCTTTTACTGTGGGCAATAAAGTCTGGGGTGGGTGGTCACTTACTTTTTTGAATAACGTATCACTGGATTCACTCTCTGGTTCAATTAATCAGTACGTGCATGTTGCTTTTCAAGGATCGTTTGCGGTTATCACTGTTGCATTAATTGTTGGAGCATTAGGAGAGCGCATTCGTTTTTCTGCATTGCTTATTTTTACGATTATTTGGTTCTCTTTTTCTTATATCCCTATTGCTCATATGGTATGGGGAGAAGGTGGTTGGTTAATCGATGATGGTGCATTAGATTTTGCTGGGGGAACCGTCGTACATATTAATGCTGCTATTGCAGCTCTTGTTGGTGCTTACTTACTTGGTAAACGACGTGATAGTCAGCATATAGCGCTTAAACCTCATAATTTACCCATGGTTTTTACAGGTACGGCTGTACTTTATATCGGTTGGTTCGGTTTTAATGCAGGCTCTGCTGGCAGTGCAAATGCGATTGCGGCTTTAGCGTTTTTAAATACGATAGTTGCAACTGCGGGAGCCGTACTTTCTTGGACTGCATCAGAATGGATAACCAGAGGTAAGCCCTCTATGTTAGGTGGTTGTTCAGGTTGTATTGCAGGGTTAGTGGCGATTACGCCAGCTGCTGGCACTGTTGGCGTGATGGGCGCTTTATTTATTGGTGTAATGGGAGGAATTATTGGGCTTTGGGGGGTTGTTGTTTTAAAACGCTGGTTAAAAGCCGATGATGTTTGTGATGTTTTTGGTATTCATGGTACTTGCGGTATTGCAGGTTGCCTATTAACTGGGATATTTACAGCTTCATTTTTAGGTGGTGTAGGGTATAGCGATGGTATGACACTGAATAAACAGGTTTTAATTCAATTAATCAGTGTTGTGATCACGGTAATTTGGTCTGGTGCTGTTGCTTATATTAGTTTTAAAATCGCAGATAAGCTGGTGGGGTTACGCGTTTCTGAAGAGGAAGAGCATGATGGATTAGATTTAACAACTCATGGTGAAAGAGCTTATCAGCAGTAATTGTCTATTCCCCCTCTTTTGAGGGGGGAATATGCCAAGATATTATTTTGAATGTTTAGTACGTTTTTGGCGAATCACCCCTTCTTGAACAGAAGACGCCACTAGCTGACCGTTTGTATTAAAGAATTTACCTCTCACAAATCCTCTACCGCCTGATGCTGAAGGGCTTTCAATCACATAAAGCAACCAATCATCTACACGGAATGGACGATGAAACCACATCGAATGGTCAATGGTAGCAACTTGCAGGTTTGTATCCATAAAGCCTAAACCATAAGGTTGGAGAGCGGTTGGTAAAAAGTCAAAATCAGAGACATAGCCAAGTAAGTATTGATGCAAGAAAGGATCAGATGGCATTTCACCACGACTACGATACCAAACATAACGTTCAGCAGGCGCTTTAGAGTAGCCAAAAGGGCTAAAATATTGCACTGGACGCGCCTCAAAAGGTGTTTCTCGTAGTGCTAAAGATTTAATCGGCTCAGGTAATTTAGGTGCTAATTTCTTTAAAATCTCATGTTGTGAAATAAGTTCATTTGGAAAAGGAACATTAGGCATTGCATCTTGATGTTCAAAACCTTCTTCAAATTCTTGAAAAGAAACCGTCATATAGAAAATAGGCTTACCATGCTGGATCGCACTGACTCTACGAGTGCTAAATGAACCACCATCACGGATAAACTCCACATCATAAACGATAGGCTTATGGCTATCACCAGGACGTAAAAAGTAGCTATGAAATGAGTTGATATAACGGTTATCAGCAATTGTCTGTTTTGCAGCGTATAGTGCTTGTCCTACTACTTGCCCACCAAAAACTTGAGGTAATCCTAAATCTTCGCTTTGACCTCTAAATAGACCCTCTTCTATTTTTTCAAGTGCCATCAAATTGATGAGATCTTTCAATGCTTGACTCATAGTGTACCTGTATCATTAGATCTGGTTATTTTTTATAAAGTTGATTATATACAATCCTAAGAAGATAAAAAAATAATCTCCCTTTTTTCTCTTAGATCGCAACCTAATGATAAATGCACAGAGTTGATGGAGATTATTATTTATCAGCTTATTGAATACTCTCTGATGAGTTTATGAGAGGCAAAAAGAGCGTTAAAGGCAATTGAATAATCAGTGAGTGCATATTTGGGTAATTAATCATCACTTAGGTTTGCTTTCCTTGCTATTTAAGTCAGTTTAAAACATAATGCGTATCGTCTTAGCAATAAGACAATCTATGGGGCCTTGTTGGTTCTCCCGCAACGCTAACTTGTTAACTCGGTCAGGTCCGGAAGGAAGCAGCCATGGCAGGTGTCGCGTGTGCCGGGATGTCGCTGGCAAGGCCCCACCCAATTTCTAGTCCTTCATAATTTCTAATCCCTCATAATTACTATTTCCTAAGATTATTCGTTTCTCTTTATATTTTAACTCTCTATACGTGTTTTTGAACGCTGTTTTCTTTCGGTTTGAGAGTCAATATTATTGAATGGAAAATAGTATGCTTAATGTATCAATTTATTATTGGAAGATTTACGGTAGTGTTTATAAATGGAAGGAATATTTGGGTAAAGCAGTGCGGTCATGCCGTAATAAGGCAACGGCATGATGGTGTGTAATCATTCTACTGACAAGCAAACGCGAATAAAACGATATCTAAATTAAGAAATAATAACCCTACTACTATAAAAAATAAAAATAGCAAAAATAAAACTAAGGCAATTAAATAGAACTAGATTATCTAACAAATTTCCAAACAGACGCTGGAATTTTATCATATAGCTTATTCATTGTGAGTTCTGCTAAACGGTGGTCTGCGGCTGAATAAAACAGCTCCAGTTCATCATCAGAGAGTTCATATTTGTTTTTTTCAATCACACGTTCTAATGTTTCGATTGAAGTACATTTTCTTAAACGCATTAGATAGTCTGTCTTAGTCATGTTGTCTTTTCTCTATTATTAAAATAAAACTAAAGATAATTAAATTTACTTAATATAACTTTTTGGGTTTTTGGCAATGAGAGTTAAAAGTGACAAGTTTAACTCTTTCCAATTATTGATATCTGAGTAAGAAATTGATGTATTACCAAATAAACGATAAGTCTCTTCAAGGTACTCTTCTATAAGAGTATTAATGACATGTTTATCTGGGTATTTAATCTTAAATTTCCAACTAAAGTCCATAATGTGTTCAATTAGGACATTAAGGTCAACGCTTTTTGTGCTACTCAGATCGTTGTGCCAAACTGTACTACCTTTATCTAATGAGCCTAAAGCTTGCTGCAATAGCTCTTCACATAAAAATGACAATTCAGCTAAATCTACTTTTTCTGGTGAATATTCGTCCATAACATATCGTAATTGAATTAATAGAAAATATTCATTAATAATGATAAATGCTTAAAATTGAACTTATTAACGAGAAACATCACATAATTCATTAATGGATTAATAAAAAATATAAACTTGAAAATGGGTGTTTATATTTACTCGTATGCTAAAAGAGTTTAATAATTATATTTATTATTTCTAACAAAGTAATAGCATATCAAAAGATAATACTGAGCACTCAATTGCACTCGAATGAGTTTAAAATTTATACAATAAGTATTTCTTTGCTTAATATAGCACTATTATTGCATAAGTCACTATCTGAACAACAGAATTTTGTCTATTTTCGTAAAAATCAACAAATCTCAATTAAAGAGTATTTTTCTTAACATAATGATTATCTTTGTTTTTATTGTAATTTGAATGTTTAAGCGTGCAATTGAGGCATAATTATCGCTGTTATTTATAAATAACAGAGCTGTTTAATTTTGACAAAAAGTCATATATAAGAAAAAAAATAAAATGAGTTTATTGATTAAAGAGATATTTCCTAAAAATAATATAATGAGATAAGTTTTCATTTAAAACAATACATCAATAGATAAAGAAAAAGGTCGCTTTCGCGACCTTTTTGGCATTCTCACTCAAATCCATTCAAATTAGTGTGAATGATTTGGATGCTCTAAATCTTCATTTTTCTTCGCGAATCGTCTACGGATCACAACGAAGAAAATAGGAACAAAGTAAATAGCAAGGGAGGTTGCGGCAATCATACCACCAAATACACCTGTACCTACTGAGTTCTGAGCACCAGAACCTGCGCCGTTACTTAATACCAGAGGAATAACCCCTAACATAAAGGCCAGTGAAGTCATTAGAATTGGACGTAGACGCATTCTGACTGAGTCTAAGGTTGCTTCTATGAGTCCTTTGCCTTCTTTTTCCATCAGATCTTTGGCGAATTCAACAATTAATATTGCGTTTTTCGCCGATAACCCAATGGTTGTTAAGAGCCCAACCTTAAAGTAAACGTCATTTTCAAGACCTCTCAGTGATGTTAATGCAAGCGCACCGATAACACCCAGTGGAACGACTAACATAACGGAGAATGGTACTGACCAGCTTTCATAAAGAGCAGCAAGACAGAGGAATACGACTATCAAGGAAATGGTATACAGAGCAGGCGCCTGGTTACCCGATAAACGTTCTTGATATGACATTCCTGTCCATTCATAACCGATACCGCTTGGTAATTTACTGGCGAGATCTTCCATCATCAGCATTGCGTCACCACTACTTTGACCTGGTGTTGCACTACCTTGAATTTGAACTGCTGGTAAACCGTTATAACGCTCTAAACGAGGAGAGCCGTATAACCAAGGATCTTTACTTGTATCAATGAATGATGAGAATGGAACCATCTGACCGACATTGTTACGAACATAAAGATTACCAATATCTTGTGGCAGCATGCGGAATTGTGATTCAGCTTGAACGTAAACTTTCTTAACACGACCACGGTCGATAAAGTCGTTAACGTAACTACCACCAAACATGGTACCTAATGTTGAATAAATATCGCTAATTGCAACACCTTGAGCTTGTGCTTTCTCTAGGTCAATATATAGACGATATTGTGATGTATCTTCCTGACCATTAGGACGTACACCCATTAGCATTTCAGGCTGTTGCGCTGCCATTCCAAGTAATTGATTTCGAGCTTCCATGAGTTTATCGTGACCGAGGTTGGCTTTATCCACTAACTCGAATTCGAAACCACCCGCAGAACCTAACTCAACAATTGCTGGAATATTAAATGAGTAAACAAAGGCTTCCTTAATTTGGGATAATGCCATATTGGCACGCCCTACAATTGCCGGAACTTTGTCTTCATCTGCTTTACGCTCACTCCAATCATTCAATACAACGAAGACTAGGCCCATATTTTGCCCTTGACCACCGAAGCCGAAGCCACTTACGGTAAAGACAGATTTAACGAGCTCTTTTTCATCGGTATTGAAGTAGTCGTTTACTCTTTCCAGTACGTCTTGTGTTTGTTCTTGCGTTGAACCCGCAGGTAACTGAACCATTGTCAGTAATACCCCTTGGTCTTCTTCAGGTAAGAACGATGCAGGTAAGCGAATAAACATTAACGCCATACCAGCAACTAATAAAACGTAAATTAATAAGTAACGACCAGTACCACGAAGTGTACGGGATACACTGTCAGTATAGTGATGACTACTCTTTTCAAAGGTACGGTTAAACCAACCAAAGAAACCAGTTTGCACACCATGACTACCTTTCGGTACAGGTTTTAACATCGTTGCACAAAGTGCAGGTGTTAAAATCAAGGCAACGAAAACAGACAGCACCATTGCTGATACGATGGTGATAGAGAACTGGCGATAAATCGCACCAGTTGAACCACCAAAGAATGCCATTGGAATAAATACCGCTGAAAGCACTAGGGCGATACCGACCAGAGCACTTTGGATTTGTCCCATAGATTTACGTGTTGCTTCTTTAGGTGATAAACCTTCTTCTTGCATAACACGTTCGACGTTTTCTACTACAACGATGGCGTCATCCACCAGAAGCCCGATGGCAAGTACCATCGCAAACATCGTCAAAGTATTTATCGAATAACCAAACGCCGAGAGTATGGCGAAGGTACCTAACAATACAACAGGTACTGCAATTGTTGGGATTAACGTAGCTCGGAAGTTCTGTAAGAACAGATACATAACTACGAATACCAGCATGATGGCTTCAATAAGCGTTTTTACCACTTCGAAAATAGAGATCTTAACGAATGGCGTTGTATCATATGGATAAACGACCTCTAATCCCGCAGGGAAGAACGGTTCCATTTCAGCTAATGCAGCACGTACAGCTGTTGCGGTATCTAATGCGTTAGCTCCTGTTGCTAACTTAATACCAATACCAGAAGCAGGTAGGCCATTAAAGCGAGCAATAGTGCTATAGTTTTCCGCCCCCATTTCAACAATACCCAGATCTTTTAGCTTAACCTGCGAACCGTCAGTATTGACTTTCATCAGGATGTCGCCAAATTGCTCTGCGGTATTAAGTCGAGTTTGGGCAATAATAGATACGTTTAAACGCTGACCAGGAACAGGAGGTGTGCCTCCTAATTGACCTGCTGCCACTTGGTTATTTTGCGCTCTAATTGCACCAATAACGTCAAGTGTTGTCATGTTATATTTCACCAATTTATCTGGATCTAACCAAATACGCATTGCGTATTGGGTACCAAATAACTGGGTTTCACCCACACCGGTTACACGGCTTAACGGGTCTTTAATCGTTGCACCCACATAGTCTGCAATATCATCTTGTGACATTGAACCGTCACTTGAGATGAACCCTGCAACCATCAAGAATGAACTTGAGGATTTATCAACACTAATCCCTTGTTGTTGCACTTCCTGAGGTAATAACGGCATGGCAAGTTGCAGTTTATTCTGCACCTGTACTTGCGCGATATCAGGGTCAGTACCTGCTTCAAAGGTCAGAGTGATATTCATCATACCAGCCGAGTCACTGGTCGCAGACATATACACCATGTTATCGATACCATTCATATTCTGTTCGATAACTTGGGTAACGGTGTTCTGCACAGTGGTGGCGTCAGCACCAGGATAAACCGCAGAGATAGAAATCGCTGGCGGCGCAATCGTTGGATACTGGGCAACAGGCAGTTTGATGAGTGCCAGAAGACCTGCGAGCATGGTAATTATCGCAATTACCCACGCAAATATCGGTCTATCTATAAAAAACTTAGGCATGGATCACCGACTCCTTATTGAGGATTCTTAGCTGGCTCAGTTTGTTCAGGTGATGGCTTCGCATCTAAATTCTCTTCTTGAGGCGTTACTGTCATTTTTGGTTTTGCTTTTTGCAATCCAGAAACGATAACGCGATCACCAGCCTGAACACCACTATTAACGAGCCATTTATTACCAACAGCTTGTGACACTTCGATGGTACGAACTTCAACAACGTTGTCTTTATTAACAACCATTGCTGTTGCATCACCACGCGCTGTACGAATCACAGCTTGTTGTGGGATCAAAACTGCATTTTGGCGAATACCATTTTCTAACTTAGTGCGAACAAACATACCTGGTAATAATTCCCCATTAGGGTTAGGTACGATAGCACGCATAGTAATTGAGCCTGTTGTCTCATCAACAGTCACATCAGAAAATTCTAAATGGCCTTTCTGTGCGTAAGCTTGCCCATTAGTCAGTGTTAAATGAACAACAGGTTTGCCTTGCTCTTGACGAATAATGCCACTTTCAATTTCATTTTTGAGTTTCAGGTAATCTTCACTCGACTGCGTCACATTGACGTAAATCGGATCGATTTGCTGAACAGTTGTCAGTGCGACTTGTTGACCTGGAGCGACAAGGGCGCCTTCAGTCACTGTTGATTTACCCGAACGACCTGAAATTGGAGCCGTTACTTTCGTATATTCAAGATTAATCTTTGCCGTTGTGACAGCGGCTTCGCCCGCTCTAACAGCAGCGACAGCTTGTGCATACTGAGACGTTGCAGTATCAAAATCTTGTTTACTGACATAGTTTGTACCCAGCAGAGGCTTATAACGCTCCACAGTGAGACGAGCTATTTCAGCATTAGCTTTAGCTTTCGCTAGTTCAGCTTGCGCACTATTTAAAGTTGCTTCAAACATAGCTGGGTCGATTTGGTACAAAGATGTACCTGCTTCTACATAGCTACCTTCGGTGTAATTGCGTTTTAAAATAATGCCGCCAACTTGAGGACGAACTTCAGCAATACGGAAGGCTGATGTACGACCTGGTAAATCAGTTGTGATTGTCAGAGCTTGCGCCCCTAAAGTCACAACACCGACAGCCGGTGCAGGAGGTGGACCCCCAGCAGACTGTTTAGCTTTGTCGTCACATCCAGCAAGAACCAAGCTGCCTGATAGCACTAACAGAGCCAGAGGCAAAACCCCTCTGTTTTTTCGCATAAGAAAACCTCTATTCAAACGTTGTTTCCCGGGATAAAAATAATTAAGTTGATGATTGGTTGCGATGTATAGTACAAACATACATGAATGTATGTAAATTAACTTCAGTCAAAATCGAGGATTAATGGCACGAAAAACTAAACGGCAGGCACAAGAAACAAAACAGCAGATTATTGATGCTGCACTTAGGTTGTTTACTGTGCAAGGCGTTTCTGCCACATCACTTTCAGATATTGCATCCGCGGCAGGTGTTACCCGTGGCGCAATATATTGGCACTTTAAAAATAAAGTGGATTTATTTACTGAAGCGTGCGAACTCACCGACTTAAAAATAGAATCTTTAGAAATAGAGTATCAAACAAAATACCCAGATGATCCACTATTTGTATTAAGAGAATTGCTTATTTACATATTGACATCAATTGTCGAAGATCCCAAACATAATGCACTTTTAGAAATATATTTCCATAAATGCGAATTTGTCGGTGAAATGACACCAATTGTTGAAATTCGCAGAGAATTGTGTGCAGCCGATCACTCCAGAATAGAACAGTCTTTATCTCGTTGTATTGAAAAAAAACAACTTCCTGCCGACCTTAATTTAAGAAGGTCGGCCATCATGTTAAGAGCAATGATGACTGGCCTTGCCGAAAACTGGTTATTTTCACCAGAAAGTTTTTCTATCAAAGATGAATGTCAATATTTGGTTGATAGCTTTATTGATATGATAAAGCACAGCGCAAATATGAGAATATCAGCGCCATCTTAATTTATTATTAAATTTGAGGAAGATGTTTATGAGTAAAGTATTAGTTATTGCTAACGGTGCAGCTTATGGTAATGAATCATTATTTAATGCACTGCGTTTATCAATAACATTAAAAGAACAGCATCCAGAAACTGAATTAAATATTTTTTTAATGTCAGACGCTGTGACTGGGGCTTTAGCTCGTCAACAACCTAAAGAAGGTTATAACTTACAGCAAATGTTGGAAATTCTAACTGCACAGAACGTTCCAGTTAAACTCTGTAAAACATGTACAGATACTCGTGGTATCAGTGATTTACCACTTGTTGATGGTGCAGAACTAGGCACATTAGTAGATTTAGCTCAGTGGACATTAGACGCTGATAAAATACTGACTTTCTGATCACCATTTCGTTTTCTCAGGCGAGAAACAAATCAAGCAACTTGTGCTGTTTACACTGCCAATTTGAAGCAATTGGATTATAATAATAAACAGTTTTTCAATATTAATTGAACAAGTTGCTTAACCATGTGTACTCAAACTTTTTTTTCTCAGTTCAATAATCGAATAATGACGACTATCTTCGCCACGATTATTATGTTTATTTTTTTGAGTTTCTCCATCACCTCTGCTTTAGCCGTAGTACCTAGTAATTTACCTACCCAAGAAAGTATTCAAAACCAGCTTAATTTATTAAATAAACGTAGTGAGTTAAGTGCAGAAGATAAATTAACGATTGCTGACTTTGAACAATCGCTCTTATTACTTGATAACATTCAACAGTTAGAAAAAAAATTAGTAAATTATGATAAAACAGTAGAGCAATTACCTGAAAAACTGCGTAATGCACAATATCAACTTAATCAGTTAAAACAGAAAGTCGCTAATAAAGAGGCGGAAGACTATCAAAAATCACTAGAAGCATTACCGTTAGCAACGTTAGAGTCACAATTAGAGACTGTCTTACAATCATTACAAAAAGCGCAAGACGATTTAGCAAATTACAGTAATGAACTTATTGTGTTACAAACACAACCAGAAAGGGCGCAATCTGTTTTATTTAATAACTCAGAAAGACTGCAACAAATAAGAACATTATTGAATAAAAGCAGTGCAGATAAAGCGCAAATGCGACCTTCAGCAGTACAATTATTACAATTAGAGCAATATTACCTTCAACAACAGAATAATTATCAAAAACGTACCTTACAATCTAATGTGCAGTTGCAAAGCTTATTACAACTTCAGCGTGATTATAGCTCGGCTTACATCGATCTTTCCCAAGAACATGCTCAACTCATTCAAGAAGAGATTAGTGATAAACGTTTAGATAGTTCAGAAGAAACAGCGAAAGAAGCGCAAAGTGCAGGGCTTGAAAATCAGGTCATTAATGATAATCCTTTCTATTTGGCGCAAACAGAAATCAATAAACATCTTAGTGATAAGTTGATTGTTACAACGCAAAATAATAATGAGTTAAACCGCCATAGCCTTATGGTCAAAAATCGTTTAGATAGAGCTATTCAATCTGAACGAAATTTAAAAGAACAAATTGATGTGCTTAAAGGAAGCTTATTGCTTTCTCGTATTTTATTTGAAGAGCAGGTCGATTTACCTGATGGTATTTTCATTAATAATCTGCCGGATAAAATTGCAGACTTACGTTTAGAGCAGTTTGAAATAAACAAACAACGTGATCAGATAATACAGCCAAGTATTTATATTGATCAGTTGATGCATGAATACCAAGTTGCTTATCCTGAAGTGGCAGATCCCAATGCACAAAAAGAGTTGCGTAGTGCATTAGAATTACTTGTTGATGCTCGACGTGAATTGCTTGATAAGCTCAATAATCAATTGGGTAATCAAATCTCGGGTTCGATTAACCTACAAATGGATCAACAGCAATTACGCAGTGTGGTGAGTTCTCTTGAAAATACATTGGCTCAGCAAATTTTCTGGGTAAGCAGTAATAAGCCAATTAATCTCAATTGGTTCTCAACATTTCCTGCTCAGGCGGTTGCTGAGTTTCAAGGTTTTAAACTTAATTGGTCAAATGAAAATCTGCTGATCGGGGCTAAGAAATCACTTCCTGTTCTTATCGCACTAATTTTGTTCGGTTCAATACTGATTTGGCAACGTAAGAAACTCGATATCCAGTTTGAAAAACTCAATGGGGATATTAATAAACTCAATAAAGATTCCCAGTTACATACCCCACTTGCGCTGGGAATTGTCTTTCTAAAAACATTACCGTTATCTTGTTTCGTTTTAGCAATAGGATATTGGCTAATCAATAGCTTTAATGTGCAACAAGAATTTATCTGGTCTTTCGCTTGGCAATTTGCGGTATTTTGGCTGATGTTTGAATGGTCTTATCGCTTAATGTCTGACGATGGTGTTGCTGTAAAACATTTCAAAATTCCTATGGAACGAGTCCAACAAAACCGTAAGCGTTTATTGCGACTCTCTCTTCCTATGTTGCCTATTATTTTGCTTTCTGCTTATGGGATTAATAATCCATTATTGCTGGTAGGCGATGTTATTGGGCAGTTGATTGCAATTATTTCACTATTTGGTATTAGCTTATGCGCACTGCCATTTTGCCGTGAAATGTGGCAGGAAAAAGGTAATCATGTTGTTAGAACCGTAGTAATTACCTTATTAACATTTTCACCTTTAATTCTAATGGGTCTGGTTATTTTTGGTTATTACTATACGGCATTACGTTTGGCAAATCGTTGGATTGATAGTCTATATCTACTTATGTTGTGGTTTATTGCTTACCACGCCAGTTTACGTGGATTAACTGTTGCCGCTAGAAGGCTTGCTTATCGCCGAGCGCTTGAACGCAGACAAGCGATGTTAAAAGAGAAGAAAGAAGGTGAAGATAATAGCCTTGAACCTATTCAAGAACCCCCTATGGATATGGACCAAATTAATCAGCAATCATTAAGACTAACAACGATGATCTTATTTATCATCTTTGCTTCTAGTTTCTATGGAATTTGGTCTGATTTTATTACGGTCTTTACCTATTTAGATGGAATAACGCTCTGGAGTTACAATTTACCAACAGAACTGGGTAACGTTATTAAAGCTGTCACTGTTGCTGATCTATTATTGTCTGTTTCTATTATGGCAATTTCTTGGTTTATGACGAGAAACTTACCGGGGTTATTAGAAGTATTAATTTTATCTCGTATAAAACTGCAACAAGGTGCTTCTTACGCAATCACAACTATTTTGACCTACATTATTATTGCTATCGGAACCATCGTATCACTGGGAATATTAGGTGTAGCATGGGAAAAATTGCAATGGTTAGCAGCGGCTTTAACGGTTGGTTTGGGGTTCGGTTTACAAGAGATATTTGCAAACTTTGTGTCTGGCTTAATTATCTTGTTCGAAAGACCTGTCAGAATTGGTGATACCGTTACTATTGGTACTTATTCCGGTACAGTTAGCCGAATTCGTATTAGGGCAACGACAGTGACTGACTTTGATCGCAAAGAAGTGATTATTCCAAATAAAGCGTTTGTAACCGAACGGCTTATTAACTGGACATTATCTGATACGGTGACACGTATTATTATTCAAGTGGGCGTTGCTTATGGGTCTGATCTTGATAAGGTCAAAGAGATCTTAATGAAAGCCGCTAAAGATAATGTCAGAGTAATGACTGAACCAGAACCTGTGGTGCTATTTACTGAATTTGGGGCAAGTACCCTAAATCATGATTTGCGTTTTTATGTCAGAACATTAGGTGATAGAAATATTGCAATAGATGAGGTTAACCGTGCTATTGATAAGCTATGTAATGAAAATAATATCAATATTGCGTTTAACCAACTTGATGTCTATTTGCATAATAAACAAGGTGATGAAGTACAAGAGATAAAACGTCCTCTGGATGGCTTAACACCTGAAGCCAATACGCCTTTCGCTTAATTAAATAGATAAATGGGTAGATTGTGTCGCCAATTTTTTTTCATAATCTTGGCGCACAATCTCAAGCGCTTCGAGGGCTGTTTTAGGATCAATATGGTGGCTTTCAAGTAAATAGATAAGATCGACTGCCAATTGAACAGACTCAGGTGCTTCTTTTAAACTCATTGTCACTCCTTTTAAAATTTATTTTCTTGTTTCTCAATGCCCTTTTCGATAGAAAACAGGGCGTTTTTGCAGCGCGCAAGGCGATTTTCAAGCGCAGCAATCTCTTTTTGTAACTCTTGTTGCTTTATAAAGCTTTGTGCTTGCGTTAATGAAAGCTCTCTATCTTGGATCATGGCTTGTAATCGACGTTCATAATCCTGATGTTGGGCAAGCTTTTGGTATAAATCGACACTTTTTTTTCGTTGAGTAAGCTGGTTCTCTTGCTTTCTTAGTGTTTGTGTCGATAATTCACGAGTTAATGCTTCAATTTGTTGTAGGATTTGTGTGGCCAGAAATTTAACCTGCTGGCTTCGTTGTGCCTCAACACAAGCGATTAACTGGGTAAAATTATCGCGGATCTGTTGCATATAGCCACCAAGGGAATCACTTCGGCGGTGGAACAGTGCTGTGTCGAAGCAAGGTGCTGCAATTTTTTTGTTTGCAATAGGCGCCACTGTTTCGGCAAGATTGTCTATCTGTTTTTTAAACAAGCTTAAAGGATCGGGTTTATTCATCTGGTTCTTGTCCCTGTTTTGATAAAAACATGAATTGACTTAAAGCAACAAAAAAGAGTTGTTAATTGGCTTTCTGTTGCATTTTAACGGCATATTGCATAGATTCTATCGTTTCGTTTTTTATTATGGCACTGATTATGACTGCTAACGCGCAACAACTGCAATTTATTAAAGACAGTATTGAAACCATTCCTGATTATCCAAAAGAAGGGATATTATTCCGTGATATCACTACGTTATTGGATAATCCTGCTGCATATCAGGCAACCATTGATTTATTGGTAGAACACTATCAAGGTCAGGGTATCACTAAAGTTGTGGGTACCGAAGCGCGTGGCTTCTTATTTGGTGCTCCTGTTGCATTACGCCTAGGTGTTGGTTTTGTTCCTGTTCGTAAAAAAGGTAAATTGCCTCGCGAAACGCTCAGTGAAACTTATGATCTGGAATACGGCACAGATACTTTAGAGATCCACAAAGATAGTATTACGGATCAAGACAAAGTATTAATGGTTGATGATTTACTGGCAACGGGTGGCACTATTGAAGCGACAGCTCGTCTTATCCGCCGTTTAGGTGGTACTGTGACAGAAGCCGCTTTCATTATTTGCTTACCTGATTTAGGCGGTATCGAACGCTTAGAAAAACAAGGTGTTCACAGCTTTACACTGGTTGATTTTCCTGGACATTAATATCTTCACTGTTTAGAGAAGGGTTAATGAGCTCTTATCGTAAACACAAGTAAAAGTGCGGGTGTTTATATATCGTTTATAAGTTTTTCTATTTTTATAAATGTATATTGCCCGCACAATTGTTACTTTTTACTTTATCTTCAATTTCTGCTGGTTCTTTCATCAATATCTCATTTGTTTCTTACAAATCTCGCTCAATAGGTCGTCCCTGTGTTAGCATAGAGATAAATCTTGTTCAAATTTAGCGGAATCAATGAGCTATCAGGTACTTGCCCGTAAGTGGCGCCCACAAACTTTTAACGATGTTGTTGGTCAACGTCATGTGTTGACCGCTTTAGCTAATGGTCTTGATCATCAGCGACTTCATCACGCCTATCTTTTTTCTGGTACAAGAGGTGTCGGAAAAACCACTATTGCCCGACTGTTTGCCAAAGGGCTCAATTGTGAAACAGGTATTACGAGTAAACCTTGTGGTCAATGTGCAAATTGCCTCGAAATAGAACAAGGGCGTTTTGTCGATTTAATTGAAATCGATGCCGCATCTCGTACTAAGGTAGAAGATACCCGTGAATTGCTTGACAATGTGCAATATGCGCCAGCTCGTGGACGTTTTAAGGTCTATCTAATCGACGAAGTTCATATGCTTTCTCGTCACAGTTTTAATGCGCTATTAAAAACATTAGAAGAACCGCCAGAGCACGTTAAATTCTTATTAGCGACGACCGATCCACAAAAATTACCTGTCACGATTTTATCGCGTTGCTTGCAATTTCATCTGCGTGCATTAGATATTGACCAGATTGCGACACAACTCGAAAAAGTGCTTGCAGCCGAACATATTGAAAATGATGTAAGAGCACGTCAACTTATTGCACGTGCCGCTGATGGCAGTATGCGAGATGCATTAAGCTTAACAGACCAAGCTATTGCAAGTGGTGAAGGTGTTGTCAGTGCGGAAGTGGTTAGCCAAATGCTCGGCACTATTGATGATGCTCAGCCTTTAGCATTGATTGAAGCGCTGGTAAAAGCTGATGGCCAACAGGTTATGTCGCTGGTTAATGAAGTTGCTTCAAGAGGTACTGACTGGGAAAATTTCTTGGTTGAAACACTCTCATTACTGCATCAAATTGCAATGTTGCAATTATTGCCTAGTGAAGAAAATCCTCAAGAGCAATTTACTCAAGAACGCTTACGTTTATTGGCTAAATCTGTTTCTCCACAAGATTTACAACTCTATTATCAAACCTTATTAGTAGGGCGAAAAGAGCTGGCTTATGCACCAGATAGACGCATGGGCGTTGAAATGACACTGCTACGTGCGCTTGCTTTTCATCCTAAAACAGTGATTGACGAAATACCTTCTGCGCCATTAGCACAAACTTTACCGTCAGCATCATTGCCAGCGAATAGAATATCTGAACATTATGCTCCGCAAGTGGCGCAAACGCATTCGTCTCAAATGGCCCACCAACCTTCTTCACCAACAGAAAATAGTGCTTCATTAGGCAATAGTCCTGCAGCACAACTTTTAAGAGCAAGGCAGGCAATAAAGGGGACGGAACAACAAACCCCGCCAAAAAAGTCTGAACCGGCGACGCCTAATCGGGCTAAGCCGGCTGCTAGTGCATTAGAGCGGCTAGCAGCCGTGAGTGAAAAACGCCAGCAAGTTGCTAAGCGTCAGACTAATGCGCTTGAAAAGAAGAAAAAAGAAGAGTACCAGTGGCGTCCACAAAACCCTGAATTAATGTCAACTCAAGAGGTTGTTTCTTCACCAAAAGAGATCAAAGAAGTTCTCGAATATGAAAAAACACCTGAATTAGCAGCAAAAATTGCTAAAGAATCACAAGAAAGAGATGCTTGGGCCGCTGAAATTGACAAAATGCCACTACCTAAATTAGTACAACAACTGGCATTAAATGCGTATAAAGAGACAGTAAGTGAAGAAAACGTTATTTTGCATTTACGAACTAAACAGAAACATTTAAATTCAGCAAATGCATTACGCACGCTCACTAATGCGTTAAGTGAATTGCATGGAAAAGCAATTTCACTCACAATTATAGAAGATGATGATCCAGCGGTAAAAACTCCGTTGGAGTGGCGACAAGCCATTTATGATGAAAAATTGGCGTTATCGCGTCAATCGATTATTACGGATAAAACGATTCAAACATTACAGCAATATTTTGATGCTGAACTGGATGAAGAGAGTATCCGACCTGTTTAATCGCAACATGTTGTATGACTTCATACTGTGTGGCTTTTACAAAGAGAGACAATTATGTTCGGAAAAGGTGGTTTGGGTAATCTGATGAAGCAAGCCCAACAAATGCAAGAAAAAATGCAACAAATGCAAGAAGAGATCGCAAACTTAGAAGTGACCGGTGAATCTGGCGCTGGCTTAGTTAAGATCACTATCAATGGTGCTCATAATTGCCGTCGTGTTGAAATCGATCCTAGCCTGCTAGAAGATGACAAAGAGATGCTGGAAGATCTGATTGCTGCTGCCTTTAATGATGCTGCGCGTCGTATTGATGAAACGCAAAAAGAGAGAATGGCCTCTGTTTCTAACGGTATGCAATTACCACCAGGCTTTAAGATGCCATTCTAATGCAAACTAGCCCACTTCTTGAATCATTAATGGAAGCGTTGCGTTGTTTACCCGGAGTCGGGCCTAAATCAGCGCAACGAATGGCTTTCCAACTGCTTCAGCGTGATAGAAGCGGTGGTATGCGACTTGCACAAGCACTCACGCGTGCAATGTCTGAAATTGGTCATTGTTGTGATTGCCGAACCTTTACTGAAGAAGAGCGTTGCACCATTTGTGCCAATGTTCGCCGTCAGCAAAATGGGCAAATTTGTGTTGTCGAAAGTCCTGCGGATATTCATGCTATCGAGCAGACAGGGCAGTTTGCGGGTCGATACTTTGTTTTAATGGGGCATTTATCCCCTTTAGATGGTATTGGGCCTATGGATATTGGTTTAGATAGACTTGAAGAACGCTTAAGTCAAGAAGCTATTTCAGAAGTGATCTTGGCTACAAACCCGACCGTTGAAGGTGAAGCAACCGCTAATTACATTGCTGAAATTTGCGCTCAGTATGATATTGCGGCTAGCCGAATTGCCCATGGAGTTCCAGTGGGTGGTGAGCTTGAAATGGTCGATGGTACTACGCTTTCGCACTCTATCGCTGGACGCCAAAAAATCCACTATTAACATCATAAATTGTTTATTAAAAAACACCTTTTTACTTAATGTAATGAGGTGTTTTTTTATATGACGTTATGAAAAACTTCACAGTATTAGCTATTAATTAGATTTTTGATATTAATACGAGCTTTCCCAATCCTTATATTCAATTTATCGCTTTTTTCTTTCTGATGAATTTCTCATCTTTATGTTACATTAATCATTATCATGAAAAATAATAACTGAATGATGGAGCATCTTATGATCCCTGACGTAGCCTTGGTTGATAATAGTGAACAAAGAACCCCACTGATCTTAGTATTAGATAGCTCTGGTAGTATGTATGGGCAGCCTATTCAACAACTAAATGAAGGCCTTAAGCTACTAGAACAAGAACTAAAAAATGACGTTATTGCAGCAAAACGTGTGCGTATTTTAGTAATTGAATATGGTGGATATGACCAATGTACAGTTCATGGTGATTGGAAAGATGCAATGGACTTTACGGCACCTGTTTTAGAAGCTAATGGTACAACGCCTATGGGGCAAGCCATTACGCTAGCGCTTGAAGAGATTGAAGCTGAAAAACAGCGCTTTAAACAAGCGGGTGTTGCTTATACTCGTCCTTGGCTGTTTTTAATGTCTGATGGCGTTCCGACAGATCAATGGGAACAGGCTGCACAACTTTGTCGCCAAGCCGAAGAAAGTCAAAAAACAGCGGTATTTCCTATTATGGTTGATGGTGCATCCGCAGAAGTAATGGGATGCTTTAGCCGTAATGGTGTTAATGGTGTGAAAATGCTTAAAGGACTGCAATTTAAAGAATTGTTCTTATGGCTAAGTGCTAGTATGCAGGTGGTCTCTCAATCTACACCGGGTGGCACAGCACAATTACCTTCAACTGATTCTTGGGCGAGTGTACCTGTTTGATGAATGATTGGTTAGCTTATGGGGCATCTGCGACAGGCATAGCCCATCAAGAACGTCAAATACCCTGTCAGGATGCTTATTTTATTCGTCGCAAAGGTGAATATCTTATTGCTGCAGTTTGTGATGGCGCGGGCTCTTCTAGTTATAGTGAACAAGGTGCTCAGCTTGTTGCTCGGTTATTTACGCTACGAATTACAGAGTGGCCAAATATTGATCTGTTAACCGAAAAACAGATAACACAAGGGGCTAAGCAACTTATTGAAGATATTCGCCTCCAGCTCGCCGAATATGCAGAAATAAAACAGTGTGCGCTTAATGAATATGCATCAACACTGGTTGCATGCTGGGTTGGCGATGATAGTGGTTATTTGTTCCATTTGGGTGATGGTATTGCAGTGGTGGAATACTGCGATGGTACAAGTTATGTATCACAGCCAGAAAACGGAGAATATGCGAACCAAACTTGGTTTGTGACATCAGAAAATTGGGAAGAGCATTTGCGCGTTATTCCCCTAAATAAACCAGTAAAACAAGTTATTCTGATGTCTGATGGTGTACAGCCATTTGCTATGAATAAAGCGTGTGATGCCCTTTATGAACCGTTTATTACCCCGGTGATCCGTTATTTAAAAACGGTTTCAGAAGATAGCGGAAGTGAGGCATTAGCAGGGACTTTAGCTGATCCTCGAACACACTCAATCACAGGTGATGATAAAACCTTAGTTATTTGCATCAGGGATGAAGAGTTGTGGTAAAAGCGAGAAAGAAAGGGATAGCTCAGCCAGTATCTACGCAACTACAAGATGAAAACGGCAAGATTTATCAAATAGGTGATTTGATAAAAAGCGGTGGTGCAGGTAGCGTTAGCCATATTAAAAACGCACCTTTCCAAGTTTCAAAAGTTTATCATGATAAAATTGATAAAGCCTATTATCTGAAAAAGATCTCGGCGATGCAGAAATTAGAACCTGCATTAAAGCCTGTCTCTGTTAACGATACTCCCATTATCCAACTCGCATGGCCCCAAGCGCGTTTATATAATAGCCAAAAGCAATTTGTTGGCTTTGTAATGCCCGAACTTGATGTCAAAAATACTATTGAGTTGGAATACGTTCTTCAAGAACGCCAAGCCAAGGCTCATGGCTTACCTACGGGAATGGGGGCGAAGGTTAGTCTCGCATATAACCTTTGCTCATTGATTGATGCTTTACACCAACAAGGGCATCGCATTATTGATATGAAACCGCTGAATTTGCGGTTTTATAAATCAAGTTTGTATATGTCTCTTCTCGATTGTGATGGGTTTAGTATTCAAGGTGAGAATACACGCTATCCCGCAGGGCAATTTACCGTCGAATATTTAGCGCCAGAATTTCAAGCTAAGCAAACTATTCCTGAAGCACAGGAAGAGTGGCAAGACCGATTTGCCTTAGCGGTAATTATTTTCCAGTTGCTTAATTTTGGTATTCATCCTTTTAGTGGTCGCCCTAAAAACGACACTGTACCTACGGATATTCCAAGGCGTATTGCTGGGCGTTTTTACGGTTATGGTGTAAAAGCACATAATTTAATTACACCTAGTGTGGCAAGTGGACATAAACAATTACCCGATACATTAAGAGCACTCTTTGATAAAGCATTTTCAGGAGCACCTTCATTAAGACCAAGTGCCAAAACATGGGCTACGGCGCTTTATGAATATGCACAACCTGAAAAACAGCAAATGCTGGTTTGTCAGAAAGATAAAAACCACCAGTATTTTTCGGGTAAAGCCTGTGCTACATGTGCAAGGCAAGCTCAATTACAACAAGTTGCAACGACTCAAAAACAAAATGAAACGCAACGGGAGCAGGAAGGTCAAACCAGAGCACAAAATGCTACTGTTAGACAAGCGACAAGACGCACAGCTCCGCCTAAACCGCGGCAGCCTCCTGCAATTTTTATTGCTATAAAACAAGCAATAAGCAAAGTTCCTAAGGTTCTTTTACATACCGCAATTGCCATGTTGGTTCCTGTGATATTTGGATTATTGCTGATGAATTTTATTCCGCAGGGTATAAGTAGTGGGTTAGGTTCCAATTGGGTCTCGGATTTAATCAAAGCAGATTATATTGAACAAATACTAATAACGATGTTGAGTGTGATGTTTTTAATGGTTTCAGTCATTATCTTGTTAGTTATTTTTGTTTTCCCTTCAATGCATATTTTGAAAAGAAAGCCATAGTTTAGGGAAAATAACATGAAAAAAAGAACAAAGCTGATCCTCATTATTATTGGCGTTATAACGTTATTGTTCCCTTTTTGGTTGCCAGCTTTCTTGGTTTCAACCTTTAGCTTGATTGATGGTTTTAATAGTAGAATTCTCCCCGCATCTGTTCGCTTTGATGAGCGTAATTTCTTACTGGGATTATGGCTAGGCTCTCTCATTATGACGATTGTAATGTTATTGCAATCGTGGAGAGCTAAAAATATTTACTATTTATTTGGCGGGGGGCTAGTGCTTTTAATAGCGCTGGGTGTGTCATTTTCGGTGATCCCAAAGAATGAATTAGAAGATCGTCGCCGTTTTGTTTTACAAAATATCGAACAATCTGAATGGCAAAATTATCATTATTTTGTTGTTAATAGTGAAGATGATATTCGTAAAGTTATTCGGTCTAATCAAGCTAAAGCATTGGCATCTATTAACGCTATTGAAAAAGCACGAATAGCTTTACCGGGATTAGATTATTTTAGTGATGATGTGGCTACTGCGACAAAAGCGAAAGAAGCTTATTTAATTCATACAAAAGGAACACCAGAACGTGCGGACGCTTTAAAAACACTCAATTTTTATGGCGACTGGCTATTAAATCAACCTGAGATTATGGTCGCTCAGGCATTAGCTTCCCTTTCAAATAGTCATGATGCTCAATTAACGCAATCCGGTATTAATGTCATTGCTGTTGCCCCCTTATCACCCGAGGCATGGCAAGTTTTAGCATTGACTTATATTGCTCATCGTTCTCCCGATGCTCAAGTTGAAAAAGCGATGTTAGCTTTAATGGTGTCTGATACGTTGAAACAGACTAAGCAAGGTCATAGTGATAGTTCAGCACAACCATTATTGAAAAAAGCAATTTCAGAGCTTACTGAAAATCAGCGCCAGATTTATCAGATATTACAGGCGCGTGTTATTGAAGATCGTTTTTATCGACAAAACAGTACACCACCAGATGAAGTCACTAAGCTTGCTAATCAGCGATTACCAGTGAGTAATGCAATTAATAATGATTTAACCACTTATCTTGAAATGCAATCAATGATGGGAAAAGAGTATCCCGGAGAAGTGATTGTTGAATCACCAAATGAAGTGAAAAATTTAACTGAGATCCGTTACCCAACAATCAGAAAATATATCCCTCGTGCAGAGGTTATTTTATCCGTTGATGTTGATCCTCAAGGGCGTATTTCAGGGCTTTGGGTACAAAACAGTAGTGGTGTTGATACTTTTGATGATCAAGCTGTGAGTGCTGCTCGTCATTGGCGTTTTATGCCAAATAAAGACGGATATCGCCAACGTGTAACAGTGCATTTTGAAAGCACTCGCCTTGGTTGGAAAGAGTATGCTGTTAAGCTGCAATCAACATTGATAAAACTGGTTAAAGCTTACGCAAGACAAGAAGCCAAAGGGATAACACTTACCGAAAATGTTTATTCAGAATTGAAAAAACAAGCGCCAGAATTAAACGATGAAAGAGAAGTAACTCGCTCTAGCTATGATCCTTATGCTTCTTATTACCCTAGACTATCGCAAAAACAGCAAGAAAAGCGTGCAACGTTACAAGCAATCTTAAAAGAGTTGCAGACATTGCCTAATGGCGAGAATAATCATGAAAATTGGGATAACAGCATTCGCTTTTTAAATGAAAAACTCGTTATGAATCAAGATAATGATGATATTGTTAGAATGGTTGCGCGTTTTGAGTTGCAGTATTACAACGTGGGAACTAATAACTTAGCGAGGTCACCTAATATTTATCCACAAGATAAAGAATATTGGCAAACTTTATTATTGAAAGCGCGTACTCATTTTGAACAAGCTATTGCATTAGATCCTGAGCGTGAAGATGTCTGGTTAGGCTGGGGAATAACATGGCTCGATGAAGATCCAGAAATTGCCGCGGGTGCATTCGCGAAAGCTGCACAGCAAAAATCGAAAGAGAGTATTAGTTCTTTAATGCAAATGCTAGAAATGAGAATGGTGATAAATACACTTGAAGGCGCTCGTTTAGAGCGCTATCAAACCTTACGAGCAAGAATGGATATGCGTTATTTACCTGAAGGCATTGAAGTTAAGCCTTCTGATGATTATCTCAGTGATGACTTAACACAAATTCAGTTAGCTCAGCGTGCAATACCAGCATCAGATCCGAATAGTAAAGTTATTCGTTCATCTTTGAATACCGATAAAATTGAGCAATCAAATCGGACATTTAGTGTTGATTTCTCATCAGCGAATATCAAAGGCAGTAATCAGCCACTACCAAAAGTGAATGCGCCTGACTCCGCACCTAAAACAGGAGATATGATCTTACAACTTGATGTTGATCCTCAAGGTGTTCCTACTGTGGTGTTATTGAAATCTAGTAGTGGAGATATGAGCATAGACGATGCTGTTATTGATGCTGCATATCAATGGCGTTTTAATGGTTCACCTACTCGAAAAGGTAATGTACTTTTGATATCAGTTCAATTTAGCCAATAATTACCATTCAATTAAATAATGTTATAAAAAACCTCTTTTTTTGTTAGAGAAAAGGAGGTTTTTTTATATTTGGAAATTTTCTAACTTATTGAAAGTCATAAAATTGTTATCTAGATCACAAAAAAACCACCATTTAAAAATAACAGAACCACTTAACTGAGAAAACAGACCGCTTAATTCGTTATACAACCGCTAAGAGATTTAGTCCCACCATTCCCGTGTAAGAATTCTTATTATGTAGCTGCGGGCAGTTATTTCTCAGATTCGTTCAAATCATTCTCTGCTGTCCCGCATTACTCTTTAGCTGTTCGGTCTTGCCTGAAAAAAAGGTGTCTCATGAACAAAAATGCATTTTTAAAGCACATACCTTGGGTTATTCTCGGGATTATCGGTGCTTTTTGTCTTTCAGTGGTTGCACTTCGCCGTGGTGAACACGTCAGTGCATTATGGATAGTTGTTGCTTCTGTTGCCGTTTATTTAGTTGCTTATCGTTATTACAGTCTTTACATCGCTCAAAAAGTGATGAAACTTGATCCAACTAGAGCAACACCTTCTGTTGTTAACAATGACGGTTTGAATTATGTTCCTACTAACCGTTATGTTCTATTTGGTCACCACTTTGCTGCGATTGCAGGTGCAGGTCCTTTAGTTGGCCCCGTTCTTGCTGCACAAATGGGGTACTTGCCAGGTACACTTTGGCTATTAGCTGGGGTTGTGCTTGCGGGGGCTGTACAAGACTTTATGGTGCTGTTTATTTCGACACGCCGTAACGGTAATTCACTTGGTGAGATGATAAAGAAAGAGATGGGGCCTGTACCTGGTACTATCGCTTTATTCGGCTGTTTTCTTATCATGATCATCATTCTTGCAGTGCTTGCACTTATCGTTGTTAAAGCATTAGCAGAAAGCCCATGGGGTGTGTTCACTGTTTGTTCAACAGTACCTATTGCCCTGTTTATGGGTATTTACATGCGTTATATTCGTCCAGGCCGTGTTGGCGAAGTGTCTGTTATCGGTATTGTATTACTGATTGCCGCGATTTGGTTTGGTGGTGTTATTGCTAGCGATCCGTACTGGGGACCTGCGTTAACCTTTAAAGATACAACAATTACATTTGGTCTTATTGGTTATGCTTTCATTTCCGCATTACTGCCTGTTTGGTTGATCCTTGCACCTCGTGACTATTTAGCCACTTTCTTAAAAATTGGGGTTATTGTCGGTTTAGCGGTTGGTATTGTTATTCTGAACCCTGAACTAAAAATGCCAGCGATGACTCAATATATCGATGGTACAGGTCCATTATGGAAAGGGGCTTTATTCCCATTCTTATTTATTACTATTGCTTGTGGTGCTGTATCTGGTTTCCACGCGCTGATAGCATCGGGTACAACACCTAAACTTATCGCCAATGAGATGGACGCACGTTTCATCGGTTATGGTGCAATGTTAATGGAATCATTCGTTGCAATCATGGCGTTAGTTGCGGCTTCTATTATTGAACCTGGCCTCTATTTTGCAATGAATACTCCACCTGCAGGTTTAGGTATTACTATGCCAAACCTTCATGAGTTAGGTGGTGAAAATACAGCAGTTATAATGGAACAGCTAAAAGATGTTACCGTACATGCTGCTGCAACGGTTAGTTCATGGGGCTTTGTTATTTCGCCTGATGAAATCTTACAAACAGCAAAAGATATTGGTGAGCCTTCAGTATTAAACCGTGCTGGTGGTGCGCCTACCTTAGCAGTTGGTATTGCGATGGTATTCCATAAAATCATTCCTGCTGCGGATATGGGCTTCTGGTATCACTTTGGTATCTTGTTCGAAGCGCTCTTTATTTTAACAGCGTTAGATGCGGGTACACGTTCTGGTCGTTTTATGTTCCAAGACTTGTTAGGTAACTTTATCCCTTATTTGAAGAAAACAGACTCGTTCATTCCAGGTGTTATTGGTACAGCGGGTTGCGTTGGTTTATGGGGATATCTGTTATATCAAGGTGTTGTTGACCCATTAGGCGGTGTTAAGAGCTTATGGCCACTGTTTGGGATCTCGAACCAAATGTTAGCGGCGGTTGCTCTGGTATTAGGTACTGTTATCTTAATTAAGATGAAACGTACTAAATATATCTGGGTAACGGTTATTCCAGCAGTATGGTTATTAATTTGTACAACATGGGCATTAGGTCTGAAATTACTGAGTGATGACCCACAAATGGAAGGCTTCTTCTATCTAGCAAATGAATACAAAGCGAAGATTTTAGCGGGTGGTGCTGACTTAACAGCAGCGGAAATTACCAATATGAATCATATTGTAATTAATAACTACACTAATGCAGGCTTAAGTATTCTATTCTTAGTGGTTGTTTACAGCATCATTTTCTACGGTTTCCGTACCGCAATGAAAGCACGTAAAAACCCAGAAGCAACGGCACAAGAAACACCTTATGTGCCTATGCCAAAAGATGTAAAAGTGTCCTCAGGTCACTAACTTCAGGTTGATAGGTTAAATCCCCGTGCTGGCTTGCCAGTACGGGGCTTAGGAGAAACTAATGTTTGGTAATTTAGGGCAAGCTGGAAAATATCTAGGACAAGCAGCACGTATGCTAATAGGTATTCCTGATTACGATAATTATGTGCAACACATGAAAGATAACCATCCAGATAAGCCTGTTATGACCTATAACGAGTTTTTCCGTGAGCGTCAGGAAGCCCGTTATGGCGGTGGTGATGGTAAAGGCGGTTTTCGCTGTTGCTAATGATCCGTAAAGGAGATAGATGATGGAACCTATTGCAGTAACAATATTAACCGGTTTTTTAGGATCGGGAAAAACAACACTTTTACGTCATATGCTTAATGAAGAGCATGGCTATAAAATTGCTGTTATTGAAAATGAATTTGGGGAAGTACCGATTGATGATGAAATCATTGGCGATAGAGCAACTCAAATTAAAACATTAACCAATGGTTGTATCTGCTGTAGTCGTTCTAATGAATTAGAAGATACGTTATTAGACTTATGTGATAGCTTAGATCGTGGTGAAATTGAGTTTGATAGATTAGTGATTGAATGTACAGGTATGGCTGATCCTGGTCCTATTAGTCAAACGTTCTTTTCTCATGAAATTATCTGCCAGCGTTATTTATTAGATGGCATCATCACGCTTGTTGATAATGTTCATGCTCAGCAACAACTGGATCAATTTACGATTGCACAATCACAAATTGGTTATGCAGATCGCATCTTATTAACGAAAACAGATGTTGCGCCAGCCTCTCCTGAACTAATGGCAAGACTAAGACGTATTAATGCCAGAGCACCTGTGCATACCGTTATTCATGGACAAATTGATTTAGGATTATTGTTTAACGTAAAAGGTTTTATGTTGAACGATAATCTCGATGTAAAACAGCCTCTATTCCGTTATCAGGCTGATAAGCAAGATGATATCAATTCGATTGTACTAAAATTTGATTATCCCGTTGAGTTGCAAGAAGTTTCAGACGTAATGGAAAAATTACTATTAAGCTTCGCTGATAATCTTTTGCGTTATAAAGGGATATTAAATATTAAAGACCAGCCTAATCGTTTGTTATTCCAAGGTGTACAACGTCTTTATAGTGCTGATTGGGATAGGCCGTGGCATGAAGATGAAACTCGTCAAAGTACATTGGTTTTTATTGGTATTCAATTACCCGAACAAGAGATAAGAGCCAGTTTTGATGCTTTGATGCCTAGCACAGAAGAAAAGGCTTATTAACCGAATACCCTGTAGTGAGTGTTAGAAAGTAGTAAGAAGTAGAGCAGTAACCGTAGTAATTGAACCGTAGTTGCCGTAAATAGCAGTAACGAATATTGATAAGCTCCTGACTTGAGGAGGATCCTGTTCCTAGGATCTTATGTTTCACCCCATAATAACCAAAATTATGGGGTGCTTTTTTTAAACGCTCAAATTAGCCATTGGCAACAGCTTTATATTCCATGATCTCAATAATTTGAACATCGGTATGTTGCATTGCACGGCTTGCTAATGCACACAAATTTTCAATAGTAGAATCAACGTCATGAGCGACAATACCGTCATTACCTGTCACATAAGTGTTATCTAGAGCCATTAATACAGCTTTATAAGCCGCACTTGCTCCTGTTGAGACTTTCATCGCACAGCTATTAGATGCACCATCACAAATCACACCGCTGATATCACCAATCATGCTACTAATTGCCATCGCCATAGATTCGTAACGTTCATCCATTAGCCATGCAATTGCGCCAGCAGCGCCCATTGATGCTGTTGTTGCTGCGCATAACGCAGATAGTGCCGGAAACTTATGGTGAATATATATTGCCAGTAAATGGGAAAGCATTAATGCTCTTGCCATTTTTTCTTCGCCAACTTGTAAATATTCAGCAACGACCACAACAGGCATCGTTGCGGCAATACCTTGGTTGCCTGAGCCGGAGTTACTCATTGCGGGTAAAACGGCACCACCCATACGTGCATCAGAGGCTGCAGAAGTACGGATCATGATTTCTGATAATAAATCTTTTGCTAATAAGCCACGCTGTTGTTGGCGTTGTAACGTTTGTCCAATATGTAAACCATAAGTATTGTTCAAACCTTCTTTTGATAACGCATCATTTAAGTGTGCTGACTCAAGGATAAAAGAAATTTCTTCTACTGGAGTTTGAGTCACAAACTGGTAAATTTCTTGGGTATTAGTTTGGGTTAACGTTTCTTTTATTTCACAAGGTGATGCAGACTGTTCTGTACCATTGCAAGTGTTATCAAGAACAACATGACCGTTATGAATAATTTTGACGATATTAGTATGATTACCGGCAATAATTACTGTTGCGCTATTTTCACCATCTTCCACAGTCACTTCGCTATAAAGAACTTCTTGGCATGCTTTTTTAATTGAAACGTTTACAATGCCAGCAGCTAATAGCGCTTTACTTTGCTCAACATGATCAGGAGTCGCATTCTTTAATACTTCAAGGCCAGCTTTACAATCGCCACCAACGGCACCTAAGCTTGCGGCGATGGATAATCCCACCATACCTGTACCCGGCACTGTAACACCCATACCGTTTTTCATTAAATTAGGGGAGACTTCAGCACTAATGCGGGTAATCGCGTGTTGTAAGTAACTTGCTGCAGTTGCAGCCGCCAATGCAAGCGAGATAGGTTCTGTACAACCTAAAGCGGGTTTAACTTGTTGCTTAACTGCCGCTATCAATATTTTCCAACGAGAAGATAATTGTTCTTTCATTGCATACATCCAATAAACAGTATGAGAATTCAAAGGGTTATTCTATTTTTAATACTCCCATCATACTTAATTTATTGGAGAAAGTTTTTTCTGAATTTACTAACATTGTACAAATTTTGAGAAAATATTCCCCTTTGTAGCTTCTATGTTGGTAATTTTTTCCACACAAAATAAAAACAAACGTTTTGGCTCTTTAATGTAATTTATGAGTGCTAAAGAAGGGCGGTTTTGTATCTAATGTATAAATTAAGGAAGATAAAAAATGAAGATAAATAAAATAATTTAAGAAATTAACAGTGAGATTAAATAAAAAGGCAATAGAACGAATACACAATTCTATTGCTAGTATAATGATCATACTTAATGTGGGCTAACTCAGGATTGTTAAAATAAAAATAATGAGTGAGTATTTTCAATATTGCATTTTTATTTTAACAAAACAAATAATAGGCTTATTGTTTTTTAGTGTATAAGAATAATGCTTTATATTTTTGTTAATATTTTCATAATGATATTTTTTAATGTTTTATTTAAAAATGAAGAGTTAAATATATTTTTAGAAAAACAGATAATTGATTTTTAGTTATAAAAATCACAATAAAATACCTTTATTTATTTTTAATATGTTTATTATTTGAAAATAACCTGAAGCAACAAATATTGCTTCAGGTATATTTATCAATAATAGAAGATAGCAATAATAGTACTGTGGAATATAAAACCAACCATAAGCGGTATTGCTGTCCGTTTTACAACATCAAATGGTTGCAATTTCGCGCCACTAGATACTGCAATAATAACCCCTGCCACTGGAGACATACCTCGTCCCATATGTGATGCTTGTTGCATTGGTAAAATCATCGCAATTGGGTTTACACCCATGCTATGGGCAATTTGTGGAATAAGTTCAACGAATGCAAGGAAAGGCGCATTACCTGAACCCATAATAATCGCGGCAGCTAATGTCACGATAGCGAAGACCAATGCCATTGCAAATGGTGGTAAGCCAACAGATTCCGCCATCACGATCAGGCTGTCAATTGCACCACTGACTTTAATACCATGAGCAAAAACACCTGCTGCGACTAATAAGCCCACAACGTTACTAAATGCAGAACCCATACCCTTTAAGAAATGCTGGAAACCTGCACACACTGATTTAAAATCACGTAAGCGTAATGTTTCAATTAGCATACAAATTGCCATTGAAATCAATACGATTGTGACTACATCAAGGTGAATGCCTTTAACAAATAGGCTTGATGAACTTACTGCCATAATAATAGGTAACATTGGCAGTAAGGCATAAAAGCCGGGTACATTTTTATCACTCTTTGCTTCTTCAGACATTTTGCCTAATTGAGGCACAAATCCGGCTTTGCGGTCACAATGGCGTTGCCAGAAGATATGTGTAATACCAACAGCGAATACGGTTGCAATCGCCGCAGGGCCTTGGTAATAAAGCACATATTCGACAACCCCTAAGTCAACGGCTTTTGCACCACGAATGGCATCAATGGCAGTTGGGGTGTAAGCAACACCTAATGAAGTTGCAATCACACCCGCAGCCGATGCTGGAGATAAGCCAAGTCCTATCATAATCGGGAACATCGTACCCATTAATAGAACGGCCAATCCAGTTGCTGAAGGAATAGCAAGTTGCAAAATACTAGCGAGTAAAAACGAGAAAAATAGCAGCACATAAGGTGAGCGCATATTTTTCAATGGACGAGTTGCAACACGAACAACGGCCTCATTGGCGCCAATATGATCCATATAATGTGCAAACCCCATCAGTGCCATGATCATTAAACCAAGATCAGCCGCACGACTACTAAAGAGATCACGCATTACTTCAAAAGGATCTAACCAACCGATACCTGTTGTTTTGACATTTTTAGGAAGAATATCTCCCCAACCAAACATCATTGTTAGCGCCATTAAGGCTAAACCAGCAACTAACAAAACAGGCTCTGCTTTATATCCTTTCAAGATCATTCTAGCGACAATAACAACGACAATTAAGACCGCAAGAATTTGGATCATGCTTTAGCTCCAGGTGCAAAGCGCTCAGCCGTGATCTTAACGACAGATTTTAAGACATCACTGGCAGCGTAAAGCGATTTAACGGGTAGATATTCATAAATAGAGTGGAAGTTATGAGCACCAGTAAAGATATTAGGACAAGGCAGACCATTTTGAGAGAGTGCTGCGCCATCATAACCACCACGCATTGGAATTGGGCGAGGGGTAATACCATTTGCTTCATAAGCAGCCACAGCAATATCGATAGGATAGCGATTATCGCCTTGTAGGCTATTAAATACGTTGGCATAACGGTCAGCAAGTTTACAAGCTACAGAACCTTCACCCCATAAACCTTCACAATAATCAGAAAGTTGCTTTAAAAATGCCATACGTTGTGCATAACCTTTTTCGGTGAAATCACGCACATCCATTTTTAATACAGTACGGGCACTATTACCTGCTAATTGTTTGACCCAATAATAACCTTCACGGCCTTCGGTATATTCAGGTGCTTCACCGCCAGGTAACATGGCAACAAATTTATGTGCCATTAACAGTGAGTTTTTTAATTTACCTTTGGCTGACATTGGGTGAGCCGATGCACCTGTAAAGGTAATTTCGACATCTCCTGCATTCCAGTTTTCATACACTAATTCACCAATACCACAGCAATCTAAGGTATAGGCAAAATCAGCACCGAATTCTTTAGTATCAAAGACTTTTGCACCACGTAAACCTTGTTCTTCATCGGGTACAAAACCAATTTTAACCGTACCATGTTTCACTTCAGGATGCTGTTTAAAGTACTGCAACATATCCATAATTGAGGCGATAGCGGCTTTATCGTCAGCGCCTAATAAGCTAGTACCATCGGTTACGATAATATCGTCACCAATATAGTTTTCTAATTCAGGAAACTCGCTTTGACGTAAAAAGATCTCAAGTTCTTCATTTAAGCAAAGATCGCCACCTTTATAAGGTAGAATTTGCGCTTTGGTATCATTAGTTTGTTCAGCACTGGTATCTAAATGGCCAAAAAAAGCAACGGTTGGAACTTCATAGTCAAGATTAGAAGGCAGTGTTGCGGTAACAATCGCAGTATCACGAATTTTGATATCTTCAACACCTAAAGTTTTTAACTCTTCGACTAATTGTAGAGCTAGGACTCGCTGACCTTCCGAAGAAGGCATAATACCAGCTGCGCCATTTTCCCTATTTGTGGTGGTGTTAACTTTTGTATAAGAAATAAACCGTTCAACGAGATTCATGACAATACTCCATTGTGTTTTTAATTGTATTCTCTGTATTAATACTTACTTATTTCATTTATTAGAAAAGACTAACACTTACTTGTATCATAAAAAAAACAATAGGGAATTATAGAAAAATTATTATTTTTACAATAAATTTTTAATGTTAATTATTATTTAATTTTTGGTTTTCTTTTTATTAGAAAAAATAGTGTTTTTTGTAGATGAGGTTATTTTTATTTACTACACTACCTTTGGTTTTATGAGTTTAATTGTTAAATTTTTTTAATTTATACTTATCACTTTATTATAATTAATGTGTTTTTTTTAACGATTAAGTTTTTTTTCTGAAAATACACACTGTTTATTAAAAAAAAGAAGAGAGAATTGATATATAAAGGTGGTAGTGAGATTAAAATATTATTTATATATAAATAATATGAGTATTTTTATAATGATTGATATCAATGAAGTTGGTAAAAAAATACTGTTTACTTCTAATAAAATAGTCTCTATAGGTGAAAAGATAAAATTATCTATTTCTAACTTACCTATCAAGGTGAAGAATACAATAAGTGAATTCATTCATCCAAATCGCTATGAAAATAAAATAGTCTTTAATACAAAGAATACGTTTTTAAAACCTGAATATTTAATAATTAGTAATGAAGAAAAAAATTATATAGGCAATAAAAGAGTAGAGTCTACTCCTATAGGCGATAAAACGATAGCGTCTGATCCTGTAGACAATAGAATAAATTTTTCAAAAGAGAGCTTGCAAATTTTAAATGAAAGATTACAAGTTTTGAGTGATATTGAACTTCCAAATGGGGATTTAGTTCCAATTGATGAGGCTATTGATGCTCTTCATTTATGTCAACAAGATAGTCTATTAAAGAGTAAGTTATCATTAATTGATTATATTACTGATATGAATTTTAAATCATCCATAAAAACCAAAATAGAGTTATCAAATAAATTAGATGATAATTTAAATATATCTGATTCAAAAGACATATTTAAAGGTCAATATGAATATATAAACTTAGATGCTCATAAAAATGAACAAATAACCATTACTAATCCACACTATGATAGTATTAATGAACAAATAGCCATTACTAATTCACACTATAATCGTATAAATGAAAGTAAAAATTCTTTTGAAAAAAAATATTTTAAATCTTTCTTGCTTCAAATAACAAAAGATATTTCATTATTAGATAGATTATCAGATGATAATAACAGTTATGGATATGTATTTCTTGCTAAAGTCGCTAACTATTTAGAAGATTATAATAAAAATAAAGGACAAGAAAAAACTGACTGTTTTAATAAAGATACTTATTTAAAAAAACTGTCTAGTTCAGATTATTTTTTTAAATTAAATAAAAGAGTTAATGATATTATTTATTTGCAATATTTAAAGAAAGAACAAAGCACTTATGAAAATAGTGTTGTAGAAAAAATCATCGTCACAGATAACAATACTTTAAATGAAGGTGAAAAATTACAAGAGGCAGAAAAACAGAAAAAAATTTTTGTTGTTCATGATAAATCAGATGAAAATAATATGTCAATAATAGAAAAACAGCATAAAGATCAACTTACTTTGATTAATAATGATAATTTATTTGATGAGTTTTTATCTGATATAGACAATCAACTTAATATAGCGAATGAAAATAAAAACCTTACACTAAAAGAGTTATTGGCAAAGGTGAAAAAATAGCAGTGTCATTTTAACCTCTGTATCTATTTTAATTAATTTTAAATATATAAATTATATATAATTTAAAAATAAAAAGTTTTTTATAGATGGAGGATAAATGAAAGAAGAAGAGAAAACAAAATATAAAATAGTGCCTATAATAAACTAATGGGATGATAATAATGATTATCGAAAGTATAGGTGGGCTAGAACAAAAAAGTTCATTAAATGTATTAAATCAATCATCAAGTGCTGATTTTAACATTAAACTTAACTCAGTATTATTAGTAGAAAACTCAGTAAATGAATTTTTTGATGTTAACTCTTTAAATGAGAACGATCTAACGGAAGATGAACCCATTTATATGGAAATGGGTAAGAGTTTAGATAATGTTACCAATTCTTATGACGTTAATTATGATAATAATTCCGATACTTATCTTTTTGATAAAAGTTTATCCATTAATAATAAAAAATTTAACTTTTTTGTTGATTTAAGTAAGAAAGAAATAGAGCTAATATTTAGTTACTTAAAAAATAAAAACTATGATGTTAATAAATTGAAAAATATAAATTCATTGATTTATTCTATTGATGATTTAATGAAAGATGTTGTTGAAGAAAGTATTTATGAAACAATGAATAATGATTGTTCTTTAAGTGAAAAATTAGATTTAATTGATGCTTTATCTGAAATTGTTTCTGAAAATAAAAAAATAAAAGGAAGTTTTAAAGATAATCTAATCCGAAGATTAAGTGATGTCTCATTAAATGAGTTATTTTCTTTATGTGATAAGTATGAAGAGCAATATGAAATAGAAGGATCTTTCTTAATTAGTAAATTTATTTTTCAACTTATAGATGATTTTAATAAATTAAATAAAAATAAAAATAAAATAAAATTAAATGAAGATTTAAAAAGAGGCTTAAATTCTATTATTCTTTTAAAAAGCCTAAAATTAAAAGACAATAATATTATTTAACAAATTTCCCCCGATCAAAATATCGGGGGAATTTGATAGTTATATATCTAAGCGCTTTGCTTGCCATTTTCGAGAACGCCAACGCCATGCGTTAGTTAAGCCTCGTAGCCATTCATCACAAAGGAAGCCGATCCAAATACCAATTAAGCCCATTTCCATCTTAATACCGAGGAAATAACCCACCGGAATTGCGACACCCCACATAAAGCAAATTGCTGTCATCAGAGGGAATTTAGCATCGCCAGCGGCACGCAAGGCATTTACCATTACGATATTAAAAGTACGACCCGGTTCTAAAAAGACCGATAAAATAAATAGCGGGATCAATTGGTCAATAATGCGTTGATCTTCTGTAATGGAATACAAAATAGGATCACGCATAAACCAATAAACAATAACAACACCAATCGTAAATATCACGCCTGTTTTTAAACTTTTCCAACCACGATTAAAGGCATCATCAAAGCGTTTAGCGCCAACCAAATGTCCCACAAGAATTTCATTACCAATGCTAATTGCAATACCAAAGAGCATTAAAAATAGTGACAATTGGAAATAGAGAGTTTGTGCTGCAAGAGGGACTTCGCCCATTAAACCAATAAAGGCAGATGCAGTCATGTAATGTAAGATCCAAACTAGATTTTCACCAGCAGCTGGTAAACCAATGTGTAGAATTTTTCCAAGCATATTTTTGGACCAGATAAAGAGTTGCCTTGCTTGAAACTTAATGCGTAAACCGTAGAACAATAATCCACACAATAAAATAACCGCAATAATACGGCCTACAACAGTAGACCAAGCAACACCGACTAATCCGTATTGTGGTAAACCGAAGAAGCCGTAAAGCACAATCATATTACCAATAACGGTAACGATGTTGGCGATTAATGTGACATACATGGCGGCTTTTGATTTGCCATAAACTCTCAGACAAGCTGCAAGAATAATCGAAATTGCCTCAGGAATAAGGCAAATACCTATAATATGTAAATAGTTATAGCCATCTTGCACTAAATGCTCAGGCGTATTCATGATATGTAGAATATTGTAGCCAAAGAAAAGAATGATCAAAGCGCTACTAATACCTAGCAAAGAGTTAAAAGCGATAGAAATATGAATGGCTTGGCTGGCTTTTTCTTTTTTACCCGCACCTAAATATTGGGCAATAACAACGCTACACCCCACACTAATAAAGCTAAAAATAGTAATAAAAAGATCAAAAACTTGGTTACCGACACCCATTGCTGCTAAGTAAGCGGTCGAAACGTGGCTTACCATGTAAGTATTAATTAATAGTGTGGCTAGATGTAGGAAAATATCTATAAATATTGGCCAACTAAGAGAAAAAAGCGAGCGATCCGCTACATCAGACTGATGCATTGAAAACCTTCTTAAAAACAGAGTGAAATCGATTTATTAATATAACGTGTAGGAAGATAGGGGATTCTACAAGGTTTATTTATAAGGGAATAGCACAAATAATGTTTATCTGGCAAAAAAGATATTTATATGGTTTATTCATTGATAACTAATCACTATTATCATTAAGAGATGATTAACGTTAAAGTCAGGGGAATTAATGAATACTAAAATAAAAGTAGCTATTGTCGGTTATGGCAATATTGGTCGATTTGCATTAGAAGCGGTTCAAGCGGCTCAAGATTTTGAATTAGTGGGTGTTGTTCGTCGTGATATCAACAATGTTCCAGAAGAACTGCAAAATATTACCGTGACTAACGATATTAAAACATTAGGTGATGTTGATGTTGCTCTTTTATGCTCACCAACTCGTGCAATTAATGAGTTAGCTAAATCTATTTTAAGCTTAGGTATTAATACAGTAGATAGTTTTGATGTTCACAGTGAAATTGTGTCATTAAAAACAGAATTAGATGACGTCGCAAAAAAACATGACCGTGTTGCTGTTATTTCAGCAGGTTGGGATCCAGGCTCTGATTCTATAGTTCGTGCTTTAATGTTAGCTATGGCGCCAAAAGGGATCACTTATACTAACTTTGGGCCAGGCATGAGCATGGGGCATAGTGTTGCAGCTAAAGCGATTGAGGGTGTCAAAGATGCACTTTCAATGACTATCCCATTAGGGACGGGTGTTCATCGTCGTATGGTTTATGTGGAATTGGAAGCAGGAGCGAATTTTAATCAAGTAGAGCAAGCTATTAAAGCTGATAGCTATTTCTCTTCTGATGAAACGCATGTTAAGCAAGTTGATAGTGTCGATAGCTTAAAAGATGTGGGGCATGGTGTTCATATGACTCATAAAGGGGTATCAGGTAAAACACATAATCAATTATTTGAATATTCAATGCGTATTAACAACCCAGCATTGACTTCTCAATTTATGGTGTCTGCTGCAAGAGCCAGCATGAAACAACGTGCAGGTGCTTATACTGTTATTGAAATTCCACCCGTTGATTTCTTAGCTGGCGATTTAAATACATTAATTGCCAAATTGGTTTAATTTTAATTAAGACGCTCTGCATAAAATATTGCCCACATAAAGTGGGCAATATGAATTAACGCTTAGGCAAACTTGATGATTTTGAATTAGCGTTTAATACTTTTAAATTCTTTAGTTGTTGCGGTTAATGCCACTTCTGTTGGTAAGCGTTCCATTGAGCTTGCGCCGTAGAAACCGTGACAATCAGGGCAATTATCTAAGATATATTGTGCATCTTCTGGCGTTGCAATTGGGCCACCATGACACAGTACAATAACATCAGAACGTACAGCTTTAGCGGCTTTTGCCCAATCATTAATTAAAGGAATACAGTCGGCTAATGTTAATGCCGTTTCAGCACCAATATTACCACCAGTTGTTAATCCCATATGAGGCACAATAATATCTGCGCCCGCCTCAGTCATTGCAATCGCATCTTCACGGCTAAAGACATAAGGTGTGGTTAATAAATCTTTCTCATGGGCTTTGCGGATCATATCCACTTCAAGTCCATAACCCATACCTGTTTCTTCTAAATTAGCGCGGAAATTACCATCAATTAGACCTACTGTTGGGAAATTTTGTACGCCAGCAAACCCTGTTGCTTTCACTTCATCTAAGAATTTATCAAAGTTGCAGAAAGGGTCTGTACCGTTAACACCAGCAAGCACGGGTGTATGTTTAACAACGGGTAATACTTCTTTTGCCATATCCATAACGATTTCATTAGCGTTACCATAAGCTAATAAACCCGCTAAAGAGCCGCGGCCAGCCATACGATAACGACCAGAGTTATAAATAACAATAAGGTCAATACCACCGGCTTCTTCACACTTAGCTGAAAGTCCTGTACCTGCGCCACCACCAATAATGGGTTCATGGCGTGCAATCATTTCATTGAATTTTTTTAGTAACGTTTCACGTGAATGAGTCATTCTTCTTTCTCCGTGGTTAACAAATAAGTTCCTGGTGTAAATTATAAATTTGCTGAGTAAACTCAGCGGAGTTTATGTGATAAGGACTGATGACTAACTGACGAGTCTCTGTCTCTTTAAATGTTGTTATAAATGCATCAAAAAACGCTTGGTTTGCTTGAGGGTCCCAAAAAGGGCCTTCTTTTATGTCTAGAGCTGAAAAACCGCCCTGTGGTAATACAAACCGCAATGGACCTTCACACTGATTGAGTTTCTCAGCGATCCAGATACCTAATTGACGGTTTTCCTCTGGTGTTGTGCGCATCAAGGTGACTTGTGAATTATGATGATAAAATTGACGTCCTTTATATTTCTCAGGAACACTTGATGGGCGACCGAAGTTCACCATATCTAATGCACCGCAAGAACCTATATAAGGAGTTTTGGTACGGGCGATTGCACCAAAACGGTCTTCATCACAAGCAAGCACACCGTCAAACAAGTAATCACACACTTCTGTTGTTGTAAGATCGAGCACACTATGAAGTAAGTGACTGTCTGCCAGTTTTTCCATGGCTTTACCGCCACTTCCTGTGGCATGAAAAACAAGGCAGTCATAATTATTTTCAAGTTTTTGTGTGAGTTGTTGTACACAAGGCGTAGTCACGCCAAACATCGTTAATGCGACAGCCGGTTTATCAACAACGTGTTCTTCTTCATAAAAATAAACAGCGCCAGCTATTTGATTTGCCGCATTTCTTAAAACTTTACGAGAAATACGATTTAAGCCGGATACATCTGTAACGGAGTACATCATTGAGATATCACTTGCACCGATATAGCCTGAAATATCACCAGACGCCATCGTAGATACCATCAATTTAGGTACACCAATTGGCAAAGATTGCATTGCTGGTGTAATCAGTGCCGTTCCCCCTGAACCGCCTAGTCCAAGAATGGCTAAGACATCATCACAGTGAGTTAAATAGCGTTCAAATGCGATTGACATCGCTTCTATTGCTTTCCCTCTGTCGCCACAAAAAACAGCTTCTGAGCCATTTGGATGAAAGCGTGCAACTTCTGTTGCGGTGACATCAGCTTCTCGTGCCAATGCCGTGGGTTTGGTTGTCAAGTCAACGGTTTTAACAGGAAGGCCTGCTTTTTTAATTAAATCACTGACATAAAAAATCTCAGCACTTTTAGTATCAAGCGTTGTGGCAATATAAATAGAACCAGCATACTGTTTCATAAGCCTTCCCATACCTTTTATAATTATCGACGAATAGATTATAATCATAATGAGACTTGAGTTTCATTTATCATAGCATTGTTTTGAGACTGGAGTCTCATTATTTTTATTTTTTGTACATAAAAGGTCGATAAGGTGTGATTAATCACCTAAAGTAAACGTTAAGTGTTGTAAGTATTTAGCTTAAGATAAGCCAGACACATAAAAGTGTAGAAATAACGAAGGATCTTCTATGAGTTACAGTGATGAAACGGATGCAATGTCCGGTACACGAAAAAGAACCCATCAATTATTAGTGACAACAGCATTGGGGCTTTTTGAGCAAGGGATGTTACCGACGGTGTCAGAATTAGCAGCACATGCAGGTGTTTCGAGAGCAACCGCATATCGTTATTTTCCCACACAAAGTGATTTAATTAGTGCCACAGTTGATGCAAGTTTAGCGCCAATCATTGCATGGCGGCCCACTCCTGAAGATAATACGCAACAACGCATTACCGAGTTGCTCAATCTTGCCTATCCACAAATGTTTAAACATGAAGGTGCACTGCGTGGTGCTTTGCAAGTTTCATTACAGCAATGGGCAAAAGAGAGACAATCAAGTGAATATGCAGAAAAACGATTTATTCGTGGTCACCGTAAAGATATTTTACTCAAAGTTATTGAGCCATTAAAATCACGCTACCCCGAAGAAATGTGGGATAAGGTGATTAAATCGTTCTCTTTAATTTACGGGTCTGAAGTCTTTTTAGTAATGAAAGATATCTGGAAAATGGATGATCAACAGGTCATTGATATGACCCAATGGATGGCAAAAGCTATCTTAAATCAGGCAAAGTCTGATTATCCTGCAGATAACGATTAATTATTTGAATAAATCAGTTAAAATTGTATAAATCATTTACGTTTTAGCTATTGCAGGGATCGTTATGTCACACAAAACAGAAGACCAAGAGTGGCTGGTAGAACAACTACAATTTATTGCACAAGGCATTGGTAAAACATTATCGCCTTTTTGTGAAGTTGTACTTCATGATCTAACCGATAGTGAGAATACCATTATGGTCATTGAAAATAACCTATCAGGTAGAAAAGTTGGGGACAGAGCAACTGAGTTGGGAATGGCGCGTATTGAATCGTCAAATTTCCCTCAAATAGTGGCGAATTACCCAAATCAGTTCCCTGATGGTCGAACAGCAAAAAGCACCTCTATCGGTATTAAAGATAAGCAAGGCAATTACGTTGCTGCGTTATGTTTAAATATTGATATTTCAATGATCAAAGGGTTACAAATGGTACTTAACCAATTTGCAACCCTTGAAGAAGGTAATGACATTATTGAAACCTTTAGTTCAGTGACTGAAGATTCGCTGAAAAAACGTATCGATGAATTTTCTGCGACTTATTCAGTGACACCAAGAGCATTAAAACCCCATCAACGACGCGAATTGTTGCTTTGTTTACAAGATGAAGGCTATCTTTCACTGCGTAAGGCAATGGAAATTACCGCACAATACCTCGGTGTTTCAAGAGCGACGGTATATAACGATTTAAAAGAGTAGTAATCTTTCATTATTATCTATTGCTAAAGAATAAATAAACTTAAAAAAAGATATCACTTGTTGATATCTTTTTTTTACTTCTATTTATTGAGTTTTATAATATGTCGTATTTTTATTGAAAATGATTAATTGATTATTATTGTGTGATTTTTATAAACTTTAAAAAATAAGAGGAATAGACTATTTATTATTATTTTTAAAGAAGGTGTTAAAAAATGAATGTTACTGAAATATCAAGTAAACCTAATGAATTTAGCAGCAATATAAATGATAAAGTCAATAAAAAATATGTTTTTTTAGAAAGAATTAAATCTACTGTAAATACAAATTCAACATTTAATATAGAAAGAATGAGTAATAACAGTGTTCAGAGTGCAGATGAAAAGGTTAAGGCTGTATTCAATGAAACCGCTAATGAAATTTCAAACAAACCCTTTAATCCAAACTTGAAACTTGGTGATTTGAATAAGTTAATCGATTATCTGAACGATATATCTAACAATATTATTGTTTCAAGTGAAGATTCTAATAAAGTTATAAAGAATCAACGTCTTGAAAAAAAAGAAAATATAGAAAAACTTCCTGACTGGATCACTAGCTCAGGAAAAAAAGAGTTAAATACAAATCAAAAACTTTATTTTTCAACAGAAAAGAAAAGAAGTTTTAAAAATCTATTAAAACCCATAATTTCGCCATTTAAGTTTATAAACAGATCATTATTACCTATAAGAATAAATTATGAAAATTTAAATATAAACGAAGGTGTGGATACATTTAAATTTGATAATATATCAAGTAATAAGGATGCTTTTATTAAATTTTCAAATAAATTACATCAACTAAATGAAACCTTTACTGAAAATATTAATGAGGTAATATCTAAAAAAATAAAAAACAGAAAAAAAATAGATATTGCGATCAAGTATCATACATTAGAAAGAATGCTAGTATGTAAGTTTGTTCATGAGATTAAACAGCTACAAGATGAATTAAAAGCTGACTTAGCTAAAAATAAATTTCAAGAGGGTTATTTTGACTTACCTAATGAGATAGTAAATAAATTAAATACTAATATTAATTTAAATATAGATGATCTATTTTCTTCTAAAACAATAGATGATTTGAAAAATTTAATAAAAGAAAAAGTAAATAATCAGGATAAGAATGTAAAAATTGGAACTTTTATTGATAATGTTTTTGATGAGAAAAACAAGTTAGTAATGGTTGAAAATTTTAAGGATGATTTAAATGGGGCTAAAGAAGAGCTGTCTTTAAATTTGACAAAGGAATTATTTAAATGCTTATCAAAAGATGATGAATTTATTGGTGAAAAAGAATCTATTTCTAAGATAGATAATTTAATAAAAATGGTAAATAAAGATGTTTATCAAAGAATGGGAGGGGTAACGGATGAATTAATAAACTCACTTTGTAAAGGTTTCTATGAAAATATAAAACAAAATGATCATAGAGATAATTTAATTATTAGATTATTTAGAAATTCAAGTAATAATATTAATTACAAATGGGCGGGGGATTCTATTGCTTTATTGGCTTTTTATGGTTATTTTGAAAATAAAAATTATGAATATTCTAATTACATTAGTGGAGGTAAGGCGATCGAAGGCGGTGAAGGCTCTTCTTATGAAAAAAATACAAAAATAGAAAATGAGCTAAGAAAAATTTCTAATCGACTAGGATTAAATTTTAATAATTTAGATGAATCAATAGAAGAGATTATTAGAAAACTTATCGCTAATTATTCTAAGCCAATTTGATGGTGTAATAATTTTTAATGGTTTATTCAATATATTAACTAGGCATTTATTATGAGTGAAAATAATATAAATATTAATCCTAAGTTTTCTTTTTGTAAAGTTACTCATCGATACCCTAAAAAAGAAGAGTATGTTATTTCAAAAAAAATAAAAGTAATAGAGAACACACCAGTATCACCTTCATTTTTAAAGAAAATATTTCATGCCACTTCCTATGTTTTTCATAAGATTAATATGATTTTTCTTATTAGAAGCATTAATAATAATAAAGGATTGGGTTCTTTTGGATACTTTGAAAATATAGAGGTTAGTTATGAAAATCATAAGAATAGTAAGAATTATAATGATAATGTAAAAAAATCAAATATGATACAACAACTTATTAATAATGTTAATTCTAAATTTGATTTTTATAGTTTTTGCAATTATTTAACAGAAGTTAAGATGGCTAAAAATTATTTTTCATTATCTAATCATCATGATTGTATCAACCCTAATGATCAGGATCTAAGTATTATCTTTAATGATATAATTCATACTAGACTTAAAAGGTTAAATGATGATGATTTTAAAAATATCTATAATCTTATTATTAAGAGATATAACTATGAAAAAATACATTTAAATAAAAAAAATAGTTTTATAAGTAATTTTTCAAGTGTTAAAAAAAGAGATGAGTTTATAAGTTTTATTAATTTACTGATTATTGCTGTAAATGAAATAGATATATTAAGTAAATTTGATAGAAAGATTCGTGATAAAATAAAGAATGATTTATCAATAATAATGAAGGAATGCTTAGGAAGTGAATATCAAGAATATATGACTTTTGAAGAATTATCGATGGCTTGGATGAATACGCATGTTTATAGATATAAACCAGGAGAATGTATAGAGATAGATAAAGGGAAGATTGATGTAATTGAAAATCAATTGGCAGAGGTTAAAGGAGAGGTTAAGGAAGAGGTTAACGGAGAGGTTAACGGAGAGGTTAAAGGAGAGGTTAAAGGAGAGGTTAAAGGAGAGGTTAAAGGAGAGGTTAAAGGAGAGGTTAAAGGAGAGGTTAAGGAAGAGGTTAAGGAAGAGGTTAAGGAAGAGGTTAAGGAAGAGGTTAAGGAAGAGGTTAACGAAGAAGTTGGTGAAGAGATTAATAACGAGGTTAAGGAAGAGGTTAACGAAGAAGTTGGTGAAGAGATTACTAACGAGGTTAAGGAAGAGGTTAACGAAGAAGTTGGTGAAGAGATTAATAACGAGGTTAAGGAAGAGGTTAACGAAGAAGTTGGCGAAGAGATTAATAAAGAGGAAAATCCAGAGGTTGATGAATGTAATGTGATAATTAATATAGATCATTGGTTTAATTATTATGATGATGAGCTAACAGAGATTCTTGGGGAAAAAGAGTTATTTCCAGAAGAAAATATTGAAAAAGAAAATATTAATATTGACTTTGATGATACAGAATATAAAAAAATCATGGATGATATTAAACTTTTGTTATCTCAGAATGTGACTGATAAATTTGATAATATACTATTATTGTTAAAAAATGAATTACATGAAATTGATCAGTATTTAAATAAAGAGGAAATTAAAAGTATATATGATGAGTTGTATTCTAAATTTAAATCTTATTTAAATAACATGAATAATATAAAAGATAAGCTTGGTAGTATTTCTGAAGAGTTAAATAAAATATCTCTGGAAGAAGGTGGTATTTTAAACGATATAAAATCAAGTGGTAATTTCTATTATAATATTGATTTATACATAAATGAAATAAAACAAATTTTTAAGGAGATTGATAAAATATTAGATAATGAAAATAAAAATAACTCAAATAGTATGAAAGATACTTTAAGTTATGATTTTGAAAAATTAAAAAGTAGTTTAAATGATGTTTTGAGTGATATACTAGTTTCTAATATTGAAGATAAGAAAACTATCTTTAATGGTTTGATTAAAGACTTTGATAAAATAATATTAAATTCAAAAAATGATTACTTAGATAATGAAATTAATAGGCTGAATGATATTGTTAAACAAAAAACAAGAGATCATAATATTGTAGTTAAGCCTTTATCGGTTAATAATGAAATCACACCATTGGTTAAAGATATAGATGTTGGTAATACATCATTGTTATATCAAAATAATACTGATGAGGTAGATGTTGATGAATTATTGTCATCTTTAGATAGTCGTATAAATAAAATGGGAGTTGGTGTTTCTGATATTATTGATAAGTTTAAAAATTTATCACGTAATACTGAAAATAACATGATAACGAACTCTGCTTTAAATAAAGTGCAAGAGTTAAAAAATAAGTATACTAATAAAAAACAAATGTTTGTTGGTCATGATGTTAAAGTTTCGCATGAAGATGATCTTTATGATAAATATCAGGAAAGTGCTAAAAAATCAAAAGCGTTACAGGAAGAAATAAGTGTACTGAAAGGAAAATTGATAGAGTCAAAAGAACGTCGTAGTAGAGAAAATAAAAATTATATGAATGATTTAAATAAAACCAGAGAAGCTGAAGAATATAGAGAAAAAGTAAAGGATAGTAGTAGTAGTAGTAGTAGTAGTAGTAGTAGTAGTAGTAGTAGTAGTAGTAGTAGTAGTAAAAATGTTGTAAATTTTATTAAAGAGAAAATTATATTAGATAAATCAAAACAAAAACCAAAATCACAATTAAAACAAAAAATAGCATCAAAACTATATGATTTAAATAATAAAAAAAATATAAATGATGATGATTTTCATGGTGAATTAAGAACAATGCATTCAATTAGTATCAATACGGTTAATAATATTGAAATAAAAGATGAAAATATCATTTTGATTAAAGATTATAAAAATGAAAATAAAAATATTGAAAATGTAAGCTTTAATGTAAATGAAGATAGAGTGACCTATTTAAGAGTGGATTATGATGATAAGAAAGTGGTTAATAATTTTAAATATACTATTAGCGATGAAACAATAAAAGAAAAAATGAAAGAAATAAAAGAAATAAAAGGAAAGAAAGAAAAAATAGAAGAAGAGAGGATCATAAAGGAAAAAGTTAAAGGTGATATAATAAATATTATTAATAAAATAAATGAGGTATACAAAAAATAAGTATTAAAGGATAAAACTTGCGTTAAAGTTTTTTTCTCAAGTAGTACTTCTTATCACTTATTGGATAGTTTTCTAGGGTGCCAAATATTACAAATCCCTGTTTTTGATAAAAAGGCAGGGCTTGAAAGCTAAAAGTATCCACTTCTGCATATTTGGCGCCTTTTTCTTTTGCCGCAAGTTCCATGGTTTGCAGTAATTCTGTACCTATGTTTTGTCCACGATAGGCTTTATCTACCCATAAATAGCGAATACGTAACCAATTTCCTAAAATATCTCCTGTGATCCCACCTATTTTTTTACCGTTATCTTCCTTAAAAACAGCCAATGGTGAGTATTGTTCCATCTGAATATAACGAAGGTTGTGGGTTAACAATCCTTCATAAATTTCATTGATCTCATTTGGTGTTGGATTTGTAGTAATTTTTAACGACATAATCGGCTCTTAGTATTAAGAAAAATAATAATAACATTATCACTATTTGTTTATTAAATATTTATATTAATGCTAGGATAAAACCATAATTAAAAAAACGGATCACACAACATGTTGTTTTTAAAAACTCTACCCGGTATTTTGTTTTGTGCATTAATAGGTGGTGTTCTTACTCTTTCAGGCTTACCCATGGCACTGATGTTTGGGCCTATTCTCGTCGTTATTATCGCTTATCGCTTTAAATGGGAGCTTGCGGTTCCTAAACATACATTAACCTTTATTCAACTCACGTTAGGAACTTCAGTTGGTTTAATGTTTAACCAAGTTCATTTAGGTAGTGCTGATAATTTAATTATTCTATTACTCACTCTTGTTGTTTGTTTAGCCATTCAGTTTTTTGTGAGCTACTTTTGGTTCCACCGTCATATTGGTTGGACGAAAGAAGAATCAATGCTTGGGGCTGTGCCCGGTGCGATGGCTGCTATTTTAGCATTAACAGATCATACAAAAACGCCCCCTCAAAAAATAGTTATTTCTCATACTATTCGTTTAATGGTGTTGATTATTATGGCGGGTTTTATTGTGGGATCAGATAAAGCCAATATGCCAGAGTTCACTATACCTGAAATAACGCTAGTTTCATTATTGTGGTTATTATTGATTGTGGCTTTAGGGTTAGGTTCAGGGCTTTTATTGCAGAAAATCCGATTCCCTGCACCCTTTATGTTAACGTCATTAGGTAGTGCGATACTGATCCAATCGTTTGTTAGCGAATCCATTGCTTTTCCCATGTTACTTAATGAATTGAGTATGGTTTTAATTGGGATGAATATCGGGGCACATTTTGTTGTTTTTCCACTTTCATCATTAATTAAGAATGCCTTTTCTTCTGTTCAAGTGGTTATTATTAATGTGATCCTCACGGTGATTGTTGCGTGGGGGGCAGCTTATTTAACAGGGGTTCCTTGGGCGACTTTAGTATTGGCTTGGGCGCCAGGAAGTATGGAAGCTATGACATTTGCTGCGATAACGATGAACGTAGATGCGGCTTTTGTTATGTCAAATCATATTTTTAGAATGCTGATTATTCAAAGTATTCCATCAGTGGCTCTGTATTGGAATGAATATAAACAGAAGAAAAATAATCAGAACAAAAAAGAAGAATAAAATATAAAAGGGATAATTTTGTTTTTTTGATAACCTCTATTTAGTTGCCGATATTGAAAAACAAGCATGCTATTTCAAGAGGTTATCTTATTCTATCAATCCAATTGTGGCTTAATAGGGGCATTAATAGTTTAATAAACTGAGAGATTTATTAGCTAATAATTGGCATTTTTTATTGTGTGATACTTCAATACCTTTTAGATCATTGTAGCTATCTTCATTTAATTTGCTCATCGGTAACGTTGAGTAATTACTCACATCCCATTGTTGTGAGCGAGAAAAGACCATTAAGGCTCTTTCAATTTTAGATTTTGATATTTGCTCATAACCACAATCTTTATTTAAAAAAAGGTAGATGGCGGTTAAATCAGCCAAGTCTTCTGCTTGTGTATAAGTTAACGCCTTTGCACTCGAAGAAAAAAACAGAGTAAAAGAAAGCGTTAGTGTGCAGAACAAGGCGAACATTTTTTTCATTAGGTGTGCTGTTCCTTTGTGTGATGATTTAGCAAGTTTTGTTATTTGGCTTAATGTAGTTAAAAGTTTTGCAAAGACCCGCTGTTTTGTTGGGTTTTAAATTGACCTTCCAGTAAGGGGAAACTTTAGCATTGGTAATAGTTTACAAAACTTCTTGATTCATCTTATTTCGATAAATACAAAATAATTTGTTTTTATTCAAAGGAATATATTATGCAACGTCGCGAATTTTTAAAATTAGGCGCCACATTAAGTGCTGTAACATTATTACCAAGTTGGAGTCGCTTTGCGTTTGCCCAAAGTAACACGCCTTCATTGGCTATTCCACCTCAAATTACCCCCGATGCCCAACAAAAGATTGTTCTGAATATTCAACAAGGTATTTCTAAATTTATACCTACCGCGAATACCACTACATGGGGCTATAACGGTAGTTTATTAGGCCCAGCATTGAAACTTAAACGTGGTCAACCCGTCACAATTAATATCAATAACCAATTACCAGAAACGACAACGGTTCACTGGCATGGACTTGAAATCAGTGGTGAAGAAGACGGTGGCCCACAAGCAATGATTGAGCCAGGAAAATCTCGTACGGTCACTTTCACACCCAATCAAGCTGAATCAACATGTTGGTTCCATCCTCATACTCATGGTGTTACTGGACAGCAAGTTGCCATGGGGTTAGGGGGATTAGTGATTATAGAAGATGATGAAACCGCAAACCGGAAATTGCCTAATCGTTGGGGGGTTGATGATTTACCCGTTATTTTACAAGACAAGCGTTTAGATAGTGATGGGCAAATCGATTATCAACTCGACGTAATGAGCGCTGCAATTGGTTGGTTTGGCGATATGATGTTAACCAATGGCGCTATTCAACCACAGCATATTGTCCCAAAAGGTTGGGTTAGATTGCGTTTCTTAAATGGCTGTAATGCACGCAGTTTAAATCTTGCGACAAGTGATGGCAGACCAATGTATGTGATTGCAAGTGATGGTGGATTACTCGCAGAGCCTATAAAAGTGACTGAATTACCGATCTTAATGGGAGAGCGCTTTGAAGTTTTAGTGGATACCTCTGATGGACGCGATTTTGATATTGTCACTTTACCTGTTCGTCAAATGGGGATGGTTTTAGCACCATTTGATAATGTATTACCAGTGTTACGTTTATTACCTTCTGCAGAAAAAGGGCAAGGTTTGTTACCTGAGCAATTGGCGCTTATTCCTGCATTACCCGTATTAAGCAATCTTTCAACGCGTACATTACATCTGCGTATGGATATGCGTTTAGATATGCAAGGTATGATGCTATTAACAGAGCGTTACGGCGATAAAGCACTAGCAGGTATTCATCATGGAATGAGTCATATGCGTCAAGGTAACGGTAGTGGCATGATGGGCGGTGGAATGAATTGCGGTCATGACAATGGTGATTTAGATATCTATAATGCCAATAGTATCAATGGTATTCCATTCTCAATGACTGAACCTGCATTTGATGTGAAACAAGGCGTTTATGAGCGTTGGGTTGTTTCTGGTCGTGGTGACATGATGTTACATCCATTCCATGTTCATGGTACACAGTTCCGTATTTTATCTGAAAATGGTAGAGCACCAGAGAAGCATCGCCAAGGTTGGAAAGATATCGTAAAAGTTGAAGGGCAATTTAGCGAAATTTTAGTGAAGTTCGACCATTTGGCCACAAAAGCACATCCATTTATGGCGCACTGTCATTTATTAGAACATGAAGATACTGGAATGATGGCGGGTTTTACTGTTAGCAAATAATCAATCACTGTAAAAATTATTAATATCAGTAAGATAAATTAATAAAGGGCATGAAATTGATATTTTGTGCCTTTATTTTCATTAAATCAGATCGTCGCATGATGAAGGAAGTTCTGGTACAATCGATTGCTTTCCCCGTTAACCCAATCGAAATTAATCATGAAACATATTGTTGATGTCATGATCTCTGAAGAAGAGATCAAACAGCGTATTGCTGAGCTAGGTCGTGAAATCACAGAACATTACCGCCCACGTCAAGGCCAACATGATCTTGTCTTAATCGGCTTGTTAAAAGGTTCTTTTATTTTTATGGCAGATTTATGCCGTGAAATTGACGTGAACCATGAAGTCGATTTTATGACTGTATCAAGTTACGGTAATGGTATGACGTCAACACGTGACGTTAAAATTATTAAAGATCTCGATGAAGATATTCGTGGTAAAGATGTTCTGATTGTTGAAGATATTATCGATTCAGGTAACACCTTAAATCGTGTTAAAGAGATTCTAAGCTTACGTGAGCCCGCTTCTATTTCTATCTGTACTTTATTGGATAAACCCTCTCGCCGTGAAGTGGATGTTCCTGTTGAGTGGATTGGTTATTCCATCGAAGATAAATTTGTTATTGGTTACGGCATTGATTACGCACAGCGTTATCGTCACCTACCTTATATTGGGCATGTAACATTATTAGATGAGTAATTTATTTACTTAAAATAGCAGTTAAAAACCCGCTCTAGGCGGGTTTTTTGTTATTTAATCGAACGTATCTTATTAACGTGGATGACTCAATTTTGCCATTGCTTGACGATAAGAAAGTTCAAGTTTCTCACGGCTATCAGAGGTGACATCAAGATCGTGTAGTTCACCGTTATTTAAGCCGTAAACCCAACCGTGGATCATCACTTTTTGCCCACGTTTCCATGCGGCTTGCATAATCGTTGAATGGCCTAAGTTATACACTTGTTCAATAACGTTTAGTTCACAAAGTAAGTTTAATCGTTCTTGTGGAGCTAGTTCACCTAACATAGAACTGTGTTTGTACCAGATATCACGGATATGCAGTAACCAGTTATTGATAAGTCCCAATTCAGTGCCTTCAATAGCGGCTTCAATACCACCACAACCATAGTGACCACAGACAATAATATGTTCAACTTGTAATACATCAACCGCATACTGGATCACAGAAAGGCAGTTTAAGTCAGTGTGAATGACTAAGTTTGCCACATTACGGTGAACAAATAAGTCACCCGGTGCTGCGTTGATTAATTTTTCTGCTGGAACGCGGCTGTCAGAGCAACCAATCCATAAAAAGTGAGGTTTTTGGCCTTTACAGAGATCTTTAAAAAACTGAGGATTTTCTTCAGTAACAGATTCTGACCATTGCTTGTTATTGGCTAACAGCTCTTCAATTTTTCTCATCATGACGTGACTGCCTGTAAATTCGGTTTCCCACCATTTGCGCTGACAGTACGCCAACACGAAATAGCTCTTGTGTTATTGTTGGATGCGATAGATCCATTAAGAAAGGGTATTTTTATACCATTACTTTTGAATTAATCAGAGGGCTTTTTTAAAGCCAAGTGACAGATAATTGCTTGTAATTTTTCGCTTTCAAATAAGATAGATCTTTTTATAGCATTTGTTTAATTAATTTATCAATACATTCTTTGATGTAAATCAAATGTGTAAAAAGATAACCGTTTGTTAAGCCAGCCATTGTGTTATTCAAAAATAGAACCCCATAAAAAATTTATAAATAAATCTTATATTTATGGTTACTCACTTTATTATTACACTGAAAATAAATTTGATAAAAAAGAATGAGTATCATTGATTGATATAGTAAATGACGAGATAATATCCATCAGTAAACTTGAGAAACAAAGGCAATTATTTTATTGGTATCAATTAGGCTAAATGATTGCACCGAGGGATAAATTTATTAAAACATCAGAATATTCGTAAGAAATAAAAGAACCAGGGCCTTGATAGTTAATTTTCTTTCTCTCCATCTCTTATTCTTTATTATTGTAATAGTTAAAAAATATTTATTTATTCGTTTGTGTCATAAGCTCTAAAACGGTTTATTTGGCACCGAATATTCTCTAGAATAACTTATTCCATTTTATTCTTTAAACTAAGCTTATTTTCTGATTTCAGCTCAGTTAATGCTGAATAATGCAGTTGATAAAAGGTAATTCCCACATATGACGTATGCATTGGAGTTAACGGAGTTAACGAAAACTTATCACAATGGCGTAAAAGCGCTAAAAGGAATTGATCTCACCGTTGAGGCTGGCGATTTTTATGCTTTATTGGGCCCTAATGGCGCAGGCAAATCGACCACGATTGGTATTATTAGCTCTTTAGTTAATAAGAGTAGCGGTAAAGTCAAAGTATTTGGTTATGACACCGATACCGATATGGTCAATGCAAAACGTCAATTAGGATTAGTGCCACAAGAATTCAATTTCAACCCTTTTGAAACCGTATTACAAATTGTACTCAATCAAGCCGGTTATTATGGGGTACCTCGTAAATTGGCATTAGAACGTGCCGAAATTTATTTAACCCAGTTAGATTTATGGGAAAAGCGTGAAGATAGAGCACGTTTTTTATCTGGGGGAATGAAGCGCCGTTTAATGATTGCGCGTGCATTAATGCACCAACCTAAATTACTTATTCTTGATGAGCCTACCGCTGGCGTTGATATTGAATTGCGTCGCTCAATGTGGACGTTTTTAAAACAATTAAATGCTGAAGGCACTACCATTATCCTAACCACACACTACTTGGAAGAAGCTGAAATGCTGTGTCGGAATATTGGTATTATTCAACGGGGCGAGCTGGTTGAGAATACCAGTATGAAAGGGCTATTAAGTAAATTAGAGTCTGAAACCTTTATTTTAGATCTTGCGCCAAAAAGCCCATTACCTGAATTACAAAATTATCAATATCGCTTGGTTGATACATCAACATTAGAAGTTGATGTTAAAAGAGAGCAAGGACTAAATAGTGTTTTTGCTCAGCTTAATGCACAAGGTATTCAAGTGTTAAGTATGAGAAATAAAGCCAACCGTCTTGAAGAATTATTTGTTCACTTAGTTAATGAAGAGCATACAGTAGAAGGAGAGAGGGAATGATTCAGCTGTATTGGGTAGCCCTCAAAACCATTTGGATTAAAGAAGTTACTCGTTTCGGTCGTATTTGGGTACAGACATTAATTCCACCCGTAATAACCATGTCTCTCTATTTCGTTATTTTCGGCAACCTGATTGGTAAACGAATTGGCGATATGGGCGGTGTCGATTATATGCAGTTTATTGTTCCTGGCCTGATTATGATGGCAGTGATAACAAACTCTTATGCGAACGTTTCTTCTTCTTTCTTTGGTGCGAAATTTCAACGTAGCATTGAAGAATTATTAGTTTCACCAGTACCAACGCATGTTGTTATTGCCGGTTTTGTTGGTGGTGGTGTGGCTCGTGGTATTTGTGTTGGTATATTAGTGACCTTAATTTCACTATTTTTTGTGCCTTTAGAAATACATTCTTGGACAATGGTCGTAGTGACATTACTGATGACCTCAATTGTGTTTTCTCTCGCTGGATTATTAAATGCGATTTTTGCGAAGACCTTTGATGATATTAGTATTATTCCAACCTTTGTTTTAACACCATTAACCTATTTAGGTGGCGTATTCTACTCACTTTCACTATTACCTGAATTTTGGCAAGGTGTATCCAAGCTTAACCCAATTGTTTATATGATTAGTGGTTTCCGCTACGGTTTTCTGGGCATTACGGATGTCTCTTTAACCGTAACGATTAGTGTTTTGTGTCTTTTCATTGCCGTGTTTTACGTTATTGCATGGTATTTAATTGAAAAAGGCCGAGGTTTAAGAAGCTAATCAAAAAAGCAAAATAGAAAGTTATAAAAGTTGAAATCGGTATCTTATTTAGAGATACCGATTTTTTTTAGCTATTTTTTCAGCATAAATGTTAATTTTTATTTAAATTATGATTTTGCTATTAACAAAGAGATTTTTCTTGTTTAGTATACTAAACACTTTGGCAGGGGATAAAAAGGAAATGTAATGACAACGGCAAGCCAAACAGGTAAAGCACCTGAGGCAATCTCTCGTAATAAGCTTTTATGTATTGCAGGTATGGGGTGGACTTTTGATGCTATGGATGTCGGATTACTCGCATTCTTACTCACGGCATTAAAAGAAGATTGGGGATTAACGGCATCACAATTGGGTTGGATTGGTAGTGTAAATTCAATCGGAATGGCTGTTGGTGCTTTTGTGTTTGGCATTATGGCTGATAGAAAAGGGCGCAAACCCGTATTTATCTTTACTTTGTTACTGTTTAGCTTAGGTTGTGGGTTAACGGCATTAGCAAGCTCTTTGATGGTGGTACTTGTTTTACGTTTCTTTATTGGAATGGGATTAGGTGGCGAATTACCCGTTGCCTCAACGCTTGTTAGTGAAAGTGTTGAAACCCATGAACGAGGCAGAATTGTTGTTTTATTAGAGAGTTTTTGGGCTGTCGGTTGGTTAATTGCAGCGTTGATTGCTTACTTTATTATTCCTGATTATGGCTGGCGTATGGCGATGCTATTAAGTGCATTACCTGCGGTATATGCTCTCTATTTACGTTCAAAATTACCTGAGCCTACTTCATCGCATATTTCACAGAAAAAAACACGTCTATCGATTCGACAATCAATGGCATTAATTTGGTCACCACAATATCGTCGTTCAACGCTAATGTTATGGATCTTATGGTTTTGTGTCGTTTTCTCTTATTACGGTATTTTCTTGTGGTTACCCAGTGTTGCCATGTTAAAAGGCTTTAGCTTAATTAAGAGCTTTCAATATGTGCTTATTATGACTTTAGCGCAGTTGCCTGGTTATTTTACGGCGGCGTGGTTAATTGAACGCTATGGGCGAAAGTTTGTTTTAGTGACTTATTTAGCCGGAACGGCCATCAGTGCTTATTATTTCAGCGTGGCTGATTCAACGGCAACATTACTTATTTTCGGTATGTTGTTATCGTTCTTTAATTTGGGCGCTTGGGGGGCTTTATACGCTTATACGCCAGAACAATACCCCGATGGAATTCGGACAACAGGAGCTGGAACAGCAACAGCAATAGGACGTATTGGCGGAATATTAGGGCCTTTAATGGTGGGATATTTGGTTCAATATCAATTTGCAATAAGCTCAATATTTCTGATTTTCAGTTTTTCAATAGTGATTGGAATATTAGCGGTGATGTTATTGGGACAAGAGACAAAAAATAAGCCACTTAACTCAATTTAATCCTGCTTTGTGCGACTAAAAATATAGAATTTCTCTTTCTTGTAATATGATAGCGGTTAAGATTTTTATGAGAAAAAGGAGATCACGATGTCTCATTATAGTGAAATGGTGAAACAGGTTGATGACGCTATTGCTACAACCAGTATTCAAACCATGAATGAACTTTTAGTGGAATTAGGTAAAGATAAAACGATTGAATTTCCACTGCGTTATGAGCAACAAGAGCGTTTACGTACCGCTATTTTTCATCACGGTGAAAAACAGCGTTAATCGGATTGTTGCTAAGAAATAAGAATTAAAAAAGCGTTTGAACCATATTGATAAACAGGGGAAAACGCTTTTTTCTTTTGACTGCTTTGTATGATACGAATTAAAACGTCTTTCGACCTTCTAGCACTGCGATCCTATTTTCAATGGAAGGGTGTGTTGAAAAAAATGAGTCCCCTTTATTAAAAATAAAAGCAGCTTTACGGTAAGCTCGTCCCGTCGAACCATCTTCAAAGTTTTCAGTGTCATGCTGTGCTGAAATTTTCTTTAGTGCATTAATCATCGCTTGATTATCTTGGGTTAAATCAACCGCCGCAGCGTCTGCCATATATTCGCGAGTTCGGGATAAATAGAAATAGAGTACCTGTGTAATGATCGGCAAAATAAAGTTTAGAATAATTAAAATCAGTCGAGCTTTACTTGCTGCGTCATTACTTTTACCACCTCGATTACCTGAGGCAATATATAAACGACTGCCAAAGATATTTGTTACCGTCAAAATAACGTTGGCTAATATGCCAACATATAATGTCAGTCGTGAATCACCATGAATAATATGTCCTGTTTCATGAGCTAATACAGCCTGTACTTCTTGGCGATTAAGACGACTTAATAAACCCGTTGTTACACCAATAAAGGCATTTTTCTCAGACCAACCGGCTGCAAAAGCATTGGCTTCAGGTGTATCAAGAAGATAGAGTTTAGGAATGTAGCCCAGAGTTGCACTTAAACTAAGCTCTTCAACAATATTGAGTAATTGGCGCTCTTGTGCATTTAAGGTGTCATCAGGGCTAATTAATCGCGCGTTCATCCCTGTAAGCATGATTTTATGCCCTTTAAAATGAATAAAGATAAGCAATAAAATCGAAATAGCGAGAATAATTAATGTGGCAATGGGAAGAGATTGAAACGTCAGAAATGCCCACATATTATCGATCAGATCTAAATAGGGATTTGCGCCGATAGCCGTATCCACCAGCAAACCGATCATAAGCATTAAGAGCAAATATGTTGCTATAACAAAACGAGTTCGAATAGCATTTTTTCGTAGAACATTTCTGAAATCCATTAGTGACTCCAAACAGCACCGTTAAGTGCTGTTTTTATCAATCTAGAAGTAATAACTATCTCTTATTACTATAAAATTAATCGAAATTAATGCGACGCGCTTCTTCCGTTTTAATGGTTCCTTCATCAAGACGCCAGTACTCTTTATCAATAACAAGGCTTGGGAAAATCTTCACGATAAAGACTGCAGGGATAGAAGCAATGAAAGCGCGATATTGTTCTAAAGTGCGGTTATAGCCGCGCTTTGCAAAAGAGAGTTTATTTTCTGTTGAAACAATCTCTTCTTGTAAATTTGCCATGATGGTGTCGGATTTTAATTCAGGGTAATTTTCAACCGCAACATTAATGGCACCACTTGAGACAATTTTTGATAATTCATCTTCAGCTGCTTTGGCTTCTTTGGTATTTGCGCTTTGAGTTTTTGTTCTTAATTCAGTAATTTTAGTAAAGACTTCAGATTCATGGCTGAGGTATTTTTTTACGGTAGCTAATAAGCTGTCAAAGACTTTGCCACGACGATCTAATTGTACTGAAATTTCAGTTTCACTTGAGATAACCGCTTCACGCATAGAGATAATACGGTTGTAATAATAAAAAATAAGACCCAATAACGCGATGGTAATAATTAATCCAGTCATGCGAAGCGCTCTCTTTTCCAATAGTAAACAGGTAATTGTATTACATCATTAAGGTTAATTTTGCCTATTATTGATAAAGATAGCTAGATGATTATTTCATCAAAGATAAAAAGAGTACCGATAAAGCAAAATCAATAATATTAGATAAGATAAAAAAAGCCCCGAATAAATTCGGGGAAAAATTAAAGGTAATGTTAAGGTAAATAAAAATATCAAGTGAAATATTGGGGAAGGTTCTGAGTTAAATAAGCGTGTTAAGTGACTATTTAACTCAGAGATAAAACACTTAGAACCAAGGCGCTTGAGACATTACATTGCCATAAAACAGCATTCTTCCGGTGATTTCACCGCTAAAAAGCATCAAAATAGCGATAACAGAGAGCGATGCTTTGCTAAATGAAGCACTGTGAGACAACGTAATAATACAAATACCCACAATCAAACTAGCAATGACTTGCCACCACAATAATAGGCTTGTCACATCTGCACCAGGTACTTGCGCTCGCATAACTAATCCCACAAACACTAATAAGGCGCCGATAAATGTTCCTATTTTTAATGAATTGCTAATGGCTTTACCTTGTAAACGTAACCAAGGGATCATTGAGCCAAAACCAAGTAGCAACGCTGTACCAATAAAGCTAATTTGTGTTGCTGGTGTATGCCATAACGGATGTGCTTGCATTTGGTAATAGATTTGTGCTGTAACCAAGATAATAGGTAAACCAATCACACCACAAAACAATCCAATCAAACTATTACGACGAATAGCATTAGGCTGTACCCAACTTGCTAATGCCCATAATGAAATCAATCCATTAAGCATAACGAAAGCAATTGCTTCACGGCTTAACCAAGAGTGAGCAATACCTAAAACAGAACGATAAGCACCAAGTGGATCACCTAAGTGTCCCATTGACATTGATGAGCCCACAACTTCAATTAGCCAAATCAGTGCAATGGTTGTTCGTAATGCTTTGGTACTTAGCATTGCAGCGTTTTGAGATTGGTTTTGCCATTGATACAGTGAAAGTGCTAATACTGCACCAATGCCCCATTGACTCATTACCGTAAACAGGACTAACGGCAGTTGATAATCATGCATGATCAATCCTCCATACCAATAATGACAATATTAGGGTTACTGATGGTGTGATCAGGAACGCCATAGCGTTTTTCTAATAAAGCCCAATTTGTCGTATGTTTTTTACGTAAATCTTCAATTTCGCCAAATTCAATGGCACCCGTAGGGCAAGATTCAACGCAACGTGGTTTCAAACCTTCATCCAGTCTATCTGCACACATATTGCATTTACTGGTTTTGCCTTCAACTGGATCATAAACAGGCGCATTGTAAGGACAGGCCATGATACACATCTGGCAACCAATACATTTGTCATGATCTTGCACGACAATACCATCCTCTCGTTTGGTATAAGTATCAGCAGGGCAGACTTTTAGGCACTGTGGATCATCACAATGGTTACAAGACATCGTAATAAAGGCTTGTGCATTAGGTTGGTCTTCGTTGAATTCACGAACACGACGCCATAGCACACCGGGAGGTGTCACGTTTTCAGATTTACAGGCCATAGAGCAGGTACGGCAACCGTAGCAATCTTTGGTATTTATCAGAAAACCATACTGTTTCTTCGCCATGATCATGCCTCCCTTCTTACGTTAACTAAGGTGCTATTACAGCAATGACCATTACCCAAAGGCTCTACGTGATCATTGGTGACATGGCTACTACTTCCGCCTTGTTGCTCCCACCATCCATTATCCAATGAGACAACGCCTTGCTTAATATGAGTGGTCACAACGGCAATAGCGCGGTGCTCACCTCGATCATTAAACGCGATAGCCCATTCGCCATCTTTAATACCGCGAGCTAAGGCGTCATTAGGATGGATAAGAATATTAGGCTGATTGCGCTGTACTTCTAAGATCCACTCATTCATACCATGACTAGAGTGAACACTACGGGCGAGTTTGCGTTGTACTGCCATCAGAGGATACTTCTTGGCAAGTTCAGGTGAACCTTTTGTTGATTCTTTTACTGGGTAATAGGTGACAATAGGGGAGAAGTTCTTGCCCTGCCATTCTTCAATAAAGAAGTGTGCTTTTTTCGTTGAGGTACGGAAAACACCATCTTTAAATGGGATCCAATCACCCTCAACTGGGCGCACTGGACCTTTTTCCAGCATTTCACGAGTAATGCCAGAACCTTTAAGGCAAGCATCAATGTAATGCTCAATAGGTTGATTAAAGACTTCACCAAAGCCAAAGCGCTCAGCAAGACGAGCAAAGATCCAGTAATCAGGTTTTGCTTCTCCCGGTGGCTCAACGGCTTTTTCCATTAATTGCACATATTGGCTACGAACTCCTGCCATTAAGCTGGTATCTTCAAAAATAGTGGTAACAGGAAGTACTAGATCAGCATAAAGAGCCGTGGATGACATCAAGTTATCAGCGACAACAACAAAAGGAACTTTTTTCAGTGCATTACGTACCATATTGGTGTTAGGAAGTTGCGTCATTACACCCATTGTCATGATCCACCAAAAGTTAATTGGGTGTGGTCTTTCATTGACAATCCAATCACCGACTTTTGCAACGGGGATAGGTTTGATGGGTTTTGCATTCGGTGCTGGTGGAATAATTGGGCTAAATTTCGCCATTTGACGAGCACCGCCCGCATCACAAATTCCAGCACCTTTTTTACCGATATTGCCGGTTAATAAAGCGAGATAAAACTGGCTTGCAGCAACATAAGCACCGAACTCTGTTCGTTGAGCACCTGACATATTTTGCACAATCATTGCCGGTTTGGTGGTGGCATAATCGCGTGCTAAACGAATAATCGTTTCTTTTGGAATATCTGTTTCTTGGCTCGTTTTTTCGATAGTCCAAGGCTGGGCTTGTTGATAAATTTGCTCAAAGACAGTCACGTAATCAGCATTAGCTGGTAGTTCATCATGAGTTAACGCAGGAACAATATTGGGTGTTTCATGGTGAACAAGTTGCTGGCTCAGGGTATCAAAAACCAGATAGCTATCTTGGTCATCATCAGATTGGCGTAATAGTTTTTGCTGTGCGTTAACAAGATAAACAGCCCCTGTATGTGCACGTAAAAAAGGTTTATCAGTGAGATTTTCTTCAATGATAATTTTGATCATACCTAATGCAAGAGCAGTATCTGTACCCGGTACAATTGGGATCCATTCATCGGCTTTAGCTGCAGTTTCATTAAAGCGAGGATCAATAACTACCATTCTGGCGCCGTTTCGACGAGCTTGATTGTAGTTTTTAAAATATGCTTGCATGGTGACAGCAGGGTTATTGCCCCAGCAAAGAATATAACGACTATCTTTTACAGTATCACGAGTATCGGCATAGCGTAGACCTACCATGGGGATCATTGCTGCGGTTACCGCAGAGCAGCATAAAGAGCCTGCTTGTTTTGTTGAGCCTCCCAAGTAATCGAAAAATGCTTTACCCATATCATTTTTAATCGAGTCCATATTGCCCGCATGAGTAGAGATAAATAGTCCCTCATTGCCAAACTTATCAATGGTTTCTCTGATATTTTTTTCAATAAGATCTAGCGCTTCATCCCAACTGATCGGCTTAAATTCTGCTTTTCCTTTTTCGCCAACACGCAATAAAGGTGTGGTGAGACGATCTTTATGGTATACCCACTTAGTTCGGCTCATTCCACGCAAACAGCATTTCACATTAAAGCCTTCAGAGGCTTCAATTTTGATCAGTTTCCCCTTATGTGTAAAAGCTGTTAGGTTACAGTGCAAACATTCCATCGCACAGGTTGAACGAAAGGTTTTATACTCGGATAATTTGATCCGTGGTTTCTGGTTAAATATGGGTTTATTTTCATTAACTAGACTGAACGCGTTAGGAGAAAGAGCAGCCACGCCAATGGCGCCCATTCCTTTTAACAACGTTCTTCTATTTAATTCCCATTTTTGATTTTTAGACATAGACATTCTCACGCACAAGAAAAGTTAACTATATATAAACCCAATTCATATATAGTTAACCTTGAGTTAGATCATCTAAAAATAGACAAAGAAAATAATCGACAGAAAATGATTAAAAAGCCCTATTTAAAATAAGGTTTCAGTGAAATAAACTAGTAAAAATGACAAAAAAAGAATAATGGGATATCGTCATAAAACAAAGTAAACAACGAATAGGTATGGGAAAAATAAATGCAGAATTCTCAAGGAGTTAACTCGGTTGATATCGCTATTACCATTCTTGAATTTATTGCTTCGAATGGAGGTATTGCCCGATCGTCAGATATTGCAAAAGCCTGTTCACTTTCAAAAAGTCGCTTACATAAATATTTAGTTTCACTTTGTCGCTCTGAAATGTTGTATCAAGAGAGTGAAGGAAGCCAGTATTGTTTGGGCAGTAAAATTCTTTTTTTAGCACAGGCGACGCCAAAGCCACAATCCTTCGTGGATGAGATTAATCAGTTATTATGTGAATTTAGAGATGAACAGAATATGTCTACCGGACTGGTAATTTCTCAAGGTAATCAACTGTTTTTAACCCGTTATAATCGTAGCTTTAAACATGTTGATATCGATTTTTTACCTGATACTCCTGTTCCTCATAAAGTTAGTGCTGCAGGTGCTGTTTTTGCCACTTTTAGTGATTTAAAAATTGAAGCTGATTTATCAACAAAGCAGCAAAATATTATTCGCCAACAAGGTTTTGCAATTCGTCATGAGCCGGCAGAAGGCATTCCAGGTGCACAATCTATTTCATGCCCTGTACTTAATAAAAAAGGGGAAATGGTAGCTGCAGTATTGACGATGGGATTTATTGAACCAGAAAGGCAAATGGAACTGGGCAATGCATTAAAAGCAAAAATGGCGCATTTTTCTCGTTAATTTGCTAGAGGCGTTATTTAGGCACTTTTGCAGAAAAAACAAAGTGCCTAAATTGTGTTGATTAATCAAATAGTCCTTTTGCCAGAATATCACCCTCTTGAGATATACCGGATAACACGAAGTAATATCCACCACCGAAAGGTTTGATATAACGCTCTAAGGGTTCACCGTCTAAACGTTTTTGTGTATCAATAAAGCCTTTTTTAAGGTTATTTTGGAACGAGATAAAAATTAGCCCCATATCTAGTTGACCTGAAGGCGTTAATCCTAATGAGTAGCTATAACTACGTCGGCGTAACTTGGCACTATAACGTTCTGGATTTCTTGGTTCAGCTCGTCGCATATGAGAATCAAATAGCACCCTGTCACCGTGAGGATCTTTTTCAAATTGAGGATCGTCCATCTCTTGCTTCATACCTATTGGCGCTCCGGTTGAGCGATGGCGTCCAAAGTTATTTTCTTGATCTTCAAGAGGTGTTCTATCCCAAAATTCCAAAGCAAAACGAATAAGGCGAACCGCTTGATAACTTCCACCTAAACACCACTGTGGTTCTTTTTGCTTTTCAGTGATCCATACAAGAGAGTCCATCAAACTATTATCTGAAGAAGGCGCGTTACCAGAACCATCTTTAAAGCCAAAAAGATTAATCGGCGTTTGTCGATTATCGATATCACGAGCAGGAAGAAAACCATCGATTTTCCATACAGCATAAACCTTCCCGGACAGGTGTTTTAAAATATCTCTTAACGCATAAATCACGCTTTCTTGGCTATTTGCACACAATTGCAGTAATAGATCGCCACCGCACCATTTAGGATCGAGTCGGTCATTAGGAAAGGGTTTCATTGGCTCTAAGCGTTTAGGTTTTTTAGCTTGAAAACCAAAACGACTATCAAAAAAACTATCGCCTAAAGCGACGGTGACGGTTAATTCATCAGGGTGTAGTTGTGTGCCTAAAATACCAGACTCAGCAGGAGGAAGGTGTGGATTAGCCCTTTGTTGTAGTTCTCTAGGTTGCGTTAAAAACGCAATTCGTTGTGTCAGTATTGTGAATATTTTTTTCACCTCATCGGCGCTTGTTATTGTCAGATTAAGTGCAATAAATGAGGCATGTTTTTGTTCTGGTGTAATAACGCCCGCTTGATGTTGACCTAAATAAGCAATAGCGCGTTGATAACGCGAAGTTGATGAAGCTTCTTGTCTTTCTACTGCTTTAGCTCCCATACTAGCGAGTAATAAGCTTCCTCCTAGCCACTTTAACGTTGTACGTTTATTGAGGTTAACAGGATTTTTTGATAGTGATTTAAAGAGAGTTTTATTTTTCATCACTTGCTTCTTTATAGTGATAGTAAACATCAATATTGAGCGTGCTGCGTAAGTTCGCGACTTGCTCTGCTAATTGTGTCACTTGAGAAAAAAGCCAACTTTTTTCTGTTTCAGGAAGCGCCGTTAAAGGCTGGAATAGACCTTCATCACGCTGATATTTTAAAAGTAGAGCACCAATATCGTCATATTGTTTGATAAGAGATTGATATTCAGCCGTTGGAATGTGATTCGATAAGATCTCCACGATTAGGCGCGATCCCGATAAATTGGCATAGCTATCTCCCAGATCGCTGTTTGAATATTGATTTTCAATACCAGCGAGTTTGTCAGTCAAAATAAACTCTAGGTTATCACCCGCAGATTGAACTAATTTAGGGATAGGAATATCTTCAATTGCGACACGTTTTTTTAAGTCACTAATGCCTCTTAAAAGGGCTTTTGCCGATTCTGTCGCGTTTTGAGGATCTCTTAATTTAAACAGTTGATATTCAACTAAATGAAATCCTGAAAAACGAGGTGAGTTTTCTCTTTCAAGAAAGAAATCAGCTCGATTATTCAATAAACGTTCGCTCGATCCAAAAAGGGCGATAATAGGGCGAATAACTTCATAATGATAATGCGCTTGTTGATAAGCATTTTGTGCATTAATAAGCTGATTTTTTTCACTATTCTCGATTAATTTATCGAGCGATTTTTCAACTAGCGTTAATTGCTCAACAGCTTTTTCTCGATAACTTAAAATATCAGTTTCGAACTTTTTAGGGGTCGGGATATCCCCTTTGGCAATAACGATGTTTTCACTATCTTGAATAATACCCTGAATAATTTTTTCGGCATAAACAGGAAAAGAAAATAACAAGATAAATAGAAAAGCGGTGAGCTTTTTACTTTTCGATTTTGCATTATTTAGCATGGCGAGAACCTCGCTTAAATAATAGCGCGACAACCACCCAATAGAGAATAAATGTCACCACGCTTAAGCCAATAGGTTGAGAGCGGTAAGCAAAAAACGAAACTAAAAAATTACCAAAAACACTCGAATCATCAAGAATATGGCTAATATCCCAAAGTGGATAAATAAAGAAATCAGGTAATTCAAAATCCATTTCAATCAGTAGATTTGCAATTTCTTCTACGGCTTTTAATAACAGAGAAACGGCCAGGAATAGTAATAAAAAACCGGTTACGGTAAAGAAATAGCGCCATGAAACCACTTTCGAAGTCAGCAGAAATAGCCACAGTGTGAATGCTGCGACAACTAAGCCAATAAAGACTTCAATAAAGAAAGGCAGTACTGTTTGTGTATTGAGGGCCATTATATGGCTAGAAAGGAATACCACCACTTCACTGCCTTCTCTGGCAATCGCAATGGCTATAATCAATAAAATACCCCACGCACTTTGTTGCTGTGTTTTTTGAGTGAGTTCATTTTCTATATTTGCTTTTAATGATTTTCCTTGCCCATTCATCCAATAGACCATCTGCACAATAAGCACACAGGCGAGGATCTCCATTGTGATCATAAATAGAGATTGCCACATATCTTCTAGGGAGCTAAATACACCATAAATACTTAGCGCTAGAATAACGGCAAGAAAGAGCCCAAATATCACGCCACCCCACAAGTATTTCATACCTTGTTGTGGTGTTGGTGAACGTTTTATCCACGCATAAATAATGCCTACTACTAATAGCGCTTCAAAACTTTCTCGCCAAACAACAAACAGAACTTGTCCCATATTTACTCTGCCTTTTCAGTTGCAACAATTTCACCTTGAGGGTGAGAAAGGTGGAAATCATCAAAGAAGCTGTAACGACCCGGTTTTAGTGGTGCGATTACAACGACAGAATTTGCGCCTGGTGCTAATACCTTTTCTTTACGTAGTTGTGTACTTTCAAATTCAACAGGGCTAGTGCCTGTATTACGAATTTTTATTCTAATGGGTGTTTTTGCAGGAACTTCAAGTGTTTGTGGAATAAGTTCGCCATCTTTCATTTCTAACTCAACAGTGTATTTCTCTGCTGCAAAAGCAGAGGATGTCACCATTAGCAGTAGTAATAATGTGTATTTAGAGAGAGTTTTGATCATCAGCGTTTCACTTAAAAAGAGAAAAAGGATAAATCCAAATGATTGGATTTATCCGTTATCAAGCTAATTAGTAGCTACCTTTACGGCCTGTACCGCTATAGGTGAAATCCCACGACACTTCAAAGGGTTCAAACCAAGGTGCAACGCCAGTTTCTTTATCGATATGGCGACCAAAAGCGATATCTTTGTTGTATGAAGGCGGATAAATCTTATAGGTCACGTTATATTGACCATTTCCATCCAGCTTCAGGTTTTCACCATAGTGAGGGCCATCATTGGCAACCATTGCCATAAATGTGCCTTGCTGTTTTTTCGCAGGTGCATCAGATTTTGTTACGGTGTACTCAATGGTGAGGTAGGGGATCCAATCGCCTTCAGCAAATCCATTCGGATTATCTTCTGTGGCATGAATATCTGCTTCTAAATGGATATCTGCTTTATCAGCAGCTAAGTGATTCATCGCATGATGACCTTCTTCAGTATCCATGGTAATAGGTTGGAGATAAACCCCTTGAATTTCCATACCATTTTTAAGAATAGGGTGACCTACTGGATACTCAATGGCTAATGCAGATGCAGAAAGAAATGAGAGTGCAGTGAGAGAGAGAGTATAGCGATATTTCATGTTTAACCCTTATTATTGAATGATAATTGTTATTATTCTTAATAAGGTTAACATAATTTGTATTAGAAATAGGAGATAATCTGTACGAAAAATATCGCTTAAGTTGATGGGGAAATCAGAGAAAATGGTGCTAATACTTTATTTTATAAAAGAAAAAAATTTGTTGTTCTAAAAGAAATATATGAAGAGAATTAATAACTCTAGGTAATAATATCTAATAAAATCATATAATTAAGAGTGATATATGGAAATCTTATTTATCTTAATGAGAAGATAAAACAGAAGATTTCCATACCAAGAATATTAAATTTGACTTTGAGCACTCCAAAACTGTTTGGATTGTGTCAATGCTACAGCAGAAACTTGTTCTTCATTTGGCGGTAGGAAAAATGCAGGGGTGACTTTTAGCTCTTGTGCAATATGAAAGAGCATATCAACATCAATCTTACATAGCCCATTCTCATAACGTGAAAATTGTTGCTGGCTAATACCGACTCGTTCAGCGACAACCTTCGCTGACAAGCGAAGTTGCTGGCGTTGTTTACGAATTTTATGCCCAATAATTTGAGAAATGGGATAAATCTTTGACATTAGTGACCTCATTCTTCCTATCAACCACCAATAATATCCAATAAATTGAATATCAAGTTTCCGTGATGGATCTTCAAAATATACAAGCACTCCGGCTTGAATGAGTAAAATCCATACTAATGTGTTATCGGTTAATTGGGTGAATTATTTATACCCATCATGTTATAAGATGATATTAATTTTCATTAAACTATTTTGATATCCTTCTTATTTCCAGCAGGATTGTCGAGAATTTTTTGATAAACAGTGCTATATATTGCCTAAACACCATTTTATCTGTTATTTGTGCTCGCATTTGTGATTAATAAAGAGTAAATAATGAGGCTATAACAAGAAAGATAAAGCCCTCTTTGACTGTGTTTATACTCGAAAATACCTTTTATGCCTTTTTATAATGGGTTATTTTTGAGTTTTTTTTTATATCGTCGAGATTTCCTTTCTTAAACCCGTGTTAAATTCAAACAACTATCCTCACTTTATTGAAATTTATAAAATTACATTCACATCTAATAGGCTACGGCGTTAAGATTGTTAACTATAATACTTAGGCAAGATTATAAGTGTTGCAGGGTAATTATCTATTTATCGTCAAGGTCGAGATTATGAATGTAAAAGATATCATTCGTCATGAACCATTTGGAACATTGTTAGGCTATGCGCCTGGTGGTGTCGCAATTTACTCTTCAGATTACAGCAGTATTGATAAAGAAGACTATGCCGCTAATGATTCATTCCGCAGTTATATTGGTAATGAATATATGGGGCACAAGTGGCAGTGTGTTGAGTTCGCTCGCCGTTTTCTCTATTTGCATTATGGGGCTGTATTTACTGATGTGGGAATGGCTTATGAGATCTTTTCACTGCGTTTTTTACGTAAAACCATAGATGACGATATATTGCCATTACAAGCCTTTGCAAATGGTAGCAAACAACCCCCTGCTGTGGGTGCTTTACTGATTTGGCAAGAAGGTGGTGAGTTCAAAGTAACTGGGCATGTCGCTGTTATTACTGAAGTACTTGAAGATAAGATCCGTATTGCAGAACAAAATGTTATCCACACTCGATTGCCAGCAGGGCAACAATGGACAAGGGAATTGCCTCTTAAAGTGACGGATAACGGCTACTTTATTCAAGATACTTTTGATAATACAACGCTATTAGGTTGGATGATCCAAACAGAGCCTAATGTTTATAGTCTTCCTCAACCTAAAATTGTGCCAGAACTGTTAAATATCCATGCCGAACAGCTTGATAATAAAGGTCAATTAGATGGCAAGTGGTTAGATGAAAACTCGCCTCTAGAAAAAGCCTATGTCCTTGCACAACACGGCCATATTATTAATCAAGATAGCTATGAATATTTCACCATCTCAGAAAGTGCAGAGCAGGAGCTTATTCGCGCAAGTAATGAAATGCATTTGATGTATCTACATGCAACCGAAAAAGTGTTAAAAGACGATAAATTACTGCGTTTATTCGATATCCCTGAAGTGTTGTGGCCTCGTATCCGTTTATCATGGCAAAACAGACGTCATCAAATGATCACGGGACGATTAGATTTTTGCATGGATGAGCGCGGTGTCAAAGTTTATGAATATAATGCTGACTCTGCCTCTTGCCATACAGAAGCAGGTTTAATTATCGAAAAATGGGCACAGAAAGGTGGAGTTAAAGAGGGTTTTAACCCTGGTGAACGCTTGCTTGATGCATTAGCCGATGCGTGGAAACACAGTGATGCGAAACCTTTTGTACATATTCTTCAAGATGATGATAGTGAAGAAGATTATCATGCTCTGTTTATGCAACAATCGCTGACTCAAGCGGGTTATAACAGTAAAATTCTGCGTGGATTAGATGAGCTTCATTGGAATAGTCGTGGTCAATTAATTGATGCAGACAAACGTGTCGTTGAATGTGTCTGGAAAACATGGGCTTGGGAAACGGCGTTAGACCAATTAAGAGAAGAGAGTGAACAACAAGCACTGATCCCTATTCGTACAGGGCATCCTGAAGATGAAGTACGTTTAGTTGATGTACTTTTACGTCCTGAAATTACAGTTTTTGAGCCTCTTTGGACATTAATTCCTAGTAATAAAGCCATTTTACCGGTTTTATGGCAATTGTTCCCTGATAACCCTTATTTATTAGATACTGATTTTACGGTGACGCCTCGTCTTGCAAAAAGTGGTTATGCCATTAAACCTATTGCTGGGCGTTGTGGTAGTAACATTGGCTTGGTTGATCATAAAGAGAATGTGTTGGACGAAACTCAAGGCCAATTTGAACACCAAGAAAATATTTACCAAGAACTATGGTGCTTACCAAAAGTGGCAAATCGTTATATCCAAGTTTGCACCTTTACTGTTGGAGGGCATTATGGTGGTTGTTGTTTACGTTCAGACCCAACTCTGGTGATTAAAAAAGAGAGTGATATTGAGCCTTTAATAGTGGTTGAAGATAAACACTTTTTAGCTAAATAAGATCATAGACGTTAAGAATCAAGAAATAATAGACCCGCCTAATTGGCGGGTTTATTGTAAAAATAACGAGATCCTTAGTGAAAAATAGAATGATACAAAAATTTGAAACGCTTAGTGAGTTATTAGCATTGCTTTCAACACTTGAATCTAATGAGTGGATTTATACGGAAATTGCAACTTGGGATCGTGAGCCCTGCATATTCTGCAATAGCAATAATTTGTTGTGTTGAAAAAGTCATCTCTTTCATCGGATTTTCCTTAAAAAATTACATACTTTCCTTGATTTGTTTTTTCAGCCATTGAATGAAAAGTTGTACTTTAGCATTATTTTTTTCATTTCGAGTGACAAGGTAATAACGCTGAGCACAAAAAAGTTCACTATTATCAAAAGGAATAATTAATTCTTTATTAGCCAGTTGTTTTTGCACTAGACGTTTTCTTCCCATTGCCACCCCTGAATGGTTAACAGCAGCGATAACAGCAAGATCAGAACGGTCAAAACAGATATTGCTGCGATTAGGAAAAAGTGAAAGCCCCATATATTCACTCCAAGCTCGCCATTCGTCAAAATCAGAGTTATTACTCCACGCTTGTCTATCATGTAGCAAAGTGCAATTAGAAAGATGATGAATATTTCCGACAAGCTCATGCCTTTTTGCGTATTCGGGACTGCATACAGGAATAATAGATTCTGAAATTAAATCTTCGCAATAAAGGTTTTGTAGTTGCTTATCATCGAAATAGATTGCGAGATCAATACCATAACCTCGAAAGTTAATATCATCATTTCCTGTAAGTAGATTTAATTCAATGGATGGATACCGTTCAGTAAAATCTGAAATACGAGGGACTAACCAACATTGAGCAATAGAAGGGCGAGAATAAACAGTGAGAACACCAGAGACTTCTTGATTATGAATATCCAAAATCTCTTGGTTAATATCTTCTAGTGTTTTTTTAAGTGCCCAATAAATACGCTCTCCTTCTTCTGTTAACTCAATTCGGCGATGAAAGCGATTAAATAGCTTAATGCCTAGCTCTTCTTCCAATGTATTAATACGGTGGCTAATGGCGCTGGGGGTTAATGATAGCTCTTCTGCCGCTAAAGCGAATGAAAGATGACGACCTGTTGCTTCAAAAGTGTGAAGTCTTGCTAATTGATAACTGGATAATCGTTTATTTCTTAAAATCACGTTAGAAGATTCAAACATTCTTTTATTCTCGTTTCGTTGTTAATAGTAACGTAAGTTAACAATCAAGCTAATGTTAAGATGAAATACCATGCCACCACTCGTCATAATGTGATTATTTGTGCTTTTGATCACTTATTTGAGTTAATTGAGTTCATCTTAGTGTAAGTTTTCATCATTTGTAAGTACCGAATGATTAATATTCAATATGATTAACAATAAATAAAATATTTGGGATGGATATATGGATTCAACGTTATGGGTGCTAGGTACTCTTATAATGAGTATCTTGCTCATTGTTTTTACTATAATAAAACTTAAGTTTCATCCGTTTTTAGCCTTACTATTGGCAAGCTTCTTTGTGGGTACTGCAATGAAGATGAATCCTTTAGAAATGGTAAATGCGATTGAAAATGGTATTGGTGGTACGTTAGGATTTTTAGCGGCAATTATCGGTTTAGGCACTATTCTTGGTAAGATGATGGAAATATCAGGTGCTGCAGAACGGATTGGTATTACATTACAAAAGTGCCGTTGGTTATCTCCAGACGTTATTATGGTATTGGTTGGTCTTATTTGTGGTATTACACTCTTTGTTGAAGTGGGTGTGGTATTACTTATTCCTCTTGCTTTCTCAATTGCGAAAAAAACAAATACATCATTATTAAAATTAGCTATCCCATTATGTACAGCATTAATGGCTGTTCACTGTATTGTTCCTCCTCATCCAGCTGCTCTATTCGTAACAAATGAATTAGGGGCAGATATGGGAACCGTTATTGTTGCAGGTCTTGCGGTAGGCTTAGTTGCATCTTTAGTCGGTGGTCCTCTATTCTTAAAAATGTTAGGCGAGCGCTTACCATTTAAAACCGTACCTGAAGAATTTTCTGATATGGAAATTCGTGAAGAAAAAGATTTACCTTCATTAGGTGCGACTCTGTTTACTGTCTTATTACCTATTGTTTTGATGCTGATAAAAACAGCAGCAGAATTAAATATGACTAAAGGTACATCGGTTTATACCGCGTTACAGTTTATTGGTAACCCAATTACTGCGATGTTTATTGCTGCCTTTGTTGCTTATTATGTGTTAGGTATTCGCCGTAATATGGGAATGAATACTTTATTAAAGAAAACAGAAGATAGCTTTAGCTCTATTGCCAACATCTTATTAATTATTGGTGCGGGTGGTGCTTTTAACGGCATTTTAAAAGGTAGTGGTTTAAGTGAATCTTTAGCGTTAATTCTTTCTAACTTGGATATGCATCCAATTTTATTGGCTTGGTTAGTCGCCATTATCCTTCATGCAGCTGTTGGTTCTGCAACTGTTGCAATGATGGGAGCTACTGCAATTGTTGCACCATTAATGCCTTTATACCCAGACATTAGCCCTGAAATTATTACATTAGCAATTGGTTCAGGTGCTATTGGTTGTACCATCGTCACAGACTCACTGTTTTGGTTAGTGAAGCAGTATTGTAATGCAACTTTAAGTGAAACTTTTCGTTTTTACAGTGTCGCGACCTTTATTGCCTCCTTTGTCGCATTAGGCGGTACATTTATGCTTTCTTTTGTCATATAAAAGAGAACGACTATGAACCATATAGATATAAATAAATTAAAAAGTAATTTTCCACTAGTTAATGACTTAGTGGACTTAAAAGAAGTGGTTTGGTTTAACCCAAAAGTGACCACCACTGACCAGGGACTTCCATATGTTGGTTTAACGCAAGATGACGTAATTGACGCACAAGCACGGTTACAACGTTTTGCACCTTATTTAGCTAAAGCATTTCCAGAAACAGCGGTTACTAAAGGGATCATCGAATCAGAAGTGGTTGATATTCCTAAGATGAAAGTTGCTCTTGAAAAGCGTTATAACACCTCCATTAGCGGTCAATTGCGTTTGAAAAAGGACAGTCATCTGCCTATTTCAGGTTCAATTAAAGCTCGTGGTGGAATTTATGAAGTACTGACTCATGCTGAGAAATTGGCAATCAATGCGGGATTATTAAGTACAGATGATAATTATGAAAAATTATTTTCTGATAAATTCCGTGAGTTCTTTAGCCAATATAGTATCGCGGTAGGTTCAACAGGCAACTTAGGTATGTCTATTGGGATCATGAGTGCGAAATTAGGTTTTAGTGTGAGTGTTCATATGTCTGCTGATGCACGTCAGTGGAAGAAAGATAAATTACGCTCCCATGGCGTGAATGTTGTTGAATATGAACAAGATTACAGCATCGCGGTAGAAGAAGGTCGTAAAGAGGCAGAGAAAGATCCTAACTGTTTCTTCATCGATGACGAAAACTCAAAAACATTATTCTTGGGTTATGCGGTAGCGGGATTACGTTTAAAACGCCAATTTGAAGAACAAGGTGTTCGTGTTGATAGTGAACATCCTCTGTTTGTTTATCTGCCTTGTGGTGTTGGTGGTGGTCCTGGTGGCGTTGCTTTTGGGCTGAAATTGGCATTTGGTGATGCAGTACACTGTTTATTTGCAGAGCCAACGCACTCACCTTGTATGTTATTGGGCGTTTATACCCAATTACATGAAGGCATCTCAGTACAAGAGATTGGTATCGATAACGTCACTGCCGCTGATGGTCTTGCTGTTGGTCGTGCATCAGGCTTCGTAGGTCGCGCAATGGAGCGCTTAATTGATGGTTATTACACTATTGATGACCAAGAGCTTTATGACTTACTCAGTTTATTAAATAAAGAAGAAGGGATTAAGTTAGAACCTTCGGCTTTAGCGGGAATGGCTGGTGCTATACATGTCACTCAAGCTAAAGATTATCTGCAAGGCTTATCACTGGACAGTCAAAAAATGCAAAATGCGACGCATTTAGTGTGGGCGACGGGGGGGGGTATGGTTCCTGTGGATGAAATGCAAAAATATCTCGCTCAAGGAAAATAGAGTGTAGAACGGGTGCTATCAGTTTTTGTTCTGATAGCATCTTAAAAAATAAAGGGAGTAGTACAAGTATCTCCAATCATTATCTAAAACAATAATAGCGTAGCAATGTGTTACACCAAGTGTTACATCAAACATTCACACCAGGATGTCACACCAGGGGAAAATGTCGTAGTATTATTATAAAAAAGAGGCACCCATTGGGTGCCTCGCTTACTTTTATCCTATTCAACATTATGTTTATTCTAAAATAAACATGCCATAAGGATGGATTTGTAGATAGTAGCTATCGCCTACATTAGGTTGAAGCTGTGTGGCATTGACTTGTAATAGCAAGGTTTGATTTTGCCATTCCACTGTCACTTCATATTGAGGCCCCATATAAGCGACATGGACAATTTTGCATTGCTGACAAGCATCGCCTTGCTGAGATAAGGTGATAGCTTCTGGTCTAACGCCCACTCTCACTTCTGTTTTAGTCGTATTAAACGTATCTGGTTTTGGTAAACGATATTGGAAAATATCAACATAATCAGCGCCCAATGTTGCTGGGAATAAGTTGGCATCTCCCATAAAGCTTGCCATAAATTCAGAAGCCGGTTGGCGATAAAGAGTTTGTGGTGAGCCTAGTTGCATTATCTTGCCTTTATTCATCACCAATACCATATCAGAAACCGCAAATGCTTCACTTTGGTCATGGGTTACGTAAAGAGAGGTGATATTAAACTGTTGTTGTAATTCACGAATTTTCTCTCTCATGCTACGACGTAAGTTCGCATCAAGGTTACTCAGTGGTTCATCAAAAAGCAGTACTTTAGGCTTTAAAATTAACGCACGCGCTAAGGCGACACGTTGTTGTTGTCCACCCGATATTTGGTCAACAAAGCGGTCTTCAAAACCAGCTAAATCCACCAGCTCTAAGGCTTCAGAAACACGTTGTTTAATTTCAGCTTTAGGACGTCCTAGCATTTTTAAGCCATAGCCAATGTTTTCCCCCAAAGACATATGCGGGAAAAGGGCGTAAGACTGAAACACCATACAAATATCACGTTGCTGGATTGAGCGGTCAGTAACATCCTCACCATCAATAAAAATCTTACCTTCTGTCGGTTTTTCTAACCCTGCAACTAAACGTAACACCGTTGTTTTACCACAACCTGAAGGCCCCAATAATGAAACCATTTTGCCTTGTGGAATAGACAAACTGAGATCTTCAATTACCGTGTTAGAGCCAAAACGCTTAATTACATTTTTCAGTTCAACGAAATGTTGTTGTGTCATGATTTATACTCCGTATTACTGTGCATTTTTGGCTTTAGAGCGTGAAACACGGGCTTCGCCAATCAAATAGTCAAATAAGAAAATAATTGCCAACATCACAACGATTAAAATCGAGCCGTAGGCAATTGCGACGCCGTATTCACCATCTTCAACGCGGTTTAAAATATAAGCGGTGGCAACGCGTGTATCTGGTGTAACAAGGAAAACGATGGCACTGACAGTAGTAATGGCACGCACAAAGCTATAAATCAGCGCAGATAAAATAGCAGGGCGTAATAACGGTAATAGCACATAGAAAATAGTTCTCATTGAATTCGCTCTTAAACTGAGAGAGGCTTCATCCAGCGATTTATCAATTTGTCCTAATCCCGCAATACCTGCACGTATCCCTACTGGTACGTTACGCATTGTCATAGAGATAATGACAATGGCGGCTGTTCCCGTTAAATAGAAAGGCGAGTCGTTAAATGCAAGAATATAAGAGACACCTGCAACGGTTCCTGGTACAGCGAAACAAAGCATTGTCGTGAACTCGATACTTTTCTTACCTTTAAAGTCTTGGCGCACCACAATATAGGCAATTAATAGTCCGAGAATGGCTGTAATCGGTGCTGCAATACCTGCATATAACAAGGTATCTAACAGCGAAGGCCATGCACCGTCACTCATTCCTTGACCAAATAGTTTGATAAAGTTGTCGAGTGTTAAGGTGTAATCAACCCCCCAGTTAACAGTGAAACTGCCATAGAAAATACTGCCATAGAGCAAGATATTAAACACAACCCAAATACCTAGAACGGTAGTCACAAATGCAATTAGTGAAGATGGAAGAGGTTGAACATCACCGCGATAGGATTTACCTGATACCGTGACGTAAGAGCGTTTACCAATCCACATATACTGCACACAGAACACTAATAGTGAGAAAACTAGCAGTGACGCACCTAATGTACTGGCTGATTGATAATCTAGCTGAGAGCCTGTGATATAGAAGTAAATTTGTGTAGCGATAACGTCAAAGTTGCCCCCTAAAACCAGAGGGTTACTAAAGTCGGCCAGAGATTGCACAATCACAATTAAAAACGCATTGGCTAACGCGGGCTTAAGTAACGGCATAAAAACATTAAAGAAGGTTTGATAGCGATTAGCTCTTAAGGTGTAAGACGCTTCTTCCAATGAAGGATGAATGGTTTTTATCGCACCATCTAAAATCATAAATGACATTGGAGTAAAGGCGAGCACTTGAGCTAACCAAATTCCTGTAAAACCATATAACCAGTTGGTATTTTCCAGTCCTGCATACGTGGCGAGAAACTCTGTTACATAGCCAGAGCGACCCATCATTAATGTTACCCCTAAACCGACGACAAAAGGTGGCGTAACAATAGGTAAGATAGAAAATACACGGCCAATAATGGCAGAGCGTACCGCAATACGAGACGTATAAATTGCCAGAATTAAACCAAAGAAGGTACAACCGATACCCACTGCAATAGAAAGCGCAATAGAGTTGAGCATCACTTGCACAATATGCGCTTGGCTTAAAATAGCGATAAATTCAAAAGGCGCAAAATTGCCCGCGCTATCTTTAAACATCGGAATAAAAATAGCGATACTTGGAAAGATGATAAAGGCACCAATCAGCGCAACAACGGCGATTAAAGAGCCAATAACAAAGCTGTCACCGCCCAGCCATTCAAGGCGTGTTAAGGCGGTTTTCATGATCATTCCCAAAGAAATAAAGAGGATGATCGCAGAATAACCTAAGCCACGCCCTTCAAGAGTTGCACTAACGATTGCAATGAATGCACAAAATAGCGCAAAACCAGCATCAAAATAGTGGCGAGAACGATTTTCACGCTTAGGAGCAGTTAATGGGCGAAATAACAGTAAACTAGGTAATAAAAACCAGAGCCAACTGATATTGACGCTACTCCAGCCGTAAGAGGTGAGTAATTCATCTGCTGTAGAATCTAAAAGACCGTAATCAAGGCTCCATGACGGCAGTAACGCAAAAGCCATCCATGCAATTAGGATCCATAAAAATATGGGATCCCGCCTCTTTTTTTCAGGTAAAGCGAGTGTGTGAGACATAAATCCCCCGAGAGTAAATGTATTTATTATTATGAGAAAAAGAGAGCGAGAGGTTATCTCGCTCTATTAATGAGCTATTTACCCATTTTTACTTCGGTAACCCACTTATTAATCAGCTCTTTACGCACTTCACTATCGCCATATTTATCCATGTCGTAGTTAATGAGTTTTAAGTCTGATAATTTCAGTGCCATTGGTGAAGATTCAGCCGAGGTATTAGTGAGAATTTGGTAAGATTTACCTTCTTTCCAGCTAATTTCCTGCGCTTCTTTTGAGAGTGTCCAATCTACGAATAATTTTGCGTTATCCATATTGCGGGCATTTTTAATGATACTCACACCACCGATTTCATAGCCTGTACCTTCACAAGGTGAAATCAATTCAAGTGGAGCGCCATTTTCAACTTCTAATGAGTAGTCATGTAAGAAACCAATACCAATGGTGGCTTCACCACGCGCTGCATTTCGTGCCGGAGCAATACCTGATTTGGTATATTGAGAAATATTTGTATTGATTTTCTTCAGGTAATCAAAGGCTTGTTCGGTTCCCCACAATTGGTCAAAGGTTGCTAGTGCAGTGTAAGCTGTACCTGAGCTTTGTGGATCAGCGATTTGAATTTCACCTTTATATTCAGGTTTAATTAAATCTTTCCAGCAAGTTGGGATCGCGATGCCTTTTTCTTTTAGGCGATCTTTATTAACGCCAAAGCCTAAAATGCCGACATAAACCGCAGAAGAGTAGTTACCTTTGCGTTTAGCCGGATCACGGAATTGTGGCATGATTTGATCGAGATTAGGAGAAACATAAGGCTCTAGCAGATCCATTTCACCAGCTTGTGAGTGAGGGTCCATCGTTCCACCATACCAAACGTCAGCTTGTGGATTGCGTTTTTCAGCTTCAATTTTAGCTAAAGTACTTCCTGAACCATTACGAACGAAGGTTGTTTTAACATCATACTTTTCGGCAAAGGCTTTTGTTTCAGCTTCACACATGGCATTTGTCGCACTACAGTAAACCACTAAGCGACCAGCCGCATTTGTTGATAAGCTAACCGCAGAAAGAGCCAGACCAGCCGCAACGAGAGTAGAGAGGGTTTTCAATTTCATGTTCAGAACCTTTTAAATGTGTCGTCATCGGAAAATGAAAGTGGGCCAACTAAATGCTCTTGTTTGCTAACATCAGCAATCAACAACGGCATTAGTAAGAGTCCCATTAAGGCCGCAGCACTGGTTAATAATGCAAACATCCCAGTCCAACCATAATGCGCCATGACCTGACTTAATGGCCAACCTGCCATTGCTGCCCCTAAATAGGCAAACAATCCCAAGTAGCCAGTTACCGTGCCTGCTGCGTTTTTATGGCAATATTCTGTTGCAGCAAGCCCGATTAACATCTGTGGTCCGAACACAAAAAAACCGATACTAAAAAAACAGGCTGCGAGCAAAGCATAATGATGAATTGGAATTAACCAAAGTGCTGTTACTGCGGTAAAAAGTCCAAGTGAAAACAGCAATATCATTGGTGCTCGTTGGCCACGGAATAATAAATCCGAGCCCCAGCCTGAACATAACGCACCGAGTAAGCCACCCACTTCAAATAAAGAGAGAATGGCATTAGCACTCAATAAGTTGGCGCCATGTGTTTCTGATAACCAGATATTTCCCCAATCGTTAATCGCCATACGTATGAGATAAACCAAAATATAGGAAAAACCCAGTAACCAAATCATTCGGTTAAATAAAATGCTCTCTTTCAAAATAGTTAGCATAGGTTTAGGAGGTGATGCCTGCTCTTGACGTAATTCAAAAACATCGCGTCGCCACACGCCCACAGTAGGAAGCCCTTCCTCTGCAGGAGTACCTTTTAATCGTACACACAACCACAACCCGATGATGATACCGATAATACCGGGAACAAGCAGTGCGACTTGCCAACTATAATGCGTCGCTAGCCACGCAGTTAAAATGGGAAGACTCATCCCGCCAAGGTTGATTGAGATATTCCATAATCCCCACCAGAAACCGCGTTCATTGCGTGAATACCAGTGTGTTAACAACCTTGCACAAGGAGGCCATCCAAAGCCTTGAAAGAAACCATTTAGTGCCCAGACCAAAAGTAGCGCGGGAAATGAAAGGCAATAGGCAAAAATAATATTCATAATGCCTGTCATGACTAATCCCACACCCATAAACCAGCGATATCCCCATTTATCATGGAAAATACCGGAAACAAATTTAGATAAACCGTAAGTAAGATAAAAAAGGCTGGCTATCCAACCGATATCCCCTTTATCTAAATTCAATTCAACCTGCATAACGGGCATTACAAAGTTGACGCTTTTACGTGTGAGATAGAAAGTGGCATAACCGATAATCATCGACAGCATTAAATTTTTGCGCCAAAAGTTATAGGTCTTATTAATTGATGCCGAATTTTTACCTGACATAACATCCTCTTTGATGTTGCAAATGTAAAAAAAATGTCGCTAAAAAGAATGAGATAAGGTTGTAGATGACTAAGACTTATTCTTAGTTTTCACTGTTTTCTTTTGAATTTGTGGGTAAGTTAACAATTATTTTCGTGCCGTGATGGTTAATCACTTCCCATTCTCCGCCTAAAGCGCGAATGCGTTCTTCTATTCCTCGTAATCCAAAGCCACTACTTTGTTGTGCTGATAATGATGTCGGTAACATACCAATGCCATTATCACTAATAATTAGCCGTAAACGGTTTTTATTTTGAGTCAGTGAGATTTGGATATAGGTTGCATTAGCATGTTTACTAATGTTGTTTAACAGCTCTTGCACCAAACGGTAGAGAGTAAAAATAATGGTTTCGTTTTCAGGCTCTTTATCTAATGAGTAATTAAAATTACAGGTAATGCCGTTGTCATCAAAAGCAAACTCATTGATTAAATGATGAAGGGCTTTTTCAAGCGACATCTCCTCTAAAACAGGAGGGCGTAATTGTCGGAGTAGTTGACGTGTAGATTGATGAATTTGTAGGGCGAGCCGCTCAATTTGCTCTCCGGTTTGGCGTGTTTTGTCGTTATCGGCCGTTCTTTTGATGAGCATTGATTGAATTTGGATAGCCGTAATATTCTGCCCAATTTCATCATGTAATTCGCGAGCAATGGCTTTTTTAACATCTTCTTCGGTATGAACCAGTTTTTCCATGAGATCACGACGAGCTTGTAACTCTTGTTCTAGGCGTAAACGGTAATGACGTAAATTATGAGCAAGTTGCTGTTGGCGACTAATTGCAATCCCTAAGCCGATACCGATAATGGCTTGTGTGGTTAAGAACATTTCTAACTCACGCAAATCATTAAAAGCACCATTGACTTGGCGAGCAAAAGTAATAATCAAACTACCTAACAGTGCGGATAAAACGCCACCTTGCCAGCCATAACGGTAAGCCATAAAGACATTAGGAATAAACACAAGGATAACTAATAAACGCTCTATCTCGGGTGTTAAAAAAAACTGAGCACTTAACCCGATAAGACAAAATAGAAATCCCCACATTAGCAAGGAAGTTCTTAGCGGAGGATCGGGAGTACCATCAGAGATCAAGGTGCGACTTTGTAATTCACGAAGATATTCATAAAGTAAAAAGACAAAAGGCGCGAGCAATATGCCCCCGGTTACTGATGTGAGGAAAATATCGCTGGTGGTATTAATAATAAACCCGAGAATAAAGGCTTGTAGCAGGCTATTAAAACCCACAGCGCCAATTAATAGGGTTAAGCGTTGCCAATAAAGTGGATATCGCCACCAAATACGCTGAACTTCTAGTGCGACAACGAGGCTGAGTATTGGAGAAAGATAAATAATGGCGTGGGTAATTAATTGCTCTTGTGCTAACCAGTAATAAAGCCCCCATTCGGCAAATAGCATCGGTAGCCAAAAGCGGCGCCAGAGTAAAATTATCAGGGCTAATCGTAGACCTTGAGGTAAGAAAAGGGCAGCTTGTTGCCCATTTTTACTTAAATAGAAGCCAATCACCCAAAGTGATAGCCAAAGTAAAGAGTAGGTGAGCAATAAAAAAAGGGATTGAAGAAGAAAACGCAGTCCCCTTTTCATATTACAGCGAGCCTGTGATCAACTGATTTTTTAAGGCGAAATGAACTAAATCGATGGTGGTTTCACAGCCTAATTTACCCAGTATATTGGCTCGATGAACGTGTACGGTCTTATGGCTAAGATTAAGTTGTACAGCAATGGTTTTGACATTAACACCTTGAACTAACAGATTAAAAATCTCTTTTTCTCGAGGAGTTAAAGTATGGAGTGCATCTTCTTTTTCAGGTGTTTGTCGCAATGCCTTCATCGCATCAGAACAGAGATAACAACCACCTTGATGTACAGCACGTACTGCTTGTACTAACTCTTCAGGACCACAACGTTTTGTTAAATAACCGCGAGCGCCAGAGTCTAATGCACTTTGAACAAAGGCCGGGGTGTCATAGATACTTAAAATAATAGTCCGAAAATCGGGGCGCTTTTGTTTTAAACGGCTTTGGAGTTGTAGACCACTTTCGCCAGGCATAGAGAGATCCATAACGGCAACATCAATATCGTCATGTGCTAAATAAGGCCATGCTTCTTGCCCATTGGAATATTCACCCACGATGTGAATATCGGGTTCTAGCATTAGGAGTTGTGCAAAACCAGAACGCACAACAATGTGATCATCTACTAAAGCAACTTTTATCATAATTTTTTATTAGTCAGAGAGTAGTCAGACAATACTTATATGATTTATAACAAGCTACAGAAAGATAAGCGAGGAAAAATGGAGAAGAAATCCGGTTTTGAGCTTTATATTTCGTTTTTATCAAGGTGAATCGTGACAAGCAAATAATAATAATGGGTTATTTATTGTTCTTATTATTTCCCATAAGCAGGGAACCTCTGCCTATGGGAAGTGGGCAATATTTTATTGATTAAGCAACTTGAACGGGCACGGCTTTGGCAATGCGCTTCATTTCATTGTTGTCTTCAAAATATGCAATGTTTGGCTTATGGCTACGCGCATCGCTATCAGGAATTTGTACATAAGAGCAAATAATTAAGCGATCGCCAACAGCTGCACGACGAGCGGCTGCACCATTGACAGATATAATTCGTGAACCTCTTTCTGCACAAATGGCGTAAGTTGAAAAACGTTCGCCATTATCAACGTTATAAATATCGATCGCTTCATTTTCAAGAATGCCAGCAGCATCCATAAAATCCTGATCAATTGCACAAGAGCCTTCATAATGCAGATCGGCTTGTGTCACTTTTACGCGATGAAGTTTGCCTTGTAACATAGTGCGTAGCATTGTTGTGTTTCCTATATTCTAATAATTAAGACACAAGATTAACTTGCTGGTTATCGATAAGACGCGTATTACCCAGCCATGCAGCCATTAAAATAACCGCTCGACGGCTCTCTTCATTTAATGGTGTGAGTGTATCTGCATCACAAATAAAGCACTCGTCTGCACGAAAACCTTGCTGCTCTAAGGTGTTTTTTGCATTTTGTAGTAACTGATTAACATCATGATCACCCGACTTTAATTGTTCTGCGATTACTTGCGTCGCTTGATAAAGTGCAGGGGCTTGTTGTTTTTCGCTATCAGATAATAGGCGATTGCGCGAACTGAGCGCTAAACCATTTTTGTCACGTACGATAGCAACAGGAACGATGCTGATATCCATACATAAATCACTTACCATCTTTTTGATAATTTGTAGTTGTTGAAAGTCTTTTTCTCCAAACATTGCAACATCAGGTTGCACAAGATTAAAAAGCTTACTGACAACCGTTGTGACACCACGGAAATGACCAGGACGGCTTGCACCCTCTAATACAGTAGACAATATAGGCACATCAACGGTGGTTTGATTTTCCATGCCGTGTGGATACATCTCTTTCGCTGAAGGGGCAAAGATAATATCGACATGCTTATCACGCAGTAACTCGCAATCTTCTTGTAAAGTTCGAGGGTAGTTTGCTAAATCTGCTTCTCTATCAAATTGAAGTGGATTCACAAATATAGAAGCTATCACGACATCCGCGTGAATACGGGCTTCTTCAATTAATTTTAGGTGACCTTCATGAAGATTACCCATTGTTGGAACCAATGCAATGCGTTTACCTTCTTGCTTTAATCGCTTGATTTCTCTGCGTAAGATAAGCGTAGTTTCAATAATTAGCATGGCGTGACTCCTTTAAACGATATTGATAATTAAGATAATAAATCAGTTAAATGAATGTTTTTCTTCGGGAAACAGACCTTGTTCAACTTGTTGAACATAAAGGCTGACAGCACCTTTTAATGATCCTGCTTCTTGTAAAAAATCTTTTGAGAACTTAGGTGCTTGAGGGGTTAAGCCTAATAAGTCATGCATCACAAGAATTTGCCCATCAGTGACATTACCTGCGCCAATACCAATAACAGGCATCGTTAATGCGTCTGTAATTGCTTTAGCCAGAGTAACAGGAACACATTCCAATACCGCTAATTGAGCACCTGCATCTTCAAGGGCAATAGCATCTTGCTTTAATTGCTCGGCTTCATCGTGCTCTCTACCTTGGATTTTGTAACCCCCGAAAACATTGACTGACTGTGGTGTTAATCCTAAATGGATACAGACAGGAACTGCACGCTCAGCCAGCATTTTAACGGTAGGAATTAACCAGCTTCCACCTTCAATCTTCACCATGTTGGCACCTGCTTGCATCAAAATGCCGGCGTTAAGGCAAGCTTGTTCAGGTGTTGAATAAGACATAAAGGGCATATCAGCAATTAAGAAGGCATTAGGAGCGCCTGCTCTTACACAGCGGGTGTGATAGGCAATTTGCTCAACAGTAACGGGGAGCGTGCTGTTATGGCCTTGTAATGTCATTCCTAGCGAATCACCAATCAGCATGGCTTGAATACCTTCTTGTGCAAAAAGGCGGGCAAAACTTGAATCATAAGCGGTGATTGTGGCGAATTTTTTCTTTTCTTGCTTATAGCGATTTAGCGTTGAAAGCGTAGTGGGTTTCATTGTAACAAACTCCATCATTGTCGTTTTTTGTGTGTAGATAAAATTAATTACTTCACATAATTGATTGTTTATTAAAGAAAATATTTGATTGTCAAAATAAAGCCGCTTTCGATTGTAGCATTTAAGGACTAAAAACGAAGAAAAAGTAACTAAATGAGTAATAAAAAATAACAAATGATAATTTTTATTTATATTCATCAATTGGTTATATATGAAAAATAAATATAAAAGAGTTTAGAGATTGAGGCAGTGAGGGGCGTTTGAAAAATAGAGGGAAAGCAAAGGAGAGGAGATAGGCTGATACTGTTTATGTTTTTTACCAAACACGCCGTAAAGCTCCGTCGTTCAGGGCGGGGATATAATGCGGAAAAGCCCGAGAGGCTTTAAAGATCAGTCAGGTGTCTCCTGCTGTTCAATATATTGTTTTCAATCGTGCGCTGGCACTTCAAAATGAAAATCATGAGGCAGGAAACAAATTTATTCCCTACACGAAAATGACTTCATGGCTCACTGAATGGAAAACCGATCCTGAGACACAGTGGCTAAAAAAAGCGCCATCACAACCGCTTCAACAATCCTTGAAAGATTTGGAGCGCGGCTACAAGAATTTCTTCCAAAAACGGGCTTCTTTTCCCCGCTTCAAAAAACGCGAGCAAAACGATGCGTTCCGCTATCCGCAGGGGGGGGGGAAGCTCGATCAGAGCAATAGTCGAATATCCTTGCCAAAGTTGGGATGGATACGCTATCGCAATAGCTGTGAAGTCATTGGAGAAGTGAAAAACGTCACGGTCAGCCAGTCATGCGGAAACTGGTACGTCAGTATCCAGACAGAGTATGAAATATCCGAGCCTCAGCATGATTCAACAACGATGGTTGGTCTGGATGCAGGTATAACCAAACTCGCTACGTTGTCAGACGGCACAGTATTCGAGCCTGTTAACAGTTTCAAAACCAGCCAGAAAAAGCTGGCAACATTCCAGCGCCAGTTAAGTCGTAAAGTGAAATTCAGTGCTAACTGGCAGAAACAAAAGCGCAAAATCCAGCGTCTGCATTCCCATATTGCCAATATCCGCAAAGACTACCTTCACAAAGCCACAACGAAAATCAACAAAAACCACGCAATGATTGCCATTGAGGATCTGAAGGTCAGTAACATGTCAAAATCGGCAAAAGGAACAGCAGAGCAACACGGACGAAACGTCAAAGCCAAATCAGGTTTGAACCGAGCGATATTAGATCAGGGTTGGCATGAAATGCGTCGTCAGCTTGAGTACAAGCAACTCTGGCGTGGTGGTCAGGTACTTGCTGTACCTCCTGCATATACCAGCCAGCGGTGCGCGTGCTGTGGTCACACCGCGAAAGAAAACCGTCTGTCACAAAGTAAATTTGAGTGCCTTGAGTGCGGATATACAGAGAACGCGGATATCAACGGTGCTCGTAACATTTTAGCGGCAGGACATGCCGTTCTAGCCTGTGGAGGGATGGTGCAGTCAGACCGCCCATTGAAGCAGGAACCCACCGAGGTGAGTCAGGCTACGGTCTGAACGCAGTAGGGATCCCCGTTCTTCAGGGCGAGGAGGATGTCAAAGTATCAACCTTTAGCATTAAGGGTGTATTAGTGTGAAATTACCACTTTTCCATGCCATTTTCAGGCACTAACGCCAATCTATCTGCTAATAACTCGCCATCAGGAAAGCGAAGATCAGGTGCTAATTCAGCTAATGGGTAAAGCATAAATTCACGTACTTTAAGCCCGTAATGAGGTACGGTTAATCGCTCAGTTTGGATCACATCATCACCAAATAACATAATATCAAGGTCAAGCGTTCTTGGTCCCCAACGATTACCTTCTTTTCTAACACGACCTTGCGCCAATTCAATAGCTTGAGTGTTATCAAGTAACTCTTCTGGTGCTAATGTTGTATCAACCGCAACAGCGACATTTAGGTAATCAGGCTGATCTTGAGGCCCCATTGGACGTGTACGATACCAAGATGACTGTGCAACCAATGTTGTTTGTGGGATCTCACTGATTGCCTTAATCGCTGAATTCACCTGATCGTCAGGTGAATTCAAATTACTTCCCAGAATGATATAAACACGTTTTTTCTGTTTACTCATTGGTACTCTCTTGTCTAGATGCAGGCTTTGCACTTGGATGACGAGGGCGTTTACGTGGACGCGGACGTCTGCGAACCGGTGCTTGACCTAATTCAGATACCATTGAGCGCTGTTGCGTATTATTAGACGCTTGGAAATCAGCCCACCAACTTGCTAACGCTTCAAGCTCTGGATTGTGTTGTACATTGGCACGTAATTCCAGTAAATCGAACGCTGCACGGAATTTAGGGTGCTCAAGTAATTTATTCGCACGACGACCTTGGCGTTTAGGTAAACGTTGCTGTAATTGCCAGATATCACGCATTGTTGTGGTAATACGTTTGGGTATCGCAATAGTACGGCATTGCTCATCTAAAATATCGTTCATCGCCATAGAGAAAGAGTCATAGTAAGAAAGACCACTTTCTTGGACTAACTTTTCAGCATGTTCAATTAATGGATACCACAACATTGCCGCAAATAAGAACGCCGGATTGACTCGCATCTCTTTATTAATGCGATAGTCCGTATTTTTGAGAACTTGATCTAACATTCTCTCCATCGGCGTATCATGTTGCTCCGTCATTTTAGAAGCAATCAGCGGAAACAGTGGCTCAAGTAATTGATGGCGACACATTAATTTGTAAGTTTTGTAGCCTTGCCCTGTTTGTAATAATTTTAATGACTCTTCAAAAAGACGAGCCGATGGAATATTACGTAATAAAGGGGCGAGTCTGCTAATTGGCTCTGCGGTTTCAGGCGCAATTTGCATATCCAATTTGCTGGCAAAGCGAATGGCTCTAAGCATTCTGACGGGATCTTCGCGATAACGCGTTTCAGGATCGCCAATTAAGCGAATAATACCTGCTTTTAGATCCGCTAAACCGCCAACGTAATCACGTACAGCAAAATCATCAACACCGTAGTAGAGGCTATTTAATGTAAAGTCACGACGAATGGCATCTTCTTCAATTGAGCCAAAAATATTGTCGCGCAGTAACATACCGCTTTGTGCTTGCTGAGATTGGTTATTGTCTGAAACTTCATGATCTTCATGAGAGCCGCGGAAAGTCGCCACCTCAATCACTTCAGGGCCAAACATAATATGAGCAAGACGGAAACGACGACCGACTAAACGACTATTGCGGAATAATCGACGTACATCTTCAGGTGTTGCATTAGTGGCAATATCAAAATCTTTTGGTTTTTTTCCCAGTAATAAGTCACGAACACCACCACCAACTAAATAAGCCTGAAAGCCTGAGTTGTTGAGGCGATAAAGCACTTTTAATGCATTATCACTGATATCTTTACGTGAAATTGGGTGTTGATCTCTTGGGATCACAGTCATTGGCAAATCACTCCCGTTCGCCTTTTCTTTATTACTCTTTTTTTTACGGGGACGGTCTGCGGATATAGCAGGACGCCGACGCACAGGTTTCTGTGTTTCTTGTATTGGTCGGTCAGATGCAGTGACTGGCCTTTCACTTGCTACCGGTTGTGTGTCTGATGACGTTGTTTGTCGTCCTAGCAGATTACGGCAGAAATGTGCTACTCGATTAAAAATATGACACCTCGAATAATAAATTCTAATAATTAAAAAAATTAAGCGGCTAATCATAGCCTACTGAACATTTTTTGAGAATGCTTTGTGTGGTTTATTCATACCCTTGTTGCTGATGATTTTGTTTTAAAATCTCAGAAGGTGACCACTGCGCAGTCGCAATCTCTAACAATGATGCTAACGAATAATCTTGCCAACCCGCAATAATAGGCTGATTAAGAAATCGCAAAGCATCGATAATGACGGGTCTTGGATCAGTATCTGGCAACGCATGTGCGTGATTTTGTTTTGATAATTTATTACCGTCATGATTTATTGCTAAAGGTAAATGAGCATAACGCGGAATAGGTAAATTCAGTTGTTTATGTAAACTGATTTGTCGCAACGTGGGATCAAGTAGATCGGCACCTCTAACAACTTCGGTTACACCCTGATAATTATCATCAATCACCGTCACTAGATTATACGCAAATAAGTTATCTTTTCTGTGAATAATCATATCTTCTAACACGATAGACGTACTCTTTGAATAATATGTACCTTGAATGACATCTTCAAAATGATAAACGGGATGCTGTTGGATCAACCTCCATGCACTCTCTTTATCAAAAGGTATCACATTATCTGTAAGTGGCTCTCGGTGGCGACAGTGGTTATCATACACGCCCCCTAAGTCATGTAAACGATGACGGCTACAGTGGCAGTGGTAGCAAACACCCTCTTTCCAAAGCGTGTGTAAAATTTCACGGTAAGCATCATGGCGTTGCGATTGATAGAGGATCTCTTCATCCCAAAACAAACCATAATGTTCTAATGTGCGAATAATTTGGGATGCAGTGCCGGGAGGTTCTCTAAGAGGGTCGATATCATCGATGCGCAGAAGCCAAAGCCCATGGTGTGCGCGAGCTTGAAGATAACTGCCAAGTGCAGTAACCAATGAGCCAAAATGAAGTTGACCCGTTGGCGATGGCGCAAAGCGCCCAATATAGTCTGTAATCTCGTGCATCGAAAGATTCAGATTAACGCCTCAACGTATTAGGCTGAGGCGTTTACTTATTATTAGCCAGCCATCTGCTTTTCGCGGATTTCAGCTAATGTCTTACAGTCGATACATAAATCGGCTGTAGGGCGAGCTTCTAAACGGCGAATACCGATTTCTACTCCACAAGATTCACAGAAACCAAAGTCATCATCTTCAACTTTTTTCAGTGTTTTCTCGATTTTTTTAATGAGTTTACGTTCACGATCACGGTTACGCAGCTCAAGACTGAATTCTTCTTCTTGTGCAGCACGGTCAACGGGATCGGGGAAGTTTGCCGCCTCATCTTGCATATGAGTAACGGTGCGGTTGACTTCATCCCTGAGCTGATTGCGCCAAGATTCAAGTATTAGCTTAAAATGCGCTAATTGGGCTTCGTTCATGTACTCTTCGCCCGCTTTTTCCTGATATGGCTCAACGCCAGCAATAGCGAGAATGCTCATGGACGATGTTTTACGCTTTTGCCCTTCTTGCATAATGCTTCTCCTACATACGCATTTCTGAATAATCCCCACCTTCAAAACAGGAAGGGGAAAAAATAGGGCGCTATAAATAGCAGATGCCCGCGAGGATAGCAATTATTCCTTCAATAAGTTTTCTCATGGTGTGAAGGCACGCAAGTAAATGTCCCTTTTTAGTTAAAAAATGCTTAACTAACACCATGTGAATCAATTAACCATTTGAAATAAAAGGTAATTGCTGTCCAATTGTTAAATCGTATTCACTAATATTGATGCGATAACACAAGATTTCAACCCCTGCATCACAGGCTTCTTTTAGCAGTGAAGCATAGGCAGGGTCAATCTCTTTAGCAACAGTCACTTCCGTAATCCCAGTATGGGGAACTGCGTAGAATAAGACAGCCCTTAAGCCCAATTTTGCGATAGCCGTCAACTCTCGAAGATGTTTCTGACCGCGTTCTGTCTTTGCATCAGGGAAATAGCCCATACCGTTGTCTAGCAAGGTGACTGACTTCACTTCAATATAACAGTCAACTTTATGATTTGATTTAAGTAAAATGTCAATACGGCTGTTCTCACTACCGTATTTCACTTCTCGTTTTATCTCGTCATACTCAGATAATTCTGGAATGTCGCCTGCCTCAATAGCATCAGCAATAATTCCATTCGCTCTTAAGGTATTTACACAAATCCAATCATCGGTTTGAGTTTGAGTCAGTTCCCAGCTATGCGGATATTTTCTTTTTGCATTTGAAGAGGTGGAGTACCAAACGGTATCACCGGGTGTCGCACATCCCGTCATTGCACCGGTGTTGGCGCAATGGAGCGTGAATTCTTCCCCATTAGGGGTAACAACGTCTGCTAAAAAACGCTTATATCGTTTTAGTAAAGTGGCAGATTGTAGCGGTTGCTCAAATTTCATGACAACTCCGATGAAAATACGACCTTTAATAAAGCGCTAATGCTACAATGCCTAGCCAAGAAAGTTAATGAGTCATGGAGCCTGTGTGCATTTATTGCCAATCTTTGATGTAACAGAAAAAATCGTTACTGCGTTAAAACAATCCCCACAAGTTTTGCTTCATGCACCTACTGGTGCTGGTAAATCCACGGCGCTTCCGCTCTATTTGCTGGAGCAAAATTGCTTTGATGGCAAAATCATTTTATTAGAGCCAAGACGAATAGCGGCTAAAAGCATTGCTTACCGTTTAGCCAGTCAGCTAAATGAAGATGTTGGAAATACGGTAGGTTACCGTATGAAGGCGGAAAGCAAAGTCAGCTTACAGACTCGACTTGAAGTGGTAACTGAAGGGGTATTAAACCGGATGTTACAGCAAGATCCAGAGTTGACTGGCGTGAGCCTAGTGATTTTAGATGAATTTCATGAACGCAGTTTACAGGCAGATTTAGCACTGGCTCTATTGCTTGATGTGCAGATGGGGTTACGTGATGATTTACGTGTTTTGATTATGTCTGCAACCTTAGATAATCAAAAACTCACCTTACTATTACCAGATGCCCCCATGATCAGCGCACAAGGGCGTAGTTACCCCGTCGAAAGAGTGTATTCTCCTATCAATACGCATCAACCCTTTGAACAAGAAATTGCCACAATGGCGTTGAGATTATTGGCACAAGAAACCGGTTCTATGCTGATATTCTTGCCGGGTAGTGCAGAGATAGTGCGTGTTGTAGATATTCTAAAAGATAAAGTGGATGGCAATATTTTACTATTTCCACTTTATGGCGCGCTTTCATTAGCGGAACAACAAAAAGCGATTGAACCAACTGAAAAAGGTTATCGAAAAGTGGTACTTGCCACCAATATTGCAGAAACCAGTCTGACAATTGAAGGTATTCGCTTGGTTCTTGATAGCACTATTGAAAAACGTGCTCAATTTGATTTGAAAAGCGGTGTTACTAGCTTACAGCGTCAAAGAATTAGTCAATCATCACAGACACAAAGAGCAGGGCGAGCAGGACGTCTTGAAGCGGGTATTTGCTGGCATTTAATAAGCCAAGAACAGGCAGAGCGTGTTGCTTCTCACCAAATACCTGAAATTTTAAGTAGTGACTTATCGTCGTTATGGCTTTCTGTCTTGCAGTGGGGTTGTCGCGACATTAATCAGTTGAATTGGTTAGATACGCCAACACCTCAAGCATTACATGCCGCTAAAGATTTATTGTACCGTTTAGGTGCAATAGATAAACAAGGTGGATTAACCGCACGAGGTTCACGCATGGCTCAATGGGGCATAGAGCCTCGATTAGCAGCAATCTTAGATTATGCGAATGAGCAAAGTGACAATCATCTTGCGACAGCAGCACGCTTATGTGCAATCTTAGAAGAGCCACCCCGAGGACAAGAAATTAATTTAGAGTGGATTGCTCAACAAAAAAACACCTTTTGGGCACGACGTGAAAAACAGCTTTCTCAACATCGGAAAGGGATGTTTTGTCCTGAATTGTTAGGTTTATTATTAGCGGTTGGGTTTCCTGATAGGATTGCTAAAAATCGTGATAATCAAGGTCGTTTTCGCTTAGCAAATGGGCAAGGTGCTATGATGGAGCACTCGCACTCAATAAGTGATACAGCGTGGATCTTAGCACCATTATTACTACAAAATGCACATTATGCCGATGTCCGAATTTTATTAGCGCTACCGATTGATATTGATGAAATATCAGCTACTTTTCCAACGCTTATTGAAAATAATACAACTGTTGAATGGGATGAAAAACGCGGTACGTTGGTTGCATGGCAACAACGTCAGTTAGGACGATTAACCTTAAGCCGGCGCCAATTAGATAAACCCAATAAACAGCAAATACAACAAGCATTATTGAATTGGTTGAGAGATAACGGTTTAAATGCTTTAGCACTGAGTGAAGAGACTCAACAGCTTTTTATACGCCTTTCTTTGGCGAAAAAATGGTGTCCAGAAGCTTTATTACCTGATTTAGAAGAAACTGTGTTACTTGAAACGTTAGAAACATGGCTGTTGCCTGAGCTGGGAGATGTTCAGACATTAAAGGCATTACAACAAATTGATATCAATACGATTATTAAAAATCAATTAACATGGCATGAAAATCAGTTGCTTCAAAGTTTATTTCCGACGCATTATTTGGCGCCAACAGGCACAAAAGTGATTATCAACTATGATTTGGAGTTACCTCCTGTGATCGCGATCCGCATTCAAGAGGTTTATGGCGAACAGCAAAGCCCTATTGTAGCGAATGGTCAATTACCCGTAGTGATGGAATTATTATCACCTGCTCATCGACCTATTCAGAAAACACAAGATTTAGCGACATTTTGGGCAGGAAGTTATAAAGAGGTGCAAAAAGAGATGAAAGGGCGTTATCCCAAGCATTTATGGCCTGATTCACCCGCAGATACCGCACCCACACGACGAGTAAAAAAATATAGCCAATAAATGAATATTAGTTTTACCCTAGTTTTATTCGTATTTGAGAGCTTTCTTGTGGGATCACACAGAAAAATAGCGACAATGTTAGGCTTCTTTATCCCGAGATAAAGGGGTTTTAATGAGAGATACAGTTCATGAGTAGAAAGAAAAGACCAGTGAAACAAACCAAGAGAGGTCGTTCTTGGTTTTGGTTATTTGTCAAAATCGCCATTGTGATTGCGGTTTTAATGGGCATTTATGGTGTTTATTTACATTCTCAAATTAAAGAGCGCCTTGATGGCAATGTTTGGGAATTACCCGCCGCGGTTTACGGACGTACCGTTAACTTAGAACCGGGCATGAATTATAGCCAAAAAGAGATGGTGAGCTTACTAGAGGGTATGCAATACCGCAATGTTAACAAAATCACTCGTCCTGGCGAATTTGTTGTAAGAGGCAACACGATTGAAATGTTGCGTCGACCTTTTGATTTTCCTGATGGTCGTGAAGAACAAATTTTAGCTAAATTAGCCTTTGAGCAAAATTCCTTGGTTAGTATTACTAACATGGATAATCAGCGGCAGTTTGGCTTTTTCCGTCTTGATCCTAAATTAATTACCATGATGCAATCTGCAAATGGTGAACAACGCTTATTCTTAGCAAGAGATAAATTCCCACAATTATTAGTGGATACATTAATTGCAACAGAAGATCGCCGCTTCTATGAGCACGACGGTATCAGTTTTTATTCTATTGGTCGTGCTGTATTAGCAAACTTTACTGCGGGCAGAGCAGTTCAAGGTGGGAGTACTTTAACGCAACAGTTAGTGAAAAACCTATTTTTGACTAACGAAAGAACGTTAAAAAGAAAGCTAAATGAAGCCTATATGGCAATTATTATGGATGCGAGTTATAGCAAAGATCGCATCCTAGAGTTGTATCTTAATGAGGTTTTTTTAGGGCAAAGTGGCGATGAACAAATTCGAGGCTTCCCTTTAGCTAGCCTTTACTATTTTGGTCGTCCTGTTGATGAGTTAAGTCTTGATCAGCAAGCACTTTTAGTGGGGATGGTTAAAGGTGCTTCAGCTTATAATCCTTGGCGTAACCCTAAAGCAGCGTTAGAACGTCGTAATGTGGTATTAAAACTACTACAAACCCAAGAGATAATCGACCAAGAGCTTTACAATGTACTTAGTGCGCGTCCTTTAGGTGTGAAGCCACGTAGCGAAGCGTTAACGCCTCAACCTGCGTTTATGCAACTGGTTCGCCAAGAGTTACAAACAACCTTGGGCGATAAAGTGAAAGATTTATCGGGTACGAAAATTTTCACCACATTAGATCCTGTCTCACAAGATGCAGCTGAAAAAGCAGTTGAAGTGGGTGTCGCAGATATCCGTAAAGTTCGTAAAATAGACGATCTTGAAGGGGCGATGGTTGTTGTGGATCGCTTAAGTGGTGAAGTGAGAGCCTTAGTGGGGGGATCTCAACCACAATATGCGGGCTTTAACCGCGCATTATCGGCTCGTCGCTCTATTGGCTCTTTAGCAAAACCCGCGACCTATTTAACCGCATTAAGTGAACCAGAGCGTTTTCGTTTAAATACATGGCTTGCTGATGAACCGATTTCTGTACCTATTCCGGGGGGGAAACCTTGGCAACCTCGTAACTACGATCGTGGTTATAAAGGTAAATTAATGCTGGTGGATGCATTAGCAACATCACGTAATATACCTACAGTAAATCTTGGTTTAGAAGTGGGATTAGACCAAGTTATCAAAACATGGATCAACTTAGGCGCACCAGCGGAAAATCTGGAAAAAGTACCAGCGATGTTATTAGGTGCATTAAACTTAACACCGATGGAAGTGGCTCAAACCTTCCAAACAATTGGTAGTTTAGGTAATCGTGCAAAATTATCATCATTACGTTCTGTTATTGCCCAAGATGGCACAGTGCTTTACCAAAGTTATCCTCAAGCTGAAACGACTGTCTCACCTCAAGCGGCTTATATGACGTTATTTGGTATGCAACAAGTGGTGAACTCGGGAACAGCATGGCGTGTATTAAAACCAAAATTTGGCAATTATAACCTTGCAGGCAAAACCGGTACCACTAACGATCTTCGTGATAGTTGGTTTGCCGGAATAGATGGCAAGGAGGTGACGATTTCATGGATGGGACGCGATAATAATGGTCCAACGAACTTAACGGGTTCAACAGGGGCGCTGTTGCTGTATCGTAACTATTTAGAAAATCAAGCACCGCTGAAATTAAATCCACCAGTACCAGAAGATATCGCTGAAATGTCTGTTGATGCTCAAGGTAACTTTGCTTGTTATGGTGGAGGTGTTCGTATTCTACCTGTATGGACAGCAAATCCAGATGGATTGTGTACACCTATTCAGCAAGATACTGATGAAAGTGGCGCACCAAAATGGTTACAAGATCTATTTTCTGAGTAGGTAATCACGTAGATTAGCTAAAATAAAAACGGCACATAAGTGCCGTTTTTTGTTTATTTACATCTTATTTTATCAAAAAACTAATCGGATCTTAGCCCTTCATCTGAGCAAAAGCATATTCCGCTGCATCAATAGTGCGTTGAATATCTTCTTTGGTATGAGCAATCGACATAAAGCCAGCTTCAAATGCTGAAGGCGCAAGGTAGATGCGTTTTTCTAACATTAAGTGGAAAAATTGCTTAAAGCGCTCGACATCGCAGTTCATCACATCTTGATAGCAAGTCACTTCTTTTGCATCCGTAAAGAATAGACCAAACATACCGCCAACATGGTTGATAACCATCGGGATGCCCGCTTGTTGTGCTTTTTCAAGTAAACCATCAGCTAGCATTGTTGTTAGCTCATTTAATGTTTGATGAACACCCGGTTGTGATACTTCGTGTAAACACGCGAGACCTGCTGCCATTGCAATGGGGTTACCTGATAACGTCCCCGCTTGGTAAACAGGCCCAATTGGTGCGAGTTTAGACATCACTTCCATATGTCCACCAAATGCACCCACTGGCATACCGCCACCAATGATTTTACCTAAGCATGTTAAGTCAGGATCAACATCGTAGTAAGCTTGTGCGCCACCTAATGCGACGCGAAAGCCTGTCATAACTTCATCTATAATCAGCAATGCACCAAACTCATCACATAATGCACGCAAGCCCGGTAAGAAGTCTGCTTTTGGTGGTACACAGTTCATATTGCCTGCAACAGGTTCAACAATGATACAAGCGACTTCTTCAGGGTAGTTTTCAAATGCTTGGCGTACAGAATTCAAATCATTGTAAGTACAGGTTAAGGTGTGTTTTACAAAATCAGCCGGTACACCCGGTGAATTTGGCTGCCCCATCGTTAATGCGCCAGAGCCCGCTTTTACTAATAGACAATCAGCATGACCGTGGTAGCAACCTTCAAACTTAATGATTTTGTCACGACCAGTGTAACCTCGAGCAAGGCGAATAGCGCTCATTGTCGCTTCTGTTCCTGAGTTCACCATGCGAACCATATCCATGGAAGGTACAAGTTCAGTAACTAGGTTTGCCATTTCAACTTCAGCTGCTGTTGGTGCACCAAAGCTTAGACCTTTTTGTACAGCGTCAGTAACTGCATGGCGAATAGAAGGGTGGTTGTGGCCTAAAACCATCGGTCCCCATGAGCCGACATAGTCAAGGTAAGCTCGTCCATCAACATCATAAATATACGCACCATTAGCACGTTCAATAAAAAGAGGGGTTCCACCTACACCGTTAAATGCTCTAACAGGTGAGTTGACACCGCCGGGGATCACTTGTTGTGCGAGATTATAAAGCGTTTCAGACTTGCTCATGTCAGACTCCTAATGATGGGTGAGCGTAAGATTAAGGCGTATTCTAAAGCACCGCGCAGATGAAGCCAAATATACGACAACAACATTTTGATTTATCACTGTTATTGTGGGTACGTGGTTTATCGTAAAAAGTGATAGGTAGCAAAAAGTGTATTTTGTCCACAACAAACTTGAAGGTTATGAGCAGGTATTAGATAATCATCACATTATATCAGCAAGAAATATAAATTTTTGCTGGCTGTTTTTTTGCTGGAATACCCAGTCTGGAGTGAACAATGAGTGATGATATGGCTCTGCCGTTACAATTTACTGACGCGGCTGCAAATAAAGTAAAAGATTTGATTGCGGATGAAGAAAATCCAAATCTGCGTTTACGTGTTTATATCACGGGTGGCGGTTGTAGCGGATTCCAGTATGGTTTTACCTTTGATGATGCAATGAATGAAGGTGATATGACCATAGAAAAACAAGGCGTTGCCTTAGTGGTTGATCCGATGAGTTTACAGTATTTAGTGGGTGGCTGTGTGGATTATACCGAGGGATTGGAAGGGTCGCGTTTTATTGTGACGAATCCTAATGCTAAGAGTACGTGTGGTTGCGGTTCCTCCTTTAGTATTTGATCCTTCTTTGGCGTCGTGGCTGTGCAGTAGTGCCACGGCGTTAGAGCAGTGCTCGTAATGCTCACATACTAATATATGCTCCGCTTACTGTGCGCTGTCTGTCTTGTTGCACTGCTTGCTCACGACTTTTGTCTGTGGTTACTCTTCTCTTTTTTTCTTCTCTTCTTTATTTTTGATTGTTTAAAGGGTTGTGTATTAGTAGCGATAGAATAATTATTTTGCTAATGGTTCGTTGCTATTGCCTTACAAACTTGCTGTGCTGCGTTAATAATACGCGGTGCAGGTCGACTAAAACTGTCTTCATCAATAGCAATAACGGGTACAGTGAGCTGAGGTTGCCAAAATGCTTGTACTGTAGGTATTTGATCTGCTTTACCACTGAATATAATTAAATCAGGTTGTTTTGTAAGTACTTGCTCACGACTTACTTGAGGCCATGCCACAGAGCTATTAGCAAAGATATTTTCACCGCCACAAAGTTCAATAATATAGCTTTGTAATGTGTTATTTGATGTGGTAAATAACGGCTGCATCCCAAATTGGATAAACACCTTTTTCTTGGGATGATTAGATATAGTTGATGAGTATTGTTGCTGCAATACTTGATATTGCTGGCGTAATTGTTGGGCATTTTTTAATGCAATATCAGGATGATGGCTATAATTGGAAAGAGTAACGAGATCGTCTGCAATTTCTTCAATACTTTGTGGATCAGAATAGATGATAGGGATACCCAAAGCTTTTAACTGATCTAACGAACGTTGTGGATTACCGCCTTGCCATGCAATCACTAAATCTGGCTTTAATAATAGAATGCGTTCGATATTAATACCCTGCCAATTGGCAACTTGTTCAATACTTTTGGCTCTCTCTGGATAATCAGAGTAAGCACTAACTCCGACAATATTATCACTCATCCCTGCGGCATAAGCCATTTCGGTGGCTGATGGCGATAGCGTAATAACACGATCAGCAGGCGTGATAGCAATGGCAAAGTTTAGCCAAAATAATGAACAGAGTAATAATCCAAAATTGATAAATAAACGCATTGCTATTCCAATAATAAAAAATACCCACCTAACTTTTATCTTAGAATAAGTAAAAAATAAAGGTGGGGGTATTGATAAAGCGATATTAGGATTATCTCGACTTAATTAGTCTTTTAATTTATCCAACATCGCTGTCACCATTAAGCTTGATTGTTCTGCTGCTACAGATAAAAATTCATCAAAGCTTAAATGTGATTCTTTATCAGCCACATCAGAAATAGCGCGAACTACAACAAATGGTGTGTTGAATTGATGACAAACATGACCAATCGCGGTGGATTCCATTTCTACGGCAGCAACATCTGGGAATGTACGACGAATGCGCGCTAAAGGCTCTGAACCATTAATAAAGGCATCACCGCTACAAATTAAACCACGAACAGCATTTAATTTTAGCGATTCAATACACTCTTCTGCGATGCTAACAAGTTTAGGATCTGCAATAAAAGCAGGAGGGCATTGTGCCATTTGACCAGGTTCATAACCAAACGCAGTAACATCTGCATCGTGATAGCGAACTTCTGTTGAAACAACGATATCACCGACATTTAATCTTGAGTCTAAGCCACCCGCAGAACCAGTATTGATAACAACATCAGGGCGAAAATGCTCAAGCAATAAGGTTGTGCCAATCGAAGCCGCAACTTTACCAATACCTGATTTTAATAATGCAATATCAACACCGTTGATTGTGCCTGTATAGATTTCACAACCGCCACGAGATAAGATTTGGCAATCTTCAATTTTCTCACGTAGAAGTGTGACTTCTTGCTCCATTGCACCTATTACGCCAACTCTCATTGTGTCATACTCACTTGTAGGTTAATAATAAATAGAAATTTAAATAGAGTTTAACATCTATCGGAAAAACACGATATAACACAAAGAATAGAGAATTCGTTTCATCGAAACCAGAAAGAGGACAGAAATGATCGATTTTAAGCTGAAGTTAAATTATCAACGCAAATATAACAGCAGTGATATCGATATTAACGATGAAATGCAGGTTTCTCGTCAATTTGAAAGTGATCGTGGCCGTATTATTAACTCAGCCGCTATTCGGCGTTTACAACAAAAAACGCAAGTCTTTCCTTTAGAGCAAAATTCCGCAGTACGTAGCCGTCTTACTCATTCTCTTGAAGTTCAGCAAATTGGTCGTTATATCGCTAAACAAATTATCGGCGAATTAAAAAAACAAAATAAGCTTGAAGTGTATGGCTTAATTGATCGCATCGATAGTCTTGAAAGTTTAATTGAGATGGCGTGCTTAATGCACGATATTGGTAATCCACCTTTTGGTCATTTTGGTGAGGCCGCGATTAAGCATTGGTTTCAAAAAGTATTATCACCAGAGGCGACAGCCGAATTCGATAATTGCCCGTTTATCCCTATGCAGTATTCAGCTAAAGTGCAATTAAATGAATTGCGACAAACTTTACGCCAAGATTTATGCCAATTTGAAGGCAATGCTCAAGCTATTCGAATGGCGCATCATCTTCTTAAATTGAATTTAACCTATGCTCAAATAGGTTGTGTATTAAAATATACTCGTCCTGCTTATTGGCAAGGTGAAATCCCCAAAGAATATAGCTATTTAATGAAGAAACCGGGGTATTACTGGTCTGAATTAGCATTCGTAAAAGAAGTACAAGAAAAATTAGATATGGGCGAATTTTGTCGCTTTCCTCTCACATATATTATGGAAGCTGCCGACGATATCTCGTATTGCATTGCGGATTTAGATGATGCGGTAGAAAAGGGGATTTTTGATATCAACCGTCTTGTTCAACTTTTACGAGATGCATGGCGTGAAAATGGTGATGTGACCGAAGGTGATTTATTCGATATTACAGTAAATCGTGCCTATAAAAAAGTCGATCAAAATGAAGCTAAACGTAGCATGCAAGATCAGTTTTTTATGTATTTACGAGTTTATATTACAGGAAAATTAGTCCCTTATACGGCGTACCGTTTTATAAAAAATCTCCCTCAAGTTTATGACGGGAGTTTTAATCACGCCTTATTGGAGGGAGATAGTGCAGAGCATCGTTTATTAACAACATTAAAAAGTGTCGCTAAAAAATGGGTGTTTAGCCATCCTGAAGTTGAAGAGCTTGAAATGAAAGGATATCGCGTGATCAGTGGATTACTTGATATTTATAAGCCCTTGCTTTTATTATCAACTGAAGATTTTTTAAGATTGCATAAATATAACGAACATCCTAAATATGTAATTGAGACGCGTTTATATCATAAGCTTTCTGTTAAACATAAACTGGCTTATAACGAAATGTTAGAAAAGCTAAATGATATAAATACTGAAAAAGGAAAAATTTTAGAGTTTTATTATCGTACCAGATTAATTCAAGATTATATCAGTGGAATGACTGATCATTATGCTTATGAAGAATATAGAAAATTAATGGTTTGTGATTAATTTGTAATCATTAAGAGAAATGCTATCTAATTGATTGGTGATAATTTTTAGACTTTTCTTAGTGATAATAAATGTTTATTAAAATAACAGAAAATAGATGTTATTAATTGTAAATATATTCAATATAAAAGTTATATATAATATTTGTTAGTTATAGAACAATATAAAATTCATAAAGCGAGTGCCTTAGGTTGTTATCATTAAAAGTTTTCTCAATTTAACAAAAATATTGCTTATATCAGTTAAGTAAATAACTTGTTCGATGTTATACTCTTCCCATGTTTTCTTCTGAAATGCATAGTCATTCATGTAACGCTGAAAAACATACAGCGTATTCTAAAACGATGCCATTTCACTGTTAATCCGTCATTGATACTTAATTTAATACTATGGTGCAGTTTTATTCTCCTAAAAAACGCCCTGTGAAAAAACAGGCGACAACTCTGGAAGTGACCGCCAGTGCATTGGATGCAAATGGTCAAGGTATTGCTCATGCTGAGGGCAAAACGATTTTTGTAAAAGGATTACTCCCACAAGAAACTGCTCGTATTCGTTTAACAGAAGAAAAGCGCCAGTTTGCTAAAGGCGAGGTTATTAAGCGTTTAACTACTAGTGAGCAGCGTATAACGCCTCATTGTGAATATTATGAGCGTTGTGGTGGTTGTCAGCAGCAACATGTGCCGATTGCGTTACAACGTACAACAAAAGCGGGTGTGTTATCACATCTTATTAAACGTGAAACGGGTGTGGTGATTTCGGCGGAACCTGTTATTTCCGGCGCTGAATATGGTTATCGTCGTAGAGCAAGATTGGGATTGCGTTATCAACCTGAAAAAGGGTTGGTGATGGGCTTTCGCCAAGAGCGCTCTAATGATTTGGTCATGATAAAAAAATGCCCAGTATTAAAATCACAGTTAAATGATTTATTGTCTCCTCTTTGGGAATGTCTTAAACAATTAACATCAGTACGTGATTTAGGGCATGTTGAAATGGTGCTCGCTGATAATGGGCCGTTGGTGATTTTACGTCATCTATCACCATTACCTGAGAGTGATAAACAGAGTTTGCGTGATTTCTCTCAAACTCATCAAGTTACGATGTATCTTGCAGGTGATAATAGCGAGATAGCACGATTAACTTCAATTGAGAAGGAACCCTTCTATCAAATAGAAGGTCTAAATTTACGTTTTGCACCTACTGATTTTATTCAAGTAAACGATGAAATAAATCCTAAGATGGTTGCACAAGCTATTGAATGGCTTGATTTATCGCCAGAAGATCGCGTGTTAGATCTGTTTTGTGGTATGGGAAACTTTACTTTACCTATCGCAAAACGTGTCAGTGAAGTGGTGGGCATCGAAGGTGTACCTGCGCTGGTTGAAATGGCGAAAAAGAATGCAGAACTAAACCAACTAGGTAATGCGCATTTTTGGCATGCAGATTTATCAGCTGATTTCTCTGCGATGTCGTGGTCGAAAGAAGGTTTTAACAAAGTGTTGTTAGATCCCGCAAGAGCAGGCGCTTTGGAGGTAATGTCACATATTGTGAAGTTATCCGCAGAAAAAATTGTGTATGTCTCCTGTAATCCGACCACGTTAGCCAGAGATAGTAAGATATTATTAGATTCTGGATATCAGCTAGCCGGTTTAAAAATGTTGGATATGTTTCCACAAACGGGTCATCTGGAATCAATGGCACTGTTTAGTCGAAAGTAAATTTATTTGAAAATAAACAGTTAGCCAGTAAATAAGTCGCAAATAAGATTTATACCGTGTAGGGAGAGAATATGGTTGCAGTAAGAAGTGCTCACTTAACACCTGCAGGAGAGTTTGCTGTTGATAAATGGGTCAATAGCTTGAACTTAACCCATGTCAATGCGGGTAGTGAAATCATGCAAACCTGGGAATACTGCCATCGTACTGTTCAAGGGCGTGAAGATGCCGAACTGTTATTGTGGCGTGGTGTTGAAATGGTTGAGCTTCTTTCGACACTAAGCATGGATAAAGACAGCATGAGGGCAGCGCTTCTTTTCCCTCTTGCTGAAGAAAATCTTATTGATCAGGAAATTGTTACTGAACACTTTGGTGATGCCATTTGGAGCTTAGTGCGTGGTGTTATGGAGATGGATGCCATACGCCAATTAAAAGCGACACACACTAATGAAACAAGTTCAGTTCAGGTAGATAACGTGCGTCGCATGCTGTTATCTATGGTGGAAGATTTCCGTTGTGTGGTCATTAAACTTTCAGAACGTATTGCCCATTTACGTGAAGTGAAAGATGCCACAGAAGATGAGCGCGTACTGGCTGCTAAAGAGTGTTTTAATATTTATGCACCATTAGCCAACCGATTGGGTATTGGTCAATTAAAATGGGAGTTAGAAGATTTTTGTTTCCGCTATCTTCATCCTGATGAATATAAAAAAATAGCAAGCTTGCTTCATGAGCGCCGTATCGATCGCGAACAGTACATTGATAATTTTGTCAGTACAGTACGTGGTTATATGAAAGAAGAAAATGTCGATGTAGATATCTATGGACGTCCCAAACACATCTATAGTATTTGGCGCAAAATGAAGAAAAAGAACCTCGCATTCGATGAGTTATTTGATGTGAGAGCGGTACGTATTGTTGTTGAACGTCTTCAAGACTGCTATGCAGCATTAGGGATTGTACATACGCATTTCCGTCATTTGCCTGATGAATTCGATGATTATGTTGCAAATCCAAAACCGAATGGCTATCAATCTATTCATACGGTTGTGTTAGGGCCTGAAGGCAAAACGGTTGAGATCCAAATTCGTACTCGCCAAATGCATGAAGATGCTGAATTGGGTGTGGCTGCGCACTGGAAATATAAAGAAGGTGCAACTGGCGCTGCAACGAAAGGCGGTACAGGCAGTTATGAAAACCGCATTGCATGGTTACGTAAACTGATTGCATGGCAAGAAGAGATGGCGGATTCTGGCGAAATGTTGGATGAAGTCCGGAGCCAAGTCTTTGATGATAGAGTTTACGTCTTTACACCAAAAGGTGATGTAGTTGATTTACCAGCGGGATCAACACCACTTGATTTTGCTTATCATATTCATAGTGATGTGGGACATCGCTGTATTGGAGCGAAAATTGGCGGGCGTATTGTGCCGTTTAGCTATCAATTACAGATGGGTGACCAAATTGAAATTATCACGCAAAAACATCCTAATCCAAGTCGTGATTGGTTAAATCCTAACTTAGGTTATGTCACCACAAGTCGTGGGCGTGCGAAAATTCATAATTGGTTCCGTAAGCAAGATCGCGATAAAAATATTCTTGCTGGACGCCAGATTTTAGATAACGAATTGGCGCATATGGATATCAACATGAAAGAAGCAGAAAAACTGCTGATTGCGCGTTATAACGTGCATAGTGTTGATGAAGTATTAGCTGGTATTGGTGTCGGTGATATCAGAATTAACCAGTTAGTGAACTTTATTCAAAGTAAATTAAATAAAGCCACTGCGGAAGATGAAGATAAAGAAGCTCTGCGGACACTTGAAAACAAAACGCCAGCACCTAGAGCCACAGGATCAGGTGGAAGCATTGTTGTCGAAGGTGTGGGTAACTTAATGCATCATATCGCACGTTGTTGCCAACCTATTCCGGGTGACAATATTGTCGGCTTTATCACTAAAGGTCGTGGTATTTCGATTCACCGCGCTGACTGTGAGCAACTTGCTGAACTGCTTTCTCATGCACCAGAACGTATCGTTGATGCGGTATGGGGAGAGAATTACTCTAGTGGTTATTCATTAGTTGTTCGTGTTGTTGCTAATGATCGTAGTGGATTATTGCGTGATATCACCACTATTTTAGCGAATGAAAAAGTCAATGTGCTAGGTGTCAGTAGCCGTAGTGATGTGAAGCAACAAATTGCGACAATCGATATGAATATTGAGATTTATAATCTCCAAGTATTAGGTCGTATTTTGGCAAAACTTAATCAGTTGCCTGATGTGATAGAGGCGAAACGCTTTTCTCACTAAAACATTAAAATGATAAGATGCCGAGACAACTGTTCTCGGCATTTTTTTATCTAAAAATGTATTAAACAGGATAAAGCTCACTCTTATTTAAAAGGCAATATGATGTCAGAAAATCGTGAAATCTTTCGTTTATTAGAAATTATGGCGCAGTTACGTGATCCAGATACTGGATGCGAATGGGATAAAGTGCAGACTTTTGACACTATCGCGCCTTATACATTAGAAGAAACGTATGAGGTGTTAGATGCTATTACTCGTAAAGATTTTGCTGATTTAAAAGAAGAGTTAGGCGATTTGCTTTATCAAGTTGTTTTTTATTCACGAATGGCGCAAGAGCAAAAATTATTTGATTTTAATGATGTTTGTGAAGCGATTAGTAATAAGCTAGAACGTCGTCATCCTCATATCTTTGCCTCTGAAAGCGAAAACAATTTATCAACGGAAAAACATCGCTGGGAAAAGCTGAAAGCACAAGAGCGTGAAGCAAAAGCACAATTTTCATTATTAGATGATATTCCCGCTACATTACCCGCTTTGATGAAAGCAGAAAAAATTCAGAAACGATGTGCTTCTGTCGGATTTGATTGGAATGAACTTGAACCTGTTTTAGGTAAAGTGTTTGAGGAAATTAATGAAGTGATGGCTGAAGTGAAAAAAACACCTCAAGATGCGTCTAAAATTGAAGATGAATTGGGTGATTTACTATTTTCAGTTGTAAATTTATCTCGGCATTTAAAACAAAAACCAGAACAAGCATTAAATCGAGCATGTCGTAAATTTGAACAACGCTTTCGCTTTGTTGAAAAAACGCTCTCGGAAGATGGCATAGACATAGAAAATGCTTCATTGGAAGAGATGGAGATCTGTTGGCAGAAAGCAAAGAAACAACAGATTGAGTGAATTGTGACACGCAAATTAACGCCAGTGTGACATAAAATGCGATAAAAATAGCTTGTAACATCTCGTTTTTTCAGCTGTTTTTATAAAACTTGTTAAAAATCGAAATTATAAAAGGTAATTTCGTTTTTTTGTTTTTAGATGATTTTAAATATTGCAGTTACATTTAATTGCATTAAAAATGTGATTAACCTCAAAAAAATTAAAAGCATGATCATAAGCAAAAGATCTCGCTATAAACCTGCTACACTTAATATCGTGAAAAAAATAAAGCATCTCTTTTCTAAAAGTGGTATCTTAGCTGAAAGGATTAAGCTAAAATGCTTGAGAAATATTTTCACGGGTTTAGTTTATTGAATTTTTACTGTTTTTTCGTGTTTAAACGGATAAGTGGCGTGATGAAAAAGAACTTTATACTACTAAGAATATTTGTAGCGAAAATAAGGTTCGGGTATACTGTGTTCCCGTCCAGTTATATCCATCATCCTAATACACCTAAACTTTCAGGTTCAGCATGAAAACGAATTATATTTTTGTGACCGGCGGGGTCGTATCCTCTCTGGGTAAAGGCATTGCCGCAGCCTCTCTGGCGGCTATACTCGAAGCCCGTGGACTCAATGTCACCATGATGAAGTTGGATCCGTATATCAACGTCGATCCAGGTACTATGAGCCCAATTCAGCACGGGGAAGTCTTCGTCACTGACGATGGTGCTGAGACTGATCTCGACTTAGGACACTATGAGCGCTTTATTCGCACGAAAATGACTCGTCGTAATAACTTCACGACAGGTCGCGTATACTCTGAAGTATTACGTAAAGAGCGCCGTGGTGACTATCTTGGGGCTACAATTCAAGTTATTCCTCATATCACTAATGAAATCAAAGAACGCATCATCCGTGGCGGTGAAGGCCATGATGTCGTTTTAGTTGAAGTCGGCGGGACTGTTGGTGATATCGAATCTTTACCATTCTTAGAAGCGATTCGCCAAATGGCAGCAGAAGTGGGCCGTGAGCACACATTCTACCTACATTTAACATTAGTGCCTTATTTAGCCGCTTCTGGTGAAGTGAAAACCAAACCAACTCAGCATTCTGTAAAAGAATTACTGTCGATCGGTATTCAGCCAGATGCGTTGATTTGCCGTTCAGACCGCGTTATTCCTGCAAACGAACGTGCCAAAATTGCACTGTTCTGTAATGTGCCAGAGAAAGCGGTTATTTCATTAAAAGACGTCGATTCCATTTATAAAATCCCTGCACTATTGAAATCACAGGGATTAGATGATTATATCTGTAAACGATTCAGCTTAGATTGCCCAGTTGCAAATCTTGCAGAGTGGGAACAAGTTATTTACGAAGAAGCTAATCCTGAAGGCGAAGTAACCATTGGTATGGTTGGTAAATATGTTGAATTACCAGATGCCTATAAATCAGTGATTGAAGCATTAAAACATGGTGGTTTCAAAAGCCGTGTTACTGTAAATATCAAATTAATTGATTCACAAGACGTTGAAACCCGTGGCGTAGAAATGCTTAAAGGGTTAGATGCAATCTTAGTACCTGGTGGTTTTGGTGAACGTGGTGTTGAGGGCAAGATTATGGCTGCTCAATATGCGCGTGAAAATAAAATCCCTTACTTAGGCATTTGCTTAGGTATGCAGGTTGCTATGATTGAGTTTGCACGTAATGTTGTTGGTATGGAAGGCGCAAACTCTACTGAATTTGCACCAGATTGCAAATATCCAGTTATCGCATTAATTACTGAATGGCGCGATGAAAATGGCAACATTGAAGTGCGTTCAGATGAAAGTGATTTAGGTGGCACGATGCGCCTTGGTGCTCAGCCTTGCCATTTAAGTGGTGATAGCTTAGTTCGTACACTGTATGGCAAAAACACCATTACAGAGCGCCATCGTCACCGTTATGAAGTAAATAATCTGCTATTAAAACGTATCGAAGATGCGGGTTTACGTATTGCAGGTCGTTCAGTAGATAACAAACTGGTGGAAATTATTGAAAATCCAAACCATCCTTGGTTTGTTGCTTGTCAGTTCCACCCAGAGTTTACCTCAACGCCGCGTGACGGCCATCCGTTATTTGCAGGCTTTGTGAAAGCAGCCTTTGATAACCAAAAAGGCCTGCTGAAATAGGATATATGAGAAGAGATAGGGTATCTCTTCTCGGAAATTTAACTTGTACAGAGGAAAACCGAATGTCCAAAATCGTTAAAGTACTTGGTCGTGAAATTATTGATTCTCGTGGCAACCCAACAGTTGAAGCAGAAGTTCACTTAGAAGGTGGTTTTGTTGGTATGGCAGCTGCTCCATCAGGTGCATCAACAGGTTCTCGCGAAGCTTTAGAATTACGTGATGGTGATAAATCACGTTTCTTAGGTAAAGGTGTTCTGAAAGCGGTTTCAGCTGTTAATGGTCCAATCGCTAAAGCGATCCTTGGCCAGGATGCAAAAGACCAAGCTAACATCGATAAAATCATGATCGATTTAGACGGTACTGAAAACAAATCAAACTTTGGTGCAAACGCAATCCTAGCGGTTTCTTTAGCAAACGCAAAAGCAGCAGCTGCTGCGAAAGGTATGCCTTTGTATGAGCACATTTCTGATCTGAACGGTACTCACGGTCAATATTCTATGCCTCTGCCAATGATGAACATCATCAATGGTGGTGAGCACGCAGATAACAACGTTGATATCCAAGAATTTATGATCCAACCAGTTGGCGCACCTACTCTGAAAGAAGCAGTGCGTATGGGTTCAGAAATCTTCCATCACTTAGCAAAAGTGCTGAAAGCAAAAGGTATGAACACAGCTGTTGGTGACGAAGGTGGTTATGCGCCAAACTTAGAATCTAACGCTGCTGCATTAGCTGCTATCAAAGAAGCCGTTGAGAAAGCTGGTTACGTTTTAGGTAAAGACGTTACTCTGGCTATGGACTGTGCAGCTTCTGAGTTCTACAACAACGAAACTGGTAACTACGAACTGAAAGGCGAAGGCAAAACCTTCACTTCACAAGAGTTCACTCATTACTTAGAAGAACTGACTAAACAATACCCAATCGTTTCTATCGAAGATGGTTTAAACGAATCTGACTGGGATGGTTTTGCATACCAAACTAAAGTTCTTGGTGACAAAATCCAACTGGTTGGTGACGACCTGTTTGTAACTAACACTAAGATCCTGAAAGAAGGTATCGACAAAGGCATCGCTAACTCAATTCTGATCAAATTTAACCAAATCGGTTCACTGACAGAAACTTTAGCAGCAATCAAAATGGCGAAAGATGCAGGCTACACAGCTGTTATCTCTCACCGTTCTGGTGAAACAGAAGATGCAACTATCGCTGACTTAGCAGTTGGTACAGCAGCTGGCCAAATCAAAACAGGTTCTATGAGCCGTTCTGACCGTGTTGCTAAATATAACCAACTGATCCGTATCGAAGAAGCATTAGGTAACAAAGCACCTTTCAACGGTTTGAAAGAAGTTAAAGGCCAAGCATAATCTTGCACCTTTGATTAAAAAATCTTATTGATTGAAAAGGGGAGAGCCTTAAGTTCTCCCCTTTTTTTAATTTTTTTTCAGAAAAAACAGAATATTTATTCTTAACATCATTGAAAAAAGTGTGATGTGTAAGAGAAAATAGTGTTCAATTATTACTCTTTTATTAATAAATTGGTTAATTCTCGTGGATGAGATCCCAATTATACGTTTTGCACATTTTCAATGGTGCGAAATGTTTTTATATTTCACATATAACCTATTTCGTTAACAATTTAAGCTTAGTGAATCCAATATTCATATCAGCTAATGTGGAGTATTATCATGGACGCGTCCAATTTAGCCCCATCGGCGAAGTCGAGCCCGATAAACAAACGAGGGTTAATCATTCTGGCTATTGATGTGGTGTTATTACTACTTCTGCTAGAATTTTTACCTTATGATCCAAAGGCCAATGCAGGTTTAGCATTAATGGTGTTTGTGGGAGTGTTATGGCTGACAGAAGCCATTCACGTTACGATAACAGCATTATTTATACCTATTTTAGCCGTTGTGCTTGGGCTAATGAATACCAATGAGTCATTAAAATCATTTGCGAATCCTATCATTTTCTTATTCTTCGGTGGCTTTGCATTAGCGACAGCGCTTCATATTCAAGGGCTAGATCGCTTAATTGCTAACCGCTTGCTGATGATTGCAAAAGGTAAACTTTCAATTGCTGTATTGCTGTTATTTGGTGTTACTGCATTACTCTCAATGTGGATCAGTAACACAGCAACAGCCGCGATGATGTTACCTTTAGTGTTAGGTATCCTCTCCAACCTAGATATTCGTTCAGAGCGTAATACCTTTGTATTCGTATTATTAGGTGTTGCTTATAGTGCGAGTATTGGTGGCTTAGGTACGTTAGTGGGAAGCCCGCCAAATGCGATTGCAGCAGCTCAGCTGAACTTAGATTTTATTACGTGGATGAAGTATGGTGTCCCAATCATGCTGGTATTATTACCTATCATGTTTATTGTCATGTATCTGATGCTACGTCCTAACTTAAAACATAAGTTTGATCTGAAATTAGAAGTGTTAGAGTGGAATAACAAACGTGTTATTACCATGATCATCTTCTTGGTTACTGTATTTTGCTGGATCTTCAGCTCTTTTATTAGCAGCGCTTTTGGTGGTGTAAAAGATCTGGATACCGTTATTGCGGTCAGTGCTGCAATTGTTATCGGGGTGACTGGGGTCGCTAGTTGGAGCCAAATCCAAGAGAACACAGAGTGGGGAGTATTAATGCTGTTTGGTGGTGGTTTAACACTAAGCGCAATTTTACAATCATCTGGTGCAAGTTTAGTTATGGCTGACTTTATGAAAGATACCTTTGGTAATAGCCACTGGTTCGTGATTATCCTTGCAGTAACAACCTTCATCATCGTATTAACTGAATTTACCAGTAATACAGCGAGTGCGGCGTTATTAGTACCAATCTTTGCAACGGTTGCACAAGCATTAGGCATGCCAGTAATGGCGTTAACTATGATTATCGGTATCGGTGCATCTTGTGCGTTCATGCTACCTGTTGCAACCCCACCAAATGCGATTGTCTTTGGTTCTGGTTATATCAAACAGACAGAGATGGTACGTGTCGGTGGTGTACTGAACTTAGTGTGTATCTTAGTTATCTCTCTGTTTGCTTGGTTCTTCTGGCTATAAAGTTAATACACTAAATTAACCTAAATAGAGCGCTTGATAGTTATATCAGGCGCTTTTTTATTGCTATCGTTTGTCTATTATTTGAATTGATATCATTGAGATAAGATTAGAAAAGAAATAGAGCAAACACAGTATGTGGCATGAATTGGATAAATGGCTTTTTTATCACTTGTAAAAAAGCCATCAAGATTAAGACTAAAGATGTCATAACATTGATGGCTTTTAATCAGAATAGAAAATGAGCTAACTATTTTGTATAAAGCGTAAGTTGTGTACCGGGCTTTAACATTTTAATATCTGAGTTCCAACTCATTAATAATTTAAGGTTAATGCCGTGGCGACGGGCAATACTGTAATAAGAATCACCTTGGCGTACTTTATAGTAGCTTGGTGAAGGTTTTGTTGGTTTCGTTGTCGTGGTGCTACTGACACTACCTGCATTATGAATTTTTAATGTCTGACCAACCAGCAATGTGCTCTTTGCATTTAACCCATTAATACGCTGTAAGTCTTTGATACTCATATTATAGCGACGAGCAATAGCGTAAAAGGAATCCCCTGAACGAACCTTATAAACGCCTTCTTGCTTAATAGATTGATTCGTTTTGGCGACGGCCAAGCGAATAGTTTCTAATATAGCTTCATCTTCAAAAGCGTTACGGAATTGGTCAAGCTTATTGCGAGGCAACATAATGACATGAGGGCCATTAGGTGCAGTTATTCCACGTTTATAGCCGGGGTTATAGTCTTTCACGGTATTAATAGGTAACTGACTTAATTCAGCGACTTTACTTAACGTGATTTGCTCACCGACATCAAATGAGGCTAATGCTTTATCGCGATAGTTACTTTTTGGGAAAGTAATATCTTGTTCGTTTTCACGAATAACCTTACTTAAAGCGAGAATTTTCGGCACGTAATTCATCGTTTCTTTAGGTAAAGAAAGCGACCAATAGTCTGTTGGTAGGTTTTTACTTTCATTTGCCTTTATTGCTTGCATAACACGGCCTTCACCAGCGTTATAAGCAGCAAGGGCAAGTGCCCAATCACTATCAAACATCACATACAAACGCTCTAGTAAATCAAGAGCCGCTTTAGTTGATGCCATAACATCACGACGACCGTCATACCATTGATTTTGTGCCAAACCATAGTAATTACCCGTTATTGGTACAAATTGCCATAAACCCGCTGCATTTGCAGAAGAGGTAACATGAGGATTAAACGCACTTTCAACGACAGGAACAAGAGCAAGTTCCATCGGTAATTCACGTTTTTCAATTTCATCAATAATCGAATACATATAAGGCTCAGCGCGAGTAGCAACGCTCTGTATATGTTTGGGATTATTTAAAAAATATAATTCTTGCTGCGAGATCCTTTCATTTTCGGGGAGGTCCATTTTTAATTCACTTACTACATAACCCCATAAATTGGTTTTTACATCATATTGAGGTTGGTGAGAAGTTGAAGTCCCTTTCGTTGATATTGGTGCATTCGCAGACAAATTAGGTTTAATGTTCTCAGATTGCTGGCAACCCGCCAGTAGCAATATGGAGAACAAAATCGCTTTTGTCTTCATAATAGAAAAATTCATCCTGTGTGTTTTTTGAACCAAATGATACTTAGTGTGCCAAAATAAAACAACCAATAGGAATTAAAAGTTGTCTTTTAATTCTCTTAATTTTGTAAATGTCTTAATTGGAGCATAAGTATTAGTGGTTATACCTAAAATCCTTTGCAAATCAATATCGTCAGATTTCAAAAAAAGATTAATATTCTTTTCGTTTTTCAGTGTCATTGGCACAGTAGGTTGCAAATTTTTACGCATTTCACTAACTTGGGCTAAATAATCGGTAATAAGTGCATTTTCTGGCATGATATGATGTGCAAAGGTCATATTTGATAGGGTGTATTCATGAGCACAACAAATTAATGTGTCATCAGGTAAAGCACTCAATCTTTGTAATGAACTGAACATTTGTTGTGCGGTTCCTTCGAATAAACGGCCACAACCACCAGAAAAAAGTGTATCGCCACAAAATAAATAGGGCTCGCAATAATAAGCAACATGACCCAATGTATGGCCCGGCGTACCAATCACATTAAAAGTAAAAGAGCCAACAATAATACGCTCTTGATTATGAATAATATTTTCAGCCCCTTTACTTTGTGTTTCTTGTGGGCCAAAAATGTCGATGTTAGGATATTTTTTGGCAAGTTCAGCAACACCACCAACATGATCATCATGATGATGGGTTAATAAAATCGCGATAGGCGTTAGTGAACGTTGTGAGAGCATTTCAATAACAGGTTTGGCCTGTGACGGATCAACAATCACACATTCACTATTTTCATTACTTAATAGCCAAATGTAGTTATCGGATAAAGCAGGAATTCTGATAAGCTCCATATAAGTTACCTTACTTATAAAATATAAAGGGTTAAACGATGAAAGCAGCGCGTTCAGTAAAACCAATTACAATGCCGGACTCTTGGCGTGATATTCCTTGGGGAGAATATTATCGCATGGCGATTGAATTGCGTTTACAAAACTGGTGGCCGAAAATGTATGGCTTTCATTTGCTGAAACTCGGTCAACTCAGTGCCGAACTGGATACCAAATTAAGTATCGTTTCACATCAAGTCAATGTGACATCAAATGCAATAAATGCGGATGTTATAGCGTCTTTGGATTATCTACCCTTTGAAAATAAATCGGTTGATGTTTGCCTTATGGCTCATGTGCTTGATTATAGTGCAGATCCCCATTGGCTATTAAGAGAAGCTGATCGTGTTTTAATTGATGATGGCTGGATAGTATTAACGAGCTTCAACCCTATTAGTTTATTAGGACTGGGTAAATGCACGCCTCTTTTGCGACAAAAACAGCCTTATTCAAGTCGTATGTTTTCACTTCGTCGGCAAATTGATTGGCTTAGTGTGCTAAATTACGAAGTGATGACACAACAGAATTTTCAGATTATGCCATTTTCAAGACCAATAAAACGTGATGGTAGCAGCTATCACACCGGAGGCTGTTTAAATTTAATTATCGCTCGCAAAAGAACGCTCCCTTTAACACCCACCGCGTTGAAATTTGCATTGCCACGCATGAGTGTAAAAGGTCGAGTTTTAGGGGTTACACGCAATCACTCAGAGCCATAAAACATTACTCGTTGGCTGTCTTATCTTTCTGGCTTTCAATATAGCCCGTGTCTTCTTGTGTAGGTGATTGAGCCGCCGTTTTTGCTAATTCATCACAACGTTCATTTTCATCATGACCTGCATGGCCTTTTACCCAATGCCATTCAATTTCATGACGAGTAATAGCACTATCTAAGCGTTTCCATAAATCAACATTAAGTACAGGGCTTTTGTCTGCTTTACGCCATTGACGCTTTTTCCAGCTATGGATCCACTGTGTAATACCCTGTCTGACATATTGGCTATCTGTTGTCAGTGTAATTTTACAAGGGAATTTTAATGTTTCTAATGCTACGATAGCGGCAAGAAGTTCCATTCGGTTATTGGTGGTCATAAAAAATCCTTCACTTAGGGTTTTTTCATGTTGTTGATAGCGTAAAATAGCGCCATAACCACCGGGGCCTGGGTTGCCTAAGCATGAACCATCGGTGAATATTTCTACCTGCTTGTGCATAAAGGCGACTTATCCTTTTTGATTAATACGAAAAACTAACCCTAAGTCTGACATAAAAACGGATTATGAGCACTCCAATCACACGACAAATTGTACTTGATACCGAAACCACCGGTATGAATAAGCTGGGCGTTCATTATGAAGGTCATAATATCATTGAAATTGGTGCCGTAGAGGTTATCAATCGTCGATTAACAGGGCGAAATTTCCATGTTTATATTAAGCCTGAAAGATTAGTTGATCCTGAAGCATTTGAAGTTCACGGTATTAGTGATGAGTTTTTAGAGGATTGTCCTTCTTTTGCCGATATTGCTGACGAATTTTTAGAATATATTCGTGGCGCAGAGCTGATCATTCATAACGCATCGTTCGATATCGGCTTTATGGACTATGAGTTTAGAAAGCTTAATCGTGATATTCCGCCTACTGAAACGTTCTGCCAAATTACTGATAGCCTTGCAATGGCAAGGGCATTATTCCCCGGCAAACGAAATAACCTTGATGCCTTATGTGATAGATACTTTATAGATAATTCTAAACGTACTCTTCACGGCGCGTTATTGGATGCTGAAATACTTTCTGATGTTTACTTGGCGATGACTGGTGGACAAACAGCACTAGCATTTTCAATGGATGGTGAATCAAGTAACGAACAAGAGCAAAATGATATTCAGCGTATCGAGCGCCCAGTTTCAGGTTTAAGAGTAATAAGAGCCACCGCAGAAGAACTTGCTGAGCATGAGTCTCGATTAGACTTAGTTGAGAAGAAAGGTGGGCATTGTTTATGGCGTCCTGCATCAAATGATGAGGCGGTTTGAATATAAAAAAAGCAGAATTGTTTAGTTGAGATTAAAAACTATCCAAATGCATCTTTTTGTTAGAAAAACAGTTGACGACAAGGCAAGAGATTCGTAATATTCACCTCGTCCGAAAGGATACGCGGAGCGGTAGTTCAGTTGGTTAGAATACCTGCCTGTCACGCAGGGGGTCGCGGGTTCGAGTCCCGTCCGTTCCGCCAACATTCCAAACCCCAGCATTTATGCTGGGGTTTTTTGCTTTATTAGCCTAAAAAACTTCAAATTTTAATTATTCCAATCCTCAGTTAATACGCTATCTTATCTTAATAGTTAACACTATTCTTGAGGCAGTTCTTATGTTATTAACTCTCGACCAAATCACAAAAGAGTTAGAAGATAAATTTTCTCCTTTAGGTGAGGATTTTAATGATTTAATTCTTTTTAAAAGAACAACACCTCTTACTGGTTTAGGTTTGCTAGAACAGACGCTAACACTCTCCCTTCCTGATGATTTTACTTCTTTTATTTCTCTCTATAATTTAGATAATTTCTCATTATTTAATATCAGTTTTGGCTGTGGTGAAGATTATCTTGAAAGACTTTTCATGCTAAATAGTCCTAATGAGTTTGCTCAATGGTGGATTGGTGATAAACGACCTGAAAACATCATTGTTATTGCATTGTCAGATCCTTATACCATCTTATTAAATACTCAAACAGGGAATGTTTTTGCAATGACGAGTGAATCATCTATGGATAGTTTCGAACATATTGCAGTGAATTTTTGTGTTTTTTTTCGCGCAGTTGCCACACTGTTTTTAACAGATATTTCGCCAGAGAGAATTATTGAGCTAACCTCATCTCAAACAACTTCATTTTGGTATCAATTAAGACCTGAATAAGATGAAAAATATAAAGAAAAAAGAGCTAGTTTATGATGGTTTTGAAGATGATTTTTATCAGTTAAATCACCTTATTCAATGTCCTTATTATGATGAAGATATGTCAGTTAGCGTAACGCAATTAAGAGACTTAGACAGCTTAGATGAAGAGGTAACACAGCAGGTAATAAATAAGATTAAAGGACTTACTTTAAATCTAGGAACGCGCTATAGCTATGATGGTTTATCGGTAATGTGTGATATTCAAAAATCAAAAAAAGAAAATATGCAGTTGCTTGGTTTATTTGCTATTGGTGAAAGACAGCCTGCGCGGTATCAAATAATAGTCTTAGGGATATTTAGGATTAATTTATGAACACGGAATTTTATTTACGTTTAAGTATGCTATCTAAAAAAACATAATCATTATGTTATGTTGAAATCAGACAGAATTAACGTAGAAATAATTGAGTCTATTAGCCATGAACTTTTTTAACGAAATCCAACAAAAAGTCAGCATTACACCTTTCTTTTCTAATATGGGAAAGGGAAGCATTGATGATAAGAAAATTATCTATTTTCAAAGTATCCAAGCTTGTTTTGAATCGTCTTTAAATGTTGAATGGTTGCCAACTTCTCCTACGCAAGATGATCCTTTCTATATAAAACAAGAATACCCCAAAGATTTGGCCGAGATGCGATTAGTTGTCAGTAAAGCCGTGATAGAGAGTCTAAAAGCGTTTTCTGTACCAGATAGTCAATTTCAATACGATGTACATAACTTTAAAATTGCAGCAAGAAATGCGATATGTTACGCATTTAGGCAGTATCTTACTGAAAAATACTTCAATTATGGTGACAACTGGGAAAGGATCATTCAGATTTACTACCAAGGTCATTTTCCGATAGGTTTTTATAAAAAGAAATTAGTGGTGATTTAACTGCTAGTTATTTAAAAAGAGTTTTCAGTTAGAGTGACAACTAGAATTAAATTTGTTTTTATCCTTTTTTATTAATATTAAAAAGTAACATTTACGTTACGCTGATTTTTCCTTTTAGCTATATATGATGTAAATAAGATTTTTATTACTGAATCAGTGAATTATCTGCTTTTTATCTTTTTTAAGCTCTTATAATTCTACGTCCTTGCAACAAGTTTAGTTAGTTATTAGGTTATAATTAAAACAAATACAGTATTTGTTTGATTTGATGGATAATTCAGCAATAAAATTTTATCTTGATTAGTCATATCAAGCTAAGGTTTAATAGCACGCTTCTCAATTGCGCAAATTATTGTCTTTTTTGCTTTTTGTTGCGCAACAATGCGGTGGTGTAATGTTATTTTCCGCTTTAATCGTAAAAAATGCTGTGCAAATCAAAGAATTATTGCTTTATGCTAATTACGATAGCCACCTTTGTGGATTTTTTATATTGCGGTTTTTTGCCCGCATTGAGAGAATCAGCTATCTAGATGCTTTTTATCCGACTTGGAGTAGAAAATGACCACTCGTAAAACCCTTGCTAATGCGATCCGTTTTTTAAGTATGGATGCTGTGCAAAAAGCTAAATCAGGACACCCTGGCGCCCCTATGGGTATGGCTGATATTGCAGAAGTATTATGGCGTGATTTTTTAAATCATAATCCAACTAACCCTAACTGGGCTGATCGTGACCGTTTCGTTTTATCTAATGGTCATGCTTCAATGCTGATTTACAGCTTACTGCACCTGTCTGGTTATGATCTTTCTTTAGATGATCTGAAAAATTTCCGTCAATTGCATTCTAAAACACCAGGTCACCCAGAATATGGTTACACCGCGGGTGTTGAAACAACAACAGGTCCTTTAGGTCAAGGTATTGCAAACGCAGTGGGTTTTGCAATTGCAGAACGTACATTAGCGGCTCAATTTAACCGTCCTGGTCATGATATCGTTGACCACTACACCTACGCCTTTATGGGTGATGGTTGTATGATGGAAGGTATCTCTCATGAAGCATGTTCTTTAGCGGGAACATTACAGTTAGGTAAACTGATTGCATTTTACGATGACAATGGTATCTCTATTGATGGTCAAGTGCATGGTTGGTTTACTGATAACACAGCAGAACGTTTCGACGCTTATGGCTGGCATGTAATTAGTGGCATTGATGGTCACGATGCAGCAAGCATTAAAGCCGCTGTTGAAGCAGCAAAACAAATCACTGACAAACCTTCACTGTTGATTTGTAAAACCACTATCGGTTTTGGTTCTCCTCATAAAGCAGGTACTGCTGATTCCCACGGTTCTCCATTAGGTGATGCAGAAATTGCTGAAACACGTAAAGCGTTAGGTTGGGAATACGGTGCATTCGAAATTCCACAAGAAATCTATAAAGAGTGGGATGCAAAAGAAGCGGGTAAAGCAAAAGAAGCTGCATGGGATGCTAAATTTGCCGCATACGCAGCACAGTTCCCTGAATTAGCGGCTGAATTTAAACGTCGTATTTCTGGTGAATTACCAGCAAACTGGGAAAAAGATTCCAAAGCATTTATTGAAAATCTGCAACAAAACCCTTCAAGCATTGCAAGCCGTAAAGCATCTCAAAATGCATTAGAAGCATTCGGTAAAGTATTACCAGAATTTATGGGTGGTTCTGCGGACTTAGCACCAAGTAACCTGACTATGTGGTCTGGTTCTAAAGCGCTGAATGAAGACAAAGCGGGTAACTACATCCATTACGGTGTACGTGAATTCGGTATGTCTGCAATCATGAACGGTATTGCATTACACGGCGGTTTTGTTCCTTATGGCGCTACCTTCCTGATGTTTATGGAATATGCACGTAATGCTGTACGTATGGCTGCACTGATGAAGATCCGTAGTATCTTTGTTTATACTCATGACTCTATCGGTCTGGGTGAAGATGGCCCAACTCACCAACCTGTTGAGCAAATGGCTAGCCTGCGTGTAACACCAAACGTGAGCACATGGCGTCCATGTGACCAAGTTGAATCAGCTGTTGCATGGAAATATGCAATAGATCGTAAAGATGGCCCAACAGCTCTGATATTCTCTCGTCAAAATCTTGCACAACAACCTCGTACTCCAGAGCAACTGGCAAATATCGAGAAGGGTGGTTACATCCTGAAAGATTGCGCAGGTACTCCAGAATTAATCTTTATCGCAACAGGCTCTGAAGTTGAATTAGCGGTTAGCGCTTATGAACAACTGACAGCTGAAGGCCGTAAAGTACGTGTTGTTTCTATGCCAGCAACTGATGCATTTGATAAACAAGATGCAGATTACCGTGAAGCAGTATTACCAGAATCAGTGAAAGCTCGTGTTGCTATCGAAGCAGGTATTGCTGACTACTGGTTCAAGTATGTTGGTTTAGATGGTGCGATTGTAGGTATGCGTAGCTTCGGTGAATCTGCGCCTGCAAACGAACTATTTGAAGAGTTTGGTTTTACTGTTGAAAATGTGGTTACACAGGCAAAATCTTTACTTAAATAATCAATAAGTGTTAACAAGAGCACATTTTTGGGAAGAATTTCTCAGATGTGCTCTTTTTTTATCCTTCCATCTTTGTTTACTATTGCGATCTTCTCTCATTTCTCGTAATCTGATTATCAGTAAGCTGAACCGTTTCAGTTAATCCTAAAATGTCGGTGACTGCACAATTTCTAGATTTACTTGATTTATCGTTGTTGATTAGTATCTTGCTCTATTATTCTAAGCGGTTGCAAATCACAAGTTATCAAGGGAGTCACATGACAATCAGAGTCGCTATTAACGGTTTTGGCCGTATAGGGCGTAATGTGTTAAGAGCGCTTTATGAATCAGGTAAACGAGCTGAAATAACGGTTGTTGCAATAAATGAATTGGCTGATGCGCAAGGTATTGGGCATCTTCTCAAGTATGACTCTAGTCACGGACGTTTTGCTTGGGATGTACGAATTAATAACGATTTATTGCAAGTAGGTGATGATACTATTCGACTTTTTCACCACGCTGATATCACTGATTTACCTTGGGGTGAACTTGGTATCGATGTTGTACTTGATTGTAGTGGTGCTTATGGCTCCCGTGCTGATGGCGAAGCGCATATTGCACAAGGTGCGAAGAAAGTGCTTTTTTCTCATCCCGGTACAACCGATTTAGATGCAACAGTCGTTTTTGGTGTCAATCAACACGAACTAAAAAAAGAGCACCGAATTGTTTCAAACGCATCTTGTACAACAAATTGCATTATTCCCATTATTAAAATGATGGATGACGCATTTAATATAGAATCAGGAACTGTAACAACAATCCATGCAGCCATGAACGATCAACCCGTGATTGATGCATACCATAAAGATTTACGTCGTACTCGTGCAGCTGGACAATCTATTATTCCAGTTGATACGAAGTTGGCTGCGGGAATTACTCGAATTTTCCCGAAATTTAAGGATCATTTTGAGGCAATTTCTGTACGAGTTCCTACAATTAATGTGACGGCAATTGATTTAAGTGTCACTGTAAAAACTGCTGTAAATGTGTTAGATGTCAATCGGTTAATTCAAAAATCAGCAACTGGCGCATTTCGTGGTATAGTGGATTACACAGAATTGCCATTAGTCTCAACTGATTTTAACCACGACCCTCATAGTGCAATCGTTGATGGCACACAAACAAGAGTCAGTGGGCAACACCTGATCAAGACTTTAGTCTGGTGTGATAATGAATGGGGCTTTGCTAACAGAATGCTTGATACAACGTTAGCAATGGCTGCAACTGGTTTTAAATAATCATGTTTTAATGACGGTGTCGCGTAATAATACGACGCACTGAACAGAAGATTACTAAATTTTAGAGAATCAATGAGAGGATTCATCATGTCTGTAATTAAGATGACCGATTTAGACCTAGCGGGTAAACGAGTTCTTATCCGTGCTGACCTGAACGTTCCAGTTAAAGATGGTAAAGTGACTTCAGATGCGCGTATCCGTGCTTCTTTACCAACAATTGAAGCCGCGTTAAAACAAGGCGCTAAAGTGATGGTAACTTCTCACTTAGGTCGTCCTACCGAAGGTGAGTACAACGAAGAGTTCTCTTTAAAACCAGTTGTTGACTATCTGAAAGACAAATTAACTGCACCAGTTAGTCTTGCTAAAGACTATTTAAATGGTGTTGAAGTCAATGCAGGCGAATTAGTTGTTCTTGAAAACGTTCGTTTTAACAAAGGCGAAAAGAAAGACGACGAAACTCTGTCTAAACAATATGCTGCATTATGTGATGTATTCGTAATGGATGCATTCGGTACTGCTCACCGAGCTCAAGCGTCAACTCATGGCGTTGCTAAATTTGCACAAGTTGCTTGTGCAGGTCCACTGTTATCAGCAGAACTTGAAGCATTAGGTAAAGCATTAGATAAACCAGCTCGCCCAATGGTTGCGATTGTTGGTGGTTCTAAAGTTTCAACTAAACTGACTGTATTAGATTCTTTATCAAAAATTGCTGACCAATTAATCGTTGGTGGTGGTATCGCAAATACCTTTATCGCAGCAGAAGGTCATCCAGTAGGTCGCTCTTTATATGAAGCAGACCTTGTTGATGATGCTAAAAAGCTGATGGAAAAATGTGATATTCCAGTACCAAGTGATGTTCGCGTTGCGACTGAATTCTCTGAAACAGCAGAAGCTGTTTTAAAATCAGCAAACGACATCAAAGATGATGAACAAGTACTGGATATCGGTGATGTGACTGCGGAGCGTTTAGCTGAAATCCTGAAAAATGCGAAAACTATCCTGTGGAATGGCCCAGTAGGTGTGTTTGAATTCCCTAACTTCCGTAAAGGTACAGAAATCATCGCTAATGCAATCGCAGAAAGCGAAGCGTTCTCTATCGCAGGTGGTGGTGATACGCTGGCTGCTATTGATTTATTTGATATCGCAGACAAAATCTCTTACATTTCAACCGGTGGTGGTGCTTTCTTAGAATTCGTTGAAGGCAAAAAACTTCCTGCTGTTGCAATGTTAGAAGAACGCGCTAAACAGTAATTAAGTCAGCTCATACAGGTAGAAAGTTATTTTCTACCTGTTCCAAATATAGGATCTTATTACATGTCTAAAGTTTTTGATTTCGTGAAACCGGGTGTCATCACTGGTGATGATGTACAAAAAGTATTTGCAGTAGCAAAAGAAAATAAATTTGCTCTGCCTGCGGTTAACTGTGTAGGTACTGACTCAATCAATGCTGTGTTAGAAGCTGCTGCGAAAGTTCGTTCTCCTGTTATTGTACAGTTCTCTAACGGTGGTGCTACATTTATCGCAGGTAAAGGTCTTAAATCTGATGTACCACAGCAAGCTGCTATTTTAGGCGCAATTTCTGGTGCTCATCATGTGCATCAAATGGCCGAATACTACGGTGTTCCTGTTATTCTGCATACAGACCACTGTGCGAAAAAATTATTACCATGGATTGATGGTCTGTTAGATGCAGGTGAAAAACACTATGCTAAAACAGGTAAACCACTGTTCTCTTCTCACATGATTGACTTATCTGAAGAGTCATTAGAAGAAAACATCGAAATCTGTGCTAAATATTTAGCGCGTATGGCTAAAATCGATATGACTTTAGAAATCGAATTAGGCTGTACTGGTGGTGAAGAAGACGGTGTTGATAACACTGGTATGGACAGCTCTGCGCTTTATACTCAACCAGAAGATGTTGCTTACGCATACGAAAAACTGAGTGCGGTAAGCCCTCGTTTCACTATCGCGGCATCTTTCGGTAACGTTCATGGTGTTTATAAACCAGGTAACGTTCAGTTAACGCCAAAAATTCTACGTAACTCACAAGACTACGTATCAGAGAAATTTAATCTGCCACATAATAGTTTAGATTTTGTTTTCCATGGCGGTTCTGGTTCTTCTGCAGAAGAAATCAAAGAAGCCGTTGACTATGGTGTTATCAAAATGAATATCGATACCGATACTCAGTGGGCAACTTGGGATGGTATCTTACAGTTCTATAAAAAGAACGAAGGCTATCTGCAAGGCCAATTAGGTAACCCAGAAGGTGCTGATAAACCTAACAAGAAATACTACGATCCACGTAACTGGTTACGTCAAGCACAAGAATCTATGGTTGTTCGTTTAGAACAAGCATTTAAAGAACTGAATTCAGTTGACGTTCTGTAATTGAGTTACTCTTAATGATTAAACTAAACCCGCTTATTTGGCGGGTTTTTTTATACCTGATAAAAAGCGATTAGGGAGTTTGGTTATGATGATATTTATTATTAAGGTTGGGCGCGAAGGGGGGATGTAGGTTAGTCTCTATTAGCAATATCTATTAGCAATATCTAGCCAATACGAAATAAAATCTAACGTTGAGATAAAGCAGATATAAAAAAGCGCCTATTAATAAATAGACGCTTAAATCGAGCAATATATTATTTGGAAGATCAGCCAGTGATTTTAGCGCCTTTGCTTTCTTCTTTCATCATACGATTTAATAAAGGTACTGTCGCCCACATAACGATACCTACAATTAAGGTCACAATACCAATTTTACCAAACACATCAGTGTAAATAGGTAATGTTTGTAGTGGATCAGTAATACCTTCTGGTGCTGCGGTGAAGGTTGCTACATAACCGCCTAGCAAATAAGCCGTAGCTTGCGTTAAGAACCACATACCTAAAATAAAGCCCATCATGTATTGCGGTACGAACGCTGCAACCATTGCTAAACCTAACGCACTGATCATCAATTCACCTAAGCTCTGGAATAAATAAACCAGAACGATAAACCAAGGTGAAGTCAAGCCTTGAGCATCGGCAAACCACATGCCTGATGCTGCCGCTGTAAGGAATCCTAACGAGCACAGAAGCATACCTGCGGTAAACTTCGCTGGCATTGATAAGTCTTTACCTTTCGCGCCAAAATGGCTATAAGCGATTGCAAGGATTGGGCTAGCAATAATGATCCAGAATGGATTTAGTGCTTGGAAACTTACAGGGTTAATATCAAAGCCTAAAAGTGTGTGGTGAACGTTATGAATAGCAAAGAAGTTCAGTGAAGTTGGCATCTGTGCATACAGAATGTAGAAAACAACAGCTTCTAACATCAGAACAAATGCAACATACATTTTATTACGTGCAACTCTATCTTTTTGTTTAAAAGCTTCACGGAAATAAATGAAGACAACAATAATAGACAGGCTGACTAAAACGATATTTGCAATCATCACGTTGTGCAGTAGCCATGCACAAATAAATACCATCGCAACAGAACCCGCAATAACTAATAGTAGTTTGCTAAAGCTCATTGGTAAATGGTCAGGTTCAGAACCAATATTGGCAACCATTTTACGACAGAAGAAATAGACTAATAACGCCATGATCAAGCCAATACCACAGATATTATAAGTCAGTGCATATCCGTAGCGTTCAGCAAGTACAGGGGCGATAGATAAAGAAATTAATGAGCCGATATTAATCGACATATAAAATAGCGTAAATGCGCCATCAAGACGTGGATCTTTAGGTGGATAACATTTTGCTAATAGGCTGGCAGGGTTGGCTTTAAATAAACCATTACCAACTGCGATAGTTCCTAATGCATAGAAAATTAAATTAGGATACATAATTGACATACCAGTCATGAAATAACCGATAGCCAAGACAATAGCACCTAAAACAATTGTTCGTTTTGTTCCTAATAAGTGGTCACCAACATAACCACCAATAGAAATAAGCCCATAAACGAGTGCAGAGAATGCACCAAAAGTAATGAAAGCCTGTTCTTGAGAGAAACCGAGTTTACTAACAAAATAAACGGCAAGAATACCTTGTACGCCGTAGTAACCAAAACGTTCCCATAATTCTACAAAGAAAATCATAAAGAATGGTTTAGGCTGTTGTAATAAACCGACTTGAGCGGGTTTATCCATATCTGTAATGCCCCTAATTATTATTTATTTTCAACAACGATGTTATTTACTCACATTCACGAGGAATGTTACACAACGGTAACATTATCTGTCGCATTTAGAGTGATGTTTGCAAATTTAAGAAGGTAATCAGCAAGTCGAGTAGACTAATATATTGATAGAATGACTTCTCAAAGGTTGATCACACTGTAGGTAAGATTAATACCAGATTGAAAAAAATATTCATTAGTTTATTTTCAAATAAAGTCATTTAATTGATGTTTGGTATGAAATATAACCAGTAAGATTATTGTTTGTTTATATTTTAATCTGATTAAATTAAATAAAGATAAAGGGAAAAAGTGGAGGGGAAATATTCTTGATTATGTGACTGATTGATTCTAGAAAGAATTTTTTCACTATAATTAAAAATTATTCTTTTATAACAAACAGATGTTAATAAATATTTAATAAATACCTAAAAGTCAGCCAATGTTATTTAATTAAATAAATATTCACTTAATATAAATAAATATTTAATTTTACTTTGTGATTATAATCAATAAAAAACGCCCTTATTAAAAGTGCGTTTTTATTTTGAGGTAAAATAAGTGAAAGTTAAACGGAGATTGGTACTTGTTCATTTTTAACAGAATGGAAACGACGTTTGAAATAAATAAGTCCATCACCATCTTCACGTACTGAAATATTCCTAATTTCGGTCATATAAACAAAATGTGTACCGACTTGGCGCACATCATAAATATCACCTTCAAGGCAGGCAAGCGCATTAGTTAATACGGGTTGTTGTAATTGTCCGTTTTGCCATCCTGGTTGGGTAAAGCGATCTGCCATCGCGAGCCCTGTCATGCCGGCGAAATGGCATGCCATTTCTTCTTGCTCATGATTCAATATATTGATACTCAATTTTCCATTCTCTTGAAAAATTGAGTTCATCTGACTTTTACTGTTGATGCAAACCATCACGGTAGGTGGGTTATCAGTAACGGAACATACTGCTGTTGCCGTTAAGCCACAACATCCCGCATCGCCATTTGTTGCCACAATATTGACCGCAGCGCCTAAGCTTGCCATTGCATCCCGAAAAAGTGGGTTAGCCTGTTTTTCCTCAGACATTATTTACTCCTACTGCCAGACTTCTCGTCTGTGGGCGTCTTCACTTAAAATAATTATTAGTTAGATAACTAAAGAATCACCTAACTACTCCGCTAACAAAGTTGTAATGTTATTGCCGGTTTCTTTGTTGCGTTGTTTTAAAGCCGTAACGCTACCGCGCATAAACAAAGATAGCAATCTTTCTTTGTTACAACCTGTTAACTTTATCTCAAAAAATAGTGAGACAACCTTATCGCTAAGCGCCATTATTCCTAATTTAAAGGTAGGATAATAGGCAAATCAGGCTACTTTGGGGGATTGGCTGAGGGATAACACAAATTGCCAATTGATGAAAATTGCGTATAGGTCAAGATGTTGCAGAATATGAAATAAACACGAAAAGAAGCATGGGTGATAAATTGCACAAAGGGAATAAAATTGCAAAAATTGAGTCAACTTTATTTATTTGTTAATATGAATAATTGTAACAATTAGTCTATTCTTAGAATATAGTCATTTTATAAACCATAAGTAGCGGTACTTTTTCACTATCTCTATTGAGTGATATTTTGTCATTTCACCTATAACACCATATAAAGAGCTTCTTGATTATGCATGAATCATTAACTATCGCGCTATTACAAGCACGGGAATCTGCGATGGGTTTTTTTCGACCTGTTCTCAAAGAGCATAATCTGACAGAACAGCAGTGGCGGATCATTCGCGTACTTGCGGATAAACGCTCTATTGATTTCCACGAATTAGCACAAAAATCGTGTATTCTTCGACCAAGTCTAACGGGTATTCTTATTAGAATGGAAAGAGACGAGCTAATTTGTCGTTTAAAACCTGTGAGTGACCAACGTAAACTTTTCGTTTCACTGTCTGCCAATGGGCAAAGTTTATACGATAAAATTCATCCTAAAATTGAAGAAGGCTATCAATTACTTGAGCAAAAATTTTCCACTGAAAAACTACAACGACTAGCTGGATTATTAAAAGAGCTGATTGCGCTTAATCCAGATGATGTTGAACAATCAGAGAAATAAGTTATTTGATAAGAAAAAAGGAGATGCTATGGCATCTCCTTTTTGTTGTTTTCACTCAGGTAAAATTATTGCTTACCTAACACATGTAAGAAGTGAATGTGTTTTTCATACTGATCAAGAATATCGTGAATGATTTGTTCTTTCGTCCAACCCATTACATCGTAATCTTGTCCGCCTTCTTTTAAGTGAATTTCAGCGCGATAATATTTATGTTCTTCGTCTTTTTCTTCATCGCTTAATCCCGCTAAAGCAAAGGCCGGTTGAGTATAAAAACGCAAACGAACTTCATAGAAGAAATTTAAGTCATCACCTAAATCGACCTCAAAACCAATACGATCTTCTTCTTCATTATGAATATAGCATTGTATCGCTTGCTTACTTAGTTCCGCAGAAACCATTTCCATTGATGGCTGAATGACTTCATCCATAAAACGTTTTACATGAGAACGCTTAGGGAAATAGGCAATATTTCTTAAACGGCGTTGCCAAGGGATCGGATTACGGCTTGCTGGTGGTGCAATTGTCGTTAGCTGTTGGCTATCACGTTTATATACATCTACTCGCAATGCCTTTATTAGTCCATATATAGAAGCAAGCAATACCATTGAGAAGGGAAGTGCGCTCGCAATGGTGACTGTTTGTAGCGCGGTTAATCCACCCGCTAATAATAAAGTGATGGCTGAAATACCCATTAAGGCGGCCCAGAAAATACGTTGCCATACAGGTGTTTCACTATCTCCCCCTGATGCTAAGGTGTCCACTACCATAGCTCCAGAGTCCGCAGATGTGACAAAAAACACAATGACCATTAGCATCGCAACAAAGGATAATACGGTTGAGAATGGAAAATAGTTTAAGAACTCAAATAAAGCTAAGGAAACATCTTGTTGCACAATATTGGCGAGTGCCTCGGCACCTTTATCTTTGATTAAATGGATTGCAGTGTTACCAAACACTGTCATCCAAAGTAAAGTAAAGCCAGCAGGAACAAACAGAACACCGACAACAAATTCGCGGATAGTACGACCACGAGAAATGCGGGCAATAAACATCCCTACAAATGGAGACCATGAAAGCCACCAGCCCCAATAAAGCAGAGTCCATCCCCCTAACCAGTCACTCGATTTTGGTTCGTATGCGTAAAGATTAAAGGTTTTACTCACAATTTCGGATAGATATCCCCCCGTATTCTCAACAAATGATTTTAATATCAATACGGTTGGGCCGAGGATAATGACTAATAAAAGAAGAATTACCGCTAATCCTAAGTTAAGTTCAGATAAAAAGCGGATCCCTTTTTCTAATCCAGAAACAACTGAAATAGTCGCAAGTCCTGTTATTACAACAATCAATACAACTTGCACGGTTGGATTAATGGGTACATCAAAAAGGTGATTTAAACCAGCGTTAACTTGCAGAACACCGAAACCAAGAGAAGTTGCGACACCAAAAACTGTTCCCATAACAGCAAAAATATCGACGGCATGACCAATAGGTCCATGTATGCGATCACCAATAATAGGATAAAGTGCAGAACGTAATGTTAATGGCAAACCATGGCGATAAGAGAAAAAAGCCAAGATTAAAGCGACAATGGCATAAATAGCCCACGCATGTAATCCCCAGTGGAAAAAAGTTAATCGCATAGCTTCTTTGGCTGCTTCTATGGTTTGAGCATCACCGGTCGGGGGCATTAAATAATGCATGACAGGTTCAGCAACGCCAAAGAACATTAACCCAATTCCCATTCCCGCAGAAAAGAGCATGGCAAACCAGGCAAAATAGCTAAAATGAGGGCGTGCATGGTCGGGTCCCAGTTTTATTTGACCAAAACGGGAAAGACCTAAATAAGTCACACTCAGCAAAACCAATGCTACGGCTAGAATGTAGAACCAACTCGCATTTGTGAAGAGGTTTTCCTGAAGATGACCTAATTTATCATTAGCCAGCTCTGGAAATAATGCAGAGAAGCCAACGACCAATAAAATTAACAACGCTGATGTATAAAAAACGGGAGGATTAATTTTCATCCTAACTTTTTGAGGGGTTATATCATTTTGTTGACTCATAGCTAACCTATTTTTTGTTATTTTCCTAGAAAGAGACTTTTCGCTACCTACTTTCTGATTATTTATGTTATCAGAAAAGAAAAGTTCATAAGAAAATTTGAATAAAACACCAAGCTGGAAAGATGTTTTATAAAAGAACGGAAATAAATTATTTTTTCCGCAATATGAAGAAAAATACAATTAAATCAATTTATTAATAACTTTATATATTAAATGATTTCGCTCTTTAATAGGTTTCTCCTGTTGAAAAAAGGAGAACATGGTTACATTTTTTGCTTAATCGATCAACCCTTGTCTTTTTTTTGTACAAAAAAAGCCAGTGAAAATTTACTGGCTTTTGATTCATCAAAAAAACTGAAATCAGATTATTTGTTCTCAGTTTTTAAATCATCAATTTTTTGTTTGGCTTGATCCGTTAATTGATCAGCTTTATCAAGTGCTTTATTTTCAGTCTCTTGAGCTTGTTGTTTTACATCATTACTGGTTTTTGATGCATCATCTTTTAACTGATCAACCTTGTTGTCTGCTTCTTGCATCAGGTTATCTGCTGTTTTGCTCGCATCTTGTTTTAGCTCTGCAGCTTTTTCAGATAACTTATTGCTTTCGGCTTCTAGGCTTTGTTTAATTTCTTCAGATTTTGCAACACTTGCATCTTTTAGCTCATCAGTTTTCTGTGAAATGCTCTCTTTTAGAGCATCTGTTTTTTCATCAGCTTGTGTTTTTAACTCAGCGGCTTTTTGTTCAGCTTTATCTTTTAGCTCTTGAGCCTGTTGTGTTAATTCATCTGCTTTTGCCGATGCATCTTCTTTCAAGTCGGCCGCTTTGTCTTTTGCTTGTTGTGTTAATTCATCTGCTTTCTCTTGTGCTGTTTCAGTTACTTGAGTCGCTGTTTCTTTTGCCTTATCAATACCTTCATCAACTTTTTTAGATGAATCATCACAACCTGCTGTAATTGTAACAAGACCCGCTAGAACCAATGAAGTAAGTAGTTTTTTATTCATTTTTTTCTCCAAAATGTGTGTTCAAAAACAATTCAGTGATATCCCGCGTAAGAACTAGAAAAGGCGAGAAGCTATTGAGTTGATAGTAAGAGTTTACGGATAAACTATCGTAATAAGTATAGTGTGAGTCTTAAAATCAACAAATCTAAGTATATTAAGTGTTTTTTCTTAGTCAAATATCATCAAAAATAATTTAGATTTTTATCTGGATGAGATTTTCTGCTTTATAATAATAAGCGTAGAGATTATTGGAAATGTGAGACGGAAATGGAATATTACTTTTTGGTTATTATCAAATTTATTATTGGTTTTACTATCATATTAGCCCATATGAATTTATCGGGTAAAACACAACTCTCTCAATTAACTCCTATTGATTTTATTGGTAATTTTGTACTCGGTGGCATTATGGGAGGGGTAATTTATACTGATGCGATCCCTCTTTATCAATATATTATCGTCTTCCTAATTGGTGTTTGTTTTATCTCTTTGCTTAATTATATCAGTAAGCGATTCAATTTTTTTCGTGCAGTAACTATTGGTGATCCTATTCCCATTATAAAAAAGGGCGAGTTTATAATGGAAAACATTATGGAGAAAAAGAACAAAATAGACATTTTAAATATAACATCTCGTCTTCATGCTCAAGGCATTCACTCATTTCAAGAGGTCAATTACGCGCAAATTGAACCTGATGGACAAATCACCGTGGTATGTGATGGTGCAAAAATGCCTTCGATTATTGTTATGAAAGACGGTGTTATTCGAACATCAGAATTAGCGCAAATAGAAAAAGATGAAGCATGGCTTCAAGAAGAGATGAAAAATCAGCATATTGATAAACCAGAAACTATTTTCTTAGCTGAATTTTGGGATGGAAAAGTTAATTTTATTTTGCTAGATGGGAAGATAAAGCGAACTACGGTATAGATAACTCACTAAAATATACGTTGATGAGTGGAATATGATTGATAACGGTGGCGGCATAATATCGCCACTGTTATTTAGTGAAAATGCGATTACAATTTAAATACCTCAAAATCAGAAGCCATTTCAGTATGACTAAAGATCTGCTGACTTTCTTTGAGTAATCCAACACAGTCTTCGGGGGAATAGCGACTACTAATATGTGTGATAATCAGCTTTTTGGCATTAGCGTCTTTGGCTAATTGTGCCGCTTGTACCGTTGTTGAGTGTCCACGGCTATTCGCTTGCTCTGCCATTTCATGTTTAAACGTCGCTTCATGAACAATAACATCTGCATTATTAGCCAGTTTTAATGCATTTGGTGTGGGTTGTGTATCACCAAAAATAGCAATACGACGGCCTTCTGTTTCAGGGCCAATATACTCTTTGCCGTCAACGACCCTTCCATCTGGCAATGTAATGGTTTTACCTTGTTTTAACTCTTGTAGCCAAGGGCCAGCAGGAATATTGTCAGCTTTCAATTTTATGGCATCTAATTTACCCGGTCTGTTTTCTTCTTCTAAGCGATAACCAAAACAAGGTACAGGATGAGAAAGAGCTTCACAGCTGACTTTCATGCCTTCCTCTTCAAACAGAAAGCCCGCTTCGTCAATTTCAACAATATTAATAGGGTACGTTAAATAGGATTGGCTTAATGTCAACGCCGTTTCTATAAAGGTTTTTATACCCGTAGGGCCATACACGGTTAAAAGTGTTTCGGTTCCTCCCATTGAGCGACTACAAAGTAATCCCGGTAAACCAAAAATATGATCGCCATGTAAGTGGGTAATAAAAATTTTATTTAAACGCGGTAGTTTTACGCGGGTATGCAATATTTGATGTTGTGTCGCTTCACCACAATCAAACATCCACATACTTTTTTGTTTATTTTGTAAATCAAGCACCATGCTGGTGACATTGCGATCTTTAGAAGGGACGCCTGCGTTAGTGCCTAAAAAAGTGAGCTCCATAATGAAATATTATTCTCCATGTCGAATTTGTTCCCAACTTAAATCGAATTTCGCAAGATATTTACGTAGGCGATCGGCATCGTTGGGTTGTTTTTTATTTTGTCTTGATACTGCGAAAAGTTTTCTACCGGCTTCTGAGAGCGTTGATGATTGCTGGCACGTTTTGATAACTGTATTGAGTTGGCTAAGATCGAAAAGATCAATATCAGTACTATTAAATAAAGAAGAGGAAGTAACTCCCCAATTTTGTTTTAAACGATTAATTTCTTCATCAACAAGAGGAAGGGTAATACGACCATTTTCGGCAAGTGTTGCCATTCGCGTTATACTAGCACTAAGTTCACGGAAATTACCACGCCATAATGCCTGTTCAGATGTTGCAAATCGAATATAGTGTGATTTCGCATCAGAATTAAAGCGAATTGCCTTTTGATAAAGCTTTGCAAAGTGATGCAATTCATAATCGACGTTAGGCTCAATATCCTCTTTACGATCGGCTAAACCCGGCAGTGAAAAAGACCATAAATTGATCCTCGCATAGAGATCTTCACGAAAAAGCCCTTTTGCGATTTGTTTGTCCATATCTCGATGCGTTCCCGCAATTAGCTGAAAATCGCTTTGAACTTCAGTATCGGAGCCATAAGGATAAAAAGATTTCTCTTCTATTGCTTTCAGCAACATTGCTTGTTCATCAAGTCCTAGTTCCGCAATTTCATCAAGAAATAAAATTCCTTTATCGGCCTCCCTTAATAAACCTTGTCTGGCTTGTAATGCGCCTGTAAATGCCCCTTTTACGTGGCCAAATAAAGTAGACATGGCGTTATCACCGCGCAAAGTGGCGCAGTTAACAGCAATAAAACGTCCTTTTACAAAATGACGAGACTGCCGTAATTCATAAATACGCTGAGCAAGAAATGATTTCCCGGCTCCTGTAGGGCCTGTTAATAAAATGGGTGCAACAGAGCGTAATGCCACTCGCTCAATCTGAGCAATTAAAGTATTAAAACGTTCGTTGCGTGTGGCTATTCCTGATTTTAAGAAAGAGAGTGACTCATTATGGTAGTGCTCGAATCGGCTGGTTAGTTTTGTATAACGGCTTAAATCAAGATCAATAACAGAATAACTCCCCGTGGCTGATTGTACTGTTTTGATACCATCTTCATTTTCGATTTTAGAAGAAGGGGAAGTTTGTAATAGTTTTGCAGGTAAGTAGTGCGCTTCAGTCAGTAAAAACCAGCAAATCTGAGCGATGTGAGTACCCGTTGTGATATGGATATAATATTCTTCATTTTCAGTATCAAATGGATAATTCACTGCAAAATCAAGAAAGTGACTGTAAACCTCTTCCAGATCCCAAGGATCACAAATATCAATTTCGTAAGGTAATACTTCTGTATCAGGAGAGACAGTATGAATATCTTCAATGATTTTTGATGCTAATATTGAATCATTGGGTTGATGGATCATGACCAATCGACTAACGGGGAAATCTTTTTGATGGCAAATAGAAATTGTTGGACGCCATGAGTTCCATCTTTTATGGCTTTTTCCCCGTTTATCTAATGTTGTGCCTAAAACACCAATCACCACTTTGCGTTTCATTAAGTTATCCCTACTTATCTTTTTATCTATATTTATAAATGTATAGATAAAAAGATAAGTTTTTATCGATTTTAATTCAATAGCTAAATATTTAAAAATTACACTGAAAATCCTTTTATTAATTAAAACATATAGTTATAAATATTTTTGGTGATATTTAAAAACTTGGCACGATACTCGCAATATTATTAATGTCTTGAGCAGATTTTAAATCTGGTAGGCACATAAAGAACACTCTGTGGTGTTATCTAAATGTGTTCCTCCACATCGGGACTCTGTAGGTGAAGAGGGTTATTTTCAGGTTCGATTCCTGACACCAAAACCATTACAAATCCAAATGTAAAATTAAATATAAAAAATCGTTGTGACAGCAGTATCGTCACCTTGCTTATCCACCAGCAACTACGCTGGATTGAAGGCAGAAGAAGAGACAAACAAAGTATCGTTCCTCTCTTGTTTTCCCTTCGATTTCGCCAAGTTTGTTCGTGGGAAGCAAGTCACGATAAAAATGGTAATAAAAGAAAGCCAATAATAAAGAAGAGAAAAAGGAAGCAATGATGATAAGAACAACAATAAAAGTGAAACAGGGACAACTGGGTTTATTAAAGAAGGACGATGAATATATTGATGTCCTTGCTGTGGGTGAACATAAATTTTTCGATCTTCGCCGTCAATTAAGTGTTGAGCTGGTGGAATTAAACGGCCCTGCAATTGAAAGGGAAAAAGCTGAATTTTTACGCCAATATCATCCAGAATGGGTGAGTGAATATTGTTTTGATATTGTGCTATCTGATGAAGAGATTGGCTTACTTTATGAAAATGGCTCTCTCAAAGAGATCTTATCGCCGAGTACTCGCCGCCTCTATTGGAATTATGCACAGCGCTCAATGGAAGTGTTGTCAGCAAATGAATTGGAAGTTTCGCCAGCTTTGGTTAAAAAATTACAGTATCCAAAATTACGTAACCAGACGATAAAAGGCAGTGAAGGTGTATTAAGTGTGGATATTCCGACATGGCATGCTGGCATTATCCGTGTTAATGGTGAAACTCAATCACTATTACCACCTGGATTAAAAGGCTATTGGCGTTATCAGCACAAAGTTGATGTTGAAGTCGTTGATATGCGCTTGCAAACACTCGATGTAAGTGGTCAAGAGATCTTAACAAAAGATAAAGTGACCTTACGCATTAATCTGTCAGCGAGTTGGCGTTATCGCGACGTGCTTTCAGCGTACCAACTACTGAGTTCACCTCTTGAGTTCTTATATAAAGAGTTGCAGTTTGCGTTACGTGAAGCCGTAGGAACAAGAACATTGGATGAATTATTAGAAAATAAAACACTGATTGACAGTTTAGTGAGTGAAAAAATCAGGGAAGTGACTAAAGGATATGGCATTGAAGTAGCTTCATTAGGGGTAAAAGACATTGTTTTACCGGGTGAAATGAAAACGATTTTAGCGCAGGTGGTTGAGGCTGAAAAATCAGCTCAGGCTAATGTTATACGTCGAAGAGAAGAGACATCCGCGACACGTTCTTTATTAAATACGGCAAAAGTGATGGAAAACAATCCAGTAGCTCTACGATTAAAAGAGCTAGAAACCGTAGAACGTATTGCAGAACGTATTGATAAGATTTCCGTTTATGGTGGTTTAGACCAAGTATTAAACGGGCTAGTACAAATTAAAGGAGCACAGGCATGATATTGGATCATCAAATAGTAAAAGAAGCAGGGACTGCTGAAATCAAAATGTGGACAAATGGTGTACCTGTTGAAGCAGATGCTCTAAAGCAACTTATCAATACCGCCAAGATGCCTTTTATTTTTAAACATATGGCAGTAATGCCCGATGTTCACTTAGGGAAAGGTTCAACAATAGGAAGTGTTATCCCAACAAAAGGTGCGATTATTCCGGCTGCTGTTGGTGTGGATATTGGATGTGGAATGATTGCGGTAAAAACATCATTACACGCAAATGATCTGCCAGATAACTTATTTGCCATAAGAACGGCAATAGAAAGAGCAGTACCTCATGGACGAACAAGTTATCAGTCAGGGAACGATCGGGGTTCATGGAAGAACCCACCTAAACTTGTTGATCAACATTGGCAACAACTTGAAGGGCGTTTTAAGGTTTTAACTGATAAGTATCCGCGTTTACGAAATACGAATAACTATCGTCACCTAGGTACATTAGGAACAGGAAACCACTTTATCGAGTTGTGCCTTGATGAAGCAGATAATGTTTGGGTAATGCTACATAGTGGATCTCGTGGTGTGGGTAATGCTATCGGTACATTATTTATACAAATGGCACAAGAAGACATGAGAGAACATATCGCTAACTTGCCAGACAAAAATTTAGCGTACTTAAAAGAAGGAACGCTTTTCTATGATGACTATATAGAAGCCGTAGAATGGGCACAGGATTTTGCTCGACATAACCGTGAAATTATGATGGAACGTGTGTTGGCGGCATTATCAACAGAAATAACTAAACCTTTTACGACTCAACAACAGGCAGTGAACTGCCACCATAACTATGTGCAAAAAGAAATGCACTTTGGTGAAGAGGTTCTGGTGACTCGAAAAGGGGCTGTTTCTGCTCAAAAAGGTGAAATGGGGATCATTCCGGGTTCAATGGGAGCGAAGAGCTTTATTGTTAGAGGTAAGGGAAATGCCGAAAGTTTCTGTTCATGTAGCCATGGTGCAGGACGCGTAATGAGCCGAACCGCAGCGAAAAAAGCCTTTAGTGTTGAAGACCAAATTCGAGCTACAGCGCATGTGGAATGTCGAAAAGATGAAGATGTGATTGATGAAATTCCAATGGCTTATAAGGATATTGATGCTGTTATGAAGGCTCAGTTATCGCTTGTTGAGGTTGTTCATACACTACGACAGGTTGTTTGTGTAAAAGGATAATGGTGTTTTTTTAAGATAATTCATAACTATCCCCTAACAGTAACGTAGGGGATAGTGAGATATTACAGCGTGTGCATGGAATGCAAATGAATAAAATTTTTAAGAATAGAAATTTTCTTTGAATAAGGTCCTTATTTTCTGATTAAAAATCAAACAAAGAATGTTTAATATTTTTTATAAATAAAGATTGATATTAAACTTACAGTTTTCCAATAAAGATAATCAAAAAAAGAATATCTTTATTAAATTATTCTTTAATTAGAAAACGATTATTAATAAATTATTAATACCAGTAATAGCGATTATTTATTTAATATAAAACATTTCCTAATTTTCTTAATTAGATTGAAATTAACTTTATTCTTATTGAAAAAGTATAGCCTACTCTATTTAGTGTATTAATTCTCAGTAAGTATATTAATTAAAAACCAGATGTTAATTTCTTATATCCCAAATGTGAACAAAGCGTTTTGAATTACTTGCAGTATAGATAACAGTATGTGAAATATTACGATGTCCCAAGTAATCCTGAATTAAGCGCGTATCTCTACCTAAATCGGCCAAAGCATAGCCGCAGGCATGGCGAAGCATATGCGGATGAGGGGCAATGGATACATTAGCTTCCTTACCTAAACGACGAAGTAATCCATAAACTTGTTGACGTGAAATTGGGCCTGTTTTTTGAGATAAAAAGACCCATTCAGAATCCGATTCTCTCCATGTTTCCCGTTTTTTCAACCAGTTAACTAACGCATCATATTCCTCTTCTATAATAGGTTGTGTTGTTGATAAACCTCCTTTTAAGCGCCTGACATAGAGTATCCTACTTTCCAAATCAATATCGCTTAAGGTTAGTCTGCATAGCTCACTAACACGAAATCCATGTAAAAAACACATTAAAAACATACAGTAATCTCTTTCTGGGTACCGTCCTTCTTTTGCTTGCTTCAAAATAGAGTTGATCTCAAAACGTGTAAGAAACTTACGTTGCTTCATTTTCATAACCTTTTCAATGAGATAACAAGGAACAAAAGTCAATTGATACATAACTATAACAAGTAATATATATCAATAAAGAGTTGTGTTTTTTTTATGCTTGCACTTTTACTTGTTAATTTTAAACAAGTTTATTGAAAGTTTATTTATTTTTAGAAAATGAAAGTGATTGATTGACAAAGCGAAAAATGAATATAGATAGGAATTCGGCCATCTTTAGAGAAATAAACAGAATACACCAAATTGTTTACTATTATTCTCTGGCTTCTCACTTAAGTCAAATTTAATGTTCATCACATATCATCATTTATTTAACATATTGATATTTATCATTATTTCAAAAATCAAATATGATTAGTTACTTTGTTTAAAATCTAGAAATAAATTTTTTTACTTTTTTCACAAATTATAGTAATTGCACTTAGAATTATAAACTCTTTTTCTGATATTTAAAGTTAGATTATCTAAATGTGTTTGATTTCGAGATGAAAATTTTTAACAAAACAATTTGGTGTATTTTGTTTTGTTTCTAACGAGATTTAATTTCGTTTTGGACAGGCATCAGTATACCAAAATTCAAAAACTCAATAATGAGTCATTCAATTAGGAATAATTTAATCCTAATGAATTTATTATTTTTAATGTCTTCGTCCTTTATATTTTAGGAAACAAAAAGATGAAATTAAATAAATTAGCGTTAGTTCTTGGCTTAGGTTTATCTGTTGCTGCGGGTTCTACATTTGCTGCTGATCCAGTAAAAGATCAAGGTCATGGTACAGTTAAATTTGTTGGTTCAATTATTGATGCTCCTTGTTCAATTACTCCAGATACAGAAAATCAAACTGTTCCATTAGGTCAAATTTCTACTGCTGCATTAAAAGATGGTGGCCGTAGTAATTCTCGCGATTTTAAAATTTCTTTAGAGAATTGCACAACAGAAACTTATAAAACTGTTCAAACAACCTTCACTGGTTCAGAAGATGCAGACATCTTAGCTGGTTCTTTAGGTATTGAAGGTATCGCTAAAAATGCTGCTGTTGTTATCACTGATGCGGGTGGTAAACAAATCAAATTAGGTACACCAAGCGCTGCTCAAACATTACGTGATGGTAATAACGATCTGAACTTTGCTGCTTACTTACAAGGTTCTTCTGCAGAAGCTGCTGTTCCTGGTGACTTCACTGCAATCGCAACTTTCGCACTGACTTATCAGTAAGAAAAAATAAGTTCTGTACAGGGATGTACAGGGCTTTTTTCTTGTGTCTATTTTTAACGATTTTTTTCTTACGGAGAAAAATATGAATCGCAAGATGACACCACTATGGCTATGCCTTATTGCCAGCTTACTGACAACAACAGCAGTAGCAAGTGATGTAAAACAAGATAAAAACATGCATCAGCGATTTGGGGCACTTAATCTTTCAGGCTCGATTTTAGAACCATCATGCACGATTGCAGCTGGGAGTGGTGAACAAGTTATTCCACTGACAATGGTTTCTATTCCGATGCTGGTGACTGAAGGGCAAGGACCTATTGAGTATTTTTCTATCAGATTAACGGAATGTACGCTAATTGAACAAAAAGGTCAGGAAGCGGACAACCCTCGTTTTATTGCGACGTTTGAAGGTCCCTCTAACGGGAATGGGAATTTTGCACTTTCTGGTGAGGCGAGAGGTGCGTCATTAGCCATTGCCGATCGTTATGGCAGACGAGCAATCCCTGGGAAGCCATTACCCCCGGTTGGTATTGACTCCAAATCGATGGCGTTACTTTACCAAGCGCGAATAGTCAAAAATAACGATATACCAAAAGCTGGAAATTACCGAACAACGCTGCGATTTAAGCTGGAATACTATTAAATGGATCGGGTTGGATAACTTATGGTTAGAACATTCAAAACCGTTTGTTTAGGGACGGAAAAAAAGAAAAAACAACATACTATTCGGCCTGTTGCTGTACTGATCTATTTAATTCTTACTGGCGCTTCTAGTATTTCAAGTTCAGCTTTAGCAAATAGTGATATTGAATTTAATGCCGATATTTTAGATTTAAAAGATAAGCAAAATATCGACTTATCAGATTTTTCTCGCGCTGGGTATATTATGCCTGGCCGATATGAATTTGTTGTTCGTGTGAATAATAATGAACTCCCAGAACTCTACAACATTAACTATGTTGTGCCAGCAAATGATCCTAAAGGTAGTGAGGCTTGTTTACCGCAAGAATTGGTCAATCAAATAGGGCTCAAACCTGAATGGGTTGAAAAAGTTAAATATCAAGATAATGGAAGTTGTCTTGATATCTCTTCTATTCCAGGTATGACGGTAAGTGCAAGCCTGGGAAATGGCAATCTTATTCTTACTATTCCTCAAGCCTATCTTGAATACTCAGCACCAAACTGGGATCCACCCTCTCGTTGGGATCATGGTATTTCAGGAGTACTTTTCGACTATAACGTCAATGCTAACGTAACAGATCCCGCTAAAGGAAAACAGCGGCAACAAGTTACGGGCTTAGGAACTGTGGGAGCAAACCTTGGTGTTTGGCGTTTCCGTGCCGATTGGCAAGCAAGTTATCAGCATACAACGGGTATTCCTGATAGCACTGAAAATAGTTGGAAATGGAACCAGCTTTATCTTTATAGAGCGATCACGCAATTAGGGGCTCGCCTTGTAATGGGGGAGACTTACTCACGCTCTGACATTTTCGATAACTTCCGTTTTACCGGGGTTAATTTGTCTACGGATGACAATATGCTACCACCTAACTTAAGAGGATATGCCCCTGAAGTAACGGGAGTAGCAAAAACGAATGCGAAAGTAACGATTAGCCAGCAAGGTCGTGTGATCTATGAAACTCAGGTTGCTCCCGGGCCGTTTCGTATTCAAGACATCAATGATGCAGTGAGTGGTAAATTAGATGTACGTGTTGAAGAGCAAGATGGATCTGTTCAAGAATTCCAAATGGATACGGCAAGTATTCCTTATTTAACACGTCCGGGTCGAGTGCAATATAAATTATCTGCGGGTAAACCGTCAGATATGAACCGTAATACGGAAGGCCCTATTTTTGGTATGGGTGAATTCTCATGGGGGATCAGTAACGGTTGGTCACTTTATGGTGGTTCATTAATATCGGGAGATTATAACTCTGTTTCTGCTGGTATTGGTCGTGATCTGATGGTGCTAGGTGCTATCTCTTTCGATGCGACGCATTCTTGGGCCAAAATTCCAAGTGATAATAAGCGTTATCACGGTGGTTCCTATCGCCTAAGTTACTCAAAACGATTTGAACAAATCAATAGCCAAGTGACATTCGCAGGTTATCGATTCTCCGAACGTGACTTTATGAGTATGAATCAATATTTAGATCGTCGTTATCATGGTGGTGAAGAAGATAACAATAAAGAGCTTTATACCATTATGTTTAGTAAGCAGTTCCCTGAATGGGGATTAAGCGCTTACTTAAACTACAGTCATCAAACCTATTGGAATAAACCTAATAACGATAACTACAACCTGTCGTTAGCTAAAACGATGGATATTGGTAGCTTTAAAAATATCAATCTCAGTCTGTCGGCGTTTCGCAATAAATTTAATGGTAACAATGATAATGGCATTTATATGAATGTCAGTATGCCTTGGAGCGATCGCGCGACCATTAGCTACAACACTGTGATTAATAAACACGGTAATTCACATAATGTCAGTTATTACGATCGTATTGATAACAATAGTAGTTATCGTGTTGGGGCAGGTTTAAGTAGTAACGGTAAGCCATCTGCAGATGCTTACCTCATGCATTATGCTGATGCAGCATTGATCACTGCCAGTGCGAGTCATATTAATGACGAATACACATCAGCTACATTATCTCTACAAGGTGGGGCTACATTAACACCAAAAGGTGGTGCATTACACCGCACAAGTCGTACTGGTAGTACTCGTTTACTAATTGATACAGATGGTGTTTCTAATATACCAGTAAAAAGCATTGGCGCGATTACGCACACCAATGCTTTTGGTAAAGCAGTACTACCTGATATCAACGATTATTATCGCAGTAGTGCCAGTATCGACCTTGATAAGATGCCAGATAATGCTGAAGCATTACGCTCAATTCAACAATTAACACTAACAGAAGGTGCAATTGGCTACCGTCACTTTGATGTGGTTTCGGGACAAAAAGCCATGGCTGTCATTCGCTTACAAGACGGAACTTATCCCCCATTTGGTGCCAGTGTCACAACTGAGAAAGGGCGTGAACTCGGTATTGTCAATGATGGTGGGAATGTCTATCTGACGGGGATTAATAGTGATGATGTATTGAGTGTGCGTTGGAATGGTCAAGAGCAGTGTAAAGTTCGTATTCCAACATTAGTTGAAGGATTATTTATGTCTTCTTTATTACTGACTTGTAGTGATGGAGACGCAACACCTTCGACAATCAATCAAAGAACAGAGCCCTTACCTAAACCTCAACTGATTACACAATAAGGTTAGGAAAGAAGGGAAAGATAAAAATAATTTCAGACAAAAAGAGTAATTCAAAATGATGTTATCAAAGCGCTTATTCATTGTAACAACCACTTTATTGACTGGAATGGTCTTTACTAGTCAAGCCCTTGCTGCGATTGCTTTAGATAGAACGCGTGTCATTTTTAATGGTGCAGATAAATCTATTAGCTTAAATGTCAGCAATCAAAACAAAGAGCTCCCTTACTTGGCTCAGGGCTGGATGGAAAATGAAAATGGAGAACGTATTGACAGCCCATTATTAGTTTTACCTCCAATTCAGCGTATTGAGCCGGGTGATAAAAGCCAAGTAAAAGTACAGTCATTACCAGATATTGCCAAGTTACCACAAGATAGAGAAAGTGTTTTCTATTTTAACTTGCGTGAAATTCCACCTCGTAGTGATAAACCTAACGTGTTGCAAATTGCATTACAAACACGAATTAAGTTGTTTTATCGCCCAGCATCAATCTATGCCACACAAACGGATCTCACTCATCCTTGGCAGGAAAAAATTACCTTAATAAAGAAAGGTGATCGTTATGAAGTGAATAATCCAACACCTTATTACGTGACATTAGTGGATGGCCTAACAGGGTTACAAGGAAAAAGTCTTGATGGCTTTGAGCCACTGATGATAGCGCCTAAAAGTACAGGAACGATAAATCTGCCTACTTCGGCGTTTGGCGCATCACCTGTACTTAGCTATATCAATGATTACGGCGGACGTCCTCAGATGAAGTTCACCTGTAATGGCAATGAATGCAAAGTCGCAGAAACATCAGCAGGAAAATAAATAGGTCTATTTTATGAAAATGGAACAGCGGTTTAGCCCAAGCAAAGCAGTGTTGATTCTTATTTTGGCAACGTTTACTGGAGGCCTAAGTTTTACTGCTGTTGCGAATTCATCCGCGAGAGCGGTGAAAGCCGTTATTCCTGGAATTGTTTATATCAATATTTCAGGAAATGTTATTGCACCACCACCTTGCCTCATTAATGACGGCAAAATGATCGAAGTTAATTTTGGTGAGGTGATGAGTACGCGTATTGATGGCGTTCGCTATAAAGAGCCTATCCACTACACCGCGACTTGCCAAAAAATGCCAACTAATGCCATGAAAGTCTATGTTACGGGTAGCGCAACAGGATTCGATTCAAATGCGTTACAAACAAATATTACAGGATTAGGGGTACGTATTCTGTATAAGGGGAGCTTATTAGATTTAGGTAAGGCGGTAAATTTTACCTATCCCAACTTACCTGAATTAGAAGCCATTCCTGTTCGTGATCAGAATGAAGCCTTAGTGGGTGGTGATTTTGTCGCAAGTGGCACACTGCATGTGGATTATCAGTAAGGGGTCAGAAGATGAATAAATTAAAGTACATATGTCTGATTGCATTACTGAATTCTTATTCTGCCATAAGTGCAGACGCACCTAATATGAAATTGTTTGGCACTTTATTAGTGCCACCACCTTGTGTCATCAGTAACAACGAACTGATTGATGTCTATTTTGGGCACAACGTAGGTATTCATAAAGTAGATGGCATTAACTACACCGAATCCGTGAATTATCGATTGGTCTGTGATCCAAATTTAAAAGGTTGGGATTTAGGGCTTTCTATTATTGGTCCTAAAACTCAGTTTGATGAAGCTGCGCTACAAACCAATATTCCAGATTTAGGTATTCATCTCACGCAAGATGGTAAGCCTTTTAAATTGAACGAGCGTATTGCGATATCACCCGATAATCCACCTGTGATCCAAGCAGTACCTGTTAAAAGACCGGGTAGCACTTTGCCTGAAGGTGCATTTGAAGTTTCAGCAACATTGCTTGCTGAATACCAATAGGAGCGTATTGATGAATATAGCAAGATTATCGATCCCGTTCGTATTGAGTCTGGCCACATTTATGGGATTAACATCAACCGCTCTCTCTGCACCAGACAATATGCGTTTTCACGGCATATTAGTTGACGAGCCTTGCACCATAAAGCCCGGAGACGAAACTGTTGAGTTAGATTTTGGCAATATTCCGGACAAAAACCTTTATGCGTATCAAAGAACACCAAGCAAGTTGTTTCAAATACGCTTGTCTGAATGTGACTTAACGATTGGTAAAAGCGTCAAAATCACCTTTAAAGGTGATGAAAATCAAGCCATGGCAGGACAAGGTTTTTTAGCAATAAGCCCAAGCAGTCAAGCCGCGGGTATTGCTGTTGGACTGGAATCTGAAAATGGAAATGCGCTACCTGTTAATAAAGAAACAGACAAAATGTCATTAAGTGCGGATGACACAATTTTAAATTTTTATGCCTTTATTCAAGGGGAGCCGGATGCGATTGCTAACCAGTCCATTAAACGCGGCCCATTTAGTGCAATAGCCACATTTCATTTGAATTATGACTAATTATTAGGGTTGAGGTTTTTTATGTCCATATTAAAGCGATTTCCGGCTTTATGTATTGCAATCGGTTTGCTGTTTTCGGCACCTGCGATGGCATCCATCTTTTCTTATATAACCGAATCAACTGGAACACCAGCAAATGCAACCTATACCTATGTTATTCAACGCTGGGATCCTGAAGATCCTTACACCCCAAATCCTTGTTATGGTTGGAGTAAATGCTGGATAACCATTAACCATAAACATGATGCTAATGGTTCTCCAGGATCTGCGGTAAGAAGTATTGTCCGTGTTGAAAAAGAGCGTTATTTAGCTGGCGTTCGTGATGCGGTAATGCGAATGGAAAGTTTTCCAATACAAGGCACTGCTCGACATGTTGGTGATCCACTTACCTCAAACCAAGAATGTGTCGGGTTATTTTATGAATCTAAGGAAGGAGGTTGGTCTCCAAATGGGCGTTTATTACCAGGATCACTATGTGGTATTGCGCCACCACCAGTAGGTGCCTGCAAAATAACAGAAGGTGCTGTAAACCTAAATTATGGCGATATTGATGAAGTGAGTTTAGAAAATGCAACACGTGCTCAAAATATTAATGTCACTTGTAACTTGGCAATGAAAGTTCTAGTTATCGCATCAGGCTCAGACAGTGGCCGAGTACCACTGCGACCTGATAATAGTCTTTATGCCGATTTGTTTCTTGATAATTATCCTGGTGAAAAAGGTACTGTAATTGATGTTCCTGCAAATGGAACCATACCTGTAGAGGTTAAATCAGTTTTACATACCAATGGTCGCGTTGCACCGGGCTATTTCTCTGGTTCAGGTTCAATTATTTTAACGATGCCTTAATCATGATAATGGGTGAATATTATGATGAATTACGATTTTACAGATATTGATGTTAATGCGTTAGTTGGCAAAAGAATTCAGAAAAAACGTAAAGAATTAGGTTACACCGGTATGCAAATTGCTGAAAAAATTGGTGTTAGCCAACAGCAATTTTCTCGTTATGAGCGAGGAATGAATAAAATAGATCTCAGTTATCTCGTTTTGTTGGCTAATTTTTTAAATACGCCTATTTATTGGTTTTTTGAAGACTGCTTTACCACGAAATCTTCATCTGAAAGTCTGCGTATCGATAAACGAAGTAACATCATGGCTGAAACCATGCCTGACGTTTTTTTGTATTAATGCATATCGCGAAAGGATACTTTAACTTGGTGTTTTAGAGCGTATGCTTTTTCTTTGATTGATTACCAAATTGGTAAGGCAGGGGAAACCCTGCCCTTTTTTTATGCTAAAAAGTACTAAATACGGTTAGTCAAATTTGAGTTATTGATCGTGCTATCTGTAAAAAAAGGAAGGTATTGATAATCAATTTTTACTCTTTTATAAGAGATGAAAATTAGCCATAAAAGTAAAACTGTCATTTTATGACGATAATAATTATCTAAGACACGCATTTTGCTAAAAATGTATGTTAAGAATACTCTTAAAGAGAGTGTTTTAAAAAAAGTGCATTTCTATTAGGTTAAACATGTCTTTTTTTATTACATCATGAAAAAGATAAATAAAGCTAACTTAATTTATTAAATAAAGACCTTCTAATAATGATATTCTTATTAAGAGGTGGTTGGTCGAATAATTAAATAATATTAATGAAATTCTCTATTTTTATTTAAATTCTTAACTTGTTATTATTTAATCGATAAAAGATTATTTCTAATATATACCTTAAAACTTACTTATTTTGATTAATTAACTCATTCAAAAATGAGTTAAATTTATTCAGATAATATAAAACTATTCCTGATTTATCGTAAAGATAAAAAACTCCAATATTCTTATTGAAAAAGATTTGATGATTAAAAAACAAGTAATAACGACTAATATATATACGCACTAAATGAGTAGTGTTAAATATATATATATTAAATGTAAATAAAATGTATTTAATGGTGTTTCTTTTTGGATAAAAACATGTGGATTCTATGGGAAGGCAATAATATGAATAAGCTAATAATGAAATTAGTAGCAATACGTAAAATAGTCAATAATCTAATAAATAAATAATTTAAATGTTTGAGCTAGCTCTTAATAAATACATTAAAATTTTTACCCAAAAAAGGAGTAACCATTCTCAATCAAATGATTAAATTTCTGGTTTTTTTTGAAGAAAAAATAGGCATTACACGAATTTCTTTTTTGAATTATCAGTTAGTTAACATATGGAAGTGTTCTTAATCAAAAAATGCAAATTGTACAAAAAACTCACTTTCTGACCTTAATTTCCTAAGTGTAAATACTCACATCCAAGTGTTAAATTATTATCAAAACACTCTATTCTCGATTATATTATTTGTATAATTAATTATAAATCAATGCTTTATAATGTTTTTACTCTTTTTGTATTGTTTATTATAAATATCCGTAATTATAAAAGGATGTAATTATTAATTTATATATAAAATACAATGTCTTATCTATTATTGAGACTGATAGTTCAATATTTAATTCAATTTAAGATTATCATTATAAGATTATTATTAGTGTGATTTCTGCCCGAGAGTAAATAATGATAATAAATCAATTAACAAATTCATTATTTTGATCTTCTGGTAAATCAATGCATTAGGCTTGATTTGTTTCAATATGTAAAATTTAGGTTATGTAAGGTTAAAGTAAGTAAATAATAAAATGTTATTTAATTGACAAATACTCTTATTCATAAAAAGATAATCAGATCTTTTAACTTTAAATTTTGAAATGTCAGTATTTAAATCTCATATATCTCTTTTTAAGAGTAATTTATTGGTTTTAAATTCCATTCGGGGCGTTTTCGAAAAGTAATATTTTGTATGAAAATGTAAAAAATACACTTAATATCAGTAAATTAATAAAAATGAATTTAATAAAGTTGGGGTGGTTTGACTTAATAAAAATCGAAGAGAATAATATATCCAACTTGATATGTTTCCTTTATCTAATTTCATTATTAAATATGAAATTGATTAGGCGAAATTTATCAAAATATAGAAACTCTATTTAGTATGACATTCATTTAAGCAGTTTGCTTATATTGAATTTTATTATTTTAAATATCTTCGTTCTTATATTTTCAGGAAACATAAAGATGAAATTAAATAAATTAGGTTTAGTTTTAGGTTTAGGCTTAACTGTTGCTGCTGGTTCTGCATTCGCGGCTGATCAAGGTCATGGTACTGTAGAATTTTGGGGTTCAATCATTGATGCTCCATGTTCAATTGATCCTAACTCTGGTGACCAACGTGTTCCATTAGGACAAGTTTCAGCAAATGCTCTGAAAGATGGTGGTCGTAGCGTTTCTAACACTTTCAAAATCAAATTACTGCAATGCTCTACTGAAACTTATAAAACAGTTCAAACTACTTTCACTGGTGCTGAAGCAGCAGCTATCCTGCCTGGCTCTTTAGGTATTGAAGGTTTAGCGAAAAATGCAGCAGTTGTTATTACTGATGCAGGTGGTACACAAATTAAATTAGGTGAACCAACAAAAGCTCAAACTATTCGTGATGGTTCAAATGATCTGAACTTTGCTGCTTACTTAAAAGGTTCTGCAACAGATGCAGCTGTACCAGGTGACTTTACTGCGATCGCTACTTTCGCATTAACTTACCAATAATAGATGTTCTTTTAAGCCCTGTATAAGGATGTATAGGGCTTCATTCCAGCATTATTTTTTTATGGTTTATTTTATGGAGTAGAGCGCAATGAATCGCAAAATGGTGCCACTATTATTACTTGTTGCGACAGGATTATTAGTTAAACCTGTAATGGCAGTGACCGACATAAAACAAGATGTAAAATCACATCAGCGATTCGGCGTGGTTAGTTTACAAGGTTCTATTTTAGAACCAACATGTACTATCTCAGCAGGAAGCCGAGAGCAAGTTATTTCTTTAAGTACCGTGTCTATTCCAACCTTAGCTGTCGAAGGCCAAGGACCTATTGAATATTTCTCTATTCGATTAACAGAATGTTCTCTTGTTGACCAAAAAGGTATGCAAGCTGAGCGTCCTCGTTTTATTGCTACTTTTGAAGGCCCCGCACAGAACGGATTATTCCAACTTTTTGGTGACGCGAAAGGTGTTTCGTTAGCTATTGCTGACCGTTATGGAAGATTGGCAATACCAGGGAAACCTCTACCTCCTGTGGATATTGATACAAAATCGTTGTCTTTGCTATATCAAGCAAGGCTCGTCAAAAATAACGAAATTCCACGAGCAGGTAATTACCAAGCAACCCTGCGTTTTAAACTCGAATATTATTAAATGGATTGGTTGGATTATTTATGGCTAAATCATTCAAAACTGCTTCACGAAAAGCAGAAAAAAAGAGTAATCAGCATACTATTCGACCTGTTGCGGCACTGATCTATTTAATTATTGCTGGTATGGCAAGTGCTTCTAATGTGGTGTTTGCTACTAGTGATATCGAGTTTAACTCTGATATTCTTGATCTTAAAGATAAACAAAATATTGATTTATCTGACTTCTCTCGTGCTGGCTATATTATGCCAGGAAGATATGAGTTCATTGTTAAAGTTAATAATAATGAATTACCTGATCTCTATACTATTAATTATATTGTTCCCGAAAATGATCCTAAAGCGAGTATTCCTTGTATTCCTCGTGATTTGGTCAATCAATTTACGCTGAAACCTGAGTGGATTAAAGCGGTGACTTGGAAGGATGGCGACGCGTGTCTTGATGAGTCTTCATTACCAGGTATGACAACAAGCACTAACTTAGGTGCGGGTAGCTTTATTGTCACCATTCCTCAAGCTTATGTTGAGTATTCAACTGAAGACTGGGATCCACCTTCTCGTTGGGATGAGGGTATTTCAGGTCTTATTTTTGACTATAACGTCAATGCTAACGTCAATGATCCTGCAAACGGTAAGCAAACACAACAAGTAACGGGGAGCGGTACTGCGGGTGCAAACTTAGGTGTTTGGCGTTTTCGTGCTGATTGGCAAGCAAGCTATCAACATACAACAGGCGTTAACAGTAGTTCAGAAAATGATTGGGATTGGAGCCAATATTATCTTTATAGAGCAATCACTCAATTGGGCGCTCGCCTTGTTATGGGTGAAACTTACTCACGCTCTGATGTTTTTGATAATTTCCGTTTTACAGGTATCAGTTTACTGACTGATGACCAGATGTTACCACCCAACTTACGCGGTTATGCTCCTGAAGTAACGGGGGTGGCGAAATCTAATGCAAAAGTAACAATTAGTCAGCAAGGCAGAGTGATCTATGAAACTCAGGTCGCGCCAGGTCCATTCCGTATTCAAAATCTTAATGATGCAGTGAGTGGTAAGCTTGATATTCGAGTAGAAGAGCAAGATGGCTCAGTACAAGAATATCAAATGGATACCGCAAGTATTCCTTACTTAACACGACCTGGTCGAGTGCAATATAAATTATCAGCGGGTAAACCTTCTGATATGGACCATAAAACGGAAGGACCTGTTTTTGCAATGGGTGAGTTTTCATGGGGGATAACAAATGGTTGGTCTCTCTATGGTGGTTCATTAGTTGCAGGCGACTATAATTCTGTTTCTTTAGGTATTGGTCGAGATTTGATGGCATTAGGTGCAATTTCTTTTGATGCCACCCATTCATGGGCAAAAATTCCTAATGATGGTAAGAACTATCATGGTGGTTCTTATCGGGTCAGCTACTCTAAACGTTTTGAAGCAATTAATGGTCAGGTAACTTTCGCCGGTTATCGCTTCTCTGAACGTGACTTTATGAGTATGGAGCAGTATTTAGATCGTCGTTATCGCGATAACAATCGTGATAATAATAAAGAGCTTTATACCGTCACATTAAGTAAGCAATTCCCTGATTGGGGAATGAGTGCCTATCTTAACTATAACCACCAAACTTATTGGAATAAGCCTAATAACGATTATTACAACTTATCATTATCTAAATTTATGGATATTGGTAGGTTCAAAAATATTAACTTTAACTTATCAGCGTATCGCAACAAATTTAACGGCACTAATGATGATGGTGTTTATCTGAATGCCAGTATGCCGTGGAGTGATAAAGCGACAATTAGCTATAACACTGTGATTAATAAACACGGTAATTCACATAACGTAAGTTATTTCGACCGCCTTGATGACAATAATAACTATCGTTTAGGTGCCGGTTTAAGTAGCCGTGGTCGTCCTTCAGCTGACGCCTATTATACCCGTTATGGTGATACTGCATTAGTCACTGCAAGTGCAAGCCATATTCAAGGTGAAAATACATCAGCATCACTTTCATTCCAAGGTGGCGCAACGTTGACACCAAAAGGTGGCGCATTCCACCGTACGGCAATGCCAGGCGCGGCGCGCCTATTAGTTGATACTAATGGTGTTTCTGGAGTACCAGTGAGAAGTTTAGGAGCGGTAAGCTACACCAATGCCTTTGGTAAAGCGGTGCTTCCAGATATTAATAACTATTATCGTAACAGTGCAACAATCGATTTAGATAAATTACCTGATGATGTCGATGCGGTACGTTCAATACAACAATTAACCCTAACTGAAGGGGCTATTGGTTACCGTGAATTTGACGTTATTGCAGGGCAAAAAGCGATGGCAATTGTACGTTTGAAAGACGGTACTTATCCACCATTTGGAGCAAGCATTACCACTACAAAAGGGCGTGAATTGGGGATCGTGAATGATAGCGGTAATGTTTATCTTAGTGGAATAAATTCAGGTGATATTTTAGACGTACGTTGGAGTGGTAAAAAACAGTGCACAGTACAAGTCCCTAAATTAGATGAAGGTTATTTTATTTCTTCACTATTATTAACTTGTGGAGCCACTCCATCAACATCTTCTCCAGCAGAAGAGAGAACCGAATCACCATCTCAACCACAGCTTGTTAAAACAGAAGGTTGAGAAGGGAAAAATTAAACGATTTTATAAACAAAAGAGTAATTAAAGATGATGTTATTAAAGCGCTCATTCATTGTAGCAACCACATTATTAACTGGCATGGTATTCACTCAACAAGCCATTGCTGCGATTGCATTGGATAGAACTCGTGTCATTTTTAATGGAGCTGATAAATCTGTCAGCCTGAATGTTAGTAATCAAAATAAAGATCTCCCTTATTTAGCACAAGGTTGGATGGAAGATATCAATGGGCAAAAAGTGGAAAGTCCATTAATCGTTCTGCCACCTATTCAGCGAATTGAACCAGGTGATAAAAGCCAAATAAAAATACAGGGATTACCTGATGTCGCTAAATTACCTCAAGATAGAGAAAGTGTGTTCTATTTTAACTTACGTGAAATTCCACCACGTAGCGATAAACCGAATGTTTTACAAATTGCTTTACAAACGCGTATTAAACTCTTTTATCGTCCAGCAGCTATTTATGCAACGCAGACAGATTTAACAAATCCTTGGCAGGAAAAAATTACCTTAACAAAAAAAGGTGATACCTATCAGGTAAATAATCCAACACCTTATTTTGTGACCATTGTTGATGGATTAACAGGATTGAAAGGTGAGAGCTTAGCCGGATTTACGCCATTAATGATAGATCCAAAAAGTAGTGCGGATCTTAATTTAAAAGCTTCTGCATTTGGTGCCTCACCAGTATTAAGTTACATCAACGATTACGGTGGACGCCCTCGTTTAAAATTTAGCTGTAGTGGTAACGACTGTAAGGTTGTAGAAACTGCAGTAGGAAATTAATAGGTTTATTTATGGATATGGAACAGCGGTTAAACACAAGCAAAGCAGTGTTGATTTTATTAATGACAGCATTTACTGGTGTCCTGAGTTCAGCTGCTGTTGCAAATACATCATCAAGTATGTTCGCACCTAAAGCGACGACAGTTTCACCGGGTATGGTTCCTGTTAATATTACCGGTTATGTTATCGCTCCTCCACCTTGTGTTATTAATAATGGGCAGATGGTTGAGGTCGATTTTGGCGAAGTAATGAGCACGCGTATTGATGGTGCTAACTATAAACGTCCCATTAATTATAAAGTTGAATGTAAAAAAATGCCGACTAATGCGATGAAAATCTCGGTTGTTGGTGGTGGTGCTGGATTTGATAGTAATGCGCTAAAAACAAATATTACTGGGTTGGGCGTCCGTATACTCTATCAAAATAAATTGTTGCGATTAGGACAAACTGTAAACTTTACTTATCCGAATATACCGGTTCTTGAGGCAATCCCCGTTCGCGATTATTCAGCAACATTAAGCGGTGGTGATTTTTCGGCAATCGCGACACTTCGCATTGAATATCAGTAAGGAGCCGAGACTGTGTATAGCAAATTGAAACATGTTTGTTTGATGACTCTACTTGTAATGGCTCCATTATCAATCAATGCAGCAGACGAACAACCTAATCTAAAATTATTTGGAACATTATTAATTCCGCCACCTTGTGTGATCGAAAATAATAACTTAATCGAAGTTTTTTTTGGCGACAATGTGGGGATTAATCGGATTGATGGAATTAATTACACAAAACCGGTGAATTACACATTAAAGTGCGATCAAAATATAAAAGGTTGGGATCTTACCTTGTCAATAATTGGCCCTAAAAGCCAATTTGATGATGCGGGACTACAAACCAATATGGCAAATCTAGCTATTCATATGATACGTGATGGTCAACCTTTTATTTTAAATGAACGTGTCATTATATCGCCAAGTAAACTACCGATTATTCAAGCTGTACCTGTCAAAAAACCAGGAAGCACGTTGGCAAAAGGCCCATTTGAAGTCACTGCAACATTGCTCGCTGAATATCAATAGGAGAGTGAAAATGAAAATCAAGACATTATCGCTTCCTGTTATTTACGGGCTAACGGTATTGATAGGAAGTATGGCAACAGCCAATGCAGCACCGAATAATATGCGGCTTTATGGTACGTTAGTGGATGAGCCTTGTGTGATTAAGCCGGGTGATGAAACTATTTCTCTGGAATTCGGTAATGTGCCTGATAAAACATTTTATATTGGTTCTGGAAGAACAAATAGCCAAGCATTTCAAATTCATTTATCAGAGTGTGATCTTTCGATTAATAAAAAAGTGAGAGTGACATTTAGTGGTACTGAAAATCAGGCAATGGTCGGGCAAGGTTTTCTTGCTTTAAGTGCAGGAAGCCAAGCAGAAGGTATTGCTATTGGATTAGAAAATTCAGATGGTACACCACTACGGATTAATCAAGAAACCAGTAATATTGCCTTAAATTCAGGGGATTCGATTTTAAGGTTTCGAGCCTTTATACAAGCAGAACCTAATGCTATTGCCAATGAATCAATAAAACGAGGTCGTTTTAGTGCAATAGCCACATTTCACCTGAATTATGATTAATCCTTAAGATTGAGGTTAATATGTCTACCCCAAAACGATTATCAGCATTATTTATATTTAGTGTGATGATGTTATTTTCAACATCATCAATGGCGGCAATTTTTTCTTATATCACAGAATCTAAGCTTGTAGGCTCAAAAGGTGCTGACTATACCTTTATTATTCAACGTTGGGATCCTGAGCCTCCTGGTACATTAAATCCATGTTATGGATGGAAAAGATGTTATATCACAATTAACCACCGGCATGAAGCTGATGGTTCTGGGGGGACAGCAACAAAAAGGATATTAAGCAATGCACAAAATTATCGCACGATGGAAGAATTGCGCCAAGCCGTTTTGGCTAAATTAGCGTTACCTTATGGGCCTAACAAAGCCGTACACAGAGGTGTTGATCCTTCTCTTCTTCAAGAATGTGTGGGGCTATTTTACCAAGAAGAGTCAAGTGGTATTGCTAAAAGTGGTCGTTTATTACCCGGTTCTTCTTGTGGTATAGCACCTCCTCCTGTGGGAGCTTGTCAAATTATTGATGGCTCTGTGAATTTAGACTATGGTGAAATTAATGAGAACGAATTAAATAATGCACGCCGTTCAAAAAATATCAATATCACATGCAATAAGGATATGAGTGTAAAAGTGATTGCGACAGGTATGGTAAGTGATCGTATTCCTTTACGTTCAGATAATAGCTTATATGCAAACTTATATTTAGGAACCCTTAATGGGGGCGAATATCCTGGGGAAGACGGCGCAATTATTTTTGTTCCCAAAGGTAGAGCAACATCAGTATCAGTCAGTTCTGTATTGCGTACAAATGGTCGTGTCGAGGCGGGATTCTTCTCAGGTTCTGGTGCACTTATCTTAACATTGCCATAATAGAGAGAATAGGTTAAAGCATGATGGATTATGATCTTATAGACATCAATGTGAATGAGCTAGTTGGCAAGAGAATACAAAGAAAACGTAAAGAGCTTGGTTATACTGGCGGCCACATTGCTGATAAATTGGGAATTAGCCAACAACAATTCTCACGTTATGAACGCGGGTTAAATAAAATAGACTTGAGTTACCTTGTGACATTGGCGGTCTATTTAAAAACCCCCATTCACTGGTTTTTTGAAGATTGTTTTCATGTTGAAGAAGAAATTGAAGATAGACATGCAAGTAAGTGTATATATTTTATGGCGGAAACTACGCCAGATATTATCTTCTAATCAGTAAATATTTTCTCATTAAGTGATAGATAAAAAGGGCAATAATAAATTGCCCTTTTTATCTTTAAAATATCAACGATATTGTCCTTTTAAAGATTTTTTTGTCATTTTTCTCTTTCTTCTCTCAGACCATCAACTCTTCATTCTGCGTATACTCGAACGTTCAATATCTACTATAAAATTAGTTGCTCACGTTACAAATAATCTAAAGTTTTAACCTATTCTGACCATTTATTCGTCATTACTTTCTCTTTTATAGTAATTACAACCGTTACTATCAGGTTTATCTGAGTGTTTAATCGTTTCTGACTATTAATTGAAGGCATTTTTAATCAGAAAAGGTTAATAAATAATCATGATAATGTTAAAAAATGTTACCTTATGCACATTTTTTAATTTTAGATATTATAAATTAATTTTAATGTAAGTTATTTGTAATTGTATGATTTATTTTTAATTTATTGTTTATTAAAGTAAAAAATATTTTATTTAGCAATTTTATTCAGGGTTTTATCTTAAATAAGGCATTTATAAATAGGATTAACGGATAGTCATAATAAAAAGGGTTGTGTACTGTGCATTTTCTGTTTTTTTATAAAAAGGATAAATGATGCAAACAAAAAAACAGGGAGGCAGTCGCTTTCTACGCACAGTGGAATGGCTAGGAAATGCGCTACCCCATCCCGTTATTTTATTTATTATTTTAATTGCTATTTTACTTGTCTCTTCGGCGGTTGGTGAATATTTCGGTGTTACGGTACAAGATCCCCGACCAGAAGGCGCCAAAGGACGCGCAGATGATGGCTATATCCATATTATTAGTTTGTTAGATGCGGATGGCATTCGTCGTATATTGGCAAATATCGTCACAAACTTTACTGGATTTGCGCCTTTAGGTACGGTGCTGGTGGCGTTATTAGGTGTCGGTATTGCTGAACGCGCAGGTTTATTATCTGCGGTGATGCGTTTAGTGGTAATGAAAGCACCTCGCAAGATGACTACATTGGCAATTGTATTTGCCGGTATTATGTCTAATACCGCGGCTGAATTAGGTTATGTGGTACTGATACCGTTATCAGCAATTATCTTCCATTCATTAGGGCGGCATCCTCTAGCGGGTCTTGCTGCTGCATTTGCGGGTGTTTCTGGCGGTTATTCTGCTAACTTGCTCTTAGGAACGATAGATCCGTTATTATCGGGTATTACACAGCAAGCAGCGCGTATTATAGATCCAACCTATATCGTTGGTGCTGAAGCAAACTGGTACTTTATGTTTGTCAGTACATTCCTTATTACTTTCTTAGGTTACTTCATTACGGAAAAAATCGTTGAGCCTCAACTAGGGCCTTATAACGGTAACGAACTTGATGATGAAGAAAATGATTTAAGGAATGCTGCTGAAGTTACGCCACTAGAAAAGAAAGCACTATGGGCTTCAACAGGGACATTTATTGTGATGGCCGTGATTTTGGCGCTAACGGTTGTTCCTGAAAATGGCATATTGAGAAACCAAGAAACAGGGTTAATTGGTAATTCTCCTTTCTTAAAATCTATTGTTGTCTTTATTTTCTTATTCTTTGCAATACCGGGTATTGTTTACGGATGGATTGCTAAGACAATGCGTACAGATAAAGACATCGTTGATGCTATGGCGAATTCGATGAGTACGCTTGGCCTCTATTTAGTGATTATTTTCTTTGCGGCTCAGTTTGTTGCGTTCTTTGGTTGGACAAACATCGGTCAGGTCATTGCTGTTAAGGGTGCTGCGCTACTTAATAGTATTGATATGCCAAGTGGATTACTGTTCTTAGGCTTTATTTTAATCTGTGCTTTTATTAACTTAATGATTGGTTCAGCATCGGCACAATGGGCTGTGACAGCACCTATCTTTGTACCAATGTTAATGCTTGCAGGTTATGCGCCAGAGACAATCCAAGCAGCATATCGAATAGGAGATTCTGTCACTAATATCATTACACCTATGATGAGTTACTTTGGTTTGATATTAGCAGTCGCAACAAAATATAAGAAAGACACAGGTATTGGTACGATGATCTCTATGATGTTGCCATATTCCGTTATTTTCTTAATTGGTTGGTCATTATTGTTCTACTTATGGGTGTTTGTATTCAATTTACCAGTAGGGCCTGGCTCACCAACATACTACTCTCCAACAGCAGGTTAATTCTCTGCGATGATTGAAGCTTATACAGGGATGTATAGGCTTTTTCTATTTTGATATTTCATTATTTTTGTTCGGTTTCTTTTTTATGATTTACCAATTTTTCTGTTAATTGTGTGGCATAGTCTGCATGTAAAAATTGGGTATCTAAACCTGCTTGTTGCAATTTTAGCTCAAGTAATGCCAAACGCTTTTGCAGTGTTTCATCTTCTATTCCCGTTTCATTTAACGTACTTAGGATTTCCGCTAGAGATAAGGCTTCTTTTCTGTCTTGCATTTCAGGTGGTAAAAAACCAGCATTCTTTAATAAGTGATAGCTTGCTCTGAGTGACTCAGGAACATGGCTATTATCATCAAGTATCAGTGGTTTTCCTTCACCTTTTAGTGATGAAAGTTCTCCTTTTTGTAACGCTTTTTCGATATGGCGTTCAGCCCACTCATCTAAAATAGACACTTTAAACCTCTTTTTTAGTAACTATCGCAATAGAAAAGATCACCACAAATTAAATTGACTTGCTTAGATTATATAATTTGATATTATATTTTTATATTATATAAATAAGTATATCGATAGGGGATCAAAAATGAGCAAGTACAAAGAAATAGTAACAGACATTGCAGGTAACATGGGGGCATTGTCTCAAAATATTCCAGAAGTGATGAAAGCTTTTATGAGCACGACAAAAGCGGGTGGTAAAGAAGGTGCTTTAGATGCAAAAACAAAAGAATTGATCGCTATTGCAATTGCTGTTGCGAATCGTTGTGATGGCTGTATTGGATTTCATACAAAAACACTTGTAGAGCTTGGCACAACAGAACAAGAACTTGCAGAAGCATTAGGTGTTGCTATTTATATGGGCGGTGGTCCTTCAGTTATGTATGCATCCAACACCATGGGCGCTTTTAAAGAGTTTAGTAAATAAGATTTTTATCATCATATGATTAAATAAAGTAATCAGAAACCAGAATAAGTTCCTTCTGGTTTTTTTTATTTATATACTTTGTTTACCTTCTGTTTATATTTAACAGTTATCCTCTATGTTTTGTTTTAATACTATCTAGATAATCTTTTAATAAAAAGACGTTCATTATTTAATAAAAAATTAATCTTTTATTATTTTGATTTCTAACGAGATGGTTTATCGTATTGATTTTTATTGGTAAAATTTCCATTAAACGTTATTTGGGTTGGTTGGGAATAAATAAAAACAATAATTAATTATAATTTAATAAATAATATTGAATCTTTTATAGGATAGCTATTCTAAGTGAATAGTTTGTATAACGTGATATTGTTTTATTTTAACGGGGAATATATGCGTGTTGACTTTGTAGAAAAATATAAATGGTTTCTACTTTTTATTTTTGTATTTCTAACTTATTTAATTCCTCTCGAAACGCGACTACTCTGGCAACCAGATGAGATCCGCTATGCTGAAATTAGCCGAGAAATGCTGGTATCAGGTAATTGGTCAGTACCTTACATGCTGGATATTCGCTATTTTGAAAAGCCAGTATTGGGGTATTGGCTAAACAGTATTGCACAATGGTTATTTGGCGGAGGTAATTTTTCTGTTCGCATTGTTGTTGTAACTTCAACCTTATTAACCGGCTTATTTGTTTATCGTGCCACTATGCTAGTTTGGCATAACCGTACTTTGGCGTTTAATGCACTAGTGGTCTTTTTATCCTCGTTTCTTGTGTTAGCAATTGGTACCTACAATATTCTTGATCCTATCGTGACAATGTTTGTCACTATTGCGATGTATTACTTTTTAAGTGGATTATCTGCACAAAATAGAAAGTCAAAAATCAATGCTTATATTTTAGTCGGTATTTTCTGTGGATTAGGTTTTTTAACTAAAGGTTTTATTGCTGTTGTATTACCTGCGTTAGTTTTTGTTGTAACCGCAATTAGCTCATCTCGTTTTAAAGAAGTCCTTTGTTATGCGCCAATAGCGCTTATCTCAATGCTTGTTATTGCAGGCCCTTGGGTGATTTCTGTTGCACTTCAAGCCCCTGATTATTGGCACTACTTCTTTTGGATTGAACACGTTCAACGTTTTGTTGAAAAGGATTCAGCAAGATCGCAACCTATGTGGTTTTATTTACCTATTATTGTTTTGGGTATTTTGCCGTGGTTAGGGTTCTTATTTGGCGCTCTTAAATCTGCTATTTTTTTGAAAAAGGGAACGCTTTATTTTTCGTTTTGGTTATTCCTGTTTTTTGCATTCTTTTCTGCCTCCAGCGGTAAGTTATTAACCTATATGTTACCTTGTTTTGTGCCACTCTCTATATTGATTGCACATTATATGGAAGAGCTAAAAGATAAACAAAATGAAAAAATTCATAATATCAATGCGATCATAAATACTATTTTTGGGCTTATAGGCGTTTCTATTATTGCTTATTCGCTGTTCTCTACACGATTTACGTTATATGAAACACATGAGCAATATAAAGCGCTGCTGGGTATTGTGGGCTTTTTATTTTGGAGTGTGATGGGAATTGCTTCACTCTTTAAACCCACACGTTTACTGACTTTATTCTGCTCGATAGGATTAAGTCTAGTAATTGGGTATGCCATTCCTCATAAAGTTGAAAGCAAAAGCACCCCTGAAAAAGCAATTAATCACTATTACAGTGAGCTAGCAGATAAGCCTTATATTTTAACTGATGAAGTGGGGATTGGAACGTCCTTAGCATGGAGTTTAAAACGCACTGATATTCGTTTAACAGAGACGAAAGGAGAGCTTGCCTATGGTCTGGCATATCCTGATGTGCAAAATAAATATTATGATCTTAAGCAGTTAGTTAACTTAATTGAAGAGAATAACTATCAAGGGCTTGCGATTGTTTTAGTCCGACCAGAGCGAAAAGAAATATTATCTGTTATAAGTCAGTTAAAGGTAAAACCTATTGTAGAAAAACAGGGTGATTTAACATTCGTTTTCTTTAATTAATTGATTTGACACTCTATTTCTATTTTTCAAAAGACGGTTATAAAAGAGAAAATAAATTTAGTTTCAGCTTTAAAATGACATCAATTTGATTTTTTGTGTTGTTTTTATGTGATCAAAGCCAAAAAATGGATTTTGTTGAGAAATATATTTTGCTCTTTTTAGTTTTAATGGTAGGTTTAAAATGTGTCCATTAAATCGGAGTTAGCTAAGCACTATATGACAAGTCACTTTACTTTATCAGAACCCCCGCCCAAACAAAATGTACTTATGAATGGGGGTAATTTATGCTGATTTTCCTAGCTGAATGTTTTATCGGTCTAGCATCAATTGCTCTTACTCACCGTGTATTAACGTTGTACGGTACTAAAAAGAAGTGATGATACCCGCTAGCTAAAATAAGTAATCAACAGTTGCTTATAATTAAAAGTCCTATATCTATCGCGATCTAGGACTTTTATAATTATATTAATATCTCTTATTAAAAAATTTAATAATTCTATTGAAAATAACCTTCAATCAATTTTATTTTTTCAGTATCCAATGTATTAGTATATTGATGTAATAATGTCCAAGCCTGAATATAATCATATTTAGCTTTAATTAAATCCTGTTGAGCGCGATATAATAATTCTTCAGCATTAAGAACATCGACCATTGTTCTTTGCCCACCAATATAACTTTTCTGAGTTGCATCTAGTTGCAATTTAGCAGAAGAAACTGATTGCTCATAGGCATCCAATTTAATATTACTCGTTGTGCATATTTGGTATTGATGACGTAATTCTTGTTTAATTTGCTGGATAATGGCATCTCTTTCAAAAGCACTCATTTGATATAGTGCAGTAGATTGACGCATTGAAGCTGTTGTTTTTCCACCATTAAATAAAGGTAAACTGACATAAAAACCAACGTTCGCTGATTGATATTTCTGATTTACGGTATTATTACTATCGGAATCGCTATTAGAATAAGAAGCATAGAGTTGCACTGTTGGGAAAAATTCACCTCTATTTTTTTCTACTTCTTGTTTTGCTATTGCCATTTCATAACGAGCTGTTTGAATATTGAGGTTGCTTTGCATAGCCTCTTTTTCCCATGACTCGTAATTATTAGGTGTGATAGGTTGTAATGTAAAACTATTATTACTTAATTTTGCTATATGCTCTGCATAAGGAAGTGATGTACCAATCATTGAACTTAGTTTATTTTTAGCATTATCTAACTCAAGCTGGATATCTGTATATTGAGATTGAGTTAAATATAATCGTGTTTGGATCTCTGAAATATCTGTTTTTGTTCCTTCACCTAATTCGAATAAACGCTGACTTGATATTAGCTGTTTTTTATAAATCTCTTGCTGTGAAAGATTTAATAATAATTTATCCTGCGCATAAGCTAATTCTATATAATTATCTACTAACCTTATCACAAGCTCAGAAAATTTAACTTGATAACGACTGTCAGATAATAATGTTTTAATTACTGATGATTTGTAATCGCTAAATGCCGTGTAATCAAAGAGAGGTTGGCTAATAATGGCACTGACAGAATGACTTTGATAATTCTGATATTCGGTTCGTTCCATTTCACCTTGATTCGTGTTAATAGGATAAACTTTTCGTTGCCAATTTCGTGGGTTGTTTTGATAGTTTACATGTACACTTGGAAGTAATTGAGATAATCCAATGTTTTCATACTCTTTCCCCGCAACCTGTTCTTTAATCGCAGCATTAAACGTAGGATCATTTTTTATTGCTAAGAAATAGAGATCAGATAAACTGATGGCAAAAGCGTGAAAACTTAGCATCCATATAAATAAAATGGCAGAGAGTTTTTTTATTTGCATTATTATTCTTCCGTCAATGAAGTATGGAGCCTATCTAAAACAGGTTTGAATAAATAATTTAGTAATGAGCGGTCACCCGTATTAATAAACACATCAACTGGCATTCCTGCCTTTAATTTATTTTTCTTGTCTTCAAGAAGCGTATAATCTTTAACATTAATAAATACTTGGTAATAAGGTTCTGTCGTTCTTTCATCGAGAAGTCTATCCGCTGAAATTAACGTCACCTCTCCGGGGATTTTAGGTGTTGTATTTTGATTGAATGCACTAAACATTAAATCAACAGGAAGACCAAGGGTAACTTTATCAATAAGATGAGGGGCTAAACGAGCCTCAATAATTAATTGGTGATCTAGAGGAACAACTTCCATTAATGTTTGACCGGTTCTTACAACCCCACCTTGGGTAAAAACAGATAAATCCATTACTATTCCTGAAATTGGGGCAGTAATTTGCATTTTTTTCAGTTTATCTATTTCAATGATAAGTTGTTTTTCTGTTTCACTTATTTGTAATTGAACTTGATTAAGTTCAGTACGTGCTGATTGGTAAAAATTGGCATTGCGTTGCAATATTTTTTGCTCATATTCCAACTTCTGTTTTTCTAATGTACTTATTTGCCCAAATGTATCATTGAGATGGTTATTATTTTCAGCGAGTTCACGCTCAATTTCTTGATAACGATGACGAGGAATATAGCCCTCATTAGCAAGTGTGTATAAATCTTTGATTTGATTTTGTAAGCTATTAATTTGATGCTGCTTATTTTGTGTAGATCTTTTTAAATGAATTAAACGATTAGAAACTCCATCAATAATAGCCTTATAGCCATTTATTTCACTATGCAATTCAATATACTTTTCATTAAGTAATTTGTTTTGAAGTAGTACTAAATTATTTAAATTTTCTGAAGGAGAGTAATATTCTTCATTAAGATCTAAGGTGAATTCTGTTTTTTCATTCAATTGAGCATATAAACGCTGTTGAGTAATAAGTAAATTATCATATTGTTCTGATAAGGATTTTACTAAGGCTTTTGATTGAATAGGACTTAATTGAATAAGTGTTTGGCCTTCGGTTACTCTATCTCCATTCTTTACTAGAATATCAGTAATAATGCCTTCTACAGATGCTTGAACACTTTTTTTATTACCTGAAATTGAAACATTTCCTTTAGCAGATACGCCTTTATCTAAAGGAGCAAAAGCTGCCCAAAAAATAAAAATAGCAAGACCTAAAAGAATAACTGACCATCCTATTATTAAGAATTTCCTAGGATCATCTGAAATTCCATGAACAATATCGATTTCATTTTTTTTTGTGATCATAATAATCTTCTTAATATTAAATATTACTTTGAGTAATAGGTGTGGTTGCTGGCGTTGGCGTACTCTTTATTGCTGATGAGTTATTTAACTCAGCAATAACTGCAGTTGTAGAGCCAAATAATTTAGTGTGACCATCGAAAAGAACTAAGAGTTTATTGGTCACTGAGAGTAATTGTTTTTGATGCGTAATTAATATAACGGTTTTCTTATTTTTTTTAAGCGTTTGAATTGCTTGTATTAAAGCTTTAATACCCAAATCATCTAAATTAGAATTCGGCTCATCTAAAACAACTAAAGCAGGATTTCCATACAATGCGCGAGCTAACGCTATACGTTGTCGTTGTCCTCCTGATAACCCTTCCCCATGAGCACCAATAACGGTTTCATACCCATCAGGAAAACGTAAAATCATCTCATGAACATTTGCCATCATTGCAGCTTGAGTGACCTTTTGAGGATCTATCTCAGAAAAACGTGCAATATTTTCAGCAATTGTACCGGGGAAAAGGGCGATTTCTTGTGGAAGGTATCCAATATATTGACCAACTTCACTTTTATTCCATTGATATATATCTGCATTATCAAGGCGTATGGCACCGGTTTTAACTTCCCATATGCCAACAATAAATTTAGCTAAAGAGGATTTCCCTGAAGCACTAGGGCCAATAATACCAAGTACATCACCCGGGCTTAGTGAAAAATGAATATTATTTAATAGAGTACGTTCCGTTTGAGGATATTGAGCTTGATTAATATTGACTGTTAATTCACCTTTAGGAGCAGGTAGCGCCATTTTTTTATTTTCTTCAGGATACGCATTTAGTAATGTGGTTAATCTTTTATAAGCTTCTTTACTACTATCCCAGTTTTTCCATACACCAATAACTTGTTCAATTGGAGCTAAAGCACGACCTAATAGTATTGATCCTGCGATCATCATTCCTGGGCTAATCGAATTATCTATTGCTAGCCATCCGCCTAATCCTAACATTAAAGACTGCAGTGCCATTCGGGTGACCTTTGTTATTGCATTGACACTGGCTGCATTATCACTTGCATGAGTTTGTGCTTGTAGATATTTAAAATGAGCAATTTGCCATTGGTTTCGTAAATAACCTAACATTCCCATTGCTTCAATAGGTTGTGGATGTTCAAAATGATGGCCTTGTATTACTTGTGCTTGATTAGCAAACTCATTGGCCTTTTTTAATGATGATCGAGATAAATATTCATTAAGAATTGCCAATGAAAATAAAATGAGTGCACCACATAATGCAAATAATCCTAACCATGGATTAAATAATGCGATAACAAGAAGATAAATAGGGAACCAAGGTAAATCAAAAAAAGCAAAAATAGCATGACTTGTAATAAATTGCCTAATAGTCACTAAATCATTAAATGCTAAAGAGGAATTAATACCGGGAGTTTTGTTCAATTTTGCTTGATATGCTGCGGTGTAAATTCTTGAATTTAAAGATAAATCAAGTTTATTACTCATTCTAATGACAATAATGCTTCTTAAATACTCTAATCCTCCCATAAAAATAAATAATGCTAACATAATGAGTGTTAGCATTAATAAAGTCATTTCATTACCTGAAGGTAAGACTCGATCATAAACTTGCAACATATAAATGGAAGGAACTAACATTAAAATATTTATTAAGGCTGTAAATATTCCAATGGAAAGAAATACTTTCTTTCGCTCTTTTATAATGTTTTTTATTTCATTATTGTATTTGTTTGCTGGCATAATGTTATTCCTGATTTTATTCCTATCTGTCTATTGCTATTTACTGCATTTTTTCTATCAATACGGAGTAATAAATCTATCTTTTTTTTAATAAAAGAATATAAAAATAGCTCCGTATTGATAAAAAAAGTAGGAGAAATGTATCTCTCCTACTCAATGCCAAATTAAACAATAAAGTCAGTTTCGTAATTAACAAATCCTACAATGTCAATTTTGAAATCAGGGTTATATCCATAACCATAAGCATTAATAGCAAGTTCACTTGAGTTTGTTGCTTGATCATATTTAATGGTTGCTTCACCTGAGCGACCTGTAAAATTATCAACAAAGTTAAGGAATTTTTGGCTAAAGGTATTTTCGATTAATTCTGATAAATCAATCTTATCAATGCCTGATTTGAAGTCCATTATCTTGTCAGCAGCAGAGACTAAAGAGTCAGAGATCTCTTTATAAACAAAGGTATTGCTACCTGTACCACCCCATAATGTATCTTGACCACCGCCACCATATAGTATGTCGTTACCGCCACCACCGATGAGAATATTATCAGCATCATTTCCATAGATAATATCATTACCTGATCCACCGATTGCATTTTCTATTGTAACGCCTTGTGCAATAGAAACGTTTTTCTGTAGTCCGCCAACATCAGAGAAATGCCCCTCACGTAAATCAATAACTTGATCTTGATAATATCCTGAGAAGTCAAAAGTATCGTTACCACCGCTATCCCAAACGGAGAATATTAATTTATCGTTACTGCTTGTTGCTGTGTAATAATCAATACCTGTGTTTGAATTGAAACCATAAACATCATCACCTGTTCTGGTTGTTGTATTTGCACCATAGAGGTATTGCATTGCTGAAATATCATGAAGTAATGGTGCGCCTGCATAAGCACCTTGGAAGTGTGCGCCTGTTTCATATTCATCCCAATAACTCATAACAGTATATTGGCGACTGTCTTCAGCGTAGTCAGATTTTAAATAACCTGGTACATTTTCTCCTGCGTTATAATCTCCGGGATGCATTAAACCGAGCGCATGACCAATTTCATGGATAATAGTTAAGCGACCATAATTACCTAATTCAGGTGTTGTATTACCTGCATAATAATAATCACTAAACCAAGCTTGGCCTGAAACATCACGCCCGTAATAATCATGGGTGTTTGGTAATGTTGCATAAGCTTGGAATTTACCATATGGATCAGTAATATTCCCAAAGGTAATATCTGATTTTACATTTGGTCCTACTTCTGTAAATTTAATATTTGCGATATCAGACCATGCATCTAAAGATTGTCTTGCATGTTCTTTCTGTGTTGAATTAAATCCATAGGGATTTTTATCACCAAAGTCATTAAACTTTTTACCAGCCCAAGTTGGGAATGAATATGTTACTTCTGCGGCCTGACCGATAACATATTTCCCATTCCATGTGGAATTTTCACGTGCGATATGTTTTCCTGCGGTATCATAATCAAAAGAAGGTAGAGTTTTAGCTGAGAAATTATAAAAAATTCCACTCTTATCTAATAAATCAGAAACATTAGATAGTCCTACTGCTTTTTTTAATAAAGAAGAACCCATAATATCCTCCGGATATCAAGTTTAGGTTAAGTTTATTTTCATGTTGAAAATAGTTTAATTATCTGGCGAGCGCCAGAGATAATAAAGATAGCTAATTATTGATATTAATCCAGAGGGGGAAAATATGTTTTTAAATAATTGTGAAGTGGGGTGTGTTTTAAGTCGGAATAATTTAATTAAGTAAATAAAATTATCGTCATCTTCCCTAGAGGTATTTTTTTTATTGTTATTGTTTTATTTTGTTATTTTATTTAGATGAATATAACTTAAATCTTATACTTTATTAATCTAAGTTATATTTTTAGGTTGTTTTTAATTTTATTAAATTTATTTTTAAATGTTAAATATATCATCAAAACTAAAATTTCCCACAAGATCGATTGTATGAATATACTTTATAGATTGTATTTCTTTTGAAATAGAGAGCCGAGTAGTGTTTTCTATATTATGATAATTTATTGAAATAATAATTTTTTTATCTTCAACTAAATCTTTAATGCTGAATGTATCTTTATTCCTATCAGAAAATAACAAGCGATCATCATTTATATTGAAATCCATAATTTTATTATGGTTATTGTGATTATTAAGGCCTAATATAAAGATATCTTTCCCTTTTCCACCACTGAATTGATTACACCCTTTATCATCCCAAAGAATATCATTTCCATCAGAGCCATATAGGATGTCATCATCTTCGCCACCATAAAGCCAATCATCGCCTTTCCCACCATAAAGGACATCATTACCTTTATTTCCATAAATAGTATCGTTACCGTTATTACCATAAAGATGATTATTAGTGCGATTACCAATAATAATATCATCATTAATGCCACCAATAGCATTCTCAATGACAGCACCATATGCGATAGAGAGATTACTTCGTAATCCTCCAATGTCAGAAAAAGCACCTTCATTGAGATCTATTTTTTGTTGTGCGTTATATTTATAAAAGTTAAGAGTATCAATACCTCCGGCATCCCAAATACAACTAATAATGACATCGTCTGGTGTAGTTAAGCTATAACAGTCTCTTTGTGTATTAGAATTAAAACCATAAACAGTATCACCTGTTCGAGTCATTAAATTTATTCCATAGAATTTTTGAATTACATATATATCTATTAACAATGGAGACATAGGGAAAAGCCCCCCCAAATCTGCTTCTTCTATTTTTGGATAACGATATGTCATCACTGAATATTTGAAACTGTTTTCTTCAATATCAGGATTATTACAATCATTTCCTCTAAAGGTATGAGGTAAACCAATAGCATGTCCAATCTCATGTATATAAGTTTGAGTGTCTTTATTTCCTTTTTGTAATATTATGGGTTGATTATTTATATGACCATCTTTATTGTTGTTTTTATATAGAGTAATATGTGAATCTGTTTCTGTATAATAGTATTTTATATTATCTGATTTTTCTTTAAATGAGTCTATTTCAAGTTTTTGCTCTGGTGTTATTTTATTTTTATTGAGTTTTTTTATACGTATAGTTGTGGATATATTAATCCAAACATGTCCTCCATTACTGTAATCAGTGATTTTTTCTATTTTTTTACTGGGATCTATATTATTTAATGGGAATGTTGCAACACCTTTTACTAAGTGAGATGTGTCTTTCGTTATCTCATTTACATTATTATAAATACCAAATTTAATATTGGTGTCATATTTATTACCTTTCTTAATAAACTTAATGTTTGCAACATCAGACCATAGTTGTAATATTTTTTCGGCAAATTCTTGTTGATATTCATTTAATGTTGTAATTGTTTTATATTCGTTTTCTCTTAAATTACTCCAATCGGGAAAGCTATATGTTACTTCAGTAAAATCACTATTAAGATCTTGTTTTTTCCATCTACGTAGTGGCTTAAAGCTCTTTATTAGCTTGATAATATCATTATTTTCTAAATTTTCTAAAGAGATATCTTGACGAGTCGTACTCATAATGTATTAATTTCCTTTTTTATGAGATATTCCTTTAAACTAAATTCGCTTGAGATATTACTTGATGATTTCTCATCAAGTAATATATGAAAAAATGCTTGTATGTTAATTAACAGAATAAATCTTCATATTCGTATTCACCGATGATGTTAATATTCAAATATTTAGGTGATGATATTTCTGCTGTGTTTATTTTTAATTTTGTAATATTGTTAATGTTATCATAATAAAGGTTACCTTCATTATTATTTAGATGATTTGAATTTACAATATTAATATTATTTATAATATTGCCAAGGTCTGTTTTCTTATAAAAAAATACTTTATCAATACCAGATTCAAAATCAGTAATTAAATTTGAAGAATCATTATCTTTACTATTAAAACTAAAGGTATCATAACCTGTACCACCCGTTAATTGGTTATTCCCCATTCCTGCATCTAAATAATCATTACCTTCACCTCCATTAAGTACATCATCACCTTTATCACTAAATAAAATATCATCACCTAACCCGCCATCAAGAGTGTTATTTCCTTCAGAGTCCCAAAGATAATCATTTCCTTGTCCACCAGATAGATAATCGTCACCATCAGAACCCATGAGAGAATCATTTCCTTGTTCTCCATATAAGTAATCATTTCCTTGTTCTCCATAAAGAGAATCATTTCCTTCTCCACCATATAAGAAATCATTACCTCCTTTAGCGTATAAAGTGTCGTCACCAAGATTACCAAATAGGCTGTTATTAGCATCATTTCCAGATATAATATCTGCGTTGCTGCCTCCTATTGCGTTTTCAATAACAGTATTATAGGCAATAGAAATATTAGCTCGTAATCCTCCTACATCAGAAAAACTCCCTTCACTAAGATCTATTTTTTGGTCAACTGAATATTCTGAAAAATCTAATGTATCTATTCCCTCAGCATCCCAAATACATGTAATAATTTTATCTTCAGCGGTATTTAATGAATAATGTTCTTTTTTTGTATTAGAATTAAAACCATAAGTGGTATTACCAATATGTGTGAATTTATTTTGTCCATATGCTGATTGAATAGCGTAAGTATCCATTAATTGTGGTGTTAAAGGAGACATACCTTGAAAATCAGCATGTTTAAATTCAGGCGTGTTATATGCCATTATTGAGTATTTAGTGGTATTTTCTTCACAATCAGTTGTTTTTTGTCTAGTAAATGTATGATTTAGGCCAAGAGCATGGCCTATTTCATGACTAATAACTCGTTGTATGTCGGAGCTGTTTTTGAATACATTTTCTGTATTATCAATATGAGCTTGAGCATTGTTGTTTTTTAGTAGTAAATAATAGTCATTATTTTCTTCAATAGCATAATTAATAATATTTGCTTTAGATTTAAAATCGTTTACTCTTTTTTGTTGCTCTGGCGTTATTGTTGATTTCCTAATGTGTTCAATAATATTCATATCAGAGATGTTTATCCAAACTTGCCCGCTTAAACTATAATCTCCTACTTTCTCTATTTTATCTTTTTCTATCTTATTCTTTTTTTCTATATTATTGGGTCTATAGGCAAATCCTTTTATTGAATAGTTTGTATAACCGGTAATCTCATTGATATTATTATAAATACCAAACTTAATATCTGTGTCTTTTTCGCTTTTTACTTCAATAAATTTAATATTTGCAACATCTTCCCATTGCTGAAGTTTTGCTCTAATTAAATCTTTTCCTTTATCATTGAATGTTGTGAGTGTTTTATATTTATCACCTCTTAATATTGACCAATTAGGAAAACTATAGGTTATTTCAGTATAACCTTTTTCAATATTATAATTTTCCCATTTGTTATTTGATTCATTTATTTTCATTATGTTGTAAATATAATGAAAATTGGGTGAAATATGTTTTAAATATCTATTCATGATTAATCCTCATCTTTAAGAAGCGAGTAGTTTATCGATAACCCGCTAAATGCCTTTCAAAAAAGAGATATTTTAAATAATTTTAAGGCTAATTAATCTTATGAATTAATATTTGAATAAAAGGTGATAAAATTTATTGTTGTATAATATTTTTTGTTTATGTATTTAGACTTGTAATTGAAGAGGGGGATAGGGGATGCGTAATTTATATATTTTTTATTTGTATTTTGTTGAGTTAATGATTGTTAATCGCTAGATATAGTGAATAAAAAAGTGCTGTTATATCCATTAACAGCACTTTTTGTTTTTTTATTGTTAATTTTACTGCTTTAACCCTGGTGAGGTTACCTGCTAGGAGACAGGTTGATCGCAATAGACTAAATTTTTACTGCAAACTTCTTTTATTTACCTCATTGTGAGGAAGGTGATTCTTTTTATTTTGGGTTTAATTTAAACTATCTGCACTAATGTCTTATTGTTGTGCTGTTACTTTACCCTAGTACTTTGTGCATTTGGGAGCCAATTATAAATATGCCTTATATACCTAGAGAAAAAATAGATTACCAATCCATTGGTTATCGCTTACGTGCTTATCGCATAGCCTCTTCATTAAAAGCTGAAGATGTAGCAGAAAACTTGGGTATTTCTCGAGCTGCTGTATATCGGTTAGAAAAAGGTGAAATTGTTAAAATTGAGACACTTGATAATCTTGCTAGATTATTAAATACCTCGTTAACCAGTTTGTTGGGCATTAATACTGAATATTATTCAAGTGCAAATGGCTTTTTTGAACGAATGCGCCAGCTTGAAACTCAATCCTCACATATTTACACCCACTTCGAACCTTTCTCTTACTTATTAACTTCAGATTGTTATGACAAAACATTGGTGGAAATGCTAACAGAGGCTTCCCCCTTAAATCTTTTGTCTGAAAAACAACAAGAAGTTTTGTCTATCTTAAAAGAGCGTAAGAAACATCAGTCCTTGCATTCACCCCATATTTATAACCTTATTAGCCAACAGCAAATTGAAAAATTTCTTTACGTTGGCATGCTAGGTTCGGTCAATTTAACTAAAACAGTGCAACAAGAAAGAAAACAACGAGCAAAAAATGAGATTCTTCATTTAATTGAAAAGTTAGAACAAAAAAATAGTTATCTTAATATTGCAATCATTTCAGATACTATGCCGTCTTTGACTTTCCAATTATTTTATCAAGATAAAGTACCTCTTTCTTTAGCCGTTAGCCCGTTCCGTTTAGGTGAGTTTCCTAATGTCAGTACGGGCATAGCGACTGTGACTTCTTCAACTGAGGCAATATTTCAGTATCAGTCCCTCTTTGATAAGTTATGGTTAAAAGCCACTAAAGATGTTGATGCAATTAATCTTTTAAAACGAATAGTTAGCGATTATTGATTGGCTAATGTACCTAATGTTTCAGCTAATAAATCCGCTGCAACAGCAATATCACTAAATTCGGTAAATTCATCAGGATGATGACTAATACCAGCAACAGATGGTGTAAAGATCATTGCAGTTGGACAAAGTGGCGCCATATTCATAGAGTCATGACCTGCACCACTTAGCATGGTCATGTAGTTGATATCATGTTTTTGGCATAAACTTTCAATAACTTGGCAAATTGAATCATCTAGTTTTACTGGCGATTCAGCAGAAATCGGTTGAACATCAATAGCGACACCAAAATCTTTTTCTGCTTTTTCAACACTATTATTCAAGCGCTGTACAACACGTTGAATACTTTCAGTATCAATACCACGAATATCCACTGAAAATTTTACTTGCCCAGGAATAACATTCATGGAGTTTGGTACAACATTGAGCTTACCAACTGTACCAACAGTGCCATAAACAGCTTCAGTACATGCCGCACGATTGATATCTGTAATAATACCCGCACTCGCCACTAGAGCATCTTGGCGCTGGTACATTGGTGTAGCTCCAGAGTGATCCGCATGGCCATTAACCGTAACCGAGAAACGAGTTGGCGCAGCTATTCCGTTGACAATACCGATAGTTTTTTTGTCATTCTCAAGGCGTTTACCTTGCTCTATATGAAGCTCAACAAAGGCACTAAAACGATCTTTTGTGATTAAACAATCATCAAAATTATCATGTTGATAGCCTAAAGATTTTAGAACTTCAAAAAAGTTATTGCCGTCGTCATCTCTATTCTGCTCCCAGCGAGCTCTATCTATTTTGCCTGTTAAAACTTTACTGCCAATGCATGAAAAGCCAAAACGGCTAGATTCTTCTGCACGGAAAACAACAAGCTCAAGGTCTCGTTTAAGTTGTTGTGGTTTGTATTGCATTAAGGCATAAAACCCAGCGATAACACCCAAAGCTCCGTCATAAGCACCACCTTGAGGTACGGTATCAAGGTGAGAACCAGTACCTATTGCGGGTAGTGAGCGATCCTTGCCTGGCAAACGAGCGTAAAGTGTACCAATACCATCACGATAAACTTCAAGCCCAGCTTCTTTCATTAAACCAGCAAGATACAGATGTGCGGCTTCATCTTCTTCGCCATAGGCAATACGAGTGATCCCTTTGCCACTGTTATCTTTTTTATAGATTTGCATTGTTTCAATTAACGCTTTCATATCGTCAATTGAATAGTGAATTGCTGTATCTTGTTGAGTCATAAGAGAATTCTCCCGTGGTTTTTGTAATATCCCTTTGTCTAAAAAATGAGACAATTTAAGGATTAAAAAAGCCATCTTAAAAGATGGTCACTGTTTTTATGATCATTGCCTATTATATTTACTGCTGTAGTTATATTTCGTCAATGATAATTAAGGTGAATTTCATATTCTGTGAGGTAGGTATTAATTAAAAGGAGATATATATCTAGAGTATTTCTTAAATGAACTTAATTTGTATGATAAATGTTATAAAATAGATCGCTTTTATTTTAAATATATAAAAGAGTATATATTTAAAGTTTTAAATGAAAATAAGAATTAGTATTGGTAGTGGTTTTTATTAGAGTGAAATATTATTTATGATAAATTTCAATCTTTTTATAAAATAGAATAAATAAACTTTAATGATATTAAAGTAATATTGTTAAAATGATAAGCATCCTATTTATATAGTTGAAGTTAAAATCAATTCTTTATTTTAGTAATATAAGCTTTTATCTTCAGGTGAATAGGAAAAGGAAGTAACAGCTGGTGCTCAAGGTAGCTCTGAAATGTTGAATATGGTTAAAAATATTGGTGTAAAAATAGTTTTAAAAAATGAGAATTATTCATTGAAGATGAATGTAATTAAATAATACCATTATGTAAGTACATGTTTTAGTGAAAATATTGCAAAATAGAGCTCCACCATTTTTTATGTTTTGTTGAAATTAGATAATCATCGCTAAAAGAACCACCACTTAGATAAAAATTATCATAATCTCCAAATACCTAATGGTTCAAAATTACCTGAAAAATTATAAGCGTCTTTAATATAAAAACTTATATTATCAATAATAATCGCTTTTCGAATTTCTGATAAATCGTAATATCCACGAATACAAAGCTCTAAATTTCCTGCACCGATGGCAGCCCTTAATTCATCACCCATTTCAAAGGCAGGAGTGGTAGAAAACCAATGATCCATTAAGTTAGTTGCTGCATTCTATCCCATTTTTTATTTCAATCCAAATGGGAATTGCCCCCCATTTGATGGTAATTCCCTTTTTTAACAGGAATTGCCTATGAAAAAAGGAACAGAACCTTGGGGTACTGAAAATGAAGGGCTATCTGTTAATGCAGCAACGGGCGATATTATAACGATATTAATGTCATGCTGTTATGAATGAGAGCGATTGAAAAAGGGGTTAATTCAAATAGATGGTTGACATTTAATAAGCAAAATGAGCAGGAGGCAAAAAGAAAAAGGCTCTGACTAAATCACAATGGGATGATATTACCGTCGAATGGTACACTATCTAGAACTAAGAAAGAAGACCTCAAAAATTTATAAAGTGCAGAAAGCAAAAAACCAGCCCTAAGGCTGGTTTTTCTAAAGATGGTGCCCGAACTCGGAATCGAACCAAGGACACGGGGATTTTCAATCCCCTGCTCTACCGACTGAGCTATTCGGGCAACGGGGCGTATTAAACCCGATATCGCCTTGCTCGTCAACGTTATTTATCACAAAACCGTTTGATTGCTGTTTTTTTAAACTTATTGATTAATAAAACGCTATTTGACGTGGGAAATGAATAAAAATAAAGCTGAAAGTGTTTTGTGATACTTAAAAAACACATGACGATAAGCCATTTATTGAGCCTCAGTAACAAAAAAGCTTCCCCAAACTTATTGAGGAAGCTTTATTTTTAGACTAATCATCAACTAACGATAGTTACGTTGAGCCGTACTGACCTTCTCAAGATAACGACGAGATTGATCGGCAGGGTGTTTATTACGTAATGTGGTATACACCTGTGTTGGCGCTAAGTTGTTAATCATAGCCGCCGCTTGTTTCTTATCGTTATGGAATATCCGCAACACGCTACCTGCACCACCGTTGTAAGCCTGTATAACGGCGTAGCGACGTGAAACAGGATCTTTGATATCTCCAAGGTAACTATTTTGCAATATCGAAATATAAGCCGCACCTGCATCGATATTATTAGCAGGATCAAATAAGTAACTACGACTTGGTTGTCCTGATTTTCCTTGCATCCGGAATACATCTCGACCTGCGGTTGCTGGCATAATCTGCATTAAGCCGAGTGCATCAGAACTGCTCACCGCATATGGATTGAAACTGGATTCAATCTGCATAATTGCCAAGATCAATGATGGCTCAACACCATATTTAGCTGCTGCTTGTTGTACTAGTGGTAAATATTTATGAGCACGTTGATCAAGGTGATTAGGAACAAGATTAAGAGTGACATACCAAATTGTGTTCATACCGGATTGACGTTTTTGTAATTTATTGGCAATCAGATAATCTGCAAATTTATTGGCGCGCCATTCCCAACGTATAGGTTGCCCTGTGTTATCGAGTACTTGTCCTAATAAAAAGGGTTCTGTACTGTGAGGGATATTATTGATATCAGAATAAAGGTCGATAGAGCCCGGATCTTCACCCATTAATAATGTAGTGACAATCGCTTTATGTAATTGGAATTGAGGTGCATCATTACCTAATGTTTCGATCGTGATCGTACCTGCTTCAAAGTTAATATGGCTACGGGTTTTATAAGCGTCAGTGTATTTTACGTAGTCTTTAGGGCCTGCGATTAATACTTCCTTCATACCCCAAATCATTTCGATATTATTGGCGAATTGCCCCATAAGAATATCGAACGCATTGGTATCCTTTGCATAATCGGGTTCAAATGTTTTTGGTGGTTGACTACTACATGAAATGAGTAGAGGGGCGATAATCAGCAAGAGAAGGATTTTTTTCATGGTCAATTGCATCGCTATGGTGAATAAAATACCAGAGCCTTAAAGGCTCTGGAAAAGTGAATATTATTTTTCAGGTGGTGTATAGCCGTCAATATGAACATCATGGCCTTCAAATAAAAATCTCACCATTTCTTGTTCTAATAGTTTGCGATCGTCAGGATTCATGGTGTTAAGTTTTTTCTCATTGATAAGCATGGTTTGTTTTGCCATCCATTGAGCCCATGCTTCTTTTGAGATTTCATTGAAAATGCGCTTTCCAATTTCTCCTGGGTACAACTGAAAATCAAGTCCATCAGCTTCTTTGTTAAGGAAAGTACAAAAAATAGTTCTGCTCATAATAAATCCTCAATATCGCAGGTATTAGCTTAGGCTAATTGTCTAAGTAAATTCTCTACAGGTGCTGCTAGCCCTACGGTTGCAGGTGTCTGTAAGTTATACCAAAGTCCTTTTTGCTCCTCCATCATAGAGGTAAACGCTGAGAGTTTTACGCAAATTGGCACAATATCTAAATGAAAGTGGCTAAAAGTATGTCTAAATGAAATCAGTTGCTCGGATTCATTATTATCAAGTCCATGCTCAGTTAACCATTGTTCTAAAAGCGCTTGTGTTTCAAATTGAGGAAAGGCAAATAACCCACCCCATATTCCTGCTGGTGGTCTTTTATCCAACCAAACAAGATTATCATATTGTAAAATAAGAAAATAAGTTGTTTTTTCTGGGATGACTTTTTTCGGTTTTTTCCCAGGATAATCCGCCCAATTATTTTGAGCATAAGCGATACAGCCAGTATTTAATGGGCATAATTCACATTTAGGCTTACTTCTTGTACAAACCATGGCACCTAAATCCATCATTGCCTGATTAAAATACTCTATACCTTCGGTTGGGGTGACGTTTTCGCTGATCTCCCACAATTTATTTTCAACTTCTTTTTTACCCGGCCATCCTTCAACTGCATAACAACGTGCTAAAACACGTTTCACATTACCATCAAGAATTGGATAAGGTTTTTTCAGTGATAACGATAAAATAGCACCAGCGGTTGAACGTCCAACACCGGGTAAGGCACAAACGTCCTCAAAGGTATCAGGAAACTGCCCTTGATGTTTATCTACAATGTGTTGTGCCGCTTTATGTAAGTTTCTTGCTCTTGCGTAATAACCAAGGCCAGTCCAGAGATGAAGTACTTCATCTAGAGGGGCTTTAGCTAATGCGTTGACATCAGGAAAACGTGCAATAAAACGCTCAAAATAAGGAATAACCGTTGCAACTTGAGTTTGTTGCAACATTACCTCTGATAACCATACGTGATAAGGCGTTTTTTCTTGCTGCCAAGGGAGCGTTTTACGCCCATATTTGTGATACCAATTGAGTACGACTTGCGAAAATTGCAGAGCTTCCATCATGTTTTATTTTATTAACTCATGTTCTGATTAAGGTAAGATTGCACCACAGAGAGAATAAACTGTAAACACTCTTAATATTTATCTTATAGAGTGATGCTTCTATGTGTGACTCTTGCTAAACTTAGTGATCTTTGGATAATGTCGGTTAAGTTGCACTCTTGCGACATTATAACGATTTTAAGTAAATAATTGGCCTAACGACTGACAGTATTAGACATGATCAAGAATGTAATTTCTCCGGAATTCAATGAAGAGGGGCGTGCGTTACGACGCGTTCGTAGTTTTGTTCGTAGACAAGGCCGTTTAACGCCTCGTCAAGAGCAAGCATTAGAAACACAGTGGCCCGCCTTTGGCATTGAATATCAACCGGAACCCATCGACTTCAGTCAGGTTTTTGGACGCGAAGCGCCTGTAATTTTAGAAATTGGCTTCGGCATGGGTGCATCGCTCGTGACTATGGCAAAAAATACACCAGAAAATAATTATTTCGGTATTGAAGTACATGCGCCGGGTGTTGGTGCTTGTCTTGCAAGTGCTGAAGAAGAACAATTAAGCAATCTGAGAGTCATGTGTCACGATGCGATTGAAGTGCTCAATCATATGATCCCAGATAATAGCTTAAAAATGGTTCAGCTATTCTTTCCTGATCCATGGCACAAAGCGCGTCATAATAAACGCCGAATTGTTCAAGTGCCTTTTGCAGAATTAATTTTAAATAAATTAACGTTAGATGGTGTTTTTCATATGGCGACAGATTGGGAGCCATATGCAGAACATATGCTTGAAGTAATGACAAGTGTTGAAGGTTATCAAAATTTGTCAGAAACTCAGGATTATGTACCACGACCAGAAACACGACCTGTGACTAAGTTTGAAAAACGTGGTCATCGTTTAGGGCATGGTGTCTGGGATCTTATGTTTAAGAGGGTAAAATAATGGCTAAACAACGTAGTCGCCGCTTACGCAAAAAAATGCGTATCGATGAATTTCAGGAATTAGGTTTCTCAGTTAAATGGACTTTCCCAGAAAATACCCCAATTGAGGAAGTAGATCGCTTTGTTGATGAACTGATCCTCAAAGTTATTGAGCCAAACGGGCTGGCATTTGATGCAAGTGGTTACCTGAGTTGGGAAGGCTTAATCTGCTTACAACAAATTGGTAAATGTACAGAAGAACATCGCCAATTAGTCGAAAACTTCCTAAAAGAAAGCAAAATGCAAGATGTACAAACCTCTGAACTATTTGATGTTTGGTGGGATTGATAGAAAGTTATACATTTAGCAAATAATAACAAGGGCATCCAAAAGGATGCCCTTGTCTGTCTGGGGAAGGGACTGTGACTACAACGTTATCTAACGCATTACTGTCAGATATTTTGCAACAAATTCGCCCATTAATCGGGCAAGGAAAAGTCGCGGATTATATTCCCGCATTGGCTCAAGTACCTCCAGAACAGCTTGCTATGGCTGTTTATACGGTTGATGGTGAACTCTATCAATCAGGCATGGCAGATAAGCGTTTTTCAATCCAATCTATTTCTAAAGTACTCAGCTTAACGCTTGCTTTAACTCGTTATGAAGAAAATGAAATTTGGCAACGTGTAGGAAAAGAGCCATCAGGGCTACCTTTTAATTCCTTGATACAGCTAGAAATGGAAAAAGGAATACCACGTAATCCTTTTATTAATGCGGGTGCCATTGTTATCACTGATATGTTGCAGTCTCGCTTAAGTGCGCCTAAGCAAAGAATGTTAGAAGTGATCCGTTTTCTCACTGATACTCCTGATATTTGTTATAACTCAGTGGTTGCAAAATCAGAGATGGAGCATCTTAGTCGAAATGCCTCTATCGCTTATCTAATGAAATCTTTCGGTAATTTTGAGAACGATGTTATTACGGTACTGGAAACCTATTTTCACTACTGTTCAATAGAGATGAGTTGCACCGAGTTAGTGCGATGTTTTAGCTATTTGGCTAATCAAGGTACATGTGTGGGTAATAAAAATCAGATTATTACGCCAAGACAAACCCGCCAAATAAATGCGTTAATGTTAACTTGTGGCATGTATGATGGTGCCGGTGAATTTGCATTTCGTATCGGTATTCCCGGAAAATCAGGCGTCGGTGGTGGCATTATTGCCGTTGTTCCCGATGCTTTTACGGTTGCAGTTTGGTCACCCGAGTTGGATAAATCAGGTAACTCATTAGCAGGTTGTGCAGCACTTGAATTATTAGCAAACAAAGTAGGGCGTTCCATTTTTTAGGTGTGTTTTCAGGAGGTTGTTATGAGTTTAAAAAATATTGCTGTCACCCTGTTTTTTGTTGCTGGTACAGCAAATGCATCACCAAGTTTTGATTGCGCTGTAATGCCAAAAGATGATTTACGCATCACCTCTGAATTTGTTGAAGTTGCGGGTTCACATGGTCTAATGGTGATTTATCCTGACGGTACATTAATTCAAAACGAAAAAAGTGCCACATTGACACCACAACAACAAGAACTGGCAAAAAAATATCAAGCCACTGTCAGACGAGATGTACCTTGGTTAAGAACGGAAACTGGGGTAAAACTGCAAGATTCGCGCAAAGTGCTTGATAAAGTGGTGATTGAAGCTTTTGGTAAAGATAGCAATATCCTCAATAGATTAAGTCGATTAGAGAAAGATCTTAATCAGCAAATGGATAGAGTGGTCAGTATAGAACCGAATAACATTACATTCCATTCTCAAGCCATTAAAGACGTTGAAGCCAAAGGCAGGGAAATCGTAGAAAGTAGCCTTGGTGGTATGTTGCAAGACAGCATTAATGAGTTGGGGAAAAAACAGTTATTAGCCGCCGCGGGGGGGGATAGTAAAAAAGCCTTAGGTGGATTGTTAGGAAACTTAGATGGTTTTCAAAAAATTATAGATCAGGAGTGGAAACAGCAAGAAGCTGCATTTACTCAATTTGGTCAGCAAGCTTGCAGCAAAATAACCCAGATGGAGAGTCAACGAGTTGAGCTTGTCAATTCTTTAAAGGAGTCGCATTAGCCTCTCCCTACATTACATCTAATATATAAATAGTTGGCTCACAATAATTGAAAATAACAATGAAAATCATTCTTATTCAATTGACTTGTGAGGGGAGCTGTTTAGAATGCCCTGTTTGAGTATTCCACTTAAACAGGGCAAAATTAATGAAGAAGATCCTTCCTTTAGTTATCGCATCTATCCTTTCTGTAACCAGTTTCTCTGCGTTAAGCAAAACGCCAATCGAATACCAACCTAACCAAGTTATTAGCCAAAATAATGACAAGATGGTGATAAAACACCAGTTGGGTGAAACATCGGTTACTAAGAACCCTTCAAAAGTGGTTCTATTTGATTTTGGTCTCTATGATTCTTTAGTTGAGTTAGGTTTAGCCGATAAAGTGGTTGGGTTACCGTTAGGTAATGCACCTGCCTATATTAAAGGAAGTATTGCAAGTAACGTTGCTAATGTTGGTGGCATGAAAGCGCCTGACTTAGAAAAATTAGCCGAAATTAAACCTGATTTAATTATTATTACGGGTCGCCAAGGTGCCTCATATGAGGCTTTAGCGAAAATTGCACCAACCGTTAATTTAGGCACTAACAGTGCAAATTATCTCAATTCAGTTGAGTCAAATATCAAATTATTAGGTGAATTATTTGATAAACAGCAAGCGACTCAAGAGCAAATTGCCAAATTAAATACTGTTATTGAGCAAGCCCAGAAAAAAGCAGCAGGGTCGGATAAAAAAGTTTTAGTATTATTACATAACGCTGGCAATTTAATGCCTAACAATCAAAGTGTTGTTTATGATGTTGTTAAAGCAAAAAGAGCTGAATTACCGCCTGTTGCTGAAGAAGAGAAAGGCAAGCGTCGTGTTGTAACGCCTGAAATGATCGCAAAAGCCAACCCTGATGTTATTTTAATTGTGGATCGTAGCGAAGCTATTGGTGCTGATAAATTAGACAAAGCAACATTTGAGAATGAGATAATAAAAACAACTTCAGCCTATAAAAATGGCGGTATTGTTTATCTACAAGCTGATCTTTGGTATCTTTCTGGCGGTGGCTTAGATAGTTTAACTAAACAAATTGAAGCGGTAGAGAGTGCGCTTTAATTGATTAATCTTTAAGGTTTGTTATTAAAGAAAAATGCCCAACTGTGAATATTCAGTATGGGCATTTTTAAGTTAGCTATTTGAAATCAGTAATATTAAAGAAATAACTCAAGCAATGAATTGAGGAACAGCTTGCCATGAGGTGTAATTTGCCAGTGAGTGTCTGATTCACTGATATAACCTAAAGACAAAGCTTCATCTATTTGATGGCGAATAACTTCTTCAGAAAGCCCTGTGTAATCACTGAAATCTTGTCTTGGGAATGCTTCTAATAGACGAAAACGGTTCATAAAAAATTCAAATGGACGGTCATCATTATCAACAAAATTTTGCTGGTGGAGATAACGACCTTCCATAAAACCTTTAGGATGCTTGGTTTTTACTGTTCGCATTATGCGACCATCTTCAAAGCTTATTTTTCCATGAGCACCACAACCGATACCTAAATAATCCCCGAAACGCCAATAATTTAAGTTATGCTCACATTGAAAGCCCGGCTTACAATATGCTGATGTTTCATATTGTTGATAACCTGCTGCTGTCAGTAATTTGTCACCTTCTGAGAAAATATCCCACAGCATATCGTCATCAGGCAATTTCGGTGGACGAGAGCCAAATTGTGTATTAGGTTCAATGGTTAATTGATACCAAGACAAATGTGGTGGCGATAACTCTATTGCTTGCTGTAAATCAGAAAGTGCTTGAGATAATGATTGGTCTGGTAATCCATGCATTAAATCTAAATTAAAGCTACGTAGGCCTAATTCTTTGGCTAAACGAGCGGCATTTTTAGCTTCATCAGCGTCATGTATGCGCCCTAAGCGAATAAGTTTATCGTTGCCAAAACTTTGCACACCAATAGAAATACGATTTACACCCGCACGTTGGAATCCAGCAAAGCGTTCAGCTTCTACGGTTCCCGGGTTAGCTTCCATAGTAATTTCTGCATTAGGGCTAACAGCAATGCGCTCTTTAACGCCATAGAGTAAATCAGCCATTGACTCAGCGCTTAATAAGCTAGGAGTACCGCCACCAATAAATATGGTTTGGATTTCACGGGAACCCACGTGAATAAGATCGGCATCTAAGTCATTGAGTAAATGTTGCACATATTCCTGATGTGGGACTTCGCCTTTTAGTGTGTGTGAATTGAAATCACAATAAGGACATTTTTGTACACACCAAGGAATATGAATATACAAACTTAATGGAGGCAACTTAAGCATTCTTAAGAGTATCCAACATTAATTTAAGTGCTTTACCACGATGCGAATGCTGATTTTTTTGCTCTTTAGTTAATTGTGCCGCAGTACAATTTAATTCAGGAACAAAGAAAATAGGATCGTAGCCAAATCCACCTTCACCATGCATTTCTGTGCTCAATACACCGTGCCAAATACCGTGGAAAATTAATGGAGTTGGATCGTTCTCATGGCGCATATAAACTAATACACAGTTAAATTGTGCTTGGCGTTTTTCAGCAGGCACATCTTTCATTGCATCAAGCAATTTATCCAGATTTTGCTGATCACTCGCATCAACACCCGCATAGCGTGCTGAGTAAATTCCTGGAGCACCACCTAAAGCATCAACCGAAATACCTGAGTCATCGGCAATTGCGGGTAGACCAGTTACTTTTGCTGCATGACGCGCTTTAATCAGCGCATTTTCAACAAAGGTTAGGCCCGTTTCTTCAACAGAATCAACACTAAGCTCTGTTTGAGCAACAATATCTAAACCGAAATCAGAAAGCAAAGAGGCTAGCTCTTTGACTTTTCCCGGATTTCCTGTTGCAAGGACTACTTTTTGCATGAGTGTTATCCTTAGTAAAGCGTTACACTAAGTAGCCATTGTAAAACGTCTACACGCAGATAATTCAGGGCGTAAAGCACAAGAATAACAATCATTGCTGAGAAATCTAAGCCACCCATCGCAGGAATGACACGACGAATCGGTGCCATTAAAGGTTCTGTTAATTGAAATAAAAGATGATCAATTGGATTACGACCTTGGCTTACCCAGCTAAGAATTGCACGAATAATGATTAACCAGAAAATCATCTTACCTGCTGCTGTAAGCAGTTCAATAAAAGCAAATGGGAACATCAAAGAGAAAGGAATTGATGTTCCTGATAAGTAAGATGGAATAATAATACCTAGTAGGATTAATACATATGCTAGTAATATGGAGGCTGTATCAATAGGGCCAATAGAAGGAATAATACTTCTTAATGGGCGAACAATTGGCTGTGTGATCTTGACGATAAATTGTGAAAAAGGATTATAAAAATCAGCTCTGACACATTGCATCCAAACACGTAATAACAGTACGGATGTGTAGAGTTGAAGAAGAGTCAGAATGACGAAATTTAAAAAATTCATTAGTTGGCCCTGATGAAATTAAAATTGTTTTTCCATTTCTTGCGCACGTTTAATCGCAGCTTGCATGGCAGAAGAGACGTTTTCAGGTAATTTACCTTCATAAAACTGCATAAGTGCAGCTGCAGTCGTTCCACCTTTTGATGTTACTTGTTCACGTAAAGTTGAGAAAGGCAACATGTGTTGTTTCTCTGCTAAAGCGGTAGAACCACTTGCTGCTTGTTGCACAATAGCTCTTGCTACTTCAGGTGAAAAACCTAAACGTTCTGCTTCTTGTTGCATTGATTCCATAAACAAGAAGAAATAAGCGGGTGCACTACCAGCAACGGCGATAATATCATTGATGGCAGATTCTTGCTCTACCCAAACGGTTGTTCCAACACTTTTCATTAATTCATCGGCAAACTGTTTATCTTGAGATGAAAGTGAATTGTGCGCGAACATACCACTTAAACCTTTACCTACAAGGGCTGGGGTATTTGGCATAATGCGTACGAGCTGTAATTGAGTCGCAAAATAGTCGTTATAACGTGTAGCAGGAATACCAGCAGCGATAGTGAGGACTAACTTTTTACTCATATCGATATTTTGTAAGGGCTTACAAACTTCTTCCATCATTTGTGGCTTTACTGCCAGCACAATAACATCCGCTTTCTCAACCGCATCAATATTGTCATTAGTACTATGAATACCGAACTCTTTTTCTAATGGTTCACGGCGAATGGCAGAAGGTGAGCTGACTGTAATTTTATTTGCTGGATATCCACCTTGAACCAATCCTGCAATAATGGCTTGAGCCATATTTCCAGCGCCAATAAATGCGATGTTACGATGTTCCATATAAACCTCTATTTTTATTTAGTCGCGTAATCTCTTGCGCCAAAAATTGCCGTTCCAATACGAACGAGTGTTGAACCACAAGCAATAGCAGCTTCCATATCACTCGTCATTCCCATAGATAACGTATCTATATGGGGATATTGAGATTGTAATTGTTTAAATGCGAGATGCATTTTTTCTAACACTTCAACTTGTTTGTCATAATTGCTTTCAGGTGCAGGGATTGCCATTAATCCGCGTAATTTAATGCCTGAAAGAATAGAAATTTGTGCCGCTAGTCCATCAAGTTCAGTCAGATTAATACCTGATTTACTGTTTTCATCGCTAATATTGATTTGAATAAGGACATTTAATGGTGGCAATGAGTCAGGACGTTGGTCACTTAATCTTTGAGCGATTTTCAATCTATCAATGGTATGGCACCAATCGAAATTCTCAGCAACAAGGCGTGTTTTATTTGACTGTAAAGGACCGATAAAGTGCCAAACTAGGGTGTGGTTATCAGCAAAATAATGGATTTTATCAACGCCTTCTTGGACATAGTTTTCACCAAACTCAGTTTGTCCACACGCTATTGCTTTTTCGATATCACTCGCAGGTTTTGTTTTACTTACTGCAAGTAATGTTATTTCTTCTGAAGAACGGCCGCATTTCTGCGCTGCTGTGTCAATGTGAGACCTGACATTGACGAGATTCTGTTTAATAGTATTCATGGCAACTCAGGAGATAATAAGATGAAAATGGAAAATTTAATTGCATATAGTGTAAAGCATAACGCCTCGGATCTGCACCTTTGTTGTGGTGATGTACCACGATTGCGGATCAATGGAATACTTTATCAACAAAATCAATGTAAACCTATCACTTCTGATAGTCTATTAGCGTGGTTTTTGCCTTTTTTGAGCAACACCCAAAAGCAAACTTTTGAGAATGAGGGGCAGGTTGATACAGCACTCACGCTATCATGTGGGCAACGACTTCGTGTCAATTTATTTCGCCAACAAAAGGGGGTTTCAGCTGTATTAAGAATAATTGAAACACAAATTCCTTCTTTAGATAAACTTCGAGTACCTAAGTCGGTTTCAACACTTTTAGACAACTATTCTCATGGGCTTATTTTAGTGACGGGAGCAACAGGTAGTGGGAAATCATCGACATTAGCGGCAATGATCAATCATTTAAACCAATATCAACGTCAGCATATTTTGACATTAGAAGATCCCATTGAGTTTATACATAGCAATAAGCAAAGTATTGTGCAGCAAAGGGAAATAGGGCGAGATGTTCAGCATACTGCAAATGCGATAAAGAGTGCTCTACGCCAAGATCCAGATGTCATTATGTTAGGTGAATTAAGAGATGCACAAAGTATTCAGTTGGCATTAACTGCAGCAGAAACGGGACATTTGGTGCTGGCAACATTGCATACTCAAGGGGCGGTACAAACGCTTGAGCGCGTGACTAATGTATTTACAGGCAATGAGCGACAATGGATTTCATCACAGCTAGCGTGCAGTTTAAGGGCGATAATTTCACAAGAGTTAGTCTCTTCAACTGAAGGTGGACGAGTGGCGTTATTTGAAATAATGCAGGTCACACAGGGTATTTCACATCTTATTCGAGAAGGAAAATACCACCAAGTGACAACATTAATGCAAACAGGTAGTGAATACGGTATGCAAACCTTCATGTTAAGTCGGCAACAACGCCAACATGAAGGTTTAATTCAAGCTGAGTGATAACCTATAAGTAAGAATAGGTAATTATTACTAGTTGGAACCTATTTTTTAGAATTGTTGTTCAAACCAGCTTTCAAGAATAATAACGGCAGACGCTGCATCTACACTGCCTTTATCTAAGGAACGATAACCACCACGTTCAAAAAGATGAGCGCGAGCTTCTACGGTGCTAAGGCGTTCATCATGCAACGCAATTTGTACACCAAATCGACCATGAAGGCGATTAGCAAATTTTTTAGCTTGAGTTGTGACTAACTGTTCGGTGCCATCCATATTAAGAGGTAAACCGACAACCACGAGATCAGGCTGCCACTCTTTTATGATTTTTTCGATTTGAGTCCAATCAGGAATACCATCTTTTGCTTTAAATGAAGCTAAAGGTCTTGCTGTTCCTGTAACTTCTTGACCGATAGCTGCACCAATGCTTTTTGTGCCGAAATCAAAACCCATTACCGTTCTGTTTGACATTATGCGTGACCCGCTATCGGTGAAATGGTGTGGATATTAATCCCAATTAATTCAGCGGCTTTATGCCAACGTTCAGCAATAGGGGTATCAAAAATAATTTGAGGTGAAGCTTCAACTGTTAGCCAGCTATTTTCTAAAATTTCTTTCTCTAATTGGCCTTGTTCCCAACTAGAATAACCTAAAGAGACTAATGTTTTTTCTGGTTGTCTTGCTGTACCTAAGGTTTCTAACACATCTTTGGAAGTTGTGATCATCGTGCTATCACTAATTTTGATACTAGAACTAAAACCTGAAACCGGAGTGTGCAAGATAAAACCATGCTCTTCTGCAACAGGGCCTCCTGACATCACGGGTTTTTGTAAGCTAATCGCTTCATCTCTATCAGTCGAAAAAATTTCCAGTTGATCTAATACACCTTCCACAGAGATATCTTCGATAGGTTTATTAATAATTAAACCCATCGCACCGTTTTCATTATGTTCGCAAACATAGACGACCGAGCGTTCAAATAACGGATCGCTTAATGAAGGCATAGCAATAAGAAAATGGTTAAGTAAATTCATAATAGTCGTACTGTTCCCTGATCATTTTTATTAAAAAACCTAGCCCTTTTATACATTGTATTTCTTAATGTATACCGCTTATTGATTAATATGTGGGGGCTAGGTTCATACTTTTAAACCCGTTAATCTCAGTGTCTAAAAGTTAGTTTTTCTTGTTTAAGCGTACTTCAATTGCATCCATTAACATACCTGTAATAGAAACATCAGGATAAGCTGCTTCTATTTCACGCGCACATGTTGGACTTGTGACATTAATTTCAGTCAAGCGATCGCCAATAACATCTAATCCAACAAAAATAAGGCCTTTTTGTTTAAGGATAGGTGCAACTTGACGCGCAATAGCCCAATCACTTTCTGTTAATGGACGAGCTTCGCCACGGCCACCAGCAGCTAAGTTGCCTCGTGTTTCACCTTTTGCTGGAATACGCGCTAAGCAATAAGGCACCGGTTCGCCATCGACAACCAGAATACGCTTATCACCATCAACAATTTCTGGTAGGAAGTTTTGTGCCATACAGAAACGATGACCATGTTCTGTCAATGTTTCAATAATAACACCTACGTTTGGATCGTCTTTTTTCAAGCGGAAGATTGATGCGCCACCCATACCATCTAGTGGCTTGAAAATGACATCACCGTGTTTTTCATGAAAAGCTCGTAAATGTTTAGCTTCACGAGTCACTAAGGTGTCTGGTGTTAATGTTGGAAACCAGGCAGTAAAGAGTTTTTCATTACAGTCACGTAAACTTTGTGGCTTATTAACTATCAGTGTTCCCATATCTTCAGCGCGTTCTAAAATATAGGTTGCGTAGATAAATTCGGTATCAAAAGGCGGATCTTTACGCATTAAGATGGTATCGAGTTCACCTAAAGCAATATCCTGCTCTTTGCCAAACTCAAACCATTTTTCTGGGTTTTCTTCTACGCTGAGTAAACGAGTGTGAGCGCGTGCTTCACCTTGATGTAGGTAAAGGTCGTTCATCTCCATATAATGAATTTCCCAGCCACGACGTTGTGCTTCTAATAACATGGCAAAGCTGGTGTCTTTTTTGATTTTGATGGATGAAATAGGGTCCATCACAATACCTAATTTAATCATTACTTCTCCTTTATCCCAGATCGCCGAACCGAACCTGCAAAGCGGTGATTGCGGTGAGCGCTGTTGTTTCAGTTCTTAATACACGAGGACCTAATAAAATATCAGTAAAATGGTGCTCTGCTGTCATGGCGATTTCTTCAGGAGAAAGTCCACCTTCAGGGCCAATCAATAAGCGCACTTTTTTAACAGGTAAGGGTAAGGTATTAATACTTTGGTTAGCCCTAGGATGTAAATTGAGTTTTAAACTACCATCATCTTGAGCACACCATTCTTCTAATGACATTACTGGCATTAATTGTGGAATGCTATTTCTGCCACATTGCTCACATGCCGAGATAATAATTTTTTGCCATTGCTGATGTTTTTTCTCTAAACGACTAGGGTCAAGTTTAACACCACAGCGTTCTGAGATCAGTGGAGTGATCGTATTAACCCCTAACTCAACTGATTTTTGAATAGTAAACTCCATTTTTTCTCCTCTTGAAAGGACTTGCCCTAAATGGAGATCGAGAGGGGATTCTTTATCATCAACAATGCCTTCATTTATTTGCACAGTGACTGACTTTTTTGTGCTTTCTATGATTTCAGCATCAAATACCTGATTTGAACCATCAAACAGTGCCAATTTTTGCCCAGTAGACATTCTTAATACACGTCCAACATGATTAGATGCTTCTTCATCTAAAGCAGTTTTTGTGCCTGCTGATAGTGGTTCTGAATGATAAATGCGAGGAATACGCATAACGTGAAACCCTTACGTAAAAGATAGTTAACTGTGATAAATAAAATATGTGATATGCATCATACGCATGACATTATGGCATGCAAGTTATCACTTTACTTTTGTCGCTATTATAGCGTGGATCTTATTGCGTGTTTTGTCGCAAAATTTCATGTTTTCATTGTCATTATAAAGAAACTTCTCGGTATCAAATGGATCCTCTTATACAGTCGTTTAGTAAGGATAACGATGTATCTAGGGAGTAGATATTTATGCCATTAAGCCGCTGTTGTTTTATAAAAACACCTTTGTTTTCTTTTTTGAATGATTTTCTTGTTTTTATTAAGTTTTGTCTGCCTTTTTCATTATTATTTTTGTTATCTAAAACTCGATGTAAACAACTTACACTGAGTTACATTATCGTTTGTTTATATTGGCTTTTTTCAATTAATTCATTTTCTTTATTGATAATACTTTCGGTATTAAGTTTTTATTTGTTGATGCTCTCTTTCTTTGATGCTGATTATTTTCTTCTGCCTAATACGTTGACTTATTGGCTAATATTTTTAGGGTTATTATGTAATTACTCAGTATATGGATTAGTACCTTTCAATCATGCTTTTTATGGCTTTTTAGGTGGTGTTGGGCTTTTTTATGGCATCTATTTATGGGGATATTTTATCTGTAAAAAATGTGTTTTAGGTTTTGGTGATGTAAAATTATTTGGTGCTATTGGGGCATGGTGTGGGTTTGAGAAATTGCCGTATATTCTTTTGCTTGGTTCTTTTCTAGGATTAAGTGTGTATTGTGCAGTATTAATCACAACAAAAGATCATATCAAAAAAGTAGCATTTGGCTCTTGCCTTTCATTTTCAACATTAATGGTATTAGGTTTCAATTTTTCATCTTACAATTATTTCAATTAATTGATTTTAAAGAAACTAAATCATTTTTTAGATATGTATAAAAAGAAAATAATAATAATCGAAATAAAGAAGGCAGTGTGCGGAAATTAATCAGCACACTGAAAAGAAGATTATAGATTTTCTTTTATAAATTGCTGCCAACGTTTTGTATCACCTAAATATTTTTCAACTGGTATCAGGTGGTAACCTTGGTTATCTTCAATAAATAAAGTAGGAAAACCGCGACCATTAATTTGAGACATTAATTGTTGCGTCTGGCTTAAATGTTGCTGAATTTGTGTTTCGTTAATTTCAGCCAGTAAAGATGCAAACTGCTCAACATCAAAACCAAGTTTTTTCACAATAAATAGCAGAGTGTCTTTATCACTGATATTTAAGCCATCAAGGTAATAGGCCTCTTGTAATGCTTTTAGTAAATAAGCATCTCGCTTTCCCATTACTTCAGCAACAAGAACGGCTGAAATAGGTAGCAATGAGTTTAATACCATTTCAGTGTTACCAAGAGCATCATGATATGCATGACTAAAAACTTGGCCCGATAATTGACTAATACGTTCATCAATGGGTGTAACATGCTCTTTCCATGATTGACCACCTGTGACGGCTCTTGCTGGTGTAAACAATCCACCACCATGTAACTTAATGGAATTTGGAAACGTATTGCTTACTTCTTCAATCAAGGGCGCAATGCCGTAGCACCAACCACAAAGAGGATCATAAACATAGTGCAATATTTTAGTACTTTGGGTATTACCTGTATTGCTTACTACTGAGGCCACTGCATCTCTCCTTTTAGTACTTTTGCACTAAGTTCTAGGCTTGATTTATCTGCTAAATTCTGATGATTTTTTTCCATTGCTGCAATAAATTCATCTGAATTTTTCGTTTTTTCAAGATTTTTCTCAGCTTCAATTAGGTAATTCATTGTGAAGTCAACGGCTTGTAGATCGTACGTTGCTTTTGGTAAATAGTGACCAGGAATAACGGTTTTTGGGGATAGTGATTTTATTTGCTGTAATGCACTAACCCAATGTTGGCGCTCTTCTACGGTTTGAGTGTCGGCCAACCAAACATGAATATTTTCAGAGACCAAAACACCACCCATTACTGCATTAAGTTTTGGAACATAAAGATATGTTCTCTCTGGAGATTGCCCATCTAAGCCTTTGACTGAAATGGTTTCACCTTCTAGAGAAAAGCTATCACCTTTTAGTACTTCAGGAATGATGATTTTCTGAGGGGCATTCTCTTTAAGTACAGGCCCCCAGTAGGCAAGCTTTCCTGCTTGAGTTTCATTAATGGCTTTAATTGTGGGTGCTGTTGCAATCACTTTAGCATTTGGAAATGCATCAGTAATGACATCTAACCCAAAATAAAAGTCAGGATCAGAATGGCTGATATAGATATAAGTCAGGTTTTTTCCAGAGGCTTTTATTTTATCAACTAGCGCTTGTGCATCATTTTTTTGAAATTGTGCATCAATTAAAACGGCATCTTTATCGCCATAAATAATTTCGGAAGAAACAGGGAAAACACTCGCCTCTCCTGGGTTATAAATATCTAATGTTAAATCAGTTGCTAACGCTGATGTTGCAAAGAATGCGGTAGTTGCAAGTGTTAAAGGAAGTAATTTTTTCATCTTTTGTTTTCTCCATAATGTTGTTGCTGACTATAATATGTTGCATAAAACAAGAGAAAAACCCTATTTTAGGCAATTAATTGTTGCGTAAATCGAGTAAATAAAATGGATAAAATAAAAGCATCAGAAGTGTTTATAACCATTGTGAAGCAGGGAAGTATGATAAAAGCTGCTGATTATCTAGGTATGTCTAGAGCCATGGTGACGCGCTATTTAAATGAGATGGAAGAGTGGGCAGGAGTGCGTTTATTGCATAGAACGACACGCAAACAAAGCCTAACATCAGTAGGTGAAATGGTATACGAACAGAGTTTACAGTTATTAGAAATGGCTGAACGTATACCAGCTAATGTTCCGAAAGAACGTCATCAAATCAGTGGGCTTGTTCGTATTACCAGTTCACAATCATTAGCAAATAGTATTTTGTCAATGGCAATATGTGAGTTTATGCTGCGTTATCCTTTAATTGCGGTTGATTTACAAATCACTAATCAAACCGTGAATTTGGTGGAAGAACGTATTGATATTGCATTGCGTATTACGAATCACCTCGAGCCTAACTTAATCGCACGCTCGCTTGCGACATGTCTTTCTGTGGTGTGTGCCCATAAAGATTACTTAGCAAAAAAAGGTATACCTCAAAACCCAGATGAACTTACTCAGCATCAATGTTTAACTTACCGGTTTTTTGGTCGTAGTTTGTGGGAGTTTAATTTAGGTGATGAACGTTATTCAGTACCTGTTGGGGGGAATTTAAGCGCAAATGAATCGGTTGTTTTATTACAAGCTACGTTAAAAGGAGCTGGTATATCGCTACAACCTTATTATTCAGCCAAACCTTATATCGAAAGTGGTGAGTTAGAACAAATTTTGTCTGACTATCAAGCTCAGCCGATGGGAATTTATGCGGTTCTAGCGAGCCGACAAAATATGCCTGCTGCCGTTAGAGTATTGCTGGATTTCTTAGTGGAGTGGTTTTCATCATCACCTTATTGGCTTGCTTTATCGGGTAAAAGCTTGGGTTAGCCGTTTAGGGTAATCTGATAATGTCTCTTTCATCACACCAATAAAATAGGCAACAAGTTGTGATGAAGGGCGATGTGATGGAGTAATTAAGCTGATAGTAAAAGGGATAGTAAAGCTTAAAGGACGAAGGCAAATAGACTTATCTAAGTAATCAAGTGCGGTAATAGGGTTAACAATTGAAATGCCGATATTCTCACTCACCATTGCACAAATAGAGGCGGCACTTTGCGTTTCCATCACTAATTGTCGTGCAGTTCCATTTTTAATAAATACAGTATCAATTAATTGCCGGTAGCTATCATTGGCTGACAGGCTAATAAAACGTTCATTTTGAAAATCCATAGGATGTAATAATGTTTTTTTACACAATGGATGTGACTTGGGTAAAACTGCGACTTCATTGAGTGTAAGCACGGTTTCTTGTTGAGTTCCTGCTGGTGTTTGTGTGTGTTCTACCAATCCTAAATCGTAATGTTGCGCGGATAACCACTCTTCTAATAAAGGGGATTCTTGAGGAACAATGGTTAAATTGACATCAGGATATTTATCTAGAAATTGTCGGCAAATTGAAGGTAATAATGACTGAGCAAATGCGGGCAAGCAGGTGATGTTCAATTCTGCTTGGTTAAAATGGCGAATATTTTCAGCAGCGTTAATTATTCTATCTAAACCATAATAAGAACGTTGTACTTCCTCAAAAAAGCGCAACCCTTCGGTTGTGGGCTGTAAACGGCCTTTTATTCTATCAAATAATTTAAATGCTAATAGATGCTCAAGACGAGATAATTCTCTACTGACTGTGGGTTGTGACGTTTTCAGTAGCTCTGCGGCTTCAGTAAGATTTTGTGTCGTCATCACCGCATGAAAAATTTCAATATGTCGCCAATTAAAAGGAGTTTTCATCTTATATTCCTATATCACAGATGAATAGAGTGTAGCTTATTTGATATTTTTATTCCCTTTTAAGTTCATAAATAATGATTCTATTCACCTGTGATTTTTATGAGTAGATAACATGACAACATCAATAACTATGGCTCAATACCAATTAGCACAAACCTATGGAACGCCATTATGGATTTATCAAGGCGATACTATTTCTCAGCGTATTGCCCAGCTTAAATCTTTTGATGTCGTTCGATTTGCTCAAAAAGCGTGCTCCAATATTCATATTTTACGTTTAATGAAAGCACAGGGTGTTAAAGTTGACTCTGTTTCGTTGGGGGAAATTGAGCGCGCTTTAGTTGCTGGTTATCAAGGTGGTAGAGAAAAAAGTGAGATTGTCTTTACGGCTGATTTACTTGATGAAAGAACTATTGAACGTGTTGTTGAATTAGATATACCTGTTAATGCAGGCTCTATTGATATGCTTCGTCAATTGGGTGAGCGCAATCAAGGTCATGCTGTTTGGATAAGAGTTAACCCCGGATTTGGTCATGGACATAGCCAAAAAACCAATACAGGTGGTGAAAACAGTAAGCATGGTATTTGGTACGAAGATGTGCCAGAAGCGTTAGCCGTGATCCAGCAATACAATCTAACTCTAGTTGGTTTTCATATGCATATTGGCTCAGGTGTTGACTATCAACATCTTGCTTGTGTCTGCGATGCAATGGTAGAGCAAGTGCTTACCTCTCAAGTTGATATTCAAGCTATTTCGGCAGGAGGCGGATTATCAACGCCTTATCAAGAAGGGGATGCAACCGTCGATTTGGATCACTATTTTTCTTTATGGGATAAAGCACGTCAGCGTATTGCACAACACTTAGGGCATTCTGTTGAGTTAGAGATTGAACCGGGACGCTTTTTAGTGGCTGAATCCGGTGTATTGATTTCACAAGTGAGAGCTGTTAAATCAATGGGAAGTCGTCACTATGTGCTGGTGGATGCTGGATTTAGTGATTTAATGCGTCCTGCAATGTATGGCAGTTATCATCATATTTCAGTTTTAGATAGTGATGGTCAAATAAAACCAATGACAGAATTACAAGAGACGATCGTGGCAGGCCCGCTGTGTGAATCGGGTGATGTTTTTACTCAGCAAGAGGGAGGCACAGTTGTTCCTCGTTTATTGCCTCAAGCACAGGTAGGCGATTATTTAGTGATCCATGATACAGGGGCATATGGTGCGTCAATGTCATCAAATTATAATAGCCGACCACTTATTCCTGAAGTGTTGATAACAGAGGGTGTTCCTCAATTAATTCGTCGTCGCCAAACAATAGAAGAGTTATTGGCATTGGAGTTAGCTCTCTAATTAATTTTTGGGAGCTTAATAATTGGCTCTTAATAAAAAAACACCTCATCACTAAAAGTGATGAGGTGTTTTTGTTTTATCAAGGGAAATATTTCCCTTGATCTCGATTGTTAGGCTGCTTTGTCTGTTTTGACTTTGTCAGCTTTCGGCTTTTTTGCAGGCACCGCCAATGCATCAAAGTCAAACTCATCAACATTGATACTCCGTAAGCGACTCTGTTCTGCTTTACGTAAGATATCGGCTTCTTCTTGAGTTACTCGTTTATCAGCCAGTGCTTTGTCCGCTAATTTATCTAATTGTGTAAAGTTAAATTTCTTCTCATAGAGGCGACAAATACGGTCGAAAATAGGTTCTGCAGCCAAAATATCAAGCAACGCTTCTTCCATTAAACCATGTGGATTATGCTCGCTCGGTGTTAAGTATTGACCTCTACCAATGCGATCACGGGTTTCAGAAGGTTGTTGGATAAGTTGCGCCACTTTGCTATCTAATTTATCTGATGGTAATTTTTGAGCTTTACCCAGTGGGAAAATAATTGCTCGCATAGTGCCTGCAACAACACGGCTTGGGAAATTGCGTAGCAGTTCATCAATTGCATTTTCTGCTTGGTATAAACACTCTTTTACGCTCCAATGTACGAGAGGTAAATCTGCAGTATGACGGCCTTCATCTTCATAACGCTTAAGTGCAGCAGAAGCTAGGAAGATATGACTTAATATATCACCTAAACGTGCTGAAATACGCTCACGACGTTTTAAGCTTCCGCCTAAAACTCCCATTGAAACATCAGACAACAGCGCCATATTGGCACTCAAACGGTTAATTTGTTGATAATAACGACGTGTTTCATCATTAGTTGGCGAATTACTTAATCGACCATTTGTGATACCTAACCACAGACTGCGTAAGGTATTACTCGCTACGTGACCAATATGACCAAATAAAGCACGGTCAAAATCATGTAGGTTGTTATCTCGAGCGGCTGCAATTTCATCTAATACATAAGGATGGCAGCGGATAGCACCCTGACCATAAATGATCATGCTACGAGTTAAAATATTGGCACCTTCAACCGTGATGGCAATTGGAGAGCCTTGATAAGAACGTGCGACAAAGTTCGATGGCCCAAGGCTGATCCCTTTACCACCAACGATATCCATTGCATCAATAACGCCACGCTGTGCTCGGTGAGTACAATGGTATTTTACGATAGCGGATAATACGGCAGGTTTTTCACCTAGCATAATACCCGTAGTAATTAAGGTTGCCGCAGAATCTAAAAGATAGGCGTTACCAGCCAGACGAGCTAATGGCTCTTCAATACCTTCCATTTTACCAATTGGAATTTTGAACTGACGACGGACACGAGAATAAGCGCCTGTTGCCATAGCCACACTTTTTAAACCGCCGGTAGAGTTTGAAGGTAGAGTGATCCCTCGACCAACTGAGAGACATTCCACCAGCATTCTCCAACCCTGACCTGCCATTTTTGGTCCGCCAATGATGTAATCGATAGGAACAAAAACATCTTTACCACGAGTCGGTCCATTCATAAATGGCACGTTCAGTGGGAAATGACGATGACCGATTTCAACACCTTTGACATCAGTTGGAATTAACGCACAGGTAATACCCGGATTTTCGTCATCACTTAATAGATGGTCAGGATCGCGTAATTTAAATGCTAATCCTAATACGGTTGCGATAGGGGCAAGAGTGATATAGCGTTTATTCCATGTTAAACGAAGACCAAGTACTTGCTCGCCTTGCCATTCACCCATACAGACTACGCCACTGTCAGGAATAGCACCTGCATCGGAGCCCGCTTCTGGGCTTGTTAATGCGAAACAAGGAATTTCATCTCCTTTGGCTAAACCGGGTAAATAGCGCTTTTTCTGTTCATCAGTACCATAGTGTTGCAGTAGTTCGCCGGGGCCTAAAGAGTTAGGTACACCCACGGTGATGGCTAAAATACCAGACACTCCCGACAGTTTTTGCAATACGCGTGATTGAGCGTAGGCTGAAAACTCTAACCCGCCGTACTCTTTTTTAATGATCATCGCAAAGAAGCGATTATCTTTAAGGTATTGCCAGATTTCAGGAGGTAGATCAGCTAATTCATGAGTGACCTCAAAGTCATTTGTCATACGGCAAACTTCTTCGACAGGCCCATCAAGGAAAGCTTGCTCCTCAGCTGTTAACTGTGGTTTAGGGTAATTATGAAGTTGTTTCCAATCAGGAGCACCACGGAAAAGCTCGCCTTCCCACCATGTTGTACCTGCATCAATGGCTTCTTGTTCTGTTTTAGACATAGAGGGCATGACTTTTTGAAATGCTTTAAGTGCAGGTACTGAGATATAGGCTCTACGAATAGAAGGAATAGTAACGGGTAATAAAACCAACGCAACGGGGAGAAGTAACCAGTAACTCCAAATATTGGCGATACCCATTACTAATGTATAAGCAATAAGTGCGAGGCTACTTACCGCAATACCGAATTTGCGATAGCTAAGCACGCCAATAAGAATAATAAAAAGCACGATACTGAGTAGTGTCATAATAAACTCCTGTATTTAGCAAGAGATCAGAGGTCAGACCTGTTGTTTGTTATTTAGATCTAATCCAGTCACTAACTTTTATCAATATATTTACATTCTAATTACAATATAGCTCACAAATTATTCGTAAATGAGAGAAGTTAGCATTTGTCGATAATAGGTATCTTCTTTCATGACATTTAATCCGTTACACTGAGAAACAGAAAATTTCGATTACCCTTTCTGGAGTAAAAATCCTATGTACCAAGATCTTATCCGTGGTGAATTAACAGAAGCGGCAGATACACTCTCTCGCTTTCTTCAAGATGATGTAAATATTGAAGCTATCCAAAAAGCTGCTGTGTTATTAGCAGATTCTTTTAAAGCAGGCGGTAAAGTATTATCTTGCGGTAATGGTGGCTCTCATTGTGATGCAATGCATTTTGCAGAAGAACTCACTGGGCGCTATCGTGAGAATCGCCCTGGTTATCCTGCCATTGCTATTTCAGATGTAAGCCATATCTCATGTGTGAGTAATGATTTTGGCTATGAATATATCTTCTCTCGTTATGTAGAAGCTGTGGGTAAAGAAGGTGACGTTCTGCTGGGTATTTCAACCTCAGGCAATTCAGGCAATATCATCAAAGCAATTAGTGCTGCGCGTGAGAAAGGCATGAAAGTCATTACATTAACGGGCAAAGATGGCGGAAAAATGGATGGTACAGCAGATATTGAAATTCGTGTACCTCATTTCGGTTACGCTGATCGTATTCAAGAAATTCATATCAAAGTTATCCATATTCTGATCCAATTAATTGAAAAAGAAATGGAAAAATAATTTGTTGATATTGCTATAAGTTAGCAATAAACATCGGCAAGAAGGAGTGAGCGATGTGTGAGTTGTTAGGCATGAGTGCAAATGTACCGACAGATATTAATTTCAGTCTAAGTGGACTAATTCCAAGAGGTGGTAAGACAGGGCCTCATAAAGATGGTTGGGGAATTACTTTCTACGAAGGATTGGGATGTCGTACATTTAAAGATCCTCAAGCCAGCGCAATATCGCCAGTCGCTCGCTTTGTTCAAGAGTACCCAATTAAATCAGAGGCTGTAATTGCTCATATTCGTCAAGCGAATCGAGGTAATGTCTCTTTAGAAAACACCCATCCTTTTACCCGTGAGTTATGGGGAAAAAACTGGACTTATGCGCATAATGGTCAACTAAAAGGCTATCAATCTCTTGAAACAGGACGTTTTCGGGCGATAGGGCAGACGGATAGTGAGAAAGCGTTTTGCTGGATCTTAAATCAACTTGAAAACCGTTATAAACGAACCCCTGTGAATTGGCCTGCTGTATTTCGTTTTATCGCTATTTTAGCCTCTCAATTAAAGCAAAAAGGGGTCTTTAATATGCTGTTGTCAGATGGTCGATTTGTCATGGCATATTGTTCAACTAACTTACACTGGATCACGCGTAAGGCGCCTTTCGGCAAAGCAAAATTGCTTGATCAAGATGTAGAAATTGATTTTCAGCAACATACCCAATCAGATGATGTGGTTTCTGTTATTTCAACATTACCATTGACAGGAAATGAATCTTGGCAGCGTATTCCTGCTGGCGAGTTTGTCTTATTTGATCGTGGTGTGCGTATTCTGTAACCATTTGCTTTCACTATTTTGCGATAAGTTAAGGACAGAATTTACACTATTAGATGAAGTTAAAGTGCTATTAACGTAATAACGTCCATCCTGAACAGTAACAGATGGGATTTTTTTGCGTTCTTCAACATATTGGTAGGCAGGCATAAGCTGTTGCCAGAAATCTATATCTTTTGAATACTGGTGTTTTTTCATATTTTCAGCGGTCATCTTAAATGGAAAAATATGAATATTAATCGTAGATTGACCTCCTTTTAGTGCTAATTCAGCATACTGATAAATTTCATCCATGACGGAATCTGTCATTGCATAACAACCAACTGATTTACATGCCCCGTGGATCATTAAAAAGTCACCTGTGTATCCTTTTGATTTATCATATTGATTAGGAAATCCTAGGTTAATAGCTCGGTAAAATCGACTGTTCGGATTTAATTGCGAGAAATTGACCTGATAAAAACCTTCAGGGCTTTTTAAATCACCTTGAAATTTTTTAGGTCCAAGACCTCCAGAATAGCTACAAATAGGGTAAGTACGTACTTTTTCTAATTGCCCATCTAATTTTTCCGTATAAAGTTCAAGTAAGCTTTCTTCTTTGAAAATTTGAATATAGATAGGTTGCCCTGTACTTTTTTTAACAGGTTTCATTAGAAAATTTGAACTATTCTCGGAGTTAACTAATAAAGAAATTAACATTAATGTTAAAAAACTGATTAGTTGTTTTGCGTGACTGGTCATGGTTTTATCAGGAAATTAGCTTAAAATTTGTTGATAAAGTAGATCGTAGATTGCTATGAAGCAATAAATTTGTAAATTAAAATCTGATATAGTTTCTTTTCTTTTACAAAATATTCTGTATGAAATTTAATCGCCCGTCGAAAAAAATGATATTTTAATTCGGTTTATACGAGTTGTTAACGTTTCAGTCAAAATAATATTCCCATTTGCTTGAGCTAAATCACTCGAATAGTCAGACAGGTTTAGGCTGAGATGATAAAATTCAGTTCGGCAGAATAAGAGAAAATAGTAACAATTATCGGAGATAAATAACTTAGGGTTCAAAAACACCTTAAGATGTTTTTATTACAGAGTCGCTACATTTTCGGGGTGAATTTGTAGCTTAGGGTTTAACTGATAAACTTGTGCAAATCTTATGATTAAAATTAAAAAAGGACTCGACCTCCCAATTGCAGGAGCGCCTGCCCAAGTGATAGAAGACGGACCCGCTATTCGACGCATAGCTTTGCTAGGTGAAGAATATGTCGGTATGCGTCCTTCTATGATGGTTTCGGAAGGTGAGCATGTAAAGAAAGGGCAAATTCTTTTTGAAGATAAAAAGAATGCCGGTGTTGTTTTCACCAGCCCAGCTTGTGGTAAAGTCGTTGCAATTAACCGCGGCGAACGTCGTGTGTTCCAATCTATCGTTATCGAAATTGATGGTGACGAAGAAATTACCTTTAACCGTTATGATAGCTCAACGCTCTCAGACCTGACCCGCGAACAAGTTGAAACTAACCTTGTTAATTCGGGAATGTGGACTGCGCTAAGGACTCGTCCTTATAGCCGTACTCCACATTTAGGCACAACACCTGTTGCCATTTTTGTCTCTGCAATGGATACAAATCCACTTGCAGCAGATCCTATGGTTATTATTGAGCAAAATGAGAAGGCATTTAATGATGGTCTTGTTATTTTAACTCGTTTAACCGAAGGCAAAGTCTATGTTTGTCATGGTGAAAAATCACCGACAAAATTAAATGACGGACAGATTAGCTATAACCAATTTGCAGGTCCACATCCAGCAGGATTAGTGGGTACGCATATCCATTTCTTAGAACCTGTTAGTGCTAAGAAAATGGTTTGGCATTTAAATTATCAAGATGTCATTGCTATTGGTTATTTGTTTACAACAGGTTCTTTATATACAGAGCGTGTTGTTGCATTAGCAGGCCCCCAAGTAAAAGCACCTCGTTTAGTGCGTACTCGTTTAGGGGCTGATCTCTATGAGTTGACTAAAGATCAATTAGTTGATGGTGAAAACCGCATTATTTCTGGCTCTGTATTATGGGGATGGAAATCTGATGAGGCTCATCACTATTTAGGTCGTTTCCATAACCAAGTTTCTGTATTACGCGAAGGCCGTGATAAAGAGTTATTTGGTTGGGGTATGCCGGGTAGCGATAAATTTTCTATCACTCGTACAACCATCGGTCACTTCTTAAAAAATAAACGCTTTGCATTTACAACCACAATGAATGGTGGCGAACGTTCAATGGTACCAATTGGTAACTATGAGCGTGTGATGCCTTTAGACATTATGGCAACGCATTTATTACGTGATTTAGTTGTAGGTGATACTGACAGTTCTCAAGCGTTAGGTTGTTTGGAATTGGATGAAGAAGATTTGGGATTATGTACTTATGTTTGCCCAAGCAAATATGAGTATGGCCCAGCACTGCGCCAAGTATTGACCAAAATTGAGCAGGAAGGGTAACTCATGGGTTTGAAAAATTTATTTGAAAAAGTAGAGCACCATTTTGAGCCCGGTGGCAAATTAGCAAAATGGTACGTACTTTATGAGGCAGTGACCACGGTATTTTATACGCCAGGTACTGTTACACGTAATGGTGGTCATGTTCGTGACACCATTGACCTAAAACGCATGATGATTTTAGTTTGGTTATCCGTTTTCCCAGCAATGTTTTGGGGAATGTATAACGTTGGTCATCAAGCGATCCCTGCACTTAATCAGTTATATAGTGGTGCTGAATTACAGCAAATCATTGCTTCAGATTGGCACTATCGCCTTGCTGAATACCTCGGCGCATCATTAACAACAGATGCGGGTTGGGCAAGTAAGATGCTACTTGGTGCAACTTACTTCCTACCTATTTATCTAGTTGTTTTTGCGGTTGGCGGATTTTGGGAAGTTCTTTTTGCCTTTATTCGTGGCCATGAAATTAACGAAGGCTTCTTTGTTACATCAATCTTATTTGCCTTAATAGTACCGCCTACATTACCACTTTGGCAGGCTGCATTAGGTATTACGTTTGGTGTTGTTATCGCGAAAGAAATCTTTGGTGGGACAGGGCGTAACTTCTTAAACCCAGCATTAGCTGGTCGTGCATTTCTGTTCTTTGCTTATCCTGCTCAAATTTCAGGTGATTTGGTTTGGACTGCAGCTGACGGCTTCTCTGGTGCGACACCATTATCACAATGGTCTGTATCGGGTGAAAGTGCATTAGTAAATACAGTTACTCAACAGCCTATCTCTTGGATGGATGCTTTCCTTGGATATATTCCAGGGTCGATCGGTGAAGTATCAACACTGATGATTTTAATCGGTGGTGCAGTCATTCTTTTTGCTCGTATTGCTTCATGGCGTATTGTTGCTGGGGTAATGGTAGGCATGATTGCAATGTCATACCTGTTTAATTTCATCGGCTCAGATACCAATCCTCTCTTCTCAATGCCTTGGCACTGGCACTTAGTATTAGGTGGTTTTGCTTTCGGTATGATGTTTATGGCAACAGATCCAGTATCCGCATCGTTTACTGATAAAGGTAAATGGGCTTACGGTATTTTGATTGGCGTAATGGCTGTGCTTATTCGTGTCGTCAATCCGGCTTACCCAGAAGGTATGATGCTGGCAATCTTATTCGCAAACCTATTTGCACCACTGTTCGATTACGTGGTTGTTCAGGCGAATATTAAGCGGAGAAAAGCTCGTGGCTAAAGAGAAAAACAAAGATAGCGTCGCAAGAACGTTCCTTGTTGTATTTATTCTATGTCTTGTGTGTTCTGTGGTAGTAGCAGGAGCAGCTGTTGGACTGAAGTCTAAACAAGAAGAACAAAAACTTCTTGATAAACAACGTAATATTCTTGATGTTGCGGGGCTACTCGTACCTAAAATGAGTGCGACAGATGTACTGAAAGTGTATGACACGCGTATTAAAGCAAAAATTGTTAATTTTCAGACAGGTGAACTGACTGATAGTAAAGGCAATTTTGATTTAAACACAGAGCTACGCAGTGATGAGACGTCAATCGCTTTATCCCCAGAGGAAGATATTGCTAAAATTCGCCGTCGTGCTAACACAGCAGAGGTTTATTTTGTACTCGATGAACAAGGTAAAACGACGGAAGTTGTATTACCTGTTTATGGCTCTGGTTTATGGTCTGTAATGTATGCTTTTGTCGCCGTAGATATTGATGGAGTCACTTCAAAAGGCATTACCTATTATTCTCATGGTGAAACGCCGGGACTTGGTGGTGAAGTCGATAATCCACAATGGAAAGCACAATGGAAAGGTAAGCACTTAATCAATGAACAAGGTGTGCCAGCCATAAAAATAGTACGTGGTGGTGCATCTGGCAGCCCTTATGGTATTGATGGACTTTCAGGTGCGACACTGACTTCGAATGGTATCCAGCATATGTTCGATTTCTGGTTAGGTGAAAAAGGTTTCGGCCCATTCCTGAAAAAAGTTCGTGAAGGAGAAATCAATGGCTGATACAAAAGAAATTAAACGAGTTTTACTTGGACCATTGTTAGATAACAACCCAATTGCCTTACAGGTATTAGGTGTGTGTTCTGCATTGGCGGTGACAACAAAACTTGAAACTGCATTAGTGATGACAATTGCTGTAACGCTGGTTACTGCGTTCTCAAACTTTTTTATTTCACTCATTCGCAATTACATACCAAGTAGTGTTCGTATTATTGTTCAAATGGCGATTATTGCTTCATTAGTTATCGTTGTTGACCAAATACTGCAAGCTTATGCATATGAAATCTCTAAACAACTTTCTGTTTTCGTCGGTCTTATCATTACTAACTGTATTGTAATGGGACGTGCTGAAGCGTATGCGATGAAATCACCGCCTATTGAAAGCTTTATGGATGGTATTGGTAATGGTTTAGGGTATGGCGTTATCTTGATCCTTGTCGGATTTTTACGTGAGCTTTTCGGATCTGGTAAATTATTTGGTATTACCGTCATGGAATCTATCCAAAATGGTGGCTGGTATCAGCCAAATGGTTTATTCCTGTTAGCACCAAGCGCATTCTTTATTATTGGCTTGCTAATTTGGGGATTACGTACATTAAAACCTGCTCAGGTTGAAGAGGACTAATCGCCATGGAACATTATATAAGCCTGTTTGTTCGTGCTGTTTTTATTGAGAATATGGCGCTCGCATTCTTCTTAGGGATGTGTACATTCCTCGCCGTTTCTAAAAATGTAAAAACAGCTTTTGGATTAGGTATCGCTGTTACCGTTGTTCTGGGTCTTTCTGTACCTTTGAATAACTTGGTTTACAACTATGTGTTGCGTGATAATGCATTGATAGAAGGGGTTGATTTAAGTTTCTTAAACTTTATCACTTTCATTGGTGTGATCGCGGCACTGGTACAAATCCTAGAGATGATTTTAGACCGTTATTTCCCTGCGCTGTATAACGCACTAGGGATCTTCTTGCCACTTATTACCGTTAACTGCGCCATTTTCGGTGGTGTGTCATTTATGGCACAACGTGACTATAACTTTAGTGAATCTATTGTTTATGGTTTCGGCTCTGGGATTGGTTGGATGTTAGCCATCGTGTTACTGGCTTCTATCCGTGAGAAAATGAAGTACGCGGATGTACCGGCAGGTATGAAAGGATTAGGCGTTACTTTTGTCACCACAGGGTTGATGGCATTAGGTTTCATGTCCTTCTCTGGTGTTCAGCTATAAAGGGTGAGAAGAACTCATGGATATAATTATTCTAGGTGTCGTGATGTTTACCCTGATTGTATTGGTGTTAACAGCATTGATTTTGTTCGCAAAATCAAAACTGGTCAATACAGGGGATATTTCAGTTGAGGTCAATGGAGACCCAGAAAAAAGTTTTGATGCACCAGCAGGTGATAAATTACTTAACGTATTATCAAATGAAGGTATTTTTATTTCATCAGCTTGCGGTGGCGGTGGCTCTTGTGGCCAGTGTCGCGTTAAAGTGCTTGAAGGTGGTGGTGATATTTTACCAACCGAACTTTCACATATTAACAAGCGTGAAGCTAAAGAAGGTTGTCGTTTAGCCTGTCAGGTAAACGTAAAAAATAACCTGAAATTAGAATTACCTGAAGAAATTTTCGGTGTTAAAAAGTGGGAATGTGAAGTTATCTCAAACGATAACAAAGCAACTTTCATTAAAGAATTAGTGTTAAAAATTCCTGAAGGTGAAGTTGTGCCTTTCCGTGCTGGTGGATTTATTCAAATTGAATGTCCTCCTCATACGGTACGCTATGAAGATTTTGATGTACCTGAGGAGTATCGTGAAGATTGGGATAAATTTAATTTGTTCCGTTATGTTTCTGAGGTTAAAGAAACCACTGTACGTGCTTATTCAATGGCGAACTATCCTGAAGAGCATGGCATCATCATGTTAAACGTGCGTATTGCAACACCTCCGCCACGTAATCCTGATGTGCCACCAGGAATTATGTCATCGTATATTTGGTCATTAAAACCGGGCGATAAAGTGACAATTTCAGGACCATTTGGTGAATTCTTTGCTAAGGAAACCGATGCTGAAATGATCTTTATTGGTGGTGGTGCAGGTATGGCGCCAATGCGTTCACATATCTTTGACCAATTAAAACGCTTACATTCTAAACGTAAAATCAGCTTCTGGTATGGTGCACGTTCTGTTCGAGAAATGTTCTACACTGAAGATTTCGATATGCTTGCAAAAGAAAACGAAAACTTCACATGGAATGTCGCACTTTCAGATGCATTGCCTGAAGATAATTGGACTGGCTATACTGGATTTATTCACAACGTGTTGTTTGAGAATTACCTCAAAAATCATCCTGCACCAGAAGATTGTGAATTCTATATGTGTGGACCACCAGTGATGAATGCAGCAGTTATTAAAATGCTCAAAGATTTAGGCGTTGAAGATGAAAACATTATGCTGGATGACTTTGGAGGTTGATCCTAACTTCCGATAAAGCATAAATGAATGAAATGACAAGCGCCCACTTATGTGGGCGCTCATGATCAGAAGAGAGAGTTATGTTAAAAAGAAAGATGATAAATTGGATAGTGATGCTGTCTGCATTAGTTCTATTATCTGCATGTGGTGAAAAGCAGCAGGTGTTAGAAGGCGAAACCATGGGAACTTATTACTCAATTAAATATGTTCCTGATAGTAATTCACCTCCACAAAACGTCTTACAAACAGAGATTGATCGTATTCTTGAAGAAGTTAACGATCAAATGTCAACATATCGTCCTCATTCTGAACTCAGTCGTTTCAATCAAAGCCGTGAAATTAATACCCCATTTCTTGTTTCACCTGCGACAGCTAAAGTCGTCAGTGAGGCTATTCGCATTAATAAAATAACTGATGGTGCTTTGGATGTGACTGTGGGACCGTTAGTTAATTTATGGGGATTTGGCCCAGAAGGCCGATTTACGCACCAACCTTCTGAAGATGAATTAGCAAAACGCAAACAGTGGATTGGTATTGATTACCTTGCTGTTGAAGGTAATACGTTAATTAAGAAGATCCCTGAACTTTATGTTGATTTATCTTCAATTGCTAAAGGCTATGGTGTTGATGCTGTGGCTGAATATTTAATTTCACAGAATATCACTAACTATATGGTTGATATTGGCGGTGAAGTAAGAACCCAAGGTGTGAATGGTAATGACAAGCTTTGGCGTATAGCGATTGAAAAACCGGCAAATGACGGCACAAAACAGAGTGTACAGTTGATTATTGAACCCGGTGATAATTCAATAGCCACTTCTGGTGATTATCGTAACTATTTTGAAGAAAATGGTGTCCGTTTTTCTCATACTATTGACCCAACCACAGGCCATCCTATTAAACATAACCTCGTTTCTATCACTGTGATTGTGCCAACTTGCATGAGTGCTGATGGTCTTTCGACAGGATTGAATGTTTTAGGGCCTGAAAAAGGGTTAGCAGTAGCAAATGAGCTAAATATTCCTGTCTTTATGATAGTGAAAACAGAAAATGGGTTTGAAGAGCGTTATAGTAAAGCGTTCGCCCCATTCTTGAAAAAGTAGAATTTAAGGAGAGAAGGTTATGTTAAAAATATTTCTTTTTGCCTTCATCTTATTCTTGATTGCCTTCTTTGGAATGGCGTTAGGATATATAGTAAAACGTAAAAGCCTTCAAGGTAGCTGTGGCGGTTTAGGTGCTATGGGGATAGAGAAGGAATGTGATTGCCCCGAACCTTGTGATGCACGTAAAAAACGTATGGCAAAAGAGTCTGCACGAGAAGAGTTACTGAAAAAGAATCGAATTCTTTAAATAATAAAAATATATTTAGATAAAAAAAGAGTGATGGATTTTAATGACCATCACTCTTTTTTATTTCACTCTAAAATATACATATTCTAAAAAAGTTTTTTAATAGAATAAAAGTAGGATAATAAAAAGTGAACCTTTGTGTTAAAGATTCACTTCCATGGATAAGGGTTTTGTCCCTCCCACTCTAAAACTTCTTTTTTGGCTTCTTCGTAGGAATAGTCATAATGTTCTTGAAGCTTACCAATTAGTTGCTCTCGCGTACCTTCGATAATATCTAGTTCATCATGGGTGATCTTTCCCCATTTTTCTTTTACTTTTCCTTTGAATAAATTCCAATCACCAGAAATTTTATTGTTTAACACTTTATTCCTCCTTACTTATTTCTATCAGATGCATTATTAAGTGTAGAAGAGAATAAAATGAATATAAAAATGAAAGCTGAAATAGATTTATTTACTCTTTCTTGAATGTTTTCATTTTAGTTGGAGAGTCAACCATAACTGCGTCTGCACCTAATTCAGTGGCTTGAATATAGTCTTTCTCTGTGTTGACCCCAAAAAGAACAATATGAGCATTGCCACCAGCACGAAAACAAGACATCGCGTCTTTATCCCAACTCAGAACGGAAGCGGAACGCGCTTCACCTAATGTGTACTTCTCAACAACTTCGACTTTGCGGTGCAGTTCAAGTCCATACCAACGAGTAATATCTAAATTTTCAGGTAACAGGCAAACATGGCTCATAGTGATATTGGCTAGAATATCACGAGTGATATCACGGCTTTCAAAACGTTGTACATTAGTCGGTAAAGCATCAAGAAATGCAGAATTTGTAGAATAAACGCGAGTTCTATCCAGTGCGTTATGATTACGAAGTACGGTGGTTAACGCTTCACTTTGGATTGCAGGATCAGCATCTGGTGATTTTAAATCAAGATAAAACTGTGTTGTGGGGAATTGAGTTAAGATCTCATCCAATGTCGGAATAGTGACACCTTTATTTCGATAAGGAAATTGCTGGGCTTCACCAAATTTATAGCCAGCATCCCATTGCTTCAGCTGCTGTGCAGTAAATTCAGAAATACTACCTTGTCCATTCGTTAAGCTTTTTAAATCGCTAGGGCGATAAAGGACTGGAATATTATCTTTTGATAATTGAATAGTGATCCAAATTGCATCAGCTTGATTCGAGAGCGCTGTTTTTATAGCAATTTCAGTATTTTCAGGGGCATCAGCTGTGCCACCACGATGTGCGATAATTTTAGGAGATGCCATAAGGATTACAGAATAAAAAAAGAGAGAAATAGCGATGAATAATTTGATCATGAAAAAATTATTTCCTTGTTTTATATATGGTTACAAAACAATATTTAAAATTAATGTAATTAATCAAAGAGCAAAAACAATCTATCATCACTTTGTGACAATTCTATAAATAAACAGACTAATTCAGATTTTTATGAGAAATACACCTCAATAGGGTGAGATGATAGCGAATAAAAATTGTAGTTAACATTTATTTACTGTATATTTAAACAGTAGATAAGGTGAGGTGATTGTATGCGTAAAATTATTCATGTTGATATGGATTGTTTTTATGCTGCGATTGAAATGCGAGATAATCCAGCACTAAAAGAGATCCCTATTGCGGTTGGAGGCAATGCTTCTAGTCGAGGTGTGATCTGTACGGCGAATTATCCCGCCCGTCGTTTTGGTGTCCGTAGTGCTATGTCAACGGCAACAGCGTTGAAGTTATGTCCTCACTTAAAAGTGCTATCCGGTAGGATGGCTCTCTATAAAGAAACATCAGCAAAAATACGCCAAATCTTTTCTCGTTATACTCATCTTATTGAACCTCTTTCACTCGATGAAGCTTACCTTGATGTTTCTGACAGTAAGCATTGTCATGGCTCAGCAACGCTGATGGCTCAAGAAATTCGCCAGCAAATTTTTGATGAGTTAAATCTCACGGCATCCGCAGGTATTGCACCGATTAAATTTCTTGCAAAAATTGCCTCTGATATGAATAAACCAAATGGGCAATTTGTTATTACACCAGAACAAGTCGATGATTTTATTTTAAAATTACCACTTAATAAAATACCGGGTGTAGGGAAGGTGACATTTGCTCGTTTGCAAGAAATGGGGTTAGAAACTTGTGCTGATATTCGTCGCACCGATGTCATTTCTTTAGTAAAAGCGTTTGGAAAATTTGGTCAAAATTTATGGGAACGCAGTCATGGTATTGATGAACGTGAAATTAATCCAGATAGACTCAGGAAATCAGTCGGAGTTGAACGTACTTTTGCCTCAGATATTAATTCTTGGGATGATTGCTTGGCATTACTTGATGGATTGTATAGCGAATTAGAAAGGCGATTAACAAAAGTTAAACCGGATCTAAGAATAGCAAGGCAAGGCGTTAAATTAAAATTTGATGATTTTCAATTAACAACACAAGAGCATGCTCATCCTATTTTAGAAAAAGCCGATTTAATCAATATTGCCTATCAAGCATGGCATGAGCGTCGAAATGGTAGAGGCGTCCGGTTAATCGGATTTCATGTCACCTTGCAAGATCCACAAATAGAGCGACAACTTCTTTTAGCGTTATAAAAATTAAAAAAACCATAGTCAATCAATAGATAGACTATGGTTAACACAGTTAATTTATGTAGTTAATCTATGTAGCATTACCAACGATAATTCATTGTTGCTGTCATCGTTCTTCCAATGCCATAAAAACAAGCCGTATCACCAGCACAAGATGCAACATAATGTTTATTCGCAATATTATTCATATTAAGCTGAATTTCAGCACCTTTTAAAGAAGGTGATAATTCACCTAATGAATAACCAATCATCGCATCGTAAAGAGTCACTGCAGGTACACTAACTGTATTTTTGGTATCGCCTTGAGATACACCCACATATCTGACACCAACACCCGCTTTAGCGCCATTAAATAGCCCAGAGGTTTCATCATATTGACCCCAGAGTGATGCTATATGTTTAGGAACTCTAGGGAGTTCTTTTCCTTGTGTTCCCGCAATAATGGTTTTTCTTACTTCAGTATCGGTATAAGAATAACTGCTGATAAATGAAATGTTTTCAGTTAATTGGCTATTAATTTGTGCTTCAACACCACGGCTTCTAATTTCACCCACTGGTTCAAAATACGCTTTTTCAGCATTGTAGTTGGTAACATTACGTTGTTGTAATTGATAAACAGAGAGTGTTGCCAATGTTTGCTCATTTGGTGTGAGGTATTTTATTCCGGCCTCTAATTGACGACCTTCGCTAGGCTCAAAAGGGGCACTTCCTGGTGCTCGGCGAGTTTGTAAATTAGGTTCGAACGAAGTGCTATAGCTTATATATGGTGAAATACCATTATCAAAAGCATATAAAAGCCCAGCACGACCCGTTAGTTTATGATCATCTTGCTGATCATAGCTTTTCGCTAAGAAATCATGAGTACGAACTTGAGCCCAATCTTGGCGTAATCCTGCAAGTAAGATCCAATTTTTCCATTGGATCTGATCTTGTAGATATAACCCAATTTGATCACGTTTTTGTAGCTGATCGGTCGCAGGTTTTTGTAAACTCATATCGATAGGATAATGATAGTTAGGATTACGCCAGTCAAGATCGTATTCTGGCCCTATTGCTCGAAGCAAATTATCTTGATCTTTGCTCCATTGATAATCAATACCAGCAATCACAGTATGATTAAGTTTTGCAGTGGTAAAGTCGGCTTGTAAACGAGTATCTATTCCTAAAGTATCTGTTTCACGTTGCTCTTGTTGTGCTCGGCGTTCAAGAACATAAGGGTTATCTTTTCTTAAAGAGCCAAATACAAGATATTTATATTTCTGATTAATATGGCTATATCGAGCATTTTGTACAATTTTTAGTGAATCACTAAATTCGTGTTCAAATTCATAGCCTATACCATATTGTTGACGCCATGATTTATGGTAATCGGGATTGTTAACATCAAAATCAAAGGGAATAGTACCTGCCGGAGTGCTTTTAACCGTACCATAAGCAGGTAAAAAATTACGATATCCAGCTTCAGGCTCTTGCTGAATAAAGCTTAGTAGCGTTAAGCGAGTTTGTTCATTAGGTAAGAAAGTAATAGCTGGAGCAAGTGCAAAACGTTCTTCTTTATAGTTTTTTATTTGGGTGTGTTGTGTTTTTGCAACACCGTTTAGGCGATAAAGCACTCGATTGTCATCACTTAATGCACCTGAAAAATCAAAAGCGGTTTCTGCTAATTTATCATTGCCTGCTCGTACTTGAATATGGCGAATAGGGGATGCAGTTGGTCTTTTGCTTGTCATTGCCACAAGGCCACCCGGATTGACTTGGCCATAAAGAACGGATGCAGGCCCTCTGACCACTTCAACGCGCTCTAATAACCAGGGATCAATTGCACCCGTTGATGATGAAGCGCCCATTCCATAACTTAGGCCGTCAAGAAAACGGGGGGCATAACTGTATCCACGAATAAAAACCTCATCATTACGATTAGAACTTCCACGATATTCTGTGAAAACTCCGGGCGTATAACGTAATGCTTGAGAAACTGAACTGACATCTTGAGCATCCATTTGATCACGCGTGATCACACTAATGGATTGTGGTGTTTTTTCAATTTCACTCGGTGTTTTATTTGTTGATAACGTTTTTGTTGCCACAAAACCGGAAACAGGCGCTTGAGGATCTTGCGATGGAGATGCCGTAACAATTATCTTTTCAGGTATGTTTTGATTGATGGCTGCATGAATTTGAACAGAGAGTAAACTTAGAGGTAAGGCGAGAAAGACGCTAGCAACGTAATTTTTATTAGACACAATAGAACCCTTTAGTTTTTTATTTTTTAACTTTAAATATGGAAGCCATGAAAATATCACTCCGAAAATATTAATGCTAATGATAATGATTAGCATTCTATATATTTAATTCATTAAGATTTATTTTTTATTCGATAATGGAATAAGTGATTATGTAATTGGCTATATAAGGAATAAATTATGATCTTTAAGGGAAATAGCGTGTAATTTGAGGGGATAATTTATTTCTTGGTGATAGTTTTAGGCACAAAAAACCCGCCAATTAAGCGGGTTCCATTATTAATATTAAAGCGAAATTATTTAGCAGGGATCGCTTTTAAAATCGCAGTTAATAATTGCCAGTATTGACCGACGCTTTTAACGTGAACACGTTCGTCTGGTGAGTGAGCACCACGGATTGTTGGCCCAATAGAAACCATATCCATATCTGGGTAAGGTTTTTTGAACAGACCACACTCAAGACCTGCGTGGATAACCATGATGTTTGGCACTTTATCAAACAGTTGTTGGTAAGTGTCACGAACTAAATGCATAACAGGAGAGTCTGCATCTGGTTTCCAACCTGGGTAACCGCCTTTGGTTTCGATATCCGCTTTAGCCAGTTTTGCTAATGCTGTCAGCATACTAACAACATAGGTTTTACCGCTATCAATCAGAGAACGAATTAAGCATAAGATTTCTACTTTATCGTCAACAATGCTAACAACACCTACGTTTAATGAAGTTTCAACAACACCTTCAACGTCGTCACTCATACGAATAACGCCATTTGGCATAGCATTAAGTAGGTTAATTAAGCGTTCTTGGCAATCTGCTGTGAAAACTTTTTTATCTGTTGTTGTATCAATTAATTCAACTTTTAGATTTTTTTCTGCAATAGCTAATTCTGTTTTTAACAGAGCTTCAAATTTCGCTTTTACTGCGTCTAGTTGGCTTGCTTTATCCGCTGGAATTGCAAAAACAATGTTTGCTTCACGAGGAATAGCATTACGCAGTGTACCACCATGAAAATCAATTAATTTCAGTGATAATTCTTCTGCATGACCTGCTAAGAAACGCGCTAATAATTTATTTGCGTTACCTAAACCTAAATGGATATCGCCACCTGAGTGACCACCATTTAATCCTTTCAGAACCAGTTGTTTAACAACGTGGCCTGCTGGAATTGCATCGTAAGAAAGGCTTACTGTGGTTTTAACATCAATACCACCCGCACAACCCATGTAGATTTCACCTTCTTCTTCAGAGTCTGTGTTGATAAGAATATCAGCTTGTAACCAACCTGGTTGTAAACCAAATGCTCCGTCCATGCCTGTTTCTTCAGTCATGGTTAACAGAACTTCTAATGGGCCGTGTTTAACAGTATCGTCAGCTAAAACAGCTAATGCAGATGCCATGCCTACACCATTATCAGCACCTAATGTAGTGCCTTTAGCTTTGATCCACTCACCGTCAATATAAGGTTGAATCGGATCTTTAGTGAAGTCGTGAACGGTGTCGTTGTTTTTTTGTGGCACCATATCTAAGTGTGCTTGTAAAACAACGGCTTTACGATCTTCCATGCCTTTAGTTGCTGGTTTACGAATTAAAATATTGCCAACTGCATCGCGCTGTGCAAAAAGACCTTTTTCACTTGCCCAAGAAAGAATATGGGAAGCTAAGGCTTCTTCATGATGTGATGGATGTGGAATCGAACAAATTTTTGCAAAAATATCCCATAGTGGTTGTGGGGATAGAGTAGATAGTTCAGACACGATGGATCTCCTCTAACAGCATCTGTGTTATTGATAGCCTACCGCTTTTAAGGGCTAGCTTTATTATTCTGAGCGTTATACGCCAATATAGTTGAGAATATCACTTTCTTCTGATGAATGCGTCATTGTATTCACATCTCTATCTAAGAAATTAGATCTCTATTTTGTATTCATTTTTTATATAGTTCGTTTTTTAATCACAAAAAGACATTACAGAAAAAAATGAGGTTAATCTCACCTGTTTTCACGTTTTCTCTGGTTTTTAGGCGCTCAAATCACTATAATCTCGCGCAACCTTTTTTTCCGCAAAAAAGCTTCTCTCGAAATTCAAGTAGCTAGGATCACAATATTATGAGCGAAAAATATGTTGTAACGTGGGATATGTTGCAAATACATGCCCGTCAATTGGCGCAACGTTTATTACCAGTCGAACAGTGGACAGGCATTATTGCTGTCAGCCGTGGGGGATTAGTCCCTGCTGCATTACTTGCTCGTGAATTAGGTATCCGTCATGTGGATACAGTCTGCATTTCTAGCTATGACCACGACCATCAGCGTGACCTCAAAATCTTAAAAAAAGCAGAAGGTGATGGTGAAGGCTTTATCGTTGTTGACGATTTAGTTGATACTGGTGGTACTGCTAAAGTTATTCGTGAAATGTATCCAAAAGCCCATTTCGTCACTATCTTTGCAAAACCAGAAGGGCGTCCTTTAGTGGATGATTTTGTGGTTGATATTCCGCAAAATACATGGATTGAACAGCCTTGGGATATGGGTGTTGCCTTTATTCCACCAGTTTGCGATCAAAAATAAGTTGATAGCATTCGTTTTGCTGTTTTGATTGAGATCCTCGCTTAGGCGGGGATTTTTGTTTTTAAGCTTTTTCTCTTCCTCTTAATGGTGTCTTCGTGCGGTTGCTTGTTGTGATACACATTGTTCCAGTCGATTTCATGCTATGATAAAGCCAGACTTTTTAGCCCCTTTTATACGATATCCACTGATTTGAAGAGTGATATGGCAAACAATACGAATCTTTCTGAAACTTTATTTAAGCCAAGAGCAAAACACGCTGAAACCTCAACGCTAATTCAGTACACCCATCCAAAATCGAATATTAATACTTATACCGTGCTTAATGGTACGAGCCAGCAAAATTGGTATCGAACTATTCAACGTTTACTTTGGATCTGGCGTGGAATTTCTCCTATTGAGATAGAAGAGGTGTTAAGCCGAATTGCGGTACAGGATGCCCCTCGTAGTGATGATAAATTTATTGATACCGTTGTCGGGTATCGTAAAGGTGGTTGGTCATTTGAGTGGTCGCACCAAGCGATGATCTGGCAACAAAAAGCATTACGTGAAGAGTCCGGTGATGCAGCTGCAGATTGTTGGTTACAAGCCGCACATCTTTATAGTATTGCCGCATATCCCTTTATTAATGGTGATTTTTTAGCGGAGCAAGCCGTTATTTTGTCGATGAAAGCCTTTGAGAATGCGACGAAATTTTCTTCTTTTGAAGTCAAAAAATTGACATTTAAATTAGAAGGAAAAGGGACGACAACAGGTTTTCTGCATTTACCAAAAGATTGCAGAGGCCCTTATCCTACTGTGTTATTTTGCGGTGGATTAGACGGCTTACAGAGCGATTATGTTAGATTCTTCCGTGATTATCTTTCCCCTAAAGGTATTGCAATGTTAACACTGGATATGCCCGCAATTGGTTATTCAGTAAAGCAAAAACTAACGGAAGATACATGCCATTTACAAGGTGAAGTTCTAAAGCAACTTTCTGAAGTACCTTGGATTGATCATACTCGTATTGGTGTGATGGGCTTTCGCTTTGGCGGTAATATTGCTGTGCGTTTAGCTTATATCTACCCCAAATTAATTAAAGGTGTTGTTGCTTTAGGTCCGTTGATCCACACTTTCTTTACCCAAGCTGAATTACAGAAAAAAATTCCTGTGATGTATCTTGATGTATTAGCAAGCCGCTTAGGGTTATGGAATATTGACGAGAATAATCTTCGATTATCGTTGAGCAGTTATTCCCTGAAAAACCAAGGTTTGATTGGACGACGCATGCCTGTTCCTATGATGGGGGTTTATTGGAAAGGTGATGAAATGAGCCCTAAAGAGGATTCGCAATTAATTGCACGCTCCTCGATGGATGGTGACATTCTTGCTATTAACGATAAACCGCTTTATGAAGGTTTAGAGCTTGCGTTACAAAAAAGCGCAGATTGGATCTATGATAAATTAATATAATTAATTTTGAACAATAACTTGCTAATTATATTAGATTATATAACAGTAGAGTTTCTAAGGAGACTGAATTTATGACTTCATCTTTGAACCCTACCCGAGGTAAGTTATTAAAGCGTTTTGCTCAAATCGGCCCATATATCCGAGAGCAACAATGCCAAGAGAGCCAGTTCTTTTTTGACTGTTTAGCTGTGTGTGTAAATAAAAAAGTCGCGCCGGAAAAACGAGAGTTTTGGGGCTGGTGGATGGAATTAGAACGTAATAATGAACAGCTTATTTATCATTATCAAATTGGGCTATTCGATAAAAATGGTGATTGGCTCCATCAGAACATAAGTAAGAATGATGTTGTTGAGTCAATCAATGAAACACTTATTCGTTTTCATGAATTTCTTCAACTCGCGGTGAGTGAATTAGAAATGACACTCATCCCAGATGAAAAAATGAACAAATTTCCTCTTCCCATTCAGCCCTAATTTTGTGTTAGGGCAACTTTTCATAGATTTTGCGTTATGTCAGTTGGCATAACGCTTCTCTCCTGATAAAACTGTGTATTATCTTTTTAAATAATCAACAAGAATGGTAAATGTTATGAGTAGCAGCCAAACGCTGGTTGTTAAATTAGGGACAAGTGTACTTACTGGTGGTTCACGACGTCTGGATCAGTCTCATATTGTTGAGCTGGTTCGCCAATGTGCTAAACAACACGAAAAAGGGCACCGGATTATTATTGTCACTTCTGGTGCAATTGCAGCAGGACGTGAATATTTAAATTATCCTGATTTGCCCGCAACTATTGCGTCAAAACAGTTGCTTGCCGCTGTGGGGCAAAGTGCCTTAATTCAAGTATGGAAACAGTTATTTGCTATCTATGGTATTCATATTGGTCAAATGCTATTAACGCGTGCCGATATTGAAGATAGAGAACGTTTCCTGAATGCGCGTGATACATTACATGCGCTGTTAGATAACCATATTATTCCCGTTATCAATGAAAATGATGCTGTTGCCACCGCGGAAATTAAAGTGGGCGATAACGATAATTTGTCAGCATTAGCCGCTATTTTAGGTGGTGCTGATAAACTGTTATTACTAACGGATATTGAAGGGCTTTACACGGCTGATCCCCGTAGTAATCCAGATGCTAAACTGATCCCTGAAGTTTTTGATATCAATGATGAGTTACGTCAAATGGCGGGTGATAGCGTATCAGGGTTAGGTACGGGCGGCATGGCAACAAAATTGCAAGCCGCAACTGTTGCAGGGCGAGCAGGTATTGATGTTGTTATCGCCGCAGGCGTACAACCGGAAGTTATTGCCAAAGTCATTAATGATGAGCCTGTTGGAACATTATTTCATGGCTTACAAAGCCCATTAGAAGCGCGTAAGCGGTGGATCTTTGGTGCGCCAATTGCTGGTGTGATAGTGGTTGATGAAGGGGCTGAAAACGCAATTAAAGAAAAAGGTAGTTCCCTTTTACCAAAAGGTATCAAAGAAATTAAAGGCGATTTCTCTCGTGGATGTGTTATCCGCATTCAAAGTTTACAAGGTAAAGATCTCGCTCATGGTGTTGCACACTATAATAGTGATGCATTGCGTTTAATAGCAGGACACCATTCACAAGAAATTAGTCAAATTTTAGGCTACGAGTATGGCAGTGTTGCTGTGCATCGTGATGATATGATTGTTAGCTAAGGAGCCTTCTGATGTTAGAACAAATGGGTAAATCTGCAAGAGAGGCATCTTGGCATTTAGCTCAACTATCAACGGAGCAAAAAAATCAGGCATTATTAGTTATGGCTGATTTATTAGAACAACAAGAAGCTTCAATTCTTGCAGCAAATGAAAAAGATATGCAAGCGGCTCGTGAAGCCAATATCAATACCGCTATGCTTGATCGTTTATTGCTTAATTCTGCACGTTTAAAAGCAATTGCTGATGATGTACGACAAGTGTGTCGCTTAGAAGATCCAGTGGGGCAAGTTATCGATGGTCGTATGCTAGATAGCGGTTTACGTTTAGAGCGTCGCCGTGTACCGTTGGGTGTTGTGGGTGTTATTTATGAAGCCCGCCCTAATGTCACCATTGATGTCGCTTCTTTATGTTTGAAAACAGGTAACGCGGCTATTCTTCGTGGTGGAAAAGAAACCCATCATACTAACCAAGCGGTTGTTGGGGTAATTCAACAAGCATTAGAAAAATGTGGTATTCCAGCTGGCGCTATTCAGGCAATTGATAAGCCTGATCGTGAGTTAGTCGCTAAAATGCTAAAAATGGATGAGTATATTGATATGCTTATTCCACGAGGTGGGGCAGGATTGCATAAACTTTGCCGTGAGCAATCAACCATTCCAGTTATTACTGGTGGCATCGGTGTTTGCCATACTTTTGTGGATGAAAGCGCAGATTTAGAAAAAGCATTAACGGTTATCGTAAATGCAAAAGTACAACGTCCAAGTGCGTGTAACTCTTTAGAAACGCTTTTAGTACATGAGAATATCGCAGCGTTATTTTTACCGCAGTTAAGTGATGCTATGGCAGCTCAAAAAGTGACTTTGCATTCAAGTGAAAAAGCATTGGCAGGGCTGAAAAAAGGCGGAGCTACTGTTGTTGATGTGAAAGATGCGGATTATTGCGATGAATGGTTATCACTTGATTTAAACGTGGAAGTGGTGAGTAGTTTAACTGAGGCAATTAGCCATATTCGCCGTTATGGAACTGCACACTCTGATGCTATTTTAACGCAATCTATCGCTAATGCTGATCGCTTTGTTCGTCAAGTTGATTCGGCCGCTGTGTATGTTAATGCAAGTACGCGTTTTACTGATGGCGGGCAATTCGGTTTAGGTGCCGAAGTTGCTGTTAGTACACAGAAATTACATGCTAGAGGCCCGATGGGATTAGATGCCCTAACAACCTACAAATGGATTGGTTACGGCGATAATACAATTCGTAGCTAATTGTTAATATGAATAAATAAGCCATACTTTTTCTAAAGTGTGGCTTTATTTTTTTGTTACATCAGGTATGATATTTTATACTTTACAGTATGTAAATTTTTAATTACACCCTTAAAAGGGAACACACTATGGAGATAGTGCATTTTATGGATAGTACAATTTACCTTATCGGACCTAGAGGTGCAGGAAAAACAACAGTAGGTAAAGCACTTTCCCTCTCGTTAAATTATAGATTCATTGATACGGATGATTGGATAACTCAAAAATATCAACAAACTATATCTTCTATGGTTCAAGATAAAGGTTGGGAGTTTTTTCGACAAACTGAATCAGAAGCGCTCATCCAAGTTAGCCAACCTAATCAAGTTATCTCAACAGGTGGCGGTATGATTTTGGCAGATCAAAATCGTGCTTATATGAAATCTTTAGGTGTTATTATTTATTTACAGGCATCTCTTGAAACTTTAGTTGAGCGTTTATCTCAAGATCCGAATGAAGCACAAAGACCAAGTTTAACGGGTAAAACGTTAGTTTCAGAAATGAATGACGTTTTGGCTAAACGTGAACCTTTATATTTGCAATGTGCTGATATTATTGTCGATGCTGGATTACCTATTAATGAGATTATTGAGGTAATTCTCGCAAAACTCACGAAATAATTAAGAAGTCGTCTGATATAAAGGGTAAAACAGGGAACATCTATTTTATTTTCATCACATCCTATTTATAGTAAGGCTAATTATAGCAAAATGAGATATGGATATGATGTTGATAGCGTTTTTTAAAACACTATTTAAATTCTTATTTAGAGTAAGAATTGAAGGACTTGTTAATCAGTTTTCACAATATGAAAAATGTATAATTACACCCAATCATACTTCTTTTATTGACGGTATATTATTACGTTTATTCCTGCCTATTAATCCTGTGTTTGCTGTTTATACCTCTGTTGCTTCTGCAAAAACGACAAGATGGTTAGGTCGTTATGCTGATATCGTACCTTTAGATCCCGCCAACCCAATGGCTGTTCGTCAGTTAGTTAAAGAAGTGGATAAAGGTCGTCCTGTTGTGATTTTCCCTGAAGGAAGGATCACAGTAACAAATGGTTTGATGAAAATTTATGAGGGTGCTGCTTTTATTGCCGCAAAATCAGGCGCTAAAGTTGTTCCTGTCAGAATTGAAGGTGCTGAATTCAGCTATTTTTCACGAGTACGTAAAAGCTTACGAGTAAAGTCTCAATTCTTTCCTAGAATTACCATCAAGGTACTCCCTGCTGTTGATTTACCGATGCCAAAAGCTGAAAAATCTTCTGAACGTCGCCGATTAGCAGGTGAAGCCATGCGTGACATCATGATGGAAGCCATCATGCAAACACGACCTAATATCACGCTGTATGAAGCGTTTTTACAGGCAATGTCTCAATATGGTCGATTCAGTCCACTAATTTCTGATATCAGCCTAAAAGAAGATTCTTATCAAGGGTTATTGAAAAAAACGCTAGGGATCAGCCGATTGATTGAGCGTTACACAGAGCCCAAAGAGCGTATCGGTTTACTGCTTCCAAATACAACCGTCACAGCGGCTGCACTATTAGGTGCAACAATGCGTCAACGTGTTGTGGCAATGCTTAACTACACGGCGGGTAGTTTAGGTGTACAAAATGCGATGAAAGCCGCATCAATCAAAACTATCTTTACATCACGCCAATTTTTAGAAAAAGGGAATTTGTTACATATTCCTGAGCAAACCCCTGAAGCAAATTGGATTTATCTTGAGGATCTAAAAGACACGGTTACCAGTGAAGATAAACGCTGGATCTTTAAACATCTCATTACGCCTAAAAAAGCGATGTTACCGCAAGACGCAAATGATGCTGCCGTTATTTTATTTACATCAGGCTCAGAGGGAACACCTAAAGGTGTTGTTCACAGTCATTCAAGTTTATTGGCTAACGTTGATCAAATTCGTGCAATTGCTGACTTTTCACCGAAAGACAAATTTATGTCAGCATTGCCGTTATTCCATGCATTTGGTTTAACTGCTTGCTTGCTGACTCCAATTTGCTTGGGTGCACGCGTTTTTCTTTATCCAAGTCCGCTACACTATCGAGTCGTGCCTGAATTGGTCTATGACCAAAACTGTACGGTATTATTCGGCACATCAACCTTTTTAGGAAACTACGGAAAATTTGCTCATCCTTATGATTTTGCCAGAGTCAGATATGTGGTTGCTGGGGCTGAAAAGCTCTCTGAATCAACCCGTGTTTTATGGCAAGAGAAATTCGGTATTCGTATTTTAGAAGGTTATGGCGTAACAGAATGCGCACCTGTTGTTTCAATCAACGTACCTATGAGTGCCAAAGCTCATACAGTGGGGCGTTTATTACCTGGTATGGAAGGGCGCTTAATTCCTATGAATGGTATTACTGAAGGCGGTAGGCTACAACTACGTGGCCCTAACGTAATGATGGGATACTTACGTGTAGAATCACCTGAAAAATTGGAAGTCCCTGTAGCAACCAATGCTGAAGGTATTGACGAAGAAGGTTGGTACGACACCGGTGATATCGTTTCTATTGATAGTGAAGGTTTTTGTACTATTAAAGGGCGTGTAAAACGCTTTGCAAAAATTGCGGGTGAAATGGTTTCTCTTGAGGGTGTTGAGCAGCTTGCTCGTAAAGCATCTAAAGGTGAGCACGCCGTTGTGACAATAAGTGATAAACGCAGAGGTGAATCATTAGTACTGTTCACAACTGATAAGCAATTAGATCGTAGTACGCTGTCAACATTGGCAAAATCGGAAGGTGTTGCTGAAATTGCTGTACCAAAGGATATTCGTTTTATCAAAGAAATTCCTGTTTTAGGAAGTGGGAAAACGGATTTTGTCTCATTGAAAAAACTTGCTGAACAGGAAAATAACTAATGTCAGAGAATATTAGCCAGCCTCCTTTAATGAGTAGGGGAATGAAAGCGGTATTGGTATCGCAATTTCTTTCTGCTTTTGCTGACAATGCATTATTGTTTGCGATCCTCGCTCAGTTTAAATCGGCACTTTACCCAGACTGGAGCCAGCCTGTTTTACAAATGGTCTTTGTGCTGGCTTTTATTCTCTTAGCACCTTTTGTAGGACAGTTTGCTGATCGTAATCCTAAAGGTAGGGTTATGCTCAGTGGCAACCTTCTAAAATTCGTAGGCGCATTTCTTATCTGTGTAGGCTCAGATCCTTTCCTTGGTTATGCCTTAGTTGGAATTGGTGCCGCTGTTTATTCTCCTGCTAAATATGGCATTTTGGGTGAATTAACAGATGGCGAGCGTTTAGTTAAAGCAAATGGCTTAATGGAAGCATCTACCATTGCCGCTATTTTACTGGGATCAGTTATTGGTGGTTTACTCTCAGACTGGAGTATTGTTTTTGCATTAGGTGTTTGTGCAGCAATGTATGGCTTAGCTGTATTTGTTAACTTTGGTATACCTAAATTATCAGCAGCTCAAATTGGCCGTGGTTGGAACATTAAAAAAATGTTCATTCAGTTTCTTGAGGCTACACGTACTTTATGGGCTGACAAAGAAAGTCGTTTTTCTTTAGTGGGAACTAGTATGTTTTGGGGCGCAGGAGTTACATTGCGCTTTTTACTTGTTCAATGGGTACCTATTGCTTTAGGTATGACTGACAATACGACCCCTACTGTATTAAATGCGATGGTTGCTATCGGGATTGTGGTCGGTGCTGGATTAGCTGCTAAATTTGTGACACTGAAAACAGTGCGTCGTTGCATGCCTGCTGGTATTTTAATTGGTCTTGGTGTTGTTTACTTCTCATTGCAAACTTCAATTATTCCATCCTATCTAATCCTTATCATCATCGGTATTTTTGGTGGTTTCTTTGTCGTTCCTCTGAATGCGCTATTACAAGACAAAGGAAAGCACAGTGTGGGTGCTGGTAATGCCATCGCTGTACAGAATCTTGGTGAAAATACAGCAATGCTATTAATGCTTGGATTATTCTCACTGGTTACGAGCATTGGCGTATCTGTCGTTGCTATTGGGATTGGCTTTGGTGCTATTTTTGCCTTAGCAATTGGTGGTTTATGGTTATGGGATTGCACCAGAAAGAAATCTTAAATAATGAGATTTAGAATAGAGGTTAGATGAACCTTAATGATAAATTACGATGAAATGACCCGCTTAAGTATTGAGGTGGGTAAAGTGTTAATTGAAAAGAAGAGTACGATAACAACTGCTGAATCTTGCACTGGCGGATGGATTGCGAAAGTTATCACGGATATTGCAGGAAGTTCTGAATATTATCATCGTGGCTTTGTAACATATAGCAATGAAGCAAAGCATGAAATGATAGGCGTTGATGAGCAAACTTTGCTTAAATACGGCGCGGTGAGTGAAGAAGTAGTTCTTCAAATGGCTAAAGGGGCTCTGATAACAGCTAATGCAGATTTTGCAGTATCAGTTAGTGGTATTGCAGGCCCTGGTGGCGGGAGTGAAGAAAAACCTGTTGGTTTAGTTTGGTTCGGCTTTGCAATGAAAACACCAAAAGGTATTCAAGCTACGGCAAAACACTGTATATTCAGTGGTTCACGAGAGCAAGTAAGAGCTGATTCTGTTATTTTTTCTTTAAAATCAATAATTAAAGAAATTATTAATAATTAACTTGATACTGTATGATTATACAGTATAATAAATTTCAACAAGCAAAATCATATACGTTTTAATGGTAGTGACCCATATTTATGTTTCACTGCCCAGAGGGAGATAACATGGCTATTGATGAAAACAAACAAAAAGCATTGGCCGCAGCACTTGGTCAAATTGAAAAGCAATTTGGTAAAGGGTCTATCATGCGTCTGGGTGAAGATCGTTCCATGAATGTTGAAACCATCTCTACGGGTTCTTTATCATTAGACGTTGCTTTGGGTGCTGGTGGTTTACCACGCGGTCGTATTGTTGAAATCTATGGCCCTGAATCTTCTGGTAAAACTACGCTAACACTACAAGTTATTGCAGCAGCTCAACGCGAAGGTAAAATTTGTGCATTTATCGATGCTGAGCACGCTTTAGACCCTATCTATGCTAAAAAACTGGGCGTAGATATTGATAACCTTCTATGTTCTCAGCCTGATACTGGTGAGCAAGCCTTAGAAATTTGTGATGCATTATCTCGTTCTGGTGCTGTTGATGTTATCGTTGTTGACTCCGTTGCCGCTTTAACACCAAAAGCAGAAATTGAAGGTGAAATTGGTGATTCACACGTTGGTCTAGCGGCTCGTATGATGAGCCAAGCTATGCGTAAATTAGCGGGTAACCTGAAAAATTCCAACACATTGCTTATTTTCATCAACCAAATTCGTATGAAAATCGGTGTTATGTTTGGTAACCCTGAAACCACAACAGGCGGTAATGCACTTAAATTCTACGCTTCTGTTCGTTTAGATATTCGTCGTATCGGTTCTGTTAAAAACGGTGATGAAGTTGTTGGTAGTGAAACTCGTGTTAAAGTGGTGAAAAATAAAATTGCAGCACCATTTAAACAAGCTGAATTCCAAATTATGTATGGCGAAGGTATCAACACCTTTGGTGAACTGATTGATTTAGGTGTTAAACATAAATTGGTAGAGAAAGCGGGTGCATGGTACAGCTACAATGGTGAGAAAATTGGTCAAGGTAAAGCCAATGCAACAACTTACCTAAAAGAACACCCAGAAATGTACGATGAGTTAAACACCAAATTACGTGAAATGTTATTAAATCATGCTGGCGAATTTACTAGTGCAGCTGATTTTACTAACAATAGCGATGATGCAGCAGATATTGAAGAAAAAGAAGAATAATTCTTTTGCCAATACTCAAATTGCTAAATTGAATACGTATTAAAACATATTACGATTATTGTAGTTGTAAAACACTAGTCAATTAATGTGATTTAACTCACTTAAAAAAGGAAGCTCTAAAAAGGCTTCCTTTTTGCTATATATCGTATTTTTTATTCAAAATAGGGCTCAAATTAGTCTTACTTTGTTTTCTCCCTATGAAAAATAGCCTTTAACACTACTTTATTTAATATAACGATATTTTTTACTAACCTGATTTTTGTAGTTGTATGAAATTTTATATAGTGAAATTTTGGTGATATATCCTTATAGATAATTAATCTAAATAAGAATTATTACGATAATCTGGTTGCACCAGATAGTAAATAATTGACATATAAAGATAAATATCTTCAAGATATTTGGATCTAATTTAAATTGTATTCAACGGTTTGTTGAGATGTAAGGTGAATTTTATACTGACAAGTGCTTTTATTTTAGTAAGTTATCGTACTCTTAATATCTTATTTAAGTAATAGTGTTTATGTGTTTGTGACTAATTACCATGAGAAAAAGAGATTATTTGGAGAAAGGAAACGTATAGAGAGTAGCCCCATAAAAAATCAGTAATAACAAATACTTTTTAATAATTACAAAATGAAAATACTTTCAATTGTTAACATTTCTCAAAATAATTGCTCTTAAATAGAGAAAACTCCCATTCTCAGATAACAATCCCACTTTCAGAAAAAAACTAGACGATTTACAATGTCAACACGAATAAGTTTATCGGGGGTTTTACTTCTGACAGAAGAAATTCTATCTTATCCCTACTTATGTATTCGTTGGCTAAGTAGAGGTAACAATAAACCTCCTCTAACTAGATTTCTAATTTCTGTTTTTCCAGCTTGATTTCGGGATAATTATGAGCAAAAGCACCGCTGAGATCCGTCAGGCGTTTCTCGACTTTTTTCATACTAAAGGACATCAAATAGTACCTAGCAGTTCTTTGGTTCCAAATAACGATCCAACATTGCTGTTTACAAACGCAGGGATGAACCAATTCAAAGATGTGTTTCTTGGATTGGATAATAGACCTTATTCCCGAGCGACAACCGCGCAACGCTGTGTGCGCGCAGGTGGTAAACATAACGATTTAGAAAATGTGGGTTATACCGCTCGTCACCATACCTTCTTTGAAATGCTAGGTAATTTCAGTTTTGGTGACTACTTCAAACATGATGCGATCAATTTTGCTTGGGAATTATTAACAAGCAAAGAGTGGTTCAACTTACCTAAAGAAAGACTTTGGGTAACGGTATATGCCACCGATGATGAAGCTTATGATATTTGGAATAAAGAAATTGGTATTCCGGCAGAAAGAATAATCCGTATTGGTGATAACAAAGGTGCACCATTTGCATCAGATAACTTCTGGCAAATGGGGGATACAGGCCCTTGTGGACCTTGTACTGAAATATTTTATGATCATGGTGACCACATTTGGGGTGGGCCTCCAGGATCAGCAGAAGAAGATGGTGATCGCTATATTGAGATCTGGAACATCGTCTTCATGCAATTTAACCGTAAGTCAGACGGTACAATGGACCCATTACCAAAACCTTCTGTTGATACTGGTATGGGATTAGAGCGTATTACCGCTGTTTTACAGCATGTAAACTCTAACTATGACATTGATTTATTCCGTTCTTTAATTAAATCTGTTGCTCAAGTGACTAATGCAACGGATTTAGAAAATAAATCATTACGCGTTATTGCCGATCATATTCGTTCTTGCTCATTCCTTATTTGCGATGGCGTTATCCCTTCTAATGAAGGCCGTGGCTATGTTCTGCGTCGTATTATTCGTCGTGCAGTACGTCATGGTTATATGCTTGGCGCAAAAGATACCTTCTTCTATAAGCTAGTGGCTCCATTAATTGAAGTTATGGCAGAAGCTGGTGAAGAATTAAAACGCCAACAAGCTATCGTTGAAAAAGTATTAAAAACAGAAGAAGAGCAGTTTGCTCGTACGCTAGAACGTGGTCTGCAATTATTAGATGAAGAGCTTGCTCAATTAGCAGATGACGTTCTTCCAGGTGAAACGGCTTTCCGTCTTTATGATACCTATGGTTTCCCTCTTGATTTAACTGCCGATGTTTGTCGCGAAAGAAATATCAAAGTTGATGAAAAAGGCTTTGAAGTCGCGATGGAAGAGCAACGTAAACGTGCTCGTGAATCTAGCGGTTTCGGTACTGACTATAATAGTTTAATTAAAGTGGATAGTCGCAGTGAGTTCTCTGGTTATGATCATGATGAACAACAGGGCACAATTACCGCTATTTTCCATAACGGACAATCAGTCACTGAATTAAAAGCAGGTGAAGAAGGCATTATCTTCTTAAATAAAACCGCATTTTATGCAGAGTCTGGTGGCCAGGTTGGTGATAAAGGTGTTCTAACAGGCAAAGATAGCTTGTTTGAAGTCACAGATACGCAAAAATACGGTAAAGCTATTGGTCATATTGGTAAAGTTAACGTAGGGTCATTTATTGTTAACCATAAAATCAATGCCACTATCGATATTGCTCGTCGTGACGCTATTCGTTTAAATCACTCTGCGACGCACTTATTGCACGCAGCATTGCGCCAAGTTCTGGGTACGCATGTTACTCAGAAAGGTTCTTTAGTTAACGATAAATATCTGCGTTTTGACTTTTCTCATTTTGAAGCGGTTAAACCAGAACAATTACGACAAATTGAAGATATTGTAAATGCGCAAATCCGTCTTAACTCACCAGTTGTCACTGAGTTAATGGATCTCGAAGATGCAAAAGAAAAAGGTGCAATGGCACTCTTTGGTGAAAAATACGACGAACGAGTTCGTGTTTTAACAATGGGTGACTTCTCTACTGAGCTTTGCGGCGGTACTCACGCTTCTAGAACGGGTGATATTGGTTTATTCCGCATTGTCAGTGAGTCAGGTACGGCAGCTGGTATTCGTCGTATTGAGGCGATTACTGGTATTGCAGCAATTGAGAGTATTCATGAACAATCAGATCTTATCTCTCTTGTTGCACAAGTTCTAAAAAGCGATGGAACAAATTTGGTCGAAAGAATCAAAACAGTTCAAGAAAAACATCGTTTATTAGAAAAAGAACTTCAACAACTAAAAGATCAGCAAGCTGCTCAGGAGAGTTCCTCTTTAGGTAGCCAAGCTAAAAACGTGAAAGGTATCAAACTTTTAGTTCGTGAGCTTAATGGTGTTGAGCCAAAAATGTTAAGAACAATGGTTGATGATTTAAAAAATCAATTAGGTTCTGCAATTATTGTGCTTTCTACTATTTCTGATGGTAAAGTGAGCTTAATTGTTGGGGTCACTAAAGATTTAACTGCTAAAGTTAAAGCTGGTGAGCTAATTAGTTTTGTTGCACAGCAAATTGGCGGTAAAGGTGGCGGTCGCCCTGATATGGCTCAAGCTGGTGGTACTGACGTTGAAGCTTTACCAGCAGCTTTGGCAAGTGTTGACGAGTGGGTTGAATCGCATCTGTAAGCGGTAGCAACCTGAAAAAAGGCGCTATCCCTGTTTGTGTAGGGATAACGCCTTATAGAGATATTGGTAATTCGTTAAATAATCAATCACTAAATTTATATTTTGTTATGAAGTATGAGTTACTTGTGATAAATAATGATTATACGAATTGACAATGTATGATGGATAATGGCCGGGAAATTCTAGAGACCCGACTCTTGTAAATTTTCAAGGAGCAAAGAATGCTTATTCTAACTCGTCGAGTTGGTGAAACGCTTATGATAGGCGATGATGTGACCGTAACCGTTTTAGGGGTTAAAGGTAATCAGGTACGGATTGGCGTAAATGCACCCAAAGAAGTATCTGTCCATCGTGAAGAGATCTATCAACGAATTCAGGCCGAGAAAACTCAGCCTACTGATAACTACTAAACCAATTCCTATTTTTAGTTAGTTACATTCATTCGTAAGCGTCCACACTTTTGCCGGGTTTGGGCGCTTTTCTCTTTATAAGACTTTTGATTCCCTTCTTTGTTCCTATCTTTGCTCTCCTTGAGCTGTATTTATTATTGCACTATCCGTTTATTCTGATTGACAGAATTGAAAGTCTTTTTACCTCTAATCATTCGCTTCACAATTATTTGCTCTGTGAATAAATTTATTTACTAAGAGAATAAAATACTTGAATGATTTTTCATCAGCGATATCATTGTGTTTAGGACTTTTTTAGCCAATCTTGATGATAAACGCATCAGTTTGTTTGTGAAGTGTTCAAACAAACGTATATTCGTAAAAAGTTGAGAAAAATTGTTTGACTTCTTAGGCTGAGAAAGTAATATGTGCGCCACACAGAGACGAGATGTTCAGTAAGAACTTCTTCGAGTGGTTCTAAATATGGTGAGATGGCCGAGAGGCTGAAGGCGCTCCCCTGCTAAGGGAGTATGCGGTCAAAAGCTGCATCGAGGGTTCGAATCCCTCTCTCACCGCCATTTAGATTTGCATCCTTAGCTCAGCTGGATAGAGTACTCGGCTACGAACCGAGCGGTCGGAGGTTCGAATCCTCCAGGATGCACCATATTCCAACCCCATGATTAATGTATGGGGTTTTTATTTTGGTGCAAATGGTGAATAATTTGCATTAAAAGCGTAAAGTATTACAACGGCGCATCCTTAGCTCAGCTGGATAGAGTACTCGGCTACGAACCGAGCGGTCGGAGGTTCGAATCCTCCAGGATGCACCATCTCATTACTCAGATTGCCAGTTGCAATATGAGCAGCTAGAAAGATAACTACGACGCATCCTTAGCTCAGCTGGATAGAGTACTCGGCTACGAACCGAGCGGTCGGAGGTTCGAATCCTCCAGGATGCACCATCTTTTATTAGATATCTTAGTTTAATTATTTCTAGCAAAAACGTCAGACCTGCATCCTTAGCTCAGCTGGATAGAGTACTCGGCTACGAACCGAGCGGTCGGAGGTTCGAATCCTCCAGGATGCACCATCTTAAAAGCCTCGCTAATTGCGGGGCTTTTTGCTTTCTAGCGTTCTCTTATTTTTCATCATATTACGTCTTTGTGTAGCACCAACTAACAATGCTAACATCATCTAATCAGCGACAATTTAGTGACTTTGCGATAAAGTAACTCCTATCTATTTACTAACATCAATCAACGCGGGAGGTCACCTTTGATCCCGGACGTATCAAAAGCGCTTTCTTGGTTGGAAGCACACCCTAAAGTTTTATGTGGAATCCACCGTGGTATAGAGCGTGAAACCTTAAGAGTTACGCCAGAAGGTAATTTAGCATCAACAGAGCATCCTATTTCATTAGGTAAATCATTAACTCATAAATGGATCACAACTGATTTTGCTGAGTCTCTATTAGAGTTTATTACACCTGTTGATGACAACATTGCACATACCTTGCATTTTTTAGGTGATTTACATCGCTATACAGCACGTCACTTAGATAATGAACGTATGTGGCCTATGAGTATGCCTTGCTTTATTGAAGCGGAAGATAAGATTACGCTGGCTCAATTTGGCACATCTAATGTTGGGCGTTTTAAAACACTCTACCGTGAAGGGCTTAAAAATCGTTATGGCGCGTTAATGCAAACTATTTCAGGTGTGCATTACAACTTCTCACTGCCTATCGAGTTTTGGCAAGCCTGGGCAAATGTAAAAGATGAAGAGAGTGGGAAAGAGGCGATTTCAGACGGTTACTTGCGTCTAATTCGTAACTACTATCGCTTTGGCTGGATCATTCCATTCTTCTTTGGTGCATCACCGGCAATTTGTGGATCTTTCTTGAAAGGAAGAGAAACAAATCTACCATTTGAAGACACGCCTAAAGGGGCGAAGTATTTACCTTATGCAACTTCATTACGTTTAAGTGATTTAGGGTATACCAATAAATCTCAAAGCGATTTAGATATTACCTTTAATCATCTTGAAACTTACGTTAAAGGGCTGAAAAAAGCGATTCATAAGCCTTCTGAAGAGTTTGCTAAATTAGGTGTTAAGAAAGACGGTGAGTATATTCAGTTAAACACCAATGTGTTACAAATTGAAAATGAACTCTATGCACCTATTCGTCCTAAGCGTGTAGTTAAAGGTGATGAATCACCTTCTGATGCATTATTACGTGGTGGTATTGAGTATATCGAGGTTCGCTCACTTGATATCAATCCATTTACACCAATTGGTGTTGATGAAACTCAAATTCGCTTTCTTGATTTATTCCTTATCTGGTGTGTATTAGCTGATGCTCCAGAGATGAGCGCCTCTGAATTAGCGTGTTGCCGTTCAAATTGGAATAACGTTATTCTAGAAGGGCGTAAGCCGGGTCAAGTTATTGGAATGGGTTGTGGCGAAAGAAAAGAGCCACTAGCGCAAGTTGGTAAAGCCTTATTTGCAGATTTAGAACGTGTTGCTAATGTTCTTGATTGCTGTTCAGGCACTAAATATATGGAAGTTTGCGTTAAGTTAGAAGAAATGTTTGATAATCCTGAATTAACTTTCTCTGGCAGACTTTTAGACAAAATTAAAACACAAGGCATTGGTGGTTTTGGCTTGTCTTTAGCTGAAGAATATTACCAAGAATTAATTAAAACACCTTATGAAACGTTAACTGATGAAGCTTTTGATCATGAGAGAATTTCATCCATAAAACGTCAAGAAGAGTTAGAAAAGAGTGATACCATTTCTTTTGATGAGTATTTGAAGATCCATGCGGGGACAAACACCGATAACGTGGCTTCCTAAACTTAGATAGAAAAAAGCCACACTAAGATTTGTGTGGCTAAAAAATTCTATAGAGAAATAGGGATGATAACAATTTGCGCGTATTCATTACTATGACCGGGCTACTTGCAGAAAGTTTCATTTTTTCTTAAAAATATTTAAATTTTTCTTAGGAGGTTTTTTATGCCTTTATTGGATAGCTTTACTGTTGACCATACTCGTATGTCAGCACCTGCTGTACGCGTTGCTAAAACAATGAAAACGCCATCAGGTGATACCATCACGGTATTTGATTTACGTTTTACTGTGCCTAATAAAAAAGCCATGCCTGAGAAAGGAATTCATACATTAGAGCATCTGTTCGCTGGATTTATGCGTAACCATCTTAATGGTAATGGTGTTGAGATAATTGATATTTCTCCAATGGGATGCCGTACAGGCTTCTACATGAGCTTAATTGGACAACCTGAAGAGCAACGTGTAGCTAATGCATGGAAAGCAGCAATGGAAGATGTTCTGAAAGTAAAAGATCAAAACCATATCCCAGAGCTGAACGTGTACCAATGTGGTACTTATGAAATGCATTCACTGACAGAAGCTCAAGATATTGCACGCGATATTTTATCTCATAGCATTGGCATTAATCATAATGATGAATTAGCACTGCCTGAAGAGACTTTAAAAGAGCTGCATATCTAAGCGATAGTCAATTTATGACGTTAGGGGATAATAGATCAGAAAATTCGCATTCTGATTTATTGTCTCTTTTTTATTTCTACCTCCTTTATTATTTTTCTTTTCTCTACTCCATTGTTTTATTTTCTTATCTTCTTATATTGTTAGCACAGTAATGGATTAAATTTATGCTTAATACACGGAGTACACTTCTGTTATGGAAAATCACAAATTCTCATCACCTAAATTAGTGTTAGAGTTTTTTGTTCGAGAATTTTATTTTGTAGGTAAAGGCACATTACGTACTCAATTTCCTAAAGATGCCTTTTTCTATCAGGGGCGTTCTAAAGCACTTGAATATCGTTACTTAGAACGAGCTCACAAAAAGTATGTTAAACGCACTCAGTGCGAACCAGAGCTTATTATTAAGCCTGATTCGTTACTATTCTCGTCCGAATTCAATGCTGAATTATTTGCTAAGATCACTAAACCACAAACAAACACCATAATGAAAATAAGTGGTGATTATCTTTATAAAGAAAAAGATGAAGAGCAATATCGTTGGTATTTTCAACAAGATGAAATTAAAACAAACAGTTATAGCGGTGAGAACTCACAGTTAAAATATGAAAATATTCGTAGCTTAGCCCCTCATCATTTTAATATTGAAGCGATAAACGATGAGGGGGCACTTATTACTAATTTTCCGCGCAAGTCCCTTTCTCTTACTTTGAATAAAGGAGAGACAGCATGTTTTATTTGTAGGCGTGAAGAGTATGGCGCTGATTATTCTTATCAGCCTGCATTAAACTTAGTTATGTGGATTAAGAATCATGGTTTCTATTCTGATTATCAACAATTAAAGCCAACAAAACTAATGCAAGAGCAAGCAATAGAGCCTTTCTATATGAAACCCGCCAGAGAGTTTGATTTTCGTAATAGCAAGTTACGATTTGAACTAGGATAAACAGTAAAAAATAAGCGCCTTAGAAGGCGCTTATTTTGTATTCACTAATGATGTGGGATTGAAAGGTGGCGAATTAACGCCTTTTTGATGACGTTATCCTGAACTTCAAGTATCTCAAATTCGTAGTCACTAACTTTTATTTTATTACCGACAATAGGTAAGTCACCTAGCTCTTCAATAATGACACCATTGATTGTTCGAGCTTCATCTTCAGGTAAATGCCAACCAAAAGCTTTATTGATATCTCGAATATTTGTTGTACCATCAACTAATAATGAACCATCTTTTTGAGGGATAACTTCTTCTGCTAAAGAAGGGGACATCGAGGTAGTAAAGTCACCTACGATCTCTTCAAGAATATCTTCAACGGTTACTAAACCTTGAATTTCACCATATTCATCAACCACTACACCCGCTTTTTCATTATTACGTTGGAAGTTGACGAGTTGCAGGTTTAACGGTGTACTTTCTGGAATAAAATAGATTTTATCGGCAGCTTTCATCAGAATTTGTTTGGTAAACTCTTTTTTCTCAGTCATTAAGCGATAAGCTTCTCGTACTCGCAACATACCAATCGCATCGTCAAGAGTATCACGATAAAGCACAATTCGACCGTGAGGAGAATGAGTTAACTGTCTTACGATAGATTTCCACTCGTCATTGACATCGATACCAAAAATTTCATTTCTTGGCACCATAATATCGCCAATCGTCACTTTTTCTAAATCTAAAATCGATAGCAACATATTCTGATTTCTTTGCGAAAGCTTTGATTTAGATTCATTAACGATAGTTCTTAACTCTTCTTTTGATACCGCATTTCCCTGTATTACTGGGGATTTTATACCAAAAATACGCATCAGTATTAATGTGATTTTATTAAAAAACCAAACAATAGGCAGCATCAGTTTTTGCAAAGGAGAGAGAATTACGCTACTTGGATAAGCAACGCGCTCTGGATAAAGTGCCGCAATTGATTTTGGAAGCACCTCAGCAAAAATAAGAATAACAAAGGTCAGCACACCGGTGGCTATTGCTACACCTGCATCACCGTATAAACGCATACCAACAATGGTAGCTAGTGCAGATGCAACAATATTAATCAGATTATTGCCAATCAATACTAAACTAATCAATCTGTCAGGACGTTGTAATAATTTTTCCACACGTTTTGCAGAGCGGTTTCCTTGTTTTGCAGCATGACGAAGACGATAGCGATTAATCGTCATCATACTGGTTTCAGTCCCGGAAAAATAAGCTGAGGCAATAATCATACATACAAGTATGATAATGAGCGTAGTTGTCGACACATGCTCCAAAATTGAGATCCTTTTGCTACCCTAAAAATAGAAAATTAATTAAGCACTAGCTCTTGTAATAAACGATTACCAAAAAAAGCTAATGTTAAAATAATAGCGCCAATCAAATTAAAGATAATGACTTTCTTTCCTCTCCATCCTTCTCGGAAATGCCCCCATAATAAAATGATGTAAACAAACCAAGCAATGATAGAGAAAATAGATTTATGGATATTTTCTTTACCAAAAATATTATCCATATACACCAAACCAGTACATAAGGTCAGTGTCAGTAATACCACACCCACTTGTGTGATATGAAACATTTTACGCTCAATTGACATTAATGGTGGCATTTGAGGTGAGAATTTTAGTTTCTTATTTTTTAGTTGATAGTCAAGCCAACTAAGTTGTAAGGCATATAAAGCGGCAATTAACAGTGTGGCATAGCTTAATAAAGCCAGCCCAATATGAATAAAGAGTGAGGTGCTACTTTCAAGATGTGTAACAAATTCACCTGGCATTAATGCTGCAATAACAAGATTGACTATTGCGAAACAATAAACAATAGGCAGTAAGAACCATGCTCGGCCACGAGAAGCCACAATCGTCATAATAACGCAGACCATTAGGCTAACAATTGCACCTAGATTGGTGAGTGAAAGATTCTGTCCGCTGTGAGGGCGGAAAATTAAAAATTTTAATGAAATGGCATGTGCAATAAGTGCAATTACCGCAAATAGTAGAGCTAATCCGCGGTATCCATTCTGCTCTTTTCGTAACAGACCGGGCAAAAACAGCACCAGACTGAGTAAATAAGCGCAGACAGCGACGATAGAGATTGATATAACGGGCATAGTTTCGCTTACATATATTGTTTGAATAACTTCCTAGTATAGCGCTAGGAGCATACGGCTCCAACTATTGAAGTCATTAAGCTTAAATCTCTATGCAGAGATCCGCGAGTCATCGTGATATAATCGGTGGCATACATGACCGATAAGCCCAACTTTAACACTGAGCTAAGATAATGTTTGAGAATTTAAGTGACAGACTATCGCGCACATTGCGCAATATAAGTGGTCGAGGAAGACTGACCGAAGAAAACATTAAAGAGACACTGCGTGAAGTGCGTATGGCTTTATTAGAAGCCGACGTCGCCTTGCCTGTGGTTCGTGATTTTATTGCGCGCGTTAAAGAGAGCGCAGTAGGGCATGAAGTTAACAAAAGCCTGACACCAGGTCAGGAGTTTGTGAAGATTGTTCAAAATGAACTCGTCAATGCGATGGGGGAAGTGAATACTGACCTTGATCTATCAGCACAACCGCCAGCTGTAGTGTTAATGGCAGGTTTACAAGGTGCCGGTAAAACGACCAGTGTCGCAAAATTAGGTAAGTTCTTAAAAGAGAAAAAGAAGAAAAAAGTTCTTGTTGTTTCTGCTGACGTTTATCGCCCAGCAGCGATTAAACAGCTTGAAACGTTAGCCGAAACGGTTGGCATTGATTTCTTCCCTTCGACTGTTCAAGAAAATCCAGTCACAATTGCAAGTAATGCATTAAAACATGCACAACTTCAATTCTATGATGTATTGCTGGTGGATACAGCCGGTCGTTTACACGTAGATGAAGGCATGATGGAAGAGATCCAACTTCTCCATAAAGCCATTAATCCAGTTGAAACCCTGTTTGTTGTTGATGCCATGACGGGGCAGGATGCGGCAAATACAGCAAAAGCATTTAATGAAGCATTGCCACTGACAGGGGTTGTGTTAACCAAAGTTGATGGCGATGCGCGCGGTGGTGCGGCATTATCAATTCGCCATATCACCGGTAAGCCAATTAAATTCCTCGGTGTTGGAGAAAAAACAGAAGCCTTAGAACCTTTCCACCCAGATCGTATCGCCTCTCGTATTTTAGGTATGGGTGATGTTCTGTCTTTGATTGAAGACATTGAAAGCAAAGTTGATAGAGCCCAAGCTGAAAAGTTAGCGACAAAACTTAAAAAAGGTGATGGCTTTGATCTAAATGATTTCTTAGATCAATTAAAGCAAATGAAGAACATGGGTGGCATGGCGAGTATGTTAAGCAAAATGCCGGGTATGTCTCAGGTGCCAGATGCAGTAAAATCACAAATGGATGATTCAATTTTAGTGAAAATGGAAGCGATTATTAATTCCATGACTAAAAAAGAACGTCAAAAACCGGAAATCATCAAAGGTTCCAGAAAACGCCGTATTGCAGCGGGTTCAGGAACACAAGTGCAAGACGTCAACCGTTTGTTAAAACAGTTTGATGATATGCAACGTATGATGAAAAAAATGAAAAAAGGTGGCATGGCTAAGATGATGCGTAGCATGAAAGGTATGATGCCACCTGGATTCCCAGGCCGATAAAATCAAAAAGCCTGAAAAAAAACGTGCTTTGGATTGCTTTTTTCGCCAAAGTGAGTAAACTTTTCGGGCTTTTTATATGACAACCGGACTCCGTTCCTCGATGGCGTCTGGTTGTTTTATTAACTAATGAGGATGTTATGGTAACAATTCGTTTAGCTCGTGGCGGCGCAAAAAAGCGTCCGTTTTATCAAGTAGTAGTAACCGATAGCCGTAATGCGCGTGATGGTCGTTTCATTGAGCGTGTAGGCTTTTATAACCCACTGGCAACCGGTAATGCAGAAGAATTACGTTTAGACGTAGACCGTGTTGAACACTGGGTTGCTCAAGGCGCAACAGTTTCAGAACGTGTTGCTGGCCTGATCAAATCAGCGAAGAAAAGCGCTTAATCTGTCGCGGTGGTAACAATGAGCGAACAAAAAACCTTAAAAGAGCCTGTAGAACCTATTGTTATGGGTAAGTTGGGCTCACCTTACGGGATCCGTGGTTGGCTCAGAGTTTTTTCCTCCACCGAACACGCCGAAAACATTTTTGAATATCAACCGTGGTTTATTCAGCGTCATGGACAGTGGGAAACCATTGAAATTGAAAGCTGGAAACATCACAACCAAGATATTATCGTCAAGCTAAAAGGTATTGATGACAGAGATGCGGCCAATTTCCTGACTAATTTTGAAATTGTCGTGAATGCTTCGCAACTTCCAGAACTTGAAGGTGAATATTACTGGAAAGATCTGATGGGTTGTCATGTAGAAACTGATAAAGGCTATGATCTGGGTGTCGTTACAGACATGATGGAAACGGGCTCAAATGATGTCATGGTAATTAAAGCGAATCTGAAAGATGCGTTCGGTATCGGGGAACGGTTAGTTCCGTTTCTTGATGGGCAGGTTATCAAGAAAGTCGATCTCTCAGCGAAAAAAATTATCGTTGATTGGGATCCTGGTTTTTAGATTATCCGGTTAACGGTTCTCAATAGTGGGACACAAAAATGTGGATTGGGGTAATTAGCCTATTTCCAGAAATGTTCCGCTCTATAACCGAGTACGGGGTGACTGGTCGGGCAGTGAAGCATGGTCTGCTCAATGTAGAATGTTGGAATCCCCGAGATTTTACATACGACAGACACAATACCGTTGATGATCGTCCTTATGGCGGTGGTCCCGGTATGTTGATGATGGTTCAACCTTTAAGGGAAGCCATTCATCAAGCGAAAGCTGCGGCAGGTGATGGAGCAAAGGTGATTTATTTATCACCTCAGGGACGCAAACTCGATCAACAAGGAGTTTGTGAACTGGCAACAAATGAGAAACTAATTCTAGTTTGTGGTCGGTATGAAGGTATAGATGAGCGTGTCATTCAGACTGAAATCGATGAAGAGTGGTCTGTAGGTGATTACGTATTAAGTGGTGGGGAATTACCAGCCATGATAATGATAGATGCAGTAGCGCGCTTTGTACCGGGTGTTCTCGGACACGCAGCCTCTGCGAAAGAAGATTCTTTTGCTGAAGGTTTACTGGATCATCCTCACTATACTCGCCCAGAGGTTTTAGATGGTATGGAAGTTCCGGCAGTTTTACTGTCAGGCAACCATGCTCATATTAATCGCTGGCGTATGAAACAATCACTGGGTCGAACCTGGCTAAGAAGACCTGAGCTTCTGGAAAGCCTAGCTCTGACTGACGAGCAAAGAGTGCTGTTAACAGAGTTCCAACGGGAACATCTGTCAGGAACAGCAGAGTAAGTCTGACACAAGATGTCATTAATATCAGTTTACCTAGGGTAAGAGAGTTATTATGAGCAATATTATTAAACAAATCGAACAAGAACAGATGAAGCAAGATGTTCCTTCATTCCGTCCTGGTGACACTTTAGAAGTTAAAGTATGGGTTGTTGAAGGTTCTAAAAAACGTCTGCAGGCATTCGAGGGCGTGGTTATCGCTATTCGTAACCGCGGTCTGCACTCTGCATTCACTGTTCGTAAAATTTCTAATGGCGAAGGTGTTGAGCGTGTATTCCAAACTCACTCTCCAGTCGTAGATAGCATCACTGTTAAACGTCGTGGTGCGGTTCGTCAAGCTAAACTGTACTACCTGCGTGAGCGTTCAGGTAAGGCTGCTCGTATCAAAGAGCGTCTTAACGCTAAATAATACGCTTTCGCACATCCGAAAGTTATTGTTAAAAGGTCAGCATTTGCTGACCTTTTTTTATATCCCTTATATTGAAAATATTGTTTGTTAGTTTTTTCTCCCTTTTGCTTTTTATATCCCCATCTTATTTATTCTTCTTATGTTGAGACTCATTAAAAGATAATATGTAAATATTTATTTACGTTTCTGCGTTTTAATTTAATCTTCGTCACGTTGTTTTTATCTCGTTTAATGTTTTTAACTGGTTGTTATTTATTGTTTATTTATAACAAAAGCCATTAGTGTAAAGATTGGATTACAATAATGTCAAATTTATTAAAAATATGGATTGATTTCTTTACATTGCATGTTATCTTATCCTTCAGACACACAAAAAATCACAATGACAGATATAAAAAAGGTAAAGATTATGATCATGCAAAAAGACGCACTCAATAATGTGAATATCAGCGAAGAGCTGGTTTTAATTACTCCAGAAGAGTTAAAACAAAAATACCCATTGAGTCGCAATGATCTGCATGCCATTGCTCAGTCACGTCAAACAATTTCTGAAATTGTTCAACGTCGTGATCCTCGCTTACTCGTGGTATGTGGGCCTTGTTCCATTCATGATGTCGATGTTGCGTTAGATTACGCAAAACGCCTGAAAGTCTTAGCGTCTGAATTAAGTGATAGTCTGTATATTGTGATGCGTGTCTACTTTGAAAAACCTCGTACAACTGTTGGCTGGAAAGGCTTAATTAGCGATCCATTTATGGATGGTAGTTTTGAAATGGAAAAAGGGCTACATATTGCCCGTAAGCTGCTGACCGAACTAGTACAATTAGGCCTGCCTCTGGCAACTGAAGCGTTAGATCCAAACAATCCACAATACTTAGGTGATTTATTTAGTTGGTCTGCAATTGGTGCTAGAACTACTGAATCTCAAACTCACCGTGAAATGGCATCAGGGCTTTCAATGCCAGTTGGATTTAAAAACGGAACAGATGGTAATTTAGATACCGCAATTAACGCGATGAAAGCGGCTTCTATGCCACACCGTTTTATGGGAATTAATCAATCAGGACAAGTTTGTTTATTACAAACACAAGGTAATCCTGATGGTCATGTGATTTTACGTGGTGGTAAAACACCAAACTACCATGAAGAAGATGTTGCTCAATGCGAAGCTCAAATGGTAAAAGCAGGATTAAAACCATCATTAATGATTGATTGTAGCCACGGTAACTCTAACAAAGATTTCCGCCGTCAAACGGCAGTGGTTGATTCAGTGATTGAGCAAATTACTAAAGGTAATGAATCTATCACTGGTATTATGTTAGAAAGCCATATTAATGAAGGCAATCAATCATCAGAGCAATCGCGTAGTGAAATGAAATATGGTGTTTCAGTGACAGATGCATGTATTAGTTGGGAAACAACAGAGTCAGTGTTAAGAAATTTACATGCTCAACTTTCTCCGATTTTGGCTCAGCGTGAAGCACAGTTAAAAAAAGTTAGTTAAGTTAGATAATCATAAAGAAAAAAGAGGCAAGCATAGATGGCTGAAGAATTACAAGGTTTGCGTGAGCAAATTGATCAGGTAGATAAATCACTGCTTTCTTTACTCGCAAAAAGAATGCAACTGGTAGCTGAAGTGGGTGAAGTTAAAAACCGCCACGGCTTACCGATTTATGCACCTGATAGAGAAGCCTCCATGCTTGCTTCTCGTCGTAATGATGCACAAAAGATGGGAATTTCCCCAGATTTAATTGAAGATGTATTACGTCGAGTGATGCGAGAATCCTATACTAAAGAGAATGATAAAGGATTTAAAACTCTCAATCCTCAACTTGGTAAAATCGTTATTGTGGGAGGAAATGGGAAAATGGGTAAACTATTTTCTCGTTTGTTTACACTTTCTGGTTATCAAATTGAAAGCTTAGAAGCGGATGAATGGCAAACTAAGTCACCTGCTATTTTTGATGATGCAGGAATGGTGATTATCAGTGTACCTATTCATTTAACTGTTGAGGTTATTGAAAAACTTCCTGTATTACCTGAAAACTGTTTACTTGTAGATCTCGCTTCTATTAAAAAAGCCCCTCTAGAGGCGATGTTAAAAGCACATAGTGGGCCTGTTTTAGGTCTTCATCCAATGTTTGGGCCTGATGTACCTAGCTTAGCAAAACAGGTTGTGGCGTACTGTGAAGGACGAAACCATACTTCATTTGAATGGTTGTTAGAGCAGTTAATGGTATGGGGAGCAAGAATTGAGGCTATTGCCCCAGAAGAGCATGATAAAAATATGAGTTTTATTCAAGCTCTTCGACATTTTACTACTTTTGCTTATGGCCAGCATTTAGCAAAAGAAAAAGTTGATTTAGCTAGTTTACTGAGACTCTCATCACCTATTTATCGCTTAGAATTGGCAATGATAGGGCGCTTATTTGCTCAAGATCCACAACTTTATGCTGATATTATTTTGTCATCGAAAGAGAATATTGAATTAATTCGTAGATATCATCACTCATTAGGTCAAGCTATCGATCTATTAGATATAAATGCAAAGAGTGAGTTTATCCATTCATTTAATAACGTGAGTGATTGGTTTGGTGATTATGCTTCTCAGTTTATGAAAGAGAGTGGTGTATTATTACAAAAAGCGAATGATAGCCGAATCTAGTTAAATTATTTGTTATATAAAAGGCCGAGCAATAAATAAATTGTTCGGCCTTTTTATTTTATTAATTATTTCGTGTTTAGCTTATCGCCACTCATCATCACAAAGCGGCCAAACGCAACCACTAGGATCAGAAGCATTGCTATTACTTTGAGAATATTCATTTATTGATGCTCTATTTTCTTTTGCTTCTTCATAAAAATGAGCACTTGCATAATTAGTGAATAAAAATGAGAGTATTAATATATATTTTTTATTCATAAAAATTCCTTTTTAAACAATATGCTATAAGTCAATAGTCTTTGGGATCAGGACAAGGGCTTACTGTGCAACGACTCAAATCTGATTGAGACGTTAATGAATAAGCGTAATAGCTCTTTTTTGATTGAACTTCATCTACGTTATTAGTAAAAAATAGACTTAAAATCAGTATGATAAAAGTATTCATATTATCTCCCTGTCATTTCAAAAAAATTAATAATAGATAAAAACCATCTATTTTTATTCAGAAAATAAAAGTAGATAAATATAAATATACATTTAAAAACAATGGGATAAATATCTAAATTTATCAAGAAACTAATCTATATTATATTTATTGTTATTTAATTGTTATTAGCGAGTTTAATTAAAGAATAATTAATGTTCGATATTGTCTTTTTATTAAAAGTTATTTGTTGATGAGATCTTAAAACTGAATGAAATTAAAAGGTATTATAAAAACTATAACAATGATCAAAAAAATGACTATAACAATTATCGTAAATTATATTTTATAAACTCTTTTTGTTGCAATAAGTGCTAAAAATTTAATTGTATTATTTTTTATTTATATTCCGACGTGTTTTTTAAGGGGTAATTTATGGATTTTTTAATACAACTAGCCATTATATTAGTGTGTCTATTTTATGGGGCCAGGAAAGGGGGAATTGCATTAGGTCTATTAGGTGGTGTAGGTCTGGTTATTTTAGTTTTCATTTTTAAACTCCCTCCGGGAAAACCACCTGTTGATGTAATGCTAGTTATTATTGCCGTTGTCTCTGCATCAGCAACATTACAAGCATCTGGTGGGTTAGATGTTATGTTGCAAATAGCAGAAAAGTTATTACGTAAAAATCCAAAATATATTTCTATTGTTGCACCACTCGTAACTTGTACTCTTACAATATTATGTGGTACTGGACACGTTGTTTATACCATATTGCCAATTATTTATGACGTGTCGATTAAAAATAATATTCGCCCTGAAAGGCCAATGGCGGCAAGTACAATTGGCTCTCAAATGGGGATTATTGCCAGCCCAGTTTCCGTTGCTGTTGTTACATTAGTCGCAATGCTTGGTGATGTAACTTTTAATGGTAAACATCTTGAGTTTTTAGATTTATTAGCAATTACTATTCCTTCAACTTTTATTGGTATTTTAGCTATTGGTATCTTTAGTTGGTTTAGAGGAAAAGACTTAGATAAAGACCAACGTTTCCAAGAATTTGTTTCAGTGCCTGAAAACCATGATTATGTTTATGGTGATACAGCAACACTTCTAGATAAAAAACTCCCAATGAAAAACTGGGTAGCAATGTGGATATTTTTAGGTGCAATTGCTGTTGTTGCAATATTAGGTGCCTTCTCTGAAATACGTCCTGTATTTAATGGTAAACCATTATCTATGGTACTCGTTATTCAGATGTTTATGTTATTAGCTGGTGCATCAATTATTATTATTTGTAAAACCAACCCTTCTCTTATTTCTAAAAATGAAGTATTCCGTTCAGGGATGATAGCAATTGTTGCTGTGTATGGTATTGCTTGGATGGCAGAGACAATGTTCTCTGCGCATATGAAAGAAATAGAAGCAGCATTGGGGCAATTAGTACGAGAATACCCTTGGGCTTATGCAGTTGTCTTATTATTAGTATCTAAGTTTGTTAACTCTCAAGCGGCGGCTTTGGCTGCGATTGTTCCTTTAGCATTGGGTATTGGTGTTGATCCTGCATATATCATTGCATCGGCACCAGCTTGTTATGGTTATTATATTCTACCAACTTATCCTAGTGACTTAGCGGCAATTCAATTTGACCGTTCTGGTACAACTCGAATAGGGCGTTTTGTTATTAACCACAGCTTTATTTTACCAGGATTAATTGGTGTAACAGTTTCCTGTGTCTTTGGTTGGGTATTTGCTGCGATGTATGGTTTCTTATAATTAACGTTAAATAAGAACGTAAAAGAAAAGCCAGATAGTTATATCCTATCTGGCTTTTATCTTTGTATGAGGTTATTTCACTTCAACAGGAACAACATTTTCTGAAGGGTAACAGCCTAATATTTTTAATGAGCGTGTTGTTTGTGATAAATCGTGTAAGGCTTTTTGCATATTGATATCACGTAAATTTGCTTGAACATCAATATAAAACATTTCTTCCCAAGGAGTACCATTAATAGGACGCGACTCGAGTTTTGTCATAATAATGTCGTATTTTTTTAAAATCATTAATGCATCAACTAATGCACCCGCTTGTTGCCCTGTTGCCATTAAGAAGGTTGTTTTAGCAGGAACTTGGTCTGAAACATCAATTGCTTTTCGAGCAATAACAATAAAGCGAGTTACGTTTATTTGCTGGTTTGCTAAATTATTAGCTAAAGGTTTTAAACCATAAAGAGAGCCACCGGCTTCACTACCAATAGCAGCAACGTGTGGAGATTGCGCAAGAGCCACTTTTTCCATTGCAGCTGCTGTGCTTTCGCAATATTCAATCTTCCAGTTTGGATACTGATTTAAATAATGACTACATTGTTGGAATGGTTGAGGGTGACTATAAATAGTTTGCAATTCTTCTGGATTACTATCAACACTCGTTAAAAGTGCATGATTAATAGGGATGCGAATTTCCCCAACAATAGAGATTGATGTTGTTTGCAGTAAATCGTAAACATCATTAATTGCACCAGAGCTGGTATTTTCAATTGGCAGTAAACCGTAATCAGCTTGACCGGTATCGACAAGTGTAAAAATGTCGTCAAATTTCTGACAAGTACAATCAACGAAGGTATCAAAATGGCGAGCTGCATATTGACGAGTGGCAATATGTGAATAAGAGCCTTTAGGCCCTAAATAAGCAATTCTAGCTGACTCATTAGGTGTTGCATTAAGATGTTGTTGTAGGATGGCTTGTTGCGTTAAGACAGAGTCTTCAATGATCATTTGAAAAATACGACTAATATAAAAACCATCTAGCCCAACGTTTTTTCCTTTCTCAATTAATAAATCAAGTAATTCACGCTCACGATTTTTATCTCTAATAGGGCGATGTGTATTCAATTTAAATTGAGCGACATCAGCAGATAATTGGCGTCTGTTTGCTAACAACGTTAGTAATTCTGAATCTAACGTCGTGATTTTATCTCTGATTGCTAATAAATCGAGTTTTTCCATGTTTAAGCCCTATACCGTTATGTCATACCATCATAAATAAAAAAGCCTCCAGTTGGAGGCTATTGTCGTTCTTACTTTTCTTTCTGAAATGACAAAGCCTCTTAATGAAAGAGTAAAAAGAAAAAGAAGAAAGGCAAATGTGAATGTCTGTTCATTATATTGATTGGTAAATTATTTAACATATAGCTATCAAACATGATGATGTGAAAGGAGTCAAGATAAATACAATAAAAAGCGCATCACGAGGATGCGCAGAGGCGTTTTGAGTCAGTGATTTATTCTAATTTTTAATCTTGCTTTACTATTTACATTTCATCGACAAGTAAATTCTCTTCTTTTAGGCTGTTATCAGCCCGACGAGATTCGTTTTTATGCTGAACTTTGTTTAATTGACGTTCAAGTTTTGCGAGTAAGTCATTAATTGCAACATACATATCGGCGTGTTGTGCATTAGCGACCAGTTGCCCATTTGGTGTATGAATGCTGGCATCAACACTAAAACCTTTAGGATCTTTCGTAAGAATAATATGAGGATTGATTAAATTCACCTGCCATTTATTGAGTTTAGTTAGACGGCTTTCAATGTGTTCACGTAGTGCTGGGGTAATTTCCATTTGTTTGCTAGTAATATTTATAATCATATAGTTACCTCTTTATTACTCCGTCTTCGATAACTTCAGAATATCGTGATACACAATTTAAAACATGATCAAAATCACTTTTTGTTAGATGTATGTGTAACTAGTAATAGAAACGTGACAAATGATAAATAGCTGAAAAAGACCGCTTGTTAAGTTGCATTTATTCAGTCATATTAGGAAGGTTGGGCTGATGAAAAGTAAAGACAATTTAGTTAGAAAAGAATAAAAAAACAGCAGCGATAAGCTGCTGTTTTTGATGGTGATGTTTTAGTTAGGCTGGATTTGCTGCAATCAATGAAGCTACTTTTTCAGCTTCTTGTGTCAGACCTAATTCTTTATAAGCGTTTTCCATGTAGACAAGCGCATCACGAGTGGCTTGTGTATCAGGATAATCACGCATCATTTGCTCTACTCTATTAATAACCGCGACATAAGCCCCTCGTTTAGTATAGAATTTCGCAACAGAAAGCTCATACTTCGCTAAACGGTTTTTAAGAAAGACTAGGCGTTTGGTTGCATCGGCGACATAAAGGCTGTCTGGATAGTAACGAACTAATTGACTAAAATCTTTAAATGCTACGATTGCATGTTGAGGATCACGGTCTGAACGATCAATACCAAAGAATCCTTGTAATGCACTATCATCTAATGCTTGAGCTGTTAAGCCACGCATATAAAGAACATAGTCGATATTAGGATGGGTTGGGTTTAATCGCATAAAACGGTCGATTGCAGAAATCGCCATTGGTAGTTCCGCTGATTTATAATAAGCATAAATCAGATCGAGTTGAACTTGTTGCGAGTAAGGGCCAAAAGGATAGCGATTATCGAGAGACTCTAATTGTTTGATAGCCGCTCCATAATTGCCATCTAGCAATTTTTCCTGACTGGTTGAGTAAAGCTCAGAAGGCGACATATCGGCAGTAGCGTCTTTGTCTGAACTCGAACAGCCAGCAAGTAACAGGCTTACAGTGGCCGCTGCCACCAGGTATTTAATGCGTCTCATCACGTATTGATTATCCTCTGAATAGGTTTGGGGAGTCTCTCCGTGAAGCTCCCCTGAAATCGGTTACACTATAACTCATTTTAAATGAAACGGCTGTGCCGTCAAAACACTAACTTAATTAATAGAAAATTATTTATGTCTCAACAAATACGACTTAATGCTACAGTCGCAGATTCACAGCTGGGTCAACGCTTAGATCAAGCTTTGGCCGAAATGTTCCCTGATTATTCAAGATCCCGTATAAAAGAGTGGATCTTAGACAATAGAGTGCAGGTTAACGATAAAATCATCAATAAGCCAAAAGAAAAAATGCTTGGCGGTGAAAAAATTGAAGTCGATGCCTTAATTGAAGAGGAAGTTCGCTGGGAGCCTCAGAATATTCCGTTAAATATCGTCTATGAAGATGATGATATTTTTGTTATCAATAAGCCAAGAGATCTCGTTGTACATCCTGGTGCTGGTAACCCAGATGGCACTGTATTAAACGCATTACTTTATCGCTATCCAGAGATTGCTAATGTACCTCGTGCAGGTATTGTCCACCGATTGGATAAAGATACAACAGGTTTAATGGTTGTAGCAAAAACAGTTCCTGCTCAAACGCATTTAGTAGAAGCTTTACAACGTCGTGAAATCACCCGTGAGTATGAGGCGGTTGCAACAGGAAGAATGACGGCAGGTGGATTAGTGAATGAACCTATTTCTCGACATCCAACTAAACGTACTCATATGGCTGTGCATCCAATGGGTAAACCAGCAGTAACACATTATCGTGTCATGGAGCATTTCCGTGCTCATACACGTTTGCGTTTACGTTTAGAAACTGGCCGTACTCACCAAATTCGTGTTCATATGGCTCATATTCACCATGCGTTAATTGGTGATCAGCTTTATGCAGGAAGACCTCGTCCTTTAAAAGGGGCTTCAGATGAGTTACGTGAAACGTTACGTTTATTTGATAGACAAGCTCTACACGCAACGATGCTACGTCTTTATCATCCAATAACGGGTATTGAAATGGAATGGCATGCACCATTACCTGATGATATGGTTAAGCTTATCGATGTGCTAAAAGCTGACGTTGAACAGTTTAAAGATGAAATGGATTGGTAAATGACTTCATTGATTTTTCCAGATTGGCCACAACCTGAAAATATTGGATCTTGTAGTACCTTGAGAGAAGGGGGGATTAGTCTGCCACCTTATAATAGCCTCAACTTAGGTACTCATGTTGGTGATAAATTATCTGATGTCGAAGAAAATAGACGCAGAATTTGTCAACAAGCTCAATTACCTGAAATGCCACTATGGCTTGAACAAGTTCATGGTACTCATGTTGTTACACTAAATACTGAGAAAAATAATGAAGTACAAGGTGATGCCCTTTACACCTCTACTGAAAAAAAAGTTTGTGCAATTATGACGGCAGATTGTTTGCCTGTCCTTTTTACAACTGTTGATGGAACAGAAGTTGGCGCAGCTCATGGTGGGTGGCGAGGGCTTTGCCACGGTGTATTACAAAATACACTTGCGCATTTTAAAGCACCTAAAGATCAAATTATGGCATGGTTAGGTCCTGCAATTGGGCCAACCGCTTTTGAGGTCGGTGCAGAAGTTCGGTTGGCATTTATCGAAAAAAATATTGCCTTTGAGCCTGCTTTTATTCCCCACAACGGTAAATACTTAGCTAATATTTATATGTTAGCGAGAATAATCTTACAGGAAAGTGGGGTAACTCAGATTTATGGTGGTGATTTTTGTACTGTCACTGATCCATCGCGCTTTTTCTCTTATAGACGAGAGCATATAACAGGACGAATGGCATCATTAATCTGGATTAAATAAACTTCTTCTCAACGATTTTTCTCACTTATCTCAAATATTGATAAATATTTTTGCTCAAAATTTTTATTTTGAGCTTGAATATTGTCAAAATGACCTCATCTATTCTCCAGTTACGAATTTTACTTTAAATTTTACTTGGAGGTGTTATGCGTCTGGATAAATTAACCAATAAATTCCAGCAAGCTCTCGCAGACGCCCAGTCATTGGCACTTGGGAACGATAATCAATTTATAGAACCCATACATTTACTGAGTGCGTTATTTAATCAACAAGGTGGCTCAATTCGCCCTCTATTAACATCTGTAGGTGTTAATGCATCGCAATTTAACGAGCGAATTAATGATGCTTTGTCTCGATTACCTAAAGTCGAAGGTGCTGGTGGAGAGGTTCATCCCTCAAATGATTTAATTAAGCATCTTAATTTGTGCGATAAATTGGCACAGAAAAAAGGTGATGAATTTATTTCATCAGAGCTCTTTCTTTTAGCTGCTATGGAAACCGGTGGTCAAGTTGCTGACATGCTAAAAGCAGCCGGAGCGAATAAAGCAAGTCTTGAGATAGCGATTGAAAAAATACGTGGTGGAGAAACAGTGAACGATCAAAATGCAGAAGACCAACGTCAGGCATTGAAAAAATATACTGTGGATTTAACGGAAAGAGCAGAACAAGGCAAACTCGATCCTGTCATTGGTCGTGATGAAGAAATAAGAAGAACTATTCAAGTTCTACAACGCCGTACTAAAAATAACCCTGTACTTATTGGTGAACCGGGGGTAGGTAAAACGGCAATAGTTGAAGGTTTAGCGCAACGTATTGTTAATGGCGAAGTCCCTGAAGGTTTAAAAAATAAACGTGTACTTTCTTTAGATATGGGGTCGTTATTAGCGGGTGCTAAATATCGTGGTGAATTTGAAGAGCGTTTAAAAGCCGTTTTAAATGATTTATCTAAACAGGAAGGTAGCGTTATTCTGTTTATTGATGAATTACACACAATGGTTGGCGCAGGTAAAGCCGACGGCGCTATGGATGCGGGAAATATGTTAAAGCCTGCATTAGCTCGTGGTGAGTTGCATTGTGTGGGGGCAACAACACTAGATGAATATCGTCAATACATTGAAAAAGATGCGGCATTAGAACGTCGTTTCCAAAAAGTGTATGTGGCAGAGCCAACAGTAGAAGACACAATTGCTATTTTGCGTGGTCTGAAAGAACGTTATGAACTTCATCATCATGTTCAAATTACTGATCCTGCGATTGTTGCCGCAGCGACTTTATCTCATCGCTATATTTCTGACCGTATGTTGCCAGATAAAGCGATTGACTTGATTGATGAAGCGGGTGCGAGCCTACGTATGCAAATGGATTCAAAACCAGAAGCATTAGATAGACTTGATAGACGTATTATTCAGCTTAAACTTGAGCAACAAGCACTGCAAAAAGAGTCTGATGACGCAAGTAAAAAACGTTTAGAAATGCTAAATGAAGAACTTGCTGAAAAAGAGAAAGAATATTCTGTTTTAGAAGAAGAGTGGAAAGCAGAAAAAGCAGAGCTTACGGGTACTCAGCATATTAAGTCTGAATTAGAGCAAGCACGTATTGCATTAGAGCAAGCTCGTCGTAGTGGTGATTTAGCTAAAATGTCAGAGATCCAATATGGGCAAATTCCGACATTAGAAAAACAGCTTGCTGAAGCTAATAAAGCTGAAGATAAGCATATGAAGCTGTTACGTAATAAAGTCACTGATGCTGAAATTGCTGAGATCTTAGCGCGTTGGACAGGTATTCCTGTATCTAGAATGCTAGAAGGGGAACGTGAAAAACTGCTAAGAATGGAACAAGAATTACATAGACGTGTTATTGGCCAGGCTGAGGCTGTAAGTGCAGTATCTAATGCTATCCGTCGTAGTCGTGCTGGATTATCAGATCCTAATCGTCCAATAGGTTCGTTCTTATTCTTAGGACCAACAGGGGTTGGTAAGACTGAGTTGTGTAAAGCATTAGCGAACTTCTTGTTTGATAGTGATGATGCAATGGTTCGTATCGATATGTCTGAGTTTATGGAAAAACACTCCGTTTCTCGTTTAGTGGGTGCGCCTCCAGGATATGTTGGTTACGAAGAAGGTGGATATTTAACAGAAGCCGTTCGCCGTCGCCCTTATTCAGTCATCTTATTAGATGAAGTTGAAAAAGCGCATCCAGATGTATTCAATATCTTATTACAAGTATTGGATGATGGTCGTTTAACGGATGGACAAGGTAGAACTGTCGATTTTCGTAATACAGTTGTGATTATGACATCGAACTTAGGGTCTGATTTAATTCAAGAACGTTTCGGGACAATTGATTACCCTGAAATGAAAACTATTGTGATGGATGTTGTTGGCCATCATTTCAGACCAGAGTTTATTAACCGTATTGATGAAGTTGTGGTATTCCACCCATTAGGTAAAGAAAACATTGCTGCGATTGCACAAATTCAGTTGCGTCGTTTATACCAGCGTTTAGAAGAACGTGGTTATCACGTTACAATTACAGGCGCTGCATTAGAGAAATTGAGCGAAGTTGGATTCGATCCAATTTATGGTGCGCGTCCATTGAAACGGGCTATCCAGCAAGAGGTTGAAAACCCATTAGCTCAAGATATCTTGTCTGGCAAATTATTACCGGGTAAAGAGATTATCTTAGATTTAGATGACAATAAGATAATTGCAAAACAGTAATAGAGGCTATTCTCTATTGCTTCTGATAAAGAAGAGACACTATTAAATTGAAAAAGAGGCTTATATAAGCCTCTTTTTTTATGTTTTATGTCTTAATTAGAGAGAATAAAGATAATCTACAAATAGTGTTTTTATATTTGAAACTTTTTTAGGCAAATACTGTCTATTATTTGCACCAACAAGACCGGTTTGATTACAAAATGTGCTATTGAAAGGTTTTTTCAAAATAATACTTGTCACATTCAGAAAACTCCCTATAATGCGCCCTCGTTGTCACGGCAAACCACGCTAAGTGAGTTAGCCGAGAGAACGAAGAAAAAAGTGGAAAGCCTTGTAAATAAACGCTTGACACTGAATGAGGAAGATGTAGAATGCACCTCCTCGCAACAACGCAGAAGACCGGAAACGGCAGCGAATGTTGCACTGCTCTTTAACAAATTATCAGACAATCTGTGTGGGCACTCGCAGAGACGATATCTTCTAAAATATTAGATGTATCAAGTCTTGAAGAGTGAACAACAAAAGTAAATTCATTTATGAATAGCTAAGTTTTCGATTTCTTTGAGCATCAAACACTTTTAATTGAAGAGTTTGATCATGGCTCAGATTGAACGCTGGCGGCAGGCCTAACACATGCAAGTCGAGCGGTAACAGGAGAAAGCTTGCTTTCTTGCTGACGAGCGGCGGACGGGTGAGTAATGTATGGGGATCTGCCCGATAGAGGGGGATAACTACTGGAAACGGTGGCTAATACCGCATGACGTCTACGGACCAAAGCAGGGGCTCTTCGGACCTTGCGCTATCGGATGAACCCATATGGGATTAGCTAGTAGGTGGGGTAAAGGCTCACCTAGGCGACGATCTCTAGCTGGTCTGAGAGGATGATCAGCCACACTGGGACTGAGACACGGCCCAGACTCCTACGGGAGGCAGCAGTGGGGAATATTGCACAATGGGCGCAAGCCTGATGCAGCCATGCCGCGTGTATGAAGAAGGCCTTAGGGTTGTAAAGTACTTTCAGCGGGGAGGAAGGTGTTAAGATTAATACTCTTAGCAATTGACGTTACCCGCAGAAGAAGCACCGGCTAACTCCGTGCCAGCAGCCGCGGTAATACGGAGGGTGCAAGCGTTAATCGGAATTACTGGGCGTAAAGCGCACGCAGGCGGTCAATTAAGTCAGATGTGAAAGCCCCGAGCTTAACTTGGGAATTGCATCTGAAACTGGTTGGCTAGAGTCTTGTAGAGGGGGGTAGAATTCCACGTGTAGCGGTGAAATGCGTAGAGATGTGGAGGAATACCGGTGGCGAAGGCGGCCCCCTGGACAAAGACTGACGCTCAGGTGCGAAAGCGTGGGGAGCAAACAGGATTAGATACCCTGGTAGTCCACGCTGTAAACGATGTCGATTTAGAGGTTGTGGTCTTGAACCGTGGCTTCTGGAGCTAACGCGTTAAATCGACCGCCTGGGGAGTACGGCCGCAAGGTTAAAACTCAAATGAATTGACGGGGGCCCGCACAAGCGGTGGAGCATGTGGTTTAATTCGATGCAACGCGAAGAACCTTACCTACTCTTGACATCCAGCGAATCCTTTAGAGATAGAGGAGTGCCTTCGGGAACGCTGAGACAGGTGCTGCATGGCTGTCGTCAGCTCGTGTTGTGAAATGTTGGGTTAAGTCCCGCAACGAGCGCAACCCTTATCCTTTGTTGCCAGCGCGTGATGGCGGGAACTCAAAGGAGACTGCCGGTGATAAACCGGAGGAAGGTGGGGATGACGTCAAGTCATCATGGCCCTTACGAGTAGGGCTACACACGTGCTACAATGGCAGATACAAAGAGAAGCGACCTCGCGAGAGCAAGCGGAACTCATAAAGTCTGTCGTAGTCCGGATTGGAGTCTGCAACTCGACTCCATGAAGTCGGAATCGCTAGTAATCGTAGATCAGAATGCTACGGTGAATACGTTCCCGGGCCTTGTACACACCGCCCGTCACACCATGGGAGTGGGTTGCAAAAGAAGTAGGTAGCTTAACCTTCGGGAGGGCGCTTACCACTTTGTGATTCATGACTGGGGTGAAGTCGTAACAAGGTAACCGTAGGGGAACCTGCGGTTGGATCACCTCCTTACCTAAGAGATACGTGTTATGTGCAGTGCTCACACAGATTGTCTGATGAAGAACGAGCAGAAATACCGGTATAGGCTTGTAGCTCAGGTGGTTAGAGCGCACCCCTGATAAGGGTGAGGTCGGTGGTTCAAGTCCACTCAGGCCTACCAAATCGTATTGATACTGCGTTGTGAAATCACTCGTTTACTGATGTAAACTTCGTGACTTCACGCCTTGTCTCACTGCGATTGGCTCAATTCTTACTTAAAGGAACACTTCCAATAAGAAAGAAACCTGAGAAACAAAACGGTATTAAAGAATGCATTATGGGGCTATAGCTCAGCTGGGAGAGCGCCTGCCTTGCACGCAGGAGGTCAGCGGTTCGATCCCGCTTAGCTCCACCATAATCTCTTGAATATAAAACAATAATTCAGAGTATATTAGCAATAGTATACTGCGAATTATTTTGCTCTTTAACAATCTGGAACAAGCTGAAAAATTGAAAACAAATCAATATATCACCGAGGTATATTGATGAGTCTCTCAAAATCTCAAATCTGAAAATACTCTTCAGAAAGGATATGCGAGCAAAATGATTTCAAGGCGGACAGCGCACAGCAAGCGGAGCATACTTAAAGTATGTGAGCATTGCGAGCACTGCCCAACGTCGAAATCATGAAGCGTAGCAATCCGTTTTAGAAGACATCTTCGGGTTGTGAGGTTAAGCGAATAAGCGTACACGGTGGATGCCTAGGCAATCAGAGGCGATGAAGGACGTGCTAATCTGCGATAAGCGTCGGTAAGGTGATATGAACCGTTATACCCGACGATTTCCGAATGGGGAAACCCAATATCCAATGGATATTATCATTAACTGAATACATAGGTTAATGAAGCGAACCGGGAGAACTGAAACATCTCAGTACCCCGAGGAAAAGAAATCAACCGAGATTCCCCTAGTAGCGGCGAGCGAACGGGGAACAGCCCAGAGTCTTAATCAATAGCAGCATCAGGAGAACGGTCTGGAAAGTCCGGCAGTAAAGGGTGATAGCCCCGTATCCGAAGATGCTGTTATTGTGAACTCGACGAGTAGGGCGGGACACGTGTTATCCTGTCTGAATATGGGGGGACCATCCTCCAAGGCTAAATACTCCTGATTGACCGATAGTGAACCAGTACCGTGAGGGAAAGGCGAAAAGAACCCCGGCGAGGGGAGTGAAAAAGAACCTGAAACCGTGTACGTACAAGCAGTAGGAGCCCCACCACTAAGCTAGTGGTGAACTCACAGCGATTCTTTTGCATGATAATGTGCGGTAGACGGAGCGAATGCGACGTCCAACCAACAAAATCAAGCAGAGGAGGCTTAGTGGTGGGGTGACTGCGTACCTTTTGTATAATGGGTCAGCGACTTATATTCTGTAGCAAGGTTAACCGTATAGGGGAGCCGTAGGGAAACCGAGTCTTAACTGGGCGAATGAGTTGCAGGGTATAGACCCGAAACCCGGTGATCTATCCATGGGCAGGTTGAAGGTTGGGTAACACTAACTGGAGGACCGAACCGACTAATGTTGAAAAATTAGCGGATGACTTGTGGATGGGGGTGAAAGGCCAATCAAACCGGGAGATAGCTGGTTCTCCCCGAAAGCTATTTAGGTAGCGCCTCGTGAATTCATCTTCGGGGGTAGAGCACTGTTTCGACTAGGGGGTCATCCCGACTTACCAACTCGATGCAAACTGCGAATACCGAAGAATGTTATCACGGGAGACACACGGCGGGTGCTAACGTCCGTCGTGAAGAGGGAAACAACCCAGACCGCCAGCTAAGGTCCCAAAGTCATGGTTAAGTGGGAAACGAAGTGGGAAGGCTCAGACAGCCAGGATGTTGGCTTAGAAGCAGCCATCATTTAAAGAAAGCGTAATAGCTCACTGGTCGAGTCGGCCCGCGCGGAAGATGTAACGGGGCTAAACCATGCACCGAAGCTGCGGCAGCAACACTAAGTGTTGTTGGGTAGGGGAGCGTTCTGTAAGCCTGCGAAGGTGTACTGTGAGGTATGCTGGAGGTATCAGAAGTGCGAATGCTGACATAAGTAACGATAATGCGGGTGAAAAACCCGCACGCCGGAAGACCAAGGGTTCCTGTCCAACGTTAATCGGGGCAGGGTGAGTCGACCCCTAAGGCGAGGCTGAAAAGCGTAGTCGATGGGAAACGGGTTAATATTCCCGTACTGGTGGTAACTGCGATGGGGGAACGGAGAAGGCTAGGTTGTCCGGGCGACGGTCGTCCCGGTTCAAGCATGTAGGCAGAGTGATTAGGCAAATCCGGTCACTTAATGCTGAGGTGTGATGACGAACCACTAAGGTGGTGAAGCAATTGATGCCCTGCTTCCAGGAAAAGCCTCTAAGCTTCAGGTTACCAACAATCGTACCCCAAACCGACACAGGTGGTCAGGTAGAGAATACTCAGGCGCTTGAGAGAACTCGGGTGAAGGAACTAGGCAAAATGGTGCCGTAACTTCGGGAGAAGGCACGCTGGCGGTAAGTGAAGTCCCTTGCGGACGGAGCCGAAGCCAGTCGAAGATACCAGCTGGCTGCAACTGTTTATTAAAAACACAGCACTGTGCAAACACGAAAGTGGACGTATACGGTGTGACGCCTGCCCGGTGCTGGAAGGTTAATTGATGGGGTTATCCTTAGGGAGAAGCTCTTGATCGAAGCCCCAGTAAACGGCGGCCGTAACTATAACGGTCCTAAGGTAGCGAAATTCCTTGTCGGGTAAGTTCCGACCTGCACGAATGGCGTAATGATGGCCAGGCTGTCTCCACCCGAGACTCAGTGAAATTGAACTCGCTGTGAAGATGCAGTGTACCCGCGGCAAGACGGAAAGACCCCGTGAACCTTTACTATAGCTTGACACTGAACATTGAGCCTTGATGTGTAGGATAGGTGGGAGACTATGAAGTGTGGACGCCAGTCTGCATGGAGTCAACCTTGAAATACCACCCTTTAACGTTTGATGTTCTAACCTAGGTCCATAATCTGGATCGGGGACCGTGTCTGGTGGGTAGTTTGACTGGGGCGGTCTCCTCCTAAAGAGTAACGGAGGAGCACGAAGGTTGGCTAAGCATGGTCGGACATCATGCGGTTAGTGCAAAGGCATAAGCCAGCTTGACTGTGAGAGTGACGGCTCGAGCAGGTACGAAAGTAGGTCTTAGTGATCCGGTGGTTCTGAATGGAAGGGCCATCGCTCAACGGATAAAAGGTACTCCGGGGATAACAGGCTGATACCGCCCAAGAGTTCATATCGACGGCGGTGTTTGGCACCTCGATGTCGGCTCATCACATCCTGGGGCTGAAGTAGGTCCCAAGGGTATGGCTGTTCGCCATTTAAAGTGGTACGCGAGCTGGGTTTAGAACGTCGTGAGACAGTTCGGTCCCTATCTGCCGTGGGCGTTGGAAGATTGAGAGGGGTTGCTCCTAGTACGAGAGGACCGGAGTGAACGCACCACTGGTGTTCGGGTTGTCATGCCAATGGCATTGCCCGGTAGCTAAGTGCGGAAGAGATAACCGCTGAAAGCATCTAAGCGGGAAACTTGCCTCGAGATGAGTCTTCCCTGTCACCTAGAGTGACCTAAAGGAACGTTTAAGACTAAGACGTTGATAGGCTGGGTGTGTAAGCGTAGCGATACGTTGAGCTAACCAGTACTAATGAACCGTGAGGCTTAACCTGACAACACCGAAGGTGTTTTGTCTGAGAGACGACAGTAGATGAAGTAGGCTTGTTTAAGATTGAAATTGCTGGTTATAGCGTAGAGATACAAAATAACGGGTAATTAAACAGAATTTGCTTGGCGGCCATAGCGCAGCGGACCCACCTGAATCCATGCCGAACTCAGAAGTGAAACGTTGTAGCGCCGATGGTAGTGTGGGGCCTCCCCATGTGAGAGTAGGGAACTGCCAGGCATTAAATAAGACGAGAAAGCCAACCCAATGGGTTGGCTTTTTTGCGTTTGAAGGTTTAGCTACTCTGAATAAAAAAATTATTTTAATTGCTGATAAAGTAATGAACCTGCAACTGCTCCTGCAACATCGTAAGCAAAATCATGCCAACTCCAGCCAGTACCTCCTGGACGGCTATCATAAAGCTCTTTCGCTACACCTAAACTAATCGAAAATGAGAGCCCTATTAATAATCCCTCTCTATGACCATAATTTTGATGATCTGCATACGCATTCGCACCCGCGGATGCTGCCATTGAAAATAAGAAATGCTGAGCTTTATCTTTGCCTTTCCAATTATCATTGGCAAAATGAAATGATTGGCAACCATTTAAAGTCATTATTGATAATAAAATAATCAGAGAACAGCATTTGAGCTTTAGTTTCATAAAAAATAAAAGCCTTTTCACTGATAACAATGTTTTTAATATAGAAGATTATTAAAGATAAGGGATGATTTGAGAAAAGAATTTTATTAAACAAAAAAGCCTTGCTGTAATTTAGCAAGGCTTATCAAATGAAGCATCAATTAAAGTATGCGGCTGATTAATCTATCAACACGAATACGTCGTAAGCGTTTAATTAATTTTTTCACTTTTAGAGGATAAAGCTTAATACTTTCTAGATCTTGGTAATGTTTCACGACAATAGTATGTTGGCGAATACATTCTAACTCTTTGTGTCGTTGCTCATGTAATTCATGTTTAGGATCATGAATTAATATGGCATTCTCTAAATCTAATCCCCATGCACGCGGATTAAGATTATTACCAGTAATTAATTGCCAGTTATCATCTACCCACATACCTTTTAAGTGATATGTATTATCGCTATCTTTCCAAAGTCTTACTGTTAATTGGTCGCTATCAATAAACCGCTGGAAACGTTGGGTAAATTTACGCAAGTTCATTTCATAGAGATAAGGCAATGCGCCAATAATTTTAAATGGTTCTTCTGGCGGAATATAGAAGTCATTTGCTGTTTTATCACCAATAATAATTTCGACTTGCTTGCCATTTCTTAATAAATGGCTGATTTGGCGTACAAGGATCGCAGGTAAATTAAAATAAGGTGTACAAATAACAAGTTTTTCTTCAGTAGAAGCCATAAGGTGAGAAATTGTCTTATTTAAGATATTTTTCTTACCTAAACCCATTAAAGGTGTTACTGCCAGCTCGTTGTTAGAAGCATTGGCTTTAATATCATAGCCATCACGAGTACGTAAATTGAAACGAAATTGACGAATACAATTTTTAATTTCGGCACAACGAACTCTATCTTTGATATCCAGTCGTTGAATCGCTTCTGATTGCAAAAGATCAGACACAATAAATTGTTTCATTGTGGAAGCTAATTCGCTATTTTGGATAATGTGGTATCTGTCATAACGATATTTATCTAGTTTATGCAAGTAAACATTATTAATACTTGCGCCACTATAGATAATTGTATCATCAAAGATAAAACCTTTAAGATGTAATACACCTAATGCTTCACGAGTGTTTACGGGAATGCCGTAAATAGGGATCTCAATATCAGGGTGTTGCTGTGCAGTATGATAGTACCAATCTGCATTTGTAGCATCAGCAGAGACACCAATACGCCCACGTTGAGCACGGTGCCAGTCAACAATAACGGTAATGGATAATTCAGGACGTTGTTGTTTTGCGGTGTAAAGCGCATCAAGGATCTCTTCACCAGCCTCATCGTGCTCTAGGTAAAGAGCTGTAATAAAGATCTCTTTCTTTGCTTGAGCAATGTATTTCAATAAGGTGCTGCGAAACGCGGACGTCTGATAAAGCGTTTCAACATCAGCAACTGACTGAGCTAATTTAGGCAGTTGTGCAAGGTGTTGTTGATGCTTAGCAAGTTTTAGTTTAGACAACATCACAGTGCTTAATTCTCTTGTTTATGATGGCAGATGGAGCCATCGTCCATGTAGATTTTCTTTAACCGATCTTCTGATCATAACATTAGTTATATGGGATGTACGCATAAAATCATCATATATAGCTAATTTATCAAAGGATGCGCGAACAATCACATAAAGATACTTTCTCTAATGATTATAGCATTGGGCTATCGTTTGAAGATCCAAGCTGTAAATCAAGATTGACTATTCCTTCATCAAATTGTACTTCAACAGAAAATCCCAATTTTTTCGCTAAACTTATCATGTTGCGATTTTCAGGCATTGTTATCGCGGTTAAACGTTTAATACCATGTTCTCTAGTATAGTTGATAAGTTTAGTCATAAGTTGATGACCTAAAGTATTTCCTTTTAAATCAGAACGCACAAGAATAGCAAATTCTGCATGCTGATTATCTGGATCTGCCATTGCACGAGCAACCCCAATGATTTCAGGATGATCTTTTGGATTTCGGATCGCAACAAAAGCCATTTCTCGATCGTAGTCAATTTGAGTCATATTTGCGAGATCGTCATGTGTAAACTCACTGATCTCACTAAAATAGCGATAATAAAGATCTTCTTTTGTCACTTGGTTTATAAACGTTTTCAGTAACGGTTCATCTTCCGGCAAAATAGGGCGGATAAAGCAAGGATTGTTATCTCTTAGGAAGAATGTTTCTTCTAATTCATTGGGATAAGGGCGAATAGAGAGTCTTTGATGAGGATCACCTTGTAGTGGTGATAACTCCATCGCAACATCGAGCAATGTAAAATCATTACCTGAAGCCAGTAGAGGGTGAATATCTAATCTGATAATTTGTGGACAATCTAAAAGTAAGTGAGAAACCTGTACCAAAAAATGACTTAGACTTAATATATTTAGAGGCTGTAAAGCACTTCTAGGTTGTATCTTTCCGCTTTTTATTGCATTAATAACCAGATAACGGGCAAGTGCCATATTAAGAGGTGGTAAAGCAACAGCAGCTTTAGTTTCTATTTGCCACTCAACCCCCCCTTCACCTAAGACAATTAATGGGCCAAAAATAGGATCTTGCTCTATTGCGACGCGCAGTTCCTGAGAGCCAGCGCGATTTGCCATACTTTGCACCAATAAACCCTGAATTTGTGCTTGGGGGTAAAGTTCTGTAACACGCCCTATAATGGCATGTGCTGCTGATGATACTTCTGTACTGTCTCGGAGATAAAGCATAACACCTTGTACTTCGGACTTATGCGGGATATCAGGAGAACGTAATTTCAGAGCAACAGGATAACCAATTTTTTCAGCGATATTGACAGCTTCTTGTGCATTATGAGCAATCCAAGTAGGAAGTGTATTAAAACCATAAGCTTCCATAATTGGCTGAACTTGGTGTGTATCTAATCGATATTGCTTATTTTTTAATGCCTCTTCAATGCAACGATGTGCTTGCTGTGTATTCATTTTGATATCTAGAGGCAGTGCTGGTGTTTCTTTTAGCTGTTTTTGATTTCGACGATATTCCACCATATGCATAAATGCGGTGACGGCACCTTCAGGTGTTCGATAGGTTGGAATTCCAGCTTCACTAAATAATTTACGTGATTGTTGAGATGAATATTCTCCGCCCCAGTTAGTGAAAACGGTAAGCCATTTACGTCTAGGGTGTTTATTGATGGCTTCTATGACTCGTTGTGCTGTTTCAATGCTAGGGGCTATGGCACTAGGTGTGTGAATAAGGAGTAATGCATCATGATCATGGCTATCTAACAAACAATTCAATGCCAAAATATAACGATCAACGGTTGTATCATCACCTAAGTTTAGTGGGTTACGAATAGCATTTTCTTCTTGAATAACACTTTGTAGCTTTTGTTTTGTATCATCTGTAAGTTGTGCAAGCTTTCCTGAATGTAAAAATAGCTCATCAACGGCCATTGCAGCAGGTGCAGAGCCATTACTCATAATCATCAATCTTTCGCCTTTTAAAGGCGTCATATAGCTAAGTGTTTCAACGGCAGAAAACATCTCATGAGTATCTTGTACTCGCAATAATCCAGCACGTTGAAAAGCCGCATCATAAGCCACGTCATAACTTGGTGTATCACCTAATAGCAGTTGAGCTTTTTGGGTTCGACCACTTTTTATCACCAGAATAGGCTTGTTGCGCGAAGCACTACGCGATGCTGACATAAAACGCCGTGCATCTTTTATATGTTCGAGATGCAATAAAATTGCACTAGTTTTACTGTCTCTTGCCAGAAAATCCAGTAAATCATCAACTTGGATATCTTGGTTGTCACCTAATGCAATAAAATAAGAAAAGCCAATATTGCGATAATAAGCCCAATCTAAAATTGTGTTGGCGACAGCAGCTGATTGCGAAATAAAAGCGAGTTTTCCTTTTTTAACTGGAAGAGGCGAAAAGCTGGCATTTAAACCTTGCCATGGAGCTAAAAGCCCCAAACTATTTGGGCCAAGTAAACGGATGTGATATTGCTGGCAAAGTAATTTTATTGGCTGAAATTGTTCAGGTTGTGCAGAAAGTACAATTACAGCTTTGCAACCAGACTCACCTAATTGTTTCAGTAATTCAAGGTTGCGACGATGATGTGTACAAATAATCGCGAGATCAGGTACTTGAGGTAATTTATCAATAGAAGGATAAGTGAAAACACCAGAGACAGAGCCGCGAGCAGGATTAATTGGAAACACTGGGCCATTAAATCCACCACTGAGCAAATTTTTCATCATGGTGGTTCCTGCTCGACCTAATTTTTCAGAGGCGCCAATCACTGCAATAGATTTAGGACGTAATAGTGCTTCAAGACCTCGTTGGCTCATATCCACTCCAGAGTTTCATTATCAACTGCTATTCAATGTAGCTGATTTGATCTTCTTTTGCCTGACTCCGGTCTGGTTTTCCAAGTAAATATTGTTGACGAAAGTAACTAAAATGAGAAAAAAGCTGTTGTGAGGCTTGAATATCGCCGACATTCTCTAAAATAGAAGCAGCAACTTCTGCTGTACAATGTTGATCTTCTTTTGCTGCTTGGCGAAGTACGTACTCACATTTAATTGCCTCATTTAAAGAAAAAAGAGGCAATGAATCGAGATAAGGGCTTTTGCGAAACATTTTGCGGGCTTCACTCCAAGTGCCATCAAGGAGGATAAATAAAGGCGGTTTGCTATTGGCTGGGAGTTGGTTGTATACAACACGTTCACTTGATGCATAGCTTTCAGGGAATACAACATAAGCTTGTCTGTCAGGTGTATTGATTAGATCAAGCAAGGCCTGTTCTGGCTCAGTTCGGGACCATAAAAATGCCTGTGTGTCTGGTAATACATCGGCAATTAATTTCCCCGTATTACTTGGCTTCATCACTTCAGTATCATACATCAATAAACAAAATTGGCTTTTTGCTGGTTGATTGATGATCGTGTCACAAAGACACTGTTTTTCAGGTAATAAGCAAAAAGTACAACGTTTTGTACGAAAACCTCGCGCTTTAAAAGGGCGGGTTGAAATCGAAAGTCGATATTGACGAAGTCGAGAGACTGCATTGTCATGCATAACAGATTGACCAATACTTATAAAAAAGAATCGAATATTATCATGTTCAAAACAAACAAACTATTCAGTGTATTTTTATCATAAAAATCATACTGATATATTAGTTATCTATGAGATGAAGTTAATTATCAATTGATCCTGATTAGTTTATCGATTCCTGTGCGTGATTCTCTCGGTGACAGTTGCTAAACTATCATGTAATCTGCGCCCCTATTGCAGTTGGAGAGACAAATGAACGATTCTTATGAAGGTAAAAACGGCAAAGTAAAAGTAATGTATGTCCGTAGTGAGGACAATGCCGATAATAAACCTAAAAAACCATCCCGCCGTCCTGAAAATGGTCGTGGTGATAAAAACCGTGGTGATAAACGTGACGATAGAAGTCGTGACAATAAACGCGGTGATAACAAATTTTCTCGTCGTGATGACCGCGGTGCAGGTAAGCCTTCAGGGCGTGGTACATCACGTAATGAATCAAAACCTTCTCGTGATAGTGAAGGCGGAAGTTTTTCTCCATGGAAAACGGTTTCTCGCCCTGCTGGTGAAGAAGCAATCAAAGAGCACGATGGCATTACTGGTAAGAGCCAGATCGATCCTGAACAGTTGCGTCGTCAGCGTTTAGAAGAGACGCGTATTTATGGTGAAAATGCTTGCCAAGCAATGTTTAAAAATCGTCCTGATGCGATTGTTCGTGCTTGGTTTTTACAAGATGTGACACCACGTTTTCGTGATGCGCTAAAATGGATGGCTGCAAACCGTAAAGCCTATCACGTTGTTGAAGAAGAAGAGATGGTAAAAGCCGCTCGTACTGATCACCACGGTGGCGTGTGCTTCTTAATTAAAAAACGTGTTGGTCATGATGCAGAAACCTATCTGAAAGATGCACCTGAACATGATTGCGTATTAGCACTTGAAGATGTGGGTAATCCACATAACGTAGGTGCAATTATGCGTAGCTGTGCGCACTTTGGTGTGAAAGGGGTTATCTCTCCTGATTCTGCTGTATTAGAATCTGGTGCTGCTGTTCGTACCGCAGAAGGTGGTGCAGAATATATCCAAGGTATTGATGCTGATAACTTTGCTCAAACGTTAGATAAATTTAAAAAAGCGGGTTATACGCTGGTGGCAACATCAAGCCATAAAGGCAGTGTGCCATTATCAAAAGCACAATTACCAGCGAAAATGGTTCTGATCTTAGGTCAAGAGAAAGATGGCTTAAGTGAAAGCACTTTAAATCAAGGTGATATGAGCATTTACATCGGTGGTACTGGTCACGTTGAAAGCTTAAATGTCTCTGTGGCTTCTGGTGTGTTATTAGCAGAATGGTGGCGTCAGCACCAAGGCTAATTGCTTTATAGTTTTAAATAAAGAATGATAAAAAACCGCTTAGTCATTGTGATTTAAGCGGTTTTTTATGCATAAGATCTACGTGAATTGCGTTATTTTCCCGGTGAGAATGGGGGTTTAGCAAACCAAACCACGATCATCATAATAAGGAAAATACCAGCAGCTAACCAAAAAATCTCATTGGCTGAAATAATTAATCCCTGTTCTGTAATCGTCTTGGCTAAATATGCAGATGCTTGTTCATTTGAAAGACCAAGATCATTCATTTGTTGGTATGCCATTTGCGAATCAGGATCGAGTGGATTAATTTTTTCTACAAAGGTTTCATGGTGAAGTGATTCTCTTTGTGTCCAAATCGTTGTAGTTAACGATGCGCCAATAGCCCCAGCCAATGTTCTTAAGAAGTTCGAAAGACTTGATGCTGATGCCATTTTTTCTGGAGGTAGTCCAGATAATGTCATTGTCGTTAATGGCATAAAGAAACACGCAACCGCTAAACCTTGCCAGAATTGAGGCCATGCCACAGTGGCAAAATCCATTCCTGGCTCGAAGGTATAAGCTCGCCAATAAAAACACACAGAAAACATAATAAAGCTAAAGCTGATGATATAGCGTAAATCTACTTTACCACCAAATTTACCTATAATCGGTGTGATAATTAAAGGTAATAAACCTACCGATGCTGATGCTAATCCTGCCCATGTTGCTGTATAACCAAAGACCTCTTGTAAAAGCAGTGGTAGTAAAACAATGGTGCCAAAATAGATCATATAGGCGAGGCTGAGCGTGACACAGCCAATGGTAAAGTTTCGACTCTTAAAGAGAGAAAGATCTATCACTGGATGATCGTCTGTTAACTCCCAAACAATTAAGAAGCTAAGTGCAACAACAGCCACAATAGTGAGGACTATAATTTCTGTCGAATTAAACCAATCGAGCTCTTTACCCTGATCGAGCATGATTTGTAACGCACCAATACCTACGATAAGTAAAACAAGGCCAATGGTATCTATTGGTTTAATTTCAGTTTTTGTTTCTCGTCCAGCTAAGGTGTTTGATATACACATAATAATCAACACACCAAATGGAACGTTAATAAAAAATATCCATCCCCAATGGTAGTTATCACTGATGTAGCCACCTAAAATTGGTCCTAAAATAGGTGCCACAACAATGGTCACTGACCATAGTGCAAGCGCCATGTTTCGTTTGGCTGGTGGATAGTTATTCAATAACAAACTTTGCGATAAAGGAATTAGTGGCCCAGCAACTAAACCTTGAAGCACACGAAAGAAAATAAGCATTTCAAGACTTTGTGAAATACCACAAAGCCAAGATGTTAACGCAAAAAGTGCCGTTGACCACATAAAAAGTCGAACTTCACCAATACGTTTTGCTAACCAACCTGTGATAGGGATAGAAATAGCGTTTGCCACCCCAAAAGAGGTAATAACCCAAGTCCCCTGAGAGTTAGAGGCACCTAAGTTTCCTGCAATAGTTGGAATGGCTACGTTAGCGATTGTAGAATCGAGAACTTGCATAAAGGTGGCCAACGCAAGGGCGATGGTCATTAAAGCAAGTTTTCCTCCTTGTAATGGCTCTTTGATCACCTTTACACCTCGCCTTTATTGTCCTGCATTTTGTTCAATGATTTCATTGATCAGTTTATTAATCTCTGACATATCAATGTTTAAAGCATCAGTATGATAAGCAGGTGCTTGGCGTTCACTGTGTGATAATACTTTTCCATCAAGGTTAATCGTATCGACTGTCACTTCAGAAGAAAGGCCAATACGCAGAGGCTTTTCCGCTAATTCTTTTTCATCGAGTGAAATGCGAACAGGTAAGCGTTGAACGACTTTTATCCAGTTACCACTGGCATTTTGCGCAGGTAATAATGAGAAAGCACTACCTGTTCCCATATCTAAACCTAATACAGTGCCGTGATAAATGACTTTTTTACCGTAAAAGTCAGTTGTTATCTTTGCAGGTTGACCAATTCGCATATTCGCGAGTTGAGTTTCTTTAAAGTTGGCATCAATCCACATACCCGTTACAGGAACAACGGCCATTAAAGGTTTACCCGGTGAGACTTGTGCACCAACTTGAACGCTACGACGTGAAACATAGCCATCTGTTGGGCTTAAAATTTTAGTACGTTCTAAAGCCAGCCATGCATTACGAACATCAGTTGATGCTTGTAAAACAGAAGGTTGTTTTGCAATTGGTGTATTTAAGATAATTGCTTGATTAGCATTATATTGCTCTCTTGCAACTTCTAAAGCCGCTCTTGCGGTAGAAACAGCTTCTCTAGCATGTTGAAGTTCTTCTTTACCAATGACGTTGCGTTCACCTAAAACTTCACGGCGACGAAGATCGTTTTGTAATTTAGTGAGCTCTGTTTCACGTAAAACGATATTTGCTTTTAATTGACGACCATTGATGATTTGCTGATGCATTTGGCGAACACTATTAGCTAATGCTGTTTTTGCTTTTTCTAATGCCAGTTTTTCATCACTTGAATCTAATAAAACTAAGGGTTCACCGGCTTTTACAAAATCGGTGTTATCCACATAAACAGTGGTAACAGAACCAGAAATCTGTGGCATCACCATGATTTGATTGCCAGTCACATAAGCATTATCTGTCGTTTCATGATGCCTTAACACCATAAACCAATAAGCGGAGTAAGCCGCACCAGCAACAATAAATAGGATGGTTAGCAATAGTAGAACATTTCGGCGAGTTCGTTTTTTATTGCGAATGGGAGCCTGAGGGGGGGTAGTTTCCTCATTAACACTCATTTAGAAGATCTCCATAAAACCAGAAAAACATCATTAGATATGTTTCCAGTATTAAAACTGGAAACATAATTATAAAGTCAATCTTAGAATAATTATTAGCGTGAAGGTAAATTATAAATGCTAATGGGTAAGTATGTTTGCCGATTTATGGCTTAAATAGGATTAGATCAATAAAACTATTTATTATGCTGCTTATTCACAATCTTTTTCAGCCAAAGTATCTAATTGTAATAATAACTTACGCATTAGCGTTTCAAGCTGTCTTTGTTCAGATTGATCTAATACAGACCAGATTTGTTTTAAGCACTGATGTTGCGGTGGCAATAAGCTATTTAAAAACTCTTCACCAGCATCAGTCAAATGGAGATGTAAACAACGGCGGTCATTATGGCTTTCACGACGTTCAATCCAACCTTGCTTTTCAAGCTCATCAGCAATGCGTGTTGCATTTGTTCTTGAAGAGCCTAAAGCTGCACTTAATTCTGATGGTTGAATACTACGATTTTCTGTCGTATCTAAAATCATTAGTGCCATAAATAATGTCTCGTTAATACCCTGAGACTTCAACATATTATTACGACTTTCAAGAAGTTTGCTTTGAACATGCATAGAAAGGCGAGTTAACAAAATTTCTTGATAAGGAATATCTTTGTTAAGCGATTTCTGTTGTGTAGCGCGAGTGTTTAGTAATTCTTCTGTTGGCGTAAATGAGCTTTCCATTTTTAGACACCTTGTTAGTTTCGAAAATTAGGATAACGCTGTTATCAACATGTTAAATGGTATATTAAACACACAATTTAGCAATTTTTATTATTTATAGTCACTATGTTTTTTTGATTATGTTACCTGATTCATAAATTTTCTGAATGATAACACAAAAAAAAGAATAGGTACTTATCTCTTTACAATAAGTTAATAAAATCAATTTATCACTTATCTGACAATGAATAGTAGTCTATTTGCGAAAAAAGGGATCATTTTTTACGATAAAACACGTAATAAATTTATTATCACTACCAATGGTTGCTATGTGGATAATATTGATGTGAGATTATTTATATAGTGCTTTATTGGTAGGATTGATATAATTTTCTTAATAAAGAATGGGATGATGATATACATTAATAGTAATCACGCGGTTAAAACATTCACATTTTATTCTGATTAGAGTGGGATTGAAGAAATAATATAACCCATCCTTGGGTCTGAAAATTATTCGACGTGGATTATTGGATCATTTTTATAACCTAAAAACCAAACAATAAGACCGATAACGCCGATGATTAATCCGGCGATGGATACACCTGTCCATCCATATTGATGATAAGCATAGCCTGATAGTAAAGATCCTAATGCACCACCAATAAAATAGCTTGTCATATAAGCGGCAGTTAGGCGGTTTCTAGCATCAGGTAAAATACGGTATATGGTGCTCTGATTTGTGACATGAACACCTTGAACAGCTAAGTCTAGCAGGACAACGCCAATAATAAAGCTGATGAGCCCAATCCAGTGATAATAAGGTGCAATAATGATAAAGCCCCAAGAAAGAAATAGGAGAACCAGCCCTACAGTGGTGGTTTTCTTGCCTTTTCCTTTATCCACTAATACGCCTGCTTTTCCTGCCATTAATGCACCTGCAGCACCCACAAGACCAAATAAACCAATCACGGCATCTGAGTAATTAAAAGGTTCAGATGCCAATAAAAAGGCCATTGAGGTCCACAATAAACCAAAGTGAGCAAAAATAAGTGCGCCAACTAATGAACGAGTTCTTAATACAGGCGTTGTTGCAAATAATTTGAAAATAGAGCCTAGCAACTGAAAATAATTTAAGTTTGTTTCACTTTTATAAGTCGGCAAGCAACGCCATAAAGTGATAGCTAAAATCGCCAGAAAAATACTTGCTACCCAGAAAATACCTTGCCAATTAGTAAATGACGCCATTAACCCAGATGCAGTTCTCGCCAGTAAGATCCCGAGTAAGAGACCACTCATAATCGTGCCGACAGCTTTTCCTCGTTGATGAGGTGCTGCAAGGGTTGCAGCAAAAGGAACAAGAATTTGAGCTACCACTGAGAACATACCTGAGAGCGCAGTTCCTATTAACATCACCCAAATATTAGATGCCATAGCAGTAATTAATAGGCCACTTGCTGAAATTAATGTCATGGTAATAATCAGTGAGCGACGTTCAAAAATATCGCCAAGAGGCACTAATAACATTAATCCTATGGCATAACTTAATTGCGCGGTGGTAACAATAAATCCAGCCAAAGTTGCAGATATGTGGAAATAGTTTGCGATTGAATCCAGTAGCGGTTGTGCGTAGTAGTTACTGGCAACAACCATACCTGTAGCAACCGCCATAAGTAAAATAAGACCTTTGCTTAGCGATGTTTGTGGTGCGGTGTTTTCCATAATACTCATAACAAATCATTTATAAGGTAAATGATAGTAACATGAGTTATTTTTTTGAGAAAAGAATTACTGTGATAGAGATGTTCAATTAATTTGATACAAAACCTTAGACTTTATTCTTATAGCATATTGTTTTATATAATAAATAAACATTAATTTTAGCTTATTAATAACTAAAAAGCGTAAAAAAGAGCATAACCAAACACCATATCCATTGAACTGAAACGCCAAGCAAGGCAAAAGAAAATAGACGTTTAGTACCTAGCCAGCGATCTTCCATTGTCTGTTTTTTGGGTCGTTTAGGAAATAACGTAGAGAGGCTTTCATCAAAACTAACATCATCTTGATAGCGATAAAGTACTTGAAAAAAATGACTATCAAGCCATAAACGAAAAAGGTGATATTGCGTAAATAAAAATAAAAGAGAAGCAACAAAGAAAGTCAGTTTATTATGAAAATGAAGGCTAAATACAGGCCATGTGCTTATATAAGGTAATAGTGATAAAAGCAGTAAATAGCGCCAACTTTGTGTTAAAGACACAATCACTTTACCGCTGGTTTTTGTTGTCAGCATCGTTATCTCGTTATTTATTTTGTTGGAAACGCGAATACCAAATTTGTAATGCCTCTTGTGTTTCTGGATTTAAAATCACCTGAGGGCGTATTTGATAAACCTGTTTTATCGCTTCTTCCAAAGTATCTACTGTGCCACTGTTAACTAACCATGCAACGACAATAGTTGCACTGCGCGAATAGCCTAATTTGCAATGAATATAAACTGTTCCTACTTGGCTAAGCTGTTCCAGAGACAACATGGCTTTGCTGATATCATCAGGAGATAATGGTAATAAATCGATTTGAGGTTGCGCTAAATAAAGCTGGTTTTGGCTAAACTTGTTTCTTGGCCACTCACAGGTTAAATCAAAGACGGCGTTCGCTTCTAATTTATAAAGGGGGCGTCCACCTAATAAAATACCTTCAGTCACTAAACTAGGTGTTTGGCAACGAGTTAAATAATAGCGATAAGTACACCAAGCAAAAAAGCGATAAGGCAATAGGATTATCTGTGCAGAAAGGGGAATTTCACCTTGGGAGTTTTTTTGAAAAATAGAAGCGCCTGCCCCTAAATAACCTAAAGTCACAAACGTTAATGCGATTGCAGGCCAGAGAAAAATCCAAAAGAAACCTTGTAAGCCAAAAGATAACAGATAAAACACCATTGCTGATAACGCATAGTTTTTACCAATACGTAAACTGCGTTTACTGCCTGTAAAATGCCATTTCCAACGAGAGTTTATTGGTAATAAATAACAGATAAACACGCCGACACCAAAGCCCGTAATAATATCGATAAAGTGATGTTGCCAGGTTGTCAGTACAGAAACAGCAATAAGCAATGACCATAAATTTAAAAACCATTGCCATGATTTTGGAGTATGTGCGCGAAAACGTAACCAAAGTATCCACAACAAGATTATGTGCAAAGAAGGAGCTTGGTTATAAGGTAAATCGAAACCTTCTAATTGGGTAAATAACCAACCAGAAATCCCTTCCGTTGTTGGGCGAATAAAACTAAATTTTAAAGGGAATAATAAAAAACCAGCACAAGCAATAAGAGAGGCAACAATTAAACGTAACCCATGTATAAATTGTTCTCTTAATGTTGTACAAATAATCAGTGAAATACCATAGGCAATATTCACACTCCAATAAGGAATGATTGTCCAAGGTAAAAAGGGGATCGCTTTTTCCCATGAATAAACAAAAGAAGGAACATCAGATAAAGTGGAAGTATAAGTGTTAACTTGCATATAAGTTAAATAGAAAAATGGAGCAAGAAACAATAGCCATACAATACCAGCAAGCCAGATACTTTTTCTAGATGATGTTATTTGAGTGTGTTGGGTTCCACCCATATTAAAATTCCTTTCTTTGCTTATGTTTCTATTTTTACCATGAATTAAAATTATCGCTATATGTTGCCATATAGCGATAGCTCGGTTATTGATGGTGCATTCTGTTAGCGACGTTTTGCTATCGATACACTGAAAATACCCCAATGATCAATTTGTTGATCTAACTTTTCAAAACCAGCTTCATTAACTAAAGCATCCATTTCACCCTGACTACGGCAACGCATGATCCAAGGTTGTCCGTTTTGGTGACTAGGTAATACACGCGCAATCATTTCAAGCTGAGGGTGCCAAGGTTGGCAGGTATAAATTAATAAGCCGCCACTAGGGATCGCCTGCGATAATCCTTTTAAAGACTCTTTTAGCAGATGATTTTCAGGGAATAATTCATAGAGACCACTGACAATACCTAAAGTTGGTGACGGAGAAACCGCACTCAAGCTTTCTGCATCAAAGGCGTTACCTTCTTCAAAACGCACTTTGTCTTCTAAGTGGCGTTCTTTAATCGCAATATTGCCTTGTTCAACGTTAATGGCGCTATAATCACGCATTAAAATCGAATCGACCTTACCATAATCATTAACTGCATCAAAAAGATAGCGCCCTTGTCCTGCTGCGATATCCATAATGTGCACCGGCATATTATTTTGTATTAATTGGCGAATTGCGTAGCGGATTGTATTTTCAATATTGATTTTACGTTGGCGAATTCCTTGCCAACCAATACTATTTAAATATTGTCTATCAACAACCCGACCAAATAAGCCTTTCCCTTGAGGTTGATTACGGTAGACATAATCCAGCGTCGATCCGGAATCAAAACCTTTATCGTAACCCAGAGCAACACCTTCTGATGCTTTACCTAAAGTACTCATAGAACGGCTAAGTACTTTGTAATAAAGTCTTTTTGGGCAATATTTAGGGAGTGGCGTCTGTAATGCACGATAAACATCTGCACTATGACTCCAAGTATCTTCATGTTGGTAATCATGTTGATAAAGTGGTTGTGCAAATAAGGTTTCAATAAAGCTACGCATTTTATTGATAGGAATAATTCTGTCTTTCTCACCTAAAGTATCGTGGTAAAAGCCAGGTAAGACATGCTTTTCTTTGATAGATGTGTTTAAACGTTCATAGAAAAGATGTTGAGGCTTGGCGTGGACCACATGGTCATTGCCTGAAATAAACAACTGTGTTGGTAAAGTAATTGCACTTGCATCTTCAACAACACGATCAGCCGTTTTATAAAGCTCTAATAAAATATTGACGGCAATAGGGCGAGTGATCAGCGAGTCTTGGTTAAAAGAGTCGATGCGATTTTGATCATGGGTTAAGTATTTAGCTTTCACGTATGAATTAACATAAAAAAGCCCGCGAACTTTTTGCATCAAGGCAAGACCTGTGCGTGCAAAAGGAACATATAATTTCACTTTAAATGCAGGGGAAGCTAACACCATACCGCGGATCTTAGGGGCATAATCGTGTACCCAACCAGTAACTAAAACGGCGCCTACACTTTGGCCAACAACCAGAATATTCTCCATTGGAATATTATAGTTGGATGAAATGTAATGAACGAATTCGTCTATATCTTTTATTGAAGTTCCCATTGATGGGCTATAACCGCGAGCGCCTTGATTTTTACCATGACCTCGAGCATCCCAAGCAAACATTGAAAAATCAGGAAGATCTAACTCATCCACTAGATGAGAAACACGACCTGAGTGTTCATGACCTCGGTGAAATAAAATGATTGCTTTTGATTCAGTGGTAATTTGAGCAGGCCAATGGCGATAATACAGAGGTGTTTTATCGCTGGTGGTAAATTCAGACTCAATCATATTCCTTTGAGTTTGATATTGCGGTTGTTGATTCATAACGATGTATCCTTATCTTTATCTGTCATCATTGCTTCTTTTAGTGCGCGATGAATTCGGTGATAACAAGTCAACAAAAGTAATAAATTAATAATAATAAAAAGATAATGCGTGTTTTCTGATAATGTCAGGGAGGGGAATAATCCGATAAAAAAAGCGATAGCACCGAAAATAAAGGCTCTATCACTTTTTCCCATCGGGCCATCATAACGACGAGAAGCATGAATAGTTTGGGCAAGCACGCCTAAAAACTCAGTCATTATCATTAAAAAGAGTGCCAGCATGATCCACCAATAGGCTTGTGGAAAAATAAAAGCAAAAGGTAGATAGAGTGCAATGTCTGAAATAACATCGCTGGTTTCATTTAATATCGCCCCAAGTGCACTTTTTTGATTATGTTCTCGTGCAAGCATGCCATCTATGGCATTAAGCGCCATACGAAAAAAGAGGACGAAAGGGAGCAATAAAAATAAATGGGGATAAGGATAAAGCAAAAGTAATCCACCAATAGCAATGGATAACAGTAAGGCAAAAAGTGTGACCTGATTTGCTGTGATCCCTTTTGTGAATAGCTGTTCTACATAAGGGCGTAGTAGAGCTTGAAATTTGGGCTTTAGGTCATAAATTGTCATGACGCATCCTTGTGTTCAAAAGTGCGTATATTACCTCATAATTATAATTTTATTATTAGCTGATTTTTATCTCATTGAATATCTTTATTTCAATACTTTAATTTATTTACGATTTAAACATAAAACTAAGGCTTAAAATTCACTTGAGTTAATAATTATTTAGCTCTCAAAATAAAGAGAAAATAAGATCCGCAAAATTGTAATTATCAGACTGTTCCGTGTCTGTTTTATTCTCTTTATTTTAAAAATGATTAATTTTTCTTTAGTGATATGTACGTAATTATAATTAGGGAATTAAGTGAGGAAAATGAAAAAAGAGATATTAAATACCTTATAATAACTAATGAAATTAGTTCAATTTATTATAAATATTATTTTAGATGAAATTTAAATCTAATAAGAGTGTATCGATAGTGTAGTTATCTGTATTGAGTGATAAGTGCAAAAAAACTAGATAATGATAATTATTATCATTATCATAATTAGCGCTGTTAGTTACATCTATAATCATCTATCAAACTAATAACCATACAAAAAGATACTACTATTATGATCCATTTCTTAGCAAAAAATGATGCTTATCGTCAGGGAATTGGGATATTTTCATTTTCGTCATCAGCGATAGCATTATTATTGACTTCACTCACTTCGTTAAATAGCTATGCAACTGAAAGTGTAAAACCAGAAATAACGACATCCACAAAGTTGGAAAGTCCTGCACAACCAAAATCGCGTGAAAAGATTATTATTGAACCTATCTATGTATCAGGTGAACTCAACTCAAGTGTTGATGCGGGAAGTACCGTTCTAACATTAAAAGATATCGATAGAATTCAGCCTAATAATATTGCAGAGCTGGTGGATAAATTACCCGGAATTTCATCATCGGGTTCACCAAGGCCGGGCGGTCAAACATTAAATATCTGGGGGATGGGTAATCCTGAAGATATTAAAATTACCCTTGATGGTACGCCTAAAACCTTTGAGAAATATCGCCAAGGTTCAATTTTTATTGATCCTGAATTAATCCGTCGTATAGATGTTGATAAAGGGCCTCATAATATTACTCAAGGAAATGGCGGTTTTGGGGGTTCGGTGAGAATTGAAACCAAAGATCCCGATGACTTATTACTACCCGATCAGAATATTGGGATGTTTTTAAAATATGGCCACCATACTAATGATAGACAAAATCGTTATAGTGGTGCGGTATACGGTAAATTACTGGATGGGCAAGCAGATGGATTATTCTATTTTAACCGTCGTGAAAGTGACGATCTGCGACGTCCTGATGGGACTAAATTTGGCTATTCACAGTCAGATCAGGATTCTTTTTTAATTAAGACCAATATCTATTTAACGGAAGCACAAACATTAACGTTATCAGCATCACGATCAGAAAGTGATGGTTGGACGCCTTGGGCGGCTAAACGTGATGAACTAGCTAAACCTAGCCAAGCTGAAGTGGATAAATATGGTTTTGATGCGGCGATGAAACGTAAATTAGTTTATCGTGATCAAAAAGATGACACCTTTAGTGTGAAATGGAATATTCAGCCGATTGATTCCGATTTAATTAATTTAACACTTACCTACGGTTACTCAAAAACCAAACAAAATGATAGTCGCCCAGAGACCGCGAGCTCCTATTTTAGTGGCAGTATGGGCAATCAAAGTTGGGTAGATTATCGAAATCATCAAATTGAAATTAAAAATGAAAGCACAGTTATGCAAGGTGCTTTAGAGCATAAGGTATTAGTAGGAACACGTTGGCATCGTAATGATCGTGATGTTTTAATGTTTACTCGCGATAAAGCTAAAAATCCAAATTATAACTATGGATATTATGCGCCACCTTATATGCCAGAAGGTACGCAAACGACAACCAGTTTCTATATTCAAGATTCGATGAGCTATAGAAATCTGACGATAACTCCTGGTGTTCGCTACGATATCGTTAAAAATCAAGGTAAAGGAAGCCGAGCGATTACCTATCAAGATCCTGATCCCTATTATGGGCATGATTACTCTGATGTGACTTATAGCGGGGCAACACCTCATTTAGGTTTATTATGGAAAATGAATCAGAATTTCAGATTCTTTGGTGATTTAACCTATACATGGCGAGCTCCATTGATTGATGAGCAGTATGAAGTTCAAGGAAGAGTTTCTAGCTTAACAGGAACGAGTCGTCATCTAGACAAAGAAACAGTAAGAGCTGCACGAATTGGTGTAATTGCGGATTTTGAAAGTGTTATTCAGCAAGAAGATCAACTGCAGTTAAGAACGACACTATTTGATACTCGTGGTAAAGACGAAATTTTCCGACGTCGCGGTGTCTATTGTGAAAGTCAAAAGGTGGATGGACATAATGGAAATTGCCCACCTTCGATTGGTAATTACCGTAATTTACCGGGCTACCACATCCAAGGGTTGGAAATCGAAGCCTTTTATAATAGCCCTAATGTATTTGGCCGTTTAGCATATTCAACAATGAAAGGAAAACGTGACCAATCACCGCGCGACCCGTGGTTTGGTCAAAAAACATGGATTGCTGAAATACAACCTGATGCTTTACATGCCACCCTTGGCGTAAAAGTACCAAGTATTAACGTTAATATGGGATGGACGGGGGATTTTATTGGTGCTCAGCGTCGTTCTCCAATGGATGCCGATCCTGATGCTGGCTATTGGTCACTACCAAAAAGTAAAGGTTATGCAATACATGGTCTATTTGCGAATTGGGAACCTTCTTTTATAGATAATACGGAAGTTCGTTTTACGGTCGCGAATTTATTTAACCGAGATTATTACCCTTATTTAGGTGAATCAGTTTCAGGGGTAGGACGTGATTATCGATTTACTGTGGTAAAACGTTTCTAATATTACTGAAAATAAAAACAGATAAACCCCATAAATATTATGGGGTTTATTGACATTAAGAATTCAATATTCGATATATTAAATTAATAACCATGTGATGTAGAAGTTGCAATCATTGCCATCATGGTTGTGAAGAAGAAAATAAAGAAAAGAACAGCCATAACAATACTAATAATAAAGTAAACAAAGCCCGCTCTGTTCCATGTTTCTTGTACTTTCATAAAGGTTTCAACAGAATCGTAATCACCACTTTTCCAAGCCCATTCATTCCCTTTAATACCACAGACAAAAATCCAAACAAGATTAAGTAAAGGAACAAGCGCTAATAATGGAAGATAGGATTTATTACCAAAACCCCAAATAATATTAAACATGAAAGCACCCCAGTTCCAACGTTTAATTTCTTCAGGTACTGGTTTATTAGTGTAAGACACAGTTTATTCCTTATCTAAAATAATAAATATAAAAATGAGAATGCCAAAATGGCTACTGGAGAAAAGGATAATCATAATTGAAGAAATGAGAGAATGAAAGAAAGGGAGAACATGGCTTTGAATAAAAAGAATAATCTTAATAATAAAGTAGTATTAAGATTATTTTTAATTTTTATATAAACTTATTTTATCTAACTGCATGTAAATTTAGTTTTTTATGAATAAAAACAGGCCACAATAATGCGACCTGTTTTGTGACAATCTTAAATGAAGATTGTTTATTGATTATTTTGCAGCTGCTTGAGCTTGTTCAATCCAACCATCAAAGGTTTTTTGATGTGCTTTGATCCACGCATTAGCATGACGTTCAATATCTGCCTGTGATTTTTGACCATTATGCATACGTAAGTTTTGCGCATTAATATCGGCAACAGACACTTTCATAACTTCAAAGAGTTTTGCCGCAGCGGGATTTTCTTCAGCCCATTTTTTATTTGCTGCAATATGCATGGTACTTGGCGGAAAGCCATAGTTTTTACCATTTGCTAATGTGGTATCGGTTTTATCATCACCCGGTAATGAAGAGAAAGGCACTTGTAACCAAACAACATCTTTACCCGGTTTTAATACATCACTTATCCAGTAAGGCGTCCATGTGTAATAAAAAATGGGCTTGCCTTCTTTATAACGAGTAATGGTATCTGCCATCATGGCTGCGTAGTTACCTTGGTTATGTGTAACAGATTTTTCTAATCCATAGGCTTTTAAGTGATTATTGATCGCTTCTTCACAACCCCATCCCGGATTACAACCGGTTAAATCGGCTTTACCATCACCATTGGCATCAAACAATTTAGCAATTTTAGGATCTTTAAGTTGCTCAATATTCGTAATGTTATATTTCTCTGCCGTTTTCTTATCAATCAAGTAACCTTGAGCGGCATTAACGACATAATCCCCTTTACGATAAAAGGTATTATCACCTCCTGCTGCTGCATATTGTGAATTATGAAGGGGAACCCAACTAACAGCCATAAAGGTGGCATCACCATTAGCGATAGAGGAATAAGCAACGTTATAGTCAACTTCTTTAATTGGCTGAACGGTGTAACCTAATTGTTCTAGTGCTTTATTAACGATTAAAGTTTGAAAGGTTTCTTCAGAAATCGTACTTTGCACGGGTTGAACCGAAATTCCTTTTCCAGGTAAATCAGCAGCGGATAACTGGGTGCTTATCAGTGTGGCGGACAATACTGTTGCCCAGATAACTGGATTACGCATAGTTTTTCCTTCTGTTGTTATGGTAAGAGATAAATAGCGACAGCGAACTGTCGCCTCTATTTCTTATATTGATTGAACGTGGTGTTCTTTATTGATTTTTAATTAATAGTAAAAATATTTATTACGATGCTTTTTTGCCAAAGAGTCGACAAATTAAGCCGATAGGCCCTGTCATATACCAGCATCTATTGCCTTTATGACGGCTGTTTTGACCTAAAGATTGTGTTAATCGGTCAAGGATAATGGCGAGGATAACAATACCGGCACCCCCTACGGCAGCTAGTCCCATATCAAGACGACCTATACCGCGTAATACCATTTGACCTAACCCACCAACGGCAATCATTGATGCAATAACAACCATTGAAAGTGCTAACATTAGTGTTTGGTTTACACCTGCCATAATTGTTGGCATGGCGAGTGGTAATTGCACTTTAAACAGCATTTGACGAGGATTTGCACCAAATGATTGTGCTGCTTCTATTAAATCTTCAGGAACTTGTTTGATCCCTAAAATGGTCAATCTCACAATTGGAGGTAAGGCAAAAATAATAGTGACCACAACGCCGGGTACGTTACCTATACCAAATAACATGACGATAGGAACTAAGTAGACAAATGCAGGCGTTGTCTGCATCGCATCGAGTAAAGGCCGAACAATTTTGGATGCTCTATCACTGTTAGCCAGCCATATTCCTAATGGAAGCCCAATAATAAGACAAAACAGTAACGAGGTGAGTACCAGTGCAAGGGTAACCATAGCTTCAGACCAAGCACCAATTGCACCAATTAATATTAATGAGATAAAAGAAGCGATACCCATAACTTTGCCTGAAAGCTGCCATGCAATCAGAGAAAACAGAATAATGGCGATAGGTGCTGGCATTGAGGTTAAGAAATTTTCAAAACCACTTAAGACCAAATCGACCGGTACACGGATACCTTGGAAAACAGGGCGAAAATGCAATACAATCCAGTCAATCGCATCAGTAACCCATGAATCTAAGGGGATCAGCGTATTATGAAACGGATCCATTAGATTGAATGAATCAGGTGCTACATCCGTTGGTGTTGCATCTAACCAATCACTGCCAGCGGATGAGGTATCAATATTTTCAGTACCACTGCCAGCACCCCATGGATCGGCATCTGTTGATGAACTGTCAGTACTACTCCAAGGATCACTTTCTGTTGTAGTGGTATCAGTTGTTGCCCAAGGATCATCATTTACGTTATTGGTTGTCTCTGGCGTAGTATCGCTTGTCGCGGTTTCTTGGATATTTGTATCCAAAGCCACATCTTTATCTGTTGTATTACTCATTTGGCGTCTCCTTATCCAGTGCTTGTAGTAACATTCCTTTAGAAATTAAGCCGATATAACGGTTTTTTTCATCAATAACAGGAATTGCACAGGGAGATTGTGCAACAGTTGAAATCAGCTCGTTTAACGGTGTATCACCATTAATAGCACAAGGCTCAGATAAAATAGCTGACTCAATAGGTTGTTTATTTTTCAGTGCCTCTTCAAGAGATGTGACGGAAACAACGCCAACAAATTTTCTTCCTCGCTCAATGAGATAGCCAAAATTTCTATCTTCATCTTCGAGTACTTTCAAGGCGGAGCGAGGACCAAAACCGGGCGCAACATGCAGTAAGGTTTCAGGACGACGTTTAGCTATATCTTTTGCACTAAATACGTGGCTAATATCAACACCACGGAAAAACGTACGCACATAATCATTTGCTGGATTATTGAGTATTTCATCTGGTGTGCCCGTTTGAACAACAACACCACCTTGCATAATGGCAATTCGGTCGCCAATACGCATAGCTTCATCCAGGTCATGGGAGATAAACACAATCGTGCGTTGTTTATCTCCTTGTAAGCTTAATAACTCATCTTGCATTTCTGTACGAATTAATGGATCGAGTGCTGAAAAGGCTTCATCCATCAATAAAATATCAGGATCGTTAGCAAGTGCACGCGCAAGGCCGATACGTTGACGCATCCCACCAGAAAGCTCATCAGGCCAAGAGTTTGCGTAACTGCCCAAGTTGACTTGCTCTAAAGCATCCATCGCTTTTTTATAACGCTCATCTTTGCTTAATCCCGCGAGATCCATTCCAAATGCAGTGTTATCAAGTACGTTCATATGGGGCATTAATGCAAATGACTGAAACACCATACTGATTTTTTTACGGCGTACTTGTCGTAACTCCTTATCCGACATGGTGGCAATATTTTCACCATCAATAAGCACCTCTCCCTTTGTTGGAGAGATCAGACGATTGAGAAGGCGGACTAGTGTGGATTTACCTGAACCAGATAATCCCATGATGACAAATATTTCGCCTTCTTCAATTGCCAGATTTGCATTTTGAACGCCCACCGTAAGCCCTGTTTTATCAAAAATCTGATCTTTATTCATACCAGATTTTAATAATTCAAACGCGCGTTTAGGGTGTTCGCCAAATACTTTGTAGAGATTTTTTACTTCGAGTTTAATTGCCATGCAATATATAGTTTCCTATTTAAATATTGAAAGGAATAAATTAAATATTAATTAATAAGTGTTGTTATTTTTCCTAAATAAGATTTTTAATAAGGGAATTACCCTACCACAATGATTGAGTCTGACAACCCTATGTTCATTATAATTAATTAAATAATTTGGCTGTATTTTCGTTGTTTTTAATATAATTAATAATTAAATAAAGTGAAATAAATAAAATTTATTAAAAGATGTATTTACCTCTAACTGACTGAAATAACTTTATTTTTAGAGGTATTGCAAATTTAATTAGGATCTCAATAAAAACGAAAACTTAATATCAAAATAGAAGAGAAATAGAGATGAAAATTAAATGAAAAAAAATCAATACATATTAGATAAATTAATATTTAATGCCTTGTGATAAGGTTTATATACTAGAAATAGGCTGGGATAATTCGAAAAAAATTGATTTTTTGACAATATTGAACGGCAAAAATCCATCAATTAGATTGTTTAGTGAACAAATTAAAATACACAAAAAAATAGTCTATATTTTTCAGTGTATTATGTTTTATGTGTGATACATAATTAAATTGAATGTATTGTATTGTTTCTTTTACCTTCAATTAATCCAATAAATCTTAAAAATCCCAATCATCATCTTCAGTGTTAATGGTTTTACCAATAACATAGGATGATCCTGAGCCAGAGAAGAAATCGTGGTTTTCATTTGCATCTGGTGATAATGAAGAAAGAATAGCAGGACTTACATTGGTTATTTCATCAGGAAATAAAGCTTCATACCCTAAATTCATTAATGCTTTATTTGCATTATAATGAAGAAATTTTTTGACATCTTCTGTCCAGCCTACAGTGTCGTAAAGATCTTCAGTATATTTCACTTCATTGTCATATAAATCTAATAATAATGAGAAAGCAAAATCTTTAATATCTTGTTTCTCTAATTCAGATTTATTTAATAACTGATTTTGAAATTTATAGCCAATATAATAACCATGAACGGCTTCATCTCTAATAATAAGGCGAATTAAATCGGCTGTATTAGTTAATTTTCCTCGGCTTGACCAATACATTGGTAAATAGAATCCTGAATAAAACAAAAAAGATTCTAAAAAGACGCTGGCAATTTTTTTCTTTAAAGGATCTTCATCTTGATAATAACGCAAAATAATTTCTGCTTTCTTTTGTAAGTAAGGATTTTCCTCACTCCAACGGTATGCTTCATCGACATCGGATGTTAAGCAGAGTGTGGAAAATATCGAACTGTAAGAACGAGCATGCACCGCTTCCATAAAACAGATATTAGATAATACGGCTTCTTCATGAGGCGTGAGTGCATCAGGCATCAAAGTCGGTGCACCTATGGTATTCTGGATCGTATCAAGTAAAGTTAGCCCTGTAAAAACACGGATTGTAAGTTGTTTTTCAGCTTGAGTTAGGGTGTTCCATGAAGGAATATCATTAGAGAGTGGAATTTTTTCAGGTAACCAAAAATTCATGGTTAAACGATTCCAAACTTCTAAATCTTTTTCATCTTCAATGCGATTCCAATTAATTGCATTAACATGGCTTAATAAAGGTAATGACATGCTATGTTCTCCTTATTGTTATTATTAAAGTGCGCACGAAACACAGCCTTTGATTTCAGTACCTGCTAATGCAGATTGTCGGATACGAATGTAATACAAGGTTTTAATACCTTTACGCCATGCATATATTTGCGCTTTGTTAATATCTCGGGTTGTTGCTTCATCAGAAAAGAATAATGTGAGCGATAAACCTTGGTCGATATGTTGAGAAGCCTCAGCATAAGTATCAATAATTTTTTCAGCCCCAATTTCATATGCATCTTGATAATACTGACGGTTTTCATTGGTCATAAAGGGGGCTGGGTAATAAACTCGCCCAATTTTACCTTCTTTTCTAATTTCTATTGGTGCGGCAATAGGATGAATACTCGATGTAGAGTGGTTAATATAGGAAATAGATCCCGTTGGTGGTATCGCTTGTAAGTTTTGGTTATAGATCCCATGCGTCATAATAGATTGCTTGAGAGTCTGCCAATCTTCTTGTGTTGGAATATGAACATTAGATTGGCTAAATAGCTGGTGGATTTTTTGTGTTTTAGGCAACCATTGTTGTGATACATATTTATTAAAATATTCACCCGTTGCATATTTCGAATTTTCAAAGCCTTTAAAGTGCTGTTTTTTCTCAATCGCTAATTGGTTTGAAGCTAACAACGCATAGTAAGTGACGGTATAAAAATAGATATTAGTGAAATCTAACGCTTCCTCAGAGCCGTAATAAATCCCTTCACGCGCTAAGTAGCCATGTAAATTCATTTGTCCTAAACCAATGGCATGAGACGCGAGATTGCCTTTTTCAATAGAAGGAACGGACTCAATTTTTGTCATTTCAGAAACATTGCTTAATGCTCTAATTGCCGTGCTGACGGTATGTGCAAAATTAGGTGAATCCATTGCCATAGCAATATTCATAGAGCCTAAATTACAACTGATATCATGACCGATATGGCGATAGCTTAAGTCTGGGTGATACTCACTGGCACTGTTGACTTGTAAAATTTCAGAGCAAAGATTGCTCATATTAATTCTACCCGCGATAGGATTAGCTCGATTTACAGCATCTTCAAACATGATATAAGGGTAGCCAGACTCAAATTGAATTTCGGCAAGTGTTTGAAAAAACTCCCTCGCTTTAATTTTCTTCTTACGAATTTGCGCGTTATTCACCATTTCACTGTATTTTTCGCTAACACTTATTTCGGACATAGGTACGCCATAAACTCGTTCTACATCATAAGGTGAGAAGAGATACATATCTTCATTGCGTTTTGCTAATTCAAACGTGATATCAGGGATAACAACGCCTAAAGAGAGGGTTTTTATTCGAACTTTTTCATCTGCATTCTCTCTTTTAGTATCAAGAAAATGATAAATATCAGGATGGTGAGCATGAAGATAAACAGCACCGGCACCTTGTCTTGCACCTAATTGGTTTGCATAAGAAAAAGCATCTTCAAGCATTTTCATGACAGGAACCACACCAGAAGATTGATTTTCTATACGTTTAATCGGAGCGCCTGCTTCACGTAAATTGGTGAGCAAAAATGCAACGCCACCGCCTCGTTTAGAAAGCTGTAACGCGGAATTTACCGAGCGACCGATAGACTCCATATTATCTTCTATACGCAATAGAAAGCAGGAAACCAATTCACCACGTTGTTGTTTTCCACAATTTAAAAAAGTCGGCGTAGCGGGTTGAAAACGACCACTAATAATTTCATCTACAAGATGAATAGCAAGGTCAGTATTGCCTTGTGCTAGCGTGAGAGCCACCATACAAACTCGATCTTCATAGCGCTCTAGATAGCGCTCTCCATCAAACGTTTTTAAGGTGTAACTGGTGTAGTACTTAAAAGCACCAAGGAATGATTGAAAGCGAAATTTTTTACTATAAGCATGTTTAAATAGCTGTTTAATAAAGGTAAACTCATACTGTTCTAACACTTGTTCTTCGTAATAGTGTTGTTGTACTAAGAACTCGAGTTTTTCTTTTAGATCATGAAAAAATACAGTGTTTTGATTTACATGTTGACGAAAAAAATGGTGTGTCGCTAATTTATCTTTATCAAACTGAATATTACCTTGCTCATCATAGAGATTTAGCATGGCATTCAATGCATGGTAATCCAGTTGTTCTGTTGATTGTGTCATGTTAATTATCTCGTAATGCATTGGTCAGTAAGACTTGACCAAAATGTACTTAAACCTATTTTTACGCGATATACATCTTCTGGTGTGCCTAATAATTCAAATCGATACAAAAAAGGGACTTGGCATTTTTGTGCAATAATATCGCCAGCTAATCCGTAAGCTGCACCGAAATTAGTATTTCCAGAAGCAATGACTCCACGTATTAATTGACGGTTTCCAGGAATATTTAAAAATTGAATAACCGCCTTAGGAACTGCACCTTTAGTACCACCGCCACCATAAGTTGGGCAAAGCAACACAAAGGGTTGCGTTGCAAGCAATGTTTCAGCTTCAATAATTCTGGTCGCATTTAAATTGAGTTTTTGTACAAAGCGATGGCAGTTTTCAGAACGACTTGAAAAATAGATCAAAGGTGCAGTTTGCATGAGGAGCTCCTTTAGAGCGTGATCTGTCTGATTTTATCAGGGCAGAAACCCGACCAATGTTGTTCACCGTGAACTACAACAGGTACTTGGCGATATCCCATAGAAACGATACGGGCGAGAGCTTGTGTATCTTTGGTAAGATCAACTGCAACAAACGGAATGTTTTTCTGTTTTAAAGCACGTTCTGTGGCACTGCATTGAACACAATTCGGTTTGGTATAGAGGATAACAGACATAAAAATAACCCTTATAAAAATATGGATGCGTCTGTTTTCACATCCATAATGAGAAGTACTTAAATACTATATATAGAGTTATTTATTTTCAACCATACAATATATGGTGTTTTTCATTTTTGATAATGATTATCATTAAAATTAAACAGTTAGTGCACTAATTTTATTTTTAGATCGCTAGATTGATCAATTTTTATTAGATATACGAGTAATTAGATGATTGCTTTATCAATCAAGCATGATTTAATCTGGTTGCTAAAGACAAATCAGCAGAGAAAACATTATGTACCAAGACTATCTCGATGCACCTAAAGGCTTTCCAAAACCCTATATCTCTATTACTGCAAATGAAAAAGGGATCACGAGTCTCTATTTTGTGAATGACAAAGAGGTTGCTGTAAATTCAAGTCCTGTTATTAACCAATGTATAAAACAATTAAAAGAGTATTTTGCAGGTAAACGCACGACATTTTCGGTGCCATTAGCGCCAGAAGGAACGGAATTTCAAAACCGTGTTTGGAAGACATTACAAACCATCCCTTATGGTGAAATTTGGAGTTATAAAAAATTGGCGCTTACATTAGGTTCGGTCAATTATTGCCGAGCGGTAGGAATGGCAAACTCACGCAACCCAATTTCTTTAATTATTCCTTGTCATCGAGTTATTGGTCATAACGGTAAGCTAGTCGGCTATACTGGTGGATTAGATATTAAGCGTTGGCTACTTCAATATGAAAAAGTAGAAGTCGATGAATAGTTCAGATTGTAAGTATTAAGTATTGTTTCTTAAGTGAACTATGCGTTAAGGCATGGGATTTGTCTGAATATTAATCATTTGGCAGAAAAAAAATGTGAGTTTCGTGATCTAGACTGTGGACAGGGAATCATCATTTTTGTTTTACTATAGCTAACGCAAAACGCTTGCGTTTATTTTCTATTTTAAAGGTAAACTTGATGTCTAAATTAAAAGGTAACGTTAAGTGGTTTAACGAAACTAAAGGTTTTGGTTTTATCACTCCAGAAGATGGCAGCAAAGATGTATTTGTACACTTTTCCGCTATTACATCAGAAGGCTTTAAAACCCTTGCTGAAGGTCAAAAAGTAGAGTTTGAAGTTACTGACGGCGCGAAAGGGCCATCTGCTGCAAACGTTGTCGCTATCTAATTAACGACTTCTTTGAGACAAGTAAAAACCCGTTATTTAACGGGTTTTTATGTATCTAGAGCAAAGCCCGTTATTTAACGGGTTTTTAAGTATCTAGAGCAAAGCCCATTTTATAACAGGTTTTTATATTCCAAACATTACATCTCGCGTAGTAACCAAAATGCAAATGCGGTCATTAAAAATGAGCCTGCCAAATTAGCGCCCATCGTACTTAATGCCCATCCTATCTTCCCTTCAGTTAAGAGTGCGACAACTTCGACAGAAAAGGTTGAAAATGTTGTCAGGCCACCACAAAAGCCAGTAGTTAGCATAATTTTCCAAATAGGATCAATATGTGGTGCTTTGCTAAACCAAGCGATACCAAAGGCAATAATAAAAGCACCAATGCAGTTAGCAATAAAGGTACCTGTGGCAAAATGAGGAAAAATAGAATTTAGGCGGTAGCTAATCAGCCAGCGTAATACACTACCTAAACCACCACCTATAAATACAGCAATTGCAATATTAAGCATGAGAGATAAATTGTTATTTAACCTCAATCCCCTGAGCTTGAAGATCAGCATGATAAGACGAGCGAACAAACGGCCCACAAGCTGCATGGGTAAAGCCCATCGCAAGTGCTTGCTCTTTCATATATTCAAACTCGTCAGGACTGACGTAGCGTTGAACAGGAAGATGGTGACGGCTTGGCTGTAAATATTGCCCTAATGTCAGCATCGTTACCCCATGTTTACGCAGATCACGCATAACGTCAATAATTTCTTCGTTGGTTTCCCCAAGACCGACCATCAAACCTGATTTTGTTGGAATATCTGGGTGAGCTTGCTTAAAACGCTCTAACAATGTCAGCGACCATTGATAGTTAGCACCTGGACGTACTTGGCGATAAACGCGAGGAACATTCTCTAAGTTATGGTTAAAGACATCTGGTGGAGTGTCAGTGAGGATCTCAAGTGCTTTATCCATACGACCACGGAAATCAGGAACTAATGTTTCAATACGGATTGTTGGGTTTTTTGCACGAATTGCAGCAATACAATCAGCAAAATGTTGAGCTCCGCCATCACGTAAATCATCACGGTCTACGGACGTAATTACGACGTAGCGTAACCCCATATCTTTAATGGTTTGAGCAAGTTTTTCTGGCTCTTGAGGATCAGGAGCATTAGGGCGGCCATGAGCGACATCGCAGAATGGGCAACGGCGTGTACAAATTGCGCCCAAGATCATAAAGGTTGCCGTTCCGTGGTTAAAACACTCAGCAAGGTTAGGACAAGAAGCTTCTTCACAGACGGAATGAAGGCCATTTTTACGCATTGCTGCTTTGATACCCTGAATTTTACTTGAGTCAGCGGGTAGCTTTATTTTCATCCAATCAGGTTTGCGTAGCAGTTGTTCACGTTCTGTAGCGACTGTTTTAACAGGAATAAGTGCCATTTTATCGGCGTCGCGATATTTAACTCCGCGTTCCATCTGAATAGGTTTACTCATAATTGTGCCAGTTCCAGTTATCTAGAGTGATTAACACGATGTGACTGAGGTAATCAGGGTTTTAAAAAAATATGACAAATGTTAAAAAAATTATAGCATTTTTATTGCTGTGGTTGAAATCCTAGTTGTGTACAAAAATGCTTAACTAATAACGGTGCTACCTGTGTCGTTGTCGTATTCGGTGCAAAATCAATTAATTGCGTCATTTTTAGATCAGAATAACCACAAGGATTTATTCGAGCAAAAGGAGATAAATCCATATCGATATTGAGCGCAAGTCCATGAAAGGAACAACCTTTACGGATACGCAATCCTAAAGAGCAAATTTTATCACCCTTCACATAAACGCCAGGTGCATCAGCGCGAGCATAAGCTTCTACATTAAACTCTGCTAGCGTATCTATAACGGTGTTTTCAAGAGCGGTGACTAATTGACGAACACCTATATGATTGCGTTTTAAATCAATTAAAACATACATCACTTGTTGACCAGGGCCATGATAAGTTACTTGGCCACCACGATCAGATTGAATAACAGGGATAGCTCCCGTATTTAATAAGTGTTCAGCTTTACCTGCTTGGCCTTGGGTAAAAACCTGTTCATGTTGAACTAGCCATATTTCATCAGGTGTGTGACTTTCCCGTTTTTCCGTAAACTGATGCATAGAATCAGAAACCGGTAAATAGGGTTTCACACCTAATTGGCGAATAATGATTGTCTTGTCTTGCACCGTGAAAATCTTCATTTGTAGCGTAATTGTGAAGAGCAGTATAACGCTCCAGTAAATGAACTACCAGATTGAGATGTTTTTTTTCCGAGATAGAGTGAAAAATGAGGAAATGCCGAATAAGAAAAAGCGCCTTAATGAAAGGCGCTTTTAAAAAGTCATTTGCTAAAAGAAGAGGTTACAGAACCATACGCACCAGTTCAAGTTCACCTAATTCTTTATATAATGTTTCTACTTGATCAATATGAGTTGCGTTGATGGTAATAGAAACAGAGTGGTAATTACCTTTACTACTTGGCTTTACTGAAGGAGTGTAATCACCAGGCGCATGGCGTTGAATGACTTCAACGACTTGATCTACTAGTTCTGGTTTTGCATGACCCATCACTTTATAAGTGAAAGAACATGGGAACTCTAATAGTTCATTTAATTTTGTTTTCATCATAATGTAATTCCTTAAGACAACAGGCGTTGTTGTTTTAATAATTTATTTCTACACCTAATCTTAGCAAATAAAAAGCGCATTCCTTACATAATAAGGAATGCGATACTGGTAATTAGGGTAAATATGGGAATGGTAAATGTGTTTCTGCCAATATCTGTATAAAAGTTATATGTGGTCACATTTATCTTTTTCAAGCCTTAGCCAAACCAGTGTGAGAATAATAATTTGATATAGTCGATAATACGGCTAAAGAAACCACCTTCTTTTACTTCATTCATCACAACTAGCGGGCGCTGTTCGATAACTTGACCATCAAGTTGGAAATTAATGGTTCCCACAACTTGATTTTTAGCTACTGGCGCATGTAATTCTACATTATCAAGAATATAGCTTGCTTTTAAATCTTTTAAACGACCACGAGGAATAGTTAAATAAACATCTTTATCTACCCCTAATTGTACTTTATCTGTTTCACCATACCAGATAGGTTCAGCTGCGAATTCTTTACCCACTTGCAATGGTTTTACAGTTTCAAAGAAACGAAAACCCCAAGTAAGTAATTTTTTACTTTCAGCATCACGGCCTTTAGATGAATGACCACCCATAACTGCAGAAATTAAACGCATATCACCTTCAGTTGCAGAAGCGACGAGGTTATAACCTGCTGATGCTGTATGACCTGTTTTAATACCGTCAACATTTAAACTGGTATCCCACAACAAACCATTTCGGTTAGTTTGGCGGATATTGTTGTAGGTGTATTCTTTTTCTTTATAGATGGCATATTCATCAGGTACATCGCGAATTAATGCAGCACCAATTAGTGCCATATCGCGAGCCGAGCTATATTGCCCCGGAGCATCAAGACCATGAACGGTTTGGAATTGTGTATTTTGTAAACCGAGGCGTTTAACGTAATCGTTCATCATGGTTACAAATGTATCTTGGCTTCCGGCAATATAAGAGGCCATTGCGACACAAGCATCATTACCTGATTGTAAATTAATGCCACGGGTTAATTGTGCGACAGTAACTTGGTCGCCAGGTTTTAAGAACATTAAAGAAGAGCCACGAAAAACAGGATTACCTGTTGCCCATGCTTCTTCACCAATGGGTACGATATCGCTATTAGAGATTTTACCAGCACGAATGGATTGACCGATAACATAACTGGTCATCATTTTGGTTAAACTTGCAGGATCACGGCGAACGTCAGCGTTCATTTCAGCCAATACTTTCCCAGAATTATAATCAATAAGAATATAAGATTCGGCTTCGATACTAGGAACAGCTGGTATCATTGTTTTTAGGGAATCTTCCGCAATACCTTGATGGCTTACTGTGAGTAAAGCAAAAGTGGCACTTAATAGGCTTTTTCTTAGTAATTTTGCTGGGAGTATCTGTTTCATTCTGTTTGTTTAATCCAAAAATTCAGGGAAAAATAGGGACTGATAAATAAAATATCAGCAAACCCAGACGATTTTACGCTTGAATTTGCTGATATAAAAAGGATTTTACGTAAAATTATCCTTTATTGGGTAATAATAAACCCAGTGATATCTTTAACTTGTTTTAGCTTGTTTTTTATCATTTCAGCTTGATCTTTAGATGAATAAGGGCCTAGTTGCACTTTATATAATCCATCTATTTTGTTGATCACACCTTGGGTATTAAATAGTGACGATAAATCATTGAGCCAAAACTGTGCATTATTTTCGTTACTGAGAGCACCAACTTGGACATAAAAGCCTTGTGCTATGGAATTTGAAGGTAATACTGGTTTTGGTGCTTCCGCCTTTGCAGGAGCTGGCGTTGGAAGTGGAGTAGGCGCTTTTACTTGCACTGGAGCCGATGGCTCAACAGGTGTAGTGTTGTTGACTGGCGTTGATGTTGCTAATGGCGCCGATGTTACTGTTGCTGGCTGAGCATTAAAGTTAGGGCGCTCAGGCAATGCGGTTGTTTTCTTCTCTATCTGCGCACCATGTGTACCAATACCGCTCATATGACCATTTTGGTCAACAACAATTCCTTCAATAAGCAATGGTGTTGTCGGCATTAAACGTAAACTATCAGAAACCGCTGGAGTGACTTGGATCTGTTTTCCATTGACGTAAGGGCCACGGTCGTTAATACGTACAACCATTGTGCGCCCATTAAGCAAGTTTGTAATTTTCGCATAGCTTGGGATCGGTAATGTAGGATGAGCGACTGCAAACTCATAGGGATTAATGCGTTCACCAATGGTAGTTAAACGACTCATCGCTAAACTATCATAGACAACAGCTTCTCCTCGCTCACTAAAGTTTGCAGGATCAGACACAATACGGTAAACCACCCCATTTTTTCGGTAATCTTGATTCGCCGTAGGGTGATAAGGCTCGTAACGTGGCTCTGCACCGAGAACACGTTGAGCTGGCACATTGGGTAATGGTGCTGGCTGTTTATTGGTATTCGGTTTATCAATAACACACCCTGACAGTAGCAATGCACTGATACTAATCAAAACCCATTGCAGACGCATAAAGACCTCATTATAAACTTTTCGATAGTAGTTTTCGGTGTGTATGAATCGACATCACGATACCAAACCCGGCCATTAATACAATAAGGGCCGAGCCTCCATAACTCATTAGCGGCAACGGAACACCTACAACAGGAAGAATGCCACTCACCATCCCTATATTGACAAAGACATAGACAAAGAAAATTAGCATTAACCCGCCAATCATTACTCTACCAAATGTATTTTGTGCTTTCGTTGCAAGGTAAAGGCCTCGCGCGATTAAGAGTATATAAAGAGTCAGTAGTATCAAAACACCAATTAATCCGAGTTCTTCCGCCAATACAGCAAAAATAAAGTCTGTATGGCGCTCAGGTAAGAATTCTAATTGAGATTGAGTGCCTTGTAACCATCCTTTTCCATGTAATCCACCAGAACCAATGGCAATTTTAGATTGGATGATATGATATCCTGCCCCAAGCGGGTCTGATTCAGGGTCGAGAAGCATCATTACCCGTGCTTGCTGGTAATCATGCATGAGGAAAAACCAGAGTATGGGGATAAAAGCGGCAACAAGAATAATAGCCACGGTGATAAGGCGCCAACTCATTCCCGCAAGAAAAAGAACAAATAAACCCGATGCGGCAACAAGAATGGATGTTCCTAAATCGGGCTGTGCGGCGACTAATAAAGTTGGTACAAAAATAAGTACCAGAGCAATAGCCGTATTACGTAATGTAGGAGGGCACACATCGCGATTCATAAATCGAGCGACCATTAAAGGCACCGCTATTTTAGCGATTTCTGAAGGCTGAAAACGAACAATACCTAAATCTAGCCAACGTTGTGCTCCTTTACTGATTTGCCCAAAGACATCAACAAGAATAAGTAAAATAACACAAAAGAAATAGAGATGAGGAGCCCAGCTTTCATAGACTCTTGGTGGGATTTGTGCCATGACTATCATGATCATGAACCCCATAGCAATCTGTCCTAACTTACGTTGCATCATTTCTGGATCTTGCCCGCTGGCACTCCACATAATAAACGCGCTGTATCCTAATAACGCAAGAATACAAAGTAAGAATAACGGGTCGATATGGATCCGTGTCCAGAAGGATTTTTTCTTATTATTTTCAGTCATGAGTATTATTCCTCTGAACCACGTGGTGCTGGTGGAGATACTGGCAATACAGTGTTGTTATCACCAAGGAGAATGTGGTCAAGAATTTGTCTTGTAATATCACCGACAGAAGGGCCTGCACCACCATTTTCTAGGATAATAGAGATGGCTACAGTTGGCTTATCATAAGGCGCAAAGGCAATCATCAATTTGTGGTCACGAAGATGTTCTGCCAATTGGCTAGCATTGTAGGTTTCGTAACTAAACACCTGCGCAGTTCCCGATTTTGCTGCTATTTTATAAGGTGCATCAGCAAAACTTCGGCGACCTGTGCCATTCGGGAAGTTAGCCACACCATACATACCGTGTTTTGCTAGTTCCCAATAACCTGAGTTGATATCGCCAATTTGGCGGGTTTCAGTATCAACATAAGGCAACATTTCATTGCCTAGTTTGGTACCGTAAAGTAGGTGAGGGGTTTTAACTTGACCGTCATTAATCAATGTCATTAAAGCTTTCGCCATTTGAATTGGCGTTGCTGTCCAATAACCTTGCCCAATACCTACTGGGATCGTGTCACCTTGATACCAAGGCTTTTTATAACGTTGCTGTTTCCACTCTCGTGTTGGCATGATGCCATTACGCTCTTCAGAGAGATCAATACCTGTATATTCGCCATAGCCAAAGCGGCCCATCCAAGTTGATATACGATCAATTCCCATATCATAAGCAACTTGGTAGAAGAAGGTATCCGCAGATTCTACGATAGATTTTGTGACATTAAGTTTTCCATGTCCCCAACGTTTCCAATCTCGATAACGTTTTTCGGAGCCAGGGAGTTGCCACCAGCCGGGATCATGAATTGTTGTATTGGCTGTAATTACACCTTCACTCAATGCTGCAACAGACATAAAGGGTTTCACGGTTGATGCAGGTGGATAAAGCCCCTGAGTTGTTCGGTTGATCAGTGGTCTATCCGGGTTGTTTAGTAATCCTTGATACTCAGTATTTGAAATCCCACCAACAAATAAGTTTGGATCGTAACTTGGGTTTGATACCAGTGCTAAAATTTCACCATTGCGAGGATCGGTTACTACAACCGCAGCTCGGCTTGTAGTGAGTAATGTTTCAATATAGGTTTGCAGTTCAAGGTCGATGGTAAGATAAATATCTTTACCTGCTTGTGGCGGTTGTTCGTGCAATTGGCGAATAACTCGACCACGGCTATTAACTTCAACCTCTTCATAGCCTGTTGTGCCGTGCAAAGTAGACTCATAATAACGTTCGATGCCTAACTTACCAATATCATGAGTTGCAGCATAGTTAGGTGATAAACCTTCTTTATCAAGACGTTCAACATCTTTATCATTAATTTTTGCGACGTAACCAATTACATGCGTCAATGCTGAACCATAAGGATAATAACGACGTTGATAGCCTTTGATTTCTAAACCGGGATAGCGATATTGGTTGATAGCGAAACGAGCAACTTGTACTTGGCTTAATGTTGTTTTTAAGGCGATAGAGCTAAATCGACGTGAGCGCTTGCGCTCTTTCTCAAATGCAGCAATATCTTCGTCAGTTAAGTCAACAACATCCCTTAAGCTTTCCAGAGTTTCTTGTAAGTTTACTACCTTTTCAGGCACAATTTCTAATTGGTAGATAGTACGATTGAGCGCAAGAGGGATACCTTTGCGATCGTAAATAATGCCTCTGCTGGGAGCGATCGGTACTAATTTAATTCTGTTATCATTTGAACGTGTCTGATAATCATCATGGCGAGCGATCTGTAAGTGATTGAGGTTAAAAACCAAAACACCACTCAATATAATAATTACTGAAAATGCGACAATTACACGTCGGATAAATAGCTTTGATTCCGCAGTATAATCTCGAAACGGGGTACGTTTTTTTCTTTTCATCCCATTTGACTTCACTTACTGACCCGCCAATTTATTGATTATTCACGATGATAAGGATGGTTTGTGGTAATGCTCCATGCTCGATAAAGGCTTTCTGCAACCACAACACGAACAAGGGGATGTGGCATTGTTAAAGGAGATAAAGACCAGCTTTGTTCAGCTGCTGCTTTACAAGCGGGTGCTAATCCTTCCGGGCCACCAATGAGTAAACTGACATTTCTACCATCAAGCTTCCATCGATCAAGTTGTTCTGCAAGTTTTGGCGTATCCCAGCGAGCGCCAGGAATATCGAGAGTGACGATACGATTTCCTTTACCTACTGCAGCTAACATCTGTTCACCTTCTTTTTCGAGAATACGTTTAATATCCGCATTCTTTCCTCGCTTGCCTGCAGGGATCTCGATAAGTTCTAAAGGCATATCTTTGGGGAATCGATTAAGATAATCCATAAAGCCGGTCTGTATCCAGTCCGGCATTTTTGTACCAACGGCAATGAGCTGTAATTTCAAACTCAGCTCCAGAGTTTTTCAAGTTCGTACATACGGCGACTATCTTCTTGCATAACGTGTACCATGGCTTCACCAAGGTCAACGACAATCCAGTCAGAAACGCCTTGTCCTTCAACACCTAAAGGTTGTAATCCCGCTTCGCGGCAATCATCAACGAGATTATCTGCAACTGACATGAGGTGTCTGCTTGAGGTACCTGTACAAATAATCATGTAATCAGTTACACTTGATTTTCCGCGGACATCTAATGCAATAATGTCTTGAGCTTTAGAATCTTCAAGTTTATCAATAATAAATTGCTGTAATTCAGAACCTTGCAAAAGGATCACCTTTAATCTAATGGGTTGATTTAGTCGAAAAAATAATAAACGCTATTTTAAAGGAATTTATACCAATAAATCTATTTTACTGGATGATTAATTCTAGTTAGCAATAACAAGAACATAAACCTTATTTTCTTGTTTTTCGACGTTTGATTTAGAAAAATTCATATATGCCCATTAACTGCGCCATAATAGATAACAAAAAGAAGGCAGATAAGAACTTTTCCGTTTAGACGACAGTTTTACCTTACAGTTCCCTTGAGGGAACAGAGGGTGAGAATAACAGCTAAACCTCGTCTGTCAATGCTCATGAAACACCTAATTAGGTGTGTTTTTACTTTGTTAGCGTCAGATTATACTGTGTAATGCTCAGACTTTTTAATTGGAGAGAAAAAGAATGGAAAGAAAAGTGAATTATCTCGGGATATCTTCAGAAATTATGAGTAACACTAATCACCAATTACAAGAAAAGTTAGCATTGCTTTGCGATACTGTTCAGGCGGAAAAGATAGGTATTATGCAGATAGAGGCTCAAAATAGAGATAATCTATTGCCACTTTATGGTTATATCGGAAAAAAAGGAGACAGCCTTTCCTCACCCCCAAATTTTACTTTACCTCAATTAAATATTGATCAATTTTTACAACCTATTGTTCTAGACCATTTTCTTACCCAATTTTTCACACTATTTGATTACCAACAACAGGTTAATCAATCATTAACTAAAGGGGCTTTGGTTAAATTTCATAGCCGATATAAATATTTAATTATGGCTTATTCACAAGTGGCTTATCGAGAGTTGGGGCATGATATTGCTAATTTTTCTGATTCCATTCCCCTTGAAGAAGTTGCATCGAAATATCAGGGAAAGCTAATGAAGGCATTGAGTGTTGCAGCAAATAGAGAAGGGCAAACTAATGCGTTAATGCATATGGCTGGGTATTTTAAGCGGGATCTAAACTCACAACAAAAACAAGAAATGACACAGACAATTTTACAATATCGTCAAGGTATCGTGCCTTTATCTAAACCTTATGATTTACTCAAATATTGGTTAACTGTTTATCCTGATGAGTATTTGAACCATCAACGCTATTTTTCACCTTATCCCTTCGCTTTTAATTATTTAAGAGAGCAACTTTAGTCTTAATTATTTATAGAGTTGTTGCTGGCGAATATAGTCTTCAACAGAGTTAGGTAGTAAATCGTGACAATCTAAACCTGCTTTGTGACGAGCACGAATATCTGTTGCTGATATATTATAAAGAGGCGTATCAGCCAGAAATATTTTACCCGCAGGTAAACAGTGAATATCTTCTTGCTGATGAGTTTGATGTTTGGTCAGCCATTTTTGCATTTGCGCTGAGTCGAAATGTGTTTGATAACCAGGGCGGGCGCAAACTAGTAAATGGCATACTTCGAGCAGATCTTCCCATTGGTGCCATGTGTTAATCGAAAGTAATGAATCTTGACCAATAATAAAAGCCAAGGGTTGTTTATCGCCGATTTCTTTTCTGAAGTCTCTTAATGTCTCAATAGTATAAGAAGGTGTTGGCTTCTCAAGTTCACGAGTATCGACTGTAAATGAAGAATATGGCTCAAGAGCCAGACGTACCATCTCAAGACGTTGTTGAGAAGAGGCCTCTGGTTGAGGACGATGAGGAGGAATATTGTTAGGTAACCAAATCACTTCTTTTAAACCAATTAATCCGGAAAGAGCTTCAACAGGACGCAAATGCCCATAATGAATAGGATCAAATGTACCACCATATAAAGCAATGGCTTGGTTAATTAAAGGTGTTGAGGGATTGATTTTAGGCATGACTTACAAATCCTTCCGGCAATGCTTTTCCACAAAGTAATAAACCCAGAGCACTAAGAGAAGGCCAAACTGTCTGTCCATAATCTTGTTTAATAGTAATTTCAATTGTTGCAAGTAATCGTATTGCTGTCAGCAATTGATGTTCAGATAAACGTTGTAGTGCTGCTGTGAATATTGGGCGTCGGTTTTGCCAAATTCGATGTTTATCAAAAATCGTTTTTAACGAAGCCGTTTTAGATTCTCGATGTAGCGTAATCAACTGCATTAACTCACGTTGTAAAGTTCTGAGTAAAATAACAGGTTCAGAGTCTTCTCTTTTGAGTTGTTGCAAAATATGCCATGCACGTTGTGTTTTCCCGGCCAGTAAAGCATCAACCCAGTGATAAGGGGTAAAATGTGACGCGTCATTGACTGCAGCTTCTACTCTTGGGAGCGTTAGCTTACCGTCAGGATATAACAGAGAAAGACGCTCAATGGCTTGTGCTAGTGCCAATAAATTTCCTTCATAACAATAGCAAAGTAATTGATTACCTTGTTCATCCAGCGCTAACCCTTTTTGTTTTGCTCGCCGCGCAACCCAATTAGGTAATTTATCAAGCTCAGGTGTCAGACAAGAAACATAGGTTCCATGTTGGCTTAATGTTTTAAACCATTCACTGTTTTCTTGTGCTTTTGTGAGTTTATTGCCACGTAAAATCAACAATAAGTCTTGATGTAATTCTTGAGATAGGCGAGTAAGTTTCTCTGACATCGCTGCATTGGGGCCATTTTCAGGCAAATGCAGTAGAAGAGATTGTCTTTGAGAAAAAAGGCTTAGCGATTGACAAAGCGAGTAAATTTCATTCCAGTCCGTATTATTATCAAGGGTAAATTGATAATGTTCGACAAATCCTTGGGATTTAGCAACGGATTGAATAGCATCTTGAGACTCTTGGAGTAACAGAGGTTCATTACCCCAGAGTAGGTAACTTTGGCGCAGCCCCTCTTGGAGCTGCGCATTCAGTTGTTCTGGATATAAGCGGATCATTTGGCGGGTGAGATTATCTGTTTTGCCTGCTCAGCTTGTGCACTCTTTTGCCGTTCAGCATTGTGAACAACTAATAATTTACGCACTAATATTGCTGTCGCTTGTTCACGCATCTCTTGCTTGATAATGTCATTTTCAGCATCTTTCGCTAATGCTTCTAATGGGTTATCAAAGAATGGACGTGAAACCTGTGATGAAATTGGGTAAATCGTACCATCAGGCATAATCACTTGTGCATCAAGCACAAATGTTAATTGACGTTCTGCTGATTTACCGTCTTGATACACAGAAACGGTCTCTTTACTTTCTGATGAACCGACAATTTTTAAAATAGGGATATTTGCCGTTGGATTTTCAACAAGCTGAACACCACTCAGTCTAAGTTGTTGACGCATTACACGAGATAATGGGCCATAAGGGTCACCAGAGCTAAGATAAAGCGTTTTTAATTCTGCTGGAACCTGAGTTTTACCTTGAAGGTGAAAACCACAGCCAGCGGTGATTAACACCGCTAAACCGAAAAATAGCGAAAGTAGATATCGCACTAGGCCTCCTTATCAGCCAATAACGATGTTCAGTAATTTTCCTGGAACATAGATGACTTTACGAATAGTCACATCTTCCAAGTATTTAGCAACACTGTACTCTTTTGTCGCCATTTCCTGAACATATTCTTTTTCTGAATTAGCCGGAACAGTGACTCGACCGCGTACTTTACCATTCACTTGAACGATGATCAGCTTGGTGTCATCAATCATTGCTTCTTCATCAGCAACAGGCCATGGTGCAACATCAACGTCCTCTTTTCCACCTAATGCCTGCCACATAACAAAACAAGCATGAGGGATGATTGGAGAAAGCATACGAACAATGGCTTCTAATGCTTCTTGCATTAAAGCACGATCTTGTTCTGTTTCTTGTGTTGCACGAGTTAATTTATTCATTAACTCCATAATGGCGGCAATTGCGGTATTAAAGGCTAAACGACGACCTACGTCATCAGATACTTTCGCAATCGTTTTATGTAAGTCACGACGCAAATCTTTTTGTTCTTCTGTTAGTGCAGAAAGATCAAGAGACTGTGTCGCTCCTTTTTGAGTGTGCTCGTGAACTAAACGCCATAAACGACGTAAGAAACGGTTTGCACCTTCAACGCTAGATTCCTGCCATTCCAGAGTTAATTCTGGTGGAGCAGCAAACATCATAAATAAACGAACGGTATCTGCACCATAACGTTCAACCATCGTTTGTGGGTCGATACCGTTATTTTTAGATTTAGACATTTTGCTCATGCCAGCATAAGTCAGTTCATGACCTTCACTGTCAGTTGCTTTAATGATGCGGTTTTTCTCATCGCGTTCAACGATAGCTTCAGCTGGAGATACCCAATGACGAGCACCATCTTCACCAGTGTGGTAGAAGGCATCAGCTAATACCATGCCTTGACACAGTAAGCGTTTTGCTGGTTCATCAGAGTTCACTAAACCTGCATCACGCATCAGTTTATGGAAGAAGCGGAAATACATTAAGTGCATGATGGCGTGTTCAATACCGCCAATATACCAGTCAACAGGTAACCAATAATTAGCTGCTTTTGGATCTAACATACCTTTATCGTAATCTGGGCAGGTATAACGAGCATAATACCAAGAAGATTCCATAAAGGTGTCGAAAGTATCAGTTTCACGTAGTGCTGGTTGACCATTGATTGTGGTTTTTGCCCACTCAGGATCTGCTTTGATTGGACTGGTGATCCCGTCCATTTTTACATCTTCTGGCAGGATCACAGGCAGTTGATCTTCAGGGACAGGAACAACAGTGCCATCTTCTAAAGTAGCCATTGGAATTGGCGCACCCCAGTAACGTTGACGAGAAACACCCCAGTCACGTAAACGGTAGTTAACTTTACGCTCACCAACACCCATTTGTGCCAGTTTATCTGCAATTGCGTTAAAGCCAGATTGGTTGTCTAATCCAGAGAACTCACCAGAGTTAATTAGGCTATTTTTCTCGGTTAATGCACCTTCAGATAAGTCAGGTTGATTACCTTCAGCATCTGCAATAACAGCTTTAATTGGTAAATTGTATTTAGTTGCAAATTCCCAGTCACGTTCATCATGACCTGGAACCGCCATTACAGCACCTGTGCCGTATTCCATTAATACAAAGTTAGCAACCCAAATGGCGACTTTCTCTTTAGTTAATGGATGAATAGCATAAAGGCCTGTTGCAATTCCTTTTTTCTCCATTGTTGCCATATCGGCTTCTGCCATTTTCATGTTACGGCATTCATCAATGAAGTGTTGAACTTCAGGGTTATTTTGAGCGGCTTTTTGCGCTAATGGGTGACCTGCTGCAACTGCAACATAAGTGACACCCATAAATGTGTCTGGACGCGTTGTATAAACGGTCATTGTGTCGTCGCTATCAGCAACATCAAATTTAATTTCGACACCTTCAGAGCGACCAATCCAGTTACGTTGCATGGTTTTAACTTGTTCAGGCCATTCATCTAACGTATCTAAATCGTTTAACAGCTCTTCAGCATACTCGGTAATTTTGATAAACCACTGTGGAATTTCTTTACGTTCAACAGGGGTATCACAACGCCAGCAACAGCCATCAATAACTTGTTCGTTGGCTAAAACGGTTAAGTCGTGTGGGCACCAGTTAACAGCAGAGGTCTTTTTATAAACTAAGCCTTTTTCATATAACTTAGTAAAGAACCACTGTTCCCAGCGATAATATTCTGGAGTACAAGTAGTGACTTCACGATCCCAATCATAACCAAAACCCAGTTTTTTTAACTGGTTTTTCATATAATTGATATTTTCGTAAGTCCATGGCGCTGGAGCGGTGTTATTTTTTACTGCGGCACCTTCTGCAGGTAAACCGAACGCATCCCAACCGATAGGTTGTAAGACGTTTTTACCTAGCATACGTTGATAACGGGAAATCACGTCACCAATGGTATAGTTGCGGACGTGTCCCATGTGAAGTCGGCCAGAAGGATAAGGTAGCATTGACAGGCAGTAATATTTTTCTTTGTTATTATCTTCTGTCACTTTAAATGTATTGTTCTTTTCCCAGTGTTCCTGGATAGTTTGCTCTATATCTTCGGGACGATATTGTTCTTGCATGGCACCGATAATCCTATGGTGAATTAATGGCTACCGGAGGGTAACCGCTATTATGAAATTAAGACTTGCATAGCATAGCTGATTTTGTCTAATAGCCACAACTATTGATCTCAATGAAAGCCACTGTTTGCATAACTTTTTCAAGACAATTGCGAGATATCTTGGAAATAGTTAAAGCCAAAAGACAATAAATGCGTATTTTGTGAAAAAATAATAGTGATGTTGCGAGAAAAGAAGATTACTTGATATTTAATTGCGAGGTTAATCTAAATTATTATTTGGGGCTGACGTGCTAAAAAAGCACGCCAGCAGAGGGGATGTGGAGATTAGTGCAGAATTTTAGCGAGGAAATCTTTTGCTCTATCTGATTTTGGATTATCAAAAAAGTCATTTTTAGGTCTATCTTCCACAATTCTACCTTCATCCATAAAAATAATACGGTCGGCAACTTTTTTAGCGAACCCCATTTCATGGGTTACTACCATCATCGTCATACCTTCATTTGCCAGTTCTACCATTACATCAAGCACTTCATTAATCATTTCAGGATCAAGTGCTGATGTGGGTTCATCAAACAACATTGCAATCGGATCCATGCATAATGCGCGAGCAATGGCGACGCGTTGTTGCTGACCACCTGAAAGCTGGGCTGGGTATTTATTAGCATGGTTTGATAATCCTACACGTTCTAATAGTTTTAACCCTTTCTCTTTTGCGGCAGTTTTCTCTCTATTAAGCACTTTAACTTGTGCCAGTGTAAGATTTTCAATAATAGAGAGGTGAGGGAAGAGTTCAAAATGTTGGAATACCATACCCACTTTTGCTCGTAATTTAGCAAGGTCTGTATGTTTATCATTTACTTTTATTTCATTAACAAGGATCTCGCCTTGTTGTATAGGCTCTAAGCCATTCACTGTTTTGATCAGTGTTGATTTACCTGATCCAGAAGGCCCACAGACAACAACAACTTCCCCCTTTTTAACTTCAGTGGAACATTCAGTCAGTACTTGAAACTGACCATACCATTTGGATACGTCTTTTAGGGAAATCATCTAGGTAGTCCTTTTTTTAAGAAAGTTCACTAACATCGAAGCGGCGAAACTAATGACAAAATAAACAAAACCAGCAAAGAGGATCATCTCAACTTGTGTTCCATCTCGTTCTCCAATATTTGCCGCTGTTCTGAAAAAGTCAGTAAGACTTAAAACGTAAACTAAGGATGTATCTTGGAATAATACAATTCCTTGAGTCAGTAATAGCGGGATCATGGCTCGAAAGGCTTGAGGTAAGATCACTAAACGCATTGTTTGTGATTTGGTCATACCTAACGCGAGTGAGGCTGAAAATTGTCCTTTGCTAACACTTTGGATACCTGCTCTTATAATTTCAGAGTAATAAGCCGCTTCAAATAAAGAGAACGCTATCATTGCTGAAATTAAACGGATATCACTTTTCGGAGAAAGGCCTAGAACATTTTGTAATATGTTAGGCACAATTAAATAAAACCACAGCAATACCATGACTAATGGGATAGAACGAAAGGTATTAACATAAGCGGCGGCAAACCAGCTAATAGGTTTAAAGGTTGATAGGCGCATAACCGCAAGCACCGTTCCCCATAAAATACCGACCACAATAGCGGTGATAGTGATTTTTAGTGTGATAGCCATTCCATCGACTAAAAATGGTAGGCTCGGAACAACAGAACTCCAGTCAAATTCGTACATTATTGACCTCCTGCTGTGCCGGGTAAACGTACACGTTTTTCAAGCCAACTCATGATTAGCATAATGATGACATTGATAAATACATAGGCGAGTGTGATAGCAGTGAATGACTCATACGCTTTTGCTGAATAGTCGAGAAGTTTATTCGCTTGTGCCGCCATATCAATAAGTCCGATAGTAGAAGCAATCGCTGAGTTTTTTACGAGATTGAGCATTTCGGATGTCATTGGTGGAATAATGACGCGGTATGCATTGGGTAATAAAACATAACGATAGGTTTGGGGTAAAGTTAAGCCCAATGCTAAGCCTGCAGCTTTTTGACCTCGAGGTAATGAGTTTATTGCGGCTCTAACTTGTTCACACATACGTGCTGCGGTAAATAAACCTAAGCAGAGTGCTGATGAGACAAAAAATTGCACATTGGGCGCTAAGTCCATTTTAAACCAGTCGCCAATAGATTGAGGCAATAATTCAGGAATGACGAGATACCACGTAAAGAATTGAACAATAAGTGGTACGTTACGGAATAACTCAACATAAACAGTGCCTAAGCTTGAAAGCCAACGATTAGGTACGGTGCGTAAAATTCCAAATAAAGAACCGACAAGAAAGGCGATAACCCAAGCGCATAGAGATAAGGCAATAGTGACTTGGAAGCCAGAAATCAGCCATCCTAAGTATGTGGTGTTTCCGAATGGGGCTTCTTGGAAGAATATCCCCCAATCCCAATCAATCGACATGATTTCACCTCCGGTGAAAAAGAGGGGCAGGGAACGGCTGCCCCAAACTTCACTGATCTGTCTGTCCAACAGATACTTTATAATTATTTATTTTGCATCAACTAATTATGTGTTTTTAGTTCAATGCTTTATCATTTGGTGATGCAAATAAGGCTTTCATTTCATCCGAGATGGTGAATTCTAAGTTAAGATTTTTAGGTGGGATAGGTGCATTAAACCAGCGATTAAATGATTTTTCTGCTTCACCTGATTTTTGTGCTTTAGCGATAGTTTCATCAATTAACGCTTTGAATTGAGCGTCATCTTTACGCAACATACAGCCATAGGCTTCTTCTGATTGTGGGGTTCCTACAATTTCCCACTCACCCGGTTTTTTCGCTTTAGCTCGTTCACCAGCCAGTAATGCGTCATCCATCATAAAGGCAACTGCACGACCTGATTCAAGTGTACGGAATGAGTCTCCATGATCTTTTGCGCTGATAATGCGCATATTCATTTTTTTCTCATCATTTAATTTGTTGAGTAACATTTCAGACGTTGTTCCTGATGTTACAACAACGTTTTTACCTGATAGATCAGCAAAATCTTTAATTCCACTGTCTTTTTTTGCCAGTAAACGTGTGCCTACGATGAAAATAGTATTAGAGAAGCTAGCTTGTTGTTGACGAGCTTCATTGTTAGTTGTTGAACCACACTCAAAATCAAATGTGCCATTTTGTAATAATGGAATACGATTCTGAGAAGTAATAGGAATGAGGCGAACTTGTAAGTTTGGTTTTCCTATTTTGTCTTTCACTGCCTGTACAATGAGGTTGGAATAGTTTTGAGAATAACCAACTACTTTTTGTTGATTATCATAGTAAGAGAAAGGAACAGAGGATTCTCTGTGTCCAACGATGATAATATCGTTGTCATTGATTTTCTTTAAGGTTCCAGTGAGTTCTTCTGCTTGCACAGTTACTGCAGCCCCTAAAATCATTAATGATAATGCTAGTTTACGCATGCGCATAATAACTCCTGTCGTGGTGATAAGTGATATTTGTGTTTTGCTTCTTGTTTCTTTTTTGTTTTAATTTGTTTTGATAATGTTAATAGATAGAACAAATAACATACTGTTGGGAAGTGTAATTTGTGAAATACGAGAGGTATCTCCCAATAAAAGAATGAAATCAAATGTAGTTGATTATTTTTTTGGAAGTTGTTTTCAATATTTAAAATTATTGTAGTAGAAACCTTATAGAAATAAAGGTTAAAGATGAAAAATTTAGGTAATAAGAAAAATAAACTAAGTAGGGATTTGTAAAGTTTGTCTTAAGGAGTTGTTTGTCTGTGGATTACCGTTAAGATAGCGGGTCATATTGATGAGGAACATCTATGAGTAATTGGCGGTCAGGTCGCTGGCTAGTGGTGATAACAGTTTTGCTGATCTTGTGTTGTATTGTTCAGCGTTCATTAGGTGCCCACATCATTAGTGAGCGCTTAGCAACGGCTGTCTCTCAAACACAATACCCACTATCAACACCGATTGCTGATGAGAATAGCGTTACAGGGCACAGTTATTCATTGTCTACCTGTGAATTAAGCGCCAAATCGTTGTTATCTGTTCCTCCATTAACAATTGAGCCATTCTTCCATTCATGGGCTGTATTGCTATTATTAAGCATGTCTGCCATCTATGTATCGCGTCAGCGTAATCAGAAAAAACACCATCATCCACCTCCTCCAATCAGACTTCACCTTCATTATTGTATTTTGAGGGATTAGAAATTCCCTTTTAGCTAAAAGATTGCGCGTCTAATTTGGGCGTGGCTCTATGTGTAGCGTTGTAGGAATTTTTAGGGAGTTGTTATGTTTCGTTCTTTTGTTATGGCGTTGATACTAACGCTATTTACTTTATCTACCTCTCAAGCAGCAGATACAGGCTGGCTAACCATGCCTGATAATTCTCATGCACAAGTTAGGGCGACAGCACAAAAGTCCCCAGCAGGTGACGTGAAACTTTTACTTGAGGTACAGCTTGAGTCTGGATGGAAAACGTATTGGCGTTCTCCAGGAGAAGGTGGCGTTGCCCCTGAAATTAATTGGTCGCAAGATGTAAGCGCAATAACTTGGCATTGGCCTTCACCTTCAGCTTTTGATGTGGCGGGTATTTATACTCAAGGCTATGACAAACAAGTCGTTTTTCCTATTGAGCTATCCTCTGTTCAGATTGATCGTTTAATGGGAGTTTTAACTTTATCAACATGCAGTAATGTCTGTATTTTGACTGATTACACTTTAGACTTGGATTTTACAGAACCGGTGCCAGCTGATTTTGAATGGCAATATAATCAGGCAATGGCAAAAATTCCTGTTGGAACAGGATTAGTATCATCAGTTTCTTCTGATTATAACAATAGCCAACTCACTATCTCTTTACAAAAAGAGCAAGGTGCTTGGGTTAAGCCTAATATTTATCTCGATCCCCCTGAAGGTATGCTTTATGGCATTCCCAAATTAGATCATCAAGATAAAAACCTATTAGTCACCGTTGATGTGACTGATGATTGGGGCGATGCTGCCGGTGATATTTCTGGTAAGGCGCTTTCTTTTGTTATTACTGACCAAGGTTTTTCTCGCCAAGTTAATGACACCATAGGACATGGAGGGTCGGAGATTGCTCCCGTTGCCAATTCAGGTGTTGGGTTTTGGAGTATTCTTGCTTTTGCGCTATTGGGCGGCTTAATTTTGAATTTGATGCCTTGTGTATTACCTGTACTTGCGATGAAAATGGGATCAATTCTGCATCTTGAAAATCGTGATAAAGGGGTTATTCGCAAGCAATTTTCTGTTTCTGTTCTAGGCATCTTAGTATCATTTTGGGCGCTAGCTCTGTTTATGACAGGTTTACGTTATAGCCAAGAAGCCTTAGGCTGGGGGATCCAATTCCAAAGTCCTTGGTTTATTGGTTTTATGGTATTAGTTACTGCTATTTTTACTGCAAATCTATTTGGATTATTTGAACTGCGTTTAAGTAGCAATATAAATACTAAAATGGCAACAGCTGGTGGACAAGGATATAGCCGACACTTTTGGGAAGGTGCATTTGCAACTTTACTTGCAACGCCTTGTTCGGCACCATTTTTAGGAACCGCTGTCGCTTATGCACTTATTGCGCCTCTAAATGAACTATGGCTTATTTTTACCGCTCTAGGGATTGGAATGAGTTTGCCTTGGATCTTAGTGGCTATATTCCCATCTATCGCCAAAGCGCTACCAAAACCGGGTAAATGGATGAATCGCCTAAGAATGGTATTAGGCTTTATGATGTTATTGTCCAGTATTTGGTTAATTACGCTCTTAATCCCTCACTTTGGTATGCCTATTGTTGTAGGGATTTTTATTGCAATTGCTTTGTTTTTGTTACTCGCAATTGCACGGCACTACGGTAAAAAAGTGGTTCTTATTTCCACCGTTATTGCGCTTTTTTTAGGTGGGAGTACTTATCTATTTGTCGCTCAACCTGAAAGTCAGACACTGACAGGTAAAGATATGGTAGATTGGCAACCTTTATCTGAAGAAGCGATACATCAAGCATTGGCTGATAATAAACGAGTGTTTATTGATGTAACAGCAGATTGGTGTGTAACCTGCAAAGCCAATAAATACAATGTGTTATTGCGAGAAGAGGTTCAGGCCGCACTTTCAGCGCCAGATGTTGTCGCATTAAGAGGGGATTGGACTAAACCCTCTGATAAAATTACTCAGTTTTTAAAACAACGTGGTCAAGTTGCAGTACCCTTTAACCAAGTTTATGGACCTTGCCATAAAGATGGCGTGGTTTTACCTCCTATTTTAAATAAAGATTCAACATTGACAGTTCTTTCAGAGGCTAAAGGAGCCCAATAATGAAAAAAACACTTTCTGCACTGGTTATCTCTTCGTTACTTTTTGGTGCAAATGTGCAAGCTGCGGCATTAAGTGCTGATCAGGAAAAAGAAGTTCGCGCGCTGGTTCGTGATACGTTGATCAAAAACCCAGAAATTCTGGAAGAAGCTATCACTGCATTACAAGCACAGAAAGCAGATGAGCAACAAGCTCAGTTCCGTACTGCTTTAAAGGCAGAGCACGACGCGTTATATAATGATGCTGCAAGTCCTCGTATTGGTGCAAAAGACGCTAAGTTAGTGTTGGTTTCTTTTACTGATTATAACTGCCCTTACTGCAAACGCTTCGATCCATTATTAGAACAAATCACAAAAGATTATCCTGAAGTTGCCGTGGTGATTAAGCCATTGCCGTTTAAAGGTGAAAGTTCTGCAAAAGCTTCTCAAGCTGTACTTTCAGTTTGGAAAGAAGATCCAAAAGCATTCTTAGCATTACACCAACGTTTAATGCAGAAGAAAACAATGCTAGATAATGCAAGTATTGATGATGCAATGAAAACAACCAATACAAGCAAAGTGAAATTGACGGATGAAAGCTTAAAAGCGTTACAAAACAACTTGGATCTTTCTCGTAAATTAGGTATTCAAGGTACACCTGCAACTGTCGTTGGCGATATGGTTATTCCAGGTGCCGTTGATTATGCTCAGCTAGAAGTGATTGTAAAAGAGCAACTGGCTAAAGTGAAAAAATAATGCGTAGTCGTTTACGAAAGTGGAGTAAAGAACTGATTGTTCTGGTTGTCATTTTCGTTATAGCTTCTTTTGCAATGGATTGGTGGCGACAACCGACGCCACCATCCTTAACGAATTTACCTGAACTTTATACTGTTGATAATAAAGTTGTTTCGTTGGCTGAATTGAGTGCTGAAAAGCCCTTGTTAATCTATTTTTGGGCAACGTGGTGTGGAGTTTGTAAACTAACAACACCTGCAGTAAATTCGTTAGCACAAGATGGTTATAACGTGACATCTGTTGCGATCCGTTCTGGTGATAACGCAAAGTTAGCGCGTGGTATTCAATCTAAAGGGCTAGTTTTTCCTGTAATAAATGATAGTCGAGGGGATATTTCTCAACAGTGGGAAATTAGTGCAACACCTTCATTTGTTATTGTTTATAAAGGTGAAATGGTAGGCTTTACGAGTGGTTGGTCATCTTCGTGGGGATTAAAACTACGTTTATGGTGGGCTTCTATCTAAATCAGTTATCAGAATTTTAGTAAAGAAAAAATGGTACCGGGTAAGCTGACAATAAAATAGATTATTTCATAAATAATATTTTTACGTCTGCGTTCAATTTTTGCATCTTCGGTATTTTGGGCAATTAATGCTTTTTCATTGGTAATGCATTTTGCTGTATTAATATGTATTGGCACAATATTAATAGGAATAACGGTTTGATTATTTTTATTAGCAGGAGTTAATTGAGCTAATGTCCAACCATATTGATGCTGTTTATCTCCAAACGCATTTTGCTGAATAACATAACCATAATAATCTTTACGAAAACCTTTTTCTTCGTTATCGCTGGAAATCTTATGAGCATATTGCCAATAAGATTGAATATCTGCTGATGAATGAATTAATTGAGATAATGCTGGTGGCTCAAGTAAGGTGACATTAACGCGTTTAGACTCAGTTTCTTGTTTTTGTTGATCGGCAATCGCTGTTTTCCAATGTACAGGTACAATGGTTTTGTCTTCAATAAGTTGGTTAATTGACTCTGGTTGTTTTGATAATACCCAGCCAAATTCATGTTCTTGTTGATTGAACATCTGGCGTTGGAGCCATTTATTTTCTTTATCCGTACGAAAGCCCTTTGTTTCATTATCTGTTGATATTTTTTTGGCTCTTTGCCAAATAATATCGAGAATATGTTCAGGATAATGCCCCATATAAAGCCCCTTTATTAGAAAAAGCTCAACTTAACTAATATTAATCTAGTTAAGTTGAGCTTTATTCATCTTAATTACGGCGTTTAATAAAAGCGATGATAAAGAATAATCCAACTAGTATCCACAAAGGTGTATTACCCCATTTGTAATAAGGGGTTAAACCTGTTGTTGGTGTGACTTTTTCCGCTAAAGCTCCTTCTTCAAATTGAGGAAGTTGAGAGATTACATCACCATTGGCAGCGATGAAGGCGGTAATGCCGTTATTTGTCGAGCGTAATAATGGTCTTCCTAACTCAAGAGAACGCATTCTCGCCATTTGAAAATGTTGCCAAGGACCAATTGAATTACCAAACCATGCATCATTAGAAATCGTTAATAAGAACCGTGTATCAGGTTTGAAATTAGCGCGAACTTGCTCACCTAAGATAATTTCGTAGCAAATAGCTGCAGTTATTTTAGCATCATTAACAGTAAGCTGAGGTTGTACATATTCACCTTGGCTTAATGATGACATCGGTAAATTAAAGAAAGGCGCAAGTGGGCGTAATAGTGATTCTAATGGTACATATTCACCAAAAGGAACAAGGTGATGTTTGTTATAGCGATCTGTTGCCGGGTATTGATAAGCATAGTGTTCACCTAATGTGATGACACTATTGTAAAAACGATAGCCTTCTAATGTCGGCCGAGCATCAATAATTCCCGTCATTAAATGGGTATCTTGCTCTCTTAATTGCTTATCTAATTCTGCTAAAAAGTTTTGTTGTTGAATTTCAACATCAGGGATCGCAGATTCGGGCCAAATAATGAGATTTGCATTACCAATAAAAGGGTGGCTTAAGGTGAGATAGGTCTTTAATGTGCTCTCTAATGTACCTGGTTCCCATTTTAAAGATTGTGCGATATTACCTTGGACTAATGCAATTTCTTGTGTTTCATCAGGCAAAGGTTGATACCACTGATAGGATTTAAAGCTGATAGGTAATACTAATAAAAGCAGTGCAACCACAAGGCCGTAAATTGATTTACGATAGATTGTAAATGCAATTAATCCACTAATAACGGTTAAAAGTAGCGTTATCATGGTGACACCAAAAATAGGTGCAATACCTTTTAAGGGGCCATCAATCTGGCTATAACCAAACTGCAACCAAGGAAAGCCTGATAATACCCAACCTCTTAAAAATTCTGTGATTTGCCATAGCGCAGGAGCGGCAAATACAAACCGCCAGAGTGTTGGTTTGGGGAAAAACTTATTCAGTGCTCCTGCAAATAATAGCGTGTAGAGTGATAAATAGAGAGCTAATAAAATCACTAAAAAGATATTTATTGCAAACGGCATACCACCAAAATCAGCGATACTGACGTAAACCCAATTTACACCGCTACCAAATAATCCAAATCCCCAAGCAAAACCAAGGAATGCACCTTGACGAGCTGTGCGGTGAGTGATTATCAGTAATAAGCCAAGTAGTGAAATTAACGCTGCAGGCCAAAAATCAAATGGCGAAAATGCTAATGTGCCAATGGCACCGAAAAAAACCGCCAGAAGGGCGCGAACCCACTGGCGGTTTAATAAAGAGATCTTATTCATTGATATCCTATGCATCATTACCTAGTTCAGGGATTGGTGCATCATCGGGGATATGCACATAAACCTGAATGATCTTACGGCTATCTGCCATAACAACTTTAAATTGGTAATTATCAATGGTAATAGTTTCACCACGAGCAGGAAGGTGACCAAAGGCTTGCATAACTAAACCGCCAATTGTATCAACTTCTTCATCGCTGAAATGTGTACCGAACGCTTCATTGAAATCTTCTATCTGGGTTAAAGCTCGAACTGAGTAAGCGTGACGACTCAATGGACGAATATCAATATCATCCTCATCATCATACTCATCTTCAATTTCGCCTACGATAAGTTCAAGAATATCTTCAATTGTGACGAGCCCAGATACGCCTCCGAATTCATCGATCACAATCGCCATATGATAGCGTTGGGAGCGGAACTCTTTTAATAGGCGATCAACCCGTTTACTTTCAGGCACAACAACAGCAGAGCGTAAGACTTTATCCATACTAAATGGCTCTGCGTCAGTACGCATAAATGGCAATAAATCTTTTGCCATTAATAAGCCTTCAATATGATCTTTGTCTTCGCTAATGACAGGGAAACGGGAATGTGCTGAATCAATAATCACATCTAAACATTCATCAAGGGTTTGATTGCGTTTTAGTGTGACGATTTGAGAGCGAGGGATCATTATGTCCCGAACGCGTTGTTCAGCAATATCCATTACCCCTTCAAGCATGTCGCGGGTGTCAGGATCAATTAATTCTTTCTGTTCAGAATCGCGGATAAGCTCCATCAGATCATCACGGTTTTTAGGTTCACCGTGGAACCACTGATTAAGCAGTGTGAGAAACCCTTTCTTAGGACCAGGGTTATCGTTACTCGAAGATTGGTCGTCGCTCATGGCGTTTTAACTATTTTTCCTCATTGAATGGTTAATTAGATATAGTATTTATCATAAAAATAAGAGAACTGTTACTCTTTTTCAATTAAATAGGGATCTGCATAACCTAAATTTTGTAAGATTTCTGTCTCTAAACCTTCCATTTCTTCGGCTTCATCATCTTCAATATGATCATAGCCCAAAAGATGTAGACATCCATGAATAACCATGTGTGCCCAATGTTCTTCAACAGTCTTACTCTGTTCAACCGCCTCTTTTTCTACTACTTGACGGCAAATAATCAAATCACCTAATAGAGGCAATTCAATTTCAGGCGGAGCCTCAAAAGGAAAAGAAAGTACGTTAGTCGGTCTGTCTTTTCCGCGATAAGTGAGGTTCAGTTCGTGACTTTCTGCTTCATCAACAATGCGAATAGTCACTTCACTTACAGGTTGAAATTGCGGTAACACCGCTTCCAACCATGTCATAAATTGGGCTTCAGTAGGAAGCCCTTGCGTATTTTCACTAGCTACTTGTAAATCAAGGATAACTTCACTCATGATTTTCTCTCTGAAGCTTCTCTTTTTCTGCTTTGATAGCTTGGCGGCGTTTTTGATCTTCCGTTTCCCAAGCTTCATAGGCGATAACGATTTTGGCAACCACAGGATGGCGAACAACGTCTTCACTGTGGAAAAAGTTAAAACTTAAGTCATTGACATCAGATAAAACTTCAATGGCATGACGTAAGCCTGATTTATTGCCTCTTGGCAGGTCAATTTGGGTAATATCCCCAGTGACAACCGCTTTAGAGTTAAAGCCAATACGCGTTAAGAACATTTTCATCTGTTCGATAGTGGTGTTTTGGCTTTCATCAAGAATGATAAAGGCGTCATTTAATGTGCGTCCACGCATATAGGCGAGGGGCGCGACTTCAATGACATTACGCTCTATTAGTTTCTCAACTTTTTCAAAACCTAACATCTCAAATAACGCATCATAAAGTGGTCGTAAATAGGGATCGACTTTTTGACTTAAATCGCCCGGTAAAAAGCCCAGTTTTTCACCAGCCTCAACCGCAGGACGCGTTAATAAAATACGACGCACTTCTTGACGTTCTAGAGCATCAACAGCAGCAGCAACAGCCAGATAAGTTTTCCCTGTACCCGCAGGCCCAATACCAAAAGTAATATCATGGGTCTGGATGTTGGCAATATATTGTGCCTGATTTGGTGTGCGAGGTTTTATCACCCCTCGCTTAGTTCGAATATTGGTCGACTTCCCAAATTCAGGAACATGCTCATCACTTTGCTCAAGCACACGGCTTTCTTTGATTGCTAGGTGAATTTGTTCAGGGTCGATATCGGGGATCACGCCTTTAATTGGCGAAGTTTCCACATACAGGCGACGTAAAATACCTGCGGCTGCATTGACACACAATGATTTTCCCGTGAGTTTAAAACGGTTATCACGATGATTAATCTCGATACCTAAACGGCGCTCAAGTTGCTTAATATTATCGTCAAATGGGCCACATAGGCTCATTAAACGGGCATTGTCAGCTGGCTCTAAGAAGATTTCTTGGGTCGCTACCTGTGCATGTGCTATTACTGTCACTGATTATCCTTTTGTTAAATCTGATCAATTAAGGTTGGTAAACACCTACCCCTAATTCATCTTCTTTACGTGTACGTGCAATAACGGATTCTGGAGATTCGTGAATACGTAAATCCATTTGATCTTCCGTTCTAACGACTTTACCACGTAGTGAGTTGGCATAAACGTCAACAATCTCAACATCAACGAATTTACCAATCATATCCGGTGTACCTTCAAAGTTAACCACACGGTTATTCTCAGTACGACCAGAAAGCTCCATCACATTTTTACGTGAAGGTCCTTCGACCAGAATACGCTGTACAGTATTTAACATTGCACGGCTAAAGTTCATCGCTTGCTGATTGATGCGTTGTTGTAGCAGATATAAACGCTGTTTCTTCTCATCTTCACTGACATCATCAGGTAAATCTGCAGCTGGTGTGCCTGGACGTGCTGAATAGATGAAACTAAAGCTCATATCGAAATTAACATCCGCAATTAATTGCATGGTTTTTTCAAAGTCGTCTTGAGTTTCACCCGGGAAACCAATGATAAAGTCTGAACTTATCAGAATACCAGGACGTGCTTTGCGTAGTTTGCGAATGATGCTCTTATATTCAAGCGCAGTATGGTTACGCTTCATTAATGTTAGAATACGGTCAGAACCACTTTGTACTGGTAAGTGTAAATAGCTGACTAATTCTGGTGTATCTTCATAAACGGCAACAATATCGTCAGTAAATTCGATAGGGTGGCTGGTAGTAAAGCGAACGCGGTCAATACCGTCAATTGCGGCGACTAAGCGTATTAATTCAGCAAAACTACAAATTTGACCATCAAAAGTTGCACCACGATAGGCGTTAACGTTTTGACCTAGCAAGTTTACTTCGCGCACACCTTGTGCCGCTAATTGAGCAATTTCAAATAGCACATCATCACAAGGACGGCTAACTTCTTCACCGCGAGTGTAAGGAACTACGCAGAAAGAGCAGTATTTGTTACAGCCTTCCATAATGGAAACGAAAGCAGAAGGGCCTTCAGCGCGAGGTTCTGGTAAACGGTCAAATTTTTCGATTTCAGGGAAGCTGATATCGACAACTGGGCTTTTAGTCCCTTTAACCTGATTAATCATTTCAGGCAAACGGTGTAAAGTCTGTGGTCCGAAGATAATATCGACACACTGCGCACGTTGACGGATGTATTCACCTTCTTGAGAAGCAACACAACCGCCGACGCCAATGATAATATCGGGTTTATTATCTTTAAAATATTTCCAACGTCCTAACTGATGAAAGACTTTTTCTTGTGCTTTCTCACGGATAGAACAGGTATTTAGCAGTAGAATGTCCGCATCTTCGGCGACATCGGTTAACTGATAACCGTGGGTGCTTTCGAGTAGGTCTGCCATTTTGGATGAATCGTACTCATTCATCTGACAGCCCCAAGTTTTAATGTACAGTTTTTTTATCGTCGACATTGTGTAAATCCGGTATTTTCAGTGAGACAATAGCTAATCATTGGAAAACGTTGCGTGTAATAAGCCAATAAGGCGGTTATTGTAGTCATTTGTGTGGTCAGTGACTAGAGCAAGTCGGCGCTAATTCTCTATGGCGTTTAGTTTAATAGAAATAAACTGAAACAGCGCTTACCTATTATTTAAAGTAATGAGTTATGGCATAACAATGATGAGTAATGTAAAAAACGATTTTGATGCAATCATCGCTGGTGGCGGGATGATTGGCGCTGCTGTTGCAATTGGGCTGGCGCAAGAAGGATTGCGTGTTGCAATGATTGAACGACAGTCTCCAGCACCTTTTGATGCGTCATCTCATCCTGATATCCGTATTTCTGCGATTAGTTGCGCGTCCGTTAGTCTATTAAAACAATTAGGTGCATGGCAACATGTTTTAGCTATGCGTTCTGCGCCTTATCTTACCTTAGAAACATGGGAAGAAGAAAATGCCCATGTAATCTTTGATGCTAAAAGCTTAGGTTTACCTGAATTAGGATATATGGTTGAAAACCGAATTTTGCAATTAGCTCTTTGGCAAGAGGCTGAACGTTATAGCAATATCACCTTATTATGTCCAAATAGTCTAAGTAAAATGACTTATTTAGATGATAAATGGAAAGTGACGCTTTCTGATGGCAGTGAAGTCACTACAAATTTAGTGGTAGGTGCGGATGGTGCAAATTCTCAAGTGCGCCAATTTGCGGGTATTGGTAGCAATGGCTGGCAATATCGCCAATCTTGTATGCTGATCACGGTGAAAACAGAATTACCCCCTGAAAAGGGCACATGGCAACGCTTTTACCCTTCAGGACCTCGTGCTTATTTACCGCTTTTTGATAATTGGGCTTGTTTGGTTTGGTATGATTCGCCTGACAGAATTAGAAAACTGCAAAACATGTCGATGGTGCAGTTAGAAAAAGAAATTCAACACGCTTTCCCTGCGCGATTAGGTAAAGCGACACCTATTGCGGCAGGTTCATTCCCATTAACACGTCAGCATGCAAGTCGTTATGTTGATAAAGGAATTGTTTTGTTGGGAGATGCTGCTCACACCATTAATCCATTAGCAGGACAGGGCGTTAACTTAGGTTATCGTGATGTGGACTGTTTCTTGGACTTAGTGGCTGAGGCTAAAAAACATTTTGAGCCTTGGGATTCAATGGCGTTATTGAAAAAATACCAGCGTCGTCGTATGCCTGATAATTTAGTTATGCAAGCGGGTATGGACGTATTTTATCACGCCTTTAGTCACCAACTACCGGGTTTAAAAGTCGTTAGAAATATCGGCCTTTTAGCCGCTCAACATGCAGGAAAAGCGAAAGAAGCGGCATTGCGTTATGCGTTAGGTATTAAATAATTAGAAATGCGATGATCTGAGTTGGATATCAACAATAAGATCATCGCATAATTGTTACGCTTTTAAATGCTTGGCATGAAAAGCAATATGCTCGCCAATAAAACTCGCCACAAAATAGTAACTGTGATCGTACCCTTGATGTAAATTCAATTGATAAGGGAACTGTTTTGTATCGCAAGCTTGTGCAAATAATTCAGGCTTCAGTTGTTCTTGATAGAAAGGATCATCAAGTCCGACATCAACACGCATAGGTAACACACTTTCTGCTTGGTTAATTAATTCAACCGCATCATATTGTTGCCACTGTGTCATATCATCGCCTAAATAAGCGCTAAACGCTTTTTTACCCCAAGGAACAACTGATGGTGCCACAATTGGAGAAAACGCTGACACACTGCTGTAGCGTGCCGAATTTCGCAATGCAATCGTTAATGCACCATGTCCACCCATTGAATGTCCACTAATAGCTCGTTGATGAGTCACTGGAAAATGCGTTTCTATTAGCGCAGGAAGTTCATCAACAATGTAGTTATACATATTGTAATGAGCATTCCACGGCGATTGTGTGGCATTAAGGTAAAAACCAGCACCTTGTCCTAAATCATAAGCACTATCATCAGCGACATTTTCACCGCGAGGGCTAGTATCAGGTACCACTAAAACAATGCCGTGTTGTGCCGCAAATTGTTGAGCACCTGATTTAGTAATAAAATTTTGCTCGTTGCAGGTTAAGCCTGATAACCAATATAAAACAGGGTATTTTTGCGCTTCTTCCATAGGAGGAAGATAGATGGCAAATTTCATCTCACAATTTAACGTCTTTGAAGTATGTTGATAAACTTCTTGCCAACCCTCAAAACAGGCGTGACGTTCAATCCTTTCCATTTTGACTCCTTTAAAAACAAAGACAAACCTATGAGACATAGGTTTGAGAATGATTAATCGAAATGAATAACAGTTCGGATTGATTTACCTTCGTGCATTAAATCAAAAGCTTCATTAATTTTTTCTAATGACAGTTTATGAGTAACAAAAGGTTTAAGTTCGATATTACCTTTCATTGCATCCTCAACCATTCCGGGTAATTGACTACGTCCTTTAACACCGCCAAAAGCAGTACCTTTCCATGAGCGCCCTGTAACTAATTGGAATGGACGGGTTGAGATCTCTTGTCCTGCACCGGCTACACCAATAATAATGGATTGACCCCAACCGCGGTGTGCACTTTCTAACGCGGCTCTCATGACATTAACGTTACCAATACATTCAAAAGTATGGTCAACACCCCATTGTGTCATTTCAACGAGTACTTGTTGAATAGGCTTGTCGTAGTCGTTAGGATTTAAGCAGTCAGTTGCACCAAATTGGCGCGCTAATGCAAATTTTTCAGGATTTGTATCGATAGCAAAAATACGACCAGCTTTGGCTTGTCTTGCACCTTGAAGAACGGCAAGACCAATACCGCCTAAACCAAACACAGCTACAGAGTCACCTTCTTGCACTTTTGCTGTATTGTGAACCGCGCCAATACCTGTGGTTACGCCACAACCTAATAAGCAAACTTCTTCGTGATTGGCTTCTGGATTGATTTTTGCCAGAGAAACTTCGGCCACCACAGTGTATTCGCTAAAAGTAGAGCATCCCATATAGTGATAAATAGGCTGTCCGTTGTAAGAAAAACGTGTTGTCCCATCTGGCATTAAACCTTTACCTTGCGTTGCTCTGACTGCAACACATAAGTTTGTTTTTCCTGATTTACAAAATAAGCATTCGCCACATTCAGCGGTGTACAGCGGAATAACGTGATCGCCCGGTTTAACACTGGTGACACCTTCACCGACTTCGACAACCACACCTGCGCCTTCATGACCAAGAATAGCAGGGAATACACCTTCAGGATCATCACCAGAAAGCGTAAAAGCGTCTGTATGGCAAACGCCCGTGTGGCTGATTTTTATGAGTACTTCACCTGCTTTTGGTGGCATCACATCAACTTCAACGATTTTTAAAGGTTCTCCTGGTCCAAATGCGACCGCAGCACGAGATTTCATGGTGTATCCTTTTTTGTTATTAACGCAGGTAAGTGCGGATAAGTGAAATAGCATCATCAACGGAATTTTTTTGATCTTCAGGAGAAGCGACGGCATCCATAAGACCTTCACGTAAATGACTTTCGAGCACACCGGCCATCAGGCCGTTGATAGCACCTCTGATGGCGGCAATTTGTTGTAATACCTGACCGCATTCGTTTTCATTTTCAAGGGCAGTTTCTAATGCAAGAAGTTGCCCTTTAATTTTTCTTACACGAGTTAACGCGGCTTTTTTTTCTGCTGGTGAGTGTGGCATACATAATCCTTAAATATACTATAGGGGAGTATAGTATTTAGAGGGGGGTATGTACAGAGAGAGCAATAATATGTGGAATGATGAGAATAAAAATGCTGGTGTGGAGCTTATTGCTCTTTGAGAGAAGGGGAATAAAAAAATGGAGAAGAAATGATATTTAGATAACAGATAGGAAAAACGTAAGAGACAAAAACAAAAAAGACCCGCTATGCGAGTCTTATCTGTTGATTCGTGATAAACACGTTAGTAATCAATGGTGCGGGAGGCGAGACTTGAACTCGCACACCTTGCGGCGCCAGAACCTAAATCTGGTGCGTCTACCAATTTCGCCACTCCCGCAACAACTTGGAGAAAAAAAGACTCGCTCAGCGAGTCTCTCTTTCAAAATATGGCTGGGATACCAGGATTCGAACCTGGGAATGCCAGGATCAAAACCTGGTGCCTTACCGCTTGGCGATATCCCAAAAAATGGTGGCTATGACGGGATTCGAACCTGTGACCCCAACATTATGAGTGTTGTGCTCTAACCAGCTGAGCTACATAGCCGTATTGAATCTAGCTGTCTTTCTGTTGAAAGATGGCTGGGGTACCAGGATTCGAACCTGGGAATGCCAGGATCAAAACCTGGTGCCTTACCGCTTGGCGATACCCCATCCGCTAATTCAATTGTCAACACACTTATTTATCAGAAATATGGCTGGGATACCAGGATTCGAACCTGGGAATGCCAGGATCAAAACCTGGTGCCTTACCGCTTGGCGATATCCCAACTGATAAATTCTTGACGAGGTTAAAATGGTGCGGGAGGCGAGACTTGAACTCGCACACCTTGCGGCGCCAGAACCTAAATCTGGTGCGTCTACCAATTTCGCCACTCCCGCAAAAAGATGGTGGCTATGACGGGATTCGAACCTGTGACCCCAACATTATGAGTGTTGTGCTCTAACCAGCTGAGCTACATAGCCATCTTTTTTTTGCATAACCTTCGTCGGCGTTGCGGGGCGCATTATGCGTATTACAGACAAATCCGTCAACTGCTTTTTGCATTAATTTTCGAGAAACGTGTCCGTTTGCTCGATGGTTAATCATTTTGTCGAAAAAAGATCCAAAAAACAACCTTGTTGATGAAAAATATCTCAAAGAATAAGGCGCAATAGTGTGTGAATAAAAAGAAAAAACAAAGCAGTAAGAGAAATGATATTAAGTCAAAGAGGGGAAAGATGGAGAACAATGGGTATAAAAAAAGAAATGAGGTGAAAAACTCACGCTACATTTCTTTTTCTTTGAATATTACTGATTGAATTTTAGACTTATTTCACAATAAAAATCAGAAAAGTACAGATTCAACGCAAAAAGTATAATTTATCAACGATAAATTACTTTTCTAACAGCTGTTGAAGTAATTCTCCGTTAAGCATCGCGCGTTTAGTCAAGGCAAAAGCCCCTATGGCAGAACGATGATCAAGCTCTGATGTGACGACAGGAAGCTCTTCTCTGAATTCTTTTAATACTTGTGTATTAATGCAACTTTGAATTGAGGGAAGTAAAACTTCAGCTGCTTCAGTCAATTCACCCGCTAAAACTACTTTTTGTGGGTTAAATAGGTTAATGGCAATTGCAATAGCTTTACCTAAGTGTAAACCCACTTGTTTGATGGTTTCGACTGCTAGTGGGTCATTTTTAACCGCGGCTCGACAAATATCTTGGATTTGGCACTGTGTTGGCGATAAATACTGGCTTGGATAGCCTTGCTCTAATTGATAGCGCACTTTGGCTTCGATAGCTGTATTGGATGCGATCGTTTCTAAACAACCAAAGTTACCACAATGGCAACGCTCACCTAGAGGATCGATTTGAATATGACCAATCTCGCCTAAGTTACCACGTTGATTGAGCAGAATTTTATTATTAATAATAACACCAGCACCTGCACCACGATGGATCCGGACTAGTAATGAGTCTTCACAATCTCTTGTAGCACCAAAATAGTTTTCAGCTAGTGCAAGACTGCGAATATCATGCCCAGCATAGCAAGGCAGGCTAAAACGTTTTTCTAAGCTATTTACAAGAGCCCAATTATCCACTTTCATATGAGGCATATAACGAACAATGCCTTTATTTGGATCAACAAGACCGGGTAAGATCACAGAAATTGAAATAAGCTCACGAATACGACGCTGATTTTGTTTAATAAAATCATCAATTGCATTGATAAGCAGAGCCTCAACTTCATTTTGAGTACTTTGCTCTAAAGGGTAGTGTTGCTCAATGATGACTTTTCCACTTAAATCATAAAGAGCAACAGTGGCATCATTACGCCCTAATCGCACACTGACGGTATTAAAATTACGGTGTTCAACAATAATAGAAATTGCGCGACGTCCACCAGTTGATGCTTGTTGATCAACTTCTTTAATTAAGCCTCGTTCAAGCAACTGACGAGTAATTTTAGTCACACTGGCTGGCGCTAGTTGGCTTTGTTCGGCTATTTGGATACGGGAAATTGGCCCGTGTTGATCAATCAGTCGATACACAATCGCACTGTTAAGTTGTTTAACAAGATCGATATTGCCAATTTGCGTTTCAGTGTTGTTATGACTCATCAGCATATACATCCATTAGTTATTCAGTTATTTCGATACCATTGACAAACGTTGTACAAAGGTTGAAGTCCTTATCAAAAGAAGCAAGGTTAGCAATTTTTCCAGCTTCAATTGTTCCCAATTCTTTTTCCATTCCAATTGCACGAGCAGGATACAGTGTTGCCATCCGCAATGTTTCATCTAATGGAATGCCTACATGGATCACGCTATTTTTAATTGCACCAATCATGGTTAGTGATGATCCGCTTAATGTGCCATCTGCATCGACACAAAGGCCATTACGATAATATATGGTTTTACCAGCAAAAACGAAGCTATCCATCTCATTTTTGCTAGGATCAAGCCCTGCAGGCGCAGTTGCGTCTGTGACTAAAAGTAGTTTTTCGCCTTTCAAACGCTTACTGTTACGAATATTTGCCCATGAAACATGTAAACCATCAGCAATGATACCAGCATAAACTTCAGGTGTATCATAAATGGCACCTACAAGTCCTGGGCCTCTGCCTGTAATATAAGGCATTGCGTTGTAAAGGTGAGTCGATAATGAGATACCATTACGAAATCCTTTACGTGCTTCTTCATAAGTTGAATTAGAGTGACCGGCAGAAACAATGATACCTGCTTTGATTAATTGACGAACATACTTTTCATCAACCATTTCTGGTGCAAGGGTGATTTTGGCGATGACATCAGCGTTATCGCACAAATAGCTAATCATCTGAGCACTCGGTTGACGAATAAATTGTGGATCATGAGTCCCTTTTTTAATCACATTGATATATGGGCCTTCTAAATGTAATCCCAACACTTTATTTTCATGTTTCTTCATATAAGCACGCGTTGCTTCAATGCCTATTTTCATCAATTCATCAGAACAGGTAATTAACGTTGGTAAATAGCTAGTGCAACCTAAGCGTTCATTCGCTTTTTGCATAATTTCTAATGTTTCAACGGTGACATTTTCAGGCGTATCATTAAATTGCACACCACCACAACCATTTACCTGTAAATCAATAAAACCAGGAGAGACAATTGCACCTTTCATATCACGAACAGCGATATCTTTTGGCAGTTGATCCTGTGGGCAAACCTGCTCAATACGGGAGCCGTTAATAATAATGGCGTGGTTTTCTAAACGGTCGTAACCTGTATAAATAACAGCATTTGTTAAGGCAAACATACCTTTGTCTCCTGATAAGGGAAGTCAATCTAAAAAGCCGATATCAGCCAGCAAATTCTGGCTGATAAGTAAGAGAGCTTAGCCTTTTCCGCTACTTAATCAGTAGGTACTTATTTTACTAAACTTAGTCTTGGTATTTCTGACACTCTTGCGCTTCAATCTGTTGGAAGTAACGCAATGTTTTTACACGTAATTCCATTGTTGCAGGATCATCACACACTAAAATTGCTTTAGGGTGAAGTTGAACACAGGAAATCGTCCATAAATGGTTAACAGCGCCTTCTGTTGCAGCATGTACTGCTTGCGCTTTATTAAAACCAGTTGCCAAAATCATTAATTCTTCAGCGTCTAATAATGTGCCTACACCAACTGTCAGTGCATATTTAGGAACATGATTAACATTATTGTCGAAGAAACGTGAATTTGCTAAGCGTGTATCTTCAGTTAGCGTTTTCATTCGAGTGCGTGAAGAGAGTGATGACGCAGGTTCATTAAACGCAATGTGACCGTCGTTACCTACACCGCCCATAAACAGATTGATTTTGCCATAAGACTTGATTTTAGCTTCATAGCGTTCGCATTCTGCTTGTGGATCTTCAGCATTACCATTTAATAAATTGATATTTTCATCTTTAATATCAATATGATTAAAGAAGTTTTCATACATAAATGTACGATAACTTTGTGAATGATCTGATGGAATACCAACATATTCATCCATATTGAATGTCACAACGTGTTGGAAGCTGACTTTTCCTGCACGATGTAATTCAATTAACTCTTTATATGTCGCCAATGGCGTGCCACCAGTCGGTAAACCAAGTACGAAAGGGCGCTCTGCTGTTGGATTAAACGCGTTGATTTTCTCAACGATATAATTTGCAGACCACTTACCAACTTGTTTTGCCGTGGATAGGGGGATTAACCTCATAGTAACCTCATAGAAAAAAGACAAATCTGATAACTCAGTAACGTGTTATTTCATCGTGTGATTATCAGTGGCTCATCTATAACACGAATTTCTTTTCATTTTTAGCTGATGATCGAAATGTCCCGCCAAAAGATATTTTTAATCATAAAATAAGCTTTCTGACTTAGCCAGCATTTCAGCTAAAAATTATACGACATTAGTGACTTTAATCACAAATTATGACTAATTAATTTGCGATACGAAATAATTTTTTTAGACTAAAAATGGAATTAAATAATTAGCTCATCAATTTTATTATAAAATATGAATGAGTATGAATAAGATCCCGCATAGGGGCTATCCAAGGGGGAGTTTGTGAATATTTTAAGTTATCTGCAGAAGATAGGACGGGCACTGATGGTGCCTGTTGCTACATTACCTGCAGCAGCAATTCTGATGGGGATTGGCTACTGGATTGACCCAGTAGGCTGGGGTGGCGATAACGCGCTTGCTGCCTTACTTATCAAATCTGGTGCTGCTATCATCGACAATATGTCAGTCTTGTTTGCTATTGGTGTTGCTTATGGTATGTCGAAAGACAAAGACGGTGCTGCCGCTTTAACAGGATTTGTAGGGTTTTTAGTCGTGACAACGCTTTGCTCTCCAGCAGCAGTGTCAATGATCAAAGGCCTGCCTTTAGAAGAGGTTCCAGTTGCTTTTGGTAAAATAAATAACCAGTTTGTTGGGATCTTGGTTGGTGTACTTTCTGCCGAGCTTTATAATCGCTTTAGTAGCGTTGAACTGCCTCGCGCACTGTCATTCTTTAGTGGCCGTCGTTTAGTTCCTATTCTAACCTCATTTTTAATGATCATCGTCGCCTTTATTCTGATGTATATCTGGCCTGTGATTTATGGCGGATTAGTCAGCTTCGGTGAAAGCATTAAAGATATGGGAGCATTAGGTGCGGGTATCTACGCATTCTTTAACCGTTTATTAATTCCGGTCGGTCTACATCATGCGTTGAACTCTGTATTCTGGTTTGACGTTGCAGGTATTAACGATATTCCTAACTTCCTAGCAGGTCAGCAAGCTATCGATTCTGGCTTAGCAACTGTGGGTGTAACCGGTCGTTATCAAGCTGGTTTCTTCCCAGTAATGATGTTTGGTTTACCGGGTGCGGCTCTTGCGATCTATCACTGTGCACGTAAAGAGAACAAAGCAAAAGTTGCTGGTATCATGATTGCAGGTGCATTTGCTGCCTTCTTCACAGGTATTACTGAACCGCTTGAATTCTCCTTTATGTTCGTAGCACCTGTGCTCTATGTTATTCACGCATTCTTAATGGCGATTTCTGTTTATATCGCTGCAAGTATGGAGTGGATTTCAGGGTTCGGCTTTAGTGCAGGCTTAGTGGATATGTTCTTATCTTCACGTAACCCACTGGCTGTTCATTGGTATATGCTGATTGTTCAAGGTATTGTTTTCTTCTTTATCTATTACGGTATTTTCCGTTTCACTATCACCAAATTCAACTTGAAAACTCCGGGTCGTGAGGATGACGTGGTTGGTGATGAAACTGCTGATGGTTATGATGAAGATATCAAAACAGCGCCAGCAAATAGTAAAGAAGGTATTCAACAAGAAGCTCGTCAATATATTGCGGCTATCGGTGGCTCAGATAACTTAACGGGCATTGATGCTTGTATTACCCGTTTACGCTTAAATGTAAAAGATGCCACAGTTGTTAATGATGCCTATGCAAAACGTTTAGGCGCATCAGGTGTTATTCGCTTAAACAAACAAAGTGTTCAAGTGATTGTGGGTACACGAGCTGAATTAGTCGCTAACGCTATGCGTGATGTATTAACACAAGGCCCAGTTGCCGCTTATGAAGGTACATCTGCTTCAACTGTGTCTACTGAAAAAACACCGGTAAAACAAGCTAATGCTAATGCAAAAGTGTTACTTGAAATGATTGCGCCTTTTGATGGTGAAGTTGTGGCATTGAAAGATGTACCAGATGAAGCGTTCTCTAGTGGTGTTGTTGGGGATGGTATAGCAATCAAACCAACCTCTAATATCGTGATGGCGCCTGCGACAGGTACTGTTGTTAAGATTTTTGATACAAACCATGCATTTTGTATCGAGACTGACAATGGTGTCGAAATCATTGTGCATATGGGAATTGATACCGTTGCATTAGGTGGCAAAGGCTTTAAGCGTTTAGTTGAAGAAGGTGCAGACGTTAAAGTCGGTCAACCTATTTTAGAATTAGATCTTGAATATTTGAACGCTAATGCCAAATCGATGATAAGCCCTGTCATTGTTAGCAATATCGATGATTTTGATAAGATTGCTGAACAAGTTGCCGGTGTTGTCGTTGGAAATAAAACGGTTATCTACAACGTGTTAAAATAAATTCTATCTAGATATTTAATCCTCTATAAAGAGATGGTTAAATAAGACGATAAAACGGGGAGTCTTTCGAACTTCCCGTTTTTTTATCTCTATTTTGATAAATATCTCAGGGGTGTATTTAGCTAAGGTATTTATGAAACCTGCTTATTGGATTATAGTGGGTTAATTATGCGTTTTGCTTTGAGGAAAAAATGACCATGAATGAGGCAGATGCCCGCCCAACGAACTTTATTCGTCAAATTATTGACGAAGATCTGGCTACTGGAAAACATAATAGCGTTCACACGCGTTTCCCACCTGAACCTAATGGCTATCTTCATATCGGCCATGCGAAATCAATTTGCCTGAATTTTGGTATTGCTAAAGATTATCAGGGAAAATGTAATCTACGTTTTGATGATACCAATCCAGTAAAAGAAGATATTGAGTACATCAACTCAATTCAAAAAGATGTTCAGTGGTTAGGTTTCCAATGGGAAGGTAGCATTCATTACTCCTCAGATTATTTTGATCAACTTTATCAATATGCGATTGAGCTGATTAATAAAGGCTTAGCTTACGTTGATGAGTTAAGTGCTGAAGAAATTCGTGAATACCGCGGTACATTAAAGGAGCCAGGTAAAAACAGCCCTTATCGCTCACGTAGCGTAGAAGAGAACTTAGCACTGTTTGAAAAAATGCGTGCTGGTGGCTTTGAAGAAGGTAAAGCGTGTTTACGTGCGAAAATTGATATGGCATCACCATTTATTGTTATGCGTGATCCTGTGCTTTATCGTATTAAATTTGCTGAACACCACCAAACTGGAAATAAATGGTGCATTTATCCAATGTATGATTTTACCCACTGTATCTCTGATGCACTGGAAAATATCACACATTCTTTATGTACTTTAGAATTCCAAGATAACCGCCGTTTATATGATTGGGTTCTGGATAATATCACTATCCCTTGTCATCCTCGTCAATATGAATTCTCACGTCTTAATCTTGAATACACTGTGATGTCAAAACGTAAGCTGAATCAGCTTGTGACAGAAAATATTGTGAATGGTTGGGATGATCCTCGTATGCCAACAATTTCAGGCTTACGTCGCCGTGGTTATACCGCAGAATCTATCCGTGAATTTTGTCTACGTATTGGTGTGACGAAACAAGAAAATAACGTCGAAATGGCAGCCCTGGAATCTTGTATTCGTGATGACTTAAACGAAAATGCACCACGCGCAATGGCAGTTATCGATCCTGTTCGTTTAGTGATTGAAAATATGCCAGAAGGTGAAGAAATTCTTATTGCGCCAAATCACCCGAATAAACCAGAAATGGGAACGCGTGAAGTGCCATTTAGCCGTGAGATCTATATTGATCGCGCTGACTTCAAAGAAGAAGCAAACCGTCAATATAAACGCCTGGTGCTAGGTAAAGAAGTACGTTTACGTAATGCTTATGTTATTAAAGCGGAACGTGTTGAAAAAGACGAAAAAGGCGAAATTACGACCATTTATTGTACCTATGATGCAGAGACTCTAAATAAAGATCCTGCTGATGGACGTAAAGTAAAAGGCGTTATTCACTGGGTAAGTATTCCACATGCTATTCCTGCTGAAATCCGTCTTTATGACCGCCTGTTTAGCGTACCAAACCCAGCGGCAGAAGATGATTTCTTATCAACAATTAACCCTGAATCATTAGTTATTCGTGAAGGTTTTGTTGAACGTAGCTTAAAAGATGCAGCTATCGAGAAAGCGTATCAATTTGAGCGTGAAGGCTACTTCTGTGCTGATAAGCTTTCAACAGCGGATAAACTTGTGTTTAACCGTACTGTGGGCTTACGTGACACTTGGGCGAAGATTTCTCAACAAGGTTAATCTGACGTACTTTAAGTCACATTAGTATCTTAATGAATAAAATGCTCGGTAATTGCTTATCGAGCATTTTTTTATCAGTTTTACAGCTTATTTCTCTTCATTTTTCATCTATTGATATTAAATATTTACTATTCATAATTTAATTAATCTCTTATTTTTTCTTTTTTTAGGTGATAAATTTCTATTTGTTTCGTTTGAAATAGTTTATTCACTATCGCTTTATTCTTTTGTTTTTTCAGATCATCACGCTAAATAAAGCTGTAATAAGAAAAGTGTGATTCACACCTCATATTTTACATCGTTAAAAAAGATTATTTATAAATACTACTTATTATTCCTTTTTATAAAAACGAAATCTTATATCGTTTAAAGATTGGTTTGTAAAATGCAATAAAATCAAAGTATTATATTTATTTTTAATTAATCCTTATAAAAGCAAGAAAATGAAACGATCATTTAGTTATGTGTCCTTTGTCATATTTTGATAAAAATTCTTTTTTTTAGGTTGATAATTCGCGTCGCGAAAAATATGCTGTTTTTAACCTAATTTAGGTTTTTTCCCCATTTGGGGTTTTATATTTGGAAATAGGCATTGTGCTTATTTCTTTTTTAGTCAAAGTCAAAGAGGAAACAATGCTATGGTTATGCAACATGCTAAACCAGGCAGGGTGGCACTTGCCGTTATGGGCGCATTGCTTGTAACTGCACTACCTGCAAAAATGTCTCATGCTGAAGGGTTTATTGATGACTCAACCTTAACAGGCGGTCTTTTTTATTGGCAACGTGACCGTGATAGAAAAGAGTTAACACCAAATAGCCCTGATTACGGCAAATACAAAGCTAACTTACACCATTCTACTTTCAACGCTAATCTAGATTTCTCATCAGGTTACCTCGGTAATTTTATTGGTATTGATTTAGCTGCCTTTGGTGCGGCTGAATTGAATAACAGTGGCCCAGCGGCACCTAACGAAATCGGTTTTAGTGATGCAAAAAGTCGCTGGGATGAAAAATGGACTGGCGATCGCAGCGGCATGAGCGTTTATAAAGCGGCTGCGAAATTCAAATTAGGCAACTTCTGGGCTCAAGGTGGATATATTCAACCTAAAGGCCAAAGCTTATTGCGTCCACATTGGAGCTTCTTACCGGGAACTTACCGTGGAGCTGAAGCGGGTGCTGTCTTTGATTTCGATAAAAGTGGTGAATTGTCTTTCTCCTATATGTGGACCGATGAATACAAAGCACCATGGTATCGGAATATGTACAATTTCCGTAAAGCTGATCTAGAAACGAATATCAGCTATCTTCACTCTTTCGGCGCCAAATATGATTTTAAAAACAGCCTAGTATTAGAAGCTGCATTTGGTCAGGCCGATGGTTATATCGATCAGTATTTTGGTAAAGTTTCTTATGATTTTCCAATTGCTGACAATGCATTAAGAACGTCTTACCAATTCTACGGTGCTAAAGATAAAGTTACCGGTGGAGGTGTTAATGACGTTTATGATGGGCTGGCATGGTTACAAGCACTGACTTTTGGTTATACCTACAATGTATTTGACTTCAAAGTAGAAGGAACATGGGTTAAAGCTGAAGGTAATCAAGGTTATTTCTTACAACGCATGACCCCGGGCTGGGCAACCTCTAATGGTCGTCTTGATGTCTGGTGGGATGGCCGTTCTGACTTTAACGCCAATGGTGAAAAAGCACTTTATGCTGGCGTTATGTATGATCTGAAAAACTGGGATCTGTCAGGCTGGGCGGTAGGTACTTCTTATGTTTACGCATGGGATGCTAAGCCAAGTGGTAAAGCCATTTATGACCAAGGTCAGCGTATCAGAGAAAGTGCATGGAATGCGGATATTATGTATACAGTTCAAGAAGGGCGCGCTAAAGGCACTCTCTTTAAACTTCACTATACCCGTTATGATAACCACTCTGATATTCCAAGTTATGAAGGTGGTTTTGGTAATATTTTCCAAGATGAAAAAGACGTTAAGTTTAACGTGATTATGCCATTCACTATTTTCTAATATCATCATAAGGATAAAGTGTATTAATTGCACTTTATCCTGAATAAAACTAAAAAAGCTAAATACGATTACGATAAGTAAAAATAAGTAGTAGAAAGGTAGGGATGTAGTAATTAAAAAGAGCTTTATAAATAAGCCTTGTTAATAAAGTGAAATTATCAGCAGCAGTAAGAAGTAGAAAAGTAGAAGTAAAAGAGTAAAAGCAGTAAAGAGTCGTTTTAAAATCGCAGTATGTAGTAAAAGTAATGAAGTAAAGTCGTCATGTCATGTCGTCTGAGATAAATGTGAGTGGGTTATGTTTATCTCCTGTGTTTTAGTTATTTCGCAGAAGTTGCGTAAGGTATTTACCCTAAGTAAAGGCAGTCAGAGTGGGTATCGTAGTGGGGGGTAAATACCTTTATTTTTTCATTCCTTTCTTTTTCGTCCTTTTCATCCTTGTAGGTTTTTTTATTCTATGGCAAATTTCTTGCCATTCATTTTATCTTACCTCACCTTATTTATTATTCTGCATTGCATGCTGTTTAATAATGCAAATTTTCAGGAAGAAGCATGTTAAAGCGATTGGACGATTTTTTATTAGAACCACCATTGAAGCCCTTTAAAGGTATAAAACGATTTATTGTTGAATTTCTTTTTTTTGGTGTCAAAGAGGCGCGTTCTTGTTTATTTGCCGGTTTTTTCTTTTTTATTTTATTTGCTACACCAAGTAAAGGTGTCTTTGGTATACCCCGTTATGATGTGCTTCTTATTCTTGCTATCGCTTTTCAATTATGGATGGTGTGGGGAAAGTTAGAGACATGGGATGAATTAAAAGCGATCTGTTTTTTCCATATTGTTGGTTTTGTGATGGAATTATTTAAAACATCAGCAGCGATTGGTTCATGGAAATACCCTGATTTTGCTTACACGAAATTGTGGGAAGTTCCTTTATTTACTGGATTTATGTATTCCGCGGTAGGAAGCTATTTAATTCAAGCATGGCGTTTTTTAAAAGTGCGAATTGAACATTATCCGCCTTATTGGCTGGCAACATTAGTTGCTCTTGCAATTTATATCAATTTCTTTTCTCACCATTTTATTGGTGATTATCGTTGGTACTTAACCGCCTTTATTTTAGGTCTTTATGCTCGTAGTGTGGTTTATTTTACACCTTATGATACAGAGCGAAAAATGCCCTTATTACTTGCTTTTGTTCTGATAGGTTTCTTTATTTGGCTTGCTGAGAATTTCGGAACATTTTTTGGTGTTTGGCAATATCCTAACCAAATTGGTGCTTGGTCTGCTGTACATGCAGGCAAATGGGGCTCTTGGTCACTATTAGTTATTGTTACATTTACTATTGTGGTTCATTTAAAACATATTAAACACAGTATCAGTGTGACTAAGTAGAGTTATCCTCGGATTTTAGGCAATAAAAAAGGAACTGTAGACAGTTCCTTTTTTTTACTGAGAGATTATCCAGAATGAATTATTTCTCATCATGTGCGTGGCTATCTTCTTTACAATTGCCTTCAGCGCAGTGGCCATATAAATAAAGGCTATGATTGGAAAGCTTGATACCATGACGTTCAGCGATGTTTCTTTGGCGTAATTCAATAGCATCGTCTGTAAACTCGATAACTTTGCCACAATCAAGACAAATTAAATGGTCATGATGGTGTTGCTGAGTTAATTCAAATACTGATTTACCACCTTCAAAATTATGTCGGGTAACAATACCAGCATCATCAAATTGGTTTAAGACGCGATACACTGTTGCCAGACCAATCTCTTCACCGATATCGATGAGTTTTTTGTAGAGATCTTCAGCACTGACATGATGGCACTCAGGATCCTGGAGCACTTCCAAGATCTTTAAGCGAGGAAGTGTAACTTTTAACCCAGCATTTTTTAACGCTTTATTATTGTCGGTCATGCGGATTTAATCCTGTTGCTAATGGTGAATTTAATTTTTGTGCTCACAAATAGGTTTTATTCGTTAATACTCGGGTGAATAAATAACCTCATTGATTATAGGCATGATATTTAAAAATAAACACCCCACCTATCACACTATCTTAGCACACCATTGAATAATTATCATTCTCAATATTGAGTATTTCTTTTATCCCAGAATTTCGTCTAGGCTCATTTCTTCTTTGATTTGAGCAACCCAAGCATCAACACGCTCTTCGGTTAATTCTGGTTGACGATCTTCATCAATCGCAAGACCGATAAAGTGATTATCATCTGCGAGCCCTTTAGAGGCTTCGAAATGATAACCTTCTGTTGGCCAATGACCTACGATAACAGCACCACGAGGCTCAATAATATCGCGGATAGTACCCATTGCATCACAGAAATATTCTGCGTAATCTTCTTGGTCACCACAACCAAAGAGTGCAACAAGCTTACCATTGAAATCAATATCTTCTAGTGTTGGGAAAAAATCATCCCAATCACATTGTGCTTCACCATAATACCAAGTAGGAATACCTAGTAACAGAATATCGAACGCTTCGATGTCTTCTTGACTGGATTTTGCAATATCATGAACTTCAGCATTATCAGCGCCCAGTCTTTCTTGAAGCATTTTGGCAATATTTTCAGTGTTGCCAGTATCACTGCCGAAGAATATTCCTATGATTGCCATAAAGTGAGATAACCTCTTTTATTCTAAATTCGTTATATTTCAAATTGTAGCGTTATTGACTACGTATATTTTCACAAGTCACATACTGCTTGTATGTTTCTAATGACTCATTCACTTGCCACCTAGCTACACTTCAAAATATTTAGAGTATATTTGTCTGTGTTTGAACAATTACTAGTGAAAGATAAGCATTGTGTTTTCATAATAGAAAACTAAAAATGTATTTTGACGAAAATAGCAGGCTAATTCTGTCGAATTTGTGTGGTTTATCTGCTAGCTATTCTTGTTTTGATGCATTTTTAAGGCGTGATTTTGCGCCAATTGCTCTAGTAATATTTCTTCAATAAGCTCACTACGACTGACGTTTCTTTCTGTCGCCAACTCATTGAGAGCATTTACAGCATCTTCATTTAATTTTAACTCAACTCGACGTAAACCATTAACTCTGTCACGTCTTAATTGATTGCGTTTATTAATTCTAAGCTGTTCATCCCGAGAAAGCGGGTTTGTTTTAGGTCGCCCAGGTCTGCGTTCATTTGCGAACAAATCCAGTGTGGTGCGATCAGTTTGTTCTTTTGCCATAAATTTTGCTGTGAAAGGGCGTATACCAATGACTAATTGCGAAACGCCCAATAATACCCCACATAGTGATGTCTCGCCACTGCTTCCTGACTTTAACCTATTGTGATTTGGTCTTTTTATCAACAGACACTGTTTTTAAGTACAATAATTATACATTCTACTAAATTATCATTTTTTCAGTGGCATTATTTTAAGTCGTTAAGTTTCTTAACTAAGCTTTCTCTAAAAAACGACGAATTGCCTTAATAACGGTATCTGGTTTTTCTGAATGAACCCAATGCCCAGTGTTTGCAACAACAAAAGCGGTCGCGAGAGGAAATTGGCGAGCTATATTTTCACGATATTCATCTAAGATATAAGGTGATAAACCGCCTCGAATAAATAATACAGGATGATGCCAAGCAGGCACTTCTTGCCAGCCAATAATGTCTGAATAGGCATTTTTTATTGCAGGTAAATTAAATAACCACTCACCATTTTTGAATGATTTTAGTAAAAATTGGATCACACCTTCTTCTTCAATAAAAGGACGCATGATTTCCACCGCATCTTGACGGCGTGTAACTTGAGCTTTTGTTACGGCTTCAAGTGCAGCAAAAATTTTATCATGGCGACGAACGTTATAAGCAATAGGTGACATATCAATCACAACAATATTGGCGATTCGCTCTGGGGCTAATGCTGTCATCGCCATCGCAATTTTGCCTCCCATTGAGTGACCAATAATAATGGCTTTTGAGACATTTAAACTATCAAGTAATGTGAGCACATCTTGCGCCATATCTTGATAATTCATACTTTCACAGTGAGGAGAATGCCCATGATTACGCACATCGATTTGTATCACGGTATTATCTTGGCGAAGTGCGCGACCTAAAACGCCTAAATTATTCAGATCACCAAAAAGGCCGTGGATCAAGACGATAGGTAAATTGGATGCAGGTGTCGTTTCAGGTTGGTGTAATTGATAATTTAATAATGTATTGAGTTTCATATTAATGACCAAAATAATTGCGATTTTCTTATATGATGACATGCACAAGGTGCTAAGCCAACTTATCGTAATAATATGAAAGAGTGATGAAGTTCAGAAATAATTGATAAGGGAAATTTATAAAAAACCATAAAAACACCATTATCTAGATATATATTCCAAATTTGTTTAAAAAGTTGAAATCTTGACATTGCTCAAAAATAAATAATTAGAATTTTATATTATTTGGGGGCTGGGTGGTGTGATATAGCGGAATTTAAAGCTGACTTTGTGCGAATAAGTTCAAAGAATAGAAGATGATACCGAGATAAACAATAGGATAAATACCGAGCTTAGCCTTTAAAACGGTAGGATCTTGAATAAATCCTCTTTAAGTTATTGAAATTTTACCTATTTTGTTTTTAAAGATTATATCTTATAATCCTAATTACTTTTTTTTGAAAACAGTACTGGGTAGCAATGAAAAAGATAGAAATTGATGACGAACTTTACCGCTATATTGCTAGCGAAACTAGACATATCGGTGAAAGCGCTTCAGATATTTTAAGGCGTCTACTGAAGCTCGATGCCAAACAGCCCGCACAACCAGTCGTTGTCACTGAGTCAGTACAAACTCCTGTGATTAAACAGGAAGCTGAACCTAAATCGATTACACCAGCAAAAAATCCGATCCGTGAAATGCGAGAACTGCTGTTATCTGACAGTTATGCAGAAAAAACAAAATCAGTTGATCGCTTTTTACAGATCCTTTCTACGTTATATAGCCTAGATAGCGCTACTTTTACTCAATCTGCTGAAACAGTACATGGACGAACACGTATCTATTTTGCTGGTGATGAACAAACACTACTCGATAGTGGACGTCATACAAAACCGCGCCATATTTCAGGCACGCCGTTTTGGGTTATCACTAACTCGAACACAGAGCGTAAAAGAACGATGGTACAAAGCATCATGCAGGATATGCAATTTCCTGCAAATGAGATTGATAAGGTGTGTGGAACTATCTAACCACTATTGTTAATTGATGCATTGCAAAGGCTTTTGTTTAAAGCGTGATTGTGATGTCAAATAGGAGAAGATTTGTGGCAATTCATCCAAGAGCAGGGCAGCATACTCGTCAAAGTGATCTGATTAATGTGGCGCAATTAACGTCTCAATATTATTCACTTAAACCACAAGCTAGCAATAACGCTCATCGTGTGAAATTTGGTACATCTGGTCATCGCGGAAGTGCAAATCGCCATAGCTTCAATGAAGCACATATTTTGGCGATTGCACAAGCTATTGCTGAAGTACGTGCTAAAAATGGAGTAACAGGGCCATGTTACGTGGGTAAAGATACCCATGGACTGTCAGAGCCTGCATTTATTTCTGTTTTAGAAGTGCTTGCTGCCAATAAAGTTAAAGTGATTATTCAAGAAAATAATGGCTATACACCAACACCTGCGGTCTCTTTTTCTATTTTGACATATAACGAAGCACATCAAGATATTGCTGATGGTATCGTGATCACTCCATCTCATAATCCACCTGAAGATGGTGGTATTAAATATAATCCATCAAATGGTGGACCTGCTGATACAGATTTAACTTCAGTTATTGAGAAACGTGCCAATGAACTACTTGAGAATAATTTAGCGGGCATCAAACATCTTTCTTATGATGAAGCATTAGCAAGTGGTTATATTCAAGCTCAAGACTTAATTATGCCTTATGTCAAAGCGTTAGGTGACGTTGTTGATATGGAAGCAATTAAGAAAGCAGGTTTAAAATTGGGTGTTGATCCATTAGGTGGCTCTGGTATCGAATACTGGAAATGCATCGGTGAGTATTATGGCCTTGATCTTGAATTAGTTAATGATCAAGTTGATCAGACCTTCCGTTTTATGACCTTGGATCATGATGGCGTTATTCGTATGGACTGTTCATCACCTTGGGCAATGGAAGGTCTATTACAATTGCGTGATAAATTCGATTTAGCTTTTGCTAACGATCCTGATTACGATCGTCATGGTATTGTGACTCCTTCTGGTTTAATGAATCCTAATCACTACTTAGCGGCTGCAATTAACTATCTTTTCCGTCATCGTCCACAATGGGCTAAAGATGTAAAAGTGGGTAAAACACTGGTTTCAAGTGCAATGATTGACCGTGTTGTGGCTGATTTAGGTCGTGAACTAGTAGAAGTACCAGTTGGCTTTAAATGGTTTGTTCAAGGTTTATTTAGTGGTGAGTTTGGCTTTGGTGGTGAGGAAAGTGCAGGTGCATCTTTCTTACGCTTTAATGGCAAACCATGGTCAACCGATAAAGACGGCATCATTTTATGTCTGTTAGCTGCTGAAATGAAAGCGGTAACAGGTAAAGATCCGCAAGAGCATTATAATGAATTAGCACAACGCTTTGGTTCACCTAGCTATAACCGTATTCAAGCATCAGCAACTCATGAACAAAAAGCGCTGTTGTCACGCTTATCACCTGAAATGGTGACTGCAAGCACATTAGCAGGCGATCCGATTACTGCACGTTTAACACATGCATCAGGTAATGGCGCATCTATTGGTGGCTTAAAAGTGATGACTGATTACGGTTGGTTTGCTGCTCGTCCTTCTGGTACTGAAGAAGCATATAAGATTTACTGTGAAAGCTTCCGAGGCCCTGAGCATCGTGAGTTAATTGAAAAAGAAGCGATTGAAATAGTAAATAATGTTTTTGCTAACAAATAAGTTAGTGCTATAAACTATTTATATAGAATACACTCTCCCCAAAGGTAGAGTGTATTTTTTTAATTATTGAATATTTTTAGATCACAGCATTGATATCCATCATTGAGGTTGATTTAGAATTAAAAATAGAGTGGATAATCAATACAATGCAAAATAATTTTGTTTTACGAAGTGTACGTTACATGCTGGACCTAAGTGATGCACATGTTGTTGAAATCATGAAATTGGCTGATTTCACAGTTACAAAAGAGTTAGTAAATAGCTGGCTGAAAAAAGATGATGAACCTGAGTTTGTCGAATGTGACGACAATGCAATGGGACATTTTTTAAATGGTCTAATTTTTTATCGTCGTGGAAAAGATGAAAACTTCCCAGCACCTGAAGTTGAAAAGCGTATTACAAATAACATTATTCTAAAAAAACTGCGTGTCGCTTTTGAATTAAAAGATGTGGATATTCTAAAGATTTATGAGCTGGCGGATTTCCGTGTTTCTAAGCCTGAATTAAGCGCTGTATTTCGTAAACCAGGACATAAAAACTACCGTAACTGTGGCGATCAGCTTGTAAGATACTTCCTGAAAGGATTAACCGAAACCCTACGTGGTAAAGGTAAAGCAGTTAAGAAATAAGTTCAGAGTATTTTAAGCTATAAAATTCTCTATTTGCCGATGACACCCCAAAATTGGTTTTCAATATTGGGGTGTTTTTTTATGGTATTAGCTGGCAAATTAATAAATTTATTGCTACCGTTGTATTACTAAGTAATACAATATAGGAAGGATTTATGGCACGAGTAACTAGCGTAACTTTGGGTGAACATTTTAATGGTTTTGTTGGTGAAATGATTAATTCAGGACGTTATGGAAATACCTCCGAGGTAATCAGAGATGCTTTACGTATGATGGAAATCAGAGAAGAACGGATCCAAATAGTTCGAAAAATGGTACTAGATGGTGTGAATTCACCAGAAAGTGAAAACAACATGGATGATATTTTTGCAAAAGCTGAAAAGGACTTAAATGTATAAACTCTCTAAATTAGCAGAAGAAGATATTTATCAAATTGCACGTTATACCATTCAGCAATTTGGTGTAACTCAGGCAAAAAAATATCATAATGAGTTAAAACAGGCATTTGAGCTACTTGCTCGAGCACTTTGGATTGGGCGAGAGTGCAATTGGGTGTGTGATGGTATGAGACGATTTGAGTTTAAAAAACACTCAATTTATTATCTACCAAAAAATGATACCTTATTTATCGCTCGCCTTATCCATCATTCAATGGACGTTGATTTTCTTGATTTCCCTGAATAAGTCTTTCATTACTCACTGCTAAATGTATTATTCGGTTGTATATTATTTCGCAGTAGATGTATGTTATTAATACTAAAACCCGCATCTTGAATATCCTACCTCTCTTCACTTATTTGATTTTTTTCTTTTTTGATAATTTATCTTCGAAATTATTTACTACAACTTTCATTAGGTAAAAATACTGATCTAATTTTGTTAACGATTGTGTTATTTGTGTTTCGCTTTTGTTTCTATTCTGAAATTTAATTACATATCAAGCAAAATAAAGGTGATTTTTCGCACGAATTGAGTGGTCTGATCAGTAGTAAAATTTCATCAAATGAGGTAAAATTTCAGTTATCAAATTAATCTCTATACAGGAGAGCACTATGCCAGCTTATAACGAATATACAAAAAAACATGTTTTAGCCCGTCGTACTGGTGCTGTTGCGCTAGGTGTTGTGGCATTTCCTGTTATGATTTTCCATCCTAAACGCGCACAATTTTATAGCTATATACACCGTGTATGGTCTAAAACAAGTGATAAACCAGTTTGGCTGGCAAAATCGGAAGTGGCGCTAAATAGTCACAAATAACAGAATATTAAGATAACGCCTGCAAAAGTAGGCGTTATTTTTATCCCTTTTTAAGCACTTTTCTGATGCGACCTTCTTGTTTTTTCTTATCCTCAAATAATCTTCAATTTTTACGTTACAATAAACAATAATGAGTCATATAAACGAATGCCATTAATCTATTGCTATTTATTTTATTGTTATATAAATAGTGGCATTCGTGATAACAGGGAAATAAATGAAATGAAGAATACTGATCTGGAATTAGTGATTAATGAGAAGTTAAGTATTGAGAACTTTCAAGATTATGCGCCTAATGGACTTCAAGTCGAAGGACGCCCTCATATTCAAAAAATAGTAACGGGTGTGACTGCAAGCCAAGCATTACTTGATGAAGCTGTGCGATTAAACGCTGATGCAATTTTAGTACACCACGGTTACTTTTGGAAAAATGAGCCCGTTGTTATTCGTTCAATGAAGCGCAACCGCTTAAAGACATTACTTTGTAATGACATTAATCTTTTTGGTTATCACCTGCCGTTAGATGCTCACCCAATTTTAGGCAACAATGCTCAATTAGCGTTAAAAATGGGCGTTAAAGTTGAAGGTGAAATATTACCGTTAGTACCTAAAGGTGTGTTTGATTTACCTTTAACGCCTACTGAATTAAAAGAACGTTTAGAAAAAGCGTTACAACGCAATGTATTGCATTGTGGTGATAATGCTCCTGAAACTATTCGTAATATTGCTTGGTGTACGGGGGGCGGACAGGGCTTTATTCAAGATGCAGCTGAGCAGGGTGTAGATGCTTTTGTAACAGGTGAAATATCGGAACAGACTATTCATATCGCAAGAGAAATGGGTGTTCATTTTTTTGCAGCTGGACACCATGCGACAGAGCGTTATGGTATTAAAGCATTAGGTGAATGGCTTGCTCAAACACATCACTTCGATGTGACATTTGTTGATATTGATAATCCAGCATAAGCCTATTCATTCTTATTTTATAAGCTATCTCTCTAATTAAAGAGAGATAGCTTTTTTTGTATATATAAATCCCTCTGCTATGCAGGGGGATATTTATTACTCATTAAGCTGAATAGGTAATGGACTTTGTAATTGTTGCAGATTATCGCATAGCCAAATTAACTGTAATAAAGCCTGAGAGTCACGTGTGGTTAATGTCAGATAACGAGCTAATTGGTTGGCAATTAATGTCATTCCTAAATCGTCAGCAGTATGCTTGCTTATTTCTAACTGCTCTTTTTGCATTTCAGAAAGTAATTCCCGTCCAGTACATGCTTGGGCTTCTAATACAGACAAAATAGGGCGACAGAACTTTTGTGCTAATGTTGGTTCACTGTGATGCATTGCCGTTTGTTGCTTACGCTTAGCCATATATTCTTGAATACGACTAATAAATCCTGATTGTTTTTTCTTTCGTGGAAATTGGTCAAAATCGAGATAAAACATTTCAATGCCTTTTTCCGTTTTGAGCCAAAGAGTCGTTGGTAATAAATCCATATTTAAATCACGTCGAACAGGCTGAACAGTGACAGCTACTATCTCTAGTTCTCGTTTAGTGAGATAACGTAATTCTTCTAGATTATTTTGCATTGTTCCTTCCCAATAAAGACGTAAGAAGGCTGAATTATCATGATTGTCTGAAACATCCCAAATAACGCATTGCTCTATTTCATACCAAATTAATGGCTTATAGCTTTTGATATGTAAGACGAGAGGGGAAAGAAATCCTTCAGGTTGATTAGCAAAATAGTCTGGTAGCTCTTGCCAATTGTTGATCCCTAATTCAGTTTGTAGATTGTGATAATCGGTAATATCAAGAAAATCCGTTTGGTTTTGTGCAAAGCTTTCGCCAATAGTTGCCAGTTTTCCTTCATCAGAAATACGCGGCTCTTGTAATAAAAAAGGGCGGCGCATTAATTTATCGGATGTTTGTTTCCATAACGACAAACTATTCCAAACACTATAACAATTAAACAGAGTATCAAGTTGATTTGGGCGTGCTTGAGTCGCTTGTAAGAGTTGTTTCTCTTCTTTATCCCAAAAGGTAAAGGTTGCTCCTAACGCACCACTTTGTGCTGTCCACCAATTTGCACCAACAGGGATAAGAGAGAGGCTGGTTTTTTTATCGTCATATTGACGACGAAGTTGCCCTCGTAACGTTTTTAACTGTTCTGGCGTCGCATTGGATAATTGAAATAGATAGGCTGAAATATGAGCCAGCAAGCGCAAGACATTACTTTCATCCATAGTGAAATGTCTTTCTGCCAACAGTTTGACTTGAGAGCTTAATGATCGTAAATAAGACGCTAAACGAGGTAAGCCTTCTGCTCGAGCGGACATATTCAATAAGTGCAATTGAGTGGCGCTGCTTAAGCTGATATGTGATAGCCCTTGGCGTAATAAATCATAAATAAATTGTTCAACCGTCGTGATTAACGCCGTTTCTTCTTTATTGAGAGGGCGCGTTGAAGATTGCGAAATGATTAAATCTTCAGGCCAACTCCATAGTTGAGCATGTTGTTCAAATATTTTAGCCACAATAGCAAGGTGGAATGCTTTTTTCTGTGAGTCAGAAAAAGGTGATAACATGCCGTCGTAGCCACTACCTTGTAAGAAAATAACAGGCTCATCAACATCAGGGAGTTGAATTTTTAATTGTGTCCCTGTGTCTTCTAAATTCAATGTTATTGTTTCCCACTGCTCAACTAATTTAATCGCCACACGACAGGCTGGTTTTCCTGCTTTTTTGATTAGAGCTTCCGGCTCAAGCGTAAATAGCGTAGGTAACAGAGGTGTTATTTCAATGGGCTCCGCAACAGTTTCTGGTGATGTTTCATTACTATTATCGTCGTTTGAATTATCAGCACTATTATTTATTTGTAGCCATAAAACAGCAGCTAAAATATGTTTGCAACAACCTGATGCAGAGCAATCGCAACTGGCTTGTTGGATCCCTGCTTCGTGTAAAATAACATTTTGCCCATCGCTACTAAACTGCCCTGTATTGGCGTCAGTGAGAGAAACTTTTTCGTTATCAACATCTTTTTTGGCGCGTCTTAATAATCCTGCATTAGCAAATACAGTGAGCGCATCTTCATCGTAATGAAAGTAAACAGTTTGCCAACTCATTGCATTACCTCTGCCAACCATTGTGCGAAATGTTCAGGTGTTAACGCTGCAACTTGCATGCCTCTATCTGCAAGCTTTTGTGCAATTGCAGAGTCATAAACAGGTTGAGCCTCATCATCAAGTGCTGCAAGACCCAATAATTTAACTTGTTGGCTATTAAGGCGTTGCGTGCAATCTAATAAGCGATTTAATGAGCCACCTTCTTCAAAGTCACTAATAAGTGAAATAACCGTGCGTTTAGGGTTTTTGACTAAACTTTCACAGTATTGCATTGCACCTGCAATATCAGTACCGCCGCCCAATTGTACGGTCATTAAAACTTCAACGGGATCGTCTGCTAAATGCGATAAATCAACAACTTGGGTGTCAAAAACCACTAAAGAGACATTAACAGCGGGTAAAGAGGCTAAAATGCTGGCACAAACAGCCGCATACATAATTGAGCTAGACATTGACGCACTTTGGTCAACACAAAGTATGACATCCCACGGAAAATGTTGTTGCATTCGTGAGTTGAAGTAAGGAGTTTCAATCACTAAACGGCGATTTTGAGTATCGTAATGTTTTAAGTTTGCAGCGATGGTTGCACGCCAATCAAAGTTGCGACTATTAGGCACTAAAGAGCGTCTAAAACGATTACGGCGACCTGTTAATGATTGGCGAAAGTTATTGCGAATTTGACGCAAAATATCATCGACTACTTTGCGAATAATCGTTTTAACCGCATCTCGCGTTTCTTCACTCATGCGTCCACGTAAACTTAATAATGTTTTCGCTAACGCTTTTGTTGGCTCCATTGCTTTTAACGTATTGGGATCTTTAAGAAAACTACTGATTTGATAACGTTCAATAGCTTGTGATTGCATACGTTCAAAGGTGCTATTAGGGAATAGCTTACGCGCTTGATTTAGCCAGTTTACCGCAGTAAGTTGCGATGCATCGAGTGATCCATGACGCCCCCGTTCTTGGCGAAGACCTCGGCGCTGATATTCACGACGATAGAGAAAGTCGAGTGTGCGCTCAACTTTTAAATCATCAGCATTAAAAGTCGCTTGCCCAAGAGCATCATCAGCATATTGACCTAAAATCAGGCGCCAGCGTTTTGCTTGCTTTATTTTATCTTCAGGCACATCGTCATTATGCTGACTCATGATTTGTATCTCCTTTCTCTATTTTCTTAGCATCAAACCAAGAAATCATGCCTTGTTCCATTATTCGCTGTTGTAATTTTTGGTTGAGTTTAGTGGCTTCAAGCATCTGTTTAGCACTAAATTCTGACTGCCATAAAGATAGCGCTTGCGTATCTAAACCAATATCGTTGGCAATATATTGTGCAAGCTCTGCATTTTGTTTGGGATTAAGTTGACTAAAGGCAAAACGCAGATCAGGCAAGATCTGAATAAATCGTTCTTCATCCCATTGCTGTAGCAAAGTATTTAAGTGATCGACCAATAACGGAAGGCGAATAACTAGTTCTGGCGCTGTTCGCATCATACCAACGAAATAACCAATGGCATGTTCAGGAGAGCTGCCGGTGCTAAAGGTCGTATTTAGCGTGGTAACTAACGTATTTTCATCAATATATGAACCTAAATAACGTAAGGCATCTACTGCACCTTTTAATAAAGGCACTGTATCTAATTGACCATCAAGGCGATTGAGTTGCTGATAGAAATCACTTTTATAATCATGCTGATTATTGAGCGATGGCATAAATTCAATCAATTCACGTAAAGAGAGCAGAGCTTGTAAATTGTTTTCTTGTTGTTGCTCATCCCCTTGAGCCAGTTGTTCTAAACAAAAGAAAGCTTGTGGAATAACTTGATGTAGGCGATTTTCAAGTGAAAGTTCATCCGTAATATCAAGATATTGGCGACCTCGCCATAAATGGATCAGTTTATGTCCACACTGAGTCAGTGACTCAAGACGAAAATCTTGCTGAATATAGCTATCTAACAGTTTAAAGAGTGATGGAATGCGCTGGTGGAGTCCAATTAGTGCTGCTTGGATTAATAACGTAACTGCACTCTGGCTCGAACGACTTTGCCCTTGTTCTTCAAGCTGTTTCTCCATTGATAACAGCTTATTTAGAGCGATAGCTTCAAGTTGAGAGCCTTTCTCTGATAATGAAATCAGTTCACCTTCTACATTAGGTGTCCAAGCGTATTGCCACTCTTCAAATAACAGATCTAATTGATGGCCAGAAAGAAAATCAGGACCATTTACACGGTGTGCAAAATGGATCTCCAAGAAAGCCAATAAATGTAAAAAACGACTTCTTAAGCGATGCTGCGGGTTACGATAAACATCGCATTTAGTTGTTTTTGCTAAAGTATCATCAAGTTTGAAACGAAAAGCTCTAGCTCGTTCATAGGTTTCATTAACTAAAGGAGGCGTTGCCGTACCTAATGGGATTTTACCTAAGAGATAACCTGAGAAACAGGTTTTGATTTCAGCCCATAATTCACTTTGGCTATCATCTAAGCTGCCTTTAATAAAGGCACTTTGTAAACCATCGAGCAAGTCATAGCGACCTGTACCAGCGTGATCTCTTAATAAAGCGAGACGTAAACTCTGTTCGGCTGCGAGTTTTACAGCTAAATAACTCGGTGGATTATCAAATTGTTTTTCTCTAATTGCCTGAGCCACTGAGCTCAGAAAAGCAATCCCCATTTTATTGCGATAAACTTGGGTTGGCTGTTTGGCGACATTATTATTTTCTAACTTATCATGATGTTGTTGCATCAAACTTTGCCAAGCTTGTTGATAAAATGCAGGAGAAGGCATACCAGAAGCATAACCATTAAGTGCATCTAGTCTGTCAAAACTGTAGCGAATAAGCCAAGCTTGCTCATTTTCACCCATTTTTTGCATTTTAGTGAATTGCTTTTGTTTTGTGCTAGAAATGGCGAAAGATTGAGATTGTGAGTTAGCTAGGCCTTCAATTAGTGCAAGGGTATGGAATCCCCCAGTGACGATTACAATTTTGGCATTGGGTTCTTGCTGTTTGATGGTTTGAATATGGGCGAGCATATGCGCTTCACGTTGTGAAGAGCCTTCAGATTCAAGCACTTCAGGCTCATAGTCAAGACGTGCAAGTGCACACCAAATAAAGGTGTCATTAAAAAGTGTTTGCCAATCAGCTAAGGCTTCAATACTACGTAATTCAAAAAGATGCTCCCAAACATCATCATGATCACGACAGTGGCATTTTTTAGCTAATTGCGCGATAAACTGGCTATGTGCTAAATAACGTTCTTTTTGTAAGCTTCGACTTTGCGAGTCGCTATACTCTTCGTTATTAACTTGTGCAGCCCAAGGTAAATCAATAAAACGTGTTTTAGCATTGATGCGCAAACCACCTCGCAAAGCTTGCCATTCAGGCGAATATTCACAAAATGGAAAATAGGCAGAGTGCAGTGATTTTTCTCGCTCTTCTTGGTTTCCATCATTATGCAAATACTCAGCTTGACCCATAATCGCAACGGGAGGCAGGGTATCTTTATCGGTTAGGCTAGGAATAAGTGAATTAAAGGTATCTGGGCCTTCAATTAAAATATAGTCAGGTTTTACAGAATCAATTAATGATAAAACCGCATAAGCACAAGCAGGGCTATGGTGGCGTACAGGGGCAAAATAGAGATATTGTTGCTGTAACGACGTCCATTTCAGTCGTGCTTGGTCAATTCTTTCTGGCAAAGGTATTGAAGGTAGCGTCACCGTGTCGATCCCTTTTCTGGGTGAAAAGGCAGAGTGAATTAACCCTGCCTTTAATAGATAAATAACGTATTTTAATGTGTAGCCATGAGTCTTAGCGTTTTATTGCCAGAACTCTTTTGATGCTTCAAAGAAAGCTTTCCACTCTTTACTGTTTCTTGCTCTCTCTCTAGCTACGTTGTCCATGTAATAACGAATACGTTTGATATCATCAGCATTATCTTTTAATACAACACCGATTAACTGGCGGGCAATTGCGCCTGCATTCATCACACCATCACCTAAATAATGCGCTTCTAAGGCACAAGCGTAAGCAATATTCACAGCTTCTGCGGTTGACATAACTGCATCTGGTGTTTTGATATTACCGCCATCTTTCGTGTTACCTGAGCGCAACTCTTGGAATGTTGTGACCAGTAATTCCACAACATCTACTGGTACAGTGATTTCATTGGCTAAAGAGCCTAATTCATTCTCAAGCTGTGATTGGATCAGGCTGATTTCAAATGCAGGATCACGTATAGGTTTCACCGTTTCAAAGTTAAAACGACGCTTTAATGCGGCCGACATTTCATGAACACCGCGATCACGTAAGTTTGCTGTACCGATGAGGTTAAATCCCGGTTTTGCACTAATACGTGCACCATCCCCCATTTCAGGGATCATCAATTGTTTCTCTGACATCAAGGAAACTAACACATCCTGGATTTCAGGAGGACAACGAGTTATCTCTTCAAAGCGAACAATTTTGCCTTGTAACATACCTTGATAAAGCGGTGATCCCACTAAAGCGCGTTCTGTTGGGCCTTCTGCTAATAGCAATGCATAGTTCCAAGAATATTTAATGTGATCTTCTGTTGTGCCGGCAGTTCCTTGGATAGTTAATCCTGAATCACCACTGATAGCAGCAGCAAAAAGCTCTGAGAGCATCGATTTTGCTGTACCCGGTTCACCAACCAGCATTAAACCTTGTTTACCCAATAATGTGACAATTGCACGATCAACCAACGCATCATCGCCGAAAAACTTAGGTGTGATGCTTAATGCATCATCACCTAAAATAAATTGGCGTACAGCACGGGGAGAGCGAAGCCATCCTTGTGGTTTAGGATTATTAGCATCAGCTTTTGTTAAACGCTCTAACTCTTGAGCAAATCGAACTTCAGCACTTTTCCTAATTGCTTGTTGATCTGCGGGTGCTTTTTTAGCCATATTCTTTCCTAATTATCCCTATCTTTTACCAAGGTGTTTTCTTTTCCCATTCAGGATCAAATCCTGCGCAAGCTTCAGCGACTTTTAGATAATCCGCATAGCTTTCTGCTAATAGAATCGGTGGTACATTTTTTAGCTCAACATTATTGCGACCCCAGTAATCTTGCTGATTTTTCTCAAAACTTAAATCAAATAAGACAGCTGGAATATTTTCTTCTGGAACATAACTACCACTGAAACCGATATTGACGTAATAGTTTAAACTAGAGAAGAATTTGTAATAGTGAGAGAAGGAGCCCCCATCTTCTGCTGGGCCTCGTTGATAACCCATTTTGGTTAAAATACCGCGTAAAGTGAAGGTGTCTGTGATCCAACCTTTTCTATCTTCCACTTCAGTTTGTTTCAGATCTAATTCTGGGATCTTATGTTCCATTTGAGAGAATAAGAATTTTATTTTGTAATCTTTAAAGTGAGCGATCCATGCCTTACGCTCATCTTCATTGACCAATGCTGCGTGAGCAAGTTGGATCAACGAATCGTTTTGTAAAGTCACTTCATCATCTTCAAGATCAAGCAATGCACCGTCATCAGAAGGGCGGAATGTATTGATAACCTTGCCATCTTTCACTTCTTGCCAAACCAGTTGTTCAATCAGTTTATGCATGATTGGGTGAGCTAAGATATATTCTTGCCAATCGGCGCTTAACCACTGACGTTGAGCACACATGGCTTCATATAAACGCACACTTTGTAATTCAATAACTTGTTTGAGTTCTTTTTTACTTGAAGTGAAAAGTTTTTTAGCTTCTTTAATCAGCTCTGCATCATCATTTTTGCGCGCTGCAGGTAAGGCTTTAACTTCTTTACCTTCCGGATTAAACAATACCAGCTTTTGTTTTGCATCCATCTTCGCCGTAAAGATACGCTCACCATATTCCAGCACTAATGTCCCCGTATCATCAAAGCCAGCAGTCGGAATGGTTCTGTCTGCTAATTCATCTGCACTCCAGCCATTACGCTCCGCGATTTGCGTGACTAAATTCCGGGCTTTTTCCTGAACAGATGCCGTGCGATAACGGCGTGATAATGAAAGAAGAAGCTGAATAATAATTGGATCATTGCTTGATGCTACAGCGTCAATCATGGCTTCAATTTGAGCTCGGCGCTGATAGTGATCACGCATATAGTTACGTAATACAGATACTGCAACATGACCTTCAATACCGCAGATAAGCGCTAACATACCTTTATCGCTGATTGCAGAGCCTAAATAACGACGTAACACCTCGTTTTTAATCTCTTCAATCACTTGTTCTAACGTGTAGTTTTCATATTTAGCGTAATATTCAGGATAACGTTTAGCCCAGTTTTGATAATTGCTTAAACGCCCTGGCGCTTCACGTTGTGCTTCGACCATCGCTTCTTCAAGTGACGGACCTTTAATATCCTGAGCAACAAAGGTATGCAGAATAAAGCTTGAAAGTTTATGTTGGCTATCAGTAGAGAGCAGACCGATATAACGTTGTAATAACGCGTTTCCTCCTGGCATTTTTAATTTCACTGCCAGAATAATCCACCAACGAATAATCGCCGGATCAACTGCTTTCTTGTTTTCCCATGTTAATGCAGGAATTGCCTCAAAATTAAACCAAGCAAGGCTTGCAGGTGCTTTGGCTTTAAGGCCTTTTTCAGCTTCTGCTAATAACGTTTTTGGCGATAAGTAGCTCGAAATATCTTCACCTAATTGCTCTAATGCAGTGAGTAAAGAAGCTCGTACTACTTCACGTTTCTCTTTTTTCAATAAGGCATTAAGCGCAGGTAAGGAGTCCGGATTATTTAAGCGAGCTAACCATTCAATGGCTGTAACACGGATCTCTTGTTTACTAGAGGTTAATCCTTCTTGTGCACTTAAATGAATATTAGGCAGTGTTTCTAATAATTTTTGTGCAGAAACTCGGTGTGTTTTATTTTCACCTAATGCCAATTCCATGATGCGAGGAACAAATTGTGCAGGAATTGTTGGGAAACGTCCTAATACTTCAATACCTTGTGAAATCTCAAATTGGCGATAGCGATGTTCGCTTTGGTTTGGCATTAAGTTTAGCGCTTCTGCGATATAATCAGTATGTTGAGAGAAGAAAGGCCAAACTTGTTCTGGTTTACGAAAACGGCGTAAGCCATCTTGATAAGATTCTAAGCATAGTGCCGCTGTGACACGGGCTGCGCGTTTGAAGCTACATCTTTCTAATACATTTTCAACTTGTCGTAATTCAATATCACTAAATAAACGCTCTGGAATATCACCATTAAAGTAGTGAGAGGAAAAGTGATCAGCATGTTGGCGGTTGTTGGTTATCACACGCACAGCATGGAAGAATGTGTATTCTGGCAAATTAGGAATACGATTTTTGTGTTTAATAATTTGGATTTCATTCGACTGAATAGTACCTTGCCCACTGTTGAGCTTATCAACTAATGCACGACATTGTTTTTCATCAATCTTAGATAAATCTTTATAATGACGCTGTGCCCAATTATAAGAGTGTTTCGAAGTTTTATTTTCTTCAATTTCGCGTTCAGCATTTTCTTTCGCTTTAGCTAACATCTCATTGAAGTTATTGACCATAATATCGCGGGTACTATCGGGTAATGGTGTATCTTCTAATGGTGTAAAATCAGGTGCTTCGATGGCATCAACGGTGTTTGCGTTATCAGCAACGCTAAAACGTTGTAGAGCACTTTCAATGCTCTTGATGACCGCTTTTGAGGTTTCATGTTTTAACGCTTCTTCAAGTACATCACGGTTTTCACCTTGGCGAGCAAATAAATCAGCCGCTTGTGTACGTTGTTTTGGTGTACCATTCATTAAAACATGGGTTAAATTTTCTTTTACAATTTCAGCCGGTAAGGTATTCAAAATAGGTTCTGCGGCTTTTTTCACTGTTTTTAAACTGCTGGTGGCAAGTAAAACAATAATATCTGCAAAAGTATCGCGTAATATCGTATTTTTATTTAGATGGTTAATTAGCTCAACTAAACCATTTGCTGACAGTTTGTCAATCAATTCCGTTCTAATAAATTCTTGATGTGAAAGTAGATAATCTTTTAAATCATGAAGTTCATAAATACGCTTAAGATTAGAAGCATAATATTCAGAGATATCTTTTCTATCGAATACTGCGAATAATGCATTTTCGCCTGGAATATTGGCCTCTGCTTCGACCATATTAGCGATAAATTCCATACTCCAATGTTTACGATGTTCTAAATTAAGATTACGTGCATTATCATAAGTGGTGTAAAACGCATCAACTAATAGGTAAATAACCCAAGTTGGCACTTCAGTTGTTGTCACTTTGATATTGATATCCTGACATGCAGCTGCAATGACTTTTGCATAACGGGCTACTTGTTCTAAAGAAAAGCTTTCGCCAACCTTTGAGTAGAGCTTATGACGGGCATTAAGGCCTTGGGTGATAACTTTACTATACTTTCCTGTATCAATATTACTGGCATACCACCATTCTAATGTTCCTGCACGATGAAAATAAACAGCTGCTTTTGCAGCATCCAGTTTATTTAATTCAAAAAGAATTTCAGGATTTTTGCCTGTAAGTACATAATCTAATGCACGTTTAGGCAAACTCTCATCAAATATTGCAAGTAATACCAGTGATTCTTGAAGATATTTCTCAGTAATATCGACGTCTTTTTTCCCAAAAATAGGGAAAATATCTAAGATTTTTTTTATCACGCCAGTTCCTTAAGCTATGTATGGATAAACAGTTTTTTTTACCATGAAATAGCGAAACGAACAATTTGATTATCACTAGGTAAAATAAAATCAATATGTACCATTTGTTAAATTTATAGATGTAAAAGCTAAAAAAGCTAACCTCGCTTTATTAATATTCAATTCTGCAATATATAAAACGCTATATCAGGAAAAAGTGCTGAAAATGAAGAAATGATAATAAAGGCATTTTTTGTGGATTTTAAAAAGATTAAGAATTGTCTGTTGAATGAAACAAGTATTAACACCTAGGTAAATAGATTAAAAATTAGCAGAAAAAAGGGCAAAATAAAAAGAGCTCACATTAAATATAATGAGCTCTTTTATATTTATTATTTTGTCGTTTGACGAGAAAAAGAGAGTAGCAATGATCCTAGACTACAAATCAGTAAAGTGATTGCTAAGCTTTGTCCCCATCCTGCAAGTGCAAGCCCACCACCAATTAACAAATAGTAGAACAAGCCTAATAATGCACCCGCAGTACCTAAACGATCTTTATATTGTGCTAATGCTGTGGCTAAGATATTTGGAATAGCAATGCCATAAGCAACAACACTCGTCATCATTGGAATAATAAAGCTAATGTGGTTACGTAATAAATAAACACTCACGGCACTAACTAATGCAATAAAACTCGCAAGTAAAACTAGTTTTCCACATTGCCAATGATGGTTTAATAGAGCTTTATTAATATAAGAGCCAACACCGACACCTATTGCTAATACAATGCCGCTATAACCAAAGGTATTTGCACTATAACCTTGTTTATCAAACATAAAAGGTGCTAACTGATAATAGGCAAAAAGGCTAATATTAAAAAAGGCAATTAATAATACTGTTTTAGCAATCTGCTTATCCTTGAGCATTTTTATTGCAGTTTCTCCTAATGGTGCTGTTTTTATTGTTTCAGGGCGACTTTCAGGTAAAGCAAAAGTACTCCATAACAGTAAAATAACAGCAAGGAGGGCAAGACCACTAAACACACCTTGGTAACCAGCATAGCTGACTAACAATGAACCACTTAACATACCTATTGCTGGGCTTAGGGCGATGACTGCTCCCATCACTGAGAAAACTTTAGCCAGCTCATCGCCACTATATACGTCACGCATAATGGTTTGTGTGCCTACTGAGCCTACCGCAGCACCAAAAGCGGAAAGCATTCGCAATCCAAGTAATACTGAAAAATCTTGTGTCATAAAAACGCCAAGACAAGCAACAGCATAAATAAGCAATCCAGCTAACATTGTCGGACGACGACCAATGACATCACATAATCGACCCCATATAATGACGCCCAATGCAAACGCAAAGAAATAGAGCGAAAGTGTTTGCCCAGCTTTGTTTGCACTGACATGAAAGCCGTTTGCAATATCAGTAAGTGCTGGGCTATAAATGGTTTCTGCAATTTGTGGAAACATCATTAACGCAATTGCTAACCATAAAGAGAGTTTTTTGTTCATCTTTTTATCCTACATCCTTAAATCTTGATGAGCAGAATACAGAGATAATGAATGTCTTGTTATAAATATAAAGACATATTATTTTTCAAATAGGACAAGTGATGGCTTGGCTTAATCAATACGACCACTTTGTGCCAGAAGAGCATCTTGCATCAGTCGTTGGTATTGCGGCAGAAATGGGAAAACACGACTCAGGGTTTCATTCTCATGATAGAGGGCAGTTATTATTTACGCAGTCAGGGTGTATGCGGATTACTTTAGCTTCTCGTGTTTCTGTATTACCTCCCATGAGGATTGCGTGGATCCCTCCAAGACTTGAACATCGAGTCGAAATGTATGCCTCTGTTGGATATCGTTCTGTTTATATTAGTGATGAATTCCATAATATTTTTCCAAGCGAGAGCGAGATCTTAACGATTTCACCTCTTTTACGAGAAATATTAGAACGAATTTCTATTGCTGATTTTGATACTCAATGGGAAGAAGGGCGCTACGCAAATTTATTGGCCGTTTTTTTTGATGAAATCACTCAAGCACCGCGGCAACCCAATCATTTATTTATGCCTAAAGATAGACGCCTAAGTCGTTTATCCTTTGATGATTTACCGCCAGCATTACAAGAAATGGCAAAGTATGTAGGGGCGAGTGAAAAAACGATCACACGGTTGTTTTACAAAGAGACGGGGCTGAGCTATCAACAATGGCGCCAACAATGGCGGTTAATGAAAGCCATTGAATTATTAGCTACTCATCATCGCTATATTGATATTAGCCAGATATTAGGATTTGCCAGTGACAGTGCCTTTATTACCTTTTTCAAAAAAATGACAGGGCAAACACCACAAGAATATTTGAAAAGCTGATTGAATTTTATCGATAACTTTAAAACATAAAGCCCCGATTTAAACGGGGCTTAGTAAGATAAATAATTAATAAAATTCAATTATTTCTTTTTAATTTCACTTTTGAAATCACGCTCATCATAGCCAGTATAAAGCTGACGAGGACGCGCAATTTTCAGACCATCTTCGTGCATTTCATTCCAGTGAGCAATCCAGCCAATTGTACGTGCAATCGCAAAAATAACAGTAAACATATTGGATGGAATACCTAACGCTTTCAGAATAATACCAGAGTAGAAGTCAACGTTAGGGTACAGTTTTTTCTCAATAAAGTACGGGTCGTTTAGAGCAATACGTTCTAATTCCATTGCCACTTCAAGCAAGCTGTCATTGAGGTTTAATTCTTTTAACACTTCATGACAGGTTTCACGCATTACCGTTGCACGAGGGTCGTAGTTTTTGTAAACACGGTGACCAAAGCCCATTAAACGGAAGGAATCATTTTTATCTTTTGCACGTTTAATAAATTCAGGAATGTGTTCAACCGTTTTGATCTCTTCCAGCATACGTAGACAAGCTTCGTTAGCACCCCCGTGAGCTGGTCCCCAAAGTGACGCGATACCCGCTGCGATACAGGCAAATGGGTTTGCACCGGAAGAGCCCGCAGTACGTACAGTTGAGGTTGACGCATTTTGCTCATGATCGGCATGAAGGATGAAAATTCTATCCATTGCGCGTTCAAGTACTGGGTTAACGACATACTCTTCGCATGGTGTTGCAAACATCATATGCAAGAAGTTACCTGCGTAGGAGAGGTCATTTCTTGGATAAACGAAAGGTTGACCAATCGAGTATTTGTAACACATTGCTGCCACTGTTGGCATTTTTGATAGTAGGCGATAAGCCGTGATATCGCGGTGAACTGGATTACTGACATCTAATGCATCGTGATAGAACGCAGCTAAAGCACCTGTAACACCACATAATACAGCCATTGGGTGTGAGTCACGACGGAAACCATTGAACAGTCGGGTAATTTGCTCATGGATCATGGTGTGACGCGTTACTGTGGTTTTAAATGTATCATATTGCTCCTGTGTTGGTGCTTCACCATACAGAAGGATATAACAGACTTCCAAGTATGTTGATTCCGTCGCTAATTGCCCGATAGGGAAACCACGGTGAAGTAAGATACCGTTCTCACCATCAATAAAGGTGATTTTTGACTCACAAGAGGCGGTTGAGGTAAAGCCGGGATCATAGGTGTAATAACCTTTGGAGCCGAGAGTACGAATATCAATAACTTTGGAACCGAGTGTAGGGGATAGAACGTCCAAGTCTACAGATGTTTCAGCAATCGTTAGCTTAGCTTTGTTATCAGCCATTTATAATCTCCTTAGCGCTTATATGTCTCCTAACAAAGTCGAGGGTATCTTCATAAAGATGCACTTCGATAGTGAAACTATAGTTGATGTAAGGTACCCAGCCGAGTTTTATTTAATGCCCGTAATGTCTAGGTCTATAGTGTGTCACTTATGTTAAGGAGCTTTTGATGTTATGTTTTTTTAGGTGCTTTTTTATGCAATGCACTTAGAATTAGTACTGCTATCACTTTTACATAAGTTTGAGGTTTCTGGAAGCGTGTTTGCGCACAAAAAAAACATAAACATTAAAATAATGCAGTAAATGTAAGAAAAATGTTGTGTATGTGTCAAAAATGATAATCAGTTTTGCATCGGATGTATTAAATAGTGATCCTTCTCACTGTTCGAGGCAAATGTCGGGCACACAAGTTGTGTGGTAATTGTAATAAGTTTGTGAAGCACTTATACTGCGCGCAGGTCTCCGGAACCGTTGTTGTATGGAGAACCAGCGTAACGAATCCACACTTTCTGTAAAATAGACGGATTTAACATTTTACTTAAAATGTGCCTTTGTACCCCATTCGCTGTTTGATTTCCATCCAGGTCCGGAGGAAGGAAAAATTATAAAAGCTGTGTGGGCATAAATTGTGAAAAAACAAAGACCTGTCAATCTGGATTTACAGACGATACAGTTTCCACTCCCTGCTATCGCATCGATCTTGCATCGTGTCTCTGGGGTTATCATGTTAGTCGCAGTTGGCATCTTGCTGTGGTTACTTGGCACCTCTCTCTCCTCTCCTGAAGGATTTCAGCAAGCAGCTGAAATTATGACTGGCTTCTTCACGAAATTTATTTTGTGGGGCATCCTAACGGCATTGGCATATCACATTTGTGGTGGTATTCGTCATATGTTAATGGACTTCGGCTTTATTGATGAAACCTTGATTGTAGGCCGTAATTCAGCGGCAGCATCAATGGTTATTACAGTGATTTTATCAATATTGGCGGGGGTATTAGTATGGTAAGTAATTCTTCTACTTTAGGCCGTACTGGCATACAGGATTGGTTATTCCTTCGTGCCTCAGCCATTATTATCGTTTTATATGTTCTTTATCTTGTGGGATTTATTGCTACAACAGAAATAACCTATGAGGTATGGCGCGGATTCTTTAGCTCATCCTTAACCAAAGTGTTCACCATCTTGACTCTGCTTTCTATTCTTATTCACGCGTGGATCGGAATGTGGCAAGTGTTAACGGACTATATTAAACCGCTGGCATTACGCCTGAGTTTACAACTGATTATTGTTGTTGCGCTGTTGGTTTATCTTATTTATGGAACAATTGTGGTGTGGGGTGTGTAATGAATCTGCCAGTAAGAGAGTTTGATGCTGTTGTTATTGGTGCGGGTGGCGCAGGTATGCGTGCCGCTTTACAGATTTCTCAAATGGGTCTGTCTTGTGCACTGATTTCTAAAGTTTTTCCTACTCGTTCTCATACTGTTTCCGCTCAAGGTGGTATCACTGTTGCACTCGGTAATACCCATGAGGATAACTGGGAATGGCACATGTACGATACGGTAAAAGGTTCCGACTATATTGGTGACCAAGACGCTATCGAATATATGTGTAAAACCGGCCCTGAAGCAATTTTAGAGTTGGAACATATGGGACTCCCATTTTCTCGCCTAGATGATGGCCGTATTTATCAACGTCCATTTGGTGGTCAGTCAAAAAACTTTGGTGGTGAACAAGCTGCTCGTACAGCCGCTGCCGCTGACCGTACTGGGCACGCATTGTTGCATACCCTTTATCAGCAAAATTTAAAAAATCACACAACCATCTTTTCAGAGTGGTATTCACTAGATCTAGTGAAAAACCAAGATGGCGATATTGTCGGTTGTACTGCAATTTGCATCGAAACGGGCGAAGTCGTTTATTTCAAAGCAAACGCCACGATTTTAGCTACTGGCGGTGCGGGTCGTATTTACCAGTCAACTACAAATGCGCATATCAACACAGGTGATGGTGTTGGCATGGCAGTTCGCGCAGGTGTTCCTCTGCAAGATATGGAAATGTGGCAATTCCACCCAACCGGTATTGCGGGTGCTGGTGTGTTAGTGACTGAAGGTTGTCGTGGTGAAGGCGGATATCTGTTGAATAAAGACGGTGAACGCTTTATGGAACGTTATGCACCAAACGCCAAAGACCTTGCTGGTCGTGATGTGGTTGCACGTTCAATCATGATTGAAATTCGTGAAGGTCGTGGTTGTGATGGCCCTTGGGGGCCTCATGCGAAATTGAAACTCGACCATTTGGGTAAAGAAGTTCTTGAGTCTCGTTTACCGGGTATTCTTGATCTTTCTCGTACTTTCGCACACGTTGACCCAGTTAAAGAGCCAATCCCTGTTATACCTACTTGTCACTATATGATGGGGGGTATTCCAACAAAAGTAACGGGTCAAGCTATTCGTGTGAACGAAAAGGGCGAGGACGTTGTTATTCCTGGATTGTTCGCAGTCGGTGAAATTGCTTGTGTATCTGTTCATGGTGCAAACCGCTTAGGGGGTAACTCACTGTTAGACCTCGTGGTATTTGGTCGTTCAGCAGGGGTTCACTTAAAAGAGTCACTAATGGAACAAGGTACTATGCGTGATGCGAGCGATTCTGATGTTGAAGCGGCATTAACGCGCTTAAATCGTTGGGAAAACAACCGCTCTGGTGAAGACCCAGTTGAGATCCGTAAAGCACTGCAATCTTGTATGCAACATAACTTCTCGGTATTCCGTGAAGGTGATGCAATGGCTAAAGGCTTAGAAGAACTGAAAGTTATTCGTGAGCGCTTACAAAATGCACGACTGGATGATAATTCAAGTGAGTTTAATACACAGCGTATTGAGTGCTTAGAATTAGACAACCTGATGGAAACTGCTTACGCCACTGCGGTGTCTGCAAACTTCCGTACAGAAAGTCGTGGAGCTCATAGCCGTTTCGATTTCCCAGAGCGTGATGATGCGAACTGGTTATGCCATACATTATATCAACCGCAAACCGAAACAATGACACGACGTGAAGTCAATATGCAGCCAAAACTGCGTGAAGCCTTCCCACCTAAAGTGCGTACATATTAATTAGCGGTGTTATTGAAGTTGCGGAGACTTAAATATGAAACTTGAATTTTCGATTTATCGTTACAATCCCGACGTTGATAATGCGCCGCATATGCAAGATTACACCCTCGAAGTTCCTGAAGGGCGTGACATGATGCTGTTGGATGCATTAATTCAGCTAAAGGAAAAAGATCCTACCTTATCGTTCCGTCGTTCTTGTCGTGAAGGTGTTTGCGGCTCTGATGGTGTGAACATGAATGGTAAAAATGGTTTGGCTTGTATCACACCTATTTCATCTTTACAGAAAGGAAGTAAGAAAATTGTGATCAGACCGTTACCCGGTTTACCAGTAATTCGTGATTTAATAGTGGATATGACCCAGTTCTATACACAGTATGAGAAAATTCGTCCGTATTTAATTAATAATGGCAAAAATCCTCCTGCTCGTGAGAACTTACAGTCACCAGAACAGCGTGAAAAGCTTGATGGACTTTACGATTGTATCCTTTGTGCTTGTTGTTCAACCTCTTGCCCGTCATTCTGGTGGAATCCAGATAAGTTTATCGGGCCTGCTGGATTGCTAGCGGCTTATCGTTTCTTGATTGATAGTCGCGATACAGAAACTGAATCTCGTCTTGATGATCTTAACGATGCGTTCAGTGTGTTCCGTTGTCATGGCATCATGAACTGTGTCAGCGTATGTCCTAAAGGACTCAATCCAACAAAAGCGATTGGTCATATTAAGTCAATGTTGTTAAAACGTAGTGCATAAAATAATAACCGCCCTAAAATAGTTAGGGCGGTTAATGGAAAAACTAAGTTAGACGTTTGCGGTAAAAATAGTAAGGCACCTTTAAACACTGTAAGACAGTGCTTAAAGGTTCCTTGAGAGCTAAAGCTCCATATTTAAAGAACCTGCGAGATAGCGGGTCATAAGAGAACCTTGCAATCGACACCGTTTAATCACGGTATTAGTTATCCACGGCGAACTAAAGCTGTATAGCTTAAGGGATCATAATGCAGAACGGCGCAATGAAGGACTGGCTAGAATCAACTTTTCTAGCAGGAGAGAATCAGTCTTACATAGAAGATATCTATGAAGATTACCTAACTGACCCAAACTCTGTTGACGAAAGTTGGAGAGAGATTTTTCAACAACTGCCCGCAAGTCAAGGCATAGAACAGTCGCATTCTCAAACCCGCGACTACTTCAGACGCCTCGCAAAAGAATCCACTCGATATCATACCTCGGTAAGCGATCCGGCAATGGACTCAAAACAAGTTAAAGTTTTGCAGCTCATCAATGCCTTCCGTTTTCGTGGTCATCAAAACGCTAATCTCGACCCGCTTGGTTTATGGAAACAAGAATCTGTTCCAGATTTAGATCCTGCTTTCCATAATCTAACTAAAGAAGACTTTGAAGAAACCTTCAACGTCGGTTCTTTTGCTATCGGCAAAGAAACGATGAAATTAGGTGATTTATATGAAGCACTGAAGCGCATTTACTGCGGTTCAATTGGTGCTGAATATATGCATATCACTAATACTGAAGAAAAACGCTGGCTACAACAACGTTTAGAATCAGTAAATGTTGCAGACCAATTCACTAAAGAAGAAAAGTTACGCTTCCTGACAGAGCTAACGGCAGCTGAAGGTTTAGAGCGCTATTTAGGCGCGAAATTCCCGGGTGCAAAACGCTTCTCTTTAGAAGGTGGTGATGCATTAGTTCCGATGTTAAAAGATTTAATTCGCCATGCAGGTAAACAAGACACTCGTGAAGTGGTTCTTGGTATGGCGCACCGCGGACGTTTAAACGTTCTGGTAAATATCCTAGGTAAAAAACCAGCTGATTTGTTTGATGAATTTGCGGGTATTCATAAAGAACATTTGGGAACGGGTGACGTTAAATATCACCAAGGTTTCTCATCTGACTTTGCGACTGAAGGGGCTCAAGTCCACCTAGCATTAGCTTTTAACCCATCTCACCTAGAGATTGTTAGCCCAGTTGTAATTGGTTCTGTTCGTGCTCGTCGTGATCGCTTAGATGAAGCTCGTAGCAATATGGTTCTTCCTATTACTATTCATGGTGATGCGGCCGTGACTGGTCAAGGTGTTGTTCAAGAAACCCTGAACATGTCTCAAGCACGCGGTTATGAAGTAGGCGGTACGGTTCGTATTGTTATCAATAACCAAGTTGGTTTTACGACTTCAAATCCAAAAGATGCCCGTTCAACACAATATTGTACTGATATTGTGAAAATGGTTCAGGCGCCAATTTTCCACGTTAATGCAGATGATCCTGAAGCAGTAGCTTTTGTGACTCGCTTAGCATTGGATTTCCGCAATACCTTTAAACGCGATGTTATGATTGATCTCGTTTGTTACCGTCGCCATGGTCACAACGAAGCGGATGAGCCAAATGCGACTCAGCCTCTGATGTATCAAAAAATCAAAAAGCATCCAACACCACGTAAAATTTATGCGGATAAACTGGTTGCCCAATCACTTCTTGATGCCAATGATGTGACTGAATTGGTTAATCTTTATCGTGATGCGTTGGATCGTGGTGACTGTGTTGTTGAAGAATACCGCCCAATGGGTCTGCATTCTTACACATGGGAACCGTATCTAAACCATGAATGGAATGAAGAGTATCCTCACAAAGTAGAAAAAGCACGCTTACAAGATCTTGCACGCAAAGTAAGCACTGTTCCATCAGAAATTGTGATGCAATCTCGTGTTGAGAAAATTTATGCCGACCGCGCTGTTATGGCAGAAGGTGAAAAACTACTCGATTGGGGTGCAGCAGAAACATTAGCGTATGCCACTTTAGTTGACCAAGGTATCACCATTCGTCTTTCTGGCGAAGATGCGGGACGTGGTACATTCTTCCATCGTCATGCGGTCATTCATAACCAAACAAATGGTTCTGTTTATGTACCATTAGCCAATGTTCATAATGCTCAAGGACAATTTAATGTCTGGGACTCTGTATTAACAGAAGAAGCTGTACTTGCGTTTGAATATGGTTATGCCACAACAGAACCTCGCGGTTTAACAATTTGGGAAGCACAATTTGGTGATTTTGCAAACGTTGCTCAAGTCGTTATCGACCAATTTATTAGCTCTGGTGAGCAAAAATGGGGTCGTATGTGTGGTTTAGTCATGCTGTTACCGCACGGTTATGAAGGCCAAGGCCCAGAGCACTCCTCTGCACGTTTAGAACGTTATCTGCAACTGTGTGCAGAACAAAATATGCAGGTTTGTGTGCCATCAACTCCGGCTCAGGTTTACCATATGTTACGCCGTCAAGCGTTACGTGGTATGCGTCGTCCACTTATCGTAATGTCACCAAAATCACTGTTACGTCATCCATTAGCGGTTTCTGAATTGGATGAATTAGCAAATGGTAAATTCTTACCTGTCATTGGTGAAATAGATGATTTAAAACCTGCTGATGTGAAACGTGTTGTGATGTGTTCCGGTAAGGTTTACTACGATTTATTAGAACAGCGTCGTGCTAATGAGCAAAACAACGTTGCCATTATTCGTATTGAACAACTGTATCCATTCCCACACGAAGATATTGCGCAAATTCTCGCACCTTATGCTCATGTAAAAGAGTTTATTTGGTGTCAAGAAGAGCCCCTGAATCAAGGTGCTTGGTACTGTAGTCAGCATAACTTCCGTGATGCTATTCCAGCAGGCGCAACATTACGTTATGCAGGACGTCCTGCATCAGCCTCTCCAGCAGTTGGTTATACCTCTGTTCATCAGGAGCAACAAAAAGCTCTGGTTGAAGACGCACTGAAAGTTGAATAAATAAGGATAGAAAATGAGTAGTGTAGATATTCTAGTACCGGATCTCCCTGAATCAGTTGCTGACGCATCGGTCGCAACTTGGCATAAAAAACCTGGTGATAGCATTCAACGCGATGAAGTGCTGGTTGAAATCGAAACAGATAAAGTTGTTTTAGAAGTACCTGCAAGTGAAGCAGGTGTTTTAGAAAGTATTCTTGAAGAAGAAGGCGCTACTGTTGGTTCACGCCAATTACTAGGTCGCATTCGTTTAGGTGATAGCACAGGCATTCCTGCTGATGTGAAACCTGCTCAAGATAGCACTCCAGCACAGCGTCAAAGTGCTGATATTGCTGAAAAAGGCAATAACGATGCATTAAGTCCAACTGCGCGTCGTTTAGTGGCTGAACACGATATTAACCCTGCGGATGTGAAAGGCAGTGGTGTAGGCGGACGTTTAACTCGTCAAGATATCGAAGGTCATGTTGCGAATAAATCAACTACACAACCAGTAGCAGAAGCTCCTCAGGCACTGTTATCTCACCGTAGCGAAAAACGTGTACCAATGACACGTTTACGTAAACGTGTAGCAGAGCGTTTACTAGAAGCGAAAAACACCACTGCAATGTTGACAACGTTTAATGAAATCAACATGCAGCCAATCAAAGATTTACGTGCTCAGTATGGTGAAGCATTCGAAAAACGCCACGGTGTACGTTTAGGCTTTATGTCTTTCTATATTAAAGCAGTTGTTGAAGCGCTGAAACGCTATCCAGAAGTGAATGCTTCTATTGATGGCACTGATGTGGTTTATCATAACTACTTCGATATTAGTATTGCAGTATCAACACCTCGTGGTCTGGTAACGCCAGTATTACGTGATGCAGATGCTATGAGCATGGCGGATATTGAGAAAAACATCAAAGCATTAGCTGTAAAAGGTCGTGACGGTAAGTTAACTGTTGAAGATTTAACAGGCGGTAACTTCACTATCACAAATGGCGGTGTTTTCGGTTCATTAATGTCAACTCCGATTATCAACCCACCACAAAGTGCCATTTTAGGGATGCATGCAATTAAAGATCGCCCAATGGCAGTAGACGGTCAGGTTGTTATTCTACCAATGATGTATCTGGCTCTGTCTTATGACCACCGTTTAATTGATGGTCGTGAGTCTGTCGGTTTCTTAGTAACCGTTAAAGAGATGCTAGAAGATCCAGCTCGTTTATTACTGGATGTATAGGTAATAAATATCGCTTTTAGGCAGGAGATGCTCCTCCTGCCTACTTAGCAACAGACACAAGCATCAAAGAAGTACAGTGTGTTCGTGAAGCCAGATTTCTCTGGCTTATAGTCAAAAAAATAAGAAAGCCCGACTTTCAACAAGATTATGGATAGAACATCATGAATTTACACGAGTATCAGGCAAAACAGCTTTTCACACGGTATGGATTACCAGCACCTGCTGGTTTCGCCTGCTCCACGCCGCGCGAGGCAGAAGAAGCTGCATCAAAAATCGGTCAAGGCCCTTGGGTCGTGAAATGTCAGGTTCACGCGGGTGGACGTGGTAAAGCGGGCGGCGTAAAAGTCGTTAAATCTAAAGAAGAGATCCGCGCATTTGCTGAACAATGGTTAGGCAAACGTTTAGTCACTTATCAAACAGACGCTAACGGTCAGCCTGTTACACAGATTTTGGTTGAAGCAGCAACCGATATCGCTAAAGAGCTTTATCTTGGTGCGGTTGTTGACCGTGGTACCCGTCGTGTTGTCTTTATGGCATCAACAGAAGGTGGCGTTGAAATTGAGAAAGTTGCTGAAGAAACGCCAGAACTTATTCATCGCGCAATTATTGATCCACTGACTGGCCCAATGCCTTATCAGGGAAGAGAATTAGCATTTAAACTGGGTTTAAAAGGCAAGCAAGTTAGCCAATTTGCTAAAATCTTTATGGGATTAGCCTCTATTTTCTTAGAGCGTGATCTCGCTTTAATCGAAATTAACCCACTGGTTATTACTAAAGAAGACGATCTGATTTGTCTTGATGGCAAATTAGGCGTAGATAGCAACGCGTTATATCGTCAGCCAGAAATGCGTGAAATGCACGATCCTTCACAAGAAGATCCTCGTGAAGCACAAGCGGCACAATGGGAACTGAACTACGTTGCATTAGATGGCAACATTGGCTGTATGGTTAATGGTGCGGGTTTAGCGATGGGTACAATGGATATCGTTAAACTTCACGGTGGCGAGCCTGCAAACTTCCTCGATGTAGGTGGTGGTGCAACAAAAGAGCGCGTAACTGAAGCATTTAAGATTATTTTATCAGATGAAAATGTCAGCGCTGTATTAGTCAACATTTTCGGCGGTATTGTTCGTTGTGACTTAATCGCAGACGGTATTATTGGCGCAGTTGAAGAAGTTGGCGTTAATGTTCCTGTGGTTGTTCGTCTTGAAGGAAACAATGCAGAGTTAGGCACAAAAAAATTAGCAGATAGTGGATTAAATATTATCGCTGCTAAAAGCTTAACGGATGCCGCGAAACAAGTTGTTGCAGCAGCGGAGGCAAAATAATGTCTATTTTAATTGATAAGAATACCAAAGTAATTTGCCAAGGCTTCACTGGTAGCCAAGGAACATTCCACTCTGAGCAAGCTATTGCTTATGGTACGCAAATGGTCGGTGGTGTTACGCCGGGTAAAGGCGGTACTACGCACTTAGGTTTACCTGTATTCAATACAGTACGTGAAGCCGTTGAAGCAACAGGTGCAACGGCGACAGTTATCTATGTACCTGCACCATTTTGTAAAGATTCAATCTTAGAAGCGATTGATGCAGGCATTAAACTAATTATTACTATTACAGAAGGTATTCCTACACTGGATATGCTGACTGTTAAAGTTAAGTTAGATGAAGCTGGCGTACGTATGATTGGCCCTAACTGTCCGGGTGTTATCACTCCGGGTGAATGTAAGATTGGCATTATGCCAGGTCATATTCACTTACCAGGTAAAGTAGGTATTGTATCTCGTTCAGGTACATTAACTTATGAAGCTGTTAAGCAAACAACGGATGTTGGTTTAGGTCAATCAACCTGTGTTGGTATTGGTGGAGACCCAATTCCGGGTTCTAACTTTATTGATATTCTGAAGCTATTCCAAGAAGATCCACAAACAGAAGCGATTGTGATGATTGGTGAAATCGGTGGTACAGCGGAAGAAGAAGCGGCTGCTTATATCAAAGATCATGTCACTAAGCCTGTAGTCGGTTATATTGCTGGTGTAACAGCGCCTAAAGGCAAACGTATGGGACATGCGGGTGCAATTATTGCTGGTGGTAAAGGTACTGCAGATGAGAAATTCGCTGCCCTTGAAGCTGCAGGTGTTAAAACAGTTCGTAGCTTAGCCGATATCGGTGAAGCGATTAAATCACTGATCAAATAAGTAACAATTCTGTTAATAATTTCAGATTGATACTATCTCGAATGTCAGTTTCTAAAAAAGGAGCTGGCATTTTTTATTTTTAGTTTCATTTAAAAAGCTATATCAATAGTTAATATTGTAATTAACACATCAATATCCTACCTGAATTTATTCTAATAAACTGTTTTATATTGTTTTTTTTGAAAATTGATCTGTATGCGAAATATTATTTCTCTATTTATTAACGTTCTTGTGACGCCTAAAAGTAATGATATAAGCTATGAATAGATACCCTAAATTGTTAAAAATAATATTTTAAATGCATGTTTTTAGTAAAAAAGAGCATTAACAGAAAAAATGATCACTTATTTTATGCTGTTCGCAATATAGGTACTTCTATAAATATCGTAATAATTAGCTTTAAACCTGTACTAGGATCACGCTGTAACACTGATTTTTACTAAGAAAATAGACTTTTAAACATGTTAATGAATGTATGAGGAATAGGGGAGATAGGGTCTTTAATGGCAAAAAATATCTTTTTATTATGTTAGAACATCAAAATGACGATTAAAGGGGAATTATGATCTCCTTATTACTATAAGAATCGATAATAAGAAGTTGGTTAGTACCTTGAAAATCACTTTGTTTGAATACGAAAACACAATGAAAGATTTTTTTATTTTTTCTTGCTATCTTTCAATGAATGACTTGCTTTTTTTATTATCTTATTGATTATAATGATATTTTATTTTTCACATTAATAGCAATTTTACGTTCTATTTGTTAAGTACAGATTTATTGCATTTCATTTATCTAGAATAAAAGAGAAACTAAAAAATAAATAATATTAAAAATTGACAATCAAGATTGGACTTTTTATATATATTTATTAGATAAAATAATAGAGTGATTTTTTTTATATTTACATTTTTGTAAATTTCAACTTATTAATTAATAGATTATTTTTTTAAAATATTTATTATTTACCTGCAAAAAAATGGAATTGATATTAAAATTAATAAAACACAATTAAAAGTGTTTATTTTTAAGTCTTTTATGAAAATAAAAAGTTAATTTTATTATGGAAAATATAAGGAGGTAAATTACACTTAAAAATAAAAACAACATCGCATTAACACAATGGTAACTATTGGGTAATTTATTCGCAACTAGTTAACATTAAAGTGTTTTTTTGATGTGGGTCAAGTTATTAATTGTGGCAAAAATTTCTGAATATGCTTAAATTGGCACACGATCAAATATGCTGTTACAAACCTAAAAGTCGTATTGTTGACCTAAGCTCAGAATTCAAATCTGGGTCACGCAAAATATATTTATTATATGTAAATATAAGCGTACTATTTGTAAGGTATTGTGTTTTTGGTCTTTAATATTCGTTGTTGTTTTTAGAGGCATTTATTGCTGGTAGTTATGAGGCTTTATAATTTAATAAAGTCGGGTTGCCGCAAGTCGGTGTCTTCCTGCTAGGAGCAAGGAGTCAAGATGTTTGATATTGTCGAACTGTCACGGTTACAGTTTGCCTTAACAGCAATGTATCACTTCCTGTTTGTCCCATTAACGCTGGGTATGGCGTTTATGCTGGCAATCATGGAAACGATATATGTTCTGTCGGGTAAACAAGTTTACAAAGATATGACAAAGTTCTGGGGTAAGTTATTTGGTATTAACTTTGCTCTGGGTGTCGCAACTGGGTTGACCATGGAGTTCCAATTTGGTACTAACTGGTCATATTTCTCTCATTACGTCGGTGATATCTTCGGTGCGCCTTTAGCAATCGAAGGTCTGATGGCGTTCTTCTTAGAATCAACTTTCGTTGGATTGTTCTTCTTTGGCTGGGATCGCTTAGGTAAGAAGCAGCACTTGATGGTAACTTGGTTAGTTGCTTTCGGTTCTAACTTCTCTGCTCTGTGGATCCTTGTTGCGAATGGTTGGATGCAAAACCCTGTCGCTGCAGACTTTAACTTTGAAACCATGCGAATGGAAATGTTGAGTTTTGCTGATCTGGTTTTAAACCCTGTCGCTCAAGTTAAATTTGTTCACACCGTTGCTGCTGGTTACTGTACTGGTGCATTCTTTGTTCTGGGTATCAGCTCTTACTACCTGCTCAAAGGTCGTGATATCGGTTTTGCAAAACGTTCTTTCGCAGTTGCTGCTACTTTTGGTATCGCTGCTGTATTATCTGTTATCGTACTGGGTGATGAATCTGGTTACGAAATGGGTGACGTACAGAAAACCAAACTGGCTGCAATTGAAGGTGAATGGCATACAGAAGCAGCTCCAGCTGCATTTAATCTGATTGCATTCCCTAACCAAGAAAAAATGGAAAACTCGTTTGCATTACAAATCCCTTATGTCATGGGTATTATTGCAACACGTTCTTTCGATACGCCTGTATTAGGTCTTAATGATCTGATGGGTCAGCATGAAGTTCGTATTCGTAACGGTATGAAAGCTTACGAATTATTAAGCGAATTACGCGCAGGTAATACTGATCCTGCTATTCGTGCTGCATTTAATGACGCTAAACAAGATTTAGGCTACGGCTTACTACTGAAGCGTTATACTGAAAATGTTGTCGATGCAACAGAAGAACAAATCAAATCTGCTGCAAAAGACACTATTCCTAATGTCGCACCACTATTCTGGTCATTCCGTATCATGGTTGCCGCAGGCTTCCTGATGTTACTGGTTGTTGCGATTTCCTTCTGGACAGTTCTGTCTAACCGTATTGGTAACTATAAATGGTTACTACGTGCTGCTCTGTTTAGTATTCCATTACCGTGGATTGCAGTTGAAGCAGGTTGGTTTGTTGCAGAATATGGACGTCAACCATGGGCGATTGGTGAAATCCTGCCTACGGCTGTAGCAACTTCTTCACTGACACAGGCTGATATCCTAGTATCTATGGGTCTTATCTGTGGTCTGTACACACTGTTCCTAGTTGCTGAAATGTTCCTGATGTTCAAATTTGGTCGCCTTGGGCCGAGTAGCCTGAAGACGGGTCGCTATCACTTTGAACAGAAGACAGCTTCTTCTCAAAGTAAGTAACACAGGAGTCCACTATGTTTGATTATGAAGTATTGCGGTTTGTTTGGTGGCTACTGGTTGGTATCTTACTGATCGGATTTGCGGTCACCGATGGTTTTGATATGGGTGTCGGTGTGTTACTACGCGTTATCGCGAAAGATGACACTGAACGCCGTATTTTAATTAACTCTGTTGCACCTCACTGGGATGGTAACCAAGTATGGTTAATCACAGCAGGTGGTGCATTATTCGCTGCATGGCCAATGGTTTATGCTGCGGCATTCTCAGGTTTCTATTTCGGTATGATCTTCGTACTGGCGGCATTATTCTTCCGTCCAGTAGGCTTTGACTACCGTTCTAAATTAGAATCACCAAAATGGCGTGGCATGTGGGATTGGGGTATCTTTATTGGTAGCTTCGTTCCACCATTAGTTATCGGTGTTGCTTTTGGTAACCTGTTACAAGGTGTTCCATTAGAAGTCGATAGTATGCAACGTGTATCTTATAACGGTACGACTAATGCGCTGATTAATCTGTTAAGTCTATTAAACCCATACGGCTTACTCGCAGGTGTTATTAGTTTAATGATGATCGTTGCACATGGTGCAAGCTATCTTCAAATGCGTACTACTGGTGAGTTACATGAGCGTACTCGTAAAGCAACTTACATTACCTCTTTAATCACTTTCGTTGCTTTTGCATTAGCAGGCGTGTGGTTAATTTATGGTATTGATGGTTTCGTTATTACAAGTGCTATTGATACCGCAGGTCCTTCATCTCCACTGCTGAAAACAGTTTCTCACGAAGCTGGTGCTTGGATGAATAACTACAACAACTATCCAGTATTATGGGCTCTGCCTGCATTAGGTCTGTTATGTCCTTTACTGGCGATTGTTGCAACTAAAGCAAATAAAGGTGGTTGGGCATTCCTGTTCACTTCACTGACAATTGCTTGTGTTATCCTGACTTGTGGTGTGACTATGTTCCCATTTGTGATGCCTTCAAGCACTTTCCCAGATGTGAGCTTAACAATGTGGGATGCAACTTCTAGCCTGTTTACTCTTCAGGTAATGACAGTTGTTGCGATTATCTTCGTACCTATCGTTCTCCTTTACACCATCTGGTGTTACTGGAAAATGCATGGTCGCCTCGATAAGAAATTTATCGAAGGCAATAATCATACTCTGTACTAAGGAGCATAGAGAATGTGGTATTTTGCATGGCTTCTCGGAACGCTCTTCGCTTGTAGTATTGCGGTGATCGCAGGACTGGCTTTCGAGCACGCTGAAGCGAAAAAAACTTCAGAAAGTGAAGAATAATGTTGGATAAAAGCTACCAACTACTAGACAAGGGCCCTATTAGGGCTCTTGTTTTAATCATGGCGTTGGTAATGGCATTTTGTGTCATGTGGGATCCTAGCCGATTTGCAGCGAACACCAGTTCACTAGCAATTTGGCAAGGGATCCTTCTTATTTGGTCTGTGTGTGCTGGTGCAACTTTTGGTTTAGCATTTCGCCCTAAACATGTTGTCGCAAAATGTTTATTACATCCAATCCCTGCAATTATTATTTTAGTTGTTGGGCTAAGTTACTTTTTCTTCTAAGAAAATACCTTATTTCTGCTCAGTGTATGAGAAAGAAATAAGGTATTTTATCTCCTAACTATTTCTTCTAAATTCTCTCTCACATCTAGCGTTATAGCTGGATATTTTCTTTTAAGTAATCAATAAAGAGACGTGTTTTTCTTGGAATATATTCGCTATAAGGGAAAATAATATTAACGGATTGTGTTAACAGGGAAACATCAGGAAATAGTACAACTAATTTTTTTTCTAATAACTCTTGTTGAATGTACCAATGTGGCAAAATAGTCATCCCAGAGTGTGCGAGTACCATTTTTTTTAATGCCACAATGGTATTGGTCTCAAAATAAGCATCTTGAGCTAACTGAGAGAGTAGGGTATTAAATTCGGAAGATGATGAAAGCTTACTTTGACGTAAATTACTATTTGCTAAATAAGGAATAGCGCTCAAGTCGTCGATAGTTTTTATTGAGAACTTCTGCAATAAATCAGGAGAGATAACCAAATTTATCTCATAATCAGCCAGTTTTGTAGATCGGTAATTGCTGTCTTTTAATGTGCCAAGGCGGATCACGAGATCAAGTTTATGATTTATTAAGTCCTCAATGGAAGAATTAAACGCATACTGCACTTTTAGCTTTGGATGTAATTGCATAAATTGATTAAGTAACGGCAAAATATAGTGTTCACCAAATTCCGCAGTCGAACTTAGCCGCAACGATCCCTGTAATTCTTGATGTCCTAATCGTGCCTTATCCAATGTTTGTTCTAACTGACTTAACACGAGGCGGAAATCTTGATAAAGCATTTCACCTGTTTCAGTGAGTGAGAATCGTCGCGTATTACGATTGAGTAATGACGAATCCAATTCTGTTTCTAATGCTTTGATATGAATACTTACCATCGATTTACTTAGGCGTAAATATTTTGCTGCTTGAGTAAATGATCCGGTGTCAACAACCGCAATAAAAGAGCGAATTCGATCAATTTGGTTTTGCATGATTGTTTACTCTGATTAAACAATAAATTCTATTTTGTCAGATAGACGAAATTCGTCAATCTTCCGTACTCTATGCGCGGAGGATTTTTATGACTTACCGCTATCGAATTGCATCTATATTTCTGCTGGGCTTCTTTATAGATTGTATTAATATTTTTATGTCAGCCATTGCATTACCTGCAATTGCCGATGATATGCAGATCTCTATCGTTTCTGTTACATGGGTTTCAAATAGTTATATTTTGGGATTAACGTTAATTATTCCATTGAGCCACTGGTTATCCCAACGTTTTGGAATTAAAGCATTGATGGTAACGTCAATGTTGATGTTTAGTCTATCCGTTGCATTAGTGGGATACTCCCACTCTTTTAGTGAACTTATTTTTTGGCGTTTTATTCAAGGCGTGAGTGGTGGATTGTTAATCCCAATAGGGCAAGCATTAACCTTTCAATATTTTCAAGGATATGAGAGAAGTAAAATCTCTACGCTAATTATGGCAATAGCTTTAATTGCACCTGCAATATCGCCAACATTAGGCGGATTTATTGTTGATGTTGTTTCGTGGCGTTGGGTTTTTTATAGCAATATTCCATTCTCATTGTTAACCGCATTTCTAGCTTTTATCTGGGTAAAAGAGCCTTTACCTAAAGAAAATTCTATGCCTGATATTAAAGGTATCATTCTTATTAGTCTGATCATTGTATCTGGATTGTTCGCGTTATCTGCTTATGGTGAATACCACTCAACATTATTTGCTTTAGTGATTGCCGTATTCTCAATAATTTTTGCTGTACTTTATTATTACCATTATCGACACCATTCATCACCGGTTATTAATTTAGCATTATTAAAAAATAGAAATCTATCACTCTCTATTTTTATTTATTACTGTATTCCCGGTGTTTTTACTGGAGTAAATATTCTCGCTATTTTTTATTTACAACAATATTTAAAATTTACAGGTCAAGGTACGGGTGTTTTTATGTTGTTGTATGCACTGGGTGCTTTTATTTCAATGACAATAAGTGGTGCGCTTTATAATAAATTAGGAATGAAACGCTTATTTATTATTGCATTGCTATTACATAGCATTGGTATTTCTTTATTAATATTTATAAATAGTAGTAGCGATATACTATTACTTATTATTGCTTATCTAATTATTGGTATGGGGGGCGGGATTGGCGCTAACACCGCACAAACCACGGCGTTGTATGATTTTGGTGCACAAAAATTAGTTCAAGCAAGTGTTATTTGGAATATTAATAGACAGGTTGTTTTTAGTGTCGGGGCAACTATGGTTGCTATGTTATTTAATATTCTTTCTCTTTTTTATTTACCACAAACAGCTTATAGCATGACTTTTTTAATATGCGCATTAATAGGCATATTACCTCTTATTTTATTATTTACATTAAAGAAAAAAGTTATTACGCAGGAAATACAAGATGAATATTAATATTGACTCAATTATAGAAAGCATTAAATCTTTGCATGACGAGATTGAAATGGTTTTTACGCAATATCCCCTATCAGTCGATGCTATTACAAAAATAGAAAATCTTTTATCTCAAGAGTTTTCAATGGTAGGGATCAGTGGAAAAGTAGTGAGTTATGATGATGTTATCGCAATGTTCAGACAAAATGCAGGAAAAAGAAGTGGCCTGAAAATAAAAACAGACAATTATAAAATAATTTACCAGTCCGATTGTTTGGCGCTTGTCAGATATCAAGAAACACACAGTGAAAATAAGAAAATTCTTATACGCGAATCTGTGGCATTATTGAGACGCAATTCTCATGATGAGTGTTGGCAGTGGCACTATCTTCATGAAACACCAATCTCAAATAATTGATTGATTTATATGAAAAACCAGTTTTTTAACTGGTTTTTTTCTGCCATTAAAAATAATACTACTAAATAAGACAATCTATGAATTTCTAATTAGCAAGCATTTTTATGCTGTCTTAATAAAAATATTTTTTCTATTCAGAGCACAAAGCATATTGCGTGTTGCAAAGAAGAGTTTATGATTGGCGCCTGAAAACTGTGTTTTCTATTCTTTACGTTACTATGATTCCCTTAGAGCGACCTCTTAAGTATAGTTAGGTAACTTATAACTACATTATTTATGGACTTAACTCGGGAAATGTAAAGGAGGTAATATGCAGTTTCTTTGGCCTGTTCGTGTTTATTATGAAGATACTGATGCCGGTGGTGTTGTTTATCACGCCAGTTATCTGAAGTATTTTGAACGTGCTAGAACTGAACTACTCAGAGAAAAAGGTTTTCATCAGCATGATTTACGGGAGTATGATCATGTTGTATTTGTTGTACGTAAATTATCAATAGAATATATTGCGCCAGCTCGACTTGATAATCTTTTGCAAATAGAAAGTGAAATTACCACATTGCGTGGTGCTTCAATGACATTTTCTCAAAAGATTATTAATGAAGATGGTTGTGTATTGTGTAGCGCAGAAGTGCTTGTTGTCTGCGTAGATTCATCAAAAATGAAGCCAGTAGCGCTTCCTAAGTCCATTATCGCGGAGTTTAAGTAGTGGCTGACATGAATGTTATCGATCTCTTTCTAAAAGCAGGGCTTTTAGTCAAGTTGATCATGTTGCTTTTAATCGGATTTTCTATTGCATCTTGGGCGATTATTATTCAGCGAACTAAAGTTCTGAATGCCGCCGATCGTGAAGCTGCAGATTTTGAAGATAAATTCTGGTCAGGTACTGATTTGGCTCGTTTATATAAAGATAGCCAAGCTCGTCGTGATGAGTTATCTGGCTCAGAGCAAATTTTTCATTCTGGCTTTAAAGAGTTTGCGCGTTTGCATCAAGCAAGCGTTCATGCACCTGATGCGGTTGTTAATGGTGCATCAAGGGCAATGCGTGTCTCTTTCAATCGTGAATTAGAATCTTTAGAAAATCATATTCCTTTCCTTGGTACTGTTGGTTCTATCAGTCCATATATTGGTCTGTTCGGTACAGTTTGGGGGATCATGCACGCATTTATTGCATTAGGTAGCGTTAAACAAGCAACATTACAAATGGTCGCCCCCGGCATTGCTGAAGCTCTAATTGCAACAGCTATCGGTTTATTTGCGGCAATCCCCGCAGTTATGGCTTATAACCGGTTTACGCAGCGTGTAAATAAACTGGAACAAAGTTACGATAACTTTATGGAAGAGTTCCTGACGATTTTACATCGCCAAGCTTTTGCCTCCGCAGAAAAGAAATAGTTAACGCAGAAGGAGAGAGCTGATGGCACGGGGTCGCAGTAGCCGCCGAGGCGTAAAATCAGAGATTAACATTGTTCCTTTGCTAGACGTATTATTAGTGCTGTTACTTATTTTTATGGCAACAGCACCTATTATCTCGCAAAGTGTTGAAGTTGATCTTCCTGAAGCAACAGAGACACAAACTGTTTCAAGTAGCGATAACCCTCCTGTAATTGTCGAAGTTGCAGGTGTTGGGCAATACAACATTCGTGTTGATCAGGAAGTATTAGAATTATTACCACAAGAACAGATTATGGCTGAAGCCAAACGACAATTGGAAAAAAATCCGAAAGTTGTATTTCTTATTGGCGGTGCTAAAGATGTTCCTTATGATGAGATAATTAAAGCACTCAACATGTTACGTCAAGCAGGTGTTAAATCTGTAGGTTTAATGACTCAGCCTATGTAATTAGGTTGAAATAAGTTTGGATGATAGCGTGGGAAAGAAGACGAAACCAATCCGAAGTAAATTGAGCGGTTCAGTTATCTTGTCTACCGCCTTGCATTTACTCGTTATCGCATTGCTTATCTGGGGGTCATTAACTCAGAAATGGGATTTAGGTGGTGGCGGTGGAGAAGACGGGCAAGTTATTGATGCTATTATGGTCGATCCTAATGCTGTGGTACAACAGTATAATCAGCAGAAAGCACAACAAGCTAACGTCCAAAAAGCCGAGCAAGAGCGTAAAGAGCGTGCAGAGCAACAAGAAGAAGAGTTGCGCCAGCAGCAAATAAAAGAACAAGAGCGTTTGAAAACGTTAGAAGTTGAACGTTTACAAGCTAAAGAGGCGGCAGAAGCTCAAAAACGTGAAGCTGCATTAGCCGCTGCAAAAGCAAAAGAAGAACAAAAAGTTGCAGAAGAAGCGGCTGCGCAAGCGAAAGCAGAGCGTGATCGCATCTTAAAAGAACAAGCGGATGCTAAACAACAAGCTGAAGCCGAAGCAAAAAAACAAGCTGAGTTAGCAGCAAAACAAAAAGCGGAAGAGGCGAAAGCTAAAGCCGAGGCAGATGCTAAAGCTAAAGCAGAGGCCGATGCAAAAGCGAAAGCTGAAGCGGATGCTAAAGCAAAAGCCGCAGCAGAGGCAAAAGCTAAAGCTGCTGCGGAAGCTAAAGCCAAAGCAGCAGCCCAGCAACAGAGTAAAGCCGTCGATAGTTTGCTTGATGGTTTAATGGCTGATGGCAATAAACAAAGCGGAGCATCAGCTGCAGGGCAAGGTGGTGGAAATCGCACTGGTGCAAATGATGCTGGTATTGATCGCTATACAGGGCAAGTGAAAATTGCTATTGAGCAGAAGTTTTTTGATTCTGATTTATACAAAGGTCGTAAGTGTGATCTTAAAATAAGTATTGCACCAGACGGAATGTTGGTAAGCGCGAAAGCGGTAGGTGGAGATCCGGCTTTATGCCAAGTCGCATTACAAGCGGCTAAAATGGCAACATTACCTAAGCCACCAAAGGATATTTACGAGAAAGTAAAATCACCGACAATTGAGTTTAAGCCATAAAACTGTCTGATAGTAGGAAAACATACACTAATTTATAGCTATTTTAGAATGTTATTGATGCGTTGTATGGTGTTGTTGAAAAGCGTTTGTTACTATTCTGTGCGTTATTGCGTAATAACCGCAATAATAAAAGGGAGACATGATGAAGCAGGCATTAAATGTTATTTTCGGACTTTTAATTTTATGCGTAACCACTCTGGCCAACGCTGAGGTTCGAATTGAAATTACACAAGGGGTGAATACTGCTCGCCCTATCGGTGTCGTTCCTTTTAAATGGGAAGGTACTGGTCAAATGCCAGAAGATGTTGCTGGTATCATTGCAGCTGATTTACGAAATAGCGGAAAATTCAATCCGATTGATGTATCTCGTATACCTCAACAACCGGTTACTGCTTCTGAAGTCCAGCCTGCACTTTGGACGGCATTAGGCATTGATTCTGTTGTTGTGGGACGTGTGCAACCATCAGCGGATGGTCAATATTTAGTTAGCTATCAGTTAGTGGATGTTGCTGGCTCACCGGGTGCAGTTTTATCTCAAAGTGAGTTTAAAGTGCCATCTAAATGGTTACGTTACTCTGCACATACTGCTAGTGATGAAGTGTTTGAAAAACTGACTGGTATTCGTGGTGCATTCCGTACACGTATTGCTTATGTTGTTGTGACAAATGGTGGCGCATATCCTTATGAATTGCGCGTTTCAGATTATGATGGATTTAACCAAGATCGTGTTTATCGTTCATCACAGCCATTAATGTCACCAGCATGGTCGCCAGATGGTGCTAAACTTGCATATGTGACCTTTGAAAGCGGTCAATCTGCTTTAGTAGTACAAACATTAGCAACAGGTGAAATTCGCCAAATTGCATCATTCCCAAGACATAATGGTGCACCTTCGTTTTCACCTGATGGTTCTAAACTTGCATTTGCTCTTTCTAAGAGCGGTAGCTTAAATCTGTATGTTATGGATTTAGCGAGTGGGAATATGACTCAGGTAACCAATGGCAGAAGTAATAATACCGAGCCAACTTGGATGCCAGATGGACAAACTTTGGTCTATACTTCAGATCAAGGTGGAAATCCTCAGATTTATAAGGTTAATATTAACGGTGGAACACCAGAGCGTATTACTTGGGAAGGTAAACAAAACCAGAACCCAGCAGTAAGCCCAGATGGTAGTTTCTTAGTTATGGTGAGTTCTGAAAGCGGTAGGCAACATATCGCTAAGCAGGATCTGGAAACGAATTCCGTACAATATCTAACAGATACGTTTCTGGATGAAACGCCAAGCATCGCGCCTAACGGCACAATGGTTATTTATAGCTCTACACAAGGCTTAGGCACCATTTTGCAGCTAGTATCGACTGATGGACGTTTCAAAGCGCGTCTTCCGGCGACTGATGGTCAGGTTAAAGCACCTGCCTGGTCACCGTTTATGTGATGCATAAAAATTATGTATGGCAAACAAATAAAGGAACAAATAGAGATGCAATTAAACAAAGTGTTTAAAGGGTTGATGTTAGCATTACCACTCGTTGCTGTTGCAGCATGTAGCTCAAACAAAAACGACGATCAAGCTGATACAAACAATGTACCAGTTGTTGAACAAGGTCCTACTGCTGAAGAATTAGCACGTCAGCAATTAGAACAACTGAAACAACAAAACATCGTTTACTTCGGTTTCGACAAATATGACATTAGCTCAGACTACGCTAACCTGTTAGACGCACACGCTGCATTCCTGCGTGCAAATCCATCAGTACGTATCACTGTAGAAGGTCATGCTGACGAACGCGGTACTCCAGAATACAACATCGCTCTGGGCGAACGTCGTGCTAACGCTGTGAAAATGTACCTGCAAGGTAAAGGCGTATCAGCTGATCAACTGTCAATCGTTTCTTACGGTAAAGAAAAACCAGCTGTACTGGGTCATGACGAAGCCGCTTACGCGAAAAACCGTCGTGCAGTACTGGATTACTAAGAGAACGGCATGAACAACAGTAACTTCAGACCTTTCTTGATGAGTCTGTTGTTACTGGTTGGCGTAGCGGCTCCTGTAGCCGCTATTGCCCAAGCGCCAATCAGTAATATCGGTTCGGGTTCGACCGATGAACGACTCGCCCAACTTGAGCGTTTTTCAAATGCTCACAGCCAGCTTTTGACTCAATTACAGCAACAACTCGCTGATTCTCAGCGTGATATTGATATGTTACGTGGTCAAATTCAGGAAAATCAATACCAGTTAAATCAAGTTGTTGAACGCCAACGCAATATCTATCAACAATTAGATAGCCTTGGTGGCGGAGCTTCAACATCAACAGAAGCCACTCAACCTGATAATACTGCTTCTTCAACATCTCCTGCTGCAACTAACTCAGGAAAAGGTGATGAGAAGGCCGATTATAATGCAGCAATTGATATCGTATTGAATTCTAAAGATTACGATAAGGCAATTGTTGAATTAAACAACTTTATCAATAACTATCCAAAGTCTAGCTATCAATCAAATGCACAATTTTGGTTGGGTCAGATGTATTATCTAAAAGGTAATAAGGATCAGGCGGCAAGCACGTTTGCTATCGTTGTTAAAAACTATCCAAAATCTCAAAAAGCAAGTGAAGCTTTTTATAAAATAGGTTTGATCATGCAAGAGAAAGGGCAAAAGGATAATGCTAAAGCTGTTTACCAACAAGTGATTAAGCAATATCCAAATAGCGCTGGCGCTAAGTTAGCGCAAAAGCAGCTAGGAACACTCTAATTATTGACCCCGTAATGTAAAATGTTGCATTTTCGGGGTTAAATGATTGTTTTTTCAACGGTTGAACTTTTTTTTGAAAAAAAACGTTGCACAAAAACATTAAATCAGTATTATTACCCGCCGTTGCCACAGAGAATGTGGCCGAGTTCGAAAAAGGGTCGTTAGCTCAGTCGGTAGAGCAGTTGACTTTTAATCAATTGGTCGGGCGTTCGAATCGCCCACGACCCACCATTTTCGAATACCAATCCGTTTTTATTGAAATGGGTCGTTAGCTCAGTCGGTAGAGCAGTTGACTTTTAATCAATTGGTCGGGCGTTCGAATCGCCCACGACCCACCATTTCAAACCTCTCCTGTATATCTATCATTCCCTAGACTATTATTTCATAAATACTAAACAAACACTTAGTTACCTTTTCGTTTCTTGATAGTGCAATTTATCGCTTTATTAAGTAGTGAAGATAGTTTTCTCAAAATGGAAAAAACTACCTAGCCTTAATCTAAAATGACATTCAAATCAGTAATGACAAATAATTGATGACGTGATTTGGGTGTATTCATTTTCAGTCAAAAATTCATTATCGATTAACCAATCACTGACCAATTCTTGCGTTTTTATTGCTGTATCAATAGGGTGATTGAGGCGTTTCGATGCATCAAGAAAAAATGCCATCATAATCGAAAGTGTTGCTGCTGATTCATAGGGGGTACTCATTGCAAGAGTGCTTTCCAATGATCGTAATGAATAAAATTTAGGTAGCCATTCTTTTAAGTTTTTCCCTTGATACCACACATCTTGTGTTGGCGCATTGTGTAACGCAACTTGTTCAAGTAACTCCATCAGCCATTCACGCATATCATGTATACGATAATTTGCAGACCAAAATTCATGGCGTAGAATGGCTATAGCGACTTGTGTCGCCTCAAACCAGAATTCTTGAGCATTATTACATGCTTGCTCTTTTGAAAGCGTAGGGGGCGTTATAGTGCCAATTTCAGGAAGCCCGTCACATAAACTCGTTTTATCAAGTAAGATTTGATATCCACGCTGGTAAACTGGGCTAAGTCCTTCAGTTTTCATGTTAAAAATACGCTCAGGCTCTGCCATCATAATGTCTATTTTGCGACCTTGAGCTAAAACATGTAAATAAATAGGCCAAAACTTACTTTTGGGATCTTCACACTCCAACTGTAAGCTGACAAGAGCATCACCGAATTGTGATAACCAATGTTGGTTTTTTGCGAGCTCTGTCGCACCATAACCGATAAGCTCTATATCAATATCAGAATAACTGTCTATCTTTCTATTGCGTCCTAACGATCCTGTTAGTACTACCGCTTCAATTCTAGGATCAAGGAGTGCAAAAGATAGCATGCGATCGATTAAACGTGTTGTTGGCTCCATATTTCTCTCTAATAAGTAAAATGTAATAAAGTTATTTGTCGTTTTTATTGTTTAAAAAGTAAAATTAGAATATTTTGTTTAGTATATAAAACATTTGTTTGTTGTTTTTCTAAATAAGAAGCACAATGTTTAATATTAGAAACTAAGTACCATTATAAATATGAATTTATAATATATCTTTACTACTTTGCAAAGATGTCGCAATAACCCATATTTTCTTTGTTTTTTCTATGATTAAGTCGGGGTTGTAAAATGGATGTGATGAGTTGGTTTAGTATCAATAATATTTTAGTCAATATCCCACTCGGAGATGGTGGATATCCACTCTCATGGATTGAAGCTGTTGGCACCATCGCTGGTCTATTGTGTATTTGGCTTGCAAGCCAGGAAAAAATTATCAACTATTTATTTGGACTTATTAATGTCACCTTGTTTGCCATTATTTTTTTCCAAATTCAGCTATATGCAAGCTTACTCCTTCAAATATTTTTCTTTGCCGCTAATATTTATGGATGGTATGCATGGAGCAGAGTGAATGACTTTGAGCAAGCTACGCTGAGAATACGTTGGTTAAAATCGAGTCATCGTCTCTTCTTAATCGTTGTTTCGATAGTGGCTATCGTTGCGCTTACTTTTAATATTGATACCGTATTTGGTTATTTAGCTGTTGTTGCTGTTGATATATTAAACGTCTTTGGTGCGAGTTTAGCTACACCAGTTCTTGAACCTGATGCTTACCCATTCTGGGACTCTACAATGACGGTTCTTTCCATTGTGGCGATGATCTTAATGACGCGGAAATTAGTTGAAAACTGGCTAGTTTGGTCAGTTATTAACGTGATTAGTATTGTTATATTCTACAAACAGGGCGTTTATGCAATGTCTGTTGAATATATCATTTTACTGGCTATCGCTATCAATGGTTCTCGTTTGTGGATCAAAACAGCAAAACGCTCTAGCAAAAATAATTATCTCTCCTAATAAAAAAGGCTGGTAGAGTTATCTTTCTCTCCAGCCTTACTATTCGTTGTTTTTATTCTTATCTTTACCGCAATTTTGAATCATTATTTCGCTTAAATGCGCTATTTCCCTTTATATTGAAATTTTTAGAAAGGTGACTATAGATGCTTTAGGTTGAAAGGGTGTTTACAGATAGAAAATGAATGGTTAGATTGGAAAAGCAATAATAACATTGACTAGATAACATAGAGTGGATACACGGGAATGAATTATCAAAATGATGACCTTAAAATAACACAAATTAATGAACTCTTACCGCCAGTTGCTTTATTGGAAAAGTTTCCAGCAACTGATAACGCGGCTTTTACAGTTCGTCATGCCCGTGAAGCTATTCATCAAATCCTAGCAGGAAAAGATGATCGTCTATTAGTGGTAATTGGACCTTGTTCTATTCATGATCCGAAAGCTGCATTGGAGTATGCGCAACGTTTAAGCCTCATTAGAGAAGAGCTTAAAGATAAACTTGAAATTGTTATGCGTGTTTATTTTGAAAAACCACGCACAACAGTAGGCTGGAAAGGCTTAATTAATGATCCTCATATGGATCATACCTTTGATATTAATGAAGGCTTGCGTATCGCTCGTAATCTTTTATTAACTATCAACGATAGTGGCTTGCCAACTGCTGGCGAGTTTTTAGATATGATAACACCTCAATACGTTGCTGATTTAATGAGTTGGGGTGCTATTGGAGCTCGTACTACTGAATCTCAGGTACACCGTGAGTTATCTTCAGGTTTATCTTGTCCTGTTGGTTTTAAAAATGGTACAGATGGAACTATTAAAGTTGCTATTGATGCAATTAATGCCGCAGGATCGCCACACTGTTTTCTTTCTGTAACCAAATGGGGTCATTCAGCCATTGTGCGCACAGCGGGTAATGGCGATTGCCATATTATTTTACGTGGTGGTAAAGAGCCAAATTACAGCGCTGAACATGTTGCAGCGGTAAAAGAAGGGCTTAAAAAAGCAGGTTTACCACAAAATGTGATGGTTGACTTCAGCCACGCCAATAGTTGCAAGAAATTTGAGAAACAAATGGAAGTTGGTGCCGATATTTGCCAACAAATTAGCGCAGGCGAAAAAGCATTAATTGGTGTTATGGTTGAAAGTCATTTAGAAGAAGGTAATCAATCATTAGAAAGTGGTGAACCTCTGGTTTACGGCAAAAGCATCACTGATGCTTGTATTGGCTGGGATGATACAGAAACTCTGTTACGCCAATTAGCAGACGCAGTTGTCGCTCGTCGTAATAAAGCGTAATAATTAAATTAAAAGTATAAAAATGCCACTTTAAAAAGTGGCATTTTTTTATGTAACTCAAAATAACAGTAAAATTACTTCGCTTTACCTTGGTTAGCAACAGCGGCTGCTTTTGCTGCGATTTCGTCAGCATTACCTAAGTAGTAACGTTTGATTGGTTTCATGTTTTCATCAAATTCGTAAACTAAAGGTACAGCTGTTGGGATATTCAGCTCAAGAATTTCATCTTCGCTCATGTTGTCTAGGTATTTAACCAGAGCACGCAGTGAGTTACCGTGAGCTGCAATAATTACTTTCTCACCAGAAGCAACACGTGGTTTGATAACTTCTTCCCAGTATGGTGTTACACGGTCGATAGTTAATGCTAGGCTTTCTGTTAATGGCAGTTCTGCCGCGGTTAAAGATGCATAACGAGGATCTTTACCTGGGAAACGTTCATCGTCTTTAGTTAATTCTGGTGGAGTGATAGCAAAACCACGACGCCATTGTTTAACTTGCTCATCACCGTATTTTTCAGCAGTTTCAGCTTTGTTTAAGCCTTGCAGAGCACCGTAATGACGTTCGTTTAATTTCCAGCATTTTTCAACTGGCAGCCATTGTTGATCAACTTGATCAAGAATGTTCCACAGGGTGTGAATTGCGCGTTTCAGAACAGAAGTATATGCATAGTCAAAAACGAAACCTTCAGCTTTCAGCAGTTTACCTGCTTCTTGCGCTTCATTACGGCCTTTTTCGGACAGCTCAACGTCAGTCCAGCCTGTAAAACGGTTTTCTTTGTTCCATACACTTTCACCGTGTCGAACTAGCACAAGCTTAGTTACTGCCATAGTTTAGACTCCTATAATTACTTTCTTAATATAAGTTTAAAATTAGCACTTCAATCATTATATGGATCATCGACAAGAACGCCAAACATAAGTGACAAAACAAGGGGGATTAAGTCAAAAATGTCGTTTGTTCGATGAATTATTGCGCAGTTGTCACACCTTTTGCTTAATCGTTCAAGCTATTAATCTAGCTGGATCGGTGTAAAAAAACAAAATATCCGTTTTGTATAAAAAATAGACGAAAATGACGTCCATAAAAACGACAGTTCCTTTATTTATTATTGTTTAAATAACAAGCAAGAAAATGTCGATTTAAATAAAAATTCAGACCTAAGTTTAGCGTTAATTTATAAAATCATTGCCCTGATTATGGCAGTAAAAATCAACATTTAACAAATTTCTTGCTGGTAACGATAAACTTCGCCTTCTTTAATAAAAGTCAATCGATGAGTAATACATAATGGCGCATCTTCTTGATGGTGGCTTACAAACAAAAGTTGCGTATTACTGTGGCTTATCATGATATCAATAAAACGCTGTACTAAGAGTCGGTTTGTTGTGTCTAATCCTTGCAGTGGTTCATCGAGAATGAGCAAAGTAGGGTGCTTAACTAATGCTCTAACAATTAAAACTAAGCGTTGTTGACCCCACGACAAGGAATGGAATGGATGATTAGCATGTGCGGTTAAACCAATTAACGCTAACCATTCATCAGCGAGTTTAAACTGTTTATCTGTAATTGCTTGATAAATGCCTATAGAGTCATGAAAACCTGAAATAATGACATTTTTTACCGTTGAAGAAACACGGTAACTCTGATGTAAGGCATTACTGACATAACCAATATGGCGTTTAATTTCCCATATTGTTTCACCACTTCCTCTTTTACGACCAAATAGCGTTAAGTCATTGCTATAGCCTTGAGGGTGATCACCCGTAATTAAACTTAATAATGTCGATTTCCCTGCACCATTAGGGCCTAAAATCTGCCAATGTTGCTGAGGTTTTACCTCCCAGTTTAAATGGTGAAGAACAGGTTTGTCGTTATAGCTCACTACACCATCGTTTAGCACAATAGGAGAAAGAGTCGGCGATAGTTGAGGAATGGCATCAGGCGAATCTTGTTCAGGTAATGTGAGATTTTCTAGCGTTTCACTGTGAGATAATTGGCCTATTACTGAGTCAGATAAAACTTGTTCTTTCTTGCCGTTGGCTACCAATTCACAATTAATCAGTAGACCTGCATACTGAATAAAATCAGGAATATCGTTAAAACGATTTAGAATTAGTACGATAGTTAGATTTTGTTGATGTAATAGTGTTAACAATTCATTTAAAGCATGGCGAGAATCCACATCTAACCCATCAAAAGGCTCATCTAAAATAATTAAATCAGGTTTATTCATTAAGAGTTGAATAAGCAATATTTTTCGAGATTCACCAGTAGAAAGATATTTAAATCGTCTTGATAGCAAGTATTCAACACCAAATTGTTTGGCTAATAAAAAGCATCTGTCATCATCTTTTACCTGCATTTGGATAACTTGAGCTACGGTTAAGCCAGTGTCTTCTTCACCTTCACTTAATAAATCTGTGTTATTACGACGCCACTCTTCTTCAATCATTTTTTGTAGTTTTTCAAAAGAGAGACTAATCGGGCGAGAAAATGTATTGATAAACTCACCAGAGAGCAAAATACCTTCTTGGCATAATGCATTTGCTAAGGCGGTTTTGCCACTTCCATTACTGCCTACAAATGCCCAACTTTCACCTTCATTTATGGCTAAATTGCCAATTTGTAAACAGAGTTTATCGCTTAAGCGGAATTGTGTTTTGTTGAGTTGTAAGTATTTCATTATTATTAGCCTTATTTTTTTAATGTAAGCTAAGTGCAAGTTAAGTATCTAGCAATATAGGGTTAATAGAAACTTGTCAATATTTGCTGAAAGAACTTTTTCTAAAAGCCTTATACACCTACTATTTAATGATAACCTTTAAAATGCGTTTCTTATGTAAATATATAAATATCTCTTTAAGGATGATTTATATATGCATAAATTTAAAAACATAAACTTATTTTGTTTTATATTTTTACTCATTAGTAAGAATAGTTTTTCTTTGAATAATGAAAATGTAAACAGTAATTGCTTTCTTATTGATAAAGTTGATCTTACAGGAAGTACTCCATTAGATTATAGAAATATATCTAAAGTGATTTCACCGTATCTACAACAATGTCTAACATTAAATGATATGCAAGAGGTCGCTAAATCAATTACTAATAATTATATTGAAAAAGGTTATGTTACTTCACAAGCTATTATTCCAGAGCAAGATCTCTCTAATAATAAGTTAGTAATAAGGATTATTGAAGGCAGAATAAAAAATATTTCTATCAATGGTATTTCATCTAGATTAATTGATATTATTTTTCCTTCCTCAAAGGGGAAAGTTTTAAATCTACGAGATTTAGAACATGGATTAGAACAGCTTAATCGGTTAACAACAGCGCAATATGCCTTGGATATTCAACCAAGCGATAGTGTGGGATATTCATCTGTAACTATTAATCGAAAAGCTAAAAAACTCCCTTTAAAGAATCGATTAACAATTGATAATTCAGGAACAGAAATAACAGGAAAGATCTTACTTACTAACACGACAACAATAGATTCTTTATTTGGCTTGGGTGAACAGTGGATTTTTTCACTAAAAACAAATACAGATTTCCCTCATGCTCACTATTCTCGTGCTTATACTGCAAGTGTGAATATCCCTTATGGCTATTGGTTTTATCAATACCAGTTATCTGATAGTAGTTCATCTTATTCCTTCCAAAATAATCACAAATATATTTATAAAAACAAAAATAGAGATCAGCAATTTGATATTAGTCGTCTAGTTTATCGAGATAATAAACAACGAATAACACTAAAGGGAACGTTAAAGCATAAGAAAGCAAAAACACAGTTAGCACAACAAAAATTATTAATAAATAGTCCCACATTGACTTCTTTATCATTCAGCCCTGAATATACTTTAAGTTTACATAATGGATATTTAATCATTAATCCAACTGCTGAGTTTGGGATCTCTCTTTTTGGTGCGACACCTGATTATATTGCTGATAATTCACCTCGTAGTCAATATCGAAAATTAAGTTTAAATTTAAGCTATCAATATTTATTGACTGATCAGTTTTCCTATCTCACTTCATTTCATAGTCAATATACGCCTGATAATCTTTATGGTTCGGAAAAAATAGTAATAGATGGAATAAAAGCTGTTCGTGGATATAAAGAAATAAATTTTAATGCTAATAGTGGGTTTTATTGGCGCAATGAAATAAATATATCACCAATAACTTCATTTTTAAGTAAGTGGAATTTTATTTTTGCACTTGATTATGGTGTCGCCCATTCAGATCAATATGAAACAGAAAAGAATAAAATAATTGGAAGTGCAATAGGTGCTTCTTTCTATCATTCCACTTTTTCTTCTCAGATATTAATTAATAAACCTATGTTTTATCCCAGATCATTAAAGCCAGATTGCTGGTCTTTTTATTGGTCCATTTCTCTTGCTATTTAAATGTTAGGAGTTTTTATGTGTGAAAAGGATATTTCTTGGAAACAACGTTTAATAAGTTATATCATCGCTTATGTCATTGCTATTTATCCATTACATCCAGCTTGGAGTTTAGCAATTACGCCATCCGATAAAACGATTAAAGTTAATCAACAAAATACTGTTCCTATTATTAATATTTCAACACCTAATAATCTTGGTATTTCTCATAATAAGTTTCATTCGTTCAATGTTAGCAAGCAAGGTGTTGTACTTAATAATGCGACAACTTCTGTTAACACACAATTAGCCAAACAAGTGAATGCAAATACCCATTTAAAAGGTAGTGCTGCTCATTTAATTATTAATGAAGTAGTGGGAAATGGACGCTCACAATTACAAGGAAAACTGGAAGTTGCAGGAGAACAAGCGAAAGTTGTTATTGCTAATCCAAATGGCATTACGTGTGATGGCTGTTCGTTTATAAATACCCCAGCAATTACGCTCACAACAGGAAAACCTCTTTTTAACCCTCAAGGTGCTTATTCGGCAATAGAAGTGAAAAAAGGTGGTGTTGTTATTGGTACGCAAGGTATAGATCTCCAAACTCAGGATTATGCCGACATTATCAGCCGTAGTATTGAATTAAATGGAAAAATTAACGCTAAAACCCTTTCTTTAATGCAAGGAAATAACCGTATCGATTTTGATAAAGGTACAGTAAATAGCATTAATGGTGAAGGCGTTAAACCTACGCTATCTATTGATACGAAAATGCTAGGTGGAATGTATGCCAATCAAATACGTCTAGTCAGTACAGAAAAAGGTGTTGGTGTTAATTTAAGTAATATTCAGACAAATCAAAACAGTGTGAATTTAACCGTTGATGGAAAAATTACCTTTAATGGCAATATTCAATCTGATCAAGATATTAATGTTAGTAGTAAAGAACTACAAATTAATAGTAATACAAAGTTAAAAGCAAAAAGAGATATTACTTTAGCAACTAATACGCTGATTAATCATAGTGAAGTTATCACAGAGAAAGATATGCGTTTATTTGCAGATAAACTCACTAATAAAAATGAAAAGGCACTTATTCAAGCGAAAGATAATTTATGGATACAGAGAAATGCGCAGGGTGATCCAAACACTTTAATTGAGAATCAATCAGCTACGATAAAAACAGAAAAGGGTGATTTGATTATTCGAACTAAGAAATTGGTTAATGAATCTATAACACCTTTATTTAAAGAGATAAAACAAGAGCCTGATTCTAAACTCTCTATAAATATCGGTAATCACCTTCTCCTTCCATCTAGAAGCCCTACTGATGATTTTCTTTTAGTTATTGCATTTCCTGAGTTAAAAAATTTCTCTTATAAAAAATGGTTTGATATTTTAGATTTAAAAAATAATGGAGGAGTTAATGTAGAACGTTCATATTTTGAAAAAAGTAATAAATATGTTCCTAGTATTATTTCTTCAGGAAATAATTTATATATACAATCTAATGATTTTATTAATAACCAATCTAGAATTATTGCAGATAATAATTTAATTGCAACAGGAAGCAGTGCAAGATTATATTATTATCGTTCTGCATATCTTAATAAATGGGAACATTATTCTAATGATAATGCTCATCTTTATTATCGGGATGATATAATAAAATATAAGCTTGATGAAGCTAAATTTAATAAGGTAAGTCATTTTGTTCCTTTTGTGAAAACGGGTAGTCATTATGAATTTTCTGTAAATGATGTCTCTGATTATATAATAAAAGCAGGTAATAATTTAGTATTAGATTTTAAAAATAGTATAGATTTAGATCGTAAACTTCCATTTACAGAAAAAGAAATAAAAAAATTCAGAGGGTTATCAGATTTTGAAAATACTATATTAGCTAAAAATATATTATTAAATGCTAATAATGTGAATATTTCTTTAAATTTAACAGCAAACGATTCTTTATCTATTATTGCTGATAAAAGTATAAACATAAATAATTCAAAATTGCTAGCTGATGAAAATATAAGTTTGACAGCGATAGATACTATAAAATTTGAGAATATAGATGTAACAGCAAAATATTTTTCTGCTATAACTAAAAAGGGAAATATTAGTCATTTATTTAATCCTACCACATTTTATACTCTAAAAGGTATTAAATCACCATATGTTGATATTCCTGAAAAAATATATTTTAATTCTGGGAAAAATATTGATATTTCAAATGTAATAATTAATAAATCCAATGAATTAAATTTATCTGCGCTAGAAGATATTAAAATAAATCGTGATGAATCTTTTCTTTTTAATTTAGTACCTTTTATTAGAGATAGTGGGTATATTCCAGCATTTTTAATTAACATGGGGGTTTTGGAAAGTAATAATATAACTTTTACTTCAGGTAAAGATATTATTAGTCAAGGAATAAAATATCATAGTGATAAAGAAATAACCTTTAATGCAGGGCAGGATATTTTCCTTGCCTCAAAATCAATAAAAGAAGCCGATCCTTTCTTTAGTGATATTTATTATCTTCAATTACAATCTAAGTTATTTTCAGATGATAACCTTATCTTAAATGCAGCGCGTGATGTTGATTTAAGTTCAACAGTATTAAATTCAAAAGATAAAGTCATTGTATTAGCTGGTAGGAATATAAAACTGGGTGCAAATGCTTATTCTGCCATCAAAGACCCCCACGAAGATGCTCAAGACATTCAGTATAGCACAGCGGCTATTATAGGAAATAAAGGTATTTCTATTGCGTCATCAGGTGCGTTAATAACAGAAGGAAGCTCATTCAAATCAGATGGTGACATTACGATATCCTGTGGTGGAAATATTCAATTGGGATCGGTAAAAACACATTTTCGTAAAGAGTCGGGCTCTAAGTTAGAAGAAATTCACAAACAAGTTAGTACTGAAATTAATAGTGGCAATAATTTAACTCTATTATCTGAAGGCAGTATTTTATTTCAAGCATCAAAATTTACTGCCAATAAAGAGATAGATATTGCTGCTAAAGATGGATTTCTTTACGCACAAGCGATGGAAGAATCGAGTTATTACGAAGAAGAGAAGAAAAAATGTAATCGATGGACTTTATGTACTACCAAAAAGAAATATACGAAAAAACGTCATAATACAAATAATAAAGTTACCGAGTTTATCGCTAATGGCGATATTAATTTATTTGCTAAAGATGATATTACCTTAGAAGCGAGCAAACTAGAAACAGCGAAGAATGCAAAATTAACCAGTAAAATAGGAAAAGTTAATTTTAAAGCAGTTAAAAATACAGCATTTAAGCAAGTTATTACTAATTCAAAAGATATTTATATTACTCAGCGCAATCAGGGATATATCAAAGAGAGTTGGGCATTACCGACACTTTATATTGGTGGAAAACTGACTATTGATGCGCCTAAAGGTATATCTGCTGATATTAAAGCTCAAAAAGGACAATCACTAGAACAAGCATTAACAGTTTTAAGTAACACTCCAGAATATGCATGGCTTAAAGAGCTTCAACATCATCAAAACGTTAATTGGAATTTAGTTAAAGATACCTATTCTGATTGGGATGATAAAACAAAACAATTAAATCCTGTTGTTGGTGCGGTTATCGCTATTGCAGTGGGAGTTGCCACTTACGGTACAGCAACCGCGGCAACTATTGGTGGAATGGCAAGTAAAGCAACCATTGCGGCGGGTGCTTCAGCAAGCGTGGCTTCAACGGCATCGGTTGCAGCACAAGCAGGTTTTGCCTCTTTAGTTTCGCAAGCGACGGTCTCTTTAGCTGAAAACCAAGGCAACATCTCTAAAACACTTGAATCACTGGGGCGTAGCGACACGGTCAAGTCTGTGGTGACGAGTATGGTGGTTGCGGGAGCACTTCAGGGTCTTGACCAATTTATGGGTTGGGATCAGGCAATCCAAGGTGGAACATTACCTTCAACAGGCAAGTTACTTGCGACCGATAGCGCAACATGGAATCAAGTTGCACAACGCGTAGCCTCTCATTCAGTCGTCAGTTCAACATTGGGCACTGCCATTCAAGGTGGCAGTTTTATTGATAATTTTAAAACCGCGCTATTAAGCAATATCGGTAGTCAACTCCATGCCGAAGGTGCCAACCTAATTGGTGATAACGGTGCTGTATTAGGACATGCGGGAAAGGTGTTAAGTCATTCCATCGTGGCAGGTATTAGTGCAGAAATTGCAGGAGATAGTGTTACAGGAGCTGTCGCGGGTGCCTTAGCGGCAGAAATAGCGGCGATATCACTACAAAGTAAATTATTTGAGCCTAGTTATTTAAATGAAACTGACAGACAAGTTGCATTAATTCAAGAGGCACTACAGGGCAATGAAGGAAAAACACAGCTCACTAAATTAATTGGTGCACTGACAGGCGCTATTGTGACTCGTAAGCCTGAGGGCGTATTTTCTGCGGCTAATTCTGCTGAGTTGGTTTATCGGCATAATTACAGTGAGCATATGTTTTCTAATTTAGCCTTAGAAAATAATAAAGATATGATCGCAGCTTCGAAGGGAGATGTTGCAGCGGCAGAAAGAGTTGTAAATCGACAAAATGCAGGAATGGTTGCAATCGCTTTTGGCTTAGGAGGAAGTGCAAGTTTTATTGCTGGTCATACTGTCATTGCAGCAACACCTGAACTTATCACTATTGCTCAAGTTGCATTTAATACCTGTAAAGCTAACTGGGTTTATTGTACTAATCAGCTAGGTATTAATATTGCAGGGATATCGGCTCCAGAAGCAGCAATAGCAGGCGTCACTTTTGGCAGTGGTTATAAGGTGTTAGCAAGTTCAGAAGAAAGTGCTAAAGCTTTTTCGAGCATGTTAGCTAATAGCTCAAAGTCTTTAATAACGTCAGGCAAATTAAATATTACTGCTATAAAACCGATAGTAGAACAAGAAAAATTATTAATAGCAGCAAATAAAAAAGTTATTGAAATAATCAACAACGGGGAACTTATAACATATTCAGGAGTAACTACGAATGGATATAAAGTATCTAATGGAGCCAAAACAGTAGTTTCTAAAAATGAATTAGAATATCCTATTGTTCAATCTAGGATTAATATTGATAATGGTAACTTAAAGCGTGGTTGGGTACATGTGATTCATCGGCATTTTTCAGATAAAAATGCTAGCCAATTCACTATAAGTCAAGTAGATTTAAAGCTAATACTTCAAAGTAATGATATTTCAAAAATAAAAATTAGTAGAATCATCAATAGTAAAGATGAAAAATTGTATGAAAGAGTTATTATATTAGATAAATATATTGGTATTGATAAATTTACTAAAAACTCAACGAATATCATAACAATTTTAACGGATAATTTAGGTAATTTAGTAACGGTAACGCCAGGAAGACTAAAATGAAATTAATTGGTTCTAGAAAAGAAATGATTATTAAGGATAGGTTAATTAAAAATGAAGGTTCTATTCTAAAAAATGAAAAAATTAATTGTCTTTTAAAAAATAGGTTCTCTAATATAATAAGTGTATATTGTTTGGAGCATGTTTTAGAAGAAGATTATGATCTGTATACATTATTAGTTAATAAAGATTCTATTGTTGAGTTTGAATTATCTAGATTTAATGGTGAATTTAAAGATATCAATATATCATCATTAGATTTATATTCAAAAAAAATAAAGGATAAAAAATTAAGGTTAAAACTACTTGTTGCGGTAAATTTACCAAAATAGGTAACTGTTTTCGTTTTATTGTTCCAACTATTTATGCAACGATAGAAGATATTCCTGAAGAGTTAAGAAAATATATTGTAGTCTCTGATAGTATTGATTTTACCAAAGATAGATTGCTCGATAACAATAAAATTAGTGATTATTTTACTCGCATGTATTCAAAATAAATAAATTAGATAATAATCTTTAATAGAAATATTAATCAATCCAAAACCATTACTTAATATTATTTTAAAAATAATAATTAGGTGGTGGTTTTTATTTAAAAATACTTAAATTGATAAATATTCTGGAGAAAGAAAGGAAAGTGCTGAGATTTTACCAAGTTATGTTAAATCAAAAACTCTATAACTAGGTGTTCCTGCAAGAACAACCAAAGAACAATGGGATGCAATAAATAATTCTATCAAAAATGCATCTTCAAAAAATATTAAGATTAATATTACAATAGTTGAGGAGTAAATAGTGTCTATATCAAAAAAAAATAATTCAAGAGCAAATGTCTATTTTAACAATGATTATTATATTATAATAACCCTTTCAAAAAGTGGTATTTATTTGATGGATTTTAAAAAAGGTTATAAGGTTTTATCCAAAGATCCACTTGATGCTGATTTGGGTTAATTTACATTCAGAAATGATAGCAAAACGAGAAATTTGGCTTGCTGTACCACAATCGACAACAAAGGCCCAATGGATTGAAATTAATCGTGCAGTAGCTTATGGAGAAAGTATGAATATTGAAGTAAAAATAACGCAGGTAAAATGATGACGTTTATTAACGATAATGAGTATTGTGCTTTGATAGTAATGACAGATAAATTTTTTTGCTTAAATACGGAATCTGGCTATGGGCTAATGACACTCGATCCTAAATTTTCATCAATTATACTTTCTTTAACATGTTCAAATAAGGAGCTTGGCGAAAGTTTAATTAAAGTTTTAGAGAATAGTCGAACTCAGCTCAAAGATGAGGAATATGACAAACTCTTTAAAAAGGAAAATATAAAAAAAAACTGGGATTCATGGCTAGAATTATTACAGTATAAATATAACTATCGCTCAAAACGTCAACTTTTAGCTAATATGCTAAATTGTTCTGTTTATCTTTCTAATAACAAAATATTAATTTCACCTTCTCACCATTCAAGTCTTGAAGGATGGGAAGGAATAGGGGCATCCCATAAGGTTATTTTATCGCTAGATAGCTCATCTGATGAGATAGGTTTGGGTATTCGGCTTGCATTTAGTCGGTGTACTACGAAGAGATTTTAACTTAATGAAAGTGAGTATTTTTGTATAATTGAAATATAATATATATGTGAATTATTAGGCAATAAATAATTAAATGTTTTTAATTTGATTTTTAATTGAATTGATAGGGATTTTTCTTTTTTGAGTTTTTAATGAATTATATGAGTACCGCCCAGTAGGGTATGAAGGAGAAAATAAAATTGGTGATTATTTTCGTTTTATTGTCCCTAGTATTTATGCTTCGATTGAAGATATTCCTGAAGATTTAAGAAAATATGTTGTAGTCTCTGATAATATTGATTTTACTAAAGATAGATTACTCGATAATAATAAGATTAATGATTATTTTACTCGTATGTACTCAAAATAATTTTAGTTACTAAATTTTAATTAGAAAATTATTTAATCCAAAAACTATTGCTTAATATGACAATTAGGTGATGGTTTTTTATTTAACGATAATTATCTAAGTTGTTTATAAAAAGGGAAGTAAAGATGATTATAAACTACTGAATGACAGGAATTAATCAATGGAAAATAATTAGCTATTCAATTAAAAATGCATCTTCAAAGAATATTAGGTTTAATATTACTGTAATTGAGGAGTAGTTAATGATTATATCGAAGGGCTATAATTTATATACAGATATTTACTTTAATTATGATTACTATATTATAGTAACTATCTCGGGATGCTATATCCATTTTATGGATTTAAAAAATGGATATAACGTTTTATCTAAGAATATCACTGATGATAAGTTAGGTCATTATTCAAAAATTTCTTTAAGTAATAGTAGAAAAATAGAAAGTAACTCACAAGAATTTAATGAGATGTATAATGATAAAAAACCTTATCAAGACTGGATAAAAAAAATAATTAAAGAGTATGATTATAAAAATAAAACAGCACTTTTTAATAATATGAATCGATGTAGCTTAGAGCTTACAGATGATGAAATTACTATTAGTCCTCAAAACCATTTACGTATGGATCATTGGGTCGGCGAGGGAATACCTGATAGTGCAATTATTACGTTAAAAAGCAATTGTAGTGATGAGGTTTTAGGTGCCTCAATAAAAGAGGCGTTTACGCGTTGTATTAGTCGGAAAGTTTAAATGGATATTAAAATCATCTTATATCAACCAAGTGTAAGGTAACTTTTTATAATTTTATCAATTAAAAACCATCACTTAATATTATTGTTAAAATAATAACTAAGTGATGGTTTTATCTTTTATTTAAAAGTAATCATATTAATGATTAACACAGTGTTGCGACAATCACCTGATCAGCATTAAATAAAGCGGTTACGCTATCATTAATATGCAGTTTTTGCTCTTTAACGTGCTGATTAGAACATGTGGCACAAACTTCTTGTCCACCTTCTAATGTCACCACTAATTCGCTGTTTTCACTTCCGGTCTCAATTTGAGTGAGTGTGCCTGAAAGCGCATTATCATATTGCTGTGTTAAAGAAGTTCCTTTTTCAATATTGACCCAAGGTGCCTTAATTAAAATCAGTACTTCTTTACCTTTTTTAAGCCCTAGGCGATCAGCGCTTTTCTCTGTCAAAGCAGCACGAATAGTTGTTTTTCTATCTGCAAGTTGCACATTAACATGTTGTTGAACTTGTAGGTTATCACGCTCAATAATCGTACCAAAAAATTGGTTTCTAGCGCTGGTTTGTAGTGAAAAACGAGAAATAGCCGCTAAAAGACTATCCAGAGGGAGTGAATCATCTTTCAATACATCAAAGGCTTTTTGCTGAATTTGACCGAGCAGATCGTAAAGTTGAAGTAAGCGCTCACAATAATGTGTGAGAGTTGCACCACCGCCACCTTTACCGCCTGTTGCTCTATCAACAAGAAGTTCGTCTGCGAGTTGATTCATTTCATTAATGGCATCCCAAGCACTTTTATAACTAATGCCCGCCATTTTTGCCCCTTGGCTAATTGAACCCGTCGCCTTGATCTGTTTTAACAATGCAACGCGACGAGGATCGGCAAAGAGCTTATCTTGAAGTTTAAGAGTTAATAATATTTCTGCTTGCATAATGATAGGCTTCTTCTTTTTTTGTGTGTTTATCGCATTTTTTGTGCCGACACAAAGCGATAATTCTCTAGAATATATACATCTATAGCGTTATTATTCGTCATTCGTGAAGAAATGCCAACTCTGGCTTTCCGAATATACCATGATAAAGAGGTTATCATGCTTGAATTGTTGAAAAGTTTAGGGTTTGCTCTCTTGATGGTACCTGTTGTAATGGTACTGATTATGGGCATCATTTATGGTTTAGGTGAAGTGTTTAACTTGATTTCACCAAGTCAGCCAAAAGCAGACAAAAAATCATAATTTCTCCCTCCCTGATTTAGAACAGCCCTTTATTTTGTAAAGGGCTGTTTTTTTATACTCATGATACTCGTCATACTTCAAGCCACAGCGTTGTTGACTGTGTTCATTCGCACTAGTCACATACTTGTGTATGCTCCTAGCGACTCATTCACTTGTCGCCTAGCTGTGACTTGAATTATTTAGAGTATATAAGTTTATCTATCTTCATCTTCATTTTCTGTTTCTTTTTAATGGCTATATTTATTGATATATAACCAGTTTCTAACATCTAATTCTTTCATTTTACGCTGTATCTTGATATATACAGCGTGTCATCCTTTAATTTAAGTGGAATTAGAACATGAAAAAATTATCAGGCAAGTTACTTGCTGGCGCAGTTATCTCTTTTGCTTTAGTAAGCCAAAGTTTTGCATCGGAAAAAGTAACGGTATTTGCTGCCGCTTCTCTTACCAATGCTCTTAATGAAATTTCGGCACAATATAAGCAAGAAAAGCAAACTGAAGTTGTTGCATCTTATGCATCTTCTTCAACGCTGGCTCGCCAAATTGAACAAGGTGCACCTGCAAATCTGTTTATTTCAGCAGATCAGCAGTGGATGGATTACGCAATCGATAAAAATTTAATGGTTGCAGATTCACGTCATACACTATTAGGTAATGATTTAGTACTCATTGCCCCTAAAGATAGTAAATTAAATGACGTTGTTATTAATAAGGAAACCAAATGGAAATCCTTACTTAATGGCGGAAAACTAGCTGTTGGCGATCCGGACCATGTGCCTGTTGGTATCTATGCAAAAGAATCATTAGAATATTTAGGCGCATGGGATACAGTAAGCCCAGATATGGCGCGTACTAATAACGTGCGTAGCGGTATGGCGCTGGTTGAACGTGATGAAGCACCATTAGGTATCGTATACGGTTCTGACGCGGTTGCGAGTGATAAAGTGAAAGTGGTCGGCGTATTCCCAGCTGATAGCCACAAACCTGTTGAGTATCCAATGGCAGTTGTAAAAGGTCAGGACAATAAAGCAGTTCGTGATTTTTATGACTATCTGAAAACACCTCAAGCCGCAGAAATCTTTAAGAAATACGGCTTTAGCCCACTGTAGGAATTATACTTTTGGAGATGTTAAGTGAATACGAATGGCAAGCCATCATACTAAGCCTTAAGGTATCGACTATTGCAGTTATTATTAGTCTACCTTTTGGTATTTTTATGGCTTGGCTTTTAGTTAGGGTACGTTTTCCTGGTAAATCATTGCTTGATAGCATTATTCATTTACCTTTAGTTCTACCTCCTGTTGTGGTCGGTTATCTTTTACTGATCAGTATGGGGAGACGTGGATTTATTGGTGAATGGTTGTATGACTGGTTTGGTTTTAGCTTTACCTTTAGTTGGCGAGGCGCAGCACTTGCATCCGCAGTTGTTGCATTTCCACTGATGGTTAGAGCGATCAGATTAGCATTAGAAGCTGTCGATCAACGTATGGAACAAGCGGCAAGAACCTTAGGGGCATCACCGATACGCGTCTTTTTTACCATAACGTTACCTTTGTCTATGCCAGGGATCATCGCAGGGATTGTGTTGGCATTTGCGCGCTCGTTGGGAGAGTTTGGCGCAACAATCACTTTCGTCTCCAATATTCCGGGGGAAACAAGAACGATCCCTCTGGCAATGTATACCTTAATTGAAACACCGGGTGCGGAAATGGATGCCGCCCGTTTATGTGTTATTGCAATTATTTTGGCGCTCGTCTCTTTAATGGCTTCAGAGTGGCTAACTCGTTGGGGTCGTAAAAGATTGGGGGGCGTATGCTAGAGATGAATTTTAAACAGACGCTAGGATCACTGCGTCTGGAAGTCAATACTGAACTACCAACAGAAAGTATTACCGCAGTCTTTGGTTTATCCGGAGCCGGTAAAACCTCATTGATTAATGTGATTGGCGGTTTAACCAAGCCAGATTCAGGACGGATTGTATTAAATAATCACACACTGGTGGATACAGAAAAGAAAATTTATCTGCCACCTGAAAAACGCAAAGTGGGTTATGTATTCCAAGATGCACGACTGTTTCCTCATTACACAGTAAAAGGAAATCTGCTTTACGGTATGTCTCCAACAATGAAAGTGCAGTTTGATCGCATTATTCATTTGTTAGGTATCGAACATTTACTTCCGCGTTTTCCGATAACATTATCAGGTGGCGAAAAGCAGCGTGTTGCCATAGGGCGAGCGTTGTTAACAGCACCCGATATTATGCTAATGGATGAGCCTTTAGCATCGCTTGATTTGCCGCGTAAACGTGAGTTACTGCCGTATTTAGAGAAACTCTCACAAGATGTACAAATTCCTATTTTGTATGTGAGTCATAGCCTTGATGAAATTATCCGACTTGCAGATAACGTCATTGTGATGGATGCAGGAAAAATTAAGGCGACAGGCAAGCTGGAAGATGTATGGGCAAGTAGTGCATTACGTCCGTGGTTACAAAAAGAGACACTCAGCAGTATCGCGAATGTGATGGTAGTAGAACACCATAGCCATTACGATATGACAGCAACGGCTTTCGGTAACCAAGTGCTGTGGTTGCCTCAAATTGAGGCTAAAATTGGTCGTGATGTGCGTGTTCGTATCGATGCTTCTGACGTATCACTGACTACCACTCGTCCATCAAATAGCAGTATTCGTAATATATTGCATATGAAAGTGGTTGAAACCATTAAAAATGATGGCCAAGTTGATGTGAAACTAGTCAATGATGGTAATTATTTATGGGCGAGGATCACGCCTTGGGCAAAAGATGAATTGAATATTCAAGAAGGACAATGGCTTTATGCGCAAATAAAGAGTATTTCACTAAGCCGTCATCTTTGATTTATCAATTGTATTTGTCGATAAACAAAAGACCTCATATTAAATGAGGTCTTTTACTTTTGGGGGAATGGTAAAAATAAGACTAAGACAAAATATATTTATGAATAGTCTCTGCAATACCCGGTTGTGAGTTTACTTTGGTGACCATTTTAGCGCGAGCTTTTACTTCATCTGAAGCATTACCCATTGCAACACCTAATCCCACATGTTCTAACATGCTAAGGTCATTAAAATTATCACCAAAAGCAATAACATCACTCATATTCATGCCATTTGCTTCAACCCAACGTTGTAAACGACGACCTTTACTGTTGCCTTTTTTAGCTATATCAACTTGATCAACCCAAGACCATTCGCACTCTAAACCGACTTGTTGCTCAATTTTTTCAACTAAAGTGCGTAACTCATCGTGATCAGGCGTTGTTGTCGCAATTTTCCAAATAGCATTAACATCATGCATTGCTTTATAAAAATCGTCGACTTTAACGAGATTAGGGCGCTGTGTCAGAGGAAGAGTATCAGACCAATTAAGTGTGCGTTGTACTGCTGAGGTAAGTTGGTCATACATCATTGCATCGTCAGCATACACTAAATGGTGTACATCAGTTTGTTTAACGAGATCTAATACTGCTCTGGTTTCTTGTGTAGTTAGAGGGTCCGACTCTAATACTTTTTTACCAATATAATCATAAAGGTAAGTTCCATTACAGCAGATTGCAGGGGTATCAAGATCGAGTGCTTGATAGAATGGATGAATAGCAACGTGATGACGACCTGTTACAATTAAAACTTTAACACCTGCTTTTCTTGCAAGATTGAGTGCTTCTAAAGATTCTGGCAGGATACGTTTTTGGTCATCAAGCAGAGTGCCATCAAGATCCAAAGCAATAACGCGATATGACATAAATAAGCCCCTTGATAGTATTGAGATGCAATGTCGTTGATGGTACACGTTAACCAATAAAAGATAAACTAGCTTAATCGTGACAGGTTATCGTTAGTTGTTCTATTATTCTTTATAAATCAATGGGTAATCGGCTTTGAGGAGAAGGGATGAAACAGGTAGTTTACGTAGCAAGTCCAGAGAGTCAACAAATCCATGTTTATGCATTAAACACTGAAGGTGAAATGGATTTATTGCAGGTTGTTGAGGTTGCAGGGCAAGTACAACCAATGATTGCAAGTGCAGATGGGAAATACCTTTATGTGGGTATTCGTCCTCATTTTAGTGTGGTGACATTTGCGATTGCGGACGACGGCCAGTTAGAGCAAAAGGCTATCACTTCCATTCCAAGTACGCCTGTCCATTTATGTTTAGATAAAACAGAGCGTTTCTTATTTGTTCCTTCTTATCACCAAGGCAATTTGGCAGTTTTGCCTATTAATGAGAAGGGGATCCCTCAATCAGCTATTCAAATTATTGAAGGATTAAATAAACCTCATTCATCCAATATCGATTGGAATAATAAACAACTGATTGTTCCTTGCTTAGGTGAAGATCATATTCGTTTATTTAATTTATCAGAAAAGGGTTATTTAACAGAGGCGGGCACTGAAGAGCTGACAACAGCACAAAATGCAGGTCCTCGTCATATGGCGTTCCATCCTAATGGGGATGTGTTTTATTGCCTGAATGAATTAGATGCGACAATTAATGTATACCGTCGTATGGGGGATTTATATCGTTTAATGCAAACGGTCGATATCGTTCCTGAAACCTTTAACAGTACCCGTTGGGCGTCAGATATTCATATTACACCAGATGGCCGTTTTCTTTATGCCAGCGAGCGCTCAGAAAGCTTTATTTGTGCGATGGCAATTTCAGAGTCGGGCGATTATCTGCAACCTGTGGGTTATTACCCAACTCAAACACAGCCTCGTGGTTTTAATCTTGATAATACAGGAAATTACCTGATTTCTTGTGGTCAAAAATCAGATTTTGCCTCTGTCTCTCGTATTGATAAACACACTGGCGCATTAACTGAATTAGCCTGTTACCCAGTAGGTAAAGGTGCAATGTGGGTTACCGTCGTGACGAAATAACTGTCACAGTATAAAAATCACTGTGAACCTCTAGCAGAATATTGCCTTGCTAGAGGTTTATTTTTTTATGAAAGATTTATGAGAGACTAACCACTTTTTCAATAGCTTGAGTGAGTTTAGTGAGGCTTACTGGTGGCATAATAAACGGTGGCATAATATAAATAAGCTTGCCAAAAGGTCTGATCCAAACCCCTTCATCAACAAAGATTTTTTGTAATTTTGCCATATTGACTGGCTCGTTCATTTCGACCACACCAATCGCACCTAAAACGCGCACATCTTTGACACTTTTAGCCTGTTTTAACGGTAATAACTCGCGTTTTAGTTGTTTTTCAATTTCTGCAACTTGGTTTATCCAATCGCCTTTTGCTAATAGAGATAAACTGGCATCAGCAACAGCACAAGCCAAAGGATTTCCCATATAAGTAGGGCCATGCATAAAGCACCCTGCATCACCTTGACTGATGGTTTCTGCAATATGACGCGTAGTTAAGGTGGCAGATAAAGTCATATACCCACCTGTTAATGCTTTACCTACACACATGATATCTGGCGATATTTCAGCATGTTCACAGGCAAATAGCTTACCTGTTCGACCAAAACCAGTGGCTATTTCATCGGCAATGAGTAGTACATCAAACTCGTCACACAAAGCTCTTGCGTGCTTTAAATATTCAGGATGATAAATTCGCATTCCACCTGCACCTTGAACAATGGGTTCAAGCATAACCGCAGCAATTTCTTGATGATGTTGTTCTAACGTTGAGCGTAATGAGTGGATATCAGTAGGGTTCCACTCTTCATAAAAACCGGTTTTTGGTGCATCCACAAAGAGATGATTAGGTAAGTAACCTTTGTAGAGACTGTGCATCGAATTATCGGGATCACACACTGACATGGCACCAAAGGTATCGCCATGATAACCCTGTTTTAACGCCACAATACGTTGACGTTTTTCACCTTTTGCCTGCCAATATTGCAAGGCCATTTTCAGTGCGACTTCAACAGCAACTGAACCCGAATCTGCTAGAAATATACACTCAAGAGGATCTGGTGTTATCGCCAATAATTTACGACAAAGCGAGACTGCTGGTGGATGAGTAATACCACCAAACATCACATGAGACATATTGTTTAGTTGTGTGGTAACTGCATTATTAAGCTCAGGATGATTATATCCATGAATTGCTGCCCACCATGAAGACATTCCATCAATCAGTTTTCTACCATCAGCCAAGACTAATTCAACGCCTTTTGCATTGACGATAGGGTAAGCAGGTAAAGGATTACTCATCGAGGTGTATGGATGCCAAATGTGGCGTAAATCGAAAGCGATATCTTCAGGTGTCATTCTATTTTTCACTTAATCATGTAAACCAGTGGTGATCAATTTTGGTTGACATGATAACCCTATTATTTAAACTGGCAATCACTTTTAAAAAGGAGATTGCATTGTGAGCGTACTAAAACGTTGGACACTAAAAGAAGCCAGAGCACTGTTTGATATGCCATTTTTAGATTTGGTTTTTCAGGCACAACAAGTTCACCGTCAACATTTTGACTCTTCACAAATCCAAGTGAGTACTTTGCTTTCCATTAAAACAGGGGCTTGTCCTGAAGATTGTAAATATTGTGCCCAAAGCGCGCGGTATAAAACAGGATTAGAAAAAGAGCGCTTAATGGAAGTGCAACAAGTAATTGAATCAGCTAAAAAAGCTAAAGCAGCTGGTTCAACGCGTTTTTGTATGGGAGCTGCATGGAAAAATCCGCATGAGCGCGATATGCCTTACCTTGAGCAAATGGTGAAAGAAGTTAAAGCGTTGGGTATGGAAACCTGCATGACACTCGGCAAATTAGATGATTCACAAGCTAACCGCTTAGCAGATGCCGGGCTGGATTTTTATAACCACAACCTTGATACCTCACCCGAATTTTACGGCAGTATAGTGACAACGCGTACCTATCAAGATCGCTTAGATACGCTTGATAAAGTACGCAATGCTGGCATCAAAGTCTGTTCTGGCGGGATTTTAGGGTTAGGCGAGGAAGTTAAAGACAGGGCAGCAATGTTGGTGCAGTTAGCTAATTTGCCACAGCCTCCTGAAAGTGTGCCTATCAATATGCTTGCCAAAATAAAAGGGACACCACTTGCAGATAATGAAGATGTCGATCCTTTTGATTTTATTCGTACTATTGCCGTTGCTCGTATCATGATGCCTCGCTCTTATGTGCGTCTTTCTGCTGGGCGTGAGCAAATGAGTGAACAAACACAAGCATTCTGTTTTATGGCTGGCGCTAACTCTATTTTCTATGGTTGCAAATTATTAACGACAACCAATCCAACCGAAGATAAAGATCACCAATTATTCCGCAAATTAGGCTTAAATCCTGAACGATTAGCAGTATCTATGGGTGACAATCAGCAAGAAGAAGCTTTGATACAAGCTGTTGCCAATAAAGACACTGAACAATTTTATAACGCGGCACTGTAATGAGCTGGCAAACCTATTTAAATGAACAACTTAATGTGCGTAGAAATACGCCATTATGGCGAAAACGCAAAGTGATCAAACAAGCGGATGGGCGTTTCTTGATCACCACATCCGGTGAAAAATACCTTAATTTTTCAGGCAATGATTATTTAGGCATTAGTCAGCATACGGACGTCATTAAAGCATGGCAACAAGGTGCTGATGAATACGGTGTAGGTAGCGGTGGATCAGGGCATATTACAGGATTTACACAAGCTCATGCGCAGTTAGAACAACATCTTGCAGATTGGTTAGGTTACGATAATGCGCTATTATTTTCATCCGGTTACAGTGCTAATCAAGGTGTCATTTCGGCATTACTTGAAAAAGACGATGCAATTATTGCAGATAAACTTTGTCATGCTTCTTTAATGGAAGCTGCAGTATTATCACCTGCTACATTATGGCGATTTTTACACAATTCTCCTGAGTCTTTATCTCAACGTCTTAATAAAACGTCAGCTAATAAAACCTTAGTGGTAACAGAAGGGGTATTTAGTATGGATGGAGATAAAGCACCATTAAGAGAAATAGCAACAATAAGCCAAAAATATCATGCATGGTTAATGGTCGATGATGCGCATGGTATTGGCGTTTTAGGTAAAGAAGGTCGAGGCAGTTGCGATGATGCAGGGATTAAACCTGAAATATTGGTAGTCACTTTTGGTAAAGCGTTTGGTGTCAGCGGGGCGGCAGTGCTTTGTAATAAGCCAACCGCAGAGTTTTTTGAACAATATGCTCGGCATCTTATTTACAGTACATCAATGCCACCGGCACAAGCTATAGCCTTAAACTCTGCTTTGAATGTTATTAAGCAAGCGGATAATGAACGGGAATATCTTCAACAATTAATTGATACCTTTCGCCAAGGTGTAATTTCACTTCCGATTAAATTATTACCTTCAAAAACGGCTATTCAGCCATTAATTATTGGTGATGAACAATTATGCCAAACACTTTCAGATTATCTGCAATCTAAAGGACTTTGGGTAAAAGCAATTTTCCCCCCCACCGTACCCCCTCAAAGTGCACGTTTACGAATAACGTTAACTACTCGCCATCACCTTTCAGATATTAAGCTGTTAATCGAGACGCTTCATGCTTTCTTCAGTCAAAACAGATAAACAACGTATAGCTCAAACTTTTGGTAAAGCAGCTATTCATTACGATAATCACGCTAATATTCAGCGCTATAGTGGCAATAAATTAATGGATTTAGCGCATCATGATAGTGGCAATATTGTGTTAGATGCAGGATGTGGAACAGGATATTTCAGCCAAAAATGGAAGCAACAAGGCAAGTTTGTCATCGCACTTGACCTGTCACACAGCATGCTACAAGTAGCAAAACAACAACAGCGAGCTGATGGTTACTTACAAAGTGATATCGAACACTGCGCGATTGCACCACAAAGTGTGGACATTGTGTTTAGTAATTTAGCGATGCAATGGTGTGAGGATTTATCTGGTGCTATTAAAACATTAATGAATACAGTCAATGTAAAAGGTGCACTTTATTTCTCAACACTCACTACGTTGACACTGCAAGAAGTTAGAGATGCTTGGCAATCTCTTGATAAACACCCTCATGTAAATCCCTTTTTATCGCTTCAAGATATTGAGAAAGCGTGTCGTGGTTTTCATTGCCAATTTTCTACTGAAACTGTCACTGAACAATACGACTCATTACATGCGCTCTTTGCTTCTTTGAAGGGGGTTGGCGCCAATTTTGTGCAGGGTGATCGACAAAAGGGGTTAATGACACGACAAAAATTCCGTGCACTAGAAAATGTGTGGAAAACAGAATCAGGTAAATATTTACTTACCTATCAAATTGTTATAGGAAAAATATCACATGGCTAAGACATGGTTTTTAACAGGTACAGATACAGAAGTAGGTAAAACTGTGGTAAGCAGTGCTCTGTTACAATGTGCAGCGTATCAAGGATATCAAACTGCGGGCTATAAACCTGTTGCATCAGGAAGTGAGTGGCTAAATGAAGGTTTACGTAATTCAGATGCACTTATACTGCAAAAATTCAGTACGGTAAAATTAGATTATCAGCGTGTTAACCCTTACTGTTTTGAAACGCCTACATCGCCACATATTGTTAGTCAAGAAATGAACCAGCCTATTGATTTTGATGTGATGTCAGAAGGGTTGTCTTACTTAAAACAACGAGTTGATTGGGTTTTAGTTGAAGGAGCAGGGGGGTGGTTTACACCACTATCAGAAAAACAATTTTTCTCTGATTGGGTTATCAATGAAAAGCTACCTGTTATTTTGACTGTGGGTGTTAAATTGGGTTGTATTAATCATGCGTTATTAACGCAACAAGCAATTATTCAATCTGGTTTAACATTGGCGGGTTGGATTGCGAACGAAGTTGAGCCAGCAGGGCGATATCAGAAAGAGTATCTAGCAACATTAAAACAGCATATAAAGGCTCCTTTTTTAGGCAAAATACCCTATTTAAACGAAGTAAAAGAGCATAATTTCACTCCTTATCTTGATCTTTCCTGTTTAAAACTAAGTTGATAGGCCATTATTAAGTAAGTTATAAAAGTCCATTTTTTATACCAATAAAAAAATAAAAAAAATAAATTTCGCCAATTTTGAGGGATATTTTAAGGTAGAAAAAAAGACGTAACCTACCGAGAGATAACAACTTTGTGTAGTTATCCACTATTCCTGTGGATAACCTTGTGTATTACCATTATAAAAATACTCTGAATAGAGAGAATACAAGGCATTGCTAAAGATTGGTGTTATTCTCAACTTTTATTTTTAATTCTTATATATCAATTAATTAAATAAAATCAATAGAGCGAATGGTGTCAGTGTGTCTCTTTGAATAATTCACAAAAAAGGGGGTTGCTTTTTGAAAAAATTCCAGTTCCAAAACTGGGGATAACTTATGCTAATTATTCAGACAAATTTTATTAGATAGAGATTGAAGCTGGATTTTTATCCAGTATCATAAGGAGTGTCAGCGAGGAGAAGAAAATATGAGCAAAGATTTTAAACTGCATTCTGAATTTAAACCGGGTGGTGATCAACCTGCCGCTATTGCCTCACTTTGTGAAGGATTAGATGATGGTCTTGCTCATCAAACTCTTTTGGGGGTAACAGGTTCTGGTAAAACTTTTACGATTGCCAATGTGATTGCCAATCTAAATCGTCCGACTATGGTGTTGGCGCCAAATAAAACATTGGCAGCACAGCTTTATAGTGAAATGAAAGAATTCTTCCCTGAAAATGCAGTGGAATACTTTGTTTCTTATTATGATTATTATCAGCCTGAAGCGTATGTTCCAAGCTCTGATACTTTTATTGAAAAAGATGCTTCTGTTAACGAACATATCGAACAAATGCGTCTATCAGCCACTAAAGCCTTGCTAGAACGTAAAGACGTTATTGTTGTGTCATCGGTTTCTGCTATCTACGGTTTGGGTGATCCTGATAGCTATTTAAAAATGATGCTTCATCTGACTAACGGCATGATAATCGACCAACGTGCCATTTTACGTCGTCTTGCTGATTTACAATATACTCGCAATGATCAAGCTTTTCAGCGCGGTACATTTCGTGTCCGTGGTGAAGTGATAGATATCTTTCCTGCTGAATCTGATGATTATGCATTACGTGTTGAGCTTTTTGATGAAGAAGTCGAACGTCTTTCACTGTTTGATCCTTTAACGGGGCAAATTCACTACAATGTGCCTCGTTTTACTGTTTATCCTAAAACGCACTATGTCACCCCGCGTGAACGTATTCTTGAAGCGATGGAAGAAATCAAAAAAGAACTTGCAGAGAGACGCAAAGTGCTTTTAGCTAACGATAAACTGGTAGAAGAGCAACGCGTGACACAGCGTACCCAGTTTGATCTCGAAATGATGAATGAGTTGGGATATTGCTCAGGCATCGAAAACTATTCACGGTATCTATCTGGTAGAGGCCCTGGCGAGCCACCACCAACTTTGTTTGATTACCTTCCTGCTAACGGTTTATTAGTGATTGATGAATCACACGTTACTATTCCTCAAATTGGTGGAATGTATAAAGGCGACCGCTCTCGTAAAGAAACCCTCGTTGAATATGGCTTCCGTTTACCTTCTGCACTTGATAATCGCCCATTACGTTTTGAAGAGTTTGAGGCATTAGCACCACAAACAATTTATGTTTCAGCAACGCCGGGTAAATATGAGCTTGAAAAATCGGGTGATGAAATTGTTGAGCAAGTTGTAAGGCCAACAGGCTTACTTGATCCCATTGTCGAAGTGCGACCAGTTAGCACGCAAGTTGATGACTTACTTTCTGAAATTCGTGTTCGTGCGGCAAAAAATGAACGTGTGCTGGTGACAACACTGACAAAACGAATGGCTGAAGATTTAACGGAATATCTTGAAGAGCATGGCGAACGTGTTCGTTATTTACACTCTGATATTGATACTGTTGAACGTGTCGAAATTATTCGTGATTTGCGCCTAGGCGAGTTTGATGTCTTAGTGGGTATCAACTTACTTCGGGAAGGTTTGGATATGCCAGAAGTCTCTTTGGTGGCGATTTTGGACGCTGATAAAGAGGGCTTCTTACGTTCAGAGCGCTCATTAATTCAGACCATTGGTCGTGCCGCTCGTAACCTTGAAGGTAAAGCGATTTTATATGGCGATAAAATTACTGATTCAATGGCGAGAGCCATAAGTGAAACCGAACGCCGTCGTGAGAAACAACAACAGTTTAACCTTGAGCATGGCATTGTGCCTAAAGGGTTAAACAAGAAAGTGGGCGATATCCTTAAGATTGGTCAGCCTTCTCAAGGACGTAATAAGAAAGGACATAAGGCAGCGGATATTCAGGAAAATTATCCGTTGTTATCAACGGCTGAATTGGAGAAAGAGATCCAACGCTTAGAAGCCGAAATGTATCAATATGCAAAAGATCTTGAGTTTGAGAAAGCGGCGAGTACTCGTGATAAATTGCAAGCATTACGGGCTCAATTTATTGCTAACTCTTGATCAGAGAAATTAAGCTCACAAATTGATAAAGGGATATCCGTATTTTTACGGGGATTATCCCTTTTTATCTTCTATCTTCCCATTTTTACCTTGTTTGATATTCCCTTAATGGCGTTCAACTGTTTAAATACCACAACAAACAAAGCGTCAATTATTTACAAAGATAAAAAAGACATTAAGGACAGTGAATGAGTGGTTATGTTTATGCAGGGTTTCCCAGCTCTGCAGGGGTAATTCTTGGTGTTATTCTTCTTATTATGCTTTTTAAATGGCTACGCAGATTTGCTGTACAAGATAGTGAGTTGCAAAAACCATCAACAGCAGAGCAGGAGCCTATTTTATCTGAAGCAGAAAATACGTCAGATCAATTGTTACCCAATGAATGGGGATTATATGTTGCAGCGCCTTATGCCGCAATGAATGAGTGGGCATATAACGAATATGGGCAAGGTAAAGATGACGGTGGATTATCAGCAGGTTGGGGAATAAACGACCGTTGGGATTTAGTCTATCAACTATTTTGGTTGCTTACTCAAGGTCACACTAATGATTTTTATCAGCTACGCGACCAAATTTTGGATGGCAAAGAAGACGATGTTCAGTCATTAAAAAATGATATTTTACTTTCTGAGTTAACTGAACACGATAAAAATGAGCGTTTATGGCAAATCGATATGATGAGCACAAATCGCATGAATATCCAAAATGTGAAATATCTTATTTGGGATCTCTGCCGTTTTAACAAGCTCTGCTTAGAAGGTTGTCAACAAGGTTATATTACTCAACAAGAAGCCCAAACATGGTCATTAATGAGCGCATCAATGTTGCGTCGCATTTATGATGGTTGGGAAGATATGTGGAGAAACTTTATTGCTGCTCGTTGGTTTTGGGCAAGTGGTGATCAAGATTGGGTATCTTCTCATCAAGCTTTTACGGATGTTATACAAAATATTCTAAATGCTGAAGATACACTAGCAACAGAAGAAAATTGGATCATGGATTTACCACCATTAGATTTAACCTCTTTCTCTCGTACAGTGGCAGGTCTGGGTTTAATGAAAAATGATATCCCAATGACATTATCTGAAATTGAAGAAACCATCAGCCAGCGTATTACATTAAAACAACTTAATAGCTAATAACGCGCTGAAAACCAATAATGATATTGTTTTTTACCAACAAAAAACCGCACTTGCTGTTTCTTGCAGATGCGGTTTTTTTATAAAAGTAGGTAATTAAATCCTATTTAATAGTTTGAGGTGATGCATTACGTTGTCCTAATTGCTGCAACGTTAACTCAATAGCTTTGCCTAATAGATGGCGGTCGTGACGATAAGGAATGTCTTTGGCTTCTAATTGCGCTTGTACAATTAATCGACCTTTCATCGATTCATATTGAGTTTCAGGGCTAATAATCACCGCATCTATTGTTTGTAAACCAATATAATTCTCCATCATGGCGATTTTATCAGACATCGTCATACTGGCAGCCGCAGGGCTTAGTTCTTTGCCTAAATTACCAATATAAATCGTTGTTGCACTGCTACGGCGTAATGCTTGAGCAAGCTCTGGTAATAATAATAAAGGCATTAAACTGGTAAAAAAGCTACCCGGACCAATTAAGATCAAATCTGCTTGTTCAATCGCTTCAATGGCTTCTCGTGTTGTTGGGACTTTAGGGTAGAGATCAAGCTTTTGGGGGATCTTAGGTAAAATATCAACATTGACTTCACCATAAATCTCATTTCCTTGGTCGTCTATCGCCATAAGATCAACGGCTTGTTCAGACATAGGGATAAGGTGAGCATTCACTCTTAATAATCCACGAATTAGATTAATGGCTTCTAAAGGGCGAACGCTTAAGTTATCGAGTGCTTTAAGCATTAGATTACCTAAATTATGCCCAGCCAGTTCACCAGTACCAGAAAAACGGTATTCAAACATTGCAGAAGCAACGGAAGGTTCTGTAATTAACTGATTAATACAGTTGCGCATATCTCCCCACGCAATACCGCCTTCCTCTTGGCGAATACGGCCAGTAGAACCGCCATTATCTGTTGTTGTAACAATACCAGTAAGACGAGAGCCTAAGTAGGAGAGTGCTGAAAGCACACGTCCAAGGCCATGACCACCACCAAGGGCAACAACACGATCTAAATCACTTAGCGTGCGATTTCGCATATTTGTTCTACTCATCTTTAAAAATTTGCCGCTAATTTATCACAATTAAATTTTAAGCCTATGATCACGACGTGATTTCATCACATTCCTAGTTGAATTTTATTTTTGATAGCTTGATATTTAATCAATGAAAGTGTTTTTACTTATGTTATTAGGGGAACTAAAGTGTTGTAAGTCGTTGTATTATAAATTATATAGCGAAAACATTATTCGCTTTTTACATAATTAGCAGGTAGAATCCACAATAAATATATAGGTATTAGAAACCTGTGAAAAACAGGTAAAGATAAACTCCTAGCCTTAACGTCTAAGTCGTGTATTGACAAGATATGATGTTCTGGCCGTGACGAAGCAAGTCACCAGGGTGCAAGGTAGAAATGTCTGCATCTCCCGATTTGGAAAGGTGTTATTATGCAACAACTCGTTGATGCGTTTTCCCGCAAGTTTTTCTATTTACGTCTTTCAATTACAGACGTTTGTAATTTCCGTTGTACTTATTGCCTACCTAATGGCTATAAGCCTAACGGTCATAAATCATTTCTTTCGTTAGATGAAATCAGCAGACTGACACAATCTTTTGCCGCATTAGGAACAGAAAAAATCCGCTTAACTGGTGGTGAACCGACAATGCGCCGCGATTTTACTGATATTATCGCGACAATCAAAGATAATGCCGCAATTAAAAAAATCGCAGTAACAACCAATGGCTATCGTTTATCCAGAGATGTTGCCCAATGGCGTGATGCGGGTTTAAGTGCAATTAATGTGAGTGTTGATAGCCTCGATCCTCGTCAATTCCATGCTATTACTGGGCAAGATAAATTCAACCAAGTGATGGAAGGCATCGATGCCGCATTCACTGCAGGTTTCGAAAAAGTAAAAGTTAACGTTGTGCTAATGCGCAATGTGAATGATAAAAACCTCCCTGATTTTCTTAATTGGATCAAAGACAGACCTATCCAACTGCGCTTTATCGAATTAATGGAAACTGGTGACGGTAGTGATATTTTCAACCGTTTTCATTTATCTGGTGAAGTTATTCGCCAACGCTTACTCAATGAAGGTTGGTTACAAATTCCTCGCGCGCGTAGTGACGGGCCTGCTCAAGTATTTACCCATCCTGATTATCAAGGTGAAATTGGTCTTATCATGCCTTATGAGAAAGACTTTTGTTTAACGTGTAACCGTTTACGTGTTTCCGCTATTGGTAATCTCCATCTTTGCCTATTTGGTGAAAATGGTATTCCTCTACGCGACTTACTTGCTGATGATAGTCAACAAGAAGCATTACAACAGCGTATTCAGGGTGGCCTTCTTCATAAACGAGAAACCCATTTTCTTCATCAAGGTGATAGCGGTATTACACCGAACTTATCTGTTATTGGTGGGTAGTTTTTCGCTCTGTTATTTCGTTAATTTCAGGAGTTGTGCATGTCTCAACTAACTCATATTAATGCTGCCGGTGAAGCTCATATGGTGGATGTTAGCGCTAAAGCTGAAACAGTGCGAGAAGCACGTGCTGAAGCCTTTGTTGAAATGTCAGCAGAAACATTAAGTATGATCACCGAAGGTAAACATCATAAAGGCGATGTATTTGCGACTGCAAGAATTGCAGGTATTCAAGCAGCGAAAAGAACATGGGAATTAATCCCGTTATGCCATCCGCTGTTATTAACTAAAGTTGAAGTACGTTTAGAAGCACTCACTGAATCTAACCGTGTACGCATTGAATCTGTTTGCCGTTTAACCGGTAAAACAGGGGTTGAAATGGAAGCATTAACTGCGGCATCAGTAGCAGCATTGACTATTTATGATATGTGTAAAGCGGTTCAAAAAGATATGGTGATTGGGCCTGTACGTTTATTAGAAAAAACAGGTGGAAAATCTGGTCACTTTAAGGTGGAAGCATGATTAAAGTTCTCTTTTTTGCTCAAGTCCGTGAATTAGTCGGTGTTGATTCTCTTGAATTAGATTGTGAGTATCACACGGTAGATGATTTACGTAAGGCATTAATCTCTAAAGGTGAACGTTGGTCACTCGCGTTAGAAGATGGCAAGTTACTCTCTGCGGTAAACCAATCCTTTGTCCAAGGCTCTCACGTTATTAGTAATGGTGATGAAATCGCTTTTTTCCCACCTGTTACAGGAGGATAAGATGAGCGCATCAACTCGTATTTCAGTACAAACTGAAAATTTTAGTGTTGGTGATGAATACCAATGGCTTTCAGAGTGTGACAGCGATGGTGCTGTTGTGACATTTACTGGTAAGGTTCGCAATCATAATCTCGGTGATGAAGTGAGTACGCTCACGCTTGAACACTATCCGGGAATGACTGAAAAAGCACTGACAGATATTGTGAATGAAGCGAGAGGTCGTTGGCCTTTGCAACGTGTCAGTGTTATTCATCGAGTGGGCACATTAAATATTGGCGAAGAAATAGTGTTTGTGGGTGTCACTAGTTCTCATCGTAATAGCGCCTTTGAATCTGCTGAATTTATTATGGATTTCTTAAAAACACGTGCGCCATTTTGGAAAAAAGAAGGGCTTTCTGAAAATAATGATAGATGGGTTGATGCACGCCAAAGTGATTCTGACTCAGCTGAGCGCTGGGAATAAATCATTACACTCAATTAAACACTACATTACTTTACCTAAATTTATTTTATGGTGACATTTCATACAGTTTATTTCATGGAAATGTAAAATCAGTGTGATAAAATTAAATTCTAATGAGCCCATAATGGGCTCTTTACTGAAATAAACGTTATCGTTAAACCTAACGTTATCACTATGATTAAAGGGTAATCATCATGGATCGATTTTCACGTTCTAATGATTCAATCGTACAGCGCACAGGTTCTGGCCTACAAACCTTTATGGCTCAGGTTTATGGTTGGATGACTGTTGGTCTGTTATTAACTGCGTTTGTAGCACTCTACGTTGCATCAAGCGAAGCATTATTATCAATGATTTTTTCTAGCAAGGTCGTCTTCTTTGGTCTGATCATTGCTCAGTTAGGGTTAGTTTTCGTGTTATCAGGTATGGTTCATAAAATGAGTGGTGCAGTTGCAACCTCATTATTTATGCTATATTCCGCATTAACAGGGGTAACTATCTCTAGTGTATTAATTATTTACACTGCATCATCAGTTGCGAGTACATTCTTTATTTGTGCGGCAATGTTCGGTGCATTAAGTGTTTATGGTTACACCACTAAGCGTAGCTTAACGGGTATGGGTAGCTTCCTGTTTATGGGGCTTATCGGTATCATTATTGCTTCTATCGTTAATATCTTTATGCAAAGCTCAATGATGAGCATGGTTATCTCTTACGCGGGTGTGTTAATTTTCGCTGGCTTAACTGCTTACGACACACAAAAATTAAAAGATATGGGTAATGAGATTAATCAAGAAGATAAAGAAAATATGCGCCGTTACTCCATTATGGGTGCATTAACGCTTTATTTAGATTTCATCAACCTGTTCTTAATGTTACTGCGTATTTTAGGCGACCGTCGTTAATTTTAACGATATCTGCGGATAACGTAGTTTAAAAACAGCATAAAAAATAAATCCCATAACTTAATAAGTTGTGGGATTTTTTTATTTAATAAATTAATGGCTATCGTTTTAAGCTATTTTTCTTTGAAAAAGATAATACGCAAAAGTACCTGTGCCTGCTGCAATTACTAATAAAGGCCATAAGCTGTGCCATATAACAGTAATATCGGCATTTTTAAGGTAAATCTGTTTTGTGATATCAGTGAAATGGCGAATTGGGTTTATCCAAGTGGCATGTTGTAGCCAAACAGGCATATTTTCTACCGGTGAAATATATCCAGATAATAAAACCGCAGGCATCATAAACACAAATACACCAATAAAAGCCTGCTGTTGGGTCGAACTTAATGCGGATATTAATAAGCCAAAACCCACCAGCGATAAGCCATAAATAAGCATGGTAAAATAAAATAGGATTAATGAACCTGAAAATGGAATTTGATAACCGAATATCCCAATAATTAATACGATTGTGCCTTGAACAGCCGCTACAACCATTGCTGGAACCGCTTTGCCAACAAAGATTTGCCATGTTGATAGTGGCGAAACTAATAGTTGATCTAATGTGCCTTGTTCACGCTCTCTAGCAACAGAAAGTGAAGTAACTATCATCACGCCAATAGTGATAATCAACGCTACTAAAGAAGGCACAATAAACCATTTATAATTTAAATTCGGGTTATACCAATTGCGAACAACAAGCTCTGTTTTATTCAGTAAAGAAGGTGTATTGCCTGCTAATTCAGTTTGATAGTTTTGTACGATTTGTTGCACATAATTAGCGGCAATTTGCGCACTATTAGAATTTCGACCATCTAGGATTATTTGCAATTTAACAGGAACATGGCTTTCTAGATCAGCACTGAAATTCTGCGGAAAACGAACTAATAAAAGCGCTTTGCGATTATCAATAGTTTCTTTTATTTCATGTTCATTTTTAAGCAAAAGAGTTTGAGAGAATGCACTCGCTTTGGCGATACGTTGGGTTAACTCGATAGATTGTTTACCATTATCCTCATCAAAAATGGCAATAGAGGCATTGGTAACATCTAACGTCGCGGCAAAAGGAAATAAGATCATCTGAAAGATAACCGGCATTATTAAAATAATACGTGTTTGAGGCTCTTGTAATAATGACTGTAACTCTTTCATTATCAGGGTGAGAAGGCGATAAAACATAAAAGCTCTCCCTTTAATCTAATCGACGACGTGTTGCTAACGCCGTTAATCCAATAAAAAATATCGCCGATACAATTAATAGCCACATATCTAGCATCAATATCAACGGAATATCGCCAGCTAAAAATAGCGTTTGCAAACTACTCACAAAATAACGTGCAGGAATAAAATAGGTCACCACTTGAATAAAGATGGGCATACTATCAATTTCAAAAACAAAGCCTGATAACATAATTGCGGGTAAAAATGCGGCATTTAGCGAAATCATCGCGGCATTAAATTGATTACGCGTTAACGTGGAAATAAGCAATCCCATGCCTAAAGCGGTAGCTAAAAATAGTGAGGTGATCCCACCTAAAATCCACAACGATCCTCGATAAGGTACGCCAAGCACAAACACGGTGACTACCATACATAACACCATGACAAAACTGCCTAACACTTGGTAAGGAATAAGCTTTGAAAGTAAGAGTTCTGTGCGTGTTATTTGGGTGGAAAGTAGGGCTTCCATCGTACCTCTTTCCCATTCACGGGCAATCACTAACGAGGTAAGAATAGCGCCAACTACGGTAATAATAATAGTGACAGCGCCCGGAATAATATAATGTTGACTAATTGCGGCAGGGTTAAACCAATAACGAGGCTCTATTTCAATTAATGGTGTAGTGTCTATTCCCTTACTGATGGCTTGTTGCTGCAACCAAATTTGCCAAACCCCTTTGGTATAAGCTTGAACAAAGTTTGCGGTATTGGGCTCACTGCCATCGGTGATCACTTGAATAGGGGCTTTAGTATCTTGTCGAGCGAGTAATTCGGCAAAATTAACGGGAATAACCACAATACCTCGAATTTGTCCCGCCTGCATTTTATCAATTAATAATTGTCGATTATCGCTAATAGTTGCATTGATATATGGCGAATTTGTGAAGGTATAAACTAACTCTTGCGCTGGTTGGCTTTGTTGATTAGTTAAAATACCAATATTTAATTTGCTTGAGTCTAAATTGATGCCATAACCAAAGATAAACAGCAAAGTAAGTGGGATAACAATAGCAATTAAAGCACTACTGGGATCACGAGTAATTTGCTTGGTTTCTTTTAAACACAGAGCGTATAGACGTCGCCAAGAAAAGCGGGCATGAGAGGATTGAGCTAAATTACGCATGTTTTTCGCTCCCTTTATCATTTTCACTTTGAAGTTTTTTATCGTAATCCAGCACTAATCCAATAAAAGCATCTTCCATTGAAGGGGTTGGATTATCGTCACTAGCAACCATTTTTTTGAGAGAATCAGGCTCGCCAGCGGCAATGATTTTTCCGCGATAAACCAAACCAATACGATCACAATATTCTGCTTCATCCATAAAGTGAGTGGTAACCATCACGGTCACTCCTTTATCAACCATGCCATTAATATGTAGCCAAAATTCCCGTCGTGTTAGTGGATCAACGCCTGATGTGGGCTCATCTAAAAAGAGAATATCAGGTTCGTGCATTAATGAGCACGCAAGAGCAAGGCGCTGTTTATAACCTAAAGGCAAGGTTTCAGTGATTTGATTTACCATAGGCCCTAAGCCAAAGGCGGTTATCATATCGTTGATTTTATTGCGCTGTTGTTTGCCATGTAAGCCATAGACACCAGAGAAGAATTTCAAGTTTTGTCCCACTTTTAAATTGCCATAAAGTGAGAATTTTTGTGCCATATAACCTAAATGCTGACGTGCTTTACCTGAGCTCTCTTTTAAGTCCATACCTAACACAAGCGCTTTGCCGCTAGTGGGGACTAATAAACCACACATCATTTTGAAAGTTGTCGACTTACCAGCACCATTAGGGCCCAACAAACCGAAAATTTCACCTCGTTTAACTTGGAAATCAACATGATCGGTCGCTGCAAATTGACCAAACATTTTGGTTAACTGCTGTGCTTCAATTACCGTTTCATTAGGTGCTGGAGGGATCTGCGGCATAATTTCAGCTAATTCAGATTTATGAGAAGGGCCACCTCCTAATAAATCTATAAAAGCATCCTCAAAACGTGGTGTCGCGGGAATAAGCTTCGTATCAGACTTACCCAAAGCGTTCAGTAATTCAGTTTGATCACTCTGTTTTTTCAAGATCAAACGAACGGATTGTCCTTGAATAACGCCATCAGTGACTTGAGGTTGAATAATTGCTTGTTGCAATACTTTTCTACGCTGATGGCCTTCAACATTGAGCAGAAAAGAGCGACCTGCCATTTTTGCTGTTAGATCTTGAGGAATGCCACTGTAAAGTAGCTCTCCTTTGTTAAGTAAGAGAATGTTTTTACATTGCTCAGCTTCATCAAGATAAGAGGTACTCCATAGTATCAACATACCATCGCTGGCCAAAGCATGTACCATTTGCCAAAGTTCACGGCGTGCAATGGGATCGACTCCCACGCCTGGTTCGTCAAGAAGCAGAACTTTAGGGCTACCTAACAAAGTACAAGCAAGACCCAGCTTTTGTTTCATCCCTCCTGAAAGATTGCCTGCTAGGCGAGATGTAAAGCGAGTGAGATCGGTAAAAGTGAGCAGTTGGTGATAAACTTTTTTGCGCTCATCACCGACAACATTTTTTAAGTCAGCATAAAGATTGAGGTTTTCTAATACCGTTAAATCTTCATAAAGACCAAATTTTTGTGGCATATAGCCAAGAATAGCTCTGACATCAACACTCTGCTTTTGCGGATCCATTCCTAAAATATGAATATCACCCGCATCAGGTTTTAATAAACCTGCAAGCATACGGATTAAGGTTGTTTTGCCCGCACCATCAGGGCCAACTAAACCTGTCACAGAGCCACCTGTAATGGTGGCTGTTAATGACGAAACAGCAGGGCTTTCTAGCCCTGTAAAGCATTTCTCAACACCTTGAAGTTGGATTGTGTAATCAGTGTGTTCCATTTTTCCCCCACACTTAATGAGAGGAGGCAAATTTTAAGGTGACAGGCATACCTTGGCGCAATGCGTCATCAGCATCCGTTACAACCACTCTGAGACGATAAACTAAATCGGTTCTTAACTCCGGTGTTTCCACACTTTTTGGGGTAAATTCGGCGGTTGGCGAAACAAATCCAATTGTACCGTGATAAGGCTTATCTTTACGCCCATCGGTGTATAGATAAACCTCTCGATTAGGAACGGCTTCGCTTAAGTGGGTTTCACTGATATAAGCTCTGACCCAAACTGGATTGGTTAATGACACCGTAAATACAGGGCTTCCAGCAGATAACATAGTGCCAGGCTCTACAGCACGAGTTAGCACCGTACCTTGTGATGGAGAGATTAATTGCGTGTCTTGGAGGTTTAATTCAGCTTGAGCAACGGCGGCTTTAGCTTGCATAACTTGTCCTTTCGCCGCATCAATGTCTTCTTTTCGATAACCATTTTGATACTGATTTAGTTTATCTTGTGCCGCCTTCAATGCAGCTGCTGCTTGATTTCGATTATTTCTTGCGCTATCTAAATCATTGGCTGAAATGACCTTTCGGTTAGCAAGATCTTGTTGGCGTTTATAAAAGTTATCAGCGTATTGCCAAGCTGCTTGCTTTAATGATACATCAGATTGAGCTTGCGCGATTTCCTCAGTGCGATATCCCGCTTCCATTAAAGCGAGCGAAGCAATTGCACTATCACGCTCACCATAAGCTTTATTAAGTGCATTGCGATAGGGCGCATCATCAAGCTTGCCTAATAATTGCCCTTTTTGGACAGGAGCACCTTCATCAACTTGTAATGTGTCTAATCTTCCAGTAACACGAAAACTAAGGTTGACTGTACGTATATCGACATTGCCATAGAGCACTAATTCAGACTCTTTGTTTTCTTCGTAATAATAGATACCTGCAACAATACCGATAATAATCATTAAGATGATAAAGAAGCTGATTTTTTTAGTTTTCATAATAACTCTATTTATGCATGATGTGAGTGAGTGTAAATCTCTCTTAATCCATTGAGTAATAACGTAATATGTGTTTTTAAAGTATTGGAGATAACTTGATACTCATTCTTACCAATTCTATCCCATCCTGTTTGTCTTAGAATGGTTTCCCTTACTAAACGAAATGATAGCACTTCTCCTAAAATAGCGTGAGTGTGTAACATCGTTGTAGGTAGTGCAGGATCTAAACCAATATAGATAGCTAATAGTTTGTTTACGCGCGTTAAAAGAGGCGATAACGCTTGCTGGTGGATCAAAGAATAGGCTTCGGTTGGAACGAGCTGTTCTCTTGCCATAATGCGGCTAAGATGAATATTGGCTTTATCAAGTACCAGTTGAGCATATTGTAAAAAGCTATCTGTAATAAGCGTTTGTAGCAATGGTAGATGCTCTGTGGGATTGGGTCGCTCAAGAAATTCGTCAAGAATGGCAACGGTAGGTTCAAAATCAAGGCGAATAAGATCAGCAATATGCTGTGCAACGGCGAGATATAACCCTTCTTTGGAACCAAAATAATAAGCGATAGCGGCAATATTTTGTTGAGCAGCTTGTGCAATTTGGCGTGTTGTGGCGGCATCTGGCCCATTTTTACCAAAGATCTCACATGCCGCTTCCAATAATTGTCGTTTTGCTAGTTCACCGCGCGTCGTCTTCTGTTGGGTGTCTGACATAATAGAAGATACCTTACTTAAGTAAAATGTAACAAAACCAATGATATTAAAAACAGCGATAACAAGGCGTATTATATTAGATGATATTGAACAATAGGGAAAATTTGTGATAAATAATCAAATAAAGGTGATGTGTAATAAAAAAAGTGCAATCTATTATTGAAAATTATTTTTGTATTCTGAATACAGCAAAAACTGTTAGAATAGGGGTTATTAGGTTAACCTAACAAGGTTCATTCTCTTTCATCACTGTCTATATTGAAAAATGATAGCTCCTATAGAGTAATATTACCTATAGATTGACAGTATGAAAGCCCGTCATTTTAATTTCAATCACCGTGTTATACGTTCTGGTTGTAGGAGACTACTGTTTTGACCGATTTTACATCGCTTGGTTTAAGTGAGGCGCTTCTCCGCGCTATTGATGAACAAGGGTATAAAACCCCAACCCCTATTCAACAGCAGGCGATTGAGCCGATTTTGGCGGGTAAAGACGTATTAGCGAGTGCGCAAACGGGCACAGGTAAAACAGCAGCTTTTACATTACCAATATTGGAAAAGCTGTCTCAATCAGCAACCAAAACAAAAGGTCGTCAACCCGTTAAAGCGCTGATTTTGACACCAACGCGTGAGCTGGCAGCTCAAATTGCTGAAAATGTAAAAGCGTATAGCCGTTATATTCCAATTCGTTCGTTAGTCGTTTTTGGTGGAGTAAGCATTAATCCACAAATGATGAAATTACGTGGTGGTGTTGATGTACTGATTGCAACACCGGGACGTTTACTCGATCTTGAACATCAAAATGCAGTTGATCTTTCTCGCGTTGAAGTTTTAGTGCTTGATGAAGCTGACCGTATGTTAGATATGGGTTTTATCCACGATATTCGCCGTGTAATTAATAAATTACCGAAAAAACGTCAAAATTTACTATTTTCAGCGACATTCTCTAAAGAGATCACTGGTCTTGCCAATTCTCTATTAAATGATCCGGTGAGTATTTCCGTTGCACCAAGAAACTCAGCAGCGGAATCTGTTGATCAACATGTGCATTTAGTTGATAAAAAGCGTAAAACCGAGCTGTTATCACATTTAATTGGTTTAGAAAATTGGTCTCAAGTGCTGATTTTCACCCGAACTAAACATGGTGCGAATAAACTTGCTGAACATTTAAATGCAGATGGTATTAAATCAGCTGCTATTCATGGCAATAAAAGCCAAGGTGCGAGAACTCGCGCATTAGCTGATTTTAAAGAGGGTAAATTAAAAGCATTAGTTGCAACAGATATTGCCGCTCGTGGTCTTGATATCGACCAACTGCCGTATGTTGTCAATTTTGAATTACCACAAGTCGCAGAAGATTATGTTCACCGTATTGGTAGAACAGGCCGCGCTGCTGCAACGGGTAAGGCTATTTCACTTGTCTGTGTTGATGAACATGGTTTATTAGCTGATATTGAGCGTTTATTAAAACGTGAAATTCCACGTTTAGCGTTAGAAGGTTACGATCCTGACCCTTCAATTAAAGCAGCGCCTTTGCATAAAAAACCAAAGAATAATGCACCACGTAGAAGTGGCGGTGGTCATGGGCGTGCAGATATTCGTGGTAAAGACAATCGCAACAATAGTCGTAAAGATGGCGATAGTGAAGGCAAAGAGTCTGGACGTAATAAAAGCAAAGAAAACTACCGAAATAAAGATGGCTCTCGTACTGGAAAATTAGGGCCCCGTCGTTCACGTAAAAGTGATGAAGGTAGTGATAATCAAAGCCCTTGGTCAAAAGCTAGAAAAGAGTTTTGAGGTTATAAAAAGTGCGAGTTCTATTAGCGCCAATGGAGGGGGTTTTAGACCCCCTTGTGAGAGAGTTACTCACCTCGATTAACGATTACGATCTCTGTATTACAGAGTTTGTACGAGTTGTAGATTCATTATTGCCAACGAAAGCATTTTACCGCTTATGTCCTGAATTACATACCGAAAGTCGCACAAAAAGTGGCACGCTAGTACGGGTGCAATTATTAGGACAACATCCACAATGGTTAGCTGAAAATGCCTTTAGAGCCGTTTCTTTAGGCTCTTGGGGAGTTGATTTAAACTGCGGTTGCCCTTCAAAAACAGTCAATGGTAGCGGTGGTGGTGCTTCACTTCTAAAACAGCCAGAAACGATTTATCAAGCAACGAAAGCAATGCGTGATGCAGTGCCTTTAGAGTTACCTGTATCTGTTAAAGTGAGACTTGGCTGGGATTCTTCTGTGTATAGCCATGAAATTGCAGATGCTGTGGTGCAAGGTGGTGCTACGGAAATCACCATACATGGCAGAACAAAGGAAGATGGTTATAATGCCGAAAAAATTAACTGGCAGGCCATTGGAGATATTCGCCAAAGACTTTCAATACCTGTGATTGCTAATGGCGAAATTTGGAACCGTGAAGATGCATTAGCTTGCTTAGCCACAACTGGTTGCGATGCGATAATGATTGGCCGCGGTGCAATGAATACCCCTAACTTAAGCCGTGTTGTAAAAGGCATCGAAGCTAGAATGCCTTGGCAAGAGGTGATTGAATTATTAAAGCGTTATGTTCGATTAGAAAAGCGTGGTGATACGACAATTTATCATGCATCACGTATTAAGCAGTGGTTTAGCTATTTACGTAAAGAGTATCCAGAAGCTGATGAGTTATTTAGGCAAATTAGAACATTAAAAACGTCACCAGAAATTGCAGTGGCAATAGAGGCGTTATAGTTTAAAAATCATCTTATCCAATAAAAAATAGTGCTAATCAATCAGCGCTATTTTTTATAAATAAACTAACTCCTATCTTAAATATCACACCATTTATCACTCATTATTGGAAAAAATCACTCTTTAGACTTACACTCAATAAGTGACATTTTGGGATGTATTGTTTATATCATGACTATTTTTAGGGGGAAATATGGGAATTATTGCTTGGATCATCTTTGGTCTGATCGCAGGTATTTTGGCGAAATTCTTAATGCCTGGCTCTTATGATATTGGTCTGATATGGACTTGTATTCTGGGTATTGTGGGGGCTGTTGTTGGTGGTGCAATTAGTAGCTTCTTTGGTAAAGGTAAAGTTGATGGGTTTAACTTTGGTAGTTTCGTCGTTGCTGTCATCGGTGCCATTGTTGTGCTCTATCTTGCAAAAATCTTCGCAAGTTAATACCTTCACACCCAATAGATATTGATAATAAACCCGCATAATGCGGGTTTACTTTTTTAAAGCATCAACGGATTAATTAACATTCACAAGGAAGGGTACTTTCAGCACCCCATTGCGCCCAAGAGCCGTCATAGAGCGCAATAGATTGGCAACCCAATACGGTTAATGCTAAAAATAAAATTGCCGCAGTCATACCTGAGCCACAGGTAACAATAATAGGCTGTGATAAATCAACACCTGCTTGTTCAAATATCTGCTTTAACTCAGCTTTCTGTTTTAATTGCCCATTAATAACTAACTCATTCCACGGAACGTTTTTACTGCCGGGAATATGTCCACTGCGCAAGCCCGGGCGAGGCTCTGGTGCTTTACCATAAAAACGATCAGCAGAGCGAGCATCGATCATCTGTTTTTGCTTGGTCTCTAAATTATCAAGAAGTTGTTGTTTATTGGCATAACGCTGTGCATGACGTTCAACCATAAAAGGAGACTGTGCTGGTACTTTTATTGCCTCACCTTGTTCTGTTGCAAATTCAGCCTCAATCCATGCTTGTAAACCACCAGCAAGAATACGTACATTACGACAACCTAGTGTTGTTAATGTCCACCAACCTCTAGGTGCAGAAAATAAGTTACCTTGATCGTAAATAATCACGGTAGTGGTATTAGAGATACCTAATTGTGTCAATGTTTCTGAAAATAGGGTATCAGAAGGCAACATATGTGGCAGTGATGTGGTTTTATCTGCGACTTCATCAAGATCAAAAAAATGGGCATGTGGAATATGACGCTCAAGGTAAAGTGCTTGATAGTCAATCTGTTGAGTTGGCATTGGTGCGCTTACATCAAGGATCACAAGATCAGCATCATTTTGATGTTCAAATAACCATTGGGGAGTAACAAAGTAATCGTATTCCACGGTGCGACCTCATTTATTTAGCAGAAGGTGAGCTGTCTGGGATAGCTGGAAATTGCTGTGTAGGTGATGTTTCAGGTTGAGCCTGCTCTGTTTCTATTGGTGTTGTGGAGCGCGTATAGATATTTAAGCCGGCAAGGAAAACACCACCGATAGAACCAAAAGCAAGTAGCGCGATAATCACAATAATTATTTTTTTCATAATGTTCATTTGCAGATGAATGTTGCGCAAAAGTATATCGAGATATGAAGTTGAAACAAGTACTAAGTCGGTTTAATCAGCAAATGATAATGGTTAAAACGTCTTATTTTTAGGCAAAAAAAGGATTAAATAGATAAATAAACAGGCTATTTATTTTTTATAAATAGCCTGAGTAGAGTTAATGTTGACGTTAATTATTTCAATCAAAGGTTACAGTCAATGATAAGAAAAAATCCCTTAAACTCAGGAGTAAATGAGTTTAAGGGGAAGGGTAACGCAACTTAATTAGGAATATAAAAACCAGAATGTCATTGCTAAGTTCACGATAGCCGCGACAGCCATAGGAATGGCGGTACGTTTAACTATTTGGAAAGGCGAGACATTCGCAATACCTGCAATGGCGACAATAGCTGCGGTAATTGGTGAAACGGTACGGCCAAAACTGGTCATTATTTGCATTGGTAAAATTAAGGTAATGACATCGACTTTTAAGAAGGCGGCAATTTTGGGTGTTAAGGCGGCAAATGAGAAGAATGCTGCATTACCTGAACCCATTAAAAAGGCTGCTAATGCAAGAATGGCACTCATTACAATGATCATGGCTGCAATACCAAAACCTGCATCTTGAGCTGAGCTAATTAACGTATCGACGGCACCACTTTTTAGTAAACCATTGGCAAAGAACTCACCAGATACAATTAACGATACCACTAAAACAAACTGCTTACCCATTCCTTCAAAGAATAACATAAAGCTATTCATTACTGCTTTTGCATCGCGTAAGCGAACATATTCAAAAAGAAGTGCAATCACAGTACTAATAATCATCGCGGTGGTGACTTCTAATTTAATATAAGGGTGTAGCAATGGACTGAAGCCGATAATCAGAACTAAAGGGATCACAGGTAATAAGGCATAAGACAGTGGAATTTTATTGCCTTCTTCTTTTACTGCATCAATAGTTGTTGGGTCAAAAACAAATCCTTCACGTTTATCCCACCAGCGTTGAATAAAGAAATGAGTGATCGCAACAGCAATAATAATAGGAATTGTGATCGGTAACTGGTGTTGAACAAAGTAGACGGCAGGTTCAATATCCGCTGTTTTCGCCGCCATAATCACGTTACCAGAGCCAGGGCCATGGTCGATAAATTGGCAGCATCCAATTACGGCTAAAGCGGAAAGTGGACTAATACCAGAACGAATTAATATCGGATACATGGTGACCATTAACAGCATACCTAAACCTGCATGGCTAGGAATAAAGATAACCAAGATTTGGGTGACTAAAAATGAAATCACTAATAATAAGTAAGGCGATTTTATCGCTTTTAATGGTCTTTCAAAAATAGCGAATAAAGCACGGCTTGCGCCAACGTGTTCCATATAACGAGAGAAACCCGCAATTGCCATTAATGTTAAACCAAGACCCGCTAGGCGAGAACTCATTATATTCGTAAAGATTTGGAAAATATCAAAGTATTTAAATTGGGTGGATTTATTTTCTGGCAATAACGGATTAAGGTCGAGAGATGCAGTTAAGAGTAATAGCAATAATCCGCCGAGTAATAATACTGGCTGAGGTTTATAACCTCGCGCCAGTAAATAAACCACCAACGCTGTTACCAGCGCGGCAATGATTAAACCTGTCATAGTGAATTCCCCGGTAATGATGCAATATTTTTTGTTATTGGTTTAATGCTAAAAAAGCTTGTGTAATATCTGCAATAAGATCATCTGTTGCTTCAAGGCCAATATGTAAACGGACAAAAGGGCCATGACCTTCTCGCCAATCAGACGCTGTTCTCGCACCGACAACATTGGCAGGTAAAGCGAGGCTTTCAAATCCACCCCAAGAAGCACCAATACCAAAAAGCTCAAGCGCATCAATAAATTGTTCTGATTGTTTAGTGGTATATTCTTGTTTAAATTCAATGGTTAATAGACCGTTACTACCTTTGCAATCACGTTTCCATAAATCATGACGAGGGTGATTAGGTAATTCAGGGAACCAGACTTTTTCAACTTCAGGGCGAGTCTCTAACCACTGTGCAATGGCTAGTGCTGATTTACCATGCGCCGCGATGCGTTGACCTAATGTCCTCATACCACGAAGAACTAATGCTGCATCATCTGGGCTACTGGCTTGACCTAATGCTTCAGGTAATGCACCAATTTTTTTCCATGCTTTTTCATTCGCAACCATAATGCCCATCATCACATCAGAGTGACCGCATAAATATTTGGTTGCCGCGATAACAGAGACATCTGCGCCTAATTCCAGCGGGTTATAGAGCCATGCAGAGCCCCAAGTATTATCAACACCGACAGGAATATCTCTCTCATGAGCAATACGGCAAATTTCAGGCAGGTCGAGCATTTCATAAAGGAGTGAGCCCGGTGATTCGACAAAAATAAGCTGTGTATTTTGTTGAATTTTTTGTTCAAAATCAGAGCCATCGGTTTTAAAGAAACTATAAGCGATATTATTAGGCTCAAGAAAAGCCGATGCAATTTTACGAACAGGCTCATAAACAGAATCAGCAAATAAAACATGTCCACCACTGCGGGCATATCCCATAATTGTGACGGCAATAGCAGCTAATCCGGTAGGGAATAACTGAGCACGATAGCCGCCTTCTAATTCGGTTACTAAAGCTTCAAGGGCAAATGCGGTTTCTGTACCACGCGCGCCGTAACTTAAAACACGCTCTGTTGCACGACGATCACGAACATCACGCCAACTCTTAATCGAGTCAAAAACGATGGTGCTGGCTCTCATTACGGGTGGATTGATGGGGCCTGAAGTTTTTATTTCTTGGCGTCCACTGTGTATCAGTTTTGTTTGTTTATTTTGTTTCATTATTAATATCTCCAAATATAGAAATAGAGTTCCCCGGTAATTAAATAAAAGGATTAATTACTGTTTGCGCTTATTTTGTTTCTATTATTTATAACAAACTTATTTATTTTTAAAATAGCTATTTTCTAAAAATGATGATCTTCCTCTAACTTTTTAGCATTAATTATTCTAATTAAATCTTAAATGTTATTTAAGATTCAAAAGTTATAAGTAATAAATAAAGAGTTATTTGTAACTAGTTGAATTAATGTTATTTTTTAATTGATTAGAAATATTTAAAATTAGATTAAAATTATCAAAGTGTTTTTATTGAGATTATATTGCATAAATAAAATAACAATCTAACAAGTCGTTTGATTAAAAAAACGATCTTTTTTATTATTCTTTTAATAGGGGAAATAATTATGGGAACCAGCGTTTTCGATTCGGTTTTATTAAAGAATTTATGGTCAACAGAAGAGATGAGAACTATTTTTTCGGATAAAACTAGAATGCAAAACTGGCTTGATTACGAAGCCGCATTAGCGATTGAACAAGCTGAATTAGGTTTGATCCCAAAAGAGGCTGCAAAAGTGATTGCAGACACCGCGAAACTTGAAAAGCTCGATATGGACTATGTATTAGAACAAGTGCGTCTTACTCGCCATCCATTAGTGCCAACAATTCGTGGTTTAGAACATGCTTGCCCAGAACACTATGGAGAATACGTTCACTTTGGTCCAACAACACAAGACGTTATTGATACTGGCCTTGTTCTACAACTAAAAGATGCTCATCATACTTTCTTACGTGATATCAAAGTATTAGGTCGTGCCTTACTTTCATTAAGTGAACAACATCGCAACACACCAATGGTTGGGCGTACATTAGCCTTACAAGCTCTGCCAATTACATTTGGCCATAAAACCGCAATTTGGCTAACTGAGTTAGCGCGTCATTATCAACGTCTTAAAGAGATCGAACCTCGCTTATTTGTCGGTAGTGTTGTTGGCGCGGTGGGTACAAAGGCCTCTTTAAGCGATAAAGCTGATGAATTAGAAGCTCGTGTATTAAAACGATTAGGTTTAGGTGTACCTGAAATTTCATGGCAACCTGCGCGTGATAGATTCAGCGAATATGGCATGTTAATGGGTTTAATTAGCGGAACTCTAGGTAAAATTGCTAATGAAATCCTACTATTAGCGCATAACGAAATTGATGAGTTATCCGAGCCTTTCAGTAAAGGACAAGTGGGCTCTTCGACCATGCCACATAAGCGTAACCCAGCTATTGTTGAAAATGCGGCCTGTGTGAGTAATACCCTAAAAGCGAATCTTTCTGTTTTAACGGATATGATGAAACACCAACATGAGCGTGATGGTGCTATCTGGAAAATGGAATGGAAGATCATGCCAGAAATGTGCCTGATGCTGTCTGTTATTTTCGATAATATGAAAACAGTAATTGGTGGACTGAATGTGCATGTTGAGAAAATGCGCGAAAATATGGATATTCTGGGGGGTTTTATGCTGGCAGAGCGTGTGATGTTTGCATTATCTGATAAAGCAGGTAAACAAACCGCACATGAAATTGTGTATGAAGCATCAATGTCTGGGCAAGAAGAAGGCATAACTTTCGTTGAAGCGATTAATCGCGATACTCGTATTCGTGATCACATTACTCAAGAAGAGCTTGATGCACTTTTAGATCCAACGACATATGTCGGTAATGCACCAGCCCAAGTTGATCGAGTAGTCGCACAAACCAAAGCCTCTGGCTGGTTAAATGACTAAGTGACTTAATTACATCCAACCTTCTTATTATCTAAAAGCCGGTGATATTGCTGGCTTTTTCTTATCTATCCCGAGGTGTTTATGACATTGAGTCAGCAGTTAGCCCAATTTATTACTACAACCACTTTCTCTGATTTACCTGATCAAGTTGTTAGCCGAGCCAAAATTCATTTATTAGATACATTAGGTGTCGCACTTGCAGGAAGTGTGCAACAAAGTGCTATTCAAAGTCGTCAAGGTGTGGCTTTTTTACCTGATAGCCAAGGTAACATTCCGATTTGGGGAAGTTCGCTAACAGCAAGCACTACGGTGGCGGCACTGACAAATGGTATTGCATCACATGCCTTAGATTTTGATGATACACACACAGATTCAATTGCACATGGTAGCGCGGTATTAACACCGATTGCTTTTGCATTGGGTGAGTCTATTGGTGCGTCATCAAAAGATATTTTAACGGCATGGGTGATTGGCTGGGAAGTGGCTGCAAGAGTTGGCTTAGCAAGCCATAGTGGATTTCATCAGCGAGGTTTTCACGCTACAGCAATTGCGGGTATTTTTGGTGCAACAGCTTGTGCCGCTTCACTATTAAAGTTAACGCCAGAACAAACTGTGAATGCATTAGGGTTAACAGGAAGCCAAGCAGGAGGAGTAGCAGAGTATCTAACTAACAGTTCATCTTCTAAATGCTTTCATGCGGGATGGGCTGCACAATCAGGTATTATCGCAGCATCATTAGCAAAAGGAGGAATGACAGGCCCAGACACAATATTTGAAGGTCGTTATAGCCTTTATCAAACACATGGTATTAAAGAGCAAGCACAACCAGAACAAGTGGCATTAGGATTAGGTGATGTGTGGGAATTTTTAAATGTTTCTATTAAGCCTTATCCGGTATGCCATTTCGCTCATGCGACTGTGGACTGTGGGCGTAATTTGCTGAAAAAAGGGATCGCGGCTGATGATATTGATAGTGTTGAGTGTGTTGTCGATCCAGTAGCGGCTGCTTTGATTTGTGAGCCACCTGAAACAAAATGGGCACCTCAAACCGCGTATGGTGCTAAATTTAGTTTGCCATGGTTATTTGCTGCGGTTTTTCTAGATAATGCTTTGACGCTCTCTTCATTATTACCTGAAAACCTACAACGGGAAGATATTCAGTCACTAGCGAAGCGTGTAAGTTATCGTTATCCCGAAAAAGGGGAAATCCCATTTCCTACCTATTTCCCTGGATTAATTTTCGTGACATTAAAAAATGGTGAGAAGATCACGGAGAGATTAGACATTCAATACGGTAATCCGAAAAATCCAATGACAGATAAAGATGTGATTAGTAAGTTTTACGATAATGCATCTTTGGCGATAGAAGCAGAACAATCAGCACAGTTAGTTGAAAAAGTACTGCATTTCGAAAATATTACTATTGCAGAAATAACACAGTTATTACGTATTAAAGAAGTGATTGATTAAAAATAAAGTAAATAAGATGATGAAGTGAGGGATTGGTTCTATCTACCAATCCTTTTTTATTGTCTTGCACACATAAATTCAGATGTACAAACTATCTTCTCACCAATTTTCACCGTACCTGAAAAGCTAACAATTGTGCGTCGTTGTCGGCGAAATTGGATCTCGATATAAAGTTGATCACCTGCTTTTACCACGTCATAAAAACGCGCATTTTTTATACTGGCAAAATAACATTGTTGATCTTTACCCATTGGTGAAAGGTAGTAATGGGCAAGAACGCCAGAAGCTTGAGCCATACTTTCAAGTAGTAATAAAGGTGGATAAAACTCACCAAAAACAACCGTATCATTGGTTGTGATATTTTTAATGGCGGTTAATTTGCCACTGGCAAGTTCAGCTGGCTCAGAAATAACGCGATCAATTAATAAGAATGGATAACGATGAGGCAATATTTCCATTATTTCACTGACGGAAATGGGCATATATTTTCTCCTCGTTATGGTGATAGGGTAAACTCAGTTTTACAACAACGGCGGTTATTATTTCATTCTTATTCAATATGGTACAGTATTGAGCTGTATTTTTGATGAGAAAATTGAGTTAAACAGATAACAAAGACCAGAATAGGAAAAATCTAGCCTTTGTTATTTCTGAATAAGAATAATTTATCAATCAAGGCGAGCAATGATTTGGCGTAGGTCGTTCATTGCGGCTTCATTTAAAGGCTCTTGCGGTAAAATAGGAGAGCCCACTTCAAAACCTTGAATATTTAGGGATGCTTTAATACATGATGCGAGCGAGTACTTTGTAAACGCTTCATTGATTTGCCACATCTCTTTTTGTTTTGCTAAAGCGACATCAAAATCGCCTTTTGTTGCTAGCTCATACAGTTCAACACATTGCTTTGGCAATACACAAGCAGGGCCTGCCATCCAACCTACACCACCAAGTTTTAACACTAACAATGGAATATGAGCTGAAGCACTAAAGATTTTAACGCGCTCACCAAACGTATTGATCATGGTGAGCAGGCGACCGGTATTGCTGGATGCATCTTTAATATATTCAATATTCGGGATATAGCTAAGCTCATTGAATAAAGAGATAGGAAGAACATCGCCCAAAAGTCCCGGGTTGGTATAAATTGTCATGGATTTTTCAGGAAAAGCTTCAGCGATAGTTCGGAAATAACTAGCTTGTGCAGTTTCGCTTAACGGGTACATTTTTTGTGAAATTAAAACCATGCCATCAACGCCTAATTGAGCGTATTGTTCAGCTTGATGACAAGCATCAGCAGTTGAAAAACCTGCAACACCCGCAATAACGGGAATTCGACCTGCGGTTTGATCAACTGTAATACGCACAATTTCATTGCGTTGTGTTTGAGAGAGATAAGCGTATTCACCAGTGCTACCTAATGGACTTAAACCATGAACGCCACACGAAATCAGATGTTCGACTAATCGGCGTAATGAAGCTTCGAGAATGGTGCCTTTTGTTTGATCAACAGGTGAAACAAGGTAAGGAAAAATGCCATGAAATTGGGTCATAATCGGTGTCCTGTTTTATGGTTTTAATCTTTTATTACTTTGGTTATCAACACGACTTAAGGGCTCTAGGATCTCTACTCTTTTTGAAGTGTTATGTCGGCATGATTAATCACTTCATTTTGTTCATTTTTTAATGAATCAAACAGTATTTGAGCTGCTTTTCCTGGGCTATTGGCATTCAGATACAGGTTATAGCTAATTGCGGGTAAAGGAGGTAGGCCTTCTTTTTCACCTAAAATACGTAAGTCATCACCTGAAAGCTCAATTGAACGTGCCATAATGCCTAAGCCTGCACGTACGGCGGCTCTAGCACCCGAAAGCGTGGTAGCAATATAAGCGATTCGCCAACGAATACCTTGTTGATCAAGGTGATTTATCATCATATCGCGGTATGTACTGGGTTCATCTAATACAACTAACGGTAAGGGTTCATCAAGATCAAATCTGAAGTGCTTTCCGCAATACCATAAAGAGGGGGAAACACGTAATACAATTTTGGGATAACCCACATGTTCTTCAGTGGAAATGGCTAAATCCAGCTCGTTGTTTTCTAACATAGACATTAAAAATGGGCTACGTTTAACAATAATTTCCATGATGAGGCGAGGATAGGCTCCAGAAAAACGCGCGAGAAGATCAGGTAAAATCGTGTTTGCCGTATCATCTGGAGAGCCAATTTTTAAGATCCCATCAATTTCTTCATGCATCAATGAAAGACAGGCTTCATCATTCAAACGCAAAATACGGCGAGCATAATTAAGCAGTTGCGTACCTGCTTCTGTCAGTGTTTTGTTTCGCCCTTGGCGAGCAAACAGCTCTTTGCCTATCAGCGATTCAAGTCGTTGCATTTGCTGGCTTACAGCAGATTGTGTACGACAAACAGACTCAGCAGCCGCTGCAAAGGTATTTCCATCGACAACAGCAACAAAGGTTCGGAGCAAATCAAGTTCTAAGTTAAAAATAGGGCGCTTTGCAGAGGTCATTATAGATATCTCTTAACTGGTGTTGTGTTTAATAAAACCAAGAAATCACATTTTTTATAAGACTATTTTAGATGTTACGTAATGAATACTCATACTATGAAGAGTTGAATTAATAATCTATAACAAAGCTCAATAATTTCGAGATGTTATCCATTCTTTGATGAAAAAGGAGAGCAAATGAAGGTAACTACTGATTTTTATACAGTGTTATGAGACAATGGCGCCTTTATTAAAATCAGTTACAGAGTGGTTATGTCCCTTTCTCAATCAGTTAAAAATCAAATAAGTCAGTGGTATAAAGCCCTACCTGAGCATATCGAAGGGTTTATTCCGCGTGCGCCACAGCGTGAAATGATAGCTGAGGTGGCTAAGACTTTTTCTGATGAAATGGGACGTCATTTAGTGATAGAAGCCCCAACTGGCGTGGGTAAAACACTCTCTTACCTTATTCCAGGTATTGCTATTAGCCGTGATGAGAAAAAACCACTTATAATCAGTACAGCCAATGTGGCACTGCAAGATCAAATTTATAGCAAAGATCTACCATTACTTAAAAAAATCATTCCTGATCTTACGTTTACTGGCGCTTTTGGTCGTGGGCGTTACCTATGCCCTCGCAATTTAGATGCGATTTGTGCAACAGAAGGTGAGCAAATTGACCTTATGTTTTTGCTTGAAGATAAAGTTGATGTGGCGACAAGTGCAGAAAGAGAAATTTGCCTAGAACTGAAAAATGATTTTACTAGTTTTGGTTGGGATGGTTTGCGTGATCACCATAAACGCGCATTAACAGATAGTTTATGGCGCAAAATCAGCACGGATAAGATGAACTGTTTAGGGCGTAATTGCCAATATTATCATCGTTGTCCTTTCTTTATTGCTCGCCGTGAAATTGATGAAGTGGATGTGGTTATTACCAATCACGCTTTAGTGATGGCGGCAATGGAAAGTGAATCTGTGTTGCCTGATGCTAAAAATCTACTTTTGGTACTTGATGAAGGGCACCATATTCCTGATGTTGCGCGAGATGCCCTTGAAGTCGAAGGGGAAATAACCTTAGTTGCTCTTAATAATCAGCTTGATAATATCACTCGCCATGTTAGCCAGTATTTAGCGCAATTTATTCCGGTAAGACCGCCTAAATTGGCTGATCCTATTCGTTTCGATGCCCATATCGCTAAGTTGCGTGAAGCTTATCAAGAGGTTGATACATTTACACGCGCATTATTGCCAGAACGTAGTGAGCAAGATGAATACCTTTTCCCGTTAGGTGAATTGCCTGAACAACTTCTGTTAAGTTGCCAGACATTATTTAAGCTAACAGATGGTTTAAAAATGTTGGGCGAAGCTATTTTAAATGATTTAACAGAGCGCACAGCGAAAGAAGATGTTGTACGTTTACATCGTGCTATTTTAACTACCAGTAGGATGGTGGGATATTTAGAAAACATGGCAAAGCTATGGCGCTTAGCTACATTAGAGCAAACCTCAAAAGCGCCAGTATCCAAATGGCTAACGCGCCGTTACGATAAAAAGCAGTCTCATCTCTATTTTCATTGTGCTGGCATTCGTGTTAGCGAACAACTGACGCAATTGTTGTGGAAAAATATCCCACATGTGGTTATTACTTCTGCGACATTACGCTCATTAAATAGCTATTCTCGTATTCAAGAATTAACAGGCTTAAGTGAGCATTTTGATGATCGCTTTATTACGTTGTCTTCGCCTTTTGAACATAAAGAGCAAGGTAGATTAGTTATTCCTAAAATGCGTTATGAACCGACCATGATCCATGAACGTGAACATTTAAAAGAGATGGCGAGTTATTTTCGACACTGCATGGAAGAGAATAACCACAGAGGCCAATTGGTTTTATTTAGTAGCCAGCGGGCAATGGAAGGCTTTTTAGAAGAAGTGAAAGATTTACGTTTGTGCTTATTAGTGCAAGGTGATCAGCCACGCTATCGATTAGTCGAAACACATTGTAAGCGTATCGATGCTGGTGATAATAGCGTGTTGATAGGTTTGCAATCTTTTGCAGAAGGGCTCGATTTAAAAGGGGATTATTTAACGCAGGTGCATATTCATAAAATTGCTTTTCCGCCTGTGACAGATCCCGTAATTGTGACAGAAGGGGAGTGGCTTAAATCGCTAAAACGTTATCCTTTTGAAGTGCAGAGTTTACCGAGTGCATCGTTTAATTTAATTCAGCAAGTTGGACGCCTTATTCGTAGTCATCATTGTCACGGTGAAATAGTGATTTATGACAGACGCTTGCTAACAAAAAACTATGGTTCGCGTTTATTAACCGCGTTACCTATTTTCCCTATTTATCAACCAGAGATGCCTAAAGATAAATAAAAAAGACTACCTAGAGAAAGAGAGGTAGCCTTTTAACGTCATAATTTCAATTTGTTATTACGAATTAATTCTCAATATTGGCTTCAATAAACCATAAGAATTTATCAAGATCACGCGATGCTGCAGTAAACATATCAGCGGTATCTTCGTCTTCAACTTCGTCAATGGCTTTACGAATATCATTTGCAACGATAGCGTAACGATCAGCCAGTGCTTTTAAGTGATCCTGCACATCATGAATATCCAATGGGTATGCTTTTAATGGTGTTTTTTTACTCACCACTTGTGGAGTGCCTAAAACAGTGCCACCTAATTGAACAATACGCTCTGCAAACTCATCGGTGTGTTCATTAATCGTGTCACGGAAACCATCGACCATTTCATGAACGGAAATAAAGTTTCTACCGCGCATATTCCAATGAGCTTGTTTTGTGATGAGAGATAGGTCGATAAACTGCGTCACCATCTGTTGCAGTAATTCGATAGCATGTAATTTTACACTGTCATCGAGATTATTACGGGTATAAAGCAGGGTTGAAGGTGTGGATTTGACTAATTTAGCAGTACTCATAATCGTTCTCCCTAAATAATTAATAACTCAATATCTTAATTTCTGTTAATTATGATAGTAAATTATTAATGGTTAGTCTTATCGATTGATACTATTAAATTGATAGGTCATCTATTAAAAAAATCTAATCTATCGAAATAGTCTATTTAGGGTAAGACAATGTGTGAAAAATAGCAATGATAGGTCAGTAAAGTTATTATTTAATAAGTAAAAAGGATCATAAGATCCTTTTTAAATAAATATTTATTTATAAGAAAAAAATACGGTTAAATAATTATTTAACCTCTTCAATTTTGGTTTTACTTTTTATGGTTGCCGTTGAACCAATTGAAGCTAACACAATAAAGGCGAGGGCAACCCATTGTATTAACGTCAAATGTTCGTGTAAGAAAATAATACCAATAAAGGCACCCATACAAGGTTCTAAGCTCATTAAAGTCCCGAATGTTTTAGCGGGTAAGCGTGTAAGCGCAATCATTTCTAAAGTATAGGGGAAAGCAGTTGATAGAATCGCAATAGCTAATGCAACAGGTAAAATTGACCAGCTAAACATAATATCTGGGCTACTTTGTAACATACCAATAGGAACGAAAATAAAGGCCGCAACTAACGAGCCAATAGAAACCGTTGCTGCGCCGTAACCTTTGCCTGCACGTTGTCCGAATACAATATATAACGCCCAACCTACACCAGCACCCAGTGCATAAAGGATACCTAGAGGATCTAATCCATGAATATTATCGCCAATAGGCAACAATAATCCTAAACCAGCAATGACTAAAATTATCCATAAAAAGTCGATGGCTCTGCGCGATGAAAACATAGCAACAGCTAGAGGGCCTGTAAATTCAAGGGCGACCGCAATACCTAAAGGAATGGTTTCAAGGGCGAGGTAGAAAAGGTAATTCATCATCCCTAAAGATAAACCATATAAAAACAGTGGTATAATCGATTCTCGAGTAAACTTAAGTCGCCACGGTTTAAAAATAAAAAAGAGGATCAAAGTGCCCAATAACAGGCGTAACGCCGTTACAGCGGGGGCACCAATAACAGGAAATAGGCTTTTAGCAAGGGATGCGCCGCTTTGAATTGAAAGCATGGAGAGAAGCAAAAGAAGCACAGGGTAAAATACCTGTAATTTAGCTGAGTGTCTGGCTGACAACATCCTATAAAACCTCGTCAATAATCAATCGTATGTGTTCTCTGTTAGCTGATAACAAAGGATCGCATAATATAAAATAAAATCACCAGCTTTAATACAGTTATTCCTTAATAAATATTTTTTGTTTTAATTCAGTTTAGTTAAATTATCTTAAATATAAATTAATTTATTTTTAATAAAATAAAAAACAGCCTCTTATAAATATAAGGGTTGATAATCATTAAATATATATGTGCGATAAAAAGTGTAAAAACACTTTTTTTAACCTTTTTTATTAAAAGTACCTTCAGTATAATTCCAAACTCGTTTTAACTAGCTAAAAGAGAATAAAAAAATGAGTAAAATAAAATCTATCGCAGTGTATTGTGGTTCTAGTTTAGGGGCTTCACCTATTTATAAAGAACAAGCAATTATTTTTGCCAAAGAGCTGGTTAAACGTAATATTACCTTAATTTATGGTGGTGCAAGTGTAGGAATTATGGGCACACTCGCCGATACAGTATTAGTCGAAGGCGGAAAGGTAATTGGTGTTATTCCTACGTTGCTAGAAGGGCGTGAAATTTCACATAAAAATCTGACCGAATTACATGTTGTTGAAACAATGCATCAGCGTAAAAGTAAAATGATTGAACTAGCTGACGGTTTTGTCGCTTTACCTGGTGGCTTTGGTACATTAGAGGAGTTTAGTGAAGTCTTTACATGGAGCCAAATTGGATTGCATCAGAAACCATTAGGCTTACTTAATATCAATCAGTTCTATTCTCCATTATTAATGATGATTGATAAAATGGCGGACGAACAATTCTTACATGAAAAATATCGGAATATGGCGATTGTAGAACAATGTCCTATTCAATTATTAGATAAATTTGAAACATATATTGCACCCCCTGTAAAAACCTACAACAAATAAAGGTAAAAAATGATAATAATAAGAAAAGCAATTTTGTCTGATGTAGAAGAAATTAATACGCTTTACACTTATTTATTTAATGAAATGGCGAATTTACAACCTGATCGATTAAAACCGGGTAAGCAAGATGAAGCTTTTATTATTAATGGAGTAAAAAATGATAAGTTTCATCTTTTAGTGGCAGATTTAGACGGTAAAGTCGTTGGATTTAGCATGGCGCAAATTCAAGAAACACCAATGTTTAACTGCTTGGTTCAGCGTAAATATGCTTATATTTATGATATTGTTGTCGACCCTTCTTTACGTAGCCAAGGCGCAGGCAGTTTATTATTAACAGCGATGAAAGAGTGGGCTAAATCAGAAAAAATGACGCATCTCGAGTTATCGGTATTAGCTGAAAATGGTGCAGCAAAACGTTTTTACGAACGTGAAGGATTAAAAGAAGTGAGCACAGTGATGGGGATTGCTTTATAGCAGATCCAATTTACGTTAATTTTCATAGGATTAAGCGCATAGATAAAAATAAACCCGCTTTACGCGGGTTTATTACTTATATTATTCAGCTAAATTGTGGGTTTCCCCGCAATGATCGTACACAATACCCTGACATTTTCAACATCTTCTGCCGATATTTCAAACAGGTTTCTATCTAATACAATAAAATCGGCAAATTTTCCGACTTCTAATGAGCCAATTTGAGTATCCATATCCAAAGCTTTTGCCGCATTAATAGTGGCTGCGCGTAGGACTTCAATTAATGTTAGGTTACGATCATTATCAAGACGAGGACTTGTTGCCTCTTTTTGACGAGTCATTGCGACTTTAAAATCGTACCATTCATTAAGTGGATCAATTGGCCAATCGCTACCAAAAGCAACAGTAACGCCAGCATCAATAAACTTGCCAGCAGTCTCTAGATAGTCACAGCGAGATTTACCCAGCATTTCAATATCTTTTTCGATATTGCTCTGTTCTGCCGCCGCCCATTGGAAGGAGATAAAAGGGTAGGTTTTTAATTGTGTAAAACGAGCGTAATCTTTTTCACACATCAATTCATTATGCGCAAGCCCCGGTCTAATGTCTTTCTCAGGTAAGGCTTCACGCATTGCACTAATGGCATCAAGAGCCGTACTAATTGCACCTTCAGCAACAGTATGAATATGAGGGTGATAACCAGCACGGGCAATTTCGGTGACTAGCGGCGTTAAGATTTCAGGTGGAAAATAGAGATCGCCAATATGTTCAGAATCTTGCCAGTGTGGCGTTTCATCAGTGCCAACATTGATACGATAAGGTGAGTGTAAACGGGCTGTCATAATCGGCGCTTGTAATACACCATCAAGGAAAAGCTTGATATGGCGGATTGCAACACTAGGTTGAGCATTTTCGCTGATTTGATGCCATTGTGAAAAACGAGTGGTAGCATGGTGTACAGCGTTTGGAATATCTTCAATACAAGGTACATCATCCGGCGTGATTTCAACGGCATTCTCTACGCGAAGAGTCAGTTCACCTGCTTTTCTTAATGTATTAAAGGCGCGTAATTGAGGCTCGCCTACACGTGCATCCATTATAGTGGTCACGCCTTGTTCATTTAATAATTTTTGAACATGACGGGCTATTTGCAGATTTTGTGCTTCAGTCAGTGGCGGTAACTTGTCAATGGCTTGCATTGCTGGCGCATCTTCAAGAATACCAATAGGTGTTCTGTCACCATCACGTTCAATATTTCCATCGGGTGGATCGGGCGTTTCAGCGGTGATATTTAACAACTCTAAAGCACGAGAATTAGCAAGAACACTATGACAATCGCTAGAAAAGAGCAAAATAGGGCGATTCGTATTTAAGGTATCAAGGTGATAACGTGTCATTTGCACGCCTTCAGGTTGCATACCTTCACGATACCATGCGGAGACTTTTAACCATTCGGTATCACCATCAATAAAGTTTTCATCAAGGTATTTCTGAATACGCAATAAAATGTCATCGATAGAGAGCGATTGATAATCAAGATGGCAACCCGCTAACGTTGCACCTCCCCAGAATGGGTGCATATGTGCATCAATAATGCCCGGCATGACCATTCTTCCCTGTAAATCAATCTGTTCAGTATTTTCATTACAGTAAGAAAGTAACCCCTCTTTTTTACCAGAAGCAATAATTACACCTTGGCTGATCGCGATAGCATCAACAATATTGTTATTATGATCAGCGGTATAAATAAGCCCGTTGTAATAGAGAGTGTCTGCAATTTGAAATGTCATTCTTCTACCTTGTATTGCTTTTTAAGTACATAAAACGCGTGCTTAAATGATTATTCTGCTTATAGGGCATCCTGTTGCGTTTTGACGCGGGCGGTTATAGTAGAATTAAATTAGAGTGAATACTACAAGCTTGTTACATCGACTTAACGAAAAATATGACTTAGAGGACAATTAAAATGCTTAAAAAACAGATTAATACCTCTCTCTTTGAAAGGTGATAAGGTAAGTTTAAAGAAGTTAGACTTACCTTATCTAGGATAGAAAGGGGTTAGTTATCGGGTAAATTGGCAGAACACACTTCACAATGTGGATTTTTAGGTAATTTGAATTCGCGAAATTGCATACGCATTGCATCAAACATTAATACCTTACCATGTAAATTTTCACCATAGCCGGTGAGTAATTTAATGGCTTCAACTGCTTGTAATGTGCCAATTGTACCGACTACAGGTGCCATTATACCCGCTTCAACACAACTTAACGCATTATCACCAAAAAGATGGCTTAAACAGCGATAGCAAGGCTCATCATCTTGGTAGGTGAATACACTGATTTGACCTTCCATCCGAATAGCGGCACCAGAAACGAGAGGCTTTTTCTGATGAAAGCAGAGACGATTAAGTTGCTCACGTACTGTCACATTATCAGTACAATCCATAACAATATTATGTTGGCTAATAAGCTCTGCTAAAGCCTCGTCTTCAAGTAATGCATCGACGGTTTCTATCGTGACATGAGGATTAATTGCTTCTAATGTCGCTTTTGCAGATAGCACTTTTGGTTGACCAATCGTGGCGTCGCGATGAAGAATTTGGCGCTGAAGATTAGAAAGGGAAACCGTATCAAAATCTAATAATGTGAGTTTTCCTACACCTGCGGCGGTAAGATATTGCGAGGCACTACACCCTAAGCCACCCGCACCAACAACCAATACAGAGGCACTTTTCAGCGCCTCTTGCCCGTCAAAATCAAAACCTCTTAATACAATCTGGCGATTGTAGCGCAGCGTTTCTTTATCGGTTAATTCAATACTCATAAAGGCTATTCACTTTTTAATAGAGAATTAAATAGCTCAATAGTAACCGTTTCGCCAGCTGCAACTTTACCGCGTTCACGCTCTAAAACGATAAAGCAATTAGCGACACTAAAGGAGCTATAAACGTGTGAGCCTTGATGACCAGAGGTATCGACTTGCCATACACCTTCGGCATTAATACTTGCAATACCACGTTGAAAATCAAGGCGACCTGCTGATTTTTTCAATGATGATTGAGCAATGGCTTGGAAACGTTGCGGTGCTTTCCAATGGCTAAAGCCTGACAACCGCGCGATCAGAGGCTGAACCAATTGATAGAATGTTACGGTCGCTGATACTGGATTACCTGGTAAACCGCAGAACCATGCATTATGTAATCGACCAAAGGCAAAAGGTTTTCCCGGTTTAATGGCAAGTTTCCAAAAACCAATTTCACCAATTTCATCAAGAATTTGTTTGGTGTAATCGGCTTCACCTACAGAAACCCCCCCACTGCTGATCACTAAATCTGCTTCTTGATCAGCTTTTTTAAAGGTTTCACGCAGTTTTTCTGGTGAATCAGGAATAACCCCTAAATCTAAGACTTCACATCCTAATTTTTCAAGCATTAAACGTACCGCAAAGCGGTTTGTATCATAAATTTGACCTGCTTTTAATGGCTGGCCAATGGTTTGTAATTCATCGCCCGTTGAGAAAACAGCCACTTTTAAACGACGATAAACTTGTACTGTTGCTACACCTAAAGAGGCGATTAAAGGTAATTGCGCTGTTGAAAGCTTAGTGCCAGCCGGTAATACAATGTCGTTTTCTTTAATATCTTCACCAATACGGCGAATATTTTGGCCTTTTTTAGCAGGATGTGGAAAACGGACACCATTTTCAGTCACTTCAGCTTCTTCTTGCATTATGACAGTATCAACACCCGCAGGAACCATTGCCCCTGTCATAATGCGTACACATTGCCCAGCAGGGAGTTCTCCCTCAAAAGGAATACCTGCGAACGATTTACCTGCAACAGGAAGTGGAGTTTGAGCTTCTAAGTCAGCGTAACGAAGTCCATAACCATCCATTGCCGAATTATCAAAAGGCGGAACATTCAGTGGGGATGTAATATCTTCACTTAGAATATAATCTGCGGTGTTATTTAATGGAATGTTAAGGGTATTGGTAATTGCCAGCGGTTTTTCAAGTAGTTTTTCTAGCGCTTCATCAAGAGATAATAAACCGCTAACGTGACATTGACTCATCATATACTCCAAGGTCTATCGAAATGTTCTGTTTTATTTCATGATACTAATCTATCACGATGAACATCATCATGTCAGAGATCATCTTGTGAATAGAAAGAAATGAAACGTCTTATTGTAAAAATGTTAACTGTTTGGGGTTAATGTGTTACTTGTTCTGTTATTAATGGGCGGCACATTAAAATGATAAAACAAAATAATGGATATCCATGAATACTTCAAATCACCAAAGTCATTCAGCACAAGCTTTTCATATCGCTTTTAGTGGGTTTCTTGCTTTAGTGGTTGCAATGGGGATAGGGCGCTTTACATTTACACCTCAAGTGCCATTGATGATTGCAGAATATCAATTGACGCTAACAAGTGCGGGTATTGTCGCCGCATTTAATTATCTTGGCTATCTCGCGGGCTCTTATGATGCGATGAAAGCCGTTAAAGGTGTGGGATATCGTTTGTGGGCAGGTCTTTGGGGCGCGGTGATAATCACTCTGTTGTCTGCTTTTTTAAATGATGCTTTTACACATAGTATTGCGCGCTTTTTTATTGGCTGGGCAAGTGGTTGGACGTTAGTGTTGGTGGCTTCATGGGCTAATGAGTTACTGGCTCGTCTTAATCGGCCTGCATTAAGTGTGGCAGTTTATGCAGGAACGGGTGCAGGTATATTTATTAGCGGTATTCTCGCCGTGCTAATTATGAAATGGCAAATGAGTGCTATGGCGGGGTGGTTAATTTATGGTTCTCTTGCTTTTATTTGTGCCATATATGTGAGCTATCATCTTCCCAAACCTTGGAAAATGAGCAGAGAAGAAGTAAAAGTTGCCCCTTTAACGCTCACTCCAGCGATGAAAAAGCTGATTTGGGGTTATACCTTTGCCGGATTTGGCTATATTTTACCTGCCACATTTCTTTCTCAAATGGCGGCAGAACGTTTTCCGGGTAGCTTGATCGCACAATTTGTTTGGCCTGTTTTTGGTGCTTCAGCTGCATTGTGTATTGGGATCGCCATTTTAACGCGTAACATACTAAATACGCAGTTACGCTTAGCTATTACGCTTTGGTTACAAGCATTAGGCATTTTGATTGCAGAGTGGATGCCGACGATAACAGGGCTTGCGATTGGCGCTTTCTTAATTGGTGGCGGTCTTATGTGCGCTGTACAACTTGCTTTTTTACGAGGCAGAGAATTAGCACCTGATCATGGGCGTTATATGGCGGGATTACTCACCACTTTTTATGCTATCGGACAATTAGTTGGCCCCGTAATTTCTTCACTTTCAACCGCATTAACAGGAAAATTAGAACCTGCACTTTATGTTGCTTTTATTGTGTTGATAATCGGTGGTTTTCTGGTGTGTGTAAAAGAAAAAGAGCATCAGTAAACTAAAAATAGCTCATACAAAAATGCAATAATTTCATAACGAAAAATGCGGTATCGCTGGATAATGTGATTGAGGTCATCTAAAGTGTAGGCTGTTGTTGCTAAGTGTGATAACTGCTACTTAATTAATGTGTTTATCGGAGAGTCCAATGTCATCATTAAGTAAAGAGGCGCAATGGGTGCATGCTGCGTTAGTTGAACGCGGTTTGGAAACGCCTCTTCGTGAACCAAAACTCTCTCCAAGTGAGAGTAAACAGCAAATTGAACATCATATGACAGAAGTGATGAAGCTGTTAAATCTGGATTTAAGCGACGATAGTTTAGCTGAAACACCTCGTCGTATCGCTAAAATGTATGTTGATGAAATTTTCTCAGGGCTGGATTACCACAACTTCCCAAAAATCACGCTAATTGAAAATAAAATGCAAGTTGATGAAATGGTGACAGTACGAGATATCACATTAACAAGTACTTGCGAACATCACTTTGTTACCATTGATGGTAAAGCGATTGTGGCTTATATCCCGAAAGATAAAGTGATTGGGTTATCTAAAATCAATCGTATTGTGCAATTCTTTGCTCAACGTCCTCAAGTTCAAGAACGTTTAACACAGCAAATCCTTATCGCATTACAAACGCTACTAGGCACAAAAAATGTGGCTGTTTCTATTGATGCGGTTCACTACTGTGTTAAGGCTCGTGGTATTCGTGATGCAACGAGTGCAACAACAACTACCTCGTTGGGTGGATTATTTAAATCTAGTCAAAATACGCGTCAGGAGTTTTTGCGCGCTGTTCGTCATCTTTGAGATTTTTAAATAAAAAAATGAATGAATCGTCTCATCAACGTATTGAAGCTCTCGATGCGTTGAGAGGAATGGCGATCCTTGGCATTTTATTGCTCAATATTTCAGGTTTTGCATTATTAAGAGTGGCTTCATTTAACCCATTACATTCGGGTGAGGCCTCTTTTGGTGATCGCATAACATGGATGGCATTAAATCTGTTTGCTCAAGGAAAATTCCTCTTTACTTTTGCGTTGCTATTTGGTGGTACGCTTTATCTCCTTTTGCATAAAGGAGCGCGTTTTAATATATCGCGGTTAGTTGTGTTGGCATTGATTGGCCTTATTCACACACTATTTATTTGGGAAGGTGATATTTTATTTCCATATAGTATATGTGGTTTATTTGTTTTTGTGTTTATTAAATCAATAGCGACAAAACACCAGTTTATATTGGGAGTAATACTCTATTTTTGTGGCGCACTTATTTTAGGTGCGTTGTTTTACTATTATCGCGACTTTATTGATACCGTTTGGTACAGCACGCCATATTCTCAATTGGCTGAATCAGATTGGAAAACAGGGCCTTATTTAAATAGTGTTTATTATCGTTTGAATGAGCTAAGTCTTTTTATTTTTAATCTAGTACGTCAATACAGTTGGTTTTTGTTTGGTGCGATGTTGATGGGCTCTGCACTAATGGCGTCTGGTTGGTTACAGCAGAAATTTAGTCGTGCTCATTATGGTCATGTGGCACTTTATTTCCTCACAATCAGTTTAAGCTTACAAACAACTATTGTGCTGGTGGATTATTACCTTGATTGGGATTACCGCTGGGCTGCTATTTTGGCACAACCTTTAACCATGCTGATCCAAGTGATGCAAAGTTTGGGGTATATTGCGCTGTTTTATTGGAGTTGGGATATTATTCAACACTCTTATCTTGCCTATGCTTTACGTTGTGTTGGCAAAATGGCGTTAACAACCTATCTAATGCAAAGCCTTATCGGGATTTATTTATTTCAGCGTATGGGGCTATTTAATCAATTTACTCTGCCGGAATTGATGCCTTTTGTTGTTGCCATTTGGGCAATCAATATCACTTTTGCTGTGATTTGGTTACGTTTTTTCCCACAAGGGCCAATAGAGTGGATCTGGCGTAAATCAGCCTCAAAATTAGCGCAATTCTTTTAGGTTTTTTCATGATTATTTTTGTTTAGAGGAAGTGATTCGACTTCCTCTGGTGAAACCGCAGGATAACCTTTAATGCCTTCTGGAATAGATTGTATTGCAGGAATAGTTTCTGGTGGCCCTAAAAAGCGTGGTTCACGGTTTAGAATATACACATCAATCATTGCACCAGCTCTGGCAAATACTTCGCGTACACGTACTTTAAACATGCTTTTAGGGGATGCAACAGCAAAGCATTGTGCGTCAATTCCTTTTTCTAATGCGATAAAAACGGCACGTTCACAGTGAAAACGCTGAGTGATAATGGTAAATCCATCTGTACCAAATACCTCTTTTGTTCGTACTACTGAATCAAGTGTTCTGAAGCCCGCAAAATCCATCACAATACGAGAGGCCGGAATGCCTGCTTTAATGAGATCTTTACGCATCGTATTCGGTTCATTATAGCTGTGCTTGGCATTATCACCACTGAGCAATAAATACTGAATTTTGCCACTATTATAAGCATTAACAGCGCCTTGGATGCGATATTGATAAAACTGATTTATATAACCGCTGGTGTAGTACTTCGATGTGCCTAATACCATGCCTACCTTTTTAGCAGGTAGCGTATCCACATCTTCAAAGATATAAGGATTGGTTTTCCAACCGATCCAGCGATCGCAGGCAATCAAGATGACAGCAAGCAGAATAAAAAGTGTGAGAAAGAGATAAATGAGGCGTTTTAGCATTTCCTTGCCTTAATGACGCAAATAATGAATGACTTTCATAATGCTTAAGGCTACTTGAGCGGAGATAGGGAAGCAAGAAAAAAGCGCTTCATATTAAGTAATGATGCGCTTTTCAGAATGGTACTTAGTGTTTCAAGCTACTTAGAACGAGGTTCTTTTGTAAATACGGTACTCTGGTGACCAATAGTTACGTTCAATAGCTTCTTCTAATGCTGAATCAGAAGTTACGGTAGCAACACCTTGTACTTGAGCTTCTTTTGCAACTTGTTTTGCGATATAACGCGAAACTTGCTGAATATCAGCCAGTAAAGGTAACAGAGAACCATCACCATCTTTTGCCATTGGTGAGCAATCAGCTAATGCACGGCTTGCAACCATTAACATGGCATCAGTAACACGTTTTGCACCACATGCGATAACACCTAGCCCAATACCTGGGAAGATATAAGAGTTGTTGCATTGTGCAATTGGATACTCTTTATCTTTGTATTTAACCGGTGCAAATGGGCTACCCGTTGCGACTAAAGCTTGTCCATTAGTCCAATTGATAATATCTTCAGGACGCGCTTCTACACGAGAAGTCGGGTTAGATAATGGCATTACGATAGGGCGTTCACAGTGTTTGTGCATTTCACGAATAATTTCTTCAGTGAATAAACCTGCTTGTCCTGAAACACCAATCAAAATAGTCGGTTTTGCATTCTTAACCACTTCTAACAGTGAAATCGCATCGCTTCCGGTTTCCCAATCAGCAATAGTTTCACTTTTTTGGATAAGTTTGCTTTGGAAATCAAGTAGATTTGGCAGTTTATCTGTTAATAAGCCAAAACGGTCGACCATAAAGATACGTTGACGCGCTTGTTCATCACTTAAACCTTCGGACTTCATTTGGGCAATGATTTGCTCAGCAATACCGCAACCTGCTGAGCCTGCACCTAAGAAAGTGACAGTTTGGTCTTTTAATTGGCGGCCAGCAGCACGACTTGCTGCAATTAAGCTACCTAAAGTAACAGACGCTGTACCTTGAATATCATCGTTAAAGCAACATAGCTCATCACGATAACGGTTTAATAAAGGCATCGCATTTTTTTGTGCGAAATCTTCGAATTGCAGTAAAACATTTGGCCAGCGACGTTTAACAGCTTGAATAAACTCATCAACAAACTCGTTATATTCATCACCTGTAATGCGAGGATGACGCCATCCCATATACAGAGGATCGTTTAAACGTTGTGGGTTGTTAGTACCCACATCAAGTACAACAGGCAGTGTGTACGCCGGGCTAATACCACCACACGCGGTATATAAAGAGAGTTTACCGATAGGAATACCCATACCACCGATACCTTGGTCACCTAGACCAAGAATGCGTTCGCCATCTGTTACAACAATGACTTTTACGTTCTGTTTCGTGGCGTTTTGTAGCATATCGTCGATATTGGCACGGTTAGGGTAAGAGATAAATAAACCACGAGCACGACGATAAATATCAGAGAAATGTTCACAAGCTTCACCTACTGTTGGTGTGTAAATGATAGGCATCATTTCAGTTAGGTGAGATTCCAATAGACGATAAAATAGGGTTTCATTGGTATCTTGGATATTTCGTAGGTAAATATGTTTATCGTTATCGTTTTTGAAATCAAGATATTGGCGATAAGCGCGTTCAACCTGTTCTTCGATGGTTTCAACTGCTTCAGGCAGTAAACCATGTAAGTTAAAGGTGCTGCGTTCTTCTTCGCTGAAAGCACTACCTTTATTTAACAGGGGAAATTCAAGCAGGATTGGACCTGCATACGGGATGTAGAGAGGGCGTTTACTTTCGTGTTCCAGTTCCATGAAAAATACTCTTGTAAGGCAGTTAGTCACATGACAATTGTAGATCCTACAAAATAATAAAAATATGTACAGCTTATGTTATTTTTTTATGATTTTTATGCTTAGAAATGAGAGATAGATACGGTTGTTACAACTTTTTCTGGTAAGCATCAGCAAAATTTACATGCTGATGCTTTTTTAGGAGAGATTTTTAGAGGAATAAGTTAAAACTTTTTACAAAGTGATACGTTGCATTTGGCGACAACCTAAAGCAGTTAATGTTGCTTGTGTTGCATCCCATTGCGTTAAAACTGTCTCTGTTTTTTCGATTAAGACAGCAGATTCAATATCCATAACACTCTCACCCGCCATATTTAACAAAATTAATGCGGCTTGTAGTGGCGGTAAACTTGGGTTGAATGCGGCATTTTCTGCGTAACTACCTTGGAATATTTTGCCATTTTTCATTTGAACAGCAATACCACTGTGCGACTCACTATAAGGAGCATGGCTACGATTCGTGGCTTGTAGCGCTTGTTGTGCTAATTCACTAGGGTTATCAATTTTGTAACCGTGATTAACTTTGTCCATTAATAAAGAGGTGATATTGAGATCTTTCGGGCCAAAGCTATCAGGTAAATAATCACCTAATGTTGCCATTTTTCTTCCCGGTAACTGAATTTGAATATGGGTGCCACTGTTCAATTCGTTCATAAACTGGCGACAGTGACCACAAGGTGTATAGTTAACGGTAACGGAGATCAAGCGAGATTCACCTTGTAACCACGCATGAGTCACAGCACTTTGTTCTGCGTGAACAGTTTGTTGTAGTGGGGCACCTGCAAATTCCATGTTGGCACCAAAGTAGAGATTACCACTTTCACCACGAGCAATAGCACCAACATTAAAATGAGATATCGGTGTCACTGCACAAGCAGCCGCGACTGGTAAAAGTGCGAGGGCTAAGGCATCATCATTACATTGTAACTGTGTTTTTATGGCATTGACCTGCTCTGCTGTAAACATTGCAGGGAATTCATCCTGCTCAAGATAAGGAGCAAGTGCTTGTTGTAACTGAGGGGATAAATCTGACCAAACTGCCTGAAAACGAGTATGCATACATGAGTCTCCCATTAATCTTTCTGTATTATAAGATTCTAGGCATCTTTACTCATTCTTATATGTGATGAAAATCATATTTTCAATGAAACAATTGCAACAAATTCATTAATTGAGAGATGTATCTCAAATTTATAGCAAAAATCCCCGAAGTAAAATTAATTAAATCGGGGATTTGAAAGGTAGAGTATAAAAAATATTAACTATAAAGATGCAAAATAATAGGGAAGATAAACGGAGCAAGTAAAGAGGTAATAATCCCACATGTCATTAATGCCAATGAACTATAAGCACCTTCGATATAATCCACTTCTGCCGCTCTTGCTGTTCCTACTGCATGCGAAACGGTTCCCATCGCTAATCCCCGAGAGGCGTGAGTTGGAATTCGCAATATCTTGAATAGAGTGTGACCAAAAATGGCACCTAAAATACCTACTGCAATAACACATGCAGCACTGATTGCAGGAATACCACCTATGGAGTCTGCAACTGCCATTGCGATAGGTGTTGTGACTGATTTAGGTAAGACTGATGCGGCAATTTCGGGAGTTGCTCCTGCCCATAAGGCAATCGCAGTACCACTGACCATGGCTGCAACACTACCAATAAAGCAAATACTTATCAGTGATTTCCATTGTGCGCGAATTTGGTGTAATTGCTGATAAAGCGGAATAGCTAAAGCAACAACGGCAGGTTGTAATAAATCATTTAAAATACGACTACCTGCAAAATAGTGTTCGTAAGGAGTATGTGTAATTAATAAGATAGGAATAATAACCGCAATACCAATAAGTAAAGGGTTCAATATAGGTAATTTATAACGAGCAGCAAGTTTACGTGATAAATAAAAGATAATTATGGTTAAAGGAAGTGACCACCATATATTCGTTAACACTAACATTTTTTCTTCTCACTTAATGCTTTATCATCATCTTTTTCTTTTGTTTCAATAATATCTTCAACTAGATCTGGTTTTGAACCTACGATAATACGCTCACGATGAACATAATGTGAACAGTAAGCAACCAGTGCCATAACCCCAAACGTACTGACTATACAGGCTAAAACGATAGGGAAAAGTTGCTGACTAAGTAAATCATAATAATTCATTACGGCTACCCCGATAGGGATAAAGAGCAATGACATATTTTTCAGCAGGATATTGGCGCCAGGTTTAACCCAACGCAAAGGAATAAGCTGGAAAGCAAGTAAACCAAAAAGGATCAGTAACCCAATAATACTACCTGGAACCGCGAAGGGTAGAAGAGCTGAAATAAGATTACCAGCAAAAAGACAAAGATAAAGTACCAAAAAAGATCGTAGATAATGCCAAAGTGTAATCTGCAATCGTGCCCGTTTAGATTTCATAAGTAAGTGTCCCAAATCAACTAACAGAATTATCATACACCGATTTTGAAAGTGTGCTATGGATCACAATAAAAAAAGAGCGGGGCTCTAATAGAACCCCGCCATATATTTATTTGGCAAATGAATCTTGGTTGTTATTTCACTTGTTGACCCGGTTTTGCACCAGAATCTGGGCTGAGTAAGAAAATATCTTTATCGCCAGGGCCTGCTGCCATTACCATGCCTTCTGAAATACCAAAACGCATTTTACGAGGTGCTAAGTTTGCTACCATTACCGTTAAGCGACCTTCTAACACTTTAGGATCTGGGTATGCAGTACGAATACCTGAGAATACTTGGCGAGTTTCGCCACCTAAGTCCAAAATTAATTTCAGTAGTTTGTCTGAGCCTTCAACAAAGTCTGCTTGTTTAATTTCAGCGATACGCATATCGATTTTCGCAAAATCATCAAATTTGATGGTTTCTTGAATAGGTGCATCAGCCAATGGCCCCGTTACTTCTTTTACTGGAGCAATGGTACTTTTTGATGCTTCAACCATTGCGTTAGCTTTATCCATTTCAATACGGTTAAACAACGCTTTGAATTTAGTGATTTCTTGGCCTAACAGTGGTTGATCAAGTGCATCCCATGTTAATTGGGTTTGTAAAAAGGCTTCTGAACGTTCTGTCAGTGAAGGTAATACAGGTTTCAGATACGTCATCAATACACGGAATAAGTTAATTCCCATAGTACAGATTGCTTGTAACTGAGTATCTTGACCTTCTTGTTTTGCCACTACCCAAGGGGCTTTTTCATCGATATAACGGTTAGCTTCATCAGCTAATGCCATAATTTCACGAATGGCTTTACCAAACTCACGATTTTCAAATGATTGTGCGATAGTTTCTTTCATATCAACAAAGTGTTGATAAAGTTTAGCATCATCTAAAGAATCAGCTAATTTGCCATCAAAACGCTTGCTGATAAAACCTGCTGTACGCGATGCAAGGTTCACCACTTTATTAACAATGTCGCTGTTTACACGTTGAACAAAGTCTTCTAAGTTTAGGTCAATATCGTCAATGCGTGATGAAAGTTTTGCAGCATAGTAATAACGTAGGCAATCCGCATCAAAATGATCAAGATAAGCGCGAGCAGTAATAAAGGTGCCACGAGATTTTGACATCTTCGCACCATTTACTGTGACATAACCATGAACAAACAAGTTTGTTGGTTTGCGATATTCGCTACCTTCTAACATTGCAGGCCAGAATAAGCTGTGGAAATAGACGATATCTTTACCAATAAAGTGATAAAGGTCAGCTTTGCTGTCTTTATTCCAAAATTCATCAAAACTTAAATCACCACGTTTTTCACATAAGTTTAAGAATGAACTCATGTAGCCAATCGGTGCATCTAGCCATACATAGAAATATTTACCCGGTGCATCTGGAATTTCGAAACCGAAATAAGGCGCGTCACGAGTGATATCCCACTGTTGTAAACCACTGTCGAACCATTCTTGCATCTTATTCGCAACTTGTTCTTGCAGTGCACCAGAGCGTATCCACGCTTGTAACATGTTGCTAAATGCAGGTAAGTCGAAGAAATAGTGTTCTGTTTCGCGCATTACAGGCGTTGAACCTGATACGACAGAGCGTGGATTAATTAATTCTGTTGGGCTGTAAGTTGAGCCACAAACTTCACAGTTATCACCATATTGGTCTTGCGCTTTACATTTAGGGCAAGTGCCTTTTACAAAACGGTCAGGCAAGAACATGCCTTTTTCTTCATCATAAAGCTGAGAAATTGTTTTGCTTTTGATGTGACCATTCTTTTTCAGTGCAAGATAAATTTTAGTCGATAATTGGCGACTCTCTTCACTGTGTGTAGAGTGATAATTGTCATAACTGATATTGAAGCCTGCAAAATCCTGCTGATGCTCTTTGCTCATTTCTTCAATCATGGTTTCTGGAGTTATGCCCAATTGTTGAGCTTTCAGCATAATTGGGGTGCCGTGGGCATCGTCAGCGCAGATGAAATGAACTTCTTTGCCGCGCATTCGTTGATAACGGACCCAGATATCTGCCTGAATGTGCTCAAGGATATGACCGAGATGAATTGAACCGTTAGCATAAGGTAACGCGCAGGTTACCAATAATTTATTCGCGACGTGAGACATAGTAAGGATCTTACTTCCATAAAATTAATAAAAGGGACTTTGATGGTAACCGATCCATCATGATGTCGCTAGGGCAATAATCGAGTTTTTGCAAGAGAAATTTCAGTTGGCAAATTGAGGTAAGGCATTATCGTAGTCATCTACTATCTGATATGATAGATACACTCATATATTTAATAAATAATGAAAACGAGAGGAGCCGGGATGAGTGATAAATCCCCCGAGCAGACCACCCCTGAGATTCTGAATGAAAAAGTTTCAGGTGTCTTGTCTACTTTTGAACACCCGACATTGAAACGTAATCTGCTTTCTCTAAAAGCACTACATCAATGTGCGATGATTGACGATGTTCTTCATATCGAATTAGTGATGCCGTTTGTTTGGAAAAAACCTTTCCAAGTCCTAATCGAAGAAAAAACAGCTGAACTTCGCAACATCACTGGCGCAAAAGCCATTGAATGGAAACTCAAGCACAATATTTCAACCTTACGTCGCGCAAATGATCTGCCTGGTGTTAATGGTGTTCGTAATATTCTTGCAGTGAGCTCTGGTAAAGGTGGCGTAGGTAAATCAAGTACAGCAGTGAACCTTGCATTAGCACTTGCACAAGAAGGCGCTAAAGTAGGTATTCTTGATGCTGATATTTACGGCCCGTCTATTCCTAATATGTTGGGTACCACAATGGAGCGTCCAACGTCTCCTGATGGACAACATATGGCGCCGATTATGGCTTATGGTTTAGCGTCTAACTCTATCGGTTATTTAGTCACTGATGATAATGCGATGGTATGGCGTGGTCCTATGGCGAGTAAAGCATTAATGCAAATGCTCCAAGATACGCTGTGGCCTGACTTGGATTATCTGGTTATCGATATGCCACCGGGAACAGGTGATATTCAATTAACCTTATCTCAAAATATCCCAGTAACCGCTGCTGTTGTAGTAACAACACCACAAGATATTGCGCTGGTGGATGCGATGAAAGGGATCGTCATGTTTAAGAAAGTCAATGTACCTGTATTAGGTATTATTGAAAACATGAGTGCACATATTTGTAGCAACTGTGGTCACCTTGAACCTATCTTTGGTACTGGTGGTGCGGCGAAATTGGCTGAGAAGTATCATTGTGAATTATTAGGTCAAGTTCCTCTTCATATCTCTTTACGTGAAGACTTAGACCGCGGACAACCAACAGTGATGCGTGATCCTGAAGGCGAGTTTGCTGATATTTATCGCGAAATCGCATCGACTGTTTCTGCTCAAATGTATTGGGATGGTGATGCTATTCCAACGGAAATTTCTTTCCGCGCAGTGTAATTACAGTAAAATAATACATTGAATTATTTACTGATTAAAATGGAGAGTCATTAGGCTTTCCATTTTTTACATGTGATTTCCGACTGTTTTTGATAAAAAACAAATAGATTTCTGGTTTTACGCTGGAACCAGAGTGATTTCAAAACTATAATCTGCGCTAGCGTAATATTTACATATTATTACGTTATCCCTCTTTTTATTTCAAACCAGGTTTTTGATTATGGCTGACACAGCACATCAGTGCACAATTGTAGGTATCGCTGGAGCTTCTGCTTCGGGTAAAAGTCTTATTGCAAGTACACTTTACCGCGAATTAAGAGCACAAGTAGGTGATCATAATATCGGTGTGATACCAGAAGATTGTTATTATCGTGACCAAAGTGATTTAACGATGGAAGAACGATATAAGGTCAATTATGACCACCCAAATTCGATGGATCACGCACTTTTATATCAGCATTTGTGTGAACTCAAAGCAGGAAAAACCATCGAACTCCCTCAATATGACTACGTTGCTCACACTCGCAAAGCAGAATCCATTTCTTTTCAACCCAAAAAAGTTATTATTATTGAAGGCATCTTGTTATTAACAGATAAACGCCTACGTGAAGAGATGGATTTCTCTATCTTTGTTGATACGCCATTAGATATTTGCTTAATGCGTAGAATTAAACGTGATGTGAATGAACGTGGACGTAGCTTAGACTCAGTCATTGAACAATATAATAAAACCGTTCGTCCTATGTTCTTCCAGTTTATTGAACCTTCTAAACAATATGCCGATATTATTGTCCCTAGAGGGGGTAAAAACCGTGTTGCGATTGATATTCTGAAAGCAAAAATTGGTCAGTTCTGCGAATAATAGATTCATTTGTGGGCAGCTTTCATGCATGATGAAACTGCCTGTTTAATTTGAAGAAGGAAATAAAATGCGATTATGCGACCGTGATATTATTCAGTGGCTGGATGAAGGTAAATTAGTCATTGAACCCCGCCCGCCCATCGAGCGAATTAACGGCGCAACAGCAGATGTTTGCTTAGGAAATCAATTTCGTGTTTTCCAAGGTCATACTGCAGCTTATATTGATTTAAGTGGTCCTAAGGCAGAAGTAAATGCAGCGCTAGAGCGTGTAATGAGTGATGAAATTGTTTTACCTGAAGGTGAGGCATTCTTCTTACATCCTGGTGAATTAGCGTTAGCTGTGACACTTGAATCAGTCACATTACCTGATAATGTGGTGGGGTGGTTAGATGGACGCTCATCATTAGCTCGTTTAGGTTTAATGGTGCATGTTACCGCTCATCGTATTGATCCTGGCTGGCATGGACAAATCGTATTAGAGTTTTTCAATTCAGGTAAACTCCCTCTCGCATTAAGACCGGGTATGGTTATTGGTGCATTAAGCTTTGAGCCTATGTCTGGTTCTGCTGATAGACCTTATAATCGTCGTCAAGATGCAAAATATAAAAATCAACAAGGTGCAGTTGGTAGTCGGATTAGTGAAGATTAACTATCTTTATAATCATTATTATCATATTTCACTAAGCGGGTAATTGTATGAAAAGGTTTCTGACAACACTGGCTATTTTGCTTGTGGTTATTTTGGCAGGCTTAACAGCGTTAGTTTTACTCATTAACCCCAATGATTTCCGCGGATACCTTGTTGAAAGGGTCGAAAAACAAAGCGGTTATAAACTCACATTACAAGATGATATGCGTTGGCATGTATGGCCAAAGTTAAGCATTATTAGTGGTAAAATGTCATTGACAGCACCTGGTGCTGAAATGCCTTTAGTTACAGCCGATAATATGCGTCTTGATGTTGAGTTATTACCGCTACTTTCTCATCAACTTGAAGTAAAAGAAGTCATGCTTAAAGGTGCCGTTGTTCGCCAAACACCGGAAAGCAAAGCTATTCCTAAAATATCACCGCCTTCTACTCCTCGAGATATTTCTCACCCAGTAATCGAACCTAGAGCCAATAATTGGCAATTGAATATCGCCAAAGTAAAAATTTCAGACAGCTTAATTATTTGGCAAATGAAAGACGGTGAGCAGCTTAATTTACGCGATATTAATTTATCGTTGAAAACAGACGAGAAAAAACAAATTAGTCTTGAGATGAGCACGAAAGTGAATCGTGACCGTCGTGAGATCACCCTAAATGTTGCCGCTAATGCGGATATGAACAGTTATCCTTACCAAATTGCAGGTAATATCACACAGTTAGATTATGCTTTATCAGGAATAGGGATCCCTGAAAATGGCATAACAGGAAGTTTAACTTCAGATTTTACGATCCAAAATGAGGGGGTGAGAAAGGTTTCACTTGATAACTTAAATCTCACTGCTAATGATAGCCAACTGCAAGGTAATATCAGTGCGGAGTTTTCAGGTAAAACTCGTTATCAGGTTGATTTAAAAGGTCAACAATTAAATTTAAATACGTTGTTACCAGAGTTAGCAGTGGCTAAAACAACGGAAACCGCATTATTGTCCCCTAAAGATAATAAGACACCATCATCATTTTCATTATTTAATACTGCACATGCAGCGCCAGCACCAAATGCCACAATTATGGCAAAGCCGGTTATTACTTCAGTTACTATTGAAAATAAAGAATATGATTTAACGCATTGGGGCGATATTGAGTTTACGCTGAAATTAGCACTGAATAAGCTTCTTTATAAAGATTTAGAGATTAATAATTTTAAAATTGATGCTTTAAATAATCCTAAGTCGCTGAATATTCAAACCTTAACAGGACATGTCCTTCAAGGTGACTTCTCACTTCCAACAGTTATCTCTACAAGCATTGTGCCAGCACATATCAGCATGGATGTCACAATGAACAATATTCCATTACAACCGCTATTGCGTGTGTTTAATCAACCTGAAAATTTCAGTGGATTAATTTCGGCAAAAGGGAATTTAGAAGGTGCGGGATATAACCGGAAAGCCTTTTATAATTATTGGCAAGGTACGCTCAATACATCTGTTAGCCAATTTAAAATGCAAGGATTAAATGTTCCGCAGGTTATTCAGCAATCAGTCGCTCAAGCGACAGATAAAGTAATTTATCCTGAAGATATCGAGAGTTACACCCAAGCAGATAATGTGATTGCCCAATTTAAATTAACCCCAAAAGGACAATTGACGATTAATTCCCTTGATGCTCAAGCTGATACTTATCAAATTAATGGGCAGGGTAAAGTTAACCTTCAACGCCATGATCTTGATGTAACACTATTGGTTAATATTAAAAAAGGGTGGGGTAAAGAAAATGAATTTATTCGCCAACTGGCTAAAATTGATATTCCTTTAAGGCTTTATGGGGATTGGAATGCGGTGCAATATGAGCTCAATGTTGAAAAATTACTGCGCGATCAATTACAGCAAAAAGCAAAACAAGCCATCGATAATTGGCTCAATAAGCAAGATGCTGAAAGCCCAGAAGTAAAAGCACTTAATCAGTTATTGAAGAAAATCTAATTTCACGAATTTTAACTTCATCACACTCTTAATAAAAGCACACTATTTTGATAATTGTGTGCTTTTTGCTTTATATCTATCATTTAATTTATATTTTGAATGAAAAGTAAGCATTCGTGCTATGTATATGTAAAAAAATAGTCGTTTTTTTTGATATATGTCATACACTGCAACGTTGCCTTTGGGCAGAGTGTGTCAATCGCACTAAACGCAAAAATGATGATAAAAATAAAAAACTTCATTTTATAAATGACTACTTTAGACAGGATAAATAAATGATTGAAATTCTTATCGGCGCCTTCGTTGCTGTAGGTGTTGGACGTTATATTGTAAAAGGCTATTCACCAACCGGTGTTTTAATGACGGGTGGTCTGTTATTACTGATCATCAGCGTTATTATGGGAAGGGCTGTTTTACCTGCAAGTGCAACTGCAACAGGCTACGGTTTAATCGATATTGTTGAGTATGTGAAAAATCTACTAATGAGCCGTGGTGGCGATTTAGGTATGATGATCATGATACTTTGTGGTTTTGCTTCTTATATGACACACATTGGTGCTAATGATGTTGTTGTTAAATTAGCATCACGCCCACTAAAAATGATTAACTCACCATATCTTCTGATGGTTGCTGCTTACATTGTTGCATGTTTGATGTCACTGGCTGTTTCATCAGCAACAGGTTTAGGGGTGTTGTTAATGGCAACTCTATTCCCTGTTATGGTGAATATGGGAATTAGTCGCGGAGCTGCTGCTGCAATTTGTGCGTCTCCAGCTTCTATTATTTTAGCGCCAACATCAGGAGATGTTATTTTAGCCGCTGAAGCGTCTAAAATGCCGCTGATTGATTTCGCATTTAAAACCACATTACCTATCTCTATTGCTGCAATTATTGGTATGTGTATCGCTCATTTCTTCTGGCAACGTTATCTTGACCGTAAAGAGCATATCGAAACTGAAATGTTAGACGTGAATGAAATCAAAACTCACGCACCAAGTTTCTATGCGATTTTACCTTTCACACCAATTATCGGTGTTCTCGTTTTTGATGGTAAATGGTTACCAGAACTTCATATTGTTGCCATTATTATTATCTGTATGATTTTAGCGGCTGTTATCGAATTTATTCGTAGCTTTAGCGCAAAACAAGTTTTCGAAGGTTTAGAAGTTGCTTACCGCGGTATGGCAGATGCATTTGCTCAAGTTGTTATGTTATTAGTCGCTGCTGGGGTATTTGCTCAAGGTTTAACGACGGTTGGCTTTATTAATGCATTAATTGAAGGTGCTCAGTCATTAGGTTCAGGTGCGATTGTGATGATGATTGCATTGGTATTAATTACCATGTTAGCGGCAATGACCACAGGCTCTGGTAACGCACCATTCTATGCATTCGTTGAATTAATTCCTCGTCTAGCAAGCAATATGGGTGTTAACCCAGCTTATTTAACTATTCCAATGTTACAAGCCTCAAACTTAGGCCGTACATTATCACCGGTTTCTGGTGTTGTGGTTGCGGTATCAGGTATGGCAAAAATTTCACCGTTTGAAGTGATGAAACGAGTTTCTGTCCCAGTATTAGTAGGGCTGGTGATTGTTATTGTTGCGACTGAAATTCTTGTACCAAGTACATTAGGTTGATTATTAACTGATTAAATTAATCTAAATTTATTGTTTTAAATTTTATTGGCGGGCTTTGTAATTGAACAAAGCCCGTTTTTTATTGGCTTAAGAAAAGTCGTATAAAAAATAATTATTTAAACTGAATAAAGGCATCTGCGACTTTTTTAGCACCTTCATAAATTTCAAGTTTTTCTAATTTTTCTAATAAGTGATGAGGGGCATATTCAACTAAAAACTGCATATTGCCCTCACTTATCCAATGTTCAGACTCTTGTTGTGTATGAGTGATTTCAATCGCAAGACTCCAGCTATTTGGCTCATAGGGCAGTTGAGTCGTTGGATAATAAAAACCAGCTGAAGGAGGTGGTAATAGCCTTCCTCCTTCAATAGAGGTTAACCAGACTATTTTAACGCAGACATTGGTACGTATATTATTTTCCAGTAGGTACTATCTTCAGATAAAAAATATCCGCCTTAAAGGCGGATATTTTGCTATTTGATAAGAATTACGCTTCGTCAACGTTTTCTTCATCTTCTGGTGTGGGCTCAACGATCCGAACTTTATTAATCCGATGGTTGTTCACTTCTAACGGCTCAAATTCAATGCCATCAATAAGGATCTTTTCACCAACAGTTGGAACACGTTGTAAATGTTCCATTAATAAGCCGGCTAAGGTTTCATACTCACGTTTTTCATCCAATTTGATTGGAATATAAAGCACTAAGTCTTCAAGTGGTGTAAAGCCGTTAACTGTCCATGAACCATCTTCATTTTGAACCAAGTCGTGACGTGAATCGTTTTCTTCAGAACTGACTGGTAAGTTACCCGCGATGGTCTCCATAACGTCAGTTAGCGTCACGATCCCTTCTACTGAACCAAATTCATCTACGACAAAGGCAAAGTGAGTATGCGCACTTCGGAATTGCTCTAACGCTTGCAGCAAGGATAAACCTTCAGGGAAAATCAGCGGTTGTGTGACCAGTAAACGTAAGTCTAGTGGTTCATTACGTAACTGTTGGTTTAACAGTTGGATCACATTAACAACCCCAACAGGTTCATCACTGTGTTGTTCATCAGTAATCACTAGGCGAGAGTGAGGATCCTTTTCCAATAATTGGCGGATATCATCTTGTGTTGCGTTCAAGTCTACATATTCAACATCATGGCGAGAAGTCATGATACTGTTCACATTACGTTGACTTAAACCAAGCACACGTACAATCATTTGACGTTCTTGAGGATCAAACACCTCTTCAGCATCAGAGACTAAATCAGATGTGTGATGATCTAATTCGGATGATTCAGGCTTACCATTAATAATACGTAACACCGCTTCTGCTGTTCGTTCACGTAAAGAACGAGAAGCTGATAAGAAACGGCGACGGTTAAATTGTGCTAACTGATTAAAGACTTCTATCATGATAGAGAAGCCAATCGCTGCATACAGGTAACCTTTTGGAATGGCGTAACCAAAGCCTTCGGCAACTAATGCAAAACCAATCATCAGCAAGAAGCTTAAACACAAGATAACAATGGTTGGGTGGTTATTGACGAAGTTTGTTAAAGGTTTACTTGCCAGGATCATCAAGAGCATTGCGATAGTAACAGCTGCAATCATAACGCCTAAATGATCAACCATACCCACAGCAGTTATTACTGAGTCAAGCGAGAATACTGCATCCAGCACGATAATTTGGGCAACAACAGACCAAAAGCTAGTTGTTTTACGTTGTTTTCCCTCGTTGTGATCTTTACCTTCTAGCCGTTCATTAAGCTCCATGGTGGCCTTGAACAGCAAGAATATCCCTCCGAGAAGCATAATTAAGTCTCTTGCACTGAAAGGATGATCAAACAGTGTAACAAGAGGTTTTGTCAGAGTGATAAGCCAAGAAAGGCTAAATAACAACACAACCCGCATAACAAGGGCACACAATAAGCCTGTTATACGTGCTTTATCTCTTAGTTTTGCTGGGAGTTTATCTGCCAGAATAGCAATAAAAACAAGGTTATCAATACCAAGTACGATTTCGAGAACAATTAGGGTGGAGAGTCCTACCCAGATCGTCGGATCCAAGATCCATTCCATACAGTTTGTTTTACCTTCTATAAAGACGGCATATGCCGACAAGGGAATAATGAGCAATTTGCAGGAATTTTTCAATAATTTATTATTAATATAAAGGTAATAATTTCATTTTGCGTGAAAGAGTGCGATATCGATTGCATCAATAACTACCACCAATGATGAGAGTGCGTTACTATGTGATCAGGTTAACACATTGTCAGTACAGTGATACTGGCAGGTTTATTTTCAGACGGGAGTTATTTTCATGTCAAAACAGCAAATCGGCGTGGTTGGTATGGCAGTAATGGGACGTAACCTTGCGCTAAATATTGAAAGCCGTGGTTATTCTGTATCCATTTACAACCGCTCAAGCGATAAAACCAACGAAGTTATCGCTGAAAATCCAGGTAAAAAACTGGTTCCGAATTATTCTATTGAAGAGTTTGTTGATTCGTTAGAAAAACCGCGTCGTATTTTATTAATGGTAAAAGCGGGTGAAGCAACGGATAAAACAATTGCTGCTTTGACGCCGCATTTAGATAAAGGCGATATCCTTATCGATGGCGGAAATACTTTCTTTAAAGATACCATTCGTCGTAACCGTGAATTATCAGCACAAGGTTTTAACTTCATTGGTACTGGTGTTTCTGGTGGTGAAGAAGGCGCATTAAAAGGTCCTTCAATCATGCCGGGTGGACAAAAAGAAGCTTACGAATTAGTTGCGCCAATCCTTGAAAAAATTGCGGCTGTTGCTGAAGGTGAACCTTGTGTGACTTATATCGGTGCTGATGGTGCGGGTCACTATGTGAAAATGGTTCACAACGGTATCGAATATGGCGATATGCAACTGATTGCAGAAGCGTATTCAGTATTAAAACACTCTTTAGGTCTAACTAATGAAGAATTAGCAGAAACCTTTACCGAGTGGAATAAAGGTGAATTAAGTAGCTACCTGATCGAAATTACTGCTGATATTTTCCGTAAAAAAGATGACGAAGGTAAATATCTTGTTGACGTTATTCTTGATGAAGCGGCAAATAAAGGTACAGGTAAATGGACTAGCCAAAGCTCTTTAGACTTAGGTGTACCAGTTACTCTTATCACTGAGTCTGTATTTGCTCGTTATATCTCTTCATTAAAAGATCAACGTGTTGCTGCATCTAAAGTATTATCAGGCCCAACACCTAAAGCATTCTCTGGCGATAAAAAAGCCTTTATTGAAAATGTACGTCGCGCACTGTATTTAGGTAAAATTGTCTCTTATGCCCAAGGTTTCCAACAACTGAAAGCTGCATCAGACGAATATAACTGGGATTTAAACTACGGTGAAATCGCGAAGATTTTCCGTGCGGGTTGTATCATTCGTGCTCAATTCCTGCAAAAAATTACAGATGCTTATAACGAAGATGCAAGTATTGCAAATCTGCTGTTAGCACCATACTTTAAACAAATCGCTGATGATTACCAACAAGCTCTACGTGATGTTGTTTGTTATGGTGTACAAGCAGGTATTCCTACTCCAACATTCTCTGCGGCTATTTCTTACTACGATAGCTATCGCGCAGAAGTGTTGCCAGCAAACTTAATCCAAGCTCAACGTGACTACTTTGGTGCGCATACTTATAAACGTACTGATAAAGATGGCGTATTCCACACAGAGTGGATGGAATAAATAGATTTAATATTAGGTTATATAATTAAAATATAACAAAGAAAAGGTGCTCAAATTGAGTACCTTTTTTATTTAATGAAAATAAATATCCAATTATTTATATTGCAGGGTATAAACAACACTACTATTAACTTTACCAGCAGTTGTTGTGCTTGTGCATAATATTGAATGGTATAAGGTAAGGTGACTAAAAAGTGTCGACCTCAATCTTCACATATCATTTTCTATTGGCAGATCTTTCTAATAGAGGTATTGCTCTTTCTTCTCCCCAGCTTTGTAGTGCCGCTAAAACGTGAGAGAGTGATTCTCCATCTTCACTGAGTTTATATTCAACTTTGGGCGGAATCTCAGCGTACACTTTGCGCTCAATAAGTCCATCAGATTCAAGTTCACGTAACTGTTTAGTCAGCATTCGAGGCGTTATTGAAATAAGTTTTCTTTTTAGCTCATTAAATCGCAGTATTTTTCCCTGTAAATGGTAAAGGATCATACCTTTTCCTTTACCTCCCATTAGCTCTAAAGACGCTTCAACAGGGCATCCATCATAGGTGTAGTCGTTATATCTATTCTTTTTGACAGTATCCATTTGTATCCTATATACATAAATTGTACGTACTTGCCAGATAGTAAATTATAATTAAAATGTGCCCGATACAAGTGTCTTACTTTGGAATAGGTGTAATAAATGAATTTATTAAAGATATTGAAAACACGTTATGCGACAAAACATTTTGATAAAAACAAAGTGATCCCTGAGCAAGAATTAGAACAAATTAAAGCATTATTACAACTAAGCCCATCAAGTGTGAACACTCAACCATGGCATTTTATCATCGCGAAAACTGATGATGCTAAGCAGAAAATTGCTGGCTCAACAGAAGGGGGGTATGAGTTCAATAAAGAGAAAATATTAAGTGCTTCACATGTTGTGGTTATGTGTGCAAGAAATACGTTATCTGAAGAATATCTCTCTCATTTGCTTGAATTAGAAGATCAAGCAGGACGATATCCAGAAGCTGAATTTAAAGAGCAAAATAATCTCGCAAGATCATTTTTTGTTAATCTACATGAAAAACAACTTGGTGATTTATCTCATTGGATAGAGAAACAGGTTTATTTAAATATGGGATCACTATTACTAGGTGCTGCAACGTTAGGAATAGATGCTCTTCCAATGGAAGGCTTTGATTTATCAAAAATAGATTCAACATTTTCTTTAAATGATAAAGGTCTTCATGCTGTGGCAATTGTTGCATTAGGTTATAGGGAAGAAGATGATTTCAACTACAATTTGCCAAAATCAAGATTGCCACAAAGTGAAATTATCACAGATATTTAGATTTTAAGTTTTTGATTTAAACCTCACTTTATTAAGAGAGGTTTTTTCATTATAGCTTTTATTTTAGTTAATGATTATCGTTCTTGCTTAAGAAGAGAGTACTTAAATACTCTCTTTTTATTTGTTCTTTATTAAGAAATATAAAAATTATTGTTCAGATGCTTTTATATAATGTGTTTTTTCATTTATTTTATCTGATGTAAGAGCAGTATCTAAAAGGGTCTCTTTGGATATTTTCCCACTAAAAACATCATTCATTCTCTCTTTATCTAAGGCTTTTTCCCAGCGAGCAACAACAATACAGGCGCAAGCATTACCCACAAGATTGGTCAATGCTCGGCACTCTGACATAAAACGGTCGATACCTAGAATTAATGCCATACCAGCGACAGGAACACTAGGCACTACTGATAATGTTGCAGCTAAAGTAATAAAACCAGCTCCAGTCACACCAGCCGCGCCTTTTGAGCTAATCATGGCAACAAAGAGTAATGTAATTTGTTCGGTTAATGACAAGTCTACGCCTGTTGCTTGCGCAATAAACAGGGCTGCCATAGTCATATAAATATTAGTACCGTCTAAATTAAAGGAATAACCCGTAGGAATAACTAAGCCGACGACTGATTTTTTACAACCCAGTTTTTCCATTTTATTCATTAATGTAGGTAGTGCGGCTTCAGATGAAGAAGTACCTAATACAAGCCAGAGCTCATCTTTTATGTACTTAATTAAAGAGAGGATAGAAAAGCCATTATATTTAGCAACCGCACCCAAAACCACTAACACAAAAAGTAATGCTGTTAAATAAAAAGTAATTACCAACAACATTAAATTGCCAATGGAAGAAATACCATATTTACCTATTGTAAAAGCCATTGCGCCAAAAGCACCAATCGGCGCTAACTTCATTAGCATACCAACCATCTTAAAGACAGGCTCACAAAGGTGTTGTAAGAATTTTAATACAGGTTCGCCTCGTGAGCCTATTGACGCCAACGCCAAACCAAAAATCACAGAAACAAACAGTACTTGTAAGATATTACCGTTTACTAGTGGGCTAACGATAGTATCAGGGATGATATTCATGAAAAAATCAACAAGAGAAGAGTTATGTGCCTGTGTGACATACATTTCTACTCGGCTACTATCTAATGACTCAGGAGAGATATTTAAACCATCACCAGGACGAATAACATTGGCAGTGATTAATCCAATGATGAGTGCAATCGTAGAAAATGTAAGAAAGTAAATCATTGACTTACCTGCTACTTTTCCGACGGCTTTCATATTATTCATACCAGCAATGCCTGTCACTACGGTTAGAAAGATAACAGGTGCGATGATCATTTTTACTATTTTGATAAATCCATCACCCAAAGGTTTGAATGACTCACCAATATCAGGGTAAAAATGTCCTAATAGAATACCGAAAATGATAGCAATAATAACTTGGATATATAACACACGATAAAAGGGGAGCTTGCGGGATGAAGTCTGCATAAAAATTCCCTGTAACTGAAAGATATTGACTAAATAAAAAAGAAATTATGATGTAAATTATTATTTACATTTATTTTGTTGTGACAGGTAACTTAAAGGTATGCGTAAATCAGGTCAATAAAATAAAGTTGATTTTATCAAATATTGTGCTCTTCATCTAAAAAATTAGATTTAATTTCAATTTATTGCTATTTGTAGAATTTATTTTTCTTAAATCAATAGGTTAATGAAATTCTATTTTGTTTTAACTTGTCGTATTTCTTTAAAATTATGTATATTTTGTTTTATTTTTTGGTAAATAAAATAATTTAAATGTAAAAATATGGATAAGGCGAAGTAGGGAGAGGTTTTAGTTACAATTATTTGTTTTTATTATATTTTTTCCACGTGAAAATAAATCACTGATAAACCCTTCAATATAAACAAACTCTAGCAACAAACAAATAAGCATTCAGAAAGAATAATAATAAAGGCGAGTATTGAAGGAAACTCTGAAGTATCTCTTACCAAGATAAAAAAACGAAGTAGCATGATTGCAGAAAACAGAGTTTTTATTGCTAAAGCAAATGCAACAAAATAAATAGCGATATATAGAGAAAAAATACGGTGACACAACAACGATATAAAAAAGAACAATACTACTAACAATTATTATGGCAGAACCACCCAACCAATATTTAAAAAATCATAAAAATAAGCAAAGAATAATCTATGAGAAAAAGAGACAATAATAAATAAATTATAAAAAAGACAAGTGTTTGTTCGTAGTGGTAAGGAATATAAAAAATAAAAGAGCACATCAGCGCTCTTTTATAGATCATAGAAAATGGTCTTTATTTTACTGGGATTTTAATTGCATTGTCAGATTCAATTTCAATAGGCGCTAATGGAGCATCTTCAATAAATTCACTTGATGCTCTGCCACTAAAGACATCATTCATTCTTTCTTTATCTAAAGCATTTTCCCAACGAGCAACAACTATGCAGGCGCAAGCATTACCCACAAGATTAGTTAATGCACGACACTCTGACATAAAGCGGTCAATTCCTAGAATTAATGCCATACCCGCGACAGGAACACTAGGTACAACAGATAAGGTGGCAGCTAAAGTAATAAAACCAGCACCAGTCACACCCGCTGCACCTTTTGAACTTATCATGGCAACTAAGAGTAGTGTGATCTGCTCTGTCAATGAAAGATCAATACCTGTCGCTTGTGCAATAAATAGAGCCGCCATGGTCATGTAGATGTTAGTACCGTCTAAGTTAAAGGAATAACCTGTTGGAATAACTAAACCGACAACTGATTTTTTACAACCTACATTTTCCATTTTACGCATTAAGCTAGGTAATGCTGCTTCTGAAGAAGAGGTACCTAATACTAACCAAAGTTCATCTTTAATATATTTAATTAACGAGAGAATAGAGAAGCCGTTATATTTTGCAACAGCACCTAACACGACAAGAACGAATAATAATGAAGTTATATAGAAAGTTAGAACAAGTAATACCAAGTTACTGATTGATGAAATACCATACTTACCAATAGTAAAGGCCATTGCACCAAAAGCACCGATAGGGGCTAATTTCATTAGCATACCGACCATTTTGAATACAGGTTCAGAAAAGTTTTGTAAAAACTTAAGAACCGGCTCTCCTCGAGTACCAATAGACGCTAAGGCAATACCAAAGACCACAGAAACAAACAGAACTTGTAAGATATTACCGTTAACTAATGGGCTGACAACAGTATCAGGGATGATATTCATCAAGAAACCAACAATCGAAGAGTCATGTGCTTTTGCTACATAACTTTCTACTTTGCTTGCATCTAATGAGGCAGGGGAAATATTCAATCCATCACCAGGACGAATAATATTCGCGACAATCAAACCAATAATTAATGCAATGGTAGAGAAAGTCAGGAAGTAAGCCATGGATTTACCCGCGACAGTACCTACCGCTTTCATATTATTCATACCTGCAATACCTGTTACCACAGTTAAGAAGATAACAGGTGCGATGATCATTTTTACAATTTTGATAAATCCATCACCAAGCGGTTTAAAGGATTCACCCACGTCAGGGTAAAAATGCCCAAGCAAGATACCGAGTAAGATGGCGACGATAACTTGCACGTATAGCACTTTATAAAGTGGTTGTTTTTTAGTTGAAGTTTGCATGAAGATTTCCCTGCACCTATTGGTACATTGTTTATATATTTATTTGTATGTTAGAAAATAACCGACATGTAAATAAGATTTTACATTATTGTATTTTTATTGGAGCTAACTTAAATGTACGAGTAAATCAGGTCAATAACATAAAATCTATTTAGTTAATTATTGAGTGCTGAATCGAAAAAAATAGTTAAAAATTTCTGTTTTGTACATTCTGTAGCGTTATAGCCAAGGTAATATGAAATTAATGGAATTTATTCTGATTTATTGATTATTTTTGGTGTTAAATGTTGGCGTTTTTTTAGGTTAGATTATCTAATATTACTTTCTGGTGTGTAAATCTATATATACAATAAGAATAGATATCATGATAACAATTACCCTTAACTGAATTATGATTAGGGTAATTGTTAAAAATAAATCAGTTATTTTTATTACTCACTTTCTTCATCTCGAATAAAAGAGATTAATTCAGGTTGTGCAATACGTTTGTAATCTTGCGTATTAAGAATAATTGAACGCTCTAATGTACCTGCATTAAAAGCTAATTCATCAAACCGTTCAAAGAGCAGAGGGTCCGCTACAAGTTTTAATGAAGGGTGGAAACTAAAAGGAGGGATAGCACCAAATACACATTGGGTAAGATCGTCCACTTCTTTAGGGCTGGCTAGAGATGCCCTTGTTCCACCAATTTGGTGAGCGAGTTTTGATAGATCGGCTTGTTTATCAGCAGGCAATATCGCAAGAACATGTTGTTTAATACCGTTACCTTTTATATGGCAAACTAGTCCTTTTGCTCCCTGTCCTAATTGTGTTCCTCTGATTTTTGCAACTTCTTCAGAACGACCTGCGGTAGGGTGTTCCATAACACGATAAGTAGCGTGGTTTTTATCTAATAAAGCAGTAAGTTGCTCAAAAATAGTCAAAGACATCAATGACTCCTGATTTAATAAGTTATTTCTTTAGAGGCATTATACGACTTTAAAAAAAATTTTCTGCTGTGATGTTCACGGCTGGTTTTGATTATTTTGATAAGCTTTTCAAATTATTTTATTACAAATAATAACATGTTAATAGTATTATCCTATTGAATTAATAGGGTAATTAGATTACCAATATTATATTCGTGTACTAATATTATAAATAAATTGATATTTATTCATTATTTTGATGATGATCAATTTAAGAACAAAAAGAATAGAACATATTAAAACGTAGATTTAATTACTAAAAAGGAAGTCAATAATGGCAGTTTCAACATTCTATATCCCTTCTGTAAATAAAATTGGTGCTGGCTGTCTTGCTGAAGCTGTGAGTTCAATGAAAGACTTCGGTTTTCATAAAGCGTTGATCGTCACTGATAGCATTTTAAATCAACTGGGTGTTGTTGATAAAGTCAGTAAGTTACTGACAGAAGCTGGTATTTCTAGCGTAACTTATGACGGAACTGCACCAAACCCTACTGTTGAAAACGTAGAAGCGGGTTTAGCTCTGCTGAAAGAAAATCAATGTGACTGTGTCATTTCTTTAGGTGGTGGTTCTCCACATGACTGCGCGAAAGGTATTGCGTTAGTCGCTTCTAATGGTGGAAAAATTGCAGATTATGAAGGTGTTGACCGCTCTGAAAAACCTCAATTACCACTTATTGCTATTAATACCACAGCAGGTACAGCTTCAGAAATGACACGTTTTTGTATCATCACAGATACTGCGCGTCATATTAAAATGGCTATCGTTGATAAAAACGTTACACCACTCTTATCTGTAAATGATTCAGAATTAATGATTGGTATGCCAAAAGGTTTAACCGCTGCAACAGGTATGGATGCATTAACTCATGCTGTTGAAGCGTATGTTTCAATTGCTGCAAACCCAATTACTGATGCATGTGCATTAAAAGCAGTCACTATGATCAGCGAATCTTTACGTAAAGTGGTTGATAATGGTGGTGATGCACAAGCTCGTGAAAACATGGCTTACGCTCAGTTCTTAGCAGGTATGGCATTTAATAATGCTTCTTTAGGTTATGTGCATGCTATGGCTCACCAATTAGGTGGTTTCTATAACTTGCCTCATGGTGTATGTAATGCGGTTTTATTACCTCATGTTCAAGCTTATAACATTCAAGCAGCCGCAGGTCGTTTAAAAGATATTGCGCAAGCAATGGGCGTTGATGTTTCTGCTATGAGCGATGAGCAAGGCGCTAAAGCATGTATCGAAGAAATTCGTAAAATGGCTAAAGATGTTGGTATTCCAGCAGGCCTGAAAGAATTAGGCGTGAAAGAAGAAGACTTCAAGACATTAGCTGAAAATGCGTTGAAAGATGCTTGTGCAATCACTAACCCAGTGCAGGGTTCTGAAAGTGATGTTATCGAGTTATTCCGCAAAGCAATGTAATGTGTAAGAAATAAATAACAACTAATGTTTGTTATTTTATCTCTTAACCGCGTAATAAAAGCACCTCAGAATTTTTCATGAGGTGCTTTTTTGTTTATGTATCGCTTTCTAGTCTGCTAGCTCTAGAGGATGTTGATTAACTGGAAATTATTCAGCTTTTTTATGGCGCTCTTGAAGGCAACCTATTACATCAGAGAGTGATAATGATTGATCTTGTAATAGCACCATTAAGTGATAGAGCAAGTCTGAGGCTTCATTCTTTAGCTCTTCTCGGTCATTAACAGTGGCAGCTAACGCGGTTTCTACGCCTTCTTCTCCCACTTTTTGGGCTATACGTTTTGTACCGCTGGCATAAAGGCGGGCAGTATAAGAGCTATCTGGTGAGGCATTTTTGCGGTCACGTAATAAATTCTCAAGTTCATAGAGAAATCCCCATTGGCTTTGTGCTGGGGCAAAACAACTTTCAGTGCCGTTATGGCAAGTAGGACCGATAGGATTAGCTAAAATAAGTAAAGTATCGTTATCACAGTCAGGATAAATATTGACTAATTTTAGGAAGTTGCCTGAGGTTTCACCTTTTGTCCATAAACGCTGTTTAGTGCGTGAATAGAAGGTAACATTTCCACTTTTTAGAGTGACATTTAATGCTTCTTTGTTCATATAACCTAGCATTAATACATCGCCTGAAATGGCATTTTGGATAACCGCAGGCATGAGATTATCGACTTTTTCCCAATTTAATTGCGCTAATGTTTCATTATTCATTATATTCTTACCTTAACGTCATTCTTTGCAAGATACTGTTTTAGTTCGTTGATATTAATTATTTGTTTATGAAAAACAGAGGCTGCAAGAGCGCCATCAACATTGGCTAATTTAAATGCATCAAGAAAGTGTGACATTTCGCCAGCTCCCCCTGATGCAATAATAGGAACATCTGCAACTTGGCGTACTAGAGCAAGTTGTTTTAGGTCATAGCCTTGTCTCACGCCGTCTTGGTTCATCATATTTAAAACAATTTCACCCGCGCCTAGCTTCTGAACTTCACGTACCCAATCGAGGGTTTTCCAGTGCGTTTGTTGTGTTCGTTTTTCATCGCCTGTGAATTGATAAACTAAATATTCACCGGTTTTTTCATCAAACCAAGTGTCAATACCCACAACAACACACTGCACACCGTAGCGATCCGCTAAACGAGATATTAGTGAAGGATCAGAAAGTGCAGGGGAGTTAATCGAAATTTTATCTGCTCCAAATGAGAGAATTTTCCCTGCATCTTCAACAGAGCGAATACCACCAGCAACACAAAAAGGAATATCAATCACTTCAGCGACACGCGATACCCAGCTTTTATCAACAACACGGCCATCAGAAGATGCTGTAATATCATAAAATACCAGTTCATCCGCACCTTCTTTGGCATAGCGTTCAGCGAGAGGAACAATATCACCAATGATTTCATGATTACGAAATTGAACACCTTTAACAACTTGTCCATCTCGGACATCAAGACAAGGAATTATGCGTTTTGCCAACATGATATCGCCTCTTTTAATGTAAACTTGCCTTCTAATAATGCTCTACCAACAATAATACCGGCAACACCTGATGCTGGAAGATCTGCGATATCTTGTAAATCACCAATACCGCCCGACGCTTGGAATAAAATATCGGGAAAACGCTGGCTAATTTCTTTATACAGTTCGACGTTAGAACCCGCTAATGTGCCGTCACGAGAAATATCAGTACACAATACATGCTTTAAACCCACACTTTGATAAAGCTCGATGATATCTTCAAGTGTATAGGATGAGTTTTCTTGCCAACCGCTGACAGCTACCCATTTTTTACCTTGTTTATCAATACGAACATCGAGGGCTAACACAATGGCTTCTGCACCATAGCGTTCAAACCATGTTTTTACCATTTCAGGTTGGCTGACTGCAGTTGAGCCAATAACAACTCGACTTGCCCCTGCATCAAGTAGCGATTTCACATCATCTTCTGTGCGAATGCCACCACCTACTTGTACAGGTACAGTGACACAAGCAACAAGTTCTTTTAACAGCGGAATTTGGCGAGCTGAAGGATCTTTTGCACCTGTTAAATCCACTAAGTGAAGTAATTTTGCACCATCTTTCTCATATTGTTGGTAGCGAGTCAGTGGATTATCATCATAATCACGCTGTTTTGCATAATCACCCTGATGTAAACGAACTACTTTTCCATCAATTAAATCTAATGCTGGAATAATCATAACGGATTACATCTCCAAAAAGTTCTTGATAAGTTGAGCACCGGCTTTTCCTGAACGCTCTGGGTGAAATTGCACTCCATAAAAATTATCTTTTTGAATTGCACTACTAAAACGCGAACCATATTCAGTTTCAGCAATCGTCGATTCATTGAGCGCTAAAGCGTAGCTATGAACAAAATAGAACCAAGCATCATCACCAAGATCACGAAAAAGAGGATGTCCTGGTTTTGCTAATACTTGGTTCCAACCCATATGAGGTAGTGGTAATCCTGCCGTATCAAGCTTATCAATGGTGCCATCAACTAAACCTAATAAAGGAATATCTTTACCTTCTTCGCTTAGTGAAGCCAATATTTGCATTCCTAAACAAATACCTAAAACAGGTTGTGTTAACGCTTTAATTAGCGGAATTAGCTCGCGTACTTTGAGTTGTTCCATCGCGGCCCTAGCAGTTCCAACACCGGGTAAAAAGAGTTTATCCGCAGATAACACAACATTTTTTTCATAGGAAATAATTGGATCATAACCAAGTCGCTTCACGGCGTAAGCGACAGAGGCTAAATTGGCACAACCCGTATCAAGAATAACCACTTTCATCACAGAACACCTTTTGAACTTGGTAAAGTATTGCCTTCGACACGAATGGCTTGGCGTAATGTACGGCCAAAGACTTTAAATAAGCTTTCAGCTTTGTGGTGATCGTTTTTGCCTTTCGATTTCAGGTGTAATGTGCATCCCATGGTGTAAGAGAGTGAACGGAAAAAGTGTTCAATCATCTCTGTACTTAAATCACCGACACGCTGATATTTAAATTCGGCTTTGTATTCAAGGTGTGGACGACCAGAGATATCTAACGCACAACTTGCAAGGCATTCATCCATTGGTAATGTAAAGCCGAAACGAGCAATACCTCGTTTATCACCTAATGCTTCACGTAATGCTTCACCCAAAGCAAGACCGGTATCTTCCACCGTATGGTGATCATCAATAACTAAGTCACCTTTAACATTGATGTTCATACGAAAGCCGCCGTGTGTGGCAATTTGATCAAGCATATGATCAAAGAAACCGACACCGGTGCTGATCTGGCTATTGCCTTCACGATCAAGCCAAACATCGATCGCAATTTGTGTTTCTTTAGTTTTTCTCTCAACGTGGGCATAGCGATCTTTTTTCGTTAGTTGCTCTGTGAGAACAGCCCAGTTGAGTTCATTGGCATTATAAAGCAGGCCTTTGATACCCATTTTTTCAGCTAACTGAATATCAGTTTGTCTATCGCCAATGACATAGCTGTTATCTTTATCGAGTGCGCCATCAACTAAATACTGGGTGACAAGCCCTGTTTCTGGCTTGCGACAAGGGCAGTTGTCTTCAGGTTTATGAGGACAAATTAACACATCATCAAAAGTGATCCCTTGAGATGAAAAAACTTGCATCATTAAATTATGAGGCGGATCGAAATCTGCTTGAGGAAAGCTTTCAGTGCCTAATCCATCCTGATTGGTGATCATAATGAGTTTATAACCCTCTTTTTGCAGCGCAGTCAGTGCGGGGATCACGCCATTTTCAAAGGCAAGTTTATCAAGTCTATCAACTTGGTAATCTGTTGGTGGCTCAGTGATTAAAGTGCCATCACGGTCAATAAAAAGAATTTTTTGGCTCATGGTTGAGATCCCTCAGTTGCGATTTGTTGTTATCGTTTTTAATGTTTTATGCGTTTGTAGTTTGAATATTTTTTATAGCATTAATCACGCTATCACATTCTTCAGCTGTACCGATAGAAATACGCAAACAGCCATTAAGCCCATATTGACGCTGTTGATCGCGTAAAATAATCCCTTGTTCCCATAAAGTACGGAAAACCAGAGTCGCATCAGTGAATTTCACTAAAATATAGTTGGTTTCGCTGTTATAAACCTGTTCAACATTAGGCAATTTTTTTAACGAATCAGATAAAATGGCTCTGTTGCGTGAAATTTCTGCCACTCGCTTTTTCATTATCTCAATGCCTGCTGCTGTTAATGCTTGTGCAGCAATATCTGCAACAGGTGTTGAAAGTGGGTACGGTGCGATCACTTTCAGTAATAATTCAATGACAGGTGGGTTGGCCAGTGTAAATCCACAACGAAGCCCTGCTAATGCAAATGCTTTCGATAAGGTTCGTAAAATAACTAAATTTGGATAATCCTCTAGCCACGAAACAATTGATGCTTGTGGACAAAACTCAATATAAGCTTCATCAACTGCAACGATAGCTTTACCTTTAGCAAGCTCCAATACATCGCGGATCAGTGAAGGTTCAACAATATTTCCTGTCGGGTTGTTAGGGCTGCACAGATAGATAAGTTTTACATTATCAAGCTGTGATGCGATGGCTTTGACATCTGGACTCCAATTAGCAAGTGTAGGGACAACACGCTGTTCTATACCGAAAGTTTCAGCACTAACGCTATACATTCCATATGTTGGTGGGCAATAAAGTACGGCATCTTTACCCGGCTCGCAAAAAGCACGAATAAGAAGCTCAATAGCTTCATCTGCACCACGGCTAACTAAGACTTGGTTAGTCTCTACACCTGCATATTTTGCGTAGCGATTAATGACGTTAACAGGCTGACATTCAGGGTAACGGTTTAAGTTTTTTTCATTAAAAGTAAAGTCAGGCGCGATAGGGTATTCATTTGCATTTAACCAAACAGAACCATTTCCCCCTAAGCGTCGAGCAGATTGATAAGGTGTTAATTCACGTACATTTTTTCTTGCAAGTGTATTGATATCAAATTTAGTTTTCATCACTCTTTTTCCCCTGAGCTAAAGCGTTAACACGAAGTGTGACAGCATTTTTGTGTGCAGTGAGTTGTTCCGCTTGCGCTAATATTTCAATGGTTTGTGCTAAATCAGATAAACCCTGGGCGGTGAGTTTCTGTACTGTCATGCGTTTCATAAAATCAGCTAAGCCTAAGCTTGAGTAGGTTGCTGTATAGCCATAAGTCGGCAGAACGTGATTAGTACCAGAAGCATAATCTCCTGCTGATTCAGGTGACCAAGCACCAAGGAAAACAGAGCCAGCACTGGTAATGCTATCAACACGAGCATCAGCATCATTGGTTTGAATAATTAAGTGTTCTGGGCCATAGCTGTTACTGATTTCAATACACTGGTCAAGATCACGAGTAATAATGACCCGGCTTTCTGCAAGTGCTTGTTTCGCGATTTCGGCACGGCTTAATAGTGCCAGTTGTGTTTCAGTTTCAGCTATAACGGCTTTGGCGAGTGTTTCATCAGGTGTTAATAATACAACCTGTGAATCAGGGCCATGTTCAGCTTGCGAAAGTAAGTCAGCAGCAATAAATGCAGGATTTGCGTTCGCATCAGCAATCACTAGCACTTCAGAAGGCCCTGCTGGCATATCGATTGCAGCACCTTGTAGCGATTGACTTGCTTGACGCTTTGCTTCAGTTACATAAGCATTACCGGGGCCAAAAATTTTATCAACTTTAGGAATAGATTCAGTACCAAACGCCATGGCTGCAATCGCCTGCGCGCCACCGACTTGGAAGATTTCATCAATACCAATTTGTTGAGCAATATATAAAATTTCATCAGCAATAGGGGGCGGTGAGCAAAGAATCACTTTGCGACAACCAGCAATACGGGCTGGAATACCTAACATCATTACCGTTGACAGTAATGGCGCCGAACCTCCGGGAATATAAAGTCCTACTGCATCAATGGGTCTGCTGACTTGCTGACAAAATACGCCAGGCTGCGTTTCCACGTTGATAGTGTTAGGAATTTGCGCCTCATGAAAGCGACGAATATTATTCATCGCTTGTGCTATCGCCTGTTTTATTTTGCTATCAAGTTTTGATGAAGCTTCATCGATTTGCGATTTTGACACCAAAACACTTTCCGGCGCTGCCTTATCGAATTTTTGGCTAAGTGCTTTAAGCGCTTTATCCCCATCATTGCGTACCTGTGAAATGATGCTAGCAACTTGTTCTGTAATTGAACCTGATGCAGAAATAGCAGGGCGAGTTAATAGCACTTGTTGCTGTTCTTTAGTGCATTTATTCCAGTAAGTTAATGTATTAAAACCCGTTTTCATCATTTCACCTTATTCCATCATTTTTTCAATTGGTAAAACAAGAATTGAACTTGCACCTAATGCTTTAAGCTTTTCCATTGTTTCCCAGAATAGGGTTTCGCTACTTACCATGTGCATTGCAACACGATTTTGGTCACCCGCCAGAGGTAAAATAGTCGGCCTTTCAGCTCCCGGAAGTAATGCAATCACCTCTTCAAGGCAATCACTTGGTGCGTGTAACATTATATATTTTGATTCTCTTGCTTGAATAACACCTTGGATACGTGTCAGTAAGCGGTCGATAAGTGCTTGCTTATCAGCTTCCATTTCACCATCGCGTTGGATCAAGCATGCTTTTGAGCGATAAATCACTTCAACTTCTTTTAATCCATTCGCTTCTAATGTTGCACCAGTAGAAACTAAGTCGCAGATAGAGTCAGCAAGGCCCGCACGAGGCGCGACTTCAACAGAGCCATTTAATAAACACGATTTAAACTTGATGCCTTTTTGATCTAAATAACGTTTGAGCAGATTTGGATAGGAGGTTGCGATACGAGTATTATTTAAGCATTCCGCACCTTGATAATCGAAATCGACAGGAGTTGCCAGAGATAAACGACAGCCACCGAAATCGAGACGGCGTAGCGTCAGGTAACTTGGGTTTTCACCTTGAGAGCGACGTTTTAATAATTCTTCTTCTAAAACGTTTTCACCGATGATCCCTAAATCAACAACGCCATCCATTACCAACCCTGGGATATCATCATCTCTAACACGTAAAATATCGATTGGCATATTTTCAGCGTAAGCAATCAGACGTTGTTGATTTAAGTTAATTTTGATGCCACAACGCGCTAAAAGAGCACGGGAATCATCGCTTAAACGTCCTGATTTTTGCATTGCGATTCTTAATCTTGCTTTATCTAACATAATATTACCCTATCATTATCCGTATTTTTGTGGTGAAAATTAGCTATAAAAAAACCCCGGAAGTTGCCTTCCGGGGTTTTAGTTGTTATCTGCATTCAGACCACCGGAAGCGTTTCTTAAACGTCTTCCAGCACTCATCGCCTGAAAGACTAGTCAGGGTGATGGTGATGATGGTGGTTTAGTTGAATGCTATACATAATTATTTTCCTAGCTAATAACACTATTTGTTATTTAATAATGCCCGTTACTGTTAATCTGTATTTAGTAACCTGCATTTAGAATTTGTCTGCCTTTCAACCTACATGATTTGCAAAGCAGAAAGCAACCTATTTTTTAATAATAATTTAATTATTTTGTAACCTTTTGTTTTTAATGTAATTTTAATATTTCTCTTATTTACTTAATAGAACAAGTAGGCGAGTATATAGGGAGATACTAAACGTTCACGAAATATAAGTAGTATTTATAAGTAATGGCGAAACGAAAATTTTATAGCATACTTTGACTAAGCCATTTAAGTAGGGGAGCAAAATGAAACGAATAACCATCGTAGGATTAGGTTGGTTAGGTTTACCACTTGCCGTTGCGTTGCGTGATGCAGGCTATCAAGTTAAAGGGACTAAAACCACCGAAGATGGCGTAGAAGCAGCAAGAATGAGTGGCGTTGACTGCTGTTTAGTGAATTTAACACCCGCAATTGAATGTGATAGAGATGATTTTGATTACTTAATGGAAACGGACGTCCTGATTATCACGTTACCGCCAAGTGCAGCTGGTGGTGGTTATGATTATGTTGAAGCCATTCAAACGCTGGTAGATAGCGCAATGTCTCGACATGTTACGAGAGTCATTTACATTAGCTCTACTTCTGTATATGGCAATCAAACAGGTAACATCACGGAAGAAATGGATATTCGACCAGAAACACAATCAGCAAAAATGTTAGCGGAAGTTGAGAATTGGCTACATCGTTTACCGTTGACCACAGTTGATATTCTTCGATTAGCTGGATTAGTCGGGCCGGGGCGTCATGCAGGACGTTTTTTATCAGGTAAAAAACAGGTCAAAGGCGCTCATCAATGCGTTAATTTAGTCCACTTGGATGATGTGATTTTTGCTGTTGAACAACTTCTTGCACAGAATGAAGGTGGTCATTTATATAATTTATGTGCCCCCATTCACCCTAAAAAGAAAGATTTCTATTCAAGAGTGTCAAATCAACTCGACCTTATTCCGCCAGAATTTGCTGACGAAGAGAAGCCTTTAATACGAGAAATTGATGGTCAGGAGATCTGTCGAGATCTTGGATTCCATTACCATTATCCAGATCCCGACAAAATGCCGATGAATTAACTTAATTGACAGGTAGTAACACGATATCACGGAAAATAGGTCTTTCACTTAATTGTGCAAACCAACGCTCAATGTGAGGGAAGTGAGGTCTATCTTTGCAAACTTCTAACCATGGATAGACCAATGGTGCGATCGCCATATCAGCAAGGGAGAATGCATCTCCTGCAAAGTAATCTGTTTTTGCAAGTTGGTCATCAGCAATTTTAATTAATTTATTAAGCTTCTCTTTCAATGTGTTAACAATCTCAGGGTTTTGTTGCTCTTTAGGTGTACGAACAATCGTGATCATCATTTGTTGAATGGGAGCAAATAAGCTGCCATTTGACCAATCCATCCATTTTTCTACATTTGCTCGTTGTTTAGGATCAATGGGATAGAGTGTGTTATTTTCATATTTTGCACATAAATAACGAATAATGGTGTTAGACTCCCATAAAGCAAAGTCATCATCTTGTAAGGTTGGAATTGAAGCGTTGGGATTCATAGCTAAATAATTGGCTTCATTGAGTCCACCAAAAGGGCCTCCAACATCGATTTGTTCATAAGGAACATTTAGTTCCTTTAAGCACCAAAGAACTTTTTTAACGTTAGATGAGTTTTTTCTACCCCAGACTTTTAACATAAAGGTCTCCTAAACCACGATAAGTAATAAAATTTCCCTCTATAGGGCGCTAAATATGAATATAAGATAAATCTCTATATATCAATGTTGGCGTCTTATTCCAGAAAGCCATATAGTAGGAAAGCTTTAACAAATTGATATAAAAGGGTGATCGGTAATGAAAAAAAATATTCCATCTGTTCTGGGTAAGGTTACCGCGGGAATGGGTTTACTGCTAATTATTTCTAGTCCTTCATTTGCGGTAAATAATCCGGTGCCTCCTCAAATAGAGGCAAAATCTTATGTATTAATGGATTACAACAGCGGAAAAATTCTGGCATCAGAAAAACCTGATGAGCGTTTAGATCCTGCCAGTCTTACAAAAATTATGAGTAGCTATGTTGTTGGACAAGCTATTAAAGAAGGCCGTATGTCACCTGACGATACGGTGATTGTAGGGCGTAATGCATGGGCAACAGGAAATCCGGTATTAAAGGGATCATCATTGATGTTCTTAAAACCGGGTGATCAGGTCAAAGTAATTGATTTAAACCGGGGCATGGTTATTCAATCAGGTAATGATGCCAGCATTGCTTTAGCAGAACATGTTGCAGGTAGTCAGGAAACCTTTGTTGATTTAATGAATTCCTACGCTAACAATCTTGGTTTAAAAAATACACACTTTAAAACCGTTCATGGGTTAGATTCTGAAGGACAATATACCACTGCACAAGATATGGCATTACTTACAGTAGCTATGATCCGCGATGTACCTTCAGAGTATGAAATTCATAAAGAAAAAGAATTTACATTCAACAATATTCGTCAGCCAAATCGTAACCGTTTATTGTGGAATAAGAATATGAATGTCGATGGTGTGAAAACAGGTCACACTAATGGGGCAGGGTACAATCTTGTCTCTTCGGCAACGGAAGGTAATATGCGCTTAATTGCTGTTGTTTTAGGAACACCATCAGATAAAGTGCGTTTTGCTGAAAGTGAAAAATTATTAGGTTGGGGTTTCCGCTTTTTTGAAACGGTAACACCAGTAAAAGCAGATACACCACTGACTACACAAAAAGTATGGTACGGCGATAAAGGCGAAGTTTCGTTAGGTGTTGCTAATGATGCTTCAATCACTATTCCTAAAGGTGAATTGAAAAATCTAAAAGCCTCTTTTACTCTAACGGATCCAGTACTAGAAGCACCATTAACGCAAAATCAGGTTGTAGGTACGGTTAACTTTTTATTAAATGACGAGATCATTGAACAGCGCCCATTAGTGGTAAAAGAAACTGTTAAAGAAGGTGGTTTCTTTAGTCGTATTTGGGATTTTGTTGTTAAAACAGTATCTGGTTGGTTTAATGCTATTTTTGGTTAATTCCCCAATAATAGCTTTAACAAAGCGTTACTGAGTTTCTCACCCAAAAAGAAAGACTAGTTGTTATTTTTATAGAAAAATCCGTAATTATTTAATGATTACGGATTTTTTATATTCAATAAAATAAGGGAATATCTCTAGTCTAGAACTTAAATAAGCCCATCGATTTTACCTTGATTATCAACATTCACAGTGATAGCAGCAGGGGTTTTCGGTAATCCAGGCATTGTTGTGATAGAACCTGTTAAAGCGACAACAAAACCAGCACCAGCAGAAACATATACTTCACGAACGTTGATTGTAAAATCAGTCGGGCGACCCAATAAGGCGGGGTTATCTGAAAGTGAATATTGAGTTTTTGCCATACAAACAGGAAAATGAGAAAAGCCCATACTTTCTATTTTATCCAACATTTTGCGAGCATGTTGGCTATAAGTCACACCATTTGCACCATAAATTTCTTTTGCAACGGTATTGATTTTTTTACTCAGAGGTACGTTATTAGGGTAGATTAATTGAAATTGGCTATGCTCATTTTCAAGAGTATCAATAACTTGGTTAGCTAATTCAATGCCACCTTCGCCTCCCTTTTCCCACACTTTGGTAATTGCGAATCGACAACCTCTATCTTGGCAAAATTGTTCGATAAACTGATGCTCTGCAATACTATCAGTGACATAAGCATTAAGAGAGACAATCACCGGTAAGCCATATTTTTTAAGGTTTTCAATGTGCTTTTCAAGATTCACAATCCCTTTTTCAAGGGCAACTAAATCTTCATTATTCCATTCACCTTTACTTAAACCACCGTTATATTTTAGCGCTTTAGTGGTTACAACAATGACGGCACAATCAGGGCGTAATCCACTGATCCGACATTTTATATCAAAGAATTTTTCAGCACCTAAGTCGGCACCAAAACCGGCTTCTGTTACGGTAATATCTGCAAGTTGAAGTGCCAATTTTGTTGCTCTTACGCTATTGCATCCATGTGCAATATTAGCGAAGGGGCCTCCATGAATAATGGCTGGCGTATTTTCGAGTGTTTGTACTAAATTAGGATTAATTGCATCTTTTAATAAACTTGCCATTGCTCCGACAGCTTGCAAATCGTTTGCTGTAATAGGATCACCATTATAAGAATAGGCAACAATAATACGAGAAAGCCTCTGTTTTAAATCGCCAATATCTTCTGCTAAACAGAGGATAGACATAATTTCAGAAGCAACAGTAATAACAAAATTATCTTCTCTTGTGATACCGTCTTTTTCGCCACCTAATCCCACAACAATATTACGTAAAGCGCGATCGTTCATATCCATACAACGTTTAAACACGATTTTTTTAGGATCGATATTTAAAGGATTTCCCTGATAAATTGAATTATCAAGCATGGCTGCAAGTAAGTTATTGGCAGAGGTTATAGCATGAAAATCGCCAGTAAAGTGAAGATTGAGATCTTCCATTGGAACGACTTGCGAATAACCACCTCCCGTTGCCCCGCCTTTAATGCCAAAGCAAGGACCTAAAGAGGGCTCACGTAGCGCAATAATGGCATTCTTTCCAAGATGGTTAAGTGCTTGTCCTAGTCCCACAGTGACCGTTGTTTTACCTTCACCAGCAGGCGTTGGGTTAATGGCTGTAACTAAAACTAACTTTCCGGTTTTTTTTGTCGCAACTTTTGACCAAATACTGTGGCTAAATTTAGCTTTGTATTTGCCATAAAACTCGATATCGTCTTGATTAATATTTAAATTTTTAGCAATGTCCTGAATAGGTAAGAGGTGTGCTTCTTGGGAGATTTGAATATCTGATTTCATTTTAGTTCTCGTTTATCCCGCTTATTGATGTCTCTAGTGATCTTTACTTATCAACTTTAGACAATAATCTAAATATCACCAATAGATTGATTAATTTGTAGTTATTTACTTTAGATAACGCGTTCATTGTCACGCCATTTAAATAATATTTATTGTTAGCTCCTACTTTTACTTTAAATTATCACTATTGAGTGGTGCTTTGCGTTTTTGAAAAAACGTATTTTAACTAAGGATGACAATTTAATCTCATACAAAAAAGATGATATAAAAAAAAGTATTGAGATTGATATTAATAAACAAAAAAGGCACTGATATCAGCGCCTTATATATTATAAATATCTGTATTGAGACTCTCAGGTTTAGTCACAAGAAATTTTAATGGCTAATCCACCTTGAGACGTTTCACGATATTTAGCGTTAATGTCTTTGCCTGTTTCGTACATTGTTTCGATAACTTTATCTAAACAAATACGAGGATCACTGACACGACGTAAAGCCATACGAGATGAGTTTACGGCTTGTACGGCCGCGATAGCATTACGTTCAATGCAAGGAACTTGTACTTGTCCTGCCACTGGGTCGCAGGTAAGTCCTAAGTTATGCTCCATCGCAATTTCTGCTGCGATACAAACTTGTTCTGGACTACCGCCTAAAAGTTCAGTTAATGCGCCTGCTGCCATTGAGCAAGCAACACCAACTTCGCCTTGGCAACCCACTTCCGCACCTGAGATAGATGCATTCATTTTGTAAAGTGAACCAATAACACCAGCAACTAAGAAAAAGCGGGTGTAAGAGTTTTCATTCACAGGGCGAATAAATTTATCATAGTAAGATAAGACTGCTGGAATAATGCCACAAGCACCGTTTGTTGGTGCTGTTACAACACGTCCTCCCGCCGCATTTTCTTCATTCACGGCAAGGGCAAACATGTTAATCCAATCAACAACTGTCATTGGATCGGTTGTGGTTTTATCTTCGGTTACTAACATACGGCGTAATGCAGAAGCACGGCGAGGTACGCGTAAAGGCCCTGGTAATAAGCCTTCGGTATTTACACCGCGCTCAATTCCAGATTTCATCACTTCCCAAACAGCTGCGAAATGAGCCGAAATCTCTTCTTTACTGCGTAATGCTAATTCGTTTTGCATCACTAATGCAGATAAAGAAAGCCCAGTTTCTTTGCAATGACGACGTAAATCAGCCGCATATTGATAAGGATAAGGAACTTGAACCGAATTTTCTTCAGGTTGACCAAAATGCTCTTCATCAACAATAAAACCGCCACCAATTGAATAGTAGGTTTTCTTCAATAAAACCTGTTCACCGTTATACGCGGTGATGGTCATGCCATTTTCATGGAGGGGTAGGTTGGTTGTATGGAAGTTCATACCGCCCTCAACCGGAAAATCGACTTCTTTAATGCCATTTGCCAGCATTAAACGACCAGTTGTTTCTACTTGTTTAATAAATGGGGCGATAGAATCAATATCGACAGTATCAGGTAAATTTCCTGCGAGTCCCATAATAATAGCAATATCAGTTGCGTGACCTTTACCTGTTAAAGATAAAGAGCCATAAACATCAACGATAACGCGGGAAACAGAAGAGAGGAGATTTTTTTCAGCAAGTAAATCAACGAATTCCTTACCTGCTTTCATTGGGCCTACAGTGTGTGAGCTTGAAGGACCGATACCAATTTTAAAAATATCAAAGACGCTAACCATAATATTCGCCTCCCTAATTAATTTAAAGGCGCAACTGTGTGATTATTAGAGTGTTAAGTGTCAGTTTTGAAATCTAAAGCTGTGATGGCTACTTCCTTTCGGAAAGTAGCCATCAGATGCCTTATTAGCCCATGAAAGAGTTAATTAAGCTATAGAAAACTGCTGAGATTGCGATAAGCCCCATGATTACAACGAATACGTTGCTAATATGGCCTGCATATTTTTTCATCGCTGGTACTTTACGGATTGCATACATAGGCATCAGGAACAGTAACATTGCAATGATTGGGCCACCTAAAGTTTCAATCATACCTAAAATGCTTGGATTTAATGTTGCAACAATCCAAGTTGTAACCAGCATAAACAGTGCAGTGATTTTGTTTAAACGATCTTTCTCGATTGTTTTACCTTTTTCACGCAGTGATTTGATGATTAAACCGTTGAAACCTTCACGAGCACCTAAGTAGTGGCCTAAGAAAGATTTAGTAATCGCAACGAAAGCAATAAATGGAGCAATATAAGCGATAACTGGTGCTTCAAAATGGTTAGCAAGGTAAGACAGGATACTGATGTTTTGTGCTTTAGCTTCTGCTAAGTTTTCTGGTGTTAAGCTAAATACACAGCTAAACACGAAGAACATTACAGTGATAACCATCATGATGTGCGCATAAGCTAAAATGCGTGAACATTTTTTCTCAGCATTTTCGCCGTATTCTTCACGTTTCGCCACAGCAAACGCAGAGATGATTGGAGAGTGGTTAAAAGAGAACACCATTACAGGGATAGCTAACCATAAGGTTACTAATAGTCCTTGACCCATACCTGATGTTGTTGCGTGATCAAAAGAGAGAGTCTCAAGAACCGCACCATTCCACTCAGGGATCAGATACAGTGCTAAGATCATTAGAACTGCAACAAATGGGAATACTAATACGCTCATTGCTTTAACGATAGCTTGTTCACCAAAGCGAATAATCGACATGATACCAACAATAAGTACCAGTGATAAAATTGCGCGAGGTGGTGCAGCCATGTGCATTTGGTTCACAATAAAGCTTTCTACTGTATTGGTGATAGCAACACTATAAACCAATAGAATAGGATAAATTGCGAAGAAATAGAGCAGAGTGATTAATTTACCTGCTGTTTTACCAAAGTGTTCTTCAACAACTTCAGTGATATCTTCACCTGGATTTTTACCTGATAACACAAAGCGGCACATACCACGGTGTGCAAAGAAGGTCATTGGGAATGCAAGTACTAACATGATCAACAGAGGAATTAAACCACCAATCCCTGCGTTGATAGGTAAAAATAGAACACCAGCACCGATAGCCGTACCGTATAAACCTAACATCCATACTGTATCTGACTTACGCCATGCTTTGTAATCACCTTGGGTGTTACCCGACGCGATAGAACCAACTTTGGTTGTATCCATAATACTCTCCGAAATAACGCGGTAAAAAAAATAATGAATAAAAAATAAGAGCGCGATTGTATTTCTTTTTAGAAAAAATCACGGCATAAATTTAATTATGAATAAATGAGTGCATTGAGTACCTGGTGTTATCTCAATATCTTCAATTATCACAGATAAAAATCTTTAAATTTCAAAAGAATTAAGCTCTTTCAAAATTTGAAAAAATATTCAATAAGTTTATATCCAGACTTAAGAGGTGCAGAATATAGTGTTTTTCAGGATAAACTACCGTGATCACCATCTCAAATGCTAAATATAACTGAAAAACCTGAAAATGTAACATTTTTTATATTTTGTGTTTTAGAGGGGGGTTTTTAAAACATTTTGAAATAATTTTCCAATTTTAAAGTAAGTATAAAATAAAGCTAAATACTTAAATATTCATATGTTAATGATTATTTTTAGGTGTTTTTATTATTTGGGAAATAAATGATTAAAATCAATTAGGTTATTTTTATTTACAATTAAAACATTACGTTAACCATTTATCTTATTGAAATATAACAATAAATAATTTTCTTTAATTAATGTTTAAAAGTAGACAAAAGAATATAGAAACGATGTGATATGATTATTTATTAATGAATTTCTTTTATTTTATGAAATGAATATAACTATATTTCGTTTATAAGTAGAATATTGTTTATAAATACGACAGCGAATTTGTTAATAAATGAGTTTGGTAGGTTGTTATATAACGAATATAAAAGTTTTATTTTGATTAAAATAACAACAAATTTGTTTTTTAGACAAATAATATAATAATAGAGAATATTTTTATTTATATATTAATATATTGAAAGGCGGTATTACTTAAGCTGAATATAAAAAAGACCACAATAAATGTGGTCTTTTTCAGTATTAGAAAGGTTAGGCCTTTGTCCAACCTTTACGAATAGGATAGGCAAAACAGAGCTGATAGAGCCTTTGTACCCATTTTTGGAGTATATCGCCACCTTTAGACCAGAAGATCTGGCAAAGGCCACAAGAAAGTAGAGCAACGATAAAAGCACCAATCATATCGATTGGCCAATGCACGCCAAGATAGATACGCGCCCAAGCAATAGCAATACCTAAACCGAGCATAATATATCCAATACGTTTGCTGTTATGCCAAAAGAGATAAGCTAAAGCAATGGTGAAAACAAATGTACCATGGTTACTTGGGAATGATGGTGTCGCATCGTGGGCAAGAAAATTGTAACCAATGTTGGCGGCAAAAGGACGTTCATGAGGAGCAATAGCACCAATCATCCAAGAGATAGAAAGTGCGATCCCTAAAGAGACAGCTGCTTTGCATGCTAATGTTCTTTGTTGACTAAGATGGCTTTCACTACCCCATAACCAATAGAACACTAAAGATAACGGAAAAAGATAGACAAGGTACTTAGCAATAACTATCGCCGTACCGATTTCTAAAGGAGATGCCGCAGGTGTTGCATTCATCATTGAAAATACGGCTAAATTGAATTGTTCCAGCAAAGTAGGCTCCATACATGTCGTACTGATAAGCGATGTTTATGATACATAATACGCAAGTTTTTAAGGGTAAATGAGGGAGTAATAGGGGTAAAGTGTTTTTTTCTTATTTAATTGTGCTTTTTTTAAAAGATTTGTCAGTTTTATATCAAACCGAGCTAAAGCACTCTTAAAAAGAGTATTGCGCTTATATTATTGCTCTCACATCATTCTTTTTCTTATCTTCAACGAGGTATAACTTTATGTGGTTCCAGAAAAATATTGTCCTTAATTCAAGGCCAAGAGGATTTCACTTAATTACACAAGCATTGATTCAAGAATTACCAGAGCTAAGACAATATAAAATCGGAATTGCTCATTTTTTTATTCAACATACATCGGCTTCATTAACGATTAATGAAAATGCGGATCCAACAGTGCGAAGTGACTTTGAAAGCTTCTTTAATCAAAGCGTAAAAGAGGATGAAGATTACTATCTTCACAGCTATGAAGGCAGTGATGATATGCCAGCGCATATTAAAAGTAGTTTACTTGGACAAAGTGTTACGGTTCCTATTAGTCAAGGTGAGTTGAATTTAGGAACTTGGCAGGGGATTTATCTTGGTGAACATCGAAATCATGGCGGTAGTCGTCGTATTATCGTAACCTTGCAAGGTGAGTGTTACTAAATTTCAGGCAATAAAAAACCCGACAGCTATTTCACCAAAAGGGTTGAAACTATCGGGCTCCTCAATATTTGGGGACATCAAAGAAAAGCAGTGGCACTAATTCAGACTCCGAGTTAGAAAGAAAGTTCGCAGACTAATGAAAAAAAATAGAATTTTTTTTAGAAAAGAGGAAAAATAAAGAAAAAATAGGGAGTTAAAAAAAGAGAAAGCGCTAAAACATATTGATAAATAAGTTGTTTTAGCGCTTTTGAACTAAATTGAAATACCAAAGTTTTCTTTTGAATAAGCTTCAAAATCTGTGCAACCACCAATATGTTTTTCATCAATAAAAATTTGTGGCACAGTTTCAACTTCTTTTCCGACAGTTTTAGATAAATCAGCTTTTGTAATTCCTTCAGCATGAATATCTACATAGCGGAAATCGAAATCATCAAGTTGTTTAGATAGTTTTTCAGCCAGTTGTTTAGCACGTACACAATATGGGCAACCCGGACGACCAAAAATAACAACAAACATACGACACTCCTTATTGAAGAAATAAAATTCAGGCATAATAGTTTCTATTGGTTGTTACTATGCCCTTTTATTAGGCTAAACAAAAACAGTTATTGCCTTTTAGTGTGATAAATTATACCAATTTGCCGAATAATGAGATAGGACTGCGATACAGCATTTAGCGGAGAAAAAATGGAAAAGCCTTCAAATCGAGATATGAAATCACTGTCAGATATGCCAAAACCCATTATCATCATTGAGATAATCGGTATTATTTTATTAGTGGTTGCTTATCTTTATATCAACCAATATATGACTTCTCCGCAGTGGTTAGGAACGTATACAGGACAATTAACGCTAGTTGTTTTGGGCATTATCTGCATGATCCCGCCTGCTATCCATATTGTATGGCGTGCTATTTATCGATTAACTTTTTTAGGGATTGATCATAAATCCACAAAGAGTAAGAAAAAAGAGAATAACGAAGAATAGTTAACTGTTTTTTCTCAAAAATGCATTAGAAACTAAGAAAATCCAATATGTAAATTGGCTTAATTTTCTTAGTTTTTCTATTTATTAGTGCCTTCAAGATAGAAAAAGTGGCAAAATAGCATCAATGCCAACAGGCACTCTTTTTTTTGCGCGTAAAGGTTATTTGAATGAACGCTGTTGTGACTACCGATCTGGATCAGCTAAAGTCTTGGCTTGATGAACTACAGATTGCTTACTATGAATGTGACTCTTGTCAGGCGTTACATTTACCACATCTTCAATATATCAGTGGTATTTTTGATGCCAAAATTGATATTCTTGAGGATGTACTTGTATTTACCGCTATCGCTGAATTAAAACCCTCAGCAATAGTGCCTTTAATGGCTAATCTTAGCCAAATTAATGCAAGCTCTTTATTTATTAAAACATTTCTAGAAATTAGTGATGAGAACTTACCAAAATTAGTTTTCTGCCAATCATTTCCGGTTGCCGCAGGTATTTCACTGAATCAATTCGACCTGTTCTTACAAAAAGCAGAAGAGCAATCTGCTGAAGTCGTTAGCGAAATTTTTAATAACGGTTTCTTGTATGGTGAAAAACAAGAAAGTGAAAACGAAGAAGATGATGAAGACGAAGATGTTGAGATAAATAGCACATCAACCGACTCCTCCTATACTGTACATTAATACTAATCTCCATAACGGTCATAAAATCTTATGCAATGCGCACGATTTAGTGCGGGTGAATGTCATTCTTGCGAATGGCTTTCTCTTGCTTATCCTGAACAAATCAAGAAAAAACAGCACAGTCTATTAGCATTACTTCCAGAAGATTATGCTTTTGATAAATTAGCGCCTGTTGCAAGCCAACAAGCGCAGTTTCGTAATAAAGCAAAGATGGTAGTCAGTGGGAGTGTTGAAAGACCCGTCTTGGGCTTAAAAACTAAAGACGGTATCGCTGTTGATTTATGCGAATGTCCACTATATCCAGTTTCTTTTGTACCCGTGTTTTCTATTTTGAAAATATTTATTGCAAAAGCAGGGCTAGTACCTTACGACATTGAACGCCGCCGTGGTGAACTCAAGTTTATTTTATTAACTGAAAGCCGAAGTAATAACACCATGATGTTGCGCTTTGTTTTGCGTTCAGAAAAAAAACTAGAACAACTTCGTAAAGCACTTCCTTGGTTACAAGAGCAATTGCCTCAATTAGCGGTTATCTCTGTTAATATTCAACCTGTGCATATGGCTATTTTGGAAGGTGAACAAGAAATTATTCTGACAGAAAAAACGTTCTTGGATGAATCATTTAACCAAATTCCATTGCATATTCGGCCTAGAGGTTTTTTTCAAACCAATCCAGCGGTAGCTTCATCACTTTATGCTACAGCCGGTCGTTGGGTAAGAGAATTAAATATCACGCATTTGTGGGATATGTTTTGTGGCTCAGGGGGCTTTGGGTTGCATTGCGCGGATAAATCAACCCAATTAACAGGTATTGAAATTAGTCCTGAAGCTATTGAATGTGCACGTTTATCAGCTCAGGAATTAGGGTTAGAGCATGTCGAGTTTCAAGCATTAGATTCAACAGGTTATGCCTTAGCTAAAGAGTCTGTTCCTGAGTTAGTGCTTGTTAATCCACCAAGGCGAGGTATTGGTGAGGCATTGTGCGATTATCTCAATAAAATGAAACCTCGCTTTATCCTTTACTCAAGTTGTAATGCTCAAACGATGGCAAAAGATATTCAGCAACTTTCTCACTATCGAATAGATAGAGTGCAGTTGTTTGATATGTTTCCTCATACTTCTCATTATGAAGTCCTTACGTTATTGGTATTACAAGACAGCTAAGATATTTATTACAAAATAGTGATTGAGTGTTAGTATAAATCAGCATTTAACGCTCGATGGATAACATCGGGCGTTTTCTTTTTTATTAGATGGGCATTCTATTTTATGCAGAATTTAAAAGCGTTGTTATTAGTGATGGTGTTATTGGGGCCTTTGGGGATCGATCTCTATTTACCGACGATACCTGCGATTGCCCAAGATTTAGGGAGCAGTATATCCCTTATTCAATCTACTATTGCTTTATTTATTTTAGTCTTAGGTGTAGGGCAACTTATATCGGGGCCTTTGGTGGATAAGTTTGGTCGTAAACCTATCGCTATCGCTGGGATCTTTATCTATATTGTGGGTTCTATCATAGCAACGATTTCGACAGACTCAGCGCTTTTTATTATTTCACGATTATTACAAGCTTCAGCGGTGTGTTGTACTTCCGTTGTGGCGTTTACCTGCGTTCGTGACTGTTTTAATGGTAATGAAGCTGCTCGTGTTTTCGGTTTTCTAAATGGTACACTCAATATCATTCCTGCATTGGCGCCACTATTAGGTGGATTATTGGCAGAGTATTGGGGATGGAGAGCACCTTTCGGGTTCTTAATTTTCTATTCAGTGTTTGTATTAATCTTGATCACCCGTTTTTTACCAGAAACAAAGCCTGAAAATACAACTCAATCAAAGCAAAAATTAGGTAAAACATACTTTGAGATTTTATGCAGTAAACGCTTTTTGACTTTTGCTTTAGTGAATGCGGGCACAATGGGAATGGCATTAACTTATGTATCATTTGCTCCAATTGTATTAATGAATGATGCGAAACTATCAGCACTGATTTTTTCTATTGTTTTTGGTGTAAATGGCTTTTGGATAATGTTTGTCAGTTTTTATGCAAACCGCGTTATTCACCGTGTTGGTAGACCTATTTGTTTGATTTTAGGGAGCGGGTTAATGGCATTAGGCTGTGTGAGTTTGTTAGGTAGCTTGATATTTTTCCCTGCTGAATTACAAAATCATTGGTTGATTTATATGCTGCCTGTCGCAAGTGCTTGCGCTGGTCTTGCTTTTATTATGGGGCCTGCGACAAGTTATGCTCTTGAGCCTTATTCACAAACGGCAGGTATTGCCTCTGCATTAGTGGGTTTTATTCAAATGGCGGGTGGTGCAGCCTTTGGTTTAACAGCACTGGCTTCACCAGTGCAACCTAAATTAGCGTTAGCAATTGTGATGTTATTGGGCAGTTTATTAGCATTGAATGCTTATCGAGTAAGCCACAAAGAAGCGCTAATAGAAAAACAGGCTACGCAAGAATAGAACATATATTTATTGTTTATTCAAACATAAAAAAAACACCCCAGAGTGAAAAATACTGGGGTGTTTTTACATTGACAGTTTGGCTCACTCGTTTTTAATTACGATGCTCAAACTCTAACGCTTTCTTCTCAATTAATCGCATTAAGAGTGTCAGTATTCCGTTGATACACAGATAAATAATACCTGCTGCTACAAAAACCATCACATCATAGCTTTGACCAAAGACTTGTCGGCTATAACCTGTTAATTCAAGTAAGGTGATAGTACTGGCAAGTGAGGTACTTTTGAATATCAAAACTACTTCGTTTGAATATGATGAAAGCGCACGTTTAAATGCGTAAGGTAATATCACTCTTGCTGTTTGTACTGGTGACATTCCTAATGCTTGGCAAGATTGCCATTGTCCAGAAGGAATAGCTCTTACAGCACCATAAAAAAGCAAGGTTGAATAAGCTGCACTATTTAATGCTAATGTAACCATCGCACAGAACCACGGCGTTGATAATAACTCCCACATTGTTGGGAAGTTTTTCAACACAGGAAATTGCCCTGGACCATAATAGATTAAGAAGAACTGCACCAATAAAGGCGTACCCGTAAATAAGGTAATGTAGGCTTTGACTATTTGGCTAATGACAGGTGTTTTGAGTGCCAAAACAAAAGTCATTAAAACTGAAAGTGTAAATGCAACCAATAGAGCCACGACTGTTAAAGACAGGCTTGTTGGTAATCCCGGTAAAATATCAACAATATAATCCCACATTATGAGGCACTCCGTTCAAATCGAGTCGTTCTCATTTCTAACCATTTCAGGATATATTGACTGACCAAAGTAATTGCCAAATAAATCAATGCAACAATGCTATACCAAGTAAAAGGCTCTTGAGTTCGGTTAGCAATACTTTGTGTTTGTAACATTAAATCATTAACACTGATTAATGAGACTAAAGCGGTATCTTTTAATAAAACTAACCACTGATTACCTAAACCCGGTAAAGCATGACGCCACATTTGAGGCATGATGAAGCGGAAGAAAATAGTAATACGGCCCATACCTAATGCTTGGCCGGCTTCCCATTGTCCTGTTGGTACTGCTTTTAATGCACCACGTAAAGTTTGCGAAGCATAAGAAGCATAAAGAAGTGAAAGGGCGATAACACCGCAATAGAAAGGTAATGATTCAGTATCACCAAAATCAACTTGTAAGGTGAAAGCTCCGAGATCAATTCCATCCATTAGCATCATGACACCTTGTAGGGTGCCATAATAGACAAAAAGAACCACCAGCATTTCTGGTAGTCCTCTAATTAGTGTTACCCAGCATGTTCCTAAGAAAGCAAAGGCTTTCCATCTCGCGGATTCCCAAGCTGTAAACAGCATGGCTAGAATTAATCCGAGGATAAGAGCAGAAATAGCAAGTGAGACCGTTGTGACGGCCGCACCTGCTAGAGTTGTTATTTCATTCATCTATTAAGCTATTATTGTTATTCAAACCATTTTTTATAAATGACATCATAGGTGCCATCAGCTTTTACTTCAGCTAATGCTTTGTTTAATTTATCTTGTAAATCAGCATTACCTTTTCTTACTGCGATCGCAAGGCCTGTACCAAAGTAGTTAGGATCTGCAACTTTGTCGCCTACAATACCTAATTCAGGATTCTTTTTCAGCCATTCATTAACAACCGCAGTGTCACCAAAGATAGCTTCGATACGACCATTTTTAAGGTCTAATACCGCATTTTGATAACTGTCATAAGGAACAGTTTTCATCTCTTTGTGTTGTTCATTGATGAATTTCTGATGGGTTGTCCCATTTTGCACACCAATTTGTTTGCCTTTTAGGCTAGCTACATCAGAAATCTTACCGGTTACAGTGATAAATACTGCTGAGTTATCATAGTAAGAATCGGTGAAATCAACTTGTTTTTGACGCTCTGGCGTAATATCAATACCCGCCATTAACGCTTCAAAACGACGGAATTTCAGACTAGGAATTAAACTATCAAATGACTGATTGGTAAAGGTACAATCAGCATTAATTTTTGCACACATTGCATTTGCTAAATCAACATCAAATCCCACAATTTGATTATTCGCATCAATCATTTCAAATGGAGGATATGTTGCTTCAGTTGCAAAACGAATTGTCTCTTTCTCAGCCGCAGTTGCAGAAAGTGTAATACTGGTCAGAAGTGCTGCAAATAATATTTTTTTCATTGTCTGATCCTGATTTAGTGTGACAAGTAATTAGCAAAAGCTTCCGTTTGTGGAGCAGTGAAATGATGGTTATCACCTTGCTCTATAATACGGCCGTTTTCCATATATACAACTTTGCTCGCGGCTTTGCGTGCAATTTCAACTTCATGGGTCACAATGACTTGTGTAATACCCGTTTCAGATAGCTCTTTAATAATATCAACAACTTGAGCTGTAATTTCAGGATCTAATGCTGCCGTAGGTTCATCAAATAAGAGAACTTGAGGCTCCATCATTAATGCTCTTGCAATAGCAACACGTTGTTGTTGTCCTCCAGATAAATGCAGAGGAAAACGTCCTGCGTAATCACTCAAACGTAAACGCTCAAGCAATTTCATCGCTTTTTCTTTGGCTTGCGGTTTTGATAAACCTAATACACGACAAGGTGCTTCAATTAAATTATCAAGAACCGTTAAATGTGGCCATAAATTGTATTGTTGAAATACCATACCCACATTTTGGCGTAATGAACGAATTGCCTTTGCGTTAGGCTGTTGGCTAAAGTCAAAATGCAGACCCGCAATTTCTAATTCGCCTGAACGTGGCATTTCTAATAAATTAAGAACTCTCATTAATGAGCTCTTACCTGCACCACTTGGTCCTAATAGAACCATCGTTTCACCAGCTGAGCATTCTAGATTAATATCATAGAGTGCTTGGTGCGAACCGTAGAAACAATTTATGTTTTTTAATTGAATACTCATGCGTTTTTTCTGAATAGTCATTAACTGGTTCAAATAATAAAACGGTAAGAATAATTATGCAACTAAAACTGCATAATAAAGTGGTTTTTTTACGTAAAAATGGGTAATTCGGCTATTTTTTTTCACTGCTAGGTGAATTTTTATCCAATTTGTAAGCGTTAGTACTTATTGTTTTAGCCATACCTTTGAAAATAAATAAGTGCGCAGGCATCATGGCAAACCAATAAAGCAATCCACTAAAACCTGCTGGGTGCCACCAAGCGCGAACATCTATTGAGCGAAGATTACCACTGTCGTGGATCGTGAAAGAAAGTCTGCCTAAACCGGGAGCTTTCATTCCAAATAATAGTGTGAGCTGTTTTTCTGGCTCTAGTTTGATTACTCGCCAACCATCAATCATGTCGCCAAGCTCTAACGTTTCTCTAGAAGGGCGTCCGTATGTGACTTTATTTCCAACAATATCGTCCATAATGGCGCGAGTTTTCCATAGCGCATTACCATAAAAATAGCCCTGTTCTCCGCCGATTTGTTGTACTGTACGCCAAAGAGATGCTGCGCTTGCTGGTGTAGATACTGTACAACCTGCATTTTTGGGGTAATAACCATAACCGGGTTTCCAGCGACTACGAACAGCCGGAGAGTAACCCCAGTCTTGGTTGTCTAAAGCGGCTTCTTCATCTGCGAGTGTTTCTTGTACTGCTTCATCAAATTTAATGAGAGTTTGAGGAATAAGTTTACGTAATGGCTCATCGTTGGCTGGGAGATCGTATTTAAGCCCTTGAATAAGCTCTTTAGCAATAGAGGTTGGTACAGAGGTTATCATACTGATAAAACCCGCAGAAATAAGACTACCCGGCATAGGTAGCGGGATCAGCACTCGCTTTTTACCTGAGATCTTAATAAAGCGCTCAAAAAGGGTTTGATAACTAATGTATTCAGGACCACCTGCATCAAAAATACGATGTTGATGAGTGGGATGATGAATAATTTCAGTTAAATAGTGAATTAAGTTTTTGAGAGCAATAGGGGAGGATTTAGAACGAACCCAACGTGGTGGTGTAAGAATGGGAAGGTTATAAACCATATCACGCATAATCTCAAAGGCAGCCGAGCCGGGACCAACAATCATTGAGGTACGAATTTCAGTCACAGGAATGGTGCTGGTTCTTAACACTTCACCTGTAAGTTTTCGGGCAATAAGATGAGGGGAATATTGTTGATCTTCATGTTGTAAGGCACTTAAAAAGATAATTTGTTTAACATCGGTGCCTTCTAACGCTTCTACAACGTTAATTGCTGCTTTACGCTCTTGTTCAACTAAATTATGTGCATCACCCATACTATGAACAAGGTAATAAACGATATCAGTATCATGCATTACTTTGTTTAAGGTTTCTGGATCATGTAAATCAACAAAGATACAGCGCGTATTTTCCCAACCTTGAGACATCATCCAGTCAACTCTACGGGCACCAGCGGTGACCTGATGACCTTGTTTTATCAGAGCTGGAATAAGATTTTGACCAATATGTCCACTTGCACCAAGTACTAATACACGCTGTTGATTCATTGTTAATCCATTGTAAAAAGAGAACGTTATCGTTCTATTGTTACTGATTTTTCTATGAAGTAAAGAACGCCATCAAGATTGGTGTGATTAAACTTAAAACGAATCCATGCACAATAGCCGCAGGAACGATGGATACACCACCACTTCTTTGTAAAACAGGCAAGGTAAAGTCCATAGATGTTGAACCACAAATCCCTAATGCTGTATTTCTATAACGATTAACAATAATAGGAATAAGCATGATTGCCGCTAACTCACGCATTAAGTCATTGAAAAATGCAGTACTACCAATAACGGGGCCAAATGCATCGGTAAGCACAATACCTGATAATGAATACCACCCATAACCGGATGCAATGGCTAATCCCATTTTCATCGGTAATCCTAGTAAGTAAGCCGCTAAAGCTCCCCCAGCAAGTGCGCTAACCCCCATAACGACGGCAACAGTTGTTCCACGACGGTTGATAAGAATTTGCTTTGGGCTCATTCCACTATTGCGTAATTGTAAACCGACCAACCAAAGTAAGAAGATAAGTGCGCCTTGGCTGGCATGAGAGGCATAATGAAAAATTGACCAGCCTGTTAAACCGACAAAGAAACCTACAACAACGACACCGCATAACTGCAGTGATTCAAGTACCATTTTTATGCGAGAAGGAGGTTTGGACTGTTTATGGGCAGGGACATGCCAAGGATCTTTTTTATCCAGTAGCCATAAAAATAGTAAATTGGCGCCAAAGGTACATAAAAAGAAAACACTGGCATAAGAAAGAATTGAGACTAAGTTTTCGCCAATATTATCTAGCATGGCTAAACTTACGCCCATTAGAAATAGGATAACGTAAACCATCGCGCTAAGTAGGCGGTTTGCCAAATGAAGTAATGGGCGATTGTTTAACTTAATCAAATACCCTACAAAAAGCGGAAGTAGGATAATCAATAACCCTGATAGCATTTCTATTCCTTACTGAGTGTGCTCAAATTATAAAATAAACTAATAACGTGATTAGTATTATAACATTTACTTATGATGTTGTGGATACAGAAATTAAGATAAGCCTAAAATATTTATTAAAGGTAACGAGCCTACCACGTTTAGGTGTAAGTGACTTTAATTGATTGAAAAGCGAACAAAATGGGTATATATCGAATAGTTGAGTAAATTTTATTACGGCTATCTTGAACTGTGATTTAATGAAAATATCCATTAAGTGAAATTATTAGCTGATTAAGCATAAAATGCAGATAGGAAGAATAAAATAAAACCATAGCTTAGTCGTAACTAACGAGGGAATTTATGTATTTAGAAAGAGTGGAAATAGTTGGATTCCGTGGACTTAATCGTCTTTCATTACCTCTTGATATGAATACAGTCTTAGTGGGTGAAAATGCGTGGGGTAAAAGTTCATTACTTGATGCGTTAACACTCAGTTTGGGTATTGAAACCTATCAATATGCATTTACCCCTGATGATTTCCATCGTTTGCCGAATGAGCCGGAAGAAAATGGCAAAAAAAGCCTACAAATTATTTTAACATTTACCGAATCTCGCCCTGGACGTCATCGATCTTACCGTTTCCATAAAATAGCGCCTGTGTGGGTCGAAAATGGTGATGATCTTAAACATATCTATTACCGGATCAGTGCTGAATTAGATGAGCAGAAGAATGTAAAAACATTCCGCTATTTTCTTGATAAAGAAGGAAAGCAAATTCGTTTGCCTAATGGACAAACTCAAGAGATTATTGCAGAGATTGTTAGACTTTATCCTGTACTTCGCTTACAAGATGCGCGTTTTGTTCGTGATCTTGCTTCCGATGTTATCGATTCTCATAATAATCCTCATCGAGAAGCGTTTAATAATAAAATGAGCGAGTTAACCAAAGCCTTAGTCAAAAATCCTGATGAATTATCAGATGAGGATTTACGTGAAGGGCTGGATGCAATGCAACAGTTATTAGGGCACTACTTTGCAGATCATGGCTCGTTATTGTTTAAATCACGAACTCGGCATCGAAAAGTCAATGAGCCTCATGTTCGTGGCTGGCATGCTTTAGAAAATATTAATAAAGTGTTGGCAAAACCTAATCAGAGAAGTATTCGATTAATAATCTTGGGGATGTTTTCTTCTATCTTGCAGTCTCGTGGTAGTGTCGCGCTCGATCCTTATGCAAGACCTATCGTGATTGTTGAAAACCCAGAAACACGTTTGCATCCTATTATGCTTTCGGTGGCTTGGGGATTACTCAATCTTTTTTCATTACAACGGATCACAACCACAAACTCAGGTGAGTTGCTGTCACTTGCTCCATTAGAGAGCGTTTGCCGTTTAGTACGTGATACCGATAAAGTCGCTGCTTACCGCGTAGGGGATCAGCAACTTCATTCTGATGAAGAGCGACGTATCTCTTTTCATATTCGTTATAACCGACCTTCTGCGTTATTTGCACGTTGTTGGTTATTGGTCGAAGGTGAAACAGAGATTTGGTTAATGAACGAATTGGCAAGACAATGTAATTATTTCTTTGAAGCGGAAGGAATAAAAGTCATTGAGTTTGCTCAATGTGGACTTAAGCCATTATTAAAGTACGCAACCTATATGGGTATAGAATGGCATACCTTAGTGGATGGTGATGAAGCAGGTAAGAAATATGCCGCTACCGTTAAGGATTTTGCGTTAAAAAGCAATGACGCAGAGCGTGATAGATTAACGAAGCTTCCTGCATTAGATATGGAACATTTTTTATACAAAGAAGGTTTTCGTAATGTATATCATGATGTTGCAGGTGTGCCAGATAATGAAAAATGGCCAACTCGACGCGTGATCATTAAAGCTATTCAACGTTCATCCAAGCCTGATCTAGCACTAACGGTGGCTAACAATGCAGCTCAACGTGGAGTAGATTCCATCCCATCCATACTGAAAAGTATGTTTTCTCGTGTGGCATGGCTTGCAAGAGGTAAGGCGAATTAATTCGCAACACTTGTATAAGCAAGATAAATTCACGAGATCTACACTTATTTTATTTAGCTATGAGAATAAAGTCTCATAGCTAATGCTTTGTATGATTTATCGCATCTTTATGTTTAGAAGGAAATTTTATGGCTTTTTTATCTTTAAAAAAGCGAGGGGGAATGTTTACCCTTATTTTAGTTGTTGCCGCAATCGCTACGTATTTTGTTTGGCCAAAAGAGAAGGCACCAATATATCAAACACAACAGATCACAAGAGGTGATCTGTCTAAAGAAGTCACTGCAACGGGTAAGCTTGATGCAGTGCGTAAAGTTGATGTGGGTGCGCAGGTCAGTGGCCAGTTACAAACTTTGTTTGTGAAAGAGGGCGATGTGGTTAAAAAGGGTGATTTGTTAGCGATTATTGATCCTAAGAAAGCGCAAAACGAAGTCACTGAATCGCAGGAAACCAACAATGAGCTTAGAGCAAACCTTCAACAAGCACAGGCAGAATTGCGTTTAGCTCAATTAACTTATCAACGCCAATTAAAGCTCATTGGCACTCATGCAATTGCACAAGATGAACTTGATCGTACTAAAACGGATGTTGAAGTTAAAAAAGCACGCATCATCACTTATCAAGCACAAATTAAAAAGAACCAAGCTACACTAGATACGGCGAGAACTAACCTGCAATATACACGGATAACCGCGCCTATGGATGGAGTTGTCACTTTTATTAAAACCCTTGAAGGCCAGACGGTGATTGCTGCGCAAGAAGCACCGACTATTTTAACACTAGCTGATTTAGACACGATGCTGGTAAAAGCAGAAGTATCAGAAGCTGATGTCATTTATTTAAAGCCTGAGCTTAGTGCTTCTTTTACGGTTTTAGGTGCGCCCGATAAAGCGTTCAGCGGTAAGTTGAAAGATATCCTACCTACACCCGAAAAAATTAATGACGCTATTTTTTACTATGCCCGTTTTGAAGTACCTAATGAACAGCATTTATTACGTTTACAAATGACAGCGCAAGTTAAAATTCTTATCGAAAATAAGAAAGATGTGCTTCTTGTTCCGCTTTCTGTATTAGGTGATGATGCAGGAATTAATGAATATTATGTTGATGTATTAGTTAATGGTCAGCCAGAAAAACGCACAGTAAAAATAGGCATGCGTACTGATGTTTATGCAGAAGTTCTCAGCGGATTAAAAGAAAACGATGAGGTTATTCTGGGTGAAACTTCAGGAGAAGCATGATGCCTGCATTATTAGAGCTCAATGAGGTTAGTCGTTTATATACCAATGGTGAAGAGAAAACCATTGTTCTCAATAAAGTCTCATTAACGATTAATGCAGGGGAAATGGTAGCGATTATTGGCGCTTCTGGCTCTGGTAAATCGACGTTGATGAATATTTTAGGCTGCTTAGATAAACCAAGTAGCGGTGAATATAAAGTTGCAGGTCAAAGTGTTGCGAAAATGGAAGGTGACCAACTTGCTGCATTACGCCGTGAGCATTTTGGTTTTATCTTCCAGCGCTACCATTTGATGTCCCATTTAACTGCAGAGCAAAATGTCGAAATTCCTGCGATTTACGCAGATAAAAATGCTACCCAAAGAAAAGAAAGAGCTCGCGAATTATTAACGCGCTTAGGATTAGGTGATCGCGTTGATTATCGCCCTAATCAACTTTCTGGTGGTCAGCAACAGCGTGTAAGTATTGCGAGAGCGTTGATGAATGGTGGCGAGGTCATTCTTGCTGATGAGCCAACAGGTGCATTGGATAGCCATTCTGGTAAAGAAGTTATGTCTATTCTTAAGCAACTCAATGAGCAAGGGCATACGGTGATTATCGTAACCCATGATCCTGTGATTGCGGCACAGGCTGAGCGCATTATAGAGATAAAAGACGGTAAAATTATTAATGATAATTTCCATCAAACAACGGCAAGTAAAGTTAAAAAAGAGACAACACCTGTTTTAACGTCTTCTTATTTGGGGCAAATATTTGGGCGTTTTACACAAGCATTAGATATGGCTTGGCGTGCAATGGTGGTGAACAAAGTACGCACTCTGCTAACGATGCTTGGTATTATTATTGGTATTGCCTCTGTCGTTACGATTATTGTGATTGGTGATGCAGCTAAAAGCATGGTGCTGGCAGATATAAAAGCGATTGGCTCTAATACTATTGATATCTATCCCGGAAAAGATTTTGGGAGTGATTCACCGGAAGATAGACAATCATTAACACTGCAAGATGTTTTCGCTTTAAAGCAACAATCTTATGTACAAGCTGTTACACCACAAGTTCAATTTAGTACTCGATTACGCCGTGGAAACCAAGATTCACCGGCATCTGTTGCGGGAGTGAGTGACGACTATTTCACTGTATATGCCATGAAGTTTTCGCAAGGCCGCTCGTTTACACCTGATATGATCCAACGACAAGCTCAAGTTGTTGTTATTGATGAAAATACGCGTCAACGATTCTTTCCTACCAAAAAAGAGGTTATTGGTGAACAAATCATTATTCGCAATATTCCCTCTACAATTGTTGGCGTCATTGCTGAGAAAAAATCGGCATTTGGTAATGGTCAATCCCTCAAAGTATGGGTGCCTTACAGCACATTAAATAGTCGTATTTTAAATCGAAGCTATCTTGATAGTATTACAGTAAGAGCAACTGAAGGTTATGACGCCAGTGTTGCAGAACAACAAATTATTCGTTTATTAACGATTAGGCACGGTAAAAAAGATATTTTTACTTATAACCTTGATAGCTTTATTAAGGCTGCCGAAAGTACTACTCAAACAATGCAACTATTTCTCACTTTAGTAGCCGTTATTTCATTAGTGGTAGGTGGAATTGGTGTAATGAATATTATGCTGGTTTCAGTAACAGAAAGAACGCGAGAAATTGGTATTAGAATGGCTGTTGGTGCTAGAGCGAGTGATGTGATGCAACAATTCCTTATCGAGTCTGTATTAGTTTGTTTAGTCGGAGGATCACTAGGAATTGGCCTTTCATTTGGTATCGCTATGGTGGCAAGTATTATGTTGCCTGATTGGCATTTTGTATTCCAGCCTATTGCATTAGTGAGTGCTTTTGTCTGTTCAACGGCCATTGGGGTTATTTTTGGATTTTTACCAGCAAGAAGTGCAGCAAAAATGAACCCAATAGATGCCCTAGCGAGAGAATAATCCAAACTATAAGATAAAAGCCCTTAAAATATAAAGGGCTTTTATTTGAATGAATTAGGTATTCTATTTAGCTAAAAATACCCAACTATTGAGAGTAAAAGGTATTTTTATCGGGTGTATTTATACTGTAAATTATCTTCTATTCAATAATAGGAATGATAAGGTCAGCGTGATCACCTTTAGGCCCTTTTATCGTGCTATAATTAACTTTCTGCCCCGCTTTAAGTGTGCGGTAACCTTCCATTCTGATTGTTGAATAGTGGGCAAAAATATCATCGCCACCTTTTGCAGGGGTAATAAAACCAAAGCCCTTAGCATTATTGAACCACTTTACTGTACCTGTCTCCATACTTAGCTTCTCTCATATACTTGTATTTATTTGTTTAACATCACTTTCAGTATATTTACTGAGCTGTTCATAAAACATACTCTATTTTATTGTTTCAATCGTCAAGAGGTGAGGGGGATAGAAAGTGTTTCGAGTAGGTGAAATTTTGATGTAGCTAACGCTTTGTAATTTTTTGAATGTAAAAAGTAGGAATAAAAAAGCGTTGATAGGCAGACTTTCCTGTGAGATGGTAAACTAAATGTCATAATTGAAAGTGACGTTTAATAAAACTATGAGTAATGCAAAACAATGGGTCAGTTTGATTTTTTAACAGAAACCACGTTAAGGGAAGATGTTCATCAGAAAAATGAGCCACCAGCAATGTATAAGGTGATCTTGAATAATGATGATTACACCCCCATGGATTTTGTTGTAGAAGTGCTTACGATGTATTTTTTCCTTAGCGAGGAAAAAGCAACACAAATTATGTTGGACGTTCATCATAAAGGAAAAGGAGTTTGTGGGGTTTATAGTGCGGATATTGCCGAAACAAAAGTGGCTCAAGTTAATCTGTATGCGAGAGAAAATGAATACCCACTTTTGTGTACTCTTGAACAGGCATGATCCGGTTAGTCTTTTAAGGAGGAGGTGCTTATGCTTAATCACGAATTAGAGCTGAGTCTTAATGTTGCATTCGCGAAAGCCCGTGATAACAGACACGAATTTATGACTGTAGAGCACCTGTTGTTGGCGCTATTAAGTAATAAATCGGCACGCGAAGCATTGGAAGCTTGTAAAGTCGATCTGGCAGTCTTACGCGAAGAACTTGAAGTTTTTATTCGTAAAACAACCCCAATTTTGCCTGAAAATGTGGACAGAGAAACACAGCCAACGCTGAGTTTTCAGCGTGTATTACAGCGCGCTGTTTTTCACGTTCAATCATCAGGCAAAAACGAAGTCTCTGGTGCTAACGTGCTGGTGGCTATTTTTAGTGAACAAGAATCTCACGCAGCTTACTTATTACGTAAACACGACGTTAGTCGCCTTGATGTCGTTAACTTTATTTCTCATGGCATTTCGAAAGAAGATCAACAAAACGAAGATCTTTCTGACATGAATGATATGAATGCGCAATCTCAACAAGAGATGCCGCAAGGCGACGATCATATGGATAATTTTACCACTAACCTTAATCAGTTAGCGCGCCAAGGTAAAATTGATCCCCTAATTGGGCGTCAAGCTGAATTAGAAAGAACAATCCAAGTGTTATGTCGTCGTCGCAAAAATAATCCATTATTAGTGGGCGAATCAGGTGTCGGTAAAACAGCTATTGCAGAAGGGCTTGCATGGCGTATTGAGCAAAATGATGTTCCTGATGTGATGAAAGGTTACACTATTTATTCACTCGATATTGGTTCGCTTTTAGCGGGAACTAAATACCGTGGCGATTTCGAAAAACGTTTTAAAGCATTACTGAAAACCCTCGAAAAAGATGAAAAAAGCATCTTATTTATTGATGAGATCCACACCATTATCGGTGCGGGAGCTGCATCGGGTGGGCAAGTTGATGCGGCAAACTTAATTAAACCATTGTTATCTGGTGGTCGAATTCGTGTTATAGGCTCTACGACTTATCAAGAATTTAGTAATATCTTTGAAAAAGACAGAGCGCTTGCGCGTCGCTTCCAAAAAATTGATGTGACTGAACCATCCCCAGATGAGACCGTCTTGATCATTAAAGGATTGCGCCAAAAATACGAAGCACACCATGATGTACGTTATACCAATAAAGCCATTCAGGCAGCGGTGGACCTATCGGTTAAATACATCACAGATAGACATCTACCTGATAAAGCTATCGATGTTATTGATGAAGCAGGCGCAAAAACACGTTTAGTTGCACCAAGCAAACGTAAAAAAACTATTAATGTCTCAGATATTGAATCAGTCGTAGCTAAAATTGCACGTATTCCTGAAAAAACAGTTTCTAGCAGTGATAAATCAATGCTAAAAAATCTCGACAACCAATTAAAAATGTTGGTATTCGGTCAGGATCAAGCGATCCATGCCTTGTCTGAATCGATAAAGATGAGTCGAGCAGGATTAAGCCAAGATAATAAACCGGTGGGTTCATTCTTATTTGCAGGCCCTACTGGGGTAGGTAAAACGGAAGTCACTGTACAGCTAGCTAAAGCATTAAATGTGAAGTTGCTACGCTTTGATATGTCTGAATATATGGAAAGACATACGGTCAGCCGTTTAATTGGTGCTCCTCCTGGTTATGTTGGTTTTGATCAAGGGGGATTATTAACAGACGCTGTCATTAAAAATCCATATTCCGTAGTGTTACTTGATGAAATTGAGAAAGCACATCCGGATGTGTTCAATATCCTGTTACAGGTAATGGATAACGGTACATTAACGGATAACAATGGTCGTAAAGCAGATTTCCGTAATGTCATTTTAGTGATGACAACCAATGCAGGTGTGCGTGAAACACAACGTAAATCAATAGGGTTTACAGAGCAAGATAACAGCACTGATGCGATGGTTGAAATCAAAAAAGCCTTCTCACCTGAATTCCGTAATCGTTTAGATAGTATTATTTGGTTTAATGCATTATCGCCAGAAATTATCTCTATGGTGGTGGATAAATTTATTGTCGAACTACAAGTGCAGTTAGATGATAAAGGGGTATCGCTAGAAGTGAGCCAAGAAGCACGCCAATGGTTGTGTGATAAAGGCTATGATAGAGCGATGGGTGCAAGACCAATGGCGCGTGTTATTCAAGAAAACTTGAAAAAACCATTAGCTAATGAGATTTTATTCGGTTCTCTTGTTAATGGTGGATCGGTTTCTGTGACACTAGATAAACTGGCAGGCAAATTGAATTATGAGTTTGTTAGCCAAGAAAAATTGGCCAAGAATGAAGATGCCGTTATCTAAGGATAGCGGTTAATTTCACTAAGCTATAAAAGCATACACCACAGGTGAGCATCAATAAATGCCTTGCCTGTGGTGTTTTTTTCACCCGTTATATGACAATAACGGGAGAGAACAGATTGGGATCAACGGCTACGGAAGATGATACGGCCTTTGCTCAGGTCATATGGGGTCAGCTCAACGGTAACCTTGTCGCCTGTCAGGATACGAATATAGTTTTTACGCATTTTTCCTGAGATATGAGCGGTAACGACGTGTCCGTTTTCTAATTCTACGCGGAACATCGTGTTTGGCAGAGTATCCAGTACTGTGCCTTGCATTTCAATGTTGTCTTCTTTGGCCATCTAATCCTCTAAGTTTTAATAACCATATTTTTTAAACGGCAAGATAATGCCGAAAATATTGTCCTATGTAAAGGAATGTTATTGGATAGCAATGGTGTACACCTTGCTATTGTATTTAACATCCTTACCGCAACTTGCGTTTTACTTTGCTAAAGTAAAAGTAATAACAGAAGTTGTAATTCTTTATTTTGTGGTATTTGTAGCAATAAAATAACAGCACCCTAACCACATAATGGGTGTGTAAGATAAAATTTTTGTATAAACCTTTTTGCATAAATAACAGAATGACATTCTTAATTCTGTCTTAAATAAGAAGGGCTTTACAAAAACAAGCAGTGATTATAATTCCAACGATTGCTGATACCAACACTTTTTATCAATAATCACTTTTTTCCAACGAGATAACGCAATTAAATAATGTTCACGTGAAATCTCAGAGGCACCTAACGAGGCAGTATGAGAGTTTAGCACCTGACAATCAAATAGTTGACCCCCATAACGAAGAAAATGGTTATAAAAAGCAATAAAGGCACATTTAGAGGCGTTATCCCTACGGCTAAACATAGACTCGCCACAAAAAACAGCACCCATATTTACTCCATATAACCCTCCAACGAGCTCATCATCTTCCCAAACCTCAACAGAGTGGGCTTCACCTTGTTGATGGAGAGCTTCATAACCTGCTTTTATATCAGGGCCTATCCATGTTCCTTCTTCACGTACAGAACACGCCTCAATCACTGAAGCAAAGGCATGATTAAGTGTAATTTTATAAGGCTGGTGACGAATAAATTTACGTAAACTACGCCCAATATGCAAATCACCAGCGGGTAAAATGGCTCTTGGATCGGGTGACCACCATAATGGTTCTTCATTAGGGAAGTACCAAGGAAAAATACCCGATTGATACGCAACACGTAATCGCGAAAGGGAGATTTCTCCCCCTATCGCTAATAAGCCGTTGGGCTCTTTTAAAGCTAAATGAGGCTCTGGAAAATCCAAATCACAATCATCTAATTGAAACAACGGCATATTATGCCTCGTGAGCTGGTGTTAATAGAGCCTGTCTTTGATGAAATTTAGCATAATGCCCCTGTTGTTGTAACAACGAAGCATGAGTGCCTGTTTCAACGATTTTTCCGCCATCCATAACGCAGATTTTATCCATTTTATCTAAACCGTGAAGTCTGTGAGTGATCATTAATACAGCTTTACCTTGGCAATGCTGATGCAAGAGTGCGAGGATCTGCTGTTCTGTATCGGCATCAAGGCCTTCTGTTGGCTCATCAAGCAATACAAGAGGTGCATTGTGGAGTAGGGCTCTTGCAAGTCCTAAACGTCGCTGCTCGCCACCAGAGAGCTGTCTACCACCATCACCCATCCATGCATTTAAGCCTTCATCATTTTCAAGTAGTTGCCCAAGACCGACTTGCTGAAGAACATGTTTAAGCTCTTCATCTGTTGCCTGTTCTTTTGCCATCAATAAATTTTCTCTTAATGTATGGCTAAAGACATGAACGCGTTGAGGAACAACGGACATCATTGAGCGTAATGTCTCTTCATCATAATCAGCAATAGGTAAATTATTTAAGCTGATTGTGCCGTGAGTTGGATCAAAAGCGCGATTGATCAACTGCAATAGTGTCGATTTACCACAACCTGTTTTCCCTAATAGGGCAATGTGTTGTCCTGCTTCAATCGTTAAATCAACGTGATTGATGACTTGCATTGGCTGGTTTGGATAAGTAAAGCAAATATTGTGCATTATCAGTGTAGCGCTATTGTTTGTTTCTCCCCCTTTTTCAGGAAAAGTGACATCAAGTTTTTGCTCAATTAAATGAGAAATACGTGTTGCTGATGTCATTACTTGTCCTAAATGCTGGAAAGCAACAGTAACAGGGGCTAATGACTCAAATGCTGCCAATGCACAAAATGTAAATAAGGCAATTAACGCTTCAGGCATAAAGCTATTGTCGATACCGTCAGCTGCTAGCCATAAAATTAATGTCGCTGTTAGTCCTGATGCGAGGATCATCAATGATTGTGATAAACCTGTTAAGTTTGCCTGTTGTGCTTGTCTGCGTAGCCATTTAGCTTCAAGTTGCGCTAAATTTTGTCTAAAACGAGGTAATGCGCCAAAAACAGTTAGCTCAGCTTGTCCTTGCAACATGCTGGTTAACACTGTGCGGTATTGGCCTCGTAAATCAGTAAGATCTCGTCCAATAGGTTTACCTGCATAATAGAATACGAAAGGTAAAACAATCAGCAAGGTAAGCATAATGCCACCTAGCGTATTGGCCAAACGAGCATCAATTAAACCAAGGCCAAACATAATTGTCATAATGACAACAAAAGCGGCAATGATAGGGGAGATAACGCGAATATAAAGGTGATCTAGCGTTTCAACATCAGCAACTAAGCGGTTAAGCAACTCACCTTGACGAAAACGAGCTATTCCACCCGGTGAAAGAGGGAGGATCTTTTTAAAGGTGAATACGCGCAAGTGTGATAATACGCGAAACGTGGCGTCATGACTGACAAGCCTTTCAAAATAACGACCCGCAGTACGAAAAATTGCCGCACCTCGAACACCTGCCGCAGGTAGCATATAGTTAAAGCTATAAATGCCGGCAAAACCAGCAAGAGATGTACCCGCTAAAAACCAGCCTGATAGTGTTAAAAGACCAATACTCGCCAGTAAAGTCAGAATAGCAAGAATAATCCCTAGCAATAACATAAACCAGTGACGGCGATAGAGTGCGAGAAAAGGAAGCAATACTCTCATGATTAAAGTTCCTCTTTACGATGAGCAAGAAGGCGAGCAAAAGCGCCATTCTGTTGGCTTAACGATGCATAAGTACCAGTTTCAATAATTTGGCCTTTTTCCATCACCCAAATTTGGTCATAACCTAAAGTCTCTTCAAGTAGATGAGTAATAAGCAAGGTCGTTTGATTTAATGAGGCATTATTAAGCGCATGCATCACACGTTGTTCGCTATGAGAATCAAGGCTTGCTGCAGGCTCATCTAATAACAAAAATTGACAAGGTGACAATAAAGCACGAGCAACAGCAATACGCTGAGCCTGACCAACAGAAAGGCGTGCAGCACTATCGCCAATAATCGTATTTAAGCCGTCAGGTAATTCATTAATAAAATCGCTGACATAGGCTTTTTCAATGGCAAGATTGATTTGTTCATCGCTGGCATTAGGATTGCTTAAGCGAATATTATCCAGCAAGGTTTGTTCTGGTAAATTAGGATTTTGACCAACCCAGCTTAAACATTGACGCCAAGCTTCAGGGGAGAGCTGTGTTAATTCAATACCATTAACTTTTAATGAGCCACGATAAGGTAAAAAACCGAGTAGTGCATTTAACAACGAGCTTTTACCTGCACCACTAAGACCCACAATCGCAATTCGCTGATTAGGATTAATGGTAAAGTTTAATGGGCCCGCCAGTTTGACACCTTGATGAGATAGAATTTCTAGCTCATGGGCTGTTATCTCGATACTGTCTGTTGCATTGATACGCTCATTGCCTATGAATTGTGGCTTTTCACCTTCGGCTTCTAAAAATTCAACCAAAGATTCAGCCGCACCAATCGCTTGTGCTTTTGCATGATAGTACGTTCCTAAATCACGCAACGGTTGGAAAAATTCAGGGGCTAAGATCAACGCCAAAAAGCCTGAGAAAAGGGTAACACCTAAACCATAACTACCGAAATTAAGCTCACCTAAGTAAGAAAAACCAAAGTAAACCGCCACAACTGCGATGGAAACAGCGGTAAAGAATTCCAATACACCTGATGAAAGGAAGGCCATTCTTAGCACTTCCATTGTTCGTTTACGGAAATCTTCTGTTGCTTCAGTAATCTGTTTAACTTCTGCATTACCACGGTTAAATAACCGTAATGTATCTAATCCTCTTAATCTATCGAGGAAATTACCACTTAAACGACCTAATGCGAGAAAATTTCTACGGTTAGCATCTGCTGCACCTAATCCAACTAATGCCATAAATAACGGGATCAGTGGGGCGGTGAAAAATAGGATCAAGCCAGCAGCCCAGTTAACAGGGAAGATGGTGATAAGGATAAGAATAGGCACAATAGTGGCAAGATACATTTGCGGAATATAACGCGCATAGTAATCTTGCATATCTTCTATTTGTTCTAGAATAATTGTTGCCCAATTCCCCGCAGGTTTACCTTTAACCCAAACAGGTCCTAGCTCTTCAAGTCTATCAAGAACAATTTTACGAATTTGTTGCCTGACCGCCATACCACAGCGATAACCTACACGCTCTCGTATTGCCATCACCACAGCTCGTAAGATAAAAATACCAATAAGGGTGAGAAAGGTAGGTATATGCGTATCACGACTTAGACTGTCCATGATAAATGCTTGAAGTAAAACAGCTAATAACCATGCTTGCGCAATAATTAATAAACCGCTTACAACACCTAGGATCATTGATAGCCGTAGCCATCTACGGGCTGGAGCACTTTGCTGTTTCAGCCATCGAACCAATTCACTTTGTTTAGTTTTATCCATAAGAAAAGATTCAAATCTGCAGGTGAGATACAAAGTATCAGAAAGGCCAAGGGTAAGTAGTTATACGCTTTGGCAACCAGGCTAGTATGTTACATGGTAAAAGGCGCTACTGAAATAGCGCCTTGAAAGGAAGTGATGATTTTAGTTGGATTTTAGTGCGTCTAAGTAACGTTCTGCATCTAAAGCAGCCATACAGCCTGTGCCAGCAGAGGTAATTGCTTGACGATAAATGTGATCCATTACGTCACCAGCTGCAAAAACACCCTCGATAGAGGTTTGTGTTGCATTACCTTGAGTACCTGATTGTACTTTGATGTAACCGTTGTCTAATTCTAATTGACCGTCAAAAATAGCGGTGTTAGGGCTATGTCCAATCGCAATAAAGACGCCCATAACATCTAATTCTTCGGTTTTATCACTCTTAGTGTCTTTTAAGCGAACTTTCGTTACACCCATATCATCGCCAAGAACTTCGTCTAAGGTACGATCAGTATGCAAAATAATATTGCCACTGTTTACTTTATCCATTAAACGGTTAATTAAGATCTTTTCAGAACGGAAAGAATCACGACGGTGGATCAGATGAACTTCTGATGCAATATTAGATAAATAAAGAGCTTCTTCTACAGCCGTATTTCCGCCACCGACAACGGCAACTTTTTGGTTACGATAGAAAAAACCATCACAGGTTGCACAAGCAGAAACGCCTCGGCCTTTAAAAGATTCTTCTGAAGGTAAACCGATATAGCGTGCAGAAGCACCCGTTGCGATAATTAATGCGTCACAAGTGTATTCTTGTTCATCACCAAATAGGCGGAATGGGCGGTTTTTCAGATCGACTTTATTAATATGGTCAGAGATAATCTCTGTATTAAATTTCTCAGCGTGCTGAAACATGCGGTCCATTAAGCCAGGACCTGTTAGCCCCTCAGGGTCTCCGGGCCAGTTTTCGACTTCTGTTGTTGTTGTCAGCTGACCGCCTTTTTCAACACCCGTAATCAGTACTGGTTCTAAGTTTGCTCTTGCAGCATAAACGGCGGCGGTATAACCCGCAGGGCCTGAACCTAAAATAATAAGTTTGCTATGTTTGATGGTGCTCATGTGTACCTCATCTCTGATTAGGCGTGATGCGAATTGAGGGATTGTAGGAGAAATAAGACGTTAAAAAAAGCCAATGACGAGAAATAGACATAATATTTTAGCTATTTTAGCAATAGTTAATACTAATATAGTTTAATAATTATAGAGTTATATTGGGCTAACATCATCGAATTAACCTGAAACATTTTGCTTTACAATTGATGTTTATCTTGCGTATATAGAGAATAACATAGCGCCTTGTTCTGATTTTTACTCATTTGCTTTGACAATCCGCTGTACATTTGCGAAAACATGATTGTTAAAGATAATTATCCTCGGATGTTATACGTAATATTTTTTAGACAGACAGGGTATAGGATAGTTACTTTACGATATTTGCTAATGAGTATTTAGATAAAATAGAACTTTTATCTGGCATTAAAAGAAAATAGATTGGTAGTTTGCTCTGACCGTTTGATACCGAAGTTTCGACAGTGATGCTGATGGTGTACAGGTATGGGTATAGGAAAATAAAGTAAGAGAAAGAGAGTATAGAGATGATTGATAATAAAAAACGTCCGGGTAAAGATCTTGATAGAATAGACCGGAATATTCTAAATGAGCTTCAAAAAGATGGTCGTATTTCAAACGTTGAGCTATCTAAACGTGTAGGCTTATCACCAACGCCTTGTTTAGAGCGTGTACGTCGTTTAGAGCGCCAAGGATTTATTTCTGGTTATACAGCACTGTTAAACCCACATTACTTAGATGCATCATTATTAGTATTTGTGGAAATCACACTAAACCGTGGTGCACCAGATGTTTTTGAACAATTCAATATGGCTGTTCAGAAACTTGAAGAAATCCAAGAATGTCATTTAGTTTCTGGTGATTTTGACTATCTGTTGAAAACTCGTGTACCTGATATGTCCGCTTACCGTAAATTACTAGGTGAAACACTGTTACGTCTTCCGGGTGTTAATGACACACGTACATACGTGGTTATGGAAGAAGTTAAACAAAGTAACCGCCTTGTAATTAAAACTCGCTAAGCCAACTTAATAGGTTGGTGCAAAACAGGAAAAATTTAGGTACACTCCTGTTTATGCATACAGTTTCAACGCTGGGACATCTCAGCGTTGTTCCGTTTTAATTCACCCTAAGTTAAACCTGGAGAGCCCTCTTTGAGCCAGGAATATACAGAAGATAAAAATATTCGTTTAACAAAGATAAGCAACCGTCGCCGTATTTGGGAGGCTATTCTCATCCTTATCGGCATTGGCGCTGTCTTTTTAATGGTTTCATTACTTAGCTTTCATCCCTCTGATCCTAGCTGGTCACAAACCACTTGGAATGAGCCTATCCAGAATTTAGGCGGCAGTATCGGAGCATGGTTAGCTGATATTCTATTTTCTGCATTTGGTTTACTTGCCTATGCAATTCCTGTCGTCGTGGTTTTTGGGTGCTGGAATTCTCTACGCTACCAACAAAACCGTGAATACACCGACTTCTTTTCCCTTGCACTTCGCACGATTGGTGCCTTGGCTCTGATCTTTACCTCTTGTGCATTAGCTGATCTTAATTTTGATGATATCTATAATTTCAGCTCTGGTGGTGTAATTGGAAGCTTGTTTAGCAAAGCTCTATTGCCGTGGTTTAATGTTTTAGGCGCTACTCTTGCCCTGTTATCTGTTTGGGCTATTGGTTTTACTCTGTTTACTGGTTGGTCTTGGTTAACAATCACAGAAAAAATTGGTGCCGTTATTTTGGGAAGTGTTGGTTTTATTACCAATAGAGGCCAAAATGAAGCTGATTACGCAGATGAAGAAGAGGAAGATGGCACTCAAGATGTTGCTACAGAAATAGCTGAAAATTCAAATCAAAAAGAAAATCAGCAATCTGAATTAGGAACAGAAGAGAGTGATGATATTTTATTTTCTGCACCTTCAGCACTTGAACTAGCTCGTCAGCAAGAGACAGACGCATTACAACCTAAAGCAGAACAAGAAGATGATTTGCCATCTTTCTCTGCAACTAATGATATAGCAGATGAACATGTACAAACATTGACGCAACCGCAACCAGCTCCTCTTGTGTCAGCACCCGTTTCGCAACCAACTCATACAGAAGAACCAGAACATTATCGTTTTGATATTCCAGAAGCATTTTTAAAAAAAGAAGCTCAATCAGAAGTGAATGCTCCTCAGGGTTCTGCTTTCTCCTCGATACCAGAAGAAAGTACACCTTCTGTAATGCCATATGTTGAAAATGAACCTATGGCACAGCCATCATCTGTATCAACAGATAGTTTTATGCCAGCAGGCAAAGAAGTTGAACCTACATTCTCGCTAGCACCTGATACAGACTCTTTAACACAAGCAGCTACGGTGGTAGCTGGTGTGACGACTAGTGCTCTTGTTAGCCATGGTTCTCAAGTTAAACAAGGATTAGGCCCTGAATTACCTCGCCCAAATCCAGTGCGGTTGCCTACACGTCGTGAGCTTTATGGCATTCATATTCCTTCACAACGCGAAGCTGAATTACGTCGTCGTGAAGAGGCTATTCAGTCTGAACCTGAAGATGAGTTAGCTGATATTCAAGAACAAGCAAATTTCGAACAAGAGTTGCGCCAGCAATTCCTCGAACAGCAACGTGAACGTTATGGTGAAAACGATAGTACTGATCCTGAAGATATTATTGAGCCTCATCAGCCAAGTATCACAACACCAATATCTTCATTTGGTCATCAACAAGATGAATATCGTGATGAGCCAACAGTTACCGCGAATACATTCTCTTCCACAGAAGAAAATAACAACGATATTGATGAAGATGAGCAATATCAGCAACAGTTGGCAGCACAATTTAAGCAACAATTGCAGGATCGTTATGGCGATGATGTTTCGTTAGATGATGACGAAGATGAGGTTTTACCTCAAATATTAACATCAGCGCCTTCATTGCAAGCAACAACGGGTTATCAGCCTCATATTCAACATTCGTTTGCCTCACAATCAGCGCAACCGACACAAACTATTGAGAAAAAAGTTGAATACCCAGCCAGCAATGCATTTTTACAAATTTCACCTCGAGATGAAGAAGAGGAAGAGTACAGCCCTAAAATTGAGCTAGAAAGAGAGCTCACTGCATTAGAGGCATTCTCACCAATTGATGATCTATTGGATGAAGATCCGATAGAGCCAGTATTTACACCAATTGTTTCTGAACCTGTTACACCACAAGCTGCACCTCAATCACGTATTGAGCCACAGTCTAATATGGCGCAGCATTTTGCACAGCAACAGCAACAGCAACAGCAACAGCAACAGCAACAGCAACAGCAACAGCAACAGCAACAGCAACAGCAACAGCAACAATCTTTAATTCATCCATTGTTGATGCGTAATGATAGGCCGTTGCAAAAGCCAACAACACCAATGCCTTCTCTGGATTTACTAACAACACCGCCAGTAGAAGATGAACCTGTTGATATGTTTGAGCTTGAGCGTATTGGTAAACTTATTGAAGCACGTCTTAATGATTACCGAGTTAAAGCCAAGGTTGTTGGTATTTCACCGGGGCCTGTTATCACTCGTTTTGAACTTGAACTTGCTCCGGGTGTAAAAGCCGCACGTATATCAAATTTATCGCGCGACTTAGCGCGTTCATTGTCTGCTATTGCGGTACGTATTGTTGAAGTTATTCCGGGGAAACCTTATGTAGGACTGGAATTACCTAACAAAAAACGTCAAACCGTATATATGCGTGAATTGTTAGATAGCGAGGCATTCAGAGATAGCCGTTCTCCATTAACCGTTGTTTTAGGTAAAGATATTGGCGGTCAGCCAGTTGTTGCCAATCTAGCTAAAATGCCTCACTTACTTGTTGCTGGTACAACGGGGTCAGGTAAATCTGTCGGTGTGAATGCGATGATCATCAGCATTCTCTATAAAGCGAAACCAGAGGATGTTCGCTTTATTATGATTGATCCTAAAATGCTTGAGCTTTCAGTTTATGAAGGTATTCCACATCTTTTAACTGAAGTTGTTACTGATATGAAAGATGCCGCAAGTGCTCTGCGTTGGAGTGTGGCTGAAATGGAACGTCGTTATAAACTAATGTCAGCATTAGGTGTGCGTAATCTTGCAGGTTATAACGAAAAAATTAAAGAAGCTGAAGCAATGGCACGTCCTATTCCTGATCCATTCTGGAAACCAAGCGACAGTATGGCAACAGAAATACCAACGTTAGAAAAAGAACCTTATATTGTTGTTGTCGTTGATGAATTTGCTGATTTGATGATGACAGCAGGTAAAAAAGTTGAAGAGTTGATTGCTCGCTTAGCGCAAAAAGCACGTGCTGCGGGTATTCACCTTGTGCTTGCGACACAAAGGCCTTCTGTTGATATTATTACAGGCTTAATTAAAGCTAATATTCCGAGCCGTATCGCATTTACTGTATCGAGTAAAATCGACTCTCGAACTATTTTAGACCAAGGTGGTGCAGAGTCATTACTAGGCATGGGTGATATGCTTTATGCACCTAATGGCTTTGTGCCTGAACGTGTTCATGGTGCTTTTGTTAGTGATGATGAAGTCCATGCCGTAGCAACTGATTGGAAAGCTCGAGGTCGTCCTCAATATATTGAAGCCATTACAAAATGTAGCGAAGAAGGTGAAGGCAATAGTGGCGGTGGATATGATGATGGTGAAGAGCTTGATCCTTTGTTTGACCAAGCCGTAGAATTTGTAGTTGAAAAACAACGTGTTTCTATTTCTGGTGTACAACGCCAATTTAGAATTGGTTATAACCGCGCGGCAAGAATTGTGGAACAGATGGAAATGCAAGGTATTGTGAGTGCGCCAAACCACAACAATACTCGTGATGTACTTTCACCACCACCTTCAGATATGTAATATCTTGAAAACACAGTTATCAGCTAATGAGATAGCATGGTAATCTGCACAACATCATCAATAATTTATACGCCGACATTATGTCGGCGTTATCTCATGCCGAGGCTTGTAGAATGAAAAAAGTATTATTTGCAGTGTGTGCGATGACATTAATAAGTAGCCAAGCCGCTTGGGCTGATGCACGCCAGGATTTGCAACAACGATTAAATAAAGTAAATAGTTTTCAAGCAAACTTTAGTCAAACTGTGACCAGCAATGAAGGCTCACTTATCCAAAAGGGGGAAGGAAGTTTAAAAGTACAACGCCCTGATTTGTTTAATTGGCAAATGACTGCTCCGGATGAGAGTACGCTAATCTCCGATGGTAAAACATTGTGGTTTTATAACCCTTTTGTCGAGCAAGTCACAGCAACTTGGCTTGAAAGTGCTACAACCAATACGCCTTTTATGCTGATCGCCCGTAATGACAGTAAAGAGTGGCAAAACTATGATGTAAAACAGTCTGGTGATCGTTTTGAGTTAACTCCTAAAGTAGAAAATAACTTAAAACACTTTACGATAACTGTATTACCTAATGGACAAATTCAGCAATTCGCTGCCACAGAACAAGACGGTCAAGTCAGTAATTACCAATTGACTGCACAGACTGCTGCGCCAATCGATGCTTCCGCGTTTCGCTTTACACCTCCTGCGGGTGTGACTGTGGATGACCAACGTCAGTGAGGATATTTTGAGTAATTTATCACTCGATTTTTCACGCAATGAGTTTCAACCTTTAGCCGCAAGAATGCGACCTGAAACGTTGGAACAATATATCGGACAAACTCATTTACTTGCCGAAGGTAAGCCATTACCTCGAGCAATTAAAGCGGGTCAATTGCATTCCATGATCTTATGGGGGCCTCCTGGCACGGGTAAAACAACCCTTGCTGAGATCATTGGTCGGTACGCGCAAGCTGATATAGAACGATTATCTGCGGTGACATCGGGTATTAAAGAAATCAGAGAATCTATTGAAATTGCACGTCAAAACCGCAATGCAGGGCGCAGAACGATCTTGTTTGTTGATGAGGTTCACCGTTTCAATAAGAGTCAACAAGATGCTTTTTTGCCTCATATTGAAGACGGTACGATCACTTTTATTGGTGCAACAACAGAAAATCCCTCTTTTGAATTAAATTCCGCGTTGCTATCCAGAGCAAGAGTTTATCTATTACGTTCATTAACCGAAGCTGATATTGAGCAAGTGCTACAACAAGCGCTAGACGATCCAGAACGAGGTTTAGGCGGGCGTAATATTATCTTGCCAGATGATACGCGCAAAATGATTGCACAACTGGTTAATGGTGATGCACGTCGTTCATTAAATTTACTTGAAATGATGGCGGATATTGCTGAGGTTGATAATCAAGGAATACGAGTATTAACGCCGGCATTACTGACAGAAATCAGTGGTGAACGTAGTGCTCGTTTTGATAATAAAGGTGATCGCTTTTACGATCTTATTTCTGCATTACATAAGTCAGTCAGGGGATCTGCACCTGATGCTGCTCTTTATTGGTATGCAAGGATCATAACAGCGGGTGGCGATCCGCTTTATGTGGCTCGTCGGTTATTGGCGATTGCGTCAGAAGATGTGGGAAATGCTGATCCTCGCGCTATGCAAGTGGCAATTGCTGCATGGGATTGCTTTACTCGAGTGGGTCCCGCAGAAGGTGAGCGCGCTATTGCTCAAGCAATTGTATATCTGGCTTGCGCACCAAAAAGTAATGCCGTTTATACCGCATTTAAAGCAGCTATTGTCGATGCAAAAAGTAAGCCAGATTATGATGTACCTGAGCATTTACGTAATGCACCAACAAAATTAATGAAAGAAATGGGGCTTGGTGCTGAATATCGTTATGCTCATGATGAGCCTAATGGTTATGCTGCTGGAGAGGTCTATTTCCCTAAAGAAATGGCAAATACGCAGTACTATTACCCAGTAAAAAGAGGGTTAGAGATCAAGGTTGCAGAGAAATTAGACTGGCTATCTCAACAAGATCAAAATAGTGTTACAAAACGCTATCGCAAAATGTAAAGATGCGGTAAGGTTATTAAATTATCATTAATTTCTTAACTATGCCTTGTCTCAGGTATCTTTTTATAAGATAGGAGAGAAGGTTTTTATTAATCTATCAATAAGCACAGGATAAGCATGCTCGATCCAAATCTACTGCGTAATGAGCTAGACGCGGTCGCCGAAAAACTGGCTCGCAGGGGGTTCACCCTCGATGTGGAAAAAATCCGTCAACAAGAAGAACGCCGTAAGGTGTTACAGGTTGAAACTGAATCCCTGCAAGCAGAACGTAATTCTCGATCGAAGTCCATTGGTGCGGCAAAAGCGCGTGGTGAAGATATTGAGCCACTTCGTCAAGAAGTTAACCTGTTAGGTGAAAAACTTGAAGCTGCAAAAGCCGAACTTGAAGTGCTTCAAGCGGAAATTCGTGATTACGTTTTAACTATTCCAAACATGCCAGACGATGCTGTTCCAAATGGCAAAGATGACAGCGAAAACGTTGAAGTTTCTCGTTGGGGCACACCAAAGACTTATGATTTTGAATTAAAAGATCATGTGACTTTAGGTGAACTAACAGATGGTTTAGATTTTGCTTCAGCGGTGAAAATCACCGGCTCACGTTTTGTTGTGATGAAAGGTCAAATTGCACGTCTACATCGTGCTATCACACAATTTATGCTGAATCTGCATACAGAAGAGCACGGCTACCAAGAAATGTATGTTCCTTACTTGGTTAACCACGCAACGCTGTACGGTACAGGTCAGTTACCTAAATTTAGTGAAGACTTATTTCACACTAAACCGTTAGAAGAAGAAGCAGAAAGCCAATACGCGCTTATTCCAACAGCGGAAGTACCTGTGACAAATATGGTAAGAGACGTTATTCTTGAAGAAGACGATCTACCATTGCGAATGACTGCGCATACGCCTTGCTTCCGTTCAGAAGCAGGCTCTTATGGTCGTGATACTCGTGGCCTTATTCGTATGCACCAATTTGATAAAGTTGAGCTGGTTCAAATCGTTCATCCTGAAAAATCAATGGAAGCATTAGAAGAGCTAACGGGCCATGCTGAGAAAGTGCTGCAACTACTGAATCTGCCATATCGTAAAGTTGTGCTTTGCACTGGTGATATCGGTTTTGGCGCTCGTAAAACATATGACTTAGAAGTATGGGTTCCGGCTCAAAATACTTACCGTGAAATTTCTTCATGCTCTAACTGCTGGGATTTCCAAGCTCGTCGTATGCAAGCGCGTTTCCGTGCTAAAGGTGACAAGAAAACGCAATTAGTTCACACATTAAACGGTTCTGGCTTAGCTGTAGGTCGTACTTTAGTTGCAATTATGGAAAACTATCAAATGGCTGATGGCCGTATTGAAATTCCAGAAGTGTTACGTCCATACATGAACGGTTTAGAATATATCGGTTAATAATTCTCTAATTAATTGAGTATTAATAATTTAACCCTCTGCTTAGGCAGGGGGTTTTTGTTTAATGATATAGAAAGAAATTAAAAGGTATATCTTTATTTAATGCACAATATCTCAATGAGGTTTAGATAAATAAGGTAATAGAGAAAAAAATATCTCTATTTTTCTTTCGTTTTCCATATTAACAAAATCGTCCATTGCAATTTCTATATAATCAATGGTTTTATTATGAATAGTAAATTTATACATTAAATGTCCACTCCAACTACGGTGAACATAGATACAATTTTCTATACTATAAGAGAGCCATTTATCTTCCATACATGAAGGTAACCAACCATTTAATATATTCTTTTCTGCCTCTTCAGTTAGAGAATAATTAATATAATGAATTAATGGTGTTTTTTCAAAGTACTTTAAGTTTTTTAATATTTCTTTATTTATCATTTTATTTATTCCAAAAACTTTAATTCTTCTACAGACTACTGAAATAGATTTAACTTTTCAAAAAGAATGTACAAGAACTTGGATGTTTTAACATAAAAAGGGAGCATAATATTGTAATTAAATAAAAAGTGATAGCTAGGTTTTCACCATTTATTCTTAATAAAAGATTTTCTAGCCTTCTTAATGTCATCTAAATATAGTTATAAAATGTAGAAAAAGATGATTATAAAAAAATTCTTACTAAATAAAGTAGGATTAAATAAAAATATAACGCAATCCTACGTTGGTTAAACTGATCACGGCATATCTAATTTATGTTGCTAAATTATACCTATCGCTCGAATTTACCTCAGTTACGTTATGACGTTTCTATTTCATTAGAACCCTACAAAAGAGCATATTCTATGATAGTTTCTAAACAGCAGTTACATCAATTAATAAAAAATAAATTACATCATGCAGGATTAAGTGAGTCTCATGCGGATACGGTGGCTGATGTCTTAGTCCATGCTGATGCCAAAGGTATTCATTCTCATGGTGCAGTACGTGTAGAGTATTATGCAGAGCGGATAAGTAAGGGGGGTACGAATAAGCGTCCTGATTTTACTTATACTGAAACGGGACCTTGTAGCGCTGTATTTGATGGTGATAATGGTGCAGGGCATGTTGCAGCGAAAGATGCAATGGAACGTGCTATCAAAATGGCACAAGACAAGGGCGTTGCTGTTGTTGGTGTAAGACGAATTGGTCATAGTGGAGCACTGTCTTACTTTGTTGAACAAGCATCAAAAGCGGGTATGGTAGGTATTTCGTTGTGCCAATCTGATCCAATGGTTGTTCCTTTTGGTGGCTCAGAAGTTTATTACGGCACTAATCCTATCGCTTTTTCGGCTCCTGGAGTAGGCGATAAACATATTACATTTGATATGGCAACAACCGTGCAGGCATGGGGTAAAGTGTTAGATGCGCGTTCACGCCATATCGATATTCCCGATACTTGGGCTGTTGATGAAAGTGGTAAATCTACAACCGATCCCTTTGCAGTAAAAGGGTTATTGCCTATTGCAGGCCCTAAAGGCTATGGCTTAATGATGATGGTTGATGTGTTGTCTGGTGTTTTACTTGGGCTTCCTTTTGGTAAACATGTCAGTTCGATGTATCACGATTTAACACAAGGGCGAGAATTGGGTCAATTGCATATTGTGATTAATCCCGCTTTCTTTACTGATGCTACTCTATTTAGAGAACATATCTCACAGGTTATGGGCGAATTAAATGCAATTAAACCTGCACCGAATGTAGATAAAGTTCTCTATCCTGGTGAGAATAGTCAAATAGAAGAGCAAAGAAGCGAGAAAGAAGGCATTGAAATTGTTGATGAAATTTATAATTATTTAATATCTGATATGCTTTATAACAAATCCTATAACAATAAAGACCCATTTGCGGGTTAATATAACGCCTCTATTCACGATAAAAAAGAACAGGAGAGGGTGATATCAACTGTTCTTTTTTTAAATTTATAATTCATCAGCCATTATTTTAGTTGGTTATTTTATTATAGTAAGTAAATTAAATTTAGTTAATTATAAAAATAATGAATTATAGTTTTTTAATTATATAGTAATTAAAAGAAGTATATATCTTTATTGATTCATGGTTTAAATTGGTGGTAATTATGAATGATTTATTTACGTATCTCAAAGTTAAAATCACACAAAATGCCGTTTTATCTGTTGAACTCGCAGAAAAGAGTCCATCTATCCGTAATTTTAGTCTTGCTGATAAAATATTAACCATAAAATTAACAAATGAGGAATTAAAATTACAGAAGAATTCTAAAGATATCTCTTTTATTCAAGAAAAAATTGAAAACTATGAGTCATTATTTTTAAAATTAAATGAAGTTAAGAGAAGATATGCCTATAAAGATAAATGTATAATTGAATTAAAGAAATCATTGGTAATGAATCAAATAGAAAAAAAACAAAAAGAAAAGATCATAGAGGATTATAAAAATAGAGGAGTAAGTTATAATTTTATGAATAAAGATATCAATAATTTTATAAATGAAAATTTAGTGGATTTTTTATTTGTAAATAACAAGGTTCATAATGGTTATTTTCATAAGTGTGATATTAATGATGGTATTATTAGTGGTCTAGATGTATATAATTCAAAATTTTATAACTGTAATATAAGTAAATTTACATTCAAAGATTGTAATTTAATTAAATCTGATTTTTATTCTTCAACAATAAATAATTCAACGTTTAATCATTGTGATTTAACTAACGCTAATTTAGAATGTGAAAATATAGAGAATGTGAGTTTTATAGATAGTAATTTAAGTGGTGCTAAAATTAAGGTGAAAACTGCTAACTTTGAAAATGCAAAACTTGATAATGCAAGCATAGAATTTGATATGAGTTTTTTAAATTCAATAAAAAATAAAAATTCTCTATTTGAAACCATTAGTTCTCTATTTAAAACTATTAGCTCTATAGATGAAAAATATACTGAAATAAAAACATCATTAATGAAAGATTTACTTTTAAAAATTAATCATATTATTTCAAATAATTATAATAATGTAGGGATCTCACTAAGCTTAATATTAGATAATATTTTTTCTAATAAATACTTTTGCAAAGATGATGTTATTAAAAAATTTATTACTGAAATTTTATATACCTCTTATTTTAACAATGAGTATAGCAATTATATTGATAAACTATCCCCAGATTTCTTATCTTTTTATTTAGATATAATTGATAATAATGAACTAATAAGCTTTATGTTAAATAAAAATCATCACTTCATTAAGTTAATGGTATTATCACTTTATCATGAAAATACAAGTATTAAAGATAGAGCAAGAGAATTGTATATAAAATATCTTAATCTTGAAGAGATCCAACCTTTTACAAAAACAATTTTTTTTGGTTGTGGTGATAAAGCGGTTGATTGGGGTGATAAAAGTAATTACAATTATATCTTAATAGGTAGTAATAAAAAGATCATTATTGATCACGAGAATATAGTTAATATGTTATTCAATAATAATCTGGAGAATAATTCGAGTTGGAATAAGTTTTATCTTTATATAGAAGATAAATTACAGATATATAGTAAAATTAATTATAAAGAGCTGTTTAGCTATCTAGAGTTGTTCCCTAGATATGGGATCCAAAGTGTACCTAATTTTCTTATTTTTGAAGATAGTTATAAAAAAATAATCAATCAAATCGAATCTAACAAATGGTTATCATTAATTAAATCAAGTAAATTTTATTATCAATTTCATTACGCATTAATAGGTATACCCCCTTCATCTAATGCAAAGCTCATTGATTTCGAAAGACAAAAAGATCTAGCTGAAATATTTATGCCATTTTTAAGCATTTCAGATAATGAGATTAAAAAAAACTCTCTAAATATTGAACATTATCAAAAGCTTTGTGAAGTTTTTAATATTACTTCGGCAGATAATAAACTGAAGTCTCAGTATTTATTAAGCCTTTCTATTTTAATTATTAAGTACTCATCAGAATCTGTATTTGGCATGGAATTAAATTCACCTGAAATATTAAGAAGGTATGCTTATGCTTTAATGAATAAGGCCAACGAGTTAAACCCAAAGTTAATGGGAGGGAATTTTGATAAATGGGGTAATAAACTATTAGGAATAAATAAAGCGTTTCAATGTACTGATATGCTTTTTTCAGTGATGAGTGATTATGGAAAAGAACACTTCAAAAATATATTTTATAAAATCTTACCGTTACATTGGAGATAATGATTCTTTAAAATAAAGGAAATAATGCACTCCAAAGTTATTTATCAACTGTTGGAGTGCAGGCTAAAAAACGTTAATCTTCGTTTTAATGAATTAAATCGAAGATTAACTTACTAATTTACCAATATTTGATTCAGCGGTTTTATTAAGAGAAATTGTTCCATTTCCACCATTTCCACCATTTCCACCAATTCCACCATTATTTCCTTGGCTACTTACATTATGGTGATAAAAAATATCACGATAAGAACCATACATTGCAGTGTAAGAAAGAGGAACAGTGATTAATAGCCCTAAACCAAATGGAATAACACTAATAGCGATAATAAAGAACAGTAAAATAAAGAAGAAGAACCCACCCGCTAAATTTATTTTTACGGCTGAAAGGCTTGCTTTAACCGCAGGGAATGCTTTATAGCCGTTGACTAATACAAGAGCCGGGACAAACCAATAGGCGGCTGTACTCAATGTGCCAAAAATAGCAATAATAACAAAAAATAATATAAATCCAGATGAGTTATCCATCAACATTTCAACAATAATCTCTTCAGGATAATCGCTATTGATAGCATAAAAAACATCCATCATGGCGGCACTGCTGACGATAAATGCAAGAATAAAGCCTACAAGTAAAATGAGAAAACTAATACCGTAAGCCCCCATCAAACTAAGATAACGTTTGTTATAGAAACCAACAAATAAGGAATCAACATCAATACGTTGAGTTTCATACTGTTGGTGAGCAATTGCGACGACACCAGCAGCTAATACAGTAGTAACAAAAGGTGAGATAATTGGACCAATTAGCGGAATAAATCCAAGAATGGTCGATATAATAAGGCTAACAATAAAGTAGATAATAATAACGCCTATCCACATCCAAAAACGTTCTTTTATTAAATCCCATCCCAGTCCTAGCCAGCGAACACCACCTGAGGCACCTCGAGCTTGAGGAATAGGCGTGAATACCTCTTGTGGCTCTGTTAGCGATGAATTGTTGTCTTGTTCCATTTCCTGTACCTTAATCCCGATATCTTTGTTTATAAATATAAGCCCTCTATAATATCTTTTTGTTTTGTTATTAATCAACTGTATTAAAGCTAATATAGGTTAAGGATAATCTTATAAAGGCGATTTAGGTTTGTTGATATATTTCATCTTTAACAATAAAAAATAGCGCAAAAATCATTAATCTCATGAAAGGTACATTATTTTTAGAAATTCTTTTTAAGAATAAGATACATAAAATGAAAAGAACAAAGTGAAATGAAAATAGAACTTTCTTGTATCAATATAGTTTTACTCTATAAATAAAAAAGCAGTGCTTAAAAACACTGCTTCTTAAATTAATTTCAAATAGAAAAACTTAATACATGACTTTATGGCCGTAAGACTCAAGAATTGATTTTACATTTTCCATCGTCTCTTTTGACGGTGGATGAATACCATCGAGTTTGTATTCTTCTCCTAAAGCTACCCATTTATGTTTGCCGAGTTCGTGGTAAGGAAGAAGTTCTACTTTCTCGATATTTTTCATATCTTTAATAAACTCGCCTAAACGATGAGCAGAATCATCATCATCAGACCAACCAGGCACAACCACATAACGAACCCATGTTTTTTGGCCTCGTTTTGCTAAATAACGTGCGAATTCAAGTGTACGCTGGTTTGATACACCAACCAGTTTCTGATGGATCTCATCATTGACTTGTTTTAGGTCGAGCATCACTAAGTCGGTGGCATCCATTAATTCATCAATAACAGGGTCATAACGACGAACAAAGCCGTTAGTATCTAAACAGGTATGGATATTTTCTTTCTGGCAAGCACGGAACCAATCACGTACAAACTCTGCTTGCAAAATTGCTTCGCCGCCTGAAGCAGTAACACCGCCGCCAGAAGCATTCATAAAATGACGATAGGTAACCGCCTCTTTCATTAGTTCATCAACTGTGACGATTTGCCCACCATGAGTATCCCATGTGTCACGGTTGTGACAATAGAGGCATCTCATTAGGCATCCTTGAAAGAAAACAATGAAACGTATTCCGGGACCGTCAACAGTACCGCAGGATTCAAATGAGTGGATACGACCAAGTACGGACATAACAGGGTTACTCCAAAACTGTCTAATAAAAAGGCCCCGAAGTAGGGGCCTTTATTCTAAGCGATTTTATCTACTTTCTCAGTAAATAAATGCATATAGTTATCTTAATTACATTGTTTGTGTAAATGTACGGGTGATAACGTCTTGCTGTTGCTCTTTAGTCAGTGAGTTAAAGCGAACTGCATAACCAGAAACACGGATAGTTAACTGAGGATATTTCTCAGGATCTTCCATTGCTTCTAACAGCATTTCACGGTTCATCACGTTGACGTTCAGGTGTTGACCACCTTCGATGCCTGCTTCATGGTGGAAGTAACCATCCATCAGACCAGCAAGATTCGCTTTACGAACATCATCATCTTTACCTAATGCATTAGGTACGATTGAGAAGGTGTAAGAAATACCATCTTTTGCATAAGCAAATGGCAGTTTCGCAACAGAAGTCAGAGAAGCTACTGCACCTTTTTGGTCACGACCGTGCATTGGGTTAGCACCTGGTCCGAATGGTGCGCCTGCACGACGACCGTCTGGAGTGTTACCTGTTTTCTTACCGTAAACAACGTTTGAAGTAATAGTCAGGATTGACTGTGTAGGTACCGCATTACGGTATGTACGCAGTTTCTGAATTTTCTTCATGAAACGTTCAACTAAGTCACAAGCGATGTCATCTACACGAGAATCGTTGTTACCGAATTGTGGGTATTCGCCGTCAATTTTGAAGTCAATCGCTAAGCCGTTTTCATCACGGATTGGAGAAACTTTTGCATATTTGATTGCAGACAGTGAGTCAGCAGCAACAGACAGACCTGCGATACCACATGCCATTGTACGATATACATCACGGTCATGAAGTGCCATCAGAGCTGCTTCATAGCTGTATTTATCGTGCATATAGTGGATAACGTTCAGCGCAGTGACGTACTGAGTTGCTAACCAATCCATAAAGTGATCCATTTGGTTCATCACGGTATCGAAGTTTAATACTTCATCCATGATTGGCGCATGTTTTGGACCTACTTGGATTTTCAGTTTTTCGTCAACACCACCATTGATGGTATACAGTAAGGTTTTCGCTAAGTTTGCACGAGCACCGAAGAACTGCATTTGTTTACCAACAACCATTGGGCTAACACAACATGCGATTGCATAGTCATCGCTGTCGAAGTCAGGACGCATTAAGTCATCATTTTCGTACTGGATTGAAGAAGTATCGATTGAGACTTTCGCTGCGTATTTTTTAAAGTTGATAGGCAGTTGTTCTGACCACAGGATGGTCATGTTTGGTTCTGGTGATGGACCCATTGTGTACAGGGTATTTAAGAAACGGAAAGTATTCTTAGTTACCAGAGTACGGCCATCTAAACCCATACCTGCTAAAGATTCTGTTGCCCAGATTGGGTCACCAGAGAACAGCTCATCATATTCAGGAGTACGTAAGAAACGAACCATACGTAATTTCATGACTAAGTGGTCAATTAATTCCTGAGCTTGTTCTTCTGTCAGTAAACCTGCATCAATATCACGTTGGATGTAGATATCTAAGAAAGTAGATACACGACCAAATGACATTGCAGCACCGTTTTGAGATTTAACGGCGGCTAAGTAACCGAAGTAAGTCCATTGTACTGCTTCTTTAGCGTTTTGAGCTGGACGAGAAATATCGTAACCGTATTTCGCAGCCATTTCTTGGATTTGACCTAAAGCAGCGTGCTGCTCTGCGATTTCTTCACGCAGTTGGATAGTCATTTCCAGATCTTCGCCTTTTTCCATTCTTTCTTGTAAAGAGGTGAATTGGGCAAATTTATCTTTACGCAGGAACTCAATACCGTACAGTGCTACACGACGGTAATCACCGATGATACGGCCACGACCATATGCATCTGGTAAACCTGTTAAAATACCAGATTTACGGCATTTTAAGATGTCTGGAGTATAAACATCGAAAACGCCTTGGTTGTGAGTTTTACGGTAATCAGTAAAGATTTTTTTCAGTTCTGGATCCAGCTCACGGTTGTAAGCATGGCAAGAACTTTCAACCATACGGATACCACCGAATGGGATGATCGCACGTTTCAGAGGTGCATCAGTCTGTAAACCTACGATTTGTTCTAAATCTTTAGTGATGTAACCCGCATCGTGAGATGTGATAGTTGAAGCAACAGAAGTATCAAAATCAACCGGCGCATGCGTGCGGTTTTCGATTTTGATGCCTTCCATAACTTGTTCCCAAAGTGTATCAGTTGCTTTAGTGGAACCTGCTAGGAAAGATTCGTCGCCTTCATATGGAGTGTAGTTTTTTTGAATAAAGTCACGAACGTTAACACCGTTCTGCCATTCACCTTCAGAAAAACCTTTCCATGCTTCAGCAAATTTTTCATTTAAATCAGACATGATACTTCTACCTTTTTACAATGGAACTTAAGAAATCAGTCATACCTGCACGGATTAATGTTTGTCACCGCGCAGATGCATTAACCAGTATACCAGACCGACTAGGACTGCTCCGCCAATAATGTTACCGATAGTGACAGGTAATAAATTATTAGAGAGAAAATTTGATACAGTTAAATTTGAAAATTGTTCGGATGATGCACCTACTTTAGTCCAGAATTCTGCTGGTGCAAAATTCTTAATAACAATACCTAAAGGAATAAGAAACATGTTAGCGATACTGTGCTCAAAACCACTAGCAACGAACATACCGATAGGTAAAATCAGTGCAAAAAGCTTATCAATCAGCGTACGGCCTGCATAGCTCATCCATACTGCAAGACAAACCATTAAGTTAGCTAGAATACCTAAACAAACTGCTTCAATAAACGTGTGCTCTAGTTTATGTTGCGCAGTTTGTAAAACATTCAACCCCCAAAGCCCATTTGCTGCCATATGTTGACCAGCAAACCACATTAAGGCGACAAAAAAGAGTGCGCCAACAAAGTTGCCAAGATAGACATTTATCCAGTTAGCAAACATTTTGCCCCAAGATATACGTCCGGTTGCTTTAGGTATAATAGTAAGAACAGTTGAGGTGAATAAGTCCGCGCCACAAACGACAACGAGCATTAACCCCAGAGAGAAGCAGATCCCACCGACTAATTTAGCCAGCCCAAAAGGAACAGATGCGGTACCTGTAGTAGCAGTAATATAAAAAACAAAAGCAATTGATATAAACATTCCCGCAGTAAATGCAGATAAGTAAGTCATTGGGATCTGTTTATTTGCTTTATAACAACATGCGTCATCGGCAACTTTTGCCATATCAGCAGGTGATAATAAATTAAAAGGGCTGTCAGCTTTCATACTAACACTCTCTTATATGTTGGAATAATTATAGCACGCAATAATAGTAGCAAAGGGGCTTACTTCTAAAATTGATATGGATCATGGTCGCTCATTAGAATCCTGTTTTTAGTGCGTAAAAACCCGCTATTTTAGCTATAACTATTTGATTAATAAAATAAAAAAATTTTTTAAAAATTATCAAAAAATTTTAGACTAGCTGGATAAATAAAGTAAAAAGTAAATATAAAGTATTATTTAAACCCCGTATGTTAAGAATTAAAAATCAAATTTAACGCCTTATTTACTTTTGTCATAAATATAAACATTACTTTATTTGTGGTTAATCTTTATTGATTACTCCAGACATATATCCATTATAAAAATAAGGTTTTTAAATTTTTGAGATCTGGTTAAACAAATAGCAATTTAAACTGTATTTAAGCTATATTCTTAGTGCAAAAGTTCAATATATATTTATAGTGTCGCATTAAATATCTAAAATCGTCAATTTTGCCATATTTTGACAATTTTGTCGGATGGCATATTTGTCAAGTTGACAAAATTGTCAAAAATTTATTTTCAACAAAATAAAACACTCTACTTTTCAATAGAGTGTTTCAATTTAAATACGTGCTTATTATTCAGTTAAATTTAGTTATTATTTAATAAATAACCTTAAACAAAATAGGCTTATTTAGCCGATTGACGTTTTGCTTTCTGTAATTTCTCATAGGCTGCAAGTAGCGACTGATGAATAGGTAAATTAGCTAAATCAGGATCAATAGTTTGTAATCCGTAAAATGCTTGTTTACCTTGCATTGCGTTTAAGGCTGCTTGTAATGTTTTTTCGCCATACATACGAGAAAATGCGTGCATATATTGTGCTGGTTCACGTTCAGTCTCTTGTTGTAATAATAAGAGATTGTGTAAACAGCGATAATAGTTCTGACGCTCAGGTGTAAATAAAGAAGCATTAAAATCTTGAGTCCATTCAACCCAAACAAGCGCTTGATCAAGATCGCCACCTGCAAGCGCTAACATTGATTTTAATTCGCCTACTCGTAAATGGCTCCAACCATTATCTTTACCCGGAGCAATACCAATCATCTCTCTGATACGTGTAAAGTCGTCTAAGCCATCTTCATCAAACTGACCAATAAGAGAAAGGTACTCTTCTTTAGTGCCTTCGCTTGTTGGTAACGAAAGAATAGTATCACGCCAATGTACACCCATAATGTTATTGGCTAACTGTAGATCTTCAGCGGGATAAATATCTGATAAGCCAGGTACTAAAATACGACAAGCGTAAACACTCAAGTGTGAGTAGTCCATGATGTAGACTTCTGCATCACATTGTTGGCAAAGTGACATTAAGGTGTGGAATTCTTCTTCTGTCGTACCACTAAAGTTCCAATCAACAAATGTGTAATCGGCATCTTTCTTAAAGAGATCCCAACTAATTAAACCACTTGAATCAATAAAGTGCGTTTCAAGATTAGTGTGATCACCGACTTCTTCATCATCAAAACTTGGCGGATTAAAGACATCGAGATCTTTAAGACTACGGCCTTGTAATAGTTCTGTGACAGTACGCTCTAAAGCTACACCAAAATCAGGGTGAGCACCAAAAGAGGCAAAGCATGTGCCATTTTGTGGATTGAATAACACAACACAAATAACAGGGAATTGTCCCCCTAAAGATGCGTCAAAGCTAAAGATTGGGAAACCTTCTTGCTCTAATGTATCAATCGCTTCAATAACAGCAGGGTAGCGAGCTAAAACTTCTTTAGGAATTTCAGGTAAGCTAATTCTTTCGGTGATAATGCGATTTTTTACATAGCGTTCAAAAACTTCAGACAATCCTTGAACACGCGCTTCATTCTTTGTATTTCCTGCTGACATACCATTAGATGCATATAAGTTAGCAATAATGTTTACAGGAATATAAACAGGTTTTTCATCAGATTGACGTATAAATGGTAGTGCGCAAATTCCGCGATTATGATTACTTGATTGTAAATCAACTAACTCACTACCGCATAACTCACTTTCAGGATCATAAAATTCACGTAAACGTGCATCTAATAAGCCCGCAGGAACAGAATCATCTTCTGTTAGAGGGAACCACTTTTCACTTGGATAATGAACAAATTCACCTTCTGCAATATCAGCACCTAGCCAGAAATCAGAGAAGAAATAATTGGTTGAGAGACGTTCAAAGTATTCGCCTAATGCAGAAGCTAATGCTGCTTTTTTACTGGCACCTTTACCGTTGGTAAAACATAAAGGGCAATCTTTATCGCGAATATGAACAGACCAAACGTTAGGAACAGGGTTTAACCATGAAGCTTCTTCAATGTTAAATCCTAAGTCGGTTAATTTTTGCTGAAAGCTAGCGATAGAATCTTCCAGTGCGGCATCTTTGCCAGGAATAAATGTTTGTGACATGGCAGGTTTCATCAATATTTTGCTGGTGATAGTTAGGGGCACATGATACTGAAATCCCCTGTGATGCACTAATAATTTCTCTCATTTACCCAAGGCTAACTATATTTATAACTCATAATTTGTTTTATATATGAGTTTTTTTAATAAATTCGTTCGATTTATCACGGAATTAATAATTTTAAATCATCATAATTAGATTTATTTATAAACTCATAAGGGATAAGTTCGATGATGAAAAAAACATTGCTCGCCAGCCTGTTAGCTGTAATCAGTGGTTCTGCTTTTGCCTTACCTAATATCACTATTTTAGCAACAGGTGGCACAATTGCTGGTGGTGGCGATTCCGCAACAACATCAAGCTATACAGCAGGTAAATTAGGCATTGATACATTGATTAATGCAGTACCTGAGGCTAAAAAAGTTGCCAATTTAAAAGGCGAGCAAGTCGTGAATATCGGCTCTCAAGATATGAATGACCAAGTATGGCTTAAGCTGGCTAATAAAATTAATGCAGACTGCGATAAAACAGACGGCTTTGTGATTACTCATGGTACAGATACCATGGAAGAAACAGCCTATTTTCTTGATTTAACCACTGCGTGTAAAAAACCTGTCGTTATGGTGGGTGCAATGCGTCCTGCAACAGCATTAGGTGCTGAAGGCCCTTTAAATTTATTTAATGCTGTTGTGATTGCGAGTGATAAAGCCTCTGAAGATCGTGGTGTATTAGTAACCATGAATAATGCGGTTATCAGTGGTAAAGATGTTGTGAAAATGAACACGACTGAAGTTCAAGCATTCCAACCCGTTAACGCTGGTGCTCAAGGTTATGTGCATAATGGTAAGGTTCATTACTACACTGCAGCATTACCTCGAGCAGATAAACCCGTATTTGATGTCAGTAAACTGACTGAATTACCAAAAGTTGGTATTGTTTATAATTACTCCAATGCCTCTAATTTACCAGCAAAAGCCTTTATTGATAATGGCTATAAAGGTATTGTCAGCGCAGGTGTTGGTAATGGTAACTTATATACTGATATTTTTGATACTTTAGCTGATGGCGCTAAAAAAGGTGTGGTTGTTGTGCGTGCAAGCCGTGTACCAGTAGGCTTTACTACACAAAATGGTGAAGTTGATGATGCAAAATATGGCTTTGTTGCATCAGAGCGCTTAAACCCACAAAAAGCGAGAGTGTTGTTACAATTATCTTTAACACAAACGCAAGAGCCTGCGAAGATCCAAGAGAATTTCGAAAAGTATTAATTTAAAAGAGTTTGAATAATAACAAGGCCTCATTTATGAGGCTTTGTTATTTTTAAAGAGTGAAATGGCTAATTGGTTTGGGCTCGAGAGACAACAACTCTTGCGGTAAAAAAAGCAATTAATGGCGTTATTGCAAAAACAATAAAGAGCCAATGTGCCGCATTTTGAGCGCCTATCATGCCACCCGGATCTGTTAACCCAGCCATATTAACCACCGTTCCTGAAATAGAGGCACCAACAGCCGTTGAAAACAATTGGATTGTGGTAATAGATGTTGCTGCTTTTTGAGCTTCTTGCCCTTGAGAAACATGCAATACACGAGTTAAATAATGAGGCCACGCCATACCAATACCGGCACCTGTAAAAAATAAGGCTATACAAATAATGATAATTTGCCCATAAGGTATGGTTAGAACATTAGAGATAAATAAGCCAAGGATCACAATGGCTGAAAAGTTAATCATTGGACCCAAACGCATTAATTTTTGAGCAGTATGTTGTTTTCTTGATGAAGACACAATGGCAGAGAAAGACCAACCCGCACCCACCAATGCAGCTAAATAACCCGAAAGCAGAGGGGTAATATTATGGATAATTTGCAAGAAGTAGGGCACAAAGACTTCTGTTTGTACACTTATCCCTAATAAAGCCATAGTGAGATATATTGGTGCTAATGGTGCAGAAAAAGAAAATGTCCCTTTAGGAAATAAGCCATCATTTGATTTTTTATCAATATTGACTAACAGTAAAATAAAGATCACAGCAAATATAATGGATAAGGTGTTATATAAAATAACGTTATAAAGACTACCAATAGAAATAGATAACACAGCGAGCATTAATAAAATAAGCTGTTGATAAGGTAATGGCGTTTTGGCGACAATATTATCAGTATTATTCTCGGTAGGAAGAATAGTAAATAATAAAATAGCGTAAGGAATGCCTACAAATAAAATAGACCAAAATGCACCACGCCAAACATCATATTCAGCAAATATTCCACCTAATGCGGGGCCTAATAGTGTCGATATTCCCCACATACTAGACATTAACGCCATAGCTCTGGACCAAAGTGGTTGAGGGAACATGACTCTGACTAAAGAGTAAGCAAGTGCCAGCAACATTCCTCCGCCAGCCCCTTGAATAAATCGCCCTAAAAGTAATATCTGCATTGAAGGTGCTGTTGCACAAATAACAGAGCCTGCTAAAAAGCAAATAGTGGCAAAAAGATAACTATTGCGAGGTGCGAATGCACTCAGTAATCGTGAAGTTAATGCAGAAGAGAGAATTGACGCCAGAATAAAAACAGTGGTGTTCCATGCATATAAATTAAGCCCACCGATATCACGTACAATTGAAGGTAGCGTTGTGATCGTAATATAGACATTAATTGCGTGTAATGCGACACCTCCTGCTAAAGCGAGCGATTTTAGACTATTTTTTCCATGAAGAAGCATTCCCCAGCTTGCTTCTTCTTTTTTATTTACACTCCCCGACATAAAACACTCCTAGCCATTATTTTTATGCTCTGCATATTATGCGTTAGTTCACAATAATCATTGCGCCAATTTAACGGGAATGATACAACCGATAAAGGTCATTTTGTAAAAACATATTCAGATAGGGTGAATTTGAATGAGTCAGGTATATAACTTTAGTGCAGGTCCGGCTATGTTACCGGCAGAAGTCCTTCGTCGTGCAGAATTAGAATTATGCAACTGGCATGAACTAGGGCGTTCGGTTATGGAAATTAGCCACCGCAGTAAAGAGTTTCTTGAAGTTGCTCATCAGGCAGAACAAGATCTTCGTGATCTTCTCAATGTGCCAGAAAACTACAAAATTCTTTTTTGTCACGGTGGTGCTCGAGGTCATTTTGCTGCTTTACCTCTCAATTTATTAGGCGATAAAGTAAGCGCTGATTATATTGATGGTGGTTATTGGGCAAAAAGTGCAGCCGAAGAAGCTGAAAAATATTGTTCGCCAAATATAATTAAAATTAAAACAGAAGTTGATGGCAAAATTGGTGTTAAACCAATGAAAGAGTGGCAATTAAGCGCTGATGCAGCTTATGTGCATTATTGCCCAAATGAAACCATTGATGGTATTGCCATTCATGAAGAGCCAGATTTTGATGATAGCAAAATTGTTATTGCTGACTACTCATCTTCGATTTTATCTCAACCGATAGATGTTAGCCGTTTTGGTGTTATCTATGCGGGTGCACAAAAGAATATTGGTCCTGCGGGGTTAACTATTGTCATTATTCGTGAAGATCTATTAGGTAAAGCGCGCAAAGAAACACCTTCTGTGTTTGATTACACAGTGCTTGCTGAAAATGACTCCATGTTTAATACACCACCTACCTTTGCTTGGTATTTATCAGGTATGGTCTTTAAATGGCTGAAAGAGCAAGGTGGTTTACAAGAGATGGCAAAACGTAACTATGAAAAAGCAGCGCTTCTTTATAGTGCAATTGATAATAGTGATTTTTATATCAACCGTATTGCCACAGAAAATCGTTCACTAATGAATGTGCCTTTCCAAATGTCTTCTCCTGAACTGGATTCCGTATTTTTAAAAGAGGCAGAAGCTCAAGGTTTAGTCGCATTAAAAGGTCACCGTGTATCAGGTGGTATGCGCGCTTCAATTTATAACGCAATGCCATTGGAAGGTGTTCAAGCATTAGTCGACTTTATGGCTGATTTTGAACGACGCCATGCGTAATAAATAAAATCTAGAACTAGAATAAGAAAGCCTGCTTAAAATACAGGTTTTCTTATTATTCAATCTTTAAGATGTTAATAATTAAAATTGAGTTACCAAGTACAGAATAATAAATAAAAATATAAGTGCCTAAATAATTTTATATTTAATTAAACAGCATCCCCCGCTTAATTTACTTGTTTATTGGAGTTTTTACCTGTTTATGGAATCGTTAACATTACAACCTATCGCTCATATCGAAGGTGTTATTAATTTACCAGGATCAAAAAGTGTCTCTAACCGTGCGTTGTTATTAGCGGCTTTAGCTAAAGGTAAAACTCGTTTAACTAACTTATTAGATAGTGATGATATTCGTCATATGCTTAATGCACTAAAAGCATTAGGTGTGCAATATCAATTATCAAATAACAATACGGTATGTGATATTGAAGGACTAGGCAGTGAATTTAAAACAAATTCGCCATTAGAACTCTTCTTAGGTAACGCTGGTACAGCAATGCGCCCATTAGCGGCTGCATTAAATCTCGGTCAGCATGATATTGTTCTTACTGGTGAACCTCGTATGAAAGAGCGTCCAATTGGGCATTTAGTTGACGCTTTACGCCAAGGTGGTGCAAAAATTGACTACCTTGAACAGACTGATTATCCACCAATTCGCTTAAGTGGTGGTTTTTTAGGTGGCAATGTTGAGGTTGATGGTAGTGTTTCTAGCCAGTTTTTGACTGCTTTATTAATGATGGCACCTTTGGCAGAGCAAGATACGACTATCGCCATTAAAGGCGAATTAGTATCAAAACCTTACATTGATATTACCTTAGCATTAATTAATACCTTTGGTGGAAAAATTGAAAACCAAGACTACCAGCGCTTTATTATAAAAGGTGGCCAACAATATCAATCACCAGGAAAGTACCTTGTAGAAGGTGATGCTTCATCGGCATCTTACTTTTTAGCTGCTGCTGCTATTAAAGGCGGTACGGTACGTGTTACAGGTATTGGTAAAAATAGCTTACAAGGAGATATTCACTTTGCTTCTGTACTTGAAAAAATGGGTGCAAAAGTACGCTGGGGTGAGGACTATATTGAGTGTGAGCGTGGAACGTTAAAAGGCATTGATATGGATATGAATACTATCCCTGATGCAGCAATGACCATTGCTACTACGGCACTTTTTGCTGAAGGCGAAACGGTTATCCGCAATATTTATAACTGGCGTGTAAAAGAAACTGACCGATTAGCAGCAATGGCGGCAGAGTTACAAAAAGTGGGGGCGATTGTTGAAGAAGGGCACGACTACTTAAAAGTAACACCACCAAAACAGTTAACCACTGCGGATATTGAAACTTATAACGACCATCGTATTGCGATGTGTTTTTCGCTGGTAGCGCTTTCTGATACACCAATTACTATTCTTGATCCGGGATGTACCGCAAAAACCTTCCCTGATTATTTTGAGAAATTAGAAACACTTTCTCAACGTAATAATTAATGTAAAAATCATTAATTAAAATGAGTCAAAATTAAATCAGTTAAATCGGCAGTATTGAATCTTTGGGAGAACAATACTGCCGATTTTTTATTATAATTAGATTAATTTTTCTAAAAAATACGCCACCTCAAAAAATAATATTAAATAAGACTCTTTAGTGCTTATCTGCTTGTTTCTTCCTATACATTGTATGCGTATAATGTCGCGCATATATTAATACTGTTTTTCTCTGTTTGAATACTATGCCTATTATATCAATGTAATAAGAGCAACAAACACAGAAATGCAGTACCCACGAAAAGGAGAAACTCATGGCGGTTATCGTCCCTGTTATAACTGTTGATGGGCCTAGCGGAGCAGGTAAAGGAACATTATGCCAAGCATTAGCGCAAGCATTTGGCTGGCATTTACTCGATTCTGGCGCTATTTATCGTGTATTGGCATTAGCAGCTTTACATCATCACGTTGATATTACTTCCGAAGATGCATTAGTACCTTTGGCGGCAAATTTGGATGTGCGTTTTATTCCTAATGAGAATGGCTTAAGTGTCATTCTAGAAGGTGAAGATGTTTCAACAGAAATTCGAACAGAAACAGTTGGGAATACGGCATCACAAGCTGCAACTTTTCCTCGAGTAAGAGAAGCATTATTGCGTCGCCAGCGTGCATTTCGTACAGCGCCGGGCTTAATTGCCGATGGTCGAGATATGGGCACAATCGTTTTTCCTGATGCTCAAGTGAAAATATTTTTAGAAGCGAGTGCAGAAGAGCGCGCGCGTCGTCGCATGTTACAGTTGCAGGAAAAGGGCTTTAATGTTAACTTTGAGCGCCTTTTATCCGAGATAAAAGAACGCGATTACCGTGACCGGAATCGTGCTGTTGCGCCACTTGTTGCGGCGAAAGATGCATTAATTCTCGATTCTACAAGCTTGTCTATCGACGAAGTCATTGAAAAATCGTTGACTTATGCTAAAAAAAATCTGCAATTATCAGCGTAATTAATTTTTATTTCGTTTATACTAGGTAATTATCAAAATCGGGTTGACGTGTTAATGAAAACACAACAATGCCCGATGACCTTGTCACAAAGGATGTAACGAGGTATGTGAAACAACCCCATTCGGCCGGATGCTAAATGGACGTTAATTAAATTTACTTGAAGATCATTAACATGACAGAATCTTTTGCTCAACTCTTTGAAGAATCCCTAAAAACAATCGAAACTCGTCCTGGCGCTATCGTTCGCGGCGTTGTAGTTGCTATCGATAAAGACGTTGTTCTGGTTGATGCAGGTCTGAAATCAGAATCTGCTATTCCTGTAGAACAATTCAAAAACGCTCAAGGCGAATTAGAAATCCAAGTGGGCGACGAAATTGATGTTGCTCTGGACGCGGTTGAAGATGGCTTCGGTGAAACCGTTCTGTCTCGTGAGAAAGCTAAACGTCACGAAGCGTGGCTGATGCTGGAAAAAGCTTACGAAGAAAACGAAACTGTTGTTGGTATCATCAACGGTAAAGTTAAAGGTGGTTTCACTGTTGAACTGAACGGCATTCGTGCGTTCTTACCAGGTTCACTGGTAGACGTTCGCCCAGTTCGCGATACAACTCATCTGGAAAACAAAGAGCTTGAGTTCAAAGTCATCAAATTAGACCAAAAACGTAACAACGTTGTTGTGTCTCGTCGTGCGGTTATCGAATCTGAAAACAGCGCAGAACGCGATCAGTTATTAGAAAACCTGCAAGAAGGCATGGAAGTTAAAGGTATCGTTAAGAACCTTACTGACTACGGTGCATTCGTTGATCTGGGCGGTGTTGACGGCTTACTGCACATCACTGATATGGCTTGGAAACGTGTTAAACACCCAAGCGAAATTGTCAATGTTGGCGACGAAATCACTGTTAAAGTCCTGAAATTCGACCGTGAACGTACTCGCGTATCACTAGGTCTGAAACAACTGGGCGAAGATCCATGGGTAGCTATCGCTAAACGTTATCCAGAAGGTACTAAACTGACTGGTCGTGTAACTAACCTGACTGATTACGGTTGCTTCGTAGAAATCGAAGAAGGTGTTGAAGGTCTGGTACACGTTTCTGAAATGGATTGGACTAACAAAAACATTCACCCATCTAAAGTTGTTAACGTTGGTGATGTTGTTGAAGTTATGGTTCTTGACATCGATGAAGAACGTCGTCGTATTTCACTGGGTCTGAAACAGTGCAAATCTAACCCATGGCAGCAGTTTGCAGAAACTCACAACAAGAACGACCGTGTTGAAGGTAAAATCAAGTCTATCACTGACTTCGGTATCTTCATCGGTTTAGACGGCGGTATCGACGGTCTGGTTCATTTATCTGACATTTCTTGGAATGTTGCAGGTGAAGAAGCAGTTCGTGAATACAAAAAAGGCGACGAAATCGCTGCTGTAGTTCTGCAAGTTGATGCTGAACGTGAACGTATCTCACTGGGCGTTAAACAATTATCAGAAGATCCATTCAATAATTACCTGTCTGCTCACAAAAAAGGTGCTATTGTTTCTGGTAAAGTAACTGCTGTTGACGCTAAAGGCGCAACTGTAGAATTAGCTGACGGTGTTGAAGGTTACCTGCGTGCTTCAGAAGCTTCACGTGACCGCGTTGAAGATGCAACTCTGGTTCTGAATGTTGGCGAAGCTGTAGAAGCTAAATACACTGGCGTTGACCGTAAAAACCGCGTTATCAACTTATCTGTTCGTGCTAAGGACGAAGCAGACGAGAAAGACGCTATCGCTTCTGTAAACAACAAAGAAGAAGTTGGTTTTTCAAATAACGCTATGGCTGAAGCTTTCAAAGCAGCTAAAGGCGAATAATTTAAGTTATTAACGGAAGGCAACGTTAATCGTTGCCTATTTATCGGTAGTTTAGGGAGGTAATATGACCAAGTCTGAGTTAATCGAGAGACTTGCAGGCCTACAATCTCATCTTTCGGCTAAGACGGTTGAAGAAGCTGTAAAAGAAATGCTTGATCATATGGCTGATACTTTAGCTGATGGTGAGCGTATCGAAGTCCGCGGATTCGGCAGTTTTTCTCTACACTACCGTGCGCCGCGTACGGGTCGTAACCCGAAAACTGGTGATAAAGTAGAGCTGGAAGGTAAATACGTTCCACACTTTAAGCCAGGTAAAGAGTTACGTGACCGTGTAAATATTTATACGGAATAATAACTCCTGTCGAAATGGCACGATGTTAGTTAACTTTCTCAAAAACGGTACTTAGGTGCCGTTTTTTATTACCCATTATTATCACTTTTAGTTTATTTTTCTGCTCCCTAATTTTTTTCATCTTCCATCTTCAATCCCAACCTTAGATTGAACGATTCGTTTTATTGATTTTGTCTCACTAGCACCTTTCTTTTTTATTACTTTATTCTGCTTTCATTTTAATTTCTCTATCTAATTACCTATATCACTTAGTTGTTTTGCTTTTTACGAGTTTCTTCTCAAAAATTATTGTATGTAACAAGAGATCTTTTTCTTTTTATAAAGCATCACTAAAAAACGACCTAAAAGCCTATCTTTAATTAAATAATAACATCATGATATTTAAAGAATGATTGTAGGCAAGGATGCTAGAAATGATTTTATTGAATCGAATGATAAAGTTTTTTGAATTAAAGATGGTATCAATAAAACGGAGGTGCTTTCATTCAGCCTATTTTCGAAGACTCTATTTCACGAAGTTAACTTTAGACAATATAGCTTTGGCAATGATATTAGGTTGCTTACCTTTATTAGTTCAATATACGCTTTTTAGTCAGACTATTTATTCTATTATTATTCTTGTTGCACTATTTTTATTATTTATTCCTTTTTGCTTATGTCGCTTTTCAGCGATATTTCTATTTTTCTGGGTTTATTCAAATATGGTTGCGTCATCGTTAATGACGAGAACAGAACAGTTTGCTGATAATATGGCAACATTTGAAACCAAGGTTATGGAGTATCGTCAATTAACAGATGGCAATATTATTATCAAAATACCCATTACGAAGACGACGCTCTTTTCATCATCTGTGTATGCAAACGTATATTGGCGAAGCCCGCCTAAAAACATAGCTGTAGGACAATATTGGAAGTTTAAGATTCAATTTAGAGCTGTACATAGTTATTTAAATGAAGGTGGGTTTGATAGCCAAAAATATGCCGTTTCTGTGAAGGAAACATTAACGGGTAAAGTGATGACAGCCAAGTTTATCCGGGATGATATATCACTACGTACTCAACTTATTCAGAAAATCACCGCTCATTGGCAAACAGCAAAAAATAAAGGTGAAATTATTGCTTTAGTCTTAGGTGATAAGCGATATATTGAACCTGAGAAAAAAGATCTCTATATGAAAACAGGGATTGCCCATTTAATTGTGATATCGGGTTTACATATAGGGTTAGCAGCCTTTTTTGGTTGGATTATTGCAAGAGGTATTCAATTTTTTTTCCCTATCAGATGGATTAATCCAAGGTTTCCATTAGTTATAGCTTGGCTATGTGGTGTTTTTTATACTGCGTTATCAGGTTGGGGAATACCAGCAACAAGAGCTGTTATTGGATTAACTGTTTGGGTGATTTTACATTGGGGGAGTCGATTATTTTTACCTTGGCAATGGGCACTTTGGAGTGCGGCACTTATTCTTATTATTGAGCCTCTTTCTATACTTTCAGCTAGTTTTTGGCTTTCATTTTCTGCTGTATTTGCCATTATCTTTTGGTATTGGATGTACCCATTAAAAGCTAAATATAACCATCAAAAACGGTGGTTTATTTTAAGGTTGGTACATTTACAATTTGGTTTATTAATTATTTTATTACCATTCCAATTATATTTATTTAATGGCGCTAATTTTTTTAGTTTTATCGTTAACTTATGGGCTGTTCCTATTGTTTCTTTTATTACTGTGCCATTAATAATGCTCGGATTATTGACATTCTTTCTCTCATTTTTACAACCAATAATCTGGCACTGGGTTGATCTTTCTATTAACCTTGCTTTTTGGCGTGCTCCTTTATTTTTACCATATTGGCAAAATAGTGGTGCCATTCCTTTATTATTAGGATTTTTTGGGATTGGTACTATTTTAATCATAAAAATGTCATGGTGGCGTTATCATTTTATTTGCATTGTGGCTATTGGTACTATTTTATACGGTGAATTCATTGCCTCTTCACGTTACCAATGGCGAATATCTATGTTAGATGTTGGACATGGCTTAGCAGTTATTCTTGAAAAAGAAGGGGAAGCGGTTATTTATGACACGGGAATGCGTTGGAAAAATGGAGGTTCGATTGCGAAGAGTGTCATCATTCCTTATTTAAGACATCATCGACTTACGCCAGTTGCATTGATCATTAGTCATGATCATCTTGATCATACAGGAGGAATGGAAGATTTAATAAAAACTTATCCTAATTTAAGCATTCGTAGTAGTTTTGACGAACCTTCGCATTTACCTTGCTTAAGTGATAAATCATGGCAGTGGAAAGGGCTTCAATTTGATGCATTGTGGCCACTGGATAAATTACTCTCCCCGAAAAATAATCAATCCTGTGTGATCAATGTTAGTGATGGGAAATACAATATTCTACTAACTGGAGATATAGAAAAAGAAGCTGAAGCTCAATTGGTAAGAGTAAAAAAAGATCAACTAAAAGCAGATGTCTTACAAGTTCCTCATCATGGTAGTCAAACATCATCCACATTGATGTTTATTCAAGCAGTATCACCAAAATTTTCAGTTGTTTCTGCCGCTCGTTATAGCCCTTGGCGTTTGCCTTCTGATAAAGTACATCATCGTTATAAAAAAGAAGCTATTAATTGGCTAACAACCTCTATTAGTGGGCAAGTTTCTATCGAGTTTAATCAAGATAATATTGATGTATTTACCTATAGGCGAGATATTTTGCCTCGTTGGTATCATCAGTGGTTTGGTGTTTTGACGTTTCCCGAGTAGAATGACCGGCTAATTATTAAAAGTTTGGTAATATATATGAATGATATAGATCTATCAACGTGGCAAACATTCCGCCGCTTATGGCCAATGATCCGGCTTTTCAAAGCGGGTTTAATCACTGCTGCAATTGCATTAATCATCAATGCGGGTGTGGATGCATTTATGATTTCTTTATTAAAACCACTTCTTGATGAAGGTTTTGGTAAAGCCAGTAATGACGTATTAAAATGGATGCCTTTTGCCGTTATTGGTCTGATAGCTCTGCGTGGTATATCTAACTTTATTTCAAGTTACTGTCTTTCTTGGGTTTCTGGAAAAGTTGTAATGAATATGCGTCGCCGACTGTTTTCTCATATTATGGGAATGCCGGTGAGCTTTTTTGATCAGCAATCAACAGGGACTTTACTCTCTCGTATCACATATGATTCAGAACAAGTTGCCTCTTCATCATCAGGCGCATTAATTACCGTTGTACGTGAAGGTGCCTATATCATCGGACTATTTTGTTTGATGTTTTATTATAGCTGGCAATTATCCCTGATCCTTATCGTTATCGCACCTATTGTTGCTGTTGTTATTCGTATAGTATCGACTCGTTTTAGAACGATCAGTAAGCGTATCCAAAATAGCATGGGACAAGTGACAACTAGCGCAGAACAAATGCTAAAAGGGCATAAAGAAGTTCTGATTTTTAATGGTCAAGAAGTTGAAAATAAACGCTTTAACCATGTAAGCAATCATATTCGCCGTCAAGGTATGCGTATGGTTGTCGCATCATCAATTTCAGATCCTATTATTCAGATAATCGCTTCTCTTGCATTAGCATTTGTTCTGTATGCAGCGAGTTTCCCTGAGATAATGGATACATTAACAGCAGGTACAATTACTGTTGTATTCTCCTCAATGGTTGCATTAATGCGTCCATTGAAATCACTGACTAATGTGAATGCTCAATTCCAGCGTGGTATGGCTGCTTGTCAGACGCTATTTACTATCCTCGATATGGAGCAAGAAAAAGACACAGGTAAGCTTGAACTAAAAAAACCAACTGGTGATATTGAATTCCGTAATGTGACTTTCCAATATGTCACGAAAGATACGCCAGCACTGAAAAATATGTCATTTACCATTCCAGCAGGTAAAACTGTTGCATTAGTTGGACGCTCAGGCTCTGGTAAGTCTACGATTGCAAATCTGATCACGCGTTTTTATGACATTAATGAAGGTGAAATATTAATTAATGGTCATGATATTCGTGAATACACATTGAAATCTTTGCGTAATCAAGTCGCGTTGGTCTCTCAAAATGTGCATCTTTTTAATGAAACCGTAGCAAATAATATTGTCTACGCATGTGAAGATCAGTATACCCGTGAAGATATTGAAAAAGCGGCGAAGATGGCACATGCAATGGATTTTATCCAAAAAATGGATAAAGGCTTAGATACTGAAATTGGTGAAAATGGTGTATTACTTTCAGGTGGACAACGTCAGCGTATTGCAATTGCAAGAGCGTTATTACGAGATTCGCCAATCCTCATTCTTGATGAGGCTACATCAGCGCTAGATACAGAATCAGAGCGTGCTATCCAGTCAGCACTTGATGAATTACAGAAAAACAGAACCTCTTTAGTGATTGCTCACCGTTTATCAACTATTGAAAAAGCGGATGAAATATTAGTTATTGAAGATGGTGAAATTGTTGAACGTGGCGCACACCTTGATTTGATTGAGAAACAAGGTATTTATGCACAACTTCACAGGATGCAATTTGGCAAATGATTGAACGGATTTGGTCTGGTAAATCTTGGTTTTATATCCTACTGCTTCCATTTTCATGGTTGTATGGCGCGCTTACATTATTAAGGCGTTTTGCATATCAGAAAGGATGGCTAGCATCATGGAAAGCCCCAATTCCAGTTGTGATTGTTGGCAATTTAACTGCAGGCGGGAATGGCAAAACACCTGTTGTGATATGGCTTGTTGAGCAATTAATACAACAAGGGTTTAAACCAGGAGTTGTCTCTCGTGGTTACGGCGGAAAATCAGACCATTATCCATTACTTTTGTCATCAGATACGACACCTGCCATGGCAGGTGATGAGCCTGTATTGATTTATCATCGAACAGGTGCTCCCGTTGCAGTTGCACCTAATCGACGAGATGCAGTAAAAGCGTTATTAGCTCAACATGAGCTTGATGTGATCATCACTGATGATGGTTTGCAGCATTACGCATTACAACGTGATTATGAAATTGTTGTCATTGATGGGCAACGTCGATTCGGCAATGGTTGGTGGCTACCTGCAGGTCCTATGCGAGAGCGTGCAGGGCGATTAGATTCTGTGGATGCAATTATCGTGAATGGTGGAATAAGCCAGAATAATGAGATTGGCATGGTGCTGGAAGGTGATACTGCAGTTAATCTTAAAACAGGAGAAAAAAAACCAGTTCAGCAAATTAAAAAGGCTGTTGCTATCGCTGGAATTGGTCATCCTCCTAGGTTTTTTAACTCGTTACATGAAAAAGGGATAGAGTTAATTACAACAAAAGCATTTAGTGATCATAGTGATTACAGTGTTCAAGAATTACAGGATTTAACACCTGACTTAGAACCTCTTATTATGACAGAAAAGGATGCTGTTAAATGTCAGCATTTTGCTCAAGATAATTGGTGGTATTTACCCGTTAGCGCTGAATTAAATAGTCAATCTGTGCTAAAACAAGTTAGCAATTTAATTTACGGCTCGAAAAAAACTTGTATCTGATCTGAAACAATGATATTTATAGTGGAAATCAGGATAGCGTTACATAGAAGATTACCTACCTACAGTCGCATATCGCTTTTGTCGTAGTTCAATTTAATTCGCCACTACCCTATCTACTCAAAAGCCTTGTGTGGAGAGTTTGTGGATCTTGAATGTAGGGTTAATATTTTGTGCAGTGAATAGCATCAGCTTTTGTGCACAACGGATGATAAAAATAATTTCTGATGGTGACTAATTATCTCTATATTTGGTTATCTTTTTTATCAGTGTGCAACCAATATCATTATGTCATCTTTTTGTCATATTGATACTGTAAGTATTTATTGAGCTTTATAATATTTATTAAGCTTAGCTATCACGGTTTTGAACATTTATATCGAATAATAAAATGCACTACTTAAATTAATGTGTTCAGAATTTAATTGGGGTTTTTATATAAGAAGACTTAATAAAAAGTAGGATGCATTTGTATAGGAAAATAAAACTATACAAAGAACAAAAGGAGTTTATCTATCATGACATTACAATTAAGAATGGGTCGCGTAAAATGGTTCGACAATAACAAAGGTTATGGTCTTATTGTTGCAAGAGATATTGAACAAGAAGTTTATGTCAATAAAAAAGCGATTGCCAATACAAAAAATAAAGCACTAACAGAAGGTCAAGATGTTGAGTTTTCTGTTATCAGAACAGCAGCAGGTTTAGAAGCCGCTGATGTTATCGGGTTTTAAATAAGGTTTAGCCTTGTTAAATATGTAGATAAAACGATAGTTTAGCATTAAGATTAAATTATCGTTTATACCTAATTTGAGGTAGATAAGCGACAATAGTTTATCACCAAGCCGGATAAGTAATATAAAAGAGTCGTTTCGTTAATTAGAATGCAATAAAGATAATGAAAAGGTTAAATTATTATCAATAAAAGCTGAATGTAATTCTTTATTAATGATGTTGCAGACTCAACGATAAAAAGCCACATTAATGTGGCTTTTTTGTTGCTTATAGTAAAAGAGAAAATAATAAATTTATTAATAACTAAAATAATTTTCGAATTATCACTAAACGAGAGGTTTTGAGTATTAACGCTGATCATTCCTTATGATATCCTTTTGCCATATAAAATGATTAACCCTTGAGAGGGACAAAATGGATCACCGCTTACTCGAAATTATTGCTTGCCCAGTTTGCCACGGCAAACTTATCTTTGATAAAGAAAATTCAGAGCTTATCTGCAAAATTGATCATTTAGCTTATCCTGTTCGTGACAATATCCCCGTTCTTCTAGAGAATGAAGCAAGAGAATTATCACTAGAAGAGGAAAAGTAACTTCATGTTCACGGTCATTATCCCTGGTCGATATGCATCGACCCGTTTACCGGGTAAACCCCTCGCGGATATTCATGGCAAACCTATGATTGTTCGTGTAATGGAACAGGCTATGCGCTCTGGTGCAAACCGTGTCATTGTTGCAACCGATAATTTAGATGTTGTTGCAGCAGTTGAAAATGCGGGTGGAGAAGCCTGCATGACTCGCGAAGATCACCATTCGGGCACAGAACGTTTAGCGGAAGTCATTGAAAAATATAAATTTGTGGATGATGAGATAATCGTTAACGTACAAGGTGATGAGCCTCTTATTCCCCCTGTGATTATTACTCAAGTAGCCGAAAATTTGGCGAGTTGTGGTGCAGGAATGGCAACATTAGCAGTGCCTATTGTTGACTCAAAAGAAGCTTTTAACCCTAATGCGGTGAAAGTCGTGATGGATGCAAAAGGTTTCGCACTTTATTTTTCTCGTGCAACCATTCCTTGGGAAAGAGACCGTTTTAATTTATCACATGATGAAATTGGTGAGCATTATCTTCGTCATATTGGGATTTATGCTTATCGTGCAGGCTTTATTCGTCGATATATTACTTGGGAGCCAAGCCCATTAGAATCTATTGAAATGTTAGAGCAACTGCGAGTGCTGTGGTATGGCGAAAAAATCCATGTTGCAAAAGCATTAGAAGTTCCGGGTGTGGGTGTAGATACTCAAGATGATCTTGTTGCCGCCAGAGCTGCATATCGAGCACTTAACCAAGAGTTCTGATTTTTTAACAGTAACAAATAAATTTCAACGGCACTTAAATTAAGTGCCGTTTTTGCATCAGTTAGCAAAAATATTTCTAATTATTGGTTTTCTTCTTTATCAGATTGATGACTTTCATTTTCAGGAATAATTGCGGGTTGGCCAGCTGGTTTTACTGATTGCCACACCGACCCTAGAAACTCATACCATGCACGTTCACTGTGTTGAAAATAAGTCGCAGAAGGAAAATATTTTTCCCAAGGATGTAATGGTGAAGAGATAGCCAGTTGGTTAGCTGGTGCAACAATAGGTTTCATGCCTCGGGCTAAAAAGAAACGTTCCGCGCGTGCTAAATGATTGGCAGACGTCACAAGTAAAAATGGTTTCTTACCAATTAATTTATCAACTTCATAGGCTTCTTCTTCAGTATCTTTCGGTGTTGATAATGCGATAGTTCTCTCAGCAGGTACACCTAAAGATTGTGCTACCTGAGCTGCTACTTCTGCACTACTTATTTGATTAACACCAGCACCACCTGTAAAAATCATTATCGCATTAGGATTGTGATAATAAAGTCTTACACCTTCAGCAACACGAAATAAACTATTATTAAGAAGATTAGAACTGGGGGCCCAATCTGGGTTATAAGTAAATCCACCACCTAAAACAACAATGTAGTTCACATCTTGTTGCGAATTTTCTCGTAATTCATAACGAGCTTGATACTCTTTTTCACTAGGCATTAATAGTGTATCGGCAACAGGTTGTATGCCTAAAATAGTTAACAGAACAAGCACAACAGTGAGTAGGCTTTTTCCAGTTTTTTGCCAACGAGTAAACCAAAGTAGTGCTAATGCAAAAAAGGCGATTAATAAGAGCAAAGGCAAGGGCATCAGAAAGCCTGCAACATATTTTTTGAGCAAAAACAGCATAAATCATCCTAGATTGAGTGAAATACATGCAATTGATAGTGAAAGCTTAGTGAAAACTAGGGGAATTCCAAGACGTTGTGTCAAAATAGCTAACACAACAACGTTTCACTAAGTTTTCATCAATAGAAATAAAGAACCGTTTAATTATTTATAAAACGATAAACGTTTGAACGTTAATTTTTTCATTAATAAGCGTTATATTTATACTGCGCTTTGCGAATAATCTGATTCATGACTTATTTCTTGAGAGAAAACAGTCAGTATCATAGAACACTGGTAAAATTGCCGTCTTTATTTATGTACAGTGTCTCATATTTTTGAATTTATCAGAACGCAAAGAGCGCAAGTAGTAAGTTGTTATCATGAGGCGTTTTAATGTCAGATCGTAATTTTGACGATATTGCAGATAAATTCTCCCGCAATATCTATGGCACAACAAAGGGTAAAATACGTCAAGCGGTGATTTGGGAAGATTTACAACAATTATTGGCCCTCTTACCTAGTCGAAGTTTGCGTATTTTAGATGCAGGTGGAGGTGAAGGTTATTTCTCTCGTCAGCTTGCTAAATTAGGACACCAAATTATCTTATGTGATTTATCACAAGAGATGCTTAATCGTGCACAAGAGGCTGCGATTGAAGAGGGTGTTGTCGAGAACATGGCGTTTATTTGTTGTGCTGCTCAAGAGATTAAAGAGCATATAGATGAAGGGGTTGATTTAATTCTATTTCATGCAGTATTGGAATGGATCACGGATCAGAAAAACGCCGTAAATGTTCTTACCGATATGTTGTTACCTAATGGTATCTTATCGCTGATGTTTTACAATGCGAATGGCATTGTCATGAGAAATGCGATTTTAGGGAATTTTCATCTGGCAAATCCTGAGATCCCGCGTAGAAGAAAAAAATCGCTATCACCTCAAAATCCATTGCAACCCGAAGATGTTTATCAATGGCTAGATGAGTTTTCAATGACAATATTAGGAAAAACGGGTGTCCGTGTTTTCCATGATTATTTGCAAAGTCGTCAGTTACAAAATAAAGATTTTCCATCGTTGCTTGCATTAGAGCAACGATATTGTCGGCAAGAGCCCTATATCAGTCTGGGGCGTTACATTCATGTCATGGCACAAAAGCGTGTAAATTAAGGATGTACTATGAGTGATTTTACCCAGACAGTTCCTGAGTTAGTGTCTTGGGCGAGAAAAAATGATTTCTCAATCTCACTGCCACCAGAAAGATTAGCTTTTTTGATGGCTGTCGCTGTATTAAACAGCGAGCGCCTTGATGGCGAAATCAGTGAAGGGGAGTTAATTGATGCCTTTCGAGAAGTATGTAAAGGCTTCGAACAACCCGCAGAATCAATCCAAGTTCGTGCAAATAATGCCATTAATGACATGGTAAAGCAGCGACTTTTTAACCGTTTTACCAGTGAATTGGTAGAAGGTAATGCAATATACCGTTTAACCCCGTTGGGTATTGGAATTAGTGATTACTATATTCGCCAACGTGAATTTTCATCATTGCGCTTATCTATGCAACTTTCCATTGTGGCGGGTGAGTTGGATTCAGCAGCCAGTTCCGCTGAAGATGGTGGTGATGAATATCATTGGCATCGTAACGTTTTTGCGCCTTTAAAATATTCAGTGGCAGAAATTTTCGATAGCATTGATTTGTCTCAGCGGATCATGGATGAGCAACAAAATACAGTAAAAGAAGATATTGCTGCGCTATTAAACCAAGACTGGCAAGCCGCCATTTCAAGTTGTGAACAATTGTTATCTGAAACCTCGGGTACATTAAGAGAACTACAAGATACCCTTGAAGCTGCTGGTGATAAACTTCAAGCGAATCTCTTACGTATTCAAGAAGCAAACATGAATTCTGGTCATGTTGAGCAAATTGATACATTAGTATTTGAACTTCAAAGTAAGTTAGACCGCATTATTAGTTGGGGTCAGCAATCTATTGATTTATGGATTGGATACGATAGACATGTCCATAAATTTATTCGTACAGCGATTGATATGGATAAAAACCGTATTTTCTCTCGTCGTTTACGTCAATCCGTACAAAACTATTTCGACAGCCCATGGGCATTAACTTACGCTAATGCTGATCGGTTGTTTGATATGCGTGATGAAGAACTGGTTCTACGTGATGAAGAAGTCACGGGTGAGTTACCTGAAGAGCTTGAATATCAAATGTTCAGTGAAGTGAATGAACAAATAGCGCAATGGGTAGAGCAAGAGCTTGCTTCTTACAAATTGGAACAACGAGCATTAGATCTCAGTTCAGTGTTAGTTGAATACCTTAATCGTTATCCGCAACAGAAACATTTCGATGTTGCACGTATTGTTATTGATCAAGCAGTACGATTAGGTGTGGCGAAAGCTGAGCTCGCAGGATTACCTGCAAAATGGTCAGAAATTAACGAATATGGAGCTAAGGTACAAGCGCATGTCATCGATACATACTGAACAATTTATGCCAGCAAAACTGGCGCAGGCATTAGCGAACTCACTTTTTCCTGAACTGGATAGCCAGTTACGTGCAGGTCGACATATCGGTATAGACTCTCTGGATAATCATGCTTTCTTGATGGATTTCCAAGATGAGTTATCAGACTTTTATGCGCGTTATAACGTCGAATTAATTCGTGCACCAGAAGGTTTCTTCTATTTGCGGCCTCGCTCAACCACACTTATTCCACGCTCTGTTCTCTCTGAAATGGATATGTTGGTGGGGAAAATTCTTTGCTATCTCTATCTTAGTCCTGAACGATTAGCGAATCAGGGAATATTCACCGTTCAAGAGCTGTTCGATGAATTAAGAACATTAGCAGATGAAACCAAGCTTTTACGTTTAGTGAATCAGCGCTCAACAGGTTCTGATCTTGATTTGCAAAAATTACAAGAAAAGATGAGAACTTCGCTAAATCGTTTACGTCGTTTAGGCATGATTTCATTCTTATTAAATGATATGCAACGTTTTTCTATTACCGAATCTGTTTTCCGCTTTGGTGCCGATGTGCGTAGTGGCGATTCTCCACTTGAGGCTCAAATGCGAATGATCCGTGATGGTGAAGCAATGGCGCTTGAAGATAGCTCAGAAACTCTCAACGATGATGAAGAAAATGAAGATGAGCAATTACAATCCAGTGAAAATGATGCGGAGGGAGAAAATAAATGATTGAACGGGGAAAATTTCGCTCATTAACACTTATCAACTGGAATGGGTTTTTTGCTCGTACTTTTGATTTAGATGAGTTGGTGACTACGTTATCAGGTGGTAATGGTGCGGGTAAATCAACCACGATGGCTGCATTTATCACAGCCATGATCCCTGATCTTACTTTGCTTCATTTCCGTAATACCACAGAAGCAGGATCGACAAGCGGGTCACGTGATAAAGGGCTATACGGGAAACTGCGTCCTGGTGTGTGTTATGCCGTATTGGATGTGATTAACTCGCGTCACTTACGTGCTGTGGTTGGTGTCCGTTTACAGCAAATTGCAGGGCGTGATAAGAAAGTTGATATCAAACCCTTTATGATCCAAGGGCTGCCAATGGCAGAAAATCCAACAGAAATTTTGACTCAAGCTGTTGCGGATCGCCAAGCTCGTGTTTTACCGCTGAATGAATTAAAAGAAAAAGTTGAAGCTATTGATGGGGTTGTTTTCAGACAATTTAACTCTATCACTGATTTCCATGCGGTGATGTTTGATTTAGGGGTTATTCCTAAACGTTTACGTTCAGCGAGTGATCGCGCCAAATTCTATCGTTTAATTGAAGCCTCATTGTATGGCGGTATTTCAAGTGCGATTACACGCTCTTTACGTGATTATTTACTGCCTGAGAATAGCGGTGTAAGAAAAGCTTTCCAAGATATGGAAGGTGCATTGCGTGAAAATCGAATGACGCTTGAAGCCATTCGTGTCACTCAATCTGATCGTGACTTATTTAAGCACTTAATTACAGAAGCGACATCTTATGTTGCTGCTGACTATATGCGTCATGCCAATGAACGACGAATTCATTTAGATGAAGCTTTAACCGTGCGCCGTGAGTTATGGAGCCAGCGTAAATCCATTAATAGTGAAGCGTATCGTTTTGTTGAAATGGGTAAAGAATTAGAAGAGCAACAAGCATTATCTTCTGATCTTGAAGCGGATTATCAAGCGGCAAGTGACCGATTAAATTTAGTACAAAATGCAGTTCGCCAACAAGAGAAAATTGACCGCTATGTTGCTGATGTTGAAGAGATAACTTTTCGCTTAGAAGAACAAAGCGAAGTGGTTGAAGAAGCCGCATCTAAGAAAGAAGAGCTTGAAGCACGTGTAGAAGCGGCAGAAGAAGAAGTCGATGAACTGAAAAATCAGTTAGCAGACTATCAGCAAGCATTAGACGTACAACAAACACGAGCTATTCAATATCGCCAAGCTGTGCAGGCTTTAGAACGTGCTAAAGCACAATGTGATATTACGGATTTAGATGAAACTAATGCAGAGCAATGGGCTGAACGGATCCAAGCAAAAATTCAAACCATTACGCATTCATTACTTTCTATGGAGCAGAAACTTAATGTTTCTGAAGCAGCGAAAACACAATTCGATCAAGCCTATAAACTGGTGAGTTCAATTGTTGGTGAAGTTGAACGTCAAAATGCATGGGATGCTGCAAAAACGGCATTACGTGAGTGGTCTTCTCATCGACATCAAGCGGATAGGGTTCATCCTATTCGTATGCAATTAGCTGAATTAGAACAGCGTTTACATCAGCGAAACAATGCAGAACGTCAACTTGAAGAATTTAACAAACATCATGGTAAATCGATGGAGCCTGATGATCTGTTAATTCTTCAAGATGAATTAGAAGCAAAAATTGAAGAGCTTAGCGATTACGTTAATGAATCTGGCGAGCAGCGCATGCAAATGCGCCAAGAGTTAGATCAACTTAAACAACAAATTGAAAAACTGAAAAAACAAGCACCTGCATGGCTTGCGGCACAAGATGCGTTAACACAATTATGTGAGCAAACTCGTCAATCTTTTGAAACCGGTCATCAAGTAACAGAATATATGCAACAGTTACTTGAAAAAGAGCGTGAAGCCACTGTATTACGTGATGAAACTGCAACTCGTAAACAACAGACTGAAGCGCAAATTGAACGTTTAAGTCAGCCAAGTGGTGCTGAAGATGGGCGATTAATTACGTTAGCTGAACGCTTTAATGGTGTTTTATTATCAGAAATTTATGATGATATTACGTTAGATGATGCGCCTTATTTCTCTGCATTATATGGTCCAGCACGTCATGCGATTGTTGTACAAGATCTATCACAAGTTCAGGCGCAATTAGAAACGCTAGATGATTGCCCTGAAGATCTCTATTTTATCGAAGGTGATCCACAATCTTTCGATGACAGTGTATTTAATGCGCAAGAGATGGATAAAGCTGTTCTTATTAAAAGTTCTGATAGACAATGGCGTTATTCTCGCTACCCTGAAATTCCACTGTTTGGTCGAGCTGCGCGTGAAAATCAGTTAGAAATTTTATCTCGCCAGCGCGATGAGCTTTCTGAACTTTACGCGACACAAGCTTTTGATGTACAGAAGATCCAACGTGCTCACCATGCCTTTAGTCAGTTTGTGGGACAACATATTTCTGTAGCATTTGAGGCGGATCCTGAAGAGGATATTCGTCAACTCAACCAAAGACGTAACGAGCTAGAAAGAGCATTAACACAATACGAAGAGAGTACTCAGCAACAGCGTCAACATTATGCGCGCGCTAAAGAATCTCTAAATCTTCTTAATAAACTTATTCCTCAAGTTAATATCTTGATGGATGAAACACTGATTGATCGTGTTGAAGAGTTACGTGAAGAGCTGTATGCCGCTGAAGAGTCAATGCGTCACTTGCAACGTCATGAAAAAGCATTAGCAACGTTAGAGCCTATCGCTTCAATCTTGCAAAGTGATCCACAAGCGCATGAACAATTAGCCCAAGATTACGAACAAGCAAAAGCAGAACAGCAACGTTATCAGCAACAAGCTTTCTTGCTGGTGGAAGTGGTACAGCGCCGTCCTCACTTTAGTTATAGCGATGCCGTTGAAATTGTCAGTGAAAATAGTGATCTTAACGAGAAGCTACGTCACCGCTTAGAAATGGCTGAAACAGAACGCGCTACAGCAAGAGAACTTTATCGTCAGCAACAAGCGCAATGTGCTCAATTTAATCAAGTACTCGCATCATTAAAAAGCTCCTTTGATACTAAATCTGAATTACTCAGAGAGCTTGAGCAAGAGATGCGTGATACAGGGATCCATATTGATATAGGTGCAGAAGCCAGAGCCAAAGAACTGCGCGATCAACGCTATTCTGCAGTAAGTGCAAACCGTACACGTATTAGCCAACTTGAGCGAGATATCGCACTAAGTGAAGCTGAGCGAGATAATCTCACCAAGAAAATTCGTAAACTGGAACGTGACTACGTTCAAATTCGTGAGCATGTTGTGAGTGCAAAAGCGGGTTGGTGCGCGGTTATGCGATTAGTAAAAGAAAATGGAATGGAGCGTCGTTTACATCGTCGAGACTTTGCTTATCTTTCTGCTGATGAATTACGTTCAATGTCGGATAAAGCGTTAGGTGCATTACGCCAAGCGGTTGCTGATAATGAATATTTACGTGATGCGCTACGTCGCTCAGAAGATGCGAAATATCCCGATCGTAAAGTTCAGTTCTTTATTGCGGTATACCAGCATTTAAGAGAACGTATTCGCCAAGACATCATTAAAACGGATGATCCGGTTGATGCAATTGAACAGATGGAAATCGAGCTTGCTCGCTTAACTGAAGAGTTAACTAGCCGTGAGCAAAAGTTAGCGATTAGTTCACGAAGCGTCGCGAATATTATTCGTAAAACTATTCAGCGTGAGCAAAACCGTATTCGTATGCTAAACCAAGGTTTGCAAGCGGTTTCATTTGGTCAGGTGCGTGGTGTCCGACTCAATGTCAATATCCGTGAAAGTCACCAAGTGTTATTGGATGTGTTATCTGAAGAAGATAACCAGTATCAAGATCTATTTAAAAACCAAAACCTGACTTTCTCCGAAGCAATGGCGAAACTTTATCAGCGTTTAAACCCTCAAGTGGATATTGGTCAACGTATGCCACAAACTGTGGGTGAAGAGCTGTTAGATTACCGTAATTACCTTGAAATGGATGTTGAGGTTAATCGTGGACCAGAAGGTTGGTTAAAAGCAGAAAGTGGTGCTTTATCAACTGGTGAAGCAATTGGTACAGGGATGTCAATTCTGGTGATGGTTGTACAGAGCTGGGAAGAAGAATCACGACGTTTAAGAGGAAAAGATATTTCTCCTTGTCGTTTGCTCTTCCTCGACGAAGCAGCACGTCTAGATGCGAAGTCTATCGCAACGTTATTTGAGCTTTGTGATCGTCTTGATATGCAATTAATTATTGCAGCACCAGAAAATATCAGCCCAGAAAAAGGAACAACCTATAAATTAGTACGTAAAGTGTTCAATGGTACTGAGCATGTACACGTTGTTGGATTAAAAGGTTTTGGTCAACAGGCTGAAAAAGATAAAATTGCATCATCAAATGTTGCTGAAATAACAGAATAATTTTATTTCATTATTCGCCTCAAAGGGCAAGAACAAGGGCGCTACGGGCTTATGCTTATAGCGCCTTCTTTTTTAAAGTGTTACATAGATCAAAAAATGAAAGTAAATTAACAAAAAAATGAAATTATAAATAGCATAACGTGCGCTATATCTCATTTAAATGTAATCATGATGTTTATGATTGTTCCCGTATGTGATTAATATAAAAATTTAAAGGAAAGAGAATGCGTAAAGTCACGTTAGCTTTTAGTGCAATTGCTTTGGCGTTAAGCTTAAATGGCGCAGCAATGGCAAAAGTTCATATGCCAGAAGTGGTAAGCCCTGGTGTTACGGTTGCACAACTTGCACAACAGCAACCAATTAACTGGGTTTCTGTTGCAGATATCGAGAAAAGCTTAGCAGGCCAAGCACCAATGGCTGTGGGTTTTGATATTGATGACACCGTTCTGTTCTCAAGTCCAGGTTTTTACCGCGGTAAACTGGAATATTCTCCAAACGATTTCAGCTACCTGAAAAACCCAGAATTCTGGGAAAAAATGAATAACGAGTGGGATAAATTCAGTATGCCTAAACAAGTCGGTATCGATCTTGTTCAAATGCACTTAAAACGTGGTGATACTGTTTATTTCATTACTGGTCGTACTCAGACTAAAACTGAGACTGTGACCAAGTATGTACAAGAAGGCTTAAACATTCCTGCTGATAAAATGCAGCCTGTTATTTTTGCTGGTGACCAACCTGGCGCAAATAATAAAGTAAGCTGGATGCGTGATCATAAACTGAAAATTTACTACGGTGATGCTGATGCAGATATCGCAGCAGCAGATGAGCTGAACATCCGTGGTATCCGTATTCTGCGTGCAGCTAACTCTTCTTACCAACCACTGCCAAAAGCAGGTCAATTTGGTGAAGAAGTAGTTATCAATTCAGAGTACTAATCTTTACCCTTTGTTTACCTTTATTTGTAAGGCGTAGGAAACTGCGCCTTTTTCTATTTTAAAATACCTTCCATTTAAATAATCTTATTATCCATTCACAATTCTTTATTATTCATTAATAGTCTATTTTTAATTTGTCTGTTTTTTGTTCTTTTATTGTGTCTTTAATTAAATTATATATTTTGAATATAAAAAAGACTAAATAGTCTTTTTTTGATGAGATAAAATCAAATTTCTATCAGGGGCTTACAAAACTTTAAAAATATTAGTTTATTCCTATAAAACTCTTCTCCAAGCTCATCTAATATTCTAGGATACCAAAATAATAATAAGGAATGAGGGTAGAGGATTTATGGCGTATCAACCAATTAAAAGAGCAATCGCATATTCAGTTGTTATAGGTACACTCCTTTCTGGGCATTATGCAATGGCCACAGAAACAGAGTCAGTGACTTTATCTGCACCCGAAACAGAAAACACGACATTAGTTCCTGTAGCTAATGAAGCTATGCCAGAACCTGCAATTGTAGCAATGAATATTCCACAAGTGACCGAGTTAGAAGCAAGAACAAAATTGCAATCGTGGATCCCAACAGGATATGAACCGTTATATTTAGCCCAGCTAGTGAAAGTTTACCAAGCGAATAACTTAGCATTAATCTGGCAAGATGAAAAAATAGTACAGCAATTACAGCAACAAATTGCTGAAGTCGCTATTTCAGGTATTCAGCCCCAATTTGGGCAATGGTTAACACAATTAGGAACGCCTGAATTAACAAAAGAAGCGCGTGATCTTATTTTATCAGATGCTTTTTTAGGCTATATCAGTTTTGTTGAGCAAGTGAATAAATCAGGCATATCTTTACTGTATCGTAATGTGATGCAAACATTACCATCACCCACTGATAAATCAGTCGTAGAATTACAGCAAAATATCCAAAATAACACCTTAGGTAGTTTTGTTATTTCTTATGCACCATCTCATCCTTATTACAACTTAATGAAAGAAGAAGTGCGTAAGCAGTTACATAGCTCAGTTGTTTGGCCAGAAATGCAAGGAACAACATCATTAAAGCCAAATCAATCATCACAAGAAGTTATCCCTCTAAGACAGATTTTACGTAATTTAAAATTAATTCCTGAACTAGATGCGAATGAGCAGGAAATAGCAACAACTCTTTATGATGCACCTTTAGTTGCGGCTGTTAAATTATTTCAAACTGCGCATGGGTTAGAGCCTGATGGGATTATTGGGCGACAAACTCGAGTGTGGTTAAATATGACACCGGCACAACGTGCGAGTATTATGGCATTAAATATTCAACGTCTTCGCCTGACACCTGCCATTGGAGATACAGGAATTTGGGTTAACATTCCTGATTTTTCACTCTATTTTTATGCCAATAACGAGCTTATTCTTGATTCAAAAGTTATTGTCGGTCGTCCTGATAGAAAAACACCGATTATGAGTAGCGCATTAAATAACGTTGTGGTTAATCCACCTTGGAATGTGCCAACAAGTATGACTCGTAAAGATATTGTACCTAGAGGTAAAGCAGATCCTAGTTACTTTAGTCGTAAGGGATATACCATTTATTCAGGGTGGGGGAATGATGCTTATCCTATTAACCCTTATGACATTGATTGGCTAAATATGAGCGCAAATAACTTCCCTTACCGAATTTGGCAGGCTCCGGGGCCAACAAACTCATTAGGGCGTTATAAATTTAATATGCCAAATTCAGATGCGATATATCTGCATGACACACCAAACCATTCACTGTTCTCAAAAAATATGAGAGCAATAAGTTCAGGCTGTATTCGTGTTAATAAAGCGTCTGAACTTGCTTCAATTTTATTGGGTGATGCAGGATGGAAACAAGATAGAATTGATGCAGCATTAAAACGTGGTTCAACACAATATGCGCCAATTCCTGAACGTATTCCGGTTTATTTATATTATCAAACAGCATGGGTGGCTCAGGAAAATGCACCTCAATATCGTGCAGATATTTATGGTTATGACAAAGTCATTACTAATGCACAACCTTATTTAGAGAATATTAAGAAATACTTTTAATATAAATAAATATAAATTGAATAAAGGATAGCTAATTCAGCTGTCCTTTATTTTTATATAAATCAATAAGATAAAAATGTTTTTTTATGGTCTTCAATAAGATAACTAGAAATATAATAAATTATAAAATATTTTTAAAATTTCCATTAAAAATAGAATGATAAAAATAGAGATTAGTATAAATAACTAAATTTATAAAATTACTAATGGCGTTAAATTGAAATGAAGTGTTATTTACAATACTATACAAACGATAAGAAACAATTCGAGAAAAATATTGTCATAATAAAGGTTCTTCCTCCTGAAATAATTTGTTGAGTGCATATACTATGGATATTATTGATTCGCATCGCCGTAAGTGGCTGGGGCTTGGTATGGCCGCAGTGGGGTTAGGGTTATTGCCTTCTCATGCATTTGCTTCATTAGCAACACCTCGTCCAAAAATTCTTCGCTTTAATAATTTAAATACCGGTGAAACTATTAAAGCCGAGTTTTTTGATGGAAAACGCTATAATAAACATGAGCTTGCTAAATTAAACCACCTTTTTAGAGATTATCGTCAAAACAAAATCAAAACCATCGATCCCGCATTGTTTGACCAAATCTATTTACTGCAAGTCATGCTTAATAACAATAAGCCGGTTGAGCTTATTTCAGGTTATCGTTCATTAGTCACTAATAATAATTTGCGCCAAAGTAGTAGTGGTGTAGCAAAGAAAAGTTATCATACACGCGGACAAGCAATGGATTTTCGTTTAGTGGGCACAGATCTTTCTAAAGTTCGTCAAGTCGCATTAAGAATGAAAGCGGGTGGTGTAGGCTATTATCCAAGAAGTAATTTTGTGCATATTGATACAGGACCTGTTCGCTCATGGTAATCTATTGAGAATTAGTTAATAGAGAGTGGAGTGATTCATGATGTATCACATTGTACCTGTGACAAATTATATGCAAAATTGCACCCTTATTTGGTGCGATGAAACGAAGGAAGCGGCAATTGTTGATCCCGGTGGAGATGTCGAAACGCTAATTGCGGAAATCGAGGCACGCCAATTAACATTAACCAAAGTATTATTAACACACGGACACTTTGATCATATTGCAGGCACCTCTCAAATTGTCGAGCACTTCAATGTTCCTGTTTATGGTCCTCATAAAGATGATAATTTCTTATTAGAGGAATTAGAACAGCAGTGTCGTATGTTTAATTTTCCTTGTGGAAAATCATTTACACCAGATAGTTGGTTAAATGAGGGTGATACCGTAACAATCGGTAAAACAATTTCGTTAGCTGTTTTACATTGTCCTGGGCATACACCGGGGCATATTATTTTTGTAAATCATCAGAATAAGATTATCTCTATGGGAGATGTATTATTCAAAGAAAGTATTGGTCGTACCGATTTCCCACGTGGAAACCATGCTGATCTTATTGCTTCAATCAAAAATAAAGTCTTACCTTTAGGCGATGATTATCTGTTTATTCCGGGACATGGCTCTATGTCTAATTTAGGGCATGAGCGTCAATTTAACCCTTTCTTACAAGATGAAATGCCAATCTGGTAATAGTACGCTGATATAAGCGAATAAATATGAAAGCTCTTTATTATAAAGAGCTTTTTTATCAGTAAAAAATATAATTTGTATTTCTATTACTTTAAATAAAAATGCCACGTTGTTAATAACGTGGCATTTATCTTAATTACACTGTAGAAGGTAATTAGAGTACTGCAACAATGGCTTCACATAGTGGAACCATATTCTCAAGAGTTAAACCAGCAACGTTAATACGACCAGATCCCACGATATAAATACCGTATTCAGCACGTAAACGCTCAACTTGCTCTTTATTTAAACCACTAAATGAGAACATACCATTTTGGTCGATAATAAAGCTAAAGTCTTGCTTAGCACCTTTTTCTTGTAGCGTGGTTACTAACAGTTGACGCATACGCTGAATACGTTCACGCATGGTTGTTAGCTCTTCAACCCATTCTTCTTTTAACTCTGGGTTGGAAAGAATAGTTGTTACTACAGAAGCACCGTGTGCTGGTGGATTTGAGTAGTTTGCACGAATAATTGCTTTTGCTTGGCTAAAGGCTTTTTCAGCAGTATCACTGTCTTTGGTGACAATGGTACATGCACCTACACGCTCATTGTAAAGACCGAAGTTTTTAGAATATGAACTTGCAACAATAAGCTCAGGATTTTTTTCTGCAAAGAGGCGTAAGCCTTGTGCATCTTCTTCTAGACCACGAGCAAAACCTTGATATGCAAAGTCAAAAACAGGTAACCAGCCTTTTTCTGCTGATAGTTCAGCTAATTGGCGCCATTGTTCTTCAGTTGGATCAATACCGCTTGGGTTATGACAGCAACCGTGGAACAGAACAACATCACCTGCTTGAGCTTTAGCAAGGCTTGCTAACATGCCTTCAAAATCTAACCCATGATTTTCTGCATCGTAATAATCATAATTGCAGATCTCAAGACCCGCAGTTTGGAAAATATTATTATGGTTAGGCCAAGTTGGATTACTTATCCAAACACGTTTTGCAGTGGTTTGTTGAGCAATAAAATCAGCAGCAATACGTAATGCACCTGTACCACCTGGGGCTTGAGCTGTGCGTGCGCGTTTTTCAGAGATAATAGGATGTTGTTCACCAAACAAAAGTGCTTGGGTCACATTGCCAAATTCAGGGATACCGCTAATAGGAAGGTAGTTTTTAGTGGTTTCGTTTTCTAACAGGTATTTTTCTGCTTTCTTAACTGTGGTCAAAACAGGGGTTTTGCCTGTTTCATCCTTGTAAACACCAATCCCTAAGTTAATTTTGTTTTCACGAGGATCAGAACGGAAACTATCAGCTAAACCCAGAATAGGATCGGCTGGTGCAGCAATGATTTTCTCAAACATAGTGTAATTGTTCCCTAAGCTCAAAACGAAGCCGAAATATGAGTATCAAGAGTAACGCTATGAGGCCTTTTTGCCAACTGTTTGTAGATAAATTAACAAGAAGTTGTGAACTAAGTGAGAATAAATAGCAAATCAAGATGTAAATAAGTGAATATCCTGTGATTACATTAACATGTAAAAATAATCACTAAAAAGGCAGGATTGTTTAGTATGATAAACTTTTGAATATTTCAAAAATGGAAACTACATAGAGTGCTATCACAAGAGAGACGCTAATCAAGCGTGATTAATATAGGGATAAAATAAAAAGATAAGGGAAAGGAGAGAGCAGGTGTGCCAAATTATGCAAATAAAAAAGCAACACCGAAGTGTTGCTTTTCAAATCAATTAACTTGACTGTTTAATTACCTAAGCGGTAATTAGAACTGATAAGTCAGACCTAAACCAACTACGTTGTCAGTTGCAATGTTAGCATCTTTAGTGAAATCATTTTTGTCTAACAGGTTGATTTTATAATCAATCACAGCAGTCATGTTTTTGTTAAATTTGTAGAAAGAACCTACAGAGATATATTTAACTAAATCTTGATTGTTATCATATCCAGTAGCACCAATATCACGACCTAAATCTTTACCTTTAGATTGGACATATGCTAAAGAAGGTTTGATACCTAAATCTTTAAAGTCATACTGTGCTGTTAACTCGATATTTTGAGTTTTATTAGCAACTAAACCATCTTTAGCTTTACCAAAGTAAGTCATGTTACGGGTTTCACCGTACATTGCTGCTAAATAAACATTGTTAGCTTCGAATTTACCACCGAAGTTCCATGCTTCAGCACGCTCTCCACCAGCTAAGCTAGCGTGTTGTTGTGGAGCTGTACGAGCAGAGCTAGAGTAACCACCACCCAGTGTTACGCCCCAGCCTAAGTTATAAGCTGTAGAGAAACCGAAACCGTCGCCATTGGCTTTTACATCAGCGGTGCTTGAATCTGGATTTTGTGGGTTATAAGAACCACGAGTATTGTTGGTATTTTCGTTGTTTTTGCCTTGGTATTGCAGAGCAAAGCTCAGGCCATCAACATAACCAAACATGTTGTTGTTACGGTAAGTCAGAACGCCAGTAGTACGGCTAGTCATGAACACATCAGTTTGTGCCATTGAGTCGCCACCCCATAAAGGCAGAACGTCTGTCCATGCGTTGGTGTCGTAAATTACACCGTAGTTACGACCGTAGTCTAATGAACCGAAGTCAGCAAATTTAAAACCAGCATAAGCGAAACGAGTTTTTGAAGAGTTTTCGCTTTCAGTTGTGTTAGTTTTAACTTCGTATTCAAAACGACCGAAACCAACTAAATCTTTATTGATTTGAGTTTCGCCTTTGAAGCCGATACGTGCACGAGATGCATCACCGTCTTCACCTGAGTCTTTATTAGCGAAGTAATGACGAACGTCAACTTTACCGTAGATGTCTACTTTGTTGCCGTCTTTGTTATACATTTCAGCTGCATTTGCTGCACCAGCAAACATTAAAGCTGGGATTACCACTGCAAGAAGATTGCGCTTCATCATTATTATTACCCTCATTGGTGTTATTCAGACACCTTTGCCACTGCCAGAAATAGTTTCTTAATTTTTATGGAACTATTTATGAGAGTTAAGTGTCGTCTGTGTCGGGTGACAGTGTTCCATTGGTAAAAAATTTTATCTACCCCCAATTTGCTACAAAAACGAAAAAAGTGTAACAAATTGTAACTATGTATTTCAAAGTGTGTATTTTGGGGAACTTTTGAATCAAATAACAGCCATGCATAAAAAAAGCCAACCTTGAGGTTGGCTTCTTCGCTTAAGTAAAACTAGTACAATAAAACAGCAATGCAAATTTCCAGTTGAATACTAATTAATCACTAAATTAAAAATCTGCATTTCTTGGTGTGCGTGGGAATGGAATAACTTCACGAACGTTTGCGACACCGGTCACATAAGCAACTAAACGTTCAAAACCTAAACCAAATCCTGAATGAGGTACAGTGCCATAACGACGCAGGTCGCGATACCACCAGTAGTCTTCTTTGCTCATTCCCATTTCGTCTAAACGTTTATCAAACATATCTAAACGCTCTTCACGTTGAGAACCACCGATGATTTCACCAATTCCCGGCGCTAATACGTCCATTGCTGCAACTGTTTTACCGTCTTCATTCATACGCATATAGAATGCTTTGATATCTTTCGGGTAGTTTTTCACAACAACAGGTGCTTTAAAGTGTTTCTCTGCAAGATAACGCTCATGCTCAGAAGAGAGGTCAACACCCCAATAAACTGGGTTTTCAAATTTCTCACCACAGTTTTCAAGCACAGTGACCGCATCGGTATAATCGATTTGAGCAAAATCAGAAGTGATAAAGTTCTCTAAGCGTGTGATAGCGTCTTTATCGACACGTTGTGCAAAGAATTCCATATCATCTTTACGCTCTGCTAACACTGCCGCAAAGGTGTATTTCAGCATTTTTTCGGCAAGTGCTGCGATATCGTTAAGATCAGCAAATGCCACTTCAGGCTCAACCATCCAGAATTCAGCAAGGTGGCGACTGGTATTTGAGTTTTCAGCACGGAATGTTGGACCGAAAGTATACACTTTGCTTAATGCAGAAGCGTAAGTTTCACCATTTAGCTGACCAGAAACAGTTAAAAACGCTTCACGGCCAAAAAAGTCTTCACTGAAATCGACTTCGCCTTTATCTGTGCGTGGCAGATTGTTCATATCTAATGTAGAGACACGGAACATCTCACCTGCACCTTCTGTATCAGCTGCTGTGATCAGTGGCGTAGAAACCCAGAAGAAGCCTTGTTCATCGAAGAAACGATGTAGTGCTTGTGCTAATGTGTGACGAACACGAGCAACTGCACCAATTAAGTTAGTACGAGGACGTAGGTGAGCAACTTCACGTAGGTACTCAATACTATGACGTTTGGCGGCCATCGGATAAGTTTCCGGATCATCGACCATTCCTACCACAACAACATTGGTGGCATGAATTTCAAAGTTCTGTCCCTGGCCCGGAGATTCAACAATTTTACCGGTGACTTCCACAGAACAGCCTGTGGTTAAGTGCAGCACTTCATCTTGATAATTCGGTAAATTATTATTAATGATGGCCTGTACTGGATTAAAGCAGGAACCGTCATAGACGGTAAGAAATGAGATACCAGCTTTTGAATCTCTTCTTGTACGTACCCAACCGCGAACGGTGACGTCTTCGCCAACCGCGATACGGCCTTGCAGTACGTCGACTACAGGCGCAACGATCATAAATAAATCTCTCTTCGTTTAATTAAAATAATTGTTTGGTTAATTCATTCTGCCCCTGTCGGACAGTTTTTCTATGTTACTTGCAATAGCGCAGGAAACAAGTAGGAAATTTTAGTTTAAAGAGTCAATAAAGAAGAGAAAAGCTTTTGTATAAAATAAATTGATAAAAATAGATGAAATATTGATGAAAGTAGTGGTTATGGCAGAGGTATAATAAAAGAAAGGGCAATTATTACCCTTTCTTTTATTTATAAAGAATTTTCGTTAATTAACAGGCTTGTTTAACCAAAGGAACATCAAAGGCTTTGCGTAGCTTGTCAACAAAGTCATTGTCTTCACAAATGGTTTTGCCTGGACTATCTGATAATTTAGCAACTGGCTTACCATTACACTCCACCAGCTTAATCACAATATTAAGCGGTGTGATTTCAGGAATGTTGCAAGTAAGTCGAGTACCAATACCAAAGATCAAACGAATACGCTTATGGAAATGTTTATAAAGTACCAGTGCTTTTTGAAAATCGAGACTATCAGAAAAGACTAATACTTTACTCATTGGGTCAATGCCCAATTTTTCGTAATGCGCGATCGCTTTTTCACCCCATTCAATTGGATCTCCTGAGTCGTGACGTAAACCTTGGTAGCTCTCTGCAAAGGTTTTATCAAAATCACGCAAAAACGCATCCATTGTAATGCAATCTGTTAATGCAATACCTAATTGATCTGGATATTCATCTAACCAAGACTGCAAGGCGGCGCGCTGGCTGTTTGCTAGTTCAGGGCTAATCTGTTGATGAGCTTGAAACCACTCGTGAGCCTGTGTACCCACTGGGGCTAATTGCATCCGTTCAGCTAAATGATAGTTACTTGTACCAATAAGATAGGGAAAATGATTTTTCAGCTCATCCACAATGGCACACTGAACATCATAAGAAAAACGGCGACGAGTGCCAAAATCCATCAATTTGAAATCAGCTAAGTCAATCTGTTGCTCAGCAGCATCACGGTAGAAGATATCAATTAATTTACGTAGTTGATTAACTGCATCGTCAGGAGTGACTTGAGGCGAGCGAGCACGATGTACAATTTCACTCACTAAAGCCAACAAAGGAACTTCCCATAGAATAACTTCACGCCAAGGGCCTGTTATTCTGATCGTTAGTTGGTTTTCAGGTGTTGTTGAAATTTCGACTTGTTCTGGTTTAAAACGGAAATGCTTAAACCATTGCAGATAGTCATCTTTGAAAAAGGGGAGACTCTGAAGATAGTCAAATTCTTCATTCGTTAATGACAGGTCTGCCATCATATTAACTTGATGGCGTAAGGTTGTTGCATATTCACCTAGACGTTCATCACTCCGGCAACGGAACTCAGCAACGACAGGAATATCACTATAATGGTGGTAAACCGCTTGTTGCATGTGGAGCTTATATGCATCGGTATCCAACAGTGATGTAATAATCGGTGTAGCGTCTAAAATCATAGCGCGTCAAGCATCCTCACGGAGCGTTTTTATGTCTGCTAAATCGTTAAGGTTGGAGAGTATACCCGAATATGACGACAAAGCGTCACTATTCAACAATATTTCTCTGCGACATAAAAACAAGCTGTAAAACTTAGATGAGTTTACCACGTTAAACATAATTTGGGAGTATATTAGCATCATTTACCAAATAAATTGATTACATGTATTAATAAACTGTTAACATTCTGTTGACTTTTGATGTTTTCAATTGAATATTCGACTGGCTAAACAGATTTTTGACGAGTAAGCTTTGGTAATATAACCGTTAAATAGTCGTGTTAACTAAAAGGTTTTTTCTATGACACAACAAAGAATCGCGAAATTTCGCAAAGATTATCGTGCCCCTGACTACACAATCACCGATTTACATCTTGATTTTATCTTAGATAAAGAAAACACTCAGGTTACAGCGATCAGTCAATGTAAACGTCTAAACTCAAATGCAACAGCATTGGTATTAGATGGTGAAGACTTAACATTAAAGTCAATTGCAGTAAATGATGTTGCTTGGACACACTATAAAGAAGAAAACGGCAAACTCATCATTGAACAATTGCCAGAGCAATTTACATTAAAAATTGTTAACGAGATTAATCCATCGGCTAATACAGCATTAGAAGGGCTGTATGTTTCTGGTGATGCATTATGTACACAGTGCGAAGCTGAAGGCTTCCGCCATATTACCTACTATTTAGATAGACCGGATGTGTTAGCTCGTTACACCACAACAATTACCGCAGACAAAAAACAGTATCCTTATTTATTGTCAAATGGTAACCGTATTGCACAAGGTGAACTTGATGATGGCCGTCATTGGGTAACATGGGAAGATCCACATCCAAAACCAAGTTATTTATTTGCGGTAGTGGCGGGTGACTTTGATGTATTACGAGATACTTTTATCACCAAAAGCGGTCGTGAAGTCGCTTTAGAGCTTTTTGTTGATAAAGGTAATTTAGATCGTGCCGATTGGGCAATGACATCATTGAAAAATGCGATGGCATGGGATCAATCTCGCTTTAATTTAGAATACGATCTCGATATCTATATGATAGTCGCTGTTGACTTCTTTAATATGGGTGCGATGGAGAATAAAGGACTGAATGTCTTTAACTCTAAATATGTACTAGCCAAAAGTGAAACGGCAACGGACAAAGATTATTTAGGAATTGAGTCTGTTATTGGTCATGAATATTTCCATAACTGGACAGGTAACCGTATCACTTGTCGTGATTGGTTCCAGTTAAGCCTAAAAGAAGGTTTAACGGTTTTCCGTGATCAAGAATTTAGCTCTGATTTAGGCTCTCGTTCTGTTAATCGTATCAATAATGTACGGGTGATGCGTACTGCTCAGTTCGCCGAAGATGCAAGCCCTATGGCGCATCCAATTCGTCCTGACAGTGTGATCGAAATGAACAACTTCTATACTTTAACGGTATATGAAAAAGGTTCGGAAGTGATCCGAATGATCCACACCTTATTAGGCGAAGAGCAATTCCAAGCTGGCATTCAAATGTATATTCATCGTCATGATGGTAGTGCTGCAACTTGTGACGATTTTATTCAAGCAATGGAAGATGCCTCTAATGTTGATCTGACTTTATTCCGTCGTTGGTATAGCCAATCAGGTACGCCACAACTGACAGTTCGTGATAGTTATGATGCTAATAAAAAGCAATACACTTTAACTGTTAGTCAAATGACGCCATCGACAGCAGATCAAACTGAAAAACAGCCGTTACATATTCCATTAGATATTGAATTGTATGATAGCAAAGGCAATGTGATCCCACTGCGTTCACAAGGTCAAACTATTTCTAATGTATTAAATGTGGTACGTGAAGAGCAACACTTTATCTTTGACGATGTGCCAGAACAACCGATCCCATCTTTATTACGTGAATTCTCTGCGCCTGTAAAACTAGACTATCCATTTACGGATGAGCAACTCTCATTCTTAATGAAATATGCACGTAATGCATTTTCACGTTGGGATGCAGCCCAAGCATTATTAGGCCGCTATATAAAAGAAAATGTTGCTCGAGTTCAAAAGGGTGAAACCTGCATTTTGCCTGAAATGGTGGTTGATGCTTTCCGTGCAGTATTACTTGATAAAGATATTGATCCGGCATTAGCTGCACTTATTCTGACATTACCAACAGATGTTGAAGCGGGCGAATCATTTAGTATTATTGATCCTGTCGCTATCCATAAAGCGCTTGGTTTTATCCGTAAAACACTGGCAACTGAAATGGCCGATGAATTTTCTGCTGTTTATCATTCAATGCATATTGGTGCTTATCGTGTTGATCATGATGATATTGCAAAACGTGATTTACGTAATGTTTGCTTAGGTTATTTAGCAGTTGAAAATGAGCAAACAGGCAACAAACTTGTTGATGCGCAATATCACAACAGCGATAACATGACCGACGCGCTAGCCGCACTTAGCGCTGCTGTAATGGCTCAGTTACCTTGCAAAGATGCGTTATTACAAGAATTCGATGATAAATGGCATCAAGACGGTTTAGTGATGGATAAATGGTTTAGTTTACAAGCCATGAGTCCAGCAACAGATGTGTTACAGACAGTACGTAGTCTGTTATCTCATCGCTCATTTACACTTGCAAACCCTAACCGTACTCGTGCGTTAATTGGCGCATTTGTAAATAATAACCCAGTCGCTTTCCACGCTGAAGATGGTTCTGGTTACTTATTATTGACAGAAATTCTGACTGACTTAAATAGCCGTAATCCACAAGTTGCATCACGTCTTATTGAGCCGTTTATCCGTCTCAAACGTTATGATGCAACACGCCAAGAAAAAATGCGTACAGAGTTATTAAAACTGAAAGAACTTGAGAATTTATCAGGTGATTTATATGAGAAAATCACCAAAGCTTTAGCTGATTAATATTACGTTTTATATCACTTTATGAGTGAGTGAATAGTATAAAATCAGCATGATAATTAGATCCCCAGCATAGTCTGGGGATTTTTTATGGCGAATTGTGAAATTGAAACGTTTACTTTTCGTGCTTTTATCTATATGATGCACGACGCTTAAATTGTCGTAGACATATCATTCCTAATACCCGATATTCTCAATGGAGATCGTATGTATTATTCCTTAGTAAGGAAGGCATTGTTCCGGCTAGATCCTGAACGAGCCCATGATTTTACCTTCCGTCAGTTAAAACGTTTATCTCATTCCCCATTTCAATTTCTTATTCAGCAGTCACTTCCTTCAAAACCCGTTTCCTGTATGGGACTCTCATTTAAAAATCCACTTGGTCTTGCTGCCGGTCTTGATAAAAACGGTGATTGTATAGATGCATTGGGTGCAATGGGATTTGGTTTTATTGAAGTTGGTACGGTGACACCTCGTCCTCAAGTAGGAAATGACAAACCTCGTTTATTTCGCTTAGTGGAAGCTGAAGGCTTAATTAACCGAATGGGCTTTAATAACCTTGGCGTCGATAACTTAATTGAAAATGTAAAACAATCTCGTTATGGTGGCGTACTGGGGATTAATATCGGTAAAAATAAAGATACCCCAGTAGAGCAAGGTAAAGATGATTATCTGATTTGTATGGAAAAAGTCTATGCTCATGCCGGTTATATCGCAATCAATATCTCATCACCAAATACCCCCGGTTTGCGTACTCTACAATACGGTGAAGCATTAGACGATCTGCTATCAGCAATTAAAAATAAACAATTAGAGTTGCAGGGAAAATACCAAAAATATGTTCCTGTTGCTGTTAAAATTGCACCTGATTTAACACATGAAGAATTAATTCAAATTGCAGATAGCTTAGTCCGTCACCATATTGATGGTGTTATTGCGACAAATACCACATTAGATAAATCATTAGTCAGTGGATTAGATCACTGTAATGAAGCAGGGGGATTAAGTGGTCGCCCGGTACAATCAAAAAGTACACAAATAATTCGCCAATTAAATGAAGAATTAAAAGGTGCATTACCTATTATTGGCGTTGGTGGAATTGATTCATTAACAGCAGCCAGAGAAAAAATGGATGCAGGTGCTTCTCTTATTCAAGTCTATTCAGGATTCATTTATCAAGGTCCTGCACTTATCAAATCTATAATTAATCATATCTAAATACATTTTATAATGAGTTAGGGGCTTTTCTTCTGCCTCTAACTCGTTTATATTGCCCCTAGTTGGTTATTTTTTATTAAATTGCACTGATTGTGCTTAATTAATAGTAAAATGAATCCTGTTTTTGTTAGGTGATATTAAATATTTTATTTAGGTCATTTAATTTTGATTGTTTATCAGAGTATAAAACAGGGAATGAATCGAAGGGGGATTAATTAGTGATAATAAAACCCGATGATCGCTGGCGTTGGTATTTTGATGTTGAGCAACAAAAATTAATGCTTGATTTAGCAAATGGTATGGTTTTTCGTTCCCGCTTTCCAAGCAAAATGTTGAGTGAAAGTGCTCGGCAATCAGCATCTTTTACCGTCGATGATGCAGCTCTTTATTATGGATACGATGAGCAAATTCGACAAATAGATATGCCATCAGAATCAAGAGCTGAATTAGCTTTAAATGCATTAATAGCCCATCGCTTTTTAAAGCCACTGATGCCTAAGAGTTGGTATTTTGAAGTTAACAATAATCAAATCAACCCTTATTTATCTCAAGTGGTAGAAGCTTCATTAAAGGAAAAAGACGAAATAGCTCTTTTTTTAGTGATTGAAGTGGGGGCTCAAGCTTGTTTATGTTTATTAGCTCAACCGCAGTTAACATTATTTGATAGAACACTTAATTTTTGTGACCCAATAAAAATTATGAATGATAGGTTAAGCAATTACCATAAAGAGTCAGAGTCAGGATCATTTTTGTACGAGAAAGTTATTTAACAAAAAGAGTAAAAAGGACTTACTCTTTTTATCGTTACTCATTATTTATAACATTCTAAAAACAAATTCATCTCAAACAAAACTCCCCAAAATCAAATCCTCATTATTCTCTTTCTGTATCTATTTTCTAGAAACAAATAAATAAGTTTATTGATAATTCATTATTGAGTTTTTAATAAGATAATTCTTATTAAACAAACTGTTTTATTTAAAATAAAAAAGAAGGTAAAGGCAAATTACCTTCTTTTAATTTGCGATAAAGATAAGTGTTATTTTTTATTAAGCGAAAGTTTGACATTACCGTTAGGAACACAGCTACAGGCTAAGATTTTACCTGAGCGTTTAATTGCGCCAGCTTTTAATGCATTAACATCACCTTCATCTAATTGGATAACACAAGAGCCACAAAGGCCAGCTCGGCAACTATAAGGAATGGCATAACCATTATTTTCAAGCTGTTCTAACAGAACTTCTTGGTTATTACCTTCAAAAACCTCGCCGTTAAATTCAATGCTGACAGTCTGTTCTTGTGTGTTTTCAATGACAGGCGCTGATTGTGTTTCCACAGGTGCTGTTACAAGATATTGTTTCGCTTCTTTATAAGCTAATACCTCAACAGTATCTCCTACACGAATAATACCCGTTTGACGAATAATGATATTTTGACCAAAATCGACATCACCAGTTTCATCACTACGGAATGTTTGCAGTGTTGCGAGTGGTTCTGTGTTAGGATGCTTAATGCCTTTATCAATACTAATTGTAGTCATGATGCAACGGCTACAAGGTTTCATCAGATCCATCACAACAGAGCCAACACGAATAGTCTGCCAAGTATCTTCTTCAAAAGGCTTTGCACCAGTTACGAGGATATTGCCTCGAAATTGCTCAATATTAATTGAAGCAGGACAGCGCTGTTGTAAGTATTGAAATGAGGCTTCATTAATTAATAAGTAAGGGTAGCCATCAGCGAAAGAAACAGCGGTTTCTGGATTTTTTTTCACTCGGCGTGTCGATTTTTCGCCAGTCCAACGAAGTTGAACATCCATTTTTAAATAGCGACTGAACCACTGATTTATTTCATCTGGTGCCACATACGCGGTAAAATGGTTGCCCCAAACTTCTGTCGGTTGCAATGTGGTCTCAAAATCTTGATAGGTGATAGCAATACCTTCACCATCAGGTGCTTGAATATAAATACCATTTGCCATGACAGTGGGAATAAAACACAGCAAAACGGGAAATTTTCGTGCCGTGATAAACGTCCCTTCTGGGGTGGTTATCATAAAATCGCGATCAAACGTGAATCCGCTCTCACGAGCAAATGCATGAGAAAGTCGAATTCCCTTCATTGATTTAACTGGGTGTATATAAAGGCGTGAAACGTTGATCATCGGTGCTCCCAAAAGACATTATTATTTTTTATAGCCAGTAACTTTATGACAACGTAATACAATTAGCTATAATGCCCAACAATTTTATTTTAGGTGGTAACAATATTATGCGCTCTCTGTTTGCCAGCACAGGCCGAGGTCTGGAAGAACTATTAAAATCTGAACTTGAACACCTTGGTGCTCAGGCTTGCCAGATAACTCAAGGCGGTGTTTATTTTCGTGCTGATGATAAAACCATGTATCAGTCTTTACTCTGGAGTCGTTTAGCATCGCGCATTATGTTGCCGTTAAATGAGTTCAATGTTTATAGTGATCTAGACTTATACCTTGGTGTGCAGGCAATTGATTGGAGTGAGATTTTTACTGTTGATCAGACTTTTGCTATCCATTTTAATGGTACGAATGACATTATTCGTAATAGCCAATATGGTGCATTAAAAGCGAAAGATGCCATTGTTGACTCATTCCAACGTAAAATAGGGCAACGTCCGGATGTCGCTAAACAATCTCCTGATATCCGTTTAACCATTCATCTTCATAAAGAAAAAGCCTCGCTATCTTTAGATTTAAGTGGTGATGGTTTACATCAGCGCGGCTACCGTGACTTAACAGGGCAAGCACCTTTAAAAGAGAATTTAGCTGCCGCAATTATTATGCGTTCAGGCTGGAAACTGGACACACCACTGATCGATCCAATGTGTGGCTCCGGCACATTATTAATTGAAGCCGCAATGATGGCGACTGATTGTGCTCCAGCATTAAATCGTGTGCATTGGGGATTCCGTCATTGGTTGGGTCATGATGAAGCGTTATGGAAAGAAGTGACCCATGAAGCTTTTGCCCGTTTCCGTGAAGGTAAAAAGAATACCACAGCGCGTTTCTATGGTTTTGATGTTGATAAGCGCGTATTGGATATGGCAAGAGCCAACGCACGCAGAGCCGATGTTGCCGAACTGATCACATTTGCTCACGGTGATGCAGCTAAACTGACAAACCCTGTTTCAGCAGAAATCAAAGGGACAATTATCAGTAACCCACCTTATGGTGAGCGCTTAGAAAGTGAACCAGCATTAATTGCATTACATAGCCAATTAGGAAGAGCAGTAAAAGCACACTTCCCAGGTTGGAGATTGTCACTATTTAGTGCATCACCAGAGTTGCTAAGCTGCATTCAATTACGTGCTGAACGAGAGTTCAAAGCAAAAAATGGTCCTCTTGATTGTGTACAAAAGAACTATTTACTTTCTGATACACCATCAACGATTAACACTGGACTTGCGGAAGATTTTGCAAACCGTTTACGTAAAAACGAGAAAAAATTCGCGAAATGGGCAAAACAACAGCAAATTGAATGTTATCGTTTATACGATGCTGATTTGCCTGAATATAATGTTGCTGTGGATCGCTATGGAGATAAAGTAGTTATCCAAGAGTATGCGCCACCTAAAACAGTTAATGAACACAAAGCTCGTCAGCGTTTATTCGATGTAATTAGCGCAACAATGGAAGCACTGGCATTACGTTCTGATCAACTGATTTTAAAAACCCGTCAACGTCAAAAAGGCAAACAGCAGTATGAAAAAATGGCCGAAAAGGGGGATTTCTTCTTAGTTGACGAATTTGGTGCAAAATTCTGGGTGAACTTAACAGATTATCTTGATACAGGGTTGTTCTTAGATCACCGTATTGCACGAAAAATGCTAGGTGAAATGAGCAATGGAAAAGATTTCTTAAACCTCTTTGCTTATACCGGTACTGCATCTGTACACGCTGGGATTGGTGGTGCAAAAAGTACGACGACAGTTGATATGTCACGTACCTACCTTGAATGGGCTGAGAAAAACTTCCAAGCAAATGGCTTATCTGGTAGACAACATCGTTTAATGCAGGCTGATTGTTTACAATGGTTAATGCAAAGCAATGAACAATTTGATGTGATCTTTATTGATCCGCCTACATTTTCTAACTCAAAGCGTATGGAAAATACCTTTGATGTTCAACGTGATCATATTGAATTGATGAAACATCTAAAACGTTTGTTGAGAAAAGGCGGAACAATTATGTTCTCAAATAACAAACGTGGATTCAAAATGGAACATGACGAGTTAGCAAAAATTGGGTTATGTGCAAAAGAGATAACACAGAAAACATTATCACAAGATTTTGCGCGTAACCGCCAAATTCACAATTGCTGGCTGTTAACTCATGCTGGTGAGGAATAATTTACAATGCCGTTAATTAGTTTGACTGGGGCGTATTTATCTTTCAGTGATGCCCCTCTATTAGATAACACTGATTTATTTATTGAAGAAAATGAGCGCGTTTGTTTAGTTGGGCGTAATGGTGCAGGTAAATCAACGTTATTAAGGGTGTTATCTAAAGAGCAACCTTTAGATGATGGTCAAGTTGTTTACGAGCAAGATCTTGTGACCGCTCGCTTACAGCAAGATCCCCCAAGAGATATTGAAGGTACAATCTTTGATTTTGTTGCAGAAGGTGTTGAAGAAGATGCTAAATATCTAACGGCTTATCACCATATTTCTAAGCTGATTGAGACAGATCCTTCTGATAAAAACCTCAATAAAATGGCGGAGCTACAAGAAGTACTTGATAGCCGTAATTTGTGGTTGCTTGATAGCCGAATTGCAGAAGTGCTAGAAAAACTTGGTTTAGATGGTGAAGCTGAGCTTTCTTCTTTATCAGGTGGTTGGCTAAGAAAAGCAGCCTTAGGGCGTGCGTTAGTCAGCGCACCAAGAGTGCTGTTTTTAGATGAACCAACAAACCACCTTGATATTGAAACGATCCTTTGGCTTGAGAAATTTTTAAAAGATTTCCAAGGAAGTATCGTATTTATTTCCCATGACCGTTCATTTATCCGTAATATGGCAACGCGTATTATCGATCTTGATCGAGGAAAACTTTCTTCATGGCCAGGAAATTACGATAAGTATCTTGAAAGCAAAGAAGAAGCATTGCGTGTTGAAGAGCAACAAAATGCAGAGTTTGATCGTAAATTAGCGCAAGAAGAAGCGTGGATACGCCAAGGTATCAAAGCACGGCGTACTCGTAACGAAGGCCGTGTACGTGCTCTAAAAGCATTACGTGTTGAACGTAGTGAACGCCGTGAAGTGTTAGGCAGTGCACGTATGCAAGTCGAAGAAGCTACGCGTTCTGGTAAAATCGTATTCGAGTTAGAAGATGTTAATTATAGTATTGGAACCCGCAAGTTAGTTCGTGATTTTTCTGCCAAAGTACAACGTGGCGATAAAATTGCGCTGGTGGGGCCGAATGGTTGCGGTAAAACCACTTTATTGAAACTTATGCTAGGTGATTTAAAAGCAGACAGCGGGCGAGTTCATTGTGGTACTAAGCTTGAAGTCGCTTACTTTGATCAGCACCGTGCAGCACTTGATCCAGATAAAACTGTGATGGACAATCTTGCTGAAGGTAAGCAAGAAGTAATGGTAAATGGTCGTCCTCGTCATGTACTTGGTTATTTGCAAGACTTTTTATTCCCACCTAAACGTGCAATGACACCTGTTCGCGCACTTTCAGGAGGTGAAAGAAACCGTCTATTGCTAGCGCGTTTATTCTTAAAACCAAGTAACTTACTTATTCTCGATGAGCCAACTAATGATCTCGATGTTGAAACATTGGAATTGCTAGAAGAACTCGTTGATGCTTACCAAGGCACTGTTTTACTGGTTAGCCATGACCGTGAATTTGTTGATAATAGTGTTACTGAGTGTTGGATCTTTGAAGGTGATGGTGTTATTAACAGCTATGTTGGTGGATATTTTGATGCTCAGCAACAAAGAGCACAGTCGGTTTCACTAAAGAGTGAGGCAAAAAAATCACGTAACGCACCAGAAAAAGCTGAAAAAGAAGCAAAAGCGAAAGATAGCTCTAAAAAGAACACTCGCACTAACAAGTTAAGTTATCATTTGACGCGAGAACTGGAGCAACTTCCTGCAAAATTAGAAAGCTTGGAAACGGAGTTAAGTGCGTTACAAGAAGAAGTGAGTGGGGCGGATTTCTTTACGCGTCCTCATGAAGAGACAGAAAAAGTTTTAAAGGCGCTTGCAGATAAAGAACAAGAGCTTGAAACTGCTTTTGATAGATGGCAAGAGCTAGAATTGATGCAAAACGGCGAATAGCCAACCGAAAACGGGGCATCACGCCCCGTTTTATTTTGTGGAACAAATATTCTTTTATTGATTATTCTAAATAAGAGGTGTCGCAGTGTGCTCTGGTCAACAACATCGTCATGAACATAAACATGAGCAAATATTATGTCCTCAGTGCGATCTGGTGGTCAGTGTTCCTCAATTGGTGCAAGGAACAAAAGCAACATGCCCTCGTTGCCATACCGTATTAACTGCACGTTGGCGTCAGCCTTTTTATCAACCTGTTGCATTAGCTATCAGTGCATTATTTATGCTGTTAATGGCAAGTCAGTTTACCTTCGTGAGCATGGAAGTTGCTGGTATCGCTAACAATGTTACATTGATGCAAATCCCAACAGTTATGTTCAGTGAAAATTACGTCGAATTAGGTGCATTTTTCCTACTATTTGTCCAAATTGTGCCTGCTTTTTGTATGGTAGCAATCTTACTTCTTTGTACACCTATTCAATTACCTAGAAAGCTACAAATTTGGTTATCACGTATTTTATTCCAATTAAAATCGTGGTGTATGGCAGAGATTTTTCTTGCAGGAATTTTAGTTAGCTTTGTGAAATTAATGGCTTATGGTGATATTGGGCTAGGACTTAGTTTCCTGCCTTATGTGCTTTATTGCTTATTTCAAATTCGAGCATTCCAGTGTCTTGATAGACATACTTTATGGGAAAAATTAGAACCTCGTCCAAGTTATCCTGATATTGAATCAGGTAAATCTGGGTTAAAACAAGGGGTTAGATTATGCCGTTCATGTACGGCAATTTTACCTGCAGATCAATACGAATGTAGCCGTTGTGAAGTGAAAGGACATGCAAGAAGACCTAAAAGTTTACAATGGACGGTCTCTTTGTTGATTACGTCATTAATTCTTTATATCCCCGCTAATTTATTACCCATTATGGTCACTGAATCTTTAGGTAATAACATTTATTCAACCATTATGGCTGGGGTTATTTTGTTATGGGAAGATGGCTCTTATCCTGTCGCAATGGTGATATTTATTGCCAGTATTATGGTACCCAGTTTAAAAATGGTCGCTATTGCTTGGTTATGTTGGGATGCACATAAATCTAATGGGAAAAGAGATCCTGCTAGAATGCATTTTCTCTATGAAGTTGTTGAATATGTAGGGCGTTGGTCGATGATTGACGTCTTCGTAATTGCTGTTTTAGCTTCATTAGTCAGAATGGGACGTCTGATGAGCATCTATCCTGATTTTGGAGTGGTGCTATTTGCATTGGTAGTAGTGTTAACTATGTTCTCTGCAATGATGTTTGATCCTCGGTTGACGTGGGATAAGTGTACAACCGATGATGATAAACCCACGATTAAGGAGCCTAAGGGTGACTGAAAAGAATAAAACTGCTTTAACTGAAGCAAAAATTAACAAGCTAAAAAGCTGGTCTCCAGTTTGGATCATACCACTTGTCACCTTACTGATTGGTGCGTGGATACTTTATTATCATTTCAGCCATCAAGGTCCAGAAGTTACATTAATTACCTATAATGCAGATGGCATTGAAGCGGGTAAAACCAAAATTAAAAGTCGCAGTGTAGATATTGGTCTAGTTGAAAGTGTCACGCTCGATAGTAATTTTAGTCGCGTTATTATTAAGGCTCGTCTTGATAATGAGATGAAAGAATTATTACGCGCAGATACAGCATTTTGGGTTGTAAAACCTCAAGTCGGTAAAGAGGGAGTAACGGGATTAGGCACTTTACTTTCCGGTGCATATATAGAGTTACAACCAGGGTTAAAAGGTAAAGAAGAAAATGAATTTAATCTTCTCGACTCGCCACCGTTAGCTTCTCCAGATGCAAAAGGTATTCGCATTAATTTAGTTAGTGAAAGAGCCGGCCAATTAAATGCGGGTGATCCGGTTTTATTTAGAGGTTATCAAGTTGGCTCTGTTGAAACGAGCGAATTCAATATTGATAAACGAGACATGCATTATCAACTCTTTATCAAAGCACCTTATGACAAAATGGTGACATCAAATGTTCGGTTCTGGAAAGACTCTGGCATCGCTTTTGATATGTCTTCATCGGGTGTTCGTGTTGAGATGGCATCTCTTTCTACACTTTTTAGTGGTGGCGTGAGTTTTGATGTTCCCGCAGGATGGGGACCAGGTGATCCTATCGCACCTAAAACAGAATTTAAGCTTTACGATAATGAAAAGAGTATTCAAAATTCGTTATATACAGATTATCGTAGTTACATTATGTTCTTCTCTGATTCTGTAAGAGGATTACAAGCTGGAGCTCCAGTAGAATTCCGAGGAATTCGTATGGGAACGGTTGTTCAAGTGCCTTATTACACTAAAGGTATGCAACAATCGCTTGATAAAGATTTCCGCATTCCCGTACTTATTCATGTTGAACCAGAGCGTTTTGCTAATGATGTCGGTGAAAGTTTTGATTTTGTCAAAGAAATAGCCAATGCTTCTAACAATGGATTAAGAGCATCATTAAAATCAGGTAACCTTTTAACAGGGGCACTCTATATTGACCTTGATTTCTACCCTGATGAAATGCAATGGAAAGGCCCTCAAGACGTTGCTGGCTACCAACAAATTCCGACTGTCAGTTCTGGTTTAGCGCAAATTCAGCAAAAAGTGATGACATCACTGGACAAGATCAACAATCTTCCTGTTGAACCAATGCTTAAAGAGATGACAGCAACATTATCTGAAAGCCAAAAAGCCGTCAGTGAAGCTAAGGAAACACTGAAGTCATTGAATGCCATGATTGGTAGTGATGAATTTAGAAATCTTCCTAATGATATTCAGCAGTCATTGAAAGAGATTAATCGTAGTATGCAAGGCTTCCAGCCGGGTTCTCCTGCTTATGGAAAAATGATTGATAATATGCAACAGCTTGATCAAGTGTTAAGAGAGATGCAGCCTTTATTGAAAACATTGAACAATAAGAGCAACGCATTGATTTTCGAAGCGAAGGAAGGTAAAGATCCAGAACCAAAGAGGGCTGAAAAATGATGAAATACATCATTGGTATATTTGTGTTGATGTTAACGGCATGTTCAAGTCAGACTAATAAAACGTATTATCAGTTGCCAGATGTTTATCAAGGTGGCGTATCAGAACATGTCTCGGTAACACAGTCAGCTAAGAAGCCTCAAATTTGGGTTCAGCCGATCCGTTTATCTAATATGCTAGTCAATGCTGGAATTGTTTATCAAACGACGGATATTAACTATACCGTGGCTAATCAGCACCTATGGATCAATCCACTTGATCAGCAATTACAACAGAACCTTATTTCAGGTTTAACAAAAGCATTGCCAGATACCGTTGTTGCTAACCAACCTGTTGAAGATAATTTGGCGAAGCTAACGGTTACCGTTAATTATTTCCAAGGCCGTTATGATGGACAGGTAATTATTTCTGGTGACTGGATTTATACTGAGAACAATAAAGTGATTAATCAGCCATTCTCTTTAGTTTTAACGCAAACAGAAGATGGTTATCCAGCTTTAGTGCGTACATTAGGACAGGGATGGGAGCAAGTTGTTTCTGATATAGCGAAAGCAATTCAAGCTCAATATTAATCAGCTTAGTATCTATTGGTTTAAGTTTTCGTTTATTGAAACCCAATATTCTCTTAAATAGTATTTAAATTGAATATTGGGTTTTGTTTATTAAAAAAACAAAGGGAAGAACATGTTAAAAATCCTCAAAAAGAAATATCCTACGGCGATCAGTTGGTCATTTGGTGATAATGCGCAGTTAGCGGATGAGCTGGCTATGCTGGTGGTAGAAGGAAAAAAAACGGCAACGTGTAGTTCATTAAATGGCTTTTTTAGTGACAGCGTTATTCCTGTTATTGGGGGCTTTAACATTATTCTAAACAGTCAAAATGAACCTGTTTGCGTTATTCGCACACGTTCTTTACAGTTAATCCGTTTTGACGAAGTCACCGAAGAATTGGCTAAGAGAGAAGGTGAAGGGGATTTAAGTTTGGCGCATTGGCAGGAAGGGCACAAAGAATTTTTTAGTCGGGAGGGGACTTTTTCTGAAGATATGGAGTTGGTATTTGAAGAGTTTGAATTAATAGAAGTATGTAAGAGGTGTTAATAGCCTCTTTTATTTTCAACAATAGCTAATTCCTTAATAAAACAAAGGTAATTAAAAAGAGTTTTCTACAAGAAAATAAAAATAGAGCAAAAAGTTATATTTATAAAATAAGTCTCATATTGACATAAATTTAAATAAAAATATCATTTTTTCTTATTTAATTTATTGGTTTCGTAAGATAAACCTAAAAAGGTTATTTTTCATTTGATTTTTTTTGTTAAATATCAATTAGCTATGTTCACACATAATATAGCTCATTAAAAGAACTAGCTAATACTTCAATTGAAACATTAAACAAAATAAATGATAACAATAGTTATCAAACTTACTGTTGGCTCAACATCACAAATATGACATTTGTATTAACTTCTTTACTTGCTTAAATGCTCAATAAAGCGTATCAATTTATAGTGATTGTTGAAAAAACAATCATTATCTTTCCGCTTAAACTTAGAACGTGAGGGTTGTCTAGATATGAAAAGACAGAAACGAGATCGTTTAGCAAGAGCATTATCGAAAGGTTATCAAGCTGGTATGCAAGGTCGTTCAAAAGAACTTTGCCCTTATTTCGCCATTGATGCGCGTTCACATTGGCTTGGAGGCTGGCGACAGGCCATGGAAGATCGCCCGAGTCTGGTAAAATAAATAACCCGTCGTAGTGAAATAGATAATAGCTTATTTTTAGTTCTATTAAATATTATCACTAAGATTTTACCGACAATCAAAACGAGGGTTATTTATATACATTCCTATGTACACATTGAGCATAGGACAATTTGAGTATAAATAACAAACAATCAATTTGGATATAAAAAGGCTTACATATTTTGTAAGCCTTTTTACGTTATATTATTACTTTTTGAATTTTGTTTCATGAAAACTTTTGCGTAAGCGAAAACCATAAATAGTAAGAATTCTATACTTATGTTTTATAACCAATTGATTTGTTATAAAGGGAAAATAGACTATTGGAATAGATAAAAAATACCGTGTACTTTATATTACACGGTATTTTTATAATGAACTTTTGAAATTATCGATCTTAGAATGCTGTAGTATCTTTAAATAAGCCAACTTTCAAATCTTTTGCTTCATAAATTAGCTTACCATCAACATACACTTCACCATCGGCGATACCCATAATCAGTTTACGATTGATAACACGTTTGAAATCAATTTTATAGGTAACTTTTTTTGCTGTTGGTAATATTTGTCCGGTGAATTTAACTTCACCAACACCAAGCGCACGGCCTTTACCTTCACCACCAAGCCAGCCAAGATAGAAGCCAACAAGTTGCCACATGGCATCTAGGCCTAAGCAACCTGGCATAACAGGATCATTGACGAAGTGGCAATCAAAGAACCATAAATCTGGCTTGATATCGAATTCTGCTTCGATAAAGCCTTTATTATGGGTGCCGCCATCTTCTGTCATTTTAATGATGCGATCCATCATTAGCATATTACCAGATGGCAGTGGTGGGCCATCTTGGCCAAATAATTCACCACGGCCTGAAGCAATGAGGTCTTCTTTAGAATAAGATTCGCGTTTATCAACCATTGTCTATATAGCCTTTATCAAGTGTAAGACAACAGAATAGCTTACACTTGTACGCTGAACAACTCCGATCACTTGAAACAGAATTATCTGAATAGACGTAAGAACCAAGGTAATTTAGGTCTATCCTGATTATTTGCGAGTGTTATACGATCATGAATAACAGCTAACAAGTGTGAGTCTGATTGTTCTGGTTCACATTGCTCTTCATAATATGGCTGACGAGTCAGTAGCGTTATTGCTTCTGCTACATGAGTGACAGGCCAAATATGAAATTTCTCTTCTTTTACTGCTTGCTGCACATTTTCGCTAAGTACAAGATGACGAATATTAGCAAGAGGAATAATCACGCCTTGCGCACCGGTTAACCCTCTTTGTTGGCAGATATCAAAGAAGCCTTCGATTTTCTGGTTTACGCCACCAATCGGTTGAACTTGACCAAATTGATCGACTGCACCTGTAACGGCAATTTGCTGATCGATAGGTTGTTGTGCCAGCGTGCTAATAAATGCACATAATTCAGCCAAAGAGGCGCTATCACCATCAACTTCGCCATATGATTGTTCAAAAACAATCGAGGTACTAAATGGTTGTGGTTGGTCTAAACGTAATTCTGAGTTCAAGTAAGCTTGCATAATCATCATTCCTTTAGCATGAAGATTGCCACCAAGCTCAGCTTTTCGCTCAACATCCGTAAATTCACCATCACCTATATGTGCAACGCAGGTAATGCGAGTTGGTTCTCCGATTAAATCAGGATATCCCGGGTAATCTAAGACAGAAAGTCCATTGATTTGGCCTACAGCTTCACCTTCTGTTTGTATCATGACTTGGTCTTGTAAAATCTCATCACGACTACGCTCTAACAAATAACTGTGTCGCCATAGGCGATTTTCTTCTGCTTTTTTTAATGCATCAGCAGTTAGATAAGCCTCATGATTAAAACGTATTGCATAACGGAGCTGGCGTAAAAGCCACTCTAAATCTAAGCTCAGTATTAGCTGATCTTCATGTTGTCTTGCGGCTTGTGTTAGCAAGACTTCCCAAGCATCCGCAGATAGAGAAGGGAGTCGATATTTTTGGCACAGTGAATTTACAAAGCCACACCATTGGGCAAGTGCTGTTTCGTCTTCTAAATACATGTCGTATTCATATTCACCATATAAAGCAGTGCTACTTAGCTCAGGCTCCATAAATTCAAGCTCTTCAAGGCTTAGCCTATCACCAACTAAAATCACACGAAGATTGAGTGGCATACTTTCAATAGGTAAAGGTAGAGACTGATTGTCATTCCAGACAAGCCATTCAAAACGCTGCTCTTCAACCATTTTTTTAAGGCGAAACCACATTAGTGGTTGTGCGAGTAAAGACTTTATAGAGAGGACTAAAATGCCTCCATTTACTTTATGCAATAAGCCTGGGCTAAGAGTAACTTCGTCTTTATGGCAATAGAATGAACCAAAGAGTTGTTCTGGTTCTATCCATTGGCAACAAGTAATAGATTCTGATGATGAAAATGCGCCGAGTACATTTTCTTGCCAATTGATTTTATTGGTTTCTGCTTGATAACTGCCAATGATAGGATCAGCTTTGATCCCTGATTGCGTTAATGTGTCTGTCAACATATCAAAGTAAGCAGCAGAATCATCCACTTTTAACAGCATAAACTGCCCTGAATCTGCATTGTTTAACCATTGCAGGCTTTCATACAAGCGAGGTTGAACCTCACGAAGTAGAGATGCAGGTAATTGAGATGCTGTTTGAAAGAAAGTTTGGTAGGAGGCGTAATCAGGACGTAACGCCTGCCATTCTAATTCGTTGTTTTTCAAGGTTACCGTTTTTATTATTGATTAGTGAAAAGAGATAATTAGATATCGTATAAGTTGATATCTATCCTGCAATAAGACGGTTCTTTAACTGTCATCAACTGCATAGGCAGGGAATATGTATCGCTACGACCTTATAAACACGAGCTAATAAGTGGTCATTAAGGTTTTATGATAGCGACGCTCGATTCTATCATAACGTGCTCAGAAAACTATCCCTTATCAAGGCTTGTTATTAATTGATAAGCAAGATTATCTAAAATAACTTCGCTTATAAAATAGTCAAAAAATTTCGGTTCAGTGGCAGTATTTTTGTAAAATTGCTGATATGCTACTATATAGTTACGTTGTCACGGGATTTTGTATGAAATATCAACAATTAGAGAATCTAGAATGTGGCTGGAAGTGGGCTTATCTAGTAAAAAAACACCGTGAAGGTGAATTAATTACCCGTTATATAGAAAAAAGTGCCGCTGATGAAGTTATTGAGCAACTGTTGCTTCTTGAATCGCAACCATTAAAAGTTTTAGAGTGGATTGATCTGCATATGAATCCTGATTTATCTAATCGGATGAAGCAAACTATTCGTGCTCGTAGAAAGCGTTATTTTAATGCTGAGCATCAACATACACGCAAAAAATCAATCGACTTAACGTTTAAAGTTTGGCAACGTTTATCTGCATTGTCACAACGAAGAGGGATCACATTATCAGAAACGATAGTGCAATTAATTGAAGATGCAGAGCGAAAAGAACAATATGCATTGAAAGTGCATAGTTTAAAAGATGGGCTTATTGAGTTATTAGAACGCGATAAAGAAAAATGAGTTGCATTAATTTTGGTTAACCGACTTTGATAATTTATTTTTATAGTTGTTTTTGTTCTCTGTTTTTATTGTGATATTTCATACCTGTTCGAAAACATTTTTGTCTTTATGTTCCTACCTTAATTTTATCTCTATAAAGAAAAACCCTGCCATTGGCAGGGTTTTGAATTCATCAACAGTAGATTATTCTACTATATGAATTATTGACCAGGTTGAACAACAACTTCAGTTGTACCTTGGATTTCAATTTCAACACGACGGTCTGGCGCTAAGCAATCGATCAGAGCTGAACGAGCTTTAACGTTGTCACATGTGTTGCCAGTAACTGGATTTTCTTTACCACGACCTTCTGCAGAGATGCTGTTTGCAGGGATACCTTTAGATACCAGGTAATCAACTACAGATTGAGCACGTTTTTCTGACAGAGGCAGGTTGTAGTTTTGTGAACCGATACGGTCAGTGTAACCAATAACTACTACACGACCTTGAGTTGGGTCGATGTTAGCCAGTTCATTGTACAGACCATTCAGAGCTTCTTGACCTTCAGCTTTCAGAGTAGATTTGTTGAAGTTAAACAGAACGTCTGAACGCAGAGTAAAGGTTTTGTTCTCAACAACTGGAGCTGGAGCTACAACTGGAGCTGGAGCTACAACCGGAGCTGGAGTTTCTTGGTTGAAGCGGTAAGCAACACCAACACTCAGCATGCCATTATCTGGACGTGCATTCAGAGTACCTTTATCACCGATGTTGTTGATCCACTGATATTCAACACGGGTTGCGATGTTTGGAGTGATCGCGTATTCAGTACCTAATGCGAATACTGGAGAAACACCAGTGTCGTTATTAGAGAAACGTTCTTGTTTTGGAGATAAAGAAGTAGCGTTTTTAGTTGCAGAAGAATCTGCACGCCATACCATACCACCTAAACGTGTATAAACGTCTAAGTCATCCATTACTGGATAGCTTAATTTAGTGGTTAATTGGATACCTTGAGCACGGAATGCACCGTTGTCATATGAACCTTTATAAGTCATACGACCTAACCAGTCATAACCCAGTTCAAAACCTAAGTATTGGTTGTACTGATAACCAGCAAATGCACCTGCACCTAACTGATCACGGTGAGTGTTACCGTTACCGATAGAAGTTTCACCGAAATGGTTACTAGTACCTTGGTATTGAGACCAACCTAATTTACCACCAGTATACCAGGTATTGTCTTTTGGAGCTGCTTGCGCTGCAGTTGCGAAAGCTGCCACTGCCACTGCTAATGCGATAGCTGTCTTTTTCATTTTACGCCTCGTTATCATCCAAGTTAGGCATTTGGCTTTAAGCCTTATTATTTGCCCTTGGTTAAATTATTGTTAGGAATCCAATGCTTTCATCAAATGATGATCCCAAAAATGGGATTTAAAGCATAACCTTAACGACATAAAGTCTACAATGAACTTAAAAAGTTACAAGTAATCCTTTAAAATTCGACTTAAAATTTTAAAAAGATCCGCCTTATTCCACAATGGGAAAGATTCTGTATTTTTGTTAAATTTATTGTAACTATATGATTTAGGTTATAAATACATTTGACTTATCTTAAATGATATCAGGGCATCTTGAGTATTAGGAAAACTCTTAAATTTCACTAATGGTAGTGAATTGAATGAATTTTTACGGAATTCAAATGTCGTTTAGATGCATTACTACTTTCTAAATGGATATTCGTATTAATTTGCTGTCGCATAATAAACCCGAGGGTTTTTCCTTTACTGGCAGCAGATTCTAACCGTTTCATCTCTTCTGACGATATTTCTGGTAACCAACCGAGTACTACACTGTAATTACCACTCATCAGTGCTTTTTCCATTAAATCAACAGTGGTTATCATATTTATATGATTTAATTGGATTATTTTGTTAAGTGGTAATCCTGCATTTTTTAACCAAGTACGATTTAGCTTTTGTTGTGGGTTTAACCACAATAACCAGCGTGATTCATGACTATACTGTTTCAATAGTGGTAAAAGTATGTGATTAATGACGAGCGGATTTTGGTAGAGGAGTTCACTCACCATGCCTTGTTTATTATTACTATCGTAAGTCGCCACTGTTGAAGGGATAGATAGAGGTAATACCTCATTTGAGATCTCTTGGAGAATGGCGTTCTGTCTTGTCGGAGATGATGTTGAGAGTTTCATATTTACCTCGTTCCATATGCACTGTATGAATATACAGTATCTCTATATTTCGCTTAAATCAAGCTCATTTTTTTGAAAGTTCCTCTCAAATTTCATGTAAATCTCTATTTTTAAGTCGTTAACTATTGGCAATAAAAAGGAAATTCTTTATTGTCTTTCTTGCTATGTCTTATGCATGTTTTTGAATTCAAAGATAAAATTTAATCTTAAAATTTGTGTTGGAGTTTCAATGTTATTTTTACCTGAGCAAAGGAAGGCTCATTTGTTATCGCGTATTGCGCAATATGGAGAGTTAACGACAAAGTCTCAATTTGGTGGTGTTAGCTTAATGATTGATGAGGTTATGTTTGCTATCACGTCTGGTAATGAGTTTTATTTAAAAGGAAGTGGTTTTTTAGAAACTCTCTATAAGGCAACAAAAATGAGTTCCTATACCTATTTGAAAAAAGGAATTCCTATCATATTGCGTTATTACCACATAACGGATTCGTTATGGGAAAATCAGCAAAAATTAGATCAATATATTGATATGTCATATCACTACAGTATTCAAGAATATTTAGGGCAACGAAAGAAGCCTTGCAGAATAAAAGACTTACCTAATCTAGGTGTGATATTAGAAAAAAGATTGAATCAAATTGGTATTAATCAAGTTGAAGAACTGCGCTTAATCGGTGCTAAAGCGTGTTATCTAAAACTAATGCATAGCCAAAATTTGAGAAATAGTGAACTTTTACTTTCATTGGCAGGAGCAATTGTTGGGTGCCATCGTTCAGTATTGCCTAGTCAACTTAAAATGGAGTTATTAAATTGGTATAACGAATTGTCTTTTCAATAAGATAAAAGTAATGACCGTTATTTTCTCTAATGTGCTTATGGGAATTAGAGAAAATAACGTCAATTAGAGATTAGACTTGAGGTTGATGTAGGCTATTTGATTCGCTTTGCTCAATAATTTGGATACAACTAATAATTTGTGGCAGTAAATCTAATAGTAATCGGATTTGAGTGAGTACTAATTGAATACGAGGATTATCTGAATTAGGTAATAGATTGATCCTTTCAATTAATTCTACATGAGATTGCTTAACCTCTTCATTTTGAAGTTTTTTTCGACGTAAAGCCGAATCGATATAACAAACAGTATCATTAAGCAAAGTGAGTACATTCTCATCTTCTATTTTTGAACGATGAACGCCAAGTGCAGAAATATAACTGAGTAAAGTATGATTTAAGCAAAGCAACTGGAAAGCGACTTCTTGGAAAGCTTGATAACTTTTTGGCTCTGATGACATATTGGAGATCAGTGATGCTAACTCACCATCACTGCTATGGGCATTTCGACGAGCAATTCGATAACTCAAGCTATTATCTTTTCCTTGGTAATACTGAATAAGGATGGCATCAAGATAATAGCAGTTATTTGTCATTGTTTTTTGAATAACAACAGGCAATTGGCGGAATTTCCAATCAGGCCAAATAAAGCTGACGGCAAACCATGCTATAGCACAGCCTATCAAGGTATCGATAATACGAGGGAGGGCAACGTCATAGCCTTCACCCAGTAAATTGAAGCTTAATAAAACCAATAAAGTAATAAATAGTGTTGCATGTGCATATTGTATGGTTCTAAATGCGAAAAAGAGCGTACCAGTTATCACAATTAAAACTAACTGACCTTCGATTGAAGGAACAAAATATAAAATAGGGAAACCGATTAAAATACCAATAATAGTACCACTCACACGTAAGGTAAGACGTCGACGAGTAGCATTGTAGTTGGGTTGGCAAACAAACAGGCTGGTCAATAATATCCAATAGCCTCTATCCAATTGGAAAAATTGAATAATGGCATAACCAATACATAACACGAGTGACATCCTAACGGCATGTCTAAAAAGTGCCGATTTAGGCGTGAGGTGCTCTTTTATTCTTAGTGCAATATCGCGCCACCCAGTTAAACCATCATCAGATAGTTGCGTCTCTTCCTTTTGGTCATGAGATATTTGGTATTGCTCTGTACTAATACTTCGTAAAAGCGCATCAATACCTTGAAGATTTTGCAGTAAGTTATTTAAAGGTGTTATTAATTGAGGCTCTGAAGTCGTGTTTTTTAAATGATTTAATGCATTTTCTAAATAATTTATAGCGCGTTCTAATGAAGGATTATGCTGATATTTTTTATGCCAAAGAATAGATTGTGCAACTTGTTCACAAGCTCGTGCCTGCATAGAAAGTAGACGTTGAAAACGAAATAACACATCGCTATGTCGCAATTCATTACTTAATAGTTGGTATTGAACATGTGACGAACTTGCTCGTTCATGAATATCTTGAGCAACAAAATAGTAATGAAGTGTGAAACGACTACTACGTTGGCCCCTGTCACCTTTTAATCGACTTAATAATGTAACTTTAGTTTGGTTCATAGTGTCAATTAGTTGGCTATTTGCCATTGCTAAATTATAAAGCGAATGTTGATAGTCATCTTCAATATCAGGATCAAATAATGTTGCTTTAGCTTCGAGGTAAGTTGCAAGTTGTTGGTAGCAGCGTGTTAAATTGTCCTGAACTGGACGAATTGGGAATAATAAGTGACCAACTAATGTTAAAGAGTTATACCAGATAGCCCCTAACAGTAATAAAACGGGTTGTTCATACCATTCAGGGAAAATAGGCATACCCAACATAGTATAAATTGCGATTAATAAAGCACCAAAAGCAATAGTCGCGTAACGTTGCCCTAAAGCACCTAATAAAATGAATCCCCAAGTAGAAATGGCTAAACCACAAAAGAATAAAATAGGATATGGGTAAAGCAGCCCTATTGATGCTGAAGCAAGAAGAAAACAGCATAAGGTGATAACGAGGTTTTTTAAACGGCCAACGAGCCTATCATCTAAGTCAGTTAATGCAGCCGCTACCACGCCTAAAGTTAGAGGAATTGTATATTTAGGCTCTTGCCCTAAAATCCAAGGAAACAAAGTCGTTCCTGTAAGCGCGATTATTATGCGAATATAATATAAAAAGTGGCTATTATAGATAAATCGGCGGGCGCCATTTAGCAAAGTGAACACAAAAAGCCCTTAAATAAACAAGATGAAGATAATTACCTCTTAGAATATAGGGTTTATCACCGATTAAAAAGAGCTTAACAACAGACTATTTGTTATTTATTGCAGGAATTACGTATGGAACTGAAATCCACCCCGATGGGACAACGTTTAGCACAACATCCTTATAATAGAGTCAAATTGTTAAATGCAGGTATTGAAGTCAGTGGTGAAAAACATCAGTATTTAATTCCTTTTAACGAATTGATTAATATTTTTTGTAAAAAAGGGATTGTGTGGGGGGAATTAGAATTCTTATTGCCTGAAGATAAAGTTGTTCGATTACATGGAACAGACTGGGAAGAAACTCAGCAGTTTTATCGTTATCTTTATCAAACATGGCAAAATTGGAGCAAAGAAATGAGCGAAATAAGTGCTCAGGTTCTTGAGAAACAGCTCCATAATATTAATGAAATCACTCAATCAAATAGATGGATAAAACAGTCTAAATTGAGTGAAATTCAACAATCTATCAAAGAAAGCTTTTCTGCTATTCCTCTTCCTCTTGAACGCCTTACTCAATTTGATAATTGCCAAACACTTTACCAGCAATGTTTGGAATGGCTAAAGCAAGGTGAAACACTTATTAATAAAGAAAACTCTGCATGGGTAACTCAAATATTAAGTGAACATGCGGAATTTTTTAATACGATTGAATCATCACCATTAAATGAATCACAATGTCGAGCCGTAATTAATGGTGAAGAAAATATCCTTGTTCTAGCGGGTGCGGGAAGTGGTAAAACATCAGTATTAGTCGCGAGAGCAGGTTGGTTATTACGTCGTCAGTTAGCGCAACCTGCTCAAATTTTATTGCTTGCTTTTGGGCGTAAAGCTGCACAAGAAATGAATGAAAGACTTTCTAGTCGTTTAAATGCCGATATTATGGCAAAAACATTTCATGCACTAGCATTATCCATTATTCAACAAGCGACAAAAAAGCAACCTAAAATTAGTGAGCTTGAAACAAATAGTGAAAAAAGAAGATCTCTATTATTAGGTGAATGGCGAGAGCAGTGCCAACAGAAAAAAGCACAAGCAAAAGGGTGGCGAGAGTGGTTATCTCAAGAATTTGAATGGGATATCCCCGACGGTGAGTTTTGGCATGATAAAAAATTAGAAAACCAAGTTGTTGTAAGATTAGAGCGTTGGGTTGGTTTATTAAGAATGCACGGTGGTAGCCAAAAATCTCTGATCGAAAGTGTACAGCCTGAATATACAGAAGCCTTTAAAAAATATTTAAAATTATTATCACCATTATTAAAAGCTTGGAAAACGGCATTAAAAGAAGAAGAAGCGATCGACTTTTCGGGCTTATTACATCAAGCTATTAATCTGATTGAAAAAGGGCGTTTTATTAGCCCATGGAAACATATTCTTGTTGATGAATTCCAAGATATTTCACCCTTAAGAGCTTCATTATTAACGGCATTAAAACAGCAAAATAAACAAACATCTCTATTTGCCGTGGGCGATGATTGGCAAGCCATTTATCGTTTTAGTGGCGCAGAATTATTATTAACGACTTCTTTTCATCGCTCTTTTGGCGAAGGTGCTGAATGCGCACTAGATACGACTTATCGTTTTAATGACACGATAGGAAATATTGCCAATACGTTTATTCAACAAAACCCAACTCAATTATCTAAGCCTTTAAATAGCTTAGTGAAAGGTAATAAAAAGTCAGTTGCACTGTTATCTGACGATCAACTTGAAAATTTACTAAATAAAATGAGTGGTTATGTAGAAGAAAATGAAACTATTCTTTTACTCGCTCGTTATCACTATTTAAAACCAGAATTATTAAAAAAAGCAAAAACACGTTGGCCTAAATTAGACCTACAATTTATGACTTTTCATGCTTCAAAAGGGCAACAAGCGGATTACGTTATTATTTTAGGTTTACAAGAAGGTAAAGATGGTTTTCCAGCACCGGCAAGAGAATCGATTATTGAATTGGCATTACTGCCTAGTGTTGAAGATTATCCTAATGCAGAAGAACGACGTTTAATGTATGTCGCTTTAACAAGAGCAAAAAAACAAGTATGGCTATTATTTAATAAACAACAGCCATCTTGTTTTGTTTCAGAGCTAAAATCTCAAGGTGTTCCTATACAGCGAAAACCTTAGATTATTTTAATCTCTCTTTTAAATAACCTTCGTAATCTGGAATTTTAATTGTAGATTCTTGTGAAAAGAGAGGTGATGAAATTAAAAAGTTCGCAGTTGCACGATTTGTTGCGACTGGGATGTTCCAGACTGTAGCTAAGCGTAGAAGAGCTTTAACATCTGGATCGTGTGGAACGGCATTTAATGGATCCCAAAAGAAAATCATAATATCAATTTTCTTTTCGGCGATCATTGCACCTATTTGTTGGTCGCCGCCCATTGGGCCACTTAGCATTTGAGTAACAGTAAGGCCAGTGTGGTGATTAATTAAATTACCAGTAGTTCCTGTTGCAAATAACTTGTGTAGAGACAGTTGTTCACGATTATTTTCAACCCATTCCAGTAATGAGCTTTTACAGTGGTCATGGGCAACAAGCGCGATATTCTTTTCTTTTAAGAGCGTGCGGTCAATTTGTTCCATTTGATACCTTTAAAAATAAATATAGTTATTGTTCCAGTTTTCAAAATACCTTTTTTTTATCTTATAAGCTATGAACAGATCAAGATACTATGATGTATCATAATATTTTCAATCTTCATGATGAACGGAGTAGATAAATGGTGGATTCAGACATTTATGACATTTTAAGAAGCGTTAAGACCATTGCGCTTGTTGGTGCGAGTAATAAAGAAGATCGCCCAAGCTATAAAGTCATGAAATTCCTATTAGAACAAGGCTATGATGTTATTCCTGTTAATCCAGGTATGTCAGGGCAAACCTTATTGGGGCAACAATGTTATGCTTCATTAAAAGATATCCCTGTTGCTGTTGATATGGTTGATGTTTTTCGTCAATCTGATGTTGCATTAGAAATTGCAAAAGAAGCAATTGAAATTAAAGCCAAAGTATTATGGTTGCAAATTGGTGTTATTAATGAAGAGGCTAAAGATTTAGCTGAAGATGCAGGTTTACGTGTGGTAATGGATCGCTGCCCTAAAAAAGAAATTGAAGCGCATGGCCTTCCTTGGTAATACACCAAAATAAAATCGCCGAAAACAAATCGGCGATTGTCATTTCATTCAGATCACTACTTATGTAGATTAATTGAGTTAATTTCTTAATCGTGGTGCCTGTAATTGGCTACGAATTGACTGTGATAACTCATCCAATGAGTCATTATCTAAGTGTTCATCTGAAACTTCATAAGTTATCTGCGCTTCAGCAAGATAAGTATGAACGGGTTGTCCTTCATCATCTTCCATCACAACATGGTACCAAGGTGCTGCTCGCAAGGTCACATTAGATGCAATATCATCCTCATTAGGTTGATCAAGGGAATATTCAGCATCCACATCGACAACAACGCCTAAGTAGCCGAGTAATTTATGTCTAACTTGCTGTCCTATCCCAAATTTGCTGGCGGTCATCATAGTATCACCTCCATATAGCCTTGCTTATTGGTTATATATATGAGGGCACAAAGTGAAATTTCAAGGATTTGAAAAAAATATAATCCTTTGCTTTCATTATGAATAAAGAACCTCACAAAATCAGATTATCTATTGTATAAAGAAAAGACAATAACCTAGACAGAATTTTTATTTGAAAAATACTATTAGAAGGGCATATGAAAATCGGTAGAGAATATATTATTCAAGGGCGAGTTCAAGGTGTTGGTTTTCGTTTTTTTACTTATCAATGGATGAAAAAACAACCAATAACAGGATATGTTTGGAATCGTGATGATGGTAGCGTGGGAGTAAAGGCTTTCGCGGAAGAAAATGCGTTAAAAGAATTTGAGGATTGGTTAGAAGCTGGTGGCCCAAGAAGTGCAAAAATTACATTTTGGTCAGCAACATCTTGTGAATATGAAAAAATGGCAGACTTTTCAATCCACCATTATGAGTAATATTGTTTTAATGATTTCTAATTATCTTTATCGAAAGATAATCTTAAATACATTTAACGGGTTTTGGTAAACCGGCAAGTTTTGTAGCTTGTTTTGCAGGGCCTTTAGGAAATAAACGATAAAGATAACGGCTATTCCCTTTTTCATCGCCATATTTTTGTGCAAGTGCTTTTACTAGCATACGAATAGCAGGAGAGGTATTAAATTCTAAATAAAATTGGCGAACAAAACGGATAATCTCCCAATGTTGTTCTGTAAGCTCAATTTCTTCTAGTTCAGCTAATGTTGGAACCATATCTTCATTCCACTCATTGCTATTTTTTAAATAACCGTGACTATCTGTCTCGATTTCTTTTCCGTTAAATACAAACATGTGAGTAGCAACCAATCAAAAATAATACCGCTAATTTAGCAAAAAGAAGGAAAATACCCAAGTAGAACCCATAAATCGTTGATAAATTAAGCCATTGACTTGTAATGCGTTTAATTTTACGGCAAACAGTACAATAAGGGCTTTACAACATAAGCTTAGGTGTTTATATTGCTCCCCATTGCGGAGGGGTGGCCGAGCGGCTGAAGGCAGCGGTCTTGAAAACCGCCGATGGGAAACCATCCGAGAGTTCGAATCTCTCCTCCTCCGCCATCTCAACATCTCCTAGCGTCTCTTGAAGTCTCCTTATCCCAGTAAAATCAAGCAATCCAATCAAATTATTGTCTCTTGAAGTCTCTTTATGTCTCTTGAAAGCTCCATTTTTTTGGGGTACAAATGGGGGGACATTATACCTCCTTAATATTTAATACCCCCAATATGAAACTAACAGTTAAGCAAGTTGATAGCAGTAAGCCAAAAGAAAAGGACTACAAACTATTCGATGGAGGAGGTTTATATCTATTAGTTACAAAATCAGGAAGTAAATATTGGAGATTAAAATACCGTATAGATGGCAAAGAAAAAGTTTTAGCTATCGGTGTCTACCCAACGATAACTCTCGCGGAAGCCAGAAAGAAAAGGGATGACGCAAAACGGCAGTTATCTGATGGTGTTGATCCTAACAAGATAAAGAAGGATAAGAAAAGGGATTCAAAGTTTGATGGAAGCAATACGTTTAAAAGCATTGCTCTAGAGTGGTATGAGGGAAGAAAAGACCGATGGTCTGAAGGTTACCGCAATGACATGATGGAAGCATTTGAAAATGATGTTTTCCCATATATTGGAGATCGCCCAATAGCAGAGATTAAACCTCTCGAATTGCTTGAGGTGCTTTCGATAATGGAAAAGCGTGGCGTTACAGAGAAATTAAAAAAAGTTCGTCAGCGCTGTGGTGAGGTTTGGAAATATGCCATCATAACTGGACGAGCTGAATATAATCCCGCCCCAGATTTAGCTAGTGCGTTTATTCCACATCAACGAGAAAACTATCCGTACTTATTAGCTGATGAATTGCCTGAGTTTTTATCTTCGGTAGACAAGTATCAAGGAAGTCAGATCGTAAGAACTGCATTAAACATCTTAATGCTCACCGGTTTAAGACCAGGGGAGCTAAGAAAATCAGAATGGTCATTTATCGACTTTGAAAGCAGAACATGGAAACTGCCAGAAAGAATCATGAAGATGGGGAGAGTGCATGTGGTGCCAATGTCAGATCAGGTGATTTCTTTACTGCGTCAAATACAGCCAATAAGTGGCGATTATCAGTATATTTTCCCTAGCCGAACGAATCATAAGAAACATCTGTCTGAAATGGCGATAAATACAATGATTGGCAGAATGGGTTATAGAGGAAGGGCTACTGGTCACGGCTTTAGACACACCATGAGTACAATATTGCATGAGAAAGGATTTAATACAGCGTGGATAGAGTTACAACTTGCTCATGTTGATAAAAACTCTATCCGTGGTACTTATAACCATGCACTGTATTTTGAGGGGAGAAGGGAAATGATGCAGTGGTATGCTGATTATATAGACGAGCTGAGAAGTAAAAAGAAATAAAACTCAATTGATGGTATTATCAGGGCAACGAGCATTATTGATTCGTTGCTCTATCCATTCATCTACTTCACTTTCAATAAAACGAACTGAGCGAGATCCTATTTTTACCTGCTTTGGAAACTCTCCTTTATCTATTAATTTGTAAGTCCATGACTTGCTATATCCTGTTCTATCTAAAACTTCATCCAAGCGTAATAGTTTATATTCCATCTTTCTATTCCTTTTGTAATTTCGTAATACTATCCATTCTTCCGTTTATATTGCTCATGATCATCACCACAATCTTTACTGCAATATGCACTATTAGGTGCAACCGTTTCTTCGTGACACCAAATACACATTCCGTTATGAGATTTAATTGCTGGTTTACGATTTGATAATGATGTTTGAATATGTAATTCGTTTATTTCATTTGCTGAGTCAATAATATCCATAATTACGCTTGTCCTGTTTCAATTAAATAAATAAGTACACATAATGCTATTAGCTCTGCAAGTTCAGTAAATGTCATAATTCATCTATATTAATTTAATGCTTCCTTCTACTTGGTTGCCATATACATCCCAATCACCATATTTCTCTCGTGCAAATAATTCGAGTCGAGGAACATCTCCGTATAATTCTTCTAACCTATAATGTATTTCTTTTGGCTTTTCGCTATGCTCACCAAGACATGAATAAATAACTTGCCTAACACTTGCAGACTTACGAGGTAATCCATTACCTCTTGTGGCTATTAAACACATTTCAATATTTTGACGGGTGTAATTACCGCAATTAATCTTCGTCTCATTGTTTAATATTTCCATAAAGTCAAAGAAATCTTCTGGTGGTTTTTTATTTATTCTATTTTCTGCATTTTTATTTAATTTCACCCATGCGAACCCGAACATGTTTTTAACTTTAAAATCCCATGCTTCGGCTAGTTTAATAGCTTCGAGTGCAAAGTTGCCTGTGTACCATATAAATAGTACGGCATTTTTAGAGGAGTGTTTTTCTATTGGTAATCGGGAGAGGGAATATAAATCTGTGGTGTTGTAATGATTATCTGCTGCGCCATTTGAAACTTTGTTATTGTAAGACCAAGGTGGATCGCACAATATCAAGTCATATTTTTTCATTCTCCGCTCCACTATCACCTATATTAAACGGCAGTCCATCTGCTTCCATTGGCTTTATATCAGCAAACGCGCAAGGAAGAATTATTCCACCGAACTCCTGAGCAAACATTAACGCCTGTTTTGCCTGAAGAGAGACATATTGCTTAGGTAGAGCTATTTGATATGTAACGCCATCAATTAATACTAACGTCGTCATTGCCTGAACTTGTTTCATTTGTTGTCCTCCGCCTCTTTCATCATTAAGAATACTTCCATAGCGCCACGATATGGGTTTTTATTTACTGAGATGAAGTCATAATCAAGGCAATCAGCTGTCCATTTATTAGAATGGTACATTGGTGATAACCCTATTTTATTCTCAATAATAATCGGCATTGCGTCAGTAGGGTTATTGCATGGATCGAAAGTCCGATAGCCGCTATCCATATAAGCTAATACAGATTCTTCTGTTAATAAGCATTTCTTCTTTAACCTTGTCGCAACCAATTCATTAATTTGAAGGTCGGTGTATTTATTATAGCTACTCATTGATTACCATCTTGTAATTTCTATATCGTCAGAGTCAATAAACCAAGGTTCTATTTCGTCAATCCGAATCCCCATATCATCTAGCGAAGGATAGCCATCAATTCCTTTATCTTTAGACCAATCGAATTGCTCGGTAAGTCATTCTTCATCCTTGAAGTTATTGAATGCTATTTGCTGGAAGCACTCAGCACAGAACATTGCAAAACCTGCTTTCTCATGGCTACCATGTATACCAGCTCTATATTCATCACCAGAATAGAATTTATTAATTTGTTCACATGATTTTTTAAATTTATCTTCATCGATAACAGTGATTACCATTTCTAAATCTTTTTGCCACAAACCAGAATTTATTTTAATTTGCCTCATCTGTATATTTCTCCACAAGCAACCTCAATATTCCTCACTGACATTAAATATTCAGCACGTTTATTGCATTCCGATTGCGTGTATATATCTTCCGTTACAGGCACAGCAGAACCCTGTATTAGCATGAGTAATACATATCCGATTATTTGTATTAATTGTTACTTTGAATTTTAGGTATAAAAAACCCTGGCTAGTGCAGGGAATTATTTATTTAATATATTATTTGATTTTCTTTTTGCCCTTTTTGATACTTTTCCATTGTAATGAAATAACAAAATGAAAATTATAAAAGAAACTATAGATATGTACTCATTGAAATACGCTATAAGAAAAATCATTCCGAAAAAAGGAGATAGAAATGATATTAATTTAATAATAGCAAAAAATCTGTATTGAAATATTATTAGAATTTCAGTCTTATCGATCTCATCGCTAGCCGATATAAATAACTGGAATAGTGAAAATGAGTTTACTGAAAGAGAAATTGCAAAAAAAAACATAGATATAATTATTTCTACATGTGATACCAAACTAACAGAAGCTGTATTAACACTAAGTAATCCTATAAAAAAAGTAGCAGAAATTAGCGAGAGAGATGCTGATGATATGAAGTAAAAATTATACTTATTCCTTCTATGTAATTCATCTGATAGCATATGTATGTCATACTTACCATATGATGTGTGTGAGAATAGTTTACGATAAGCTCTTTTTTGTCTGTTTTTCATAATCCAATTGATATTTTTATTTGCCGTGTTCAAGACTTTACTTCTTTATGTATTTAAACTCAATCACCCATACCCACGGGTTAGATGACCAACTTCCATCTCCATATATTTCTTCCCATAAAGTAGGAAATTGATCGCTAGGTGTAATAGCCTTATCGGGAACTCCACCTCCACGCCCATACCAATAACCTTCAGATTTAGCATCATCGTTACTGATATCATTCAGTCGCTCAACACGAATGTTGGTGATTTCTAACGTAATGCGCGAATATCTACGAGGCATGTGTATAGATGGCGTCCACTTAATTTCTTCATACCATCCTTCTTCTAAATCAGATGGTTTATGTGTAGCTTTATATGCAATTGTTGATTCAGTGCATACTCCAGCTTTAAATGCCTCACGAACATAAAGGCGATCACCAATTTTACCTAGGGGGCACAAATTATGTTTTGTAGCATCCAATATATGTGTAGTTGTGCCACTTCTTGTTTTGGTCGGTTTCTTTAGCCATATTCCATTATCAGGCATTACATTTTTAACGATGCGACGAGTTTGAGTTTTACGCCCATCTAAAATAGCGCGCACCATTTCTGCATTAAAAATAATTCCACGCTCTTTCATATTCATTCCTCTTCATTGCATCCCTGCGAGTCGTCAACTTCATCCCAAACACACCAAGCGCATTCGCCGTCCGCCTCAATAACGCCAGTGTGACCGCAGTTTTCGCAAGTGACTTTGTCACCATCGTAGAACCAGTCTTCATTACCTTTTTCTGTCTGTACTGTTGCTCGTTCGGCATCGCATTTAGTACAACAGTTAATCCAAGGTACATTTTTAAAAGTTTTCATATCTATCTCCTGTTTGCATCCTTGCAAATATTCCATGTAATTAAATTACATAATTAATAAGCCATTTCTTATGTGTATATCATCAGGGCTTACACCTAGCTCTTCTGAAATTTCATCTTTCAGGGTGCGAAATCTTAATTGGAAGTCGGGTTGAAGTAGCTCATGAATAAAAAGTTCCTTCCCAATAAAACTAAATTCACCGCTTAAATATGAGCCGTGTTGCGTATATTCATCATCTAGCAAATCATCTATTTCTTCATCATCGATTGTTACGTTATCTATATCTGTTCCGATAATTACCTTTGGTACATAGTCAATACTCATGGTTATATCCTTTGGTTAAATTACATAAATAGCGTGGCGTGGGTAGGGGAGTCCAATTGGCGCGAATGGAATGTCGTCTTCTTGAAAATCCATTGGTGGTTGACTCTGTGGTGCTTGATGTTGTGCTGGCTTCTGTGGTTGCTGTGGTTGACCCCATCCTTGATTTTGTTGTGGACTCTGCCTACCTGCCTGATTGTTGTTACCTAACATTTGCATTGAACCATTAATATTCACTACAACTTCCGTGCTGTATCTATCTTGTCCATTTTGATCTTGCCATTTACGTGTTTGTAATTGACCTTCGATATAGACTTGTGATCCTTTACGCAGATATTCGCCAGCAATTTCGGCGAGCTTTCCAAATATCACAATTCTATGCCATTCAACACGTTCCTTGGTTTCACCTGATTGTTTATCTTTCCATGAATCGCTGGTGGCTAATGTAATATTAGTGACCGCATCGCCATTTGGGAGGTAACGCATTTCAGGATCTTGACCTAGATGTCCTATCAATAAGACTTTGTTTACACCTTTACTTGCCATTACATCTTCTCCAATTCTGATTTTCTGATGTTATATACTTCCTTTGCTTTTGATTGTTCAGGCGTTTTTCTGAGTAACTTCCATGTTTCACCAAATTCTTTTTTCAAAATATTGAGATCTGTAATAGCCATTGCTGAATTAGTAAAATCTTTCAATATTTGATCTGGTGTTCTCGGTGCTACATTGTGGACTTCTGCATCCGCATCGATTGCCGTTTCTTCAGTTGGTATACAAAATGTTTGGAAAGCTGCGTATTTATATGCAATAGACATGGCTTTATTTGTGGCTTTGTCTCCGCTATCCATTGCTTCACCATAAGTCACAACCGTGTGTTTGCTTCCATCTTCAACAGAAACAAATTCAAACTCAGCTTTCACTACGACATAAAATAACAAGCCACCTCTTTGTGTTTGTCTTTCCGTGACGGTACGTTCAATGATCCGTGGAAGAATAAGCAACCCATGCTTAACTAGAGCAGGAGCGAGAGCGTTATATACCGCGTCAATTCCTCTGAACATAAATCCTTGTTGTTGATTTACACTTCCTTTTTTAATGCCCGTTTCAGCCATTTCTCTAGCAACATTACTAATAGCTTTGTATACAGCTGTCATATTAATCCCCTAAATATTGACCTTGACGGCGATCACTTCCGTAGTAATCGACTTCAAATTTATTACTAGGCGTATATGTCCTTTTTGAATCTCGTTGGGCTTGAATATGCTCAGGAAGAGGAGGGTGATTTTTCGATGTGTTCAAGTTCATGTGTAGCAATTCCATTGCTAATCGTTTTTCCCTATCTGGCACACTTGTATTCGGCAATTGACCGTCAATCATTGCAATTGCCTTAGCGAGAGCCTCTTCTCTATTTTTTTCTAACTGTGATGTTAATCGAGGGTATTTTTTTGTTGGGCAGAAATGAGAGATATTGTTCATTGAAAATCTCCCTGAAAGTCCTTCATTGGCAATGACAATCCTTGCCGTCCTAACACTTCCGTTTGATACATAAATTCATCGAGCTCGCGTTCCTGCGATTCTTTGCACCTCCTGCGCAATTCTTCTAACCATTGTTGATGGTCTGTCACGCAACCCTCCTGAAATACAACTCATTGAGTATCTTTGCGACCACTTCCCCTCGTCCTGAGAGATGAATAGCCGTAGCAAGTGACTTTTCATCATATTGACTGATTATGTAATCAACGATTTCTGAGGGTTCAGGTTGGTAATATTGGGTAAGCTCTCCGAATGATTCGGTTTCAATGTGGACATCGTTGAGATTCTGAAAGGTTATTTCCGTGCCATTATTTCGGTTTCTGCTCGTCATATCGGCATAGGTGTAACGTATGGTCAGTGACATACTTTCCTCCCATAAGCTTTCATTTGTAATTGACTGGCTAATCGCCAAATATTTTTGTTATTTGTCGAGACGGCTATCCTTGCAGCTTGACGAGCAAGTTGTAAAAAAGGTGTAGAGATACTCACCGCCATGCCGTCACGCATAGCGCTGTAATAGTTAGTTTTCATGGTGAACTCGCTAGATGAGCAATAAGGAGGTTATCTGGTGTTGGCGAAGTGAAGGTGTATTAATTTATTTTTAATGATTTGAATTTTATTAGTGTGTTATTTTATTGAGTAATGTGTTTATTACAGCTTTTTTAAATGATGATTTAATTGAATTTTCTCCAACTAAATTATCTGAGAAGTTACTTAGTAATATAGCTAATTCAGGTGCTTCTTCATGAGCGTATACTTGTGTTTTTACTTCAACATGTGGTGATTTAATTTTATGATCTAAAGTTAATTTTACATTAATAACGACACTGGTTTCTTGTTTCATCATTTTTATTTCCTTTTAATGAATATAATTAACTACTAAATGTTTTGTTTATATATCTAAATATATGGTGGGTTATTGTTGAGCGAGAGCTTTAGAGTTTTGCTACAACTTCGTCATAATTGACTTCAAAGTCTTCGCAGGTTTCTTTCAAGTCGTTAAAGTTAATTGCGTGATTTAAGGCGCTAACTTCATCCTGAGTTAGTTGTTCATCTCGGTAGTCATTAAATCCAACTGATAACAATTTACCGCCTAATATCTCCGTTCCTGAATTAACAGACGGCTCCTTACCATCTTCATACTCAATTACGAATGTCATCTCTCCCACGTATCACCTCCTAACCTTTAACATTGCATCTGCCATGCGGTAGTAGAAATTAGCTCTATTAACTAAGCCTTCATCTGGAAAATCATTTGGAAAATAACCAAGATCTTCGCTCTGTGAAGCTAAATCACCCTGCATAGCAGCCATTGCGAACTTGTCGCGTAATGATGCCGAGGTATTAGACCCATCACTCGCGTAATGTGGGTCGTAGTTTTTATCTGTCATACTCCCTCCGTTATTAACTAAACACGATACTGCTTAAGCTGCTTCTTCAGCAGGCAACCCGATAATTTCATTTAGCTTTTCAACTTTAAGTGCGGGCAATTGAACTGATGCTTTTTCAAGATCTTTCGGTAATAGCTCTTTAGCTTCTGGCCAGATAGTTAATAAGCGTTTTACGGTGGTTACTGTGTTTAAAGCCGCAGCTACGTTAACTTTAACGTTAATAACCTTGTTAGTGATATTGTGTTTTTTATCTTCAAGTTCTGAGAATTTAACGCTTAGAGGATGATCGGCTGCAAATAGGCATTTAGAATTACATGGGGTGAGTAGACGAACTCTATCATTATTTTCTTTTCTGCCATATTCTAACCAGAGACGCATTCCCCCAAATGAGGCGAGAATTTGATAATCCGATGCATACCAAATACCAATAGACTCATCTACTTGCTCGCGTAATTTTTCTGTTATTTCCTTAGCGTTACGGTATAAGTCATCCATGTCTTTGGCTTTACTTTCACCACCAAGCGCTTCAATGCGAACCTCTAAAGCCAGCTTGTTATATTCTAGGTCTAATTCTTTTTGTTGCTGAATAACGCCAGATTTCTCTAACGCATTTTGAGTGATAATTTCTTTCAAGCTATTTGTTAAACGAGGCATATCTCTATCTCCTATCTATTAATCAACTCACCACAGCCCACAGAATGGACTGTAATTAGTTAACTGTGCCTGCTTTTAACCACTTCAGGCGAGGTGGTTCCTAACTTTCCACAGTCAAGGAAAATTGATATATTGGTTATTCTACAGTCAATATAAGGAATGATTTAAATGGCAAATTTTATTGTTCGTATTGAGCTATATAATGCGGATTATGATGATTATGAATCTCTACACCAAAAAATGGAGGGGATACGTTTTTACCGAAAAATCAAATACCCAAATGGCAAAGAGTATGATTTACCAAATGGTACTTATTTTGGGGTAAGCTCACAGACAGCATCTCAATTACTGGAATCAATAACAAGGATATCCAAACCACTCTCAAAACTTAAAGGTCCATCAATATTTATTGGTGCATTTGGTGATTGGGCTTCAAGTCTTTATCCTTCTAAGTAACCACTTCCATTAATGGGTGCTGAATGTTTGTCTGGTTGGTTAGCTTGATTGATACGTAGTAAATTAATGGTTAATTTAATGGCATCTTTGATTTGGATGCCTTCTTCTTTTGCTATTTCTTTTATTAATTTTTCTAACTCTTCCATTGTGCATCTCCTCTTTATCTCGCCGTCACGCCGAACTCACTGCTCGGCTGTTTTGTTTTAACTCCTGAAAATATTGCTACATTAGGTAAGCAACAGTTATCTACTGATGGTTTGAATTTAGGTTCAATACTTCTAGTCACAGGAATGTGGCTTAGTGATAGTGTCTTTTCAACGCGGTTTAGTTTTTTAGTTTCTAGTTGAAATATTGAGTCTAGTTGCATCTCAATATCTTTAATTGCAATGGCTTCGACTTTCCGTCTGGCATGACGTCTATTTGCAGAGTTACCACGTAAAAAGTCTGGTTTGCGTGATTTCTTCACTTTTATAGTTGCCATAAATCCTCCAAACAGTTGGCTTTAGTGATTGGTGAAAATTGAAACACCAATCCGAAAACCTTCTGAGAAGGTTGACGCTTTATCAGCGTCTCCGTTCTGATAGCTAATACACAGCTTGCTACCATCGTTGTTAAAGAACATCAACGTGCTGTGTTTCGTTGATGTATTTATATTACAAACGGTAATTTTTAAAGTCAATACCTGCGGTAATAAAAATGATGTTTGCGGTAATATTATTGATTTTAAAATCAAATTTTTTCTAAAAAATTTTAGATTGTGATGTAAGTCACTTTTGGAAAGGGCAAAGGGCACCCAAAAGCCCTAGTAGAGAGGGCTCTTGACAAATTTGGAGGCTAAAAGTAGTATTTATTCACGCTTCGCTCTGGTAGGGAAGTACCCCACCACCATATGGGGTCAATGATAAAGCTCAGAATTTTCTGGGCTTTATCATTTTTTATTATGAATGATTTGCGATACATCTCCATTAAGTAATAGGTCAAAACATAAAAATAGTTTTCTTAGCTCTGTTTTTATATTGTCATCTGTATTGACATCATTAAATAAAGGTATTGCTTTATTTTTGATATATTGAGTTAATTCATCTCTTCCGATATTTTTTATATTTTTAATTATTACTGTTAGTTCTTTGAATTTATTGAATTTCTCGGAATTTATCTCGGTAATTGATGAGAATTTTTTTTGTGAGTTTACCTTATCTAAATTTATTGCATTTATGACACTATCAAGCTTGCCATGTCTTATAATGCGATTATTTAATTTTCTTATTTCTTTGGATTTTAGTTCAATCTTATTGAAATTGCATGATTTTATTAATCTTGAAAATGGGACTCTAGTGGTAGAATTTACATCAAGAAGATATTTGATTGCCGTTTTATTCGATATTTCGTTTTTCTCTAAAATGTAGTCGTTCACGTAATGATTTTCGTCTATGTATGTAGATACGTATTTTTTATCTCCAAGCGCAACAACTAGGTTTTTCCCTTGTTTTACAGCTTCTTCTAGTTGATCCAGATCTGCTGGTGTAACTAAAATGGTATCTAGATTTCCTTTTTCACCTTCATTTAAAATAAGATTTTTTATTGCTCTTTGGTATCTTAGTACCTCATAAGGTGAAAGTCCTTCATCAACTAACAAAATATCATCATATATTTTTTTATAATTGTCAGTTTCTACTGATGTATAACTGATTTTTAATTGCTGATCTGTGGTGTATTTTTTTATAACTTCCTGTTCATCCTTTTTAAATTCAATCAAAATTATCCTTTCAGCTGATACCCTGCCGTCTTCGCTTGGTAATTGTGATGAGAAATCGGATAATAGTTTCCGTACATTTCTATCTGAAAGGGAGTAACCCATAAACATTATAGGATTTTTAATCATATTGGATAAAATCTTAGCGCTTATCAATATAGATTTACTATCATAAAGGTCGTAGTCTTGTTTTGTTATAATGATTGAATGAGGGTTATTTACATCACCATGTATTTTATATAATTCACTCCATCCTACCGTGTCATCAAAAAAACCTTCATTACCAATGTATATTTTGGGTATAACAGACTGTTCTTCAAGTAAAAATTCAATGAAAGGGTCATAGTTTGTTGTAATAATCATTTTTGCTTTTTTTAGGAATTTTTTAAATGATTCGAATTCTTCTTTATCTATATCATCTCTTAAATTTAAGGATGAAAATCTTTGACATAAAGAATATTTAAAAGGCGATATCTTTTCGCTAAATACTCTTTTTGCTGTCAAACCCTCAAGCGTTATTACTCCATCATTAAATAAATCATTAAACTTTTCTTCAATAAAAGATGCCGCTTCAGTGTATATTTTGTGATTTAAATCAGTCTCGTTGGGGAATTTATCCTGATACTCTTTTTTTAATTTATTTAAATAATTATAAAAATTATCTGAATTATCAGTTACCTTATTCCAATATTCCTCTAATAACCCATCCCATTTAGGAAAATTATCAAGGTACCGTTTTGATATGCCAGAGCCAATGAAAACAATAGGATAGTTTTTAAAGTTAAATATAGGTTCTGGCATAAAATACTCCTTAATTTATTTATCCGCCCTAAGATGTTTCGTCAGATCATTAAAACAATGCTCTGCCTGTTTTTTCACAGATATCGATAAACTTGATAGGTTTAACTATAGCTGCGACATAATGAATTGTATCCACTTGAGTTGGTGATAGCGTTATTGGTTTATGTGAGTTGTTGATGCTGGTGAATTGATAGTCACCATCTCTAGTTTTATTAAATATTTTGATCATGTTATGTCCATCAATAGTGCGCACAAACACTTCATCACCTGTTTTTACGGTGGTGTTAGGTTCAACAACAACATATTCACCTGACTGAATGCGAGGCCACATACTATCGCCTTTAACTTTAAGCCCGTATGCATCCACATCATCGCTGTATATTTTTAACCATCCACTATGGGCTTCAATCATATCAACAGCACCATCGACGCCTAAAAAAGCCTCACCGCGTACTTGTACCAATCCTGAAGGCATTTCACCAATATATTCAATATCATCATCCATTGATTTGGCTAATGACATTATTTGTTTTGATATGGATGGGCTTATTTCATTTACTGATACTTGTAGTATTTTTGCAAATGTAGCCACTGCTTTAGGATTTAGTGGATTTATCCCATTTAGATAATGGCTTACAGCACTTTGATTGACACCTAGCTTTTCAGCTATGTCCTCTTGGTTTATTCCTAGCTCTTTACGCTTAGCGGAATAAATTGATTTTAGCCTGCTAGCGTCAGCTAACTGCTCTTCTGATAATGGTTTTTTTTTGCTCATGTCGATATTTTATTACCAATAGTTATATTTTGAAAATACCGCAAGTATTGACTTTTTTATTACCGAACATAATAATTGATTGATTCATTCAAAGGAGAAGAATATGAACGAATTAGCTCTAAGAGATTATGTAAAAGAGTATGGTCAAGATAAGACGGCCAAAGCGATAGGGGTTACTCAAGGCGCGATAAGTAAAGCGTTAAGAGATGGAAGAAACATTATTTTATCGCACACAGAGAATGGTATTAAAGCAATCGAAATAAAACCATTCCCAAGAACTAAAAAGTAAACACTACCCGCTCTTTAACAATCGCAGTTTTTGACTGCTACGGAGTCGCTGATAAAGCGACAACTCTTCCCCAATATCAACTCATACGGAATGAGTCACGGATCATTATTGTCCCTTAGTTAACTCATAAGGACTTTAAACAATGGAATGCGCAAATACACGCAAACAATTCAATCAATTTATCTCTAATCACCTAATAGCTTCAGCATTGCAAGCATTGAGAAATAAAACTCAGTCTGCCGTGGCTAGAACGTTAGGTGTTCATGATTCAACAATCCTACGTCGAACTGAAAAATATCCTGAAATATGCGAAACACTTGTCGCATCGGGAATTATTGATTTTGTGATGGAAGGAGAACGAAAAATCTCAGAAGAAGAGTACCGATTTTTGTGGAAACAAATGGGTGAACTTTCTCAAATGAAAATAAAAGAAAACGCCTCGATTGCGGCAACAAACGAGGCGTGTTGTTCAATGGAATTCACCATTTAACGTACAAATATACTGTATCAATATCCAGTTTTTATCACAAGGGAAATTTCGGTTTCCCTTTTTTGATACAGCTTTGGAATGGAGAAATTATACCATGAGACAAAGAATAAATCATGAATTTAATGGCTGTGATGAGCATAAAAACATCATGGAAAATAGGTTATTACAAGAAATAACCCCACTGGGTTGTCAGCGTTTAAAGGAAGCATTGAAAGACGCAAAATTAAGGAAAGCACATCGGGATAAGTTATTAGGAGAGCGAAAATGAGTATGCTTCTAATGGCAAAAGCCATGCAATTACAGGTAGGGAGTACAGCACAAAAAATGGTGCTACTGAAACTTGCTGATAATGCCAATGATAAAGGCGAGTGTTTTCCTTCTTATGAAACTATTGCACGTCATTGCGAAATTAGCCGTCAAAGTGCGATAAACCACATTAAAAGTTTATGTAAAAAAGGGTTTGTTCGTAAAGTTACGCGAAAAACAGATAAGGGGCATACTTCCAATTTATATATTCTGGATTTGGAGGCTAAATCTCTTGATGACGGTAGTCAAAATACAGTACCACCTAGTCAAAATTCTGTACCAGAGGTAGTCAAAGAATTTGACCACGGTAGTCAAACGGTTGGACTAGGGGGTAGTCAAAAATTTTTACCCAGAACCAGTCAGTCTTTTAACCAGTCAATTAATCTTAAAAAACTATCGTCTGACGACTCGAAACCTGCAAAGCAGATTTCGGTTAATCGACAAACTAACATTCCTTATCAGGAAATTATGCAAGCCTTCAACGAATCGGCAGGGGATAGATTACCCAATGCCGAATCACTGAATGACAAACGCAAACGAGCAATATCCAAATTCCTGAAAGAGCTCAAAGAGCCCACAGTCGAATCAGCTAAAAATTATTTTGATTATTTTATGGAAACAGCGAGTGCTTGGTACTTTGGAGAAAATAATCGGGGTTGGCGAGCGAATTTTGATTATTTACTCAGACCAGAAACGGTACTCAAAACAAGGGAGGGAGCACTGTGATGAACCAAGTTCCGAATAATTTAATGGCGGAACAAAATGTTATTGGAGGACTCCTGCTCGACCCGCAAAGTGATAATGCGCAATCAATTTTTTCACTGCTAAAACCTGAAGATTTTTATACCCGACACCATCAAATTATCTATCTCACTCTGCGAGAAATGTATACCCAACGTATGCCAATAGACATCATGACGGTGACGGATTATCTGGAGTCAAAAGGGCGAATTAATCAATCAGGTGGTTTTGCCTATCTTGCTGAGATGGCAAGAGAAACACCGAGTGTTGCTAACATTATGGCTTATGCGAAAAAAATCCGAGAGTGTTCCGCACAGCGTTTTGTTATCGAAAAGACGGTTGAAATTCAAAAACTCATGATGGTGCCAAGTGAGTTAAGTTTTACGGATAAAATTGAACAAGCACAACGCTTGCTTGATGAAGCCACTTCGTTTGGAAAAATGGGAAAAAAAACAGGGTTGCGCCGAATTGATGATGTGTTGGATGATGTTTTTACCGACATTTGTGACCGACAAGATAACCCAGAGAAACATCGAGGATTAAAAACGGGATTTAAAGATTTTGACCGCCTATTAAGCCCGAAACAGATTGTTATCGGTTCACTGTTCGTGATTGGTGCTCGCCCTAAGATGGGGAAAACAACCGTTCTCACTGAAATGGCAAAAAATGTCTCACAACAAGGTAAGCCTGTATTGCTGTTCAGCATGGAAATGACGGATAAACAGCTTGTTGAGCGGACACTAGCCCAACAAACCCAGATTAATTCAGATAAATTTTACCAAAAGTTAGAGGAGCATGAATGGGATAGGCTTTGCAGTGCCATCGGTCGCCTTAAAGATGAGCCCAATATTTGGGTGGATGATACACCTGGCATGTCCTTACAACACATTCGTTCTGAAAGTCGGAAAATCAAACGCAAAGTCGGTGATATTGGGTTTATTGGTGTCGATTACCTCACTCTGATGCAAGCGGGAAAAGCTGACCGTAATGATATTGCCTATGGTGAAATCACTAAGGGGCTAAAAATATTGGCAAAAGAGCTCAATACGGTGGTTGTGTTGCTTGTACAACTGAATCGGGGATTAGAAAACAGGGCTGACAAACGTCCCGTACCAAGTGATTCAAGAGACACAGGACAAATCGAGCAAGATTGTGATTATTGGTTAGGCATTTATCGTGATGCGGTGTACCACGATAATGCGGATGAAACGCTGACCGAGATGATTTTAAGGCTCAATCGACACGGTAAAACAGGCACCGTGTATGTTGATCAACAAGGATTGAGTATTACACCGGTTGATCAATATATGGCTGCTTATCGCGCTCAACCGAAACGAGAACCCAAAAAATATTGTGAAAAATCGTTTTAATTCGATAGAGGGATTTTAGATATGACAATAAAACAACTACAGAAAAAAATTCATCAACAAAACATTGAGGCTGGATGGTGGGATATCCCAAGGGAAAAAGGAACCTTACTTTGCTTGATCCATTCTGAAATTAGTGAAGCAATGGAGGGAGAGCGTAAAGATCTAATGGATTACCATTTACCACATAGAAAAATGGCAGAAGTTGAACTTGCTGATGCTGTTATTCGTATTTTGGATTATGCGGAAGAGTTCGGTTACGACATCGAAAGCGCTATTACAGAGAAACTCGAATACAACAAACATCGAGTAGATCATCAGCGAGAAAATAGAGTTAAAAAAGGAGGTAAACGATTTTAATTTAGCAATTTCCGAGATGAAACTAGGTGTTTGTATATTTAAAAAATAATGATGGAGAGGTTGTTTAGTGACAGATGATATCTGTCTCCATAAATCCAATCTCAACAGTATTTTCAAAGTGCTCTCCGAAATCGTGACAACAGGTAAACGCTATCGCATCAAAATCACCGAGTGGCGTGATTTAAGAACCATACCCATGAATAAAACATGGCGTATGTGGATGGAAACCACAGGCGAGTGGTTACGTGCACGTGGCGTTGTTATCGATATTAAAAATGGTGTCGGTGAAGTTGTTTTATCAAAGCCCATCACTAATGAGGAAACTCATGAATATTTCGTTGGACATTGGCTAGGACGCAATGAAAACGGTGAGCGTGAAAAAACCAGCAAGATGGATAAAGCAAGGATGCTTTACATGATGGAGAAACATGAACAATGGTGCATTGAGAAGGGAATTCCGATCATCATTCCTCGTAACTCTGAATATATGAGTTTGAAAAGAAAGCAAGAAGAATAGGAAATAGTGATGATTATTTCAGTTAATAACATGATCGTTTTTATTTTAGAGTGATAAAAAATAGTAATCAGGAGGCTCATGATGAATTTACGCAATGAGGCAAAAGGGCGTGAATGTCAGATTAGAATACCTTCAGTTTGTAATGGTAACTCTGAAACGGTTGTTTTAGCCCATTACAGAATGTCAGGTCTTTGTGGCGTCGGAATAAAATCGCATGACTTATTTGGCGCTTGGGCTTGTAGTGCATGTCACGATGAAGTTGATAGACGAACACGATTTACGGATATGGAGTATGCAAAACAATGTCACCTAGAAGGTGTTTTGAGAACGCAAGCCATATTGATCCAAGAAGGGAAGTTGAACGTGTGAAGGTCTTTAATATCGAACCAGTACCTAAACCAAGGATGACTCAGGCTGATAAATGGAAAAAACGTCCCCCAGTTTTAAAGTATTTTGCGTTTAAGGACGAAGTAAAGTTAAACAAAATCACCCTACCTGAATCACATTACCACATTACATTCATTCTACCCATGCCGAAGAGTTGGAGTAAAACTAAACGCTCCGAAATGAACGGTAAACCCCATCAACAAAAACCGGATAAAGATAATCTCGAAAAAGCATTACTTGATGCTATTTTTGACGATGATTCACGTGTATGGGATGGGCGGGTAACAAAAGTGTGGGGAAAAAGGGGGCAGATAATTATCCAAGAGGTGCGATAGTGAATATTGAGTGGATACGCGAGCGAGTAAGTACAGCGTTGATGAATGTTTGTATTATAGAAAATGGGCCGTTAAGTGCCATGGAGGAACAAGCAATACTTGTAACCGATAGGTTTAAAAGAAACCCAATACGCTATGCGGGTGAAAGAAAGCCTCGATACAGACTCCCCTCACATCCACTCAAAATTAAGCAAAAACATGCCAAAGGAAAATCAAAACCATTAATTAATGAAGTTACTTATCGCACTTCATCATGGCGCAGAGGTATTCATCAATTGCCTAACGAAATGCGCTTATGGTTACTCTATTGCTATGGTGATTATCAATATTATCGTGAGCAAATACTCATTATTCCCTATATTTGGCATGAGTTTCAGCGATTAAATAGTAAAAAAAGGATAACGAAAAAAGTTAAGCAACGACTTCAATCTCTTACCTTACTAGCCATTCAGGCGGTAAAAGCAGAAATTAATCAAACAGCAAAAAAATATACGGATGTTAAGCTCGCTGAATTGTTGGGCGTCAGTGCTGATGCTTGGCGAAAGAGCTATAAACTGTATTGGATTTGTTTATTAGATTGTTGCTATCAATTAGATAGAGATTCGCTATTCAAAATTAGCGCTTTAAGCTGATTAAAAAAGTTGCAAAACTCCGTTTTTTTCTATAAATTAAATGCAATATTTATATAATAGTATAAATGTAAGTATTTCAAACCCCGCTTCGGCGGGGTTTTTTGTTATCTACAATCCCATGTAGGTCAAAGATAAAAAATTTAGGATTTAGGGCTTGAAAAATGCTTGCTCGTTCATATTTATATTTTGGGCAAATAAGATACCGCCCATAATTCACTAAATACTGAAGGAGGAGTTATATGCCTAACATTAAACCTTTTTCATTATTCCCAACATTATCTGACAACCTACTTTCAAATCGTTTTGATCAGATAGATCGCCTGTTTAGTCAGTTAACAGGCAGTAAGCCCATTGCATCACCAATTCAGACCTATAACCTGAAACAGATTGATGATAACCACTATGAACTGACAGTGAGTGTGCCTGGATATCAAGAAAATGACTTATCGGTTTCATTGAAAGGAAGTCGTTTATTGATTGAGGGGAAAAAAGAAGAAAAATCAGAAGAAGACAATGATAAATGGATCCACCGAGGCATATCTCAAGGGCAATTTACGTTGCAATTTGACCTCGGTAAAAATGTTAAAATAGAAAAAGCCGATTTATCAAGTGGACTTCTGACCATTGCTATTGAGTATGAATTACCTGAAGAAGAAAAACGACAAACAATAGCGATAGAAAATAAAGATAAAAGTTAATTGAGTTAGATAACGTGAATAAGATTAAGGCTACGCATGATGTGTAGCCTTAATTGTTTTCAATACACAATAAAAAAATGCCGATACGCTAGGAGTCATATCGGCATATAAAATAAACGCAAGAAGCAATGTAAGTCATGTCGTACTAATTCGTATCAAACCTGTCAATTTGATACGAATGTAATGATAATTATTCTCACTAAGATATTCAACCCTAAATTAAATAAGGTTACTTTGTAGCCTTTCCGTCTATGCCGACCACAGAATCAATACCCACTTATACCGTTCACACAAGAGCTGTGAGTCGGCACCTTTTAATAGGGTTTCATTCTTGATAGCACACACAAGTGCTTTTATTGCAAAAATAAAGTTTGCTATCTGAATTTTTATATGGCTTAATAACGTCACTGGTTTGGAAGTACAGGCCTATTTATGTTAGTCAGTTTAAAGTTGTTCACCGTTTAGCGTTATCCTCGATACCACTTCATTGCGAATTCCTTCTAATTAATTCCCATAAGTAAAAATAAAAAACAAACCCTCATATGCCTTATGGCAAATTAAATAAATTAAAGGAAATTCTATGTCTAATACAATGACTGGTTCAGTAAAATGGTTTAACGATGATAAAGGTTTTGGTTTCATCACTCCTAAAGATGGAAGTAAAGATGTATTTGTACATTACTCTGCAATTCAGAGTGATGACTTCAAATCTCTGATGGAAGGCCAAGAAGTTTCATTTACCATTGAAAATGGTATGAAAGGCCCAGCAGCAGGCAACGTGGTGGCTCTCTAAAGGCGCTATTACTATTCGCCTCTATTTTAAATGCCCTTGTTGTAGCGGTTCACAATATAGAACATCACAATTTGATGTTACAGTGAACAATCCACACGGCGCAAAATGTATTTTTTGTAAGACTGTAATGGCTGCTCAAATGAGTTAAGCGTTAAATAGTTGAATATATAGAACCTCGCTTTGGCGGGGTTTTTTTGTTGCTTAAATTTAAAGATGATCCCTTTATATTTTAAAACGTACATATTCATTAGTGTGTGGTAAACTTAGGAAAGTAAACATACCTCATTGCTATCAACAGCAAACCTTGCATTTGCAAGTTTTTATCGAAAATAGATGCGGTATCTAAAGGAATAATTTCCTAAGGAGATGCCTATGAATTGGTCTGCGCTATTACACCGAATCCCCGCTTTTTTACGGAATGTAATTATCATTGCTTTATTGCTCTTAGTTGCATTTGTGATAGTTCGTTGGTTCAGGTAAATTCATTCCGCCATTAGCTTAACTGGGAGAGTATTTAGTTTTATTTAAACTAAAAGTCGAGGTTCGATACCTTGATGGCGGCCTAATTAAATATAAAGCTTCTCATCTATTTTTTATTTTAATCTATAGAAAACTTGATATTAGGAGCATAAACTCTTAGGAGTTATTATGACAGGACTAAATCAAACAAAAGTAATTAGTCGAGTTTTACAATGGATTAGTAGTGTTGGCCTGATATTGCTTGCAATTATTTTAATAATTTTTTTAGTTAAAGAAACTATTATCCTTGCTAATTTATTGTTTACAGTTAGTGATCCAGTTTCAATTTATTTATTAGTTGATGGACTTATCATTTACTTTCTTTGTTTTGAATTTATTGCATTAATTATTAAATATTTTCAGTCGAATTATCACTTCCCATTGCAATATTTTATTTATATTGCAATAACTGCGGTAATTAGGTTAATTGTTGTTGAACATAAAAATCCTCAGTTACTTATTGTTTACTCAGGAACGATACTGCTACTTGTTATTGCATTATATATTTCTAGTGCTGAAAGATTGAAACCTAATTAAAATTATAAAAGTAGTAAAAAAAGCATAATCTTACTAATATGAATACAGTTATGATCTACTATAATCAGATTATATGAATGTTTCATATGAGGTAGTAAGAATGTTTAACTCTGTTACAGATATTCACAAAAATAATTTTGTTGGTAAAAAAATTATTGTAGGGATTAGCACTTGTTTATTAGGGAATAATGTTAGGTTTGATGGTGGTCATAAGCGCTTTCATCTTGCCGTAGATGAACTATCTGATTATTTTGAATATCAATCGGCTTGTCCTGAGATGGCTATTGGTTTACCTACACCAAGGCCCGCACTAAGATTAGTTAAATCAAATTCAGGAGAAATTGCATTAAAATTTAGTAACGGGAGTGAAGGTGATTTAACTGAAAAGATGAATCGGTATTCTGTTGAGTATTTAGAGAAATTTAATCAGTTTAGTGGGTATATTGTTTGTGCAAAATCACCAAGTTGTGGATTAGAGCGTGTTCGTGTATATGATCCTATTGGTAATGGTAATAGGAAGGCTGGGACGGGTATTTTTACAGAAAATCTGAAAAAAATGATGCCTTGGTTACCAATAGAGGAAGATGGACGATTGAATGATCCTCATATAAGAGAAAATTTTGTTATACGTGTATTTGCACTGGATGAGTTGAATGAATTGAGAATGAACGCATTTACTCGTCAGTCTTTAATCGATTTCCATACAAGATATAAACTGCTCTTATTGGCTCATTCACAACCTCTTTATAGAGAGTTAGGTCGCTTTGTTGCTAATAATAAAGAATGGCATTCATTGGAAGCTTTTTTTGATGAATATCGAAATAGATTTATGACATTATTACAGCACCAAGCAACACGACGTAATCATACCAATGTTCTTATGCATGTGCAGGGGTATTTTAAGCGCTATTTAACATCAAATCAGCGACAAGCATTAAGTCAATTGATTTTAGAATACCGTCAAGGAATACAGCCTTTATTAGCACCTTTAACATTAATTAATCATTATCTATCAGAGCATCCTGATAATTATTTGAGTAAACAGAGATATTTTCATCCTTATCCTCAATCCTTAAGATTACGTTATGGATTATAATAAACTTATTGATAGGAGGAAAATATGATACGTTCTTTTGTCACTTTTTTAAGTTCATTTATTCTTACTGGATGCAATGTTATTCCTCCGAGTGACATTAAGCCTGTTAATAATTTTGATCTATCACGTTATCTTGGGCAGTGGTATGAGGTCGCTAGAATAGATAATCGTTTTGAAAAAGGCTTAACGAAAGTTACCGCAAATTATTCATTACGAGATGATGGTGGTGTTAAGGTTATTAATCGAGGTTGGAGTCAAAATAAACATCGCTGGAAAGAAAGTATCGGTAAGGCTTATTTTGTTGATTTATCTAATAAAGGTGCATTAAAAGTATCATTTTTTGGTCCATTCTATGGTGGATATAATATCATCAAATTGGATAAGAATTATCAATATTCTTTGGTTGTAGGACCAGATAAAGATTATTTATGGATATTATCACGTACACCGACCATGCCATCAAATTTGTTGAATGAATATATTCATTTTGCAACATCATATGGATTTGATAGTAACAGGATCATAATATTTTAACAAAAGGTATATAGCTGAATTTAAATACTATCTAATTTGATGGTATTTAATTATAATTTGAAAATGCCTATTCATATTATCCATTATAATAACACTGGTAATGATTATTTACACCTAAGAGCATGGGGATTTATGAGTTAGTGTTATCCAGGCTAGTCGTTTTGTTTTTATTGGTGAATAAAATGTGCACTTTTCTGATTTTTTATTTATATCGTTCTCGATTTGAGTTGTTTGTTTAACTGACTGATTTTTATCATTATTAGTTATTAAAATGAAAGTAATTATAAAAAATAAAGAAATAAGAAATAAAATAATATATCGCACTTGATTACTCCGTTTCATAAATATTATTTATTATTTTATGAATAAATTTATAAATATGTACAGTAATAAATAAGAATTACTATATTTTTATAAATCATCTCGAAAATCTCTTAATAATTTCTCTTTATATTAATCATTAATGGGCACTCCGTAGGGGTGTATATGTGTATGGATAAATTAACCAATGTAACCTATGGAACAGCAGGCCTAACGGCCTTTTTTGCCAGTCTCTCTTTATATGAATGGGGATTTGTTATCGGGATGGCGTTCAGCATGGTTCTAGGTTTAGCCACTTATTTTATGACTCGAAGAGAACAGCGAAAACGTACTCAATTATTTGAAGAGCTTGTTCGTCATGTTGACCCACAAAACCCGACCGAAACGTTAAAAAGACTTGCTGAATTAATGGTGAAAGCACCAAAGGATATTTAATGTCTCTCAAACAGAAAATAGCGGCGCTAACAACAGCAGGAGCCACAGCAATCGCATTAGTAGTGATAGCCCATTTTGAAGGTGTGCGTTATGAACCTTATCGTGATGTGGCAGGCGTTTTGACGGTTTGTTATGGGCATACAGGCAAAGACATTATTCAAGGTAAGACATATACACAACAAGAATGTGATGCGTTATTACAAAACGATTTTATTAAGACACAACAGAAAGTCGATGCATTAATCAAAGTACCACTCGATGACTACACCAAAGCCGCTTTATATTCCTTTGCTTTTAATGTAGGAATGACAGCATTTGCTCGCTCAACATTACTCAAGAAATTAAATGCGGATGATAGAGCGGGTGCCTGTGAAGAAATAAAACGTTGGGTATATGCGGGTGGAAAGGTTTGGCGAGGGCTTGTCAGTCGTCGAGAAGCGGAGTCAGCACTATGTCATGGAAACCTTTAATCATCATTATCAGCTTTATCCTTGCATTACTCATTACAGTCGCTGGTGGCATTTATCTCTTGATTGATAACTCATGTACTAAAGACCAAGTTAGTTTAGAAAAGCGCTGTCAGATAGCTCTCTCACATCATCGGTACTAATCATGAAATACGGGAAACTCTATGCCGTCATTGCGATGCTAGGCATCATTGTGGGTAGTTATTGGGTGATTAACTGGCAAGCTAACAGAATTAATCTATTAGTAGAAACAAACAAAGAACTAAAGATTGCTCTCGAAGAACAGAGGTCTATTAATACTGATTATCAAGCACGCATAATGCGATTAAATCAGTTGGATATTCAATATATACAGGAGTTAGCGAATGCCAAGAATGAAATTAGTCGCTTGCGTGATATTAGTGAGCATCATCCTGAGCGGGTGTATATCAAAGCCGAGTGCCCAAAAAACAAAACCACTCCCGCCACCCGCTTGGCTTATGCAACCACCGCCCGACCTACTGACACCGCTATCAGAAATTATTGGTTACTCAGAGAGCGAATTGCAGAGTCAGAACAGATGATTAAAGGGTTGCAGGATTACATTAGAGTGGAGTGTGTGAACTAAAAAAAGCCCAGCATGGGTGCATGGGCAAACTAACTAAACACCAATCAGTAAGAGTATAGCGAGGTTGATTTTAGTTAGTATAGCTTAAGTAAGTATATATACCAGATTGATAATTCTGATTAACTTATTTCTTACCCAAATAAAAACGCAAGATAAAAATAACCCTGTGAGTTTGGGCTCCCACAGGGCTTTCACTAGTATGTGTGAAAACAATAGATTACCAATATTCAGTAAGCCAATCTGTTAATAATCAACGTAAGTTTTTAGAAAACAATCGCCTCGCAATAGCGGGGCTTTTTAATGGAGAAATATCATGGCAGTAGAAGGTTCAGAGAATCCAGTTAAATTCCGTGAAGAATTGGATAAAAGCATTCCAAAAGAATAACCCCGACAAGGTTAGATAAATCGTTTATCCATTAAGGAGGTCGATCCCTATCTTGACTGCTAGGAATAGACTAGAAGTGACCAAAGTAACGTAGTGACACGTGATGATGGTTGCGAATGGTTACTTTTTGTCGTCTGTATATATAGGCTTGGTGCAGGTGGCTTCCATCACAGGCATCCCTGGGGATGATATGGATTCAATTATTACTTTTGTGTCATTTCCACGAAGTAATGTAAGCCTTGTATCGTGGCTCATCCAATAGAATTCTTTGTAATAAGGTACTCCGAATTGAGATGAGTATGCTCCTTTTACCTTCATAGCATAGGTCGGAGATGGCATATGACTACTCTTTTTAGCTGGCGCTATCTTGAGGATTTGTGTTGCATTTGATTTATAAACAGAAAATATCTGGCTATCCTCACTTTTTTTGGTGGTGCCGTCTTGGGAGTAATTAATCCAAGAGCACTCCATTTCAAATATCAGGGTTTCATCTGTTGCATTAGCGCACACAGTGAACGGTATAAGTAAAGCAAAAAGATACTGTCTCATGATCCCTCTATGTCAATGCAATATCGTCTTACGACAAGACTATCACAAGAAGAGCTAACTATGACTGAAAAATATCACGTAATAGCAACTAAGAAAGATGGCTCAACATACAAAGGCATAATGACCACTAAAGAGCCTCATGTGACCAATAGGATAATCGGTAGCGCAAAAATAGAATACAAAATAAATTAGACCAAAAATAGCGTGTTTTGGGCATTCTTCAGGCCTGTGAGGATAAATAAAGGTGAGCAATTAAGCTCTATAAAAGACACAGGAGAATTCTAATGTCTAAAACAACCGATCAGCTGATCAACAATCTTAAGCATAACTTCAAGTTACTGGAAACCATTTATCAATCAGGCTTGTCAATTTACTACAATACTGACGTAATCCATGATGCTATTGATGCAATCATTGATGAGTTAAGGCGACGAGGAGTTGCTATCTAACAATAGCCCGCTCCGGCGGGTTTTTTATTGCAAATCACAAAGCTCACTACGGTGAGTTTTTTAATTTGTTATTGAGGATATGAATATGGCTAAAAGACCAGATTGGGAGGCCATCGAGTCGGTTTACCGAGCTGGCGTGATGTCACTCCGAGAAATAGCTTCACAGCATGGCATATCTGAAGGGGCTATACGCAAGAGAGCTAAGAAAGATGATTGGTCGAGAGATCTTAACGCAAAGATAAAATCTCGTGCTGATGATTTGGTACGCAAAGAAGAAGTACGCAAGCAGGTACGCACAGAAACAACATTATCTGAGCGCGTACTTATTGAGGCTACGGCTGAGGTTATTGCTAATGTTCGTATGGAACACAGGGGCGATATACGGCGAGCGCGAGAACTGGCTAACGTCTTGTTTGATGAGCTGAGTACAGAGTGCGCAGATGTGCCTGCCTTGAGTAAGTTGGGCGACCTGATGTTTAATCCTGACGATAACGGTCGCGACAAACTCAATGAAATTTATCACTCAATTATCTCCCTGCCTGAGCGTGTTAAATCAGCAAAAGCACTTAGTGAAACACTTAAGAACTTAATTGGACTTGAGCGTCAGGCATATGGCCTTGATGACGTTCAGCCGAATAAGACGGCTAGCCAACTATCAGATTTAATGGACGACCTATCTAAGGAATAATCATGAAGCCAGAACATCTTGCATTATTAAGAGATAAGCTCTGGCGATTGAACCATCTCTACTGGATAACCAATAAAGAAGGTAAACCAGTTCGATTTAAAATGACGCCTGAGCAGCTTGAATACTTCGAAGGAATGCACACGCGAAACATTATCCTTAAAGCACGTCAGCTTGGCTTCACGACTGAGGTCTGCATTATCCAACTAGACGCGGCTCTATTTGAGGCAGCCAAATGTGCATTGATAGCCCACACGCTAAACGATGCTAAGCGACTATTCAGGGAAAAGATAAAATACGCTTACGAAAAACTACCTGATGAAATTAAGGCTGCAAATCCCGCGAGTAATGATGCGTCTGGTGAATTGGTGTTTAGCAAAGGCGGGTCACTTTATATCAGTACATCATTTCGTGGCGGCACACTCCGATATTTGCACGTTTCTGAGTTCGGCAAGATATGCGCTAAGTATCCAGAGAAGGCTCGTGAAATTGTCACTGGTGCATTTGAAGCGGTATCAAGCAATTGTTTTACGACGATTGAAAGCACAGCGGAAGGTAGAGCAGGTTATTTTTATGATTACTGCCAGTCTGCTGAGAAAGCACAAATTCAGGGCAAGACTCTTTCTAACCTAGACTGGAAATTCTTTTTCTTCTCATGGTGGAAGAATCCAGAGTATGCGATTGACCCTGTTGATCAATTACCACAGCGGTTAGTTGATTACTTCGATGAGATATCAAGTAAGCACGGCGTTCAATTAAACGAGCGCCAGAAAGCATGGTATTACGCCAAAGAGAAAACACTTGGCGACGATATGAAGCGGGAATATCCGTCAATACCGTCTGAAGCATTTCAGCAATCTGTTGAAGGTGCTTACTACGCCAAGCAATTCCGCTTTCTGTACGAAAATAAACGCATTGGTACACTTCCTGATAACTCGCATCTACCGGTTCATACGTACTGGGATATCGGTGTGGGTGACTCAACATCAATCTGGTTTATCCGTGAAGTGGGCGAAGAGTTCCACATCATAGACCATTACTCAAATAGTGGTGAAGGCCTGCGACACTACATGAAAGTGCTGAAAGACAAAGGCTACACATATGCAAGTCACAATGGCCCTCATGATATCGATAACCGTGAGTTTGGTTCTGATGCGAAATCTCGGCGTGAATTAGCGCGTGAAGGGTACGAAATCGATGGACAAATTTACTCAATTCGATTTGACGTAGTGCCGAAGCTTTCCATTGATGAAGGCATTGAGGCTGTGCGTGAAATCCTACCACTTTGCATGTTCGATGAGCACAAATGTAGTGAAGGCATCACGCATCTTGAGGGATATCGCAAAGAGTGGGATGACAAACGCGGATGTTGGAAAGATAAACTGCTTCATGATTACACATCTCATGATGCTGATGGATTTAGATATTTTGCAGTGAGCCGAAGAAATACTAAACGGTTGACTAAGAAAATAGAATTTAACTGGAACTAACATGAATACAAACGTTGATTATAAGCATCCAGCTTACAATGAGTTTTTGCCTGAATGGGACATGATTGGCGATTGTGTTGATGGCGAACGAGTTGTTAAAAGCAAGAAAGAGAAATACCTCCCTCATCCGGCAGATAACAAAGATGAAGATGATAAGGGTAATGAGCGTTATAAGCGCTATTTAGCTAGAGCATCCTTTCTGAATGCCACGGGTAGGACACTTAGTGGTTTACTTGGTATTGCTTTCAGTAAGCCAGTAAAGATTAGTGTTAGCTGTGGTGTCGAGTATTTAGAAACTGACATAGACGGTCAAGGCCAGCCACTAACCCAAATGATAAGGGATGCGTTATCGCAAAACTTACAGCGTGGTCGAGCTGGTCTATTAAGTGATTTTAGCGGAGCAGGGATTCAGTCAGAAGCTAATAAGGGACGCCCTTATGTTCGATTGTTCACAGCAAAAGAAATCATCAACTGGCGTGTAACGAATGGGAAAACATCCCTCGTTGTCCTCAAATATCAAGAGCCAGTAGATACAGATGATTTTGAACTGCAAATGCAGAATAGCTGGATTGAATTAAGGCTTATTAATGATGTAGCTCATTCTCGTCGTTGGTATGAAGATGGAGACATAAAGGTTACAGATTGGGTTGTATTGAGTGATGCGATTGGCAGTCCATTAAATGAGTTGCCATGGTCATGGATTGGCTCAATGAATAATGATCACACTCCTGATTCTCCACCTCTTGCTGATATAGCATACGTGAATATCAAACATTATCAGGCTGAGGCTGATATAGCAGAATCGGCACATACTGTCGGTCAACCAATGGTTGCATTAACAGGTCTTACAGATGACTGGGTTGAGAAACATATGTCTGATGGATTTACTGTTGGCTCCCGTAAAGGGGTATTGCTACCACAAGGTGGTGATATGAAGTTTGCACAGCCTGAAGATAGAAATATTCAAATCACCTTAGCTGAACGTAGAGAGAAGCAAATGGCAATGCTAGGCGCTAAGTTAGTTGAACGAGGAACGTCAGCAAGAACAGCTACACAGGCACAGGATGAGGCACAAACAGATAATTCAGTGCTGTCATTGTGTGCGGGTAATGTTGAGCAAGCATTTAACCGAGCACTTGATTTTTGTATCCAGTTTGCGGGTGGTGGCGAAGCGTCAATACAACTGAATAAAGTTTATGATATCGCTAAGTTAGATTCACCAACGATTACAGCGTTATTGGCTGCGTTGCAATCAGGAACTATGCGATTGATTGATTTTGTTAAGTACTTGCAAAGTATCAATATCATTTCTCAAGACGAGAGGGCTGAGGATGTTGTTGATGAATTGGAATTAACGAGAGGGGCAAATATGTTGGGAGTGTGACTATGCAACCGAGCATCATCCTTGACAACGCATTAATGATACAGGTCATGCTGGAAAGGTTGAAGTCATCAACAGCAGATACTCGTGATTTAGTGTTGGATATTCGTGCCACTGTGGCATCTGCGCTGTCTACCTTCTCAGGTGATATTTCCTCTATAAGTAAAGCAAAATCAATCGCGCTTGCATTAAAAAAATCACTAAAGCCAGTTCTCTCTAGTCATTCTGGAAAATTGCTTGATGAAGCCATCAGTGTTGCCATTGTTATGGCAGATGCCGAATATCGAGGTTTTAACTCACTTCTAGAAGGTATTAAACCTGCCAATTATGAGAAAGTGCGTAAAGATGTACAAAACATCCCCATGAACCTGACGGGATGGAGTGGTTCGTTATTCCTAGAAAAGTTTATTGAATCTTGGGCTGATACATCCATTCAACAGGTAGAAAATCAGGCACTGATATCACTATCATCTGGTGGTGATGTGTCTGATCTGCAATCAACGATTAACGGGACGTCAGTTGAACCTCTAATCATCGCATCGTCGGTAGTCGGTAGGATTGCTAGGGGCTTTCAGATGATATCCAGAACCTCTTTACAGCATGCACACAGTATAGGGGCAATGGATTTCTACAAAGAGAATCCTGATCTGATTAAGTATGAAGAGTTCAGCGCAATACTGGACAATAAAACATCATCAGTATGTAGATCATTATCCGGTAATCGCTATCCACTAGGAGAAGGCCCCAAACCTCCTCTTCATCCTAATTGCCGTAGTCGATTACTTCCAGTTTTAGATGAGAAATACATAAACTTAATTACAACAGATTATGTTGGTAATTCTGAATGGGGTGAAGAGTCTTATTACGAGTGGCTTTATCGCCAGCCAGCGAACAGGCAGGACATTGTATTAGGTAAGACTAGGGCTCAGTTGTTTCGTGATGGTGGATTACCGCCTGATAAATTCGCAAAGTTACAGCTCGATAAATACTTTAAGCCAATAACGCTTAAGGAACTTCAACGGATCATACCTGAAGCTTTTAATAAAGCAGGTATCGACCTCAAATGACCCACTTCGGTGGGTTTTTTATTATTCGCAGTTTGAGACTGCACCATCTAAACCAGAGGTTTTACGATGTTTAAATACCTATTAACAAAAGAAGAATTTGATGCATTAACTGATGATAAAAAGGTTTTGTATAAAGAAGTCGGTGGAAATTACCAACTTCAAATCGAAGGTATGCCAGAAATTCCAGATGTGTCAGGGCTTCAAAAGAAGGTTGATGAATTACTTTCTGAGAAAAAAGCAGAGCAAGAAAAGCGCCGACAAGCCGAAGATGCAGCGAAGAAAGCGGCTGAAGAGCAGGCTCGTAAAAATGGTGATATTGAATCACTAGAAAAAAGTTGGGCTGAAAAGTTAAAGGCGCGTGAAAGTGAGCTATTAGCACAGCTACAGGAAAAAGACGCGAGCCTACACACACTATTGGTTGATAACGTCGCACAAACGTTGGCTACAAAGCTTGCGGGTGATGCTGCGCCGTTAATTATCCCGCACATTAAATCTCGATTATCAGTAGAGGACGGTAAAACGCGAGTAGTTGACGCTAATGGGCATCCTTCAGCATTCACTATTGATGATTTAGAAAAAGAATTTCGTAATAACCAGTTATTTGCTCCGGTAATTATCGGTAGCAAAGCCACCGGAACCGGAGGGGAAGGCGGCAAAGGGAAATCACCAGCCGGAGGCAGTGATAAACCCAAAAGCGCAAATCCATTAGTTGATAGCGCACGTGAAATCATTGCTAATATCCCAGAGGATTAATTTATATGTCTTTACATATTTTTCAAAAACAAGTATCGCTAGCAGCAACAGAATTAGTTGCTCAAGCTGTCCGTCAGTTTAACGAAGCATCTGGCGGCGCTTTAGTTATCGGTGATGGTGATCATATCGGTGACTACATTGAGCAAACATCATGGCAGTTACTTGGCGGGCTGGCTCAGCGACGTAACGCTTATGGTTCAGGCAATCTAACGCCGCAAGAATTGGGTCAAATCCTTGACCGTATGATTAAGGTTGATGGTCGTATTGGTCCTGTATCTGTTACCCCAACGATGATGAAGCGACTAGGTAAAGATGTGTCAGAAGCGGCCGCGGTAGTTGCTGCTCAATCAGCAGAAGCCATGTTGCAAGATTATCTTAATACTGCTGGTGCAGCATTGAAAGCAGCTATTTCTGGTAATACAACGGCAGTTACTGTTGGCGGAGAAACGCCATCATTAAGAGGTTTGAATAAGGCCACACGTCCATTCGGCGATGCTTATTCACGCATTGTCGCTTGGTTAATGGATGGTGCAACGTTCAACGACTTTATGGATGAGACACTAACCAACGCGAATAACCTGTTCCAAATTGGTAACGTCGCCATTAAACAAGATAACCTTGGTCGTCGTTTTGTTATCTCTGATATTCCCGCTTTGTCAGATGCAGACAAACAGCATTCGTTAGGTTTGGTTACTGGCGCCGCAGCGATTCAAACATCGCCATTGATCATGAAGGCTCAGGATGTGTTAGGCCAAGAAAATATTAAGGCACTAATGCAAGGTGAGTATGACTTTACTATTGGTCTGCGTGGTTATCAGTGGGGTAAAGATAGTATCAAATCACCCACTAACACACAGATTGAAACGGTAGCTAATTGGAAGCAGATTGCTACTGATATTAAAGATACCGCTGGCGTTATGGTTTCATTTGGCAAGAATACTAGTATTGGTGGGTAATGCGAGGGGCAGTAGCCCCTTATTTATCCATGAGGAGTGATCATGTCTATTGTGATTACGGTTGAGCAAGTTAATGAGCAATTAGAGGTGATGGGGTTTGAGGCAACAAGCCTTGTTATAAGCTCTGCCATATCTATTGTGGATACTATTGATACTTGCCTTGATAACGCAGGATATTCAGATGCAGTTGTTACTTTAATTAAGCTGTATTCGGTTATCCTCATATTATCATCTGCTGATGTTAGAAAAATATCCTCAGAACACGCACCTTCTGGCGCTTCTGTTTCATATCAGTATTTTGCTGATGGTAGAAAAACATTGTTAAAAACGCTGTCTTCTCTGGACCCCTCTGGATGTACCGATAGCTTACCTATTGAACGACCTGTTGGCATTGTTCAGTTTGATGTGGTTCGAGGGTGATATGGGGAAAATCCTGCGACGATTTTGCAAGGGGTGGGCAACCATTTGGAAAATTACAGGTAAAGATGGTTACGGTAAACCCATATTTTCAGAGCCAATTCACATCCGATGTGATTACGGAAGTAGTTTTAAAGATGGTAGAAAAACCATTGGCACTGAAATAATTATTAAGAATGTTATTTGGACTGAGTATAGCGAAGCAACTCAAGAAGACTATATCGCCATTGGCAAATATGAAGATAGAGATCCATTTTTGCATGGTGCTAGTAGGATTAAGTCTATCGATAGAGACCGAGATATTAATGGCGGCCTAGATGATTACACACTAACAACGGCGGTGTAACTATGGGGGCAAAAGTAAAAGGAATAGGTAATGCGATATCTAACTTAAACTCTCTGGTTGGAAGTATAGCATCAAAAAAGATAGCTCGAGCCATGCATAGAGCGCTAGATATTGGTGGTAGGCAAGCTGCTATATACACACCCATTGACACTAAAATGCTCATTAACTCACAATTTAGAGATGTAAAAGTAAAAGGCACACTATTTACTGGTCGCGTTGGTTATTCTGCTTCATATGCTGTTTTCGTTCATGATCCTAATGTTAATCAAAGTTTCCGTAGACCTACCGCTAAGAAAGAATTCCTCCTGAAAGGATTTGAGGAAACGAAACAAATGATTGATAAGGCTGTCGCTGAGGAGTTTAAAATATGACGACCTTTGAGAGACTGAAAAACTATTTTTCTGAATCAGGATTATCAGATGGCTTCATTCAGCAGGATTATATTTGGAATGAAAAAGAAGGTAATGATTCAGATTCATACATCGTATTTCAGCAACCCAATGGAACTGGACGTATTGATGATCTAAGTGGTAATGATTTCTTTACCGTTTCACTCATATCTGGCAAGGCGTGGATTGAGTTTATTGTTCAGAGAGCTAACGAAATACTAGAGTATGTAAGGTGTCACTCTAGAAGCCATAACATTGGCTTTATTATCAATACATCTGGTTTTGTTAATCCAATTCAAACGACAGAAGGTAGGTTTATCATTCCGCTTTCTTTCCGTTGTACATCTTAAATTAAACACATCTCAACAGGTCGCTCATGCGGCCTTTTTTATTTGCAAATAAAGAGGTTATAACATGGCACAATGCCCTGATGATAAAGGTCTAGTGATGGGTAACGCAGGTATTCTGCGCATTGCAAAAGGCTGTCCTGACCAGGTACCAGCACAAGATCAATTCCTGCGCTTAGGCGCACTAACAAGCAAGTCATTCGATTTCGGTATGGAGACAGTGACATCTAATGCTGATGACACTAAAGGCTTAACTGAATCAATTGTTACTGGCGCTGACTTTACCATTAGTTTTGATGGTGAGTTAAAGAAAGCTGGTGTAACCGGTTCTACTTCCGCATTTGATATTGCTAAAGAAATCCTTGATGAAATCAAAGCAAGTCGCCAGCCAACATATTGGGTTCAACTTGATATGAAAGGCGATGGTTCTGATGTTATTCAGGGCTATATGGCTTTCACATCTTGGTCAATGGAGTTTCCAACAAAAGAAATCTCCACTTACTCTGGTGAGTTGAAAGTTGCTGATGCAGAAACGGTTGAATGGTTACAAGAAGAAATCGTTGTTGAAAGCATTGCTGTTGAGCCATCCTCCCTGTCCGTAAAAGTGGGTGAAACCAAAACATTTACTGTCAAATTTACACCAACCGATGCGACGAACAAAAACTACACTGCCGTAAGCGATAAGCCGAACTTTGCAACAGTTACTCAGCTTGTGAATGTGGTCACTGCGCGTGGCGTTGCCGAAGGTACTGCAAACGTTACTGTCACATCCGAAGATGGTAGTAAAACAGCCAAATGCGTGGTCACTGTTACCGTTGCTTAATATTACAAAGGGTGCTTTCGAGTGCCCTTGATAATATTCAGGAGGGATTATGACGCCTATTTTAGAAATCGGTGAGATGGTTATCTCTACTGATAAAAAGGATTACTTATTTAGACCATCGTTCATCAATATGACAAGAGTTGGTGAGCCTAAACAGATTGTGATCGCATACGGTCAATTAAATGGCACAGAGGTACAAGATTTAATTACTCGTGCCGTAATGAATTACAGGGTTATTCCTGAGTGGTTAATAAAGACCATTGGCAAGCCAACATATGGCCGAAATATTCTACAGTCTGCAATGATGGTTATGCAGGCGTGCTGTGATGATGATTGTTCTGAAATAATTGGCGAATGGAAATCAGGTAAGCGCGGTATCGTCTATAAAAACGGCAAGATGCCAATCGCTGACATTATTGTTATTGCCAGAGAGTTATTCACTCATGGAATTATCGGCAAAGCGAAGATACGCAAACTTCAACGCAATGAAGGCAAAAATGAATTCTCAGATGAGTTCATGGCAATTGACTACATTAGTTCTGCTCGTGCTCATTTTGGAATGAATCGTGATGAAGCAGAGCAGTTAACCATGACTGAATTTCAGATGATGCTCAAAGCTAAATATCCCGATGAGAAAGGCTTCACCAAAGAAGAATATGACAACATCATGAAGCAAGATGATAAGCGTAATAATGAGCTGATTAGCGGTAAACGTCGATTGGTGAGTAGAAAGAAAGTATAACTATTGTGATAAGCATCAAAATATAGCTTTTATAGTTAAATTGAATATTTGAATATGTGATAGATGGTGGTTTAATAAATAAAATTAAACTATTTTTGGTGTGGTATGTGTAATTTAAATAGTGATGCAATGAGACCGACTAGCGGCAAAAGAAAGGCAACTGCGGAAGGTAAGGGAATCACAAGTAAAAAATTGATATTTATTGCGTTTTTTATTATTACGTTGGCGGTACCATTGGGTTCATTTATAATTACTCAAGTTATTGGCAATGGAGCTGGTGAATATACCGCTATATCTCTAATTGTAAGTATTTTATCTTTTATTTTATCAAAATGTATTGATGTGTTTATTTCATTTGTGGAATTAAAGCATAAAAATATGAAAATCGGTCTTTTGTTCATTCAATACATCTTAGATATGCTTACTCCACTTTTTTTCATTGTTGGTTTTATCGGTTATTCAACCACGTGGTATGTGGTTGCTGTTGTCGCGTCATCTGTTTCAATGGCTGTTGCATACGGTAGGAAGTTGATATTAATTTATTAATTGCAGAAAATATAGAATACCCGCTCTGGCGGGTTTTTTGTTGTCTGAATGTCTTAACTTACAATGGATTGATTTTATGAATAAAATAACCGCAAATGATGCTTTCAAGAATGCAGTAATTGGAACGGTACCAGAAAGAAAGGATGAGTTTGAATTACTATGGTCAGAAAATAATGTCAATGTCATCCTGTCTGATGATTATTATGGATTTGATCTTAAGTCAGGAGTTTTCGATTCAATAGTGTACAACCATAAAACAATGACAGTGTGTTGGGTTGTTGGTTTTTGTGCGCAAACATCTTTCAGTGTTTTGCATGAAAAGATATTTTCTTGCAAAAATACGGGGCATCCATTGAATATAGTTAATTTATATAGTGATTCAATAAAACAAAAAATTATTAATGGAGCCAATTTGGTTAAACAGCTTTTAGATGCTGAGAAATTTGATAATGTGAAATGGGTTTCTGATATACCTCATCCAGATATGCAGAAACCTAATGATGTAAATGGAGAAATGTTTTTTGATATTTCATGTATGAGTATGGCATTTAATATTTTGCACGAGCTAAAGCATTTATCTATAAAAAAGGATAATGAAAATTTAACTGATCACGATGAGGAATTAGCGTGTGATGATTTTGCAAAGCATTTTATAATAGATAATATTAAGGATTATTCAAATTCATCAGGTGATGATTACAGTTTAGTTAAGAATAAACGGCTGATGGCGATCGCGTTATCATGTTCATTATTATATATGATTACTCCGCCAAGTCATTGGCTTGGTTCTGAAACTCATCCATCAATTTCGAGAAGGGTTAAGGCGTTATTTAATTCTTTTGATATTGCTGATAATGATTATGCGTCTTGCTATCTGTCTACATCTTTATTGATGGTGTTGTTTGTATTCAACATTAAAGTAAATGAATTAAATGTAATAACACTCAAATCACTATCGTTTAACTTATTAGATAAACTTGATGAATTTGCTATAAATGCTAAATAGTTATAAAACAAGGGCATCCGTGCCCTTTTATTTTAACTGACAAGTATTATTTCATAGTCAGCGGAGTGAAGTGATGTTAGTAACAGCTAATAACCTTAGGATTGAAGTTGTTGGCGAACAGAACGGATGTTATGTCGTTTTCATTCATCATTCCTTTGGATACCATATACTGAATTTTATTAGGAATAGCTGAAGACTGATTATTACTTTGAACATAAGAAAAAAGAGCCTTAACTGCATCATCAAATGCAACGTTTAAAGATGAAGCTGAGTAAGGTTGACCAATTATTGTACCTTGGCCATGCTGAACATAAGAAAGCGTCCATTCAAAACCATTACTAACCTTTTCTAACTCAACTCTGTACGCATATGTACCATTCATTTCTGAAAACGTTATAAGTTGCAACATATTACCACCTTGATAGATATTTAATTGTTTTCTTATGATAACAAGACTTATTTTTTATATTTAGATACAGAGCATATTTATAGTTATAACAAACTCATGTGGTTCTCTTTGTTCGTTTTCTGAAAGCGCCAATCCCAGCCTTGTCCGAAGTTATCCGAATAACTAAAAAATCTTTACAAGACTTATCTTGAACCACTAAAAAAACAAGATATACTGTATTTGTATACAGTTATTCTTGTGTGGTTACTTTTATAGCTTGTGTTTATAAAACCAGTGTTTTTATTCACAGATGTATAAATTTTATTTATGTCATAAAATCAGTGCAATTTTTATTTTTAGGAAAATGAAAAATGACGGTTGTTGCTGATGGTGAAGGAAATGATTTAATCGAGTGTCCATTATGTGGAAACCAGCATGATGCTAATGAACTTTGCGCTTGTGGTTATGACCCCAAATTAAAAGAAAAAAATAAGTCCAATTATCAAGCTATTCATGCCGTTACAGCTACTCTTGATTTTGTTGCCGGGGATAAGGGGCGGGATATTAATGTAGAGGTAGGTAAGGAATGGGGCTTGGATTCTGATGATGTAGTTCAGTTTATATCCAGTGCAGATAAAAGATTCATGGCTAAAAGAAAGAGCCATGGGGTTATGAAAGAAGATGCGATGCCTCATAACACTCCAAAAACATTTTCACGATATTTAGATAAAGACCTTTCATTTGTTGATTTCGTTACAGGGATTATGAAGTTGATGAAAAGGGAGGCTTATGAAGATAGATCTACCCTTTCAGGAGGGGCTTTAGTTTTTATCCATTATCAAGTTGATTTAGATGATAGTAGTGATGGTAGACTATTGATTATAATGGTAAACAAGAAAGGTGTTTTTGATTTTAATGAGAACCTTGTGCCTAAAAAAATACCATCTGTAAATTTAGATGCTTTAAGACAGGCTGTATTAATTGATTTAACTTTGTTTAAGTCAAGTTACCCAGATAATGATGGCGATCCTTATTTACACTTTATTACGGGCATGTCAAAAAGTGAATTTTTTAAAAGAGCACTTGGTTGTAACCCTAAAATTGATAACAAGCGAAGTATAGATCAGTTATTGAAAGCTGTAGATGGATTCTCAAACAATTTATTACTCACAACAGAGCAAAGGATCAAGGTAAGGGAATCAGTAAAATCTTTTATTGATGTTAAGGCTAAGAGCCTTGACAAGAAAATGACCGTTAGTGATGTAGGGAGAATCATAGAGAAGTGCATACCTGAAATGCAGAATGTAACAGGTAGATTTGAACAGTATGTTGATATAAACGAGTACACCATTGATCAGTATTTTGAACCTCACTACACATCATCAAAGCCATTTGGAGAAATAAAAATTTCAGATGACGATGATGAGTATGAAGTGACTTGTAGTGTGAATACTATCGGCTCCAGCAATAAATCAGATAAAAAAATAATTTACGATAAAGCCAATTCTCGCTTGATTATTCGTTTAACAGATTCGGGTATAACAGAAATAGAGAAAATTATTAAGGGGGCATAAATGCTCAGTGTTGATGAGTTTGAAAGTTTTGTAAAAATAATGAAAGGCTCATCTACATCAGTTGTTAAGGGGCATTGTATAATTAATTTTGAATCTCCTCTTGATAACGTTGAGTATTTTGAGCTCTTGTTAAATAAGTATGGTGTCACTTCAATTTCAGAAAAAAGCCAGAATGAATTTGTCATTAGTACTGAGTTTTCAGATGAATCTATCCTGTTCCTTTCTATGGATAAGCTATTTTATAAATCTTGCTCAATAGGTAGCGTGCCGGAGTTTTTTTATGTTCTAAAAGGGAATCAATCATCATTAGAAGAGTCAAAAGAAACATTGTCAATATCTTTGTTTTTAAAATGGAAATCGATAGTAACAAAGGTTTCAAACCATACTATTAATGATAAGTGTATTCTATATATGCCAAATGATGATGGCGGAAAAGAGCTGGTTGTAACCATAAATGAGAGCTTAGATTTTGTAAAAAAAATAAACTATAAAATTGACTCAAATCTTTCTGCTGATAACATTCTTAAAGTTTTAGATATAAATGACGCTCAATCTACTGAGCGTGAGTCAATAATGAGAACTGCGATATTTGAACTAATAAAAGATAATGAAAACAAAAATTTAATTTCAGTTATAGAAGCAGGGGATAAGATATATGTTCGTTATCAAAATCTACTTGAATTATATACAAAAAGATTTTCAGTAAACAAAATACTGTCAGAGTTAGAGCAAAAACAACTTGAGTACACAACTAAAATTAATGATTTTGTTTCATCTAGTCAAAATAAAGCATTTGCTATTCCAGGTGCTTTGATTGCAGTCGGCGGGTTGGCGAAATCAGGTGGTTTTTTCGACTCAGTTCTCATATTCATTGGTCTATATTTGATATATAGGGTCACTTATATCTCAAATGAGATACTGCTTGATTCTTATGAGTCATTGAAAAATAGCTTAAATGACCTAATTAAAAGGTATTCTAAGTTCGATGAAGGTATTGAGGTGCGAGATGCCGCATCTAGAATAGATTCAGACATAAAAATAAAAATAGGTAATGCTAAAAAAAGAATCGAAAAGATTAATGATATGGGTGTAATTATGTTGTGTGTAGGTGCTGTTTACTTAATTATAAAGTTGTTTACACCTTAATATACCTATTCCTTTTAAACCCACTCCGGTGGGTTTTTATTGCTCAAGCATGGCTGATTTTCATCCGATTAACTTATTTTTTTTGGCAGGGCCATGCGTTAATAAAAGAATCTACTACCAGATGACTTGCTTGCTTGTCACGAGCCTCAGGTGAATTCTTTAGGTGTTTAGCCGCAACGTCCATAGCTTGGTTTAGCGTAACATTGCGTGGAGGGCAGAAAAGAATACCCGAACCCAAGTCAAGCGTTCCTGCTATATAGCCTGAGTACATGCCTGACTTAACAATATCGTTAGCATCTAGCATAGTATCATTAATTAGTCGCTCTCTTGCTTGGTTATATTCGTGCACAGAATTTCCATCCCAAAGATAAACTTGAGCAGTAAGTGGCATAGGAAACAGTAAAAGAAATAAAAATTTTTTCATTAAATATCTCGGAAAGTAAGTAATATTTTAATATTTTAACAGAAAAACAAAATATATTATTTTATTTTTCGACACCAATTAGGCAGAGTTAATTTATCTCAATAAGCTCTCATAAATGTTTTTTATTGCCATAGTTTCACTATGCTTCTTAATTGAGGTTTTTTGTTTGTATATTTTCTAGGATGATATTGACGCTACTAGTGATAACTAGGGATACGGATCACGGAAATAGGTATAAAAAGTAAATTTACCTTTAGTAAGGTAAAGATAATACATAACATAAGATTAATTTATTACTCGCAAGGAATATTTATAATGAAAAAAATCTTACTTATTTCTGTAATATCACTTTCTAGTTCTGTTTTTGCTGCTGACCATCAAAAGGTTGGCGATTGGTTGGTCAGTAAGGAAGAAAATAAATTAACAGATAAGATAGATTATTACGCAATTCTTTCTGCAACAGATCAAGATGTATCACTTGTGTTACGTTGCCAAAATGATAGGACTGAGGCTTATTTATCAATGAGAGACTATATTGGTAGTGGTTATAATTCCAAGGTGACTCTGCGAATAGATAAAGAAAAACCCTTAACTCAGTCATGGGGAGTTGGAGAGGGTGGTACATCATTATTTGCACCAAAACCTGTATCATTAATTAAAAGTTTAGTAGGTAAAAAGAGTTTAGTTTCTGGATATAGCCCGTATGGTAAAACTCAAGTAATAGCTGAATTTAATCTGGAAAATATAGATACGATAGCAAAAGAAATATCATCCGCTTGTAACTGGAAGTTACAATAAAAAGGAAGAAAATTTGTAATGAAAAAGCTACTAGTAATACTTGCCATTCTAGCTATTTCCTTGTCTATTTTTGCTTATAATAAATTAACCATATTTACAGTACAGCCAATAGGTGCGATACCAGATGGTGTAACAGTTGTTATTTGGAAAAAGGGTGATATGAGGTTTTTTGAGAGTCCAGATAGTTTATGCATACAGAAAACTGGGGGAGTAAGTCTGTTGTGCAGAATGAGAATGTTAGGAAACTCAATTGATAAAGACGACATCATTATTAGATTACCGTATAGCGAATACGCATACTTAAAATCAACCAACGGAAAAACTTTTGATAGGTAATGAATGGGCGTTCGTTATTTTGGGTTTTATTTCTAGTAAGTAAAATATTCCGAAGCCTCTCAATGAGGCTTTTTTGTTTGCTTTAATTTGCACTATAAGCAGCTAAACTAATAACAAATTAACTAACGAGGATGGTGTTGTGAAAAGGTTATTATTATCTTCTTTTTTGGTTTTATCTGCCTTGGTTATTTCTGGTTGTGCTCAAGAAAAGCAAATCGACTATAACCAGAAGTCATCTATGCTTTCATTGGGGATGGATAAAGAGCAAGTAAGAACGGTTCTTGGTGATCCTAGAAGAACAGAAGTTAATACCGAAAGAGAAAGATGGGTGTATTGGGGGAAAGTTTATTATGGATTTACTCCAGTAGATAACGAACAGCTATCTCAGGATAGACTAGTTGTGACCTTTCAGGAAGGTAAAGTAACTAAATGGGGGCAACAAACATTTTCTGATGATGCATTGGAGATATCACAAAAAACAATTGAAGCTACCACTAACGCAATAAAATCATCACAATAAAATACTTTAAAGATTACACAACCCTGCCAATCGGCGGGGTTTTTCATTTTAAGGAGCCGGTAAATGGCAAATGTAGGCGAAATTGTTTATCAAGTTCAAATGGATGTTCAACAATTACTAACATCTCAACGTCAGCTAGAGCAACGCCTTAATCGTATGGATAGTAGTTTTAACCGAACGTCTCAATCAGTAAATAATACTGAACGTTCAATGCAATCTCTATCTAAAGTTGCAGCGGCTCTGACTGGTTATTTATCGGCTTCAATGGTTGCTAGTTATTCTGAGGCATGGACTGAATTAAACAATAAGCTATCTAACTCAGTTCGTGCTAGCGAGTCGCTTATTGATGTAACTCAACGAGTATTTGATATCTCTCAAGCAACACGATCTAGTCTTGATGCCACAGCAACACTCTATGCACGATTAGAGCGAGGAACGAGAGAATACAATACATCAGCGGCGGATTTGGCAAAATTAACAACGATTATTAATCAGGGATTTATTGTCTCTGGTGCTACTGCGCAGGAAGCAGAAAACGCCATTATTCAGTTATCACAGGGTATCGCTTCTGGTGTTCTCCGTGGTGAAGAATTTAATTCAGTAGCAGAACAGGGTAGTCGCTTAATGGTTGCATTGGCTGATTCACTAGGAGTAAGTATAGGTCAGCTTCGTAAAATGGCAGCAGAAGGCAAGTTGACCACTGATGTTGTTGTAAAAGGGCTATTGTCTCAGGGGGATGCTATTGGTAAAGAGTTCGCTAAAACCACTCGAACAATGTCGCAGGCATTTCAAGAAGCAGGGAATAACTTAACTAAGTTCCTTGGTGAGAATACAACAATAAAGGCATCTATTAACGTATTCAGCGATGCTGTAATTACTGCAAGTAAGAGTCTCGATGAAATGGTTTTAGCGGTTAGTCTAGTTGCCTCCGTTGTTGGCGGTAGATACATTGCCGCAATGGGGTTGGCTATCAAAGCTAAAATGCAATCAGCAGTTGCAGCAAGGCAAGAAGCGATAGCAAACCTTCAAGCTGCTAGAGTAGCTGAACACAATGCAATAATGACGGCAAGAAAGAGCGCTTTAGATTTAGCAGCAGCCAGAGCGTTAGTTGAGAAAGCGAAAACCGAATTTGCGGCCGCAAGAGGAACAAACGCAGAAGCAACCGCGCTGGCAAATTTAATTGCCGTTAGATCTGCCGCAACAACCGCGGCGATAAATCATAAGCAAGCAACGCAAGCGCAGACAGCAGCAATGGCTAACTCAGCCGCAGCAGCAAGAGCCGCTTCTGTATCTATCGGTTTAGCTAATAAAGCTCTAGGTTTTGTTGGTGGCCCAGCAGGTATAGCAATGGCCGCGGGTGCTGCGATCATGTATTTCTACCAGCAGGCAAAAGAAGCAAGAGAAGAAGCAGTAAAACTTGCAGAGGGAGTAAATCAATTAACTGCTGAAATGAAAAACATGACAAGGGAACAAAAGAGGGCTGAATCTGCCAAGTTAAAAGAAGCGCTCCCTGAGTTAAAAAATGAAGTTCTAAACACCACTGTCGCTATGAAGCAAGCTGCGGAAAAAGTAAGAGAATTAGAGGCTGATTTGGCTTTAGCTAAAGTTGGAACAAGTAAATATGAATCCATAACAAAACAGCTAGCCGATGCTCAAGATAAGTTAGCAATTGCAACTGACAACGCAACAAAGGCGTCAAATAACTACAGTCGCACAAAAAATACCATATCTTTTATTCAAGCTGATCTTAATGGTGAGTTAAAAGAGGGAATTGATTTACTAAAAAGGGAAATATCTGTTCTACCAAGTGGCGCAAAGGGATGGGATTCTTATGGTTTTTCTATTGATAGGGCGCTGCAAAAAAAGAAAGAGTTTAATGGTGAAAAAATATCTTTCGAATGGTCTAAGGAGGGGATGGATTTAAGAAAATCACTAGAGCGTGAAATGAAGCTAGCTAACGCCAAAAGTGAAGTTGATAAGAGATTATTGCAAGTTGATTTTTACATTGAAGATAAAGGGATAACAGACGAAAGGGAAATATATCAACTAAAGCAAATAGCAATAGCAACTCAAAAAGCTCAAGATGCAGCCGCTGAGCGTAACAAAACAACCAAGGAATCAACCAAAGCCACAGATGCAGCATACGAAGCATTAAAACGCCAGAGAGAAGAAATTGAGCTTTTAAACAAAGGTTACAAAGGCGGCTCTCTTGAAATGGCTAAGTATGATGCGGTTAAGGCGTTGGGTGACAAGGCATCTCCTGAACAGATTAAACTAGCTGAGAAACTTGCAGAAGATAAATACAACATTGAGCGCAATCTAGCTGATAAGAAAGCCGCACTTGAGCTTGATTTAGTCGCTAAGGCTAAAGAATCTCACGATAAACAGTTGGCAGATTTAGAGCGGATAACAAAAGATGATGTATCTCTTACTGAGCAAGCGGCAAGGCGTAAAGCTGAAATTGAAGCAGAATATCAGCACAAAATAGCCGAAATACGGGCTAATAACGCTGTATCTCCTCAAGATAATTTAAAAGCACAAGTAGACCCTGTTCAGCAACTAAAGAATGAGCACGATCGTAAACTTGCACTCATAAAAGAGTATGAAAACCAAAAGGTTTTAACTGAGCAGCAAAGCTTGGAGTTAATGAATGCCGCTAATACTCAATATGAGCAAGACCGCATGAATGCTCAATGGGAGATATGGCGTAATCAGAGTCAAGCTAATCAATTCTTAGCTGATGGGTTGGACGCATTAGGGCAACGTTCCGCTAACGTAATTACAGGGCTATTAACAGGCACTCAATCCCTTAACGATGCTTTCCGCAATGTCGCATTAACCATTGTAGACCAAGCCGTTGGTGCTCTGGTTCAAATGGGTATGCAGCAAGTTAAGAATATGATTACTGAAAATGCTATGCGTAAAGCGTCAAATGCTCAAGCGGTTGCAGACGCAACGGCGACTGGAGGTGCAATCGCAACTGCAATGGCTCCAGCCGCAGCAACAACCAGTATTGCCACAATGGGTTCTGCTGCAACTTGGGGAATGGCTGCAATGGCGGCAGCAATACCGGCCATGATTGCGCTTGCTGGCGCTCGTAAAAATGGAGGACAGGTCGGTGCAGGTAAAATGTATCGGGTTGGAGAAGGTGGCAAGCCAGAGATATTCAAGGCATCGAATGGTAATCAATACATGATACCAGGCGATAGTGGGCGGGTTATCAGCAATCGACAAATGGGTAAAGGTGGTAACGGTGTCAGCATGGGGGATATGTACTTTACATTCCAAGTTCAGGCACCGAATGGTATCACTCAAAAGGAAGCGCAGCAGATACAGCAAATGGTGAGAGGTACGGTTTATGATGTACTTGGCACCGAAATGCGTAGCGGTGGTGCTTTGGAAAAATCAAGAAGTTGGTAACGGCCACCCAAATAGGTGGCTTTTTTATTGGAGTAACCAATGGAAGAGTTTAAATGGCGGCCAGAAACGGCTTATCAGGTAGGTAATGAGCCTAAAGTGAAAGTAGCCAAGTTTGGTAACGGTTACGAACAACGAGTTAAAGACGGGATCAACAACCAATTAAAGACCTATCAACTTTCATTTATTAAACATGCTGACATAGGTAAGCAGATTGATGAATTTCTTAAGGCTCGTGGTGCGGTTGAGTCATTCTTGTGGCTAACCAGTGATGATAATTCTAAGCGTAAGTTTGTTTGCCGAGGCTGGCAGGTAACACCACGTAAATCATCATGGCAGATAGACTGTACATTTGAGGAGGTTATCGCATGAGAGAGATACCTCAAGCGATGCGCATAGACGTTGCAGACTTACAGCAAAATGCAATGTTAGATCTATATGAGGTCGATTTAAGCCGTTTTGGGGGGGATGTTTACCGGTTTCATGATGGCATGAATGGGTTATTAAAACCTATCATCTGGCAAGGTTTACGCTATGAGCCTTATCCTGTTCAAGTTACAGGATTTAGTGTAACTGCGCAGGGGGCGTCAGATAGACCTAAAATGACATTTGCTAACTTTGACGGAATGTTGACAGCCATTAACAACGACTATGATGACGCCCTAGGTGCTATCGTTACTCGCCGGCAGGTTTTAGAGCAATATCTTGATGCTGTTAATTTTCCCAACGGAAACCCACAAGCAGATCCAACAAGAGAAGTTGTTCAGAAGTATGTTATCGAGCAACGGGAAAGCTCAGATTCAGACTTTGTGACGTACATATTAGCGCTTCCAACAGAAACGGATAACGCGCTGATACCTAGGCGAGTTATTCAAGCTGACATTTGCTCATGGCGATACCGAGGTGGCGACTGTGGTTATGATGGCCCTCCTGTTGCAGATGAAAAAGACCAACTAACAACAGATCCCCTTAAAGATAAGTGCTCTCATAAATACAGTGGGTGCAAACTCAGATTTAAATCAGTCATGCCATTTGGCGGGTATTTAGGCTCAAACAAATTAGGTTAATCCATGATTGAGAAAGACATTATCGCTCACGCGAAAGCGGAAGGAGTGAGGGAGTCGTGTGGTTTAATTTCTGGCGACAAGTATTTTCCTTGCGGGAATATACACCCCGATCCACTAAACTATTTTGAAATAAACCCAAACGATTGGATGACGGCAGAGTGTTATTCAGACGTCAAAGTTATTGTTCATAGTCATCCTGACGGAAAACCTTTCTTGAGTTCTGGCGATAGAGCAATGCAAAGGAAAACAAATCTACCGTGGTGGTTGGTATGTGATGGTGTGATCCACAAGTTCAGACCAATAGCACCACTATTAGGTAGAGAGTTTAAGCATGGTGAGCAGGATTGTTACTCCATTATACGCGACGCCTATCACCTTTCAGGCATTCAGTTAGATGATTTTATTCGCCCTGATGAATGGTGGTACACAGAGCAAAATCTCTATTTAGATAACACAGTTAAACAGGGTTTCTATCAAGTTGATGAAGCTCAAGAAGGCGACATGATATTGATTTGCTTAGGCACTTCAAAACCTTGCCATGCCGCTTTGTACTTAGGAAATCAAGAGATATTGCATCACAGACCAGACAGATTGAGTAAGCGAGATACTTACGGTGGCTACTGGTTCAAATACACTCACAGCATTTGGAGGCATAAGCAATGGTCAAATTACAGTTTGCAGGCTATTTACGCCGATTTGGACGCAGGTTCGAGCTTGAGGTAAGCAATGCTGGTGAGGCCTTACGCTGTCTTTGCTATCAAATTGATGGATTGAAAAAAGAGATTAATCAAGGGCAGTTTCGTGTTCGTATCGCAGGTAATGATATGACCAAGGAGAGCATTTCTGCGGGATTAAATACACCATTAAGTGAAGGTGATGTTATTACGATTGTTCCTGTCATTGGTGGCGCTAAATCCGGTGGATGGCTAGGCATTATTGGTGGAGCAGCTTTAATTGGTGCATCGTTTTTAATACCGGGCGGATTTCTGGCAACAATGACATCGACGGCATTATTTGCTGCTGGTGTGGGAGTGGCCGCAGCGGGATTGGCAACGATGTTAACCAAAACACCTCCGGCACCGAGCATAGAGGGGCGAAACTCTGAAAGTAACCAGTATTTCAGCTCATTATCAAATAGAGTCGGACAAGGCTATCCCGTTCCTATCTGTTATGGCGAGATGGTCGTGGGTTCAAATGTAATATCACAAGGTTTGGAGACTGTTTAATGGGGAAAGGTGGTGGCGGAGGAAGTACTCCGAGATTGCTTGATGACAACTTAAAAAATAAACAATTTCTTAATGTCATTGATTTGGTTTCCGAAGGGCCAATAGAAGGCCCTGTTGGTGGTATGTCAGGCTTTTTATTGAATGGTACGCCTGTTGTAGATGAAGATGGCAATCCGAATATTCATGGGGTTGAGGTTCAATGGCGTGCGGGAACACCGACACAAGCGCCTTTAGATGGTTTTCCTTTTGTAGAGAAAGAAATACCCGTTAATGTTGAGGTGAAAAAAAATACGCCAATCTTGCGCACTATTTCCGATCAGGAAACTGACCGCGTTAGATTTACTTTGGGTGTCTCTGCCCTTGTTGGTCAAGATGATAAGGGAAATCAGTACGATGCTACGGTGGAAATGCTTATTGAAGTTAATGAGGGATCTGGTTGGGTACATGCAGAAACAGCAAGAATAACCGGTAAAATTAGCGGTCAATATTTAGAATCATATATCATCGATGCGCCTAAGAAAAAACCATTTCAAATCAGGGTTTCTCGTACAACTGAAGACAGTAAGAGTGATTTGCTGAAGAATGGCACAGTATGGGCGAGTTACACAGAAATAACTGACGCTAAATTTTCTTATCCTAATTCTGCTGTTGTCGGGATGAAAATTGATAAATCCCAATACGGTGATACGCCCAATCGCACCTATCATATAAAAGGAATGATTATCCAAGTTCCTGATAACTATGATCCAGAAACGCGCACTTACACAGGGATTTGGACGGGCCGCTTCAAGCCTGCATGGACTAATAATCCCGCATGGATTTTTTACGATTTAGTCACCAATGAACGATACGGTATAGGAGAGATGATCGGTTCGTTTGACGTTGATAAATTCGCGCTATATGCCATTGCTCGTTACTGTGATGAATTGGTTGATGATGGATTTGGCAACAAAGAGCCGCGTTTTACTTTCAATGCCTATATAATCTCTCAACGAAAAGCCAAAGAAGTGCTTGATGACTTGGCGTCTGTATTTCGCGGTATGCCTTTATGGGATGGACAACAATTAACGTGTTTTCAAGACAGACCATCCGATCCAGTATGGACGTATACAAATTCAAACGTTATTGATGGCAAATTTAAATATACATCAACAGCGAAATCAGCACGACACAATGCTATTGAAGTGTCATGGGTAAATCCGAGTAATGGATGGAGTGAAGAAAGAGAATTTATCCAAGATGATGACCTTATTCAGCGATTTGGCGGTGTAAATGTCAAGAAAGTCACTGCTTTTGGCTGTACTAGTCGCGGGCAGGCTCACAGAGTGGGTAAATGGATATTACAAACAGAAAAGCTGGAGAAAGATAGCGTTACCTTTACAACCGGACGTGAGGGGATCAACTGTATCTCTGGCGATATTATTGAAGTTGCAGATGACAGTTTTGCAGGGGTGAAGGTAGGAGGACGAGTTCTATCAGTCAATGCTCGTACTATTATTATCGATGCGCCTATTGAGTGGAAATATGATGATAAAGGCACTTTCTCATTTTTAGGAGTAGCAGGTAAATTCGTAAAAATAGAAATTCAATCTATTGATGGTGATATTGTTACTTTGCGTGAAAAACCACATGGATTGAAGCAGTATGGTGTATTTTCCATTTCAAAGAGCACGTTAACGACCAGATTATTTAGGGTAATTTCTATTTCGGAAGATAATGATGGAAATTACTTATACAACTGTGTTCAGCATGCGCCACAAAAGGAACGCATTGTTGATAGCGGCGTTGATTTTACTGGAAATCCTCCAACACAGAATGTTGTTCGCATTCCTAACATAGAGCGCCTTTCTATCGCTTATGTTAATGATAGCCCTCAAGTTCAGGCTAGGGCTATGTGGGTAACAACAACCATTAATAGAAATATTTCATTTAATGTCACTCTTTATAAAAACAGCAAGGTTGTATCTACTGGAAATACCACTGATCTAGAATACTACTTCAACGGTCTTGACGCGGGGGATTATCTTGTTGGGGTGAGAGGTAAAGACGCTAATGGAATGCTTGGTAACGAAACAAAAGTTCAAATGCTCATTGGCGCACCAAGCGCACCGAGTTCAATCACGGTTGAGTCTGGCTTTTTTGAAATAAAGCTGATCCCACATATCTCTGTACCACACACTCTAAATACTGAGTTTGAGTTCTGGTTTTCTGGTGAAAACAGAATAGATAATATCAATGAAATAGAGTCAAAGGCTGATTTTTTAGGTAGAGCTAAATTCTGGACTAAAGGACAGCTAAAGGCAGGTCATGATTACTGGTTTTATGTGAGAAGTATCAATGAATATGGAAAGTCTCATTTTGTGGAGGTGAAAGGTCAGGCTGATGACAATACCGAAGCTATCCTTGATGAATTAGCGGGGCAAATTAGTCGAGATCAACTCGCGCAAGACCTATTGGGTGAAATTAACAGTAAAGCTAACCAAATCGATATTACTGAATTACATGAGTTAATGAGGATAAATCACGATAAGCTTTTAGAAGAGTCAATGAGGCAAGGCGCGACGATTGAAGAAAGTGAAAAAAAACGGGAGGAGGCAGAAAAATTACTGGCTGAGCGGATGAATAAAGTTTCAACGGCAACAGAAGCACAGGCAGCAGCGATTAAACAAGAGCAACAAGCGCGTATTGAATCTGATCAAACCGAAGCGCAACAACGCCAATCTTTAGCGACACAACTTCGTGGTGATTATACCGGCAATGATTTATCGAAAGTCACCGCAGGACTTATTTCCGCCGAGAAGCAAGCGCGAGTTGCAGGTGACCAAGTGGAAGCCAAAGCAAGACAATCATTGGAAACACGGATGAATGGGAATGTTTCCGCGATTAATAAATCACTAGAAACCCTCACCTCGAAACAGCAAGCACAAACGCAAGAGATTTCAACGCTCAATTCAAATTTGAAAGGGAAAGCCGATAGCAGTGCGGTTAATGCGTTAAATACGCGAGTATCGAATATTGATGGCAAAGTGACGTCCGCAACCTCTCAGGTACAAACGTTATCCAGCAAATTAGATAAAGTGAAAGCCGATTTAACGGAGTCTGTGGTGGTGGATTTAGATTTATCGAAACTCAATGAAAACACCTATTATCCGGTTATTTTTCCTTTAGTGACCTCTCGACGTTACGCGTTTAAGGTTTTTAGAACCTTAGGGCAATATTCAGATAATAAACCTAGCTATGCGACTCACAGCACCAAAGGCTTTGCCATGATTGTGGAATGGCAAGTCAGTGGTTCTGGATGGGGAACACAGTCTGAAAACCGCATCATTGATAATTTTGATTGGCGATGGACAAATCAATCTCCTGTGATGGGACCCGCTCAATTAATAAATGGTTCTGTGGAATATATTTATTTGCGGGGAGGGGCAAAATATCAGTTAACTAAACACAAAAGTGTTAACCATCAAATTATCACCAGCACTTATACCAATAACAAACAATCTGTGGCACCGAAAGGGTTTGTGGCGAATGAAGTACCTAAGTCCAGCGAACAGAAAGCCAATGCAATGGCGAATGCGGTAAATCAACTTGAAACCAAAGTGACTGAGGTTTCAGGTAAAGTGACCTCTACCGCTCAGCAAGTCACTCGTTTAGAAAGCCAAGTGGGTACAAGTTCAGCCAAAATCGAACAAACTTCGAAAGTGGTCACAGACATAAATGGCAAAATTTCGGCATCATGGACAATGAAAGTCCAACAAGATAGCAAAGGGAATAAAGTCATTACTGGCATTGGCTTAGGATTCAATGCGCAAGGAAATAGTCAATTTCTGGTTAATGCCCAAAACTTTGCAGTGATATCGTCATTAAATGGCAAAGTGGTGACACCGTTTGTGATCCAAAATGGACAAGCTTTTTTCAATGATGCGTTATTTAGCAAGGCAACCATTGATAAATTATCAGTAGGTAAAAAAATCAAATCCACCAATTATTTAGCCGGCAAGAAAGGATTTAATATTGATGCCACAACAGGGAATGTGGAATTAAATGATGCGGTATTTCGTGGACGATTAGATATTAACTCAGGAGGAACAAAAGGGCGGTTAGTGATCACGAATAATACTATTTATGTTTACGATGAAAACAATCAGTTAGCGGCAAAAATAGGTTATTTAGGGTAGCGTATGAAGTTTATTGTTTTAATTACAGCATTATTATTGTCAGGGTGTACCTCTGGATATAAGAAAGTCGATTGCCAAGGTGTTTACCAAATAAAAACTTTTCACTATCAACAACCTGTATTAGTAAAGTTTGATAAAAAGAGAGAAACTATTAATGGGCCTCTTTATCATGCTGTACCTCAATTAGGATTTAAATTCTTAGGAGGATGGGTATCTCCTGATGCCGTAGAGGATTTCTCATGTCGTGGGGAATAGAAATATATGAAAAAGGAAAGCCAATAAAAATTACTGGGCGTTCGTTTATTTTTGACCAAATAGCGGTCAATCAGAATGGCAGTAAAACTTATAATAATATTCCTAAAGGGCGGTCATTGGCCGCCTATATTGTAGCTAGAAATCGAGGATCTTATTTCACTGTTAGAGTCGAGAATAATAAAATTTCGTGGAATTCTCTACGCGGTAGTCAATCGATTAATGGAATTATTATGGTACTAATTAAATGAGTAAATATGGTGCATTATTTTTTAATCAGGGCATTACCGAAGAATTAACACCCTATGAATCAGCCGTATTTTTAAAGAAGATAAAAACTAAGCCGGGACTAATTAAAATTATCGAGGGTAATAATAACGCAGTGCCACTTATTTTTATTCGAGTTCTTAATTCCTCTAATCCATCATTAGGTGGATTATCTGAAGTAATTTATGAGAATAATGCGTGGTGTGTGAATTTAATCGATACTATTCAAGGCAATTCAGCAGAATATGAGCTCTATGTATTTGTGAAGTCTTCTTATCATATTTCACTTCATCCTCAAAAATGGGGGATTCAAATCTATCATAAAGGTGCTATTACACACGCTTCAAGCCAAAGACCGCTTAATTTATTAGAGGGAAATAATTTTGTACTCACAGGAAATAATTGGAGTGGCGTGGATGTCGGTTTTCCCTGTGCAGTATTAATTACAACAATTGGGCATATTGGGATGATGGATTCGATGGGAGGAAAAACAATTAGGGTAACTCTTTGTGGACGAGGTAATCGTATTATTCCTCATTCCATGATAGTAGCCGGACAGATGTCAACAACCTCACTAGGAAAGCAGTATTTTTATATTGATGTAAGTGAGTATGGTGGGTGAAATTGTCTGTATGATGTTTTATCAATAAGTGTAAGAGAAAAAATCAGGACACCAATAAGACCCCAGAAATTTATAACTAATTGATTATATAAATCAGTCGGTTCTATCGAGCATCGGCTCTACTCTGTTTTCAAATACTGCACCGAACTCCCATCAGGCAACTACTTGCCTCTCTCACGATAAAATGCCAATCGTTCGTTAAAATACTCGCGCAGATGTGCTGGTTGTTGTCGTTCAACTTCCACGGCAACAACGGGCATATTGCGTGGTGTTTATATTTTATTGAAATAAAACATGTAGCCACAATTAGGGCATAATAAGATTAGGTTTTTCTTAAGTTTGTGTTTGTTTTGTTTAGCTACGTAAGAACAGCTTGGGCAGGTAACTTCTACTAGTGCGTCTTGAAACATTCTTATCACATTAAAAGCTTTCATATCTTTCACCCATTATAGGGATATCGTGATTCAGTGTACGCTACTTTGTATTTAATTGCTCAATTTTTGTTCTTTTATTTGTGGTGACAATTTTTATTACACCACATGATAAAGCACAGCAAGTACGTTTGAGTATTTAAGGTGCCAGAAACTGCCTGTTGGTTAGCCAACTACCACACACTCACCTTCAATAAAATCCTCTCCGTCATCTTCGCATTTCACAAGACGACACTTTCCACATAAGCCATATCGACTAACGACACAACGAACACCAGGAGAGCTACTTGAGCCTTGGTGTTTGTTTTGTCGTCTCTCATAGCTAGATATTTTTTCTAACAAGCCATCTTTAACCATGCTATCTAATGTTCTGCGAGTAGATTCGAGAATACTTTTCTTGTTAAAAGAATCCTATCCTTTAAGCATTAAGCTACACCAGAAACCTCAAAAGGAGGGGCGCCTATTTCGCCAGCTACTCATGCAAAATTATCAGGCTTAAATAATTCCATTATCTTTTTTTCTTTCTGGATTAGCTTCATGAGGTTCATAACAGCTCCAGCTAGTTTTTGGATAGGTGGAATTAAAAATGAGGAGGTGGTATAAAAGTATCACCTTTCTTTTTTTTGCATTCATGTCTTATCTAAAAATAACCTCTAAAAATCCAAAAGGGGTATTTATGGGGGTATGAAAATTTATTTGTATGTTTATTTTTATATAAATCAGTGTGTTAACCTATTTATTTTGTTCTCTCCTCCTCCGCCATCTCATCATCTCCTAGTGTCTCCTGAAGTCTCCTAATCCCAGTAAAATCAAGCATTACAACAAAATCATTGTTTTCTGATGTCTCTTGAAAGCTCTACCATTTTTTGTATAGTTTTTTGTATAGCTAGAGTGGTTGTTAAGTTATTTTAGAAACTCTAATATACTCAAGGTATATTTAACAATTGAAAGTATGGATACGAATTTTTTGTTAAAGCCACTTCAATTACTGCTGGTATAGCTGAGATAGCGTTGATAGTCTTTGCCTTTAGTTTAATTAGGCCTGTTGGTATTTTAGGATATTTCTTGTTTAATTTTCAATAAAATATTAATCAATTATTATTGAGAGAAAGTAACCTTAACTTTTAAATAATATAATAAAAATTGATACAGAGAAGCTACACTTCTCTGTATTTTTCTATTTGATTCAGATTACAAAGATAAAATTCGTTCAGATATTAGTGACATTAATTTCTCCGATTGAACATCGGTGATTATCATCGTATTCATACGACATTCATTTAAATTACTATTATTTTTAGGTGGTCTTAGATCATCATGGACTGTTGCAAAACTTAAACCAAAAAGTTTGCGTGATTCATATTCAATATCAATATGTCCATTTATACCAGTGAAAATATCCGGGCGGATTAGATAACCTATTACACAAGGATCATGTAAGAAGGGATCAAATGCAGCATATCCACGAGACATTTTTGCTGCTGTTCTAGCAATGACATTACCTTGCTCTAACGACTGACATAAACCTGCTCGAATATCAGCTTTATGTGTGACATCTAATCCCAACATAGTAATGTGTTCTGCTGTATCAAAGACAATATGTGCCGCGTGTGGATCGACATAAAAATTGAATTCGGCTGCTGGTGTTATATTCCCATTACAAAACGCAGCCCCTCCCATTAGAACAATATCTTTCACATTATCCTTAAGTCTTGGTTCTTTTAGCATTGCCATGGCGATATTAGTAAGTGGTGCTGTCGGGCAAAGAGTGACTTCTTTAGGATTAGACATCACAGTATCAATAATAAAATCGACGGCATGTATATCGGGATAAGTGTAATTAGATTTTGGTAACATCACACCAGCAAGGCCGTTATTACCGTGTACTTGTGTCTTACTTCCCCGACGTGCTATCAAAGGTCGTTCACACCCTCTGGCTAAAGGAATATCAGGTCGAGACACAAATGAAAGAATATTACGAGCATTCTCATGAACTTTATCTAACTCAACATTTCCAGCGACTGTTGTGATCCCCAATACTTTTATTTCTGGTGATGCCAACGCCAGTAAAATAGCAATAGCGTCATCTACACCTGGATCACAATCTATAATAATTTTAGTCATATACTTCTCCTTTGATAACTTACGTAACATATTGAATAACAACTAGAATTAAAAATATGACTCATAAACTAAATATTAATTAATAAAAATACCGACCATAGTTGCAGATAAGCAACTCACTAACGTTGAACCTACAATCAGTCTAAAACTATTCGCCGCTACCATTTTTCCATGTTCTTTACTGATACTGGCGACACAAGCAATAATCATTCCGACTGAACCAAAATTTGCGAACGAAATTAGGAATACAGAGATAATGGCATCTGCTCTTGGGCTCAGATCATCCAATTTGATATAGTCAACCATTGCAACAAATTCATTCGTTAAAATTTTTGTGGCAATAATTTGCCCGAACTCAATACTGTCCTGCCAAGGGACACCAAGCAAAAATGCAATAGGAGAGAAAATATAACCAAGAAGGCCTTGGAAACTTATTCCTATGAGGCGTAAAAAAATATCATTCAACATGCTAATTAGAGCAATAAAGCCAAGAAGCATTGGAACTATCGCTAGAATTAATTTAAAACCATCGAGCATATGCTCTGTTAGTACTTCAAAAAAACTATGATGTTCATTTTTAGGGCCAGAAAAATGGTTCGATATCTCAATAGGATCATTAGGGTTAATAATGGAAACAATAACGAAAGTACTAAAAAAGTTTAGGCAAACACCAATAAATACAAACTGAGGTGATAACATTTGAGTATAAGCGCCCAATATTGCGATATCGACAGTAGACAACGAACATGCAGCTATTGTATACATCTGTGGTTTTGTTAAATTGGGTATGTATTCTTTAATCGAAACATATACGGCCATCATACCTACAATGACAGCACTAACTGCTGAAAACGATTCAAGTTTACCTACTTTGGCTATTTTATTAATAAGGTATCCGATAGTAAGAATAATCAAACGTAGAATACCAAAATATTTTAATATCCCAATAATTGAACAAATAAATACTAAAGGCATTAGAGCAACAATAACGAACACAATAGGTGTTTTTGTGCTTATATCTCCAAATACAAAATCAATTCCTTTATTTGCATGATGTACTAAATACTCTATACCTATATTCGTCGTATTAAGTATTGAGATCCCAATAGATGTATGTAGAAGAATAAAAGCAACGAAGGCCTCTATTAATAAAAGAATAATAATAGGAATAAATTTTCTTTTTATTTTATTAGCATTAAAACTAATAGAAGATGCCACTATAAAAATTAAGAGAAGGCTAATAATGAAAATTAAATATTTCATAACGACCTCGATTATATAATTTATTAACGGGGTGGGTTATTTGTGCACTTCCCTTACATACGCTCTTTTTTTAATCTGGCATCAACACTTGTTCTAGATGGCATTGATGATGCACCTTTTTTTTCAACGGCCAATGATGCATAAGCAATAGAAAACTTAATTGCTTCATCCATATTTTTACCTTCTATTAATTTTGCAGCTAAAGCACCTGTAAATGCATCACCAGCACCACTTGTATCAACGACAGATGCATTCATCGCTTTGTAATATTTCATCGTGCTACCATTGAAATAAAGAGCACCACTGTCACCAAGTGTCATTACTATTTCTTTAACACCTAAGTTGTGTATTGCTTTTATGGCTTCCTGTGCTGAAATAACGCTATCAATTTTAATGTTTGATATTAGTTCTGCTTCTGTTCCATTTGGTATTAATAAATCAATAGATGGCAAATGTGAGACAATTTGATCTGAATAGGGCGCTGGGTTAAGAATGACATAACATCCCGATTTTTTTGCTATTTCAATCGCAAACTTGGTCGCTTCTATATTATTTTCTAATTGAGTAAGAAAAACACTTGCCGATTGTAGATTATTAATATCTGAAAGAATTTCAGCTTTAGTGATTGTTGCATTAGCCCCTAGATCAATAACAATGCTATTGTTACCAGTAGCGTTCTCAACCATAACTAATGCATTTCCTGTTTTTGCATTGGCATCCTTAATTAATGTATATGAACTTATTTTTGTAGTACCGAAATATTTCTCTGCAGTAGCACCAAATGAATCGTCGCCTACTTTAACAAAAAAATGTACATGATCATTTAATTCAGCAGCCGCAACCGCTTGATTTGCACCTTTCCCTCCAGGGAAAAAGTTTGTCGAAATTGCTTTGATTGTCTCTCCAACAAAAGGAAATCTTTCAACTTCTGTGACAACATCTAAATTGAAAGATCCTAAAATATATAATGAGCATTTATTTGCAGTTTTTTTATCTCTACTTTGTTCTTCGCAATCAATTTGAAGCATTCTGGTTTCATCAATAGTTCTATTTATTATTGGTTCTAATTCAATTTTTTGTAATCTCACTCCACCATGAAATTTAGTTGCTATACCTAATAACTGTAATTCATCTATGTATCTTCTTACGGTTCTTTCCGATACATGAAGTAGAGCACTGAGTTCTTTTACGTAGATAGAATTATCTTTCACTAATTTTTTTCTGATAAATGCAATACTACTCTTTTTTTTCATATCACCCCTCATTTGTTAAAAAATGTTTTACCATTTGTTAAGATGATAGAGATTAATTAAGTTTATTCTGCATGAGTAGTCACGTTTTTTGCTCGTAATTGGACAATTATCTGTCCGTTTAGATAAATTTTAAGGAGAATATTTGGATAACGCAGTTTGCTTATGTTAAATGGACGGGTTAGTTAAAATCGTCCATTTAACGTCAAAGTGGTTAGCGAAACCATATCAGACCCGAATATTTATTGTTGGATGCCGTTCTATTAAAACGAATTTATTTGGTAGTCAGATAAAGATGATTTTTATTGATGATGCTAATGATAATTGTTAGCATTAACTCTCTATTATGGAGAGTATACTATGAAAAATAAATATCACCTGTTAGCAATATCCCTTTCTGCATTACTTCCTTTTACCGCATTGGCTACAACATATCCAGTTACAATTACCGATACAGATGGGCAAAAAATAACGTTAAAACATGAACCTAAACGTATTGTATTACAAGATGGTAGAGATATTTTAACGCTGGCTTTGCTTGATAGAAATAACCCGTTTGAAAGAGTTGTAGCATGGAATAATAATCTAAAAAAATCGGATCCACAGACAGTTTCTTTATTAGAACAGAAATGGAAATCTAATATAAATGCGATCCCTGATATGGGATTTAATGACAAAGGTGAAGTTAATGCAGAGCGAGTTATTGCACAACAACCTGATGTTCTGATCGCTCAATTAAGAGCCAAACCCGCATTAGAAGGATCGGGCGTTGTCAGCATTTTAAAAGAGGCCAATATTCCTATTATTTATGTTGATACTTTTTTAGATCCAGTCAAAAACACGAAAGAAAGTGTTGAGCTTCTTGGTATTATTTTAAATAAAGAAAGTGAAGCTAAAGAATATACAGACTTTTATCAACAGCACTTAGATAGTATTAAAAATAAAACTCAAGAAATTAAAAATAAACCAAGTGTATTTGTAGAAGCAAAGGCTGGAGCTAACGGTGATGGGTGCTGTTTTACACATAATAATGCAGGGTGGGGGGGGTTGATCCAAGCTGTTGGTGGGGACAATATAGGCAGTCATTTCTTACCAGGCGCTTCGGGTGTTATTTCTTTAGAGCAGGTTATTAGCACTAAACCTGATGTATATATTGTAACGGGATCTCGCTGGATCAATAAGAATAATATTGCTGCACCATTTGGCTATGGGGTATCTAATAAAGAGACTCAGGAAGGTTTCAAACGATTGAAGAGCAGAGTTGGATTTAATCAGATCGCAGCAGTTGAAAATGAGCGATTATATGGTATATACCACAATTTCTATAATCATCCATATAACATCGTTGGTTTAGAATATTTAGCAACCTTCATTTACCCTGAACAATTTGCAGAATTAAAGCCAGAAAACACCTATAAAGAGATAATAGAAAAATATACCACATTACCTAATGCTCAATTTCTTTGGGCAGCAAAAGCAGATAAATAAAAATTTTAATTATAGCCCTTGTTTTTAAGGGCTTTCTATATTCATTTACACTTTGGCTAATCAGAGTATCTGACTTAATAAAGTTAAAATAAGGCTGATCACTATAATAATGAGCAATACACCTAGAATCGTTCTTATTAAAAGGCAAGAAAGTGTTGTGGGTGGCGCTTTAGGAAAAAGTGCAGAGAAACACCAATAGGCTAATATAGTGGTCAAAAAAATTGCAAAAAGTATAGAACTAATAAAAAAGATCATTTATTGATACTCTTCTTGTGTCAATAATAAATAACCGTTCGGTTATCGCTTTATTTTTGAACATCTACGATATTTATCGTTCTATACAGTTTTATTAATATTTTCCAATACGCATTAAAGCATCTTCAACATCTTCATCATGATCAATTGTAAAAGCAATAAAATCCTCAGTTTTTGGGATTTTTTTGTAAGTCTCTGTTTGCTTAAACAGGGTTAGACATTCTGAAAATATGTAAATAATTTTTGTTAAAACGTGAGAGTAAGAGCCGTCTTCATAAGACGTATGATAAAGTTGTTCTAAGTATGTTTCATCGATAGGATAAATAGTACTAAAGCATTGGTATTCCCAATCACCTGTATTGTATTTTAAGCTTTTTATCTCTTCATTTGAATGATAAATGTAACTATCTGATTGATTTTGATAGTGTTTTAATGTTTTTTGAAAATATTCTTCAGTGTTAAAGCAAAGATTTACTTCTCCATATGCGGCATTTAAATCGAACGCAAAGGCGTAAAAGACTTCGCCACTTTTTTCTGTTAAAAATTTCTCTGTTTCTGTTATTGCAAAAGAGACAATATCATTTTTTATATTTTTAATTATTTCATCATTTAATATCATCATTGAATCATAATCCAGTTAGATACAGCGACAATCATAATAATTGCTCTGCATGAAGATAATTAGAATAGTATATTAATATTATAACTTAATGATATAAAATAATGAGTTCCTACTTTTGATTAGTGATAAAACACCTAATGATAGTTCAAAAGGTGTTTTTGTGTAATTATTGACGTGCAATTACCCGTTTTTCTTTACGATTAAACCAATTTTCACGTAATTTATCGTAACTAAGATTAAATGCATAGGTATAGAAAAGGAAAAAGGCAAAGAAGCCAACTTCTAATAAGAATGCATTCCACAGTGACATATTTAATAAAAATGCCAATATTGGTAACCCAATGATCACAAAACTTAATTCAAAGCCAATGGCGTGCATGACTCGTATTTTCGTTGGCCTTAGGCCTTTGATTAAAGGCCAATAGCGGTCAAAAATCATGTTATAAAATAAGTTCAATAACATAGCTAATGTTGATAAAACAATAGCAACAGTTCCCATTTGAAAAATTGAGCGACCCAAAACCCATGCACTAAGTGGCGCTGTTATTGCGATGGCTATCACTTCAAATGAAACAGCGTGAAAAACGCGCTCAGTAAATGTTTTTTGATATTGGCTCATATCCCACCTCAAATTAATTATTTAGCAAAAAACGAGTGCAATTATTGGTGATATTTTGTATATATACAAAATAAGAGCCATCGAAAAAACCGATACCATAATGAACTACTCTATAGAAACTTTGCGTACATTCATTGAAGCAGCTTCGTTAAAATCATTTTCTGCAGCAGCACGAAAATTAAATAAAAGCCAATCTACGGTCAGTAGTACGATCGCCGGATTCGAAGATGACATGGGATTTGAACTATTTGAGCGTAAAGGGCGAGAGTCAACACTGACTTTTGCAGGACAAAAAGTGTTAAGCTTGGTTGAAGATATATTATCGGCTGATGAACGATTACAGGCATTAAGAATAGAACTATCGCCTGAAATGGAGCCTCGTTTAAGTTGTGTATTCTCTGATATGTATCAACCACCTTATTCAGAGCAACTTTTGAAAATTCTAGATAAAGAATTCCCACATCTTGAATTTGAGTTTCTTGTTGCAGAGAATGATGATGTGATTAATATGCTACAAAATAATCAGGCGCATATTGGTATGATGGAATCACGAGTAGAATATCCTGCTGATATTGCTTTCGCTCGTTTGCCTGTAAGTGGTAAGTTGGGACTATATGCACATAAAACGCACCCACTTGTAAGAGAAAAGAAAATCAACTATCAACATTTAACAATGCATCGTCAATTAAAACTAAGCAGTAGTGCCCAATTTACCATTAATAGTGAGAAAAACTGGCTAGCACCTAACTATTTATTATTACTTGAAATGGCAGAGCAAGAAATGGGATGGGCAATATTACCCACATGGTTAGTTGAGCAATTTGGACATGATTTGTTAGTCAGCCTCGATTATGACCAATTTCCCAAGAAAATAGACATTGATTTAGTGTGGTCAAGAAGCAAGCCACCAGGAAAAGCAGGGTATTGGATGATAGATAGGCTATTAAAAAATGATCTTCAATTTACTCTCTAAGTATTAATCAATCACCTTCATTATCAATAGATATAGTAAAGGTGATATATTCCTTTCACTACGCCAGATCACCAACCACAAACATTGGTTTCTTCATCCATATCATAACCACGTACAATATTGATAAGATCTTTCACCATTAAACTGGACATATCAGCATCTAATAAATCAGCTAAAAAGCTATTTTTATCAACAGAAACACCGTTATTTTTGTTTGTTAATACTAAGGTAAGTTCTTGTGAGTCAATATTTACCTTATTTTTTAGCTCATTAACTAGAAGTAAAACTTCTTTATTAGCAATTTCTGGAATATATAAAATTTTAGGATTTAGAAATATTTTTTGAGATTTTTCTTGGCCATTGGCATTAATTAATTCTAATAAATAGCCTTTATTTTCATTTTCCATATTATTATTAACCTTCGGCAAGTATTTTAGGATCGACATAAAAATCGACATTAAAAACAGTATCTTCAGTTCGAGCTTCTATCTTGTGCCATGTCTCTGGTGGAAATACACCAAACTCACCGGCATGGATCACTAACGTTTCTGTAGGCTCTGGGCTAAATTCATCTGTATATGCGTAATAAACAATTACTCCTTGCATCACAGATAGCTTTGGGTAAACCCCTTGGCGAGTTCCTTTATCTAAATGTCTTTCCCAAATAGATTTAGGCGCAGTGTCTTTAGTCCAAAGTGGCGTTGATCGCACATGAATATAGTGAGTGGGAATTATAATTCGTTCCATTTTACCTCTCTAAAAATGAGTGTCTCATTTTTTATTTTCTTATTATTTAAGAAGAAAATTTATCGTTAATAATGCAATAAACTATTGTGCTGTTGAATAAAATCTACCTCTTTCAATAAGGTATTTCAAATGCAATTTTAAAGAAAAAAATAATAATATAGTGCTAGATTAACTAATATCATGTTTTCTTTGATTAAATTATTTTTTAAAAATTAAATTATTTTTTAATTGCGGTCGTTTTTTAGGCGTTTGGTTGGTGTTACTATAGAGTTTTTACTCATCAACATAATTTGTTTGTTCTATAATTAACCAAGTCTAGGGTATTAATATTTAATTCATTATTTAACATAATTGAGATGTCACTATGGAATTAAAGGATTACTACACCATAATGGGTGTCAAACCCACTGATGATACTAAAACGATTAAAACAGCTTATCGCCGTTTAGCGAAAAAATATCATCCCGATGTAAGTAAAGAGCCAAATGCTGAAGAGCGTTTTAAAGAAATTGCTCAAGCCTGGGAAATATTAGGCGATGAACAACGAAGAGCTGAGTATGATGAGCTTTGGGCTCATCGTAACGATCCTAAGTTTAAGCAATTTACACAACAACATTCGAATACAAAAAATCAACAAAGCTTTAGCCAAGAAGATTTTGATGATTTTTATGCTTCATTTTTTGGTCAACACTCTCCATTTGAAGGTCGTCGAACTCAACAAGCACCTAAACAGCGTGGACATGATTTAGAGATAGAATTAGCCGTTTTTCTAGAAGAATCGCAGGAAGAACATAAGCGTACGATTAGTTATCACTTACCTGTTTATAATGTTTTTGGAATTTTGGAAAAAGAGATCCCTAAAACTTTGAATGTTAAAATTCCAGCCGGAGTTATTGATGGGCAACGTATTCGTTTAAAAGGTCAAGGAACACTAGGTGAAAATGGTGGAGAGAATGGTGATTTATGGCTAACAATTCGTATTGCGCCTCATCCTCTATTTGATATTAAGGGTCATGATTTAGAAATAGTTGTTCCAGTTGCACCTTGGGAAGCTGCATTAGGTGCAAAAATTCCTATACCTACAATAAAAGAAAAAATCTTGTTAACTATTCCGGCGGGAAGTCAGGCAGGACAAAAACTACGTATTAAAGGAAAAGGGTTAGTTAGTAAACAGGCTAGCGGTGATTTATATGCAATTTTAAAAATTGTTATGCCACCTAAATCCGATGAAAAGACACGCGAATTATGGCAACAAATTGCAGATAGTCAGACCGATTATAATCCACGTAAAGACTGGGAGAATAAATAATGGGTCACTTAACAACAACCGTATTTACTGTTACTGAGTTTTGTCATCATACTGGAATATCAAATGATGAACTCAAAGAATTTGTCGCTCTTGGCGTTATTGAGCCGTTAGAAATTGAAACTCAAGAGTGGTTTTTCGATGATAATGCTATCGTGGTGACACATCGTGCATTAAAACTTCATAAAGAGCTCGCATTAGATTGGCACGGCATCGCTATAGCACTGACTTTATTAGATGAAAATGAACAGCTAAAACAAGAGAATAAGCAATTACGTCAGCAGTTAATGCGATTTATAAATGAATAATCATTAATCAAATAGCTACTAAAAGAGTAAACACTTTAGTGGCTATTTTTTTGTTTAAATTTTATTTTTACTTATTTTTTAATTCCTTATTGATTGATTATAAACGTTATTTCTTATTATTCCTTTTGATTTCTACGATTAGACAATTTTCTTTAAAACTAAGAAAAATGGTACCTAGATCATATCCATAAAATAACCCATGAATTATGATTCTCATAACAAAATACTTATCTTATTGTCTTTATTTTTTATAATAGGTTTATTTTTGTAAGGGAAAAATAATGAAATCTATCCAAATCAATAAATTAATAGAATGGCGTAGAATGTTTCACCAGTTTCCAGAAATTGGCTGGACTGAATTTGTGACGACAGGCACGATAATCAGCGTATTGCGAGAGATGAATATTGATGTCAAAGCGGGACCTCATATTATTTGCCGAGAAAGTATTTTAGGTCGAGATGAAAAATTAGTTAGAGAGGCCATAAAAATAGCCGAAGAAAAAGGGATCAGTACTGAGTTATTGGCTGAAATGGATGGTTTAACAGGGTGTATGGCTATTATTGATACAGAAATTCCTGGCCCGACATTTACGTTTCGTTTCGATATTGATTGTGTTTATGTTCAAGAGTCAAATGACGATACTCATCTGCCTAATAAACAAGGATTTGCTTCGTGCCGTTCTGGATTAATGCATGCTTGTGGTCATGATGGGCACACTGCAATAGGGCTTGGTCTTGCTCATTGGTTAAAACAAAACATTCGCGCTTTACGTGGGAAATATAAATTGATATTCCAACCCGCAGAAGAAGGAGTGAGAGGTGCAAGAGCAATAAGCGACAGTGGAGTATTAGATGATACTGATTATTTTATGGGGATGCATATTGGATGTAATTTGAAAAAAGGTGAAATCGCACTCGATCCTTTTGATTTTCTTTGTACCACTAAATTAGATATTTTTTTAAAAGGAAGATCTACCAATGCTATTGATGAACCAGAAAAAGGAAATAATGCATTAGCAGGAGCATGCTTCTTAGCTAATGAGATATTAGCAATACCAAGGCATGGCAAAGGTATGACGAGAGTAAATATTGGAACCTTAATTGCAGGTGAAAATCGTAGCCTTATTCCTAGCTCTGCGAAAATGCAACTAGAAGTTCGTGGGCAAAATGCTGAAATAACACAATACTTATTTAATAGTATAAAAAAATCTGTTGATGGTATTGCAACTACTTACCAATTAGAAACAAAAATAGATATTACGGGCGAAGCGACAAATTTCAGAAATGATCGAGAAATGATAGATATCATGCAAGGCGTTGTTGATACGCATCCAAATTTATTAAATATCGTATTACCTTTAGGAGGAAGTGAGGATGTCTCATTAATGGTAAGAAGGGTACAAGAGAAAAAAGGAAAAGCGATATTCTTCTTAGTAGGCGCAGATCAGAGTGATGGACATCATAAAGAAAAATTTGATATCGATGAAGAGGCGCTTTCCATCGGGTTAACACTTTTTACTGAAGGTATTCTCTCTCTTCTTGAGATGCATAAATAAGAGAAAGGTCTCTTCTATTTGTCGATATTGTATAGAATGAGACCTTAATAATTATTTAATTGGGATCGAAAATAAAGATGCATCAGGTTGATGTTCTTTAATAAATTCAATATAAAGTTGTGCTTCATGTTCTGTTTTTTTCGATGTAAAAAAACAAATATTACTCATAATCGTCGGTGTAAATTCTCTATAAACAATATCTTCTGTTTCAATAGTAGGAAATGAATTAATTAAACTGATCCCTAAGCCATTTTTTACAAATGTCATAGCTGTATCTTGATCAGAAACTTCAGCAATAATGTTAGGCTTAGATTTTGATTTATTGAGTGCTCGATCAATAACTGTGCGCCCAATATTACTTTTAACTAAAGCAATAAAAGACTGTTCATGTAAGTCATCGGGTGTGATGGTATTTTTTGTAGATAATTCATGTGTTTTAGGGATTGCACAAATAATTCGAGTTTCTCTTATCGGAGTTTGAGTCAAATTATAATTGCTATTAATGGTCATATTATCAGTAATGACAATATCCGCTTGCTCTTTTGCTATTAAAGAAAGTAGCTGCTCACTTCTAGATATTTCTAAATGGACATTAATTTGATATTTTTTGATAAACAGAGCAGTGGCTTGATTGATAAAACCATAGGCTAATGTCGGTGGAACTAGAATTCGCAGACTTCGTTTTTTTTCTTGATGGTGAAAATGGCTCAATCGACTGAAAGATTCAGCGATATTGGCGATTTCTTCATAAAGCAATAAGGCATCAGAGTTTGGGATTAGTTTATTATTTTCACGAGTGAATAACTTTTTACCACAACGTTTTTCGATCTGGTTTAATGTCTGGCTTACTGCTGGTTGAGAAATACCCAGCTGTTCTGCTGCATTAGTAACACTTCCCTGATCGATAACGGTTTGTATAATTTCAAGGTCACGTAAAGTTGCCCATCCTCCTGACCAAGAAGTTCTTTTTATATTAATTGCCATTGTATTTTTTTGTTTTAGTCAGTTTATCTTATGTACGATTATACCGTTAATGAATTGATTGTTAAACAATAGTTATGAAAGAAAAGTTAATTTCTTTATTAACACAAATTATCATCAGAGTTAATGTGTTGTCATTAAATTTAATAATAAAGAGCTTTGTTATAAATAAGCGTTAGTTAAATTACATCTCTAAAAAAATAATAACAAATATTTTGTTTTTATTTTTATTTTAATAGATCTTTTTATAAATCTTATTGATATTAATATGATGTGTTTAATTAATTTTTTATTTCAAAATATAATAATCATTGAGATGTAAATCACGGAAACCTACACATTTTCATTGTTAATATTTCGCATAAAATTAGCTATCTAGTTTTTTATTTTGATTCTAAAAAGATACTTAATTGATATATAAATTATAAATAACAAGCAAATGGGGGAGTTTTATGTTTTTATTCAAAAAAGGTATTATTGCTTTATCCGTTAATATTGCATTAGTTTCTTCTGCTTTAGCCTGTACAACGTTGTTAGCGGGAAGCGAAGCGACAAATGATGGTTCGTTGATTATTGCTCGTAGCGCAGATAGCGATGCATTAAAAGCACAACATTTTGTTATTCATCCGGCTAAAACGAATCAAATGGGTATTTACAGCACCAAAGAGCATAATGGTGCTAATAATTTCACTTATCCATTACCTAAGAATTCATTACGTTATACCACTGTACCGAATTGGAAAACACAACTCCATGGTGCAACAGGATTTAATGAACTGGGTGTGGGGGTTAGTGGTACAGAATCTATTTTTGCTTCACCTAAAGCGCTCTCTTTTGATCCCTATGTTGAAGAGACTGGAATAACTGAAGATGATATTCCAGATGTCTTACTTTCAAGAGCAAAAACAGCTCGTGAAGCGGTGGAATTATTAGGAAGTATTATTGAAAAACAAGGTGCAGGTGAGGGATTTGGTGTTGCTGTTGTTGATAAAAATGAGCTTTGGTATTTAGAAACAGGAACAGGGCATCATTGGATTGCACAAAAATTACCTAAAGATAAGTACTTTGCGACAGGAAACCAAGGCCGATTACAACACTACGATATTAACAGTGATGATGTTTTAGGCTCTAAAAATCTAGTGGAATTTGCTGTTGAGAAAGGGCTATATAATCCTGAAAAAGAAGGGGCGTTTAATTTCTCAAAAGCTTACACACGAGATGATGAACGAGATCGTACTTATAATGATCCGCGTGTGTGGGTTATTCAGCAACAATTTAATCCATCATTAAAACAAGCTGTGGATGATGGTCGTAATTTCGCGCCTTTATTAACACCAGAAAAAAAAGTATCTGTTGAAGAAGCTAAAGCGATGTTACGTAATCACTTTGAAGGAACAGAGCACGACCCATATACTAATGGATTAAATGGTGAAGAATCTTGGCGTCCAATCAGTGTATTCAGAACTTATGAAGCGCATGTTATGCAAGTTCGCCCTGAGCTTCCTCAGGAAATAGGTGAAGTGACCTATGTTGGTTTAGGCATGGCGGATTTAACTGCATTTGTTCCGTATTACAGTGGGTTGAAAGCTTATCCGCAACATTATGGAATAGGAAACAATCAAGCGGATAGTGATTCTATTTACTGGAAATATCGTAAGTTACAAACATTAGTAATGACAGATTATCCAAAACTCGCACCAATAGTGAAAAAAGCTTATCAAGAGTGGGAAGCAAAAACTGCATTAGAGCAAAAAGAAATGGAAGCTAAATATCTCACTATGGTGGAAACAGATAAAACTGGCGCAGATAAAATGCTTAATGAATTTAATCTACGAGTCATGGCTGATGCTGAAAGATTAACTGAAAGTTTAATGAATGAATTGTTTACAATAAGAACAAAAGATATCCAAGACGATATTTTCTTTGCTAACAAGTCTAAAAAAGACTGATAGAGAAATATCGTTCTAAATACAGATTAAATAAAAGATCCCGATTTGGGATCTTTTCAATAATAAACGATTAAATGACAGGAATGTAATAGCTAATTTCTTTCAAATAAGGTCCACTTTTATCAAGTAGTTTATCGTAACTCACTGACTCTTTTAGTGTATATCGTTCAATATCAGGGCCAGGCCTACGTAATAAATTCATTTTTGGTAAAACTTTGGTATACACAGTATAAATAATGTCATCATAACCTGTTATTGAGTCTAAAATTTCATCAATGAAAAAAGTAATTTTCAAGTAATTACCACTAGGTAATTCTAATTGTGACATTGCTGAGGTATTAGATATTGTTGATAGCTTTTTCTTATCAACAGCAGTGCTATAAATATACATTGTGTCATCTAATGTACTTGCAGATGCTCTGTGCATTGCATATAACTCGGTCGGTATAGTATTTACATCTTTCAGGAATTTAAGCCAAAATTCTCTTCTGAACCTTTTTTTGTCTGAATTCCACGTTGAAATAGGTTTGTTATAATGGTGTGACATGCCAACTAATTTTAGAGGCGGAAAGGTAACGACTTCATATTTAGCTTTTAGCTCAACAGTTTCTAGTGCTGGGAAAATAAGTTCGCTAATATCCCAACCAGGTTTTTTTCTATACTCGGAAGGGGTGATATTAAATTGTTTTTTGAATGCGCGACAAAATGTTTGTTGAGAGTCAAATCGGTATTTCAATGAAATATCTAGCAGACTGCAGCGTGTTATACGTAAGGCATAAGCACCACAAGATAAACGGCGGGCGAGTATGTATTTTCCTAAAGATATTCCTGTATATGCTTTAAATAAGCGCTGAAAATGCCATTTTGTATAGCCAGATTTTTCAGCAACGATATCTAATGATAAACGTGAATCAAGATTTTGCTCGATCCATACAATGATATCTTTGACGACATTCTCTTGAAGCATGAATATTCCTATTATTTTTTTCTATCGATATTTTTCAACAAGATCGACTTAATTTATTGAACTACAATAAATTTATAGGTGTTAGGATAATAGCATATCGTATAGCGATAGTTGCATTGAATAAAGTAAAATAGGCGGGAAGTAATGTAAAGTTATGTATTTTAATTTATTTGAATTAAAATTAACATTAATTCAAAAATTGTATTTTAACTCAATCATCAATGATTGATTATTTTTTATTAAAATTAATCTTAAATTAAAATATTCATATATTTTTTAATTTTAATAAATGCGGAGATATCCTATTTTATCTTTAAAAGATAAAGTCTAGTCTAAATTTATTAGTAAAACCTTACTTGGTTATTTTAGGAGATGTAAATGAATAAGTTACTTTCTATTTCTGCTATTGCTTTAGTTTCTTCATTAATAACAGCTCCTGCTTTGGCAGCTAAAACGGATACTTATAACTGTGAAGGCCAAAAAATCAGAGTTTCTTTCCCCAATGAACAGCTAGCTGTTATGTATTACAGCGATGAAATTATTGTTTTAAAAGAAGCTGTTGCGGCCAGTGGTGCTCGTTATGTTGGTGAAAACTTCCAAATTTGGGGTAAAGGAAAAAATGAATTTAATTTAGCAACCATTTCAGAAGATGATGCAGTTAATGGGCGAGTTGCTGAAGATAAAGGTCGTACCTGCAAATTAGTAAAATAACGTAGAAACCAGTTATAAATAAAAAAGGACAATTTATTGTCCTTTTTTATTAAGAAAAAGATTAAGTAAATATAATAGTTAAAAATAAAAAACAATAAGTATAGAAAAATGATAACGCATTTTTTATCACACAAATAAGTTGGTTATAAAAAAACAAATCAGTTATAAAGATAGTCTTATTGTGATTGCTAAATGGTTTTTTTATGATTATTGAATATGCATCCAAACATACTTGTCACTTATCCAAAATAGAGAAAGAAATACTATATTCCTTGTTAATAGAAAGTTTTGGTGATGGTTTTTCATTAGATGACTTTCAACATGCATTAGGTGGTATGCATGTTTTTGCTTATTATCAAGAAAAAATGGTAGGACATGTTGCTATTGTTCAAAGAAATATGGCGATTGATAATAACCCCATATCGGTAGGATATGTTGAGGCAATGGCTGTTTTAAAGGACTATCGCCGACAGGGAATAGGTAAAGAATTAATGACTCAAACAAATGATATTATCAAGTCTTGTTATCAACTTGGACTACTCTCTGCTTCTGAGAAAGGTGTGCAGTTATATTCTCTGTTAGGATGGCATAAATGGGAAGGTAAGCTCTTTGAATTAAACCAGGGTGTTTACAAACAAACAGAGGGTGATGATGAAGGAATTATGGCATTGAGTACCATAAATGAAATTGATTTAACTTCATCGTTATATTGTGATTATCGTAGTGGCGATCAATGGTAGAGCCCTTACTTATTACAGCTAATTTGATTATACTCATAGAGAGTAGTATAAAATCTACTATTTTTTGTTTTTCAAAAAACAAAAAATAAATTTCGGTTTATCCATTTATCTGCAACGAAACAAAATTTATTGCGAGTTTATATGAAGTCTTACCCTTAGCTAGTCTCAACATTAATTTTTAAAAGTAGAAATTTAAAATAGGCATTGCTATCCAATATGGCAGGTAATGTGTTATCAAAAATTAATAAAAGACAAAATCTAATGAAAATTAAAAACTCAAGAAAATGTAATGTGTCATTACCAGATAATAGAATTTTAACGTGGTATGAATCTGGTCCAGAGCAAGGTAAGCCAGTATTATTTTGCACTGGTGCAGGTATGAGCGGTTTATTAGGTGTAGACATTGACCTCTTAAATAGACTTAATATTCGACTGATTGCGCCAACTCGTCCTGGATTAGGTGATTCTACTTTTGATCCTAAAAAATCGTTAAAATCTTTTTCTGAAGATATTTTATTTTTATTAGATCATCTTAGTATCAAAAATATTAATGTTATGGGGTTTTCACAAGGTGCTGTTTTTGCGATGGCGCTTTGTGTTTATTGTCATGTTGATAAATTACTGATTGTCGCAGGACAAGATCAATTTGATTATCCTGATACACAAAAAAAGCTAACAGAAGATGTTATCAATATGCAACGTCAAGCTGTTGGAACACCAGATCTGTTAACCAGTTGGATTAAGCAAAATATAACAGCTAAATGGTTAATGGATTTTATTCTAAATTACAGTGCTGATGTCGATTTGGCTATTTATAACTCAGCTGATTTTCTCTCTGTTTATCAAGAATGTATGGCGGAAGCCTTTAAACAAGGTAATGATGGATACACTCAGGATTTGCTGATTGTGATGCAACCTTGGGGATTCTCACCTGAAGAAATAAAGACACCAACAACTTTATGGTATGGAATGAAGGATACCAGCACAGTTCATTCTCCTGATTTTGGCGAATTATTATTTGAACGTTTTCCTAATGCAGAGCGTCATTTATGGCCAGAAGAAGGAGGAGCACTTCTATGGACAAAAACAGAAGAAATTTTATTAGAACTTGCTGATTAAGATGATGTAGTACGTTAATGATAAAGTAGATACAAGTTATCTTAAAAAATAACAGTATCTACTTTTTTATTCATATTTTTAAATTAAAATAAAGAGATAGCTGAAATAGATAATTGTTTTTATCTTATAATTATTTTCTAATTTAATGTGTAAAAAGTTATTTTTAAAATAAAGATGAAAATAATTTGCTATAAAATGAATTATATGACTTAATAGCGCCACTGGTTTGGAAGTACAGACCTATTTATGTTAGTGCAGTTTTAAGTAGTTCACCGTTTAGCGTTATCCCTGATACCTCTTCGTTGCGAATTCCTTCAAATAGTGACCATAAGTAAAAATCCGAAATCAAACCGAAAACAGTGCCTTATGGCAAACTAATTAATTAAAGGAAATCTTATGTCTAATACAATGACTGGTACAGTAAAATGGTTTAACGATGATAAAGGTTTTGGCTTTATCACTCCTAAAGATGGTAGCAAAGACGTATTCGTACACTTTTCAGCGATCCAAAGCGACAGCTTTAAATCTCTGAAAGAAGGCCAAGAAGTTTCATTTTCTATCGAAAATGGCGCTAAAGGTCCAGCAGCAGCGAACGTAATCGCTCTGTAATATATTGAGTTTTATTACTGTGTATATTGCTGATGCAATATCAATACAAGTAAGACTTAAAGAACCTCACTTCGGTGGGGTTTTTTTATATCAATTTCCAGTCTATTTAACTTTAAAGTTTATTTAGTAAAGTGTAAAAAATAATTTTATTAAAGTTATGTAAATATTTGATGTGAGTTAATTTAATTATTAGAAGTGTATTTACCTTAATTACCACTAAAATTTACAGATAAATACATTAATTAATAAAGAAATCCTTATAATGGTGAAATAAAGGCATTAAGTTATTACCTTCTCAATCAAAAGAAAGAAAAATTTTTTATTAGAATAAAAGATATCAGATAAATCATAAAAAAATAATTTAAGATAAAAAATAAAAGTAATATTTAATGACTTATCTTAAATAATTATTGTCTAATTCAATGTGGCTTAAATGCTTTTTAGTTCCTAAAGGACAAACTTGTGTACGCTAAAAATATTTTTTCATTGCATTTATTACATCCCAAATATTTCTTAACTTGGTTTGGTGTTTTTATCCTTTTTTTATTAGTACAGCTACCTTATTCGTGGTTGCTTTTTTTAGGTAAACATCTCGGATTGTTATCTCGTTTCTTTGTCAAAAGAAGAGTTTCTATCATAAAGAAAAATTTAGAATTATGTTTCCCTAATAAAGATGAAAATGAAATTAACAAGCTTGTTATGGATAATTTATCGTCACTAGGTGTCGCATTATTTGAAACAGGAATGGCGTGGTTCTGGAGTGATCGTCGATTAAAAAACCTCTTTGAAGTACAGGGGATCTCCAATTTTACTGATGCAAGTGATAAAAAAGCTGGAATTTTACTCATTGGTATACATTCTATGTCACTAGAATTAGGTGGGCGTATTATGGGGCTTTGTTTCCCTGTAAATGCGATGTATAGGCCACATAATAATAAAGCGATGGAGTTTATCCAAACTAAAGCAAGATGCCGTTCAGATAAAGGCATGATAGATAGACGTAATCTAAAGTTTATGGTTATGGAGTTAAAAAAAGGAAAAGCAATTTGGTTTGCTCCAGACCAAGACTTTGGTTTAAAAGGAACAACATTCTCTCCTTTCTTTTCTGTTGAAAAAACATCAACCTCAAAAGGGGTTGCAATACTAGCGAAACTATCAGGAGCACCTTCTTTAACTGTCACTTTAGTTAGAAATGAAAATCAGAAAGGTAAAAAGTACAGCTTAATCATTGGTAAAGAATTAGTTAATTATCCTTCTGAGGATATTCAAAATGACACGGATAGAATGAATAAGCTGATAGAAACTGAAATTATGCGGGCGCCAGAACAATATTTATGGGCTCACCGTCGTTTTAAAACTCGGCCGGCAGGTGAAGCCAGTTTTTATAATTAATGATTAATATATAAAAAAAAGACCAACACATTATGTGTTGGTCACAGTAAATACTGGAAGCAATGTGAGCAATGTCGTTGTGAAAAACCAAGTAAAATACTCAACTATTCACAAGGTAAAAGATAATCATTATCATCCGGCTTGTCAACCCTAGGATTTGTATGGATTTAGAAGATAAGAATAAGGGTGATAAAGTAAAGATAAGAAGATAAGAAGATAAGAATTTTTATAAATAAGTTAAAACAGAGTTAGCAGATATAGAAATAAACTATATCTGCCTAATATATTATAACCATAATAGAAAATACCATTTATATAGTAATGAATTCTAATTCTTGGAAAATATATACTCGTTATTTAATAATAAATATTATTTCTATTTAATAGAGATTAATTTTTATTAAAAATATAGGATTTTAAAGGTGCTATATTAATTATATACGATATCCATTATCCCTACATTTTCTTTGACCCAATTCATACTCATTGAACCTTTATTTTCACCTAATTGAGCATTAAATATTTTATTAGGTTCGATTTTATGTAAAGTTTCTTCCATTTCAATTCCATTCCAGCAATTTGCTTTAAAAGTATTTCCTACTGATTCAGTTATACAATTTCCCTCTACAATAGAGCCTATAAATGTGATTGTTCCTGAGCCGATGACTTTATTATTATTTGCCATAGTTGGAGCTGATAATAAAAGTGCTAAACAAGTTCCGATAATAAAATTCTTTTTCATTCTATATTCCTCAAATATTCTTTATTTGGTTAGCTTTTGATTTATTTATTGTGTTCGATAAATAAATATCTATTCGTACCGAGTTGATGGAAGGAATATTAGAGGAAAAAAATATATCAATCTGTAAAAAATCTTGATGGTTAATGACAGCTAGATAAAGATTTATGAATGATTTTGTGATTTTTTCAGTACTTTATTATTAGCATAAATTAATTTAAGGTTGTCTAACTATTTGAAATACAGTAAATAAACTTGTTTTTTATTATTTTTATTAATAAGTTAACTTTTTTTGATATTAGTTAAATTGCTTAATTTTTTAGTGATACATTTTGTCGTTAAAATAGAAAACTTATAAAATGAGTAATTTCAGAGTTCAAAAAAATTTGTCAAAATATTTCTACGAAGTGACTATAAAAGTAAAAATTATATCTTTATTTGATGGTTTTTATCTGGTTGAGTATTGATATATTAATTTATCACTTTATTATCATTAAAAATAAACAACAAAAAGAGAATAGACTATTTATGCAGAGTTATCATTCGCTATCAGCCCAAGTTTACCAAATAGATAAACCTATAGGGTGTAGTTTTGGTGACGTAGAATATTATCAAGAACGTCTTAAGGATGTTAATGGCAAAATCTTAGAACCCGCCGTGGGAACAGGGCGTATTTTGATCCCTTTATTAAAGTCTGGATTTAATGTAGAAGGATTTGATCTTTCAGATGAGATGCTTTATTTCTGTATGGAAAATCTAAGAAGAAATGGATGTTCTCAAGATAAAGTGACTAAAGATAATTTGTTGACATTCCAAGTTGAGACTCTTGTTGATGCAATAATTATTCCGACTGGGACTTTTTTATTGTTAGATAGCGAAACAAAAGCATTACAGTCACTTCAACAATGTTATAACGCATTAAATCCAGATGGACGTTTATTAATTGACATTAGTTTGGCGCATACCTTTACTAAAGGCCAGTGTTCTAGTCGACAATTCGAAACGTCGGAAGGAGATTTAATTACCTTACAGATAGTAAATGCTGAAATAGATTATATTAATCAATTAACAGTATCTCATCACCGTTATGATAAATGGAGAAATGGGAAAATAATTGAAAGTGAATGGGAAGTGTTTAAATTGAAATGGTTTGGTGTGTATGAATTTAAACGACTCCTTGAATCTATTGGCTTTGAGAAAATAACAATTTCTGGAGATTATCAATATTTACGCGAACCAAATAACGAAACAGAAATTATTACTTTTGAAGCTTATAAATAGAAATCAAACAGGATATTGACAATAAGGCCATAAAATAATGGCCATTTTTAATGTCATTAGTATTTTTTCTACTTTTTTGAAAAGATCAAATGTTGTCTTTGCTATGAAAAAAGAAAACAAGAGAACGTTTAGTTTTAAAGAAATAGTGATTTTATTTGCTAGTATTAAAGTGAGTTCTTAAGATAAAAAAATCCCCGCACAAGGCGGGGGAAAATTAAATATCTATCAGTGATGAAATACTAAAACCAATAGTAAGGGAAAAAAAGATATCAATCTGTAACAAACTTTAAAAAAAAATAAGTGTGAAGTTAAAAGTATTTTTTGAAAAAAATCATAGTTACTTGATTTTTTTATAATGTAATTAATTGTTTTTAATTGATTTTTAATTTGTTGGGGATGTTGGGTTGGAGTATGTAATTAATAATCATGTTAATTTAACAATAAAATTTATATACATTTAGCTGAGAGTATTGATAAATACCTTAGTTTTTAAAACAACAAAAATACGTATTTATAACTATTTTAGGTGAAAGGCAGGCAATGATAATGATTGGTTATTGCCTGATTAGAATAGATGCAAGAAGATGATAGGGTGTCTATCCATCAACTACCATTGTTTTACATCAATCATATTGTTTGATGGGGATACTTTTGCGATATAAGAAGAGATATTATTACGAATATAAGGATTTTTTTCTTCAGGATACATTTTCCAAGCTTTTTTTAAATAATCCAATAGCTCATTATTGATATAATTTGATCTCGATAATGCCTGAATTGCACCTAAGCTGATCTCTTCATTCTCAGAGATTGCAAGTTCATAAAACGCTGATATTTTATCTTTTAAATTAATATCATGTGAAGCCGCATAAATTGCACTTCTTATTATTTCTACATTTGGGTGAGTAAAGAATGGTTGAAAATCTTCAACTAAAATAGCGTTTAATTCGGTCAAAGAATAACCGATAAAACGCAGTGTATCTTCGTTATTAGTTACTTTAAGTATAGGGAGAAGACTCTCTTTGAAAAGAGCATATTGATCTTTATATTTAAAGTAAATAATAGGAATAACGATATCTGTTTTTTCATCAAATGGAGCAACTAAAGCTTGCTGAATATAAGGCAGTGCTTGTTCTTTAAAATAGGTGGCTAAAACATTTAATGAAACTTTATATAATTCAATATCTTCAGTTTGTAGTTGTTGCCCTAAAAAATCCAAACTATTGTTGGATAATTCAGGTAGTTTAGTTAGTGAGTTAATTGCACTAATTTTTTTCGTAATATCTTCATTATTTTGTGCAAATTGAAGTAACATTTCTTCATTACCTCCCATTCGATGACCAAACCAGCTTGTGTCATAGCCTAAAATTACTTCATCTAACCAACGTTCATACCATTGTGAAAATGAAGTTTCATAGGAAAATGTGTAAGGAGTATCTGAATTAACCCAATCGGAGGTATATAAAATATGCCCTTTATAATCTCCATTAACTACTAATAATAGATCGTATTCGCAACCACAAGTACCTAAATAAAGCGTACCTTGATGAACTCTATCGCAAATAGTATCAAAGTCTTCATCACTACAGTCTTCGGGTACATGACATAATGCTTTCCATTCATCGATATCCATTTTAGGGCTAAGTAAGCAAGGTAGGGCACAATTTTGTATGCCATTCCTATCGATTGCATCATCAAAAGCATATAGGCCATAGTAAGGGCCAGCGCCACCATAAGAGCCGGTGCCGCCGTTGCCAATTTGAGTTATAAAAGCGATATAATCTTCAGGAAATTCACATCCTATTTTTGCTTGTAGCTGATTAACTTTCTCTTTTGATAGCGGAGAATTTAGCTGATATTTATGATTATCAGCACCAAACTCTTTATATTCATGATCAATACTAGTAACTAGTGCTAATTTCTCACGGATACGTTCAATAGGATTATCTGCATATTTTTTATTAAGTTGCTCCCATTGCTGCTCTGGTGTTAGCTCTTTGTTTTTTCTAATGATCGAGGAAATAAAACCCATAATTTAAAATCCCTATCGATGTATGGTTTAATTATAAAGTGGTTATTTCATAATCCTTTTAGACAGTGATAACCAAATACAATATTATTATTTTACTTAATTTTTACTATAAACTATTTTAGCTTCAATAAGATAATAGCATTTTGTATGAAAGCTTATCCATCATTTAGTGTTAAGTGGCGTATGGTTTTATGCAGATAAAAAAAGACCAACGCTAGGAGAGTTGGTCAATAAATACTAGAAGCAATGTGAGCAATGTCGTTGTGAAAAACCAAGTAAAATACTCAACCATTCACAAGGTAAAAGATAATCATTATCATTTGATATGTCAACCCTATGAAGATTATGGTCACTATTTATTCACACTAAAAGTCAATAAATTCTCTTACTTTATAGAAACCAAAGTGGGAATTTTATTATTAATAACAATAAGATCACTATTTTCTGATTGAGGGCTTATTGTATTTTTAACAGCATGCATTTTTTTCATTTTATTGACTAAATCTTTAAAGTGTTTCGAGCGTAAATGTATCGTTTTCTTAACCATGAGTTTTCTCCTTATTGATGATAGTCATAACAATAATAAGGATACCCACTAAATGCAAATGATAATCACTACCATTTGGTGTGGTATATAATTTGATGATAGATGCTCATAAGTAGGTAAACAGTATTATTTTGTCTGCACTTTTGTGTACAAGTTTTCTTATCTTCAGTCTTTTGAAAGAGTGATATTATGAAGAATAAAAGGAACTAATAGGGAATTTTTGCGATGGCGTATGATTTGACGAAGAGATTAGTCATAGGGCTTTCTTCTAGTGCATTATTTGATTTGCAAGAATCAGATAATATTTTTCGTACACAAGGGGAGGAAGCTTATCGAAAGTATCAACATAAAATGCAGGATATGCCTTTGGATAAAGGTGTTGCATTTCCTTTTATTAGTCGCCTTTTGAAATTAAATAACATTAGACCTGACGATCCTCTAGTTGAAGTTATTTTATTATCCAGAAATGATCCCGACACTGGATTAAGAGTGATGAATTCTATTGAACATTATAACTTAGGGATCACTCGAGCTGTATTTCTTCAAGGAAAATCGCCTCATATTTATATTCCAGCATTTGATATAGAGTTATTTTTATCTGCTGATCATGATGATGTTTTACAAGCGATTAATGCAAATTATCCAGCAGGGCAGATATTAGCCGGTCATGTTAATGATGATGATGCTGATGAATTAAGAATTGCTTTTGACTTTGATGGTGTGATTGCTGATGATGAAGCAGAGGTTATTTATAAAACTTCAGGCGAATTGTCTCAATTTCATAATCATGAAGCCAAAATGGTTGATGTACCTCATAACCCAGGACCATTAAAAAAATTCTTACTGCGTATTTCTGATATTCAAAAATTGGAATTAGAGAAAGTAAAACAAGATCCTACTTATATTCCATTACTTAAGATCTCTATTGTTACTGCGCGCAATGCACCATCTCATAAACGAGTTATTAACACGATGAGAGCATGGGGAATTTCTGTCAATGAAGCTTTTTTTATGGGTGGGGTAGAGAAAGCTAATGTTCTGAGAATTTTAAAACCACATATATTCTTTGATGACCAAAAACTGCATTTAAAATCATCATCTGAATTACCTTCGGTGCATATTCCTTTTGGAATAGCTAATAAGAGTGTTGATAATAAATAAGATACTTTTAATGAATTGAGTGTCTGGTATATATAGCATACACTCAATTTTTCTTTTGTCTAATTATGTTTTTAATTCAGTTTAAATAATAAAATCGCTCAATACTGGATCTATTTTATAAGAGTGGTATGGTATTAAATAATTACTGAAAATTATAAATTTAAAATGTTTATAATTAATTTAAAGAGGCTGAAAATTTAATTTAAATAAGGAAAATTGAAGTGGATAATAATCATAAATTTTTTTCTGACGATGTGTGCCCTAAAACTGCATTATATGGTCAATTTTATGGTGATAATCACTATGCTGGCCGAGATTACGAACGGAAAATATATTATGGGAATAAATTCCCAAAAACTAAGAAAGGTTTTTATTTTAAAAAATTAATGAATTTTTAATAATAAAAATAACAAGCAAATATGATAGAGTCTATTCTTAATAGAGATATCCATGTGATTTAAACTGATATATATTTAAAATAAATTGATGATTGCGTAACTAATACAATTTACTATACTGAAAAATAACAGCGTAGCAAAATTTATTATTAAATCTTTTCAATACCAATAGGTTGATAACCTTAGCATAACGGTTTGAAATGTTCACCTGAATTATTTGGCATTAGATGAATGTGAAAATCACCGATTTTGCTCAATAAAACGCAATCATCAACATCTTTCAGATTGTCTTTATGTTGTTGCTGACTATCTACTAAAAGTGTTGCAATAGCTCTCTCTTTATCTCCAAACCATGCTTCTTTTAACGCAGGCCAAGCATCTGTATTTTTTCTTTTTTTATCAATGTGTTATTAATTAAATAACCATATTGAGAGCAAGTGTAAAAATTAAGATGATTAATTTTTTATGAACTAAATTATTTATTTTTAATCTAAATATTAGTTATTAATTTTAAATATTATTTGGAGTAGATATGAGATTACTTATGCTTTTGAGTGTTTTTTTGATTTCTGCTTGCTCATCAACTGGAGCAATAGAATCTCAAGAAAGTAAAAGCCATAAAGAGGATCCATATTCTGATAGCACATTAAATAGTATTAAGACTAATCAGAATATTTATATTGAGCAGCAACGTAGTAAAGGAAATTTTTAAGTTGTTAAAATAAATGATTGCTTTTGGGGCCACCTAAGTGGCCTTTTTATATGCAGAAATATAAAACATGGCATATTAATAGAAATTTTTTAAATTTCCAGTATAAGAATAAGGTACGCATTATTATTGTAATTGAGGGTATTAAATAATAACTTCATAAAAAATAGTAAGAATAAAAGGGTGCATCGGGTAGATAACAAATAAAAAAGAGAAAAAAAGTAATGGAATCTTAAGGTATACGGAGCTATATTTATATTCAGATAATTTATGAGATGAGGCTGTGATGAATAGAAAAGAATTAATTAATTATATTAAAGAAAACTATAATGCAGAGCCTGAGTGTTTATGGATTAAATATCCAAATTATATAGTTTTTAGGCATAATAGTAATTCGAAGTGGTTCGCAGCTATAATGGATGTTCTAGAAAGTAAATTATCTGATAATGGTAGTAGGAATATGGTCGATGTTATAAATTTAAAAGTTATGCCAAATTTAACGGGATCATTACGATTGAAAAAAGGAGTATACCCAGCTTACCATATGAATAAAGAGCATTGGATTTCTATTAGCCTCTCATCTGAATTTGATGATAACGAATTAAAATCTTTAATTTCTGAAAGCTATAATTTGACACAATAATTTTATTAATATAGCTTACTCAATTTTTAAACACTTTCTAATTATATAAGTTAATTTATTATATAGCATTTTCATATACGCCTTTATTGAATTTTATCTAATATTAGTCATTTTAAATGTGCTTACATCTTCTTTTTGAGTAAGCCTATGAGAATGTAAAAATCGGTGAGTATATAAATGATAGCTTGTTAAAAAACGACTTAATCATAATGAGAAAAAGCCTTTCTTATCGTAATAATAGTTATTCCTCCAAAAAATATAATGAAGGAAATAAGCAAATAAAATATTATAAAATTAGCATCACTCTCTTTAAAGATCATCATTACTAATAAAATAAATAGAAAAAATAAAAAGAATTTCTTATCACTATTGATCATGCAATACACGTAAGAAACAAAAATAGACACTAAAAGGAAAGTAAAATAGGCGATAAGTAAAGCAACAAACTCTAGGCTGTTAAAAAAATTAGCAGGTATTTCTTCTTCGTGGAATATCATTATCAGCACGATGGCGGTTGCTATAAAACTCATTAAAGTAAAGATTAAAGTGACAAATTTATTAGTATATAAAAATGATAGTTGCTTAAAATAAATAACTTTTATTGAAATTTCTAAAGAAGACACCAACACGATAATACTGATAAAGAAAATGGCAGAAGAAGTAGCTAACTAAATAATATTATCATAACCAAATGTAGATATACTGAGATAGAGCGATATCACTAAAGATAATACTGGGGATATAAATGTTAGCAACTTTTTCTTTTTTTGTTTGTCGTTCATATTACTATCCATTATAAAAACAACAAGATACCAATTAGATATTAGAAATTGATAACAGAGTGATTATATAAGTCGGTCAGTCCTATCGATCATCGGCACTATTCTGTTTTTAAATACCACGTATAATTTTGACGCTGATACTTATTTTAATTTGATATTATTATTTTTTGCCCACTTCCTTAATCTCCCATTAGCGTTAGCATACGGTGAAGATGTGTTAAATGATATCATCCTACCCATCGTCCATTTTGTGTACCATGGTTTGCCATATAAAATATCATCAGTTCTCTCATTAATAAGCTTCACAATTTCATTTTTTGTAGTCTGAAGTTCAGCTACCAATGAGTCATAATTTAATTCACTGTAATCTGAGTAAAATTTTTGAGCAAGAAGACCAAGTTGGTTCCACTTATAACCCGTGTCTGGAAAATCGACAGGTAGACCTTTAGCATCAGATGTGATCCATTTTACAACAAGAGAATTCCATCCGAGTAAATATGAAACAAGATCACGAACACTCATCTCTGTTCCTTTGGCGTGCCCATCCATTGAATATTCTGAGGTGATTTCTGCCGGTATCACATTAAGATAACTAATTAATTTATTGAAATTTTTATCAATAGCTAAGAGTAATTCAACTTTTGTTTGTGGTACGCTCATAAGGAATTCCATCTCATTAAAATAGAGAAATTATAAGGGGGTGTAGTGTTTGAAAACAAATTAATTATGTACTATCCACCACAATATGGGAAAGACTCTTTTATAAACAGTGTAACCGTTAATTTTTGAATATAATTGGATCTCTATTTTTAAATAGTGAGCGATTTATTCTTTACCACACTTAATTTTATCAGAGCTCCGCGATTGTGGAGCTGTTTTTGTTAATTAACTCACTTGTTTAATATAAAAGAGATAGGAATATCTTGAAATTTAGACTTTATGCTATTTTTTAATATTTTATATAAGGTATCTATCAGCTATGAGTTCCACCTTGTTGAAGGAGGAATACCGTCTGATTTTATATATAAAAAATGGGATCAAAACAGAGTAAAATATCAGCTTCAATATGTTCATTTGTGCTTTTAAATTTAATTATCTGTCCATTCACCGTTGGTTCCAAATTTCAGGCATAGAAAAACCAACCTTAAGAGGTTGGTTTTTCTAAAGAATTTTGGTCGGCATGATAGGATTTGAACCTACAACTCTTGATACCCCATAAAACTGACTTTAAGGTATCTAACACTTTGATTATAAATTTAAATAATACATTTTATGTAGTTGAATACAGTTCCTAAATTAGCTGAATTCATTGTATATAATTGATATCTAAACCAAATGAAAGTGATGAAAAATGAAATATAAACCGATGCCGAAAGAACTTGTTTTGTTGGATGTTGAGAAAATCAATGGCTACTTATGTGCTGTTGAGTCACTGAACAGAGAGCCAAATGTTGCTCCTGACTATGAATGCACTTATGTGGAAGAAAAAACGACGTTACTTAGTTCGGTTCAGTCAGTGATTATTCCTCATAGCGATAAACATTCCATTGAGCATTGGAACGTTTCGTTAGAGCAACTCAGTGAAAACGATATGATTAAAATAGTGGAAGAATGGTTTTTTCAGCTTGGTATTGCTGCAAGGCATTCGGAGTTACTAAAGAATTTAGTCGTTGGTTTTAGAGATTTAATTCAGCCATACACTATAGGTTCTTCAATATATAGGGTGAATATGATCCCGCCAATTTGGTACGCAATACGCTGGGATAATTTTGTGATTCATTCCAAGCATGGTTCTCTTTTATTTGAATTTAACTTTAGTGATTAAATTATTTGTGAGCAGTTGTACTGCTAAGAGAGGCAAGACCAATGGCAAAAACAGTAGTAGAACGTAAAGTGAAACAACGTAAGTGGTAAAGGGAGTCTGGCGTTACCAAGATTGAATTATTTATTGATGAGCAAGAATAAGTTTTATAATCTTATTAATACTACTTCGCTTTCAAATACTGTACTGAATTCCCGTCCGGCAATTTCTTACTTCTCTCACGATAAAAAGCTAGCCGTTCATTAAAATACTCACGCAAATGTGCTGGTTGCTGTCGTTCTATTTCCGAGGCTACAACTGGCATATTTAAACGTTCTTTATATGCAATACCACTCGCAGATAGATCGACGTTAATTTTGTCTTTTTCTTCCTGAGTTAGCTCAGCTAGATTTTTCATTTGATAAGCTCTGTTAATGAGTTTGAGGTGAATTATAGCATAGAAACAGGGCGAGAATTGAGCTGTAACTCGGGTAAATCTGATGGGGGTTTTACCCCAGTTTTACCCCTATTTTACCCCTCTCAAATTTCAGGTATAAAAAAACCAACCGTAAGTGGTTGGTTTTCTTAAATATTGTTGGTCGGCATGATAGGATTTGAACCTACGACCCCCGACACCCCATGACGGTGCGCTACCAGGCTGCGCTACATGCCGTTTGTGCCCTGTATATTACTGTTTTTGAGTGCTAAAGCAACCCTTTGCTAATTAAGTGACGTAATTTTGTGCGTCACTTAATAGCGTTAGCGTTCAATAAAACGCTTCTGTTCAGCCAGAACTTGCAGTAACAATTTTAAATCAGGTTTTGCAGAACTGATCTCTTGTCCTGATTTATCAAATAAAGCGTATCGACCATGCTTATCTATCAACAAGGTATTATCTTGTAAAAAGACCACAAATGCCTCTTCATCGCCTGTGAAAATCCATGGATGATTACGAGTGCTTGCAAATAAATCTTCACCTTGTGAATAGTTGTCTGCTGGACTAATGACATGTAACACATGCTGCATCAAGGTCGTCATTACATCTTGATGGCTTGTCATTCGATCAATAACCTGTGGCGTCATATTTGGCCAATGTATCATTAATGGCACCTGTGACTGGCTTAAATTAAAGGTGGTTTTATCTGACAGCCATTGATTAGTTTGCTTCTTATCGTTGTCTTGATGATAGCTAGAAGTGACAACCACAACAGTATTATCTAGTACTTTGGTTTCTTGTAATGTCTTAAATATTGTCTCTAGTTGATCATTTAATGTGGCTCGTTGAGACGCATTATTGGTATGACCATTAATTTGTAAGAAAGAGAACCAAGGAATTGTTTGGTTGTTTTTGACTAACCAATTACTCCAACTATCAATAGTGGCATTATTATTACCACTACGTGATGTTGGGAGGGAGAAATCTGATAGCACAGCTTGTTTAAACAGTGGCGTTTGGAAACCATTCGTTGAAAACATGGCTAATTGATAGTTTCGATAACTTAACGCATCGAAAAGCGCAGAGTTCTTTCTGCTACTTAATACACTGTCTAAATAAGAAGGTGAAATACCATAAAATAGTCCAAATAATGCAGTGTCATTATTTATACCTGATGAATAATGACGCGAAAAATAAAGGTTATTTTGTGCAAATTGTTGCAAGCTTGGCAATTCAGGCACCTCTTCAGTCCCTAAGCCATCAACCACCACCACCAGCAAGTTATAAGAATAGGTATCCTTGGCATAGATTAATGGAGCAAGAGGGTAGGTGATACCTTGTGCAGCTGGATTACCTTCACTGATAACACGTTGCTCATATTCTGATTGATTAATAAAACCGTGGCGCTCAAGGAATTTACGCGCTGTCATTGGGTAGGATAACGGCAAATTAGCACGTTGCATGGTGATTGGGCGATAAAAGTTAGCGTCAGCCCAAATTGACATAGAATGAGATACTATAAAGCAAGTAATAAAGACACCCGCTAATGGTTTACCCCAGCGTTGGCGATTTAAACTGCGTAATTTTTGCCAACTCCATGTTGCAAAAAGCATTTCAATCAGAAAGATGATGGGAATGCCAATGAAAATAAGTTGCCATTCTCGCGCCATTTCACCTTCATCTGGGTTAATCACGAGATCCCAAACAAGTTGAGTCAAATGGAGTTGAAATTGCTGGTAAACGGCGATATCAAAAATAAGGATAGTTAATCCTGCGCTGGCAAGGGCACAGGAAATAACTCTAAGTAGCCGTTGAGAAACAGCGACAAAGGTGAGGGGGAAAAGGATGAGTATATAGATAGCAAAGACAATAAAACTAAAATGTCCCATCCAACTCACAATAGCGTAAAAACGACCAGCAAAGGTTGCAGGCCAATCAGAAATAAACAGGTAACGGCTTCCAAGCAGTAAGCTTAGAATAATATTAAATAGCGCAAACCAGTGACCCCAACTGATCATTTGGGATACTTTTTCACGATAGGACTGAGGTCTCGTTACCATGTCTATAAATAATTTTTCTGTGTTTATTAGTGAATATTGCCTTCATCAATTGAAGCACGCAATGCGTGAACAAAGGAGTCAGCAATCAGCATTCGTTGAGCAGGGGCAATACTTGTATTAATTAAGTTTGTCACCATGTTCCCCAACACCATCAAAGAAAGATCTGTAGGAGTATGATGTTTTTCAAGAACGCTGACAAGTTCTGCAAGTAATTGCTCAACTTGTTCATCACTATAACGGGATTTTTGTGGCATAAAATCTGAATTCCTACTAAATGGATAAAACGCTATATATTACCGTATTACTAGGGCTTTTTCCGCTATTAAATTAATTAATTTTCCCTTGATACTGAAAGTAGGGAGTGTTTGAATACGCGCACGAGAAAGAGACGCAATAAAAGAGGACGACCATGAGTCTAGATATTAACCAATTAGTTTTGCATCAACTTATTAAGCGAGATGAGCAGACATTAGAAGTTGTGCTACGTGATTCACTCTTAGAAATTGAACCTGTTGTTCAGGAAATGATTGAAGAGTTACATCGTGTATACAGTGCAAAAAATAAAGCTTATGGTCTGTTTAATGAAGAAAGTGAATTAGCAGAAGCGTTGCGTTTACAACGTAAAGGTGAAGAGAATTTTTTAGGTTTTTCACGAGCAGCAACGGTGAGACTGAAAGACGAATTAGCAAAATATCCTTTTGCAGAAGGTGGTACCGTTCTATTTTGTCATTATCGCTATTTAGCGGTAGATTACCTTTTAATCGCTGTACTGAGCAGTTGTAACAGTATGTGGGTAAACGACAGCCTAGATGTGTCATCAACACGTTATTTAGATATTCCTCATGCAGATATTATTGCTCGTATCGATTTAACTGAGTGGGAAACCGCACCCGACTCTTTACGTTATTTAACGTTTTTAAAAGGTCGAGTTGGACGTAAAGTCTCTGATTTCTTTATGGACTTTTTAGGTGCGCAAGAAGGTTTAAACGCCAAAGTTCAAAATAAAGGCTTATTACAAGCAGTTGATGATTTCTGCGAAGCTTCAGAAATGGGCAAACAAGAGCGTCAAACTTGTCGTGAGCAAGTATATAGTTACTGTAATGAGCAATTACAATCTGGCGAAGAAATTGCCTTAACGGAGCTTGCTGAAGAATTACCGTCTCTAGGCGACCAAAACTTCGCTCAATTTACTGAAGAGAAAGGCTATGAATTAGCTGAAACATTTCCAGCAGATCGCAGTACGTTACGTCAACTGATGAAGTATTCAGGAAGCGGTGGTGGATTAACTGTGAATTTTGATGCGAAATTATTAGGGGAGAGAATATTTTGGGATCCAGCAACAGATACACTCACCATTAAAGGCACACCACCTAATTTACGTGATCAGCTACAACGTAGAGCATCAGAAAAATAATTAAGTAGTAGAAACAAATAACGCCACATAAGTGGCGTTATATGCTCGGCGTCCCGAAAAATAAAGCTCGAAGGGTGGCTTATTAAGCGCGCAGGAAGTCGATATGAGTAATTTTTGGCTTATACTCGTGACGTTGCACTGCTTTAACTTTAACTTTAGTTTCTTTACCATCGATTACCAGGTTAACGAAATCTGAATAGAATTCTGATTTGTGTTCTTGGTTGATAACTTCGTTGTGATCTAAATCGATAGCGATTGGCTCTTCATTTCCGCCATAAACGATAGCAGGAAAACGGTTAGCCACACGCAGGCGGCGGCTCGCACCCTTACCCTGCTCTTTACGTACAGTTGCTTTGATAGTTAACATCTTTTTTCTCTTATAAAAAAGAAAGAAAATACATACTTGTTACAGGCGACCCAGCAACAAGCTCGAGATTTGGTTTATCTAAAAATAGATAAAGCGGGGCGCATTTTAACGAAAAAGTCCCCTAACAGCAAATATAAATCCAGATTAATACAAGGTATCTGCTTTTCGGTAGCGACCAGCATAGTCAAAAATCTTATTTCTTATCTTCCAGAAGCTCTCTTTTTTACCTTTATGAGCGACAATAAAGTCAGGGTGACGCAACAAATCAAATTGCTTAATAATGTCGTTGGCATTATGCCAAATAAAAGGAACGCCTGGTGCGCGTTGATGTTCACGTAAAAATTTTAATTCAAATACTTTTCGTTGAGCAGGAGTTGTTAGTCGAAAACGTTCAGAGACGGAGGTGCCTTCTTCATCGTAATAATTAATTTCTAACCATTCACCTTTAACATCATTTCCCGATTTAAATTGCATTCCACCACAGCGTAAGACTAATGCTCCTTTGAGTTTTAATGCTGCTTTAAGCATATCATCAGGATCAACCAAGATTTCGTCGCAATGAATGCAGCGACGTGCTGCAATATCATTTTCCTCATTGCAATGTGGGCACAATTTAAAGCGGAAACGAAATTCACACTGCTGTTTTTGCCCTTGTTCATTGAGCTCCCAGCCTTGGCAACGTCGACCATAATGTTCAATGATATCGCCATCAGCATCTACAATGCCCCAAAAGGTGTTGGCAAATTGGCAAATAGGACAGAAAACTTGTACCGGCTTACTATTCGGATTGGGTTTTTTAGTACCGACTTCGGGTAGATAGAGATCATGAGGATTACCTGCATAATCTAAAATTAGGCATTCGGTTTTTCCTGCAAATAATCTTAATCCTCGCCCTACAATTTGTTGGTATAAACTCACAGACTCAGTGGGACGTAAGATAGCGATTAAATCAACATGTGGAGCATCAAAACCTGTTGTTAATACGGCAACATTAACCATATAGCGTAATTGTTGCTGTTTAAAACGAGAAATAAGATGGTCACGTTCAGAAGAGGGGGTATCAGCACTGACTAGCGCTGCTTCATCCTGTGGTAAAAAAGAAAGGATCTCTTTTGCATGTTCAACCGTTGCCGCAAATATCATTACACCTCGGCAATTTTGTGCATATTCAATAATTTGAGCAACAATATGAGGTGTGATGCGTTTTTGTCTCTTTATTTCACGGTTTAGATCTTCTTCATTAAATATCCCATTTTGACTTGTTCTTACTTGGCTAAAATCGTATTGCAAAATAGGCATATCTAGGCGAGTTGGCGGAACTAAAAAATGATTGCTTATCATATAGCGCAAAGGCAATTCATAAATGCAATCACGGAAAAAGCAATCTTCATTGCCTCTGATCATACCGTGATAATGATATTGATAAATCCAGCCTGTAGGTAAGCGATAAGGTGTTGCAGTTAATCCTAAGATCCGTAATTGTGGATTAATGGATTGTAATTGTTTAATGACTTGCTGATATTGGCTATCTTCAGACAAACTAATGCGATGACATTCATCAATAATAAGAAGGGAAAAAGTATCACTAAATTGCGATAAATTACGGGCAACAGATTGAATACTGCCGAAAACCACTTTTCCGCTACTCTCTTTTTGTTGTAAACCCGCAGCAAAAATATCCGCAGATAGACCATAAGCCTCATATTTGCTATGGTTCTGTTCTACTAATTCTTTTACGTGTGCTAAAACCAAGACACGCCCGCGCGCTCTTTTAGCCAGTTCTGCAATCACTAAACTTTTTCCTGCGCCAGTAGGTAATACAATTACCGCAGGTGTATTGTGTTGACGAAAATAAGAGATTGTCGCGTTAACAGCGTCAAGTTGATAAGGTCTGAGTGTAAAAGCCATAACTCTACATAAGAAATCAAACAGGGCGTCAGCGTAACATTTTTTTATAAGTAGCGCGAATAAGGGGGAGTAAAGGACGTGATAGTTTATTTATAAATTAATTAGTTGTTTTATTGTTAATATTCATTTTTAATAGATACCTCATATCAGATGGTATTCTTCCATTTTTCAGAGAAATTCATGCGATTAGATAAATTTTTGTCCCAGCAATTGGGTATTAGCCGTAGCTTGATCCTTCGTGAATTAAGAGCAGGGCTTGTAACAATTGATGGCGAAATGGTGAAAAGCGGTTCAACCAAAATTGCGCCAGAGCAAGAAGTAGCTTACGACGGTAATGTCTTAACTCAAATTTTAGGGCCTCGTTACTTTATGTTGAATAAGCCAATCGGCTATGTGTGTTCAACAGACGATCCTGTTAATCCAACTATCCTTTATTTTATTGATGAACCTTTGGCCCATAAATTACATGCTGCTGGGCGTTTAGATATTGATACAACCGGGCTTGTTTTATTAACAGATAATGGTCAATGGTCACACCGTATTACGGCACCAAAACATCACTGTGAGAAAACCTATCTGGTTACGCTAGAAGAGCCAATTGCAGAAGGTGTCGCTGAACGATTCCAAAAAGGTGTTCAACTTAACGGTGAAAAAGATCTAACAAAACCAGCCACGTTAGAAATTATTACACCAACAGAAGTCAAACTCACTATTAGTGAAGGCAAATACCACCAAGTAAAACGTATGTTTGCAGCAGTGGGTAATCATGTAAGTGCTTTACATCGTGAGCGTATTGGGGATATCACATTAGATGAGACTTTAGCTGAGGGCGAATATCGTCCATTAACAGAAGAAGAGATCAACAGTATTCACCTACCTCAATAATTATTATTTATCCTGTCGTTTTTGGGAGTTTATCTGCGTGCAACAGCAACGTTCGTCGTACCTTAGTCTCATTTTAATACTGGGACTTATTTCCATGCTTATGCCATTGGCTATAGATATGTATTTGCCAAGTTTACCCACTATCGCGCAAGATTTTGGTGTGCCTAGTGGCAAAGTGCAAATGACATTAAGTATCTATATTTTTGGCTTTGCTATTGGGCAATTAGTCTATGGACCTATGGCTGATAGCTTGGGGCGTAAGCCTGTCATTTTGGGTGGCGTAATTGTTTTTGCTTTTGCCTCTAGTGCATGTGCATTATCTGAATCAATCGATATGCTAATTGGTATGCGTTTTTTACATGGCTTTGCGGCAGCCGCGGCAAGTGTTGTGATTAATGCATTGATGAGAGATATGTTCTCTAGAGATGATTTCTCTAGAAGTATGTCTTTTGTTGCACTTGTTATGACCATCGCACCTTTATTAGCACCACTATTAGGTGCTTGGGTGATGAATTGGTTTTCATGGCATGCTATTTTTTGGAGTATTGCGATAGCTGCTGTAATTGCATCTGCATTAATTGCTTTTTATATTCCAGAAACATTACCAAAAGAGCGCCGCCAACGCTTTAGCTTAAGAGTAACATTTAGCCAATTTATTAGTCTGTTTAGAACACGTCGTGTCCTTTGTTATATTTTGGCTTCAGGTTTTTCTTTTGCTGGCATGTTTTCATTCCTTAGTGCTGGGCCTTTTGTCTATATCGAATTACATGGCATTCCATTTGATCAGTTTGGATTATATTTTGGTTTTAATATCATCTTCTTAATTGTAATGACAAGTATCAATGGGCGATATGTTCGCCGATTTGGTGCATTGAAGATGTTGCGCCTAGGCTTAACGATTCAATGTGTTATGGGGATCTTTTTATTACTGGTGGTCGCTCTTCATTTACATTTCTATTTCCTTGTTGTGGGTGTAGCAATGTATGTGGGTGGGATTGCGATGATCACATCGAATGCGATGGCTGTTATTCTTGACGACTATCCTCATATGGCGGGGACGGTTTCTTCTCTTGCAGGAACAGTGCGTTTTGGTGTTGGTGCTTTAGTGGGAACAGCTATTGCTATGTTACCAGCAAAATCAGAATGGCCAATGGTAAGCTCTATGGCATTTTGTGTACTGTTTGCAATGGGTTTCATCTTACTTGCACGTCGTTATAAATAAGAATATCACGCTATAAATAACAGAAATTTATAGCGTGCTCCTCTTTTTCTGCCTCTGTTTCCTCTAAAAACACCACATTTTCCTCTGCGATATTTCATGAATCGTTTCAAATTAGTGTAATTTTTTGATTTGAATCAATACTCCATGTTGTTATTTTGTTAAATTAAGTAAAATTTATTTTAATAATCATCTATTATTGTTTTGTTGATATGAAGTATCGTGATAAAAATTGATGGATTGTTTTACTTGAATACGTAATATTTTATACAATTATTTTATATGGTTGATAAAATGTTAAATAAATGAAAGAATAATTGAAGGGATTAAGCATCACAGGTATGAATGCCTGTAAATACTAAACTAAATGAATGGTTTGATACGTCTCTTCGCTTTTTTTGTAAAACAATTGTAACAATCGTATTCTATAATTAACAAAGTTCTAATATGCGTGTGAGCAAGTCAGTTCAAACTCGTATTGATGATGTATTAAATTAACGTGTTGATGAAACAGGATTGATTTGTGGATAATGTACAACTTTCGGTAGTTCATAAGCTGCCGCTGAGTTATCGGTGGCTAGCAGGCTTTGCAGGCACAAGAGTAGAAATACTGCCTGAAAATGATGCTGGAAAGCAAACTACGCTGATTGGCTTAAAATTGTTAAGTCATGATGGTATGACACTGGATGAAGCAATACAGAATTTGCGTCAGTATCTGAGTAATCTTCATATTGATAGCGTTGTGATTGAATGGGATGGAGCTCCTTGCCTTTTCCTTCATAGTGACGATGAATGTGCTGCTTTATGTTGCTTAAAAAATGCTGGTGTCGCTATTGCTGAGCCATTCCCAACGGCATATTCTTATTTATAACACTTACTTAATGTTATAAAACCAATAAAGCCACAGTGTGGTTTAAGCATGATAAAGAATATAAAAAAAGCCTCATTAATTAATGAGGCTTTTTTATTGCAATAAGATATAAGGGAATTAATTATCTTAATACATTTTGCGAAAGGTTGTTTTCAACAAGTGTGGCATCATTGTTTTCTATAACACGTCTTGCTGCATAAAAACGTTTATTCCAGTAGGTATTAGACATTTCTGACACTGTTACACCATTGCTGGTGGATGCATGTACAAATTTATCATTACCGATGTAAATCCCAACATGGCGCATAGTTCGGCCTGTTTTGAATAGAACGAGATCGCCTGCTTGTAATTTTGATTTATTAACCTGAGTACCAGAGAACTGTTGGTCTGAAGTTGAGCGAGGGAGTTCTACACCGAATTGGTCAATAAAGGTTCTTTGAACAAAGGCAGAACAATCGATACCTTTTTTAGTGTTTCCGCCTAAACGATAAGCGACGCCTTTCCAGTCTGCATATTGGTCAAGTATCTTAGATTTTATATCGAGATTCTTCACCAATGATTCAAATTCATCTTGTGATGCTTGGGAAATAGATGTGCTTGATGATGTATTAAGTGGGGTGGTGCTTGAATTCGCTAAGCGTGGATTTGCGTTCTGTGAGCTACATGCCGATAGCGTAGCTACAACAATGAACGCCGGTATGAGCTTAAGCATTCTCATATACGGTTTTGTTCTCATTGTGACAGATTTCCCTTACATCCTTACGTGCAGAAGTGCACATGAATTATTCACCAAATAACCAGAGAATATAGTGTAATTTAACTCTGGCAACCTTATTTCGCGAAAAACGTGCTCTAAAGCACGTAAATATCCACATTAAACAATAAATAATGAGGAAACCAGAAAAGTGTACAGAAATAGGGACTAAATGGCGAGAGAAAAGAAGCTTAATTTACAAAACATTAGATAATAAAGTGCTAATACTTAAAATAGATCTCATTTTGTCATAATAATATCATTTAACTGTCAAAAAATGACCAAAAGAATAAGTGCAATATTACACTCATTCTTTTTTTATTAATTAGATGTGTTTTCTCTTTTATTTTTTAAAAGGAAGATATTTTTCTAATTGTCTGATAATTATATCCGATAATGGTGTGATTAATAACCAACTCGTCGTAATTAAAGTTAAAGAAATAGAACCCACTAAGATATCTGATGCCCAGTGTGCGCCAGCCATAACTCGTGGTAATGAAAATACGACTGTAATAAGAAGAGCACATAAGAAAGAACGAAACGAGAGATAACGTAATATAAAGCTACAGAAGATAAGTAGCATTAAACCATGATCACCTGGGAAGCTATCGCCAGAGGCATCTTTTGTTGGAATACCTGTCACAACACCCACTCTATGTACATCTTGAAAATGAAGTGTCGGGCTTGGTCTTTCAATTGGAATATTTTGTCCAATTTGATTGATGAGCACTGCACTTATTACCATCACTAATCCCACAATTATAAGATGGCGTTTGCCCATATAATCTTTTTTACGGAATGTATTGTAATACAACGCGCCCATTGCCAACAAAATAACCAAGTCAAACTTTCTATTATTAATATAAGCCACAAAAGAGGCGAAAAAAGTATCTGGTAAAATGTGCTGATTAAAAAAATAAAAAATACGAGTATCTATTGATAGCCAGAATCCATGTTGTGCTGGAAGATACCAAGAGAGAAAAATAATTAATCCTGTGAGATTAAGTAAAAAAATAACAAGTGCTTTTTGGCGAAAATTAGAAAGTTTCATAGTAATCAAATGGCAAGCTTTAAGTGTTTTTTTGTGACACTTGTCACAAAGGTTCAAAATTTAATGATAGGACTATAGTCAAAATAAAAAAATATATCTTTGCAATTTATCGCTTAAGTGGATGTTATTTTTTTGTTTCTTTTTTGTTGCTCCTCGTTAATCTCTACTTAACCTAAATTTTAGGTATTTTTTTTCGATAGTCGTAATTTGAGTAATTTATAATTGTTTTCTATTCTTTAATTAAAGATAAAAGTTAAATAAAAAAAGTTACAGGCCGATATTAGTTATGTCTTTAATAACATATTGGCTTGTGACTCCTTACACTCCAATAACAAAGGAGATTCAAAATGAAAAAGATATATATTACAGCTATATGCTTATCTTTATTATTTAGCATTCCATCTTTTAGTAAAGAAAATAAAGTCATCGGCTCTGGAACTATCACTTTTGTTGGTGCAATTGTTGAAGGCAATTGTTTAATGGATGCGGATAAAAATACTTTTAAAACAAGCTGTTGGAATGGTAGTGAAATGCAAGAATCTCAATATCAGTTAGAAAAGAATAAGCACTTTAGCTCTAAACTGATTAACAATAAAGGTTCTATGAATATTAGATGGATAAATGATCATTTAGCTATAATGAATGTTGTTTATAACTAAATTTTCATTGTTAAATAATAAAAATTATAGAGTTAATTAAATTTTTTTTAATGCTTCTCTATAGTGTTATTTATTATTTTAAATATTTGGCTTAAGTTTTATCAACGTTGATTTCTTATTTATAAATATCGAGCGTTTATATTTGATAGACATCAAATATTCTTCTTATGTCTATATGAATGTCATATTTTATTGCTATGATGAAAATATGTCGGGTAGGTGTGATCCCCATACCTGCTAGCGCAAACAAGAAGTGAGGTCGTTATGAGAAAATATCTGACCGTAGTATGCAGTCTTCTCGTTTCCAGTTCGATATCATTGGCTTGGGCGTCTGATCCCATGCAAACAACAGGGCAGATTTATCTGCGGGGTGCGATTGTGGATCCTGCATGTGAAATGAATTACACATTTGATAAAGCTGAATATCAATGTTACAAACACAACAAAGTGTTTACATCTACTCAACCCATCATTCCAGCGTCTTTTGATAAATCCCAACAAACTATTATTTTGCCTCAAGATATGGGCAAGGCTGAGATCCGTTGGATGGATAATACCCAAAAGAATGGTGTTATTGACGTTCAGTATTTTTAAGGCATCTGTGGGGAAATAGAAGTAGGTAGTAAAGATAAACAAGTCAAATAATCGTTTGTCACATTGGGTTTCTTTACGATTATCTGACCTATTTAAAGCAACATTAGCTATGCGCTAATGAGTAGGGCTTTTGACTGTTGATTAGTCAGCACGGCCCATATAGCGACGTTCAGCAATATGAATGCGAATTTTATCGCCAGTAGAAAGATATTCAGGAACCTGAATAACTAACCCTGTTGGTAATGTCGCAGGTTTAGTACGAGCACTTGCAGATGCGCCTTTAATACCTGGAACAGTTTCAACAATTTCCATATCAACAGTTTGTGGCAGTTCTAATGCTAAAACTTGACCTTCCATTGTTAATACTTGCATTCCTGCTAAGCCTTCTTCAGGAATAAACAGTAATTCATCTTCAATTTGATCTTTTTTGAAGGTATACGGTGTGTAATCTTCATTATCCATAAAGATATACTCATCACCATCAATGTAAGAAAAGCTAACAGCGCGACGTGTTAAGCTGATGGTATCAATCATATCATCGCCTTTAAAACGCTCTTCTACTTTCTGGCCTGTACGGATATCCGTAAAACGCATTTTGTACAGCGTACTTGCGCCACGAGCACTTGGTGCTTGAATGTCGATATCTTTTACCAGTAATAATTTGTTGTTATAACTAACAGCCATACCACGTTTAATTTCATTGGCTTTTGCCATATAAAACCTTCCATTAAATAACATTGACGATAATGGCGACAAAATTACTCGCAGTGCAGAAACTTGGCAAGTTATTCGCACATTTTTTTATAAGATTTGATAAAAAAATAAAGCCAGCTCAAGTATGGGCTGGCTTTAGATATTAACTTTTAGAAAAGAAATTAACGGTAGATAGGAAGAAGATTAAAGTTCGCTAAAATATGTGCACTGGCATTGATAACACCAAATAAAATAACGAAACCAATCATAAACATACCACCGGGAGCTTTAAAGCTTTGACTTTGATTACGCTCGCGGCTTGCTTTTGCCATTAATGCAGGGATAATCGCAGCCCAAATCGTTGCTGCAAGTCCTGCAAAACCAATGGCATATAAGAAACCATCAGGAAAAATAATTGCTAAAATAGTCGGTGGTATAAATGTGACTAATGCAGATTTAAATCGACCACTTCCTGTATTTGAAAACTTAAAGAAGTCCGCTAAATAATCGAATAATCCTAATGACACGCCTAAGAATGAACTTGCTAATGCCATATAAGAAAACAAGTCTAATAACATTGATACAGTGGCATTGGCGGTTGTTGAGCGCATCTGTGCTAATAAGTTACCAATATTCCCACCATCAGCAATTACCTGCTTGAAACCTTCGCGAGGAATATTACCTTGTACAACAAACTGCCATAAAATATAAATCGCCAGTGAAATCAATGTGCCAATAAGCAAGCTTTTCATGACGGCTTTGCCATCTTTACGGTAATACGTTACTAAGCCCGGAATATTACCGTGATAACCAAACGAGGTTAGTAAATAAGGTAATGCTGCTAAAGCATAAGGTAAGTAACTCGCATTGCTTTCATTGGTATTAAATAACACAGGCATTTTTACTTCCGTAAATAAGCCACCAATGGCTAACACAAAGGCAATTACCATACCGCCAATTAAAATAGTGCTAAGCCTATCCACAGCACGTGTTGATAACCAAACAAAAAAAGCAACAATTAAGGCAAAGACTAAGCCGGCAATAGCTTGTGGTACGCTGATCATACCTGCAAAGTTTTGCACGATAATGGAACTGCCAGCAGAAATATAAGCGTAAGTTAAAATATAAAGAACAAAAGCAATCGATAGTCCATTAATTGTACTCCAGCCTTTTCCTAATAAGTCTTTGGTAATGGTATGAAAGCTTGATCCTAAAGGATAATGAAGGTTTACTTCTAAGATCATTAACCCAGACATAAATAAACAAAACCAGGTATAGATCAGAAGAAAAATAGAACCGGTAAACCAGACACCGGAAGTCACAATAGGAATGGAAAACATGCCTGCACCCACAGCGGTACCTGCAATGATCATTGCGCCACCAAGTACAGATGGGCGCTTTGTTATTGATGTGACTTCTGACATAAGATGTCCTTATAAAATTGACTCAATGTACTAGCTTGATGGTGTAAAGAATACACGTTTGCTATAAAGGTGTAAATAGAGGTTATTGTGCTTTATAAAAGAAAAAAGTGAGTAAAAATAATACAGTAGGAAAAGGTGGTTATATAAATCAATAGATTATTATGAGGATTATCAGAAATAATAAAGAAACACAGCGATAAATAAGTGAAAATTTACGCAGAAATAGATAATTCGAACATTATTCTGAACAAAAAAGATCCAGAATAATGAACGTGATAGGGTGTTTTTAATTAACCTTGATAAAACTGCTTACTTTTCCATAATGCAATAGAATTGCGACTAGCTTCGAAGTGTGGTTCAGGTAAATCATCTGGAGAACACCAGCGGATTTCAGAGCATTTATCTGGTTCCATCAATTTAGGCTCATCACCTTGGTGTTGTGCGATCATACAAATAGAGACTGTGTGTTTACCTTCTAACTGGTAAGTTTCTAGATTATTGCTGATACCAATCACTTGTGGCGCAGTGATCACAATCCCAATTTCTTCTTCTATTTCGCGAATAGCACATTGCTCAAAAGTTTCCCCTTCATCAACATGTCCACCAAAAATTGACCAATAAGGGGCATGTTTTCCACAACGTTTTCCTAATAACACGTCACCATTTTTATTAGTGATAATTACGCCAACACCGACTACGACTGACATTTAAGACTCCTTTTTTCTTTTTTATATAGTTATAGTTAATGTATGAAATAAGTCGTTTTTTACGGGAAATATTCTCCTTTGTGGAGGGAGCGAGTGCAAGGATAAAAAACCAAATTCACTGAATAAAAGGTTAATTGATGCTATATATAGCACCCTTAATATTCATAATAAAAATGATTGGGGAGTGAAGGCATGAGTCGCCGTGTCGCTACGATCACCTTAAACCCTGCTTATGATCTTGTTGGTGCTTGTCCAGCTATTGATGTAGGTGGTGTTAATTTAGTCCAAACTGCTGGGCTTAATCCTGCGGGTAAAGGCAATAATGTCGCAAAAGTCTTACGTGATTTGGGCATTGATATTACTGTTAGCGGGTTTATGGGACGTGAAAATCAAGAAGAATTTCAGCACTTCTTTAGTGAAAATGGGATGGCTAACCGTTTTTATCTTGTGTCAGGACGAACACGCATTAATGTGAAGTTAACCGAAGGAAAAGGGCAGGTCACTGACTTTAATTTTTCAGGATTCACCGTATCAGAGCAAGATTGGCAGCGTTTTGCAACGGATTCACTTAATTGGCTTGGGCATTTCGATATGGTTGTTGTCAGTGGAAGTTTACCGAATGGCGTTGATCCTGAAGCCTTTACTCAATGGATGATTAAACTAAGAAGATTATGTCCGTGCATCATTTTCGACAGTAGTCGTGATGCTTTAGTTGCAGGGCTAAAAGCAGCACCTTGGCTAATAAAACCTAATCATCGTGAATTAGAAGCGTGGGTAGGGCATTCACTAACTGAAATGGCAGATATTATTAAAGCCGCTCATCAACTACGCGATAAAGGCATAGCACATGTCGTTATTTCACTGGGTGAAAGAGGGGCTTTATGGGTAAATGCATCTGGTGCATGGCTGGCAAATCCACCACATTGTGATGTGATAAGTACCGTTGGTGCAGGGGATTCGATGGTTGCTGGATTAGTGTATGGTTTATTAATGAGTCAAACGAGTGAGCATACTTTGCGTCTTGCAACTGCGATTTCTGCGTTATCAGTCAGTCAGCCTGATGTTGGAATAAAAGACAGAAGTCAACTCGCTGAAATGATGGCTAAGATAGAGCTAACACCGATTAAATAAGATAATTTGCGGTTTATTACTATAATACAAAAACAGTATAAAACGAAAACTATAAAAAACGAAAATTGTATAAACCGCAAATTTTATTAATGCTGCTACTGTTTCTAGTGCTGTTGTGACTTTAGCCAAGCAATTTCGTCAGGCCAAATATCTGGATTAATGGTTTCTAAAATCAGCGGAATACCATCAAAACGCTTATCTTGCATAATATAGCTAAAAGGGACTTTACCAATATTCCCTTCACCTAAACTGTGGTGACGGTCTACTCGACTGGCTAATTCGCTTTTTGCATCATTAAGATGCATTGCTTTTAGGTATTGAAAACCAACTATCTTTTCAAATTCAGCAAATGTTTTTTCGCAATCTTCAATTGTTCTTAGATCATAACCAGCGGCAAAAGTGTGGCAAGTATCAATACAAACGCCTACACGAGATTTGTCTTCTACACCATCAATAATGGCGGCTAGATGTTCGAAACGATAACCTAAATTTGTACCTTGCCCTGCTGTATTTTCAATCACGGCAGTGACATTTTTAGTTTTTTCTAAAGTGATGTTAATTGATTGGGCTATTTTTTGTAGGCACTTATCAACATCAATCTTATTTAAATGGCTTCCTGGATGGAAATTAAGTAACTCAATACCCAGTTGTTCACAACGCTGCATTTCATCCAGAAATGCGTCTCTTGATTTTTCAAGAGCATCTTCTTCAGGGTGACCTAAATTAATGAGATAACTGTCATGGGGTAAAATTTGAGAAGGGGTATAACCATAAAGTTCACAGTTCTTTTTAAATTTATCAATGACTTCTGCGGATAATGGTGCCGCTTTCCACTGGCGCTGATTCTTAGTAAAAAGGGCAAACGCAGTAGCTTTTATTTCATGTGCGCGTAATACCGCCTGATCGACGCCACCAGCAGCACTGACATGTGCGCCAACAAATTTCATCATTTCTCTCCTTAGATTTATTTCACACCATGATAACAAACATACAGCGTATAACATCATATTGAGGTGATAAAAGCAAAAAAGCGCAACTAAAAATAGTTGCGCAATAATGAAAAGTACTTCTCAAGGCGAAATTTTAAGGGGGATTATTTATATCGATATTCTTATTAAGACATCAACACTGTTTGAATAAAGATATTAATTATCGCACCACCAAGGGTTAACCAGAAAAATAAGAATAAGGCTAATAATAATGGTTTGACGCCAGCTTGTCGGATAGCGCTAATATGCGTTGTTAAACCTAATGCTACCATCGCCATTGCTAAGAGAATGGTATCAATAATCACAATGTAACTAACAATAGACGCTGGAATTAAATTTAAAGAGTTAAAACCTGCCATTAAAATAAAGAATACGGCAAACCAAGGAATAGTAATTGGGCTTTTCTCCGTCGCTTGTACGCCATTGTTTGCCTTACTTTTTTTCTTACTTAAATAAGTTGAAAGAATAATTAAGAACGGTGCTAACATCATTACGCGGATCATTTTACTAATAACCGCAGCATTTTCAGCATCAGGGCTAATTGAGTGTCCCACAGCGACGACTTGAGCGACTTCGTGAATAGTTGAGCCGGAGAAAATACCAAAGGTTTCTTCTGTAAAGGGTAACCAGCCTGCAAATGCATTTAAATGATAGAACCAAGGGTAAAGGAAAATACCGATAGTTCCGAAAATTACAACAGTAGAAACCGCAACGGCAACTTGGCTTGCTTGTGCTTTAACAACAGGCTCTGTCGCCATAACAGCCGCCGCACCACAAATACTACTACCCGCACCAATCAAGATGACAGTTTGTTCATCTAAGCCGAAATATTTGCGGCCAATCCACATAGCGATAAGAAAAGTCGATGTCAGCATAATGGCATCTATAATTAAGCCTGTTGCACCTACATCTGCAATTTGCTGAAAAGTCAATCTAAAACCATACAAAATAATACCTGTACGTAATAAATAGTGTTTAGCGAATTTGACACCTTCGTCACTATACGGTTTTGCGACAGGATAAAAGGTATTACCTACAATAATACCGAATAGGATCGCCAGCGTTAATGCGCCTAAACCCATACTCGAAAACCAAGGAATATCACCAATATAAATAGCAAGCGCAGTTAATACGCCTGTTAGTAATAAACCAGGAAGCCAGCGATAGACTGGAGTGAAACATTTTTTCGCCAATGTAATAGGTTGACTTTGCTCTGACATAGAAAAACCTTGCTTATATGAATTTTGCATAAGCATATAACAATCAATCTTATTTATTAAACTCATTATTTTTATAATAATAACCAGTAAAATTAATATAGGTGTATTTTCTTAAATGTACTTGGTATGTTACTGGTTTGTGGATAGTATGTTATTACAATGACAGCTCAAAGGTGGAATGGATATGCGAATTACGTTGCGGCAACTGGAAGTCTTTACTGAAGTTCTCAAGAGTGGTTCTACAACGCAAGCATCACAACAGCTTGCTTTATCTCAATCTGCTGTCAGTGCTTCTTTAACTGATCTCGAAAGCCAACTCGGTGTGCAGCTTTTTGATAGAGTGGGAAAACGGCTTGTCACAAACGAACATGGACGATTACTTTATCCTAGAGCACTATCTTTACTCGAACGAGCAACGGAAGTTGAGCAATTATTCCAAGCTGGGAATGGTGCTTTGCGCATCGCTGCAAGTACAACAATAGGTAATTATATTCTTCCTCAAATGCTGGGGAATTTTCATCGTAATTATCCTGATATTCCGTTAGAAATGAGTATTGGAAATACCGAAGAAGTCGTTAAGTTAGTGAGCGAATTCCGTGTTGATTTAGGGCTAATTGAAGGCGCTTGTCAAAGTTCTGAACTGATTAGCCAGAAATGGCTTTTAGATGAAATGGTTATTTTTTGCTCTCCCGATCATCCGTTAGCTAAAGCATCAAAAGTGACTTTAACTGATTTACAGTCAGCTCCTTGGATTTTACGAGAAAATGGTTCAGGAACTCGAGATGTGCTTAACCATCTTCTATTTGCTTCTTTACCAGGTTATCGCATTGAAATGGAATTAGGTAACTCAGAAGCAATAAAACATGCCGTTATGTATGAAATGGGGATCAGCTGTTTATCTCGCCGAGTGATTGAAGAGCAGATTAATAATGGTTCATTAAAAGAGATAAAAGTAGAAGGGTTGGCATTACAACGTACCCTATATCTGGTTTATCATCGCCAAAAACATGTCTCTGATGCACTGAAAAAACTTCTGACATATTGTAATGCTGAACACTTAATCGGCAATTTTTCATAAATTGCTAATAATTGACGCCCGATCATGAAGGTATCTTATAATCCTAGATCCTTGCTATTCACGAACGACAGATTTGCTACAATCCTCGTTAGAAAAGTGAATATAAAAGTGGAATGTTATGTCAGAACAACAAAATAGTACTGCTGGTTCGGGCGCAGTACGCACTTTGCGCCGAGAGTTAAAAGCGCGACATTTAGCGATGATTGCTATTGGTGGTTCAATTGGTACAGGACTTTTTGTCGCATCTGGCGCAACTGTTGCTCAAGCAGGGCCGGGTGGGGCATTACTCTCTTATGCATTAATTGGACTAATGGTCTATTTTCTAATGACAAGCCTTGGGGAATTAGCCGCATTTATGCCTGTTTCCGGCTCATTCTCAACATACGGCTCTAAGTATGTAGAAGAAGGTTTTGGTTTCGCATTAGGCTGGAACTATTGGTATAACTGGGCAGTTACAATTGCTGTTGACCTTGTTGCTGCACAATTAGTGATGCTCTATTGGTTCCCTGATGTTGATGGTTGGATCTGGAGTGCTCTATTCCTTGGTGTTATTTTCTTACTCAACTATATCTCTGTAAAAGGGTTTGGTGAGGCAGAATATTGGTTCTCTTTGATCAAAGTTTCCACAGTAATTATCTTTATTATTGTGGGTATTGCGATGATCACTGGCATTATGAAAGGTGCCGAAAACGCAGGTTGGCACAATTGGGAAATTGGTGATGCACCTTTTGCAGGTGGATTTGCAGCCATGATTGGTGTTGCCATGATTGTTGGTTTCTCATTCCAAGGTACAGAATTGATTGGTATTGCGGCGGGTGAATCTAAAGATCCGGCTAAAAATATTCCCAAAGCTGTACGTAAAGTGTTCTGGCGCATCTTACTGTTTTATATCTTCGCGATTTTAATTATTAGCTTAATTATCCCTTACACTGATCCTAATTTACTGCGTAATGATGTAGGTGATATTAGCGTTAGTCCATTTACACTAGTCTTTAAAAATGCGGGATTATTATCTGCAGCAGCTATCATGAATGCAGTTATCTTAACGGCAGTACTTTCTGCTGGTAACTCAGGCATGTATGCATCAACGCGTATGCTGTTTACATTAGCAAGAGAAGGCAAAGCACCAAAATGCTTTGGTAAATTGTCTAAAAATGGTGTGCCACGCAATGCGCTTTATGCGACAACGGTTGTTGCTGGCCTATGTTTCCTAAGTTCAATGTACGGAAACCAAACTGTTTACTTGTGGTTATTGAATACCTCAGGAATGACTGGTTTTATTGCATGGTTAGGTATTGCGATTAGCCACTATCGTTTCCGTAAAGGTTATGTTGCACAAGGTCGTGATTTAAATGACTTACCTTATCGCTCCGGCTTCTTCCCAATTGGTCCTATTTTTGCCTTTATATTGTGTTTAATTATTACATTAGGTCAAAATTACCAAGCTTTCTTAGAAGATACGATTGATTGGTATGGTGCAATTGCAACCTATATTGGTATCCCATTATTCTTATTAATTTGGTTTACTTATAAGATTGTGAAGAAAACCCGCTTTATTCGTTATAACGAAATGGAATTTCCAACACATATTGCGAATAAAAAATAACCTATAAATCAAGCTATTAAAACGTCCGTTTTTGTGATTGTGATCACTATAAAACGGGCGTTTTTCTATTTTTTGACCTGTCAATTATAAAAAAACATACAAAAACTTTAATTATATCGGCAATCGCATTGATAATTATTATTATTTGCTTTATTGTTGGCGTACAATTTATTTGCTGAAAAATAAAATAATGGCGCTATTAGTTGTAAATAATATGCTTAATGTAATGAGTCTGATAATAATTAGTCCTTCTAGTGCTCAATACAGCCAACCAACAGCTCATCGCCATATAATAAATTACATAGCGAATATAATTCACCGTATAATAATTTGGCGACTCACTTCTTTGTTGAATAAATTGTCTCAAATTAATAATTGGCTTTTTGTACATAAAAAACAGTTGATGGGTTGTACGGTATGTTTTTGCTTACTTAATGGGTTGGTAAGAACAGAACAACGTAGAAAAAAAACTAGGTACAACAATTGATATGAGCATTATGTCAGAGAGACTCACCACACAAGAGCATGAAAAAAATACATCAGATAATGTGAAAGCCCATTATCGAAAAATGATGAATAAACGCATGCTATGGTTGGGAGTTATCATTTTAATTATTTGTGGTTCAGTGGTGTTAGATTTCACTATGGGGCCTTCTGGTTTATCACTTGATAAATTATTAACAACCCTTTTTCAACCTGAGCTTGTTGATGCGGGTTCTCGAGTGATTGTATGGGATATCCGCTTACCTTATGCCTTAATGGCGGTTGTGGTAGGGATGTCGCTAGGATTAGCGGGTGCAGAAATGCAAACGATCCTAAATAATCCGTTAGCAAGCCCATTTACATTGGGTTTATCAAATGCAGCTTCATTTGGTGCTGCATTGGCGATTGTTTTAGGTATTGGTATTTCCGGTATTCCTGACCAATGGTTTATTTCGGCGAATGCGTTTTTCTTTGCATTATTATCAGCCTTATTATTAGACGGAATAACTCGCTGGACACGTGTTCCAACATCGGGTGTTGTGCTGTTTGGTATAGCTATGGTGTTTACCTTCAATGCATTAGTCTCCATGATGCAATTTATTGCAACAGAAGATACTCTCCAAGGTCTAGTATTCTGGACTATGGGAAGTTTAGCGCGGGCAACATGGGTAAAACTCGGTATTATGGCTGGCGCATTTGCGGTCATTATGGTGATTTCATGGATGAGCTCATGGAAATTGACTGCATTGCGATTAGGTGAAGATAGAGCGATTAGCTTTGGTATTGATGTAAAGCGTTTAAGATTAGGTTCATTATTGCGTATTAGTATTTTAACCGCGCTTGCAGTTGCCTTTGTTGGGCCCATTGCCTTTATTGGTTTGGTTGCACCTCATATTGCTCGCATGATGTTTGGTGAAGATCATCGATTCTATTTACCAGCAAGTGCATTAATAGGTGCTTTAGTTTTATCATTGGCATCAATTGCTTCTAAAAATTTAATACCGGGTGTCATTATTCCTGTGGGTATCGTGACATCGCTGGTGGGCGTGCCATTTTTCCTCAGTATGATTTTACGTCATAGGGGGAATATCTAATGATGGAAGGATTAAAGATCCAAGATTTTAGTACTGGATATGCTAAACATCTTATCATTAAGACGCTGGATGTAGAGCCATTACCAAAAGGAAAGGTCACTGTATTATTGGGGCCAAATGGTAGCGGAAAATCAACCTTACTAAGGGCGTTGGCGGGATTAAATAAATCATCAGGTATTGTCAGTTTAGATGGCAACGATCTTGCGTCGATGAATTTTGCACAACGTGCGCAAAATGTAGTCTATTTGCCACAAACATTGCCGGCGGGTGTTCATTTACATGTTTTAGAATCCATTATAGTGGCGCAGCGAGCTTCAGGTGGATTACATAATGAACATAGTGAAGCTCAGGTAATGCACTTATTACGTCAATTAGGTATCGAGCATTTAGCATTACGTTATTTAGATGAATTATCGGGTGGTCAAAAACAATTAGTTGGGCTTGCTCAATCATTAATTAGACAACCTTCTTTATTATTATTGGATGAGCCATTAAGCGCATTAGATCTTAATTACCAATACCATGTAATGGATTTAGTCGCTAAAGAAACGCATCGTAGAAATATTATTACTGTTGTTGTTGTTCACGATATTAATATCGCCTTACGACATGGCGAACATATATTAATGTTAAAACAAGGGCAATTAATTGCACAAGGCGCGCCAGATAAGGTTATCACAGCACAAAGCCTTGCTGATGTTTATGGTGTTCAAGGTAGATTGGAATATTGTTCACAAGGAATACCTCAAATTATTATTGATGGTTTAGTGGATAAAATATAGAGAAGTAAAAGAGAAAAGAAGTAAATATAGGGATGCAGTAAATAGGGATATAAAAATAATATTAAAATAACCAAGGGTAATTAAATTTATTTATTACCCTAATTTCTGAGCAATTGTCGATCTGTCCATCTATATAAAACTGAGAGAATATATATTCTTGGAGAATCGGGAATGGTAGTGTTAAATAAAAATAAAATCGCGCTTGGCGTTATTGCAGCTATTGCATCAAGTTTTGTTATGACTGCATCCGCAGAAAATGTAGAAAAACTGCTTGTTACAACAGCGGCTGGGTTTAAACAAACGGTTGAAGATGCCCCAGCATCGGTTTCTGTTGTTACACGTGAACAACTAGAAACTAAATCTTACCGTGATGTCACCGATGCACTAAAAGATGTACCAGGTGTATTAGTGACGGGGGGAGGTAGTAGCTCTGATATCAGTATTCGTGGTATGGATGCAAAATATACCATGATCCTTGTTGATGGTAAGCGTATTGCCTCGCGTGAAACGCGCCCTAATAGTGATAACTCTGGTATTGAACAAGGTTGGTTACCACCTTTACCTGCGATTGAGCGTATTGAAGTTGTACGTGGCCCAATGTCTTCTTTATATGGTTCAGATGCAATGGGTGGGGTTATCAATATTATTACCCGTAAAGCGCAAAAAGAGTGGAACTTTAGTCTACGTGCAGACAGTACTATTACAGAGCGTAAAGATTCAGGTAATACTAATCAAGGGAGTTTTTATGCTGGTGGTCCATTAATTGATAATGTACTTGGTTTAAAAATTCAAGGGCAATATTCTCATCGTAGTGAAGACAAAATTGTGAATGGCTATAACCGTCAAATCACAGCAACGGGTGGTGGTACTTTAAGTTGGACACCAGATGAACAAAACACGATTGATTTTGAATTTAAAAAAGATAACCAACATCGTGATTCTCGCGTTTGGCATTCAAAATCAGGGTTACCTAGTCGAGGAAAAGCACCGGAAAGCAGCTTTACTGATTATGAGCTAACCCATTATGCGTTAACTCATGATGGTGTTTATGATTTTGGTACGATGAATACGTATGTTCAGCGTGATGAGAGCCGTAACCCATCTCGTAAGATGGATTATGACGACACAACAGTGCGTAATCAAACCGTCTTTATGTTAGGTGACCATACATTAAGTGTGGGAGCACAATATCGTTATGAAGAGCTAAAAGACGAAGGTAATAAAATTAAAGGTGGTAACAAGCTAGATCGTTATAGTTGGGCGTTATTTGCTGAAGATGAGTGGGCAATGACTAACGATTTCGCCTTAACGGGTGGCTTACGTATGGATAAAGATGAGAACTTTGGTACTCACTGGACTCCTAGAGTATACGGTGTATGGCATCTTGCTGATGAGTGGACATTAAAAGGTGGCGTATCTACTGGTTATCGTTCACCGGATCTACGCCAAGCAACGGCATCATGGGGTCAAGGTACGGGTGGCGGTAATTATGATGCTGTTATTTACGGTAACCCAAGTTTGAAACCTGAAAAATCAGTCACTGAAGAAATTTCAATTATCTGGGATAACCGTGAAAATCTGACGGCAAGTTTAGGTCTTTTTAATACCGACTTTAAAGATAAGATTATGGAAGAACGCCGTTGTGACAGCCGTACAAATAAAGACGGTTCTAAAATGACGGATCTTCGTGACTGTACATTAGCAGACGGTGTTGGCAATAATGGGAAACCTTATGACTTTGTTAGTGATAGAACTAACGTAGATAAAGCGAATATGCGTGGTATTGAGGCGACCTTTAACTGGACAATATCACCAGAGTGGAATTTAGCGGCTAACTATACCTTTACGGATACTGAACAAAAAAGCGGTGATTTCAAAGGTAAACCACTGAATAAACAGCCTCGTCATATGGCTAATGCAACCTTAAACTGGGAAACAACGCCAGAAATGGAAACGTGGGCACGTATTAACTTCCGTGGTAAAACCTCTGATTACTTATCACGTACTTCTATGTCACATGGCACGCCTTCTTATGCGTTTGTTGATATTGGTACCAGCTACAGTTTAACCAAGCAACTAAATGTTATTGGTGGTGTTTATAACGTGTTAGATCGCCGTATTGACCAAGAACATTTTAATACTACTTTAGAAGGTCGTCGTTACAATATTGGTTTGAACTATAACTTCTAATTTTTCACCCTCAGTTTGTGTCACTAAGACTCCACTTGTGGAGTCTTTTTTTATCATTCATTTCTTTTTATTTGTTCAAAATTAGTACTGGAAAATTTAAATATTGAGGTTTATATTTAGCTCAATAATTCATCTTATTCATCGTTTTATTCTGAGTATTAGATTGTTATTTCTACTTAGTATCTACCGTTTTTTTCTTAATTTATTCTCTTACTTTTTATTTATATAAAATAGGCTGTTAAAAAATAGACATTTTTTATTAAAAGTCTACTTTTGAGGGTAAAAAGAAGTGTGAGTTAACAATTCTTTAGCATTAATCTTATTAATGCATTTTAAATGCTTTATTTTGATGATCTATTGATGATGTAAATTTTGTTGTAAGGTTTAATTCTTATTTATCAATGTATTACGTTTTTATCCCCTTCGAAGTAGTAAAGACTTTCGAAATATTTAAAGCTTAATGATTGTGATAAAAGCACAATTATTGTTAATTAAATGTGGCGTCATATGTTGACTTAGTTTGCGAATTGAAAAGATCGTAAAAAAAGAGGGCTTTTTGATGAAAATGTATTGCTATTTAAGTCTGAGACGTGCAAAATGCGCCCACTAAAAATATGACTGATGCGTTTAAAGTGCATCGGTTTTTTTTTGCATTTTTACTTATTACTACACCAAGAGGTCAGATTCATTTGAGTCTGAATAGATAACATAATTTGATTAGCAGCCAGCCCCTTAGAGAAAGGGTTGTCATGATAGAGGAATGCTAATATGGTACATTTATTCTCTTTCGCAGTTGGGCCTAACGGCACTGCGGGCAATGATGACTACGGAGCACGGCGTCTCCTAAACACATACACATCCTTAAAAACTTCATTCTATTCTGTTTATAGGCAGATGCGAAGTCTTCCCAGTAACTGTCGGTTGAGTTTATCTAATACTCAAACCGAGGTTATGGGAGGGTTCGCTAATGTCAGATAACGTCATCTCCTCTATCGGCACTAACCAAACTGGTGCTAACAATCGAGTTCAACTACGTAAAACCTTGACGCTAATGCAGGTAGTCATGATGGGGCTTGCTTTTTTACAGCCTATGACTATTTTCGATACATTTGGTATCGTTTCTGGCATTACCAATGGTCACGTAGCAACATCGTATGCGATTGCATTGATTGCAATTTTATTTACAGCTGTAAGCTATGGAAAATTAGTTAAGCGTTTTCCTTCAGCTGGCTCTGCGTATACTTATGCTCAAAAATCCATGAGTCCTTATGTTGGCTTTATGGTGGGTTGGTCATCTTTACTCGACTATTTATTTATGCCAATGATCAATATCTTATTGGCGAAAATCTATTTGCAAGCAATATTCCCGGGCGTTGAACCGTGGATTTTTGTATTTGGTTTAGTGGCTTTAATGACGTTCTTTAACCTACGTGGTATTAACGTTGTTGCTAACTTAAATACAGCAATTGTTATTGTACAAGTTGCAGTAATGGTTGTGTTTGTTGGATTACTTATTCACGGTGTATATAACGGAGAAGGTGCAGGGGAGTTATGGACCTTTAGACCGTTTGCGTCTGTTGATGCTGAAGTTATACCTATGATAACCGGAGCGACAATACTCTGTTTCTCATTCTTAGGTTTTGACGGTATCAGTACATTATCAGAAGAGACACCAAATGCAGGTAAAGTTATCCCTAAAGCGATTTTCTTAACTGCGCTGATTGGTGGGATTATCTTTATTGCTGTTTCTTACTTTTTACAATTGTATTTCCCAGATATTTCACGATTCAAGAATCCAGAAGAGTCACAACCTGAAATAATGCTGTATGTTGCTGGTGCTTTATTCCAGTCTATTATTTTAGTGTTCTCATGTGTGACTGTATTAGCATCAGGTATGGCGGCTCACGCAGGTGTTGCGCGTTTACTTTATGTTATGGGTCGCGATGGTGTATTCCCGGAGAAGACATTTGGTTACGTACATCCTAAATGGCGCACTCCTGCATTTAACGTGCTATTAGTGGGTTTCTTAGCCTTAGGTGCTGTGTTCTTTGACTTAGTGACTGCTACGGCATTAATTAACTTTGGTGCGTTAGTTGCGTTTACTTTCGTGAATCTGTCTGTTATTTCACAGTTCTATATTCGCGAGCGTCGTAATAAAGGATTAATGGATCATATTAATTACCTGATATTACCTATCATTGGTGCCGCTACAATGGGTGTCTTGTGGATAAACCTTGAACCAGGTTCTATGGAATTAGGTCTTATCTGGGGTGCAATTGGTATACTTTATATGGTGTGGATCACGCGTCGGTTCCGTCGACCAATGCCACAGATGCCAGAAAAGTAATATTCTAAGAATTGTCATTATGATAAATAAAATGGCCTCAGCAATGAGGCCATTTTTTTGTATTGAATAAACAGTATTAGAATCAAACAGGATAATAAATAACCAGCTGATTGATTTATATACAATAAAATTAAGGGTATTTACTCATTCAAATAAAAAAGTTAAAAATAATTTTATATGGGGCCTGGGGTTTTTCTTAAGTATTTATAATTAGGTTAATTTACTTGTTTAAGTTAAATTAAATAATTTTTTATATTAGTTTGAATATATCTATATATATGAAAAACAAACTTTATATATTCAAAATATATTTTTTTACTTTTTAAGTATTATATTGATGCTCAATTAAAGATTAGTCAAATATCCTAAAAATAAAGAAAATACTTTATAAATAAAGTGTTTTAAATAATTATCATTATGCAATTTAAACTTACTCTATGAGTAAATTTTGATTGTTGTGCTACTCTTTAATTAGGATTAGAAAATATATTTTCTTAATTCACATCTAATTAAGATGATTAAGGGAATAATACTAATTCCAATAGGCGATTTATTTAAAAACGAAAGGTAACAATATGTCTTTAATTAAGAAAGTTGCTCCGTTTATCGTGTTGTCTGGATTTATGGTTGCAGGTAATGCTTTTGCTGCGACACAGGGTACAACGGTGTCATTCGAAGCATTAATTCGTGCCGCAAGTTGTGATGTTTCTTCAACAACAGAAGGTTCTAGAATTGATTGGGGAACCTTCACAAGTGATGAAGTGACTGGCAAAAACGTCGGTGATCAATTAGGAGATAACAAGACGTTTAATTTAGAGCTTTCTAATTGTACAGCAGCATTAGCAGCTGATGGAACAATCAATCTTTATGCTCGTGGTAATAAATCAAACTTTGATTCTGAAATGTTTGCTAACGCAACAGCAGCTTCTTTAGCTGTAAAATTGCTAGCAACAGCAAGTAATACTTTAGTTAAACCAAATGTTGAAACAGGTCTGACATTAGGACAAGAGATCATTAAAGACGGCACTGGTCGTATTCCGATGACAGCTGGTTTGTATTTAACAAATGGTGCAGTAACTAGTGATGAATTAAAAGTACCAGTTACTTTTACTGTTGCTTATAACTAATATTACTTAATTTTTAGAGGCTCTATTAAATATAGCCTCTCATTAAAGAAGAAATATAATGATTAAAATTACAAACAGAATAAGAAAAATTTTTGTTATTTTACTAATGATTATATCTCCACTCGCTTATTCCAAAGGTGTGGGTTTAAACGCTACACGTATTATTTATCCTGAAGGTGAGAATAGTGTAGGTGTTATCGTTCGTAATGAAGAACCAAAAGTAAATTATTTGGTACAAGCCTATATTTCCTCTGATGAAAATCCAGTTGTATTTCAAGTCACTCCACCTCTTTTCAGAATTAATAGTTTATCAAGGCATGAAGTAAAAATTTATGCCATGAGCAATTCTTTACCGAAAGATAGAGAAAGTATTTTTTACTTTCATGCAAAGATGATCCCTGGACAAAACAATAATTCTGACACAGCGGGTCTAAGTGTAGGATTTGATAATGTCATAAAGCTTTTCTACCGACCTAAAAACTTACCGATGACATCAGAGGATGCGCAAAAGAAATTAAAATTCAGTGTGGAAGGGAAACAATTAAAGGTAGTCAATAATTCCCCTTATTACATCAATTTTGCTGGGTTCTCTGTCAATAATATAAAGCTAGATGTTAGTTTGGCTAATAACAATGCCATGATCGCACCTTATAGTTCGATAAAATATGCCTTACCTACAGGTGTAAATAAAGGAAGTGTTCAATGGCGTACAATAGATGATTTAGGTGGATTTAATGAACATAAAGCCACATTTTAAACTAATTGTATTGGGAGCATTATTAAGTTGTATCTCATTTTATGGGTATAGCGCTGTTGATGACTCTGCGGTTGTCATCGTAAAAGGTTCAGTAACAAAAGGTACATGTGCTTTTACTTTATCAGACCAAACGGTGAAATTTTCTCAATCAACATTAATGCAAAATGTTGATGAAATAGGTGTAAAAGAAGAAAACAAAATACCTTTTTCTGTTAACTATCTTTGTCAAGATTATGTTGATGAAACACCTGATATGGAAGTTGTTATAAAAGCGGGTTCAGGAACACAAATTGCAAATAACAAAATATCACCGGTGAATAATCCAACTAATGCGAGTTTTGCTCTATATGACTGTCAAGGTGATCATTGTTCTTTAGTTAATTTTAATTCTGGAACAAGTTCTGTTTATATTACAACGGGAAATGGTAATAAAAATAAAGATTTTGAAGTGGAGCTCGTTAAGAAAGATAGTTCAGCGGTTAATCCCGGTACGCTAAAAGCAATATTAGCATTAACACTTATACAACCTTGAGAAAGTAAATATGAACATATTTCTATTGAAAAGGAGTTTGTTAAGTTTATTTATTACACCAGCACTCTTTATTAGTTTTAGTGCTCAAAGTATTGAATTTGACTTTAAAGTAACCATTGATAAACAGACCTGCAAGCTCTCAGTTTCAGGAACAAGTAACAATGAAGTTAATTTTGGTAGTATTCAATCGAATAAAATTAAAAATAATCTTATAGAACCTATCCCGATAAAGGTATTACTGAGTGACTGTAAAACGAATGACTTTTTTGATACCTATGTGACGATGAAGGCAAAAAGCACTTTAAATACGATTACTTTTAATGATGATCTCAATAAAAGTTTTGGTATCAGAGTATCAAGCAAAAATAATGTTGCTCAATCTAATACTAATACGGATTTTTTTAAATCTGAAGATACGGTTTGGAATAACATAAGTATAGATAAATTAGAAAAAACACTTTATACCTATGTCAAATGCAAAGACCCTACAGTTTGTGATCCTGAAACTGGAGAGTTTTCGGCAACGTTAACTTTTTCGTATATCGTTGATTAAGATATTATATGAATAATTTTATTATAAAAATTTCCATGTTTTTAATATTAGCTTTTAGTTATTTTAATGCTAACGCTCAAGGGGTTAGTTTAGGAAAAACACGTGTTATTTTTTCTGAAGGTAGTTCAAGTGAAAGTGTATATATTTCTAATGATGATAATCAACCTTATTTAATACAAGCTGGCGTTACTGAAAAAATTGATGGAAATTTGTCATCTAATTTTATTGTTACTCCTCCTGTGTTTCGTTTAGAGAATAGGAGCGTATCATCTTTACGTATTTTATTAAAAGATACTCAAGATTTACCCAATGACAAAGAGTCACTCTTTTATTTGAATACAAAAATTATCCCCTCTACTAAACGACCTGATGAAAGTGAATCACAGGAATCAAAACTAGTATTAATAACTAATTTTGTGATTAAAGTAATTTATCGACCTGAAAATATAGCAAGACCTTCAGAACAAGATTACAAAAAAATCTTTATTAAAAAAAACGAAGGAAAGTGGTTTTTAGATAACCCAACACCGTATTATATGACATTAACATCAATTAAAGTTAATAATGAAAAATATAATAAAACTCTCTTGTTAGCACCTTATAGCAAAGCTGAGTTGGTAGAAGTATCAATAAAAGAAGCTAGTTGGCATGTAATTAACGACTATGGTGAATTATCAAAAGAATTAAAATATAAGGACTAATGAAATGAACGTTTTAAATAGTCGTATTTTTTCTATTGCTGCTTTGATATTAGGTTTTTTTTATTGCCAATTAGCATGGTCTGCTAATAATGCATTTGAATTTTCATTACAAAGAATGACATATAATGAAGGTAGTAAAAGCATTTCTATCGGTTTAAGAAATAATGAAAAAAAAGCGTATCTCGTTCAAGCGAGTATGAGATGGTTAGATGAATCTACGGGGTTACAATTAATTGATAAAAAAGAGAACCCTCCTTTTATTTTAACTCCATTATTACAAAAAATAGAGCCTGAAGAATACTATGAGTGGGTAATTAAGTTTACTGGCTCAGAAAGTGCATTACCAACAGATAGAGAGAGTGTTTATATTTCTCAATTTCGATTAATACCATCTACATCTGAAGAAACTCCAAATGTGCAGATGAATTTTATTAGAGCATTAAACTTTAAAGTATATTACCGGCCAAAATCTCTTGAAGGTATAAAAATAAAAGATGCAGAAAAAAAATTATCATTATCAATTGATGGTAATAAGATAATTGCTAAAAATGATTCACCTATTTATTTGGCTTTTAACACAATAAAAATAAATGGAAAAGAGATAGAGCTGCAAGAGTTATCGAAAAATGTACCTCCATTTGGTACACAAGAATACTTATTTTTTAATAAAAAAAATGTTACATCTATTCATTGGCAAGTATTAGATGAGTTTATGTTCCCATTAGATGAAAAAATGAAAACAGTAAATTAATAAATTTATAAAAATATATGTTTTTATAAAGCTAAAGGTTAAGAGTGTAAAAATGAATAAATCAATGGCAATGTTTAGATACAGTTTTTTTACATCACTTATTTTGTTCTCATTTAATTCTTTTGCAGAGGATTATTTTGATCCCGCATTACTTGATGGGCAATTAGGTGCATCTGCAAATGAAATTGATTTAAGCCAATTTTCACAAAAAGATGCGTTACCTGAAGGTAAAATATCTTTATTAGTTTATGTCAATAGTAATAATAATGGTGAGTTCATTATTAATTTGGTAAAAGGGCCTAATAATAAAGTGGTGCCTGAAATAACCCGAGAGTTATTAGATGAATTAGGTGTTAATACTAAAGTGATACCTAAGTTAAATATGTTAAAGAGTGATCAGGTTATTTATGATATTAATGAATATATTCCTGATGCATTAATAAAAGTAAATTTAGCAGAATTAAAACTAATCACTAGTTTTCCTCAAATTGTTATGTCCAATGATGCTGTTGGCTATATTGATCCCGCCTCTTTTGATAGTGGTGTTTCTGCCATGTTTATCAATTATATGTTTAGTGGAGGGCATTCTTCTAACGATAGCCATTTTGATAAAGTTAATAATAATGGGAAACAAAAAAATGATAATTTCTTTGCTCAACTAAGAGCTGGTTTTAATCTTTATGATTGGCGTTTACGTTCGACAATGACACAGACGTATACCCGAAATTCAAATAATGTAGAGACTCAAAGTAATAATAGTAATAAATTTTCTAATACATATCTTTCTCGTAATCTTTATTCTTTACGATCGGAATTTATTATTGGTGAAACTACAACCGGAAATGATGTCTTTGATAGTATACCAATGAAAGGTATGCGTTTAGTTTCTAACGAACAGATGTTGCCAGCGAGTCAACAAGGTTTTGCTCCAGATGTGAGTGGGATTGCTCAATCTAATGCGCAAATTACTATCCGACAAAATGGGAATGTCATTTATCAAACTTATGTTGCACCCGGCGCATTTAAAATAACCGATCTTTACGCGAGTGGTTCAGGAGGGAACTTGGATGTCACAGTGAAAGAAGAAGATGGTTCAGAAAGGACATTTACAGTTGCTTTTTCATCATTACCCGTCATGTTAAGACCGGGTGGTTGGAAATATGAAATTAGTACTGGGCGATTTGATGGTGGCACAACGGTTGGTTCTAAAAAAGCAGATTTTCTGCTTGCTAGTGGTATTTATGGTTTACCTCATGATGTCACTCTTTATGGTGGGTTATTAGGTGCGAAAGATTATTATGCTATTTCTTCTGGGATAGGAATTTCATTAGGTAATTGGGGGGCTCTGTCTACAGATATCACACATGCTCATGCTGACTTTAATACAATAGGCTCCCAAAATGGGCAATCTTATCGATTCCGCTATTCTAAGAATATGACCACGACAGGAACCTCTGTTGACTTAACTGCATTACGTTTTTCAACTAAAGATTATTACGATTTTAATCAATTTAATACTGAAGATTATCGGTTAAAAGATGGTACTTCACCGTGGTTAGGTGAACGAGAAAAAAGTCGTTTTACAACGTCATTATCACAATCATTAGGTCAGTACGGTAGTATTTATTTATCTGGTAGCCGTTATAATTATTGGGAACAAGATAAGAATGTTACTCAACTTACGACAGGATATAATGGCAATATTCGTGGTATTAACTTTGGCGTTAATTACAGTATTGATAGAATAAAATCAGATGATAGCTGGCCTGAAAATAGGCAAATTAGTTTTAATGTGAGCGTTCCATTTAGTGTGTTTAGTAATTCGCCTGCGCTCAGCAATTTTAATAGTACTTACATGATAAACCATGATAATAATGGAAGAACTAACCAGCAAGTCGGATTATCTGGTAGTGCATTTGATAACTCCTTATCTTATGGTATTTCTCAATCTTGGGCTAACCAAGGCCAATCTAATAATGGCTCAGTATATGCTAATTATTCAGGTAACTACGGTACATCCTCTCTAAATTATAATTATTCAAGTGACTACTATAATGTTAATGGTAGCATGAATGGTGGTTTGCTTTTACATTCAGGTGGTTTATTGCTAGGTAGAAGTATGGGCAATAGTATGGCCATTGTTGAAGCGCCTGGAGCAAAAGGTACTGAATTAAGTTCAGGAAATGGTGCGATTAATGGACAGGGATATGCGTTATCACCGTATCTTACAGAATATCGCCAAAACACAATTGCATTAAATGTAAATACATTGCCTGATAATACGACTCTACAATCCACATCTCAAAATGTAGTTCCGACAAAAGGCGCTATTGTTAAGGTTACCTTTAAAACAAAGATTGGTTTCCAGGCTATTTTAAATCTTTCTCAGAATAAAAGTGTTATCCCATTTGGCGCTATTGCTACGTTAATTGATGCTGATAATCCTAATGATTTGAATACAGGTATTGTTGGTGAAAATGGCCAGCTTTATATGAGTGGGCTTCCTGATAATGGCAAGTTGTTAGTGAAATGGGGTAATAAAAATCAGCAAAGTTGCAACGTTTCATATAGTGGCTTAAGTAATATTGAAGTCAATAGCAAGCAACCAATAAGAATTTTATCTCTTTCTTGCCAATAAAAAATAATCCTTATTTTATAGGTGGATGCATAACAATGAAAATGCGTAATTTAATGATGGCATCACTAACTTCAGTATTAATGACCTCGTCATTTAATGTTTTAGCTGGAACAGATAGGGGGACTATGACATTAAGCTTAACTGGGGTGATTGATATGAATATTAGCCCTACACAAGTTCAATATATAAATGGTACATTGACTGGGAATAGTAGTTTTCCTGGGAGTCCTGTTTATGATAATAGCAGTAACTCTTCTTGGGATACTAAGTATGCGATTATTTCTTTAAGTCAGTCAAAAACGAGATGTGATTCTACATTTGTTTCTAAAATTCCAGGGCAAACTAATAAATACGGTCTAAAATTAACGCATTCCAATAATACAAGTACGGCAGTTTATGTAACACCACAATTTAACTTCAATGTCAGTTTATCTAATTTTAGTTCTAATTATCAAAGTGCTTATTCGGGGCAATTTTTTCAGGTGAATAGTAGTCTCGTTGATAAAGAATCATCTAGTATTAATGTATGTTTTGTGCCACATAATTATGCAACGACAACAGTTCCTGGTGGTGGCTCAAAAGTTGTTAGTGTCACAACACCAAGTTCATTTCCTGTTTATATTGATGCTAATTTAACGCCAGGTAAGTTAACGTATAAAGGCACTCCTTTTTATGTAGGTAGTTTTGGTCGGAGTGCTAGTGGTGACTTTTTTTCACAAGTTAACGTAATTGCTGATGTAACAGTAAAACGTTCTTGTGCTGTTACAGGTGTATCTAATCAACAAATTAATGAAAATATGACATTTACAAATGAAGTCATTAAAGACTCTGTATTTACATTATCCTGTGGGGGGACAGGTAACCCTGTAAATATGTCAGCGGTGATTAAAGAGGGAAGTTTAGACCCAAGTAATGTAAATAAATTAGTCTTAGCTCCTATTAATGGTACTGTATCTAACAAAAAGCCTTGGGTTATAGGATTGCCTTATAAGCAAACTTCAATACCAAATTTAAAATGTGCTGATGAAAATAATAACAACTTATTAAAGTTCAATAATACTGATATTGAGCTAAGTGGAACCAATATGGGGAATAATCAACCTGATATATTTGGTATCAAATGGGCTCTTTGCAAACCAGATGGGACAAAAGCAGGTGAATACCGCGGAAAAGTAGATGTGAATATTTTTGTCCGTGGATAAAAATCACAAAGTTAGAAAAGAAAAATAAAAGTGGACCTTAAGGTCCACTTTTTTATGGAAGATATTTTTATTTCTATTGATTTAAGCTAAGAATTTATTTTAACTCGAATAAGAATTTCAATAATGAATAAATTATTTCAATTTAAGTTATTTAAACTAAATAAAAGGCTATAATTTAATTTAAAGTGCAATTTATTTTAATTTTTATAATTAATTAAGATTAATATTAATTAATTTATTAAGTAATTTTTTTGATTATATAAGGCTAATTTTTTAACATAAGTTGATTTTTTTTAATCTTTATATTGTCAAAGTTGCGGTATTTTATTTGTTATTCATTTTTTGATATTTACTTTATATATTTTAATATTAATAATGTTAAAGATTAGATGTATCTTAAATACAATTAAAATCACACACTCTATTTATTGCACAATATGAAAAAAATTATACTCTTTTTAAATTTATGGGTGTTTTTTACGCTATTTAATATTCCCATATCTTCAGCAGATGCTTCTGAAAAAGCGACTGAAATCTTTAATCAGCAACAACAGCATAATCAAAGCCAACAAGAAGCGCTTTACCAACAATTAACACCTGAAATACCTAGTATATATTTTGATATTGGCAAATATGAAGAAACAGAGAATAAGACAGAAGAAAAGCTTTGCTTCCAAATAGAGCACATTGAAATAACAAATGCCGAAGTTATTCCCCATTGGGTTAATTTATCCCTTTTAAAAACTGAATTTATAGGACAATGTTTGGGGGTAAAAGGAATAAACGCTTTAGTGACTCGTATGCAAAATCGGCTATTAATGCATGGGTGGATCACCACGCGTATTGTTGTACCTGAACAAGATATTAGCCGCGGAACTTTATATCTAACAATAGTTCCCGGCATTATTCGCAATGTTAAGTTTACAAATGACTCTGATAAATACGCCTTGCTGTATACCAGTATGCCTGCACATAAAAAACAACTACTCGATTTACGAGATATTGAACAAGGGTTAGAAAATCTGCAACGATTACCGGTTGTTAGTGCAGAAATGGAAATTAAGCCAGGTGAAAATGCAGGCGAAAGCGACATTGTGATAAAGCGAACACAATCTCGTTTCTGGCATACTTCATTGTGGATAAATGATGCCGGATCACCTGCAACAGGGCGTTATCAAGGTGGTTTAATGTTCGCACTAGATAATCCTTTAGCGCTGAGTGATTTGTTCTATTTATCAACAGAACGTGATTTAGACTTTGTTGGTAGTAAGAATAATCAAAATATTATGGCGCATTATTCAGTGCCTTTTGGCTATTGGTTATTCGATATTAACGTCTCTAAATATGATTACTCTCAGACAGTAGCAGGCCATATTAAAGATATCCTCTATTCAGGAGAAAGTGATAGCGTTAATGCAGGTGTGTCATACATTCTCTTTCGTAATCAAAATAGTAAAACAACATTACGTTATGGTGTTCAAGCCAAAGTATTACGAAATTATATTGATAATACCGAAATTGAAATACAACGCCGACGAGTGAGCCATTGGCTAGTGAATCTCTCTCATCGTCAATATTTTAGCTTTGGGACTTTGGACGGTAGTATAAATTACCAAAAAGGAACTCGCTGGTTTGGTTCAATGGCGGCTTACGAAGAAAAGTATCTTGATAATTACTATGCAACAGATAAAGCGAATATTTTAACGTGGCGAGCTGAATTAGATATTCCAATCTCTATTGCCCAACAGCAATTTAAATACCAAGCAAGCTATCGCAAACAAATGACTCACGATGCATTAACCCCCATTGATCAATTTGCAATTGGTAATCGTTGGTCTATTCGTGGATTTGATGGTGAAAGAACGCTAAGTGCAAATGAAGGTTGGTTTTTACAAAATACATTGAGTTGGCGATATCCTGCAACAGAACAGTTTATTTACCTTGGTGCGGACTATGGTGAGTTAAAAACAAATACGGATAATCCTCGATTATTAGGTAAACATCTTGCTGGTGGTGTTGTGGGTATAAAAGGTTCGTTATTTTCATCCACAATAAAATATGATTCATTTATTGGCACGCCATTATCTAAACCTGATGGCTTTAAAACGGATCATGTTAATTTGGGATTTAGTATTAATTTTAATTATTAAATACAAAATTAACTCAAATATTAAATAAAAAATAATAATCAAATAAAATTTTGTTGTCTTGATGGCAAGGGTCTAACACATGAATAAATTATGTTATCGCGTTATTTATAATCGTACACGACAGTTAATGGTTGTCGTTTCTGAATTAACTAAATCAAGTGGTGAAAATAATAAACGAAATAATATTATTTCATCGCCTATTCGTACATCACTTAATAGTGTGGCCTTTATTTTACTGTTAATGCAGGGATTAGTGAGTTTTTCAGCACAAGCAAGTCAAATTATTGCTGATCAACATGCGCCCCAAAATCAACAAGCAACGGTATTACAAACAAGTAATGGGCTTGCTCAAGTTAACATTCAGCAACCGAATCAACATGGTGTTTCTCGTAACCAATTTACACAATTTGATGTCGATAATAAGGGCGCAATTTTAAATAACAGTTTGCAAGATACGCAAACTCAGTTAGCAGGAATGATAACAGGCAATCCTTGGCTCGTTAATGGTGAAGCTAAAGTTATTTTAAATGAAATTAATAGCCAAAATCCGAGCCAATTAAATGGTTTTATTGAGGTTGCAGGCCAACGTGCTGAAATTATTATTGCAAACCCAGCAGGGATCAGTTGCCAAGGTTGTGGCTTTATTAATGCAGTAAATACCACATTAGTTGCAGGTAATGCACTAACGCAAGATGGTGCAATCACTGGATATGAAATTAACAATGGTAAAATTGTTATTTCAGGAAATGGATTAAATGATACAGCGAGTGATTACACGCGTATTTTAGCGCGAGCGGTAGAAGTAAACTCACGTCTTCAAGCTAATAAATTAGAAATTACGACAGGGAAAAATATATTAGATAACGAAGGTAATATTGTAAATCAAGATGATAAAGCTGAAAAACAAACTGACTATGCAATTGATGTTGCACTGGTTGGGGGTATGTATGCCAATAAAATAAAGCTTGTTGGTACTGAGCATGGTGTAGGTGTACATAATGCTGGAGAAATTGGTGCTGATATTGGTGGTTTAACTCTTAATGAAAATGGGCAGTTAGTTAATAGTGGTAAAATCCAATCTTATTCAGAATTAGATATAAAAACAACGAGCCTTAACAATCAGGGATCTATCGTTGGTAAGCAAAACCTAAATGTTACTGTTGAAAACCATTTAGCAAATAGTGGTACGTTACAAGCTAAAAATAATATTCAAGTTGATGCAAAAGGAACTGTTTCTCAAGCGGAAGCAGGTAAATTTCTTGCACAAGAAAATATTCAGATTGATGCTAAAAACTATTTGGCAGAGAAAAAAAGCCAGTTAGGTGCTGGCGTTGATAATAAAGGTAATATCTCAAAACCTGCAACGTTGACATTAAATATAAAGGACGAATTAAATTCTGCGGGCCAACATTTAAGTAGTAGTAATATTGCTTTTAATGCTAAGAGTATTGATCTTTCAAATAGTCATACTCAGGGTAAATCACTGCAAGTAAAAGCGGCAGAAGGCCACGTAACTTCTGACTCAGCTCAGGTTAATGCTGAAAATATAGTGCTTGATGCGGGTACTTATATCTCAAATCGTCACGGTGAAATTAAAGGTGAGACGGTTTCACTTATGGCACCTCAATTGATTGATAATACCAAGGGGAAAGTTACACAAACAGGCTCTCGTGAATTATCTTTCAATGCAAATGAGTTAAATAATCAACAAGGTGAAATTAACGCACGAGGTGTGCTGACTTTTAACAACCAAATATTAAAAAACCAAAAAGGAAATATTCAAAGTTTAGGTAATCAATTAATAGTAAAAACAACCGAACTGAATAACCAGCAAGGTATTATTTCTTTACCCAAACAAGGGTTATTAGCTATAGAAACCCAGCATCTTTCTGGAAGAGAGGGAACATTATTATCAGCAGGAGACTTATCTTTACAAGGTCAACTGCTTGATTTAGAAAAAGCAACAACGCAGGCTGATAATATAACTATTACTGCAACTAATCTGAATCATGATAATGCGACCTTAAAGCAAACAGGAGATAAGACAACATTTATTACAGTTAAACAAACACTCAGTAATCAACAAGGTAAAATCCAGACTCAAGATCAGTTAACGCTTAAAGCAAGTATAATTAATAATAATCAAGGCGAAATCAGAACATTAAATAATGATCTTGCTATAACAACGCAACAAGACTTGATCAATACTGAAGGTAAATTAATTGCAACTGCTCAGAATAAAATCGATGCAGGTCAATTAGATAATTCAAAAGGTTTTGTACAGGCTGAAAAAAATATTTCACTTACCTTAATGAATGAGCTGAATAATCATTCAGGTAAAATTATTACGTCTGAAGATAGTCAAATCCAAGCAGGTCGATTGAACAATCAGCAAGGTGAAATTGGTGCGAATACATTAAATATAATGTTGAGTAACGAGGCGAATAATAAAAAAGGCATTATTCTTGCTCAAGATACGCTCCATTTTACAGCAAAAGGTATCGATAATAGTGAAGGTAGTATCCAATCTGAAAGTAACATGTGGATTGATACCAAAGGATATACATTAAATAATCAAAATACCCAGCATTCAGGCGGCATAATTAGCCGTATTGCATTAAATTTACTAACAGGAAATATTAATAATATTCAAGGCGTTATTAATGCCAGAAAAACAATTGACTTACAAGGAAAAACAGTCAATAACCTAAAAGGTCAAATAGCAACTGAGGCGAATTTTACTGCTGAGACTCAAGGCTGGAATAATACTTCAGGATTAATACACGCATTAAATATTACAATAAATACTAATAAACAAAAGCTTATTAATCGGGATACACAAGATAATCAAGGTATTCAGGCCAGTCAAAAAATAAAATTAAATACGGGTGTTTTAGATAACTATAAAGGTGATATTGGCGGAAAAACCGTATTGTTAACAACAGAAGGGCTAGATAACGGGCAAGGTATTATTGATGGAAAAACGTTAGATCTGAACACAGGTAAATTTACCTTGATTAACCAATTAGGAAAAATAAGTTTAACTGAAGGTGTAGATTTAAAAACGGGTGAAATTAATAATCAACAAGGGTTAATTATTACAGGTAAAGATTTAACAATTAATAGCCATCAGCAAATAATCAATAATCGTGAGACAAAAAAGAGTGGTGGTATTGTTAGTCAAGGAAAATTAACACTAGAGAGTGGAGAGCTTGATAATCAACAAGGACAAATACTTGCTAAGCAAGCTATAAATTTAACAACCCAAACTGTAAAAAACAATACAGGTAAAATTGTTAGTGAATTATCGAGTTTAACATTTAAAGGATTATCGTTAGATAATACTCAAGGCCATCTCTTTTCTTCTAAAAATTTGCTATTAACGTTAAGTGATAAATTGGCCAATCACTTTACGAAAGAGAACGACCAAGGTATTGAAGCACAAGGGTTATTAACTATTACTAGTGGAAATATTGATAGCACCAAAGGGCGTATTGTTTCTGGTGAAAAATTAATATTAGAAAGTAGTGATCTTATTAATAAACAAGGAATTTTAGGTAGTCTGAATAATAATTTATCTATTACTAGTAAAGCAATAAATAATGATGATGGCTCAATCAGTGCTTATGATATTACTATTAATACACAAGGTGAACATTTAAGTAATCAAAGCCAACAAAATAGTAGCCAAATTTTTAGTAAGCATAACCTTACGATTGAAAGCGGTACAATAGATAATACTAAAGGTAAATTAGTTGGTAAAAATACAATTAATATTACGAGTGATGGAGATTTAAATAACCAACAAGGTCAAATATCCAGCACTCATTCTTTAGATATAACGACAAACAGCTTAAATAATGCTCAGGGGCAGATTTCCTCAAATAAAGCTATCACGGTAACCTCCGATAATAATATAGATAATACAGAAGGAAAAATAGAAGGACGTGATAGTATTAGGATTGAAAATAATGGCCAATTTAATAATACATTAGGCGAAATTATTGGGAAAAATAGTGTCAGTATTTTATCTCAGGGTGATTTAATTAACTACAAAGGGCGTTTAGGGAGTGAAAAATCATCAGTAACACTAAATACCTATAAAATTGATAACCGTTATGGTGTTATATCAGCACAAAGTACTTTAGAGTTAGATTCCAATAAATATACTATTAATAATACTGATACTAGCCAAAGTGGTGGTATTGTTAGTCAAAAAAATATTATCTTAAAAAGTGGTGAATTAAATAATGAAAAAGGTCATTTAATTGCTAAAACTGACCTGAATATTGATACTCATCAGCAAAAAATAATTAATAATAATGGAATTATATCTGCTGATAATGGCATGTTAACGGTAGACTCAACGGCTATAAATAATATATCTGGGTTGATTTATTCTCTTAAAAACATGCTTGTTAATACTCAAGATCATGATATTGATAACAGCGATACTAAGAATAATAAGGGGATCTTGACCAAAGGAAATTTATTATTAAATGCAGGTAATATTTTTAATGTGCAAGGTAACTTAAGTGCTGAAGGCTTAGCAAAGATAACTTTTTATATATTAAATAGTGAACAAGGAAAACTTGCTAGTTTACAAAATAATCTAACCTTAACAGGAAATCAGCTTAATAATAACAAAGGATTAGTTTACGCATCAGAAGAACTCAAAATAATACTAAAAGAGTCACTCAGTAATAATGAAACAGTTGATGAGCTAGGTATTATTAGCCATGGTAATATTGAAATTACAGCGAAAAATTTTGATAATCAACAGGGTCGTTTGATTGCCAAAAAAGATAATCAGCTATCTTTGAATGAAATTAATAATCAGCAAGGCACAATAGCAAGCCAAGCTGAAAAATTAATAGTAAACAGTCAATCATTATTTAATTCTTCAGGATTAATAAGTGCTTTTTCCTTATTGGATATTAATACCCACAAACAGAAAATAGATAATCAGCAGGGTGTAATAGTTAGCCAGTCTGACAATATCACTATCAATAGTGGTGAAATAATCAATAATTCAGGCTTAATCACGGGAATAAAAAATGTAGAAATTAACACCCATGATCAACATTTTGATAATAGTCACACAAAAGAGAATGGCGGTATTGTTAGCAAAGGAGAGTTAACGATCCATGTAGGTGATCTTATTAATGAAGATGGAAAAATAATATCGACAGCAAAGCAATCCCTTTTTACTCAAGATATTAATAATAAAAAAGGAAAAATAGGGAGCTTGCAAGAGAGTGTTTCTATTGAAAGTCTGGCTATTAATAATCAAAATGGATTAATTAGTGCTAATAATAATCTAACTATTACCACTCATGATAATGAATTTGATAATAGTAACTCTTTATCTAATGCAGGTGTGATTAGCCAAGGTACACTTAATTTATATACGGGAAAATTAAATAACCAGTCTGGATATCTATTTTCTGCAAAATCACTATTACTTAATAGTTTTGGATTAAATAATCAAAATGGCGAAATTGCCAGTCAATCTAATGGCCTTAAATTAGTAACACAAGCACTAAATAATCAAAAAGGGACACTTTATTCGACAGGCTATTTCTCGTTAGATACTCAAAGTAATCAATTAGATAATAGTCAAACCTTGACTAAAGGTATTATTAGTAAAGGTCCGTTGATACTAAAAACGGGTGATATAATTAATACTCAAGGACGATTAGTTTCGGACGATAACGTTAATATCACAAGTGGTAAATTGATTAATAACCAAGCACAGCTTGGTAGTCAATATGGTAAGTTAAATCTGACCACAGCAGAAATTGAAAACAAGAAAGGTGTAATTACTGCGAAAAATGACTTAATCATTAAAGCACAACAACAAAAAATTAATAACCAAAATGGAACAATAAGTACCTTAGCTAAACTGGTTATAAATAGTGGTGATTTGATTAATCACTTTGGAAAGATTGCATCTGATCAATATGCTGATATTACAGCAAAACAACTCGATAACACAAAAGGCACTATTGCAAGTAATAGTGATAAGCTGAAATTACAAACAAAAGATGTTAATAATAATCAAGGTCTGATTTATGCGGAAAAAGTATTAACAATTTATGCTGATGGCGAATTAAAGAATACTGATAATAAAGCAACTTCAGGTATTGTTGCTAAAGATGATCTTAACCTGAAAGTTAAACAACTTAATAATCAGGAAGGATTAATTTCAGTAGTAGGAAATTTAGATCTAACTAGCTTTGAAAAAATAAATAACCAACAGGGATTAGTCACTATTGGGGGAAAAACAGATTTAACAACTTCCCAACTAAATAATTTTCAAGGAAAAGTCTCATCTTTGGGTTTATTAAAAATAAATCATGGTGATTCTCTATTCAATAATCGTGAAGGTAATTTAGTTTCTTCTAATAATATTTGGCTAAAAAGCGGCATATTAGATAATCAATACGGTAGCATTACTGCAAATAATGCGGTAACGATTAATAGTGCTAATTTACAGAATAATCAAGGTACATTATATGCAAAATCGACTTTAAAAATTAGTGCTCAAAAATTAGATAATACAGAAGGATTATTACAGTCCGATGATCAGCTATCAGTAAATACAAATAAAAAAATACTAATTAATACTAAAGGTAACGTAATTAGTGGTACGGAAACACAATTAAATATTGGTAGCTTAAATAATCAAAAAGGCCATATTCAAGCAATTGAAAAGCTTAATATTCAATTAAATAAACAAGTATTAGATAATCAACAAGGAACGTTGTTATCTAAAAAAGATCTTTTTATTCAAGGAAATAGTGTAAATAATAAAGACGGAAGTATTGTTAGCGGAAATAATACCAATATTACGTTGGAGCAAGGTTTTAATAACCAATTAGGGCAAGTTCAATCTCAAGGTTTGTTAGTCCTCAATGCTCAGAAACTAGATAACCAACAAACTCAAAATGATGAATTAGGACTAAAGGCAAGTAATATTCATATTTCAACTAATGAACTCCTTAACCATCAAGGTGTTATTCAGGCGAGTGAATTATTAAAATTAATACCAGCAGAAAAACTAAATAATCAAAGTGGTTTGATTTCTGCAAATGAATTAACTATAGGTGGATCACCAAAAAATAACTTAGCCATTGATAATAAAAAAGGGCTGTTAGCTACAACGTCACAGCTTCGCTTATGGGCTGAAAATTTAACCGGCGATGGTGACGTTATCTCGGGAGGTAACAGTGAAATTCAGCTCAAGAATGCTCTTGTATTAGATGAAAATGCCACAATTAAAGCTCAAGATTCATTAATATTTTCTTCAGAACAAAGAATTGATAATCGTGGATTTATTTATGCAGGTGAGCAACTTTCACTGAAAGCAACAAGCTTTACTAATTATGAACCTGTAAAAAATAATGAGATCATTACAGCACGTATTGCAAGAAGTGCTGATGAGTATGAAAAACGTAATGGTGAAGTGAGTGCTAAAAATCTAGCGATTACAGTATCAGATAATCTGCACAATACAGGATTGATTGATGCCTTTGGGGGAAAACTTTCCTTAATTGCAACGACAATCTATAACCAAGTTGGTGGTCGTATATATGGCGATAATATTTATATAAAAAGTCAGCAATTTGATAATAGTGCGAAACTTGATGAGATTGCGCCAGTATTAGCATCTCGTGAAAATTTACAACTTTTCAGTAATACGATAAATAATCGTAATCATGCCCTGATTTATAGTGGCGATGATATGGCAATTGCTGGTTTTGATACCGAAAATCTGCCAGAAAGTATCGCTGCTGATGTCCTTAATAATGAAAGTGCATCAATTGAAGCAAATGGGAATTTGTTTGCCCATATTTCAGAAATTAATAATCGTGATCTCTATTTAAAAATAAGTGATCCTGAAAAAGTGTCTGAAATTCCAATGTATCAATTTGGTGTTGATTACAGTAGTGATAAATTTGACGCTGATGATGAAAAAATTTGGTACAACATCAATACGCGTGAACATTTATTACATGTTAATGGTAGACAATATAAAGATTTTTATGAATTTAAATATAATATCGTTACAGAAGAATCTAAATTATTACACCGTGATCCCGCATTAATATTAGCGGGCAAAGATATCACTCTAAAAGGTGATAATTTAAATAATATAGATAGCCATATTATTGCTGGCGGAAAACTGATTATTGATGAAATGCATATTAATAATCAGGAAACTGCTGGGCAACATATTGAATACCATGAAGGTACAGCAATAAAGCATAAACGCCCAGGTAAGCGTAGAGGAGGTAAGAAAAAAAGTAGCTCTACTTCACATTCTCAATATGGGCCGTTTGAAGTGGTTACTGATTTGCCATTGGGCTTATTAGAATATAAAGAAAACAGTAATCAAACGTCAGATAAACGTCCAGAAGCAAGTAAAACTGATGAAGTTATTATATCGGCTAAGCCAAGATTTGGTCTTCTAACTATTAAAGAAAAGAATATTGATGTTCATACTGAAAATATTGCTTCTATTACCTTAGATAAAAGTACCGAAAAATTAGCTAATGAATTGTCGTTAACACAACATCAAGATAATTTATTGACTGAACAAAATGATTTTATCTTATCAGGGAAGATAGAGACAAAAAAACTTGATGGAACTATTGAGCAAAAAACAGCTGAAAATAAAGCTTTAAAAGTAGGTAATGAAGTCTCTATTACTGAAATTAAACAAACTGAAATTAATCAGCCAAAATTAATCCTACCTGAAATAAAACATGTAGATAAACAGCCTTTAGTGCAACAGCCTATTGGTAAAATTATTACAGTACCTCAATTAGATAAACCAACAGAAAATAAAACTATTGAGGTTAATATTCAAACAGTAGCACCAATATTGAAATTACCTGAGAATCGTTTATTTAACTTAAATAAAGGAACAGATAGCCAATATATTGTTGAAACAGACTCTCGTTTTACCAATAAAAGAGAGTGGTTAAGCTCAGATTATATGCAGAATGCATTATCTGTTGATCACAATAATACACATAAACGTATTGGTGATGGTTTCTATGAACAACGCATAGTACGCGATCAAATTATCCAATTAACGGGTAATCAATATTTAGATGGGCATAATGATAATGAGCAGCAATATCATGCATTGATGGATGCAGGTATTCGTTTTAGTGAAGAGTTTGGTATTAAACCGGGTGTAACACTAACACCAGAACAAATGGCAATGATCACGGCTGATATGGTGCTATTAACCAGCAGGGAAATCACTTTACCTAATGGTTCCGTTGAAAAAGTGTTGGTGCCACAAGTTTATGCCAGAGTATTACCTGGTGATTTGCAAAATAGTGGCGCATTACTTTCGGGTAGTGAAGTTATTTTAAATAATATTCCAGAGCTGAAAAACCAAGGTACTATTTTAAGTAAAAATGGATTACAAGCATCAACAGATAATTTAATAAACCAAGGTCTTATAAAAGGAAAGACGGTTGATTTAACAGCGTTGCATGATATTAAAAATGAGGGTGGCCAAATTGCAGGGCAGAGTCGCGTTAATTTGCAAGCCGGTGATTCTCTTATTAGTACTGCAACAACAAAGGGTGACGAGACTAATCAATGGATAAATCGTGGTGCTGCCATTTATTTAACTGAGCCTGATGGCGAAATTGCATTAAAGGCAACACGTAACTTAGAACTGACGGCAACAGATATTTTAGCCGGTGGTAATAGTCGAGTTTTATTAAATGCAGGTGAAAATATTGAGTTAGGAACTATCAATACGGTTCGCCAAGAAAATATAGATTGGGATAGTAAAAACTATCTGCATAAAACGACGCAAGAAGAGATAGGCTCTCGCCTTTATGCGGGTGATATTACATTGCAATCAGGTGAGGATATTCATCTTACAGCAACAGATATTCAAGCAACAGGACTGTTAGGATTACATGCAGGTAATGATATTTCGCTAAATAGTGGTTACTCCTCAATTGATCAAATTGCCCATAGTGTCACAAAAGACAAATCGTTTGGTTCATCGGAAACACGCACTACGCATGCTGAAATTCATAATAAACAAGCAACAGGCTCTCTATTAAAAGGGAATGAAATTTCGGTTTCTGCAGGCAATAATTTAACGGCACAAGGCAGTGAAATTATAGCAACACAAGATATTAATCTTGATGCAGGTAATCAATTATCACTAACAACGGCACAAGAATTAGAGTTCCAATCTTATGAAGAAAAGATCAAAAAATCAGGGATTGGTGGTACTGGCGGTATTGGTTTTACCGTCGGAAAATCAACTTTTGAACAACTGAATAACAGTGATGCGATTACTTATAAAGGCAGTGTAATCGGCAGTACCGAGGGCAATATTCGCATAAATTCGGGTGATAATCTCACTATAGATGGCAGCGAAATGATTGCCAAAAAGGAGATATCTCTTACTGGGGATTCTGTTGATATTTCTTCTTCTGAAAATAGCTATACCGAATTAAGTCGAACCAAAAGTAAACAAAGTGGTGTGACGGTTGCCCTAAGCGGTACGGCAGGAAGTGCCATTAATGGCGCTATTGCAGGATACAAAGCCGCCAAAGAAACTGACGATAGCCAAATTAGTACCTTACAAAGTATCAAAGCTGGGCTTTCGGGGGCTCAAGCAGTGGGTGCTGTAGCGTTAGATAATGCCCAATCAGGTACAGATAATGAAAGCACAACATTAATTGGCGCTAATGTTTCTTATGGTAAAAGCTCGTCTGAATCAGAAACCATACACCAACGAAATATTGCTCAAGGCAGTAGTTTAAGTGCAGGTGAAAACCTCTCTATCACCGCAACAGGTAAAGAAACAGGCGATATCACTGTTACGGGCAGTGAACTGCAAGCTGGCAACGATCTCTCGTTGATTGCTACCCGTGATATCACTTTACAGTCAGCACAAAACCAAGAAACAACAGACAGCAAAAACGAAAGTAAAAGCGCTTCTGTTGGCGTTGGTGTGACAGTGGGCTCTGGCGGTGTTGGCGTTAACATTAATGCCAATGGTAGCCGAGGTAAGGGATTTGAAGAGGGCGATCACACCTATTACACCAATACGACGCTAAATGCAGGGCAAACTCTCACCTTACAAAGTGGTCAAGATACAACCCTAAAAGGCGCACAAGCTCAAGGTGATAAAGTTATTGCGAAAGTGGGTGGGGATTTACATCTTGAAAGCCAGCAATCCATAGATGACTACAAGTCGAAGCAATCGAGCGAAAGTGTGGGTGGTAGTGTCAATGTGATGGGCACACCGGGAGGTTCAGCCAATATCTCGTTTAGTCGCGATAAAATGGACAGTAAATACCGTTCAGTGGAAGAACAAACCGGCTTATTTGCAGGCAATCAAGGATTTGATCTTACCGTGGGTAAACATACCCAGCTTGATGGTGCGGTGATCAGCAGTAAAGCTGATGCAAAAAATAATCAGTTAGATACAGGTACATTAGGCTTTAGTGATATCCATAATTACGCAGAATATAAAGTTGAGCATCAATCTGGTGGTGTAAGTACTTCAGGTGGCGTTGAAGGGAATATGCTGGCGAATATGGGCCATGCATTAGCTATGGCAGGCAACCATAGTGATAGCGCTGAAAACACCACTCAATCTGCGGTATCACAAGGGACATGGACAGTGCGTGATAGCGACAATCAACAGCAAGATATCGCGCAATTAAGCCAAGATACCGATAATGCTCACAGCACGTTAAATAAAATCTTTGACAAAGAAAAAGAGCAAAATCGCCAACAAAAACAACAGTTGGTGGGCGAAATTGGGGCGCAGGTTATCGACTTAGCAACCACGGTGGACACTATTCGTGGTACGAACCAAGCGAAAGCTGATTCAAAACTCGATAATCTTTCTGATACGGCTTACGACAATCTCTATCAAGCCCTTTCAGAAACTAACGATAACGTTACTGAGCGTGATATTCAAAATCACCTCTTCCAGCAAGCCTTACAGGATTATACTAACCAATCCGACTTTGGTACGGGGGGTAAATATACCCGTGCTATCCAAGCCATTACCGCATTTACGCAAGGTGTAATGGGCAACAATATTGTTACTGCGATTGCTAATGGTTCCGCGCCTTATCTTGCCAATGAAGTGAAAAACCAAATTCAAGGCAACAGTGTTGAAAGTGATATTCAGCGTACGATAGCGCACGGATTACTCAATGCAGGTCTTGCGTTGGCAAAAGGTGAGAATGCAGTAGTACAAGCCTCTGGCGCAATGACAGGGGAAACAGTGGGTATTTTATCGCACTCACTTTATGGCAAAACCCCCGAAGAGCTGACTGAGACTGAAAAGCAGAATATAAGTGCATGGGCAACGTTAACTTCAGGGATTGTCGGCGGTTTAATCAGCGATAATAGCACCGGAGTTGCCAATGCTGCCCAAGCTGGGAAAGTGGTGGTTGAGAATAACTCACTGACCGGAGATAAAACCCGCGAATCCCTGAAACAGAGTAATGAGTGGTGGAAGCAGCAGGTCAGGGAGACTCTGGGTGAAAATTTGGCATCACAGGTGACTAACGGTATACTGAATGCGGTTGCTGAAACCGGTGATGTCGCCTTATTTGCGGGGGACTCAGCCTTTGATGCCACTGCGGCGGTTGTTACCTGTGGTCTGGGGGACAGTTATTGTCAGCAGGCAATAAGTGACTTAAATAAAAAAGATCAGGCTGTTTCAAATGCGGTGAATGCACTCACCAGCGGAGAAAGTTGGGAGGCGGTAAAAGATACGGTTAATAAAGCCGCCGAGGGTGATCAGAAAGCGCTGGAAAATCTGGCCGGAATGCTGACAACTATTTTAACGCCGGCGAAAGCGTTGACAACGGTTGAAAAAGGCTCTGTTTTGGCCGAGAAAGGTTCAGCGGTTGCCAGTGGTAAGCCTAAATGGTTGCAGGATATTCAGGCGGGTAATAAATTTAATGCTGAGCAGTCTAAAAACTACCCGTATAATGAACTGTATGTGAATAAACCGGACGGAAGTGGCTATTACCGTGTTGATTCATATAACCCAGCTACAGGTGAAATTGTATCCCGTAAGTTCACTCAGTTTTCTGAGATCACTGAAACAACCGCGAAAAACTATATTCGCGAGGCGGTGAATAAATATCCGGCAGGGGCAACGATATCTAAGGTTCCATCCAGTGGGTCCTTGGCTGGTGATACATTGCGTGGATCTAATATTTTAGAAATACCTCCCCAAATAAAACCAATCCCTCAATCAGTTTTAGATGCTGCAGATAAAGCAGGAGTAATAATCAGGGATACTAACGGGAAAATTTACCCATGAAGCAAAAAATATTTTATTGTAAATCATGGTTTAGAGCGAAGAATAAACCTATTGATGTATGGTCTGAAAATAAAGCCCAAAAAAAACATATAGCTGGTGAGTCATACACGGCACTTATTGGTTCTGATGTAAAACCCTCATGTTTTGTTGAGGTAATGAAAAATAAAGGATGGGTTGGTGTTAGTTTTTTAGATCAGGAGTTAAGAGAGTATTTATTGTATAACTTCAGGTTGCTTGATGATGGTAGATTATTTTTGTCTATGGCAGTTCACCGTGAGTTTGCTGAAAATGAAGGTGAAGGAGCGGGAATATTGAACGTATCAAGTGGCACAACTTATATTTTTAATGAAGACGGCAATACTATTGTCAGAGAAGAACAGTTTAACCCTTATAAACTGGAAGAAAGTCAGACGATGGTTGATATATCAGGTAATTACGATAAATTCCCTGAGTTTGGTAAATACGATCTTCTGATACGAAAAGAAAGGTAATATTATCATCACCAAAGGGCGCAAGACATAATGCTGATTGTGCCTGGTTGGGTAGTATCAACTGCGCATAATCCCTCTGTATTATGTTAAGTTGCCGGAGGCTATTTACCCTGCGGTGATGATAACCTTTTGATTCCTTTCTTAATAAAAATATAAAACTGTTGTGCTTTAATAAATGTGGACACTTTGATAAAGGAATATATTCACCTTTAAAATAAGATGTCGATATGAAACGAAAAACCTCAAAGCAGTACACTGAAAGCTTTCGAAAAGAAGCCGTTAATTTAATCCTCGAGCAAGGGCACACCGTTCCTCAAGCCGCCAAAGCACTCGATATTCCCACTAAACTCCTTTATTCATGGCGTAAACGATACGAGAAGGACGGTCAGCCTGGAGCGCTCACCCTTACTGAGCGTCAAGAGTTACTTGCTCTTCGTAAAGAAAATAAGTTATTGAAAATGGAGAAGAAATCCTAAAAAGGCGAGCGCCTTCTTTGCGAAGGAACTGCTCTAAGGTACTGGTTTGTTCAAGAGCACCTAACGCAATATCCGGTTAAGCATTTATGTCGCGTGATGAAGCTCGGGCGTTCAACGTTTTATGCTTGGCTCAAACGACCAAGAAGGGCGTTGGATGAGCAGACTCACGCGTTGCATCAAACGGCTAAAGCGCGAGCCGAAACAGCTTAGGTTACCGTATGTTAGGCGCTCAATTACGCAAAGAAGGGTATGCCATCAGTGATTATCGAACGCGAAAGTTGATGTGCCTGTTAGGACTGGTTGTTAAGCAACGAAAACGGCATAGGAATCCCCCTAAAAATAAAGTGATAGCCACAGCGGATAACTTGCTCAATCAGAACTTTAATCCATTGGCACCGAACGAAGTCTGGGCGGGGGATATCACCTACTTAAAAACCCCAGAAGGTTGGTTGTATCTGGCGATAGTGATGGATTTATATTCTTGTGTATCGTGGGCTGGCATCTGTCGACATGTATTGATAATACATTGATAAATAAGGGCTTAATGAAAGCTTATAACCTACGTTATCCCTCAAAAGGCTGTGCTTTTCACAGTGATAGAGGGAGTCAATATACGGGAAGCCATTATCAAGCTTTATTGAAAAGCTATGATATGCGCCCAAGCCAAGGAGATGTCGGAGCCTGTTGGGATAATGCGGTTGTTGAACGTTTTTTTGGGAGTTTAAAGCATGATTGGTTATTTAAAAAAACGTATTCAACACGAGAGGAAATGAAGCAGGATGTGTTGGATTACCTGCATTATTATAACGTAATGCGCTTACACACGGCGAATCGCAAATTATCGCCAGTGGAGTATGAAAACTCCTTCAAAAAAGTGTCTTAAATTTATTGTGCAGAACAGTAATGAGAATAATAAAAAGCAGACACCAGAACGAGATAATAAAGAGTCTCTGAATAACATAGAACCAGGAAAACAAGTCTCTGGTAGTAAAGGAAATTGGAATAAAGAATTAAATAAAAGTGATAGAAATGGTTACCAGCAATGTAAAGTTGGTAAATGTGGTGAAACTGGGGATGATGGTGGACATTTAATCGCGACAAGATTTTCAGGACTAGGTGAAAAAATAAACATGGTGCCAATGAATTCTAATTTAAATCGTAGTGAATGGAAAAAAATGGAGAATATATGGGCAAGATCGTTAAAAGATAATAAAGAGACAAGCGTTAAGATAGAGCCTGTATATATAAGGAATAGTGATAGGCCAAGTAGTATTAACGTTACATACAAAATAGGAAATGAGCCCCCTATAGAAAGGACGTTTATTAATGACTCTAAAGGTGAAAAATGAAAACAGATCAGGAAATATATAATAATATAGGTACGTTATTGTATAACATAGCTCCTAATGAGGCTAAAAAGATAAATATGAGGGCTAATTTATCAGTTGAAGGTAATACATGTGAATATGAATATGATTATCTTGACAATGAAAATTCATTGAAATGGTTTACAGCTGGTGGTGTTGCAAATACACATATGCTCCACAATTTGGTTGAACTGAGAAATTATTATATAGAACATAATTTAACTAATGATCTACCTATTTGGAAAGGCTGTGAAGTAACTTTAGATTTAGAAACAATGAAAATTAATATAGATTTTAAGTACGAAAATTAAATTACAATCTCGAACGCTATTGTGGATCCCAAAGGGATCCACCTTGTGACTTTACTCTCCTTCAGCTTCTTACCAAGAATAGTCAGTTGGGAGTGGACAGTTGAAAGTGATATTCAGCGCACGATAGCGCACGGATTACTCAATGCAGGCCTTGCGTTGGCAAAAGGTGAGAATGCAGTAGTGCAAGCTTCTGGCGCAATGACAGGGGAAACAGTGGGTATTTTATCGCACTCATTTTATGGCAAAACCCCCGAAGAGCTCACCGAAACTGAAAAGCAGAATATAAGTGCATGGGCAACGTTAACTTCAGGGATTGTCGGCGGTTTAATCAGCGATAATAGTGCAGGTGTTGCCAATGCCGCCCAAGCTGGGAAAGTGGTGGTTGAGAATAATTATTTAACAGCCAAACAAATAACTTCATGGCTTGAAAAGTATTATCTTGCTTCTACAGATGAGGAAAAGAAACATTTAGTTGAATTAGGAAATAATGTCGATGCAGAACAACAGCAAAAAGCGATAGAAACTAGGATCACTAAAGAACATTTGGTTCAACAACAAGATGAATTAATTTTACTTATTCAATCAGCAGATTGTAATGCTCATTGCAAATCAATTGCTGAATATAGTATCAGAAAACTGGATCCTATCATTGAAAATTATAGTGAATTACAGCGTGGTAATAATATTCCACGAGCCGTTGTTGCAACGACAGCATTAGGTTTACCTATAATGAGTAAGGCTATTAGCCCTTATGTAGCGAGTTGGTTAGGTAGCACTACTGTTGCTAGCCGTGTAGTAGGTGTAACAACTACGGGCACAGCAAATTTAGCCATGCAGGTGCATAATATTAACACAGACCCAAAAGCGAGCTTTAGTTATGCAAGCTTTGGTTCTTCTTTGTTAACAGGAGGAATAACATCAGGAATGGGGTATTGGGGAACGCTCACAACCAATACAACTGGTGCGGGTGTTTCAAGTTTAATTGATGGAGAATCACCTTGGGTCTCAATGGGAGGCGCATTAGTTGGTTCAACATTCGGCTATGGAGGCACAAAATGGTTAACTCATCATTTTGATAATAAATTTAATCCTTGGTCTAGCGGGCTTAAAGATCGCCCATTAGTTGTAATGCCATCAATTACAGCTCCGCCGAGTGTATCGCCAATGCCTGGAATTATAGGTAGCCTTCTTGGATCCGCGGGTTCAGAATATTTAAATAAAGAGACTAGCGAAGTATTGAAGAAAATCACAATAGAGAACGAAAATGAAAGTAATTAATTATTTTTTAATATTATTTTTTTGTTATTTTGTACTGGTTTTTATTACATTCTTATTGCTTGGTTTTATTGTTGAATTTATTCATTATATGAAATTAGGTATTTTTTACATTGATATATTTTTTTTAAAAAAACCGATTATTTTTGGGGGAGTGTTTGGTTTGAGTTTTAGTGGTATTCATCTATTTGTGAATTATTGGGAAAATAAACATTGAGCAGCTAAATCAATCATTAAATAGATATTAATTTTGTTGTGTTCAGCCAAACATCAGTCTGTAATTATTATCACCAAAGGGCGCAAGACATAATTATCGAGTGTTATGTTGAATTGCCGAAGGCAATTGCCCTGTGGTGATGAAGGTTGTAGGTGTATAGGTGGCATAAATTTTAGTAAATTCATTTAATTATCTATAATATTTTGTTTTGGACTAATGATTTAGTACTAATTCTTTGGCATTATTTTATTAGTATATTTTTCTAATTTAAATTATGAGCAATCTCTATCAAACCCTTTCAGAAAATAACAATAAGCCTATAAGTTATGGATGGAATCAATATAAATTGTGGAAAACAGGAGGTTGGGATCCTAAATATAACTCTAAATTGCAAGGTGGAGCTATAAAAGGATTATATGGACTTTCGAAAGATATGAAACCCTATCCTTTGCCTGGTATTTTGGGAAATATGGGAGCTGCTGGTATAACTGAAACAACAAATACTCTGATACAAGAGGAAATTAAAGAATTTAAGGAAAAAATGGATGAGAATAAAAAATAATTAATTAATATTCGTGGTTATAATGAGCATTGTATGTGGGCTTGCCATGTTTCTGATAATTATAATATCTTTTTTATTGGTAAATGCCTAATTTGATGGTTTGTAAGTGGAGAATTTACTTTTTCACTTGAGTATGTAGAAAAGGCTTTCAGAGTAGGTTTGATCACAGGCCCAATAGTTGGAATAGGGATGTGGTTTATAGAATATAAGTTACGTAGATGATGTTAAGATCCCAGCTCAAAATGTTGGGATCTTTCTTTTGGCTATCACTCCGTCTCAATAACCTTAGCTTGTTAGCCTGTGGTACTCATCAATTCTTTCAGAAACCAACGATAACGTTGCTGAGCGTGATATTCAAAATCACCTCTTCCAGCAATGGGGGCAATCACGACAGGAGGTGGAGCATTAATGGGGTATGGATTAGGTAATTTTATAGTAAAACCTGTAACTAATTGGGCTGGTAAAATAATAACAAAAGGCAATAATCCCAGATTTAATGAAGTGTTGAGAAAATATTCAGAGTCAGAGGTTAAGGGAAGGTCTTATATTATGCAGGAAGTATCCGAAAGTAAAATTTCTTCTGGAGCAGGTAACTTAAGTAGTAGTGGTATATCTGAATTAGGTGTTTTTTATATACAAAAAAAGGTGAAGAGGAGAAAAAAGAGTGAAAATAATTTTTCTTCTTATAGTGTTAATGATTATGTTTATATTTGTTTCATTTATAAGTGTAATGATTTTTTATTTTTTAGTGGAGGTGTTTTTTTATTTTTATTCAGATATCTCAATTTCATTTAAAGTTAATGAAATAAAAAAAGCATTAAAAGTAAGTATTGGTGGAGGTGCAAGTATGGGGTTAGGTATTGGAATGTTATACATAAAAGAAAATAAACTAAAATGATTTTTTTAGAATGAAATTTCAAGCTTTGAACTATTTTAGATATTTTAACGTAAATTAATAATGCTATGAATATAAGATTAATCGAATTTCTACACTCGGTTTATCCAGAGTTACCTATTGATGTTAGCTATATGCGAGGTTACTCAGTAGATGAAATTCAGAAAATTGAGCGTTTATATGATATTGAAGTAAAAGATCAGTTATATGATTTTTTAACGAGTATAGGGCGTTGTAGTGGTGGTCTTTTTGGCGATGATCCTCTTCTTTTTTATAGAAATCAAAAAACAATAAGAGGAAGTATATTGATGCAATCAGGAATGAGAGAGGAACTCTCTGCTATTCAACAATATGATTTATTAGATAAAAAACCATTTTTTATTGCAGTGGAAAGTTATACTCAATACTTTTTTGTTTTAACAGCATCAGTTACACCTAATATCATTTATCAATATGATGAGAATGAAGAAATTATAGAAGCTACTGAATGGGATCTAAATAGTTATTTAAGGCATATAGTTAATGCTTATACTCGTCACTATGATCTGAATGTGCCTTTTGATCGACATGGTGAGCTTATCATTATTTAATTGCTAAAGATCCCAACTTATAATGGGATCTTCGTTAATGTTATCACTTCCTCTTAGCCATTCGGATAATCAACCGTCCGGTTTGGCGAGTGAGAGTGATGTTGCTACCCATCGTAAACCCTAACTTACTCAGCCACTTACCTCTGATAGTCAGTTTTGGACTTGCAATTATGGACTAATTTTCTGGTGCTAGTTTTTCTAATCTAAATTACGACAATCTTTATCAAGCCCTTTTTAGAAACCAACGATAACGTTACTGAGCGTGATATTCAAAATCACCTCTTCCAGCAAGCCTTACAGGGTTATACTAACCAATCCGATTTTGGCACGGGGGGTAAATACACCCGCGCAATCCAAGCCATCACCGCATTTACGCAAGGTGTGATGGGTAACAACATTGTTACCGCGATTGCTAATGGTTCCGCGCCTTATCTTGCTAATGAAGTGAAAAACCAAATTCAAGGTAACAGTGTTGAAAGTGATATTCAGCGCACGATAGCGCACGGATTACTCAATGCAGGTCTTGCGTTGGCAAAAGGTGAGAATGCAGTAGTGCAAGCTTCTGGCGCAATGACAGGCGAAACGGTGGGTATTTTATCGCACTCACTTTATGGCAAAACCCCCGAAGAGCTCACCGAAACTGAAAAGCAGAATATAAGTGCATGGGCAACGTTAACTTCAGGGATTGTCGGCGGTTTAATCAGTGATAATAGCACCGGAGTTGCCAATGCTGCCCAAGCTGGGAAAGTGGTGGTTGAGAATAATTGGTTGAGCACCAGTCAACTAGAAAATTTTGCACATAAAGCAAGAACTTGTGTTGGTGAAGAATGTCAGCAAGTTATTCGTGATATGGTTGATGCTAATATTCGGCAACAGGAAGAGATAAAGCAAATTTGTTCAACCTCACCAGAGCAGTGTAAACAGCAGTATGGATATTTAGTTGAACAATGGAATGCTTTCGATACAGCAATAAAACATCTTGCAGCAGATAAATCGTTGCCTGATGATTTTCGTGATTATTTGCCTGCAGTGTATATGTTGAGTATGGATGCGACAGGGATTACAGTCGAACATCAGTGGGCTAAACGATTTGAGGCAATAGGGCTTGAACCAGAAACAGCCGGTTTGATAGCGATGGCACTTCCCGGAATGATTAATGGTGGAAGTGGTAAAGGTAATCGTGGAACAACAGATAAACGAATCAATAACAGCAAGTTAGAATCAGAAAAAAATGCTCTAAATAGAATTGGCGAGAATTCAAACAATACTAAAAATTTTGGTCAGAAAGAAGCTAACTCAGTTTATAATAAACAGCTGATTATAAATGCAGAAAAAATATCAACGGCGAAGCCTGGACAACAAACAGCAGTACCAAGGGATCTTAATGAGCAAACATTTTGGAAAGAGGTTCAAGCTAATCCAATTCTGGGAAGTAAATTACTAAATATGAATAAAGATCCTCGTTTCCCTACTAGCGCCGGTTTTCAAAAAATGGAAGCAAAACATAAACTCCCAGATGGACAAACAATAACTATACATTATCAGTTTAATTCAACGACTGGTAAGGCTTATGATATGAAAATCACGTCACCTCAGAGGATGCAACAAGATCCAAAACAAGTGGTGGATACAATAAAGGATAATGTTAAATGAAGATACAAGAATCAGATGGCTCTATTGTTGATATTTTTGCTATTTATTGGTTTGATGATGAAACATATTTTTATGGAATGCCTATTAATTATGGCGGATTGCAAACATATAAAGCTGATGAAGTAAAAATCATTGATAATCAATTAGATTTTAAAACAGTCTTTTTTTCAAATGATGATGCAAAGAGCGTCCATCATTGGGCTTTAATCGAAGAATCATTATTAGATGACTTGCTTGAATTAGATGACACCGCCTATAAAAGATTTTTAGAGATATTAAAATCTGAAGGTCAGTTAGACGATAATTTTTATTGATAATAGATCCCTGCATTCACAGGAGTCTCCCTTACCCCCTCACTTCTTTGCCAATCGGATAATCAACTGTCCGGTTTTCTTTAATGCAGCAGCAGGAGCATTGACGAATACAATAAATGATGAAAGTGCAACAATGGGGGCAATCACGACAGGAGGTGGAGCATTAATGGGGCATGGATTAGGTAATTTTATAGTAAAACCTGTAACTAATTGGGTTGGTAAAATAATAACAAAAGGCAATAATCCCGGATTTAATGAAGTGTTGAGAAAATATTCAGAGTTAGAGGTTAAGGGAAGGTCTTATATTATGCAGGAAGTATCCGAAAGTAAAATTTCTTCTGGAGCAGGTAACTTAAGTAGTAGTGGTATATCTGAATTAGGTGTTTTTTATATACAAAAAAAAGGTGAAGAGGAGAAAAAAGAGTGAAAATAATTTTTCTTCTTATAGTGTTAATGATTATGTTTATATTTGTTTCATTTATAAGTGTAATGATTTTTTATTTTTTAGTGGAGGTGTTTTTTTATTTTTATTCAGATATCTCAATTTCATTTAAAGTTAATGAAATAAAAAAAGCATTAAAAGTAAGTATTGGTGGAGGTGCAATTATGGGGTTAGGTATTGGAATGTTATACATAAAAGAAAATAAACTAAAATGATTTTTTTAGAATGAAATTTCAAGCTTTGAACTATTTTAGATATTTTAACGTAAATTAATAATGCTATGAATATAAGATTAATCGAATTTCTACACTCGGTTTATCCAGAGTTACCTATTGATGTTAGCTATATGCGAGGTTACTCAGTAGATGAAATTCAGAAAATTGAGCGTTTATATGATATTGAAGTAAAAGATCAGTTATATGATTTTTTAACGAGTATTGGTCGTTGTAGTGGGGGGCTGTTTGGTGATGATCCTTTAGTTTTTTATAGAAGTAGACAAACAGTTAGAGGAGCTATGTTATATCAAGATGCACTGAGATATGAGCTACCTACAGACCAACGATATGATTTAATAAAACAAAAATCATTTTTTATCTCATTGGAAAGTTATACTCAGTACTATTTTTTACTTACAGCAACTGATGATCCTAATAGAATTTATCACTATGATGAAAATGAAGAAATTATAGAAGCTACAGAATGGGAGCTAAATAGTTATTTAAGGCATATAGTTAATGCTTATACTCGTCACTATGATCTGAATGTGCCTTTTGATCGACATGGTGAGCTTATCATTATTTAATTGCTAAAGATCCCAACTTATAATGGGATCTTCGTTAATGTTATCACTTCCTCTTAGCCATTCGGATAATCAACCGTCCGGTTTGGCGAGTGAGAGTGATGTTGCTACCCATCGTAAACCCTAACTCACTCAGCCAATTACCTCTGATAGTCAGTTTTGGACTCGCAATTATGGACTAATTTTCTGGTGCTAGTTTTTCTAATCTAAATTACGACAATCTTTATCAAGCCCTTTTTAGAAACCAACGATAACGTTACTGAGCGTGATATTCAAAATCACCTCTTCCAGCAAGCCTTACAGGATTATACCAACCAATCCGACTTTGGTACGGGGGGTAAATACACCCGCGCAATCCAAGCCATCACCGCATTTACGCAAGGTGTCATGGGCAACAATATTGTTACTGCGATTGCTAATGGTTCCGCGCCTTATCTTGCCAATGAAGTGAAAAACCAAATTCAAGGCAACAGTGTTGAAAGTGATATTCAGCGCACGATAGCGCACGGATTACTCAATGCAGGTCTTGCGTTGGCAAAAGGTGAGAATGCAGTAGTGCAAGCTTCTGGCGCAATGACAGGCGAAACGGTGGGTATTTTATCGCACTCACTTTATGGCAAAACCCCCGAAGAGCTGACTGAGACTGAAAAGCAGGATATAAGTGCATGGGCAACGTTAACTTCTGGGATTGTCGGCGGTTTAATCAGTGATAATAGCACAGGCGTTGCCAATGCTGCCCAAGCAGGGAAAGTGGTGGTTGAGAATAATTATTTAAATAACTCAGACCATCGCCAAAAAACATCGTTGGAGCTTAAAGAGCGTCAAGGAAATATAACTGAAGTTGAACAACTGAAACTGGCTGAGTTACGGATTAAAGATATAAATACAACACAAGCTGTGCTTGATGCTTGTGTTGGCGGTACCTCACCAGAATGTACCGCAGCCAGAAAAGATGCATTTAAGGCGATAGACACCTATGTAAATCTAACGTATCAAAACCCAAAAACAGCGCAAGCAGGTTATCAAGAAATCGAGCGTTTGTTGAACTAGACATCATCGGAAGCACAGCAAGCGTTTAATCTGTTAGAGTCTTATACGGAAGCGTTTAAAAACTTTGGTTATCCCGATAACGAAGCGCGTGTTCGAGCCGGGATGTATGTTGGTTCTATTTATGCCTTTGGCGGAGTATCAGCGGTTGTAAATTCAGGCATATTGGTTAAGCAATTTGGGAAAGATATTGCAAAACCTAGAGTTAAGCTAGAGCTGATACCACCAAAAGGCTCAAATAATAGTGCTGAATTAGGCGCTGGTAGTAAATGGGCTGTAGATAAAAACGGGGTATATAGTCCCAAAGAAATTGAAAGTATTACAAAGGTAGAGAAAGGTGATACTAAATACAATGCGGATTTGTTACCTTATAAAGATATTGTTGGAAAAGTTGATCCTAATACAAATTATATTGATATTCTCTCTCCAGAGGCGAAGCTGCATATACTATATGGAGAAAGCCCAACTCAAGGTGGCCACTTGTTCCCTGGTAATCCAGGGAAAACAACTTTTCCATCTAATTGGCCAGCAGAAAAAGTAATACATGAAATTGGTGATATAGCGACATCACCAACGACTCAGTGGTATGCACAATCAGGAACTGGCGGTTTATATACAAAAGCGGGAAGACCAGCTAGATGGGTGGCATGGGAAACTCGTGATGGAGTACGTATGAGGGTAATTTACGAGCCAGCAAATGGTAAAGTAGTTACTGCTTTTCCTGATAAAACATCGCAACCAGGTTCTCTGAAACCAATAAAATGATTAGGTAACAAGTATGGGTGTTAATCAGAAAATACAATCTTTTGGTAACAAATTAAAAGGGCGTTTAGATGCATCATTAGTTGACTTTGATTTAGAGTACATAAATCATTCAGAAAATATTTTAGCATTTGAAACATTATGTGATCATATAGCAGATTATGGTGTAGAAATAACAAAAGATGAGTATAACCAAGTCATAGAGATAGTGAATGAACTCAATCTTGAATTAGATGAAAGATATTTATATATAAAACCAGAAAAAAGTAGTTAAGTTGAACGCTATCGTGGATCCCAAGGTTCAGTTGGGATCCATCTTGTGACTTTACTTTCATTCAGCCAACCGAATAATCAACTATTCAACTTGACTAATAAGGTATGAACACCCATTTCAAACTTGGGGCTAATTTCAATATCTATATTCGCTTTAAGCTGACGAGATATTTGAATTAGTGGGCGAAATTGGGGCGCAGGTTATCGACTTAGCAACCACGGTGGACACTATTCGTGGTACGAACCAAGCGAAAGCTGATTCAAAACTCGATAATCTTTCTGATACCGCTTACGACAATCTCTATCAAGCCCTTTCAGAAACTAACGATAACGTTACTGAGCGTGATATTCAAAATCACCTCTTCCAGCAAGCCTTACAGGATTATACTAACCAATCCGATTTTGGCACGGGGTAAATACACCCACGCAATCCAAGCCATCACCGCATTTACGCAAGGTGTCATGGGCAACAATATTGTTACCGCGATTGCTAATGGTTCCGCGCCTTATCTTGCCAACGAAGTGAAAAACCAAATTCAAGGTAACAGTGTTGAAAGTGATATTCAGCGCATGATAGCGCACGGCATTACTGAATGCAGGCCTTGCATTGGCAAAAGGCGAGAATGCCTTAGTGCAAGCTTCTGGCGCAATGACAGGGGAAACAGTGGGTATTTTATCGCACTCACTTTATGGCAAAACCCCCGAAGAACTCACCGAAACTGAAAAGCAGAATATAAGTGCATGGGCAACGTTAACTTCCGGTATTGTCGGCGGTTTAATCAGCGATAATAGCACAGGCGTTGCCAATGCCGCCCAAGCTGGGAAAGTGGTGGTTGAGAATAATTGGTTGAGCACCAATCAACTAGAAAATTTTGCGCATAAAGCAAGAACTTGTGTCGGTGAAGAATGTCAGCAAGTTATTCGTGATATGGTTGATGCCAATATTCGGCAACAGGAAGAGATAAAGCAAATCTGTTCAACCTCACCAGAGCAGTGTAAACAGCAGTATGGATATTTAGTTGAACAATGGAATGCTTTCGATACAGCAATAAAACATCTTGCAGCAGATAAATCGTTGCCTGATGATTTTCGTGATTATTTGCCTGCAGTGTATATGTTGAGTATGGATGCGACAGGGATTACAGTCGAACATCAGTGGGCTAAACGATTAGAGGCAATGGGGCTTGAACCAGAAACAGCCGGTTTGATAGCGATGGCACTTCCCGGAATGATTAATAGTGGAAGTGGTAAAGGAACAACTAATAAGCAAACGAGTATTCCTGTTGTAAAACAACTGAATGTAAGTAAAGATAAATTTATTTCTCCAGAAAATCCGGGAATTACACAATCGAGAGTGAATGTCGCAAATGTAACATTTGATAATGGTAAAATAAGAGGGTTTGACTATGCGATGGGTAAACATGGTATTGATGCTAGTGTGCCTAATAAAAGCCGTTTTACTGTTACAAATAATGAGGTTAAAGAGTATTACAACGACCTGATATAGTTAATAAAACTGTTTATAATCCAATTCAAATAGGCGGAAAAGTTGAAACTGATAAATTTGTGAGGCAGGTTGATACAGGTAAGTCTATTGGTGTTGATCAAAGTGGAAAAGGTACGTCTGTTATTACCATTATTACCGATAAAAAAGGTAACTTAATCAATGTATTCCCTGGCTCATTATAAATGATAGGATTTTTATGCCATTAATTAGCTTAATAAAATCATCTAATGGTGATAATGAGAATGAAGTATTATACCGAACCTTTCATGAACGCAATGCTCGTTACCTAGAAAGGGAAAATCAATCGGATAAATTTAAGATAATTTGGAATATTGATGACGCATCACCATCTGTTTTTATGAACTCTGATGATTTAGTGTCACTTCTAGAAGATCTTGAAATTCTGGTGCAAGAAGCATGCAAGAATAATGATCATGAGATACTCAACCATTTGAAAGAAATAGCAGTTTTATGCAAATTATGTTTATGGAATGAAAGTTTATTTTATTTGGAATTTTCTCCTTGGGGAGTTAGTCTTGATAGTTACCCAACCAAGATACCGGAGCAATATAGATTTAATATTTCTACTATAGATTAATGTCTGCGATTTAGAATCTAGCAAGTTCTGGGGGGCTTATCTACCTTATTCCTCAGCTAGCCGGATAATCCACTGTCCGGCTTGGCGGGTGAGAGTGATGTTGCTACCCATCGTAAACCCTAACTCACTCAGCCAATTACCTCTGATAGTCAGTTTTGGACTCGCAATTATGGACTAATTCTCTGGTGCTAGTTTTTCTAATCTAAATTACGACAATCTCTATCAAGCCCTTTCAGAAACTAACGATAACGTTACTGAACGTGATATTCAGAATCACCTCTTCCAGCAAGCCTTACAGGATTATACTAACCAATCCGACTTTGGTACGGGCGGTAAATATACCCGTGCTATCCAAGCCATTACCGCATTTACGCAAGGTGTAATGGGCAACAATATTGTTACCGCGATTGCTAATGGTTCCGCCCCTTATCTTGCTAATGAAGTGAAAAACCAAATTCAAGGTAACAGTGTTGAAAGTGATATTCAGCGCACGATAGCGCACGGATTACTCAATGCAGGCCTTGCGTTGGCAAAAGGTGAGAATGCAGTAGTACAAGCTTCTGGCGCAATGACAGGGGAAACAGTGGGTATTTTATCGCACTCACTTTATGGCAAAACCCCCGAAGAACTCACCGAGACTGAAAAGCAGAATATAAATGCATGGGCAACGTTAACTTCTGGGATTGTCGGTGGTTTAATCAGTGATAATAGCACAGGCGTTGCCAATGCCGCCCAAGCTGGGAAAGTGGTGGTTGAGAATAATTATTTAACAGCCAAACAAATAACTTCATGGCTTGAAAAGTATTATCTTGCTTCTACAGATGAGGAAAAAAAACATTTAGTTGAATTAGGAAATAATGTCGATGCAGAACAACAGCAAAAAGCGATAGAAACTAGGATCACTAAAGAGCATTTGGTTCAACAACAAGATGAATTAATTTTACTTATTCAATCAGCAGATTGTAATGTTCATTGCAAATCAATTGCTGAATATAGTATCAGAAAACTGGATCCTATCATTGAAAATTATAGTGAATTACAGCGTGGTAATAATATTCCACGAGCCGTTGTTGCAACGACAGCATTAGGTTTACCTATAATGAGTAAGGCTATTAGCCCTTATGTAGCGAGTTGGTTAGGTAGCACTACTGTTGCTAGCCGTGTGGTAGGTGTAACAACTACGGGCACAGCAAATTTAGCCATGCAGGTGCATAATATTAACACAGACCCAAAAGCGAGCTTTAGTTATGCAAGCTTTGGTTTTTCTTTGTTAACAGGAAGAATAACATCAGGAATGGGGTATTGGAGAACGCTCACAACCAATACTACTGGGTGCGGGTATTTCAAGTTTAATTGATGGAGAATCACCTTGGGTCTCAATGGGAGGCGCATTAGTTGGTTCAACATTCGGCTATGGAAGTACAAAATGGTTAACTCATCATTTTGATAATAAATTTAATCCTTGGTCTAGCGGGCTTAAAGATCGCCCATTAGTTGTAATGCCATCAATTACAGCTCCGCCGAGAGTATCAGTAGTACCAAGTATTGTTGGAAGTACAATTGGAGCTATTGGTTCCGAAGGTGCGAATAAAATAATTACAGAAGAGTTAAAATCAAAGGATGAGAAATGAAAATATTTATATACTTTTTACTTTGGTCTTTGAGTATGTGTGTAACTGTTTTTTTGACAATAATATTAATTAAACTTCTAGTTAAACTAATGTTATATTTTGAAAAAAACTCGTTTGTTTGGGAGTTAAATGATTTTATTGATGCATTAAAAATAGGAGGAGTAATGGGATTGTTTTTAGGAGCCGTAATTTGTTTAGTTAACTATTTAGAATATAAAAGGCACTAATGTGATTTTACAGAATGGCTAATAAAATTAATTCTTAAATTACAGGGGGTATTGATAGATATAACTATTAAGCCCCACAGAGTACATCAATCCTTAACTCCTGAAATTAAAATTGAAGGATATTATGGAAAAACCAATATAACAGGGAAAGTGGGCAGATTAGGTAATTTTATAGTAAAACCTGTAACTAATTGGGTTGGTAAAATAATAACAAAAGGCAATAATCCCGGATTTAATGAAGTGTTGAGAAAATATTCAGAGTCAGAGGTTAAGGGAAAGTCTTATATTATGCAGGAAGTATCCGAAATTAGAATTCCTTCTTGAGTAGGTAATATTGGTGATAGCGGGGCTGCGGAAGTTAGTGCAAGTTATATGTAAGACATAATTAATGAAACTGGAGAATAACAATGAAAAGAATATTTCATATTATTGTACTTATTATAGCATTAATGATTTTATTTACTTTATCATTATTGATTGTTGCAATAGTTACTTATATTAGCATAGATTTATTCTTTTATTTTTATGCAGAAAGACCTATTTTATTTAGTTTAATTGAATTTAAACGAGCGTTAAGAATTAGCATAGGCGGAGGTATACCCGCAGGGATTGGCTTTGGAATTCTCTATATAAAGGAAAATAAAATATAATGATTTTACACTATTTGGTAAAAGTTTTATTTTTAATATATCACCTTGAGTTTAGCTTTAGACGAAATTAATAATACTATGAATATAAAATTAATCGAATTTTTACACTCAGTTTATCCAGAATTACCTATTGATGTTAGCTATATGCGAGGTTATTCTGATGATGAAATAAAAAAATCGAACGTTTATATGATATCGAAGTGAAAGATCAGTTATATGATTTTTTAACGAGTATAGGCGTTGTAGTGGTGGTCTTTTTGGCGATGATCCTCTTCTTTTTTATAGAAATCAAAAAACAATAAGAGGAAGTATATTGATGCAATCAGGAATGAGAGAGGAACTCTCTGCTATTCAACAATATGATTTATTAGATAAAAAACCATTTTTTATTGCAGTGGAAAGTTATACTCAATACTTTTTTGTTTTAACAGCATCAGTTACACCTAATATCATTTATCAATATGATGAGAATGAAGAAATAGTGGAAGCTACTGATTGGGATCTAAAAAATTATTTGAGATATATAGTTAATGTTTATACTCGAAATTACGACGTAAAGACATCTTTCGATCAACATGGTGAACTAATTATTATTTAAATAGTATGACTAGTCCTGATATAGATTGACAACTTTTCAGGCATAAAACGCTCGATGTACTTCATCGGACGTTTTATAGTTTAATGATAATTGTGGCCGTTTTTCATTATAGAGTTGAATTGATTCTTCTACTAATTTTCTTGCTTGTTCCATATTACTGGGTTTTATCAGTAGATACTCCATTTTTAATATTCCATTAATTCGTTCTGCTAAGTCATTTTGATAACAATCATACCCATCAGTCATAGGACATTGAATATTATGCTCTTTATGTATTTCCTGATATTCCGAAGAACAATACTGTATCCCTCGATCTGAATGATGGATTAACGAAGTTGTCGAAGTCCGTTTTTTTAACGCCTGAACCAACGATTTCTTCACTGAACTTGTTTTCATATTGTCATCTAAATGATATCCCACGATTTTTCGTGAATACGCATCCGTAATTAAGTTCAAATAAGTATCACCTTCATGTGTCGATAAATAAGTAATATCTGCCACCCAAAGCGGTTCTGGTTGTGTGGGGATAAACCCTGACTTAATCAAATTTGGATGCCGATGAAAACGATGATGGCTTAATGTTGTTCGATGATAAGCCCGTTTATTAGGCACCAGTAACTGATGTTCTTTCAATAAAGAAAATAGCCGATCACGACCAATAACCATCTGTTTTTGCTTTAAAAATAAAATGTAATTTACGTCCACCTAGTCGAGGTTGTAAGACTCGTTCAGATTTAACAACGTCAATAATGGCCGAATCGACTTTCTTTCGTTCCTCAGTTCTATCCAGTCTCTTGTAATAAGCCTGTCGGCTGATCTGCATAAAACGGCAAGAAATTGTTACGGTGAGATTTTTAACCGTTTTTTCTTTAATAACTCGGTTTTGCGCTTTTTTGACAAACGAACTCCAAAGTCTCTATCCATGACTTTAACCACTGCTTCGAAAAAATCGGATTTAAGCCGAGCTTCTTCAAGTTCCTTTTCAAGGATCTTAATGCGTTGTTCCGGCGTTTGTTGTTCAGAAGATTGGGTCATAGCGGAACCTCTATAAAAAGTATCAGGGGTACCGTTTGACCAATCTAACCTACCATGCTTACGAAGCTAAACTAAAACAGTAGAGCATCCTTGTATTACTGTAGTGATCTTGGGCTTGTTTATAGGTTATTTCGCCTTTTTCAACTTGGTTAACAAGCTGTACACGTTGTAATTTAAAAGCAAGAGAATAATCGCGTTGAGTTCGTTTAGTGATTGGTTTCATTACACTCTCCAATTTCAGATTGGAAAAGTGTCAACCTTATTCAGGACGAGTCACAGATATAAAGATCTATAAAAATAATGGCATAGTGGCTATTTAAATAGCCATTATGCCAACAAATTTTAATCTTCTACCTAAATTGCTTTATTCGCTCTCCACATAACGAATAAGAGGATAATTTTAAACTCTCATAATATGTAGAGCAACTTATCATTGTGGATGAGCTATAGTCAGAGTTAAGAATTCCTCAATAAGATCCTCATTCCTATCATCTATCCGCGTTGAATACTTCACTTTATTATGAGGAGAGTGTCAAAAAATCTTAATCAGAAAGAGATAGATACTTTCATATCAACGCTATTATTTTGCTGATTTTTTGCTGTTAATCCACTATATCCAATTGATACTCTTGATATTTCATTGATTTTAATGGTTGTTCCTGCTTTAACTACAAGAGCATCCTGTGCCGTATCAACGCTATTAGCAGTAAATGTTGGTTGGGTATTAGTGAAGCGTAAATTGATACCTCGTTCCACATCGTTGTATTGGTGTAACCAACCTAGTTCACCATACAGAGAAATATTAGATTTACTGTTAAGTTTCCACTGGTTATTTAAACGTAATCCTGTAGTAGATGTGGTTGAATCTAGACTTTGTGAATGGGCTTGCAAGGCTGCACGGCCTCCTTGCTCGTTAATGGTAGCGTTTTTTGTTTTGGCGTATTCTAAATTAACAAAAGGCTCTAATTGTGCATCGGAGAGAGTTATCGGATAAGCTGCTTCGATAAAGATCTGGCTGGTATTTCCATCGTAGTGCGCGTTATTTTTATCTGATTGTGAGGCATAGTTGACCGTTTTTGACGTATGGACACGATGAAACGTATTAGATGCGCCTGTACGCAAGGTGAAGGGGGCCAAATCATAACCACCATAAAGTGATAAATGATAATTTTCGCTATTGGCGTGACTGTTATAACCCGAGAGAGAGGTTTTGGTGAACCCCGTTGCGATGCCAAGTAACATTTTATCGTTATTAAAACGTTGGTCTGCTCCTAATAGTATGCCATAGGTTGAAGTATCATAACTATTCGCATTACCATCACTTGAACTATCTTCCCAATTATATAGAACTTTAGCCCAGACATTGCCTTTATTGTCTGTACTTTCTTTTTCACCTTTAAGGTCTTCTGCATTTTTAACCTGAGTGAGGAGTGTTTCTTTTATTTGCCGACTACTGTTGAGTTGATGAGATAAAACATCGGCATGAATTTGACCTGTTAATTCATTATAGGCAGAGCGGACATCATGCTTTATATCCATTCTTACAATGCTTTCATAGACTGGATGCCCTGAAGGTAATACCTCTATTGCATTGGCTATTGATGTTTGATTGTTTGTTTTTGCCAAACTTGAAAATGCAGTATTATTTCTTCCAATATTTAATATTACTGCATTTTGATCATAAGATAACGTTGTTCCTATAAAAAGGTAGTTTGGGTTTACATCAGTAAATTTACCATTAATACCTTTATTTGCCGTTAAAATGGTATATTTTGTGTTATATAAACTTTGAACATCATTTTTTGTGAGGAGATTTTGGTTATCTTCAAGAGATACATTAACCGTTCCTCCGTTAAGTACTGCGGTACCGAGACTGGTTATTTTGTCGCTATCACCTTGTGTGTTTATTTCAACATGATAGTGACTACCAGAATTAAAAATTACAGTATCGTTTATATTTATCGTACCAATTGAATGGCCTGGTGATACCATGCCTCCTGAATTAACCTTCAACTGATTAATTTTTCCTTTACCAGAAAGTATACCCTTGTCATTGATACTAACTTGAGAATTTACACTTCCATCATTTAATAGCAACGTACCTTTGTTAACATCCAGCAAAGAATTTAATTTCCCTTCAAGTAACAATGTTCCCCCATTAATGGCAGAATTTTTTGAATAATTATTTTCACCGGTGAGTAGTAAATTGCCTTGATTAACCTCGACGCCAGCAAAATGGTTATTGCCAGATAAGATCAATGTGCCATCGCCTTGTTTGATTAATTTACCAGGCCCACTAATATCATTTTTCCATTCATCAAGTTTACCAAACTCAGCGAAGTCAAATTCATTAGTTGTTTGATTAACAATAAAATGATTATAGAAATATGAAGGTCCATTATAGGCTTTAGGAAGATTAATTAATCCCCAGCTAGAATCTGGATCATTTCCGTTTGAAGCCCAGCCAGCCAAAGAATTACTTGGGTAGGCTGTACTCGCTAAAATAGATCGCCTCTGCTCTTTGGTTAAATATGCAAAACGTAAACGCAGTAAATTGCTGGCTGATCCGGGAATTTTATTGGGAGAAATTAGGGATGAAGTTTCAGGATCTTTTGTTCCATAATAACCCGCTTCATCGTTAGTAATTTCTTTTGACGGTGATAAGCAATTTTGATTTTTACATTGGTTAGCGACATTTTGGCGGACTTCTTTGGCAAGCTTAACAAAGGTACGGGTTGTGTCATCATTGGCAAGCATCTGTGATAATAGATAATAATTTCCTATTCTCGATGCGATGGTATCTGTTGCAAAATGTGCTCCTACGATGACTCTACTTTCACCATATTCGATTGCTCGGGCAAATATTTCGCTACCTTTTTCAGGGAATAAAATGGATAGCACTGCAGCTTGTTTGTACCCGTTCCACGTATGGCCACTTGGATAAGAAGAGCCTGTTATACTGGTGTAGTTATCAAGATAATTACCTTCTTTATCAATAACCTGATAAGGCCGACCACGTGAAAAAAGTTCTTTTAAGATAAAATCTATCGAGCGTGCTCTTTTTTTGTTTGGATCATAAGCATATGTACCTGTGTTATGTAATATGTTCAGATCTTGGTAAGCTTGAATATCGTTAAAATTGATCGACTTGGCGTTGTTGCCAAATAAAATATTGGCATAGGTATTAAAAACATAAGAATGATCCTGTGACTTATCAGCTTCGGCGAGTTCCCTCCGTTCACCAGTGATAGCTTGATAATTATTGCTTATTATTCTATCTAGTTCGGCTGTTTTTGACTCTTTTTCAGGGGGAGCTGTGATAACACCAGTTTTGATCTCTTCTAGCCAATTATTACGTTGGTCTATAATACGTTGTTTGGTTTGTAAAATATCTGTTTCAGACCATGATGAATTCGAAAAAAGTAAAAAAAAGAAGCTTAACGAGGTAGGTATTACAATGTTTTTCATAAAATAAGCCATATCCTCCAAAAAATTTGGAGTTAATTTATATTATTTATGTTTAGTTTTTATGACAGGAGTTATTATATTAAGAGGTGGATTTAAAGTGGGTTTTAATTTATTCAATAAGAATATCTTGATGGTTTTCTACTAGCAACATACGACTATCTTAATATGATTAGATTAATTTAGGGATGAAATGTTGGCATGTTCTATATATTTAAAATAAAAATTAGACCATGCCAATCATTTAATTTATACCTAACTCAATAAAAGAAGATTAGCTAGTCTTTTATCCAGTTATCTTTTAAAATACTTCATTTATTCATTTATTCATTTATTCATTTATTCATTTATTCATTTATTCATTTATTTTAGAATGAATATAACGAACTTTTAGACTCTTTTAATTTTTGTGCTAATTCAGAAGCTTCATATCGTTCTGTTACTATTTCGATATAAGAGGCATTCTCTGCGGTTCCAGCGAATTCAAGTGCTTTATTTAATTCATCTATTGTTGTGACTTTTTCACAATGCCAATCTCTTGCACCAAAAGCTTTAGGTAACTGATGATAATTCCATTGAGTAAGGTCGTTATAATAAGCTTCGGGGTAATCACATAATAATCGTTCAATTAAGTAACCATCGTTATTTAAAACAAGGATGATTGGTTTTAATCCAAAACGAATAAATTGGCTAATCTCTTGTACGGTTAATTGATGTGAGCCTTCACCTGTAATTAAAATAACTCGTTTGTTAGGTGCTGCAAGTGCAGCACCAAATGATGCCGGTGTTGCCCAACCAATAGAGCCCCATAATGTTTGATTATGGAACTGTGCACCATCTGGTAACAGGGCAAAACCTAATCCCATTGATGATGTACCTGTTTCAGCAATAATAATATCGTTAGGCTTAAAGAACTTTTCTAAATGAGGATAGAGATACTGAGCAGTAATTTTACCATTATCAGATAACACCGCTTTACCTAATCCTTTGGCTTTTATCTGATGATAGATTTTATTCGGTAACCTTTCAGTCAGTGCTGAGAGTACGTCTTCCATATAAATCGATGAGTAGATAACGGAATCGATTTCAACATATTCTGGCATGATGCTGATAAATTGTTCTGATTTAATATTGGCAGTAAAACTTCCTGTATTAAAATCAGTCATCATTGCACCAATTCCTAATACGTAATCACTATTTTCTACAAATTCTCTGACTTCAGGTGTCATTAATTTGCCATCATACATACCAATATATTGGGGATGAGATTCACTTAAAATACTTTTATCCATAAACATAGTGGCATAAGGTAAGCCGGTTTTATTAATAAAAGACTGAACATTATCTGATAACCCTAAACGCGAGGATAAAATACCTGGTAATACGCAGATATTATTGCTGTGTGTAAGCTTTTCAGTAATGAGTGATACCACTTTTTCTAGTATTTCTTGATCACTTATTGGTTTTTTCGGTGTGGTAACAGGTGAATGTTCTATCACTTGCATAGTGGCATAATCAGAAGGTAAGCCAATATAAACGGGACGACGCTCTTTTAATGCAGTCGCAATTAAGCGTTCCATTTCTGTAATACAATTTTTAGGTGTTAATATTGTGTGAGCACAAGCAAGACGTTGGCCTAATTGATAAAAAATATCAAAATCACCATTACCTAATGTGTGATGAACCAGACGCTTACTTTTTTGTACACCACTTGCTGGCATACCAACTAAATGAAAAATAGGTAAGTTTTCTGCATAAGAGCCAGCAATAGCATTAATCGCACTTAATTCACCAACACCAAAGGTTGTTGATAATGCAGCCATACCTTTAATACGGGCATAACCATCAGCAGCGTAAGCTGCATTTAATTCGTTGCAGTTACCAATCCAACGCATATGGCTGCTATTGCAAATAGTGTCTTCTATAGGAAAGGCATAATCGCCGGCAACACCAAAAACATCACTTATTCCTAAGTCATATAAGCGGTTTAACATATATTCAACGACAGTCTTATTCATATTACCTCCAGAAAATCAGAATAATAGTCTGTAAAAACAGAAGAATGCTTTTACATTATGCTTAATGTTTTATCGCGGATATCATTTGATATGAAATGGTTTATTATCATTGAGGGTATAACTAAATGTAATAAGGTGAGCGTTGCTAATGGATATTCGCACATTGCGCTATTTTGTTGAGGTTGTTCAATTAAATGGTTTTAGCCGAGCCGCTGATGCACTATTTATCACTCAACCTGCGATTAGTCGTAGTATTAAAAAATTAGAAGATGAGTTAGGTGTAACTTTATTACTGAGAGAAGTTGATGGTGTCAGGCTAACGGATGATGGTGCAATACTATTTGAACATGCAAAACAGATACTTGCGCAATTTAATAATATGAATAAAGCATTACAGGATAAGTCTGGGCCATTAACAGGGGTATTAAATGTTGGATTACCTCCTGTAATAGCCTCGACTTATTTTGCTGATATTATTATGGCATTTAGTTCTCTTCATCCTCAGGTTGAACTAAAAATATTTGAACTAGGCACCAAGCAAATGGCCGATGCCATGAGAGAAGGAAGAGTTGAAACAGCCGCGGTCGTATTGCCTTTTAATGAAGATACTTTTGAATTAATACCTTTTTCAGAAGACCACTTAATGTTATTAATGTCGCCATCCCATCCTTTGGCTATAAAAAAGGAAGTTCATTTTAAAGAGTTGATTAATGAGCCTTTTATTTTCTTTTCTGAAGATTTTCGTATTAATGATTTAATTTATAGTGCTTGTGGTATTTACAATACAATGCCTATTATTGCGGGGCGTAGCAATCATTTAGATTTAATTATTGCAATGGTAAAAGCGGGTGTGGGAATAACGCTTTTACCTAACAGCATGTGTAATAAAAACCCTATTGATGATTTGGTTGTTGTTCCAGTGGTCGAGCCAATATTGTCATATCAAATAGCACTAGCGAATAATAAAAATAACTATAAAAGCCGCAGTTGCCAAGCATGGGAACAGTTAGCAAGAAAAAAGCTAATAATAGAATAAAACATTAAAATGGAGCTTATTTATATTCTATTTAAGAAATAAATATCAAAATTATCTTTAAATAATAAAATGATTAAAAATAAATAAATGTTATTTTTTAAGAAACGCGGATAGATGTATAAAAGCAGTTACATAAATGATAAGTTTATATTTTGCACGTAGTCCTACGAGTAATAATAAAACGGGCAAATAAAAGAGTAATCAGACAAGACAGGAATAGGATAGGGAAAATGAATGAGAATAATAGTTCTGTAAATCAACATTTTATTCGCAAACTTGAAGGTATTGTTGGTAAAAAACAGGTATTAACACAAGCACATAAAACAGAACGTTATCGTAAAGGTTTTCGTTCAGGACAAGGTAAGGCATTAGCTGTTGTCTTTCCCGCTAATTTATTAGAACAATGGCGAGTTTTTAAAACCTGTGTTGAAGCCGATAAAATTATTATTATGCAAGCGGCGAATACTGGATTAACAGAAGGCTCGACACCTAATGGTGATGATTATGATAGAGATATCGTAATTATTAGTACATTACGTCAAGATAAAATACAGGTTCTCTCAGAGCATAACCAAGTTATCGCTTTTCCTGGCAGTACGTTATGGCATTTAGAGAAGGTGTTAAAGCCATTAGGGCGTGAGCCTCATTCTGTTATTGGATCATCTTGTATTGGTGCGTCGGTAATAGGGGGAATTTGTAATAACTCGGGTGGTGCTTTAGTTCGCCGCGGACCTGCATATACCGAATTATCACTTTATGCTCGTGTCAATGAAAAAGGGGAAGCTGAATTAGTTAACCATTTAGGTATTGATTTAGGTGAAACGCCAGAAGAAATATTAACTAATTTAGATAATCGTCATTATCATGAGAAACAGATACAAACGACAGAAAAATTAGCTTCTGACCATGAATATCATGAGCGTATACGCGATATCGATGCTAATACACCATCTCGTTTTAATAATGACGAACGTCGTTTATTTGAAGCCGCCGGGAGCGCAGGAAAATTATCTGTATTTGCCGTGAGATTAGATACTTTCCCAGCAGATCATCGCACTCAGGTTTTTTATATTGGTACGAATAATCCGGACGAGCTTGAAGATATTCGTCGTCATATTTTAAGTCATTTTAAAAAGCTACCTGTTGCTGGGGAATATATGCACAGAAGCTATTATAAAATGGCTGAAGTGTATGGAAAAGATACGTTTTTGGTGATTGATAAATTAGGCACAGATAAAATGCCAATATTATTTGCCGTAAAAGGGCGAGTAGATGCGGTATTAAATAAAGTGCCTTTCTTACCTAAAAACTTGGTAGATAGAACCATGCAATTTATGAGCAAACTATGGCCTGCTCATTTACCAGAGCGTATGACAGATTTTCGTGACAAATATGAACATCATCTTATGTTAAGAATGGCTGATGATGGGATTGATGAAGCTGCGACTTATTTAAAAGAATACTTTAAATCAGCATCAGGCGATTATTTTGAATGTACTGAAGAAGAGGGAAATAAAGCCTTCTTGCATCGTTTTGCCGCCGCAGGTGCTGCTGTCCGTTATCATGCCGTTCATGTTAATGACGTAGAAGATGTGTTGCCATTAGATATTGCATTGCGTCGTAATGACAGAGATTGGTTTGAAAAATTACCACCCGAAATAGAGAGTAAATTACTTTATAAACTCTATTGTGGGCATTTTATGTGTCACGTTATGCACCAAGATTACATTATTAAAAAAGGTGTTGATGCGAAGGCATTAAAAGCAGAAATGTTGGCGTTATTAGATCAACGTGGAGCAGAATATCCCGCAGAGCATAACGTGGGTCATATGTATTATGCTAAGCCTCAATTAAAAGCATTCTATAAACATAACGACCCAACCAATAGCATGAACCCGGGTATTGGTAAAACCTCAAAATTAAAATATTGGGGAGATGAGTGTGGTTGTGGACACGCTCATAGTGAGGCTAATACAGAGAATAAAGAATAATAGTTTTATATTGAGCTTATTTAAGCAACAAGAAAGGCAGGATAAAACCTGCCTTTATTTTATCAATTAACTCGCAATCTCTTGAGCATATAAATAAAGCTCTTGTAGCTGTTTTAATTTTTCCTCGTTATCAGCGTGTTCTTCAGCTAATAACTGAATAGTATTAATATATTCGGTTAGTTTTTCTGGCGTTAACATCTCTTTTCTATGAGCCAACCAACGTTGTTGTTCATCATAATCAAGTGTTGAAGGATAATTTCTTGCACGATAACGGAAAAATAGAGGTTCCATTCTCGCATCTTCAAACGTTAAATCTAAAGCTGGTAAATTCTGTGGTTGTGTTGAGCGAATAATCTCCATTGCACTACGATCATTTTCACTGAAAAAACCATTATAAATCTGTGAGTCAACATTATCGGATACAGCAAAAGGTGTTTGTTGTGCAAATATTTCCACGACTTTATTGCGTATATCAGGATGAGAAAACAAGATCGCTTGGTTTTTTAAACAGGCATCAATATCTAAACCAATTCTATCTGCATCTTGCTGTCTTAATGTATTTTGCGGTGCGACAATTGGGCATTTATTAATATGTAACAATTTAATTGGAACAGGTGGCTCATCAGCTGATAATTCACTACGTGGTGTATATAAGCGCTCACGTAATTGGTCTGAGTCGAGGGTTAATAGAGGAGATATATCTGCGGCTAAGTCACACACAATAACTGCATTACGATTATCAGGATGCCACGCTAATGGGGCAACAAGACTTAAATTAGAACGTGCGGCACCAAACATACCTGAAACATGCACAATCGGTGTCATTGCTGGAATATCAATGAGTGCCTGAACTTTACGTTTATCACGTAAATTAAAAAAATAATCAAACATACGCGGTTGCGCTTGTTTTAATTTTTTTGCCATCGCAATGGTGGCATAAACATCAGACATTGCATCATGGGCATTTTCATGAGAAATACCATTGGCTTTAGTTAATAACTCTAAACGAAAACTTGGAAAACCGTCTTCATTTTCAGACCAAATAATACCTTCAGGGCGCAATGCATAACAGGCACGTAAAACATCAAGTAAATCCCAACGCGAATTTCCTTTTTGCCAGCTATAAGCATAAGGATCATAAAAATTGCGATAAAGAATATTACGAGTAACTTCATCATCAAAACGAAGGTTGTTATAACCCATAATACAACTATTAGGTTGGCTAAACGCTTGATGGATCTGGCGAGTAAACTCTGCTTCAACCAACCCATTTTTTGCCGCAACTTGTGGTGTTATTCCCGTGATCATCACGGCTTCTGGATGAGGTAGATAATCATCATTAGGTTTGCAATAAATAACGAGAGGATCTTCAATAATATTGAAATCCATATCAGTTCTTATACCTGCAAATTGAGCTGGGCGATCTAGGGCAGGATTAGTGCCGAAGGTTTCGTAGTCATGGATGTAAAATGTGGGCGTTTTCGCTGAATTAGACAAGGTTTCCTACCGTAAATTTATTGATGATTTTTTAAATCATTACTCAATGAGTTGTATTGGGCTTAATTAAGACCATGGTAAACCATAATGCGGTAAACGTGAAATGTCGGATCAAATCACACTTATGTAGTGTTTAATATAGGGTGTCACAGTAAGGATAAGTAGGAGCGTACCACCACCAATATTGATCTTTTGGATGACAATAGAATAAAACTGCAACATGCATATCTATCGTATTATTTTAGCTATTCATCTTTATCGTCTTTTTATTTGTTGAAAAATTGCATACCTGAATAAGGATGCTGGCGACAAGCTTCTAAGCGACTTTTTAAATCACCCACATGGACTTCAAGTTTATGATGGTCAGGATCGTAAAAATAGAATGAATCACCTTCACTTTTATTTTCTTTCCATGCAGTAATGCCATGGGATAAAAGATGCTGTTTAAAGGTTTCAAAATTATTTGCAGATAAACTGAAAGCATAATGGGTGTAATCACTGTCTTCAGTAATATGGCGTTTATCGTGAGATAAACATAGCCATAAAGAACCCAGTTGTAGGTAAGCGCCGTTATCCCATAAAGCAAGGGGCTTAAAACCTAATATTTCAGTATAAAAGGCAAAGCTTTTATTCACATTATTGACGGCGAGGGTTAAGTGGTTTAAGTCAGTTAGCATGTCTTTAAGAGTGTTATGAAAGATACAGCTATTTTAGCAAAGGAAACTAAAGAAAATGGATTATATGATACCTATTTGTGCGTTTTACTGTGAATAACGGTAATAAAAGATAAAGTGGATCTAGAACACATAGTTTAATTTGTTAATGTTAACTTATGTGCTTTATATCACATTAAGGAGATATAATTGTTTGTTAACTTAAAAGTTAACGTTAACATTCTGAGGTGGAATGACTTTATAAGGCACTAAAACAATGAATAAAGACTCAAAAAAATACTATGCGATCTTAAGTGCACTGTTATTTTTCTTCTTTTTTACCTGGTCATCATCATTTTCATTAGTTTCTATTTGGTTAAATCAGTATGTAGGATTAAAAGCGACTGATACTGGATTAATATTTTCTGCAATTTCTCTGATTGCGTTATGTGCTCAACCTTTATATGGCTTTATTCAGGATAAATTGGGGTTAAGAAAGAATTTGTTATTAGTAATTGCAGTATTGCTTATTCTTTCTGGGCCTTTTTTTCTAGGTTTCGCATCAATACTACGTTGGAATATTTTTGTTGGCTCCATTTTAGGGGGCTTATATGTTGGAATGACATTTAATGCGGGTATTGGCGTATTAGAGTCATATACAGAGCGTGTTAGTCGTATTCGTGGTTTTGAATATGGCAGGGCGAGAATGTGGGGATCGTTAGGTTGGGCATCAGCAACTTTTATTGCCGGGCACAATATAAATATCGATCCTAATTACAATTTTGTGATGGCTTCTATTTCTGGCATTGTGTTCTTAATTCTTTTAGCACTATTAAAAACCGATAAATCAGATGCATTTAATCAATTAGAGCATGGGAAAACATCAGCGATTACCCTCAAAGATGCTCTGAATTTACTTTCATTACCTCGTTTTTGGGCACTTATATTGTTTGTCATTGGTACTTGTGTTTATGGGGTTTATGACCAACAATTTCCCGTCTTTTTCTCATCGCAATTTGCGACCTTACAACAGGGGAATGAGATGTACGGATATCTGAATTCATTGCAGGTATTCTTAGAAGCTGGTGGTATGTTTATCGCACCTTTTCTTGTAAATAGAATTGGTGCTAAAAATGGCTTATTACTAGCAAGTAGTGTTATGGCAGCGCGTATTATTGGTTCTGGATTAGTTGAAGGACCTGTCTTGATCTCTTGTATGAAGTTATTACATGCGGTTGAATTACCGATTTTATTAATTTCAATTTTTAAATATAACAGCCAACACTTTGATAAGCGTTTATCTTCAACACTCTATTTAGTCGGTTTTCAATGTGTGAGTTCTATTGTAGCGACATTATTATCACCATTAGCGGGTTATGGTTACGATCATTATGGTTTTGCACCAACTTACATGGTGATGGGATGCATTGTGATAGGAACAACACTTCTCTCAGCTGTGCTTTTACGTTCAGATGCGAAAGCACTATTGCCACTTGATGGCTTACAATATGAAGATAAAAATAAAGCACAACCTATTTAATCGCTCATAAGTTTATCCTTTGTAGTATCGATTTGGGCTACCTGTAAAAATGTGTAGCCATTTTTTTTATCATTAATTAAGTGAACATTTACGGGTTAAAGAATGTTGACTATATTTATTAATGTATATAATCCTAATTAATTGTTAATTAAGTAAAATCAATTAAATTTGTAAACTTTGCTTGTTTATTGACACGATTAAGCGATAATCTTAAACAGAACTATTTATCTTAAATATCAATTGTAAAGGTGTAGGAAATGGATAACGCAAACAAGCCGTCTTTCCAAAACGTACTGGAGTTTGTGCGTATGTATCGTCGTAAGAACAAAATCCGTCGTGAGATCACTGACAATGAGAAAAAGATCCGTGATAACCAAAAACGTGTTCTTTTATTAGACAACTTAAGTGAATACATTAAGCCAGGTATGTCGATTGAAGATGTACTGGGGATCATTGCTAATATGCGTAGTGATTATGACGATCGTGTTGATGATTACATTATTAAAAATGCCGATCTGTCTAAAGAGCGCCGTGAATTGTCTAAACAGTTAAAAGCAATGGGTGAAATTAAAAATATTCCTGATCTAAAAGATTGATTGCTTTACTCAAAATAAGAAATTGAAGGCCTCTGAATTGAATATTCAGGGGCTTTTTTATTTTTGGCAACAATAAATAAATTAACTGAATATTTGCCAAAAAAAGAACCCACTAAAAAGTGGGTTCTCAATTTAGAAGTATTATCAAGATATTCTTAATAACACTTTATTATCAGTTTTTGCTTTCAGCTTTCGTCATTTCTGAAGAAGCGTGGTTAGTAGAACAATGTCCACCTGCACCTGAGCGGCCTTTTTTATCAAAAGCAGGGCGAGCTTCCCATGCTTTGATTTGAATTGCCACAGGCGCTTCATCAGCGGCTGGTGCTTTTGTCATTGGTGAGCTTGCATGTAATTGGCGTGCAGCTACAACAGGCTCTTGACGAATAACAACTTCAGCTGGTTTGCGCTCTGTTACTGCTTCAACTTCTACAACCGGTGTTGCACTTTCTACTGGCTGACCTTCAACGACAGTTTCAACGACAGCTTCAACAACAGCTTCAACAACAGGGGTAGCAACACTTTCAACAGCAACTTCTTTGTGTTGTTCAACAGTTTCTTCAGTGGCTATCACTGTTTCAACAGGTTGAGGTTCAGATATTGATGTTTCATTTTTTACTGGTGCAACCGTATCTTGTGCAACTTCTTCCGGCACGATATTTGTTTCGGTTTGTTGTGAAGTTTCATGCATGTAAGCTTCAGTGGTATTCAATACTGCTGAAATATTCTCTTTACGAGTAACATGCTCTTCTGTATTCACGTCATTGATTGCATCATTGATCACGTTAGTTTCAACAGGCACAGCTTGTGGTTCTACTGCAACAATTTCAGCGACAGCATCAGCGGTTGATTCTGTGCTAACTGTAACAGAGTAAGTTGACTCCGTGGTTTCTGTCTGTGCGATATCAGCAACAATGGCTTCTGAAGCCGCTGGTGCGATAGCTACCATTTGTGGATCTTTATGAGTAATAATGTGGTTTCCAACAGAAACGTCATTGTTGTTTTCAACATTATTCTCAATAAATGGTGCATCACTAACAGGAGTGACGGGGTAGCGAATGAAGACTTTACCTGAAGCCAGCTCAGGAGAAGCAACTGCCATTGCCAGAGGCATTGGTGATACTGTTAAGGTGCGCTCATCACGATAGCGACGACGACGTTGACCACTTACACGTAGATGACGAGGTGAACGGCGAGAACGACGTGGCATAACATTATCTTGCCCGTTATTATCTTCGTTTTTATTGTCATCTTGTGATTTAGTTGCGTCAGGTAGTGCTTTTACAACTTGTGCTTCATTTGCTTCAACTTTCACAACAGCAACTGCTTTAGGTGCTGGTTTTTCAGTTGGGGCAACTTTAGTTTGTGTAGTTGCAACTGGTGGTTCAGAAACCGCTTTTTCGGTCGCAACAGGTACAACGGCTAATGTATTATCATTGTCAGTCACACGTACAGATTGTGTTAATTGACGACGATTACGGCGTTGCATAGCAGGGCGACGAGGTTCTTCTTTCTTCTCATCAGCACTATTTTTTGCAACCGTATCATTTTCAGAAAGAGCTGCCTGAGCTTTAGCTGCTTCTTGTTGCTGTTGACGTTTCTCTTCTTGACGACGACGCTGTTCAGCACGTTGTTCACGACGCTGCTGGCGACGAGCTTCGCGTTCTGCAATCTCTTGTTCACTACTAACTTCAGTTGTTGGAGTTGTTTGTGGTTTCTGATTGCGATTCTTGCGATTGTCCTCGTTATTCGCGTTATCACGATTACGATCGTTATCACGGTCACGGCGATTATTATTGTTACGTCGATTATTGTTATTACGACGATCACGACGGTTGTCGTTATTCTCTTTCTTGTTTTCCTGTGGTTTTTCTTGTGTTACCGCAGGCTCTGGTTCGCTACCAAATAAGTTTGAGAAGAATTTTGCAATAGAAGCAAAGAAACCAGTACTTTGAGCTTCTTCTGTTTTAGCAGGTTTAGCTTGCGGTTGAGGCGCCTTTTTATTTTTTGCTGTTTCAGCAACAGGTTCTTCTTGTAATCCAAAGGCTGAAATAGCAGGTTGTTCAGGTGCTTTACGCTCTGTAACAACATCGTCTTCAGCTTCATTTAACTGACTTTCATGGAATTGCGCTAAGTTGTAGCTAAGGGAAGTAATTTCTTCGCCTTTACGTACACGAATAACAGAGAAATGAGGGGTTTGCATTTGGTCATTAGGAACAATAACCACTTTGACATTAGATTGACGTAACTCGATGTCGGTAACAGCTTTACGTTTTTCGTTCAGTAAATAAGAGGCGATTTGAACAGGTACAATTGCATGCACTTCATGGGTATTTTCTTTAAGTGCTTCTTCTTCAATAAGACGTAACACAGAAAGTGACAGTGATTCATTATCACGAATAGTACCAGTACCTAAGCAACGTGGGCAAACGTGATGGCTAGATTCACCTAATGAAGGGCTTAAACGTTGGCGAGACATCTCTAATAAACCAAAGCGAGAGATGCGTCCAATTTGAATGCGAGCACGATCTTGACGAACAGCTTCACGCATTCTGTTTTCAACTTCACGCTGATGGCGCACTGGCGTCATATCAATAAAGTCGATAACAATTAAACCACCCAAGTCGCGTAAACGTAATTGACGTGCAATTTCGTCAGCTGCTTCTAAGTTAGTATTAAATGCAGTTTCTTCGATATCACCACCACGGGTTGAGCGTGAGGAGTTGATATCAATCGCTGTTAATGCTTCAGTTGTATCAATAACTAAAGCGCCACCAGAAGGAAGGCGAACTTCACGCTGAAACGCAGATTCAATCTGTGATTCAATTTGGTAATGACTAAATAGAGGAACGGCGCCAGTGTAATGGCGAATTTTGCTAGCAAAATCACCACGGCCAATCGCTTCAATATGACTACGCGCCATTTCAACGACTTTTGCGTTATCAATTAAGATTTCACCAATATCAGGACGTAAGTAGTCGCGGAATGCGCGAACAATTACATTACTTTCCTGGTGGATTAAAAATGGTGCAGGGCGATTCTCAGCCGCTTTCTTAATAGCATCCCAGTGTCTTAGACGATAGCTTAAGTCTTGTTGTAGTGCTTCAGCTGATTTACCAACACCAGCTGTACGTACAATCAGACCCATGCCATCTGGGATTTCAAGGCTAGATAAAGCTTCTTTAAGTTCAGTACGATCTTCACCTTCAATACGGCGAGAAATACCACCTGCACGAGGATTATTTGGCATTAATACCAAATAACTTCCTGCAAGGCTGATAAAAGTGGTTAACGCTGCACCTTTATTACCACGCTCTTCTTTATCAACTTGAACGATAACTTCCTGGCCTTCTTTTAAGACATCTTTGATGTTAGGACGACCATGGGAGTGATAATTACTAGGAAAGTATTCGCGGGCTATTTCTTTGATAGGAAGGAAACCGTGGCGTTCCGCACCATAATCAACAAAAGCGGCTTCTAAGCTGGGTTCAATTCGAGTGATTTTACCTTTATAGATATTCGCTTTTTTCTGTTCATGACCGGGGCTTTCGATATCCAGATCGTACAAACGTTGCCCATCGACAAGGGCAACACGCAACTCTTCCTGCTGAGTCGCGTTAATTAACATTCTTTTCATATTGTGACTTACTCGTTATTTTCACGTTTTATAATGTGCCACTAACATACGTAATTACACTATTGATAACCGATGACCTCGTGTCTTTTACAAATGCGTCAACCTCACGGTTGTCGATTGTATAGAGGTGCAATATGTCGGTGAGTCTGATTTTTAGTTCAAAAATTCAGCACTCTTTAATTGAACACAATGTTTCAACTCAATAAGCGATGTATTTATGGCATACTAAATTGTTTGATTTTCGACTATGTCTTACGCCATTGCTGCATTTTGAAAATCAAACAAACAAAATTTTCATAAATATACCTGATAAACATAATCAGGAGAGTCTGCATTATTCCATTGGTGTTAGGGTTATAGCAAGATGACTTTTCTGCTTTGGTGACTTTTTCTGTATAAATATGAGAGATTAGCTAATGTTTCGTCTTTTTCCCATTATTCAGGTTAAAATAGACGACAGAATTGATGTTATTTTGTGCACCATAAAGTTGTTTGTAATTTTTATTTTAAGAGAGCCAAAGAATCGCCACTATGAAATCATTTAATCAAGTTCAGTTCGTCACCATTGATGGCGATGAAGCAGGCCAGCGTATCGATAATTTTTTACTGGCACGCTTGAAAGGTGTACCAAAAAGTATGATTTACCGAATTATCCGAAAAGGAGAAGTTCGAGTTAACAAAGGGCGAATTAAACCTGAATACAAAATTAATGCAGGCGACAGCATTCGTATTCCTCCTGTACGGGTATCAGAAAAAGAAGAGATCGCTGTATCACCAAAACTTGATAAAGTTTCGGCATTGGCAGATTGTATTTTATATGAAGATGACCACTTAATGCTCATCAATAAACCCTCAGGAACCGCAGTGCATGGAGGAAGTGGGTTAAGTTTTGGTGTGATTGAAGGCCTACGCGCATTACGTCCAGAAGCCCGTTTTTTAGAGCTTGTTCATCGTCTTGATAGAGATACATCGGGTGTTTTATTAATTGCAAAGAAACGTTCAGCGTTGCGTGCATTGCATGAGCAATTACGTTTAAAACAGATGCAAAAAGATTATTTAGCCTTAGTTCGTGGGCAGTGGCAATCTCATACTAAAGTTGTTCAAGCACCGTTATTGAAAAATATTCTTCAAAGTGGTGAACGAGTGGTTAAAGTGAGTAATGAAGGAAAACCTTCAGAGACTCGTTTTAAGGTTGAAGAGCGTTTTGAATTTGCCACACTGGTGAAAGCCAGCCCTGTGACCGGAAGAACGCACCAAATTCGTGTGCATACATTACATGCAGGTCATCCTATCGCATTTGATGATCGCTATGGTGATCGTGATTTTGATTCACAATTGGTAGGAACAAAGCTTAAGCGCTTATTCTTACATGCAAGTTCTTTGACATTTACTCATCCTTCAACGGGTGAACAAATACGAATTGAAGCGCCAATGGATAATCAGTTACGCCATTGTTTACAAGTATTACGTAGTCAAAAATCTTAAGCCTGAAATATTTTGTTTCAGCAGAAAATCCGAATACCCAATACGCCCAGTTAACTGGGCGTATTGTTTTTCTTAATTCACTAAGAAAGTGAATAAAAAATAGGACTAACCTTCGACTTTTGTCATGCATTGCTCAACAATTTTATCAATATCCCACTCTTTAGGCAGTGATTTTGAGCCATTTTTGCGCATTTCCATATCTACTCGGATAAATTCTGTTATTCCGTAATTTTTAATAATATTGTCATAAGTGCATTCACACACTTCGGCAATTTGAGGAATTAGTGCATCATCAGTAATACCCGAACCTAATATGCAACTACTGACAAAGTTCTTTTTAAATAAGGATGTGTTGTCCTCTTTTTTGTCTGAAATCACGCTGTCTTGGATAGTATTTTCGGTGGTAGTTGCTTTCGTTGTTGAAATTTCAGTATCTTTTTCATCAGAACAACCCACTAATGCTGTTGCCATCACTAAAGCTGTTAAGACTGATGCTAATTTATTCATAATACGCTTTATCGCTACATAAGATTAAAAAATAAGATGATCAGATTTATTTTTGGTCATCAGAGAAAAATAATGGGTTTATTCTTTGCGAGAGTAACATTTTATTCAATCGGATAAGTGGTAAACCAATTAAAGAATTTGGATCATCGCCAACAAGTTTATCAAATAGAGTAATGCCTAACCCTTCAGATTTAAAACTTCCTGCACAATTGAAAGGCATTTCTTTATTTAAATAACTGATAATTTCTTCATCAGTTAAATGACGAAAGTAAACTTGAAATAATTCACAATGCGTTTGATGTTCTAAAGTTAGGCTATTATATACAGTTAATCCGGTGTAAAACGAAACACATTGCCCTGAAGCTTGTTTTAATTGTGCAAAGGCATTATCAAAATTATGGGGTTTCCCCGTGATCTTTTTATTCAGCACACAAACTTGATCAGAACCAATTATAAGGTGATGTGGAAATTTTGCTTGTAAAGCGCTGGCTTTTTCATAGGATAAGCGGCTGACAAGATCTTGAGCACACTCTGTGGGTTTCGGGGTTTCGTCAATCTCTGGAGATGCCTGTATAAAGGGCATTCCAAGCTTTTTCAGCAACTGAGCTCGAAAGGGTGAAGTAGATGCAAGAACGAGTGGCAACATATTTTTTTTAAAATCCGTAGCAAAATGATGCCTGACATTCTAAACTATGCGCCGCTGATAAAGCGAATTTTGGTGGAAAGGTGTAGATAACCCGCCTTTTTCTTTGACTATATTCCATTACAAAGATAATATGCGCGCCTTATGCAAAAGGTAAAATTACCCCTGACCATTGATGCGCTGCGAGCAGCTCAAAAGAATTTAGACTATGACGGTCATTATTCTCCAGAGCAAGTAAGCCGCTTAGCTGAATCGGTGGTCAGTGTGGACAGTAATATTGATGTGGCTTTATCATTTGATATTGACCATCAACGTCTTGCCGTGATTAAAGGACATTCCGATGTGGATGTGACTTTAGAATGTCAGCGTTGTGGTGGCCATTTTCCGTATCATGTTCACGCAACATATTGTTTTAGCCCTGTTGTCAGTGATGAACGGGCCGAGGCATTACCGGAAGAATATGAATCAGTCGATGTAAACGAATTTGGTGAAATAGATTTGCTGGCGATGATTGAAGATGAAATAATCCTCAACTTGCCAGTAGTTCCGGTACATGATTTTGAACACTGTGAAGTGTCCGACGCGGATATGGTGTTTGGTGAACTCCCTGAAGAATTATCAGAGAAACCAAATCCATTTGCCGTATTAGCCAGTTTAAAGAAAAGTACTAAGGAGTAAGGTCAATGGCCGTACAACAAAACAAACCAACTCGTTCTAAACGTGGTATGCGTCGCTCTCATGACGCGCTGACAGTAACTCAGGTTTCTGTTGACAAAACTTCTGGTGAAACTCACCTGCGTCACCATGTAACTGCTGACGGTTACTACCGTGGCCGCAAGGTTATCAACAAGTAATTAGCTTTATAGCTCGTTGATACCTTGACAAATCTAACCATAGCGTTAGATGCGATGGGCGGGGACTTCGGTCCTCGCATCACAGTGCCTGCTTGTTTGCGGGCGCTGGCATCTAATCCTCATTTAAAAATATTGCTGGTAGGTCAACCAGACTCTATCTCCCCTCTGCTTGCAAATCAAAATGCTGAGCTAATCTCCCGTTTACAAGTTATACCCGCAGAACATGTTGTCGCCAATGATGCTAAACCTTCACAGGCTATTAGAGCAAGTAAAGGCACATCAATGCGAGTGGCACTTGATCTCGTGAAAACAGGGGAAGCACAGGCTTGTGTAAGTGCAGGTAATACTGGCGTATTGATGGGATTAGCAAAACTTCGACTTAATGCTATTGATGGAATTGATCGTCCTGCACTGGTTTCGGTATTACCTAACCAGAAAAAAGGTAAGACAGTTGTTCTGGATTTAGGCGCTAACGTTAATTGTGATAGCAAAATGCTGGTACAGTTTGCGGTAATGGGCGCAGTTATGGCCGAAGAGATAGCAGAGATTGATTCACCGAAAGTGGCGCTTTTAAATATTGGTGAAGAAGAGAGTAAAGGATTAGATAATATCCGCGAAGCTGCTACGGTATTAAAATCGACACCGAATATCAATTATATTGGTTATGTTGAAGGTAATGAATTACTGACAGGCAAAACTGATGTTTTGGTGTGTGACGGCTTCGCAGGTAATGTCTCCCTTAAAACGATGGAAGGAGTTATCAGAGTTTTCCTTTCATTGATTAAATCTTCTACTACCGAAAATAAAAAAACGTCGTGGTGGATGAAAATATTGAAGAAATGGTTACAAAAGCGACTAATTAAGCGTTTTGGACATATGAACCCCGACCAGTATAACGGTGCTTCTCTGTTAGGATTACGCGGTATCGTCATTAAAAGCCATGGTGGCGCAAATGAAAGCGCGTTTACAGCAGCAATAGAACAGGCTGTTCATGCCGTTGAGCGAAAAATTCCAGAGCGAATTGCTTCACGGCTGACAACAGTATTACCCAAGAGCGATTGATAGAATGTATACAAAAATCTTAGGTACTGGTAGTTACTTGCCTGTACAAGTGCGAACTAATGCCGATTTAGAAAAAATGGTTGAAACATCTGACGAGTGGATTGTTACCAGAACGGGTATTCATGAACGTCGAATTGCAGCAGAAGAAGAAACGGTTGCTGTAATGGGGGCGGGTGCTGGCGAAAAAGCATTAGAGATGTCAGGTATTGATAAGCAAGACATTGGATTGATTATTGTTGCAACTACATCGGGCTCACACGCATTTCCAAGCGCGGCTTGCCAAATTCAAAATGCATTAGGGATTAATGACTGTATTGCTTTTGATGTTGCGGCTGCATGTTCAGGTTTTGTTTATGCATTAAGTATTGCGGATCAATTTATTAAAGCAGGCTCTGTTAAAAAAGCATTGGTTATCGGTGCTGACAGATTATCTCACGCTTTAGATCCAGAAGATCGTGGCACGATTATCCTATTTGGTGATGCAGCCGGTGCTGTGGTTGTTGGGGCATCAGAAGAAGAAGGCATTATCTCTACCCATTTACATTCTGATGGACGTTTTGGTGAACTATTAGCATTACCTTATCAGAGTAGAGAAAGTGACGATTTACCTGCTTACGTTACTATGGCAGGAAACGAAGTATTTAAAGTCGCAGTTCGTGAACTTGCCCACATTGTGGATGAGACACTTGAAGCTAACAAAATTGATAAATCTGAACTGGACTGGCTTGTGCCTCATCAGGCAAATTTAAGAATTATTTCAGCGACAGCGAAAAAGCTGGATATGACAATGGATAAAGTAGTGGTGACATTAGATCGCCATGGCAATACGTCAGCAGCATCAGTCCCAACAGCATTAGATGAAGCTGTAAGAGATAATCGCATTCAACGTGGTCAGTTAATTTTACTGGAAGCATTTGGTGGCGGTTTTACTTGGGGTTCTGCACTTATCCGTTTTTAATATTATCAGGAAAATAAACATGACTGATTTTGCAATGGTTTTTCCCGGTCAGGGATCACAATCTGTTGGAATGCTTGCAGAACTTGCAGAGCAATATCCAATCGTGATTGAAACATTTGCTCAAGCATCTGATGTATTGGGTTATTCTCTTTGGGACTTAGTTCAAAATGGCCCAGAAGAAGAGCTAAACAAAACCTGGAAAACACAGCCAGCATTATTAGCAGCTTCTGTTGCTATTTGGCGTGTATGGCAAGAAAAACAAGGTAAAATGCCACAAATGATGGCAGGTCACAGTCTTGGCGAGTATTCTGCTTTAGTGTGTGCGGGTGTTATTGATTTCGTAGCTGCAATTAAACTAGTAGAATTACGCGGTCAACTGATGCAAGAAGCCGTGCCTGCGGGTACTGGTGCAATGTATGCGATTATCGGTTTAGATAATGACGCTATTGCAAAAGCCTGTGAAGAAGCAGCGCAAGGACAAGTTGTCTCGCCTGTAAACTTTAACTCACCGGGCCAAGTTGTTATTGCGGGCAACAAAGAAGCCGTAGAACGTGCTGGTGTGTTATGTAAAGAAGCGGGTGCTAAACGTGCTTTACCATTAGCGGTAAGCGTGCCTTCTCATTGTGCTTTAATGAAACCGGCTGCTGATAAGCTTGCGGTTGCATTACAAGAAATTGAATTTAAACAACCTGAAATTCAGGTCGTTAATAACGTTGATGTGATAGCGCAAACTGATGCAAATGCAATCCGTGAAGCGTTAGTTCGCCAGCTTTATAATCCGGTTCGCTGGACTGAAACGGTTGAACTTATTGCCGAAAAAGGTATCACACAACTATTAGAAATCGGGCCAGGAAAAGTATTAACTGGCTTAACAAAACGTATTTCTAAAGAGATGAACGCTGCAGCAGTTAATGATATTGCGTCATTAGATGTTGCATTAGGAAATGACTGAGGGATCTCATGGGATTTGACGGAAAAATAGCGCTAGTTACTGGTGCAAGCCGTGGTATTGGCCGTGCGATTGCAGAAGATTTAGTTGCACGCGGTGCGACAGTAATTGGTACGGCAACGAGTGAAAACGGTGCGCAAGCTATCAGCGAATATTTAAACGGTAAAGGTAAGGGTTTTGTGTTAAATGTCACAGAAAACGACTCTATCGAAAAATTTTTAGCAGATGTGCGTGCTGAATTTGGCGAAATTGATATTTTGGTCAATAATGCAGGTATTACTCGTGATAACCTGTTGATGCGCATGAAAGATGATGAGTGGCAAGATATCATTGACACTAATCTTTCATCAGTCTTCCGTCTGTCTAAAGCAGTTATGCGTGCTATGATGAAAAAACGTCATGGTCGTATAATTACCATTGGTTCTGTTGTTGGAACCATGGGTAACGCAGGACAGGCAAACTACGCGGCGGCAAAAGCGGGTGTAATTGGTTTTAGTAAATCATTAGCACGCGAAGTTGCTTCCCGTGGCATTACGGTGAATGTTGTTGCTCCGGGCTTTATCGAAACTGATATGACTAGAGCATTAACAGATGACCAAAGAGCAGGTATTTTATCTCAAGTCCCTGCTAACCGTTTAGGTGATGCCAAAGAGATTGCCAGTGCTGTAGCTTTCTTAGCGTCTGATGAAGCAAGCTATATCACGGGTGAAACATTGCATGTCAATGGTGGCATGTACATGATCTAATTATGGGGACGTCTTTATATTTGCTTTTTGCGTACAATATAATGCAAAATATAGCGAATAAAGTAGTCCACACAGTCGGGATTGGTTAGATCTTTTCCTGTATTTATAAACTAAGAAAATCATCGCGCAAGCGAGTTTTGATAGGAAATTTAATAGTATGAGCACTATCGACGAACGCGTTAAGAAAATCATTGTTGAACAACTGGGTGTTAAAGAGGAAGAAGTTGTAAATTCAGCTTCATTTGTTGATGACTTAGGCGCTGATTCTCTTGACACAGTTGAGCTGGTAATGGCTCTGGAAGAAGAATTCGATATCGAAATCCCAGACGAAGAAGCAGAAAAAATTACTACAGTTCAAGCTGCTATTGATTACGTTGAAAACGCAGGTAAATAAGCTTGCTAATCTAGGCGGTCACTCGACCGCCTATATTTTTAATCCTAAACATTTTCCCTCCTTGGAGGATAAGCGTGTCTAAGCGTCGTGTAGTTGTGACCGGACTAGGCATGTTATCTCCTGTCGGTAATAACGCAGAAGCTTCTTGGGAAGCAGTGTGTGCCGGACAGAGTGGTATCGGCCTTATCGAAGATTTTGACACCAGTCATCATGCGACTAAATTCGCTGGATTGGTAAAAGATTTCAATCACGAAGATTATAATCTTTCGCGTAAAGACGCGCGTAAGATGGATCTTTTCATTCAATATGGTATTGCAGCAGGTGTGCAGGCCATTGCGGATTCAGGTCTTGAAGTAACAGAAGCCAATGCAAGTCGTATCGGAGCTGCTATTGGTTCTGGTATTGGTGGCTTAGGCCTTATCGAAGAAAACCATACTTCTATGATGAATGGTGGCCCTCGTAAAATTAGCCCATTCTTTGTGCCTTCAACCATCATTAACATGGTTGCAGGGCATTTAAGCATTATGTATGGTCTTCGTGGCCCTACAATCTCTATCGCAACAGCGTGTACTTCAGGTGTTCATAATATTGGACATGCTGCACGTATTATCGCTTATGGTGATGCAGATGCAATGCTGGCAGGCGGTGCCGAAAAAGCAACCACACCATTAGGTTTGGGGGGCTTTGGTGCTGTTCGTGCATTATCAACACGTAACGATAATCCTCAAGCGGCTAGCCGTCCATGGGATAAAGATCGTGATGGTTTTGTATTAGGTGATGGTGCAGGTGTTCTTGTTCTTGAAGAATACGAACACGCTAAAAACCGTGGCGCTAAAATTTATGCTGAAGTAGTTGGTTTTGGTATGAGTAGCGATGCTTATCACATGACTTCACCAGCAGAAAATGGCGAAGGCGGTGCGCTGGCGATGACAAATGCACTGAAAGATGCAGGTATTGCCTCATCAAAAGTGGGTTATATCAACGCACACGGCACATCAACAAATGCAGGTGACGTTGCTGAAGCACAAGCGGTAGAAAACGTATTTGGTAAAGGCACTGATGTATTAGTTAGCTCAACAAAATCTATGACAGGTCACTTATTAGGTGCTGCGGGTGCAATTGAGTCTATCTTTACTATCCTTTCACTGCGTGATCAAATCGTACCTCCAACAATTAACCTAGATAATCAAGACGAAAATTGTCATCTTGATTTTGTTCCACATAAAGCACGTAAAGTTGAGAACATGGAATATGCTCTGTGTAACTCATTCGGCTTTGGTGGTACTAATGGTTCAATTCTCTTTAAACGCGTATAAGCCGTTTTTTGTAGAAAGTTGAAAAAATACCTAAAGGCCCAGGATTATTCTGGGTCTTTTATTTTGTCCTTTTACTGCCAGTTGTTTTATTATGTGCGGATTGATATCAATAACATAGATGTAAGGTGTGTTAGATGTATTGGGTAAATGGACAACAGCAACAAAATGTAGATGCCAGTGATCGAGCAGTACAGTTTGGTGATGGCTGTTTTACAACACTGGCTGTTGAACTGGGTGATCCCGTTTTATTATCTGCACACATAAACCGCTTAAAACAAGGCTGTAACGCTCTCTTTTTACCTCATCCTAATTGGTCTGAACTTGAAAAACAGATCATCGATGTGGCTTCTCTGGCTCAAACAAAAAGTGTTATTAAAATTATTATTAGTCGTGGTTATGGTGGACGAGGATATTCCTCCAATGGATTTATAACACCGACGGTAATAATCTCACTGTCCTCTTATCCTACCCATTATCTCCGCCAGCAAAACGAAGGTGTATCGCTTGGTATTAGCCCTGTTACTTTAGGGCAAAATCCTTTGCTGGCTGGGATCAAGCATCTTAATCGTCTAGAACAAGTCCTTATCAAATATCATTTAGAAAAAACAGAATTTGATGATGTTTTAGTGTGTGATAATGAAGGATATTTAGTTGAAGCTAATGCGGCGAATCTTTTTTGGCGCAAAGGAGATAGTCTTTTTACACCAAATCTGATTAATTCAGGGGTAAATGGCATTATGCGCCAATCTATTTTTCAATTAGCTCAAAAAAATCATTGGAAAATTGATATTGTGAGAGAAAAACCTGAAACGCTTTATCAGGCTGATGAAATATGGTTAACAAATGCGTTGATGCCAGTGATCCCCGTTTCACAAATCACTTTTTCAGATGATAAGTGCTATAAATACCCTAGTAGGGATTATTATCATGTTGTTTTACAACACACTTTGTCACTTAAATAGAATTTAATGAGTTATAAATGAAGATAAAAAAAATAGTATGGATAGTTTTTTTTGCCTTATTGATTAGCCTTGGTGCAGCTGCATTGTATATGATGCAACATATTCGGGGTCTAGAAGAAAATATTGTTGTAAAACAAGATGAAATGCTACTGACTGTACCAGCAGGAACAGGGCGTGTTGCTATGGAGCAACTATTAATAAAAAACAATCTGCTTAATGAAGGAGATTATTTTCAGGTTTTATTAAAAGTGAAACCTGAATTAAGCCAATTTAAAGCAGGTACTTATCGTTTAACAAAAGGAATGACATTGCATGATGTCTTACTGCTTATCAAAAGTGGTAAAGAAGCCCAGTTCTCAATCCGTTTTATTGAAGGAAGTCGCTTAAAGGATTGGCAATCTATTTTTGAGCAAGCGCCTCAGCTTGCTGCTGTCGCACACACAATGGATAGTGATAAGTTACGTGAAGAAATAGGAATAAAGCCAGAAATTTCTAATCTAGAAGGTTGGTTTGCACCTGATACATACCATTACACTGCGGGTACGACCGATGTCGCAATTTTAAAACGCGCCTACCAGCAAATGGAAAAAACATTAGAAGAAGAGTGGATTAAACGCGATAGTGATTTACCGTATAAATCGGCTTATGAAATGCTTATCATGGCATCAATTATTGAAAAAGAGACGGGTATTGATGCAGAAAGAACAAAAGTCGCGTCTGTTTTTGTTAATCGATTAAAAACTAATATGCGATTACAGACCGACCCAACGGTTATCTATGGTTTAGGTGATAAATATAGAGGCACGATTTATCGTAGTGATTTAAATGGTTATACACCTTATAACACGTATCAAATTGATGGCTTACCACCAACACCAATAGCAATGCCAGGTGTCGCTTCAATTAGAGCTGCTGCACATCCAGCGGATACTCGTTATCTCTATTTTGTTGCAGATGGAACGGGTGGTCATAAATTTTCAACCACACTAAATGAACATAATAAAGCCGTCGCACAATATCGACGCTTACAACAAAGATAATTATGAACAACAGTAAATTTATTGTAATTGAAGGACTTGAAGGCGCTGGAAAAACCAGTGCGATCCAAACGGTTGTTGATACCCTAAAAGATAAAGGTATTACTAACTTAGCATTTACTCGTGAACCGGGTGGCACACCGCTTGCCGAAAAATTACGTGAACTTATTAAACAAGGTATTGAGGGTGAAAAAGTCACGGATAAAGCAGAATTATTGATGCTATACGCAGCGCGTGTTCAGCTTATAGAAAATGTGATAAAACCTGCGCTTGCGGATGGCCAATGGGTTATTGGTGATAGACATGATCTCTCTTCACAAGCTTATCAAGGTGGCGGACGTGGCTTAGATAAAGATCTTATGTTGTCACTTCGTAATACTGTCCTTGGTGATTTTCGTCCTGACTTAACCTTATATCTTGATTTAGATCCTGCTATTGGCCTTGCCAGAGCGCGTGCTAGAGGTGAGCTAGACCGAATTGAAAAAGAGTCAATGGATTTCTTTTATCGTACTCGCGAACGTTATCAAGCATTGGCTAATGATGATGATTCCATTATTACGATAGATGCCTCTCAAGCGATTGAAAAAGTACAAGCAGATATTCGTCAAACATTAACAGCGTGGCTAGTTCAGCAGGAAAATAAATCACTATGAATTGGTATCCTTGGCTAAATCAGGCATATCGACAACTTATTAGCATGTATCAAGAAGGGCGAGGTCATCATGCTTTGCTTTTACATGCGATAGAAGGCATGGGAGGAGAAGCACTCTCTTATGGGTTAAGTCGTTGGTTAATGTGCCAGAATAAACAGGGATTAAAAAGTTGTAATGAATGCCATAGCTGTCGATTGATGCTTGCTGAAACACACCCTGATTGGCATGTTTTACAAAGTGAAAAGGGTAAGTCCTCGATTGGTATTGAAGCAATAAGAAAAGTCACTGAAAAGCTGGAACATCATGCTCAGCAAAGTGGTTCTAGAATAGTTTGGATAAAAGACGTTGAAGCGTTAACAGAAGCTGCTGCAAATGCATTACTCAAAACGTTAGAAGAGCCACCTAAAAATACCTATTTTTTACTGAATTGTCAGCAACCAGAGGTTTTATTAGCGACATTGCGTAGCCGTTGTTTTTATTACCATTTAGCAACGCCGGATCTTCAACACGCAACGCACTGGTTACAGCAACAATTACCAAACATACCTTATGCGAATAGTGTGACAGCATTGAATTTATCGCAGAATGCTCCAATTTTGGCGCTTTCATTATTGAAAGATGAGTGGAAAGAAAGAGAGACTTTTTGCCAAGCGTTATATACCAGCATACAACAACGTAATTTATATGCATTTCTGCCACAATTAAATCAAGATAATGCTGAGCATCGCCTGTATTGGTTGTTATCACTGCTGCTTGATGCATTAAAATATCAAACCAATGCACAAACCTATTGTATGAACCAAGATCAGCAAGCATTGATTATGGCGTTATCACAATGGCCTTCGGATATTTTATTATCCACTATTGATGGATGGAAACAGTGTCGTTATCAGTTAATGACCATTCCTGCATTAAATAGAGAATTGTTACTAGTAGAACAACTGCTAGATTGGGAAAATCAGCTAGCCACAAAAAATTAATTAGCTATATATTAATTATGATTTAGCTGTAATAAAAAACACCTATAAGTTGTACCAGATAAATGAGAGTAAGTTATGTTTTTAGTTGATTCACACTGCCATCTCGACTGCTTAGATTATGAAAAATTACATGAAAATATTGATGATGTTGTCGAAAAAGCACAGCAGCGTGATGTTCAATATATGTTAGCAGTAGCAACCACATTACCAGGTTTTAAAAGTATGCGTGAGCTAATCGGCAAACGTGACAATATTGCCTTTTCTTGTGGGATCCATCCTTTAAATTTAGACGAAGGTCATGATGTTGAAGAATTAGCTCGTTTAGCAACCGCACCTGATGTTGTAGCTTTAGGTGAAACAGGGCTAGATTACTATTACCAACAAGAAAATGCGGCACTACAACGTGACATTTTCCGTGAACATATTCGTATTGGGCGCCAAGTTAATAAACCCGTTATTGTGCATACACGCAGTGCTCGTGAAGATACATTATCCATTTTAAAAGAAGAAAAAGTTCAAGATTGTGGCGGTGTTCTGCATTGCTTTACAGAAGATAAAGAGACTGCAACCGCATTACTTGATCTTGGAATGTATATCTCTTTTTCCGGCATTGTGACATTTAGAAATGCTGAACAAATCAGAGAGGCCGCTCGTATTGTTCCTCTTGATAGAATTTTAGTCGAAACAGACTCTCCTTATTTAGCGCCAGTTCCTCATCGAGGAAAAGAAAATCAACCGGCTTATGTCCGTGATGTTGCAGAGTATATGGCAGTCTTAAAAGGGGTGAGTGTTGAAGAGTTGGCGCAACAAACAACGCGTAACTTTGCTAAGCTCTTTCATATTCAAAACTTACCTGCTTAATAGAATTAATCAGGAATTAAAATAAATAATAAGGTGATGGAAATGGCAGAAGAAACAATTTTCAGTAAAATTATTCGTGGTGAAATCCCAGCTAATATCGTTTTTCAAGATGATACAGTGACGGCATTTCGTGATATTTCACCTCAAGCACCGACTCATATTTTAATTATTCCCAATAAACTTATTCCTACTGTAAATGATGTTACTGCGGAAGATGAACAAGTATTAGGACACCTTTTTGTTGTTGCTGCAAAAATTGCACAACAAGAAGGTATTGCTGAAGATGGTTATCGCTTGGTGATGAACTGTAACAAACATGGTGGACAAGAAGTTTTCCATATTCATATGCATTTGCTTGGCGGAAAACCATTAGGGCCACTATTAAACCAATAATGGATATAATGCTAACAGCAGGATAACAGGAAGTAATACATGATAAGACAAGGTAAGACCATTTGTTCATTACTTATCGCTGTGTTTATGATGACATTGCTCTCAGGATGTTTATCATCTCATTCAGATAATAAACTCTATTTCAATCGTCAGCAGGCTATTATTATGGAGCCTTCGGTATTAGTTGTAGGCATTGTTGCCGGTCAGCCAACTATTGAACACCATGCTAATGGCACAAAAGCGACAGTCATGTTATCAAATACACAATCTTACCCTGTCTCTATTCGCTATCGTTTTTATTGGTATAACGAACAAGGGCTTGAAGTTTCCCCTGCTGGGAATGTAAATGATGTGACTATTCTTGGTGATGGTGATACCGAAATTAGTGGTGATATACCAGATAAGACCATTAGTTATGTCAGAGTTTATCTCTTTACTTAGGATAAGGTAACGCGAGCATGAAAAGAGTTCTATTTGTGGCGATCTCTGTGTTTTTATTAGCAGGTTGTCCATCCATGTTGCCACAACAACCGCCAGTACCTGTTGAGCCTGTTACGCCTACAGAGCCAGTAGAGCCACCTAAACCCATAGAGCCACCGATTGAAGTTGTGCCAACACCACCTAAAATCACGAGTATTAATTGGAATGCAGCTGTCACTCCTTTAATTAGAGAAATGGCTGTTACTGGTGATTTAGAAGTGGGTAAGCTTATCGTTGTTGATAATGTTAAAAATAATTCAGGCGGGAATATTCAAGCGGTAAATGCAACCAATACCATTATTGAATCAGTTAATAGTATTAGCGCATTACAAACCGTGCCTTATACACAAATGATGTCAGCACGAAAAGCACTTGGTTTATCCGGTGAAGATAGTTTAGGTCTTCGTAGTGCAGCGATTGGTTTAGCCCGTTATTTGAAAGCTGATTATATTTTATTCTCAACCGTTGATGGTAGAAAAGATAACCGTGTGATCAGTATGCAATTAATGTCAGTTTCTTCTGGTGAAATTCTTTGGAATGGACGCCATCAGGTTGAGTGATCCGCATTACTCAAGTTTGCTTAATGCCTTGCAAGCGCTTTTTCCTGCAACGGCATTAAGTAAATGGAAAATTACGGCATTAGAAGGATCAGGAGGTGGCGCTTTTCGCGTGCAATGTGCAGATATAGATTGGGTTGCTCGCTATTATGGTGATGAAAAAAAAGCACTTTATGTACATGGAAGAAAAGAATACGCCATTTTAAAACAGCTTTCAGGATCTGACATATCACCTAAAGTTGCCACTCGTTATAAAGAATGGTTTTTTCTTTATTGGTTACAGGGCGAACATTTAACCCATCAATCACTTTTTAGCACTTATTTAAAACCACTGGCTGAAAAAATAGCCATACTTCATCAACACTCGCCGTTAGGTTTCCCCCTCAACTTAAATCATGAGCTATTAGTTTATTGGCAGAATATTGATAGGAAACGTTTGTCTGCTAAATGGCTACATTTACAACAACATTTTTTACGCCAACCGCGATGCAATCTCATAAAATACGCGCCTGCTCACATGGATTTGCACGTTGAGAATATTCTTCTTAGTGATTCCGGTATAAAATTTATTGATTGGGAATATGCTGCCGATATTGATACAGCGGATTCGTTGATGACGTTCTTCGCAACAAATCAACTCAATGAATCGCAGCAAAATCTGTTTTTAGATTATTATTGTTCGTATCATTGTCATTATGCTCAACTCAAAGAGACGAATGTTTCATCTGTGAAGGAGTTGAGAGAGCGTATTCTTTCAAGAGAGCCATTCATTTTTTATATGATGCTAATGTGGTATGAAGTTCGTTGGCAACAAACAAAAGATGGATCATTTTTAATAATGTCTGAACCTTTACGTCGCTATTTTAGTCTGACGAGTTAAAGACATTATCTTGTCACAATTACAAAGAGAGGAATGTTATGGGTCCGGTAATGCTTGATGTTGAAGGATATGAACTCGATAGTGAAGAGCGTGAAATTTTAAAGCATCCTCTTGTCGGTGGATTAATCCTTTTTACCCGCAACTTCCACGATGCTGAACAATTAAATGAATTAGTTCGACAAATTCGTGATGCATCTCATGAGCGCCTTGTGATTGCAGTAGACCAAGAAGGGGGACGAGTACAGCGTTTCCGTGATGGTTTTACACGTATACCGGCCGCTCAATCTTATGCGGCATTAAATGAAGGTTATCAAGCGAGCCATTTAGCACAAGAAGCTGGATGGTTAATGGCATCAGAAATGATAGCTATGGATATTGATATCAGTTTTGCGCCTGTACTCGACTTAGGTCATAGCTGTATTGCCATTGGTGAGCGTTCTTTCCATGATTCACCGGAAGTTGCAATGACAATGGCAGAGAGCTTTATTAAAGGTATGCGCTCTGCTGGCATGAAATCAACAGGTAAACATTTCCCTGGTCATGGTGCGGTCAGAGCAGATTCTCATAAAGAAACTCCTCGCGATGATCGCTCTTTAAATGATATTCGCCAGCGTGATATGTCTATTTTTAAAGATTTTATTCAACGCCAGTTATTAGATGCCATTATGCCAGCTCACGTTATTTATTCTCAGGTTGATGAGCGTCCAGCTAGTGGTTCATCGTACTGGCTGAAATCCATTTTACGTGAACAATTGGGCTTCCAAGGCGTTATCTTCTCTGATGATTTATCGATGGAAGGTGCTGCTATTATGGGAAGTTACGCAGAAAGGGCACAACGTTCACTAGATGCTGGTTGTGATATGCTTTTAGTGTGTAATAACCGAAAAGGGGCGGTGAGTGTGTTAGATAACCTGCCCTCAGTCAAAGCAGAACGCGTTTCCACATTGTACCATCACCGAGGTCGTTACACATTGAGTGAGCTACAAACCTCTGATCGTTGGAAAAAAGCGAATCAGTTGCTGACCCAATTACAGGAGCAATGGCAGGAGCGAGCATGATTATATATTTACATGGTTTTGATTCCACAAGTCCTGGAAATCATGAGAAAGTTTTACAGCTACAGTTTATTGATCCTGATGTCCGTTTTTTAAGCTACAGTACGTTGCATCCTCGTCATGACATGCAACACTTACTGAAAGAAACGGATAAAGTGATTAAATCCACGAAAGAGCCTGTATTAATTTGTGGCGTAGGATTAGGTGGATATTGGGCAGAGCGTATTGGTTTCTTATGTAATATTCGTCAGGTAATGATTAACCCTAATCTTTTTCCTTACGAAAACATGACAGACAAAATCGACAGACCTGAAGAATATTTAGATATTGCAACGAAATGTATTAAAGATTTTCGTTCTAAAAACAAAGATAACGCTTTAGTGATTTTATCTCGTAATGATGAGATTTTAGATAATCAGCGTTCCGCTGATGAATTATCGCCTTATTACTCTGTCATTTGGGATGAAGTGCAAACGCATAAATTTAAGAGCCTCTCTGAGCATCTATTTAAAATTAAAGCGTTTAATAGCAAAAACTAAGGCTAAAGTCATATGTTTAAAATGGATGGTGTTTGTTCCATCCATTTTTTTGTCTAATGTAGCTAAAAATGCTCATACTTTCCTTTCTATCTATCTTTTTTCAACATTTGTTTTGATCCTTTATTTTTATCATTTCAATTATCACGACTGATTTGAACAGGTCTCTTTATCCTTGTTGTTTTAATTCATTGTATTTATTAATAAAAATGAATACCCCTGTGTTTTTAATGGTGATTTATTCATCACTCAAAGGCAAAAAACGACTCTATTTTTCAAAAAATAGATATGAATATTCAAATATTTTTGATATAAATCAATTTTGGTATGACCATCTTTCCAATTAACTTGTTTAAGAACAAAAATAACAGCCGAAACGATTTAACTGTCGTTATTTAAGTAGATTTCACTAAGGCTATTTAAATAACAACAGTAAATATCTTTATGGAGTGACGTTAAATGTCATTAAAAAAAATTGTTATTGTCGGTGGTGGCGCGGGTGGTTTAGAACTGGCGACCAAATTAGGCAATAAATTAGGACGCAGCAAAAAAGCAGAAATTACCTTAGTGGATCGCAACAATAGCCATTTATGGAAACCCCTGCTACATGAAGTGGCAACGGGCTCTTTAGATGATGGTGTTGATGCTTTAAGCTACCTAGCACACGGTTATAACCATCATTTCAATTTCCAATTAGGCTCATTAACGGGGCTTGATCGTGAACAGAAAAACATCACACTGGCTGCTATTTATAACGAAGAGCAAGAGCTACTCGTACCTGAACGCACGTTAGACTACGATATTTTAGTGATGGCATTAGGCAGTAAATCAAACGATTTTGGTACACCTGGTATTAAAGAAAACTGCATTTTCTTGGATAGTCCGCAACAAGCACATCGTTTCCATAACGAAATGTTGAATTTGTTCTTAAAATACTCAGCAGATACCAATGCACAAGAAGAAAATCGTAAGGTAAATATTGCGATTGTGGGTGGTGGTGCTACGGGTGTTGAGCTTTCGGCTGAATTGCATAATGCAGTACGCCAACTTAATAGCTATGGATTAAAAAAATTAGCGCCTTCAGCATTAAATATTACGTTAGTTGAAGCAGGAGAACGTATTTTACCTGCATTACCTGTGCGTATTTCTAGTGCTGCACATCAAGAATTAACAAAATTAGGCGTACGAGTGATGACCAAAACTATGGTCACAAGCGCAGATGATGGTGGATTAAACACCAAAGAAGGTGAGCATATTGATGCTGACTTAATGGTGTGGGCAGCAGGTATTAAAGCACCTGATTTTATGAAAGAGATTGCAGGTCTAGAAACCAACCGTATTAATCAGTTAGTTGTTAAACCCACCTTACAAACAACTTTAGATGACTCTATCTTTGCGATTGGTGACTGTGCATCTTGTCCACGAAAAGAAGGGGGGTTTGTTCCTCCAAGAGCACAATCCGCTCATCAAATGGCAAGTCGTTGTTACAGCAATATTTTAGCAATGTTAAAAGATAAACCGCTAAAAGATTATGTGTTTACCGATCATGGTTCACTTGTTTCACTTTCTAAGTTCAGTACTGTAGGGAGTTTAATGGGAAATTTGATGAAGGGCGATATGATGATCGAAGGGCGCATTGCGCGGATTGTTTATATCTCTTTATATCGAATGCATCAGATTGCTTTGCATGGTTACATCAAAACAGGGCTTATGATGCTAGTAGGATCAATCAATCGAGTGATTAGACCTAAGTTGAAACTTCATTAATTTATCTTTTGCTTTGTAGATAAGACAAAAGTTACCTTTTTAAACCCTCATATAATATGAGGGTTTTTTATCTATTTTTTCTTTTAAATTAAATAATTAAATGAGAATATCTAAATAAGGTAAATAATCTTAGCATAAAGCACTAGATGATTTATCTGTTTATATCGAAAATAACCAATAACTCTAAAGCTCAATAGAACAATGATAAATATAATTTTATTATTAAGGTTAAACTTGTAATATTAAAGATAGTATTTGTTTTTATTTATTACGCTAAATTATTTAAGACTTTTCTTAAATAAAAAATGGTGTTTAATTCATTAATTCATCAAATAAAATGTTATGGTATTTCGTAGACTTGTATTAGAAAGATAATAAGTGAAAATTATTAGAGATAAGCTTAACTTGTTATTTTTACTCGTATTTAAGTGAGTAAAATAATTTTACAAATCTTAAAAGTAAATTTTATGATATGAGTTAAATATGAAATATCTCCTATTTTTAGGCGACATTTGTTAACTTGGTGTTATCATAATGCTATATTATAAATAGTATAACGATTTCTATTTTTTCAGCTTAATAAATTAAGAGCTATCTTAATATAATGTGTAAGTCTTAAGAATGTAGTCAGTATTTATTTAATTAAGTAATTAAAACAGAAATAAGTGGTGTATTTAACATGTCATAAATACGTAGTTTACTTATTATGTTAATCAGCATGGATGTTGAATTAAGCTATCAGATAAGAGAATTCATTTATTGAATACTAAATATATTAGCCAGTTAGGGTGAAATAGTGGCTTTTATTACGTATCTGTGGCAATTAAGGATAAGACAAATAAAAAGGGGTAAAAGTGGGTGTTAATGTCAGAAAGTACACACTAATAGGACTAATCATTGTATTAGCTATTCTTTCATTTATTGCATGGAGGTGGGTATTTCCTCAGCCTCAATACGCTCATGTCGTTTCAGCAACACCTATTAAATCGACCGTTTTTGTGACAGAAGAGTATTGTCATCGAATTGGCTTACCTACACCTTTTACACCAGAAAAATTGTCACGATTTCATCCTGCAGAGCAAGAGTGTCGAGTGTTTTATATGATTGAAGCACTTAATAACAGCAATATTGCTAATTTCCCTTATCCTCAATTTAAAGAGTGCATTCCAATTTATCGTCAAGAGCGCAGAATTGTGGGTTATGATGTGCTTTATACTATTGATGGAACACCAGGCAAAGTACGAACTACATTTAAACCAGGTGAAGTTATCGCGTTAGATTCTGATGGTAGGCTGATTTTAGAACAAGAACCTTATTGCTCTATGAATGAAAAAGTGCCTTGTCGCAAAGAATAAACCTAATGATATAAAAAGAAAGGCGTAATGAAGTTACTTCCATTACGCCTTTTTGTTGATCTAATAACCATTAGAGAGTGGTTATTTTATGTTCATCAAATGCACTTAACATATTATCAATAAAAGTAAGTCGTTTTTCACGCTCAGTTAAATCTGTAATAAATTTCAGTTTTGATGGACCATCTAAGCGGAAAATGGCTGGTTGCTCCTGAAGTAAGCTGATTAAATAGCCTGGATCAACTTTGTTTTTCTCTCCAAACTCAATAAAGCCGCCTTTATCATGTGCTTCAATTCGGGTGATACCTAAGCTCATCGCATTTAAGCGAATAGCGGCATTACGCAATAGATAACGTCCAGCATCAGGCAATTTACCAAATCTATCAATTAACTCTGCTCTTAGATCATTAAGCTCTGTTAAGTCGATAGCACTAGCGATTCGCTTATAGAATGAAAGTCTGACATTTACATCAGGAATATAATCATCAGGCAACAAGGCTGGCATTCTTAATTCAATTTCAGTTTGTTGATTGGTGAGATCTTCAAGTGATGGCTCTCTACCTTCTTTAAGTGCTTCTACGGCGCTTTCTAGTAATTCCATATAAAGTGAGAAACCAACGGTATTCATTTGACCGCTTTGTTCTTCACCTAGTAATTCACCTGCACCTCGAATTTCTAAGTCATGAGTTGCTAATGCAAAACCTGCACCCAGATCTTCCAGCGAAGCAATTGCTTCTAAACGTTTATGAGCATCCTTTGTCATTGCTTTCGGATGTGGCGTCAACAAATAAGCATAAGCTTGATGATGAGAACGACCTACACGACCACGTAATTGGTGTAATTGTGCTAAGCCAAAATGGTCTGCCCGTTCAATAATAATGGTATTTGCAGTGGGTATATCTATACCTGTTTCAATAATTGTGGTGCAAAGTAATACATTAAAACGCTGATGATGGAAATCATTCATCACACGCTCAAGTTCACGTTCCCGCATTTGCCCGTGACCAATACCTATACGCGCTTCAGGAACGAGTGTAGCCAGTCTCTCGCGGGCTTTTTCGATATTTTCAACATCGTTATACAAATAATAAACTTGTCCGCCACGCAAGGTTTCACGCAAGATAGCTTCACGCACCACTAAATCATCATACTCACGAACGAATGTTTTCACGGATAAGCGACGTGCTGGAGGTGTTGCAATAATAGAAAGATCACGCATGCCACTCATTGCCATATTCAGTGTACGAGGAATAGGTGTTGCGGTTAGCGTTAAAATATCGACATTTGCGCGCATAGCTTTGATACGCTCTTTGTGACGAACTCCAAAGCGGTGCTCTTCATCGACAATTAATAACCCTAAATCTTTCCATTGAATATTCGGTTGAAGGAGTTTGTGTGTACCAATCACAATATCAATTGTTCCTTCAGCCAGTTTTTCTGTGGTTTGTTGTTGCTCTTTTGCACTACGAAAACGCGAGATCATCTCAATATTAACGGGCCAATTAGCAAAACGATCACGGAAATTATCAAAATGTTGCTGAGCTAATAGGGTAGTTGGTACTAAAATGGCGACTTGCTTATTGTTGTTAACTGCAAGAAAAGCGGCACGCATCGCAACTTCTGTTTTACCAAATCCGACATCACCACAGACGAGTCTATCCATTGAAATAGCTTGGCACATATCGCTAAGTACTGCATTGATAGCCATTTCTTGATCAGGCGTTGTTTCAAAAGGAAAACTTTGACGGAAAGATTGGTACTGCTCTTTGTCCATTTTAAAGGCAAAGCCTGTTTTTACTTCACGTTGAGCATACACATCTAATAACTCGGCTGCGACATCACGTACCTTTTCAGCGGCTTTTTGACGAGCTCTTACCCATGCATCGCCGCCCAATTTATGTAATGGGGCATTTTCATCTGCACCACCAGAATAACGGCTGATCAAATGCAGTGATGAAACAGGAACATAAAGCTTGTCATTACCTGCGTAGCTTAACATCAAATATTCAGCTTTAACGCCACCCGCTTCTAGGGTTGTCATACCTTGATAACGACCAACACCATGCTGAAGATGAACAACAGGTTGCCCTATGCTTAATTCAGCAAGGTTACGAATTAAGGTATCTGTATTGATGGCGCGGCGATTGTCTTGGCGGCGGCGATTAATGCGTTCACCTAACATATCGCTTTCACAGATCATGGCTAACTGGCGATGGTTATCAATAAAACCATGCTCTGCAGCACCAATGATAAAGTAAAAGCCTTTCTCTTGGGCGTCAGATAATTCAATGATCTGCTTGGGTACTATTTTTATCCGTGATAAAAGCTCTTGTACAGTTTCGCGTCGACCTTCACTTTCAACAGAGAAAATCACACTACCTGAAAATTGTTCTTGGAATCGGCGTAAGTTATCTAAAGGTGATTTGCTTTGCGCGTTAATCGATAAATCAGGAAGAGGTTGATAGCCTAAATTGGTCTGTCCTGCTTTTTCTGGCAACGTTTCTGTTTTAAGTTGAATACGAGGCCACTGTTTTAATTCTTTATTAAACTTATCAACATTTAGCCAAATATCATCCGGTGGTAACAGTGGTCGCATAGGATCAACACGACGACTTTCAAAACGTTGATTGATGTCCTGCCAAAATTTTTCTGCAAAATCTTGCAGATCTTGCGTCACTATCAATGTATTTTTAGGGAAATAAGCAAATAAGTTAGATAAAGGCTGTTCAAAAAATAGGGATTGCCAATATTCAATTCCCGTTGGCAATATGTGTTTACTTACTTGCTGATAAATATGTTCAGGATCACGTCTTACATCAAACCGCGCGCGCCATTGGCTACGGAAAATCTCTATCGCATTTGTATCTGTTGGGAATTCATGGGCAGGCAGTAAATTAATTTGATCAACTTCTGTTAATGTCCGTTGTGTGTCGACATCAAAAGTACGCAGGCTATCTATTTCATCATCGAAAAAATCAATACGATAAGGAAATTCACTTCCCATCGGAAATAAGTCTAATAATGCACCACGCGTTGCGTATTCCCCATGCTCTAATACTTGTTCGACATGGCGATATCCCGCTTCATCTAATGTTTTACGTAAATTATCACGAGAAAGTATCTCTCCTTTTTGCATTACCAACGCATGACTTGCGAGATAATCAGTAGGGCAGACTTTCTGCATTAACGTATTGACAGGTAAGATTAAAATTCCCTTGAGAAGTGATGGAATACGGTATAGCGTAGAAAGGCGGTTTGAGATTATTTCTTGGTGAGGTGAAAAACTGTCGTATGGCAGTGTTTCCCAATCCGATAATGTCTCTACTGGATAATCACAAAACTGACGGATTTCATCTTGTAAACGTAATGCATTTTGCATATCACGAGTAACAAGAACGACTAATCCAGAGTGACGTTTGATGATCTCTGCACATTCTAGAGCACAAGCGGCGCCAGTCAGTTGACCTAGCTGACGAGTATCCCCTTGTTTTATAGGAAGTTGATAACGATATTCTGAGGACATAAGCGTGTAATGTGAACTCTTTGTTGTAGTTAACTCCCAACACATCTTTAGCTTAATGGCTAAAGCTTAAACTGGCGGGCAGGTTAAGATAAAAGAAAAACCACAGTTTGGGAATAGAGTGGTTCCATTCAGTAAGACTACCCTTTATTATCCCTGAACACTTCGCATTAGCAACAGGAACAGCACAGATTTCATGTACAATTCTGTCTCATTTTATATAGGGCTCCGTTATATGCGGGGTCGTGCGGTCGATAAGTTCGGTCGCTTCGTCTCATGGCTATCCGCTTTAGGGATTATGTTAGGTGTAGCGGCACTGATCACAGTGACTTCTGTCATGAATGGCTTTGAACGTTCATTGCAAGAAAGTATTCTTGCTTATATTCCACAAGCAATCGTGACATCACCTAACGGGCAATTACCCCGAGATTCAAATATAGCTGAAAGATTACTGACGCGTGAAGGTATCATAAACGTGACCCCTTTAGTAGAAGGTGATGTTGTTTTGCAAAGTAAAGACAATATCAGCGTTGGTGTCATGCTGGGTATAGAAAAAGAGCAAGATGAACCTTTAACGCAGCATATTCGGTTTGGGGATTTTTCAATGCTGAAAGCGGGCGATTATGGTGTGATTTTAGGTAGTGGCCTCGCTAAACAGTTAAAAGCAAAAGAGGGGGATAACATCCGCCTTATTGTGCCAAGTGTAAGCCAATTAACGCCAATGGGAAGATTACCTAGCCAACGCTTATTTACTGTTAAAGGTATTTTCCAAAGTAGTGGTGATGCAGATGCCTCACAAATCTTAGTGAATCAGCAAGATGCAGCACGTTTAATGCGTTATCAGCCGGGGAATATTACCGGATGGCGTCTTTTCTTCTCTGATCCTCTTAATATTGAAAAATACAGTGCGCAACCTTTAGATAAAAATCTAAGTTGGAGAGATTGGCGCGAACGTAAAGGTGAATTTTTCCAAGCTGTTAAAATGGAAAAAAATATGATGGGATTATTATTAAGCTTAATTATCGCAGTGGCGGCTTTTAATATTATTACCTCACTTTCTTTGTTGGTGATGGAAAAACAAGGTGAAGTTGCTATTTTGCAAACTATGGGTTTAAAACGTTCTCAGATTATGTCTATCTTTATGCTACAAGGTGCAGGAGCAGGTATTTTAGGGGCGGTAGCTGGTGGCTTGTTAGGCGCATTACTCTCGAGCCAACTAAATGTTATTATGCCAGCAGTAGGACTTATTCCCCAAGGTGTGGAGTTACCCGCAACACTTGAGTGGGGACGAGTCTTTATGATTGGTTTCTCCGCTATTATCATTTCCCTTTTATCCACTTTATACCCGTCTTGGCGGGCCGCGGCTATTCAGCCAGCAGAGGCGCTACGTTATGAGTAATTCTTCTTTGAATAAACAGCCAATGGCATCAGAAAAACAAATGCAAATTAACAAAGATGGTTTATTGGATTGCCACGCCCTATGTAAACAATACCAAGATGGCTCTATTTCCACAAAAGTGTTGAAATCAGTCTCTTTTAAAATGGATAAGGGCGATTTTCTTGCCATAGTGGGAAGCTCAGGCTCAGGAAAAAGCACCCTATTACATTTATTGGGTGGGCTCGATTCTCCAACATCAGGTGAAGTCTTTTTTAAAGGGCAGTCACTTAATAAATTATCCTCTTCTGAAAAAGCAGATCTGCGTAATAGCCAATTAGGTTTTATTTATCAATTTCATCATCTATTACCTGATTTTACAGCACTTGAAAATGTTGCTATGCCACTAATGATTGGTGGCACGAGCGCTTCAATGGCGAAAGAAAAAGCGATGTCTTTACTTGAATCGGTTGGATTAAAAGATCGTGCTCATCATCGTCCTTCAGAGCTTTCTGGTGGTGAGAGACAACGTGTTGCGATTGCAAGAGCATTAGTAAACGATCCTGCATTAGTTCTTGCTGATGAACCGACGGGTAATCTTGACCAGAAAAATGCAGAAGGGATTTTCGAATTGTTGATTAAGTTAAACAGAGAAAAACAAACTGCATTTCTGGTCGTCACGCATGATTTGTCATTGGCTGCTCGTTTTCAGCGCCAACTTGAAATGAAAGATGGTCAACTACAGTCACAAAACGCAATTTCAGGAGTGAAATAATGGCGCAATTGCCACTTGCATTAGTGACCGCATTACGTTTTTCAAGGGGACGAAAACGTGCGGGAATGGTTTCTTTAATTTCAGTTATTTCAACACTGGGCATTATGCTTGGTGTTGCTGTCTTAATTATTGGCTTAAGTGCCATGAATGGATTTGAACGTGAATTAAAAAATCGCATTTTATCGGTGGTGCCTCACGGGCAAATTTATTCAGTAGAGCAGCCATTTATGCAATGGCAATCAGCATTACCTCGTATCGAGAATACTCAAGGTGTTGTCGCTGCTGCTCCTTATGTTTTACTCACAGGGCTGTTAGAGAAAGGAACAGAGTTAAAGGCAGTACAAGTTATGGGCGTTTCACCTGAGAAGCAAGGTGATATCAGCCTGTTACCTCGATATGTTCAAAACAATGCATGGCAAGATTTTAAAGCCGGTAAGCAACAAATTATTATCGGGCAAGGCGTTGCTGATGCACTAAAGATCAAACAGGATGATTGGCTCACCGTATTAATTCCTAATAATGATGATCCAACTAAACTTTTACAGCCTAAACGTATTCGCTTACAAGTCAGTGGCATATTTAAACTTAGTGGTATGCTCGATCATCAATTAGCGTTAATTCCTTTAGCAGATGCCCAGAAATATATGGATTATGGGCAAGGCATTACTGGGATTGAAGTGAAAACGGTAGATCCTTTTTTCGCCAATGAAATTATTCATAATGCAGGTTTAAATAGCAAAGAATATGTTTATGCAAAAAGCTGGATAAGTGATTATGGTTATATGTATAGCGACATTCAGATGATCCGTAGCATTATGTATTTGTCGATGATCTTAGTGATTGGCGTCGCTTGTTTTAATATTGTCTCAACGCTGATTATGGCGGTAAGAGATAAAAGTAGTGATATCGCTATTTTACGAACATTAGGCGCACGAGATAGCCATATTCGTAATATCTTTTTATGGTATGGCTTATTATCAGGCATGATTGGCTGTATCGCTGGTGTGATATTTGGTGTGTTGGTTGCTTATAATTTAACGCCATTGGTGTCTGTTATTGAATCATTAACAGGACATAGTGTGTTGTCTGGCGATGTTTATTTCGTTGATTTTCTACCTTCAGAAGTTCATTTAATTGACGTTTTCTCTGTATTTATTACCACTGTGATCTTAAGCCTGATTGCAAGTTGGTATCCTGCACGTCGAGCCACTAAACTAGATCCTGCAAGAATTTTAAGTGGACAATAAGTTTATTGACATACAAAGAAGAAAAAACGCTTAAACTAGTGAAGATAAGAAACGCGATATTTAAATTTGAAAACCAAGGATTGTAATGATGAAACTTAAACTTCGTCATCGTCGGCTTAGGAAGTTTCGTAAAATTAAGAATTTACGTAGACAACATTCACGTTGTCGCTATTTTCATCTAACCCATAAAACGGAACATGAAATGAATTTACCCAAAGTTGTCGTATTAACAGGGGCTGGCATTTCGGCTGAATCAGGAATTAAAACATTCCGATCAGAAGATGGATTGTGGGAAGAACATCGCGTTGAAGATGTTGCAACACCTGAAGGTTATCAACGCAATCCCCAATTGGTTCAGCAGTTTTACAATGAACGTCGTCGCCAATTGCAACACCCCTCTATTCAACCAAATGAAGCGCATTATGCATTAGCAAAACTAGAGCAACGTTTAGGTAAAGAGAATTTTTTACTGGTAACTCAAAATATTGATAATCTGCATGAAAAAGCAGGTAGTAAACATATTTTGCATATGCATGGTGAATTGCTAAAAGTGCGTTGTCCTCAATCTCGCCAAGTATTTGAATGGAAAGGGGACTTAGAAATAACAGATCGTTGCCATTGTTGCCAATTTCCATCACCATTACGCCCTCATATTGTCTGGTTTGGTGAAATGCCAATTGGCATGGAAGAGATTTATCGAGCTTTGGCTGAGGCTGATATTTTTATCTCTATCGGTACATCTGGAAATGTTTATCCAGCAGCCGGTTTTGTCCATGAAGCTCGCTTAACAGGTGCTCATACCGTTGAGTTAAATCTTGAGCCAAGTTTGGTTGAAAGCCAGTTTGAAGAGAAACATTATGGCCCTGCGAGTCAGGTAGTTGATGAATATGTTCATAAATTGTTTGAATTAATTAATGATCCTAAAGCTGATTTGACGCAATAATTATTTTATAGAGTTCCCTATTATTGTTCTTAGAGAGATCTTAGGGGGCAAAATGGATAAATTATTAGAACGTTTTTTTGAATATATTAATTTTGATACACAATCAAAACCATCTTCAAAAATGTCACCAAGCAGTGATGGACAATTAAAGCTAGCCAAGGCATTGGCTCAAGAATTAAAAAAACTGGGTTTTTCTGATGTGATGCTCAGTGACAAAGGATGTGTAATGGCAAGTTTACCATCCAATGTATCTTGGCCAGTGCCAGTTATTGGCTTTATTTCGCATCTTGATACATCTCCTGACTTTTCAGGAAAACATGTGAAACCACAAGTTCTTGAAGATTATCGTGGTGGTGATATTGCTTTGGGTATTGGTGATGAAGTGTTATCACCAGTAATGTTCCCAATCTTACATTCAATGATTGGTAAGACATTAATTACTACGGATGGTAAAACATTACTGGGTGCAGACGATAAAGCGGGTATTGCTGAAATTATTACTGCGATGGTGCGCTTAAAAGAAACGAATCGACCTCATGGGGATATTCGTATTGCTTTCACTCCTGATGAAGAAATTGGGCGTGGCGCGCATTATGTAGATTTAAAAGCATTTGGCGCAAGCTGGGCTTATACCGTAGATGGTGGTGGTGTTGGCGAACTGGAATATGAAAATTTCAACGCCGCATCCGTAAGTATTAAAATTGTAGGTAACAATGTTCACCCTGGCAGTGCAAAAGGGGTGATGGTTAACGCATTAGGATTAGCAACGCGAATTCATCAAGAATTACCTGTCGAGGAAACACCAGAAAATACCGACGGTTATGAAGGTTTTTACCATCTGCAAAGTATCAAAGGTTCGGTAGAAAGAGCAGAAATGCATTATATTATCCGTGATTTTAACCGTAACTTATTTGAAAAACGCAAACAAAATATGATTGCGATTGCAGAGAGAGTCGGTAAAGGTCTACATCCTGATTGCTATATTGAGCTAACTATTGATGATAGCTATTACAATATGCATGATAAAGTTGTTCAATTCCCACACATCATTGAAATAGCCAAACAAGCAATGATTGATTGTGATATTGAACCAAATATCAAGCCTATCCGTGGTGGTACAGACGGTGCTCAACTTTCTTACCGTGGATTACCTTGCCCTAATATTTTTACCGGCGGTTATAATTTCCATGGTAAGCATGAATTTATCTCTTTAGAAGGTATGGAAGCGGCGGTGAGTGTGATTATGCGTATCGCTGAAATTACAGCGGAAAGAGAAAAAGCCAAAGTGATTAATTAATTACTTATTGAGCTAAAAAAATAGCCGATATTTCGGCTATTTTTTTGGTTACATTTTTTATTTGCAGTGTTAGCTAAGATTATTTATTTATGTTCTTTTTAATCTTCATGTAACATGCTACCTTCAGTTTTATCTTAAGTGATATTGATAAAACAAAATAGAATAAATTACTAAAAAGAAATATAAAATAAATTATATAGAGTCTCTTAAGTTAAAATAAAATCACTTCATAATAATACGAATGTTAATTATGAGTTTTTCAAACTTAAAATATACGCTATTTTACCGCAATAGATTGATAAATTAGAACAAGTTAATGTCATCTATAATTATTGTAAAATGATAATATAAGGATGGTAGAATGGATACGGCATCAGGGAAATTAGTTAATCCTGTAATTGAAAAACAAATTGATTTAAATAATAAAAAAGAAATCAATATTAATAATGAAAATAAAGTATTAATAAAGACACATGAAAAACAATCATTTATTATTATCTCTAGCTATTTTCTGATAACTTATTTAATCTCATTTTCTCTTTATGCAACAAATAGTAAGCATACGTTATTGCTTTTTTTCTTACAGAGTACATTTTTCGTTGTTATCCCTTTTTTCTTTTGTAATACAAGAGTACTTTTAAAAGAATCGATAAATTATTTAATTCGTTAAGTTTTAAGATAAGATATATAGTATATCTAATAATAAAGAAGCCCTGCCATTAATATGACAGGGCTTTATAGCTTATTATTGGAAATTAGTAATAATTAATCTTCAAAATACCAATAACCTTGGTTAACTAACTGAGTTAATAAACGCACAAATTTTGGATCAGCTAATGCATCGCCCAAGTGTTGTTTATCAATATAATCATATTGGCAAAGCGCATCCACGGCTTCTATATGGTCAGTGTCCATCAATTGACCATTTACAAAACAGTTATCGCCAACACGTAATGCACGAATACCATTTAAACGATGAAGTTGCTCACCTTGTTGCAGTAAATCGTGAATTTCTGCATTTTCATATAAAGGTTCTGGAACTGCGAGATCAAGTTCATGACGAGATTGAGAAATAAATTCACCAAACCAATGACGGAATACTTCTGGTTGAGCAAGTAAATCCTCCATCATGTCATGGAGTTTATTTAACTCTTGATGTTGCACTAATGCTGGATTTTCACGCGGTGTTAGATCTGGGTCACTATAACGATAGCTACCTAAATCATTTGCTAGCACATAGTCAGCGAAACCACTGAAAAGTTCACGAGCATTAGGTGCCCTGAATCCGACAGAGTAGTTTAGCGATTCTTCAATCGCATAACCTTCATGTGGGAATCCAGGTGGGATATAAAGAATATCACCCGGTTCTAATTCTTCATCAATAATTGCTTCAAAAGGATCAACTTGCAGCAGATCAGGGTGAGGGCAGTGTTGTTTCATTGGGATTTTTTCACCCACACGCCAGCGACGACGACCTTGCCCCTGAATAATAAAGACATCATATTGATCAAGGTGTGGGCCTACACCACCACCGGGAACAGAGTAAGAGATCATTAAATCATCAATACGCCAATCGGGTAACACGCGAAATGGCTTCATTAATGCCGCACTAGGAAAATGCCAGTGATCGACGGCTTGTACAAGTAAAGACCAGTCTTTATCACCAAGTCCTTCGAAGTGCTCAAAAGGCCCGTGTTTGACTCCCCATTGTCCGTCTTGACAGCTTACAAGACGGCTATCCACTTCATCTTCCATTGCAAGACCAGCAAGTTCGTCAGGAGATAAAGGATCAACAAAACGAGAGAAGCCGTTTTTAATTAATAAAGGGCGTTTTTGCCAATGGCTTTCGAGGAATGATTGCCAATCTAAATTAAGTTTATAGTCCATTGTGTATATCCTGAATTCGGGAAGCCTGAAGCCATAGTATAATGAATTCTAACTTCCTGCTAAACATTCCTTTGAGCAATGTGAGTAATAGCGAGTAACACGATAATAGCTGAACAGATATCATACATAACGCCGTATATTTGGCGGTAAAGAAAAAAGAAAGAAGTTTCTTATCAATAAGGATTATTCGCGATCAGTGGTAAGTCGCTGCTCAGCAAAAGTTACGGTGATACGAGCACCACCTAAAGGACTATCAGTAATAATAATTTCGCCACTGTATTGTTCAATAATATCTACTGCGATCGATAAGCCTAAACCTTGTCCCGGACGCAGTGTGTCTGCTCTAGTTCCTCGCTGGAAAATAGCCTCTCTTTTTTCAGGGCCGACTCCTGGACCATCATCATCAACAATAATTATTACGCTGTTTTCATTATTGCTAACGTTGATTTCAACGAATTCTAAGCAATATTTACAGGCGTTATCCAGAATATTGCCCATCACTTCCATAAAGTCATTTTTCTCACCTAACCACATAATTTCAGGTGAAACATTGAGTGTTAAATCAACCCCTTTTGACTGATAAACTTTACTTAATGCACTACAAAGATTATCGAGCAATCCTGACAATGAATGGAGTTTTCGCGTGGTGATATCATGATCACCATGAATGGATGCGCGGTGTAGGTAATAACCCATTTGTTGTGAAATTCGTTCAATTTGGTCGAGCATAATAGGTTCAGCTTGCTCTATCGTCATTTGCTTGCCTGATCGCAAAGAGCGTAATGTTGATTGCAACACAGCTAGTGGCGTTTTTAAGCTGTGGGTGAGATCAGATAAACTTGTACGATATTTACTGTAACGACTGCGTTCATTACGCAATAACACATTTAAATTTCGCACTAAGCCTTTTAGTTCGGTTGGCGGGTTTTCATCCAAATCATTGCGAGTCCCTTTTTCTAATGCACTGATTTGTTCAATAACTTGCTTTATGGGTCTTAAACTCCAATGTGCAGCCAACCAAATTAAGGGGACAACTAAAAATAGATTTGCAAGAATGATATATAAGAACCAGTCCCAAACTTGACTGACTTTTTGCATACGTTGAGGAATAGGATCGATAACCGCGATTGCCATATAAGGCATATTATCAGCCGCAGGATAATGATTAATCACAACAGAGTGAGTTAAAAACTCATTACTGGAATATTCGTCAAGGCGTTTGAGATAAACACGATATTGCGGTAACTGCTGTAACATTAAACGTGTTGTTTTGACATCAACAGAGATTTCAAATAGGCCTTCTTCATGGCGCCATTTATGTTTAATGCTATCAGGTATAGCTTTCGGTAAATCGGGCGGTATCCATAATACATTACCTTTATCATCAAAAATAACCACCAGCGAGGTATTGTTATTATTAAGATTTGTTGGAAATTCAATATTCAGCTTGCTCCTATCCCACTGCGCTAAGCTGTAGTAAAGATTACTTTGACTACGCATCAACATAAAAGTGGTTTTATCCACACTGACAATCGAACCGACAATGGCAACTAACCCATAAGAGAGTGTAAGTGCCAAAATAATGGCACTAGTTGCAAGTAAAAAGCGAGTTCGTAATGAGAGCGGAGAGCGCTGTTTTTTTTGCATATTAAGGTTTCATATCAAAACGGTAGCCTTGCCCGCGTACTGTAACCACCACGTCATCAGGGTATTTTTCTAAGATTTTTTTACGTAGTCGGCCCATCAGTACATCAATAGTGTGACTCTCTTTTAATTCAGCATCTGGATATAACTGACGCATTAATGCATCTTTACTAACAACTTTATTTTGATTGCGCATTAATGTTTCTAAAATTGTATATTCAAATGCGGTTAACTTAATTTGCTCTCCTGAAATCATGAACTCTTTACGTGATAAATCCAATTCAAACGGTTCAATGGCGAGAGTTTGCGATGCAATTCCCATGTTTCTTCGCATTAAAGCCTGAATACGTGCAACAATTTCCTCAAAATGAAAGGGCTTTGTCACATAGTCATCAGCACCTGCATTTAATGCTGAGACTTTTTCTTGCCAACTTTCACGGGCCGTTAAAACCATTATTGGTAGGGTGATATTATTCTCTCGCCATCTACGAATAAGGCTAATGCCATCTTCATCCGGCAATCCTAAATCTACAATGGCAACATCAGGTGTACCTTCTGCTATAAAACTATCTGCTTCTTTGGCATCTTCTGCTGCATCAACTTGATGTCCAGCATCACGAAATTGCACAGATAAGTGATGGCGAAGTAAGATATTATCTTCAATAATTAAGATCCGCATTATTCCACCTTGAGTACAATCAGCAAAAATTCACTGTTGTAAAATAAATACAGGAAATGATAGTTAAACTATTATATAAAAATATGGGCTCATCATAGACAATCTAGCGCTTAAAAAACACTGTATCCAGCAAAGTGTTTAAGTTATAGATAGTTTTCTCTGTGTTTTGGTTATAAAAAAAGGCAGAAATTATCTGCCTTTTTAGAGAGGAAAATTAGTTTAACTTATCAACAAGTTGAGTTGCAAAACCAATATAGCTTTCAGGTTTCATTGCTTTTAAGCGTACTTTTTCATCTTCCGGTAGTTCTAAACCATCAATGAAAACGGCCATATCTTGTTCTGTAATGCGTTTACCACGAGTAAGCTCTTTCAGCTTTTCGTAAGGTTTTTCAATGCCATAACGACGCATTACAGTTTGGATTGGCTCTGCTAACACTTCCCAGTTGCAGTCTAATTCTTCACGAAGATGGCTTTCATTCACTTCGAGTTTATTAAGACCTTTCATGGTTGACTGATAAGCAATCAGCGCATAACCAATACCAACACCTAAATTACGTAGTACTGTTGAGTCTGTTAAGTCACGTTGCCAGCGAGAAACAGGTAATTTACTAGAAAGATGTCCCATAACTGCATTTGCTAACCCTAAGTTTCCTTCAGAGTTTTCAAAATCAATTGGGTTTACTTTGTGAGGCATGGTTGATGAGCCAATTTCCCCCGCAATCGTTTTTTGTTTAAAGTGATTTAGTGCTACGTAACCCCAAATATCACGGTCGAAATCGATTAAGATAGTGTTGAAGCGACCAATACAATCAAAAAGCTCCGCAATATAATCGTGTGGTTCAATTTGAGTTGTGTACGGGTTCCATGTAATACCAAGTGAAGTGACAAATTCTTCACTAAATTGATGCCAGTTTACTTCCGGATACGCAGCTAAGTGAGCATTGTAGTTACCCACTGCACCGTTGATTTTGCCTAAGATCTCAACTTGTGTTACTTGACGATATTGGCGTTCCATACGGTAGGCAACGTTAGCAAATTCTTTACCAATTGTAGACGGCGTTGCAGGTTGACCATGAGTACGAGAAAGTAATGGTAAGTCACGGTATTCTTGAGCCATTTTACTAATGGTATCAATAATTTCGCGCCATGCAGGTAATAAGATCTCTTGGCGTGCTGTTTCTAACATAATGGCATGAGACAGATTATTAATATCTTCAGAAGTACAAGCAAAGTGAATAAATTCAGAAACCTGATGTAAAGCAGGGATGGTCGCCACTTTTTCTTTTAAGAAATATTCTACGGCTTTTACATCATGGTTAGTGGTGCGTTCGATAGTTTTAATACGCGCTGCATCTTCTTCATTGAAGTTAGCAACAATTGCATCAAGGTAATCGTTTGCGTTTTTTTCAAAGGCTGGAACTTCTTTTATGTCGGCGCAAGATGCCAGCTTTTGTAGCCAGCGAACTTCTACCTGTACACGGAATTTCAGAAGACCGAATTCACTAAAAATAGAACGTAACGACGAAGTTTTACTACCGTAACGACCGTCAATCGGTGAAATCGCTGTCAGCGAAGATAATTCCATTGTTGGCAACTCCCAGGTTGAATTTAAAGTATTAACATTGAGCGAGAAAATCATCAGCTTGTCGCAGAATAGTCTTTTGATGCAGTAAAAAATCAAAACGACGACCACCGACTTGACGCCAGAGCACAGCACTACGAATGCCAGTTAATAACAACGCTCTAACTTTAGCTTGAATAATAGGGTTCTTTAAAAGATCAATAGAGCCATGAACCTGAATGCGAGGGCCAACAGGGCTAACGGCATCAACATAAACGCCTGCAAGTGCATTAAATACACCTTCAGACATAGGTTCAAAATAACTTTTTTGGCGCTCTAGTTGAGAAATTTTTTGCGATAAGTGTGAGCTGTAATCATCATTTCTATTGATAAGACGCTCTAGATTGATTAAACCTTGCTGATAAGTCATCAATTCAAGCGTTAGCTTTTCTCTTCTTACCGCCTGATGAATGGCTTTCAGTGTTTGAAAACCTAATTTTAAGTGGCTGATTTGATTGCCATAAACATCTAGTGTTGAAGTTGGGTTGAGATTAAAAACACTGTTAACCATTACTTCAACATCGTTCTCGTTCGCACTACCTTGGTAAGCAATTTGCTGAACGAGACGACTTGCTTGGCAGATGCCTGCCAATGCAAGTGTTATATCACGAAAATCTTTAGCCACATCTACTCCTGAATACGTGTTTCAATGATCCCGCCACCTAAACAGACTTCGTCTTGATAAAAGACGGCTGATTGTCCTGGAGTTACAGCGGCAACAGGATAATCAAAGCGGACTTCAATTTTATCTTCACCTAATGGTGTTACTGTACACTCAATATCAGGTTGGCGATATCGTGTTTTAACAGTACAGCGGAAAGCTTCAGTTATAGGTTCTCTTGATACCCAATGTAACTGCTGAGCAATTAGACCAACAGACATTAATCTTGGATGTTCATGACCTTGAGCGACAACAAGAATGTTTTTCTCAACATCTTTATCAACCACATACCAAGGATCTTCTCCACCATCTTTAGTACCACCAATACCTAAACCTTTACGCTGACCTAATGTGTGATACATCAAACCTTGGTGTTCACCAATAGTTTCACCATCAACAGTCACGATAGCACCGGGTTTTGCAGGCAAATAGCGCGATAGGAAATCGGTAAATTTACGTTCGCCGATAAAACAAATACCTGTTGAATCTTTTTTCTTTGCTGTTGCTAAATCAAGCTTTTCAGCAATTTTTCTGACTTCAGGTTTTTCCATTTCACCAACAGGGAAAAGGCTTTGTGCAATTTGCTCATGACTTAATGTGTATAAGAAATAGCTTTGGTCTTTGTTATTATCAACACCGCGAAGTAATTGACTTTTACCATCAATATCGCGACGACGAACGTAGTGACCTGTTGCTATGTAATCAGCACCCAAATCTTCAGCAGCATATTCTAAAAATGCTTTAAATTTTATTTCTTTATTGCACAGAATATCTGGGTTTGGGGTACGACCAGCTTTATATTCAGATAAAAAATGTTCAAAAACATTATCCCAATATTCAGCAGCAAAATTGATGGTATAAAGCTCAATGCCAAGTTTATCACACACGGCTTGCGCATCGGCAAGATCGGTAGACGCTGAGCAATATTCTGTATCGTCGTCTTCTTCCCAGTTCTTCATAAACAGACCAACGACCTGATATCCCTGTTCCTTAAGAAGATAGGCTGAGACGGATGAATCTACGCCACCGGACATTCCTACGATGACTTTTTTTTGGCTGTTATCTGACATGACTGGATCTCACTGCGGAAAAATAAGCGCCATACTTTACCATATCACTGACACAGGTGCATCAAGTCTTACTCTGTTTTTGATGCTTTGTTTTTTCCTTTTCTATTATTTAGTTAAAGGGAGTTCCAAAGCTACTCAAGATAGAGAGGGGATAACGTTCACCTTGTTGATAACATAACAGGCTTTCCCTCACCAATGGTGAACGTAGTTGCTGGCTATGAATAATTTCATCAGTACTAACCCAGTGACAACAATTAATATCGCTATCTTGAGGTTGCGTTTCAAATTGTTCTTGCGCCTCAATAAGAAAAAGAAAACGTAAAAAAGGGGTTTTATCCGGCGCAATCCATTGATGTAATTTAAGAAAATATTGAACCGGAAGTGTTAACCCTGTTTCTTCCCATAATTCACGCTGAACAGCCTGAATAAGCGTTTCATTGGCTTCAAGATGCCCAGCAGGTTGATTCCACGTTGCTTTTCCATTGACCGTTTCTTCAACAACAAGAAACTTATTTTTTGCATGAACGATACAAGCGACAGTCACATGAGGTTTAAACAAAATCAATCTCCTTCCATTCACCAGGTAATAAGTTATCCAATGTAATATTTCCCATACTAAATCGGATCAAACGCAATGTTGGATAACCAATATGAGCCGTCATTCGTCTCACTTGACGGTTTTTACCTTCAAATAACGTTATTTTTAACCAACTCGTCGGGATAGTTTGACGTTTTCTAATTGGAGGATTTCTCTCCCATAGCCATTCGGGCTGTTCAACTATTTCGATTTGTGCTGGTAATGTTTTGCCGTCTTTAAGTTCTAACCCATCTCTAAATTGTTGTAATGAGTCCGTACTTGGAATGCCTTCAACCTGAGCATAGTAGATTTTTCCTGTTTTTTTACCCGGTTGTGTTAATTTTGCTTGTAACTTCCCATCATTTGTTAAGACTAAAAGTCCTTCACTATCTCTATCTAAACGTCCAGCTGCATAAATATCATGAATAGGAATAAAATCTTTTAGTGTTTTTCTGCCATTTTCATCCGTAAATTGCACAAGAACATCGAAGGGCTTGTTGAAGATAACAACTTTACGCTCACCTCTTGGGCGTACTGGTTTTCTTTGTGCTGATGGAGTGTAGTGTTTTCTCGATTTAGCGCTATTTTTAAGTTGATTTGCCATAGTTAATTTTTGTAAAAAATGGGAGATTGATTATACCTTAAAAGAGAAGCGATTGGCGTTAGCTGAATAATCAAGTAGTATTGACAGGTCTCTTACAAAAAATTAACAAAGCGTGCGCTTACATGAAAGGAGAGGTAAATGGAAAGCAAAGTAGTTGTTCCGGCTAATGGCGCTAAAATTACACTAGATGCTAAAGGTAAGCTTGTTGTTCCAAATAACCCGATTATCCCTTATATCGAAGGGGACGGTATCGGTATCGATGTTACGCCAGCAATGTTAAAAGTTGTTGATGCAGCAGTTGAGAAAGCTTACGGCAAAGAACGTAAGATTGAGTGGATGGAAGTCTACACCGGCGAGAAATCAACGCAGGTTTATGGTAAAGATGTTTGGCTACCAGAAGAAACCTTAGATCTTATCCGTGAATATCGTGTTTCTATTAAAGGTCCTCTTACTACCCCTGTTGGCGGTGGTATCCGTTCATTAAACGTTGCATTACGTCAACAACTAGACCTCTATATTTGCCTACGTCCAGTACGTTATTACAAAGGCACTCCAAGCCCAGTTAAACAACCTGAACTAACTGATATGGTTATCTTCCGTGAGAACTCAGAAGATATCTATGCAGGTATTGAGTGGAAAGCGGGCTCAGCAGAAGCAGATAAAGTTATTAAATTCCTACAAAATGAAATGGGTGTAACCAAAATTCGCTTCCCACAAGATTGCGGTATTGGTATCAAACCTTGCTCAGAAGAAGGAACTAAGCGCTTAGTTCGTGCAGCGATTGAATACGCTATCGATAACGATCGTGATTCAGTTACATTGGTACACAAAGGTAATATTATGAAATTTACCGAAGGTGCCTTTAAAGACTGGGGTTATGAGTTAGCACGTGAAGAATTCGGTGGTGAATTATTAGATGGTGGTCCTTGGGTTAAAATCAAGAATCCAAAATCAGGTAAAGAGATCATCGTTAAAGATGTTATCGCCGATGCATTCTTACAACAAATCCTGCTACGTCCAGCAGAGTATGATGTAATCGCATGTATGAACCTTAATGGTGACTATATTTCCGATGCATTAGCGGCTCAAGTAGGCGGTATCGGTATTGCTCCGGGCGCAAATATAGGTGATGAGTGTGCTTTATTTGAAGCAACACACGGTACGGCACCAAAATATGCAGGCCAAGATAAAGTTAACCCAGGCTCTATCATTCTTTCGGCAGAAATGATGTTACGCCACATGGGTTGGACAGAAGCCGCTGACTTAATCATTAAAGGTATGGAAGGCGCGATTGCCGCTAAGACCGTAACTTATGATTTCGAACGTCAGTTAGAAGGCGCTAAACTGCTGAAATGTAGCGAGTTTGGTGACGCGATTATCAAACACATGTAATTGTTGATTTGATAAATAGTTAACGGGAGCTTATTAGTTCCCGTTTATTTTTTGTACTATAAAATTCTTCCCCAAAATATCCCCAAAACTCTTCCCCAAAACTGTTCAATTAAACAGCAATAATTTGCCATTCTTTGCCTCTATCGTCGTGGTACTTATCGGTCATATTTTGTGTTTTATGACCCAATAATTTTTGTGTATTAATTCGAAGCTCAAGACGAAGCCGAGAGCAATGTTCAGATGATGATGGCTTAAAAATAAATAAAGCGGTATTACATTTAAAGGTAAATAATAGTTACTTGTTTCAGTTGGTTATTATGTACTATGTGAAGAATTATCCTTTGCGTTCAATGGCTTCAAAACTTGGTATTTCTCATAATGAAGTGGCTAAGCGATTGCAGACAGCGGAAGGATTTATTGAGGGATGTCTATCGGTTGATAACGTAAAATTAGATATGGATAAAATAATTAGAAGACACCACATTTATAGTTTTGCTCAATTACAAAACACAATATATTGTGTTAATGATGGTTTTGATGTTACATGACCTATCTATTGAAAACCTCGTGAGTATAACGGGGTTGTATTTTTTATAGGTCTACTTAAGCTGATTTATCGTTAAAAAATAAAGTTTGCTATCTGAATTTTTCTATGGCTTAATAGCGTCACTGGTTTGGAAGTACAGACCTATTTATGTTAGTAAGTTTAAAGTTGTTCCCGTTTAGCGTTATCCTCGATACCTCTTCATTGTGAATTCCTTCTAATTAATTCCCATAAGTAAAAATACAAAACAAACCGCCTATGCCTTATGGCAAATTAAATAAATTAAAGGAAATTCTATGTCTAATACAATGACTGGTACAGTAAAATGGTTCGATGAAGGTAAAGGTTTTGGTTTTATTACTCCAGCTGATGGCAGCAAAGATGTCTTCGTACATTTCTCTGCAATCCAAAGTGATAGCTTCAAAACATTAGCGGAAGGCCAACAAGTTTCATTCACCATGGAAAATGGTATGAAAGGCCCAGCAGCAGGCAACGTGGTGGCTCTCTAAAGGCGCTATTACTATTCGCCTCTATTTTAAATGCCCTTGTTGTAGTGGTTCACAATATAGAACATCACAATTTGATGTCACAGTGAACAATCCACACGGCGCAAAATGTATCTTTTGCAAAAGTGTGATGACAGCTCAAATGAGTTGAGCATTAAATAGTTGAATATACAAAACCTCGCTTCGGCGCGGTTTTTTGCTATCTATTACTAAGCCAAAATTGCTCATTTCTAAGTTGAGAATTCAACATAAAAATCATAATATGGCTAAAGATTTTCTAATTTGAACTTTAGCTAAAAGATAAATATATGCAGTCAATTCATAAATCAGAAGAATTAATGAAATCACTTCAAGAGAGAATTTCAAATGAAGAGGTATCTAATGACTTTGAATTAATGCAAATTCTTAAGGAAATAGAGAAATATAGTAGTGGGTTAGAAAAAAATCATTTAAAAGCGTTGGCATATAGTCTGAATAACGACATTGATAAAGCGTCTCATTATTTCGAATTATCTTTACAAGTCAGCAATATAGATTACGCTAGAAATTATTTGGCTGTTATTAATCAACGAGCTTCTAATATCAAATATATGCATTTACTTCATCGTTTTGCAGATGAGTATGAGTCACCTACATTCTCTTATTTAGCATACCAATCATGTCTTTATATTGCTGAACTGAGTAAAGCCGAAAAATTTATGGCTAAAGTTATTAAACTATCAGATGAAGATAAAAGAAATGGATATTTAAATGAATTTAAGAATGCTAGGCATGCATTAATGAAATATCTCAAGTTGTCAGGTCTAGAAGAAAAAAACTTAATGACTTTGGCAAACTTGATTATTGCCATTCTGGATGAGTGGAATATCCAAATAGTAGCTATAAATTATACCAATACATCAGCTTATGATGAACAATCTAATTTATTTATGATGACGGCTGAATGTGATGATGTAGAAGTATTATCTGATATGAATATCGAGTTAGCGTATAGATTGACTGAGTACGATGAATTTATAGGTAAGAATTTTAGTGTATTTATTGGTGGTGTTGATGATGTATCTAAGTTAAAGGAACGACTAAAGTGGCTATAACATGTCTAGACATACTTGAATTTTCGAAAGGTTGCATAGAAATAGAAAATGAAGTTGGATATCGAAATGCAATATCTAGATCCTACTATGCAGCATATCATTGTATTTATCCAATGATGATGCATGGCCCACAAGATAGCCATCAAGGATTGATAGATTACTTAGCTCGGTCAGACAGTGCTGAAAGAGAAAAGTATAATAAAAAAGACTTGCTTGCTCTACATTATGCTTTGAAAAATATGAAAGGAATGAGAGTAATAGCTGATTATCATTTAACTTGTGACGGAATGAACAAGATTAATGCAAAGGCAAATATAGCTACAAGTGAAAAAACGATCAATAAAATGCTTGAAATGAAGTCTAATAAAACTCAAATTTAATGCAAATGAGTTAAGTTAACCAGATCCCAAACCTCGCTTCGGCGGGGTTTTTTGCTATCTATAATCCCATGTTGGTCAAAGATAAAAAATTTAGATTTTAGGGCTTGAAAAATACTTGCTCGTTCATATTTATATTTTGGGTAAATAAGATACCGCCCATAATTCACTAAATACTGAAGGAGGAGTTATATGCCTAACATTAAACCTTTTTCATTATTCCCAACATTATCTGACAACTTACTTTCAAATCGTTTTGATCAGATAGATCGCCTGTTTAGTCAGTTAACAGGCAGTAAGCCAATAGCATCACCTATACAGACTTATAACCTGAAACAGATTGATGATAACCATTATGAACTGACAGTGAGTGTGCCTGGATATCAAGAAAATGACTTATCGGTTTCATTAAAAGGAAGCCGTTTATTGATTGAAGGGAAAAAAGAAGAAAAATCAGAAGAAGACAATGATAAATGGCTCCACCGAGGCATATCTCAAGGGCAATTTACATTGCAGTTTGACCTCGGTAGAAATGTTAAAATAGATAAAGCGGATTTATCAAGTGGGCTTCTGACTATTGCTATTGAGTATGAGTTGCCTGAAGAAGAAAAACGGCAAACAATAGCGATAGAAAATAAAGATAAAAAATAATTGGATTAGATAACGTGAATAAGATTAGGGCTACGCATAATGTGTAGCCTTGATTGTTTTTGTAAGAGCTTTAAATTAGATTAATTCAAGCTTGGGTTGATTAGTTTTATCGATAGAAAATAATTATTTCTTATTTTACTGTCCAAGCTTCTGAAAAATGGCGCTTTGAAAATAATTCAGCTAATCCACAGATTTGTTTTAAGCGTAATACTTCATCTTGTGACATACCTAGTTCATCACCAATCCGTTTATCGCTCCATCCTAATCGGGATAGATCTCTAACTATATCTGACATAGCTGCGACTTGATGTTGTCCTCTTGCTCGATTATGACGAATAGTTGTGGCTATTTGATCTGACATTGTGTGGTTTTTAACATCAAGGATAGTGACGGGTAAATAATTATTAATTCGTTTTTTTAATGTATTTTCTTTACTTAATAAATAACGATGATAGCCATCAATGATTTGCCATTGCAATTGTTTAGTTTTATTTTGTTGTGCAGATAATACTACAATGGGTTGAGTATAACCGTCTTTTATCAATGAGGTTTTGAGTAATCTCTTTTCTGTAGGAGACATAACATTAGGGTTGTAGTCATTTGCTATGACTTGATTTTGCTTTATCCAAAGAACACAATCTATAGGTTCATTTTTGAATGGACTAATTTGATGAAGAAATAATTTGATTTTGTTGATAGCTTCAATTTTTTGCTCATCATTTAGTTTTAGCAGATAATCTTTTAGCGAAGAAAACACTGTTTCAATAGTCATATTCACCTCTTGTTAAATCAACTGCCAATTTTTACGTTTTTCCTGTATCCGTTTGCAATATCGGTCATAACAGTGTGATTTGGTAGGACTAAATGCTAATGTTCTACACCAAAAATCATTACGTAAAATAGTTTTACAGATCCGTCGCCAAGACGGGATTTGTTTACTGCTAGTATCACCGTCTTGTTCATCTGGTATTCCATTTGGGTAATCTCGCTCAGCATACCAATGAAGGTAAACTGCGATTTTATTTCGGTAATGTTCGGCTGTTTGTTCTGGTAAGCTCGCTAGTAAAAAGTGGGCGTAAGATTTCCATGTATGATGGGCGGGTTTACTAATTTTACGTTGCCCAAAAAAGCCTGATTTATTAAGAGGATGGGTGTATAACATACCTGCATCAGCGCCACTCACTCGTTCACAAGCGAGACTCCACGTCTCAGGTTCTAAAACATGGTATAACCATAGCCCTTTACGTTGTTCAGGGCCAAATGGCTCACAAATGCGCATTTGACTTAAACTAACCCCAGCTTGGTGCATTAGATCATAAATAGAATTATAGGGTAGGTTAAAACGTGAAATGTATGTCCAAATATCTTTTACATGCCAGTCATAAATAGGATAGGCCATATAATAAAAACCTTCGGGTGATGCCGTTGTCCATGGGATGTCATCGGCATAACGTAGTTTTTGGTTGTTATTGATAGCAATAAAGCGATTTAATGATTCATCGGTTCTGATCCCTAATAAAATAACTGAACTACGATGATTTCCTGTGATCCACTGATTAAATGCAGGTGTGAAGTCTTCAAAAATCATATTCGGATGATAAAAAGGGAAAAAGTCTGGATCAGTGATTGCGTCTTCTGGCGGTTGCCTTACCCATTTTTTTCCTGGTTCCCAAGCTGTCCAAGTCGGTTCATATTGTGAGATCCCACTTTCCGTCGTGATAGGTAATGCTATCCAGTAAAATCGCTCCGTACAGTCTTCATACAAAAATTTCATTTTTGCAACATGGCTAATGGTAGCGGAGTATTGCACTTCCCAGTCAAGAAACATGACATTGAATTTTCGATGCCGCTTTCTTGCTTCTGTAGCAACAAGATGAAACAAAACAGTAGAATCTTTACCTCCAGAAAAGGAGAGAGAGATTTGTTCAAAAGTATCAAACAACCATTCAATTCGCGTTTGAGTAGCATCTAGCACATTTATTCCAAGAGGAATTTTGTGTTTGCAAGACATAACTATCACCAGAATAAGTTAGTTAATAGTATTAATACTTAATCATATTTAGATTATAAAGGTAAGTGATGGTTGATGATTATCACTGAGATTTACTTGAAAAATAGAATAATAAATCATATGTCATTGTTATTATTGATAGTCTCTAATAATGAAAGATTTTTTATAATTAAGATAAATAAAGAAAGTGATTTAGTGAGTAGATAATATTTTAAAAATATTACCTGATTTATTATTCGGTATTTTCAACTATTCATACAATAAATAAAAAATAAAATAGTCATTTTATGATAGGTATTGTATGACATTAAGTACACATGATGGAGTTAAAGTATATACACCAGTGTCATTGAAGCTATATGATTGGTGGGTGCTTAATATTTCTAATAGCTATGCATGGCAGTGTGATACGAATAAATATTTAATTCCACATTTTAAAAATCATCTCGGTGATCGCCATATGGATATTGGCGTTGGAACGGGGTTTTATTTAAAAAAATCATTAAGTTATATAAAAGAAATCTCATTGACTGATCTTAATTTGCACAGTCTGGAACATACTAAAAAGTATATACCTGATGACAAATTAATAAATTGCCTCCAGCATGATGTTTTTCAGCCTTTCTCTAATAAATTAAATGCATCTTATGATTCTATCTCATTGTTTTATTTACTACATTGTTTGCCAGGAACGATGGGTGACAAGAAAAAAGCGATAGAAAATATAAGTTATTTACTGACTGAAAAAGGGGTTTTATATGGTACAACGATTTTAGGGCAGGGAGTCAAACATAATTTTTTTGGTAAAAAATTAATGTCTATTTACAACAAAAAAGGTATTTTTTGCAATTATTCTGATTCGGTGGACTCTTTGGAAGAAATGCTTTCCTCTTTATTTCATGACATCTCTATACATGTACAAGGTACTGTAGCTTTGTTCACGGCGAAGAATAAAAAATAATAAGAAATATTATTCTGGGTTAGAGGACTTTTATCTTTATTTTTTAAGGAATGGTATGTTAATGCGTAGCCTGTTTTTTACCTTTTTATTATTAACACCAACGGCATTTGCTACAGATACATTAAGTCATAATATTGAATATTATTCTAATGTTACGTTAACGGATTTTAATTCGGGAAAAATTGAAGATGGTCGGTATTTTTGTGTTAAGGCCATGAATCATGGTGGTGAATTTATCGCTTGTGCAGTATCTAACAAGTCAGATTGGGCTTCTTCTTATGAGCACTTTTTTCAGCAAGCACATTATTACTACACAACAGGTAAAAGCTTTAGGTTATATGTTCAACCTAATGTTTGGACTCATCCCAAATTTACTCGAGTATATTCAAATAAAGCGATAGCAGGGTTCGCTAGTTGTCATAATAGTCGTTGCATGGGACCAGTAAAAGATAACTAATTGATTAATATTGAATTTTATAAATTAGATAAATCCCATTAGAGTATCAGATAGACTTTTTTAAATTAGTGAGAGTAAAAGAATACTCTATAAACGCTAACTTAATGATATTTAGGAGACTATATGAAATTTTTATTTAAAAGTGTTTTTTTTGCAGTAGGTATTTTGTCTTCTAGTTTTGTTATGGCAGATAATGCTGATGAGATAACCAAAATTTCTTATACGTGTGAAAACAATCAAATAATGGAAGTTATTTATATAAATACAGCAAAAGATAGCTATGCAATCATTAATCAAATGGATGAAATGATACCAATGAAGATTATGAAAACGGCTTCTGGTGCAAACTATGAGGCAATGAATAAAAATTACACCTATAAACTTTATACTAAAGGTGACAATGCCGATTTAGTTGAAGGAAAAGATAAACCAGTATTGAGTGGTTGCAAAGCTGGCTAATTGTTGCCTTCTATTGAAAATTATTTATTGTTCTTATAGAGGTCACTTCGGTGACCTTTTTTCGTATAAAAGAGGTAAGCATGGACATTCAGCAAGAAATAAAAATTTGTATACTATCGGCACGAGTAAAACAACAAGAGCAACAAATTGCAGAGTTACAAAAACAGCCCGCTGACATGCAATTAACGAGCTGTGAGTTAGAGGCTATTAATAATGCCACATTAATGGTTATTTCTAATAATCTCATTGAAATAAAAAAAGCTAAGCCGATGCATTAATCAAAGTACCACTCGATGACTACACTAAAGCCGCTTTATATTCCTTTGCTTTTAATGTGGGTGCTACCGCATTTGCTCGCTCAACATTACTCAAGAAACTAAATGCAGGTGATAGAACGGGTGCCTGTGAAGAAATTAAACGCTGGGTATATGCGGGTGGAAAGGTTTGGTGAGGGCTTGTCAGTTGTCGAGAGGCGGAGTCAGCCTATGTTATGGAAACCTTTAATCGTCATTATCGGCTTTATCCTTGCATTACTCATTACAGTCGCTGGTGGCATTTATCTCTCGATTGATAACTCATGTACTAAAGATCACGTTAGTTTAGAAAAGCGCTGTCAGATTGCACTCTCACATCATCGGTATTAATCATGAGATACGGGAAACTCTATGCCATCATCGCGATGGTAGGCATTATTGTGGGTAGCTATTGGGTGATTAACTGGCAAGCTAACAGGATTAATTTACTGACAGATACCAACAAAAAACTGACTGTGGCGCTCGAAGAACAGAAGTCTATTAATACTGATTATCAAGCACGCATAATGCGATTAAATCAGTTGGATATTCAATATACGCAGGAGTTAGCGAATGCCAAGAATGAAATTAGCCACTTGCGTGATATTAGTGAGCGCCATCCTGAGCGGGTGTATATCAAAGCCGAGTGCCCAAAAAGCAAAACCACTCCCGCGCAACCACCGCCCGATCTACTGACACCGCTATCAGAAATTATTGGTTACTCAGAGAGCGAAGTACAGAATCAGAGCAAATGATTAAAGGGTTACAACATTACATTAAAACTGAGTGTTTGAAATAAAAATCATTAATTAAATGCTTGTGATTGTTTTGATAAATAAATAATACAATTAAATTTTAGGTTATTAAAAATAATATTGCTTTCAATCCGTATTAATACTTGTTAATTATATGGTTATAAATTTTAATCTTCATTAATTTATCTAATTGTCAGATTTTATTTTTTAATTGTTATTTTTTGTAAATAGTGTTTTTTTTAATTGACTCTGGAGTTGACTCCATACTTATACTCTAATCAGATACAAAAATAAGGACTAACAAATAACCTTAATAAATAGTTATTAATCCCTAGGAGGATTTATGAAAAAGTTATTAGTGGTTGGGATGTTAAGTGCGGCAGTATTAAGTTTATCCTTTAACGCAATGGCTAATTATAATGGTAATCATCAAGTAAATAGTGGTGGGTTTGTTTCACAATCAACATCTGTTACTAGTGTATCAAATGTAGATAATCTCCCAAATAATAGCACAATAATTATCGAAGGATTTATTGTTAGAAATATTACCCATAACGTATATGAATTTAAAGATGATTCTGGAAGTATCCGTGTAAAAATTGATAATGATAAGTGGAATGGCCTTAATGTTTCATCTGATACAAAAATTCGGATAGAAGGAAGAATTGATAACCACCTAGTTCAAGATGAAATAAACATAGGTAGAATATCTCTAGTAGGGCAATAACAACTCAATCAAGGTCGTGCAAAACATGGCCTTGATTTTAAAAGAAATTATAAAAATAAAAGGGAGTGTAATAATGAGACTATTAAAAGGCCCGATTAGTTATTTATTTATAATAATCTTAATTGCAATATCCTTTATTTATCGTGACTCAATTTTATTACTCTATAATTATGTTATATCTCAACAAGATTCAATTTCTCAAATTTTAGATAGTGTTAATAAAGTTATGACGCTATTTCAGTAAATGAAAATATAGGTGTCGAATTTTCTTTTATTCATTGTAATAAAAACAATGTATATATATGAAAATGGTATCTTTGTTGATTAATAAAATATCTCTGTGATTTATAATTACAGGGCTTTTGATAACTTAAAATAGATTTAAAACTATCAATGTGTTCGCAATTGGCTTGTTGGTGAAGTTAAATGTCATTAATGCTTTCATGCGCTTAATTTCTTGTCTTAATATAAATGAAAGTTTTATAATGTGGATGCTAATGTTATATGTAAGTATATTTACCAGATGGCATCGATAGGTGTTAGATAATTATTTATAAATGGAATAAATAATTAAACAAGGATTAAATGATATTAGAATAGAGAGCGAAAACAGAGTCATAACCTCAAGAGAATGATATGGAAAATTGAATAACAGAGATTTTCTTGATAGTTCTTTTTCTAGGAATATTACTTATGGCAGTTGTATAACTTGAAGGATACTCTGTAAAAATTTAATTGCTGAGGCCATAGGCATGGGTATTCTTGCTAGAATAAGTAATTTATTGTCGGTGGCTATACTAGAAAGCAATCATCAATAGAAACTGATGTTGTCAGAAATAAACCATGAAAAAACGTAATGTCTATGGTGGTCGATGGGCTAAAGCGCGATTAGCGTTTCTTAATGAACATCCACTTTGTGTTATGTGCCAAGAGCAAGGACGTATTACTGCTGCCACAGTAGTTGACCACATTACTCCACATCGTCTTAAAGAAGCACTTGAATCAGGTGATAAAGAACATATCGTAAAAGCCCAAGCCTTATTCTGGGACGCAAAGAACTTCCAAAGCTTCTGCAAACTACATCATAACTCAACAAAAAAAGTATTGAAAAGAGTGGCAAATTCATTGGCTGTAATGCGGATGGCATTCCACTCAATCCCAATTATCATTGGTATCAATAACACCATGAAATACAGAGTAGGGATGGGTAAAAGTTCAAATACTTTCACCCTGGTCCACTTGAAGGTGGTCACCAGTGTTCCGAAAACGTCTCCGTTTGAATTGATGGATTTTATGTCGATGTGGAAGAAGAAAATCACGGAAGAATAAGTGTGGGATAGCGTCACTGAGAGTGTATTAGCTAATCGATAGCCCCACATTTGTGGGGCTTAATCGTTAACCACCGCGAGACATTTTCTCAATTTTTTTATCCGTATTGTATTGAGAAAGGGCATAAACCGACCAGATAGCCGCAGGGATCCACCCAATTAAGGTGATTTGTAGGATAAGGCAAAAGATGCCAGCGAATGGGCGACCAATCGTGAAAAATTGTAACCAAGGTAGTAATAACGCCAGAATAAGTCTCATAAAACCCCCTCTATTATTCGAAATTTAAGTTTATCAATAATTAAATCAATAGCAAATAACAAGGAGTATTGCATTTATTTAGAGTGAAAGTTTGTTTTTGTAGTGTTCATACCAAGGATTGAATTTATGGCGGGAGCATTAGGTAGATTAAATATTGATTTGACGCTGAATACGGCGAATTTCACAAATGCGATCAACTGTAGCCAGCGCCAAACAGAACAATTTAGACAAAGTATTCGCGTCAGTCTTCAAACTATCACCGTATAGCGGCAAAAATAGGTTATTTAGGGTAGCGTATTAGCTTTGTGGCCTATGTTCACGATGAGTTTCTTCGGCATTTCACTGAAGATGAAATCTAACGAGTGATGTTGATAGATCTAATACAAATAAGCCATCAGTTAACTGTGATTAACATATTGATTGTGATATCTACGTCAATATCTTTTATTATGAAATTTTATCGTTAGCATATAGCTAAAAATTAAAACTAATAATGTTTTTTTAAGTGCATTTCTTGATAAAACTATTTCTCGCATCATTGGTGTAATATTCCAACAATCACTTAGATCTTCATTATCAAAGCTACACCAATGAAAGATAGTATACGTATGATTTGTTTTTTTTATTTATTGTGGATAAACTAATGTTTTTCCTAAAAATAAGCAATGAACTCTATCGCAAATATCCTATCAAGAGCGTATTGCTACTCATCTTTAAATGATGGTTTTGTAAAAGCATGTAAGTCAGACCGTTCTGTTACTGTTTTATGACAATATTTTCTCTTTTACAAATGGGGAATTATTATGTCTACAATGAAAACAGAAGTTATTGTTATTCGTTTAACGAAAAAAGAGCGTGCATTATTAGATTCAATAAAAACAGCACCACTACTTGCAGATTGGATGAAAGAATTAGCACTTTCTAAATTAAAAGAGCAAGATATTTCACCTAATAAATAGTTACTAATGCCGACAAGAAGGAATTTAGTCGGCATCATTATTTTATTATTTATACTCTAAAATAGAGTAGCAACAGTAATAATAGATTATAGTTTATGCATGTTAATTTTTAAGGTAATAATAAGAATGGATATTTATAAAAATGAAAATAAGGTGATGGGGAAGGGGATATTAATGGCATTTTGGGTGGGGGCGTTAGTTGTTGTAGGATTGCTTATTTACAATGAATTAAGCTCACATTCTAATTCAGGTGGTTGGTCAAGTTTATCCAGAGCTATAACAGCGGCTTTTATTCTTTTTGGTGCGGGAATTTATTGTTTTATCTGTTTTTTTATTGCATTACATGAATGGTTAGATAATCGTAAAAAAGAGTACGTTAACATAGTAAGAATTAAAATAGCCTTAATATTGCATGGCTTAGTTTCTATAGTTGTAGGGCTACTTGCTTCACCATTATTATTTAAATGATATTAACTTAATGAAATAAGCTGAGATAGATGTGAACAAAAAATTATTGGTTAATAACAGTCTGATATATGTACCAGTTGAAACTGATTAAGTGACATGAAATTAAATAATTTTAGTCTTAAAAAACAGTTGAATAGAGCTAAATAAACTTGATTATGTTGTAATGAAAAATGATATCAATAACTATTGTTAATAAAAAAGCCCAATGTGGCGGCATTGGGCTTAGTGACTCGAATAGATGGGTATAAAAAAACTATTAGAGATCGGTATAAATGTAGTGAATTTTCATTTTATAAATTAACAATAAATGCTTTTTTTTTAGTAAAAAGTGCTTTTGTGCCTTATGTCGTCCAGTTTTAAGACAAATTGACGTTTTTTCATTCTCTTTAGCAACCTATTTTTTTACTTTTTGCTATGTGATAGATGGGCCATGTTCTCCTTTATCAATACTTGGTAGATAACGATAAGTTGATTATAATCAATAACTAATAAACTATTTTCTCGAGTGTTTCTTGTAAAGTTGAAGATGTGACATGAATAAAAACAATAAATTATTTATTACTGAACAACAGAAAATTATATGCGAAAGATATGGCGTTTTGCCTCAAAAACCAGAAGATATGGTAGCAATTGCTTTAGATACCCTAAATGGTAATCCCATTTACGGAACACGCATAAAGCGATCAGAAGGCAACACTGTAAGCTGGTTTTTTTATTGCGAGGAATATTGTGCAAAGGACGATTTTTATCAATCATTGCATACAGAACATTTGAAAGAAGTGCTACCTGAAGTAATAAATTATCTTTATTTACCAGAAGGGTATAATTTCATTATCGATAGAGACGGATATGAAGATGTTTGGTTTGAAGAGATAAGTGAATAAGTATTTATCATTATTTTATAATTTTGGGATTAAGTAGATTTACAGTTTTATATGCTCTTTCGTATTGAAATTCATAACTATGCTGAGAGTGTATAATATAAAAATATTAAGTTATTTTGAAAATTAAAAATATTAATTGATGTTGGTCTTATTTTTAACATAAAGACAATGACAGGTTAATCAGTTTGGGTAAATATTATAAGAGTATTTAATTCACAATTGATAAGGAAGGTAGCTATTTATGTTTCCAGAATATCGTGATTTAATTTCAAAACTTCGTCAGACTGATCCTCATTTTCGTGCTCTTTTTGAACAACATAACGAACTTGACCATAAAATTGTTAGATTAGAGCATAAAGATAGAAGAGGATATGGTGAAGAGGTTGTTGAGCTAAAAAAACAAAAATTAAAACTGAAAGAGGAAATTCATCAAATCCTCAAAAATCCGCCGGAAGAAGAGTGAGTAATAAAAAATAATTACTCTATAAATACATGAAGATGCAGAAACCATCCAACTAAAAAGGGATGGTTTTTCGTTTTTAGAAAGACAATCTATTTTTGAATAAAAAGTTATATAAAACAGATGGTTTTATTTATAAAGAAAAGGCTACATTTGTAGCCTTTTAACTGTCTAGGTTCTAAAAATAATAATGATAATTTGATTATGTACTATGTCAAAATTCGTCTTTCCAAAGTACATCAAAATGATGTGAACTTATTTTATAAACAGCCCTAACATTATTATTAATATACTGTTTATAAATATCATCGTTAGAAAAATAAATAGATACGGCCAATTCACATTCTGATGATATTTTTCGTGGAGCATCAATAATTTTTGAGGAAAAATTATCTTGTTGGAGTTGTTGCTGAAGTTTTTTTACAGCGTATTGCTCATGAAAAAGAAATAAGTGGTTATGCGTCATTTTTGCTAATTCCATTATCTTTTGCTTTATTTACAGCATAGGTATAAATAGCAGCAACAATGACAGCAAACAATAAACCAATAATAATAACTAGTTTACCATTATCCGTAACACCAGCAGGACTTGAGGCATAAGAGAAGTTATGAGCAAATGCAGCTCCCATCAACATACCCATGACGCTTACAGCTGCGTCTGAGTTACCTTGACCTGCATTAGCGAGTTGTCGTAATGGACAACCTGTAATTAATACACCACATAGACCGACAAGCGTCATAGAGAGAAAATTCCATAGTCCATCGCTGTGGGCTATGGGTTGATTTTCAAAACCAAGGTTAAATTTGCCTAAATAAAGATTACCTAAAAAAACAACAAGTGTTAATGCGATTACACCAAACGCCATATTATAGTTACGCGATAAAAATACATGCTTGGCCATTCCAATAAAGCAGAATCTTGTGCGCTGAATAATAAAACCAATAATAAGTCCTGCGATAATAGACATCCACACTGGTGCATGACTTGCTCCAGGGCCTTTTACACTGGCATTGAATATATCACTGTTCCATAAGAATAAAGCAAATAGGAATATACATATAATAGGTAAAATAAAACCTTCTATAGGGGATTGACGATAATTTCTTGGGAGAGAAAATCCTTTTTTAATAAATAAGCTACCTATGCCAATTCCTATTATTAATCCAACTAATCCTATTACAGCGTTTAAATCACCGGCACCGATACGAAGCACCATTCTTAATGGGCACCCTAAAAAAACTAAGCAGCCAACCATCATTAGAAAGCCTAATGTAAAACGAATAATAGGTGCAGAGCCTGCCTTTGATTGAAATTCTCTGAAGATAAGTGCGGCAACAAAAGAGCCAAGAATAAAACCGAATATTTCAGGGCGAAGATATTGAACTGTTTCGGTATGATGCAAGCCCATACTTCCTGCGCTATCACGAATAAAGCAAGCTACACAAACACCCATATTAGGTGGATTTCCGTTAATACCAAGAAGTAACGCAATAGCACCAATAACCAATCCAGATAGAATTAAAACCCATTTTATAGACATTAAATGCCTCCGTTGATGGGGGAGTTCCCCTGACTAATAGAACCTATTAAGTACGGAGCAACTATATATAAGAATAACGCACGATTCTTGTATGTAGATCACGTCAAAATTAATAAATTAAATAAGGTAGGTTTTAAAATTTAAAAATGTTAATTAAATGCGCAATAAGTTAATTATTATTTAAATAACTTATTGCTAATAATGAAAATTGGCTTTTATAACGCAGTGAATTTAATTATTTATTTCTTTTTTCCATTTTGTATATGCATCTGTAATTACAGGTGCAATTTTGTCATAATTATCCCATGAGTTTTCAACGTAACATGAAGAAGAGAGTCCTTGGGCTAAAACATGCTCGAAATCTTCGAAATAGTTATTATTTTCTGAACCGTAATAATGTTGTGTGAAAGCATATCCTTTATCACTCAAGTCATCACTAATAAATTTTTTGTCGTAAACTGGATAAGAAATGCCAGACCATCCATTTCTCTTTTACGTACCATTTCTAACTCATCAATTGCATCTTCTTGTTGGTCTTCACTTTCTAGCTATTTTTAATAATCTAAGTCAAATAGAATCCTATATGTATACCTCCATTTTCAGGTGGTAGGTCATCAGGAAAATCACCATATGCGTGCCAGCCGATTCTATCAATTTCCACTTTTCTACCTATTAGTTAGTGGAGATGATTTGATTATAGTGTGTATTATCAATATACAAACAATAGTATTGCTATAAAAATCAAATTACTAGTAGATAACAATCACATATTAGTTTAAAAATAATAAATCAATACGTTAAAATAAAACTGAGAATAACGGGCTAATTTCAATTATCATATTTTGACTTTTTTTATTTCAATCATTATTAGATATGATTATATTTTTTAAATTAAGATAATACTTATCCCTATTTTATTCTTCTTTGAGATAATGCTGACTTAAGAAAAATAATTGAAGTTACTTTCTAACTGCAAATGATACTTAAAGGATATTTATGAAAAAGCTTATTCTAGCATTGGGTTTATTATCAATTTCTTCTATCGCTGTTTCTGCTGATTTATCTAAAGCATGTGAAGACTATTTTAAAGAAACTGACTCTTATGTTGAGTTAATGGCAAAAAATGATGCAACTAAGGCTCAAGCAGAAGCGATGAAAGCGCAATATGCTCAAGCTAAAGAACAATTTGCAGCATTGCCTAAAGATGTTCAAGAAAGTACTTGTAAGCAAGCTTTAGATTCTTTAGAGCAAATGAAAAAAATGTCAGCAGCTCAATAAATTTTATTTATTGTATTAAGCGGACACCTTGTTGGTGTCCTTTTTATTTCAATATGACAGCAATTTAATATAGCCAGTTACTATATATTTTCTTTAGGCATTATTTTTGTTTATTCATATTATTCATGAATATGTTTATTTTTTATAACTCTTGTTATTTTGGTTAAGTGTTTTCTTTGTTCTATGTTTTCAACTAGATTATAGCTAAAATTATTATATATCATCATTTTATGAGCGAGTTTTTCTATTTTTATATAAATGGTGAAATTTATTTTGTTGATGAATTGATTTTGTGGAATAATTATTTATTCCTATTTCTTATTGATATTTAATCTATGTATTACTTTTTGTTTTTATTACTTTCTGTATTTATAACTTCTGGTTGTACCACTAATAAGGAAACTCAAGCCAAATTAATTGGGATACATACTGATAATCGCACTCCTAATAGTCACGAGGTAAATAGTAACTTAGTTTTTATGTTGGGAAAGCAATCTCGTTTTGAAATAGAAGTACAAGAAGAAAAACAAAGACTTGGACAAGTTTTTAAAGTCGGTTTAAATGAGAAAATACCATCAATAAATAATCAGTATTTAAACAATAATAATTCAACATTAAAGCCTATTCAAAAAATAAGTTTTACCATGCCAGTTCCTGAACCTATTTGGAATGAAGAAAAACAAACAGTTGAATTCAAATGGAAACAAAAACCACATTATACTTTTGATGCCTATTAATACTTTAATATAAATTTAAAATTTAATTTCATATGGGAAAATTATGCGCATAGCAATCACTTTATTATTATCATTTCTATTACTAGGTTGTGCTACTGATAACGTTACTTTCAGTACGGGTAATTCAGGAAGTCATAGAATAGGTAGTCCAGTGTGTTCTGCATTAGTTTGTGGTAAGAATACTCGAACACCAGGAGAGCAAAAAGCAATTAATGAAGCTGTTCATGAACAACAGCGAGCTATTATGCGAGGAGAAAAACCTGATTTACAGATCATGGCTTCTTATTAAAATTTAATACTATTATCTATGCCAGTAATTACTACTGGCTGATAATCATTCTCTAAACTTTATTAATAATAAAATTAGCTCTATCATTTATTTCTATTTTAGGTATCTCTATCAAATTATAATTATATTTTCTATAAACAGCTATCATTGCTAAATAGGTTTCTTCTGCTTCTTTCTCTGTTTGTTTTCGTTCTTGATCTTGAGTGTATATTTCAGGCCATGGTGGTGCTATAAACACATTTGTAGCATAACGAAATAAGGTAATTGCCTTATCAAGATGTTTGGGAATAGCTAAACCACATAGGAGTAGATATCCTGCAATATCAGGAATGCCTCTATCATAGAAATAGGGAATTTTATTATTGCTTGCTTCATGCCATGAGCGTAATTCCCAAATTAGCATTGCTTGGGCAAAAGCGTTAGGATCTGTCCATGGTAATGCATTTCCTTCAATAACACTTTGGTCTTGAATAATGGCTCTTCCTGCTTCTAAAGAACAGGGATAGCCTTTATTTTTAAGTTCGTTTATTAGTGTGGTTTTTCCGGAGCCGGGGCCACCAGTTAGTATAATGCGATGTGATTTCTCAGGCATAATAACTCCAATAAGTTTATATAATTTAGAAAGAAAAAGAGAATAAGGATGGTATGTAGGGAGAGTTAATACGGGAGCTGTTAGACATTAAATATACCTAAAAAATAGAACTAGAAAAAGTGCATTAGCATTAAATGTTAATATAAATCTCAAGCTGTTTTATTTTATGGAAGCTCAAAAAAATAGCGTAATAATTTACGCTATTTTTAGAAGAAAAAACTTCATTGATAAATATTAAGGTATACAAGGCTCTGGTGCATAGTTATTATTTGGGAAAGCGTTTGGTAAATAACTACATTTTCTGATTATTTCTTGTGTCCCTTCTTTTGATTCAAAAAGAGCAACACCAATTACACCTGTATTTCTTTTATCACCTTGAGCATTGTAGTTTACATATCCTTCCTCAGGTGCACCAAAGCGAAAAGCGGCAACTCTTTATTTTGAGTACTATTTTCCCTTATTTTCTTATTTAGGCATTTTATGCCTACGATAACTATCTAATAGCAATTGAAAGAAGAAGAGTTTGATTCTATTATAGAACGTATATGTTTTATTATGATCTGTATATAAGGATTGTTGTGGGTATTGTAAAAATTTCTGATGAATTACATGAATACTTGCGAAAAGCAAGCAATGTGATGTCTCGCTCTGTTAATGCTCAGGCAGAGTTTTGGATAAAAATTGGCATTCAGGCAGAGTTAAACCCAGATAAAACGTTTCCAATGATTATCAATGAAATGTTGGAAAAAGAAGCCATCAAGCAAGAAGTAGAATAAGAGGAAAGAAGAATGGATAAAATAACGATTAAGACGGCCGATGAAATTGAGTTAATGCGTGAATCAGGACGCTTATTAGCGAAAGTTTTTACAATGCTTGATGATTTTATTGTACCAGGTGTTTCTACACTAGAAATTAACGATAAGGTTGATGACTTTATTGTCAATGAACTTCAATCGAGACCTGCAAGTAAAGGTCAATATGGCTATGAATATGTGCTAAATACATCTATAAATGAAGTTGTTTGTCATGGTGTGCCAAAATCAGATGAGCGCTTAAAAAGTAAAGATATTATTAATGTTGATATCACACTAGAAAAAAATGGATTTATTGCTGACTCTAGTAAAATGTATATTATGCCTGAGGCATCTCCTATTGCGCGGAAATTAGCAAAAACAACATATCAAGCAATGTGGGAAGGTATTAAGGAAGTAAAACCAGGTGCGACATTAGGTGATATTGGTCATGCTATTCAAAGCTTTGCACAAAGTCATGGATATAGTGTAGTAAGAGAATACTGTGGGCATGGAATAGGAAGAGAAATGCATGAAGCGCCACAAGTATTACATTATGGTATTAAAGGGCAAGGTATTGAATTAAAAGATGGTATGACTTTTACGATTGAACCAATGATAAATCAAGGCGGCGCTAAAATAAAAACCAAAAAAGATGGTTGGACTGTTGTGACAAGAGATAAAAAATTATCCGCTCAATCAGAACATACTATTTTAGTAACAGCAACAGGGTATGAAGTACTCACTTTACGTCCAGAAGAAGTATTACCATAATTGCAAATCTCTTATATTTATAGCCATTTTAAGAAAAAATATTCTTTATATTTTCAAAATAATTTAGTTTTTAATTAAAGTGGCTAGTTGCATCTCCTTAACTTTTCATTTCTATCAATAAATTAAGTTTATAACTCATATTTTTATAAATCCGAGTTGTAAATTACACTTTGGCCACTATATTAATATCAATACTTATTAAGTATTAATGGAACATTATTAAATGATTGCAGGATGCGATTGTTACTCTATGAAAAAAATAAGGAAGTTAATATGGAGAATATTTCGAAAACTTTAGAAGAGTGGGGATCATGGGTAGCCAATGATCAAGATGCTGTTAATATATTGAATAATGATAAAAAAGAAGTTATTCCAGACCGTATAAAATTAAGAAAAAAATGCACTCATCATAATGCAAATGTTATCAATGATTTAATGAAAAGACTGATGGCGTACAACAAAGAAGATTATCAGTTAATTATTAATTATTATGTTTTTGGTAAAACGTTTATACAGCTTGCAAAATATGATCAATGTTCTGATACATATATTGGTAAAAAGCTAAAAAAAGTGGAAGGAATGATTGAGGGTATGCTAATTTTCTCTAGAGTTAATTGAGACTATCAGTAAAAAATCGAAACTGATTAAAATAATGCTTTACGATCGTAAAATAGAGTTTAATCTAATAACACTTAGAAAAAATAAGTTATTAAAATACGATGTTTACTATAATTTTTTACTTCAAAGATTGTATTTTAAATGTTGTATTCTAACTATTATTTTAAGTATTGCTAATAGGATGTTTAGCAAATTAAATAAATTAATTTAAACCCAAGGAGTGGAAAAATATGTCAACTACATATCCAATTGTTTTAGTTCATGGTTTATCTGGTTTTGATGATATCGTCGGCTATCCTTATTTTTATGGTATCGCTGATGCATTAGAAAAGGATGGCCATAAAGTTTTCACTGCATCTCTTTCTGCATTTAACTCGAACGAAGTTCGTGGCGAACAACTTTGGGAATTTGTGCAAAAAATTCTCAAAGAAACGAAAGCAAAAAAAGTAAATTTAATCGGTCATAGCCAAGGTCCATTAGCTTGCCGTTATGTTGCTGCGAAGCATGCTAAAAGTATTGCTTCTGTTACCTCTGTTAATGGTGTAAACCATGGTTCAGAGATTGCAGATTTAGTACGACGCATTATGCGTAAGGATAGTGTGCCAGAATATATTGCTGATGCAGTAATGAAAGCTATTGGTACTATTATTTCTACATTTTCAGGTAATCGAGGTAATCCACAAGATGCTATTGCTGCATTAGAAGCATTAACAACTGAAAATGTGATGGAATTTAATAAAAAGTATCCACAAGGGCTGCCAGCCATTCGCGGTGGTGAAGGCAAAGAAGTCGTAAATGGCGTTCATTACTATTCATTTGGTAGTTATATCCAAGGTTTGATCGCTGGTGAAAAAGGCAATTTATTAGATCCTACTCATGCAGCAATGCGTGTATTAAGTGCATTCTTTTCTGAGCGTGAAAATGATGGCTTGGTAGGTCGTACAAGTATGCGATTAGGTAAACTGATTAAAGATGATTATGCTGAAGATCATCTGGATATGGTAAATCAGGTTGCTGGATTAGTCGGACGTGGTGAAGATATTATTGCTATTTATACAAACCATGCGAATTTCTTAGCAAGTAAAAAGCTTTAATTATCTTGTATACTGGTTGTGAAATAATCTAATACGAATGGCTCTAATTAATTTAGAGCCATTTTTATTATTATTGATTGATATCTTTATTAACGCTGACAGAAATGCCATAGCCTAATAAATAAAGTGCCTGCTCTAGATTATCTACTTTTGAGGTTTGATTAATTTCAAGTAGACGCTCTATTTGAGCACTCGTTAAATTCATCTTTCTTGCAAGATCAGATTTTTTTGTCTTTGTTTCTAACATTGCATTATGTAACGCAATTTTTAAACAGCTAATAAGAGGTAAGTAGACAATGAAATCGCCTGTCTGTGCTTTGGATGGTGTAGGAATAGGCAGTTTACTCGCTACAAACTCTTCAAGACCTACATGCAAAATATCAGAGGCTTCTAGTTCAATATCATCTTCTGTATAAGCAACAGCGTGTATATTATCGAAATCACGGTAAGTGATTTCGTAAGTTTCACTTTCTTCATCAAAATGAGCGACTGCTGGATAGCTGAACATAAATAACCTTTTATAAAGTTGAAAGTCATATTTAAAATGAAATTACACAATATAATGTGTTTTCAAAATTCTTGTGTATAGTACTAAAGTGAAACTTTATTTATCTACTTGATATTAAATAGTATGTTAAAGATTAAAACATATTTATCAAAAATTATCTTCATTTCTTGCTAATGTGAGAAAAAGTGAAGTTGATAGTATATCGCTTGTTAGTTGTTAGGTATTTTTAGGAAGGAGTTGTTTATGTATCCCGTTGATTTACATGCTCATACTATTGCTAGTACACATGCTTATAGTACAGTTAGTGAATATTTCCAACAAGCTAAAAAGCAGGGAATTCAATTATTTGCAATTACTGACCATGGCCCAGATATGGATGATGCACCTCATGAATGGCATTTTTCTAACTTACCTGTGATCCCTCGTATTATTGATGGCGTTGGTATTCTTTATGGTATAGAAGCGAATATTAAAAATATCAAAGGTGAAACAGATTGCAGTGAGAAAATGAGTAAGAAATTAGATATTGTGCTTGCTGGTTTTCATGATCCGGTAATGAGTTCATTAGGCCTTGTTGATAATACAAAAGCGCTAATTGCAACAATAGCAAGTGGCTGTATTCAAATGGTAACGCATCCGGGCAATCCCAAATATCCAATAGATATTGCTGAAGTCGCAAAGGCAGCTGCTACTTACAACGTTGCTTTAGAAATGAATAATTCATCATTTATTCATTCTAGAGTAGGAAGTGAGAAAAACTGCATAGAAATAGCGAAAGCAGTACGTGATGCAGGAGGATTAATTGCATTGGGTTCTGACTCACATATAGCTTCTTCACTAGGAAATTTTGATCGAGTATTAGAAGTATTAGCCCAAATAGACTTTCCACATGAGCGTATACTGAATGTAACTCCAAGAAGAGTGTTAGATTTTCTAAAATCACATGGTAAAAAAGAGATCCCTGAATTTAGCCATTTTTAATATTAATCTAAATCAGTAATAAGAAAGCTATCCTAAGATTAAGATAGCTTTTATGCTGTAGGTAGATTTAATACTTACTGATGAAAAACAGTTAATTCTTGTTTTAATCTATCTGATTGTGTTTGCAAAGAATCTAATGAACTGACTAATTCCCGTGTCATTGTTGAGTTAGCTTGTGTTGTTTGATCTAATTGATTTATTGCATCTTCAATTTGGGCAATACCATTACTTTGTTCATTTGTAGAAATAGAAATATCGTGGATCATTTCATTAATATTTTCAGTATGTTTAGAAATATCTATCATATTATCGTTTGCGTCAGCGGCTAACTGAAAACACTGATTTATTTTTTTACTTGAATTAGCGACAAGTATTTTTATCTCTTTTGATGCTAAGTTACAGCTAATGGATAGTTCTCTTACTTCTTTAGCAACAACAGCAAAACCTTTTCCGTGCTCACCCACTCTTGCCGCTTCTACGGCAGCATTTAAAGCCAATAAGTTTGTTTGGAAGGCGATATTGTCAATCGTAGAGGTAATATCGTTAATTTGTTCAGAGAACGTGACAACCTCATGCATATTTTCAACAACGTTAGCGAGCATTTCATTACTTTGATGGATCATCGTATCTGCTTTTGTTACCAGCTCACATGATGTTTGTGTATTTTCTGCATGTTGTTTTGATGTCACACTTAATTGTCGTATTCCTGCTGAGGTTTCGAGTACAGCAGCTGATTGTTGTTCAACTCGAATGGCAAGATTATTGTTCATAACAGCAATATCACTTAGTTCGGAATTAATAAGACCGGAGCTGTTATTGATGTTATTGACGATCCGCTTTATCTGGTCTCGCATTTTTTGAATATTAGTTGTGAGAATATTTATTTCAAATAGACCTTTTGTGGTGACATCAGTCGCTAATTCTCCATTACTAATATCTTCGATATTTTTCATTATCGCATTTAAAGGTGAAATAAAGTTTTTTCGCAGTACAACCTGAACTAAGAAAGAAAAAATAACAATTAATATTGAAATGACAATTAAGCTATAAATAATTTTATCGTACAGTAACTCGCCTTCACTCAATGAAGCCGTGTAATAATTTTCTAGTTGTTGATGATAGGTAGTATAAGCTTGTTCAAAATTATCTTGATAGGTTTGTGTTGGTTGATTTAAGTATTCGTATGTTTTGCCTTGTTCTAGAAAGGCTAAAAATTCAATTAATGCGGCATTAAGCTCAGTGTATTTCTGCTCTAGTTGTTGTATATAAGTTTGATTTTCAACATTATGAGGAAAACTCTTGAAACTTTCCCACCCATTTTCAACGAGTTGAAGTTTTTCTTTAGCTTGCTGTAATAATGAAGAGATATCTGTATTCGCAGTAGCCATTTTATTAATAATTAATAAGTGGCGGGAACTGGCTCTATTTAGGGTATTACGCGTTTGTAAGAGGTTTTCCCAAGTGTTATTTAATAGTGATTGTTCGTGGTAGATATTGTTTAGTGTGTTTAAGTTTCTCTTGTAATCATTGACTGAAGAGAGGAATAAAACACAAGCTAGACCAAGAAGTAAGATTAAAGAGCCTGTAATCAGCCAAACTAAAGTGGTTGTTTTTAAACTCGATAGAGTAAAAGAGACGTTTGGCAAATAACGTTGTTTGAAGTTCTTAAACATGTAATGTTATTTCCTTTTTCATAAAAATATAACTGTGTAGTTTATTGATTTTTAAGTTTTATTTTTACTTCCTGTAACTGGTATAGACAAAGAATTAAGAAAAAAATAAAAATATTTTTCTAGGTCACTCTTTGATTTAATGCCATATATCCTTTTGATTTTTTCAAATACTAAAAAATAGTATCGGCATTTTATAAATATTCTTTATGCTTATTTATTGCTCTGATTAATAAATTTATTAAATATATCAATTGGTCTTGCAACACTTTGATTTTTAATTAATTTATCTTAAATATTAAAAGTTAACGATAAACGATAAAAATGAGATAAAAGAGTTATCTCAATAAATAAGTTTTAACCTGTTGATTTGTTATTAATTTTATGTGACTGGTTAGTTTGTTTTTAAACAATTAGATTTAAATAGTGTAAGTATTTTTATTTATAAAATAAAAAAGTAATAATGATTAAAACAGCAATAAATTAAATTATTTTTTGTTGGTTTAAAAGAATAAATAAGAGAGTCTAACGTTAAAAAGGGGAGGGAGGTAAAAAGATCACAATATATAAAAAGTAAGAAAACAGATGAAATCACTATAAACGGAAAGTATATTACCCTCCCGTTTATATATAAAGCTTACATTAATGATGGTCTTAATGATGTATAAAAATTGGATGCAAAATAAGCGTTTAAAGCGAAATCCCTGAGAACGACATAAAACCAAGAGACATTAATCCTACCGTGATAAATGTGATCCCTAGCCCTCTCAATCCTTTGGGGATATCTGAATATTTCATTTTTTCACGTAAACCAGAGAGCGCGATAATTGCAAGTAGCCAACCTATGCCACACCCAGCACCATATATCACTGATTCAGTAAATGTGTAGTCACGTTCAACCATAAAAATGGTGGCACCAAAGATAGCACAATGAATAGTCAATAAAGGCAAAAAGATCCCTAATGAATGATAAAGCGAAGGGATAAATTTATCTAAAAACATTTCTAAAATTTGGACTAATGCTGCTAAAACGCCAATAAAAGTGATATATCTAAGAAAGCTAAGATCAATACCTTCAACTACCGCGTCTTTCTTTAGAATGAAATGATAGATTAAGTTATTGATAGGTGTAGCAATAATAAGTAAGGCAGTAACAGTAAGACCCAGTTTTAATGAGGTTTTTACTTCTTTAGAAACAGCAAGAAAAGTACACATTCCTAAAAAGAAACTTAATGCCATATTCTCAACAAAAGTCGCCTTAATAAAGATATTAAGGTAATTTTCAAGCATAAACCCTCCTATTAGTATATTTTTTTACTAATTCTAGTAAAAACAGTGCATTAATATAAGGGGTATTACAAAAATATCTTTAAAATTAGACCTAAATGACATTTTTTGACTAAGAATATGCTTTATTTGAGATAAGAAAAATAAAATTCTAAGATAAATATAATAAATATGGCACTCAAATAAATTTTTTATTCGACTCGTCATTTTTTACTTTTTAATGGATAAGATAAAACAATGTTAGAAATGATAAAGCACCAATATCTATTGATAGAATATCGGTGCTCCGATTAGAGAATTTTGATAGTTTTTATGAAGATATCTACTGAATAAAATTGTTTATGACTTGAGGTTATTTAACATTAGTGTTTTATAGTTATTTTTCTCAAGATCTTTTTCTGTAAAACCAAATTTTATGGCTAAGTGCTTTAGCTGGTCAGCGTACAGTGAGAGTTTGTTTTGGTCGTCCGTCATGATAGCAAATTCAGCAAATGAGCCTAGTTTATCTAGTTTATCGATAGTGATATGAAACTCATCTAGAAAATAGATTTCTCTTGATTTTGTATAATTGAGAATACAATGGTAACCAAGTGTCGTGAACATAGAGACTGTTTTTTCTGCATCTTCAATACGAACAGCTTCACATTGTGCTAAATCAGGGCCTTTAACGATAAGAAGGTTTATTCCTGCAGGGAGCATTCTTCTTACACATAAACTGATAGTAGGAGCTGAAAATTCAGTATTATCATGCTCCATGTACCAATCGGTTTCTTGATTCTCAGGCGTAAATAATGTGGCCCCTGATTTTTTTAATTCGTTAATAAATTCTTTTGGATTTTGAAGGTGGTATTTTAGTTCGGCTTCAAATTTACCTTGAAAGTGATTAGACATACGTTTTCCCTAATTTAGTGTTAATGCATTATAGCATTAGCAAAGTATCCTTCTGAGGTAAAAACGAAATTTTGGTGTTATTTCATTATTTTCTATTTAAAAAAATTATTATGGAGAATTATATGGAAATATTTAAATAGAGTAATGGATAGAATGTCTATGAAATAAGGAGAAGGAGGGAGCTTGTTATTAGTAAAGAAAAGAATAAGAGAAAATAAAAGGGGCCATTGCCCCTTTATTATTACAGAACACCTTCAAACGGGTTCCAGCTTTGATCATTTTTGGTTTCTTTCAAGTAATACGCATAGTTGGCTGTTATAGCCCATAAAACGTTAACTGCGATACCTACAGCATTGATAACACCGTTATTTACAGGTAAAAAGCCAATAATAGTAAAAATAGCAATGTTAATAGCAAATAATGTTAATGCCTTGCGCCATAACCCTAAAATAAGAAAGTAAATAAAACCAAAGAAAAATGCCCAAATATTCATTCCGATAAGAATACGCTTACCAAAAGGAAGTGCTTTATAAGCGGCTTTATATTCTGATGTTTTAGGTGAGCCATATTGATCAAAAAATGAAAAACGCTCTTGCCATTTTTCGGAAATTTCTTTATTCATTTTAATTCCTTTTACCCGGTTGATTAAATTTAGTCTTAATGGAAAAGTATCTTTACATAATTTAACATTATGAACAATATAAATTTATTAAGAGATGATTAATATAGAGAATTATATAAAAAGAATTAAAGCAAATGTATTTTTAATCAATTTTTAATAATTATCTTATTGCTTCAGAATATATTTTTAATTGCTACTCTTAAAAATAAGAGTAATAAAATAAAATATTATTTTGAATGGATTTTATGGTGAAAAGAATAAGAAATCTGGCTTATGACGAATACCAGATTTCTTATAAAAGCAGGGAGTAGGTGATTAACGCACGACTAATACAGATGATTCTGCGTAACTGACCACGGAAGATGCGGTAGAACCTAGAAGATAAGTTTTCATTCCAGGATTACGAGAACCAATGACAATCAGCTCTGCTTGAATTTTTTTTGCGGTTTCTAAAATTTTATCGCGAGGATTACCTATTGACACATAAAATTGAGTTGTACTATTGGGAATATCAATATGCGATAAATTTTCTTTTAGCGTGGATAATGCAATTTCAATACGTTGTTTGTCACTAGCTAGTCTATCTTGGCCTGCGAATGCAAATCCGACAAAAGACTCATAACTTGGAATGACTGATAAAAAATGAATATTCAATTTGTCAGCGACAGACAATGCTTTTAGATGAGACACAACCTTGTCCAATAAACCAAGCTCTGTAAAATCAACGGGTACTAACACTGTTTTTGTCATAGTGGCTCCTAATTAACCTTTTATTATGATTAGGGCTTTAATATTAATTTTTTGTGCATACAAATATGAGTTACCTACTAATCTTATCAGTCAAAATGAAAAACTGCACAAAAATTGAAATTATTTTTATTTTTTGAGAGTTATGTGTTTTTTTATATGAAAAAAAGTGAAAAAAACTGCGGTCTGAACCAATAAATATGTAGCAATATCAAATAGAAATTATAGCAAAAGGGAAGTGATAAAAAGCAATAGAACGGATACTTTATTTTTCTAATAATAATTATTATAGATATCACTTTGCATATATTTTCTGATATATGGTAAAGCTTGTTTTTGGATCTTCTTTAATGGATGAAATATAATTTTTATTTAGCTTTAATACAGGAACTTCGGAGCCTAAAGAAAAAATTAATAAATATGAAAGTTAAGGCTAAAATTTAAGAGTGAATATTATGTCATTGTATTTCAATGCGTTACATTGTTTTAATGATAATAATTAAATATGGGTTCACTCTTAATGATAATAAGTACTATTTAACATTAAAATAGAGAAAAGGTATATTACAAATGAGATTGGTTTTTATTTTTATTACAGTTAATAGATTGAAAAAATAAACAAAAACTATATTTAAATAGCTATATTTTTATTTTTAAGTGTGCATAATATCCATAATGTTAATTTTTATCGCAAGGGACGTAAAATATGTTACATCAAGATATGATCAATAAATTGAATGAACAGCTAAATTTAGAGTTTTATTCAGCAAATCTTTATTTGCAAATGAGTGCTTGGTGCGATGACAAAGGATTTGATGGTGCAGCTAAATTTTTAAAAGCTCATTCTCGTGAAGAAATGGAACATATGCACCGTTTATTTGATTACTTAAGTGATACAGGTGCAATGCCTTTACTTGGTGCTATCGAAGCTCCACCAGCTGAGTTCTCATCATTATCTGAATTGTTCGATAAAACTTACGAACATGAAAAACATATTACATCTGAGATTAATAAATTAGCTCATGTTGCAATGACGACTCAGGATTATTCAACATTTAATTTCTTACAATGGTATGTTGCAGAACAGCATGAAGAAGAGAAATTATTCAAATCAATCCTAGATAAATTAGCAATGGTTGGTGACAGTGGTAAGGCTTTATTCTTGTTAGATAAAGATCTGAACACTTTATCAACATCTGCACATGTTTAATTATTAATAAAGCTTTAGATAGCTTAAGTTAATAAATGAATTATTACGCTCTGCTGTGAATGAATAGCAGGGCGTTTTTTTATTCTTCTGCATTAGCTCTATTCTTATTCCTATTTTTTATCTTTCCCTTACTTTCGTTTGCGTATTTTTATCCTAAAAATTCTTTTTGATTATTATTTATACAGGGTGTTTATTTTACTTTTAGTTGTATTCGGTTATGTATTGAACTGTTTAGACTGTCAATATGGGTATTATATTTTTTCGAAGTGTAAAAATGGGTGATATTTGAAACAGAAACTGGTCTAAATAACATATATTTTGAGTGCTAGTTCACAACCTTTTATTTCTAATATCAAGAAGCGAAGATCTTGACGTAAATTTGCTATAAAATATTTTCATAAATAAAAAAATCACCTGTAATTTATGAGGTTATTATGTCATTAAATACACTTAAGACATCTTGGGGTAAATTATCGGCTATTGCTGTTTTATTCCTTGGTATGTCATACCAACAAGCATTAGCACACGCACACTTAAAATCACAGTTACCTGCTGAAGGTGCTGCTATTGAACAAGCACAAGCACCTAAAGTTATTACGCTAGACTTCTCTGAGGGTATTGAATTAGCCTTTAGCAAAATCAAAGTCACTAATAGCGATGGTAAAGAAATTACCGTAGGAAAATTGAGTTTAGACCCTGTTAATAATACTAAATTATTATTGCCTTTAGAAAGTGATTTAGCAGAAGGTAACTATTTAGTTAATTGGAACGTTGTTTCTGTTGATGGGCACAAGACAAAAGGTTCTTATCAATTTAGTGTAAAATAATGACACCTGAAGACGTTTATATTTTATGCCGTTTTTTCCATTTAGTGGCAGTCATGTTTATGTTCGGACTGAGCTTCTCTGCTGCCATTCTTGCAAAAGATAAGTTCATTCCTCTTATTCAAGTTCGCTTGCGTCCTGCATTAGCCATTAGTTCTGTCACGGTCTTTATTACGACTTATCTATGGATGGCTGTACAATCCGGTATTATGGGCGATGGATGGGAAGATGCTTGGTCATTTGAAATATGGAAAGCGGTATTAGGTACTTCATTTGGTCAAGTTTGGCAATGGCAATTAGTTTTGGCAACTATTGCATTAGCTGTTTTATTTATACACCAACGTTATGTTCGTAACTTCTCTATTTTAATTGTTGCTTCGATTATGTTGATCTTACATGCATCTATAGGTCATGGTGCAATGTTTACAGGTTCAGAAGCGATATTTTATAAGCTGAATCAAAGTGTTCATCTTCTTAGTGCCGCGTATTGGTTTGGTGGTTTATGGCCATTTGTTGCTTGTTTACAGTTTTTGCGGAATAAAGATGAGCTTGCAGATGGGATGATCAAACCGATTATTGGTACAATGAAGCGATTTTCACTTTTGGGTCATATTGCCGTTTTATTGGTTACAATTACTGGTATTATCAGTGCCGTAATGTTAATTCCAGGATGGCCGGCAGTACAATTATCATCTGAATATCAAAGTATGTTATGGCTTAAAATTAGTTTAGTGGTGTTAATGCTTGGTCTAGCCGTAATCAATCGTTATGTCTTAGTTCCTCATATCCGTAAGAAAAATAATTTTCAATGGTTACTAGTGAATAGTTGGCTTGAACTGTTACTTGGAACAATGGTTATTTTTACTGTCGCCATCTTTGCGATTAACTCACCTGTATAGATTGTTATATAATCGAAAAAACCTAATTTCTTAAGTGAGATATCCACATGAAACGTTTTTTATTAGTGGGAATGTTAATGCTGTTTTCTTTTCAAGCATTCTCGGCAGCACCTATTTCAACGGTCAGTAAGCTTCAATTTGGTGACGACTGGCCATTTACACGAGAAGAGGTGATGCTTAATTGTCGTTCTGATGGTGCTTGGTTTGTGATTAACCCAGCAACACTGATGCAATATCCACTTAATGAAATTGCAATGGAACAAATGGAAAGTGGAAAAGTAAAAGCACAATTAATTGATGTTATTTTACTGCCGGATCCGAATACACCTGAAAAGAAAAAATCAGTAGAAGTGATACAAAATGCGATTAAGTCGCTCTGCGAGAATAATTAATCAAGTGATTAATAATATGGCTAAGAATTTTTTATTTTATCGCGATGATTTAAATGACAAAAATTAAGAGTGATAATTTTTTCGAATAGAAAATAGTGTGCTGGTAGGTTGTTTACTGGATCTTTACATATTGTTAGCTAATATTTAACAGTAGGTTGTGAGATAGAAAAGTCTGAGTTAGTCCTCGATTTTTGTTTATGCAGTAATCAGCAATTACTTTTTAGCGCACGGCTCGCAATGAGCCATTTCCCTAAGCCAGATAAATGATTTATCTGGCTTTTTTTATTTCGCTTTAGCATCTTGTTACGCTACTTTTAAGATCCAGTGGTGGCTATCTTTATCATAAGCATGGCGATAAAGCAGAATATTTTTATCTTTTAATTGGGCTGGAATACTTGTGTTTTCATCCCATCCATCTAATTGCATACAAAACTCTTTATCATAATCGCATGGAATATGAATATAAGTTAATTGGTTATCGGAAGAGTGTTTCAAAGTAATATCTTCAATTTCATAGCAAGCAATTTTCAACGTTGTTTTTTTCATAATAAAGCTCCGGTTTAAGCGATGTCGTGTTGTGTTCCGTTGTGTTTTATTGGTGGCATTTATTTTAAAGAATGCTTTTGACCAAACAAAATTAAGCATAGTATAAATGGAACCTATTTCCAAAATGTTTTTTCGAAATAAAAAAAGCGGATCATTTTTTGTGATCCGCTTTAAATAAATTATCTGAAATAGGGCAGAATTATCTAATTTTTAAGGTTTAGGTATTGCCGTTCCCCATTCATTCCAATCTTTTGGTTCTTTATCATTTAAAATGAAATTCTGTTCCTGTTTTGCTTTCACTTGTAATGGTGTGGAAGGTGGTGTTGCAAAAGTGATCCCTCCACGTATAAATTGCTTGAATGTACCACTACGAATAACACCACCAGTTAAACCAAACGAGAAGTTATATCCTGATGAAAGCCAAAACTCTGTATTATTTCGAACAAGGTATTGGTATTTTTTACTAATACGGATGTGAATTAATACTCTGTCAGACATGTTTCCTAGTTCAAGACCTGTCACGGCGCCGACCTCAAGACCGCGATAGTAAATTGGCGTACCAATTTGTACTGAACCTGCCTCTGTGGCATTTAATACAAGATTTAATCCATCGAGATAGCGTGAGTCTGTAATGTTGGATGTTTGCAATTCAAATTGACGATATACGCCACCATTACCAGGCTCTGCTTTAATATAAGGTTGAATAAGTGAATCTAAGTTATCTAATCCTGATGCTGTTAATTCAGGAGTAACAACAGCAAAACGACTGCCAGATCTCGCAAAGGTTTTGACATAATCAGGGTAGAGAACTGCTGATACAGTTACCGCTTTTCTATCTGGCGAAAGGATTAATGATTCGACCTGACCAATATCAATTCCTAAATAACGAATAGGCATCCCTTCAGAGAGTTTACTTGCATCGTACGTTTTTAACGTAATTTGTGCACCGATAGCTCGTGCACTAGTTTCTGATGGGTAGAGTTTGTAACGTGAAACGTTATTATTGATATTTTCGAAGTTATCAAAACTGATCGCGCCTTTTAATGCACGATTTAATGGTGTTGCTTCAACAGTTAACCCGGAGCCATTAACGGATACTTTAGCAGCCCCTTCAGTCCAGAAGACACTCTTTTCCGTGAGTAGATGGCGATATTGTTTAGAAATATAAACATCAATATCAAATTCATCCATTAAAGGCCGAACATCGGTAATTTCACCGACTTGGAATTGATGATAAAGAACCACTGAACCTTTTTGGATCCCGGGAAGGCTTGATGCTTTTAAAGTGAGTGTCACGGGTAATTCATTACCATTAACACTGGCTTTCGCAAAGAAGTCATTACGATAAAGGCGATACTGTTCTTTAGGTGCCCCTTTAGTACCTTGAATGAGGTGAATACCTCCTTCAAGCCATTCTTGAGGTGTTGCACCTTGAACTTCAATACCATTTAAACCCATATTGACGTTGATTCGGCTATTGGCAACAAATTTACTATTTTCATAAATATAATGCTTATATTCAGGGGCAATAATTGCATCAAAAATAACTCCATCATCGCTCATATTACGCTGAATGATTTGCCCAATAGAAATTCCTCTGAAAAGAATAGGTTGCCCTGCATCGACTCCCCAGCTTTCTTCACTGGTTAGAGAAATAATTAATCCATCTTCACCATATATTGCTTTGCCTGCATCTACAGAGGTAGCTGATTGTAAAACGAATTGCTGGTTTTCTTGTGCTGGAGGGCTGTTTTCCGGTGAATCAAAAGCAATTGCGCCATTGATTAAAGCAGAAACACTTTCCATTTTTACAGACACACCGCTTTTTAAATTGAAATTACCTTGAAAGCCAGAGACGTTCCAGAAATGGCTATCTTGGCGTATTAAGTGGGCATATTGTTTATCGATACTAAGTTCAATAAAAATACCCTGATTATCAGGGCGAATTGCATAGCTATACACTTTACCAACAGGAACTTGGCGATAATAAACTTGAGAGTCAACATTGAGCGATCCCAGTTTATCTGCTGTCAAAGTGATTAATTGCTGGTTTTTATCGATATTAGCTTGAGGGCGAACTTCTTGAGCAATAAATTTAAATTGTTTTTCACCGTCACCCGGTAACATACTGATATAATTACCACCAACTAAAGCATCTAGTCCAGATACACCAGAAAGGCTGGCTTTAGGTGTAACTAACCAAAACTGAGTGTTTTTGCGCAATGCGGTCGCGAGATCTTTGCGGATATCAGCCGTAACAATAACTCGACGTAAGTCATCGCTTAAAGTGACATCTTTAACAAGACCCACATCAACACCTTGATAGCGAATAGGTGTTCTGCCAGAGACAATTCCTGATGCTGATTGAAAATCAATCGTGATTTGTACGCCCTTATCTTGCCAATGTTGGAAAAGCAACCAACTAGCAATAAAAATGGCGATAACAGGGAGTAGCCAAAATGTCGAAATTTTACGCTTGCGGCGTATTTGGGCTTGTGAGTCCTGAACGTCGTTTTCTTCTTGTTGCATAAGTATCCCATAGTAAACGACTATCCAACCATTCAACGGCAAGGATAGTAAGAATAACCGCAGTAGCAAAATAAAAAGCCGCTGGCCCCATTGTGAAAGTCATCAGCTGATCTCGATTAATCAATGACATCATCAGTCCAATCACAAAGAGATCAAGCATTGACCATCGTCCTATCCAAGAGACAAAACGGTATAGTTTCATTCGTAGTAGAGGGTCAATACGAGAATTAAAATGAATGCTTAATAATAAGCCCAACATAATAATAATTTTGAAAAAAGGCACAAAAACACTGGCAATAAAAACAATAATCGCAATTGGTGTATTGCCTGAATTCACTAAGGAAAGTACACCTGAAAAAATAGTGTCTTCACTACGTTGACCATTTAAATAGAAGATAGAGATAGGCAAGAAATTTGCAGGTATTAGTAAAATTATTGCTGAAATTAATGCTGCCCATGTTTTTTGTAAACTCATTGGCTGTCTTGGGGTATAACAAGATTTGCAGCGTGGGCAGTGCGTTGATGGTGTTTTTTTAAAATGATAGTGACAAGCATGGCAAGTTGCAGGGCTTTTTTCTATCTCTTTTTGTGGGTAAAAGCGTTGCCAAAGTTGGTCCATATTAATGTTAATTAGCATTAATAAGCTGAGTATCATTAAAGAAACAAAAGCAATTAAGCCATTGCCAATATAGACAGTTGCATAATCGCCTAATTTTATTGTTGCAACACCAAGTCCAATTAAATAAACATCTAACATTACCCACTCTTTCAGTTTCCCTAACATCAATAAGATCGGGCGAAGATTAAGGCGCAAGCGAGATCCTAAATGGAGATATAAAATAGCGATGGGGAGGCTAAGCGGTGCAGCAATAGCACAAAAGGCTACCATCGTTGCCGTAAGAGGAGAACCTTGCTCTGACATCATGCGAATACCGTCAAGTACATTCGCCGTTATCATTGTGCCTAATAGATGGATTTTAATCAGTGGCTGAGTAAATGCTATTGATGCCAAAATAAGCATTGTAATAGAGAGAATAAGTAGACGAGTTAATGACCAATATCGATAAGATGCAAGTTTTGCTTGGCAACGAGGGCAATAAGCATCCTCTCCACGTTTTAATGTGAGAGGGAGTGTCACGAGGTGATCACACTCCTGACAGCGTATTGATTTCTTTTCCTTTGTTACGATATTGTTCACTATATTGCTCGTTAATTCGCCTAAGTTGGTTTTCTTAAGAGTTATCGTTTGATTAAGTTAAAAAAAAGCACCTATACTCAATGGTTCACAAGTTATCATTTTTATTATATTTATGCCTTTCATTTTACAATACTAAGTGTCTGATTTTTTTTGTGGGTGTTAAGGGAATATGATCGTTTTTTTACCCAATTCTTGAAAATGGAGTATTCAACCTCAAGATAAAATAGGCTAAATTACGAGTATGTTATCTATTTTAGTTACGCAAATAGGGTTAAATGATGCCAAAATCGCTTTTTTATCAGGAACTCACTGATAATTTGTCAGCCTTGTTGTCTGGTGAAAATGATCTTATCGCATCACTTGCTAATGCCAGCGCTCTTCTTTACGAGAAGTTAGATACGATAAATTGGGTTGGGTTTTATCTTAATGATGGTGATTCATTAGTCCTTGGCCCATTTCAAGGCAAAATTGCTTGTGTCAGAATAGGTTTTGGGAAAGGAGTTTGTGGAACTGCATACTCTGAAAACAAAATTTTAAGAGTAAGTGACGTTCACCAATTTAGTGGTCATATTGCTTGTGACAGTGCAAGTCAGTCTGAAATTGTTCTACCTTTAGAAGTAAATGGACAAATTATCGGCGTTCTCGATATTGATAGTCCTATTTTTGATCGTTTTGATAAAAAAGATGAAAATGGGCTTAAAGCGTTGTGTGACGTGCTCTGCGAGCATTTGAAAACTTGTCATACAGCAAAATATTGTGAATTTTGTGTAAGTTAACAGGCGTTTGCCATAGAAATTGTTGGCAACACTATTATAATGTCGCTTGTTCATGCCTGCGCTGGTTGGCAAAACCGTTGTAATCAGGAAATTTCATGGAAAATCAACCTAAGTTGAATAGTAGTAAAGAAATCATCGCTTTTTTAGCTGAACGTTTCCCTAAGTGTTTTATCGCTGAGGGCGAAGCTCGCCCTTTGAAAGTTGGCATTTTTCAAGATCTTGTTGAAGATCTAAAAGATGAAACTCAACTGAGTAAAACACAGTTACGTTCGGCATTACGCTTGTATACCTCAAGTTGGCGCTACCTTTATGGAGTTAAAGAAGGGGCAAAACGTGTCGATTTGAATGGTAATGACTGCGGCGAACTGGAAGCTGAGCATATCGAACATGCTCGTACACAATTAGCAGAAGCTAAGGCGCGTGTTCAAGCTCAGAGAGCAGAACAACGTGCTAAGAAGCGCGAAGCTGAAGGTGATAAGGAGACCAGCAAACGTCCGGCAGCGAAAAAGCCAAATAATACACGTCGTCAGCCACCTAAAGAGGGTGAAAAGCGACAGCCTCGTCCTCAAAAAGCGACTCAAACACCTCGTAAAACATCACCACGCCAAAATACCGAAAAGTTAATTCCAGTGAAAGACACCTCAGTTCTTACTGTTGGTCAATCGCTGAAAGTTAACGTTGGTAGCAGCGTGATGGACGCGACGGTGCTAGAGATAGCGAAAGAGGGTGTACGTGTACAGTTGCCTAACGGTTTGGCAATGAATGTACGCACGGAACATTTAAAGTTCTGATACGGAGGCCAACCAGAGCATGAACAAACTTTTAAATGTGGCTTTTGCAATCGGATTAACGTTAACAGGTACTTCTGTTGTGATGGCTGAGAAACCAGCCACTCCAGCAATGGTAACTATTGATCAGTTACCCGAATTAAAGCAAGAGCCACAACATTCTACTGTGAGCGAGCGAGTAACTTCTCGTTTTGAACGCTCTCATTACCGTCAGTTCTCGCTAGACGCGAGCTTTTCTGAAAAGATTTTTAATCGCTATCTTAATTTATTAGATTATAGCCACAATGTGTTGCTAGCATCAGATATTGCCCAATTTGATAAAGAAAAAACCAAAGTAGGTGAATATCTGAAGAAAGGTGAGCTTCAGCCCCTTTATGATCTCTTTAATTTAGCGCAAAAAAGACGTTTTGAACGTTTTCAATATGCTTTAAACCGCCTAGATAAACCCATGGATTTGACTGGTCAAGATAAGTTTGAGTTAGATAGAACAAAAGCACCATGGCCACAAACTCAAGCTGAGCTAGATAAACTTTGGGATGAAAAAGTAAAATATGATTGGCTAACGCTGAAACTATCTGAAAAAACAGATAGCGAGGTTAAAGAGACACTAACTAAGCGTTATAAAGCTGCGTTACGTCGTCAAACACAAAGCCAAAGCGAAGACGTTTTCCAAGTCATTATGTCGGCATTCGCACGCGAAATTGACCCTCATACAAGTTATCTATCACCAAGAAATACAGAAGCCTTTGACTCTGAAATGAGTCTTTCTTTAGAAGGTATTGGCGCTGTATTGCAGATGGATGATGATTACCCAATGATCAACTCTATGGTAACGGGTGGTCCGGCTGCAAAAAGCAAAGAGTTGAAAGTTGGCGATAAAATTATTGCAGTAGGGCAACAAAACAAGTCAATGGTCGATGTTGTTGGCTGGCGACTTGATGATATTGTTGCTTTGATTAAAGGGCCGAAAGGTAGCCAAGTAAAATTAGAGGTTATCTCTGATGAGAAAGGCGCTAAACCAAGAACAATCACTTTAGTCAGAGAGCAAATCCGTTTAGAAGACAGAGCTGTTAAGTTAACTGAAAAAGTTATTAATGGTGATAAAGTTGCAATTTTGGATATTCCAAGCTTCTATGTTGGTTTAACCAATGATGTGAAAACACAGTTACAAAAAGTGGCGAAAGACAATGTTTCATCTTTGGTTATTGATTTGCGTGGTAACGGCGGTGGAGCATTAACAGAGGCAATTTCACTGTCAGGATTATTTATTCCAAGTGGTCCTGTTGTACAAGTCAGAGATAACAATGGTCGTGTACGACAAGATTTCGATAAAGATGATGTGGTTTATTATAAAGGGCCACTAGTTGTTATCGTAAATCGCTTTAGTGCTTCTGCCTCTGAAATTTTTGCTGCTGCAATGCAAGATTACGGACGAGCATTAATTGTGGGTGAGCAAACGTTCGGTAAAGGAACGGTTCAGCAATATCGTCCATTAACCCGTGTTTACGATCAAATGCTAAGCCCTGATTGGCCAGGTTTAGGTTCAGTGCAATACACCATTCAAAAATTCTATCGAATTAATGGTGGTAGTACTCAACTCAAAGGGGTAACACCTGATTTATTGTTGCCAAGCTTTGATAGTGCTGAAATGGGTGAAAGTTTTGAAGATAACGCATTGCCTTGGGATAGTATCTCTCCAGCAAGTTATCAGCTATCTGAGTATTCAGATAAACTGAAAGCAGCGTTAACACCATTAACTGAACAACATACTAAGCGCATTGCAAATGACCGAGAGTTTTCATACATCTTTGCTGATATTCAGCGTTATAACGATGCGAAAGCAAAAGGTGAAGATAAATTTGTTATTTTAAACTTCGCTGAAAGAGAGAAAGAAAACAAAGAGCTAGAAGCTATTAAATTAAACCGCATAAATGAGCGTTTTAAATTAGAAGGTAAGCCTGCGTTGAAATCACTCGATGATTTGCCTAAAGATTATGAGGGGCCAGATCCTTATTTAGATGAAACTGCTAAAATTGCAGTTGATCTCTCAAAAGTGCTTAAACCTAAAAAATTATTAAATTAAGTTATCAGTTATAACAACGATACTTAAAGCAACCCCCCAATAGTTGGATAACCAATTGCTGGGGGGTTTTTATATTTATATTAATCGAGATATGAAATTATCATTGCTAATCAATGTTTATCAGGTATTCCATCAAAAACCTTTTTAAGAGAGCTGTAATATCTTTTTGGGGAGGGATCATTCATATTTTTAGTTATTTAGTATATTAAGTTACCAGTAATATGAAATATTATTAATAAATAGATATTTAAATTTAACTTTATGTAACTTAATTTTTAATTCGAAATATATCTTGAATAACTTTGTAAGCTATAAGAGAGAAAACTAGATTAATTTTTAGATAAGAAGTGAGTTTCTTTTCTTATAAGTGGAATAAAAATATAAAGTGGTTATTTATTGTGATTAAGATCTCATTTGATAGCGTGTCTATTGCAATAAATGTAACATGTTGTGACAATGATCTCTTAAATTGACATAAGATTACTATAGTATACAGATTATGAAATATTTGCGTCATTTTGGGATGTTGACGCATTAGCTAAAATCTTACCTAAATGATGAGTTATCTTTATTCTATGAGTTCAAAATGTATTTTTAGAGCAAAATGTTATAACTGAAATATATATTTTCAGAGTAAGGTTCTCTACGTAAGGGATAATGACTAAAGGCAAATAATCTACAATTTGCTTGTGGAATTTTATTACAAAAAAATAAGTAAATATAAATATGGTGAGATATCCATATTGGATTTTTTATGCCAAAAAATGACTCTATTGCTTGAAATTAGTGCAACTATAAATTTAATCAAAGGTTATTTTTTAGCTAAATAAAGAAATGGTGCTTTATTAAACTTGCTGAATATAAGTCAGCATAACTTAATTCAAATATTTATTAACCAGGTTGCATTAAGATGAAAGTAAAAAAATTAGTATTGTTTATGCTGTCTCCTTGTTTTTTCGCGGTGAGCGCTGCTAATGCTGCGAATTGGGAAAACTCAATTAAAGAAAGCGCATTTATTTCAGATTCTGAACTTGAACTTTCTACAATTAATATGTGGAAATACCTAAAAACTGAAAACCGTTTTGATAAAACAGAACAACGTTATAGAAAGCAAGTTGCTAACGCTTGGGGTCAAAACTTCCAAGCTGATTTCAGATCAGGTTATTTAGGTGGTATTCTCGGATTTGATGTCTCTTATTATGGTGGTATCAAATTAGGCGCAAGTAAAGACTTCGCCTCTCGTGCAATCTTATATAATGATGACGGTGAAGCAAAAGGTTATAACAAAATTGGTCAACGCTTCGCAAAAGTTAAGTTTGATTTAGATCCCGTGTTAATTAATGGTAAAGCAGGTTGGTTTACACTGAAAAATACGGGTGTATTTACGAACTCACAACGCTTATCATTAAACAGCTATAATGGCTATGCAACTAACACCGCAATGGGCGACTGGAACTTAGATTTACTGTTCCTTGACGGTAAAGTAATGCGTCGTGATAGCCCAAATATCGACAGAATGTATTTCAGCGATGGTAATGGCGTTAGACATAATATCGATCATGTGTTGACTGGTGGTATTAACTACAACTCTAAACCATTAAAAGTATTTTATTTCTATGGTCAAGCAGATGATGTATTCCGTCAGCACGGTTTAGAAGCAAAATATAAATTAACCTCAGATGTGACTATTGGTGGGGTTGTTTATTATCACGATTACGGTAGTGATGGAAAACGCACATTAAGCGATCCCAATAAAGGTAAGCGTAATTTTGATAATGATGCATGGCACTTCGCTGGAACTATGGAGTGGCGTATTCCTGAGTCTCCATGGACAATTCGTACAGGTGTGACTTATACCGATGCGAGCAAAGCGAATGGAGTTGGTCAATTTGCTCGTAACCCAATTGGTAATACTCGTGGACGCTTTAACTCACCTGCTTACGCAGATATTGACTATGTGCGTGATGGTGAAGTAATGGGGGCATTAGAAGCAGCATATAAAGTTAACGAGGAATTGTCTGTTGGTGCGCGTACTAACTATAGTGAGTTTAGTTATTCAGGTGAAAGATTAAAACAAGGACAGTTTGGTTTATTTAGTTATTGGAAGCCAACCAAAAATCTTTCTGTTTCCTTAAGCGGTGGTATTGGCTGGCACCACCAGCAAGAAAACGACTATACCACACCAAAACTTTATGATGGTCACTCACAACGAGCTCACTCATTATCAGGCTCTATGACAACAACATATCGTTTCAAAATGTAATTTATAGCGTTAATTGAGCTTATTACTTATATCAAATGCACGACTTGCATACATTGTAAGTCGTGCATAAAAATGCAGAGACAGTTGTTTTACCTTTGTTTGTGTCACGAGAGTTATGGTTTTTTATGGTAAACCCATTAGTACTATATTAAACGATACAAACCGTTTCTAAGTTAATCTTTCCGTTCGACAACACAGAAAAGTCACGTCATCTATTATCAATCTCTCTTTATACTTAACTTTTTAATAATGCCTAATATTAGGTGTTCACTGGCTATTTTTTTTATCAAAATGTAAAGTTATATCGTTTTTAATATTAAATAAGTTAAAGGGCTTGATAAAATCTAAAAAAGCCTTATTTATAAGACAGTTTTTGCAATGTGATAATTAGATAAAATAGGAACAGTATCAATATGATGAGAATTGCGTTATTCCTGTTAACAAACTTAGCCGTTATGTTTGTTTTTGGGATCATCTTATCTTTAACAGGTATACAAGGTCGTAGTGTTCAAGGCTTGATGATCATGGCGGGCTTATTTGGCTTTGGTGGTGCCTTTATTTCACTATTAATGTCAAAATGGATGGCATTACGTTCAGTGGGTGGTCAAGTCATCGAAAACCCAACTTCAGAAGTTGAGCGCTGGTTATTAGATACAGTAAGACGCCAATCTGAACAAGTCGGTATTAAAATGCCACAAGTGGCTATTTATGATGCGCCTGATATTAATGCGTTTGCGACAGGTGCTCGTCGTGATGCATCGCTGGTGGCTGTGAGTACCGGTTTGTTAGCCAGTATGAGCCGTGACGAAGCAGAAGCAGTTATTGCTCACGAAATTAGCCACGTTGCTAATGGTGATATGATAACCATGACCTTACTACAAGGTGTTGTGAATACTTTCGTTATCTTTATTTCTCGTATCATTGCCCAATTCGTTGCTAACTTTATCTCTAATGATGAAGAGAGCGAAAGTAGCAATGGAAACCCGTGGGTATATATGGGTGTTTCAATGGTTCTGGAAATTGTGTTCGGTATTCTTGCCAGTATTATTACAATGTGGTTTTCACGTTATCGTGAATTCCATGCAGATGCAGGCTCTGCAAAGCTTGTTGGTCGTGAGAAAATGATAGCTGCATTACAACGCTTGAAAACAAGTTACGAGCCACAAGAAGAAAGCAGCATGATGGCCTTCTGTATTAATGGTCGTAATAAGTCATTCAGCGAGCTATTTTTATCTCACCCACCATTAGATAAGCGTATTGAAGCACTACGTAACGGTGAGTATTTGAAATAAAGTTGAAAGTTTAATCGCGAACTCTCAAATGAAAGCGCTCTATATGAAAGTATTGGGCGCTTTCTATTTATAAAAAACAGGAGCTTTAATCTAAATATTCGCCAAAGTATATCGCCACTTTTTCTTCGTCAATTTTCAGATTGCCTTTCCAGCCCGCCCACGGCATTTCCATATCAGAGCGACCTTTGGTGTTATTAAGTTGATTTTCTGCAATGGTAATATCGCCGAAATTAGCCCAATGATCCAAAGATAATGGAATATAGGCATTAGGAATAACACCAATTAAGGCAAGTGAGTGCAGAACACCTCGTTTGGTATATCTATCACCAGAAATTAATTTAGCCTCATTTAGTCGCTTTTCAAATTTACCCGGTGTTTCATCTTCAGGCGCATGGCGTAATAACTGGAGTAATTGCTTGAAGGTCTCTTTATCTGCTTGTGTTGGGCTAACAGGCGTGACGGTGAGTAGATGTTTTAAATTCAAGTAAGCGTAAGAGGGATTGCCTGTATAAGAATTACCGTAATAGAGGCAATATTGAAAATAACTGTCATTAATATATTTTTGTTGATCACCATCACTACAAATCCAACAGCAGGCATATTGAGGTTTCTCTTCATAATCATGTAATGGCAAATTTTGTAACTTATGAAAAGCACCTAGAACAGAGCGACCTCTAAGATAACTGCCTCCGACACCAGCAATAAAAGCATCTAAGCAACGCTTCTGGGTGAGTAATGGATTGTTTTTTAAGCTATTTAATTTTGAAATAACATCAGAGTGATCAACAAATATTTCTATGATATTAGGTTGCCAATTGGCCTCAGATAACAAGGTTCGTTCTTTGTCTGAAAGAATATCAAGCTGATACAGTGAGACTTGGCGTTCAGGATCATATTGACTATTTTCATATTTATAGAGCTTACGCAAAACTCGCATAATTTTTTGCACGATCTTTCCTTGTTATCGTTTTTTATTGATATTGATGAATGGCATAAATAGAAGATATATAACTTAATATAGATATAAAAAAAAGCCAGCTCAAATGAACTGGCTTTATCAATAGATGCAGATAAAGTTTATTTTACTGTAAGTTCAGTTTCTTCATCTTGGTTGAAGACTGTTTTGTCCGTTTGTCCCATAATCTGGCTGGTGATTGTACCCGCTGTCATTGAGCCACTAACGTTTAATGCTGTACGTCCCATGTCGATTAACGGCTCTACAGAGATTAGCAGAGCAACTAATGTTACAGGTAAGCCCATTGCAGGTAAAACGATAAGGGCCGCAAATGTTGCACCGCCACCTACACCAGCAACACCTGCAGAGCTAACAGTCACAATAGCAACTAAAGTTGCGATCCACATTGGATCTAATGGGTTAATACCCACAGTAGGTGCAACCATCACAGCTAACATCGCAGGGTAAATGCCTGCACAACCATTTTGACCAATCGTTGTACCAAAAGATGATGAGAAACTTGCGATAGATTCTGGCACACCAACACGCTTAATTTGTGTTTCAATATTTAGCGGAATACTTGCAGCACTTGAACGGCTTGTGAATGCAAATGCTAATAAAGGTCCCGCTTTTTTGAAGAATTTAATCGGGTTTAAACCTGTAAAGCTCACCAGTAAACCATGAACAACAAACATTAAGCCAATAGCAACGTAAGAGGCAACAACAAAACTTCCCAATTGAATGATGTCGTGCATATTTGAGCTTGCAACAACCTTAGTCATCAGGGCCATTACACCGTAAGGTGTCAGCATCATAACGATACGAACTAGCTTCATGATCCATGATTGTAAGCAATCAATCGCGACTAAAACTTTCTCACCACGAGGCTGATCTTCTTTGAGTAATTTCAGTGCAGCCATACCTAAGAAAGTAGCAAAGATAACAACGCTAATAATCGATGTTGAGCTTGCACCTGTTAAATCAGCAAATGGGTTTTTAGGAATAAATGACAAAATAAGCTGTGGCATCGTTAAGTCAGAAACTTTGCCCATATAATTTTGTTCAAGCGCAATCAGGCGCTGTGCTTCTTGTTCACCTTGCACTAAGCCTTCTGCTGTTAAGCCAAATAAATTAGCAATAACAATACCGATTAAGGCAGAAATAGCAGTGGTAAATAATAGTGTACCAATAGTGAGGCCACTAATTTTTCCTAGCGATGATGCTTGATGCAAACGAGCTACGGCACTAAGAATAGAGGCAAAGACTAATGGCATAATGATCATTTGTAACAGCTGTACATAGCCATTACCCACGATATTAAACCAAAGAATAGATTCTTTAATAATAGGATCGTGTGAGTCATAGAATGCGTGTAGTGCTAGTCCAAAAGCAACACCAAAAACTAAACCAACAAGAACTTTCTTTGAAAGGCTCCACTGATGTTGACTTAATTTAGCCAAGATGAGTAATAGCACAACAAAGACGAGTACGTTAATGATTAACGGAAAATTCATCTTAACTCTCCAACGAGATCTTTATTTATATAATTTCGACGATTGTATGCGATATGAGTTCTTAGGTAATAAGAAAGGATATAACAGCACCAATTCGTTATATGGTAACAGGATTGTTAATAACTTTTTATAATTAATTATTATTTTATATAATCGTTTGGTTATAAAAACAAGGAAATTAGGCATAAAAAGATGTAATAATTTATAAATAGATAGAGAAACGTAGTGTTTTGTCAGGGGGTGTTAAAAGTTAGTGCGCTTATCGTGGTACATCTGTAACCAGTTGTTGACTTGCGAAGGCAGGGTAATAGTAAGGTGAGGTGGTAAAAAAAGGGCGCCAACAAGGATCAAAACAGAGATAAATCTCTCTCCTTTTTTATTATTCTTTTTGCCTAAAATAGGTAATGCAAAACGCATTTTTAAAGGCCATAAGAAAGGAACACCAGCGGGAGTTAACATATCGGCAATGAGATGGCTAAGATAGCCCAATAAAAGAGAATGAAAGATATCAGCAGAAATATCCCAATACGGTGAAACTTGAGTTTCCCACAAAATAGCCAAACCACAAAATGCAAGCAAGCTATGTGTAAAACCTCGGTGGCCACAGAGTTTCGATAGAGGTAGAGATATAATACGGAATAATCGCCCAAGAATAGAACCTGGATGATCTAAGTCAGGAAGAAGTGAGCCCAATAAGACAGCAGGGATCATGTGAAACCAATCACCATGAGCAATTGCTGGCGTTATTTCAAGCTTCTGCGCTAACACAAGTGTTGCGACAGAAAAAAGTAGATGTCCTTCAGCTGTCATTCCATGTCTGTTCGTTTGCTGTTCATTTATACAGTAATAAAGTATAAAAGGTTTTGACGATAACTAACAGTCAAAAAAGACAAAAATTGTCTTAAATATTAAGGAATAACAGGAAAATTTTATTCGATTGATTTAAAAATGATCGAATTTAGGATAAAAAACTAAAAAGTCAGATAAAGGTAAGTGGGCATTAAACGAAATACACAATTGTAGGCTTTAAAGACAAAAAGAGTGAGGAGAGTTGTGAACATTAAAAATAGAATAAAAAGGATACCTTACAAGGCAGGATATCCTTTTTATTTATGGAAATTAGCCTAATAAATGCAGTTGCGTTAGTTCATTGAGTGACGCAATTTTCACATCAGCCAATCCCCATTGTTTATCATTAAATTGTTCTGTTGCAGGTACAACGATAGAACGCATTCTTGCGCCTTTACAAGCAATCATACCATTGCGAGAATCTTCTAATGAAACACAGTGGATAGGATCAAGATTAAGAGCTTTAGCTGCGTTTAGATAAACTTCTGGGTGAGGCTTGCTGTGTGGCAATTCATCGGCAGATACTACGGCAGAGAAGTAATGGCGAATATTAAACAACTCAAGTACACGCTCAAGCATAAAGTCAGGAGAGGCTGATGCCAGTGCAATTTTTAACCCTGATGATTTGCAAAGTTCTAAAGCATGTTCAACACCTGGTAATAATGGCTTTGTTTCTTCAACTGATTTGACAACACGAGAAACCATTTTTTGTTTTGCTTCTTGTTTTGAAACGCCTTGCCAAGGTGATACTCTATACCATAAATCAATAACTTCGTTTATTCTTAATCCAACCGTGTCGGGCATTGATGAGGCAAGAGATAAATCGACGCCTAATTCAGCAAAGACCTCATGTTCTGCTTGCTGCCAAAATGGTTCAGAGTCGATTAATAAACCATCCATATCAAATATTGCAGCTTCAATAGGGAATTTAAAAGACATGTTACTCTCCATAAATAAGGTCTATGTTGTCGAGTGGCGATTGTAGCAAGAGTTGCAAGGAAAATCTTTTTAATCAGTTTCTTATTTATTGTGTAAAATAAATAGAGAGAATAGCTACTATTAATTTATTGTCGTATTAGCCGTTAATTAGACTACGATAAACAGATAAATATTGACGAATTCTATTTAGTGAGGATGTGATGAGTTATCAATATGCAGGATTGTATGCCATTTTAAAGCGTGTACTTGGTTGGCTTATTTTTATTCCTGCCTTTATTTCGACAGCTGTATCATTGATAGGATTGGCTGCAATACAACGCCCAAGTGGTGATGGTGTAAATGCCGTAATTAATGATTTTTTTCGTGTATTAGCGGAAATGGTGCAATTTAATACACCTTTCTTAGGTTTTTTCTGGCGAAATTCACCTATTCCCAATACACAAATGGGATTTAGCCAAGAAAATATTACTTTTTTTGTTATCTTTCTTTTTATGTTTATTGGTTTAGCATTTAGTGCATCAGGATTACGAATTTATCGCCAAGTGAAATATCTGAAGGAAAATATACAAGATCAGCTGATTATAGAACGTGCAATGAAAAGTGGTGTGACGGCTGAGGAATTACAACAGAATATCAAATTGCCTCGACATACTATCTTTACGCAAATTATGGTGCTTTATCTTTCACCTCTAGTTGTCATTGCAATAGGCTATTTCTTGATGAAATTCTTAGGATGGTAACCCGGCTTTAAAGTGAACAAGGACGGTTCATTTATATTAACTAAAGGGAAAAATAAACCTCGCATAACTGAATCTGGCGAGGTTATATTTTTAGCTTATATATTTTATCTCAGCACTACTTCGCTCGTTCCCTATTAAGGTGTTGCTAATAGGTCGTCAATTATTTTTCTAACTTCTAAATAATTTTCTTCTCCTCCAAATAAGTTACAACGGTTAAGGAAGAAATAGAGTTGGTAAATAGGCTGACGTGATAAAAACTTATCTGATAGCGGCCAAACACTTTGATAGCCATCGAAAATATTTGCAGGTACTGCTGTGCAAAGCGGTAACATTGCGATATCACACTCTCGATCACCCCAATAACAAGCAGGATCAAACACCGTACCTTCTGATTGACCAATTGCAGCACAGTTTTTAGGCCATAAGTTACCATGAAGCAGAGAGGGTTGAGGGGTATGGTCAGCAAGGCGATGATTGATAAGTTGAGTGATCTCGTCGATATCCCCAAAAATCATGCCTTTCTCGGAAGCCAGTTGTAGCTGAAAGCCAATACGTTTTTCCGAATAAAAGTGATTCCAGCGTTTTTCCCAGCTATTGAGTTGAGGAGTGGTATCGATTTGAGTATCGAAATCAAAGCCATAGCTAGGTTGATCTTCCCACTGATGTAGCTTTGCTAGTTGTTGTCCGAAGCAGTAGGCACTATGAGGTGTAAATGGTTGAACAGGCAAAAACTCAAGAAGTAGGAAGCTGGCATCTTTACTATTACCGATACCAAGAACCCGAGGAGTTCGAATTGTTTGGCTTTTTGCCAACATTTCGAGTTGTTCTGCCTCATTTTTAAAATTAGGCAGAAATTCACGCAAGTTGGATTTCACAAAAATAGGCGTATCACCATAATAAATTTTCCATGTATGATGAATATCGCCACTAGAAAGGTGAATTTTTTCGTTTATCTTTGCTGAAAATCCTAAGTTTGATTCCAGTAAACGACCTATATTCTGCCACATACTTACACCTCGCAAAGTTGTTTACTTAGTAGACCCAAATAAAATAATAACGAGCGATGTTTATACTATGACAATAACACTTTAATTAAATCAATAAAGTATAAAGCTAAAAAACGGGATGATTATCCCGTTTTTGCTAAGATAAAGAATATTATCAGGCGCTAGCGGGTTTTGTTTGTCGCTTTATTTTTGCTAATTTAATCTGATTACAGAGTAGCGCAATAATAAAGAATACAGCTTGCGTTAGCACAATACATGGACCTGTTGCTCCATCAATATGGAAACTAATAAATGTTCCTATAACGCTAGATGCGACAGAAAATACAATTGCTAACATAATCATGCGTGAAAAACTACGTGTTAATAAATACGCGGTGATCCCCGGTGAAATAAGCATAGCGACAACCAAAATAATCCCAACAGCTTGCATTGAGGCAACGATGGTTAATGCCAAAATAGACAGTAATCCATAGTGTAATAACGTGACAGGTAAACCAACAATTCTTGCTTGGTTAGGATCGAAGCAATAAAGCATAAAATCTTTTTGCTTAATAAGCATAATAGTGATGGTGATTACACAGATAATACTAATTTGAGTTAATACATCCGGCGTAATGCCTAAAATATTACCAAATAAAATATGCATTAAATGTTGGTCTGTATCGACACTGGCGAAAATGACTAAACCGACAGCAAACATACCCGAGAATACAATTCCCATCACAGTATCTTCTTTAATACGACTGTGCTCTTTTAAATAACCGGTTGCAAACGAGCAAAACAGCCCAGAAAGAAAGGCTCCTACTGTTAATGGAATGGCGGTGACATAAGCAAGAACAACTCCAGGCAAAACGGCGTGAGAGATAGCATCTCCCATTAAAGACCAGCCTTTTAATACCATATAACAAGATAAAATAGCGCAGGCGATACCTATAATAATGGCTGCAATAATAGCGCGTTGCATAAAGGGATATTGAAAAGGCTCAATGAAAAACTCCATCAACTCATTCATAGTTTCACCTCTTCTTGTTTTGTTGATCCTTTATGTTGATGAGATTGTGTGATCAACTGTTGTGAACTCTGACGAGCACGGCGACGAGCTGCCAACATACCGTGTTTAGGCGCAAATAAGAAAGCCAACAAAAAGAGTGATGTTTGCATTGTAACAATCACGCCACCTGTTGCACCATTAAAGAAGTAGCTAAGATAAGCGCCTACAGCACTTGTGATTGTACCGATACAGATAGCAATAATTGCAAGTCGTTTAAATTGGTCTGTGAGTAAATAAGCCGTTGCACCGGGCGTCACTACCATAGCAATGACAAGAATGGCGCCAACAGTTTGAAGCGCTGCAACAGTACACGCGCTCAAAAGAGTAAAAAAGATAATTTTTAATTTTAGTGGTGATAAGCCGATTGACTTTGCATGAACTTCATCAAAGAAAACTACAAGCAAGTCTTTCCAGATGCAAAATAAGACTAAGAAAGAGATACCTGTAATAATCACAACTTGCCATACATCTTCATCAGCAATACCTAAAATATTTCCGAGAATAATGGTCTGAACGTTGACGGCTGTCGGTTTAAGAGAAACCAGCAACAGACCAAAGGCAAAAAAAGTGGAGAAGATAAAACCGATAACAGCATCTTCACGAAGGCGTGTGATATGACGAATAAATGTCATTGATAATGCAGCGAGTAAACCCGTAAAAAAAGCACCGACTGCGTAAGGCAAACCTAATATATAAGCCCCTGCAACACCGGGAACAACTGAGTGGGAAAGGGCATCTCCCATTAACGACCAACCTTTCAAAATAAGATAGGATGAAAGAAAAGCGCAGACGGCACCAACTAAGGCGCTTACCCAAATCGCTTTCACCATATAGTTATATTCAAAAGGTTGTAGGAGTAAATCTAGCATGGCTAATCTCCTTGTTTGCGCTGGCTTTGATGCGCTGGAGTGTGTTCTTCTTGATGACCATAGAATACGGCAGCACGTTCATCATCGGTAATGACAGTGAGTGAGCGAGGATCGTCATCATCATGAAGATCAGAACCTGATAGGCTAATGTGGCGTAATACACCACCAAATGCGTGTTCTAAGTTTTTTTGTGTAAATGTCGTTTCAGTTGGACCACTGTCTAACACTGTTCTATTGATCAAAATAACGTGGTCACAAAATTCAGGAACACTTCCCAAGTTATGTGTTGAAACTAAAACTAAGTGGCCTTCTTCACGCAAATTGCGTAATAGCTCAATAATGGCATTCTCTGTTTTAACATCGACACCAGTAAATGGTTCATCAAGTAATAAAACAGTACCTTCTTGAGCCATTGCTCGTGCTAAGAAAACACGTTTTTTCTGACCACCTGAAAGCTCACCAATTTGGCGATGTCCTAAACCTGACAAGCCAACGCGTTCTAATGATGCTTCAACAACCTCATGGTCGCGCTTTGAAGGAATACGAAAAAAGCCCATTTTTCCATAACGCCCCATCATCACAACATCAGAAACGAGGACAGGGAAATTCCAGTCAACTTCTTCTGTTTGCGGAACATAGGCGATCATATTTTGTTTTAATGCCTGTTGGATTGGATTATCGTTTAATGTCACTTTACCTTTAGAGGGCTTTACCAGCCCCATAATGGTTTTAAATAGTGTGGATTTACCACTGCCATTGATGCCCACTAGGGCACAAATAGTGCCGCCAGTGATAGAGAAGCTTGCATCAAAAATGGCCGTATGACCGTTGTTGTAAGTAACAGTGGCATTATCAACAGTCAAAGTAGGATTAGCTTTTATATTGCTCATTGCCCAAATCCTTTCGCAATTGTATCTACTGTAATAGTAATTAAATCAATATAAGTAGGAACTTCACCACCTTCAGCGGAAAGTGAGTCAACATAAAGAACACCACCATATTTTGCGCCAGTTTCTTTGCTGACTTGTTTAGCAGGTTTATCTGAAATTGTACTTTCGCTAAAGACAACAGGGATCTTGTGTTCTCTAACAGTATCAATCACATATTTAACTTGTTGTGGTGTGCCTTGTTCTTCTGCATTGATTGGCCATAAATAAACTTCTTTAAAACCGTAGTCATTGGTTAAATAGCTGAATGCACCTTCACTCGTTACTAACCAACGTTCTTCTTGTGGAATACGAGATAATCTTTCTCTTAATGGTGCATCAAGTTGTTTAATTTTTTCTGCGTAATTTGCTGCATTTTGATTATAAATAGCTGCATTATCTGGATCATGTTCAACAAGCGCTTTGCGAATATTTTCAATATAGATTAATGCATTATTTGGTGACATCCATGCGTGTGGATTAGGATTATTTTTGTAAGCACCTTCACTGATTGCCATTGGTGTAATGCCTTCAGTGACAACAACAGCGGGTACGTTACGTAATTCATTAAAAAAGCGTTCAAACCAACGTTCAAGGTTTAAGCCATTCCATAAAATAAGATCCGCTTTTTGCGCTTTTACAATATCTTTAGGAGTGGGTTGATAATCGTGAATTTCAGCGCCAGGTTTTGTGATTGATTCAACAATCGCTGCATCTCCAGCCACGTTTTGAGCGATATCTTGAATAATAGTAAAAGTGGTGACGACTTTTAGTTTATCTTTTGCTTGTGTTGGTGCTGTTAAAAATACGGATGCCATAAGGCATAAAGCCGTAAGTGAAAGTTTGTTTATAGAGCGAAATATATCCATATTATTATTGCCTTATAGTTGCAGAGTTATTTTCTTAATTGATAATGATTATCAATATCATTTCAAAAAAGTCAAGTTATCTCTGTGTAAAAAGCTTCATTTGATAACGACTGGAAATAAGATAACAACATGTATTCCAATAAATGTTAAGTAGATTGTCGATTTTTGTCACAAAAATTAACAATGGTTCGTAACTATTTGTGCGAGAGATTATTTTTATGATTATAGCTATCCCTCAGTGAATTGTTTTTATTACAGATATTCTGATTGAGAGATTTCGTGAAGAAAACAGGAAATAGGATAGATTTGAGATAAAACGCACACACTAGAAGTAGTAATAGATTGATTTATTTCTTGCGCTTTGCCATATTTTAGCATGCATTTTTATGTAGAAATAGAATAATATATTAACAACCCTTTGATATATAAATATATCTTGTACAACACGTTATGCAAAAGGATAAAACGTGAAAGTAAAAATCATCTTTTCTTTGGTAATTTTGCTTCTTGCTGGTTGTGCGGATCATGCTCGTCAACCTATTCAAAAAGAAACATCACGATTTTTAAGCCAAAAAACAGTAGAGAACCGCGTTAATAATGCTTCAATCTCAACGGCTCAATGGAAATCAACACCTTTTGATAACCATATACAGCAAGCATCAAGCCGTTACGATGTTGATGAAACATTAATTAAGGCGATTATCCAAGTTGAATCAAACTTTAGACCTGAAGTGATTAGCAAATCAAATGCAGTTGGATTAATGCAAATTAAAGCATCAACTGCGGGAAGAGATGTTTACCAAAATAGAGGCAAGGCAGGGCAGCCAACAACAGCTCAATTAAAAGATCCAGCCATTAATATCGATTTAGGTACAGCTTATATTCAATTATTAAGAGAACGTCATCTTGCCGGAATTGCTGATCCTGAAACGCTTTATTATGCGACTATCCTTGCTTATGTGAATGGCGCTGGTGCGTTGTTAAGAACATTTGATAAGAATAGGGATAATGCTATCGCTAAAATTAATTCAATGAGCGCGGATGATTTTTATCGTTATGTTGAAAAAAATCATCCAGCATCTCAAGCACCACGTTATTTAGCTAAAGTGAGAGCGGCGTACCATGCAGGGGATAATTAATCTGGCAAATTAGCGGCAGCTTGAGCTTGTTTTAATAAAGCAGGCAAATCAGCAATAATTTCAAGGACACCATTGATCATAAACTGAACGCCCATACAGATTAATAAAAATCCCATTACGCGAGAAATAGCGTCAATACCACTGTGGCCTAAATATTTCATAATGCGGGTAGAGCCACGAAGTGATACCCAAACGATAACGCTAATTAAAAAGAAGCTTGTCACAGGAGCAATATATAATACCCATTGTGCAATATCAGTACGTGATGGGATTGAAGCTGCTGTACTGATTATCATTGCAATCGTTCCGGGGCCTGCTGTACTTGGCATTGCTAAAGGAACAAAGGCAATATTAGTCTCTTTAGGATTACGATGTGGGTTATTATCGTCTGAAATAGGATCATCGACATTAGGTGTGTTTGGAAACAACATACTAAAGCCAATAAAGGCAACTATCATTCCGCCTGCAATACGAAGACCGGGGATAGAAATACCAAAAGTTGTCATTATGATCCGCCCCGCATAGAACGCGATGGTCATAATGAGGAAAATATATACACACGCCATTAACGATTGTTGATTACGTTGTTCCTTTGTCATATTGCCTGAAAGGCCAAGCCAAAGAGCGACAGTCGTTAATGGATTAGTTAAAGGCAAAAGCAAAATAAGACCAAGACCGATAGCCTGAAAAAACTGGTAAACAGAGTGCATGGAATATAAAAGCTCCCCATAACAGATAATTAAGGAGTAATTATGATAACAAATTAAATGAGATAAAAGTTATTTTCCTCGTAATATTCTTAATGTGTATTAGTATTTTTTCATAAGCCATTCTAAATGCACTTTTACCGATCCCCAGTCGTAATCAGTAATGCTATAAACGCAAGTATCTCTTTTTTGACCACCTGTTGTTAATCTATGATTACGCAAAATACCATCCAGTTTTGCGCCAAGTCGTTCAATCGCTCTACGGCTAGTTTGATTTAATATATGAGTACGAAATTCAACAGCAATACACTGTAAATCTTCTAAGGCATATTTAAGTAAGAGGTATTTAGCTTCTGTGTTTATTCCTGTTCTTTGTACTTCTTTGGCATACCATGTTGAACCAATTTCTAATCTTGGTGTTTGACTATCAATATTCATAAAGGTTGTTATGCCAACTACACGGTTATTCGCTTTCGAAATTATGGTAAAAGGTAACATTAACCCTTTTTGTTGCAATTGAAGTTTATGCTCAATATCGCGTTGTAAATCTGTTACTGAAGGAACGGTGGTATACCAAAGCTCATCGGGTCTATCTTTTTCAATTAGCTCATGGAGTTCTGAATAGTGTTCTATGCTAAGAGGCACTAAACGTACAAGTTTTCCTTCCAGTGTTGTCCACTCTGTTATCTTTTTCATAATAATATTCTCTGGGGTTGTTAATAATACTGCATTTCTTAAGAATACTTTTTATACATAACAAATTTATGAATTGATATGGTTATTTAAAAGGCTATTAGAAAATAAGCAAAATTCAGAATGATGAAAATAGAGAAAAAGAGTGTGAGTGATTCTTTCTCAACAGAGAATGACTGCCTCACCACAGGTGAGCTAGCATAATGCGTGTTAATCTATAATCCAGTAATAGAGATATAACCGTAAACACAATAGATTGGTAAAAAGATGACAGATTTAATTGAATGGGGTGATTTTCTACGTGTAGATATGCGAGTAGGAACGATTATTAGCGCAGAAATAAATAAGAAAGCTAATAAGCCGGCTTATGTTATGGAAGTCGATTTGGGCGAATTAGGCATAAAGCGTTCAAGTGCTCAAATTACGGTAAACTATACACCCGAAGAGCTTGTTGGTCGTCGTATTTTATGTGTATGTAATTTTCCAGTTAAACGTATTGCAGGTATAAAATCTGAAGTTTTAATTACAGGGGCACCTGACGAAACAGGGGCAATAGTATTGGCTGAGTTTAACTTACCTTTACCAAATGGCTCTCGTTTGGCTTAAATAAGTATCTTGATAAGACACTCTTAAATAGTGATGTTCTGCTGAGTTTTGATATAGTAATTATTCAATAGCAGGATGGATATAAAGGAGTGTCTTTTGTTATTACCTCAATTGCATTTGCGATGTTATACACAAGAGACTGTATCTCATCAGCATGATAATTTATGGCAGATTATTTTTGGGCTTTCGGGTTCGATGGAAGTTAATTTCAATCGAGAAGACTTTCTGATTTCTAATCAAAACTGCTTGATTATCCCTCCAACTATTCATCATGCCTTTTCAGGCAATATAGATAATAAAAATCTTATTCTTGAACTTCCAGCAACCTCGCAATGGCAATTAAGTGAGAAAGGTGGGCAATTTGCATTATCACCGGCAGCAATTGGGTTATTGGAATGGCTACATCAATATCCTCAACCCCCAGATCAATATTCAACGATCACGCGCTTATTACTTGCTCAAATGGAAATACAAAAAGGTTGGCGCGATAGTTTGGATGCTTGGCTAGCGAATAAATTACATACACCATTAACAACACATGATATTGCTTCTGCTTTTAATACATCAGCGAGTACGTTACAGAGAAAAATGAAAGCAGAGGTGGGAGTGTCTGTGATGCAATATGTCACTCAACAGCGACTTAGCAAAGCCGCTGAATTATTAAAATACACATCAGTAAATATTGAAAATATTGCCCTAGCAGTAGGGTATGATTCACACTCTGCATTTAGTCAGGCATTTCGCCAATACTTTAATAAAAGTCCTACTGAATATCGGCAGGATTAAGCGATTACACCACTTTGTTTTCTGTCGAATAAACACGAGGACATAATTTATCGAAAACGAGTGTGAATAAATAGGTATAGATAAAGAAGAACACTAATATAGTGACTTCCATACTTATTGCTTTGATAAAGCCTACATTATACCACCACATATAAAGTGGAATGGTAAAGAAGAACAGACCTAATTCAAAACTTATTGCATGGGTAAGTCGTACCATGACTGTGCGTTTTTTGATCCTTAATTTCGACTCAATTAATTCAAAGAAAGAATTAAAAATATAATTCCAAATCAGAGCAATAACAGAAACAGCAATTGCAACGGGCAGTGAATTATGTGATTGGCTTTGGCTTAATATTGCCAGTAAAACAGTGCTTAATAAAATCGCGAGAGTCTCAAAGGTAATAGCATAGACCAACTTACGAGGTCGGGGCTTTAGATAAAACACGTTATACACCTTTATGTTAACAATGAAAGTTCTGGCCCGCCCCAGAGAATGTTATTTTTAAAGCCACGGTTTCCGCTTAATGGGTACTGATGGTAATGAAATCCTATAAAAAAGGCAAAGTTTGCCTATAACAAGAATATGCTTAGTGGATTCGGATGGTGATTAGATAATAATCTAGTAAATACAAATAATTATAAATGCAGCGGGTATCATTATTTGGCTGATGAACGTGGCAAAGAAAAAAACTGCTTTAGCTATTTACTTTGACACCTTGAATATAATCATGTCATCAAAAATATAGATGATAAAAAAGAGATAGAGAAAAGAGTATCGAGTCAATTAATACAATGTGATGAGTGAGATTTTTTGTTATTTTTATTTCGTGTCTTCTTGGGGAAATATAGGCAGATAAATGTATAAATCTTTACTGTCTGTGATAATATCCCTCCCTGAGTTGCGATAAGGCTCAGTGATGCTATGGGTATTTATAAAATAAATATGTGTACATAACTGTGTGCAAACCTCGCGAGGTAAAGTGAGAACTTGTCGTAACGTACTGAATATATATGAAATAAAAAGCTTACAAGTGATCTTGCGTATGGGTCACCACTGTAAATAAGGATTTTAAATGCCAATTATTACTCTTCCTGACGGAAGCCAACGTCAATTTGAAAATGCAGTTTCTGTCATGGATGTCGCTGCAGATATCGGCCCTGGACTTGCGAAAGCATGTATTGCAGGCCGTGTTAATGGTGAGCTGGTGGATGCTTGTGAATTAATCGAGCAGGATTCAAATCTGGCGATTATCACCGCAAAAGATGATGAAGGTCTTGAGATTATTCGTCACTCTTGTGCCCACTTATTGGGACATGCAATCAAACAATTATGGCCACACACCAAAATGGCGATTGGTCCTGTTATTGAAAATGGATTCTACTATGATGTGGATTTAGACCATTCTCTAACACAGGAAGATTTAGACGCTCTAGAAAAACGCATGCTAGAGTTGGCTAAAACAGATTATGACGTTATTAAAAAACGCGTAAGCTGGGCTGAAGCTCGTGAAACATTTGTTTCTCGTGGTGAAGACTATAAAGTTGCTATTCTTGACGAAAATATTAGCCAAGATTCTCAACCAGGTCTTTATCATCACCAAGAATATGTTGATATGTGCCGTGGACCACACGTTCCAAACATGCGTTTCTGTCATAACTTCAAATTGCAGAAAATCGCAGGTGCGTATTGGCGTGGTAACAGCGACAATAAAATGCTACAACGCATTTATGGTACAGCTTGGGCTGATAAGAAACAGTTAAAAGCTTACCTAGATCGCTTAGAAGAAGCAGCTAAACGTGACCACCGTAAAATTGGTAAACAGCTTGATTTATATCATATGCAAGAAGAAGCGCCAGGTATGGCTTTCTGGCATAATGATGGCTGGACTATTTTCCGAGAGTTAGAAACATTTGTACGTTGTAAATTAAAAGAATATGATTACCAAGAAGTAAAAGGTCCATTTATGATGGATCGTGTTCTTTGGGAAAAAACAGGTCACTGGGAAAACTACAAAGAAAACATGTTCACAACATCTTCAGAGAACCGTGAATATTGTATTAAACCAATGAACTGTCCTGGTCACGTACAAATCTTCAAACAAGGTTTACGTTCTTACCGTGATTTGCCATTACGTATGGCTGAATTCGGTAGTTGCCATCGTAATGAACCATCTGGTGCATTGCATGGTTTAATGCGTGTTCGTGGCTTTACACAAGACGATGCGCATATCTTCTGTACTGAAGAACAAATTTTAAGTGAAGTAAATGACTGCATCAAATTGATTTATGATGTATATTCTACTTTCGGATTTGAAAAAATCGTTGTTAAGTTGTCAACTCGCCCAGAAAAACGTATTGGTGAAGATGCATTATGGGATGTTGCTGAAGCAGACTTAGCAAAAGCCTTAACTGATAACAATATTGAATTTGAATATCAGCCAGGTGAAGGGGCGTTTTACGGCCCTAAAATTGAATTTACACTTTACGATTGTTTAGATCGTGCATGGCAGTGTGGTACAGTACAATTAGACTTCTCACTACCAGGTCGTTTAGGCGCATCTTATGTTGCCGAAAACAACGAGCGTAAAGTACCTGTTATGTTACACCGAGCAGTGCTAGGATCCTTAGAACGTTTTATTGGTATTCTGACAGAAGAATACGCAGGATTCTTCCCAACTTGGTTAGCACCACAGCAGGTTGTCGTGATGAATATCACGGATGGACAGGCTGATTATGTACAAAAACTCGTCAAAGAATTGCAAGATGCCGGAATTCGTGCAAAAGCAGACTTGAGAAATGAGAAGATTGGCTTTAAAATTCGTGAACATACTTTACGTCGTGTTCCGTACATGCTTGTCTGTGGCGATAAAGAAGTTGAATCAGGCAAAGTGGCGGTTCGTACTCGTCGAGGAAAAGACCTTGGCAGTATCGACGTTAACGAATTTAAAGAAAAGCTTCTGCAAGAAATTAGAAGCAGAAGTCTTCATCAGTTGGAGGAATAAGGTATTAAAGGCGGAAAAAGAATTCAATCAACGCGTCAGAATCGCATCAATGGTGAGATTCGCGCTCATGAAGTTCGTTTAACAGGTTTAGATGGCGAACAGATTGGAGTTGTTAGTCTGAAAGAGGCTCTTGAGAAAGCCGAGGAAGCAGGAGCTGATTTAGTTGAAATTAGTCCTAATGCCGAGCCGCCGGTTTGTCGTATTATGGACTACGGCAAATTCCTCTATGAGAAAAGTAAGACTCTCAAAGAACAGAAAAAGAAACAAAAAGTTATTCAGGTTAAGGAAGTTAAATTCCGTCCTGGTACAGATGAAGGCGACTATCAGGTCAAACTACGCAACCTGATTCGTTTTCTTGAAGATGGCGATAAAGCCAAAGTCACACTGCGTTTCCGTGGTCGTGAAATGGCACACCAACAAATCGGTATGGAAATGCTTAACCGTATCCGTGAAGATTTGGATGAACTGGCTGCTGTTGAATCTTTCCCTAATAAGATTGAAGGGCGTCAGATGATCATGGTGTTAGCGCCGAAGAAGAAATAGTCGGGCAATTCAAGTAATAGCGTCAGCCTTTAGAGGCTGATTGCTATTCGCCTTATTATTTTATGTTATTAACAATGCGAAGTGGATTATAGAAATGCCAAAGATTAAAACAGTACGCGGCGCAGCTAAGCGCTTTAAAAAAACAGCTGGTGGTGGCTTCAAGCGCAAGCATGCTAACCTCCGTCACATTCTGACTAAAAAATCAACTAAGCGTAAACGTCATTTACGTCCAAAAGGCATGGTCTCTAAAGGAGATTTAGGTCTGGTCGTAGCTTGCTTACCATACGCATAAGTATCACTTTTTTAACAGAATATAGACATCTAGGAGTTTAATATGGCTCGTGCTAAACGTGGTGTTATCGCCCGTGCTCGTCACAAGAAAATTTTAAAGCAAGCTAAAGGTTATTACGGTGCACGTTCACGTGTATATCGTGTAGCTTTCCAGGCTGTAATCAAAGCTGGTCAATATGCGTACCGTGACCGTCGTCAGAAAAAACGTCAGTTCCGTCAGCTGTGGATCGCGCGTATCAACGCAGCAGCTCGTCAGAACGGTATGTCTTATAGCCGTTTCATCAATGGTCTGAAAAAAGCATCCATTGAAATCGACCGTAAGATTCTGGCTGACATCGCTGTATTCGACAAAGTAGCATTCGCTGCTTTAGTTGAAAAAGCGAAAGGTGCTCTGGCTTAATTATTTATTAAGCAATGGAAGAGGGAGTTTTCTCCCTCTTTTATTTTGTCTAAATTTGTGGCTTAATGATATAAATTCAATAAGTTAATATTTTAAGAGACATTATCAATGTTAAATATCGCTTTTTTCCGTTTCTTTTTTTACTTTAGCGCCTAATTCAAGGGGGCTTTTGCGCGTAAGAAAAGAAACGAAAAGTAGCGCCTGAGCCTCCAATATGGAGGCTTTTTTGTTTTCAGATCCCAATACTGGGTTAGAAACCAAAAAGGGCAATTTTATTCGTCATCATTGATAACAACTAATAGACCTCATCAGGTCAAAGGAAGAGGAAACGATGCCACATCTCGCTGAACTCGTTGCTCAAGCTAAAGCAGCTATCGAAGAGGCACAGGATGTTGCTGCGCTGGATTCGGTTCGTGTTGAATACTTGGGGAAAAAAGGTCATTTAACGCTTCAGATGTCCACGCTGCGCGACTTACCCGCGGAAGATCGTCCAGCTGCAGGGGCTGTCATTAATCAGGCTAAACAAGAGGTTCAGCAAGCGCTGAATACTCGTAAAGATTATCTTGAATCAGCATTATTAAACGAACGTTTATCTGCTGAGAAAATCGATGTGTCTTTGCCTGGTCGCCGTATTGAAAACGGTGGTCTACACCCAGTAACTCGTACAATTGAACGTATTGAAACTTTCTTTGGCGAATTAGGGTTTTCTGTAGAATCTGGCCCTGAAATTGAAGATGATTATCATAACTTTGATGCGTTGAATATTCCTGCTCATCACCCAGCAAGAGCCGACCACGATACTTTTTGGTTTGATGCAAAACGTTTACTACGTACACAAACATCAGGTGTACAAATTCGTACCATGCAAGATAAACAGCCACCTATTCGCATCATCGCACCAGGTCGCGTATATCGTAATGACTACGATCAGACTCACACACCAATGTTCCATCAAATTGAAGGTTTAATTGTTGATAAAGACATTAGCTTTACCAATTTAAAAGGAACACTACACGATTTCCTGAAAAACTTTTTTGAAGAAGATATGGAAATTCGTTTCCGTCCTTCTTATTTTCCATTCACAGAGCCTTCTGCAGAAGTCGATGTAATGGGTAAGAATGGTAAATGGTTAGAAGTGTTGGGTTGCGGTATGGTTCACCCAAATGTATTACGTAATGTAGGGATTGATCCTGAAGTTTATTCAGGCTTTGCGTTCGGTATGGGTATGGAACGTCTGACCATGTTACGTTACGGTGTCACTGACTTGCGTTCATTCTTCGAAAACGATCTTCGTTTCCTCAAACAGTTTAAATAAGGTGGGATTATCTCATGAAATTCAGTGAACTTTGGTTACGTGAGTGGGTAAACCCAGCGATTAGTAGCGAAGCGCTTTCTGAACAACTGACAATGGCAGGCCTTGAAGTTGACGGCGTTGAAGCTGTTGCTGGTGATTTTCACGGTGTGTTTGTAGGTGAAGTTGTTGAATGTGGACAACATCCTAATGCCGATAAATTACGTGTAACGAAAGTTAACGTAGGCGGTGATAGATTACTCGATATCGTTTGTGGTGCACCTAACTGCCGCCAAGGGCTAAAAGTTGCGGTAGCAACAGTTGGTGCTGTATTACCTGGCGATTTTAAAATTAAAGCAGCAAAACTGCGTGGCGAACCTTCTGAAGGCATGCTGTGCTCATTTTCTGAATTAGCAATTTCAGAAAATCATGAAGGTATTATTGAATTACCTGCTGATGCGCCTATTGGCATGGATATTCGTGAATATTTAAAATTAAATGATAATGCGATTGAAATTAGCATTACACCAAACCGTGCTGATTGCTTAGGTATTTTAGGTGTTGCTCGTGATATCGCTGTAATCAACAAAATGGAATGCCAAGTACCTGATATGTCGCCTGTTGCGGCTACATCATCAGCAACATTCCCTGTACGTGTTGAAGCACCAGAGGCGTGTCCACGTTATTTAGGTCGTGTTTTCACCAATATGAATGTGAAAGCAAAAACACCTTTATGGATGCAAGAAAAGTTACGTCGTGGTGGCATTCGTTCTATTGACCCAATTGTTGATATTACCAACTTAATTTTACTTGAAATGGGTCAACCGTTGCATGCGTTCGATCTTGATCGCGTTGAAGGTGCTGTAGTTGTTCGTATGGGTAAAGATGGTGAAAAACTGACTTTACTTGATGGTAATGAAATTACATTAAAAGATGATGTATTAGTTATTGCTGACGAAAAACAAGCATTGGGTATGGCAGGTATTTTCGGTGGTGAATCATCAGGTGTTAATGAAGAAACGAAAAATGTCTTCTTAGAGTGTGCATTCTTCTCTCCATTATCTATCACAGGCCGTGCACGTCGTTATGGCTTGCATACTGATGCCTCTCATCGTTTTGAGCGTGGCGTTGATTCTGAGCTACAATACAACGCAATTGAGCGTGCAACGAAATTACTGCTAGAAATTTGCGGTGGTGAAGTCGGTGAAGTGATTGATGTAACCAATAAAGCACATTTACCAAATATTGCACCAGTCAAATTAACACGTAAAAAATTAGACCGTTTATTAGGTCACGTGATTGATGATGCACAAGTTCTGGACTCATTAACTCGCTTAGGTTTCAAAGTTTCTGTTGAAAATGACGGCTGGTTAGCAACAGTTCCTTCATGGCGTTTTGATGTTCAAATTGAAGAAGATCTAATTGAAGAAGTTGCTCGTATTTATGGCTACAACAATATTCCAGATGTGCCATTACGCGCTGACTTGGTGATGACCAATCACCGTGAAGCAAACTTATCATTAAAACGCGTTAAAACAATGCTAGTAGACAATGGCTTCCAAGAAGCAATTACTTATAGCTTTGTTGATCCTAAGATCCAATCTTTATTACATCCAAATGAAGAAGCATTAATTCTGCCTAATCCAATTTCAGCGGATATGTCAGCAATGAGACTGTCTCTACTAACCGGATTATTGACTACAACTGTATATAATCAGAACCGTCAACAATCTAGAGTTAGGTTATTTGAAGCAGGTCTGCGTTTTGTTCCTGATAATCAAGCAGAATATGGAATACGTCAGGAACTTATGTTAGCTGGTGTGATCGCGGGCAACCGTTATGAAGAACATTGGAATTTAGATAAGCAAACTGTTGATTTCTTTGATTTGAAAGGTAATATTGAATCAATTCTGGAATTGACAGGCCAGCTAGATGAAATTACATTTAAACCAGCTAGTCATTCAGCACTTCATCCGGGACAAAGTGCTGGGATTTATCTGAGAAATGAATATATTGGCTGTATTGGCGTTGTTCATCCAGAGCTTGAACGTAAACTTGACTTAAACGGTCGTACGGTAGTATTCGAAATACGTTGGAATGCAATTGCAAATCGCAGTTTACCACAAGCAAAAGCAGTTTCTCGTTACCCTTCGAATCGTAGAGATATCGCTGTAGTTGTTCCGAATGATGTTGCTGCAGAAGATATTTTAGCCGAATGTAAGAAAGTTGGCGGAAATCAAATAGTTGGCATAAACTTATTTGACGTGTATTGTGGTAAGGGAGTAGCAGAGGGCTATAAAAGCCTCGCTATTAGCATAATCTTGCAGGATATCGAGCATACACTGGAAGAAGATGAGATTGCTGCAACAGTGAGTAACTGTGTAGCAGCATTGAAACAGCGATTCCAAGCATCCTTGAGGGACTAGACCTATGGCGCTTACAAAAGCTGAAATGGCAGAAAATCTGTTTGAAAAACTTGGTGTTAGCAAACGCGATGCAAAAGACCTTGTAGAATCCTTTTTTGAGGAAGTGCGTCGTTCTCTTGAAAATGGAGAACAGGTGAAGCTGTCTGGATTCGGAAACTTTGACCTGCGTGATAAAAATCAGCGCCCAGGTCGTAATCCGAAAACTGGGGAAGACATTCCTATTACAGCTCGCCGTGTTGTTACTTTCCGCCCAGGACAAAAGTTAAAAAGCCGGGTTGAAAGCGCAACACCAAAAGAATAAGATTTAAAAAACATCCAAAACGGCTTTCTTTGAAAGCCGTTTTTTTATCATTTCTAGCTGTATCTAATTTTGATGATAGCCGTATTGGGGGTTTATATTTATCAATATGGTCTGAATGGATATTTTTATTTAGATAGCGTGTTTTTATTTTCTAATTATCTTTCTTTTTTATTTTCACTTCTTATTTTGACCCTTCCTTTTTATCTCTTATTTACATCAATACTGTGATAGTTAATCCTAGTTTTTCTTTATTATTAGAGACAGGCTTGTATGTTCTCAATTTAGTTTTTCATCATTGAATGCGAACATGTTATGTTGCTAAAAAATAACTTTATAAATAAGAATAGCAAGAACCGTTGTTGCATGAATAGGGAACGAAATGAATAAAGAAGTTAATCCTCTGATTAAATTTACTAAAAGACAACGCATTGGCGACAGAAAAAAGCTGTTTCTAATGGCACTAGCATTATGTTTCTTATTTATTTTTTCCCTCTCTGTTGGTGAGATTGTGTTATTTCCACATCAATGGTTAACAGATGAAGCCAATTTATTTGTTTGGCAAATTCGTTTACCAAGAATGCTTGCCGTTGTGACTGTTGGTGCAAGTTTGGCAATTGCTGGTGCTATTATGCAGGCTCTATTCCAAAATCCACTCGCAGAGCCAGGATTATTAGGAGTAAGTAGTGGTGCGGGAGTATGTGTTGTATTACTTATTGTTCTACAAATTGGTTTAAGCCCTTGGCTAATAAGTAGTGCGGCGATATTTGGCGCATTAGGGATCACTCTTTTATTAATGTTTTTTACTCGAATAAGAAAACTATCTAATGCTCAGTTATTATTAATTGGTGTGGCATTGGGTGTTATGGCAAGTGCGATAATGACTTGGTTGGTTTACTTCAGTTCAGCTTTGGATTTAAGGCAATTAATGTATTGGCTGATGGGGAGTTTTAGCGGTATTGATTGGCGCCATCAAGTCTTATTTTGGGCTCTTACGCCTATTCTCTTGCTCCTTATTCTACAAGCTGATGTTCTTAATTATTTATCACTAGGTTCATTTAGAGCAAAACAATTAGGCATATCCGTTAATCAATGGCGAAATTGGTTTATTTTAGCCGTTGGATTATTGATAGGGCTGAGTGTTGCTTTAGCGGGCGCTATAAGCTTTATAGGGCTTGTTGTACCGCATTTATTAAGATTATGTGGCTTAACCCATTATAAAACATTATTACCCGCGTGTGCGCTTGCTGGTGGTGGGTTGTTATTACTTGCTGATTTGCTATCTCGCTTGGTTTTAAATGGTGCAGAAGTTCCGATAGGCGTGATTACAGCAACGCTTGGTGCACCTTTATTTATCTGGTTATTGGCAACCAAAGAGATGGGGCGTTTGTAATATGGCGTTACTTAAACTTAATAATGTAAGTGTTGATGATCGACTTAACGCATTTACAGAGCAAGTAAGTTATGGCGAGCGAGTCCACTTAATTGGTGCTAATGGCGCAGGAAAAAGTACGCTTTTAATGGCTATCGCAGGAGAGTTTTCTTTTAGTGGCAAAATTATTCTAAACGAAACTTCAATAAGACATTATAAATATGATGATCTTTCTAGAATGCAGAGCATTGTTATACAACAATTGGAAGCTTTGTCATTTATGCCTGTTTTTCATTACCTCTCGCTATATCATAAATTGTCGAAAATGGATGTTCAGCAATTAAATATGCTGTTAAATGATTTTAAAATTGACAAATTATTGTTAAAAAATATTCATCATTTATCGGGAGGCGAATGGCAGAAGGTCAGAATTGTTGGTGCATTTATCCAATTATGGTCAAATTATGATTTAAAAGGGAAATTAATGTTACTTGATGAACCAACTAATAATTTAGATGTCGTACAGTTGGCGATTTTGGACAAGTGGGTTGATAAGTTTTGCCAACAAGGTGGCGCCGTTATTATGAGTACACATAATTTGAATCATTCCTATCAAAAAGCAGACAGAGTTTGGCTCATAAAAAATGGATGTTTGGTTAATTCTGGCGCATCTGCACTCTTATTGGACGAAAAATTATTATCAACTACATTTAATACAAATATCAAGTGCATCAATGATGTTGATCATATTGATTGGCAGGTTTTGCAATAATATGGCTATTGTTAAGCTTATCTCCAAGTAATTATTAAGGTTTTTTTAATGTTTTCTTAATAAGACGGATGTCGGTGAGCAATAGTTTGTATATAATTGTTTTTTATTCATTCATTAATTAGGCTACATTTTTATGAGTCACTTCCTTCCTTTCTCTCGCCCTGCGATTGGCGATGAAGAAATCAAAGCCGTTGAGGATGTACTGCGTTCAGGTTGGATTACAACAGGCCCTCAAAATCATCAATTAGAGCAAGATTTTTGTGAAAAATTTGGTAGCAAACACGCTATCGCAATTTGCTCTGCCACTGCGGGTATGCATGTTGTTTTAATGGCGATGGGAATTGGCGCTGGTGATGAAGTTATCACACCATCACAAACTTGGGTTTCAACAATGAACATCATTACGTTACTCGGTGCAGAGCCAGTAATGATTGATGTTGACCGCGATACCTTGATGGTAAGTGCAGAAGATGTCAAAAAAGCCATTACACCTAGAACGAAAGCAATTATTCCAGTTCATTATGCTGGTGCACCTTGCGATCTTGATGCTTTACGAAAAGTTGCACAAGATGCAGGAATTCCTCTGATTGAAGATGCTGCGCATGCTATTGGTACTCGCTATAAAAATGAATGGATTGGTGAAAAAGGAACCTCTATTTTCTCTTTCCATGCAATTAAGAACGTTACTTGTGCAGAGGGCGGATTGGTTGTTACTGATAATGACGAATTAGCGAATAGAGTACGTTGCTTAAAATTCCATGGTTTAGGTGTTGACGCCTTTGATAGACAAGTTCAAGGACGTAAACCTCAAGCAGAAGTTGTTGAGCCAGGTTATAAATATAACTTATCTGATATTCATGCAGCCATTGCTGTGGTGCAATTAGGGCGTTTAGAGGAAATGAATGCTAAACGTGCTGAGTTAGTTGCACTGTATCGTGAAAAACTCAAAGACTCACCATTAGAGATGTTGAGTGTCCCTGAATATTCACATTTACATGCTAATCACTTGTTTATGGTGAGAGTCGATAAAAATGTGTGTGGTATCGATCGCGATACCTTTATGGAAAAATTAAAGCAAAAAGATATTGGTACAGGGCTTCATTTCCGTGCGGCGCACACACAAAAGTATTATCGTGAACGCTATCCTGCTTTATCCCTTCCTCAATCAGAATGGAACTCTGCAACGTTATGCTCGCTGCCGCTGTTTCCTGATATGAGTAATGAAGATGTTATTCGCGTTGTAGATGCGATCAATGAAATTCTTTCGGAGCATATTTAAGTGTCAACATTTGATGAAATCAAGAAAGTATCGGTTGTAATCCCCGTTTATAACGAGGAAGAGAGCCTTCCTCAGCTTTTAGAACGTACAATTAAGAGCTGTAAACAGTTAAAGCAAGAGTATGAACTGATCCTTGTTGATGATGGTAGCAGTGACCATTCAGCTAAGATGTTAGAAGAAGCGGCTGCAATTGAAGAAAATCACGTTATTGCAATTATTTTGAACCGTAATTATGGTCAACATTCTGCAATTATGGCCGGTTTCAATCAGGCTGATGGTGATTTAGTGATCACATTGGATGCGGATTTACAAAATCCACCTGAAGAGATCCCAAGACTTGTCGCGACGGCTGAAGAAGGGTATGACGTTGTCGGAACTCGCCGTCGTAACCGTCAAGATTCATGGTTTCGTAAAACTGCTTCAAAAATGATCAACTCAATGATCACTAAAGCAACCGGTCGTTCTATGGGAGACTACGGTTGTATGCTTCGTGCTTATCGTCGCCACATTGTTGAAGCGATGTTACAGTGTCACGAAAGAAGTACGTTTATTCCCATTCTTGCGAACACATTCGCTCGTCGTACTATTGAAATCGATGTTGCTCACGCTGAGCGTGAGTATGGCGATTCAAAATACAGTTTTTTAAAGCTTATTAATTTAATGTACGACCTATTAACTTGTCTTACCACGGCACCATTACGTTTATTAAGCATTGTCGGCAGTGTGATTGCTGTATCTGGCTTTCTTTTAGCCTTACTGCTGATTATTTTGCGTATTATTTTTGGTGCGATGTGGGCCGCTGAGGGTGTATTCACACTCTTTGCAATCTTATTTATGTTTATCGGAGCGCAGTTCGTTGCAATGGGCTTATTAGGTGAGTATATAGGCCGAATTTATAATGATGTAAGAGCGCGTCCTCGGTATTTTATCCAAAAAGTGGTTGGCGTTAATAAACCCAACGAAGATCAGGAAAAAGACTAATGAAAGCAATAGTATTTGCCTATCACGATATTGGCTGTGTTGGATTAAAAGCACTTGAAAAAGCAGGTTATGATATTCAGGCTGTATTTACCCACACTGACGATCCTAATGAAAATCATTTCTTCTCATCTGTTGCTCGAGTGAGTGCAGAAATGGGGTTGACAGTATTTGCACCTGAAAATGTCAATCACCCATTGTGGATTGAACGTATTCGTGAAATGAAACCTGATGTCATTTTTTCTTTCTATTATCGTCACATGTTAAGTGATGAGATCCTGAATTTGGCACCTAAAGGCGCATTTAATTTACACGGTTCTTTATTACCAAAATATCGTGGTCGTGCACCAATTAACTGGGCGATCGTGAATGGTGAAACAGAAACGGGTGTTACTTTACACAAAATGACAGCGAAAGCTGACGCGGGTGATATCGTCGCTCAAGAAAAAGTCACTATCGCAGATAATGATACTTCTTTGATTTTACATGAAAAAGTAAGAGAAGCTGCTGATAAGTTACTCTCTAGCGCATTACCTCATATTGTATCGGGTGATTATTCAACAACGGCACAAGATGAAAGCCAAGCAACTTATTTTGGCCGTCGTTGTGCGGATGATGGTTTAATTGACTGGAATGCAAATGCAAAAACAGTTCACAACTTAGTGCGTGCTGTTACAGAACCATACCCAGGTGCTTTTACTTTCTTAGGTGAACGTAAAATGATTATCTGGCGTTCACGCACTATTGCCGATAATCAAGGCAAACGCCCTGGTACTGTTATTTCAACAGAGCCTTTAGTGATTGCATGCGCAGAAGGTGCAATTGAAGTTGTTACTGGTCAAAGTGAAAATGGTCTTTATGTTCAAGGAAGTCGTTTAGCGGCTGAAATGGGTATTGTGACGGATGTTCGTGTTGGACCAAAAGCAACTGCACAAGTTAAACGTCGTAAACGTGTTCTGATTTTAGGTGTGAATGGCTTTATTGGTAACCATCTAACAGAGCGTCTATTAAAAGATGATAACTATGATATCTATGGTATGGATATCGGTTCTTCTGCAATTGAGCGCTTTATTGGAAATCCACGTTTCCACTTTATTGAAGGTGACGTGAGTATTCATACAGAATGGATTGAATACCATATTAAAAAATGTGACGTTATTCTGCCATTAGTTGCTATTGCAACACCAATTGAATATACCCGTAATCCATTACGTGTATTTGAATTAGACTTTGAAGAAAACTTAAAAATTGTACGTTATTGTGTTAAATATAATAAACGTATTATTTTCCCATCCACATCAGAAGTTTATGGTATGTGTGATGATAAAGAATTTGACGAAGATAATTCACGTCTGATTGTTGGTCCAATCAATAAACAACGTTGGATTTACTCTGTATCTAAACAGTTATTAGACCGAGTTATTTGGGCTTATGGTGCCAAAGAAGGCCTGAAATTTACGTTGTTCCGTCCATTTAACTGGATGGGGCCTCGTTTAGATAACTTAAATTCAGCGCGTATCGGTAGCTCTCGTGCAATTACACAATTAATTCTGAACTTAGTTGAAGGTTCACCAATTAAATTGGTTGATGGTGGTGAGCAAAAACGTTGTTTCACTGATATCAATGACGGTATTGAAGCTTTATTCCGTATTATTGAAAATCGTGATAATAAATGTGATGGTCAAATTATCAATATTGGTAACCCAACTAACGAAGCTAGTATTCGCGAATTAGCAGAAATGCTGTTAGATTGCTTCGAAAAACATGAGTTACGTGGACATTTCCCTCCATTTGCAGGCTTTAAGAAGATTGAAAGTAGCAGTTACTATGGTAAAGGCTACCAAGATGTTGAACACCGTAAGCCAAGTATTAAAAACGCAGAGCGTTTATTGGATTGGAAACCAAGTATTGAAACTCGCCAAACAGTAGAAGAAACATTAGATTTCTTCTTACGTGGTGCAGTTGAAGAATTAGGCACTAAATAGGAAAAAATAATGAAGAAAGTTGGTTTGAGAGTTGATGTGGATACTTATCAAGGAACGAAACAAGGTATTCCACAACTGCTGGATGTATTTGCCAGACATAACATTCATGCCAGCTTCTTCTTTAGTGTCGGGCCAGATAATATGGGGCGCCATTTATGGCGCCTTTTAAAGCCCAAATTTTTATGGAAAATGTTGCGATCAAATGCTGCGTCACTATATGGTTTAGATATTTTATTAGCTGGGACAGCATGGCCGGGCAAAAGAATTGCTAAGAATTTAGGTTATTTGATGAAAGAAACCCAAGATGCGGGGCATGAAGTTGGCTTGCATTCATGGGATCATCAAGGTTGGCAGGCAAAAGTCGGACGCTGGTCAACAGAAGAATTAATGCAACAAGTTCGTTTAGGTGTTGAAGCACTGGAAAAAGCACTTGAAAACCCTGTAAAATGTTCGGCAGTTGCTGGATGGCGAGCAGATGAACGCGTATTAACAGTTAAAGAAACTTTTCAATTCGATTACAATAGCGATTGTCGAGGAACGCATCCTTTTAGGCCTATTTTAGAAAATGGTTCTATCGGTACGGTGCAAATTCCAGTAACATTACCAACTTATGATGAAGTGGTCGGTACAAAGGTAAAGGATGAAGATTTTAATCAATTTATTATTGATGAAATCAAAAAAGACAGTGGAATACCTGTTTATACTATCCACACCGAAGTTGAAGGAATGTCAAAAGCCGCTCAATTTGAGCAGTTACTGGCAATGATTGCAAATGAAGGCATCGAATTCTGTCCGTTAAGCGATTTATTACCACAAGATAAAGAAACGCTTCCGATGGGTAAAGTTGTTCGATCTGACTTTCCAGGTCGAGAAGGCTGGTTAGGGTGCCAACAAGAGGTCTAACGAAACTATGTTGAATAACCGGGCGAGTAAAATCGGGGCCATCCTCTTGGCTCTTTTTTTTGTTCTTACCTACTTATTTCCATTGAACAGCCGGTTATTATGGCAACCAGATGAAACCCGTTATGCGGAAATTAGCCGTGAAATGGTGGTGAGCGGGAACTGGATTGTTCCTCATATGCTCGATATTCGCTATTTTGAGAAGCCAGTAGCAGGTTATTGGATTAATAATGTTAGCCAATTAATTTTTGGTCACACCAACTTTGCTGTGCGTTTTGGCTCTGTTATTTCTATTCTCTTAAGCACATTACTTGTCTATTTATTGGCAAGAATGATGTGGCGTAACCGCCAAGTCGCTTTTGTTTCTAGTTTAATCTATTTATCCATGTTCTTAGTGTTTAGCGTAGGTACTTATAGTGTATTAGATCCTATGTTGGCACTTTGGGTTACCGCGAGTATGGTTTGCTGTTTTTGGGCGCTTAAAGCCACCACAGTCAAAACAAGGATATTAGCGTGGATAACATTAGGGCTTGCTTGTGGTATGGCCTTTATGACCAAAGGATTTTTAGCGTTAGCTATACCAGTTATTGTCATGATACCTATCACACTGTATCAAAAACAATTTACGCAAATGTTGCTCTATGGCTTACTTGCTGTATTTAGTGCAGCACTAATTAGTTTGCCGTGGGCACTAGCTGTTGCAAAAGCAGAGCCTGATTATTGGCATTACTTCTTTTGGGTTGAACATATTCAGCGTTTTTCGGGTGAAGATGCTCAGCATAGTGCTCCATTTTGGTACTATATCCCAGTTGTTTTATTAGGTGTGATCCCTTGGCTTGGATTACTTCCGGGCGCATTAATGGGGGCTTGGAAGAAAAGACGTAAACGTCCTGAATTATTCTTCTTGTTATGCTGGTTTGTCGTTCCGTTCTTATTTTTTAGTGTTGCGAAAGGTAAGCTACCGACTTATATGCTGCCATTTATGGCTCCACTAGCAATGCTAATGGCGAAATATGGCGTAGATTGTGCCCGTAAATTTAGAATGAAAGCGTTACGTATTAACGGCTATATTAATATCTTTATTGGTGTTGCTGTTGTTATCGCTATTTTAGTTATCCAGCTGGTCTCCTCAAAACCCATTTATATGCCATATGAATGGTCTAAATGGGTATTAGCTATAGTGGCATTCTCATTATGGGGCATTATTGGTTATCTTTGCTCTACGCTTAATGGAAAACACTGGTTATGGGCTGCGTCTTGTTCGCTAGGCGTAAGCTTATGTATTGGCCAAGCAATACCGAATAGCAGCGTAGATGGCAAATTACCTCAAGAATTTATTCGCCAAAATATAGAGACATTAAACACAAGTAAATACATTGTGAGTAATAGTGTAGGTATTGGTGCGGGGTTAGCATGGGAATTACAACGTAGCGATATTTATCTTTATGAAAGAACGGGCGAATTAACTTATGGTGTTGAAGAATATCCAGATTCTCAGTATAAATTAATTAAACCTGATAATTTTGCTCAGTGGTTAGAAGATGCAAGAAAAGAAGGTCGTGTTTCAGTTGTTATTACGTTTAAAGATCCTAAGAAATTAGCACAATTGCCAAGACCCGAAGAACTGGTGACAAACCATCGAGTTGCTATTTTAACTTATGAGAAGCGTAATTAATGTCATTTGTTTTATTGCTAATCGTGAGCTTTTTGACCTGCATAGGACAGGTGTGTCAAAAACAAGCGGTGGTTAGCTGGCAAAGTGATTCATTAACAAAAGCCAGAAAAACGATTTTCTGGCTTTTTGTTGCCATTGTAATGCTTGGCTTGGGGATGCTTTTTTGGTTACGACTATTACAAATTCTCCCACTAAGTATTGCTTATCCTATGTTAAGCATTAATTTTATTGTAGTGACATTAATTGGCCAGTTTGTTTATAAAGAGCCTGTTAATGTGAAACATTGGATTGGCATCGCATCAATTATGGTCGGCATTGTATTGATGAGTATACAAGCATGAAAGGCTATTTATGGGCAATTGGAAGCGCACTGTTAGTAACAGCAGCTCAATTGTTGTTAAAGTTTGGCATGTCTGAACTACCAGAACTACAGCTAGAAAAACAGTGGTTTGATATTACATGGTTATGGGCGAATATAGCGCCAATTGCTATCGTGTTTGTTGGTCTTGTCGGTTATGTCCTTTCTATGGTTTGCTGGCTATTCACTTTACGTACCATTCCTTTAAATAAAGCCTATCCGCTGATCAGTTTGAGTTATGTGTTTGTTTATATTCTTGCAGTGATATTACCGTGGTTTCAAGAAACACCATCATGGACAAAAACAGCGGGTGTAGCATTTATTATGATTGGAGTGTGGTTGATAAGTCAAAAAACGAAAGAGGCACAATCACATTAAATTAATGATTATAAAATTTATTTTCTGATCCTTGTTGTTAATTGTGCGATTTATTCTATTAATCATCACTCATTCATCTTCAATAACTTGTTTTTGCTTAAAAAAGCAGATAGATTTTAAAATCTATGGGAACAATAATGGTGGATGTAATGAGAAAGTCCGTTTTCTATCCTTTCTTACTCTGTATTATTCTGCTGGCTGGGTGTTCATCTAGCCCGTCGAAGCGTATTCCACCAGCTCCTCCCTTAAAAACACAACTTTCCGATCCTATCATGGTGATAGTGCAATTAAAGTCGCAACTTGAGCAATGGTATGGCACGCCATATAGCTATGGTGGAATGACTCCTTCTGGTATTGATTGCTCAGGCTTTGTGTATAAAACTTACAGTGATCGTTTTGATATAAAACTTCCACGAATGACTATTGATCAAACCAAATATGGTACACAAATCAGCAAAAGTGATTTAATGCCGGGTGATTTGGTTTTCTTCAAAACGGGGGGCGGTGAGAATGGGCTCCATGTTGGTATTTATGATACTGATAATACGTTTATTCACGCATCAACTAGCAAAGGGGTAACTCGTTCGTCCCTTGATAACGTCTATTGGAAAAAAACATTCTGGCAAGCCCGCCGATTGTAGTTTCGTGCCATTTAACAGCCTAATATATTGAGAGTTATGGTATCTTATACCTTATTTTCTTCATATAGGTATTCCTTATGTCAGGCAAATTGCGTCTGTTAATTTCCGAGTCTTATGATCCTTGGTTTAACCTTGCTGTTGAAGAGTGTATTTTTAGACAAATGCCCGCTGATCAACGAGTGCTTTTCCTTTGGCGTAACGATAATACGGTAGTTATTGGTCGAGCACAGAATCCATGGAAAGAGTGTAATACCCGCAAAATGGATGAAGATGGTGTGAAATTAGCTCGTCGCTCAAGTGGTGGTGGTGCCGTTTTCCATGATCTTGGTAATACCTGTTTTACCTTTATGGCAGGAAAGCCTGAGTATAATAAAACGATTTCAACTCAAATTATTCTTGATGGATTATTAAAAGCGGGCATTAATGCTACGGCATCAGGACGTAATGATTTAGTGGTTCCTCAAGATGATGGTGAAAGAAAAGTTTCAGGCTCAGCTTATAAAGAGACAAAAGATCGTGGTTTTCATCATGGTACATTATTAATAAATGCTAATTTGTCTAGATTAGCTAATTACCTCAATCCAGATCCGAAAAAGCTTCAAGCTAAAGGGATCACTTCTGTACGCTCCCGAGTGGCTAATTTAGTTGAGCTTAAACCGGATATTACCCACGAAAAACTTTGTGAAACTATCACTGAAAGCTTTTTTGAATACTATGGTGAGCAAGTAGAAGCAGAGATTATATCTCCACAAAAATTACCTGATTTACCTGGTTTTGAAGAAACGTTTGCTAAGCAAAGTAGTTGGGAATGGAATTTTGGGCAAGCTCCTGCATTTTCACATCTTTTAGATAACCGTTTTAAATGGGGGGGGGTTGAGCTGCATTTTGATATTGAGCGTGGTAATGTTATCAGAAGCCAAATATATACAGACAGTTTAGATCCCGCACCATTAGAAGCACTATCTGAGATGTTGGTAGGGGAACGTTATACACCTGAGTCTCTAAAAGGGCTTATTGAGCAACTCATTGTGCGTTATCCTAATAATAAAATAGAGCTTAATGAGCTTCAAGAATGGCTTGTTGCAGCGATAGCGTGATTTTTATCAATGTTAGAAAATAATAAAAAACAAAAACCAGCTAAAAGAGCTGGTTTTTTCATGAAGAATAATATGATGTGAAATTGATTAGTGATTTTCACATGACATAAAGCAATGAGTGTCTGGCATTTTGCCATTTTCTCTAAATTTAGCGGGCGTAGTATTGAAATGCTTTTTAAAGATACGTGTAAATGTTGCTTGAGAGCTAAAGCCATACATTAAAGCGATATCTAAAATAGACATATCTTTTTCTTGTAATGATTTAGCCGCTTCTAATAAGCGACGTTTACGAACATATTCGCCTAATGTACAACCTTTAAAATCTTTAAAAATGCGTTGCAAGTGCCACTTCGAATAGCCGCTTTTATTTGCAATCGTATCGATTTTTATACCTTCGTTACGTTGTAACTGGGTTTCTAACCATTTCAGAATATCATTAACGACATTTTCAGCCATAAAACCTCCCACAAAAATGGTGGGGACACAGTGCCCAAGTAAATAGAATAGTAACGTATGTTATTTATAATCTATTTTAAGCATGGGGAAAATAACAGGTAGGCAAAAAGTGCTTTTCGTGATTGATAATCATTATCACAACGATAGGTGTGGCTTATATAGCTCAAGTAAGGTTCAGTTTGCTGAATCTTTATGATCAAAGATGTTAATTTGTATGACTTTTACTTTGTTGAATTTATTGATTTATTTTTTAACCTAATAGTTCTGTTATACCTTTTATTTTTAGCTTTGTTATGTTTTTTGTGCGAAATAAAAGCTAATCATTGATTAAAGTGTATTTTAAAGTCAATTTATTTGACTAAATGTTGAAAAAGTAAAATAAGATTTATTAATCAATTTGCGTGGTGTACCTTCACTATTTTATTTTCAATTGATCAGTTTATTGAGAATAAAATAACTAAGTCACCCCTTAAAAAATAAAGCTAAGAGGTGACTTAGTAAAAATAACCGCGGTTAACATTCTTTTAAGGACGTAGAAAGACTTGAGGGTAAAAATGTTCTGGATGAGTATTAACACTCACATCTGCACCATACCATTTTTGAATATTCTCTGTTGTGAGTACACCGTATGGTGTACCTTCACAAACTAACTTTCCTTGATGCAGTAATAAAATTCTATCAGCATAAAGAGACGCCAAATTAAGATCATGTAAAACACAACACACCATAAGATTTTGTGTTTTTACTAATTGTTTTAATAAACGTAAGCTATGTTGCTGGTGATAAAGATCAAGTGCGGAGGTAGGTTCATCCAGGAATAAGACAGCTTCTTGTGGCATAGGGTGCCATAATTGCGCTAGAACTCTAGCAAGCTGTACTCGCTGTTGCTCACCGCCTGATAATTGGCGATAGTCTCTATCCTTAAATTTTAAACAGTCCGTTTGGAGCAGAGCAGTCTCAATTGCAATTTTCTTATGTTGTTGTCCATGAGGCGTTCTTCCCATAGCAACCACTTCTTCTACTGAAAATGAAAATGAAAGCTGACTGTTTTGTCGCATAACGGCGCGGTTTTGCGCTAATCGTTGGCTATTCCATTGTGAGTAGGTTTTTTGTTTAAAATAACACTGACCTTGCGTTGGTGTTGTATAGCCTGTTAATAAGCGCAATAGCGATGATTTTCCTGCCCCATTGGGACCAATAATGGTAACCAATTCCCCAGCATTAAGTGAAAGTGACACATCATCAATAATGATCTTGTTGCCAATTTGATAAGTTAAGTTATTTCCATAGAGCAATGGCGTGTTTTGATTTTCAATCATGACATTCTTCCTGCGGGTTGTCGTAAGATAAGCCAAAGGAAATAAGGGCCACCAATTAATCCTGTAATGAGTCCAACAGGGATTTCAGCTGGAGATACTAGTGTTCGTGATAATGTGTCAGCGGCGAGTAACAGTGTTGCACCACCCAAAATGGTGGCAGGTAATAACCATACATGATTACTACCAATACGCATGCGAATAAGGTGTGGAACCACAAGTCCAATAAATCCAATAACACCACTCAGTGCAACAGCACAACCAATTAGGATGGCGCTAAGAAGCAACAAAATAAACTTGGTTCTTCTTACATTTAGCCCTAAGTAATGTGCCTCTTCATCACCAAGTTGTAATAGATTTAATTTATGGCTTTGCCAGCATGCCAAAATACTGACAGGAATGATCACAAGGGTAGCAATAGATAAGGTTTTCCAATCAATCTGGCTTAATGAACCCATCATCCAAAGTGAGAATTGGCGTAACTGTTGGTCAGTGCTAATGTAACTTAATACACCAATAAAGGACATGCAAAGCGCATTGATAGCAATACCTGCAAGCAATAAGCGCGCTAAATTACCATCACTCAATTGATGTAATGAGAAGATAATCATAGCTACAATTAAACCGCCAACAAAGGCGGCGACAATATGGCTATAGAATGCAAAGGCTGGTGAAAAAGAGAAGGGTAGAATAATAACGATGGCAACCATCAGTGCTGCACCGCTACTAATACCCAATAAACCGGGATCAGCTAACGAATTTCTAAATAACCCTTGCATTATCGCACCGGATATTGCTAAAGCGCCTCCAACAAGAATGGCTAATAATACGCGAGGTAAACGGATATCTAGCCAAATTTGCCATTCCATATCATCAAAAGAACTATTCCATAATGTATGAAACGAAAGGGCTAATGCTCCGCTATTCACAGAAATTAATGTAACAGTGGTGAGTAAAAAGAATAAAACTAAAATACTCATCCACGGTGAACGAAAACGAGACATTATTGCTCCAACGCTTGACGAATTTGATGCATGACTTCTGGTGTTGAAAGGGTAAAGCCTAATAATCCCATGTCATCAACAACAACATAATGCTTATTTTTACCTGCAGGTGTGTATTTTATGCCGGGTAATTCCCATAGTTTCTCAATTCCACCAATGCCTTTAATACCTTCTTTGGTTACAAGCAAAATATCAGGTTGGCTTGCAATAACACCTTCTTGAGAAAGTGGGCGATAGCTTGTAAATCCTTGCATAGCATTTTTACCACCAACCAGTGAAATAATGGTATCTGCGGCAGTATCTTGACCCGCTGCCATTGGAATAACACCACCATGACTCATGATATAAATGATTTTCTTATCGATAGGAGTGGTTGAAATTTGCTTGATAGAGAGGGCGAGTTTCTCTTTTAGTTGATTGCCTTCTTGTTCTTTATTTAAAACAGTCGCAATAGTGTCTATTTTTTCATTAATGGCTTCTAATGAATGTGTACCTGTAATGGTTTTTACAGCGACTCCGGCTTCTTTAATACGGCGTAATGCCAAAGAAGGGCGAGCTAATTCACTGGTAATGATCAATGTTGGTTTGACAGATAAGATCCCTTCAGGATTTAGCATTCGCATATAACCTACATCAGGAAGTGTTTTCACTTGTTCAGGAACTAAGCTGGTGCTGTCTCTTGCAATAATTTGTTCGCCGGCACCCAATGCGAAAACAATTTCTGTAATATCACCACCAATAGTAACGATACGTTCATTAGCTGAAGTGATGAACGACATTACGCTACACAGGATCAAAAGAAGCCATTTTTTCATTAAATCATTCTCCGATTAGGCGATTTTAGTGAGAGTATTCACTTGTTCACGCCATTGTAGTTGCTCCGCAGTGCCTTCAGTACGTTGTCCATAGAGTTGAGCAATTTGCTGCCCCTTGCTATCAAAGATCTCAAGGCTAGTAACAAATCCATCTTGAGTTGGTTTGCGTGTTACCCAACTTTCTGCAATTTCACTTTCAATTAAATGAAGAGTAAAAGCCGGATTGAAAACATTGATCCAAACTTGTTCGCTATTTTCAAATTGATGAGGGACTAGACGGTCAATTTGGCCTGTGAAAATTTGTACACAGCCACGACTACCGACAAATATCATGATCTCGTTTTGTGCTTCTTTGGCGAGTTCTAACAAGGTTTTCAGGGCGTTGTTATCGACTTGATAAGCAAGATCGTCAGGAACAGCTTTGAATGCTTGTTGACGACTTAAGTTATTTTCTTTTAGTAATTTGAAGAATTGGTGAACATCAGTCATTGAACGCCATTGTTGTTCAAGTTGTTCTGCTAATTCATTACTAACAGGTGTGTTTGAGTATGGCTCAACAGGTGTGATATCGAGAGCCGGGTTTTCTTCCAATAAGAATGATTGAATAAGTGCATCCCATTCATCCATATTCGTGTTATCTGTCGCATAGACTTTATGTAATGCATCACCATGCATATCAAAGAACTGAATACTATAACGCGTCCCTTTTGATGTCTCTTCGGTAAATGCAAAAATGCTTGACCAGTAAGCGAAGAAAAAGCGTAAATCCATTGCACGCGGGTTTAAAATTAAACCTGCGTGATCGTTAAAGCGGGCATTTGTGTATTCACCAAGATGTTCATGAACAGCAATATCATTACGAGTAATGGCTTTGACTTCACCCACTTTACTTAAGGCTTTTAATAATTCTTGTACATCGTTACGTAAGCGTTTTGCATCATGTCCTACGCGTGCATATGTTAATTCGGCTTCACTTACATTTAAGTATGCTGCCAGATCACGGGCGTAAGGTGCTTTTTTATCCGCTTTTGCTTGCAGGTAGCTCTCATAAAGAGGTTTATTCACAGAAACTCCTATTGTATCTATCGTTGATTTTATTGTTAATTACCATTGATAACTCACAAGTACTTTTGCATTTCGGCCTTCTTGAGGAATACCTGCAGAAGAATAATATGTTTTATCAAATGCGTTACTCAGTACAAATGAGGTTGTTAGCCCCTTTAATGAGGCATCACCTTCATAACGAAGGTAAAAATCATTAACACCATAACCCGCTTGTTGGCGATTAGTTGGGCGATTAAAACGGTCATGGTTGGTAAAATCCGTTTTTTTGGTAAATTGACCGACCCAACCCACAGAAAAATCAGTATTTGGTACAGGAACATCAAAGCGACTGGTTAATGTATCTGGCTCAATTGAGGTAATTGAGGCATTAGTCGCATTATCTTTTCCTTTGGTATGGTTGTAGGCTAAATCCCAATTAAAGAATTTTGATTGGTAGCTCATAGAAACATCCCATCCCCAAATAGTTGCCCTTGAAATATTTGTTGATTGTGTATATCCCTGAAAAATAGCAACATCTGCATCAATATAATCTTTTGCACGAGTATTGAAATGGGCTGCTTTAATTTTCAGATTATCATTATTAGATAATAAGTCGTCGAATTGAAAACCGAATCCGTATTCAGTTGTTGAATTGGTTTCAGGCTTTAAATTAGGATTTGGACGCCAATAGTTTGTTGGCGCACCGGGGAAAGGTGCATCAAAATGTTTTGCATCGTTATACATCTCCCCTAAAGTTGGCGCTCTAAACGCCTGTGAGTAAGAGGTATAAAGCATCGACCAATCAGTCGGTGTAATACTGATTGCTCCTTTTGATGACCATTTATCCGCAGTAATATCATCATAACGATTGTTTTGGCTTTTATATTTGTCAAAACGCGTTCCTAAAATTAAGGAGACAGGTAAATCACGTAGAGTGACTTCATCTTGTACCCAACCTGACATAAAGCGGATATCGGCTTGTGGGAAGCTTTCTGCATTTTGACTTGGTGATTGTTTTTGTTTATAAACTTCGCCGCCATAAGTCAATTCATGTGATGCAACGCTGTATGTACCTACTTGTGAGCGGTTTTCGAGTTTTACGCCATAGGTTTTTTGTTCTCGACCTTCAAAACCTTTTTGTATCGTTTTGGCATTGATATCAACTTCACTGTAGTAAGCCTGTGTTTTCAAATTAATCCATTGTGAATCTGAAGGATCAAATTGATAGGTTAGCTGAACATCTTTTTGTGTTGTGGTGCGATCAGTTTCTACATTGGCAAGTGTAGGATTTGAGGGAACTTGAGGGTTTTTGGGTTGATTTGTATTGTTATGATAATAGCGGAATTGTCCACTTAACGTGTTGCTATCATCAATTAACCAGCGCCCTTTAGAAAGAAGATTAATAATGGTTTCGTCATTTTGAGCACGATAACCGCCACCATAGCGGGTATCGCCTTTATCGCGAGCTGATAATGTAACAAGTCCATCAAGGTTATCGTGTCTACCAAAAGCAGTAACACCTAAACCTTGGCTATGTTGAGCAGTATTACCAAGACCAGTAATACGTACGCCACCTTGTTCATTTTTTGAAAGTAGATCGCTTGCATCAACAGTATCGTAAGCAATAACACCGCCAAGAGCTCCACTACCATATAAAAGAGCAGAAGGGCCACGGATAACTTCAACTTGTTTTATAAGTAAAGGATCGACAAAAATACTGTCGATATGACCGGTGTCTGTTCCTTGGCGCACGCCATCTACAAGTGTCAGTATTCCATTTTTACTGTATCCACGCATACTGATGGTTTCACCATTAGTACGACCTGCACCCGAAATAGAAATTCCGGGTACATGACGAAGTAATTCAGAAGCACTTCCTGCGGTTTCTGATAACGCATTATTATTTTTTATAACCGTTGACATCATGGGCAATGTAAAGCTATCGCGTTCACTACCTGTCGCATAAACAGTAAGTACCTCTGATTTTCTTCCCTCATTAGTTTGTGTTTTCTCTTGTGCAGACACACAAGCAGAAGAGACAGCAACAGCCAGCAAACTAAATTTAATCAATAAAGATGACTGAGACATGCAGATGGATCTCCGTTATTTAATGGGCTGTTAAACAGCCCTTTGTTATGTAAATCATTGCTCCTTATCTACCAGCGATAACTGACGGATATTTTGATATTTCTGCCTTCTTGTGGCACACCTAATGCCGAGAAATATTCTCGATTAAAGGCATTAGCGAGTACCAATGCAGCTTGAATATCTTTATTGTTTTGAGATTGATAACTGATTGAGAAATCGTGAATGCCATAGCCCGGATATTGAGCAATAAGCTCTTGCATTCGATTTGTTGTTTTGCCTTTTACGTGAGGTGCTCTTCCTTTATGTGTGCCTTTATTTTCAGTTGCACTAGCAAATTTTCCTGACCACCCTAATGAGAAGGAAGTTTTAGCAATAGGAAGTTGAATAAAGGTTGTGAGTATTTCAGGGCGAACAGGCGAAATGGTTTCATGTGTAGTTAATTCAAGGGTTCGAGTACGGTTATAACCTAACCCAATAGAAATTAATGGATGTGAATAGCGTAAGCCGAGATCAATACCGTCGATAAGTGCTTGTGGAATATTAATAGCTTGCAGGTGAAGTTTTTTCGTTAATACATTAGCATCCCAAATATCATACGTAATATAGTCTATCGTTTTCGTATCAAAATAAGCCGCATTCAGAGAAAATTCATCATTAGATGCTAATAAGTGTGGAAAAGTCAGTTTTCCACCATATTCCCAAGTACGATTTTTTTCAGGACTAAGATTAGGGTTTGGGATCCAAAATCCTTTTGCAGTACGACCAAAAATAGCGGGTATTTCAAAATGAAGAGAGTCGTTAAACATTTCATTTAGCGTTGGCACTCTCATATTGGTTGAATATGAGGTATAGAGTTGTAGCCATTGTGTTGGTGTAAAGGTTAGAGCAATATTTTTACTAATATCGCTTTCACTTGTTTGATGAAAATCGGGTTTATGTTGTTTAAAATCCGCTAAAAGCGAATTTAGCTCACTTTGAGGTTTATTTTTATAATAGTGATAACGCAAACCGGTTGTTAATGCTAAAGGTAAATGTGGTGTTGATAGTTGACTTTCCACCCAACCAGCAACATAAACCATTTTTGCGAGAGGGAAATTCTTTGCTGCTTGGTTAGAAACCATTTTTTGTTGATAAGTTTCTGATCCTAGAATGATTTTTTGATTTAATTTATCTAAATAGGAAAATTGAGAGCTATTCTCAATTTTTAGCCCATAAGTTAATTGTGTCCGATCTTCATTTCTACCTATTTTCCCTTGTTGATTTTTTCTACGTTGATAATCAGAAAGGGAAGTATCGGTTAAAAATATTTGATTAATATTGAATTGTGAGTAATACAAATGACTGGTTAAATTAACCCAACTTTGTGTTTCAGGCTCATAATGATAAGTAACAGAATAATTTTTCTGTTCAGATTTGCGTTCTACTTGGTTACTTTCATTCTTACCAAACCCACCTATGCGATGCAAAACTTCTCTCTGAGTACCTTTATTCTCATAGTGTCGTGCTGAAAAAATGAATGTCTGATTTTCTGTTGGATAGAGATAGGCTTTAGCAAAAAAATTATTAATATGTTCGTGGTTTTCGAGTTTTTTGCCATTAGCTAAGTGAATAGGGCCTCGTTGACGCTGGCTGTAAGCAAATAAACCTTCAGCAATATCGTATCGTCCCGCAATAATCCCTCCATAAGTGAAGTGCCTATCAGCAGATGAAAGCGAGGTAAATAATTTGGCACTGAGTTTCTCATCTATTTTTAATAAGTTACGAGGCTCAAGCGTTTGAAATGAAACAACACCGCCCATTGCCCCATTACCGTGTAACACAGGGGATGAACCATGTTTTATATCAATACGTTTAACTAATGAAGGATCGAGAAAAATACCACCTAAATTATTGATCGTATTTTCTAAAGGTTGCTCGATTCCATCGACTAAGATCTTAACGCCTTTTTGATCATAGCCACGCATAAGGATGTTCGCGCCATTCGTAACACCTGTTCCTGATAGGGTTGCGCCAGCCACTTTATTTAGCATTTCACCAGTGGTTGATGCAGTTTGTGCTTGAGGTATCGAACTATCAAGAATGGAATGAAAGTCGTGAGTTGTTTTATCAATGGAATGACCGACAACCGTGAGAGAGTCCATCTCTGTATTGTCTGATTGTGCAGAGGCAATAGGGGGGTACAACAAGCAAAGAGCTGTCGCTATACCTGAATATTTGAAATGTTTTTTCAGCATACACATACCATAAATGTCCATAAAAAGTCCTTGTATATGGAGTTATTTAGCTGGCTGCCTAGCTGAGGGGGTAGGTGGCTTGCAAGTTATTATCAAAAATGATTATTTAGTCAGGATTAATTTTCCCGCCTTTGTTTGACGCAGTTGATACAACTCTCCGTTGTGTTGAATGTAAACCACGCCATCTTTACCCAATAACTCAATGCTATTGATTGATTGAATTATCGAAGAATGAGAATTCTGTTTAATTAAAGAACTATCCAAATTATTAGCTTTTTTATTCATAACATATCAAGAGTAATAAGCGTTATCATTATGATAATCATTATCGTTAACAAAAGTGTTTAGACAAGCTTTTTTTAACTTAAACAGGTAAATTTAAGCCATATTGTGAATAACTAAACGCTATACGATGAAAATTAAAACAATGGAATAAAAGAGACTTATATTTTTCTCAAAATATAATGTCAATAAAAGGGGGAGTTTGGATGAAAGTAGAAGACAAGATAAAAGGGGTAAAGATTACCCCTGAATAGATAAGTTTATTAAAATCGACTCTCAACGGCTTGTGCTAATAACTCAAGAAGCTGTTCTGTGTCATTCCAACTTAAACAAGGATCAGTGATAGATTGCCCATAATTAAGCGGTTTATTTTGTACGACTTTTTGTGAGCCTTCTTGTAAAAAGCTTTCAGCCATCACACCTACGATCGCTTGTGAGCCATCTTTAATTTGCTGACCAACATTTCTGGCTACTTCTAATTGGCGACGATGAATTTTTTCACAGTTGCCATGACTAAAATCGATAATAAGATATTCTGGTAAATCCACTTGTTTTAGTGCATCCACCGCGTCAGCGATATCGCTTGCGTGATAATTCGGCTTTTTACCTCCACGCATAATAATATGTCCATAAGGATTACCACTGGTTTGGTAAATCGTCATACGGCCATTTTTATCAGGGGATAAGAAAGTATGACCTACACGAGAAGCGCGAATAGCATCAATGGCAATACGGGTATTACCATCGGTACCATTTTTGAATCCCACAGGGCAAGAGAGTGCAGAAGCCATTTCACGATGAACTTGGCTTTCTGTTGTTCTTGCACCAATGGCGCCCCAGCTAATTAAATCTGCAATATATTGGCCTGTAACCATATCGAGAAATTCAGTTGCAGTGGGCAAACCTAACGTATTTATTTCAATTAATAGCTTTCTCGCAAGGCGAATACCTTCGTTGACATTGCAAGAGTTATCAAGGTAAGGGTCAGAGATTAAGCCTTTCCAGCCAATAACCGTACGTGGCTTTTCAAAGTAGGTTCTCATGACGATTTCTAAGCGCTCATGATAACGCTCTTTTAGCTGATTAAGTTTAGTTGCGTACTCTTTGGCGGCTTTAGGATCATGAATAGAGCAAGGTCCTACAATCACTAATAGTCGTTTGTCTTCGCCGGTAAGGATCGCTTCAATTCGTTTACGTGCTGATGTGATATTTTGGGTTATCTCATCAGAAATGGGGAACTCTTTTGCTAAGGTTTCTGGTGTTACCAGACTGTCTAGCACCTTAGTCCGTAGTTCGTCTGTCTTTAACATAATTCATCTCAATAAATATACAGGGTAAGTCTACCCAGTGATTAAGATCACAATAAACGAAATTCAGCTAATTTCAACAGCGTTCACAGAGAAAAACGAATAAAAAAGTCGCCAGAAAGAGTTAAAACATTCTTCTCGCTAATCCCATGGAATCAATTACCTTGGTTGAAATTTCTTCAACAGAATAATTTGTGGTGTTGAGATAAGGAATATTATTTTTTCTAAAAAGGGCTTCCACTTCAGCTAATTCGATTCTACATTGGCGAATTGATGCATAACGGCTATTTTCACGACGTTCACCACGGATAGCAGCAAGACGTTCTGGTGCAATGGTTAAGCCAAATAATTTATGTTGATATTCTTTTAGTTCCGCAGGTAGTTTTAAGAAATCCATATCATCTGCAGTAAATGGATAGTTAGCGGCTTGAATACCAAATTGCATCGCTAAATAGAGGCTGGTGGGCGTTTTTCCACAACGAGAAACACCAATTAAGATCACTTGAGCTTGGTCGAGATTCCGTAATGATATGCCATCATCATGGGAAAGGGTGTATTCGATTGCAGCAATACGAGCATCATATTTGCTAAGGTTTTTTTCAGTTAATCCGTGGGTTTTGTTTAATTTTGGCGATGCATGGATCCCTACTTCTTTTTCAAGTGGTATTACGAGAGATTGCACAATATCCTGACAAAAACCTTCACTACTATTTATTATCTGTTTAACTTCTGGGCTGATAATAGAATAAAAAACAAGAGGCTTAGCACCACTCTTTTTATAAATTTCAGAGATTTTCTGTTTTATTTCTTCAGCTCTTTCCACAGTAGAAACAAAAGGTAATGTATAACTTTTCATTTTTAATGGAAATTGAGAAAGTACCGCATGACCTAATACTTCTGCCGTAATTGCTGTACCATCAGAGATAAAAAAGACTGTTCTATCAATGGGTTCATTATTATCACAATTAATAGAATTCAAGCTTAATATCATAACGCTCACCTTTTTTTAGCTGAATTAGCAAATCAAACAATATTATCTAAAGCATTTTTAGTGATTATAAAGGATAAAAAAATAAAGTTTTCTGGTTGATCGATTCACCTTTCTATATTCAGCATCACATTGTGATACGCTTATTTACGTTGTCGTTTTGACAGCGGGTTTTTCTTTTTTTTCTCTCTCTCATAATTGTTTAAAAAAGGATTGTTCTCAATGTCCAGCAATAGCCTCACCCCGTGCAATGTGCTTTGGTATAACCAATTAGGTATGAATGACGTTGATCGTGTTGGTGGGAAAAATGCTTCCCTCGGTGAAATGATCACAAACCTAGCGGAATTGGGTGTTTCTGTTCCTAATGGGTTTGCTACCACAGCGCAAGCGTTTAATGATTTTCTGGAACAGAGCGGTATCAATCAGCGTATTTATGAATTACTTGATAGCGTTGATGTTGATGATGTTAATCAACTGGCTCAAGCAGGTAATCAAATTCGCCAGTGGGTAATTGATACACCTTTTACGCCTCAGTTTGAAAAAGACATTCGCGATGCTTATCTCACATTAAGTGAAGGTGAATCTGAAGCTTCATTTGCCGTTCGTTCATCTGCGACTGCAGAAGATATGCCTGATGCTTCTTTTGCCGGTCAACAAGAGACGTTTTTAAACGTTCAAGGTATTGATGCCATACTCGTTGCAATCAAACACGTATTTGCCTCGTTATTTAACGATCGCGCAATCTCTTATCGTGTTCACCAAGGTTATGATCACCGTGGTGTTGCATTATCTGCCGGCGTTCAACGTATGGTGCGTTCTGATCTCGCTTCTTCAGGTGTGATGTTTACCATCGATACTGAATCTGGCTTTGATCAAGTTGTGTTTATTACATCAGCTTATGGTTTAGGTGAAATGGTTGTACAGGGTGCTGTTAACCCAGATGAGTTTTATGTACACAAGCCAACTTTAGCAAAAGGCCTACCTTCTATTGTTCGTCGTAATCTTGGCTCTAAAAAGATCCAAATGGTTTACGCAGACAGCGTTGAACATGGTAAACAAGTCCGTATCGAAGATACGCCAGAGTCACTGCGCAATCGTTTCTCTTTGACTGATAATGAAGTTCAAGAGCTGGCTAAACAAGCTGTATTGATCGAACGTCACTATGGTCGTCCAATGGATATCGAATGGGCTAAAGATGGACATAATGGTCGTTTATACATAGTTCAGGCTCGTCCAGAAACAGTTCGTTCTAACCAACAAGTAATGGAACGCTATCAATTAAATGAAAGTGGCTCTGTTATTATTGAAGGCCGTGCTATTGGTCATCGTATTGGTACGGGGGCTGTCAAAGTTATCCATAACTTAAGTGAGATGGATAGGATTGAAGCGGGTGATGTGCTGGTTACTGACATGACAGACCCAGATTGGGAACCTATCATGAAGAAAGCTTCTGCGATTGTAACTAATCGCGGTGGTAGAACATGTCACGCTGCAATCATTGCTCGTGAATTAGGTATTCCTGCGGTTGTGGGTTGTGGTGATGCAACAGAATGTATTGCTGAAGGACAAGTTGTAACTGTTTCTTGTGCTGAAGGTGACACCGGGTTTGTTTACGATGGCAAACTGGATTTTTCTATTCAGAGCTCCGCAATCGATAATATGCCTGAATTAGGGCTCAAAATCATGATGAACGTCGGTAATCCTGATCGTGCATTTGATTTTGCAGGCTTACCAAATGATGGTGTCGGTCTTGCGCGTTTAGAATTTATTATTAACCGTATGATTGGTGTGCATCCTCGCGCATTACTAGAGTATGACGACCAAACTGAAGCACTGAAAGCTGAAATCAATGAAATGATGGCAGGCTATGAATCTCCAGTTGAGTATTACATCAGTAAATTAACAGAAGGGATTGCAACATTAGCGGCGGCATTCTGGCCTAAACGCGTTATCGTTCGTTTATCTGACTTTAAATCTAATGAATATGCCAACTTAGTGGGTGGCGATCGTTATGAGCCAGATGAAGAGAACCCAATGTTAGGATTCCGTGGTGCGGGCCGTTATGTTTCTGACGATTTCCGTCGCTGTTTCTCGCTTGAGTGTGAAGCGGTAAAACGTGTTCGTAATGATATGGGCTTAGAGAATGTTGAAGTCATGATCCCATTTGTTCGTACTGTACGCCAAGCTGAAGAAGTTATTGATGAATTAGCGGCAAATGGCTTGAAACGTGGTGAGAACGGCTTAAAAGTCATTATGATGTGTGAAATTCCATCAAATGCCTTATTAGCAGATAAATTCTTAGAACACTTTGATGGTTTCTCTATTGGCTCTAACGATATGACCCAATTAACATTAGGTCTTGACCGAGATTCAGGTGTGGTCTCTGCACTGTTTGATGAACGCAATGATGCAGTGAAAGCATTATTATCAATGGCAATCCAAGCTGCTAAACGTAATGGAAAATATGTGGGTATTTGTGGTCAAGGACCTTCTGATCATGAAGATTTTGCACAATGGCTAATGGAAGAGGGAATTGATAGTTTATCTTTAAACCCAGATACTGTAATTAAAACTTGGGTAAAATTAGCACAATAGAATTAATATCATCGCTATAAATAAAAAGCTCACAATATAATGTGAGCTTTTTTTATACAATTATTAAATAATAGGCAAAAAAAAAGCCTATCATGGGCTGACAGGCAAAGACTACACACAGCAATATTTTATATTCTTTAATCTCGCCAATTAATCTATTAATATGAAAGGCAAAATTATTAATTCGATGAAACATTTGTTTCGTTGATATTTATATTAAGAGAAATGCGTTAATTATGCTCTAAGAATTATCTCAATAAAAAGAATATAAGCTTATTTGAAAGTGAATATAACTTGCTGGTAACAAACGGGTTTAAAAAAATGTAATTTGTTTCAAATTGTAAGTTTTAATATAAAAATATAATGGTTTATTCCTAAATTGATAATCTTTATTAAACTTTACTCTGTTATTTTTAGAGCATGTAAGTAGCTACACTTACATGCTCTATTATTATTTATTCTTTTTCGATAAAGTTTTTATTCATAAATTCTACTGTCTCAGTTAAATCAGGATTAGGTTTTGGTACTTCATTAATCCATGCATTTAATAAACTATGTGCAACAGCGAGAACAACAGGGCCAATAAATAATCCAATCATACCTAATGTTAAAATCCCACCAATAACACCCGTAAGAATTAATACCATAGGCAAATCAGCTCCCATTTTGATTAAATAAGGCCGTAATACACCATCCATTGTCGCAACGGCGCCACCCCAAATCACCATAACAATGCCCCAAGTGGTATCACCTGTCCAAAATAGCCATAAAATGGAAGGTATCAATACTAATAAAGGGCCTATTTGAGCAAGGCAGCAAATAAACATAATGACGGTTAATACAGTCGCATAAGGTACGCCAGACACAGCGAGACCGATACCACCAACAATCGCTTGAATTAAGGCGGTTAAAACCACCCCTAATGCGACAGCGCGAATAGACATGGATGCAAGTAAGATTGCAGCATCACCACGCTGGCCGGCTAAACGAATGGCAAAATGACGTAACCAAGATACGACATTTTCGCCTTGTAAAAATAGTAAGCCGGAAAATAACAACATCACACCCAAATGTAGGGCAAATCGACCAATATTCAAGGCTTGAGCAAAAAACCAATTTGCAGCTTGCCCGACGTAAGGCTGGATTTTTGAGATTAACGCATTACCACCAGAGACAAGGATAGAGTGCCATGTATCATAAAGCTTACTCCCTATCATTGGGATATCGTTAAGCCATAATAGTTGAGGAGGCTGAACACTTGAAGGTGATTTTGCTAATTCTATTAAAGGCGCACTATTATCAATGACACTACTAATTAATAAGATAATAGGGATAACGAAGATCAGTAATATCAAAATCATCATTATCATGGTTGATAGCCAACGGTATTTTACCCGTTTTTCAATAATAAGAAGTAAAGGCCACGTTGCAACAACAATCATTCCAGCCCAAATAAAACCCACAATAAAGGGATTTAGGATCCAAAAACTGGCGATAATAAAAAAAGAAATAAAAAGAACAGTGAATAAAACTTTGGGTATATCTGTATGGATCTGCGGTTTTTCCATGGTTTTAAATCCCTACACGAATAAAAATGCTAGAAGCAGATGAATAAACATTGCAAATATCACGTTGTTTATATCACTACGCAATTTGCCAGAATTGTATGATAAGGTGAACAGGTATCGGTCTGAAAGTACAAAATGAGGCAAAGTACCTCTTAGCATACATTTCAACATCTAAAATTAAGCAATGTGGACTATTAGATTAAAGAGCTATAACAAATGATCCCACGTATATCGCAAGCACCGCAAGTCAGTGAACTCACAACAGAATTTCTTGATACTCTTCAAAAAAACGGTTTCACCGGTGATATCTCCAGCAGTTACGCTGACAGACTCACTATGGCAACAGATAATAGTATTTACCAGTTATTACCACAGGCTGTTGTTTTTCCTCGCTCAACCGCTGATGTAACTATTATTGCTCGCTTAGTTGATGAACCTCGATTTCATTCACTCTCTCTGACTCCTAGAGGGGGCGGTACAGGCACTAATGGGCAAGCGTTAACGGATGGTATTGTGGTTGATTTATCTCGCTATATGAAGCGTATTATTGAGATAAACCCGCAAGAGCGTTGGGTAAAAGTGGAAGCAGGGGTGATAAAAGATGAGTTAAATCTCTTTTTAAAACCTTATGGCTTTTTTTTCGCGCCAGAACTATCTACCAGTAATCGCGCTACATTAGGTGGAATGATTAACACTGATGCCTCAGGACAAGGTTCAATGGTTTATGGTAAAACCTCTGATCACGTTCTTGGTGTTAGGGCAGTTTTGTTAGGTGGTGAACTGCTTGAAACACGAGCTATGGATACGGCACTAGCTGAAAATATTGCCCAAGAAAGTTCCGCAATCGGCAATGTTTACCGTACCGTCTTATCTCGTTGCAAAGAGCAACGAAAACTTATTCTTGAAAAATTCCCTAAGTTAAATCGCTTTTTAACAGGGTATGATTTGCGTCATGTCTTTAGTGATGACATGAAACGATTTGATTTAACGAGAATTTTAACAGGCTCTGAAGGAACGCTAGCTTTTATTACTGAAGCGACACTGGATATCACGCCAATTCCCAAACAGCGCAGTTTAGTCAATGTAAAATACGATTCGTTTGATTCAGCATTACGCAATGCCCCTTTTTTAGTTAAAGCGAAAGCACTTTCTGTTGAAACGGTTGATTCAAAAGTATTAAATCTCGCCCGTGAAGATATCGTGTGGCACTCTGTAAAAGAGTTGATCACTGATATTCCTGATAAAGATATGCAAGGGCTTAATATTGTTGAATTTGCTGGCGATGATGAAAACCTTATCGGATCACAAGTCGCATCATTATGCCAACGCTTAGATTCATTAATGAAAGAGGGCCAAGGCGGTGTTATCGGTTATCAAGTCTGTGAAGATTTGGCGGATATTAATCGCATTTATGCTATGCGTAAAAAAGCCGTTGGTTTATTAGGTAATGCAAAAGGGCAAGCAAAGCCAATTCCTTTCGTAGAAGATACCTGTGTGCCACCAGAACATCTTGCTGATTATATTACCGAATTTAGAGCGTTACTGGACAGTCATCAGCTCAATTATGGCATGTTTGGACATGTTGATGCAGGGGTATTGCACGTAAGACCAGCTCTTGATATGTGCGATCCACAACAAGAACTATTGATGAAATCTATCTCAGACGACATTGTCACGTTAACAGCCAAATATGGTGGGTTACTCTGGGGTGAACATGGAAAAGGCTTTAGAGCGCAATACAGCCCCGAATTTTTCGGTGAAACGCTCTATCATGAACTGCGTCAAATCAAAACGGTATTCGATCCTCGAAATAGACTGAATCCTGGGAAGATATGCCCTCCATTAGAGGTCGATGAACCTATGAAGCAAGTCGATACCATCAAACGAGGTACTTTTGATCGCACAATCCCTTTATCTGTGCGTCAAGATTTCAAAGGTGCACTGGATTGTAATGGTAATGGACTTTGCTTTAACTTTGATGCCAAAAGCCCAATGTGTCCTTCAATGAAAATTAGCGGGCAACGCATTCATTCACCTAAAGGACGAGCTGCACTTGTAAGAGAGTGGCTACGCTTATTGACAGAGCAAGGCGTTAGCCCAAAACAACTTGAATCTAGCTTTGAAAATAATAAACCAAGTTTAAGAGGTTTGATTGAGAAAACACGTAATACATGGAAAGCCAAACGTGGCGAATATGACTTTTCTCATGAAGTGAAAGCGGCTATGAACGGTTGCTTGGCTTGTAAAGCCTGTTCAACACAATGTCCGATTAAAATTGATGTGCCATCGTTTCGTTCTAAGTTTACTGAACTTTATCACCAACGTTATTTACGTCCGCTAAAAGATCATATTGTCGCGAATGTTGAATTAACAACGCCGATTATGGCGAAGGCTCCCGGATTTTTTAACTTTTTTATGAAACAGCCATTGGTGCAGTCATTAAGTAAACACACGATAGGAATGGTCGATTTACCTTTGCTGTCATCGCCTACATTAAGACAGCAATTGGCTGGGCACAAAGCGTTAGATATGACGCTGGAAGACTTAGAGCGTTTATCTGAAAAGCAACGAAGCCATCATGTGCTGGTGGTACAAGATCCCTTTACCAGTTATTACGATGCAAAAGTGGTTGCCGATTTTATCAAACTGATTGAAAAAATTGGATTTAAACCTGTTTTACTGCCATTTTCACCTAATGGAAAAGCGCAACATATTAAAGGTTTTTTACAGCAATTTAGTAAAACGGCACAAAAAACCTCAACCATGCTTAATCGTGTCGCACAATTAGGTATTCCTATGGTAGGGGTTGATCCTGCATTAGTGCTTTGTTATCGCGATGAATATCGTGAAATACTGGGTGATAAGCGTGGGGATTTTAATGTTCAACTTGTTCATGAATGGCTAAGTAAATTGGTATCTGAGCCAATAGCAGTTCGTGATGATGCTGAAAAATGGTATCTTTTCGGGCACTGTACAGAAGTGACGGCGCTACCACAAAGTATGAAACAGTGGCAGGCTATTTTCCAACGTTATGGGCAGCAACTCGAATTTGTGAGCACGGGATGTTGTGGAATGGCAGGTACTTATGGACATGAACTAAATAATTATGAAAACTCGTTGGGCATTTATCAACTCTCATGGGGAAATGCATTAAAAACATTACCAACAATGCGTTGTTTAAGCACAGGTTACTCTTGTCGTAGTCAAGTGAAACGTATTGATAATATTGAGCTAAAACACCCACTACAGGCACTTTTGGAGATTATGCCATGATATGGAAACGTGAAACGACAATTGAGTATCTTAATCATATTGGACAAAACAATATGATGAGCCATTTGGGCATTGAGTTAACATGTCTTGGTGATGATTATCTTGAAGGAACAATGCCTGTTGATCACCGTACTAAACAACCTTTAGGGCTTTTGCATGGCGGTGCTTCTGTTGTTTTAGCTGAAACATTAGGTTCTGTTGCGGGTTATCTTTGTACTGAAGGTGAACAAAAGATTGTCGGGTTAGAAATCAATGCAAATCACATTCGTTCAGCGAGAGAAGGTAAAGTAAGAGGTGTGTGTAAGCCTATTCATTTAGGACGCTCACACCAAGTTTGGTCAATAGAAATATTTGATGACAAAGATCGTCAAGTATGTATTTCTAGATTAACGACATCTGTTATTTCTTAAAAATAAAAAGACAGACGCATAAAGTGAAATACTCTCTTTATGCGTTTTTTTTGTGTTTATAGATAATGTTAAAAAATAAAAGCAGAGAGAAAATAAAATTATTTCTTTATTTAGATTTTATTTTTAATGATAATCATTATCTTCATAATAAAAGATAAGACGATCAATAATGTTAACTTCTTATAAATTTAATACCACAGTATTATTAATTGCGGGTTTATTACTCAGCGGATGTGATAATAATTCTACCTCTGAAACGAGTAATGATATACGTAATATTCCAATACAAGCTATTTCTGGTTTTAATATGGCTTATCCCACCTCATTTACAATGAGTAGAGAAGATACTGAAAATTATTTTAAATCCTTACCTGATAATGTTCAGGACGTCACAACAGAAATGATGGTTTATAAATCAGAGCCTATTTGTGATTTAACAGAAGTTCGTCTGGTTTATTTTAAAATGATCGATGTAATGAGTTATGATGTGGATGCAGGAGCACAAGGTATTGTAGATAATATTGCCATCATAGATGGCATGAATGAAATATCTACATCGATAAAACCATTAACTATCCCAAATGTGGAAAGTCGACATGTCTTTTTTGAAGGGAAATATGCAAAAGAGAACGTGAGCTATGAAGGTATTTTAGCGGCAGATCTTAAAACGAATCGAGTATGGCAATTGCAATTAATTAGTAACTTCAATAGCCAATCGAACAAACAAAAAAACAGTCAAATTCTTGAATGTACAAACAAATATATTCAAACCATCACTATTAATAAATAACATCGAAGAGCACACAAACCAATAAGAGGTCATCATATAAGTGGTGCTATCTTATCTTCTCTCATCAAAAGCATAAAAATGAATGTGAATAGGCTCAATAAGCTAGCTGTAAAAAGCACATTTTTATGCTTTTTTCTCTAAATTTCAGTGATAACATATAAAGTGTATTTATTTTGCAACTTATATGCGTATTGTGCGAAATATAAGAAAAATTAAAAGTTTTATTTTTTAGAATGAAAAAATATAAAAGTGTTATATTACATTGCGTTAACATGATTTTTTAACAAAACAAGCGTAAAAATAGAACAAAAAATACACATTTACGGAATATCCTTTCAAAAGACATGGTTGAAGTGATAAGGGTTATCATTACCATTAGTGTCAGGAAAGATATCAATCTCCTTTCGAAATGAGGTCAGAAATGACAAACAACGTTGAAACTTTTTCTCTTAATGACACAGCTTGGCAAGGCATTGTATTAACGGATAATGCGGCAAAGCATATCTGCCATTTAGTCGAGAAAAACCCTGAAAAACAAGGGCTTTCCTTAAATATCAAACCCTCTGGTTGTACAGGGTATGGTTATGTTATTGAACTCGCTACTACCCCAAATGATGATGATCTTGTTTATGAACATAATGGTGCAAAACTCTTTGTTTCATTAAAAGCAATGCCATTTATCGATGGGTTGGTTGTTGATTATGTTCGTGAAGGACTTAATCAAATGTTTAAATTTAATAATCCTAAAGCTCAAAACGTCTGCGGATGTGGTGAGAGCTTCGGGGTATAACATAGTGAAGTCAGATTATGTCTCAGAGCAATGTTGAAATTGGTGATGAAGTTCAGGGATGGTTAAGCGATCACCACTATAAAGAAGGTTTTTATACCGATATCTCAACCGACACCTTAGAAAAAGGATTAAATGAAGCGGTTGTACGTGCAATATCGGCAAAAAGAAACGAACCAGAGTGGATGCTGGAATTTCGTTTAGATGCTTATCGCCATTGGTTGGAAATGGAAGAGCCACATTGGCTAAAAGCAGATTATCCATCGCTTAATTATCAAGATTATAGCTATTATTCAGCACCATCTTGTAGTTCATGTTGTGCTAACGGCAGTTGTGCTGGTGGCACAAATGAAGCTGTTACGAGCGATAAACAAGCTGCACAGGATTATTTAACCAAAGAAGTTGAAGATGCTTTTAACCAACTAGGAGTACCTGTAAGAGAAGGGCAAGCCGTTGCTGTTGATGCTATTTTTGACTCAGTTTCTGTTTCAACAACATATCGTGAAGAGCTTGCTGAACATGGCATCATTTTCTGTTCATTTAGCGAGGCTATACAAGAATATCCTGATCTAGTACGCCAATATTTAGGCACTGTTGTCTCAAGCCATGATAACTACTTTGCTGCACTGAATGCTGCGGTCGCATCTGATGGTACTTTTGTCTATATTCCAAAAGGGGTTCGTTGCCCAATGGAGTTATCGACTTATTTCCGTATTAATGCCGCTCAAACAGGCCAATTTGAACGAACTATTTTGGTTGCAGATGAAGGCAGTTATGTCAGTTATATCGAAGGTTGTTCAGCACCTGTTCGAGATAGCTATCAGCTTCATGCTGCTGTGGTTGAAGTCATTATCCATAAAGATGCTGAAGTAAAATACTCTACTGTACAAAACTGGTTCTCTGGTGGTGATAGTGAAGGCGGTATTCTGAACTTTGTGACTAAACGCGCTATCTGTGAAGGCGAAAACGCCAAAATGTCATGGACGCAATCAGAAACGGGTTCTGCGATCACATGGAAATACCCAAGTGTGATTTTAAAAGGGGATAATTCCACCGCTGAATTCTTCTCGGTTGCTTTAACCAATGGCAATCAACAAGCAGATACGGGGACTAAGATGATCCATATCGGCAAAAATACCAAATCAACCATTATCTCTAAAGGTATTTCTGCGGGTAAAAGTCAAAACAGTTACCGCGGGCTCGTAAAAGTACTTCCTGGTGCGCAAAATGCTCGTAACTTCACCCAGTGTGATTCCATGTTAATTGGTACACAGTGCGGTGCGCATACTTTCCCTTATGTTGAGGTAATGAACAACTCAGCACAACTTGAACACGAAGCGACAACGTCACGTATTGGTGAAGATCAGTTGTTTTATTGTCGTCAGCGTGGATTAAGCGAAGATGATGCAATCTCAATGATTGTAAACGGATTTTGTAAAGATGTGTTCTCAGAATTACCGCTGGAATTTGCTGTGGAAGCACAAAAATTATTAGCAATCAGCTTAGAGCATAGCGTCGGTTAACTATTAACCAAATTCTGAGTATAAAGATACCGAAGGCATATATTATGTTAGATATTAAAAATTTACATGTCAGTGTTGAAGGCAATGAGATCCTTAAAGGATTAGATTTGCAGGTGCGTGCAGGTGAAGTTCACGCGATTATGGGACCAAATGGCTCGGGTAAAAGTACGCTATCTGCAACGCTTGCTGGCCGTGATGAATATGAAGTTGATGAAGGTTCAATTACCTTTAAAAGTAAAGATTTATTGGAGTTAGAGCCGGAAGATCGCGCAGGTGAAGGCATCTTTATGGCATTTCAATATCCTGTTGAAATACCCGGTGTCAGTAATCAGTTTTTCTTACAATCTTCTGTAAATGCAGTGAGAGAATATCGTGGTCAAGAGCCGTTAGATCGCTTTGATTTTGAAGATTTTATTGAAGATAAAATTAAATTACTGGATATGCCACAAGATTTGCTAACACGCTCTGTTAACGTGGGATTTTCTGGTGGTGAGAAAAAACGTAACGATATCTTACAAATGGCTGCGTTAGAGCCTGAGTTATGTATTTTAGATGAAACAGACTCAGGTCTTGATATAGACGCATTAAAAATCGTTTCTAATGGTGTTAATAGCTTACGTGATGGTAAGCGAGCTTTCATCGTTGTAACACACTACCAACGTATTCTAGATTATATTAAACCTGATTTTGTGCATGTGCTTTATCAGGGAAAAATCATTAAATCAGGTGATTTTTCATTGGCGCAAAAATTGGAGGAACAAGGTTATGGCTGGCTTATTGACCCTCAATGAAAAGCGTGAAAAACAGCGCCAAGTTGAATTGCGTAATCAACAAGCATTAAAAATGTTTTCAGCGTTATATCATCAACGCAAAGGTAATAATAGCCTCAATGCTCGTAATCATTGGTCTCAAGTTGAGAAAATCGGTTTCCCAGTTTATCGCCATGAAGATTGGCATTATACACCGTTAGAAGAAACGCTCAGTCTGCGCTATCAACAATTGCCACCTTTTGATGTGCAAAGTTTAATGGCTAAATATGCATTATCTTTTGACTGTTATCGTATTGTGATGGTGAATGGTACATTTTCACCAATAGAAAGCAGTAAAGACTTTGGTCCTTATCAAGTCACTTTACTCGATAACCAAAGTGAATTACCTAAAGCGGTAAATGGTGAAATCTTTCTGCATTTAGTTGAAAGTTTAGCGCCACATCCTTTGCTTATTACCCTGAAAAACGGTGTTATTGCGGATAAACCACTTTATATCCTCAATATTACTCAAGGGGATCAAAGCGCTGAGGTAAATAGTGGAAATTATCGTTTTCATCTTGATGTTGGTGCAAATACCCAGATGCAAGTGATAGAGCACTATATTAGCAGTGATAGTGAAAACCGCCATTTTACAGGAGCAAGGTTAACCGCGACGATCGGTGATAATGCCTCTTTTAACCATATCAAATTAAGTTTTGAGAATGGTGTAAGTCAGCATTTTGCCCATAATGATATGACGATAGGCCGTGATGCTCGTGTTAACAGTTACGCTTTTTTATTAGGCGCTAAGCTAAGTCGTCATCACACAAGTTCTGCATTAAAAGGTGAAAATACAGAGCTTTCGATGAATAGCGTTGTATTACCTAAAGCCGGAGAGATTGCAGATACTCGCACATGGTTGGTTCATGGTGAGAAAAATTGCCAGAGTCGTCAACTGCATAAAAGTATTGCGATGGATGCAGGGAAAGCTGTATTTAACGGTATGATCACGGTGACACCTCAAGCATTAAAAACAGATGGTCAAATGACTAATAACAATCTGTTGCTGGGTGAAAAAGCACAAGTTGATACTAAACCACAGCTTGAGATTTATGCTGATGATGTGAAGTGTAGTCATGGTGCTACTGTGGGACGAATTGATGATGAGCAGCTATTTTATCTGCGTTCACGAGGTATTTCCTTAAGTGATGCCCGTAAAATGATCATTCATGCATTTGCGGCTGAATTAACTGAATCGCTAGAAAATAGTGTGATTAAAGCGCAGGTATTAGAAAGAATTAATCAGCGCTTATTAGAGGTATAAAATAAGGCATTATGACGCATTCCATTGAAAAAGCGCGAGCTGATTTTCCAATTCTTTCACAACAAGTGAAAGGAAAATCTCTGATTTATCTCGATAGTGCCGCAAGTGCTCAGAAACCGGCTTGTGTCATTGAACATGAAAAACAATTTGCCTTAACACAATATGCCGCGGTTCACCGCGGCATTCACACATTAAGTGCAAATGCGACAATGTTAGTTGAAAATGTCCGTAAAAAAGCCTGTGATTTTTTAGGTGCCAATAGTGAAGAAGAGATAGTTTTTGTTAAAGGAACAACGGAAGGGATCAACCTAATTGCGAACGTTTATAGCCAACGATTTTTGAATGATGGTGACAATATCATCATCACAGAAATGGAACATCACGCAAATATTGTTCCATGGTATATGTTGGCAAAACAGTATGGCTTTAATGTTCGTGTGTTACCGCTATTACAAGACGGCACGCTCGATTTTGCTCAATTACCTCACTTAATCGATGAGCGAACTAAATTACTCAGTCTCACTCATCAATCAAATGTATTGGGCACAGTGAATCCAGTCGCTCAAATTATTCGTGATGCTCGTCAATATGCAATTGAGCGAGGTGGTGAATTACATATATTGGTTGATGGTGCTCAAAGTGCAATGCATCAAACAATTAATGTTTCACAACTTGATTGTGACTTTTTTGTTTGTAGTGGACATAAACTTTATGGGCCTACAGGTATTGGTTTGTTATACGGTAAGAAAGCGATACTGGATGAATTACCGCCATGGGAAGGCGGTGGTGCAATGATAAAGCATGTTCATATTAATGGCGATATTACCTACGCAGATGCGCCTTGGCGCTTTGAAGCAGGCACACCTAATATTATGGGAATGATTGGCTTAGGTGCGGCATTAGATTATCTTTCACAATTAGGTATGAATAATATTGCTGAGTATGAAAATCATATAATGAAGTATGCTCAAGAGCAGTTGCAAAAAGTAAAATCCTTAACGCTTTATGGCAATGATTCTCGACAAGGTGTGATAGCGTTTAATTTAGGCAAACATCACGCTTATGATGTTGGGGCATTCCTTGATAATTATGGTATTGCTATTCGTACAGGGCATCACTGTGCGATGCCAATTATGGATTATTACCAAGTTCCTGCGATGTGTCGTGCATCTCTCGGTTTATATACCAATAAAAATGATATCGATGCGTTGGTTAATGCGCTATTACGTGTTGAGATGTTATTAGGTTAAAAATTAAAAAAAGAGGTTATTCATGGCAGTTGCCAATTTGCCAGATGAAGCAAAGCTATTACGCAATTTTTCTCGTTGTCAAGATTGGGAACAACGTTATCTCTATATGATGGAGTTAGGTGAGCGCCTTACTCCTTTAACGGATGAACAACGTATTTCAGCTAATTTTATTGAAGGTTGCCAAAGCCAAGTTTGGATAGCGGTTTCTCTTAATGAGAATAAACAGTTAGTGCTGGCTGGTGATAGTGATGCAGGTATTGTAAAAGGCCTTGTTGCCTTAGTGATTATCTTATTTCAAGGTAAAACTATCAAACAAGCATTAGAGACAGATATCAAACATTACTTCTCATCATTAGCCCTAGAAAGCCACTTAACACCATCTCGCACGCAAGGTTTACATGCGATGGTTACAACGCTTATTACGCGTTTTTCAGAATACGCTGTAGCATAAATGTTACCTGATCCCGCATTAATGTTCTAAACTGACTTATTATATGAAAGCATAACAATGATAATGTTATCATCATAATAGTCAGTTTATTTTATTTCTAACACACGGGATAAACGATGAAAAAATGGTTAACTCTCTTAGGTGTATCGCTATTAGGGATGAGTAGTCACTTATCTTATGCGACAGAATATCTACTACCTGCTGATGGCCAGCGTATTATTGGTGAAAATTTTTCATATATAGTTCCCGATGATAAACGCTCTTTAGAGGCTATTGCGTCCGAATACCAAGTGGGATTGCTCAATATGATGGAAGCGAATCCTGGTATTGATCCTCTTTTGCCTGATGCAGGTAAAACCTTAACAATCCCTTTGCAGATGATTTTACCTGACTCTGTGCGCAAAGGTATTGTTATCAATCTTGCTGAATTGCGCCTTTATTATTATCCAAAAGAGGGTGGAACCGTTGATGTTTACCCTATTGGAATTGGTCAATTAGGGCGAGAAACACCTGAGATGGTGACATCGATTTCTCAATTAATTAAAGATCCCACTTGGACACCAACGGCGAATATTCGCAAAAATTATGCAGCTAAAGGGATCACGCTACCGGCTGTCGTTCCTGCTGGCCCTGAAAATCCAATGGGGGCATATGCTTTAAGATTGGCACATAGTCGAGGTGAATACCTTATACATGGTACTAATGCTGATTTTGGTATTGGTTTAAGAGTGAGTTCAGGCTGTATTCGTTTACGCCCAAATGATATTGAGACCTTATTTAACGTGGTACCTAAAGGGAGTCGAGTCCAGGTTATCAATAAACCAATTAAATTTACTGAAACCGCAGACGGTAGACAGTTTATTGAAGTTCATCAGCCACTATCACGTAATGAAGATGACGATCCACAAACCATGCCTCTTACATTCACAAAGCAATTTAATGCTTGGTATGAGAGTGGCAAGGTTAATAAAGATAAAGCTGATGCAGAGCTTATTCGACGCTCTGGTATTCCAGTAGAGGTTACTGCTTACTAGTCAGTGAGGATGATACTATTAAAAACAAAACAGGTGCTTTAGGCGGCTGTTTTGTTTTAGGTTTCAAAAAATAAAAAAGACTTCTTTATAAAATCAATAGTGCTAAAAATACCTTACCATCAAAATGTTTTCTATTGATAATAAGGGAGTTTAATGAAAGTTTTAGTTAATAATGGACACATAATAAAAGAAAATCGTAATATCTCTTCTAGCATGGAAGATGGTTTAAGTGGACTATTTAATGATTTATCTCAGGTGACAAATAGCTGTAAAACGTTTTTAATTGGAGATAAAAAGCTAAAAAGTGAAAATATTCAATCAATGTGCGATGAGATCCTCCAACGACTCATTCCCAAAGAGGGAGCTAGGGAATATGAGTTAATTGGAATAGAGACTTTGCCGGATACGGCTAGTTCTAGAATACCCTACACAAAATCTTCAAAATCAGTGACAGAGCTGTTTTATATTCTAGAGAATGAACTCAAAAAAGTAAGTGATATAGATTATACTGTGCTGACATTAGCTCAAAAAAAATATGTTAATAAAATTATAGATACATTTAAGGCGTTACTTATTCAAGCTAATAAAAATATCAACATTTGCTCAAACCTAGCAACGAATTATAATTTAATTGCTCATATAAAAGGTCTTAATATCGATAAATTTACCAATAAGCAATAACCTTATAAAAAAACAAAGCCCTAACAATGTTAGGGCTTTGCGATTAATGCTTGCCTAAAGCTGTTTCAGCTTATTGGTAAGTCAAATTACTTTTTATAAGTAGTGACTTGGTTATCTAAACGCTGATTTGCACGAGCAGCTTCGTCGTAAGCTGATTTAGCTTCGGCACGAGCAGATTGTACATCACCACTTAGTTGCTGGACTTGAGTATTCAGGCGGCTTACATCAGAAGAGATTTGATCTAATTGTGCATTATTACTAGAAGAACAACCTGCTAATAAGCCTGAAGCCAGAATTACCGCACCTAGTACAAGTTTCGCTTTCATAGTTACAACCTCTATTATTAGTTTGTGTAAAGGAACAAGTAGCATTTATATGAAACCATTAATAAGTATGGCACACATATAGGAAAATGCCGGATTTATTCGTAATAAGTGTATCTTACGTTCCCTATAACAATAGGAAAAATAACACTTATATTGTAAATATTCAGCACAATAAATGCGTGTTTTCTCACAAAATACCTTTATTAGTAAAAATCCTAATCATTAAATAGCTATTTATTGACTGAAAATTACACAAATTTAGACAGGTGATTTACACGTCAACTAATTGATAAATAATTATAAATACGTAGGGTAAGAGATGAGATTAGGAAAGTATATCACTCTAAAAAAGAATAGCAGAAAAAGAGGTTTTTTTGGAAACAGGTAAAGAAAACGCCACCCATTGAGTGGCGTTTAATGTATTCGTACTGTAAAAATTACAGAACGTGAACAGATGAAGTATTTGTTGTACCGCTATCAACCAGGGCACCAGTAACCATAACAACACGCTCACCAGCATGCGCTAAACCACTTGCTAATGCAGCTTCTTTACCAATACGGTAGAAGTCATCAGTAGAGGCGATTTCGTTAACTAATTGAGTGGTTACACCTTTAACTAACAGTAACTGACGAGCTGTTTCTTCGTTGTTTGTTAATGCTAAGATTGGTGCTGTTGGGAAATATTTACGGATAGAACGAGCTGATTTACCACCGAAAGTTGCTACAACAATCAGAGGCGCATCTAAGTTTTCAGCCATTTCAACTGCACCGCGACAAACTGCTTCAGTTACGCGTAATTTTGCAGCTGTTTGTTTGTAATCAAGACGAGATTGCATGATACGGTCTGTACGATCACAGATAGTTGCCATGATGGTCACAGCTTCTACTGGGTATTTACCTTTTGCACTTTCACCTGATAACATAACAGCATCAGTACCATCTAAGATAGCATTCGCAACGTCACCCGCTTCAGCACGAGTAGGGCGTGGGTTTTTGATCATTGAATCTAACATTTGCGTTGCAGTGATAACCACTTTACGTGCAGCGTTACATTTTTCGATCATCATTTTTTGTGCGAAGATAACTTCTTCAACTGGGATCTCAACACCTAAGTCGCCACGAGCAACCATGATACCGTCGGATGCTTCTAAGATCTCATCAAAATTGTTTAAACCTTCTTGGTTTTCAATTTTTGAGATGATCATGATGTTTTCGCCGCCGTGTGCATTTAAGTGAGCACGCATTTCTTCAACGTCAGAACGTTTACGAATGAATGATGCAGCAACGAAATCAACGCCTTGCTCGCAACCAAAGATAAGATCTTGTTTATCTTTTTCAGCTAATGCTGGTAAACCGATAGAAACGCCAGGTAAGTTAACACCTTTGTTTTCACCTAAGTCACCGTTGTTTAAAACTTCACAAACAACTTCTTTATCAGTTACAGCAGTGACTTTCATGCCGATAAGACCATCATCAACTAAAACGGTGTTACCAACAGTTAAGTCTTTAGCAAAACCTCCGTAAGTTACAGCAACGCGGTCTTTATTACCCACAACAGTTTTGTCTGTGGTGAAAGTGAAAGTTTGACCAGCAACTAAAGCGACATCATTACCACCTTCTAATTTGATGGTGCGAATTTCTGGGCCTTTAGTATCTAATAAAATAGCGGCTTTTTTGCCTGTTTTAGCGCAAATGTTACGCAGGTTTTTGATACGGTTGCCATGCTCTTCATAGTCACCGTGAGAGAAGTTTAGACGCATAACGTTCATGCCTGCGTCCAGTAATTGATTCAGTTTTTCTTCAGATTCGGTTTTTGGTCCGATGGTGCAAACAATTTTTGTCTTTTTCATGGCAGTCTATTTAATGGTTGTATTGTAATGGATGAATAAGGATTAATGTCGCTGTTTTCTATTAACAGTATCAACGGTGCAAAACAGGGTGTACAAACTCATCTCTAATGGATAAGTTGCGCAACATGTTAATGGTTCAGCAACATCATAAAAATCTTGTCACTATTTTGTATCAAAGGTTGGCAGACATCTTACATTATAGTCTATCATGATTCATTTGTTCTGTTTTCTAAAGATGCCCGTAAATCAATACGCTGAAACCTTTCAACAAAATTATGTTTCGTATTATAGAGGTTAATTTCTATGAAGAAAATCGAAAAAAGGTAAATTTAAGTGATGTGATCAAAATACGGCGCTGATTGCTTGTTTTTTAAACACCTTGTTGCGCAATAAAATATTGCAAGCTAAATTAATTATTTTGTAGGGTAGGTAAGATGAGTAAAAATAAGAAAATAGAGAAAGAGAAATGGTGCGTCCAAGTGGACTCGAACCACCGACCCCCACCATGTCAAGGTGGTGCTCTAACCAACTGAGCTATGGACGCACTGTATTGAGATGTTGTCGAAAAAATAAATGGTGCGTCCAAGTGGACTCGAACCACCGACCCCCACCATGTCAAGGTGGTGCTCTAACCAACTGAGCTATGGACGCATTATCTATTGGGTGACAACGGGGACGAATATTAACGAGATGATTCGATTCTGGCAAGAGGAAAAACACAAATTTATATTCAACTGCTCGTATTTAAAGCTATTTGTTGATATTTGTGTCATTCCTTTGCCTAAATAACCGTTTTTGTTTAACGCTCTGAGCGTAATAATACCACTTCATCAGGTTGGCGTTGGATCCACCAAATACGAGAACCCATCATAATTGCTGAGGCAGTTAAACCTAAAATAAAGCCAATCCAAAAACCAGCAGGTCCCATCGCTTCAACAAAATAATTAGTACGCCCCAATATATAACCAGAAGGTAGCCCAATTACCCAGTAGGCAATAAAGGTAATAAAGAATATAGAACGAGTATCTTTATAACCCCGCAATACACCTGAGCCAATAACTTGCACAGAATCTGATAACTGATAAAGCGCAGCGAATAACATAAGATGAGAAGCTAATGTCACTACTTCAATATTATCGTTATACATTAACGCGATTTTTTCTCTGAAGATGATAGAGAAAATAGCGGTACAACTTGCCAACATTAGTCCAACAGCAAGCGCTGTAATGGCTGAAGTACGCGCTTGCTCTGTAGAGCGTTGCCCTAAGTTATGGCCGACACGGATGGTTGCTGCTATCCCCAATGAAAGAGGGAACATAAACATCAGTGAGCTAAAGTTAAGTGCTATCTGATGACTGGCAACCGCAGTAACGCCTAAAGGTGAAACTAATAACGCAACAACGGCAAATAGAGTTACTTCAAAGAATAAGGCTAAGCCAACAGGTAATCCTAAAAACGTAATACGTTTTATTGTGTGGAAATCAGGGCTTACTAAACGTTTCTGTGGCATAACGTCACGTTGTGTTGGCGCTCGACGCACGTAATAACGCATCATTAAGAACATTGCCCAGAAAACGGAGGCCGTTGCAACACCACAACCAATTCCTCCTAATTGTGGGGCACCAAATTTACCGTAAATAAAGGCGTAGTTAACAGGGATATTAATTAACAAGCCAATAAAACCAATTATCATGCCGGGTTTCGTTTTAGATAATCCCTCACATTGGCTTCTCAATACCTGATAGTAAAGGCAACCTGGTGCCCCCCACATAATGGCATGAATAAATCCAATGGCTTTTTCGGCTAATTCGGGTTCTATATCATGTTGCGCTTCAATAATAAAACGGCTGTTATAAAGAACAGCAATTACCATGATTGATAAAAAAGTAGCGAGCCAAAAACCTTGCTGTGTACGATTAGCAATATGTTTTCGTTGTCCTGAACCATTTAATTGTGCAACGATTGGGGTTAATGCCATTAATATGCCTTGGCCTAATAAAATCGTTGGTAACCAAATAGACGTACCTACTGCCACCGCCGACATTTCTGTGGCATTTACAGCACCCGCCATGACAGTATCAACGACACCCATTGCTGTCTGGGAAAATTGCGCGATGATAACGGGGATACCGAGAGCAAGTAAGCTACGCGCTTCTCTTATGTACTTCTGCACGCATACACCTTTATTTATTATAAGAAAACGAAAGGAAAGGAAGAGAACAAACGTCGTATTGTTAAAATGACGTAAAGAGATCCTCAAGACCGCTTATTCTAATGATAAAAGTTTAATAAGCAACGAAAGAAGTTTAGCTTTTCAAACACAGGATTTTGATAATTTATTAGGTGTTTTTACGTTATATTTAACGGCAATCATCGACAAGGAATAAATACGATAATTGTTCCTTTGTATTAATACGAGCTATGTTATCCTTTATAGCATAAGCCTAAATTGAGTTTACCAGTTTATCGATCCAAGGAGATGTAAGATGTTTACAGGTATTGTTCAGGGAAAAGGGCGGGTTATTGCTATCGAAGATAAAGGCGATTTTCGTACCCATATCATTGAATTACCCAAAGAGTTAGTCGGCAATTTAGAAACAGGTGCTTCTGTTGCAAATAATGGTTGCTGTTTAACGGTCACTAAAATTGAAGATACACATATTAGTTTTGATTTAGTGAAAGAGACATTACGTTTAACTAACCTTGGTGAATTAAAAGTTGGCTCTGAAGTGAATATTGAACGTGCAGCTAAGTATGGTGATGAAATTGGTGGCCATGTTATGTCTGGTCATATTGTAACAACTGCTGAAGTTGCCAAAATTATTACATCAGAAAATAATTTACAAATTTGGTTTCGCATCTTTGATAAAGCATTAATGAAGTACATTTTACACAAAGGTTTTATTGGTATTGATGGAATAAGCCTAACTGTGGGAGATGTGGTTAATAACCGTTTTTGTGTACATTTAATTCCTGAAACGCGTGATAGAACAACATTAGGTCGCAAACGTCTTGGTGATAAAGTCAATATTGAACTTGATCCTCAAACCCAAGCGATTGTCGATACAGTAGAGCGCGTTATGGCGCAACAAGCACAGCAGCAAGCTTTATTAGCAACACAACAAATTGAAAATGAAGAACAAGCTTCACATAATTAATGTTGTTGCTCTTAAAACAGAACTAAAGAAAAAGCCAGTTTGATTGATAAACTGGCTTTTCTCTTTTTATAAAAAGAATAATTAGCGAGGGATTTGTAAACCGCCAATATGACCTTTAGGGCTTAGTACGATTTGCCATAGCTGAATATCTCTGGCACGAAATGCACCCGCACAGGCATTAAGATAATAGCTAAACATACGTTTAAAACGCGGTGTATAATTAGACTGAATATCTGGCCAACAGGCTAAAAAACGCTGATACCATGCCATTAATGTTTTATCGTAGTCAGCACCAAAGTTATGCCAATCTTCCATCACAAATTTGCTGTCCATTGCGTGAGCAATTTTTTGAATAGATGGTAAGCATCCATTAGGAAATATATATTTGCTTATCCAACTATCTACATTCACTTTATCGCGGTTAGAGCCAATGGTGTGCAATAAAAACAGACCTTCTTCCTTTAAATTACGACGAACCACATCAAAATAAGTGGCATAATTTTTGGGCCCTACGTGCTCAAACATACCCACTGAAACTATACGATCAAACTTTTCATGTAAATCGCGATAATCTTCTAAAATAATATTTACATCAAGTCCTTGGCATCGAGCTTGTGCCAATTTTTTCTGTTCACCAGAAATGGTGACTCCCGTTACAGAAACACCAAAATGTTTGGCTGCATAGCCTGCAAGTCCACCCCAACCACAGCCAATGTCTAATAAGGTCATTCCTGGTTTTAAATCTAATTTTCGGCAAATTAAATCTAATTTATGTTCTTGAGCTTGAGTTAAATTATCTGCGTTTTTCCAGTAACCACAGGAATATTGCATATTAGGATCGAGCATGGCTGTAAATAAATCATTACCAAGATCGTAATGCTCTTTACCTACCATCCATGCGCGTTTTTGAGTTTGTAGATTAAAAAGGCGGGCTGTCGCAATCTTAACAATATCACGTAGATTTTGTGGGAGCTTATTTTCAAGGCCAGCACGTAAAACTTTATGAAAGAATATATCCAGTCGCTCACAATCCCACCAACCATCCATATAGCTTTCACCGAGACCTAATGAGCCTTGTTGCAATACTCTTTTATAAAAATTTTGATTATGAACCTGAATGTCATAAGGTTCTGAACCATTAACTCGAATATCAGCGTGAGTTAGTAGCTCTGTAGCAATCCTTTCATAAGGATCATTGGAGGTCTTTCGGCCTTCTTCTACACAAGATGTACTCATATACTCTCCGGCGTAAACTAAGCGGGTTTTGAGACATAAGCTAAGAAAGAGTGTGTACAGATTGACAGTATTAAAATGGTATCGTGTTCAATATGGGTTGAACGAATAGAATTAATAAGACAACTAATCTGACATAATCAGCTAATAATCTGCTTAATGCCTCAAAATCCGAAAGAAAAATAGATAAAACGCTATTACAGCGTATAGGTAAGTATAGAGACGTAGAATGTTTTTCTCTAGAAAAGAAAAAGGCTATTTTTTATAAAACAGCCTTTTTAAGATAATTCTTAAAAGAATAAACGTGATTATTCTGCGGTTTGAACTGTGTGTTTGGTAACAGATTTATTACGCTGAATAAAGTAGCCAACTGCCATTGGAATTGCTGTTAACGCCATAATTGCTGTGGTGTTAATCAGAGGTTGTTGGCTAATAAATGCAGATACGATAAAACTTGCTAAGCTACAAAGACCCAGTTGAAGCGCATTTTGTAACGCAGCTGCTTTACCACTAATTTCAGGATAAGCAGATAAAGCATTAGATACTGCGATTGGATAAGATGCACCATTCATTGCAGCCATAATACAGAACGGAATTAAAATAGTTGTCAATGTTGGTTCCGTAAATTTAGCAACAAGGTATAAGGCAGTCATACTGACAGCATAACCAATTAATAACAGTGGTAGCAGTGTTTTACCTGTCATTTTTGACAGTAAAATACGACAACCATAACCACCGACCATAAAGGCAATAGTTTGTGGAATATAACTTAAACCGATATCCTGTGGAGAGTAGCCCATCTTTTCAAGAATGATTGGTGAGCCTGCTAACCAAGCAAAGAAACCTGCACTACAAGAAGCGTAAACTAATACGTTACCTGTGTAGAGAGGGGATTTTAGTAAAGTTATAAATGATGCAGAAGATTGGTTTGCATCTGTAATTGATTTTTGTTTAATGTTTTTTAGCATTAGTGTCGGTAACATGAGAACTAACGTTACGGCCATTAACAGCATAAAAATCATACGCCAGCCACCGTGATTTAATAATGAAGCACCAATTAAAGGAGCAAGTGCTGGTGATAATGCAACCAGTGGCATAATTAAAGCAAAAACGTGCTGAGCGCGAGATTCATCAAAACGGTCGATGACAAGAGCTTGCCAAATAACAGCAGCAGAGCAGACGCCGAAAGCTTGTAGGAAGCGCATAGCAAGTAAGCCAGTTGCACTTTCAACCCACAGCATACCAAGGCAGCCTAAAGAGAAAAGGCTTAAACCAATAAGAAGAATAGGTTTACGACCGACTTTGTCAGAAAGTGGTCCCCAAAGTAACTGAGCAACAGCAAAGCCAAATAAAAAGATACTTAAGCTATTACTAATAGCACCTTCGCTGATAGAGAGCTCACGTTGCATCATACCAAATGCAGGTAAGTACATATCAATAGCTAAGTAACCTAGCATACTTAAACCGGCTAGGTACACCATAAAGCTCATAGGTGTTTTTGATTGTGTGGATGTTTTAGAATTCATTTTATTTTCTATGCTATGTGATGTAGAACATTTTATATATTGTAACTAAGACCTATTTTACTTGTGAAACGGGAATATTTGGTTAATGCTGTGAAAAATTTTCAAAGGAATAAACTCTATGTGGTCAGAATACTCTTTAGAAGTTGTTGATGCAGTCGCAAGAACAGGAAGTTTTAGCTCGGCTGCTCAAGAATTGCACAGAGTGCCATCTGCCGTTAGTTACACTGTTCGGCAATTAGAGGAATGGCTTGCCGTTCCTTTGTTTGAGCGCCGTCATCGTGATGTGGAATTAACCGACGCAGGTAAAATTTTCATCAAAGAAGCACGGTCTGTTATCAAAAAAATGAATGACACTCGGCACCTTTGTCAACAGGTTTCTAATGGATGGCGCGGTCAATTTAGTATAGCAGTTGATGGCATAGTTAAACCTGAAAGAACACAACAACTTATTCTCGACTTCTACCGCCATTTTCCGGATATAGAACTGTATGTCTACCCTGAAGTGTTTAATGGCGTATGGGACTCCTTAGTTAATGGTCGTGTTGATTTAGCCATTGGTGCAACAAGAGCCTCACCAATCGGTGAACGTTATAGTTTTAGAGATATGGGATTTATGCCTTGGCGCTGTGTTTGCCATGTTGATCACCCTTTAGTGAAAGCACAACATCCACTAACGGATGATGAAATGCGACCTTATCCAAGTTTATGTTTAGAGGATACCTCGCGCAGTTTACCAAAACGTGATACATGGGCACTCAATAATCAGCGTAGAATGGTTGTTCCGACATGGGATATGGGGCTTGAGTGCTTGTTAGCGGGATTATGCGTTGGAATGGTGCCTTGGCACCGTGCTGAACCTTTAATTGAACAAGGTAAGTTGGTAACTTTGCAACTGGCACAACCATTGCCAGACAGCCCATGCTGCCTGACGTGGGTCGATAAAAGTGAATCACCTGCTTTGACATGGTTGTTAGATTATCTTGGAGATAGCCAAACCTTAAATGAGGAATGGCTTCGCTAGAAATCAGGTAGCTAAATAAATATGAATTAACGACGGTAGTCGATAAAAGGACCGTCAGCAACTGAACGGCGCTCAACTAATCGTGGATGAACTTCGATTGTTTGGGCGTCTTCGCGTTTATTGACGATACGATCAAGCAACATCGATAATGCCATTTGACCTAGACGTTCTTTTGGCTGGTGGACGGTTGTTAGTGCGGGTGTAAAATAGCGTGCATTTCGAATATTGTCATAGCCAACAATAGAAATATCTAAAGGAACACGCAGGCCAAGTTCATCCGCAGCACAAATTGCACCCATCGCCATCACATCACCACCACAAAAGACAGCAGTCGGTCGATGTTTTTGGTTTAGCATTTGGTACATAGCTTTATAGCCAGATTCTGGCTCAAAGTCGCCTTGTACAATCCATTCGTCTTTGACTGTGATTTTGGCTTCTTCCATGGCTTTTAAGAAACCTTGTAAGCGGCCACCACCTGTATTACGTTCTAATGGGCCTGGGATAATACCAATATCACGATGACCTCGCTCAATAAGGTAACGACCCGCAATATAACCACCATGGAAAGCGTTATCGATAATGGTATCTGTAAAGTCGCCACGCGCTTTACCCCAATCCATGACAACCATTGGAATATTGCGATAGCCCTCTAAAAGAGTAAGAAGGTGATCGGGATATTCAGAACACATGACTAATAATCCATCAACACGTTTTTGTGCCAGCATCGCTAAATAGGCTTTTTGTTTATCGAGGTTATTATGTGAATTACATAAAATCAGTGTGTACCCTTTGCTGTAACAACTATTTTCAACAGCTTCAATCACTTCAGCAAAGTAAGGAGCTTCACTGGACGTGGCTAACAGGCCAATAGATTTGGTGTGATTGACTTTTAAACTACGCGCAACGGCACTAGGTGAATAATTTAATTCTTTTATAGCGGCCCAAACTGCTGCCCGTGTGTTCTCAGCAACAAAACGTGTTTTGTTGATCACATGAGAAACAGTCGTGGTTGATACGCCTGCGCGTTTTGCCACGTCTTTTATTGTTGCCATGGTGTGGAAAACTCCTGACCTTCATTGGTCTCTTTTATCTAATTTTATGGTTTAACTGCCAGTATAGTCATACATAGGGCAAACACTGGCAATAATTTAGCGATTAGCTGTGAATTTTGTATGATCTAGCTCAAAAGTGAAAGTATTAATCAATGTTATAAATTGTGCACTGGTCGCTATTTTAGCAAATTTTGATATGTGATAATAATTAACCATGACAAGGTTATGGTTAAAAATGTGTATTATAATCATTTTGAGGGAGAAATAGATGGATACGGATCTGAAATTTGGTTTGAGTACAGCAGTAGCAGCGCTTGTTATGATTGTTTTATTTTCGACTATGTTGTTCTAATCACTGCTTTATAGAATATTCGATCAATTTAAATAATAGATTATCGAATATCTGAATATAACAAAGGGCTCAAGGCCCTTTGTTATTTTGTCACCAAAAATGAATCTCAATCACTCACCTTTGATTATCAAGCTCAATTAAGCCAGGTTAGCTTCAACAAATGACCAGTTAACCAGTGCCCAGAACTCTTCTAAATATTTAACACGTGCATTACGGTAGTCGATGTAGTAAGCATGTTCCCATACGTCTACTGTTAACAGTGGTTTGTCTGCCCCTGAAACTGGAGTTGCAGCATTAGAGGTGTTAACAATTGCAACTGAACCGTCAGCTTTTTTAACTAACCAAGTCCAACCTGAACCGAAGTTTTTAGCTGCAGCATCATTGAATTGCTTTTTGAACTCTTCAAAAGAGCCAAATGCTTTGTTGATAGCATCAGCAATTTTACCTGTTGGTGCGCCACCTGCATTTGGTGCTAAGCAGTTCCAGTAGAAAGTGTGGTTCCATACTTGAGCAGCATTATTAAAGATACCGCCATCAGTAGATTTGATGATTTCTTCTAAAGATTTGCTTTCTAAATCAGTACCTTTAACCAGATTATTTAAATTGGTTACATAGGTCTGGTGGTGTTTGCCGTAGTGATATTCTAAAGTTTCTTTAGAGATGTGTGGCTCAAGAGCATCTAACGCATAAGGTAATTTTGGTAATTCGAAAGACATTGCGTACTCCTTTAAACTATCTATTTCGGGTTTTGTGCCTGAAATCATTCAATCAAAATCATTTGAATTGATAGAATGAGGCAAATGAATCACTAAGTTGTTACTATTTTGCTAATTATTTTAACAAAAATCTGCTGAAATAACAGCTAAATATCTTTTATCTATAGTTATAAGCCATATAGATTAATTATATTCATAAGAGTATATCCCTCTTGCCTGCACGTAAAGTAGCAAAAGCGCATTTGTAAGAAGAGATGTAAAAATGGGGGGAGTATAAATTTTATTCTATTTATGTGATTTAATGAAATTTGTATATTTATTGTAGCAACCGTATTTCATATTGAATTTATACAAATAGAGTGTAGGAGTTAAAATGAGTTATAACGTAGCACTATTTGATTTTCCCATCCCGAATGATTTTGAAAAAGCGTGTGAATATTTTGAAAAATATGACGATGAAGATATTCAGGAGTTAAGCCCATTAATGTTGCTTTTTTACCAAGAAATCTCTCATCTATATCCGTGTATTTGTGAATTACCTGACGATGAAATAGATGACAGCGTATGGTGTGATGGGCCCTTAATCAATAATTTTATGACCAAAATTCCAGTCGTTGGTTTTGTTTACTCTAAAGTAGATGAAGCTCTTCCTGTTGTTATTAAATTAGCAAATAAGATGGGAATTTCAGTCCTTGATTGGCAACAAGGAGCAGTTTTTAATGCTAAATAAATATATTGTAGCTAATTGTTTTAGCTATGATATATGCTGTATTTTAGACTGCATTGGTTTTATTTGTTATTTATAGGAATAGATGAGGAAAAATAAAATAATTATTTCCCTCATCTATTCTATTATTTTTTAGAGCACACGATTATCCCATAATAAGCGTATACATCATTTTCACGACGACTAAGAATAGAAATAATGCAAATATTTGGCGAACTCTAGGAATTGGTAGGCGATAAGCAACTTTTACACCGATGGGTGCGAAGAGTACGCTGGTAATGCTTATTCCGATAAAGGCAGGTAAATAGATAAAGCCGAAGTAATAGTTATCAATATTTGTTTGATTCCAACCATAGATAATACCCATGATTGTGCCTATAGAAGCAATTATGACACCAATCATAGACGAGGTTGCAACACATTTACGTGTATTAAATCCCCAATGACTTAAAAGAGGAATGGTGATAGTGCCACCTGCAATACCAATAAAGCTGGATATAAAGCCAATTAAAGAGCCACCAATGGTTAAGGCTGGCTTTGAAACCGTAGGATCTTTCACATTTTCAATGCGTTCTGCTTCTTTCTTTTTAGTTAATAACCCATAGATGGTATATACCATGAAAATACAGAACACGACTTGTAATATCGTGTTTGACATTTTTTGTACCAGAAATGTTCCCACGAACATACCAATGAGGGTGCCGAGAGATAATAGAGGGAATTGCTGCCATAAAATAGCTTTATGTTTGTTATGGGAATACGCTGAAGATGCTGTAGAAAATATAATGACAGAGAATGAGGTAGATAAGGCAATTTTCATTACCATATCTGTTGGGATAGCTTGTTGACTGACCACATACATAACCACCGGAACAATGATTGCACCGCCTCCTATGCCAAGTAGCCCAGCAAAAAAGCCAGTGATACATCCCACTAAAAGAAACAGTAAAATCATGTCCATAGTTAATACTCATCAGGGTTTATAACAAACCCATTTATATACATTATATCCTTTTAAGAAGGTAGCGTTTTATCTTAATGTATAGATTATGAAAATTAATGTGTTGATTTTGAGATGAAAATTGTTATTTCTTCTCTTGTTACTTCTTAAATATAAAAGAATATATAGCTAAATATAATTCAAATAAAGGAATGTATTAAATATTTAATCTTGGATTTAATAGTAAATTATATTTTAAAACCACAAGATAAAAATAATAAAATTAATTTTATAGGTAAAACAAATCGAAATATGACTATCTTATTTTTTATTTATTTATTTATGGAAGCTTAGGGTGGCAGGATTTTTCTTATTTAAAATAAAACAACGAGAACTTATATTACTATTTTTTATGTTCTATACTGTCAGCTCAAAATATTAAGCGATTTAGAAAGAGTCAAACATTTATCCATAATGTAGGCAAGGGCGTTGTTTTATTTGATTAAAATAGATTTTTATCTTATTGAATTTATATTTTATCTATCTTTTTTTGACTTTATAAAGGAATTTGTATGAAGAAGACGGTGTTATTATTATCTATGATCACATTATTATCAGGGTGTAAAATAAACGAGGCTATTCGTTCAGTTAATAGTGCTGTAAACCAAATTGTTCCATCAATGGAATCTCCAGTAACTGAAGCGACTTATGCGGGAATATGTAAGGATTTTAGTGATAATGAGATTGCGGCGAAGAAAAAATGGAGAGGGAAGTGGATTATTTTAGAAGGAAGAGTGACCACTATCGCAAGTTTAGAAGAAGTAGTCAGATATGACCTCTATAAACCAACACCACCTAAAGTTGTTGCTATTTCATTTAATAATAAAGCCAGTGCTTCATATACTTTAAAACCAAGTGAAGAAGATAATGTTCTTAAAATTAAGAAAGGACAAACTGCAAAAATAAAAGGTGAAATAAGCGATATTACTTATACACTGGGCTGTTTGATCCTTTTAGAGAACGGAACCATACAGTAATAAGTCATTTCAATTGAACCAATCGATTCGAGCATTGGCAATTTTCTTAATTGAAATGCTCTCAGCCTCTTAATTGAGGCTTTTTATTTCTCCTAACATTTTATTCAGTGATTGTGTCGGTAGTAAGAGATGAAATAACAAGATAAAACACACTTATAAACATCTGTAACGTATTGATTTATTTTTTATGTTTCATTGTGTATTTTCTCATCAATAGTACTGTGGTTTAGTACCAATCTGTTGTTTTATATCGATAATTAAACTTATATAGAGGTTTCTAATATAAAGTGGTATTCTTCTTTCATGTTTTCCCCTATAAAGCATATCGAATATAAAAGGCTGTAAGGACTTACAAATGACGACTATTGAAAAAATTGAACGCCAGATCAACGAAAACCCAATTATTTTATACATGAAAGGTTCACCAAAATTACCAAGTTGTGGTTTTTCTGCTCAGGCAGTTCAAGCTATCTCTGCTTGTGGTGAGCGTTTTGCGTATGTTGATATCCTGCAAAACCCAGATATTCGTGCAGAATTACCAAAATATGCACACTGGCCAACCTTCCCACAATTATGGGTAGATGGTGAATTAGTCGGTGGATGTGACATTATTTTAGAAATGTATCAGCGTGGTGAATTACAGAAGTTATTAAAAGAGACTGCTGATAAATATCGTGGTGAAGAAGAAGCACAGTAATTCATTTTTATCGTCTCGGTATTGAAACGTATAAAGATAGTGAGATCTTCAATAAAAAAGCCAGTTCATCATTGAACTGGCTTTTTTCTGTTATTCATAAATGTACCAGAGACACCATGATTTTAAGGTGTAGGTAATGGCCATCCACCAAGCTTTTTCCAGCGGTTAACTAATTCACAAAAAAGTAATGATGTGCGATTTGTATCGTATAACGCGCCATGTGCTAATTTGCTATCAAAGGGAATACCAGCAGTGATGCAGGCTTTCGCTAAAATTGTCTGCCCTAATACCAATCCGCTTAAAGCTGCTGTATCAAAGGTGGCAAAAGGGTGAAAAGGATTACGTTTTAATCCAGCTCGCTCAGCGGCTGCCATAACAAAGCTGTGATCAAAATTTGCATTGTGAGCTACAATAATGGCGCGGTTACAATCAGCATCCTTCATTCCTTTACGTACCATTTTAAAAATGGCATGAAAGGCTTCATATTCACTGACTGCACCACGTAAAGGATTGGTCGGATCAATACCTGTAAATTCTAAGGCTGCAGGTTCTAGATTAGCCCCATCAAAGGGTTCAACATGAAAATGTAATGTGTTGTCTGGTTTTAGCCAACCTTGTTCATCCATTTTTAATGTAATAGCGGCGATTTCAAGTAAACCGTCTGTTTTCGCATTAAATCCACCTGTTTCAACATCGATGACAACAGGGTAGTAACCCCGAAAACGGTTACAAAGCTTATTGGGATTATTTATATCAGGCATTAAGTTGTACTTATCCGACAAAAAATAGAGTATCGGAAATTGATAATCAGTAAGGCCAGAAAGATAAGCATGTTATCTTTCTGGTTTTAATAAAAATTAGTTACCTAGAGCGTGACTTGCACTTTTGTTTTCGATGAGCTCGATTTTGTATCCATCAGGGTCTTCAACAAAAGCAATAATTGTTGAGCCGCCTTTTACTGGGCCTGCATCACGGGTAACATTACCGCCAGCTTGGCGAATGGCTTCGCAGGTTGCAGCAACATCATCAACACCTAATGCTACATGCCCAAAAGCAGTTCCCATTTCGTAGCTGTTTACACCCCAGTTATAGGTTAATTCGATAACCGCACCGGTGCTTTCATCACCATAACCAACAAAAGCTAACGAGTATTTATATTCCTCATTCTCGCTAGTGCGTAGAAGTTGCATACCTAAAACCTTGGTATAAAAGTCGATAGAACGTTGCAAATCGCCCACTCGGATCATGGTATGAAGTACTCGCATATAAACCTCTTGTGTTTTTCTAATGATTAAACCCTACAGATAAACTGATGGCGGAGTACTATAACGCGTTAAAGCCCTAAAGTTCAATTTTACTACGCCTTTAACAGTTCAATAAATCATGTTGTGCAGATAATATCTCTATTAACTATACTCTATTGTAACAAACAATAGGGAGGGAAAATCAAATGCAAGAACAATTAGAATTTTTTGATATTCCTAGTCCTTGTATTGGACGTTGCGAAATGAATGCACAAGGATATTGCATGGGGTGTTATCGTAGCCGTCAAGAGCGGTTTGATTGGTCAAAAATGAATCAATATGAGAAAAGAAATATATTACGACTTTGTCAGCAACGTTATTTAAGAACATTAAAAAGAGTGGGTTCCTCAATTGAAAAAGAGAATGAACAACTCAATTTATTTTAAATATTCCACTTATTTTTTAATATTAAAATAATAATTAACTATTTTTTTAATTCATTGTTTTTATTTATTGTAGTCATGTGGTTTATTATTTTTTCTTTATTAATATAAAGTTATAACTTTAAAGTATCATTCTGGTTTTTTATTTTTAACTATTTGATAATAATGATATTTTTCTTATTTTTTAGTGTTGAGTTTAAAATAATAATAATTATTATGTAAAAAAATATAGATTAGTTTTTATAACAAGGTTATTCTTTATGGACTTTCGTTGCTAGAAAGAAATGGTTTAATTATATCTGGAAAATAATTACTTATCTAATAAATAGGATTATAACTATATTAGTTATTAAAGGTAATATTTTAATTAAAAAGAATAGGTAAATATTGTATTAAAAATGAATATCTAAACTTTGTAATAAGTTGACTGAAAATGCTAATTAAGGAGAGATAAGTGGAATCAACATTAGGAGCTGATTTAGCGCGTTTAGTTCGATTATGGCGTGCTTTAATTGATCATCGTCTCAAACCGTTAAAACTAACCCAAACCCATTGGGTGACTTTGTATAATATCAGCCAATTACCTCCAGAGCAGTCACAAATCCAATTGGCAAAAGCAATAGGAATCGAGCAACCATCTTTAGTGAGAACCTTAGATCAACTGGAAGAAAAAAAACTGATATGTCGGCATACATGTGCAAATGATCGTAGAGCAAAACGTATAAAATTAACAAAAGAATCTGAGCCTTTTATTAATGAGGTTTACACAGTAATAGAAAAAACGAGACGAGAGATATTAGGTGGTATCCAACTAGAAGAAATCGAAAGGTTAATAGGTACAATCAAAAAATTAGAAAAAAATATAAATAGGCTAAATGACTAATAATTTCAAATTTAATATATATTCTATTTAAATCATATTAATTACATGATAATTATACTCTAAAGAGTTCAGTACTCAGCTAGATAACAAGTGAATGAGTCACTAGGACATATAAAGTATGTAACTGGTGTGAGTAAACGATGTCAACAACACTGAAACTTGAAATATGACGAGTATATAACGTAAATCTTTATATAGTTTGAATTGTGATAACTAGATTATATATTCGCGCTCTCTTTCGGTTACTTATTATTAAGTCATAAAATAAAACAGGCAACTTTAATGTTGCCTGTTTTTTGTTGCTAATTGCTCATTATTAGCGAGGAGAAACAGTTAAGTTATTTCCGTTACCAATAACGGCAACACGTTGACCTTGGCTGTAAACAGTATTATCTGCTTTTTGAACGATAGCGACAGTTCTACCACTATCTAAACGAACTTCAATTTGAACACCCTTAGTGGTGTTTAATGCGCCTTGTGCTTGTTGTCCTGCCATACCACCTGCAATTGCACCAGCGGCTGTTGCAAGGTTACGGCCTGTACCACCACCCACAGTGTTACCTAACATACCACCGAGAACGGCACCACCAATCGCACCTAAAATATTCTCATCGCTACCCGCTTGAATATTTACTGCACGCACAGAAACCACTGTACCATAAGTAATATTTTGAGCTTGTTTTGCTTGGCTTGCGGTGTAAGTGTCACCGGACAGTGAATTTGTATTCACACAGCCAGTAAGTACAGTCATTGTAAAAAGACCAATAAGTAAATGCTTAAACATAGTCACTCCTAAAGAAAACCTGAGTTGAGTTGCTCAGATTATACCAATGTTATCTAGTATCAGTTATAGCTTGTTTTTTGCGTATGTCGACACTGATTTTAATAATATATAGCTTACTATATAGTAAAGGCCGATAGTAAAAACAGAAGAGATTTCTGAAAAAAGAGAATATAACATTATATGTTAAAAATTTGCATCATCTTGATTATAAGGAAAAGAACATGATAGCAGGGCGGTACATTGGTGTGATGTCTGGCACAAGCTTAGATGGTGTTGATGTTGTATTAGCTGCAATTAATAATAAGTTCGTTGCACAACAAGAAAATCATTTTCTGCCTTACCCACAAAATCTGCGCCAACGAATTTTAGCTGTTTGCCAAGGGCAACCTACTACCTTGCATGAAATCGGCCTATTAGATGCCCAATTGGGCGAGCTTTATGCGCAAGCAATTATAGAGTTACTCGCAAAAGTAAAACTTAGTGCGAGTGATATTACGGCGATAGGGTGCCATGGACAAACCATTTGGCATGAGCCAGAAAGTGATATGCCATTTACTATGCAAATTGGTGACAACAATCGTGTTGCTGCATTAACAGGAATTACGACGGTTGGTGATTTTCGTCGCAGAGATATTGCTTACGGTGGGCAAGGTGCACCTTTAGTACCTGCTTTTCATCTTGCTGTATTAGGGCATTCTGTTGAAAAACGTATTATTTTGAATATTGGTGGCATCGCCAATATTTCATTGTTATTACCAGGTATTGCAGTTAAAGGCTACGATACAGGTCCTGGAAATATGTTATTAGATAGCTGGAATTGGATCCATAACCAGACACCTTATGATGATAATGGTAAATGGGCTGCTACTGGCACTGTAAACCCAATTTTATTGAAAGATATGCTTTCGGATCCTTACTTTTCGCGTTCAGCACCTAAAAGCACAGGGCGAGAATATTTCAATACACAATGGTTAAATTACCATTTAGCAAGAGTACCTAATGTTTTTCCTGAAGATGTACAAGCAACTTTAGTTGAATTAACCGCAATAAGTATTGTGCAACAAATCCAACTAAACGGTGGATGCGAACGTTTACTTGTTTGTGGTGGTGGGGCGCGAAATGGGCAGATTATGCATCGCTTAGCTTCACTATTACCAGGAACAGAAGTCGCGACAACGGATAAATATGGTTTAAGTGGTGATGACATGGAAGCGTTGGCATTTGCTTGGCTAGCCGCTCGCACTATTGCGAATGAATCAGGGAATTTACCTTCCGTAACAGGGGCATCAAGAGAAACTGTTTTAGGGGCGATTTACCCTACAAATCCTCGTTAAGCGTGATATGCTGAATGCAGTTTCTCAAAAGAGAGAGTGAAAAATGACAGAACTTGATTTTATTGATGTTGCAGATTTACGCCGTGAATATATGAACGGTGGACTACGACGTCATGAATTAACTGAACAGCCGTTAGTTTTGTTTGAAAAGTGGCTAAAGCAGGCTTGTGAAGCGCGTTTGAGTGATCCTACTGCAATGTGTGTCGCAACAGTTGATGAAAATGGACAGCCTTACCAACGTATCGTGTTATTAAAACATTTCGATGAACATGGTTTAGTCTTTTATACCAACTTAGGTAGTCGCAAGGCGAGTCATTTAGAGCACAACCAACGAGTCAGTTTATTATTTCCTTGGTACCCCTTAGAAAGACAAGTCTGTTTTTTAGGAAAAGCAGAAAAACTTTCCCCTATTGAAGTGATTAAATATTTCCATAGTCGCCCTAAAGATAGCCAAATAGCGGCCTGGGCTTCTCAACAGTCTTCTCGCATTTCCGCAAGAGGTGTGTTAGAGAGTAAGTTCTTAGAATTAAAGCAGAAATTCCAAAATGGAGAAGTGCCATTACCGAGTTTCTGGGGAGGGTATCGTGTGACATTTGATTCTGTTGAATTTTGGCAAGGGCGAGAAAATCGTCTGCACGATCGCTTTATCTACCAAAAATCACCACAAGGATGGGATATTGAGCGACTAGCACCTTAATAGTGTGTTAATAAATTTGCCTCAAAAAGTCTTTTTCTACTGGTACTTAATGTAGTGGCGCTTTATGCTATACCACTTATGTTTCACTTATATTTTAAATAGACAAAAAACAATAAACCGATGGAGTCATTGATGTCTAGCAAGAACCTAATCACACAATTGCAGGAGCGTGGGCTAATTGCTCAGGTCACGGATGAGGCAGCTTTAGTAGAGCGTTTGGAGCAAGGTCCTATCGCTCTCTATTGTGGCTTCGATCCTACCGCTGATAGCCTGCATTTGGGGCATTTGGTTCCTTTGCTGTGTTTAAAACGATTCCAACTAGCCGGGCATAAGCCTGTGGCGTTGGTGGGTGGTGCAACGGGTCTAATTGGTGATCCTAGTTTTAAAGCCACCGAGCGCAAACTGAATACCCAAGATACTGTTCACGAATGGGTAGAAAAAATTCGTAAACAAGTATCACCTTTCTTAGATTTCAACAGTGGTGAAAACAGTGCGGAATTAGCAAACAACTATGACTGGTTCGGTCAAATGGATGTGCTGACATTCCTGCGTGATATCGGTAAACACTTCTCTGTGAACCAAATGATCAACAAAGAAGCGGTTAAACAGCGTTTAAACCGTGACGATGTGGGTATCTCTTTTACTGAATTCGCCTATAACCTATTACAAGCTTATGACTTTGCGTCATTAAATACGCATTTAGGTGTTGAATTACAAATCGGTGGCTCTGATCAGTGGGGTAATATCACTTCAGGTATCGATTTAACCCGTCGTTTCAATCAGAAACAAGTATTTGGTATGACCGTACCATTAATTACTAAATCTGATGGAACTAAATTTGGTAAGACAGAAGGTGGTGCGGTTTGGTTAGATCCTAAGAAAACCAGCCCATACAAATTCTACCAGTTCTGGATTAATACAGCAGATGCTGATGTTTATCGCTTCTTGAAATTCTTCACATTTATGAGTATTGAAGAAATTAATGCACTTGAGGAAGAAGATAAAAATAGCGGTCAAGCGCCTCGAGCTCAGCGTGTATTAGCAGAACTAGTTACTGGTTTAGTTCATGGTGAAGAGGGGTTAATCGCCGCTAAACGTATTACAGAAAGCTTATTCTCTGGTGCAATTGCAGACTTAACACAAGCTGACCTTGAACAATTAGCACAAGACGGTATGCCAACAATTGAATTAGAAAAAGGCAGTGATTTGCAACAAGCGCTGGTTAACGCAGAATTAGTTCCTTCTCGTGGCCAGGCTCGTACAATGATTGGCTCTAACGCAGTTTCAATTAATGGCGAAAAACAGGACAATCCTGAATACGTCTTTGAAGAAAAAGATTTCTTATTTGGTCATTACTCCATTTTACGTCGCGGTAAAAAACATTACTGCCTCGTTATCTGGAAATAATTGACAGTAAAGGGCAGCCGATGAGTTGCCCTTTTTCTTAATAACAATAAATAAACGTATATACCTCGCCTATGATGATAAAGCTTGGGTGTTGTGTGTATTCACAATAATCGGTTTATGTCATGAAAAATATACTCTCTATTCAGTCACATGTTGTTTTCGGCCACGCCGGTAACAGCGCCTCTGAGTTTCCAATGCGTCGTATGGGGGTGAATGTTTGGCCTCTAAATACAGTGCAATTTTCAAATCACACGCAATATCCAGAAAAATGGACTGGGTGCGTTATGTCAGCAGAGCACATTACTGATATTGTTGATGGTATTGCCGCAATCGGTAAACTCTCACAATGTGATGCAGTGTTAAGTGGTTATTTAGGATCGGCTGAACAAGGTTTGCGTATTGTTGATATTGTGAAAAAAGTGAAACAAGCGAATCCTAACGCATGGTATTTCTGTGATCCTGTAATGGGGCATCCTGAAAAAGGGTGTATTGTTCCTCCTGCTGTTTCAGGTGTGCTGTGTGAAGAAGCATTACCTATTAGTGATATTATTGCACCTAACTTATTAGAGCTTGAAACATTAAGTGGTGGCAAAGCCCTTCATAATGTTGATGAGTGCGTAAATGCCGCTCGTGAATTGTGTAAACAAGGCCCTAAAGTTGTATTAGTAAAACACTTATCACGTGCTGGATATCGTCATGATCGCTTTGAAATGCTGTTAGTAACCGCAGAACATAGCTGGCATGTTAGTCGTCCATTAGTCGATTTTGGTGAGCGTCAACCTGTGGGGGTTGGTGATTTAACCAGTGGTTTAATGCTGGTGGATTTACTCAAAGGTGTTGAATTACAAACCGCATTGGAACACGTTGCTGCGGCAGTTTATGAAGTGATGCTAAAAACAAAAGAGATGAATGAGTATGAACTGCAACTTGTTGCGGCTCAAGATCAAATGGTGCATCCAACGCATAGATTCTGTGCGACACAAATAGATTAATAGTTCTATAACAAGCTTAAAAAATAGCTCAAATTATTTTATATAACTTGAGCTATTTAAATCAAAAGTTACTCTTTAATTAATCCTTCAGTGACCAGTGCACTGTGCACATTAGGGCGTTGTGCAATACGTTTTAGGTAGTTTTGTAGGTGTGTTAAATCAGTTAAATCTAAACCAACATGCGGTGCCCATTGGCTTAATGTAAATAAATAGGCATCAATAACTGTAAAATGCTCACCACATGCGCATTTTTGTTTGCTCAATACATCATTAATATAAGCGAATTTACTTTTTAATTTAGTTTTAACGATAGGTACATAGCTTTCAGGTGTATCTGGTGAAAATAACGGGCCATAGCCTTTATGCACTTCACTTGCGAGAAAGTTTAACCACTCAATTTGATGATAACGTTCTAGTGATTTTGGTGGTGCAATTAAATTTCTATCCGGTTTTAAGTCTGCAAGGTATTGAACAATTGCAACACCTTCAGTCAAAATATCACCATTATCTAATTGAAGAACAGGGACTTGGCCTTTTGGATTGATGGTTAGAAAATCTTTCCCCGATTCTGTTTTCTTAGCACGTAAATCGATGCGCTCTATTGAAAAATCTAAACCTGTTTCACGTAAAACGATATGAGGGGAAAGCGAGCAACTACCGGGTGTGTAGTACAATTTCATGTTGAATAGCTCCCTATCAATAAGGTGGTGAATTAACTTACAGATATCAGAATATCTTCACTAATATAAGATGATAAAAGGTTCTAAGAAATTAGCAAACTCAAATGATGCGAATAAAAAAGGCTTTTGTAAATCTGTGAACAAGGCTGTTAATTGATGAAAATATACGAAATAAATACTCCTTATATTTATAATATATAAGGAGTATTTTATTATAACTCTTCAAACGAAGGTAAGAATGAAATATCAAGGTAATAAATTTTGGGATTCTTTTTATCAACATAAACTGTAATAAGCTCTCTATTAATATAGGGTGTGGGATCAAAGAAGATATAACCACTCTTATAACGAATTAATCGATTGTTTAATGTATCATGATAATCAGCAATAATTTGATAGGGAGAGCGGTGATTAAAACTGATATTACTATTAATAATAATTTCAGAAATTTTTACATTAATAGGCATTCCATCGCGTTTTAATCGTTGATCCCTTGTAGCTCTTCTTCTGATAAAATACAAAGGGATAAGCCCTGTTGATGCAAATAACAACCCGAAAATACTTAATATAGTCCCAGCACCATATAAGCCTAAAAAGTTGTTAATAGTCGCTCTTTGTGGATCATTTGGAAGATAAATAACATTAATTTTTTCACCAAGATAAAAGCGGGATTGACTGCTACCTTCTGGTGAACGAAACGTTATTTCTCGATTATCTTCAGTATTGAATTGAATAATAGGGTGATAAAAATAGTCACCATCAGAAGATTTACTCACACTTTGGTCAATAACAATACCTGTTGTTTCTATTCCATTCCTTACTACATTTAATTCAGATTTAATTACAAATAAAGCTACAATAAAAATAATCGCACCAATAAGAGCAAAAATATAAAACAGAAATTTAAATTTCTTCATACATTAAATCCTTTTATTAATATGTGATTATTTTATCGCTAATATGAAGAAAAGATTATAGGAATAAACTAAAAAAACAAAAGTGAAATTTATCTAAAACGTAGCATTATTAAAAATGAAAAGGATAAGAACTATATTGGATAAAATTTCGATAGTTAATGGCGTTAAGAGTAAAAACAGTAGAAACAACTTAATAAAAACCAGCCTTCACAATGAGGCTGGTTTTTATTATTCATAGAACAGAATTATTTCAGTTCTAATTCATTCATAGCAGCGATGCTGAAACCACCATCTACGTGAACGATTTCACCTGTAATACCACCAGATAAGTCAGAGCATAGGAATGCTGCTGTATTACCTACATCTTCGGTTGTTACAGTGCGACGCAGAGGAGTGACTGACTCGCAATGGTTTAACATTTTACGGAAATCTTTGATACCAGATGCCGCTAATGTACGGATTGGGCCAGCAGAGATACCGTTAACACGAATACCTTCAGGACCCATAGCATTTGCCATATAACGAACGTTAGCTTCTAAAGAAGCTTTCGCCAGACCCATAACGTTATAGTTAGGGATTGCACGTTCAGCGCCTAAATAAGTCAGAGTTAACAGCGCTGAGTTTGGATTGAGCATTTCACGGCTTGCTTTCGCCATAGCAACGAAGCTATATGCACTGATGTCGTGAGCAATTTTAAAGCCTTCACGAGTTACTGCATTAACGTAGTCGCCATCTAATTGGTCAGCAGGAGCAAAACCGATAGAGTGAACAAAACCATCATATTTTGGCCAAACTTTTGCAAGTTCTGCATACATAGTATCGATGCTTTCGTCTTTTGACACATCACACTCTAATACGATATTTGAGTCTAATGATGCTGCAAATTCTTCAACGCGTGGTTTAAGTTTTTCATTTTGGTAAGTAAATGCAAGTTCTGCACCTTGGTCACGCATAGCTTTGGCAATACCATAAGCAATTGATAATTTACTAGCAACACCAGTAATAAGAATGCGTTTGCCGGTCATAAAGCCCATAGCTGTATCCTTGTTTTTTCGTAAATCGCGATAATAACATCATTCACAGTTTTATCTGTTAGGTTATCACGCTTATTGTTAATAAACGTGGCTGATTCTACCACGACATTTGTAAATTTGTTTAATTTCCCTAGCACCTCCGAGGAGTTAAGGGAAAAGGGCGAAATAATGTGCAATTAACATTATGCTTATATTGTTTACACTTAAGTTAAATCTTGACGCCAAGCTTCTGCTGTTAAGGCTTCACCAAAGTGACTTGCGACTAATCTTCGTGTAACTTCATGTAATGGCGATGCAAGAACTTCCGCTGTATTGCCACGTTCAACGACTTCACCATTATCCATCACAATAATTTTATCGCTAATATGTTTTGTCATGCCTAAGTTTTGTGTCACATAAATATAGGCAATATTATGAGTCTCTTGCAGTTCTAACATCAAATTTATAATTTGTGAGCGCAAAGACATATCCAGCGAAGCTATAGCTTCATCGGCAATAATAACTTGAGGTTGTAATATTAATGCTCGTGCAAGCGCAATTCGTTGGCGCTGGCCTGATGCAAACATATGAGGATAATAGTTTGCATGTTCAGGTAAAAGACCCACTTGACGTAATGTTTGATAAATTCGTTTCTCACGCTCAATTGCACTTAAGTCTGTATTCAGGCGTAAAGGGATTTCTAATGTTTGACCAATACGCTGTCGTGGGTTTAATGAGTTAGTGGGATCTTGAAATATCATTCTAATTCGCTGACTACGATAAGGGTAATCACCAAAAGTGAGTTGATGCCCATTAATAAAAATATCACCACCCGTAGGTTCAGTTACACCTGATAGCATTCTCGCGAGTGTAGATTTTCCTGAACCATTAGCGCCAATAATGGCTAAAGTTTGCTTGGGTTCTAGCGTAAAACTCACAGGTTTGACGGCTTCTAACTGTTGACGCCGAAATAATCCAGTACGATAGCGAAATGTCTTTGACAGGTTTTTCACCTCAAGCAGTTTATCGAACATCAGTTGGCTCCACATTTAATGGAAAATGACAAGCCACGGCATGGTTTTTAAATAAACGTAACCGAGGTGCTTCAATACATTGCCGCTGTGCATAAGGGCAACGAGGCCCTAAACGGCAACCCACTGGTAAGTGCTCAAGTGAGGGGATTGCACCAGGTAATGTATTTAAGCGGCTCTTATGTGTCAATGAGTTGGTGAAGTCAGGAATAGAGCGGATCAACGCTTGAGTATAAGGATGATAAGGTGTTACTAGCAACTCGTCAGGGGATGCTGTTTCGACAGTTTGCCCACAATACATAACCGTAATTTTATTCGCCAATTTGCTCATCCATTGCAAATCATGGCTAATCAACAAAATGGTCATATTATTATTTTGATTGAGTCGAGTCAGTAAACGAAAGATTTGGGTCTGTGTTGCGGGTTCCATTGCGTTAGTAGGCTCATCCGCAATCAGTAATCGAGGTTGATTTGCAATAGCAATAGCAATCATCACTTTTTGGCATTCACCCTCAGTTAATTCATAAGGATAACTACGCATAATGTCTTTATGATCTTTAATACCCACACGGTGCAATAGTTCAATTGCGCGGCGTTTTCGCCAATGAAATCGTTGCCACCAATGTCCTTTAAAAGTCCAGCCAGGAATTGCTTGTATAAGCTGTTGCTCAATTTTTGTGGCGGGATCAAGACAAGATTGTGGCTCTTGGAAAATCATTGAGATATTATGGCCAATGACACGACGCCTTGCTCTTGGTGATAATTTAAGTAAGTCAATATCATCAAAACGGAAACGATCGGCGGTCACACTGATATTATCTTTCGTAACGCCACAAATCGCTTTTGCAATTAAGCTTTTACCTGATCCCGACTCGCCAACAAGGCCTCTCACTTCACCTTCATTTAAGGTAATAGAAACACGATCTACCGCTTTTACTGGGCCATCGGGAGTCATAAATTCAATGGTTAAATTGCGTATGTCTAATAAAGGCATTATTCAACTCCCTCATTTATTGCACGCTGTAAACCATCACCTAAAAGGTTCACCAGTAAAACGCTTATCATAATAGTGGCGCCCGGAATTAAGACTGTCCAAGGAGCAACATAAATTAACTCTAAGGAATCGCCTAACATCGCTCCCCATTCGGGTGAAGGAAGTTGAGCACCTAAATTAAGAAAACCTAATGCTGTAATATCAAGAATAGCAATTGAGAATGCACGTGTTAATTCAGAAACTAATACAGGCGTGATATTCGGTAATACGGTGTACCATAAAATGGAAATGTTTGATGCACCATCAAGTCGAGAAGCAATCACATACTCTTTGTTTAATTCATCATTAACAGCAGAGTAAATCATTCTGACTAAACGAGGTAACAGCGCCAACCAAATCGCTATCATGGCATGACCAAGACTTGTTCCTACAAAAGCCACAACAATAATAGCAAGCAGCAGGGATGGAATTGATAACAAAGTGTCTAATATATGATTAAGAATGGCGGATTTTAAGCCATGGGACATACCTGCAAAACAGCCAATAATTAACCCCATTAGGGTCGCTGCAAAAGTGACAATAAATGCGCCACCAAAGGTCATGCTTGTACCAATTAAAATTCGGCTAAATACATCGCGTCCTAGATCATCTGTACCAAAAAAATAGGAGACATTGCCGTTTTGATACCAAGACGGTGGCGTTAGTTGATGGCCAAAGAACTGTTGATCAAGCGCATAAGGCGCAATATAAGGGCCTATAATACTGAGTGCTAAGAGAAAAAGAACGCCATAAAACCCTACCATTGAGATAACATCTTTAGAAAAACATTGCCAAATCACCGCTGCGGGTGTGGGTGTTTTTTTCTCTTTATAAAATTGGCTATCTAAAGGCATATCCCACCTTGTGTTTCATTGGGTTGCTCATTGCACCCACAATATCGGATAAGACGTTGACAATAATGACCATTGAACCCACCAACATTACGCCAGCTGAAATTGCAGAATAATCTTGTTGGCGGATTGCTGTGACTAACCAACGACCAAGCCCTGGCCAGTTAAATACAATTTCTGTCACCATAGTGAGTGTAAGCATGGTAGAGAACTGTAAGCCTAATTTAGGGATGATAGGGGGTAATGCATTATGAAGAATATGACGACGAATAATTGTAAAACGTGATAGGCCCCGAGTTGCAGCTGCCTTCACGTAATTTTCTGACATAATTTCTTCAGTACTGTTACGCATTAATCGGATAACTTCAGTGGTTGGTGCAATAGCCAGCGTGATAACGGGTAAAATCAGATGCTGCAATACGTTCATGATCATTTGTTGGCGATAAGGTGAATCAGATAACCATGCATCCACTAATGCAATACCTGTAATAGGTTGTAAGTTATAAAGCAAATCAATGCGACCTGAAACAGGTAGCCAACCTAACTTTAATGAGAAGAAAAGAGTTAACAGCAATGCAAGTCCAAATACAGGGACAGAAAAACCTAAGAGCGCGAAGTTACTGATAATAATATCAGCGGATTTATTACGCCAAACCCCTGCAATAATACCAGCAGGAATACCTACAATAAGGGCAAAAAGAAAGGCTAATGTACAAAGCTCCATGGTCGCTGGAAGTGCTTCCACTAATTGTGCTTTTATAGGTTCACCATTGATAGAGGAAATACCAAAATCAAAGTGGATCATATTATGGGCATAAAAAAAGTAGGCATCTGTGAGTGATGCACCACTTAACGGGGCATTGGGCGTGTAATAGCTCAAGCTAAAGCTCACTAGCGACAAAAAGAACAGTGTCACAAGTAATAAAAGTAATCGACGTATTGAATAAATAATCATGGATTATTTTATAGCCTCTTTCTTGTGATTTTGTTCGTCTACTTCTGCCTCTCGATAAACTCCAGCAAAAGATGCATTACCAAAAGTACTTAATACCAATCCTTTAATATCATAACGATATGCTTGCATACGTAAAGAATTAGCTAAAGGTAACACCGGTAACTCTTGAGCAAGAACATCCTGAGCTTCATGATAATAATCCATCCTTGAAGCAAGTTGCTGACTATAAAGCGCTTTTTTTAAAATATCATCAAAGCTAGGTAAACACCAATGACTCAAGTTAGTTTGTGAGCCAATGGCTGCACAGCTAAAGAGAGGACGGAAAAAACTATCGGGATCGTTACTGTCAGTTGACCAACCAGATAGGGTCATATCATGGGTGCGATCCATCATGCTCGTTTCTTGATATCGACCTTCAATAGGCCGAATATTCATTTGAATACCAACTTGCGCTAAGTCTGCTTGAATAAGTTCAGCCATTTTTAATGGGCTTGGGTTATAAGATTGCGAAGCGCTAGGTACCCAAAGATTTAATTTCAGTCCATCAAGGCCTAGCTCTTTAAGGATTTGTTTCGATTTCTCAGGATTATACTCTGTAATTTTTGCTCGGTTATCATAAGCCCAAGATGCACGAGGAAGTACTGATGCTGCCGTTTCAGCCGTACCATAATAAATAGATTCCATTAAACGTTCATTATTAATGGCATAAGCAATAGCTTGACGAACTTTAAGATTATTGAGGGGTGGTTTACTGGTGTTAAAGGCTAAATAAGCGATGTTCATACCAGAACGCAACGTTAATCTTAGTCGCGGATCGTCACGTAAGACTTTTAATTGGCTTGCAGCTGGATAGGCTAGAACATCACATTCACCTGTGAGTAATTTAGATATACGGCCTGTACCACCTGCACCCATATCAATAACAATCTGTTGCATCTTTGGTTGGCCTTTCCAGTAATCTTTATTTCTAAATAAACGAACAAATTGTCCCGGTTGATATTCATCTAGAAAGAAAGGACCTGTTCCTACTGGTTTCCAATCAAGCAGCGATTGATCGCCTGATTTTTCTAAATTCTGTGCGTATTCAGCAGAAAGAATAGGGGCGTAATGTGTTGCTAAATGCCATAGAAAAGAAGCGTCAGGCTCTTTTAAGCTAAATTCTACAGTGTATTGGCCTAGTCTTTTTATTGATTTGATATTATTGGCAAAACTTAAGCTGTCAAAATAGGGATATTTACCGCCATTAACTTGATTGAAAGAATTTTGTGGATTAATCATCCTTTCAAAACTAAAAATAACATCATCAGCGGTAAGTTTTCGTGTTGGTGTAAACCAAGATGTTTGTTGAAAAGAGACATTTTTACGTAAATAAAAGCGGTAGGTCGCGCCGTTATCTAATGTTTCCCATCGAGCTGCGATTTCAGGGATCAATCGATAAGTGTAAGGGTCAACATCTAAAAGACGGTCATAGAGCTGTGCAGCTAGAGGATCAATAATTAATCCACTACTTGATAATTGTGGATTAAAGGTATTTACACTGCCATCAACACAATAAACAAAGCCATTTTGATTAATTGGAATTGGCTCAAGCGTTATAGATGGCGCTTGTGTTTTGGGTGCTACATCCGCGATACAAGTTGCACTTGTAAAGGTGAGTAGCAAAGTACCAATAAATAAAATAGGGCGCATAAATAATGTCTTTTAGAGAAACGATTTTGCTATTGTAACTTAAAAAACTTTCTATCCCCAAATAGTCCAAAAAACAAAGTGAGAAAAATTCTCAATAAAATGCTTTACAAACGCTAATGATAAAGATTATCATCCGTATTGTCCTTTGTCGGTAAGAGGTTTTCCGTCAAGGGCACGACATTGCTCACATTGCTTCCAGTATTTTTTACTAGCCAGCTCGGGTGCTGGCTTTTTTTTTGTCTATTGTTTACTAGATTCTCTAGTGATTTAAAAAACTATATTTATCAATATATTAAGTTACTATTTGATGTTTTTTAATTAGCCCTCTAAATTGATCGTAGCTTAGTGATAATTTTTCAGCCGCCTCTTTCTGGTTATATAAACACTCTTTTAATGCTTCATTTACTAATTTTTTTTCTACATCATTTTGCCATTGGCGTAAATTCAACGGTAATGTAGGTATTGAAAAATTTTCTTTAGGTGAGTTTTTTAATATGGGTGTTTTTGGTGTTTGAAGTCCAGCAAAGGGATCAATAATAATATTATTGAGTACATTATCACTGGTTCCATGACGATAAACTGAACGTTCAACAACATTTTTTAGCTCACGAATATTACCTGGCCACGAATAATCTAAAAGTACTTGGCAGGCATTATCACTAAAACCAGGAAAGAAGGGTAAACCTAACTCTTGGCACATTGAGATAGCGAAATTTTCAGCAAGCAACATAATATCTGCACGTCGCTCTCTTAATGGGGGGAGCCTAATCACATCAAACGCCAATCTATCGAGTAAATCGGCTCGAAATTTACCTTCTTCTGCCATTGCGGGTAAATCTGCATTTGTCGCGCAAATAAGCCTAACATCAACATGTAGAGATTGACTGCCTCCAACACGCTCTAAATGACCATACTCAATGACGCGTAAGAGCTTTTCTTGTACAAGCATAGGCGCTGTCGCCAGTTCATCAAGAAAAAGAGAACCGCCATCAGCACGCTCAAAACGGCCTTGATGACGATTTTTAGCGCCCGTAAAAGCACCAGCTTCATGACCAAACAGTTCAGAATCAAGTAAATTATCATTAAGTGCAGAGCAGTTGATTGAAATAAAAGGCCCTTGCCACCAAGGAGCAAGATAGTGTAATCGATGAGCGATCAACTCTTTACCTGTACCTCTTTCACCAATAATTAATACAGGCTTTTTTAATTGAGCAAGTGCTGAAGTTTGTTCTAATACATCAATAAATTGACTATCAACGCCGATTATTGTCTCTAAATTTTCATTCATTGGTTAAATTCACCATATTGAGGTGTTTTTTGCCAGTTTATCAGGTGTTCGAAAAATAGGCGAGTAATATAAATCACCAATTATTAATAACTTAAGTGAATTTCAAAAGTTGGCACGCAAATTGTATTAATAAAAGTATGCAGGCGTTACGACAGTGCGCCATTATTGAAATAATTCAACGTTACTAATTAGCATAGCTATTAAGGATGACATCATGGGTATATTTTCACGTTTTGCTGACATTATTAATGCCAACATCGCTTCTTTATTAGATAAAGCGGAAGATCCTGAGAAAATGATCCGCTTAATGATCCAAGAAATGGAAGATATGTTAGTTGAAATTCGTACAACTTCTGCACGTACTTTAGCTGAAAAGAAAGGATTAGAGCGCCGTATCGAACAAGCTGAAAAACAGATGAAAGATTGGCAGGATAAAGCAGAGCTGGCTCTTATTAAGGAAAAAGAAGATTTAGCTCGTGCAGCATTAATCGAAAAACAACGTGTAGCGTCAGTTAATGACACATTAAAACACGAGCTAATTATTATTGATGAAACGTTAACTCGTTTAAAAGGCGAAATTAGCGAATTAGAAAACAAACTGACTGAAACACGTGCAAAACAGCAGTCTTTAGTTGTGCGTCATCAAGCAGCAAACTCATCTCGCCAAGTTCGTCGTCAATTAGACAGTGGCAAAATGGATGCAGCAATGGCGCGCTTTGAGCAGTTTGAACGTCGCATTGATCATATGGAAGGTGAAGCTCAAAGTTACGGGTTAGGTAAAGAGAAATCATTAGACCAACAGTTTGCTGAATTAAAAGCTGATGATGAAATTAGCGCGCAATTAGCGGCATTAAAAGCTAAAATCAATACCAACAAAGAGTAACAGCAAGCGTAATAACCATCTTATAAAGGATATGTAATGGGCTATATATTTCTGGGAATACCACTGACCATTTTTATTTTGTTTATTCTTCCTATCTGGCTGTGGTTGCATTACAACAGCCAGAAAGGTGGAGGTAATGTTCAGCTAACCCAACAAGAAATGCAGCGACTGAGCGCGCTGGTGGATAAAGCTCAGCAAATGCAGGAGCGCATTAAGACATTAGAACAAATACTTGATGCAGAACATCCTAACTGGAGGCAATCATAATGACGATGCAGAGCAAACAATTGTATCGCTTGCCACAAGAGGGCGTGATCCGTGGCGTATGTGCAGGCCTAGCCCATTATTTTAATATTCCTGTTTTGCTTGTCAGGGTTATTGCGGTGATTGCGCTGTTTGCTGGCTTTTTCGGTTTAACTATTATTGCTTATCTTGTCTTAAGTTTCTTTATGGAGCCAGCTCCTGATAATTACAAGCAAGGTGAAGATCAGCAAGAGAACTTAAAAGAAATTTTAAGCGGAGTTGATAATCAATTGATGCAAGGTGAAAAACGTTTACAACAAATGGAACGTTATATTACCTCTTCTACTTATCAGCTAAATAAACGTTTTCGAGATTTGTAATATTTTTGCCATTTAATCTGATAAGACGCTCCATTTTAGGAGCGTCTTTCTTTCAATTCGTTTGTCTTTTCAACGCTTGTATTATGAGAGAGTAAAATTTTTGATTGAGGAGAGTATTGTGAATTCTAATCAAGTATTCGTTTCTTTAAAAACAAATAAACTCACCCAACTAGCTAAAAAAGGGTTAACATTTGGGTTAATGTTATTCACTTTATTTGGGCCAGCAGCAATTACAGGCGGTATATTAAAACGAGTAAGTAGCAAACCGCTACGTTGGCTGGTTCTATTGATAGCTGAACCTGTTATTAAGGCAGGCTTTAATAAGCTATCGCGTCAAGTGTCTTGGGAGAAACATGAAACGCCTACAAAATGAACTTACAGCTTTTATTAATCGCGGTGTTGATAGACATCTTCGTTTGGCCGTAACTGGGTTAAGTCGAAGTGGTAAAACAGCATTTATTACCTCGTTAGTTAATCAACTTATTAATGTGCACACTGGGGCGCGTTTACCGCTATTTTCGGCAGCACGAAATAAGCAGCTACTAGGTGTAAAGCGTATTCCTCAACATAATTTAAATATTCCCCGTTTTACTTATGATGAAGGCATGGAATCGCTTTATCATACGCCTCCAAGTTGGCCTGTTCCTACTAAAGGGGTTAGTGAAATTCGTTTACAGCTTCGTTATCGTTCTAATGAATCTTTAACACGTTTTATAAAAGAGACATCTTCACTTTATTTAGAAATTGTTGATTATCCCGGCGAATGGTTATTGGATTTACCTATGCTCGAACAAGACTATTTTGAATGGTCAGAGCAAATAAATAAGGTCAATAGCCAAAGAACATCACCAGAACAAAATTGGCAATTACTTCTTAAAAAGTGTGATCCTTTTGCACCAGCTGATGAAACGTTATTAGCTGATATTGCCTCTGCTTACACTGATTATTTATTAGCATGTAAAAAAGAAGGGCTTCATTTTATTCAACCAGGACGTTTTGTTTTACCAGGCGAATTAGCGGGAGCACCTGTTTTGCAGTTTTTCCCTTGGGCTGATTTACAACAATATGATATTGCTAAATTAAAGAACGCAGATAAACGTACTAATATTGGCATGCTTAAACAGCGTTATGAATATTACGGACAGCATGTGGTAAAAGGCTTTTATCGTGATCATTTCCAAGGATTTGATAGACAAATTGTTTTGGTTGATTGCCTACAACCTTTAAATCAAGGAGCGGATGTTTTTAATGATATGCGCCAAGCATTAACACAATTAATGCGCAGTTTTCATTATGGAAAAAGAACCTTACTTAGACGCTTATTTTCACCTTGTATCGATAAACTTTTATTTGCAGCCACAAAAGCTGACCATATCACTGTTGATCAACATGAAAACTTAGTGTCATTGCTCCAACAGCTTATTCAAGATGCTAAACAAAATGCTATTTTTGAAGGGATCAGCATTGATTGCATGGGGCTCGCTTCTATTGCAGCGACTGAAAGTGGGATCGTTGATCATCACGGTGAAAAAATTCCAGCATTAAAAGGTTTTCGTTTAAGCGATAACAAACCTTTGGTGTATTTCCCTGGTGAGGTTCCTAAGCGATTACCAGAAAAAGCATTTTGGGAAAAACAAGGTTTTAGTTTCGAATCTTTTAGACCACAGCAAATATCACGAGATAGTGCGGTTCCTCATATTCGTATGGATAGTGCAATGGAATTCTTGTTAGGGGATAAATTAAAATGAATGAGCCATTAAAATCGCGAATTGATTTTAAAGAGCCCATACTTCAAGAAGAAGTCATCTTGAAAAAAGGTGTTGGCTTTAATGAAAATGAGCAATTTTTACCTATTGATCCACAATTAGATGAAGAGAATGAAGGGCAATTAGAAGGTGATGTTCAATCAATTTTAAAACCGAAAAAAAGTGTCTGGAAACGGCTATTAACGATTGCGAGTACTATTTTAGGGATTAGTGTTATTGCTCAAACTGGACAGTGGATTTATGACTCATGGATAAATTCTGATTGGATTGCATTAGGTGCAGCTAGTGCTGGGGGGTTAATTGTTGTTGCTGGCATAGGATCAGTTATAACTGAGTGGCGTCGTATTTATCGTTTACGCCAACGTGCAGATGAAAGAGATAAAGCAAAAGAATTACTTTATAGCCATGCAATGGGAAATGGTCGACCATTTTGTGAAAAACTTGCTAAACAAGCGGGTATAAGTTCTCAACATCCAGCATTAATTCGTTGGCAAAGTGCATTACATGACACACATAATGATAAAGAGGTATTAGAACTTTATAGCCAACTTGTTCAACCGATTTTAGATAAACAAGCAAGAGCCGAAATTAGCCGTTCTGCTGCTGAATCAACCTTAATGATCGCGGTTAGTCCGCTGGCGATGGTTGATATGGCCTTTATTGGTTGGCGTAATATTCGTTTAATTAATCGCATAGCGGAGATTTACGGTATCGAATTAGGCTACTATAGTCGTTTAAAACTCTTTCGTCTTGTTCTGGTTAATATTGCATTTGCGGGTGCGACAGAACTGGTTAGAGAAGTCGGGATGGACTGGCTTTCACAAGATCTTGCAGCTCGATTATCAACAAGAGCTGCTCAAGGTATTGGTGCCGGTTTACTAACAGCACGCTTAGGAATAAAAGCAATGGAACTATGCCGTCCTTTACCGTGGATTGATGATAATAAACCTAAGTTAGGCGATTTTAGAAAAGAGCTAATAGGAAAATTAAAAACTACAATTGGTGGCAAGAAAAAGGAATAAATTATTATTCTTACCTTTTAGCAATTTTAAATAAAAACCGTAGAAGCCTTCTGCGGTTTTTTTGTATAAAAATTGGTAAAAGTATTGTTTATATAAAATAACCCTAATGAAGGAAGTAATAAGATATTATTTTAAAATAAGGCATTAAATAATATAAAGTGTTTTTATTATTTTATTGATAATGAAGGTATTGTTTCAATAAGAAATTATTGTGATAAAAAATTTTAAAAAGAGTAAGTTCTTATGGATAAAGGATAATTTATAACTAATTGTATTTAAATGTTAATGTGTGCTCTTGTAGTGAAATGTTTGTAATTTTATTTATAATATTCCTTTTTTGAAAGAAAATAGTATTGAGTTTAGTATGATAAATAGCGTTAAATACCATCTCAAAAACGCACCACAAAGCTATTTTTTCAATATATTTTTAAATGTCTAATTTGTAAGCGACTTGCTATTTAATAAATAGAGAAGTTTTTTATTTATAAAAAATAGAAAAGTGGTTAATAAATAATCCTTCTAATTAGGTTAAAATATGAAAGAAATACAAATGTCAGTAATAAAAAAACTTTCTAAACAAAGGCGTCAACTCTATTTGAGTTCGGCATTTAATGTCTCAAATATTGATAATCAACTTAGTATTTTAATCCCTATCCTTAGTGAAACGATCTGTGAGATAAAAAAGAGGCAACATCAAAAGAAATCTAAGTCATTTCAAATAAAAGAGATGTCCCAATTTTTTGAATATCTAACTGAGCCAGATAAGAAAGAAAAGGCAATAAATGCATTAGAATATCTCCTTTTCTGTTTTGATAATGGATGTAAAACTATCAAAAAAGTGATCCGTCGAGAATTAAGCCCTTTAGTCAAGGATGTCGAATATCTTATCGATTTTGAACTGAAAAAAATAATAAAAACCTATTCATTTTCTTTATTTGGCCTTTTTAAAGCATAAATAATCTTGGTTAAAAATCAGGAAATTAATTTAGTTGTGTAAAAATAAATGCTAGTGGTGTCAACTTTTGCTGACAAGGCTCTTTATTTGGTTGATATTTATGTATAATATCTAAAATCAGTTCAGGGTCACTCAGTATTAAGAAGGTTTATAATGCGTTTAGAGATCACTTGTGAAGATCGCATCGGGTTAACCCGTGAATTATTAGATCTACTAGTATTAAAAAATATTGATTTACGTGGAATTGAAATATTTCCAATAGGCCTTATCTACCTGAATTTTTCACAGATTGATTTTGATATATTCCAACCGCTAATGGCGGAAATACGGCGAATAAATGGTGTTATCGATGTTCGGACGGTTGCATTTATGCCATCAGAACAAGAGCATCGAGCCATGTGGACACTGCTAGAATCTGTGCCAGTTCCGGTTTTTTCTATTAATATTAAAGGCCAAATAAAATTACAAAATCCGGCAACTCGTCAACTGTTTGAATTGGATGCTAACGATAATAGCGAGAAATCATTCAATCAACTGATCCCTAGTTTTAATATTCATCGTTGGTTAGAACAAAAAGATCCTTCTGCTGAAATTATTCCTATCAATTTAAAAAAACAAAATTTTGATATGGAAATAGTACCTATAAAACTTGCAGATGATAACCAATCTAATCATTGTGTTGGTGCGCTTATTTTATTGAAATATCGAGATGTTGTTCATGATCATTCAAAATTAATTGTCAGTGATAATCATGAGTTTGAGAAAATTATTGCTGTTAGTTCTCAAATGAAACAACTTGTTGAACGAGCCAAAAAAATGGCAAGAATGGATGCGCCACTATTATTGGTGGGAGATACCGGTACAGGAAAAGATTTATTTGCTAAAGCCTGTCATTTCCTTAGTTCCCGTGCTAGAAATCCTTTTTTGGGGCTCAATTGTGCTTCAATGCCTGATGATGTCGTAGAAAGTGAGTTATTTGGTTATGCTGCAGGAGCTTACCCTAATGCTGTTGAAGGAAAAAAAGGTTTCTTCGAGCAGGCCGACAGAGGAACCGTTTTACTTGATGAGATTGGTGAAATGTCGCCTCAAATGCAAATTAAGCTTCTACGTTTTTTAAATGATGGGACATTTCGTCGTGTAGGTGAGGAACGCGAGGTTAATGTCAATGTTCGCATTATTTGTGCAACGCAGAAAAATTTGTGGGAATTGGTACAAAAAGGGTTGTTTAGAGAAGATCTTTATTATCGCCTGAATGTATTAACTTTAACTCTACCTCCGTTGCGAGAAAGAAAAGCCGATATTATGCCGTTAGCGATGCATTTTATTAACCAATATTGCATTGAGCAGCAAGCAACTAAACCTGCAATATCACCAGAGTTATCAGTTTATTTAACGCAATACGGTTGGCCTGGTAATGTTCGCCAATTAAGAAATACTGTTTATCAAGCAATGGCGCAATTAGTAGGAAACACTCTACGAATTCAGGATATTACTTTACCTGAACATACAGATGAAGCTCTATTTGATGAGGATTTATTAGAAGGCTCATTAGATGAAATGACAAAACGCTTTGAGGCTTCAATTTTAACGCGCTTATATCGTGATTATCCAAGTACTCGGAAATTAGCAAAACGTTTAGGTATTTCTCATACAGCGATTGCCAATAAACTGAGAGAATATAATCTAACAAATAAAAAGAACGAAAAGTCTGAAGGTTAATTTGGCTGTAGGATTTTGTGCATAATAAAAATAGACGAGCATAATGCCCGTCTATTTTTCTATCAGTATTATTTTAATGCGTTTAATGCATCATCATAATTTGGTTCAGTTGTGATTTCATCAACTAACTGGGTGTAGATAACGGTGTTATTTTCATCTAAAACAATTACAGCACGGCTTGTTAAGCCTGCTAATGGGCCTGATGCAATTGCAACACCGTAATTTTCTTTGAATTCAGCACCACGCATTGTAGATAATGTCACAACGTTGTCTAAGCCTTCTGCGCCACAAAAACGTGCTTGAGCAAAAGGTAAATCAGCTGAAATACATAAAACAACGGTATTATTTAATTCATTTGCAACTTTATTAAATTGGCGAACACTTGCAGCACAAACACCGGTATCTACACTTGGGAAAATATTTAGAACTTTACGTTTACCTGTAAAATTCGCTAAAGAAACATCATTAAGATCTTTACCAACAAGAGAGAAATCTGCAGCTTTTTGGCCTACTGCTGGGAAATTACCCGCTAGTGCCACTGCATTTCCTTGTAAAGTAACTTGATGTGCCATTGTTGTTCTCCTTTATTAGTTGTCAGACTAACTGTTATTAATACTCATTATTAACGATAATTCTCGTTAATGCTTAACCATTATTAAAATTTGCCACTATTGGCATAGTCATCACTAAAAACATAAAAATTTATAAAATATTTGTAATCAGTGATTGTGCCTTTTTATCAGGCTCTTATAATTATGCAGTTCATTCTCATACAGATTACAGGACGAAACAGACATGCGCAAAATATTCGTCATCTCATGTGCACTTGTCGTTCAAGGATTGCTCACATCACAGGTAAATGCGGCAGTAGTCCCTGCAGGAACGATACTCGATAAAAAGCAAGAAGTGGTTCGACATTTAAAAGATGAGCCTGCATCACTCGATCCTATTAATGCAGTAGGGTTAACAGAAGCTCAAGTGCAACGTGATTTGTTTGAAGGGTTGACGATAGAAGATGAGTATGGACGTCCCATTCCGGGAGTTGCTCAGAGTTGGCGCACAGAAGATAATCGCGTGTGGATCTTCACTTTACGTGATAATGCAAAATGGTCTAATGGTGAAAAAGTAACAGCCACAGATTTTGTCTATAGTTGGCAAAGGTTGGTCGACCCTAAAAATCTTTCACCTTTTGCATGGTATGCCTCACTCGCATCGATTGAAAATGCACAAAAAATTATTGATGGAGAATTAAAACCAACATCATTAGGTGTAGAAGCGATTGATGAAAAAACACTAAAAGTTACGTTAGAACGACCAGTTTCTTATTTTCCAAATTTGACGACTAATTTTTCGTTATATCCTGTACCTCATCATAGTATTGAAAAACATGGCGCTGAGTGGGTCAAAGTTGGCAATTTAGTCGGAAATGGGGCTTTTGTTTTAAAAGACAGAGTCGTTAATGAGAAGATTGTATTAACGCCAAATCCTTATTATTGGGATCATAAAAATACAGTATTAACTAAAGTCACTTTTGTACCTATTAATCATGAATCACATGCGACTAAACGTTATTTAGCTGGTGATATTGATATTACAGAGTCGTTCCCGAAAAATTTATATCATAAATTAATGAAAGATATTCCTAATGAGGTTTATATTCCTGACCAGTTAGGAACTTATTATTATGCTTTTAATACTCAATCAGGGCCAACAAAAGATATTCGTGTACGTAAAGCGTTAGCGATGGCGATAGATAGAAAAATTATCACTGATAAAGTATTAGGAACAGGGGAGAAATCAGCAAACCGTTTCACACCTGATGTAACGGCGGGCTTTACCCCAGAACCTACAATTTATGATAAATACAATCAAGATGAATTAGACAGTCAGGCTAAGATCTTGTTAGCGGCAGCTGGATATGGCCCTCATAATCCATTAACTCTCTCATTGCTATACAATAATTCAGAGAATCATCAGAAAATTGCTATTGCAGTTGCTTCTATGTGGAAGAAAAAATTAGGAGTGAAAGTCGAATTACGTAATCAGGAATGGAAAACATATATTGATAGCCGAAATTCAGGAGATTTTGATGTTATAAGGGCATCATGGATTGGTGACTATAATGAGCCTTCTACTTTTTTAAGCCTATTAGGTTCTAAACACACCGGTAATATCTCTAAATATCAGAATAAGCAATATGATGAAGTGTTAACCTTATCTAGTATGGCTATTGATACAAATGAGCGAAATAGTTTGTATAATCGTGCTGAACAAATAATTGCTGAAGATGCACCAATAGCACCTATTTATCAATATACAAATGGGCGATTAATAAAGCCGTGGTTAAAAGGCTACCCAATTAAGAATCCAGAAGATGTTGCATATAGCCATACGCTTTATATTCTGAAGCACTAACATAGAAACTAAATTAAAAGTTTAAATTATGCCTCAAAGTTAATATCTATTTTGGGGCATTTTTTTATTTTATGTACAAATAGAATGTAAAGGTGTTGTGATTTACACGTTAGCATGTATCAATAATAAGAAAAATAAAGAAGTATGAGAAAATAGTAGAGAGTATCAATAAAAAAAGAACCCCTTTAAAAAAGGGGCGTAGCAAAGTAAAGCAGGGTGATTTATTGTCTGGATATAAATTATATTTTTAAGGCTTTCTTTGCACGCTTTTTATTGTATCTAACTGTTACAGTGATTAATAAAATATTTATAACAAAAAAATCCCTCTGTTATAAAAACAGAAGGAGACTCAAAAGGAATAAACATTGCAAGAGTTATGTTAATACATTTTTATGGCATTGTTTTGACTAATTGTGCAATGTGCTTGATGTTAAATATTATGCCTTGCTTTATTTATAGATATAAATACTTACTTGTAATAAAATCTAATGTATTTATCATGGTGTTTGAGCCACTTAAAAGTAGAGCTATCTATTCATTTTTCTTTATTATTAAATAAAATTACGGGTTATCAATATTTATTAGAAAGTCGTCTAAAAACGGAATCCTAGAGATAATTGTAAAACACTTAATTCAAGATGTCGCTTATTTGCTGTGGTATCAGAGTAAAGATAGCCCAAGCTAAACGAGATATTCTTAACAGGATTATAATCGATGCCAATTTGACCAATTACACTTGTTGTATTTACAATATGAGAATCTGTTGTATTTATTTTAGGGTGATGTTTGTCTTCCTGATATTTTAATTTATTAGGACCCAATTGAGCATAAACAGAAATTTCAGGTGTTATTCTATAAGTTGGGCCGATTAATAGGCCTGTGGTTTTGGTTCGGTATTTTATTGTTGATGGTGTAGTAAAGCGAGGATCAATAAAATATTCTTTATGATTTGTATTTAAACGCAGTAGAGAAATTAATATTCCCCAAGTGTTTTCTGTTTCATATCGATAACTGATTATCTCTCCTTTTGCTGTGTTACCTTTTATTTTGCCGTAAATATAACCCGCAGAGAGGGTATGTGTTTTATCATAGGCATGTAATGTAGAAGAATAAGATAAAGCAAAGCTAATTAAAATAAGGGCTGATTTATTCATTGTAGGGTTTCTATGTTGATGTGTAGAACGCTATTTTTAGTAAAATAAATGTTGATTTCAATATTAATTGATTGAAATTACTCTTAAAAAAAGTTTGTGTGCTTATTTTTAAACTCAATAAGAATAAAATTATTATAACTAGCTAATTATTAATAATTTTAAGTGGTGATATAATGAGGCATTATTATTTAAATGGAAGGTAGCGGAAATTGAGTGTAATAGGTGAAAATACTCACAATAAGTTTTAATACCTATTGTGAGCTAGATTTTAGTGCAGCGTTTTATTTCTTATCTACAACTTCAATTAGTGTATATTTCACACTTGGTGCATCTGCTGGAGGGTTAGGAATATCTGTAACATTAACTTTTAATGTGTATTCAGTACCTACTTTATATTCAAAACCATCAATATTTTGATAGAACAGCGACCATTCGCCAGAAGGTAACTCTTTCACCTTCATACACTTCATTGGTGCCACACCAACACAATCATACAGTTGTGAATCTACTAGAAGCGTTTTTGTTGTTCCCGTAGTTGGGGTTGTATTTGCACTTTTAGTTGAAGTTGAATCATTGCATCCAGCTAAAAGCAAAAATAAAGGAATAGCGATAAATTTTTTCATATTGATGACCTGATTTTTAGGGTGCAATAAGTGCATTAAAGAATATTTAGTATACACCAGACAGATAATTATTATAAATTACAGCAGGTAATTTTTTCCCTATAAATAAGTTACCTGTTGTTACTCTAAGTATTAATATCCTATCGTAACTATCAGTATTTAATTTAGTGTAATAATCCTAAAGTGATGAAGATTAATAGAAGTTTTAGATGAATTAAACAAAAATAGCGTTGATATACAGATAACTAGAAAAAAGTATAGAATAACAGCTCAAAACATAGCGTTATAAAATGAAGGTAGATCAATCATATTTGACAGTTGAGCATTGAGTTCAAGTATTACCTTTAAAAAGCAAAAGTTATGGAGGAAGCTAAGTGAAAACAATTAATGACTCTGTTATACAAGATTCAGATGCTATTTACACAGCACAACTTAATGGGCATGGAGGCGCAACAGAAATCACAGCGGAGACTGTAGCAACAAATGAAAACCCATACTGGGTGCACTTAGATTATCGTAAACCACAAAGTGCTCAATGGATACAAGAGACAGAGCTACTTCCACCTATTGCTAAAGATATATTGCTTGCAGAGAACGTCAGACCAAAAGCACAACGCATTGGTGAAGGTATCGTTATCAATCTGCAAACAATTAATAATAATCCTAATGATCGACCTGATGAGCTTGTTGCTTTTAGAATTTATATTAACAGTCAAACAATCGTTTCAAGCCGTCACCGCAGAGTTAATTCTGTAGATTCTGTTATTCATACTTTAGAACTAGGTAATGGTCCTGAAAATAGTGGTGATTGGCTAATTACGATGGCTGATGCTGTGACTGATGAAATAGGCGAATTTGTTGAGACTCTACATGACCAATTAATTGAATTGGAAGATATGATCCTCGACCAACAAATACCCGCGAGAGGTGAACTCGCATTATTAAGAAAGCAGTTGATAGTTTTACGTCGCTATATGGCGCCTCAGCGAGATGTATTCTCAAGACTCTCTATTGAGAAATTACCGTGGATGAGTGATAGCGATAGAGTTACGATGTTAGAAATTTCAGAAAGGCTTTCTCGACGTTTAGAGGATTTGGATAGTAGTATTTCTCGTACCGCGGTGATTGCTGACGAAATAACATCAATGATGGCTGATGCGATGAATAGACGTACTTATACGATGTCGCTAATGGCGATGTTATTTTTACCAACAACATTTCTAACAGGGCTATTTGGTGTCAATTTAGGTGGAATACCCGGAAATGAGTTTCCTTATGGTTTTACTATCTTTTGTTTATCTCTCTTTGTTTTGATTGTGATTGTTACTTGGTGGTTAAAGCGTAGTAGATGGTTGTAAATTTTCAGCAAATTAATCGTAACTAAATGGATTTAAAAAAGAATTCTCTAGCCCTGTTTGAGATATATCAATTTTTTAAAATAGAACATCTGGCATTATAACTCTCGCAGGTGAATACAACGTTGAGCGATGAACGTTGTGCTCCATAATTGTAGTTTTTCTCATATTGAGTTCTTAATACAGAATAATTGACCATTATTACACCGATGTTTATTAACATCGGTTTTTTTTTGCTTAAATTTACTGTGGGATATTATTTAGTCATAAAAATCCTAAGCCCCGAATGCAAGGCTTAGGAGATAGTGCATTATTTCACTTCAACAATATCGAGTTTATTTTGGCTAAAGTCAGGACGTTCATCATCTTCTTCTTGGAACATCACTGGAACGGTGGGAATATCGTCTTTATCAAAAGCTAAGTCGCCACCATTAATGACTTCATCACCATGTTTGATATTTACAAAATCGAATAATTGAGTATCACATAAATGTGATGGGACAATATTTTGAGTTGCTCTAAACATAGTTTCAATACGACCAGGATAACGTTTATCCCAATCTCTTAGCATCTCTTTAATCACTTGGCGCTGAAGATTAGGTTGTGAGCCACAAAGATTGCATGGAATAATTGGGAATTGTTTAGCTTGCGCGAAACGCTCAATATCTTTTTCACGAGCGTAAGCTAGAGGACGAATAACGATTTGTTTGCCATCATCACTCATTAATTTAGGTGGCATACCTTTAAGCTTGCCACCATAGAACATATTTAAAAATAATGTTTCTAAAATATCATCACGATGGTGTCCTAAAGCAATTTTAGTTGCACCAACTTCTGTTGCTGTGCGATATAAAATACCACGACGTAAACGTGAGCATAAAGAGCAGGTTGTTTTACCTTCAGGAATAATATCTTTAACGATCCCATAGGTATTCTCTTCAACAATTTTATATTCCACACCAAGCTCATTTAAATACTCAGGTAGAATATGCTCAGGGAATCCGGGTTGTTTTTGGTCTAAATTGACTGCAATAAGCGAAAAGCTAATTGGCGCACTTTTTTGCAGATTCATTAAGATAGAAAGTAGCGTGTAGCTATCTTTACCACCAGAAAGGCAGACCATGATTTTATCGCCATCTTCAATCATATTAAAGTCAGCGATAGCTTGCCCAACATCGCGGCGTAAGCGTTTTTGTAGTTTGTTGAAATTATACTGCTCTTTTGGGATGCTCATTTTTTACGGTTCTATATCGTTGCTGATTATTCTGTAACTTGCTAACCAAGGCTTTGTTCTTCGCTGTTTTGATACCTTAATAACATGATAAATCAATAAAATATCTTATAGGCTCAAATGATAAGTTGTGTGAAAAACAAAGTTATTTATGGCAAGAAAATTGATAAGTCAACAATGATACCAGATGGTAGGGTGGTTTCGATATAGATAACTACAGTTAAGCGCTTTCAAGGTGGTAAAAAGTAAGAAGTAATAGCCTTATATAAATAGAATAAGGCTATTAAACTTTTGTATTACTAGGAGATTGGCAATCAGTATAGGACTTAATCAGGCGTCAATTACTAAAATTTAGGATGATAATGTTGCTAATTTAGTCGCAAATCCCATAAAGAAAAGCCCGATAACCCCATTACCTAGTTTAGCGATATTTTTACGTGAGCCGAAGAAGCGAGCAAGGGCGACACCACCAAATATCAGAAAAGAGAGATAGATAAAGCTAAATGCTTCAAGCATGGAAGCCAGAATTAAATAAGATAATCCCGTATGTGCATAATTAAAATCGATAAATTGAACAAAAAATGAGATATAAAATAAAATCGCTTTAGGATTAGTCATACTTAATGTAAGTGCTTTTCTAAAAACGTGTTTCTGTACAGTTGTTGTTTGTTCTGAATGTACTTTTTTGGAGAAAAAAGTTGCATGAATAATTTTTATTCCCAAATAGAGAAGATAAAAAGCACCTAAAAAGCGAACAATAGTAAAGAGTAAAGGAGAGGCTTTTATTACAGATGCAACACCAATAAAGGCGAGGAAAATTAAAATAGCATCACCTAAGAAAACACCAAATGCAGCACGATATCCATCTCGAACACCGCCTGATGCGCTTGTTTTTAGCACATAGAGTGTATTAGGGCCCGGAACAAGAATAATAAAAAACATGCCTGCAAGGTATGTCCAGATATTGAGTACACCAAATTGTTCAAGCCACACGTTAACCCCCAATCTCACTTCTCTGCTTTACTTAATGAATTGCTATTATATAAAGAGAATCCACATTATTTAAACGCATATTTTCACTCATATAGAAGATAAATATTTGATGCTTACTGCTTTCTGGTTAAAACGGTACTTTTTTACCACTTCAATAAATGATTTATACAGTTGGGGATATTGGTTAACACACCACTGTCGTTGTATTTTTGGTGATGATTTGACGCAACATTTTTCGCCATTTGTTCCATCAAGAAAAATTGCTTTAGCAATCAATGGTGATTTTGCTCAAGTTGTAGAGGGATATATTAAGCAAATATACCAAAAAGATCTTCTTATTGAAAAACGTCATATACAAAGAGCCATTGCTCGAAAATTAATTCGCTCAGTGAATATTTTGCGTAGTGAAAAAGATGAATATTGGCCTGAAACACTAAAGGATCACGTAAAAATACTAGAGGCTAATTACTCTGAGTAACATAAAAATATTAATTATCTTTTATCTGAAAGCATAAATCCAAGCGATGATATAGAGGCGTTTATACACAAAGCAAAGCTATTTATGCATTGGTTAGAAATTGAGTGTTTAAAGAAAGATAAAGAGGATATAGCCTGAGATGCTAGAGGAGTTTTGTTGTTTTAAAAAAAGCGCTTTTTTATGTAAATAGGGTAGATCTCTTACGTTAACTAGACTACATTTAACTGTGTTTTTATACAGCATTTTATGTCAATCAATTACGGTAAGGAAAATGCGATGTTAAAAGTGATAGCTGAAGATTTTATTAAAACAGAAGCGATAGAAATTGTTTTACCTCTTTATCGTGAACTTGTTGAGGCGACTAAGAAAGAACCTCTTTGTATTAGCTACAATCTATACGTTGATGAAAAAGATCCTGGTCATTTTGTCTTTGTTGAACAATGGCCTGATCATGCTGCACTTGATGAGCATTGTGCTAGTGAACATTTTCAGCGATTAGTCCCTATGATTAATGCATATACAAAAGCAGAGCCTAAATTTTTACTTATGGCAGATGCTTTTGATGAAAAACAAAAGTAATAAAAAGTGGCTAATTTATAGTGGGTACATTAAATAAGAAAAAGTAAAACAAGAGAGAAGGTGATGTTAGCGAAGTATATATCTCAAGTTGTAAACCAAGAAGATAGCTATCAAATTTTAAGTACCCAGAAACTTTTGGATGACTTAACAGAAATAACCAGAGTAATCCACACTTGGTTATTTCCTGATGGTGTCATTTTGAAATGTACAGAAGAGATAGAAACAGAATACTATGATAATGACGCTCAATGTCCAGAACATTGGATCACTTGGGAAATTGTCGAATCGAATAACAAACCTATCTCTCCTTATAGAAAAGAATTTTTTAATTTATGTCAGCAAAGCTTTTGGTTAAAAATGCAACTTTCTAATAATAAATAAAAAAGAAAGCCACTTTATAAGTGGTTTTTTTATACGTATTAAAATTAATAAAATAACTTATTTCCATACTGTTTTAAATTTTATATTAAATATTAATTAACATTTTATAGACTAAGATAAGTTAATTTGACTTAGTGAGTTTTTTTATCCTAATGATTAAGCATAAATAGAACGACAATAGTGGTTTTAAGAAAATTAAAACTGATGAAAATTAAAATTAGTCTTTTTTTCATAATGTTATGATCTTAATATTTACTTAATAATAGTGAAAAATAAGGTAAGTTTGTTATTGAGAGAAATGGTGTTTTAATTATAACTTTAATCATAAGATTTTCTTTATAAAATATTATTGTTAATGTATTATTTATAAATAAATTTTATTGAGTGTTACACTCAATTTAACAAGAGAGCTAAATTATAATTTAGTTCCATTTGTCTATCCTTTTGTTTTTATATAGAGAATAAAGATGCGTCGTAATTTATTTATTTCAACTTCACTGTTAGCTATTTCTACACTTTCTTTTAATGCACAAGCAGCATTAGATAATACTTTATCTGTGGGTTATGCCCAGACTTCAATTAAAGTTGATGATAAAATGGATGATGATCTTAAAGGAATTAACTTTAAATATAATCATGAATTTGATAATAACTGGGGAGTTATTGGATCACTAACGTATACAAAATTAACTTATAATTATTATGGCCGCTGGGGAAAAATTGGTTCAACTGAAATTGATTATGTTTCATTAACAGCGGGTCCTAGCTACCGTTTTAATGACTATTTTAGTGCGTATGGTTTAATTGGCCTTGGTCATATTAATCAAGAAGATAATTTTTTCTATGATAATGACAATGATAAGTTAAGTAAATCGTCTATGGCTTATGGATTAGGTCTACAAATCAATCCAATTCCAAACGTGGCCATTGATGCATCTTATGAATATTCAAAAATAGATGATGCAAAATTTGGTACTTGGATATTAGGTGTTGGTTACCGTTTCTAGTATTAAGCTGATAAATAATATATTTAAAAGGTCACGTTATGTGGCCTTTTTTGTTTTATATGAATGTAAATACTTATCGCTATATTGGGGATTTTGTCTTATCAAAACTTATTTAATATACACAATATGTGTGTTTTTTCTTTGGGTGGCTTGACTGTTAATAATGGATCTCTAAGATGCAGTATTTTATGGAGAGAGAAGTATGTTAACTATAATAAAAGCAGAGTCTTTGCACTATAATGAAATGATTGCAGTTTGGGAATCATCAGTTAGAGCCACACATACATTTCTATCTGAAGATATCATTTTGTCACTCAAAAAAGATATTGTAGAACAGTATTTTCCTATGCTTAATACCTATATTGCGATAGATGATAATAATGTTATTCACGGGATCTTAGGTACAACAGAAAATAAGTTAGAGATGCTTTTTGTCGATGCGAATTCTAGGGGGAATGGCTGTGGTAAATTGCTTACAACTTTCGCGATAAATACACTACATATTGATGAATTAGATGTAAATGAGCAGAACCCTCAAGCAATTGGTTTTTATTTTTATATTGGGTTTGAGCAAATAGGACGTTCTGAATTAGATGGACAAGGCAATCCTTTCCCATTGTTACATTTAAAATTAAATAAAAATAAGTATAAATACTAAATAAAGAGATATTAAAGGTAAAAAATAGGGAGGAAAATAAAAAAACTCTCTTTTTATCTTATATAAATAACAATTATCCACTTAAATTTGATTTATATCGTAATAACTTCCCTGTTTTAATGAAATAATTTTTTCATAATTAAATAAATTTAACACAACAGTGGCATAGTTATGAACAAAACCTTAATTGTTATTTTATCTTTATTTTTACTACCTGCTTGCTCTGAATCACAAGAAAATAAAGTTATTGAATATTGTATGGATACATTAAATGTCTATAGTAACGTGAGTAAAGATCAATGTTTGTGTTTTTATAATGAAGCGAGTGATAAATTTTCTTCAACGGAAATAGATAGAATGGTCAAATCACCACCCATAAAGCAAGACAGCACACTCACAAGGGAAGGCACAATGTTTTTAACTATTGCTCATTCATCTAAATGTTTTGAGTAACTGTTATTACACGTAATAAGTGACAATAATCTAATAAAGAATAAGTCGTAAATTAAGTCACATATACCGAAGATCATTGCCTCTAAAAGCAAATACCACAAATTTGATAAACCTATCTCTATAAATTGAATATATTATCACTGTTTTTATATACAGTTAGTTGTGGGTTTATCCTTTATTGTGAATTGTGAGGAAATTATGTCAAAGCTTCGCTTATCTTACCCAAAACTAAGCCCTAAAGCTTATGCTGGTTTAATTCAATGTAAAACTGCGCTAGAAGGTAGTTCATTGGATATAACGTTGATTGAACTTGTCTATTTAAGAGTGTCTCAACTTAATGGCTGTGCTTTTTGTTTGGAAATGCATAATAACTCATTGCGTAATCATGGCGTTGATCAAAATAAGTTAGATGCACTAAATGGTTGGCAAGTGAGCGAACGTTTTACTGATAAAGAGCAAGCTGCATTATTATGGGCAGAAGCAGTCAGTAATATTTCAGCAAAAAACACAGATGATAATATTTATCAGCAGGTTAAAGCGTATTTTACAGACATAGAAATGAGTGATCTGACATTGGCAATTGGGTTAATGAATGCCTTTAATCGTATTGCTGTGAGTTTGCGCCAGTAATGAGTATTATCTACGCAAATTATATATCATTAAATTATGATAAAGAGAAAAGCGCCGATAGAGCGCTTTTAATTTTTTAGGTTTAATTTTACCAAAGATATTGCATAAAGGGCAAATAAGCAAAAATTAAAGCAATGAGTATAAATAAGATACGAAATAACATTTTTTGTGTTTTTATTACAGCAAAGAGCATTACGATAATAATAGCTACGCAGATATGCCAATAAAATGCACCAAAGAAAGCTAAGGTAAAAATAGTATCGATAATAAAGTGGCTTTCACTCATTTTATTTCTCGTTGAAATAAAAGTCACCTGCTAAAATCTAAGCAGGTGATGATAAAAGTGATTATGATTTCCAAATAATATGGAACATAGGTTGTAATGGATCGCGACTAATTAGGACACGACCAAAAATATCATCAATATCGGAATCATCGTCTGGAGCAAGACCAATAATTACTTCGCTAAAACGGGCTGATGTGACAGGCAGGCCAACAATAAATTGCCAATCATTACCTAATGGAACCACTTCAGCTGCGCCTCGTTCTTCAAATTGCAGGTTAAACAATAATTGGTCTGCAACATCCAAATTATCCGCTGCTTGAGCTAAAAATAGATCATAAGCTTGTTCTAAAGCGTCGTCTTCACTGATTAAGGTTGGTTCATTCATGGTAATGCCTGTCTATTATTCCAATAATTATCACGTTATTTGTATCGCATTTTTACTAATTTGGCACGGTTATCTGTTGCCCATTCTTAGTAGTCTTTTGATTATAACATTTCTGTTATAGCAGAGGACTAAAGAAATAGCAGATACGCTCTAATACACGATTTAAGAATGGTCGTTTCTCCCATTCATCCATAGTTAATTCTGTCGAGCGAGCAATATAATCATATTGAACAATGCTTAAATCACTGCCAAAACCTTCATCATCAATGACAACGGTAATTTCAAAATTTAACCACAAGCTACGCATATCAAGGTTAACTGAACCCACCATACTGAGTTGTCCATCAACCATCACGCTTTTGCTATGTAATAAACCATCTTCAAATTGGAATATTTTCACACCAGATTCGAGCATTTCTGTAAAGAATGAACGGCTTGCCCAACGTACAAGGAATGAGTCATTGCTGCGAGGAACGATAATACTTACATTAACACCTCGCATCGCTGCGGTTGAGATTGCATGGGCAAGATCATCGCTAGGTACAAAATAAGGTGTTGTCAGTACTAATTCTTTTCTCGCAGAGTAAATAGCTGTAATAAGTGATTGTTGAATTAGCTCATCAGGAAAACCTGGGCCTGAGGCGATGACTTGTGTCGTATGGCCACTTTCTTGTTCACAAGGCATAATATTATCATCAGGAGGAGGGGGTAAATGACGCTCACCAGTTTCCATTTCCCAGTCAAAGGCATAAATCATACCTAATGTGGTCGAAACTGGGCCTTCCATTCTGACCATAATATCAATCCATTGACCAACACCTGAATCTTGTTTGAAATAACGAGGATCAACCATATTCATACTTCCTGTGTAGGAAATATAGTTATCAATCAATACGATTTTTCGGTGTTGACGCAAATCCATGCGGCGTAAGAAGAAACGGAATAAATTAACATGTAGTGATTCAACAAATTCAATACCCGCAGCTCTCATTGCATCAGGGCCATTAGTACGGAAGAAATTCCAACTACCCGCAGAATCAACCATGACTCGGCATTTTACACCACGTTTAGCTGCTCTAATTAAGGCATCGGTTACTTCATCGACTAAACCACCTGATTGCCAAATATAGAAAACCATTTCAATATTGTCACGGGCATTATTAATATCGCGTGTAATTGAATTGAGCGAATCTTCACAGGTGGTTAAAAGTTCAATTTTGTTACCTTTAACACCTTTAATACCTTGGCGTTTAGAGGTTAATTGGAAAAGAGGCGTTGCCACATCGCTCGTACTTGTAGCAAAGATATGCTTACATTTTTTCAAGTCTTCAAGCCATGCAACAACTGAAGGCCACATCTGCTTAGCATGTTCAACACGTCGTTTTCCTAGATGTAATTCACCAAAAGCAAAATACGCAATAACCCCGACTAATGGCAGGATGTAAATGATCAATAGCCATGTCATTGTTGATGTAACAGGTCGTCGGTGCATTAGGACACGAAATGTGACCCCCGCAATTAATAGCCAATAGAAGAAAAAGGTTAGCCAACTTAATACAGTATAAAATGTTGTCATAGTAGAGCTATTTTCCGTTGAAAATGAATTGCATGGATAAGCTAAAGGCAATTTAATAAAAATAGTTCATTATTTTTGTTATTTGCCGAATGTTGTTATTAAATCAGGATTATTATCTCTGTCAAATCTCTTTCTTAAGAGATAAGCATTAAATAAGCAATAAGATACAACTCTTTATTCATTTTATCTTTGTGAGAAATGCTCAAATAATGGATGAAATTTAAGCAAACCATAAATCCCCCCTTGGATCACAAAATGAACGTCTTATAATAGTCCACTTATTCAAAAATATAGGTGCTGATAGAATGAGACACAGTAGGACTGAAGTAGCTCGCTGGCGAATGATGAGACAAGCTATACGTAAACGACGTCGATGGTTAGAAGGGCAATCTCGTCGTAATTTTCGGATTTATAAACTGCGTAAACTTGATACTTCTAGAAAACACAGAGCACTTTTATTTGTCCAACATATAGAATGGAACTCATAATTTCACTTTTTAGTGGCTAATATCAATCATTTTACTAAACGTTATTGAATATGATTGCTATTTGCATTTAAACTAAGGGCATATTTTTTCTTTAGGTGAAATAAGATCAGTTATGCGTTGGAAGCTTTGGGTACTCATATCGCTTTGTCTACATGCCTCACTTGTTGCGGCTGCTATGTTATATGTTGTTGAAGATAAGCCAGTTACACCTGAACCTATCTCTATACAGATGTTGGCATTTGCAGCAGATGAACCGGCTGGCGAACCAGAACCTGTGGTTGAAGAAGTTACTCCTCCAGAACCTGAGCCGGTTGTTGAGCCTGAGCCTGAACCAGAGCCAGAACCTATTCCTGATGTAAAACCTATTATCGAAAAACCAATAGAGAAAAAACCAGAACCTAAACCGAAACCTAAGCCAAAACCAGTGGATAAACCAAAACCGCCTGTTGAGCGACCACAACCTTTAGTTGTTAATAAAGGTAATGATCTCAAAAATCTTAATCCGACGGCAAAGCCAAGTGATAAAGGCGATGAAAAACCGGTTGCAGTGGCAAGTAGTGGGGAAGGTAAAGTACCTAATGCAGTACGCCAAGGTTTACCTGAATATCCACCACGAGCACGAGCGGTAGGTATGGAAGGTACAATCAAAGTTCGCTTTGATGTTGATGCTGATGGAAGAGTCGATAATGTAGAAATTATTTCTGCTGATCCTAAAAACGTGTTTGAGCGAGAAGTAAAAAGAGCCATGCGACAATGGCGCTATGAAAAAATTCCTTATAAAGGAAAAGTGGTTCTGATTGAATTCAAAATGACCGGAATATCAACAAGCTAATTTTTATAAAACTAGCGCTTAAACAGAGCGATATCACTATTTGATACCAGATAAATAAAAGGCACTTTAATAAGTGCCTTTTTTAGTTTCAATTTTTAATGCTTTCACACTATTCGTCATAAGCGAATTGTCGTAATGGTGTTTTATTCCATTGTACTTGTTAGCGTGAAATGTGCTTTACCTTCAGGTAAGCGACGAGCTGAATTGTTCTCATCAACGGCAACGTAGGTAAATACTGCCTCTGTTGCACGATAGCGTTGGCCGACAGGTTCTGTGGCGACTTTCTTAACCCAGACTTCAATATTAACAGTAATTGAAGAGTTACCTGTTTTTAAGCAACGGGCATAGCAACAAACGACATCGCCAACAGCAACAGGTTTAAGAAAGGTAATGCCTGTTACGCTTACAGTAACGACACGACCTAACGCAATTTCTTTCGCTAAAATTGCACCACCGATGTCCATTTGGGACATTAACCAGCCACCGAAAATATCACCATTGGCGTTAGTATCAGCAGGCATGGCAAGAGTACGTAAAACGAGCTCACCATTAGGCAAAGATTGTTGTTCAGTCATGGGTATAAAGTATCTGTAAATAATGTTAAAACCAAAGAGATAATTACTCGTCATACTTCAAGTTGCAGTGTTACTCGTCATACTTTAAGCTGTAGCGTTGTTGACGGCACTCATTCACACTAGTCACATACTTATGTATGCTCCTAGTGACTCATTCGCTTACCGCCTAGCTACAACTTAAATTATTTAAAGTATCTACTGGCTATACTCTAATAGTTGCACTTGAGGTATTTTTAGAGCACATATCTCCCAATAAAATAAAAATGATTATTCAGATTTTGAATGAGCATCGTGTGATGTCGGTTTAGATGCTTGTTTTGTCATATCATCTGATAATTTGTGTTCATTATTTTCTGTAGTTTCGTCTTCAGTTTGTTCTTCTGGTAAACGGTTATTCCAGATATAAACCACACTGGCGATAGTAAAAACAAAGGTCAAAATAGTTAAGCCAAAGACTTTAAAATTAACCCAAGTCTCTTCCGACAAAGAAAATGCCACATAAATATTACCAAGAGCACAAGCAAAAAAGAAAATCACCCATGCAATATTGAGCTTTTTCCAGTTTGCTGGTGGCATTGCAAGCTCTTTGCCTAACATTCTTTCCATTAACGTTTTTGGCGTAAATAACTGCATACCAATTAAAACGATAGCAAAAATGGCATAAATAGCCGTCACTTTCCATTTAATAAAATCGGCAGAATGGAAGAAGATGGTTAATGAACCAAAAATAGTGACCACAATGGCGGTAATGAGTGGCGCTTTCTCAACTTTATGGAAAATAAGCCATGTCAAGCCGACTGAGATCCACGTCGCGATAATTAATGCACCTGAAGCATAGAAAATATCTTGCCATTTATAGAAGATAAAAAACACTAATAGTGGAGCAAAATCAAGTAATTGCTTAAGCCAGCCATTTTTCATAACAGATAGGAACCTATGGTAATTAAATTCATAAACTTGGCTATTCTAATGCAAAGCGACAGAAAATGGGTAAACAATTGCATATCTTTAACGACAGAGTGTTAATTTATACAAAAAACGTTATTTTTATCTTAAATAACTCAATGAAAAATCAACGTAATTGCATTTATGTAAAATTAAAACTCAAGCTTGAGTTATGAAAGAGGATTTAAATATTGCTCTAGTATATGATTCATTAACTCATCATTATCACTCGCCGCTTTTTGATGAATGCATAAATAAAAAAGTATTTCTGATAAGAGGAAATCAATGAACGGAAAAAGAATAATAAAATGGATGCCAGGACTAGGCTTATTATTTAACTATAAGCGCGAATATTTTGGCTATGACTTAAAAGCAGGGCTTTCGGTTGCTGCCGTTGCGCTACCTGTTGCCATTGCTTATACCGAATTATTAGGCATTAATGCTATTGTTGGATTATATGCCTGTATTTTCCCCATGATTATTTATGCATTATTTGGTACTTCTCGCCAATTAATTACAGGGCCTGATGCTGCAACATGCGCCGTTATTGCTGCGGTCGTTATTCCATTATCTGCTGGTGATGAAAATACACGATGGCAACTTGCAATTATCATGACAGCCATGACGGGTTTTTGGTGTATTTTAGCCAGCCATTTTCGATTAGGGGCTTTTACGGATTTTCTGTCTCGTCCGATCCTTCAAGGGCTATTAAATGGTGTTGCGATCACCATTATGGTGGGACAAATTAGTAAAGTATTTGGTTTTGAAACTTCCCCAGATCATTTAATCGAAAAACTAATTGAAGTCCCATTTCGATTAATGGATGCACATTTACCCACGGTATTGATGTCTGGGATAACACTCGCCTTATTATTGGGTATTCGCTATTTTCGTAGCCGATGGCCGGCACCATTAATTGCTATGGTTGTGATGACTTACCTTAGCTGGCAATTTGATTTAGCCAGCTATGGTATTGCTATTGTGAATAAAGAAGCGGGAAATGTTGATCTCTTTCTACCCGTTGTATCAATGAGTGGGTTTCATCCTGGTGTATTACGAGAATTATTGGTCCCATCCATAAACTTGGCTGTCATTAGCTTTGTGAGTTTTATGATGACAGCCCGCAGTTTTGCTAGCAAAAATGGTTATGATGTTGATGCGGACCAAGAATTAAAAGCATTAGGTATCGCTAATATTGCGGCAGCGCTTTCTCAAGGATTTGCTGTAAGTGCAGCAAGTAGCCGTACCGCAGTCAATGATTCTGTTGGTGGTAAAACACAATTAGTTTCTATTATCGCAGCACTAGTCATTCTGCTAGTGCTATTATTTATGACTGATTTTCTTGCCTATATTCCATTATCTTCACTTGGAATTGTGTTGATCGTCTCTTCATGGTCATTGCTGAGTATTCGTCATATTTGGTCTTATCGCAAACGTAATAAACAAGCATTCACATTGGCATCATTCACCTTATTAGCTGTGTTATTGGCAGGACTAATTAATGGTATCGGCTTTGCGGTTTTATTAGGTTTATTACAATTTTTACGTATTGTTTTTCGTCCGAGCGATCAATTGTTGGGTGTTGATGAACAAGGAATGGTTCACTCAATGAATAAGGATAATGGTATTGAGCCTATCGATGGCTTAATGATGTACCGTTTTAATTCACCACTCACTTATTTTAATGTGGGTTATTTTAAAAAACGGGTGCTTCAACTTGTTGATAGTGCACCTCAACGACCAGCATGGTTAGCCGTAGATGCGGCTGTAAGCTTTACCTATGACGATGTCAGCGTGTTTGCTGCTATTGATGAACTAATACGAGAATTGCGAATAAAAGGCGTGAAATTGGTTTTAGCAGGGCGCAGAACCGAACTAAATCGTTGGATTGAACGTAATAGAATTTCACTAAATGAAGATGACTTAATTATCGCTCCCGATCTCTATTTTGTGATCCGGCTTTATCAAAGCCGACAGCAGATCAAAGAAAAACAGAAAGAAGCAAGAAAAGAGGCATTAAAGCAAGAAGCTGGAAGCCAAGAAACAGAAAATAACGAAGAAGCGATATTAAAAGTACCAATTAAGGGAAATACACCAACACCTTAAGTGTTTTGGCTAAGTTTTACGAGTAGTAGTAAAAAGCAAAATCCCGTGATAAGTCGCTAGCTTATACACGGGATTTTTTATTGATAAATTTTGTGAGTAGTTAGATGTTGTATGAATTAACGTGTTTGTTGCGTTGTGTATTTGTTTTCAACCAACATAAACAAACGAAATAGGTAAATAATCATCCATGCTGAAGCCATATTTTTCAGAAAATAAAATAAGAAGTTATGGATAAGATCAGGCAGTTGAATTGTAAGATTACTCACAAAACCAATACCAAACTGCAATAAGATCCAAATACCTAAAGCAGGAATAAGTAATCCAGACTCACTAAATCCAACCTTCCAACCTAAACGTATTGCACTTCCCATATTTTGTTGGCGTACTAAGACAACGGGCGCTAATGCAAAACCGATTAGCAAAATGATGCCAGGAATAATCATCACCATAAAACCAGCGCTAATTAAAATAGAGCACAGAACAATCAGTAAAAACATTTTTGGTAAGCGAGGTAAACATGCGTTAAATGTTTGACCAAGGGTAACGTTGTGACCTGCAGAGATTGCCATAGCGAACATCAATAAGATTAGCACCAAGATGCTTTGCTGTAGTGTTTCAAATGCATACAGTGATAACACTTTTTTGGCGATACCCACGACACTGTTTGACATTGCTTCTAATTCAGCCGAAGAAGCAGAAGAAAGCTGTGTATTTTTAAAATTAGCCACAAATTCAATCATCAATTGGTATTCTTGAGGATTAGGGCCAACTAAGACATGAACTATCGCTAAAACAACAGCAAGGATAGCGGAAAGGGTAACAATGCTACGTCGTTCATTCTTATAAAAATTCAGACTGTCTCGGTAGATTGTGCGTGCCGTGGTAGGCATGAAACTGCTCCTATAAAGAATAGACTGTGTCAATGCGCGCTATTGTACCTTTTACAACAGCAAAAAGGGATATTTTCTCTTACTTCTCTTATTTGGTTTTTTTCTTGCTATGGCTCATCAAAATAATCTCAACATTTAAAATAAAACAAACATTATATTAACACAAAAATAACTTTATTTTTAAATACATCTTTTTAGGATGTTTTTTTATTCAAAAAGTATTACTAAGAATAAATTTAATTATAAGAAAAAATTGTATTAATAGGTAATTTGATGTGGATCAATTATAAATAATCGCATTGATAAATAATAAAAAGAGAAATAACACTTTCTGCAAAAATAATTCCAAAGTTGTGATCGGTATTAGATCATAATTATCAATAAATGGTTATATTTTTAGCGGAGATTTTACTTATTACAGGAATGGGTTAAATAATGAAAAAACTTTCTGCGCTTATTTTAGCGGCTGCAACTCTTGCGCCTTCTATTTCTTTCGCTCACCAAGCAGGTGATTTCTTATTCCGTGCTGGTACTGCAACAGTTCGTCCTAATGCAGGCTCTGATAATGTATTAGGTATTGGACATTTTGAAGCTAATAATAACACCCAATTAGGTTTAACCTTTGGGTATATGATCACTGATAATATTGGTGTTGAATTATTAGCAGCTACTCCTTTTGAGCACAAAGTATCATTAACAAACTTTGGTGAGATTGCGACTGTTAAACATTTACCACCAACATTAATGGCACAATATTACTTCGGTAATGGTGAAGACAAACTACGTCCTTATTTAAGTGCAGGTCTTAACTTTACTACATTCTTTGATGAGAAATTTAATTCAGCGGGTAAAGGCGCTGGTTTATCTGACTTAGATCTCAAGGATTCATGGGGCTTTGCAGCACAAGCAGGTTTAGATTATAACCTTGATAAAAACTGGATGCTGAATGCGTCTGTTTGGTGGATGAATATCGAAACTGATGTTAAATTTAAAGCTGGTGAAGACAGACAATCAATCAGCACACGCCTAGACCCATTTGTATTTATGTTTGGTGTGGGTTACCGTTTCTAATTATTCTTTCTTTAAAAGAATATCTCATAATGAAAAGCGAAGATTATCTTCGCTTTTTTTATGTTTTAAATTCGAATAAAGCCTTTCATTTTTAGATTATATAAAGCCTCTAGTTTATTGTTAAATACACTATTTATGAGTAATTAAAAATAGAGATAAATAGAAAAAGATGTATTTTAAATAAAACATTTAATATTAGAATAGCAATAAAGATGTATTTAATATATATCTTTTGTTTTACGCTTTTTAAATAAGATAAAGAAGCGTATTTTTTTTATTAAAAAATAACGAGGTTTTAATAAAGAAAAAAAAGTATTAAATAGATGTATTTAAAATGCACTTTTAATTTGATTTTAGAAAAAGTACTTTATCTATCAAGAGATAGAAAGAAGTAAAAGAAGAATAAAAGAGGTTTAAGATAGGGCATGTTTATAAAAACATGAAGATCAAATTTCAATCAGTAAATGATTAATTATTCTTTTGTATTGCTCTTTTTGTGAACGGTTATTAATGCTAGGTAAAAATAACCTGTTTTTAATCCATTGGCGTTTTTTATAAAAATTGATCTACTTTATGATAAAAGCGAATGCTGAGAGTGAAATACTTGGCAAAAAAAAGACCACCGAAAAGGTGGTCTAAAAAGTAAGGCTAAAGGAAGACTAGAATAAAGAGGAGATCAGCGAATAACCATTGAGTTGATAACGCCTTTTACACCTGTTACTTTGCGTGTCGTTTCAATGGCACGATTAGCATCCGCTTGAGAAGAGACGAAACCACTTAGTTGAACTTTACCTTTAAATGTCTCGACGCTAATTTGTGTTGAGTTAAGATTTTTTTCACCTATTAGTGCAGTCTTAACTTTGGTGGTGATCACGGAGTCATCAAAATAACCTCCTGTACCTTCTGATGTTGCAGTAGGTGAACATGCAGATAAGGTAAACGCCATAAGTAACGCCGCCATAACAGCGGATATTTTTGCCCATAGTTTCATCATAAAACTCCTTTTAATCACATTATTGATTGAGTATTTCTGAAAAGAAAATATAAAGCACTTTATAAAGTATGTGCAAAAAACAGAATTTTGCCAAATTTTTATCAGTACAGTTCAAGACTCTTGAAATAAGAGAAGAGGGAATATTGCACCATTTTATGCGGGTTAAGTAGCAAAATAGGTAATAAAAAGCGTGAGTTAATCAATATGGATTTCAGAGTAATCCGCTTAGAAAAATAGCAGGCTATTCTTCTAAAGCGGATCAAATAGAAAGGTTAGGCAATGGTTGCCGCTTTCATTTCTTTAACAAATTGAATCAGAGCTTTAAGCATGATATCTGGCTGGTGTAGGTTCTTCTCAATAATTTGCACAACCGCTGAGCCTGAAATTGCGCCAGCCGCGCCATTTGCAATAGCTTCTTTTACTTGTTTAGGCTCTGAAATTCCAAACCCTTGTAATGCCGGAGGGGCATTATAGGTTTTTAGTTTGTCAGTAATATGTGTCAGCGATTGTTCTGCGCGTTTATCTGTACCCGTTACACCGGCTCTTGATAGCAGATAGGTATAACCTTTGCCTGATGTTGCTAATTCTTGTAAAAGTTCATCATCAGCATTGGGTGGGCAAATAAAAATAGGGCTTATATTGGCACGTTGTGCTGCTTCTCGGAACTCTTTTGATTCACGCAGAGGTACATCACCAATTAAGACGGAATCCACACCTGCCAGCTCACATTTACTATAAAAATTATCAATGCCATTACTAAAAACGAGGTTAGCATAAACTAATAGGCCAATAGGGATATTAGGATGTTTTTTACGTACACTTGCTAAAAGTGCAAAGCAATCAGTAGGGGTTACACCTACATTTAGTGCTCGTAAATTAGCGCCTTGAATGGTAGGGCCATCAGCAAGTGGATCGGAAAAGGGAATACCAATTTCTAATGCATCTGCGCCACCTTCAATTAACGCATCAATTATTTGTAATGACAGATCAGGAGAAGGATCACCTAATGTGACAAAAGGAACGAATGCGCCTTGTTGTTTTTGTGCTAGTGCTTCAAAGCATACTTGATAACGGCTCATTAGATTTCTCCTCTTGCTGCTAAAATATCGTTTACAGTAAAAATATCTTTATCGCCACGACCGGATAAGTTCACGATTAATAACTGTTCTTTATCAGGGTTTTGTGCAATTAATTTCAGTGCATAAGCCAATGCATGAGAAGATTCTAAAGCCGGGATGATCCCTTCACGGCGAGAAAGTGCTTTGAATGCTTCAATGGCTTCATCATCGGTAACAGAAACATAATCAGCACGACCAATGCTATTTAAATGTGCGTGCTGAGGCCCGACAGATGGAAAATCAAGACCTGCTGAAATTGAATATGACTCTTCAATTTGTCCTTCATCTGTCTGCATTATTGGGGATTTCATACCAAAATAGATCCCTAATTTACCATGTTTCAGTGGTGCGCCATGCTCACCGGTTTCAATACCTTTACCTGCAGGTTCAACACCAATCAATTGCACTGAAGTTTCAGGAATAAAGGAAGCAAATAAACCGATAGCATTAGAGCCTCCGCCAATACAAGCGATAGCTGCATCCGGTAGACGACCTTCACGCTCTAGAATTTGTGCTTTGGCTTCATCACCAATCATACGTTGAAACTCACGGACAATTGTTGGATAAGGATGAGGGCCTGCCGCTGTTCCTAACAAGTAGTGCGCACGATCGTAACAACCAGACCAGTCACGTAAAGCCTCATTACAGGCATCTTTTAAGGTAGATGAACCACTGTGAACAGGAATAACCTCCGCACCCATTAAGCGCATACGAAATACGTTAGGTGATTGACGTTCGACGTCTTTCGCACCCATATAGATACGGCATTTCATATTAAGCAGTGCGCAGGCTAAAGCGGTTGCAACACCATGTTGGCCTGCTCCTGTTTCTGCAATAATTTCAGTTTTACCCATACGTTTTGCTAGTAAGGCTTGACCTAATACTTGGTTAGTTTTGTGAGCACCACCATGCAGTAAATCTTCACGTTTTAGATATAAACGGGTTCGAGTGCCTTCTGTTAAATTACGGCAAAGCGTTAATGCCGTTGGTCTGCCTGCATAATTTTTTAATAAATCTTGGAATTCTTGCTGAAATGACGGATCGTTTTGTGCATCAATAAAAGCTTGTTCGAGTTGATCCAATGCAGGAATTAAGATTTCAGGTACATATTGGCCACCAAATTCACCAAAGTAGGGGTTAAGTTTTCTCATTGTGATGTCATCCTGTTTAAAATTTTATTTTTGTGAGATTTAGCTTAGCTGTAATTGTGCAAATACCTGATTCAGGCGTTGTATATCTTTTATGCCAGGAGCCGATTCTACTCCAGAGTTAAAATCAAGCCCGATACAGCCTGTTTTAACCGCATCTAAACAGTTTTCACTGTTAAGACCACCTGCAAGTAATGCTTTTTCACGTAATGTATTAGGAATTTTTTGCCAATTAAATGTTGTTCCTGTGCCACCTGTTCCGTTATCAAGTACATATTTATTAACGAGTGCAACGGGGTGAATATCAGTATGGTTTGCCATATTTATCGCTTGCCAAATTTCACAATTAGGTTGGATTTTCTGGTGAAGTTGTTCAATAAATTGCGCATCTTCTTGTCCATGTAATTGAATGGCAGATAAATTAAGTTTTTCGGCATAGTCACAAATAAGCTCAATAGGTTGATTTTGAAACACGCCCACAAACGCTAAGGGAGCTTGTGCTATTAACTCTTTCGCTTGTGACAACGTCACCTTACGCGGGGATTTTTCTGCGAAAATCAACCCTGCATAATAAGCACCTGCTTGATAAACCGCTTTTACATCTTGTGTACGAGTTAACCCGCACACTTTATGCTTTCCCAAAACGAGTGCTCTCACTGCTTGGTCGATATTGTCTTGTGACATTAAAGCACTGCCTACCAGAAAACCATTAGCATATTGGCTTAGCTCTTGAACTTGCTGGTGGGTATGAATACCTGACTCACTGATCACGATTGAATCTTTGGGCAATCCTTGGCTTAACTGCTGGGTACGAGCTAAATCGATAGAGAGATCACGCAAATCACGATTGTTAATACCGATGACTTTGGCATTAAGATTGATGGCACGCTGACGCTCTTCTTCTGTGCTTACTTCGGTTAATACACCCATATTTAATTGATGAGCAACGGCTGATAGCGCACGATATTGCTCATCATCTAAGACAGAAAGCATTAATAAAATGGCATCTGCTTGATAAAAACGCGCTAAATAGATTTGGTATTCATCAATAATAAAGTCTTTACATAAAACGGGTTGATGAACTGCTTGGCTGACTTGACGTAAATAATCAAAGCTCCCTTGGAAATACTTTTCATCAGTTAATACAGAAATGGCAGCTGCATAAGGCTGATAAATTTTTGCAATCGTCGCAGGATCAAAATCAGCACGAATTAAACCTTTTGAGGGTGATGCTTTTTTACACTCTAAAATAAAAACAGTATTAGGCTGAGTTAATGCCTGATAAAACGAACGTGTTGATGGCACTATTTGTTGCACAAATTCTGATAATGGTTGGTTTGTTTTACGTGCAATCAGATATTCAGCTTTATCTTTTACAATGGCGTTTAATACAGTCATGCTCTTATCCTCTTGTTGCTAATGCAGTGACACGATTTATTGCTTTACCGCTATAAATGGCGTGCATAGCAACTTCAGTATTCATTTTTAAATCCTCTTGCCCATGTAAACGCATTAATAAAGCGACATTAGCTGCGACAGATTCGGTATGTGCTCTTTTTCCTTCACCTTGTAGTAAATCTGCTAATAATTGACGGTTTACTTCAGGTGTACCACCTTCTAGATCAGTAATGGCACAAGGGCGAAGACCAAAATCACTTGGTGTGAGTTCATAACGTGTAATTTCACCATTACGTAATTCAGCGACTTGAGTAGGCGCATGTAATGAAACTTCATCCATTCCGCCACTGTGAACAACGGCAGCACGCTCATAACCTAAAACTTTTAACGTATCTGCGATAGGCATCAATAACTCTGGGCTATATACACCAATTAATGCTAATGGTGGGCGAGCAGGGTTAATTAAAGGGCCTAATACATTAAATAATGTGCGTGTTTTCAGTTGTTGGCGAACAGGTGCGGCAAAACGAAAACCACTGTGATATTGAGGTGCAAATAAAAAGCATAGACCCACTTCATCCAATAATTGGCGTGCATCATCAGCACTTCTGTCTAAAGGGATACCAAAAGCCGCTAATAAATCAGAAGAGCCGGAGCGACTAGATACGCTACGATTACCGTGTTTCGCCACTTTGATACCGACTTCAGCCGCAACAAATGCGCTTGCTGTTGAAATATTAATACTATTGGCACCATCTCCCCCAGTACCGACAATATCGCAAAAAGTGTAATCAGGGCGAGGAAAAGGTTGTGCATTTTCAAGTAATGCCCGCGCTGCGCCAGCGATTTCTTGAGGATGTTCACCGCGCATTTTCATGCTGATCAAAACTGCCGCTAATTGTGATTCCGTTAACTCGCCACGAATAATGGCGCTAAACAGTGTTTGACTTTCTTCTAATGTTAACTGTTGTGCGCTAAATAATTTATTGAAGATAGTTTCCATTTTATGCGTCTCCTTTAGGAGTTAATGCCCATGCGATTGTTTGTTCTAAAAGTTGTGCGCCTTTTGTGGTTAAAATTGATTCTGGGTGAAACTGAAAACCACAAGTTTTATGTTGACGGTGACGCACCGCCATAACAGTGTTATCGCACCACGCATTAATAATGAGCTGTTCTGGAACTTGTTCTCCTGAAAGCGAATGGTAACGAGCTACGGGTAAAGGGTTAGACAAATTCACAAACATTTCGCTGTTATCGTGCTCAGCTAATGTCGCTTTGCCGTGTAAGATCTCTCCACATGAAGAAACTTTGCCGCCGTAAGCCTCAATAATGGCTTGATGACCTAAGCAAATTCCAATCACAGGTAATGTGCCTAATACACGTTTTAACAGTTCAGGCATACAACCTGCTTGTGAAGGTGTTCCTGGACCAGGAGATAACAATAAGATCGGGTTATCAAGCTCACGTAGCTTTTGTTCAATAAAATCGGCTGTGACGCTATTGCGATAAATCACAACGTTATTGCCAAGGCTACGTAATTGATCGACAAGGTTATAAGTAAATGAGTCGATGTTATCGAGCAGTAAGATAGTCGCCATTAGCAAGCCTCCTGCTGTTGTGTATCAGTATGAGCTTGTAAAATAGCGTTGATTACCGCTTGTGATTTATTACGTGTTTCTTCAGCTTCCATTTGAGGGTCTGAATCAAGCACAATTCCAGCACCAACTTGAATAGTTGCAATATTATTTTCAACATAAGCAGAGCGAATAACTATGCAAGTATCAAAATCACCTGCACCAGTAAAATAGCCGATGGCGCCACCGTAACTACCACGTTTTGTTTTTTCATAACGAGCAATTAATTGCATTGCACTAACTTTTGGTGCACCTGACAACGTTCCCATATTCATACATGCTTGATAAGCATGGAAAATATCAAAGTCATCACGTAGTTTGCCTACGACCCTTGAAACTAAGTGCATTACAAAAGCGTAACGGTCAACTTTTGTTAATTCTGCGACATAACGGCTACCTGCTTGGCAAATACGTGCCAAATCATTACGCGCTAAATCGACTAACATTAAATGCTCAGAAAGCTCTTTCGTATCAGTGCGCATTTCAAGTTCAATTCGACTGTCTAAATCTGTATTAATCGAACCATCTGCATTACGTCCTCTTGGGCGAGTTCCTGCAATTGGGTAGATTTCAATTTGTCGATCGCTTGTTTGATATTTCAATGCACTTTCTGGTGATGCACCAAATACTGTGAATAAGGCATCTTGCATATAGAACAAATAAGGGCTTGGATTTTTCTCTTTCAACACTTGATAAGCGGCAAGTGGTGAAGGGCATGCAACTTGAAAGCGACGTGATGGAACAACTTGGAAAATATCACCACGACGAATATAGGTTTTCATTGCTTCAACGATATCGCCATAACCTTTATCATCCATATTGTCTTGTATTGTTGATTCTGCTGCTGTTAAAGCACGGCGAATAGGATGCTTTAATGGTTGCTTGGCCAGTGAAATTAATTCGGTTTGTCGCGAAGTGAGGCGTTGACACTCGGTTTTATCATCAGTAAAAGCAATAGAAATTAACTGACTATCTTTATTCTGATGATCAATCACAATTAATTGTTCTGCTAAGTAAAAGCAGTAGTCAGGGCATGAAAAAATGGTGTCTAATTCAGGAATAGGTTCAAATCCACTGACTAAATCGTAAGCAAATAAACCACCAACAAAAATAGCATTAGCATCTTTAGTGTCTTTATTAGCAAGAAAGAAGCGTAAAGCATCAAATACGCTGGCTGATTTTAATTTGCTTTCTTCATCAATATTTTGTGCAGGTGCTGAAAAGGTAAAAACACACTGTTTATCGCTCTCTTGTGTTAAGAAAGCTTTTTCTTTTAGTGCGATTTTTAATGCAGGTAATAAAGCTTGTCCATTAACGCTTAATGCATCAATAGTGACTTGATTTTTTACTGCACTGATACGTAATGCGCTATCAACAATTAACAAACTTTTTAAGTTTGCTTTCGTGTCAACTTGTGCAGATTCTAACAACAGTGTGTGATGTTTGTTTTCACATAATGTATTGAAAAGTAAAGCTGGTTCGCTGTGGTAAGGCAGTGGCGTTGCCTTGGTGTTAAATGAGAATGCAAGTGATGTATTCATTATTATCGCTCTATATTATTTTTTACTAACCATTTTTAATGCATAAAAAAACCCGCGTAGGCGGGTTTTAGATATCACTGACGTAAAGCCGGAGATCAAACCGCCCATAAAAGAGTATTGCGCCACCAAAGAGCGATAAGACGTTGATTGATATTCATAAGATCTCCTTACAGCTAACGACAGATAATAAGTTAATAGACTAGCTCGTGTTGTGTACTAGTAAACTGGATTGCGTTGGGTTCGTCAAGTACTTTATGGCATACTCTTTAAAAATTATTATCTTGCTAAGGTAAAAAGGGAGAAGCAATGACAGAAGTGCTATCTGATTTAAGAGTGATTTATGATTTGCACAGCCACACTACCGCGTCAGATGGCGAGCTTTCACCAGAAGAATTGGTTGATAGAGCGATAGAGCGTCAAATTAATGTCTTAGCGATTACCGATCACGATACAACGGCGGCGATTACTCCTGCTAATGATTATATTGCAGAAAAAAATCTGCCTCTTACCCTGATATCAGGTGTCGAAATATCGACTTTGTGGGAGAATATAGAAATCCATATTGTTGGATTGAATATTGATATCAACCACAACGTAATCAAGGCACTTCTTTTGTCACAAAGTCAATGTCGCGAAACTCGAGCGATAATGATTGGTGAGAGATTAGAAAAAGCAGGTATTGTAAATGCATTTGAAGGGGCAAAAGCCTTAGCGCATGGTGGACAAGTGACAAGAGGACATTTTGCCCGTTTTCTCGTGAATGAAGGGCATGTTGCCTCGGTTAATAAAGTGTTTAAACGTTATTTAGCGAAAGGTAAAACCGGTTATGTACCACCACAATGGTGTTCAATCGGTGACGCTGTCACGGCAATTCATGAAGCTGGTGGTGTTGCAGTATTAGCGCACCCGGGACGATATGGTCTATCCTCTAAATGGTTAAAACGATTAACGCTTTATTTTAAACAACTCGGTGGTGATGCAATCGAAGTGGCACAATGCCAACAACCACCACAAGAACGGGAACAACACGCAGCATTAGCACAACTTTATGGGTTAAAAGCTTCGTTAGGTTCTGACTTTCATCGCCCTTGCTCGTGGATAGAATTGGGGCGTAATTTATGGTTACCCAGTGGCGTCGAACCCGTTTGGTCGCTATGGCAAGAGTAACATTAGAAATTCGTTGAGGGATGTATGAGCCAACTTTTTTATATTCACCCTGATAATCCGCAGGCTCGTTTAATTGAACAAAGTGCTGATATTTTACGCAAAGGCGGTGTGGTGATTTATCCAACAGACTCTGGCTATGCTATAGGCTGTTGTTTAGAAAATAAAGATGCAATGACGCGAATTTGTCGTATTCGCCAATTAGATAAAAACCACAATTTTACACTGATGTGCCGTGATTTGTCCGAAATCGCTAACTACGCTTATGTTGATAATGTGGTGTTTCGCTTAATAAAAAATAATACCCCAGGTAATTACACCTTTATCTTAAAAGCAACTAAAGATGTACCAAAGCGTTTGATGAATGATAAGCGTAAAACCATAGGGTTGCGTGTTCCTTCTAACCCAATTGCACTGGCATTGTTAGAAAACATTGGTGAGCCATTAATGTCAACAAGCCTGATTTTACCGGGCAATGATTTTGCGGAATCTGATCCGGAAGAAATCGAAGATTTATTAAGTAAACAAGTTGATTTGGTGATCCACGGTGGTTATTTAGGACAAAAACCGACAACGGTCATTGATTTAACGGAAGATACCCCTGTTATCGTACGCGAAGGTACGGGTGATATTACGCCATTTCAGTAAGCAATTTGGTTGATTAAACTAATTTGGAAGTAAATAATTCAATAGCGAAGAAATTTATCACGAGATAAAGAGATAAAAGGTGAAGGGATCTATCGCTTGTGTTAAATTTATACATTGCGATAAAAATCACGGTGACTGTTTTTGATATCAGTTATACCAACGCGCATTTTAAGCGCTAAGTACAGTAACTTGATAAGCAGACAAACGGTTAAGCTGTCACTATAGTTTTGCCAACATCGTTTTATCGGCACTATTTATTATCACAATGTTGATGTGAAAAATCATCAACATTGTTCACTATTGAATCAATAAACCTGTGTTTATTTCTTATTTTAATAAACATGGGTTATTTTTATTTAATTGATTTTTAAAAATTAATTCTATTTTTATGACGCCTGTGAAGGCGACACATGAGGTTGTTTCATGAGCGATAAATCGCAACGCACTGAAAAATTACAAAAAATCCTTGCTCGTTCTGGTCACGGTTCTCGCCGTGAAATTGAAGGTTATCTTCAAGAAGGACGTATCAGCATTGATGGTACAAAAGCGAAATTAGGTGATCGTATTGATGTCACCACTACAGCAAAAATCCGCTTAGATGGACGTATTCTAAATATTCGTGAAGCACAAAAAGATGTTTGTCGTGTGCTTGCTTATTACAAGCCTGAAGGTGAACTGTGTACTCGCAGTGATCCACAAGGTCGCCCGACTGTTTTCCAACGCCTTCCTCGCCTTAACAGTGCTCGCTGGATTGCAGTGGGTCGTCTTGATGTAAATACCAGTGGATTACTGTTATTTACAACAGATGGTGAATTAGCTAACCGTTTAATGCATCCTAGCCGCGAAGTTGAGCGTGAATACGCAGTACGGGTTTTTGGTGAAATTGATGATGCCAAAATTCGTCAGTTAACTCGCGGTGTACAATTAGAAGATGGTCCAGCTTCATTCCGCTCTGTTTCTTATCGTGGCGGTGAAGGGATTAACCAATGGTATAACGTTTCTCTTACAGAAGGACGTAACCGTGAAGTTCGTCGTATGTGGGAAGCGGTTGGTGTACAAGTTAGTCGCCTTATTCGTGTTCGTTATGGTGATATTGATTTACCAAAAGGCTTACCACGTGGTGGTTGGGTTGAACTTGGATTAGATCAAATCAACTATTTACGTCAGTTAGTTGAATTAAACGACGAGACAGTAACAAAAGTTGCAGTAGAAAAAGATCAGCGTCGCATCAAAGCGAATCAGATCCGTCGTGCTGTTAAGCGTCATACTAAGATTTCAGCACGCACTTCAACATCACCAGCTAAAAGAGCGTCAAGTCGTCGCCAGTCAGCAGGAAATAAAAAGTAATTAGCGAATAATTATTTATTATTTTAAATTAAAATATCATCTTTCATAAAGAAGCACCCATTGAATAGGGAGCTTCTTTTTTTTGATAGCTTTCTTTTTTCCATAAATGAAACTATGATGCACGGATTAATGAGATGAGAAGTCATTTTTATTAAAATAATATTTTATTTGTATATTTTACGATAAGGTATACGCGATATATGCATCGTTCTTTTTATTTAACAACAATGTTATGTGCGACTACTCTTACTACGGGTTGTGAGCCAACGACTAATTCAAACTCACAGTCTGGCGTGTTTTATATTAGTAACAATAAAACAACACCGTTAGTATTTCAAATAGATAATAATTCTTTTTGGCTTAATACCGGTGAAGTGAAAGAAATAAAATTAGAGAATGGAAAACATGTATTAGTTGATGCTGATGGAACGAAGAAAACCTTTATGATTTATCCCGGTAATCATGGCGGAATAATTAATCCATCTAGGGAAATCTACTATAGTTTTACTTCTATTTTTTCTCCTAAAGAAGGCAGTGAGCATTTGTACTTAACAATGCGTTCCATTTGGATTAATGGCCAGCTTGTGCATGGTGCTATTAATAGCTCTGATGCTATGTTTATTGATAATAATGTTTTCCGCTGTGAAATCCCATTAAATGAACCTATCCCAACTTATTTACCTGATTGGAGTAATAAGGGAGTGGTAAATGTATTAACTAAGTGTTTTTCCCAATCTGAATTTCAAGATTTTATATCAAGAAAGCCATATGGTATTAATGTTTATGCAGGACGTAATTTATTAGAAGCCCATAAAGAAAAAGATAAATACAACTGGATAAATGATGAAAATACGCGAACAGATGATTTTATTCCAACATTGAGTCATATTGAATTTAATAATGGCGAAATGCTGAAAGAGGCTAAAAGTATTTATAAAATAACCAATTCCTATTTAGCTTCACGTGATCCGAATGAAAAGCAAAATTACTATAATGAATATCATTTTCATATAATGGCAATGGCTATGGTTTATAATCAGCAAATACAGAATGATATATTCGATGATAGAGAAGCTTACTTTAAACTGATAAATGAAACAGGGCGTATATTTGGTGCTGGCATATTAAGTGAGCCAGCTTTAATATAAATAATTATTCATTTTTACATAAATGAAAAGGTGGTAAGAGATTATTACCAATCTATGCCTTTTTGTGCTTTTATCCCACTATCAAAAGCATGTTTAATAGGACGCATTTCTGTCACAGTATCTGCTAGATCGATTAATTTTCTATGACAGCCTCTTCCAGTGATAATGACATTTTGATGAGAAGGGCGAGAGCTAATCGCTGAAATAACCTCATCTAATGGTAAATAGTTAAAACTAATCATATAGGTAATTTCATCGAGAATAACGAGATCGTATTCTGGGTTATTAAGCAGTTTGAGTGCATATTGCCATGTATTTAAACAGGCGGCTGTATCTGCACTTTTATCTTGCGTTTCCCAAGTAAATCCAGTTTCCATTACATAGAAAGGTACGCCAAATTGCTCCAGTAGGTTACGTTCACCGTTTTCCCAAGTTCCTTTAATAAATTGCACAACACCAACCTTTTTTTGATGACCAACTGCGCGGGTTGCAGTACCCATAGCTGCGGTTGTTTTTCCTTTACCATTACCAGTAAAAATCATCACAATACCTTGTTCTCGTTGAGCTTGCTCAATTCGGGTATCTACTTTTTCTTTTAAACGTTGTTGGCGTTTTTGGTGTTGTGCATCATTCATTGAACTACCTCGAGCTTAGATTACGTTATTCAGCAGGGCCAGCTTTACGGCCAGGTTGTGCATCTAAAGATTGTCCTTTCACATCAATACTGTCATCACTCATCAAATAGAGATATAACGGCATCAAATCTTTAGGTGTTTTTAGCTTTTGTGAATTTTCATCAGGGAATGCACTCGCTCTCATTGCTGTACGAGTACCACCAGGATTGATGCAGTTAATACGCAAAGTACTTTCGTTATATTCTTCATTAAGTACCTGCATAAAGCCTTCTGTTGCGAATTTTGATACAGAGTAAGCCCCCCAACCATAGCGACCTTGGCGACCCACACTGGATGTCGTGAGGATAAGACTCGCATGAGGCGCTTTGAGCATCAATGGCAATAGGGCTTTTGTGAGCATAAATGTCGCATTAACGTTAACTTGCATAACGTCATGCCAAAGGTTGCTTGGTTGATTAATGATAGGCTCAACAACACCTAATAAACCAGCATTTTGTAATACACCATCAATATGAGGGAAGCGTTTAACGAGAGTATCTGCAAATTGCTGAAAATCGTTCTCTGTCGCTGTAAGTAGGTCAAGTGGATATAACATAGGTTGTTGGCCACCTGATGTGATTATCTCTTCTTGAACATCCTCAAGTTTTGATAGAGTACGGCCTAATAAGATAAGTGTTGCGCCGTATTGCGCATAAGTTAGAGCAGCTTCTTTTCCTATGCCATCACCAGCACCTGTTACTAGAATAATTTTATCTTTTAGCACGCTATGATCGGGTTGATATTGCAACATATTGATATCCTGTCTAGTAAAAAGTAAATAAAGTGTAACGTCTTATTTGTCTAGCGACCAGTTTAGTCTGACTTTTTGTTTACAATTTATGGCTGTTTTCTTTATGGTATTAAACATAATCATGCCTTTGTTGCTGGCGCTAAAGCAGAATTTCGTTAAACTAGGCGTATTGATTTGAGTCAGTGTTATTAACCTTAAAAAGAGGTCTTTGTGGAATATATTTTGCAATATGGACTGTTTTTAGCAGAAATTGTCACTGTTGTTGTGGCGATTATCGCTATCGTGTTGTTTTTCGTCGTGATTGGAAATAAAAAGCAAAATCGTAAAGGGACATTAAGAGTCACAGATCTTGCTGAAGCCTATGAAGAAAAACAGCGCGTTATGCAACAAGCGAAAATGGACGATGCTGAATTAAAAGTCTGGTATAAAGCATTTAAGAAGCAACAGAAAAAAGAGAATAAACAGAGTAAAAACAATGCGAAAGAAGGTAAAAAAGGCGTTGTAAAACCTTGTTTATATGTGCTTGATTTTAACGGTAGCATGGATGCCCACGAAGTGGGTGCATTACGTGAAGAAATCAGTGCTATTCTTTCTGTTGCACAATCGGGTGATGAGGTATTACTGCGTTTAGAAAGTCCGGGTGGTATGGTTCATGGTTATGGGTTAGCAGCAGCTCAGTTAACGCGTTTAAAAGAAAAAGGCATTAAACTGACTGCGGTTGTCGATAAAGTGGCTGCCAGCGGAGGATATATGATGGCATGTGTAGCAGATAAAATTGTTGCTGCACCATTTGCGATTATTGGCTCGATTGGTGTTGTGGCTCAAATCCCTAATATTCACCGTTTACTCAAGAAAAATGATATTGATGTTGAGTTACATACTGCTGGCGAATATAAACGCACATTAACTCTATTAGGCGAAAATACCGAAGAAGGACGTGAGAAATTTAAGCAAGATTTAAATGAAACACATCTGTTATTTAAATCATTTGTGCATAAATATCGCCCTCAACTTGATATCGATAGTGTTGCAACCGGTGAGTATTGGTACGGCTCAGAAGCACTAAACAGAGGCTTAATTGATGAAGTTGGTGTGAGTGATGATTGGTTGATCGGCCATATTAATGATTTTGAAGTTCTCTCTGTCCAATATGTTACCAAGAAGAAAATGGTCGAACGTGTTACAGGCGGTGCAGTGGAAAGCATTGATAAACTGATGATGCGTTGGGTACAAAGAAGTAAAAAACCGCTACTATAAGTCAATAAGTACACTATAAATAATATCAGCGATACGGATTATTGCTGATATCATATTTTCTTACCTATCACTATTCCCTAATCTTTCAAATAAATATTCTATTCTAAAAGCTTTTATTTCGATAAGACAAAAAAAAAGCCAGTGAAAATTTCACTGGCAATCAAAGAAATAATTGATATTGCTTATAACAACAACAGGGTAAATATTTCCTCTTTCTAGGAGGTTTCAATATAACCGTAAATAGAAAATAAAAATAATTGATATTACTGATTGTATTGATAGGTAAGTGTAATCGTGAGTTGAGATGTGACAGAAAATCCGCATTATGTTCAAAATGAATTTTTATTCTTTATTTTTGTTTGGTTATGCCAGTTATTGTCATCTAAATGAATGCAATAACTGGCAAGCAAAGCCTCTTTTTTTGTTATCGATAAATTTACTTTAGTGATTAAATAAAAATAATCACGAAGATGATTTATTCTAAATGGTATTTATCAGATAACACATGAGCTAAATGCTTAAACATATTGAATGCTGCGGTGCTTTTTGCAGTAGGTAAACCTTGTTCATCTAAAAAAAATTCACCTTTAAATACGAGGACATTACCTTTCTGTTCAACCGAATCAGCACGCATACCGTGTATATAATCTTCATGTTCACATATGATTTTATTCGCTTTTTCAAGTAGCATCTCTGTTGTAATCGGTGTAGTTTGTGTTGACATAATATGTGCTCCTTAGAAAAATAATTTGTTGCGCCTCACTTTTTATCAGGTAGAGTGTGGCATTTTTAAAAGCTTAGCTACTCTATATGTAGCAAACAATGATTTGCCTGTACCCGATCAAAGCGATGAGGTGATTAAAATACCTCAAAAAAAGTCACGAGTTTTGAGCTCGAACAAAAGCTTTGAATAAAAACAGGTTGATATATTGCAAAACTAACGCAATATAAAAAAGAGATTTTAAACATTTTTTTAGTTGAAGGTATTAAACGATACCGTCATAACAAAGTTTAATTAGGTAAAGGTAATTATGGGTAAAGCTCTTGTTATCGTGGAGTCCCCGGCTAAAGCCAAAACAATCAATAAATATCTTGGCAATGACTACGTAGTTAAATCTAGCGTGGGTCACATTCGTGATTTGCCAAAGAGTGGTTCTGGCAGCCAGAAGAGCGAAAACTCATCCGCCACGAAAGGCGTGAAAAAAGTTAAAAAGGATGAGAAATCAGCCTTAGTCAGCCGTATGGGAGTTGATCCCTATAACGGATGGAATGCGAATTATCAAATTCTACCCGGTAAAGAAAAAGTCGTGGCTGAACTAAAAGCATTGGCTGAGAAAGCTGATCATGTCTATCTCGCAACGGACCTTGACCGCGAAGGAGAAGCTATCGCGTGGCATTTACGCGAAGTTATCGGCGGTGATGATGAACGATTTAGTCGAGTGGTTTTTAACGAAATCACTAAAAATGCCATTACACAAGCTTTCCAAACTCCGGGTGAGTTAAATATAGATCGCGTTAACGCGCAACAAGCACGTCGCTTTATGGATCGTGTTGTGGGCTATATGGTTTCACCTTTACTTTGGAAAAAAGTGGCTCGTGGATTATCTGCGGGTCGAGTGCAATCAGTTGCCGTGCGTCTTTTAGTTGAACGTGAGCGTGAAATTAAAGCCTTTGTTCCCGAAGAATATTGGCAATTACACGCGTCACTGTTAACGCCTGATGAACAGCCATTGCGTATGGAAGTCACGCATTATAATGATAAAGCCTTCAACCCTGTTTCATCTGATGAAACACAGGTTGCGGTTAAAGCATTACAGAATGCGACCTTCACGGTAAAAGATCGTGAAGATAGACCAACATCCAGCAAGCCAAGCGCACCACTTATCACATCAACCTTACAGCAAGCGGCAAGTACGCGCTTAAGCTTTGGTGTGAAAAAGACGATGATGCTAGCTCAGCGCCTTTATGAAGCAGGTTATATAACCTATATGCGTACTGACTCAACTAACTTAAGTCAGGATGCAATTCAAATGGCGCGTGATTATATCAATGAGAATTTTGGCGCCAAGTATTTGCCGAAAGAGCCAAACGTTTATTCGAGCAAAGAAAATTCTCAAGAAGCGCACGAAGCTATCCGTCCTTCAGATATCAACGTTATCGCAGAATCTTTAAAAGATATGGATAACGATGCCAAACGTTTATATCAACTGATTTGGAATCAATTTGTTGCTTGCCAAATGACACCGGCAAAATACGATTCGACCACATTAACAGTCGAATCAGGTGATTATAAACTACGTGCTAAAGGTCGGACTTTACGTTTTGCAGGTTGGACGAAAGTCATGCCAGCGATGCGTAATAAAGATGAAGATAAAACCTTACCAGCCGTTGATGTAGGGGCAAAACTAGCTTTAGCTGAATTAGAACCTACTCAGCACTTTACTAAGCCACCAGCTCGTTTTAGCGAAGCGACGTTAGTTAAAGAATTAGAAAAACGCGGTATCGGCCGTCCATCAACATATGCATCTATCATCTCCACCATTCAAGATCGTGGTTATGTGAAAGTTGAAAACCGTCGTTTTTATGCAGAAAAAATGGGTGAAATTGTAACCGATCGCTTAGAAGAGAATTTTAGCGATTTAATGAATTATGATTTTACTGCGCAAATGGAAGATCACCTCGACCATGTTGCTAATAATGAAGAAAACTGGAAAGCGGTATTAGATGCGTTCTTCACCGATTTTAGTCAGCAATTAGAAATTGCTGAAAAAGATCCTGAAGAAGGCGGAATGCGACCAAATCCAATGGTTATTACGTCGATTGAATGTCCAACCTGTTCTCGTCATATGGGAATTAGAACGGCGACAACAGGCGTATTCTTAGGATGTTCAGGCTATGCTTTACCGCCTAAAGAGCGTTGTAAGCAAACCATTAACCTTATCCCTGAAGATGAATTATTAAATATTCTTGAAGGGGAAGATGCAGAAACCAACGCATTACGTGCTCGTCGTCGTTGCCCGAAATGTGGTACTGCAATGGACAGTTACCTGATTGATACTCATCGTAAATTACATGTTTGTGGTAATAATCCTGCATGTGATGGTTATGAAGTTGAAGAAGGTGAGTTCCGCTTAAAAGGTTATGAAGGTCCAGTTATTGAGTGCGATAAATGTGGATCTGAAATGCACCTGAAAATGGGGCGTTTTGGTAAATACATGGGCTGTACTAATGATGATTGTAAAAATACCCGTAAGATCTTAAAAAGCGGTGAAATTGCACCACCGAAGGAAGATCCCGTTCCGCTTCCAGAGTTGCCATGTGAAAAATCAGATGCTTACTTTGTCTTACGAGACGGTGCTGCGGGCGTATTCTTGGCTGCAAACACGTTCCCTAAATCAAGAGAAACGCGTGCACCAAAAGTAGAAGAACTGGTTCGCTTTAAAGACCGTTTAGCAGAGAAAATGCGTTATTTAGCAGAAGCGCCGGTGGCTGATCCTGAAGGAAACCCAACGATTGTGCGTTTTAGCCGTAAAACAAAACAGCAATATGTTTCTTCAGAGAAAGATGGCAAAGCAACAGGCTGGTCTGCGTTTTATGTCGATGGTAAATGGGTTGAAAAAACCAAATAACATCGGCATTACGTGCTAAATAAAAAAGCGACTAATGAGAGTTAGTCGCTTTTTTGTATTTAGAAGGTATGCTAATTAAAGATATTGAAACAGTATTAATGGTTGATTTCTATTTGTCTGATATTTTATTTTGCTAATAATAAGACGGAGATACTATGAAACTGATGCCTTTGTTACTATCTGGCTTACTCTTCACTTCTGTGGCGAGCGCTGCAACGTTAGATGTCACGTTAAAAGAAGCCTTACCAACGGGTGCTGGCAACGATATTGGTGTTGTCACTATCACTGAAACTGATTATGGGCTGTTATTTACGCCAAAACTCACTGGATTAACACCGGGTATTCATGGTTTTCATATTCATGCTAATGGTTCTTGTGAACCAGATATGAAAGATGGCAAACCTGTACCCGCTTTAAAAGCGGGTGGCCATTTAGATCCTGAAAAAGTTGGTGTTCACTTGGGGCCTTATAATAAAAATGGGCATCTAGGTGATTTACCAGGATTAGTCGTGAATGACAAAGGTGTTGCAGATTATGCAGTATTAGCGCCAAAACTCACCAAACTTGAGCAAGTGAAAGATAAAGCAATCATGGTGCATGTGGGGGGAGACAACTATTCTGATGATCCCGAGGCTCTTGGCGGTGGTGGTGCAAGAATGGCATGCGGTGTGATTAAATAATTTAGTACCATTATTATGAAATAAAAGCTGACAGTGAACGTCGGCTTTTTTTATGCTTGTTTATAGCTTATAACTATTCGATATAACAAAACCTAAATAACGCTATTAATTACGTTAGACCGAAATGAAATAAGTGATATAGTGGTTATATATTACATCTTTATTATTCTTTTTAGTTATATGAATATAAATAGAATAACGGAATAATAAGTCTTTTGTTGAAGGGATAGCCTCTCCATGAAATTACAACAGTTGCGTTATATCGTTGAAGTGGTGAATAACGATTTAAATGTTTCAACCACGGCAGAGCGTTTGTATACATCTCAACCGGGAATAAGTAAACAAATTCGCATGTTAGAAGATGAGTTAGGTATACAAATATTTTCTCGTAGTGGTAAGCATCTAACGCATGTGACACCTGCGGGTGAAGAAATTGTAAGGCTGTCTAGAGAAATCTTATCAAAAACAGAAGCTATTCGGTCTGCTGCGGGTGAACACACTTATCCAGATAGAGGCTCATTATCGATTGCAACAACGCATACACAAGCTCGTTATGTATTACCTCCAGTAATAAAAGGTTTTATTGAGCGCTATCCTGATGTTTCATTGCATATGAACCAAGGGTCGCCAACACAAATTGCTGAAGATGTATGCAGAGGTAAAAGTGATTTTGCGATCGCGACAGAATCACTGCATCTTTATAACGATTTAGTGATGTTACCTTGTTATCGTTGGAACCGTATTGTGGTGGTTTCAAAAGATCATCCATTGGCACAAAAACGAGAGGTGACGCTGAAAGAGCTTGCGGGTTACGATATTGTCACTTATACCCAAGGTTTTACTGGGCGTTCTGATCTTGATGATGCTTTCGGTAAAGTAGGGTTAAAACCTAAAATTGTTTTCACTGCAACCGATGCGGATGTTATTAAAACTTATGTGAGATTACATTTAGGTATTGGTGTGATTGCCAGTATGGCATTTGATCCTGTACTCGATAGCGATTTAGTCGCAATTGATATGCGTGATAAGTTTAGTTATAGCACCACTAAAATTGCATTCCGTCGTAGTGGTTTCTTACGTGGCTATATGTATGATTTTATGTGGCGTTTTGCCCCTCATCTTACGCGTAATTTGATTGAACAAGCGGTTGCATTGCGAACTAACGAAGAGATTGAAGAGTTATTTAAAGATATCGAATTACCCTTAGTGTAATACTGAAAGGCGGGTGATCCCCGCCTTCAAGCGTGTTCATAAACCTAATTTCTGCTATTACTCATTTCAAATAAAAATCCCCACTAAAAAAAGCATCGGATTTTGCAATACTTAACTGACGATATTTATTTAAAAAATCATAAAATTGCTGATTAATCAGTGGATCATCAAGTGCGCTAGCATCAAATACAGAAGTAATAGTCGTGTACTCTAAAGAGAGGGTAAATTTACGACCTATACAACTGGCGAGTAGCATTTTCGCTGATTGATAAGAAAAACGTAGACTCAAAATTTTCAGCTTTGGAACAAAAATAAGATGATTATTATGATTGAGTATCTCTGTGATCCCCGCAATAGTTATCGTTTGATAGTTGTCTAATGATTTTCGTAAGCCGACTTCTATTTTTTGTCCTTGGGTACGTAAGAAATCAATAAACTCTCCAAGTGCGGGTGATGTGGCATTGATTGCAGCACCTAGTAATAACTGAATAAATGCTTGAGCAACGGAAAAATCAAAGGTTTGCTTATGAAGCTTTTTTGTTTCGATTTTATTGTGCCCTAGAAGGGGTAAATGATTGAGGGTATCTAACCAATGTTCAGGGCGATAATAGGCTTCATTATCCTCTTTTTTTAATGCAGCAAGATGGTTTGCCATAATAGAAATGAGTCCAATTTGAATATTTTTAAGTTGTGACATTTTTTCTATTTCGGAAGGCTCAAAAGGTTTTGGTGATGCGATGATAAACTGCACTAAACCTTCTGCATCTTTTATGTTTTGAGAATGTAATGCATTCATCGATAAGGTTTGCGGAAAAGGCGGTGTAACAGGCTCCGCAAAATAGCGATCGGCATTCATAATATTTTTTAGTAAATCAGATTGTTTGTTATTCATAAATATTATCCTTACACAGTTATACCTCCGCCATTAAAGTCTAATTAAGTGAAAATCTAGAGACTAAAATTTATTAACATCATGACAGTCATAACATTGCGTTAACAAATCGTGTGATCTTTAAGCGAAATTCAATGTTATATGATATGTTTAATAGATAACCTTACCTATTTTGATGGTTTAAACATGCTGTCAGTATAAAAATAAGAAGGAGGAGCTATGTCGTTACGTTTGAAAAAAGAGAGCCATTCCACGCTCTTAGTCGGATCTCAAGAATATGAGTATTACCGTCTTTCAGAAGTTGCCCGTCAATTAGGCGATATTACCCGCCTTCCTAAATCTCTGAAGGTGTTACTAGAAAACTTAGTGCGTTATCTCGACAATGAAACTGTTGTTGAAGAGGACATTAAGGCGTTGGTTGAGTGGCAAAAAACAGCGCATGCATCACGTGAAATTGCTTATCGACCTGCAAGGGTGCTTATGCAAGATTTTACCGGTGTACCTGCGGTCGTTGATTTAGCCGCTATGCGTGAAGCAGTGAAATCTTTGGGTGGGCAAGTGGATAAAGTCAATCCATTATCACCTGTTGATTTGGTTATCGATCACTCAGTTATGGTTGATGAATATGCCAGTAAAAATGCGTTTGCTGAAAACGTGGAAATTGAAATGGAGCGTAACTATGAACGCTACCTTTTCTTACGTTGGGGACAGCAATCCTTTGAACGCTTCCGTGTTGTGCCACCAGGTACAGGAATTTGCCATCAGGTAAACCTTGAGTACTTAGGTAAAGCTATTTGGTCTGAAGTGCAAAATGGACGTCATGTGGCTTATCCAGATACCTTAGTTGGCACGGATTCTCACACCACAATGATCAACGGTCTTGGTGTCCTAGGTTGGGGGGTAGGAGGCATTGAAGCAGAAGCTGCAATGTTAGGTCAACCTATCTCCATGTTAATTCCTGATGTTGTTGGCTTTAAATTGACAGGAAAATTACGTGAAGGGATCACCGCAACTGATCTGGTTTTAACCGTCACCCAGATGTTACGTGCTCATGGTGTTGTTGGTAAATTTGTAGAGTTCTATGGAGACGGTTTAGCATCGTTACCTTTAGCTGATCGCGCAACAATAGCGAATATGTCACCAGAGTATGGTGCGACCTGCGGATTTTTCCCAATCGATGATATCACCCTTGATTATTTACGTTTAACAGGACGTGAAGAACAAGAAATTGCGCTTGTTGAAGCTTATAGTAAAGAACAAGGTTTATGGCGCCATACTGGCGATGAGCCTATCTTTACGTCAACTTTATCGCTAGATATGGGAACTGTTGAAGCAAGCCTTGCTGGGCCTAAACGTCCTCAAGATAGAGTTAATTTACCTAATGTTCCGAAAGCATTTAAAGCGGCAGTAGATCTTGAAACTAATAAGAAACCACTGGCGAATACTCCTCAAGTAAAAATCGATGATTATCCAGCATTTGAGTTAACTGATGGTGCTGTCGTTATTGCAGCGATCACATCATGTACCAACACATCAAACCCTAATGTTTTAATGGCTGCCGGATTACTGGCTAAAAATGCGGTAGAAAAAGGATTACAGCGTAAACCTTGGGTTAAGTCTTCTTTGGCTCCAGGCTCTAAAGTGGTCACGGATTATCTTAATCTTGCAGGATTAACCCCTTATCTTGATGAATTAGGATTTAACCTTGTGGGATATGGTTGCACAACATGTATTGGTAACTCAGGACCTTTATTAGCACCGATTGAAAGTGCAATTAAGGATAATGATTTAACTATTGCGGCTGTATTATCTGGTAACCGTAACTTTGAAGGTCGAATTCATCCCTTAGTGAAAACCAACTGGTTAGCCTCACCGCCTTTAGTGGTTGCTTATGCTTTATCAGGAAATATGAATATCGATCTCACTAAAGAGCCATTAGGTAAAGATAAACAGGGCAATCCTGTTTATTTAAAAGATATTTGGCCTGATAGTAAAGCGATTGCTGATGCTGTTGAGAAAGTTAAAACAGAAATGTTCCATAAAGAGTACTCCGCTGTATTTGAAGGTGATGAAACATGGAAATCACTGAAAACACAAGATACACCTGTCTATGATTGGCAGCCCGATTCTACCTATATTCGACATCCTCCTTTCTTTGAAGGAATGTCAAAAATACCAGCGCCAATTAAAGATATTCATCAAGCCAGTATTTTGGCTATTTTAGGTGATTCGGTGACAACTGATCATATCTCACCTGCGGGTAATATTAAGGCGGATAGTCCAGCGGGACGTTATTTACGTGAACACGGTGTCGAGCCGAAAGATTTTAACTCTTATGGATCAAGGCGCGGTAATCATGAAGTCATGATGCGAGGCACATTTGCCAATATTCGTATTCGTAACGAAATGGTGCCTGGAGTAGAGGGTGGTTTTACTAAGCATATCCCAACAGGTGAAACACTGGCTATTTATGACGCCTCAATGCGTTATCAGCAAGAAAATACACCATTAGCGATTATTGCTGGTAGTGAATACGGTTCAGGCTCTAGTCGAGACTGGGCTGCGAAGGGAACACGTTTATTAGGTGTACGAGTCGTTATCGCAGGCTCTTTTGAGCGTATTCACCGTTCCAACTTGATCGGTATGGGAGTTTTACCTTTAGAGTTTCCTAAAGGGGTAACACGTCAAACATTGGGCTTAAAAGGTGATGAGAAAATTGAGATCACAGGGCTTAATGCATTAACACCGAGCCAAGATGTCGCAGTTAATATTACTTTCGCAGATAATCGCACTGAAACCATTATGGCGCGTTGTCGTATTGATACTCAAACTGAATTAGCCTATTTCCAACACGGTGGCATATTGCATTATGTTATTCGTAATATGCTTTAATTAGGTTTAGTTGTAATAAATCAAACGCCTCATTATAAAAATAATGGGGCGTTATATTCCTCGTATAGATATTGCTTTAGATGATGCTTGGTATTTTGAAAGAAGACCTGATGCTAAATTGAGCTTCTATCACCAGCCCTGAATTGCGCCGCCGTTAAAAATGGTTTCGGCCGCGGTGGCAACTTCGGGTGATTGGTAAGCCTTAATAAAATCCCGCACGTTATCAGCGTCTTTGTTCTCTTCTCTTGTCACAATAATATTGGTGTAAGGAGAGTTTTTATCTTCAATAAAAATACTGTCTTTGGTAGGAGATAAATTAATTTGCTGTATGTAAGTTGTACTGATAATTGCGACAGTCACCTTTGGATCGTTTAAAACTCGTGGTAATTGTGCGCCTTCTAGCTCCATAATTTTAAGTTTAAGTGGATTATCAATAATGTCGATAGCCGTAGGCAATAAACCACTGTTTGGTTTTAATGTAATCAGCTTTTCTTTATCTAATAGCAGTAATGCTCGACCTAAATTGGTAGGATCGTTAGGAACGGCAATGGTATCGCCTGATTTTAACTCCGAAGGATGCTTAATTTTTGTTGAATAGCCAGCCATAGGAAAAACAAAGGTATTACCAACTGCGACTAAATTGTAACCACGAGATTGATTATCTTGGGCAAGAAAAGGGCGATGTTGAAAAACATTGGCATCAAGCTCTTTATTTGCTGTGGGATCGTTAGGTAATAAAGAGCCACTGAAGCTCACCAATTCAACCTCTAAGCCATATTTTTCTTTTGCGACTTTTTTGGCAATTTCAGCCACATCTTGTTCAGCACCATTAATTACACCAACCTTGATTGAATAGCTGGTTTTATCGCTATTATCACAACCAGTTAATAACGTTCCTGCTAATAATAGTGCGCCGAGGATCCTACCAGAAAAATGTAATGGCATAATGCATTCCTATGAAAATTTATTTATTAATAAATAACTTAGAATAAGATTGATAGTCAATGAAATCGCATATGACAAATTTTCACATGATATAATTTAATGATGAAAGAGCAGTAAAAAAGAACAAAATATAAGCAGAGAAAAATAGATAAAGAATGAATTTACAAGGCAATAGAGTAAAGTGATAAATAAAAAATCCGAGCGACTCAGACTCGGATTTGAAAATAATTAATGCTGTGTTGTTACTTTATTATTGCGCTTTCTTAAATAGAAGATGACCCATTTTATCGGCTTTAGTATCAAGATAATGCGCATTGCTTGGATTACGTCCAACGATCAATGGCACCCGCTCGATAACATTAATGCCTGCGGCTTTCATGATTTCAATTTTCTTCGGATTATTGGTTAATAACCGAACTTCATGAACACCTAATAGGTTATACATGTCAGCACAAAGGGTAAAATCACGTTCGTCAGCTTTAAAACCTAACTCGAGGTTCGCTTCAACGGTATCTAATCCTTTATCTTGTAGTGCATAAGCGCGTATTTTATTTAGTAATCCAATATTTCGGCCTTCTTGGCGATGATAAAGTAATACGCCACGACCCGCTTTGCTGATTTGTGAAAGCGCAGCTTCAAGTTGGAAACCACAATCACAACGCAGGCTAAATAAAGCATCGCCCGTTAAGCACTCTGAATGAATACGAGATAATACGGGCTCTGAGCCTGAAATATCACCGTAAACAAGTGCGACATGATCTTTTCCTGTTGCGATTTCTTCAAAACCAACCATTAAAAACTCACCAAAAGGGGTAGGTAGTTTTGCTTCTGCGATACGTCTTAATTTCATTATTTTTGACTCATAATTTCAGGTGAAACTCTCGTTCAAGATTATACACTTTATAACGAGAACAAAGAGAAATAAAACACTGAAATGCTTCCATGTCTAATAGGCAAGGAAATGGGGTAACACACACTTATAAATTCACACCATTACAAATTATCAGATTTTGCGCCTTCTTGCATAATGATTTATTGCTAAACTTGCATCGTTTATACTGATAATCTTTAGCTGTGAACGGAAGATAATATTTGTATTTAAGAAGGGGCAATATATTGAATAAGCAAATAACAAAGTTGGTTCTATTAGGCAGTATGTTGCTCTTAATCATACCGAGTGTTGTGTTGATATTGGGGTGGAAATGGCAACCTACCGACCATCCTTTAGGCGGTATAAGTACATTATGGATAGCAGATAGTGCAGCAAAACCTTGGGGGGCTGTGACTATTGTTGTTTTTTTAGCGTTGCTCTTTATGGTTTTAAAATTAAAACGTAACCATTTTATTCAATTAGCCGTGATAATTATTGCTACATTGGCTATTGGACAATTAATTAAGGTTGCGGTTAAAAACACAGTAAAAGAGCCTCGTCCTTACGTTGTTTGGGTTAGTGAAAGTTTGCACATTAGCTCTGAGGCTTTTTATCAAGTTTCAAGACCAGAGCGAGAACAATTGCTTCAAAATGGATTAGCTAACTCACCAGTAATCCCTGAATGGCAACTTAAACATTGGAAAGCTGAAACGGGTTATGCTTTTCCGTCGGGTCATAGCTTATTTTCTGCCACACTCGCATTATTTGTTTTTGCACTTTTTATGTTGCGTCGTCATTATTTTTTAGCGTCACTCGGGTTATTATGGGGAATTGATGTCACGGTAGGGCGTATTGTATTAGGAATGCACTGGGCATCTGATGTGATTGTCGGTATTCTTATCAGCACAGTGCTGGTTTGGTGTGCATTTAAGGTGATTGAGCGACGTTTATTGCTCAAATCCTAACGATAGCCCTTATTTTTGAGATACAGAATGTCTTTTTCGATATTTATGTGAAAAAATATACGAAAATCAGATGATTCTAAGAAATCACTTTCTTTGTGCGCAGTGAAAATGCTACCTTTATCTGTCTACTAAAGAAAAGAGAATAAAAAAGGAAATAATGTGAAAAAAGTCCTACTTTTTATTTTGGTTATTCTTGTTCTTGCCATCGTGGTGATCGCCATGACTTTAGGCACAAATAACGATCAGGTAGTCACATTTAATTACCTTATTGCTCAAGATGAATATCGTATTTCTACCTTGTTAGCGACCCTGTTTGGTGTAGGCTTTGTACTTGGCTGGATTGTAAGTGGTGTTTTTTATCTACGTGCACGCTTATCATTAGGCCGAGCAAAACGTAAAATTAAACGTCTTGAAAGCGCTCAAACAAAACAAGAAAACCAAGAAAGTCGCCCAACGGTTGCTTCTGCTACGAAATAAGGACGATAGCTGATGCTAGAATTGCTGTTTCTGTTATTACCTGTCGCTGCGGCTTACGGCTGGTATATGGGGCGTCGTGGCGCTCAACAGGACAAACAGCAGAACGCCGATCGCCTGTCACGTGAGTATGTGGCGGGTGTTAACTTCTTACTTTCTGATCAACAAGATAAAGCGGTTGATCTTTTCCTCGAAATGCTTAAAGAAGATAGCTCCGCTTTTGAGGCTCATCTTACTTTAGGTAACCTTTTCCGCTCTCGTGGCGAAGTTGAACGAGCTATTCGTATCCACCAATCGTTAATGGAGAGTGCTGCACTTTCTTTTGATCAACGCCTACTTGCTGTTCAACAGCTAGGTCGCGACTATGTGGCGGCGGGTGTTTACGATCGTGCTGAAAATATGTTTCAGCAACTTATTGATGAACAAGAATTTCGCCAAAGTGCGCTACAGTCTTTGCTTGCTATTTACCAGTTAACCAGTGATTGGGGGAAAGCCATAGAAACGGCTGAAAAATTGGTGAAGTTAGGTCAGCATGAATTAAAAGAACAAATTTCACATTTTTATTGTGAATTGGCACTTCAAGAAATGAGCAGTGATAATCTTGATAATGCGCTTAATTTGTTGCAAAAAGCAGGGCAAATGGATCCACTTTGTGCTCGTGTTTCAATTATGTATGGTCGTATCTATATTGCTCGTGATGATAAGCAAAAAGCCATTGATGTTTTAATGAAAGTCATTGAGCAAGATAAAGAGATGGTCAGTGAAACCTTACCTATGCTTTTTGAATGTTTCCAATCTCAAGGCGATACTTCTCGCTGGGAAACTTATTTACGTCAATGTGTGGATAGTAATTGTGGTGCGATTGCTGAACTTTACCTTGCTGACATTATTGAAGCTAAAGAAGGTATTGAAGCGGCTCAGTTATACATTAATCGCCAATTAGAACGTCATCCAACCATGCGCCTGTTCTATCGCTTAATGCGTTACCATTTAGCAGAGGCGGAAGAAGGACGCGCCAAAGAGAGCCTTATCTTATTACGCTATATGGTTGGTGAACAAATTCGCACAAAACCAGATTATCGTTGCCATAAATGTGGCTTTACCTCTCATGCATTATATTGGCATTGTCCATCCTGTCGTTCATGGGATACCGTTAAACCTATTCGCGGTTTAGATGGTCAGTGACGATGTCACTTTTTTAATAGTCTCTTTATAAATAAAGGCCCTAAAATGTCATTTCATTGTGATAAAAAATCGCCCGAGCTTACCTGCGCGCCCGTTATTGTAGCACTAGACTATGAAGACCAAAAAAGTGCATTAGATTTTGCACAACGTATCGATCCCGCATCTTGTCGTTTAAAAATTGGTAAAGAGATGTTTACCCGTTTTGGGCCTCAATTTGTGACTCAGTTACAAAAAGAAGGGTTTGATATTTTCTTAGATTTGAAATTCCATGATATTCCCAATACCGTTGCAAGAGCTGTCGCCGCCGCCGCTGATTTAGGTGTATGGATGGTCAATGTACATGCGAGTGGTGGAAGTCGTATGATGCGTGCAGCCAAAGAAAGCCTTACAGCCTTTGGTAAAGATGCGCCACTTTTAACGGCAGTGACAGTACTTACCAGTATGGACCAATCTGATTTAATTGAATTGGGAATAACATTGACGCCTGCAGAACAAGCTGAACGTTTAGCATTATTGACAAAATCTTGTGGTCTTGATGGTGTTGTCTGCTCTGCGCATGAAGCAATGCGTTTTAAACAAGTTTGTGGTGATGATTTCTTATTAGTCACTCCGGGTATTCGCCCGGCAGGAAGTGATGTTGGCGATCAGCGTCGCGTAATGACACCAGAGCAAGCTATTGCAGCCGGTGTTGATTATATGGTGATTGGTCGTCCTATCACGCGTAGCGATAACCCTCTTGAAACACTGCATCAAATTAATCGTTCTATACAAGGTATGTAATTTAACATGGATAATAACTCTCGTTTGGTTTATTCCACAGATGCGGGTCGCATTAAAGAAGAAGAGCAAAAGCCGGCTCGCCCTACTGGTGATGGTATTGTGCGTATTCAGCGTCAAACTAGTGGACGTAAAGGTAAAGGTGTTTGCGTTGTTTCAGGTATCGATCTGGATGATGCAGAGTTAGCTAAACTGGCGGCTGAACTGAAGAAAAAATGTGGTTGTGGTGGCAGTGTAAAAGACGGCTTAATTGAGATCCAAGGCGATAAACGTGATTTAATTAAATCGCTATTAGAAGCCAAAGGAATGAAAGTTAAACTCGCTGGTGGCTGATTTATTTAACAGATTATAGGTGACAATGTCACCTATTTTTTTGTATTTCATTTTATTCTTTCTCATCTATTTTTAGATATTTCACCGGCACTGAAAGTGTTAGCCAGACTCCATTCTCAGCCTGGTAAAACTCAAAACCTTCACTAAACATTTTTTCACTATCCACCGTTAAAACAATAGCTTTTCCATGACGCTCACCAACATTCACGGCTGTTTTATAATCTTGTGAAAGATGAACATATTGACGACCATTAGGAATTAAACCTTGCTTAAAAATACTGTCGAGAAAGCGAGTTGCTGTACCGTGAAAAAGTATTTTAGGGGGAGTGATGGCTTGGTAATCAATTGTGGTTTTAAGCGAGTGGCCTTGAACTGCACGAATAAAAAGCCCATCTTCTGAGATAGCAAAACGCTTTTTATCATTGGTTTCTACAACATATTTAATTAATTCAAGGGTTAGCGCAGTTCCATTTTTCTGTGCTAATGGGATCAATTTTGATATTTCTCCCCATCCTTGGTCATCTAATGTTAAACCGATACTTTCAGGAGCATGGCGTAAGATATAACTTAAAAAGCGACTAATTTGTACTTTGTCTTTCATTGATTTAATCCATTTATTAATTATTAAATTTATGATGCAAGAGAAAATTCCCATGCAACATAAAAACATTTCCTTTCTTTTGAATGCTCTTTTTATCACTAATTTAAAAACTAGAGATATAAAAAAGCTGATAGCTCAAAACGAACTATCAGCCTTATTGTATACCGATTTAAGTCCTATTAGATAGGACGAGCGACGATATTACGAGTTTCTAGTTTTACATCTTCAATACGAACAGGAATGACATCGTTGAGTTTATATGCGGTTTCGCCTTTCACAATAACGGTGCCTGTCTCTTGGCTACATTGGATTTCATCACGTACGGCATGTAAGAATGGTGCAGGAATAAAAGCGACAGCACCATTTTCAACTAGGCGAACACGAACACCACCACGAGTAATATCGATAATTTCTGCATTAAATAGTGTTTCAGTGCCAGCAAAAGGTTTTAAGAAACGAGCATATAACCAATCGCCCACATCACGTTCAGCCATACGGTTAGCACGGCGACGCTCTGCAATACGAATGCCATCTTCTTCTTGCGGTTTTTCAGCGCTTTCTTTGCTGATAATCGCTTTGAGTAAACGGTGATTTAAAATATCACTGTATTTACGAATTGGTGAAGTCCATGTCGCATAAGCTTCTAACCCCAATCCAAAGTGAGGGCCTGGCTCAGCTTTGATTTCAGCAAAGTTCTGGAAGCGACGAATACGGCTATCAACGAATTGATTTGGCTGATTATCAAGTTCACGACGCAATTGGCAGAAACCTTCAAGTGTTAACAAACTTTCAGATGTCGTTTCAATACCGTTATCTTTTAAGGTCTGTACGACTTGATCGATATAGACGGGATCAAAGCCTGTATGAACATTGTAAACGCCAAAACCTAAGTTTTTCGCTAGTACTTTTGCTGCACAGATATTGGCGGTGATCATTGCTTCTTCAACAATGCGGTTTGCGATACGGCGTTTTTCTGCCACGATATCTAAAACATTGCCGCCTTCATCAAGAATAAAACGGTAATCAGGGCGTTCTTTAAAGACCAGAGCATGCTTTTCACGCCATTCATGACGTTTTTCACACATCTCTTTCAATAACATTACTTGCTCATGAACCATTTCATTTTCAGGTTGCCATTGTGAATTTTCACCTTCTAACCAATCTGAAATATTGTCATAAACCAGCTTAGCTTTTGATTCTACCCATGCAGAGTAAAAGTGAATATCTTCAAGCAGAGCACCATCTTCATTGATGCTGACTTGGCAAACTAATGCAGGGCGTTTTTCATTAGGGCGTAATGAGCAAATGTTATCTGACAGCTCACGAGGCAACATTGGGATATTAAAGCCTGGTAGATAATTAGTCAGGGCACGTTGTGCCGCAACTTTATCTAATTCACTATTTGGCAGAATATAAGCTGTTGGATCGGCGATTGCGATAAATAGCGTTAATTGACCATTCTCTTCTTTACGAATAAAGAGCGCGTCATCCATATCTTCTGTTGATGCACTATCAATAGTGACAAAGGAGAGAGAAGTTAGGTCTTCACGAGGCAAAGTGTCATGTAATGTCAGCGCTTCGTTACCCATTTCAGGCGCATCACGTTCAAGTTGATGACGCATTAAGGTCACCCACCAAGGAGCAAAGTGATCATCTTTATCCGTGATATAGTCGGTTATTTCTGCCTGAAAACCTTTATCACCTTTATTAAGAGGGTGACGACGCATTACAGCAACGGCCCAATCTTGATCAACAAAGCTATGTGTTAATCCTTGAGCAGGACGGCAGGGAATAGCGTCTTTTAAAAGAGGGTGGTCTGGAATTATCCACAGACGGTTATCACCTTCTTTTTTCTGAATACGGCCGACAAAACGTGTTAAGAACGGCTCGACTAATTCTTCAGGTTCAACTGACTCTTTATCGCCGTTTGTATGAACTGCAGCAATAACTCGGTCGCCGTGCATCACTTTTTTCATTTGTGGAGGGGGGATAAAATAGCTTTTCTGACCATCAACTTCAAGGAAGCCAAAGCCTTTATCTGTTCCCTTTACAAGGCCTTCCACGCGCGGTGTCTGGGCATGGAGTTGCTGTTTTAGCTGTGCAAGCAGCGGATTGTCTTGAAACATATTTTTCCGGAAAGTCGGCAGTTTTAATAATAAAAGTGGGCAATAGTTTTATTCGATTGTGTGTAGTGACGCAAGTAATATTGCATCAGCAAAACAGACAAATCAGTAAAAAATTATTCAGGATCTGTTTTTTCTTTAAATTCACAAAGATCTTCAATAATACAAGAGCCACACCGCGGTTTTCGTGCAATACAGGTATAACGACCATGAAGAATAAGCCAATGGTGACAATCAACTTTAAATTCTGCCGGAACAACCTTTAACAGTTTCTGTTCGACTTCATTGACATTTTTACCTGGGGCGAAACCTGTGCGATTACTCACTCTAAAGATATGCGTATCGACAGCGATTGTTGGCCAACCAAATGCTGTGTTTAAAACGACATTTGCTGTTTTACGACCGACGCCGGGTAAAGCTTCTAGGGCTTCTCTGTTTTCAGGAACTTCGCTGTTATGTTTATCGACTAAGATTTGACATGTCTTAATCACATTTTCAGCTTTAGTATTATATAGACCAATGGTTTTAATGTATTTCTTAAGACCATCGACGCCTAAAGTGAGTATCGCCTGCGGTGTATTGGCAACAGGGTAAAGCTTAGCTGTTGCCTTATTAACACTCACATCGGTGGCTTGTGCAGAGAGTAATACGGAGATCAATAGTTCAAACGGAGAGTCAAATTTTAGCTCTGTCGTTGGTTGCGGATTGTCATCGCGCAACCGAGTTAGAATTTCAATACGTTTTGCTTGATTCATTATGCTCACAAATTAATTTTTAACGATATGACTACCACAGCCTTGTTCTTTTTCGTAAGTTTTAGTTGTCGAAGCGCTGCGCTTTTTCTGTCTTTCATCAATTAGGTATTTTGCTGCTAACATAAAGCCTAAGCCGATAAAAGCACCCGGTGGCAAAATAGCAAGTAAGAAGGGTGAGTCTAAATGTACTATCTCAACTCTTAATACTTGAGCCCATTCACCTAATAGTAAATCAGCCCCGTCAAATAATGTACCGTTACCTAATATTTCACGTATAGCACCTAAAACAAAGAGCGCAGCAGTTGCACCTAACCCCATCGCTAGGCCATCAATAGCAGAAGGAAAAACTTCATTCTTAGCCGCAAAAGCTTCAGCACGACCAATAACAATGCAGTTAGTGACGATCAATGGAATGAAGATCCCTAAAGATTGATATAAGCCATAGGCGTATGCGTTGATCAGTAATTGTACAGCGCTGACGACTGACGCAATTATCATAACATAAATTGGGATACGAATTTCAGAAGGAACCCAACGACGTAAGCTAGAAACGGCCACATTTGTGCAAAATAGGACTAATGTTGTCGCAATACCAAGGCCTAAGGCGTTTGTTGCTGTTGAGGAAACCGCAAGTAAAGGGCACAACCCAAGTAATTGCACTAAAGCTGAGTTATTTTTCCATAGCCCTTGAGAAAAGAGCTCTTTAATTGAGTTCATATTAATTTGCCTCACAGACAGAGAGTGTATCTAGTTTCTCTGGTAAAGATTGTATTAACCACGCAGTACGCTTTGATGAGTTGACGACAGCACGAGGGGTGATCGTCGCACCCGTGAATTGATCAAAATCGCCGCCATCTTTTTTTACTGCCCAGTGCGGATCGTTTTCACTGGAAATGAATCTATTACTCAGTGTCGTGATCCAATCCGAAATACGAGTTTCAATTTTATCACCTAGCCCCGGTGTTTCATTATGGGCAGTAACACGCACACCAAGGACATTTCCTTTAAAGTCGGCACCCACAAGAAGTTCAATGGCGCCTGAATATCCATCGGGTGCCGTAGATTCTAACGCGGCAGCAATTGGCTTGCCGTCTAAACGGGCAACATACAGTTTATGGGGCTTGGTATTACCTAACTCTGGTGCTGTAAGAAGATAACAATCTTTAGAAAGCGAATTGTTATACATCGCTTTGGGGATCACTTGATCCAATAGTTTTTGTTTCTCTAAGGCTACTTGCTCTGCAATGGTATCTGCCGTCAGGTGATAGACCACTGCTGTCAAACCTGTAGTACAAGCAGCAAAGATTGCTAATGTGAGTCCATGGCGTTTTAAGATTTCGATCATCATTTTCTCCTTAGCATTAATGCCCGTAAACACGAGGGCGTGTATAGCTATCAATAAGAGGTACAGCGATATTGGCAAGTAATACAGAGAACGCGACGGCATCTGGATAGCCACCATAAACGCGGATAACCCAAACTAATAAACCAATCATTCCTGCATAAATTAAACGACCTTTAGGCGTTGTTGAGGCGCTAACCGGATCAGTGGCAATAAAAAATGCCCCTAGCATGGTTGCTCCAGAGAAAATTTGTAATAGCGGTTGTGAGTAACGTGTAGGATCAATGCCCCAGCTAATAACCGAGCATAGTGCTAATACAGAAATCATCGCAACAGGGATATGCCAGCTAATAATGCGTTTATAAAGCAGAATTAATCCACCAACTAAATAAGCTACATTCACCCATTGCCAGCCAATACCCGCAAATTCACCTTGTAAAATAGGTGTCGCTAACACTTCATCAATAGAGTGCGTTAATAAGCCTGTTTTAAAACTATCAAGAGGCGTTGCTTGTGTAATTCCATCAACAGAGCGTCTTAAATCTTCAAGCGTTAAGCCAGATGATGTATGTCCAGTAAAGAAGATACTTAAACTATCCATTACATTGTAAGAGACAGTTTGTAATTCAACTGGAGGCATCCATGATGTCATTTGTACTGGGAATGAGATAAGTAAAACCACATAACCCACCATTGCTGGATTAAATGGATTTTGCCCTAAGCCACCATAAATATGTTTTGCGATAACAATGGCAACAAAAGTGCCTAACACAATGATCCACCACGGCGCTAGAGGTGGAATACTAATGGCGAGTAATACGCCAGTCAGCAACGCTGAGTTGTCTTTCAGATACAGTAAAGGATCTTCTTTTTTGAGTTTTACGCAGAGTGTTTCAGTGACAAGCGCTACGACAATCGCTAACACAATTTGGTAAATGGTTCCTAGGCCAAAAAAATAGATCTGGCTTAAGATCCCCGGCAGTGCTGCTAATGTTACCCATAGCATAACTTGGCTGGTGGACTGTTGATTATGCGTAAAAGGTGAACTCGCAATTTTTAATTTACTATTGTTATTTTGTATTGGTCTGAATTTCATCTGTGATTAATCCAAGGTAACTTCTTCTTTAGCTCGACGTTGTTCGGCTTCTTTTTTCGCTTTTACTCTGGCAATAGCGGCAGCGACAGCGGCTTTACGCGGGTCGACTTCTTCCGTTTCAGCATTTTGAGCCGGTGCTTTATCAATCGTTGTTTCAGCTTGAGCTTGTTGAGCTTCTTTCTTTGCTTTCACTCTGGCAATAGCGGCAGCGACAGCGGCTTTACGTGGGTCGACTTCTTCCGTTTCAGCATTTTGAGCCGGTGCTTTATCAATCGTTGTTTCAGCTTGAGCTTGTTGAGCTTCTTTCTTTGCTTTCACTCTGGCAATAGCGGCAGCGACAGCGGCTTTACGCGGGTCGACTTCTTCCACTTCAACATTTTGAGTAGGGGCTTCATCAATTGTTTCTGCTGGAGCTTGTTGAGCTTCTTTTTTGGCTTTTACTCTAGCAATAGCGGCAGCGACAGCGGCTTTACGCGGGTCGACTTCTTCCGTTTCAGCATTTTGAGCCGGTGCTTTATCAATCGTTGTTTCAGCTTGAGCTTGTTGAGCTTCTTTCTTAGCTTTCACTCTGGCAATAGCCGCAGCGACAGCAGCTTTACGAGGATCGACATTTTCCACTTCAACATTTTGAGCAGGCGCTTCTACAGTTGAAGCTGTTTCAGCAGCTTGCTGTGCTTTTTTAGCTTTAGCTCTGGCAATAGCGGCAGCGACAGCGGCTTTACGCGGATCGACATTTTCCACTTCAACATTTTGAGCAGGCGCTTCTACAGTTGAAGCTGTTTCAGCAGCTTGCTGTGTTTTTTTAGCTTTAGCTCTGGCAATAGCGGCAGCGGCTTTACGCGGATCGGCATTTTCCACTTCAACATTTTGAGCAGGTGTTTCTACAGTTGAAGCTGTTTCAGTAGCTTGCTGTGCTTTTTTAGCTTTAACACGCGCTAATGCAGCAGCAACGGCGGCTTTACGCGGATCAGCATCTTTGCTTTCACTCGCTATATTCTCGCTCGAGGCTTCTAGTGCTTTTTGCTGTGCTAATTTAGCAGCTTGTTTTGCTCTGACTTCCTCTTTACGTTTTTTACGCGCAGCAATAGCGGCTGCATTATCTGGCTCTTCACCCGCTTTAACAGAAATAATTTTGCCAATAGATTGTTTCGCTTTTACGCGAGAAAGTGCAGATTGAACTTCACTGTGATCTTCATCATCAAGCTTAACTGCGGCGCGTTGATGTCTGGCTTCACGCTCCAGTTTTTCACGCTCCATACGTATTTTTTTCGCTTCAAAACGTGCTTTGGCCTCAGCCGCGCGTTTTGCTTCTGCATCAATTTCACGTATTTCTGCTTTTTCTTGGCGATAGTATTGAACTAACGGAATATTACTTGGGCAAACATACGCACAGGCACCACATTCAATACAATCAAATAAATTATGTTGTTGTGCTTTCTCATGCTCTTTACCTTTACTAAACCAGTAAAGTTGTTGAGGTAATAAACCACTAGGACAAGCATCAACACAATGACCACAACGGATACAGGCTTCTTCAAGGTTATCTGTATCCATCTCTTCGACTGAAGGAATAAGTAGGCAGTTGGTTATCTTAACAACAGGGGCATTTAAGTCTGGTAATGTAAATCCCATTAATGGCCCACCCATAATTACCATCTGCTCAGAGCCAGCAACAAAACCAGCTTGTTTTAGTAATGAGTAGATAGGTGTACCTAAACGAGCCCAAAAGTTACCCGGTGTTTTAGCGCCATTACCTGTGACCGTGACTACACGTTCAATTAATGGCTCGTCGTCAATAATGGCACGTTTGATGGCAACAACTGTACCTACGTTTTGCATCAAAACGCCAATATCAGACGAACGTCCTCCTGATGGGACTTCTTTACCGGTTAAGATCTTAGTAAGTTGTTTAGCACCACCTGATGGGTATTTAGTGGGGATGACACGAATGAAAATACGTTTCTCATAAGGTACAGCACTTAAAGCGTGTTTTAATGACTCAATGGCTTCAGGCTTATTATCTTCAATACCAATTAACACTTCATCTGGAGAGAGAAGGTGAATTAAGACTTGACACCCAGCAATCACTTCATCAGCATGTTCTTGCATTAAGCGATCATCTGCTGTGATATAAGGTTCACACTCCGCCGCATTGATGATGAGTGTTTTAACGAGGTCACCACCACCTTTTAATTTTGATGCAGTTGGGAATCCCGCGCCCCCTAATCCTGCAATACCTGCTTCATGGATACGGTTAAGTAATGTATCTCTACTTTCTAGTTGGTAATCGATGATAGGGGATTTCTCTCGCCATTCATCTTTACCATCTGATTGAATTCTTACCGCAATTTCAGGTAATCCAGAAGGATGAGCACTTGGAAACGGTTCTATTGCTGTAACTGTACCAGAGATAGATGCATGAACAGGTAATGTTCTACCAACTCCTTTTGTTAATGGTTGGCCTTTTAAAACATGTTCACCTACGCTGACACACAGTTGGCCCGGTACACCTAAGTGCTGATGAATAGGAATAATCACTTCATCAGGTAATTGCGCGATACGCATTGGTGTACGACTTGACTGTAATTTCATTTCAGGAGGATGGATACCGCCTTTAAAATCCCAGATTTTATCTTTTTTAAATAGTGAAAAGAGATTAAACATGAGCGTTATCCTCCGTCTTTAATGACGGTTCATCTTCAGGTGTTTCTTCTGGCTCTGCGGGAATGTTTTTTACAGGGATTGTATTTAAATCCCATTTCCAATTTGAGGTTGTGACTTTGACAGGAACCAAAGTTATACAATCAGTAGGGCAAGGAGGCACACATAAATCACATCCAGTACATAAGTCTTCAATAACGGTGTGCATAGCGCGTGTGGCACCCACAATGGCATCAACGGGGCACGCTTGGATACACTTAGTACATCCTATACAATTATCTTCATCAATTAAGGCGACTTTTCTAATTGGATTTAATGCTTCTTCGTCACCATCAAGTGGTTGAGGATCAACACCCATCAATTCAGCTATTTTTAACATCACTTGTTCGCCACCTGGCGCGCAACGGTTAATCATCTCACCATTGTTTGCGACTGCATCTGCATAAGGACGACACCCAGGATGACCACATTGTCCGCATTGGCTTTGCGGTAATATTGCGTCAATTTTTTCGACAATAGGATCTTCTTCCACTTTAAAGCGGCGTGCGGAATATCCTAAAATTAGCCCAAAGATAAGACCTAGCGCACCAAGTACGCCAATTGCTATCCATAAAGAATTCATTACAGTTTCACCAAACCACTAAAACCCATAAAGGCGAGAGACATTAAACCTGCGGTAATTAAACCAATTGAAGCACCTTTAAAGGGTGCGGGTACATTGGCGACGGCTAAGCGTTCTCTAATAGCAGCAAATAATACCATTACAAGAGAGAAACCGACGGCTGCACCAAAACCATAAACGGCAGATTGCATAAATGTGTGGGCTTGATTGATATTTAATAATGCCACACCTAATACAGCGCAGTTTGTGGTGATTAAAGGTAAGAAGATCCCTAATAAACGATAGAGTGTCGGACTTGTTTTTCTTACGACCATTTCCGTGAATTGTACAACTACTGCAATAACTAAAATAAAGCTCAGTGTGCGTAAATAAAGTAAGTCTAAAGGAACTAAAATAAAATTATCCATCAGCCAAGAACTAATCGAGGCGAGAGTCATAACAAAGGTTGTCGCAAATCCCATACCAATCGCGGTTTCTAATTTTTTTGATACACCCATAAATGGGCATAAACCAAGGAATTTGACGAGTACAAAGTTATTCACCAATACGGTGCCGACGAATAGAAGTAAGTAATCAGTCATTGTTATGCCAAAATTGTTAAACAGAGAAACAAAAAGCCTCCTGAAATAAAGAGGCTAAACAAGTGTATATAATATCAAGGGTAAAGTTGTGAAGTTATCGAACTTGTGTGAAAGTTTCACGAACACGTTTAGAGTACTTGATATAAGGCACAAAGCAGACAGTTGAGAAAACAGACCATAGAAGGGATTGTAATGCTGTTTGGTCGTCGACAGGCGCAAAACCAAAGCTCTTAATGGCTAAGAGTAAGTTGATAAGTAACCAAAAAATAAACAGACGCGGAAAGTTTTTAGCGCGATAAAAAAATTGTCTTAGTAGATAAAGCGTAAAACTAAACATTACCCATGTTGTTAACGCGGAGAGATACCAACTTGAGATCAAATGAAAAGGAAGCTGGTGGAGGATCGAAAAGTCTGAAAAATATTTAATAATATACAAAACAGACATCAACCCAGAACCAATCACTGACAAGATCATATAAGCCAATGGCGCAAGCAACCACCCTGTAATAGGCGCTTTTCCTGAAAGGTTATTCTGCGTGTTTGCTTTGAGATCAAATTTCATTAATTAATTATTCCTACTCGTATGTATAGAACTAAACGGGATATTATCACAAACTTTGTTATTATTTATTTAGCTACAAAAGTGAAAGTGATTTTTGTTAATAAAAAAGTATATAAAAATAGGATAGGGTTATGGCAATTAAACTCAATGTTGGGATTATCGGATATGGTTATGCAAGTAAAACCTTTCATGCTCCGCTAATAACAACAACCGAAGGCTTAAATCTTAGTGCAATTTCAAGCTCTGATGAAAATAAAGTTAAACAAGATTTTCCTCACATTACGGTTTATGCAGACCCTCAAGCACTTATTAACGATCCCTCAATAGACTTAGTCATTATTCCAACGCCGAATGATACCCATTATTCACTGGCTACACTGGCTCTGGAAAAAGGTAAACATGTTATTGTTGATAAACCGTTTACATTGACGCTAGAAGAAGCAGAGAAATTGACTCAGCAAGCTACAGATGCCGGTAAACTCCTTTCTGTCTTTCATAATCGCCGTTGGGATTCTGGCTTCTTAACCGTTAAAAAACTTTTAGCGGATAAAACACTCGGTGAGATTAGTGCTTATGAAGCGCATTTTGACCGTTTTCGTCCAACCGTGCGCCAACGGTGGCGAGAAGATGCAGGTATAGGAGGGGGGCTTTGGTATGATTTAGCGCCCCATGTACTTGACCAAGCGGTTTGCCTTTTTGGTGAACCTAAGGCAATTACTGCTGATATTGCTCAATTACGCCCTAATGCAAAAAATGCCGATTACTTTCATGCACTATTAGAATATGACAATCTTAGAGTTGTCCTTCATGCCTCTATGCTCGTTGCTTCTCCAACACCTATCTTTGCTATTCATGGGACAAAAGGCAGTTATGTTAAATATGGCCTAGATACTCAAGAAGACGCCCTAAAAGCCGGCTATCTCCCTAATCAAGCTTATAATTGGGGAAGGGATAGTCAAGATGGTGAGTTAACAACACTGTCACAGTCTGGTGAGTTAGAGACAACCACACTCACTACACTTTCTGGTGATTACCCCGCTTACTATCAACAAATTTATCGTGCAATTACATTGGGTGAAGAAAACCCTGTTACGCCAATACAAGCAACAGCCATTATGCGTTTGATTGAAGCTGGCGAAATTTCTAATCGTTTAAAACAAACTATTACGCTATAAGCAAAAGGGAGCGTTAAATCTAATGTCTTGGTGGCAAAAACTAAAACTTGATCCTTTTCTCATGATTATGATTTGTGTGGTGACGCTAGCAACGCTACTACCCGCACAAGGCGATATTAAAGTCCTGTTCCAATATCTTACAACTGGTGCGATAGCTCTGCTGTTCTTCTTGCATGGTGCCAAGCTTTCTAGAGAGGCGATATTGGCAGGGCTTGGGCATTGGCGTTTACATCTTACGGTATTTGCCAGTACCTTTATTCTTTTCCCTGTTTTAGGGCTAGGATTACAAGTTATTGTGCCTGAATGGATGTCACCGACTGTCTATATGGGTTTTTTATACCTTTGTGCGTTACCTGCAACAGTTCAATCTGCCATTGCTTTTACTTCTGTCGCTGGGGGAAATGTAGCTGCTGCTATTTGTAGTGCATCTGCATCCAGTATTCTTGGTGTTTTCCTTTCGCCGGTATTAGTTGGTTTTTTAATGCAAACACAAGGCTCTGCGGATGATTTCGACACGGCAGGGGCTATTCAATCAATCTTACTGCAACTGATGGTACCTTTTATAATTGGTCATTTATCACGACCTTTAATTGGTCGCTGGGTTGATAAACATAAAAAATTAGTTAATAGAACGGATCGCTCTTCTATTTTGCTGGTGGTTTATGTCGCATTTAGTGAGGCGGTTGTTGAAGGGATCTGGCATAAAATTGACGGTTGGTCGCTATTAACGATTGCAATAGTGAGCTGTATTTTGTTAGCGATTGTCATTTTTGTGAACGTATATAGTGCTAGATTGCTTGGTTTTAATAAAGAAGATGAAATCACCATTGTTTTTTGTGGTTCTAAAAAGAGCTTAGCAAATGGTGTCCCTATGGCGAATGTGTTATTTCCTGCAGCGACAGTTGGGGTAATGTTATTACCATTAATGATATTCCATCAGATCCAATTAATGGTTTGTGCTGTGTTAGCACAGCGCTACGCTAATCAAGCTAAAGAAACTGAAAAGAAATAATGTATTTAAGCTGGTGGGTAATCAATAATATTAATTAAATATTGATAATTAGATAAATAAGAAAAAGCATCGATTTAGTTTTTCATCGGTGCTTTTTTATTTGTTATAAAGGTCATCATTCTTGTTATGGTCACTATTTTCTTTTTTATCTGTTAATGAAAGTTGTTGAGATTTAAAGGGAAGAGGTAAGCCGAATACAAGGTAAATTAAGAAAACAAAACCCATATTTAAATAGTCGGATATATTATTTTTCACATCAACTTTTAATTCACAATCGATGGGTTCTAACTGGTCGTTAATATTATATTTGCCTTGGTAAAGCTCATTAAGCATTGCTTGCGCTTGCTCAAATTCTTTGTAGTTAACCAGTAGTTTTACGCCACCAGTAGCTTGAGCATACACTTGGTTATTCCAAACAATATTTTCATCTAAAAGGATAGCATCAATGCCTTCTGACTGAAGAAAGCCTGCTTCAATAGAGGCATCAAGTGGTGATAGATACTGAGCTAATAATCTATATTGACCTCTTGTCGGATGAATATTCCACATAGATTTTCCTTAATAAGTAACCCCTTGAAAATTAATTTTAGTCTAAGAGTCATTAATAATTCCATCTATTTTCAATAAATATAAAAAAACCATCTGATTAACAGATGGTTTTAATCAATAAGCTATTAAAATATCAACGTGAGCTGACTTTCTTAATTAATGCGTCACGTTCTGCTTGGCTAATAAATGCCATTTTTAAGCCATTAATCTGTGTCTGACGGATTTGCTCTGGCGTTAATCCAGCTGCCGGTGCCGCAACGGTATATTCGTGTTTTAATTCAATGCCTTCAACCGCAGGATCATCTGTGTTAAGCGATGCAATAATGCCATGCTCTAAAAATTTTTTTAAAGGATGCTCTGCTAACGAATTGATGGTACTGGTTTGAATATTCGACGTTAAACAAGACTCAATCCCAATTTGATGCTCTGCGAGGTAGTCCATTAAACGTGGATCTTCAATAGCTTTAACACCATGACCGATACGACTTGCGCCTAATTCATTAATCGCATGCCAAATGCTTTCTGCCCCCGCAGCTTCACCTGCGTGAACAGTAATATTCCAGCCTGTATCACGAGCACGATTAAAATGAGGTTGGAATAAATGACCTGGGAAACCTAATTCATCACCCGCTAAATCAAGCGCAGTAATTTTATCTTGATGTTTTAGTAAACCATTGAGTTCTTGTTGGCAGGCATTTTCACCAAAGGTACGGCTTAAAATACCGATTAAACGAATGTCTACATCGTGAGATTGCAATGCACTCTGTACACCATCAACAATAGCCTCCACTACACCTTCGACAGGAAGTTGATGTTTCATTGCCATATAGTAAGGAGAAAAACGCAGTTCAGCGTAATCAATACCTGCATTAACTACATCCACCACGTTTTCATAAGCAACACGATGACATGCATCTAAGTCGGCTAAAACCGCCACCCCCCAATCCAATTTTTGTAAAAAGCTAACAAGACTTGGCTCATTCTTTGTGATTTGCACATGAGGGCGCAATGCTTCTAATTCATAAGCTGGTAGCGCAATATTATGCTGTTTTGCTAACTCTAGAATTGTTTGAGGACGGATATTACCATCTAAATGGCGATGTAAATCGGTTAAAGGCAACTGTGTGTCAATCACGTGTTATTTTCCTTTTAATAGAAATAATGAAAATCTATCGTTTATAGTGATTTTCTTATAATCGGTAAGTTATAAAATAGTTGCGGGTTATTATGACTTATTTTTATTTCATTCACTAATAAATAAACATAAATTGGTTATTTCTGAAGCTAAAAATGACTATTTTTCTCAGTTTTAAGTTAAAAAGTAAAAATGAAAAATAGGTCTGTCTATTTATTAGCTATAACATTCAATGTAATTGACGTGTATTATCAAAATAACTGATACATTGGTTTTTGATCTAAAAATAAGGCTGTCATTACAATTGAAATATCCTATCAATTATTTTGATAGGTTGCTCAGGGGTAAACGAACAGAAAAAAATAGCCAAGATATTAATTTTTCATTTGGTTATTCAATAAATTACCTGTTTTGTGTGTTTTTTGTTTTATTAGCTAAAATGTTTAAGATGTTTTTCATAAAAGTATGATATTAAAATTTGGTTATATTTAATATTGTTCGGTTTTAATTAAACAAAATTAAAACAAATAATAATATATTTATATTATTAAATAAGTGATAACGGAAAAGAAATTAAAGCCATAATACTTCTTAGTTAAATAGAAATATTTAATTGAATGGAGTCATTTCATTATGACTTTTTAATATTAATTTATTACTTAAAATTAAGGCTAATAATTATGAATGAGAATTCTGATTTAAATATTGAAAAAAGAAATAATAAAATTAAAAATCTGTTGGCTTCAAAATTACTTCCTCCTTCAGTAGAAAATAATCTTACTTATGGTTCTCAAGTCGTTACTGGCGATGGTGCGATTGCGTTAGATTTAGTTGTTGTTATTGATACAAGTGGTTCAATGTCTGATGAATCCTCGGATTTGAGCAAAGAAGTTGATGTAGCAATACAAGAAGCGTCAGAAAAATGTCCATCAAAACTTCGGGTCACATTTTTAGGTATAGAAGGCACATGGGATGACACTAAATTTGATCAATCAGCCAGTGATTATTTAAAAGCGCTGGGTGTTCCTGAGAATCGTTTACAGGCAAGAAAGCCGTTTAAAGAGGCTGACGGCCGTGATCATGCGGGTAATAAAGAGGATTTATGTCGTGCTGTGATTGATTTAAGTAAGTACTTTGATTGGCGTGATGGTGCGCGTCGTGCCATTTTTGTGTTGGGCGATGAAGGCATGGAAGGTGGCGGTGGTGTTCTTACTGATGCTGCGGAGAGAAAAAATAATGAAGCGATTGCTGTTGCTCAGCACGAGAAAGTTAAAGTGTACACTTACCAAGGTACGCCTGATGATAGAATGACTAATTTAGATCGTTTCCCAAGTATTGCGGATAGAGACAGTATTACAAAAGAGTATGTACGCTTAGCGAAGCAAACAGGAGGGCGTTCTTATATCTATACAACAGGTATTGCTAAGTTTTCATTAGTATTGCAAGAGATCCTCTGTGATAGCTTAACTCCGCCTAATATTCCTAAACCCCATGAGAAAGAGACCAATTGTAGCCACGTTTGTGATCAATTAACCTCGATTATTTCAACAGTAAATACACTTGCAGGAATAATTAATAAAACCATTGATTCTTGCTGTAAAGATGAATGGAGCAATCATCACCTTCCGGCTAAAGATTGTGATTGTTAATTAAAATACGAAGAAAAAACACCCCATTGTGTTTTGACAAATGGGGTGTTTTTATTTATGTGTTTTAACAGAAACTTAATTATTGCGCTGGTTGTTGCTCAGGAATTAAGATTTCTTGCTCTTCGATAATCGCTGGATCTTCAGTCATCTCTTCTTGATAACCATCTTCTGAATAATCAGAGTCATCGTAATCATAAGATGATGCGCCCATACCGAATAACATTGCAGCTAAACCTAACATTTGAGGAGCTTGAGTGACATCCATAAACTCATCAAAAGTATAGGTTTTACCATTCATGGTAAATTTATCAGCAGCATAGTTCAGTTTCATGCTTAATGTATTACCGTCTTGTGCAAGTAACATCAGTGGTAATGCATCTTTTTCATCTTGAGAGATTTGATTGATATTTTGTTGTAATTCAGTTTTTAACTGCTCAATATCAGTAGCTGTTGCTACTTCGATCTCTTTTTTCTCAGCATCGGTTAATGCGGTTTCTTGGTAACGAGCCGCATCAAGATATTGAGTGGTATTACGGAATTCAGCTAACATTGGAAGAGATAAATCAACATTGAAATCAATGTTTTTAAACAGATAGTTAAATAACTCTGCTGGTGATTTCTCTTGGTTTTCTAAAACCTTAACGTTAAAAGCATTTAAATCTAAGTTAAAGGTTAACTTACTTGCGCCACTTTTATTGGTTAAAGACGCTTCATCGATACGGAAAACTAAGCCTTTCTCCAGAACATCACGAACGGCTTGTTCAACCATTTCTGAATTATCAAAATGGTTTTTATTCCATGGTAACAATGAGTTGTTATAAACTTTGGTTAATAACAACATTGCATCAGGATCAGCTTTATCAATCGAATAGCCAAATTTACCTGCACCAAATTCGAGTCCAGCAACATTCAGTGACTTAAAGTAATAAGTTTGAGAGATATTAAAGAGCTTATCTTTGATATCACTTTTTGTTGTAAGAGAAAAATCTTTCAGTGAGAAATCAGATGCTTTGTCTTTACTGGTATGAGCAATTTCAGCAAAACTTAATAACTGTTCATTAAATAGGTATTGATCGTTATTAACTTTTGTTCCAGCAATAGCACCAGAAATATTCTTGATTGTGAAGGTTTCTTCACCATCTTTAGTCACAACAACTTGATCACCTTTAATTTTGGTTGAAAAGTTTGTTGCATTTTTATCTGATGAGAATTCAACAGTTAATGGTGTTGTTTTAACTGTGCCACCATTTTCAGTAAAATCGATAGGATTTAATGTTGCATCACCCGATACAGAGCCATCGAAAGCTAAAGAGGTGTGAACGTTAAAAATAGATTTTTCTTTAGTTAGCTTGAATAAATCTTTTGTTGTGTTGTTATTAACCAACGTATTATTCATTGCTGCTAATTTTGGCGCCAAATTAAATTTAGCCAGATCAGAAAGAGGGAATGGACCATGGTCAATATCAGTAGAGAAGACAACTTCTTCTACTTTTTTCTCTTGGTCTGCATCACTAGCATCTTGTGAAATCACGACAGCAAAGTCTGCATTAGAGGTAAAAACCCCTTTCTTATAGTCACGAATTTCAAGTTTAACATCAGCACCAAATTGTGCATTTTTAGCAAGTTGCGCTAATTGGACATTAGCTAGTTTCGTTTCTTCCTGTAAGCGACTTTCAATTTTGCTGCCCATGTACCATGACGCACCAGTCCAAACAACACCGAGTGCGACGATAACACCAACAGCGACAAGCGATTTCTTCATAATTCTAGTCCATCCTCTGTGTACATCTGGCGATGTACGTTATAAAGGTTGTTTTGTAACCCTTAAACAACCCGATAAATTGGTGATAAATTTTACTAAGTTTAAATATAGATAATCCACATATATACATCGCCATCTATATTAACCGTAAATATAGATTTAGTGGAATAAAATCGCAATCAGAACTTACTTAGTTAATCGCTAACGTAATGAGTTTAAAGCAAAATGGATATGATTTATAAGATAATCTAAATAAGGGCTAAAACTCTTTTTTCTTACTCATTTTTAGATTTAGACAATATTTAATTGTGATGTAATTCTATTTATGATGAATAATAAAGGCTCATAATAAGTGTGGATATAAATATGAAAGCTTAAATAATAACATTGGCAATAAAATAAGATTGCTAATCGTACTTTCCACAAAAAATCAACAGATTTCATTCTGTTATAAATTTCATAAGCTCGCTTTAGCTCTCATATTTATTATTCTGTTTATGGCATGATACTGGAATCCGAGTTATTTACTAGAAAGTGATTCGGAATTAATCAATTATTCTGTGTACTTAAGGAGATTGAAATGGCAGCCACTCGCATTGAAAAAGACTCAATGGGACAAATCGAAGTACCAGCTGACCAGTTATGGGGAGCTCAAACGCAGCGTTCTCTTGAACACTTCCGTATTTCAGTTGAAAAAATGCCTGTTGCACTTATCCATGCGCTTGCTATTACGAAGAAAGCAGCCGCTGGTGTTAACATGGATTTAGGTTTATTACCAAAAGAGCGCGCTGATGCAATTATCGCAGCTGCAGATGAAGTGCTTGCAGGTAAACACCCAACTGAATTCCCATTAGCAATCTGGCAGACCGGTTCTGGCACTCAATCAAACATGAATATGAATGAAGTGTTGGCTAACCGTGGTAGTGAGATACTTGGTGGTATCCGTGGCATGGAACGCAAAATCCATCCGAATGATGATGTTAACAAAAGTCAGAGTTCAAATGATGTGTTCCCAACTGCCATGCATGTCGCTGCTGTTATTGCATTACGTCAGGATTTACTGCCAGAATTAAAATCACTGCTGAAAGTATTCAAAGAGAAAGCAGAAGCTTTCCATGACATCGTTAAAATTGGTCGTACTCACCTGCAAGATGCGACACCACTGACATTAGGTCAAGAAATCTCCGGTTGGGCTGCTATGCTTGAGCACAGCATCAAACATATCGATGATTCCGTTCCTCATGTTTGTGAATTAGCGCTAGGTGGTACAGCAGTGGGGACGGGATTAAATACCCATCCAGAATATGCTGTTCGTGTTGCTAAGCGTATTGCTGAATTATCAGGCCAGCCTTTTGTAACGGCTCCTAATAAATTTGAAGCATTAGCAACTTGTGATGCATTAGTTCATTCACATGGTGCATTAAAAGGTTTAGCTGCTTCATTAATGAAGATTGCTAACGATGTGCGTTGGTTAGCTTCTGGTCCTCGTTGTGGTATTGGCGAAATCGCTATTCCAGAAAACGAACCAGGTAGTTCAATCATGCCAGGTAAAGTTAACCCAACACAATGTGAAGCATTAACGATGTTATGTGCTCAAGTGATGGGTAACGATGTTGCTATTAATATTGGTGGTGCATCAGGTAACTTTGAACTGAACGTTTATCGTCCAATGATCATTGATAACTTCTTACAATCAGTCCGTTTACTGGCTGATGGTATGCGTAGTTTCAATGAGCATTGTGCAATTGGTATTGAACCAAACCGTGAGCGTATCAATAAACTACTGCATGAATCATTAATGCTAGTGACTGCGTTAAATACTCATATCGGTTACGATAAAGCCGCTGAAATCGCGAAAAAAGCGCATAAAGAAGGTTTAACGCTAAAAGAATCCGCACTGAAACTGAACTACCTTACATCGGAAGAGTTCGATAGCTGGGTACGTCCAGAAGATATGGTTGGTAGCATGAAAAAATAAGTGTTAAATACACTTATTTAGCCGATATTAAATCCCGCCATAATGGCGGGATTTTTAGATCTTATAGGAAAAATAATGACTGAAGAAATTACGTTTACTGCGACAGAAGTTAATTGCTATGTCGAAGATGATGTCACCATTATTGGAATAGGGGATGATGCAGTTTCTCCTGATCATTTCATTATTCTTTCAAGATTTGACGAAGAAGATGAAGATATCGATAATTCGATTGGTTTAATGACTCATTTATCTGATATTGAAGCCATTAATACACTTGAAAAAATTACGCTTGATCGAAAAAATATTGTCCTTGTACTAAAAAACAATGTGGTGATAACGATCCATTTAGATATTGAAAACAATCACTTTGCTCAGCTTAATGATTATCTTCTCCAAATTCTTCAAGGTAGTTCAATTAAACTTATTGAAAAATAAGATATTATCTATTCTTCAATGTACAAATGCATTCTTGGAATAATTAATTGTAGCTTTTTAGCTTTAGGGCGATGGCGAATTTGAATATTCTCGGCATCATAATCAGGAAGCTCGCCAATAACAGGTTTAAAGTTGCTCTCTTTATCAATATAGAAAGCTAATAAAGGCAAGGGACACGCATATTGTACTTGTTTTTGAAGTTCTGAATACCAAACACGAGCAATAGGTTGCACTTTGACAGGACGCTTTATTTTTAGTTTTGCATTTTCAGGTAATTGTGAAAGGGTAATGATCTCTTTATCAATACGTTCAGCCCATTGTTCACTAGTGTAAGGAGGCACTGCACGATTGGCTTCGCGACTTTTTTCTAATTGAGCCAAAACATCGTTACGCGTTAAATTCTTAATAATATTCTTATTTGCCCAACCAAAACGCACAGTATCAGGATCAGACAAAAGGGTGAGGGTACGATAAGCATTCAGCGTAATTAACCCTTTTAGTTGATTATGGACAAAATCAAAACGCTCTTCCTTCGATATGCCAGGCTCTTTAGTGACAATATCTGAAAGCCGTTTTTTTAATAAATTAATTTTCTCAACGTGTTTTTTTACAGACTTAAAAGTTTGATTATCCGTACTAAAACAGAGTACACCGGGTAAACGGATAGCGCGTTTACTACTGATGTGTGGGGCATTGTCATAAATAAAGAGATTCGCTATTAACTTTAAAGTGAGATCTCTAGCTTCTTCATCATAACAGGGTGACACTGTAACGCGAACAACCTCATCATGTTCTTCTTCTTTGCTCACTTCAGGCAATTCAAATACGGCTGATGGCAATAAAGTTAGATTTTTCAACACATCAGTTAGCGTTTTAATCTCAGTTTCTAATTGCTGAAAACAGAGATTGAATTGCTCAATTAAATCATATCGACTCATCTTAATATCCTTATTTAGTTACAACATACTATAAGCCTTTGTTTAAAACAATACATTAGCTTCAGTGGAAAGTACATCGCTTAACAGGAAAAAATGCCAAAAATACGGTATACTGTTTATTTATACAGTATACCGTGAAAAGGGCATATTTGGATGATGTTTTTCCTAAAAGAGAATTATTTGATGGTTTTTAAATCAATAACAGCCTGTTTTTCACTCGTTGGTATTAACGTTCCATGAGTAACATCACAATCTGGTTTTGTTGGTGGGCAGTGTTCTGTAAACGCACTCGTAAGAGAAGTAAAGAAGAAAAACAATAAGGTAATAGATAATTTTATAATAGACATAATCGTTGCTCCTTCTTAAAGAATAAGCCTATACCTTAAGAAGAGAGTGCAAAATCGACAACATTAAACCGTATTAATCCACTTTTGCACTTTATTCATTATCAATAAAGTTATTGGGCAACTTTGTTTAAGTGTAATGCGATTAATAAAGCAATTAACATTAAAAGGGCAATAAATAAACCTACACCCAGCCAACCGAAGCTCACCCAGAATAAGCCACCCACTGTTCCTGCAAGGCTAGAACCTGCATAGTAAGTAAAGAGATAGAGTGAAGATGCTTGGGCGCGTCCTCGTTTAGCACGACGACCAACCCAACTACTTGCAACAGCATGTGCAGCAAAGAAACCTGTCGTTAAGATAAGCATTCCAATAAAAATAACGGGTAGGGATTCAATTAAGGTGATCAATATGCCGATTAACATCATTGAGATCCCAGCAATAAAGATTTTGCCTAATCCATATTTAGTCGTTAATAAGCCCGCTTTGGATGCACTATAAGTGCCGCTTAAATAGACGATAGAAATTAGTCCCACTGTGGTTTGACTTAACGAATAGGGTGCATCTAATAACCGATAGCCAATATAGTTAAATAAAGTGACAAAACCGCCCATCAATAAACCACCTTCAATAAATAACAAAGGCAGTCCTTTATCTCTAAAATGCAATTTAGTGGTAATAAGAAGATTACGAGGTTTTAATGCTGTTGGTCTAAAGTGCTGTGAAGCAGGTAATATCTTCCAGAAAGTAATTGCAGCAAAAAGGGCAAAAATGCCGAGAATAACAACAGATAAACGCCAAGAATAATAATCACTTAATACCCCTGTAATAACGCGGCCGCTCATTCCCCCAATAGAGTTACCACTAATATATAAACCCATTGATAATGCGAGATAAGCAGGATGAATTTCTTCACTTAAATACGTCATTGCCACTGCGGCTACACCACTTAATGAAAGTCCAACTAAAGCCCGTGTAATTAAAATACCTGTCCAGCTATTCATAGTTGCACTTAATAATGTAAAAAATGCAGCGCAAAACAATGCAATGACCATGACATTCTTACGCCCAAAAGCGTCTGACAGTGGGCCTGTAATCAATAATCCACACGCCATTAAAGCGGTTGAAAGGGAGAGCGCTAGACTACTGGTCGCAGGGCTGACGGAAAATTCGTTAGATAACACCGGCAATATGGGTTGCACAAAATAGAGTAAGGCGAATGTCGCTAAACCGACCATAAAAAATGACACTGTCACTTTTATATACAGCGCATCATCACGCTGAATATAGTGCTTAGGGTTAGATTGGCGATGAGCAGGCTTTTCTATACTTGATGTATTGTCTGAAATATCAGTGCCTAAGCTCATACTTTTACTGTCTATTTCGTGAGTATCCATATTGATTAAACTTCCATTACTTAAATTTGATTTATGTCAATGTTAGAAATATTTGATTTTTTTGTCTAATATATTAATCATTAAAAATAAGACTTTTAAAGTATCAATGACGATATGAGAGAAATATGAATATTGAACTTAGGCATTTACGTTACTTTATTGCCGTAGCAGAAGAGCTTCATTTTGGTAAAGCCGCAGAAAGATTAAACATTTCTCAGCCTCCTTTAAGCCAACAAATACAAGCACTTGAAGGTGAAATAGGCGCTAGGCTATTAGAACGAACTAACCGTTCTGTTTCGTTAACACCTGCAGGACAAATGTTTTTAAAAGAGTCGTATCAAATTATGGCGCAGGTCAACGCAGCCGCAACACGTGCCGCTAGAATGGAAAAAGGTGAGTTAGGTGAAATTTCAATTGGTTTTACCTCAACGACACCTTTTATGCATTTAGTCACCTTGAGTTTGCGACAATTTAGAGAGAACTATCCTGAAGTCGGTATTCATATGCATCAAATGAATACAAAACAACAGATATCGCCGTTACTGACAGGACGTATTGATCTGGGGATCATGCGAAACACGACGTTACCCGAAAATTTGCACCACCAGCTATTGTTTCGTGAGCCTTTTATTTTAGCGGTTTATGAAGGGCATCCTTTACTTGCTTACAAAGAAATGGGCGTTAATATTCAAGATATTGGGCAATATCCTTTTGTTTTCTTTGAAAGAGATGTTGGTACGGCTCTTTATGATGAGATTATTCAATTGCTTAGTTTGTCAGGGATTACGCCAACTATTGCACAAGAAGCGGGTGAAGCCATGACGATTTTAGGACTGGTTGCCGCAGGGCTTGGTATTTCGATCGTGACAAAATCATTTACGCGAATGAAAGTCGATGGTGTGCATTATCTACACTTTGCAAATTCTCAGGCGTTTTCTGAGGTTTGGCTAGTTTCTCATAATAAGCGAGCCATTCCAGCGGCAGCGAATCGATTAACGCAATTACTATTAAAAAATATCTTAGATCACCAAAAATCTTGATTTATCTGTGTTTTTGATCACGCTTTTTATGTAAGTATTGTACAATTATCACAAATTGACGACATAATCGGTAATGAATTATTTGGAGCCTCGAATTAATTATGGCTCCTTAATTAAGGATGCATTCAATGGGGAACCAACCTAGTCACATCGATCACGTAAAACAATTTAATCTTGGCACAGTCTTTCGCTTGATTGATGAACATGGTCCCATTTCTCGTATTTCACTGTCAAAAAAGGCAGAGCTTGCGCCAGCAAGTATTACTAAGATCACACGAGAATTAGTTGAAGCACACCTTATTCATGAAACAGAGTTCCCAGATGTGGGATTTCGTGGCAGACCTGCGGTCGGATTAAAATTAGAAAGCCAAGGCTGGCAATTTCTCTGTATCCGCGTCAATAAAGGTAGTTTGCTTTTTAGTTTAAGAGAATTAGATAGCAAGCTGGTTACTGAAGATACTTTCGATTTCCCCAAAGAATATAGCGATGACTTTCTTAATCACTTTTTAGTTACAATTGATAAATTCTTCGAACGTTATCAATCTCGTGTTGAGAGATTGACGGCAATTAGTATTACAATGAATGCTATTGTTGATCCCATTAGTGGCGTTATTTATAGCTCACCTTATTATGATATTAAAGACATTCCACTTGCCGATAAAATTCATGAAAAAACAGGTGTTTCTGTATTTTTACAACATAGCGTAACTGCATGGACAATGGCCGAATCGTTATACGGTGCGGCAAAAAACAATTCAGACGTTCTGCAAATTGTTATTGATGATATTGTTGGTGCTGGCGTGATAAGTAATGGAAAAACATTACACTCTAACAGTCATAGTGCCGTTGAAATTGGACATACTAAAGTTATCGATTCTCAAAATAGCTGTTATTGCGGGGCAAAAGGGTGCTTAGAAACAGAAATTGCTATTCCTCAATTAATTAAAAAAGCCCAATTATTAGCTCAAGAAGATCCGACTTCGTTGCTGAACAAATATCCTATTACTATAGAAACATTGTGTGATGCAATATTAGTTGGCGATAAATCAGCGCTTGAGATTGTTAATTTAGTTGCTCAACGATTAGGTTTTATTTTGGCGGTCATGATTAATGTCTTTAATCCGCAAAAAATATTAATTGGTTCACCACTTTGTCGAGCCAAATCCATTCTTTTTCCTTTGATCTTGAAGCAAGTTCAATATCACGTTATGCCACGTTATGCGCAGTCTTTAATTATTGAAGAAACAGAGTTAAGAAACAAAGGAACATTGCCTGCGGCTTCGCTTGTAAAAGAAGCTCTCTACAATGGCTCTTTGTTAATTGAGTTGATGCAAGGCTAGGTTAAGTGAAAAAATCGTAACAAAAGTGTTTTTCAAGCGTAAATCTGTCAATTGATCATTAACGAATTCTCTATTTTCGACCAATTAACTAAAAAATTGAGCTATCTCAAGCCACCAGAAACAGTGTTACCCTAAACTCTAATCTCTGTCATTTTTTATGAACCTGATTTATCTGTCATAACGGAAGTAAATTATATGTTAACACGCTTTTTTGTTACGGGGACAGATACCAACGTGGGTAAAACTGTTGTAACCCGAGCACTTCTTCAGTCATTAAATCGTGGCGGGTCAACGGCAGTGGGTTATAAGCCTATTGCAACAGAATTACATGAAACGGCTGATGGTGAACGTAATCGTGACGCTATGATTATTCATAATTCATCGCCAGTTGAAGTTCGCTACGACGAAATTAATCCTATTTTGCTTGATAATTGTTATGTTAGTGAAAATGAAATTGATTTTAATAAGATTTCAAATGAGCTCGACAGTTTAAGTAAAAAAGCAGAGTGTGTTGTTATCGAGGGTAATGGCGGTTGGCGTTATCTGCTCGATGATAATACCTTTTATTCTGATTGGGTGGTAAAAGAACAAATTCCAGTTGTTTTGGTTGTCGGTATTCAACCAGGCTGTGTTAATCACTCAATATTAACAGCACAATCTATTATCAACGATGGTGTAAAATTAGTAGGTTGGGTTGCGAATAGAATAAATCCAGGATTACCTTATTACGCGAAAATAGTGGAAAGGCTGTCTCAGCATATTCCTGCACCGCTGATTGGTGAAATCCCATATTTGTTACGTCCTGAAGAACGTGATCTCTCTTGTTACCTAGATTTAAGTCAGTTGGAAATCGCTGTACCTGCTTAAGAGAGAATATAAATAAGTAACGAAGTGGATTGCTATCTGTTTTTAAACGATACCAAACTTGTTACTTTTAAACGCCTGATGAGTAAACTCATTGGGTGTTTTTGTTTTTTCTGATTTCGCCTCAAGTATAACTAATGATAAAAGTAACACACAAAATTGAAGCTAAATAAGATAAAATGCAGATAAATCAGATGAATAGTCATTGATAAACAGTGGCAAAGAAAAAGGGCGCTTATATTGCGCCCTTTTTTAATCACAAGATGTTATCAACTATAGATTAATGACGAGTATAGATGATTTTCTTACTATCATTTTCGCAAGTTCCGACAACTTTACCATCTGTTTGAGCAACTTGGTCGTTTTCAACAACAGTTAAAGTAAAGTTAGTTGCTGGCACGCCATTGTTAACGATTTTTTGTTGAATAGATTCAACGACTTCATCACATCCCGCATTCGCGGCTAAAGGTGCAAATGCAACAAGAGTGGCCATTACTGCAAATACATATTTTTTCATATCATTCTCTCCTTGTTTTACGAAGTAAAACATCACTGTTTTACACAATTTTCTTACGGGTTAACAGGGCGACCAGTATTACTGTCTAAACAACGACGCGTTTCAGGCTCCCAATATGCATAGACATTCGCACTTTTTAGACAAGCATCTCGCTCATCAATGGCTTTATCTACTTTATTAAATTCAATTTTTTCTCGTTGATTAACTTGGGTACGAAGCTCGCGCTTTTGATCCCAGTCTTCTTTCATTTGTCGAGCTTGTTCTTTATCTAAGACATTGTCATAGCCATCGCCATTAATGGTTACATTAGTTGAAGCGGCAACAGAAGAAAAAGAAGACACTGATAAACCAAGAAATAAGGAGAACACCATGGTTCTGATGGCTTGTTTCTTAGTTAGTGTGTTTATCATGGTTGCTATCCTCTAAAGTTATGTAGCTATTGCTCTCAATGACTATTATATCTTAATAATTATAGCTGATACCTTAATAAAAAATGTGTTTTCAGTGCGTTTAATTTTGACGATGAACACTTAATCCTGCAAATGACTGACTTACAGGCATCATTTCTAAGGTATTGATATTTACATGAGCAGGTAATGTCGCTGTCCAATATACCGCTTCTGCGACATCTTCAGGTGTTAATGCATTTGCATTGGCATAAGTTTGCTCAACTTTATCACTATCACCTTTAAAACGAACTAATGAAAACTCTGTACCACCAACAAGGCCCGGTTCAATATCGGTAACACGAACTTTTTTACCTTGGAGGTCTGCACGCAATCCTAAACTAAATTGCTTAACAAACGCTTTAGTGGCGCCATAAACATTGCCGCCCATATAAGGCCAAGAGGCTGCTGTTGAGCTGATATTAATAATATGACCTTTATTTCTTTCAACCATAAAAGGAAGAATAGCGCGAGTGACATGAACCAGACCTTTATTATTTGTCTCGATCATCGTATCCCAGTCATCAAGGTTAGCTTTATCGGCGGTATTTAAACCTAGGGCTAAGCCTGCATTATTGACTAATACATCAATTTCACGCCATTTTTCAGGTAATTGGGTGTAAATTTCACTGACTGCTTTTTTATCTGTGACATCTAACTGTAACGGATAAAATTGTTCACCTAGCTCTTTATGCAAGTTATTAAGTTTATTCAAACGACGAGCAGTACCAATAACTTTATGTCCATGGCTGATAAAATGGCGAGCAATGGCTTCACCAAAGCCAGCGGAAGCACCCGTGATAAAAATAATCATTTAATTACCCTCGATAGTTATAATATTTGAAAGTAAAAGGCTATCAATAGAAAGAGTCAAGTTTAAAAACCGGCTTTGTGATAAATCAGGCTAAAAACCAGCCCCTTTTCTTATATGAAAGATTTTTATCTTTAATAATAACCTGTATTTTTGTTTTTAACTGGAAGAACAAGAGGTGATTATTTAGTTAAAAACAAAGAAGATAAAATTCAAGCCTGCTATCAAGGTAAAACAAATAAACTCAGTAAGAACATAGTGATAATAATAATGATGCTACCAATTACAGCAATCGTTAGTGTGGGTGATAAAAGAAAACAGAAGTAACAAAAAATAAAGGTCACTACGATATGAACTAAATCGCTACACGACTTATATAAAACCACGATGGTTTTTTTTAATTGAGAGAGAAACGATTTGTTCATATCACACCAAAATAAATGCAGATTATCTTATTGTGACTCGTTGCTAGACTGAGTCAAAAAAATATAAACTCAGTCTAACAAAATATTAAAACAACGGTTATTTTTTACCAACTTGATGGCCAATAACGCCACCTAAGACACCGCCACCAATGGTGCCCAATGCGCTACCATCAGTTAAAATAGCGCCACCGATAGCACCTGCGCCGGCACCAATTGCTGTATTACGGTCGCGTTTTGTCATGCTAGAACAGCCCGCAAGTGAAAAAAGCAGAACAGAAGCGACACATAGTGTTCCAATCTTTTTTAACGTGATATTCATTTTTATAAACTCCGATATAAAGGACAATATAAAGATAAACTTATCGTATTTATACAGGGATCGGAATATTCGGGAACAACGGAGAGAAAACTCTTAAAGTGAGTGAACACTTATAACATACATTTTAAATGCATTTAATTAAAATAAATTTTATTATCTATATTATTATTTGATGCTCAGATGAAAAGCATCAATGTATTATGTCATTTATATGAGTTAACGTAACAATATGATATTGATAAATAAATTAAAAACACTCTCTTCACAATTCGCATCGGGTTATTTTGGTGTTGTATTAGGGATGATTGGTACGGGGATGGCATGGCGTTATGCAGCAAAAGAGCACGACTATCCGTCTTATATTGGTGAAATATTTATTGGTGTAGGTTGTTTGGTTTGGTTAACACTTACACTATTTTTGCTGAGTAAATGGCTATTTCATCGACAAGCAATTATTGATGAAATTAAACATCCGGTTGCCAGTGGATTTACTAGCTTATTTCCCGCAACGACAGTCTTAGTCTCGATAGGACTAAACCCATATTTACCGTTATTTTCTCTGACACTGTTTAGCATAGGAGCAATTGCTCAGTTAGGGTATTCCAGTTGGTTAATTGGTTATCAATGGAAGGGTGAATATCCTAAAATGGCGACGACACCAGTTTTATATTTACCCACAGTTGCGAACAATTTCATTTGTACCATGGCATGTGGTGCATTAGGTTTTAATGATCTGGGTGTTTTATTTTTCGGTGCCGGTGTATTTTCTTGGTTAAGTTTAGAACCCGCTATTTTAAAAAGAATACGCAGTGAAGGGTTAATGGATGAAAAATCACGGCTATCATTTGGTATTCAATTAGCACCTGCTTTAGTTGCTTGTAGTGCTTACTTGGCTATCAATGACAATCATATCGATTTCTTCGCTAAAATGTTATTAGGCTATGGTCTTTTACAGCTTCTGTTTATGGTGAGATTAATTCCTTGGTTTGTTAAACAGCCTTTTTCATTACCTTTTTGGAGTTTCTCTTTCGGTGTATCTGCATTGGCAAAAGCTTCATTAAATATGAGTATGACATCTAATAGTCATTTTATGCAGCTACTCTCAACAGCACTATTTATCTTTGCTAATTTAATAATCTTATTACTGATTTGGCACTCATTATTATGGGCTTTTAAAGGACTAAAACAATTATGTTGTCCATCTAAAGCACTTTAATAAACATAAAAACAAAGAGAGCCTAAACAAAATTATTTAGGCTCTTTTTATTTTCAAGTTGCTTATTACATATTTCTACACATAAAGAAATATCATGAATAACAATAACTTTTGAAGATAATTCGGGATGATTATTAAAAAAAACATCTAAGCGTTTATTATATTGCTTTGAAAAGCGAAGAAGTTCCCACGTATTTACTAACGTTTCTTTAGGTAATTGGCGCTTAATTCTATTAATAAATAAACGCTTTATTAAGTAATTAACACGTTTCCAATAAGGAATGTCTATTCTAAAAATAACAGTGCAGTCATTAAGAAAGGGTAATAAACGTTTGTCGTAAGCACCTTCAACGATCCATTTATCTGTTTCTTTAATGGCATTTACTTGAGATGTTATAAAATCCTCACTATTTTTATGGAATTCATCTCCAGTCATATCCCAATAAATGGCATCAAACGGATATACAGGTAAAGACAACGCAGTTGCAAGTTGCTTAGATAATGTTGTTTTTCCTGCTCCAGAGGGGCCCATAATACAAATCTTCATTTCTTTTTCAATAAGTTGCTTTAAGATAAGAATAGTATAAAGGGAAATAGAGCTAATAACGATGAAAAGAAAGTTAATTAAAAGAAATAAACGCTGGCTGATGGAAAAATATCACCTTTCACAACAACTATTTGCACCATTATCGGTTATTTTAAAAGAGAATAAATTAGAGTCACAAGCAAATCGATATTACCGCTTATGGCGAAGAGGTTTAATTAAAGAAGATTGGAATCAAGCCATTTTTGATACCGGTGTTGCAATAGTGCCTCAACGGCGATTTGATGGACGAGTTATTTATCACGATAGAGTTTATAACAAAGAATTAGTGCCATTAGAATATAAAAAAAAATGGAAAGCATTTTAAACGAATAGGATTTGTGATGTATAAATTGTTAAAAAACCCGTTAACACAATATTATTAACGGGTCATATACTGAAACCTTAAAATGCTTGACGGAAAATTTCAATGATCTCTTTTTCATTACCTTTACGAGGATTAGAGAATGCATTACCGTCTTTAAGTGCCATTTCTGCCATATATGGGAAATCAGACTCTTTCACGCCTAATTCACCTAAATGTTGCGGAATACCAATATCCGCAGATAGGCGAGCGATAGCCGAAATAGCGCGTTCTGCTGCATCCATCACTGATAACCCTGTGATGTTTTCACCCATAAACTCAGCAATATCTGCAAATTTTTCTGGGTTAGCAATCAGGTTATAACGCAGTACATGTGGTAATAGCACTGCATTAGCTACACCATGTGGCATATCATATAAGCCACCTAATTGGTGAGCCATTGCATGAACATAACCAAGGTTAGCATTATTAAATGCCATTCCTGCTAAAAGTGAAGCATAAGCCATATTTTCACGAGCTTTTAGATTTGTCCCCAAGGCTACAGCTTGACGCAAGTTACGAGAAATTAAACGGATTGCTTGGATCGCTGAAGCATCAGTGACGGGGTTTGCATCTTTAGAAATATAAGCTTCAACTGCGTGAGTTAACGCATCCATACCCGTTGCGGCTGTCAGTCCTGCTGGTTTGCCAAGCATTAATAGTGGGTCGTTAATAGAAACAGAAGGGAGGTTACGCCAGCTTACAATAACAAATTTAACTTTAGTTTTGGTATTGGTCAGAACACAGTGGCGGGTGACTTCACTTGCTGTACCCGCAGTTGTATTCACTGCAATAATCGGTGGAAGTGGATTTGTTAGTGTTTCAATACCCGCATAATTGTAAAGGTCGCCTTCATGAGTGGCTGCAATACCAATACCTTTACCGCAGTCATGTGGGCTACCGCCACCTACAGTAATTATCATGTCGCATTGTTCTTTGCGGAACATTGCAAGACCTTCAAGAACATTAGTGTCTTTTGGGTTAGGTTCAGTGCCATCAAATACGGCAACATCAATACCCGCTTCTTTTAGATAACCGATAGTTTTATCTACGGCGCCATCTTTTATTGCTCGTAGACCTTTATCTGTTACCAGCAGGGCTTTTTTACCACCCAATAATTTGCAACGTTCGCCAACAACAGAGATAGCACCTGGACCAAAAAAGTTAACATTCGGTACCAGGTAATCAAACATACGATAGCTCATGATAAACCTTCCAATATCAGATTATTATTCAGATAAATTAAAGTATTAGTGCATTCTCACACCATAGTTTATTAAGTCAAGAGACATGGCTCATTAACAAGGTGAATCGATTCATTTAACTTTGGTTCATTTGATATAAGTCAACAGGATATGCTTTCTTTGAGAGGGTGAGGTTAAGTAAAAATAACGATTTTAATACATATGGTTTGACAGATATGTATTTCAGGTATACGTTGGTGTTTATCAAAGAGAGGAGCAAATATGGAACCGTTGCAATTATTTAAGGTATTAAGTGATCCAACAAGGCTAGATATTGTGTTGCTACTAAAAGCATCTGGCGAGTTGTGTGTTTGTGACATCTATACTGCCTTAAATTTATCCCAACCAAAAACGTCTCGCCACCTCGCCATGTTACGGGAAAGCGGGCTATTACTTGATTCTAAGCATGGGAAATGGGTTCACTATCGTTTATCTCCGACATTATTACCTTGGGTGAAAAACATTATTGAAGTCACTTATGAGACAGAGAAAAATAAAATAGCAGGTTTGCTTCAATCTATTGAAAAGAAAGAAACGGTTATCTGCTGTTCTGAATAAATTTTTTTAATTAAACATATATGAAAAAACAGATATGACATATCTGTATGATAGGTCTTCTGTGAGAGGTTTTTATGCTTATTGCAGTATTAATATTTGTTCTAACAATTACTTTTGTTATTTGGCAGCCTAAAGGATTGGGGATTGGTTGGAGTGCAACAATAGGGGCGTTAATCGCACTATTACTAGGTGTCATTAATCTCCAAGATATTCCTGTGGTTTGGAATATTGTCTGGAATGCAACCGCGACATTTGTTGCTGTTATTATTATTAGCCTTATTCTTGATGAAAGTGGTTTCTTTGAATGGGCTGCGCTTCATGTTGCAAAATGGGGCGGTGGAAAAGGTCGGCTTTTATTTAGCTATATTATCCTGTTAGGGGCATCCGTTGCAGCACTTTTTGCCAATGATGGTGCCGCACTTATTTTAACGCCTATTGTGATCGCAATGTTGTTAGCGCTTGGGTTTAGTAAAGGTACAACACTAGCTTTTGTTATGGCAGCAGGATTTATTGCAGATACAGCAAGCTTACCTTTAATTGTTTCAAATTTAGTCAATATCGTCTCTGCTGATTTCTTTAATATCGGGTTTACAGAATATGCTTCAGTGATGATCCCCGTTGATATTGCCGCTATTATCGCGACATTAATTATGTTGCATTGGTTTTTCCGCAAAGATATTCCTCAGCAATATGACATCTCTAAATTAGCGGTACCTGCGACAGTAATTAAAGATGTAAAAACATTTAAAGCAGGCTGGTTGGTATTACTTCTTTTATTATTTGGCTTTTTTATATTGGAACCTTTGGGTATTCCAATTAGTGCCATTGCTGCAGGTGGTGCCGTAATTTTGTGGTTTATTGCAGCACAAGGAAAGACGATTAATACTCGAAAAGTTTTACGAGGAGCACCTTGGCAAATCGTGATCTTTTCCCTTGGTATGTACCTTGTTGTTTATGGATTACGTAATGCGGGTTTGACTCAATATCTGTCAGAAATTCTCGATTTCCTATCAAGCAAAGGTGTATGGGTTGCAACTTTAGGAACGGGATATATCACCGCATTTCTATCATCAATTATGAATAATATGCCAACAGTCCTTGTTGGTGCCTTATCCATTGAGGGCAGTAATGCTACGGGGTTAATTAAAGAGGCAATGATTTATGCCAATGTAATTGGTGCAGATTTAGGCCCTAAAATTACGCCAATAGGAAGTTTAGCGACATTATTGTGGTTACATGTTTTGTCACAAAAAAATATGACCATTACATGGGGATATTATTTTAAAACGGGCATTGTTATGACCATCCCAGTGCTAACAGTAACATTGGTTTCATTAGCGCTTAGACTGACATTAATGAATTAGTGGTGGCAATATGAATCGCATTGTAATTTATCACAATCCCCATTGTGGTACTTCACGAAATACGCTTGAAATGATACGCAACAGTGGTATAGAGCCTGAAATTATCCTTTATCTTGATACGCCACCCTCTAAGCATGTTTTAGAGAAACTCATCACTGATATGGGAATTTCTGTTAGGGCATTATTACGAAAGAATGTTGAACCCTATGATAAATTAGATCTTGATAATGTTAATGCGACTGATGAGCAACTTATTGATTATATGCTGCAATATCCAATATTAATCAATAGACCTATCGTTGTGACACCATTGGGAACACGATTATGTCGACCTTCTGAAGTTGTTTTAGATATTCTTTCACAAGCACAGAAAGGTGCTTTTTCAAAAGAAGACGGGCAAAATGTTGTCGATGAAAAAGGAAATAGGCTGGTATAAAAGAGTCTATTAACTCTATTTTACGGTAATAAAAACCTCGTTAAAACGAGGTTTTTTTGTTGTTATTAAGCCAACACCATCTGATTTGAGAAAAAAGAAGGGCGGAAACGATCAAATAAAACACCTGCAAGCAGGTGTTTTATCATATTCCGCAGATAAGGCCTATTCTTCGAAGTACCAATACCCTTGATTGATAAATTCAGTTAATTCCGCAACAAAGGCTGAGTCCATCAGTGCTTCACCGAGTTCATCTTTTCCAACTTCTGTAAACTGGCACAGTGCATTTGCTCCCTTCATTTCTTTGGTAGCCCAAGATTCTGTATTTACAAAGAAATTATCTTCGATACGTAGGACGCGTAGTCCGCTCAATCGGATCAGTTTTTCACCATCATTCAGAGCACTCAATACTTCTTCAGGCTGATATGGTGGTTCTGCTGGAGCGATATCCAGTTCATGACGTGGTGTAGTGGCAAAACGGCCTAACCATTGTTCAAAATCACCGGGCTTGTTGATCATTTCAATCATCATGGCACGCAGGCGTTCAACTTCATGAGTTTCCATTCTTCCTGAATTGTCACGTACAGTTAGGTTAGGATCGCCATAATTTATCCCGCCCAGATCTTGCTCCAGCGCATAGTCTGCAAAACTACTCAGTAAATCACGGCCATTTGGTCCACGAAAGCCGACAGAATAGTTCATGGTATCTTCGAAAGTGAAGCCATCGTGAGGGAATCCAGGTGGAATATACAGAATATCTCCCGGCGCCATTTCCACATCAATAATTGGCTCAAACGGATCAACATGTAGTAATGCCGGATGTGGGCAGAACTGACGCATTGGCAGGGCATCACCGACACGCCAGCGACGGCGTCCCATTCCTTGAATGATAAAAACATCATAGTTATCAATATGTGGTCCGACACCGCCTCCGGGTACTGAATAGGAGATCATCAGATCATCAAGACGCCATTCAGGCAATACACGGAACGGTTTCACTAACTCAGCTGACGGCATATGCCAATGGTTGACGGCCTGTACTAGTAGTGACCATCCTTCTTCGCCTAATCCGCTATAATCTTCAAACGGACCATGACTTGCCTGCCATTTGTTGTCAGTTAAGCTGACAAGACGGCTGTCGATTTCTGGCTCCATTGCCAGACCTGCCAGTTCATCTGGTGTGATAGGATCGACAAAATTAGGAAATGCATTTTTCAATACAACAGGTTTCTTTTGCCAGTATTTTTCTAAAAATTCAGGCCAGTTAAGATTCAGTTTGTTAACCATGTGACCACATCTGTGTAAATAAATAAGTGGGTAATTATAGAAGTAATGCACTGCAATATTTTTGTTTGGTGTCAAATGCCCATCAATAACACGGATAGGAATATGACAATAATACCGTTGCTGTTTACCGGAATGGTGAAGGTTCGTCTTTACACATAGAGTGCATTGTGCGAATCAAAGTGGTATACGTTCTAATTCCATGAATTCTTTTGTCATGTGATATTTTGTTGAATGAAATTGTTTAGCTTCTCGCATCAAAGATGGTTATTCGACTATATATGGAAAATGAAAACATCAAAGGTTACTGGATGGGGTTTTTACTTCTGATAATGGAATTACTGAAATCGACTTTACGGAAGTCGTGATATCCAAAAAGATTTTTTAAAACCCTTAGTGAAGTGGTATTTAAAGAAAAGATAAAAAACCTAAGAAAAAGCATTGGCAAATAAACTTTAAGTTAAGAGTCAACCAACATAATCAACCAGACCAAAACAGAGATTTCAGTGGCTATCCGTATTTAGATACCAAGGTTCGCATAATGTATATTATGTTAAATTGAATATAATAACCATCATGAGGTGGTTACTCTCAACGAATTAGCTATTTTATTCAAAGTCCTATTACCTCAGATACGTGTTAAGAATTTATAACTTCGCTTCTAGTTCAATACAGAATTTACGCATAGATAAGAAACGTATTATTCTACTTCAATGGATTAATCTTAAGAATTCATTTGATTAACTAGCCAGCGATGAATGATTTGGACAATATATGCCTGTTCTTCTTCCGTCAATTGGCGGTGTTTTTCTATACCATGCCAGGTTTTTAAACATCCACGACAACAAGTTGCCGTTGCATGCTGAGCAATAAATACAGGATGCCCTCGCATTGGAGTTTGCTTACCATCATTTTTGGGTTCTTCAGTAGCTAAGCGTTTTTGAATAAAATCTAAAGCATGTTGATCAATAGTATCAGGGCCTTTATCAATACAGTATTGTCGCTCTTTTGGCCCTAGTTTAAACTTTTGTCGAAAAGTTGATTTGGATAATCTGTTAAATAAAAGATCTACATTATTCATTAAATTTGCCCCCTAAGACAATGATCGTACGCTTATAGTACATAGCTTGCAATCGCACATAATATCTCTCTAATCATTAAAAGAATAAGTTTCAAACATGCATTATAAACACCGGAATAAAGAATATTTATTTAAGTGCTAGATGGTAAGGTTAAAATTTTAAAATAGCTTGTTAAGCGAGATCCACTAAATTATCCATTTGATGACGCTGTTCTTCTGACATGTTGTATCCTTACATTGATAAGGGTTATACAAGCATAGTCATCAATTCTTTTTACTTATTGAATGTAATTATTCTTAAAACAGGAAGGATGTGATTAGATTTCACCATTCTTATGTTTTATATCACATTGTTTTATCTAAATTGAGTAATCGCAATCTGATAAGTAGGTATTTCCGCTTAAAAATAAAGGTGTTCTCTTTGATGATTATTATGTGTAGTCACTATTTTGCATGAACATAACAGAGTTTATCCATTAGCTTTTTATGAACGTCATTTGTAATAAAACTGGCATTAAGAGCATCGATATTGCATTGCTGAAAGTCTTTTTCGCTCCAACCAAAAATATCATGTAATAACTGATACTCTTTATTTAACGAAGTATTGGCAACTGTTCGCGCATCAGTATTAATATTTAATTTAACGCCCTGCTTTTTTAGCTGATTAACGGGATGTTGGTCTATTTGCTCATAGATATTGCAGATAATATTACAGCTTGGGCAAACCTCTAATAATATATTTTGAGATTTAAGCCTGTTAATGACTTCACTATCTTCAATACTTCTTACACCATGACCAATTCGAGTAACATGCAGTTTATCCAATGTTTCAGTAACGCTTTCAGCACCTTTCGCTTCCCCTGCATGAGCAATTAAATTCCCTCCTGATTTTTTAACATAATCAAAAGCATCAATATGATTATCTAAAGAAAAACGCGCTTCATCAGCCGCTAAATCAAGTGCGACAACACCTTTATTCAGATATTCGACAACTAATTTGGCGGTTTGTAGACTCTCTAACGCACTAAAATGACGCAATGTGCATAAGATCAATCCTGCTTTAATATCATATTTTTGAGATGCTTCATTCATTGCTGAAATAACAACTTCAACAACGTCTTTATCTGTTAAGCCCTGCTTTGTGTGTAATAACGGGGAAAAACGGATTTCAGCATAAATAACATTGTCTGCTTTCAACTGATAAAACAGATCGTCAACAGCCAGCGTAATTGCTGATTTAGTCTGCAAAATATCAATTTGAGGAGTGACTTTACTTAAAAAATCGCCCAAATCAAAACAGGGTTTATGAGCAACAAATTGCTGATTAAACTTATCAAAACTTATTGTTGGATCTAGCTGTTTAATATAAAAATAGCTTAAACAGGTATCTAAATGCACATGAAGCTCGACTTTAGGTAATAAGCTGGGATTGAATGTCATTAATATAGTCTCTAAATATTAGGAATATCATGATAGTAATCACCTCCATCAGCCTAAAAAAGGACATATGTCCTTTTTTAAAAAGTATGCTATTTTCGATAATAAATTGAGGCTTAATTGCGAAAGGAAAATAAGAGTGAAAATAGTTAATGACGAAAAAAAACGTAACGCTTTTATTTTAATGCATCAACTTGATACTTATTTATCTGATGCATTGTTGTCTTCTATGCGATTAATGGAAGTGAAAACGGGGGAATATTTAATAACGCAAAATAGCCAAGCAACACATTTATACTGTCTAGTGGAAGGAAAATTACAGATTGAACGTTATGAAATAAACGGTGAGCATGTGGTTTTTTCTTTTGAACAAGCTTTCTGTGTTATTGGTGATTTAGAGCTGTTTTCAGCTAAAGATGAAATGGTGTTTAGTACCGTACAAGCCTTAGTTCCTTCCTATTTATTAGCGTTACCTCTTTCCATTGTCAGACAAAAAGCATTACAAGATGCTAACTTTCTAACCTTTATTTGCCAGCAATTAAGCCAAAAACTTTATCAAACGTCATTAAAACACGCTCAATCACCCTATTCTTCAGAATTTAAATTACGTCGATATTTATTTTTTAAAGCACAACAAGAAGGACTCTCTTTTCAATTAGAAAAAAGAGACTCATTAGCAGCAATGCTTGGGATCTCAACCAGACAATTAAACCGCGCTTTGGCACATTTAGTCAGTATTAAGGCGATTAAATTAAAGAGTAAATCGATAACGGTGTTGGATTGTGAATGGCTAGCCAAAATAGAAATATAAATAGAAATTTATATTTCTATTTTATTCATTATCTTAAATTAGTTATTTTTTCCAACTCTGACAAATGGACTACTATAACTACGGTTATAATTGATTACTTTTCCAACATAGCGATCGCGAATATCTTGAGGTGCTTTTCGACCTATAAATTCCCAACGTTCACTAGGTAATTTTATTGTTCGAGTAAAATATTCTTGTGTTCCAGCTTTTACCCATCCGTGAATTTCGTATACTTCCTTAACAATATTATTATAGGTAGCATAAGCATACTTTACAGATTCATCATTTCTTGGTGGATTATGCCACACACCTCTGGTTGCCTCGAATAATTGAAGATCGGTCATGCCAAATTTATAAAGTTTATTTAAAATAAAAACTAAACCACTGTGTTCAGGTGAAACATCAACATCTTCACGAGAATAAATGGATTGTATTTCCTCTATTGTTAACCTACCTTGTCTTTTGTAGGTTTCATTATTGCTACTACTTTTTCCATTAATTTTATTAGTCAAAAGGTCAATACCAATTAAATCTAGGCAAGTCCGTTCGACCATATATGCACTATCTGAGTTATTAATCCCATGACACAAAATATCAATACCAAGCATATTATTTTTTTGTAATTCAATGATTTTTTGTGTTTTTTCATCTAATTTATCGCCACTTTTCTTCATTTTTTCGGCTTCAGCAATGTGGGTAAGACAGCGAGAATTTTTACCTTTCCCAATATAAAATGGTATACGACGAGTCCCATTTACTTCACAAAGGGCATACACATAGTAGTCAATTTCATTCAATATATTTTTGTACTTATTAAATTCTTTCATTTTTATTTCCAGCGCTATAAAAATTTATTTATATAATATATTTCTATTTTTAATGGATGGATTATGTAGTATAAATAACGGCTATTACTTTAATCATTTAATTTAATAAATATGAGGTAATAATAATTATATTTTTATATGTTTGAAATAATTGCTCATTTTCAATGGGCGGGGTTTTTCCTTCTATATTAAATAATCTATTATGCGATGAAATAATGGATTTATTACAACTATTTTTTGATTTTTTATGATTTTTAATTAATAAGAGAAACTCCCGCTTCTGGCTATCTGTTTGCTTATAGTTTTCTAAAACAAACAAATGGGAATTTTTTATATTACAAGCCATGCTGGGTAACAACACATCATCTCTATTTTATTCAGTCCATTTTATTGCCACTCTCACTGCTTTCTTGTACTCTGCACCGTTTCTTCTATTTCATTGTAGGTAAAATAGTAATGACCGGACACGTTTCTAAAGATCCTTTGCATGGCGTTACTCTCGAAATGCAAATAAATGCGCTGGTGGCTAAATATGGCTGGGCTAAATTAGGTCAACTCATCAAAATTAACTGCTTTAGAAGTGATCCTAGCGTGAAATCAAGTTTAAAATTTTTGCGCAGAACTCCTTGGGCACGTGCTGAAGTAGAAGCACTCTATCTTGATTCTCTCGAAGCTGATATTGATGATGTGATTGAAGTTATCGACCACCCAGATTGTGATCCTTGGGCGAATAGCCGTAGAAATTGAGGGATTGTTTTTTTTAGAACGCTTCATTTGATATTAAAAAATATGAAGCGTTAGTTTTTATTAAATAAATTTATTTAAATACTCTATTTGTTTGTCAGTTAGGAATTCATTATTTTCATTTAAATAATCAGTATTAATATTTATTATGGTTATTTTTTTTGCGGTGTTATTTTGGTATGAAATCCTGAATAATTTAGATAAAACTCCTTTATTAATCCATAATTCATCAATGCTATTAATTTCTGATTTATAAAAAAATATAAACTTCAGTTTTCTTTGCTTTTTATAGCTTTTATTAGGTAAGAAGTTTATTAAAGTGACAAAAATATATGGAAGATATGCAGGATTTAAATTTGCATATCCATATATATTAATTCTTCTTGCTTCTTTTAGAATTTCAATAAATTCTTGAAAATCTAAAAACGGTGTAATTTCTTTAACCTTACTATATATATTGCGAATGTTTCTTTTAGTGAAATCTTTGTTTTCTATTTGGGCTTCATTATTTCTATCGCCTTTGAAAAGGTTAAGATATCGTTCATTATTTATTTCTATAGTAGGACAGCTGGAATTTTCTTTGTGACGAAAATGGCCGTTATCTTTATTTTTTCCTGCTATTAGATTCATTTCTTGATTACAGATCGGACAACGTACTTTAGGCGCATCCTTAACTATTTGATATCCTCCTTCTAGAGTGAATTCAATATATTCTTTATCATTAATTAAGATATCCTTCTCTGGATGAAAGGCTTTAAACATATCACATTCCTTAACGTTAATTTATTATAAGTATGAATGTTATATATTCTTAATTTAAAATCAAATATTAATTTTTTAAATTATTTTGAAAGTAAACTAATTATATTTAATATAATTCTTTACTCATCCCTAAACTCTTTTGGCGTCATACCAAATTCTTTTTTAAAGATAGAGTAAAAATATTGCAATGAAGGATAGCCACACATCACTGATATTTCTTGGATTGCGAGTGTTGTAGTGGCTAATAAATTTTGAGCGCGTTTGAGTTTCTCTTCATAAATAACAGTATGAATTGTCTTGCCAATCTCCTTTTTAAACCGTTGCTCTAAATTAGAGCGCGACATATTAACCGCATCTAAAACTTGCTCTGTTTTTATCCCTTTACAGGCATTGTAATAAATATAATGCATAGCTTGCACAACGGTAGGATCGTTAAATGAGTGAAAATCGGTTGAGCGACGTTCGACTATTTTAACAGGCGGAACCAACACTCTTTGTTGTTTATTGGTTGGATGCCCTTCCAGCGTTTGGTGTAATAGTTTTGCTGCTAAATATCCCATTTGTCGTGAACCTTGCACAACAGAAGATAATGCAATGCGAGATAAATAACGTGTCATATCTTCATCATCAATACCGATAATGCTTATTTCTTCAGGCACATTAATATTTAAATTGTCGCAAACTTGCAGTAAGTGTCGTGCTCTTGCATCGGTGACCGCAATAATTCCAGTTTGTGGTGGTAAAGTTTGTATCCAATCGGATAAACGATTTTGTGCGTGTTGCCAGTTCTCTTGTGTAATATCCATGCCGTTATAAACGATACCCGGATATTTTTCGCTGGTAACTAATTGTCGAAATGCATGCTCTCGTTCATTAGACCAATGGGGATGATCTTTTGCTGGTAAACCATAAAAAGCAAAGTGTTTAAGCCCTTTTTGTTTTAAATGCAAAAAGGCTTGTTGAACTAATTCATAATTATCAGTAGCAATATAAGGAACGGGGGGATAATTTTCTTCTTGATGATAAGAGCCTCCGACACCAATAACCGTTAATGGTGATTGGCTTAAATGCTTAGCAATAATCGGATCATCAAAATCAGCAATAATACCATCACAAACCCAATGGTTTATATTATCAAGTCGAGTGCGGAAATCTTCTTCAATAAATACATCCCAATGGCACTGTGATGCCTGAAGATACTCTCCAACACCCTCAACCACTTGTCGGTCATAGACTTTATTAGCGTTGAATAACAGCACAATACGAAAGTATTTATCTTTTTTCATTTTACTCTACCTAATTATCCAGCTAGGCATTAAACCACAGCTTTAATGTTGCTAGAACTTGCTTTCATCGCTATGTGATTACTATCACACAAGCCAAATTTCGTAATAGCAAAGTAAAAAATAGGAATAACCAATGTTAATCACAACGAGTATTTTGTTTTTAAACACGGTTGCCGAGGAGATTTTTCATGTATCAGAATAACTTTAATAAATTAATTTCTAGGCAAAATACCTATAGCGCAAAATGGTGTAATAGTAACGCTAATGTTATTCCGTTATCTGTTGCAGATATGGATATTCCTGCGCCTGATTTTATTATTAATGCATTGGCTCAATTCAATCTCAAAGGAATTTATGGCTATACCGACCTTAGCCATGATTGGAATAACGTTGCTGTAAATTGGTTTAAAACGCAATATCAGTGGGTTGTTGAGCCTGAATCTATTGTTTTTTGTCCTCGTATTATTCAAGCTGTTTCACTTTATATTCAAAACTTCACACGCGTTGGTGATAAAGTCACAACCCTGTCACCGGCGTATCACCCTATTAGTAATGCGGTTTGTGTCAATCAACGTGAACTATTAGAAAGCCCGTTGATTTATCGTGACGGCTATTATGAAATTGATTTTGATGACTTAGAAAGTAAGTTTAAACAGTCTGTCTGCTTTATTTTACTATCGCCACATAATCCAACAGGAACGGTATGGCAAAAAAGTGATCTATTAAAAATAGCGGAACTTGCACAGAAATATCAGATTTTTATTATTTCTGATGATGTACATGCTGATTTTGTTTTTGATGGTGCAACTTATCACCCTATTTCATCAATAAATAGTTATGTAAAACAACACTCTTTTATTTGTACTTCTCCCGCTAAAACATTCAATTTAGCCGGACTCGAAGTCGCCAATATCGTTATTGCTAATCCGGAATATCGTGAAAAATTCAAGCAATGCTTAATTGCTGCGGGTATTCATAATCCAGGTTATTTCTCAGTTCCCGCTTTTTTACAAGCTTACACCTTACAGGGCCAACAATGGGTTGGTGAATTAAAAACGTATCTTGCTGATAACCGACATTGGGTAAAAGAACAATGTGAACGTTACTTTCCTGATTGGGTTATCACTCAAAGTCATGGCACCTACATGCTATGGATTAACTACCAAAAGATGCAGTTATCTGAAGAACAACTAAAACATTGGTTTGTTTCATTAGCTGAAGTGGAAATGAGTTGGGGGCGTGGTTTTGGTGCGGTTGGGGATGGTTTTTTCCGCATTAATATCGCGACACCTCGTTCAATATTAGAAACCGTTTTCACTCGGCTTATTCGTACCTTACCTCACGCCAGTTTGGAATAAATTACAATGAAAACGCAAACGATAAACAGCCCGAGAACACCTACATTACTCGAATCACTCTTTCCTATATTCACCATGGTGGTGCTATTAGGAGGAGGCTACGCCGCTTTTGATTTACCACCAGAGCCTTTAATGGTGCTGTCTACAGTTGTAGCTGCACTATTGGTCAAACGATTAGGGTATCGCTATGACGAGATCTTAACGGCAATATCACAAAAAATTGCTAAAACCATGCCAGCTTTACTGATTTTAATCAGCGTGGGCTTGTTAATCGGCACATGGATGATTGGTGGTACCATTCCATTGATGATCTATTACGGCTTAAAAATGATCAGCCCAGAAATGCTTTATGTTACGGCATTATTGGTGACATCATTAGTGTCGGTCTGTACAGGAACTTCATGGGGCTCAGCAGGAACCATCGGTGTTGCCTTTATGGGGGTTGCTGTTGGTATGGAAGCAAATCTTGCTGCAACAGCAGGTGCCGTAGTTGCGGGTGCCTATTTCGGCGACAAACTTTCACCGCTATCAGGTGATACTAACCTTGCCGCAATGGCCGCAAGGATCGACCTCTATCAACATATCTGGCACTTACTTTATACCACACTGCCTTCGCTGATTTTAACCGCAATTGTGATGACTGTTTATGGCATGAACGGTGATTTAGCAGGACAAGGTGTGCCAGAAAAAGTGACATTAATTACCAATGGTCTTGAGAATGTTTATAACTTCAATCTAATCCTTCTCATTCCTGTATTAGTGATTTTATATGGTTCAGTAACGAAAAAACCAACTATCCCTGTGATGTTAGCCTCGGCCGCCATTGCTATGTTTAATGCTTATCTTATTCAAGGTTTTGGATTACATGACATCGTAAAAAGTGCGGTTGATGGCTTCAATGTCTCAATGATCCAAGGGAAAGAAGTTCCTGAATTATTAGGTAACTTATTAAATCGTGGTGGCATGAACTCAATGATGAGCACCTTGCTTATCTGCTTCTGCGCCCTCTCTTTTGCCGGTACTTTATCGTTAAGTGGCGCATTAGAAGTGATTGTCCATGCATTATTAAAAATGGTTCACTCAACTGGTTCAATGATCTTAGCCACAATTGCTTGTGGGCTAACCATGATTGGCGTGACCTGTAATGGACAAATCTCAATCCTTATTCCTATTGAAATGTTGCGCGGTGCTTATATCGAACGAGGCTTACACCCTAAAAACCTAGCTCGTACGGTAGAAGACTCCGCCACTATCTTTGAACCCATTTTACCGTGGACAGCCGCAGGCGCTTATATGGCAGGTACGTTAGGCGTTGCAACCTTAAGTTACTTACCTTGGGCTGTATTGTGCTGGAGTGGCATCTTCTTCGCCATGCTGTGGGGTTTCACGGGCTTTGGCATTGCCAAATTAACACCAGAAGAGCAGGAAGAGATGACTGCTGAGCTTGAATCACATTCAGAATTACAACTTGATACTAAATAAGGACGATTCCATGTCTTACTTTGATAAAATTGAACAAATTCAATATGAAGGCACAACAAGCGATAATCCACTAGCGTTTCGTTACTATAATCCAGATGAGATTATTTTAGGTAAACGCATGGAAGATCACCTAAGATTTGCCGCTTGCTACTGGCATAATTTTTGCTGGAATGGTTCTGATATGTTCGGTATAGGTACTTTTGATAGACCGTGGCAAACACCGGGTGAAGCATTAGAACAAGCAAAACGTAAAGCAGATGTTGCCTTTGAGTTCTTTCATAAGCTCAATGTTCCTTTCTACTGTTTTCATGATGTGGATGTTATTTCTGAAGGCAATAACATCAATGAATATATCTCTAATATGGCGGCGATCACCGATGTATTAGCGAAAAAACAAGAAGAAACCAACGTTAAGCTATTATGGGGAACCGCAAACTGCTTCACCAATCCTCGTTATGGTGCGGGTGCAGCGACTAACCCTGATCCTGATGTTTTTGCATGGGCTGCGACACAAGTTTGTGAAGCAATGAAAGCAACAAAAGCGCTGGGGGGTGAAAACTATGTATTATGGGGCGGACGCGAAGGTTATGAAACGCTGTTAAATACAGACTTACGCCAAGAAAGAGAGCAAATTGGTCGCTTTATGCAGATGGTTGTTGAGCATAAACATAAAATTGGTTTCCAAGGCACATTACTGATTGAACCAAAACCACAAGAGCCGACAAAACATCAATACGATTACGATACTGCGACTGTTTATGGTTTCTTAAAACAGTTTGGTCTTGAAAAAGAAGTCAAAGTAAACATTGAAGCCAACCACGCAACGTTAGCAGGACATAGCTTCCATCATGAAATTGCGACTGCCATTGCGTTAGGTATTTTAGGCTCTGTTGATGCTAACCGTGGTGATCCACAATTAGGTTGGGATACAGACCAATTCCCAAATAGCGTAGAAGAAAATGCACTAGTCATGTATGAAATTCTTAAATCAGGTGGATTTACAACAGGTGGTTTAAACTTTGATGCAAAAGTTCGTCGTCAAAGTAATGATAAATATGACCTTTTCTACGGACATATTTCAGGAATGGATACAATGGCAATGGCATTACGCATTGCAGCAAGAATGATCCAAGATGGTGGTCTTGATAAATTTACAGCGCAGCGTTATTCAGGCTGGAGTGCAGAGTTTGGTCAAAATATCTTACAAGGTAAATTAAGCCTTGAAGAAGTAGCAAAATATGCACAAAGCAACACCTTAGCGCCACAATTACAAAGTGGACGCCAAGAAATGCTAGAAAGTTTAGTGAATCGCTATATTTTTGGCTAATGGCATAAATGTAATAACATAGCGGGCTTTCCGCTGTGTTATTAATTAGATACAGGTCATGGGATAACTTTATGTATTTAGGGCTAGATTTAGGCACTTCAAGCGTTAAAGCGATCATTATGAATGAGCAAGGTGACGTTATCGCCAGTCATTCCGTTTCTTTAGCAATATCACGCCCTCACCCTCAATGGTCAGAACAAGATCCCCTGCAATGGTGGCAAGCAACAGATGAAGCCATTCTTCAGCTTGGACGCAGTTATCCAATGGATCAAATCGAGGCGATTGGACTAAGCGGTCAAATGCATGGTGCCGTTTTGCTTGATGCTCAACAAGCGGTGTTGCGTCCTGCAATCTTATGGAATGATGGCCGTAGTTTTAAACAGTGTCAGGCACTTGAAGCGCAATATCCCCAGTTTAAAAAAATTACGGGTAACTTAGTTATGCCCGGCTTTACTGCGCCAAAACTACAATGGGTTGCTGAAAATGAGCCTGAGATTTTTCAACGCATTGCGCATGTTTTATTACCTAAAGATTTTTTACGTTGGAAGATGAGCGGTAATTTCGCCAGTGATATGTCGGATTCAGCAGGTACGCTTTGGCTAGATATGCAAAAGCGAGATTGGAGTGATGAGCTTTTAAATGCCACAGGATTAACGCGTCGTCAAATGCCGACGTTGTTTGAAGGCAATCAAATAACCGGCTATCTATTGGCTGATATCGCTAAAAAATGGCAGATGAAACAAGTGCCTATTATTGCTGGTGGTGGCGATAATGCAGCGGGTGCAATTGGTGTCGGCGTTTATCAGCCCGGTCAAGCGATGCTCTCTCTAGGTACTTCAGGTGTTTATTTTGTTGTTAGCGAAAAGTTTCTCCAAAATAGTGACAATGCAGTACACAGTTTTTGTCATGCATTACCTAATACTTGGCATTTAATGTCTGTGATGCTAAGTGCTGCATCGTGCCTTGATTGGGTGTGTCAATTGACAGGAATTGAGAGTGTGGGTGCGATGTTTGAAGAGATTGAACACGCAATTTTTGCTGATAGCCCCCTCCTGTTTTTACCTTATCTTTCAGGCGAACGGACGCCTTATAACAATCCTAATGCGAAAGGTGTCTTTTGGGGATTAACCCATGAACATCAACGTGCTGACTTATGCCAAGCTGTTCTTGAAGGTGTAAGCTTTGCGTTACGACAAGGGATTGAAGTTGCTGAAAATGCAGGTCAATTAGCTAATAACATTACGTTAATTGGTGGTGGTGCAAGGAGTGAATATTGGCGACAATTGCTCGCAGATATTACAGGAAAAACCCTCGATTATCGCCAAGGTGGCGATGTTGGTCCGGCACTTGGTGCAGCAAGACTGGCACAATTGGCAGTAAACCCTGCTCATTCATCACAGGTTATTCTTTCTCAACCTAAGCTTAACAAATGCCACACACCAAATTTAGAAAAACATAAAACATATGAAAAAAAATATCATGCCTTTAAAAAGTTATATTCATTAATTGATACGATGGAAATATAGCTATATTGCGTCAATATCAGGGTAAAAGAATAGCGCTAATTTTTCAAAAGTTAGCGCTATTTTATGTTCGCTTAATTAAAAAAGAGTCACTAGTTCACTTTCTAATAATTTTGCTTCTGTAAGCCAAGCTGAGAATACATTTTCTCTTTCTCGACTATCAGATAAATTTGAACCCAGTTCTTTGATTTGATTGTTAAGTATTATGTAATTAGCGAAGAATTTTTCTGCAAATTCAGGTGAGTCAATTAATGCAACAAGGTCGCTTCTTTGTTCGTTAAATCCTTTGACCATATCATCAATAACTTGTTTAAATTGCTCTTCTTTTTTATATTTATCATAGCTATCCCAAATCTCTATAATCACACCAACAGCCGCTAACGCCGCATTGGCACCTTTAGCAAAATTAATAGCACCATAAGGTTTAAATTTAAGATATTTACCAATATCAAGACCAACAGTTTTAGCAACAGACACGATGCCATCACGTGTTGCAAGTACAGTTTTATTATTAATAAAATTGCCTTTTAGGACGTTATTTATTCCCATTTTACCTAGGGATTTAATTGTATTATTAAAATGGCTCACTTCACTATCAAAACTGGTTTGTATTTTTTCAACTTCAAGATTAATAACACCCATCTGACTACGAAATTCATTTTGCAGTTTATTATTAATCATGATGCCTTCATCACCAATTTCACGCTCATAAAAATCACTAAATGTTTCAATGCTGCATCCTTTGGCTTGCATGATTAAGTCAGCAAAGTAGTGAGTAACAAAATTACTCAATGTAATTTGAGTTTCACTAATTTGTGCTTGGGTATTTCTCATTTGATTATCTAAACGCTGATAAGCTTTTTCAAGTTGGCCCACTTCATGGGAAATACTAGCATTAGCATCAATAGCTATAGGCAATTGCTTATGAAGAATATCACTGATAACGCTTGTACGCATTTCAGCATCTAATGCCTCACTTCCTCCATTTTGAGTAATTTTATTTGCTGTCGCTGTTTGCAAATGAGTGATATGAGAAAGTGCTTTAAATTGCTCAATATTTTCAAGCCAGTAATCAATACCTTCATCAAAAGGATTGGCGGCAACAGCAACAATAGATAATGTATTAATCTCTTCTTGTGTAAGAGATATCATATCTTGTAAACGACCAATGACATTTTGTTGTTTTATATTAAGATTTTCTTGATAGTCATCTTCATCTTCAACATCGGCAACTTCATCGAACCTGCTTAAGACAAAAATAGTACGTGGCAATAAATTTAGAGTACGGAATAACCAATACATATCTTCTTTATGACTTTCTTTAATCGGATTGGTTGAATTCATAACATAAAGAACAAGGTGTGCATCACTGACATGTTTTTTAGTGAGATCTTTATATTTTTCTACCTCAAATGTTTGTGCATTTTGCTGCTCTTTAAAACCAAATAACCCCGGAGTATCGATTAACACGAACTCTTCGCCAATTTCATAAACTTTAACTTCATTAGAAGATTCCTGATGGCTAATTTTCATCGTGGATTTATCTAGTTTTTCCATCCATGCAGCCGCTATTGAGGTTTTCCCTTCTGAAAAACCACCTATTAATGCAACTTTTAACTTTTCATCAACTACATGAGCAATATTATTTTCTAATTTTTTAATTAAAGAAGGATCAATGGAAACACCTGCTTGAGTACCTTGTTGTAAAAAGCGTAAGAGTCTATTCAATAAATTAAGGATTTGAGTTTGCTTTTCGTTAAAGTTAGTGAGTGTATGTTTCATTACAAATTACCTTCTGTTTGAATACTTCTAGATAAGATTTTTAGTTTTTGATTTGAATTTTTTAACAATACTGCCGTTTGGTTCATTTTGATTATTGGCTCATCAAGTGATTGTTTAATTGTTTTTATACTATCTTTCATTTTAGGAAGAACTTGAGCTAAATTGTCGTTTAAAGTTTCTGTCAAATGAGATTCAATTTTGCGTAAGTTTTCGTTAGTTGATTTTTTTTGTTGAGACATTTTATAATTACTACTCAGGAAACCCACAACTGCTTTACCAATAGAGACAATTGCTGTAAATGCTGACGCAGCAATAATCCACGCACTAGCTCCACCTGTAATTGGTATAAGTGCCAACCCAGCTAATGCACCCAATAAACCAGCTTTATTTATCCCACTGTCAATGTTGATTTTTATATTGATATCGTTATCTAATTTAGCTTTATTCAATTTCTCAGTTAGATGCATTAAATCTTGTGTTTGCTCTTCATAACGCTGAAAAATATCAGAAGCCTCAGTTTGAAAATGCTCAATTTGTTGTTTGATTGTATGAGGTAAAGAGGCTGAAAGTTTACTCAATTCTGCTTTGACCTTTTGTTCTAAAATCCCTTTAAAATGATCATTACTAATATTATCTTCAATACGTGAATAAACATTTGTACGTATATCATGTATAGCATCACGAATAAGATTTGCGATATTGCTATTTAATCGTGTTTGCATGATGCGGAAGCTTGAATCCAGTAATATCTTTGATTCTTCACACTTGACAGAAACATCATCAGCGAGATCTTGATAAGTTTTTTCTACATCATCAAGCCCTTTGGTAGTTTTGTTAAGAGCTTCTTTAGCTTTATTAAGATTTGCTTGATAAATTTTATTTTGGCTATCGGGTAGTAATTCTTTTTCCAACAAATTGATAAAATCAAGAATACCAGTCAATTCTAATAAATCATACTCCATGAAATCTTGTAAAAATTTAGTACGACGTTTGGCATTTTGAGAATGAGGAACTAAACAGTCTGTCGATGCTAAAAAAGCAGGTAATGCGGTTAATGCAATTGTTTTTTTATAATGAGAACCAAGTTGTTCACTCATTTTTTCATCTAATACAGACAAGCTGCTTGATTCATCATCAGATAGCAATGGCCTATTTTTTAATGTTAATTTTGGATTGGTTACTTTTTTATTAAAAATTGACCATACTTCTGTTTGTGAATTTAAATGTTGTTTTATTTTTTCTAATGTTCCTTTTCTTCCTTCATCCCCTGTTTGTGGTGGTGCTGCTTTATTTGTGATGTAGAAGACAGCATGAGCTCGTTCAATGGCATTTTCAATTTCTTTTAAAACAAGTTCTTCTTTTCCTTCAATGCCTGGAACATCTAATAAAGAAAAAACATTTCCATTTAGTGTTAAATTATAACATTGAGTTTCTCTTGTAAAATCAGCGCGGCCATCACCAATAATCTCACCATCAGCATATTGAGATAATAATGCATGTTGTTTTTCTAATAGTGTTTCTAATTGTTCATTTTTTTTTGTTAACGAAATACCCTCATTCTTTAAAAACTGTAATTGATCTTCAAATTGTTGCTTTTCCTGTTCTAACCTTTCATTTAAATTTGCTAGCTTAGAGTATAAGGGTTTTTGTTTTTCTTTAATCAATAGTTTGCGTGAATTATATTGTTGATGTATGGTTTTGCATTCGATTCCAGTTAAAATAACTTGTTTTTCTAAATTACTTAATGTGATTTCTTCAGGTAGTTTATTAAAAAAAAGAAGAAATTTCTGCCATAATGATGCCTTTTTTTTATATTCAGAAATTTGAATATTAATATCATCAATTTGCTGTAATATCTGAGTGTTAATGCGCTCTTTTTGTTCTAATTGATTTTTAATTTCATTAAGTTGCGGTAAAAACTCAATATCACTTTCTTTAATTAATTGTTGGATATCATACCTTTCCTGAGCGTGGAAATCATTTAATTCATTGATTTTTGATGTTGTTTTCTCTGCATTATGCTTGATTTCATCTATAGAGTTTTTAGTTTTTTCAATATCATCAGAGCAGTATTGATAATTAGCATATTGTTGACGGTATTTCTTCTGATTCTCTAATTTTTTTGATTCACGCAAAAGTATTCGCAGTGTTTCAATTAATGTTGATTTGCCTGCGCCTGTTTCCCCATAAAACGCGATAGTAAAAATATTCCATTCTGCATTCTTTTGTAAAGAATCAAGATCTTTTTTTAATACTTCTTGAAATTGTTCTAATTTATTTCGTGCATCACTTCCTGCTTTGTTTATTATTTCATCAGATGATTGCTCACACATCGAGTGTATAAGAATTGTAAGTTCATCATTGATCTTTCTATATATTTCATTGGGGTTATGAGGTTTTATTGTCATTAGTTAAATCATCTAAAAAATATGTCAGTAAAAATAAAATGTATTATTTTATTTTAATAATTTAAGCTAATAATTAAAAGCTCTAATTTACCTTTAAGATTGAATTGATAATAACGAAACAACTCAGTACTTATATCTTAAAAATAAATATATTACGTATATAAAATACTCATTTTATGAGTTTTTTATTGAAATTGACTAAATATTTTATTTTAATTTTGTGCGATATTTTGTGGTTAGGAATTTTAATCTCTTAGCCCTGATAAATAAATATATCAGGGCTAATTAAAAAATTAACGATAGCCACTACGATGGTTTTTAGCGGACCAGCTATAGGTTTCATCACTAGGGGCTAGTTTTTGTTTTTTCTTGAGGGCTTGTGCTTTTTTGGTGGCTTTTTCAACTTCGAGGGAGATTTCAGTAATAATGGAGTCTTTGACTTTATTCATTTCGGCATTGGTTAATTCGCGCCCTAATTTCTTTCTCTCTTGACCTATCCTGGTTTTTACTCGCATTTTTTGGGCATCGGTCATCTCTTGGAGTGTCAATTTCTTCATTCTTTTACCCTACTTATGTTGAGAGAGGAGTAATTAATATAACATTATTAATGCACCTCTCCAGCATTATATTTAGATTTAAGGCAATTAAATTTTGATTATATTGAAAATGCATTACACACGTAATAAGCGTGTAATGCATAACAATAAGAGATAAGTTTAAACGGAAAATTTAAACTAATTGCAGAAATGCTGTTTTAAATCCATCGATATCTTGTTGTGTTGTTGCCCAAGAAGTACAAAGACGTAAGCAACTCAAGTTAGGATCTTCAAGTAATACACGATGAAAAACAAACTGTTGTGTTAATTTTTCCGCAATCGTGTTTGGTAAAATAACAAAAACTTGGTTAGATTCAGGCGGAGCTAAAAATTCAAAGCCTTGTTCAGTAAAGAATTCGGTTAATTGTGATGCCATTTCATTAATGTGTTTGCCTAATTTAAAATAGAGATCATCTTTAAATAAAACTTCAAACTGCGCACCTAATAACCAACCTTTCGCTTGTAATCCACCCTTTTGTTTTAAGCTAAAACGGAAATCAGATTTTAGTGCAGGATGACAAATCACGAGCGTTTCAGCTGACATTGCACCGATTTTAGTACCACCAATATAAAATGCATCGGTTAAGCTGGCGATATCTTCAATAGTCAGATCACTTTGTGCGGACATTAATCCTGCGGCTAAACGAGCACCATCAAGGTACAACCATAAATTATGTTCGTTACAGTAGTTACGTAATGCTTGCAACTCCGCTTTGCGGTAAACCGTACCAATTTCTGTGGCATTCGTTATATAAACAAGTTTGGGTTGAACCCAATGTTCATCATTATGCTCAGCAAGAATAGGTTTTAATAACTCTGGTGTTAATTTGCCATCAGCGGAAAATGTCGTGATAACTTTATGTCCTGTTGCTTCAATAGCGCCTGTTTCATGTGTCGCAATATGCCCAGTACTGATAGAAATAACTGCTTGGTGTGGACGTAAAAAATGAGAGATTGCAGTTAAATTAGTAATGGTACCACCATTAAAAAAGTGAATATCTGCATCAGGTTGTTGAATACGCTGTTTTATTGATTGAGCAGCTTGATGACAAAGCTTATCCATGCCATATCCATCATAGCGTTGCCCCACTGTATCAGTGATTGCCTTCATGACCGCAGGATGTGCAATTTCATTATAATCATTTTGGAAGCGGTACATGTGTTCTCCTGTCGAATGTTGTATTTTTATCGTGTTTTATAAAGCAAAACGCTCTACATCTAATCAATACAAAGATTGAATGTAAAGCGCTTTAATATATTGAAAACATCAGTTATTTAAAACCGACTATTTAATACTCATTATTTAAAGCAGACCTCGCCCCAACGCGCCAAACCTGCAGTAACCGATCCAAAGTCATTACCTTTAACAATTGGAATATTAGGCAATTGCTGTTCAATGGCTTGACATAAAATAGGTGAACGCGCAGAGCCTCCCGTCATAAAGACAGCATCGGGTTTTATTCCCCCTTGCAAAACGGCATCATTAACTAATTCAATCATTTTACTTTTAGGAGATTCAATCGACTCCACCATTTGCTCACGCTCAATGGTGCATTCTAATGTTTCACTTAATAAGGCGATATTAGCAATATATTCAGGAGAATCTGATAAAGCGATTTTAGCTTCTTCAGCACGTCTAACAATGCTATAGCCCAATGTTTCATTATAGACTTCAATAAGACGCGCTATTTTTTCAGGCTCTTTAGCGTCTCGTCTTAGCTGATTTAATACAGCAAGATTTTGACGAGAATAAAAATCTTTTTGTGCTTCGACATTATTTATCGCAATCGGGTCCCAGAATTGCCTCAGTGGTAATTTAATCCCTGAAGACGTTAACCCTGTCATACCAAATAATGGCATAAGCTGTTTAAAAGCAAGATAAATATCAAGATCGTTACCACCAACACGTTGTCCACTATGGGCAAGTAATGTATTTGAACGGTCGGTTTTGCCTTGGTAGCTTGGCCCCATTTGAATTAATGAGCAATCAGTGGTACCGCCACCAATATCAACGACTAATACAGTTTGGTCTTTAGTTAACGTTGACTCATATTCCAGCCCAGCAGCAACAGGTTCAAATTCAAACATAATATTCTTAAAGCCGGCCCTTTTAGCTGCACGGATAAGAATACTTTCAGCTTGCCTATTTGAAGCGTCGCCACCTAACCCATTAAAGTTAATCGGCTTGCCAATAACGGTATCAGTGATCGCTTCTTGTGTACTTTTTTCTGCTTGGTGCTTAATATTTGCCATCATGGCGCAAACTAAATCTTCAAAGAAGCTAATTTGTATATCATGTAGGCCAGAAGCACCTAAAAAGGATTTGGGTGATTTAACGTAATAGACATCACGAGGATCACGTAGGTATAAACTTAGTGCAGATTGTCCGAAAAGAATATCTTCAGGAACTAATTCAATATCTTCTTCTCGATTAAACGCAATCGACTTTCTTAATAGTTGTTCGCCAACTTCGCTGGAAGGTTTAATATTTAAATGGCGAAATAAGTGCTCAGAAACAGATTCACGGGTTGGCGCACAAAGGGTTGATGGAATATACACATCATTACCTTCTAAAGGCAAAAGAGTGGGTTTCCCCTCTTTCATAATTGCAACAGAACAGTTCGATGTTCCGTAGTCAAAGCCAATAAACATTCAGCCTCCCCAATAGACTTCATTAAAAAAAGACTGAGCACTCTACATCAAGCTTTTTGCAATTACCACCAGATTATGAGGTTTAAAAGAGAGAAAAATCCCTTAAAGCGACAATAAAAATGATTGGATTAGTCGCTATTTTTTAGCACATTTATTCCCTATTAAACTCAATGTAAAAAAGAAAAGTAGGTAAGATAAGTCAGCAAATTTATTAGATATTTTTTATGGATAAATAAATGAACACAATTCACTTATGCGTAGTAGGAATTTCAGGTTATGAAGGGCCAGATTTTATTTTAGGAGCTTTTGATAACGAAGATATTGCTGAAAAAGCAAAAACGACATTTATTAGAGATAATCAAAACGAGGACAATCAAGTCAAAATACTTGCTGAAAAAGACCGATGGATAGAAGTTAAAGAGGTGAAATTAGATAGTTTTAGCTGTGATATTCCCCTTTCAGATTTTTATTACATAGTTTCACGTTTTAGTGAGGGATTTGGTCAGATCTATCGTGATATTGAAGCGATTTTTGATAACTATGAAAATGCGCTTGTTAAATTAGAACAACTTGAAAAAGAGCATGATGAATCTGATAGCTCGTTTCCTGAATATTTTGCGATTGAGAAGCTACAAGCAAATCAAATTAATACTAAAACCGTAACGCAGTGGTTAGCAGATGACTTTTTCGGCGATGATAACCGTTTATTGTGATTATTCTTTTTCGATATTGTGTTGATAGTCGCTATTAACACCGAATTGCTCTTTTAAGAAATCAACAAATAGCGTTATCTTGCGCGGAAGATTTTTTTTGTCAGGATAAACCGCATAAATAAAGTGCTCAGGTAAATCGAAGTGCGTCAATATAGGGATAAGCTTTTTATCTGTATTTGATAAGGCTGTTTGAGTAATGAAATGAGGGAGTAAAGCAATACCTATTCCCTGTAAAACGGCTTGTAATAATGCTTCACTATTATTGGCACGATAACTACCTTTAGGAATGTGACTATATTTTTTACCTCTTTGATAAAAAACCCACTCCATGCCAGCTTGATATAATGAATACGATAAGCAATTGTGGTTTTTTAACTCAGAAACTTGCATGGGTTCACCATATTTATCAAGATATTCTGAAGAAGCATAAAGCTGGCTATGACAAGGTGATAATTGACGTGCTATCAATGAAGAATCGGGTAATTCACCAATTCTAATTGCAAGATCGTATCCTTCTGCTACTAAATCCGTTACTTTGTCATCAAATAAAAGTTGTACATCAAGCTCTGGGTACTTCTGCATAAATAAAGGCATTATCTTAGCAAGATGTAACGTACCAAATGACATGGGCGCTGAAATTTTAATTCTACCTTTGGCTTTATCGCTAAATTGTGAAACAGCCTCTTCTGCCATTACCGCTAACTTATAAGACTCTCGAATATAGCCAATATAAACAATGCCTTCTTCGGTTAAACTGACACTTCTTGTTGTTCTATGAAATAGGCGTATACCTAACTTCTCTTCAACACCCTGGATTGCCTTACTAACTGCTGATTTTGTCATATTCAATGTTTTGGCAGCTTTGGTAATACTCAAATGCTCAGTCACAGCAATCAGAATGGGAAAAACATTCATATCATTCATATTGTCAACCTAAAGTAAACAGTGTGTTTTCTTGCCTGTATTGTTGAAAGAGAATATTTTAAGCCCACACAAAAAATGATTTATATAGGCTTAATATTATGAATAACAAGTATATTCTTTCTCTTGTTGCAGTCTTTTCTGGCGTTTTACTTTCATTAATGATTATGAGTAATAGTTACTTAGCCAGTTTTACAACGCCATTAACCGCATCATGGATAACACACGGTATAGGGACTCTTTTCTCTTTAATTATATACATTTTATATTTAAGAAAGAATCAACTAACTAAGAAAAACAATAACAAAATAAAAATCCTATTGTATTTGGGAGGGATCCCTGGGGCATTTACGGTGTTATTAGCTGCAATTACAGTAAATAGCCCATTATCGCTCTCCGGTAGTATTATTTTAATGATAACAGGGCAAATTCTTTTTAGCGTTATTGTTGATGCAATGGGATGGTTTGGGGTTGAAAAAAGGAAAATCACCCTACGTGATTTATTTATGTGCTTTTTACTTATTTCTGGTAGTACATTATTAATTATAGGTAGATAACTAATGAGTGTTTTTATTTTAATTGCATTATTTAATGGTGTTTGTATTGTAACAAGTCGTACTCTGAATGGTAAGTTAGCACAAAATAGCAATGCTTTTTATAGCTCTTTAATCAATCACTTAGTCGGTTTTATATTTTTAACTATCTTTGTTCTATGGGTGAAAGATTACCACGCTATTGAACTATCTACGATCCCTTTAATTGCCTTTGCTGGTGGTATTATTGGTGCATTCTTCGTGGTCATTAATAGTTATGTTCTACCGTTATTGGGGGTTATGTTAACGTCTGTTTTAGCCATTTGCGGACAAATGATCTCAAGTCTAGTTATTGATATATTCAGTGGTATTGAAAGTAATAACCTACTATTGCAAATAATAGGTGTTTTGCTGATTATTGGTGGTGTGTTAATAAAATTTACTAAGCAATCTAAATAAAAAATAAAGGGATAATTAAAATCCCTACTATTTGGGTGCAATAAATTTATTATTGAAAGTAGACATAAAGTAATTTTTATCACAACTCATCATTATTGTTAGATCGGGTTTTAATCCACCTAAATAACAGTCAACTGAGTCGGTAAATAAGTGAAATAAACACCCTACTGCAATGGCTTTTAATTTCCATGAGGGTAAAAACCATATACCTAAGTAAATCAAGGCAGCCCAAACAGTATGTAATGGATGAAAGCCTACGCTACAGCGGTTGGGATCAAATATAGGTGTTGCTAACAAATGGTCAATATCGATGGCCATTGTTCCTATCATAAGAAGTGAGGCTATCTTCCAATTCTTACCCCAGAAAAGATAGCCTAATAAAATGGGTGCCAGAAAATGCAAGCTATAGTGTAAAAATGTTCTAACAATTTCAAGTATCACAAGATCTCCAATGTTCTAAAAATATTTGTTATTTAATTACCAAATAGTTGTCGTATTCTTTATTTGAACTAACTTTAAAGGAGTTTTTTAATTAAGGAATTCATAATGAAACGCAATAAAATATTGGTTGGTTTATTATCCTCATTACTCGCTGTTTCAGTAGCGAGTGAAGCCTGTTCTAGTTTGGCTATACTTGATAAAAATAATAACGTTTACCAAGGTAGAACACTTGAACTGACGGCAGATTTACCTTCATGGGTTACTTTTTATCCTAAAAATACACAATTCACAAAAAAAGCTCCTAATGGTGAAAATAGCCTAAGTTATAGCAATAAATATGACATATTAGCCGTTACAACAGATATCTTTTTTGATGGTGATGATCATAACCTATTACAAGGTTTAAATAGTGCGGGTTTGTCATTTAGCGCCAATATGATAACAGAAGCTGAATTATCACCGCTTGATAAAAAGGATTATGATAAAGCCATTCCCGTTACTTCTATAGGTGAATGGGCTTTAGCTAATTTTTCAACAGTTGAAGAAGTACAAGAAGCGGTTGAGTCAGGTTATTTTTGGGCTCCCGTGTTAAAAAACTTTGGCAATCTAAAATCGCCTTTTCACTATGCTTTTTATGATAAAAAAGGTGGCAGTATTGTCGTTGAAGCTACAAACGGTAAATTACACGTTTATCAAAATCCAACCCGTGTAATGACAAATGGTCCAGACTTTCCTTGGCATTTAACTAACCTCAATAATTATAGCCAATTAACTAATATTGATAAATCTTCAGGTAAATTGGCTAATATCAATGTCGTACAGCCTGATAGTGGCATTGCAACATCTCAATTACCTTCATCAGATACATCTGTCGGCCGTTTTATCCGCGCGGTTTATTTTTCAACCTACGCACCAACAGCCGAATCAACACCCGAAGCGATGAATACCCTAGCGCACATTATGAATCGCTTTGATAGAACAAAAAATATCACGGCTGATATCATGGGCGAAAGTCAAAGCACTAGTAATCAACTGCAAACGGAATACACTGTTTGGACAACGTTATCTGATTTGACGAATGGTACAATGAAAATAAGAGGCTATAACGATATCAACTATACCGAATATTCTCTTTCACAGTTTAAAGATATGAATAAACCTGCTTTTGAACAGATTAACTTGAATAAATAATCTTTCATCGTTGCGTTAGAGGCTGGCGACTTATTATTAACGCCACCTCTACTAAAATAACAATATAGAAAAGAAATATTTCTAATGTGGTGCTTAATTAGGCAATACCCTACCTATTTCACCTAATGTAAATGCTAAATCAACGGCTGCAATCTGTGATCCTGTATAGGCATCAATCTGAGACATTTGTGCATTTAATAATGCAACCTCTGCGGTATTAATTTCGGTTACTGTTCCCAATCCGTTGCGATAAAATTCTACACTGGCGGTACATGTTAATTGTGTTGTCTCTACTATTCATCTTTTTTGTGCTGCACCATAGCTAAAATAGGTAACCGAAACATCATGAATAAGTTAGATGTTTTTATCTATCAATCTACAACCTTATCTTAAATTTTTTTCTTGAAAGAAGGACTCCATTTTTAAATATGACTGTAATTATGGGCGTTACATGATTTTAAGAGTATAGTAGTCAATCTTTCAGCCAGACTAGATACAACAATTTTTATTATGGAATCAGCTTTTTTTGCTCAAAATATTCGACATATTCTTGCTAATAACACACCTATTATTGATGTGCGTGCACCTATTGAATTTAATCAAGGCTCAATCCCTAATGCGATTAATTTACCTTTAATGAATGATGAAGAACGTGCTGCTGTGGGGACTTGTTATAAACAACAAGGCTCACAAAAAGCGGTTGATTTAGGGCATCAATTGGTAAGTGGTGAAACTCGTGAGAACCGTATCGCAACTTGGCGTGATGCTTGTGAGCAATTTCCAAATGGTTATATTTGCTGTGCTCGTGGAGGAATGCGTTCTCATATCGTTCAGCAATGGCTTAAAGAAAGTGGTATAGATTATCCATTAATTGAAGGGGGATATAAGGCGTTAAGACAGACTGTTATTGAAATGACCAATGAATTAGTTCAACGCCCTATTATCTTAATTGGTGGATGTACCGGTAATGGAAAAACGACTTTAGTGCGTTCATTACCAGAAGGTATTGATCTCGAAGGTATTGCACATCATCGAGGTTCATCTTTTGGTCGTACAGTAGAAGAGCAATTTCCGCAGGCCACATTTGAAAACCATCTTGGTGTTGAAATGTTGAAAAAATCACCGAAATATACACGATGGGTGCTTGAGGATGAAGGTCGTGCTATTGGAGCCAATGGATTGCCTGAATGTTTGCGAGCAAAAATGGTTGATGCTTCAATAGTTGTTGTGGATGATCCCTTCGAGCGACGCATAGAACGTTTGAAAGCAGAGTATTTTGATCGTATGACGCACGATTATCTGGAAGCGTATGGCGAAGAAAAAGGTTGGCAAGCTTACAGTGATTATTTACATCATGGTTTATTTGCTATCCGCCGCCGATTGGGCTCTCAAAGAGCAATGGAATTAACGCAGTTGCTAGATGATGCCCTAGAAATTCAGAAAAAAGAGTCTAATACAGAAGCACATTTTTCTTGGTTAACCCCTTTACTAAAAGAATATTACGATCCGATGTATCGTTATCAATTAAGCAAAAAGGAAGATAAGATTATTTACCAAGGAAGCTATGAAGAAGTCATGCAGTGGTTTAAAAACTAATAAATAGCTAAGATTTTCTGTATTAAATACAGAGTATACCAAAGAAGAGCCTCGTAAATTTATGTTACGGGGCTTTTTTTAGTTTACTTGGTCAAACTTTAGTTCGGTATAACCAAGCTCCTAAGATTATCATTAAACCAAAGAAAAAAGGCACTGCCAAAGAGAGCTCAAGGAAAATAAACCGATTAATGTTAATTCCCTGCCCTTTATTTGAGAATTGTAAAGCTAAAGGCAAAGCACATAATCCAGACAGAAAACCGATCCCAATTAAGCGATATAACTTAATACGATTTTCTTTTTGTGTTGGAGCATCTTGTTTGCGCTGGTATTGAATGTATTTCCAACACAAATAAAGCAACCCTAATACAGAGCCTAAATGTTGTAATAATTTATAGATAGCAATCTCTTGGCTATCAGTCATTCCTTGTAATAACTGTGCTTGTAGTACAGAAAACAATCTGACAGCAGTTCCTGTTTCGTGGGTAAAAGAATCCCATACAATATGAGTTATTGCACCAATATATAGAGATAAAACAAATAAGCTTAATGCTCGAATATTGGGTTTTATTGGCTCATATAAAGGGATCGGCGATACGCACTTTAATGGGTTTCGTAGTAAATAATTTAGAATAAAAACCAGTAAACAAAAAGGAAATGCAGTATAAAACCAGCCCAATAAATCATGTGCCGTTGTTGCTGATTGATATAAACCAAAAGAATAGAGTAAATCAGGTGAAGTACTTCCTACAATTAATGCAGGTAAATTAAGGTTTTTTCCTATTCGGGACTGCTTTATGGGGAAAACAATAGAAGGATGTGAAAAAGTCCACGGCATAGGAATATCTCTATAATATGAAGATGAATAACAAAAAATGAGTATAAGTATAAGTATAAGTATGAGTATGAGTATGAGTATATCAGTAGATTAGCTAAGCTTTATCTGAAACCATGGGATTACCTGGTACAGGGCGTCGTCGCACACCAGGATTACGTCGTGAGGAAGTTGCTGCACTCTCTGGCGTTGGGCTAACTTGGTATACATGGCTTGAACAAGGAAATTACCTCTACCACTGCCACATAGTGTTTCTGAACAGCTTGATATTTCATATATTTTACTGTGGCATAAACGCCATGCGTATAACTCTAAAGTGTTGTGGTTAAGAGAAACGATCAAAAATAATGTTAATCAATTTATGCAGAAAAATGGCCATTAAAAATTTTACTGCTATTTATTTAGTTTCTTCTGTGAATAGAAAAAGGTGCAATTGCACCCTCTTCTATTTTTTAATTTAAATAAGAGAAATTATAACCCCATAATTTGTCTATTTTTAGGATAAGAAAGGGTATAATTTAATGGTAATGATTTTTCCTCTTTGGCACCTAATATAATATCCCATTTAATTTCGCCAGTATCTTTATCAAGTACACCATCTTTATAAACTGCATCTGCTACATTGATATTGCTTTCCTGACTAAGTGGAAGTTGATCGTAAATAGTAACTTTTACAGGAGAGTTATAAGTATTTCTTACTTTAATGGTATAACTCTCTTTTTGTTCAATCGTTGTACCAATAAAGATGGGCTCTTTTCTTATCTTCTCATTGTTAATACGGCTAATTTGAATATTTTTATCTATTCCAAATGGAATATTAAGTAACTCTGTTAATTCGTTAGTATTAATATAACTATTACCAATAAAGTTATTCATATAGTAAATATTCGCACGGCCATTAAGTAAATTTAAGTTTTCCCAATCTTTGACTTCAGCTTGTAAATAAACTTCTTCAACTAATTTAGGCGTCGTTAAATAGCGATAATTCGCAACAACTTCTTTTTGATTAATCACTAATGTATTAGGTTCCGTGCTATTTTTTAAGGTGTAAGGTAGTGCGATAGCATGGCTTAAATTGATACCATTATTATTGGTTGTTACATATCGTGTTACTCCTTTATTTAATTGTTTTTCATGGCTTTCTTCTCTTATCATCGCAGGAGATGGTGCGGCTGGAGAAGCCATCTCCATACTCATATTTTTACTTCTAAATTTAGCATTATCATTGTAAAGAGCGAGATACCATGGCGATAAAGTTGGTGCAGTAATATTTAAAGATGGATTTGTGGATGTTAAAATCAGTTTTACTTTATCCCAATTTAAGCCTGTATTTTGAATAACATCCGCTTTGTAGGTGAGTAATATTGGCTTATCCATTCCTTGGCTTCGAATATCATAAGCAGGTGACCATCCTGCATCTGGTGTTATATAAGAAATACGCATTTTACTGATTAGATTTTTTGATGTGCCTAAAGATAAAACAATTTGTGTTTTCTCTTGCGCAATAATTGGCATATCAATTTCTAATTGTCGGCTTAGCTCTTCTAATTGTTCTGTTAATTCAGCGATTTCTTCACGCGCCATTTTTTGCTGATTTAGAATAGATGTCATTTTTTGGCTAATAAAATCAAATTTTTGTGATGAGTGTTCTAATGACTGAGTTTCACCATAACCAAAAAATGATTGGTCTTTTAATAAAGTAATTTGTTCATTACCCACATTAATATTGATGTTTAATTCTTCAATTCGCTTATTAATGTCTTTCTGTTTTTCCATCAATACTGCAATGTCTGAAGGGTAACTAGGAGCAATAGGAATTTTTTTAACGTTAATGGTATTAATAATCACATCTTCATTATCAATGCTAATTGATAAACTTCTAGGATCAATATTGTTTGCAACATTAGATAAAACAACTTCACTCTGCCCCGCAGGTAAGTTGAGCGTGACGTTATTTTCAAGCTCAGCACCCCGTAAAAAAATTGTTGCTTGATTGAGTTTTATATCATAATTAAGCGGTTTAGTAGGGACTACTGAATTGATTTCATTAGCAAAAGTACTAGTTGCACTAATAATAGATAATGTAATAAGCGATAGCGTTAATTTATTGGGTTTAATCATCATTTTCATTCTATCCATAGTTGATGAGCAGTATTAGTGAGAACTGCAAAATAGAGATGCACTGTTGCACAAGTATATTTAGATAGTATTGCATCTCTAATAAATTAGATAACAGAATAAACTTAAATACCTAATAGTTGTGAAGGAGAAAAAATAGATAAAACAGTGTGTTAGTGTTTTAAATTAAATAACTATTTAAATAATAAGGATTATCTTAATGATGGTGCAATATTTAGCTTTTATTAACTTTATATAGTCTTGTTTCGATAAAAATAAGCAGAAAAGATTAATGTACTCTAGCAATAACAATAAAAAAGGCAGTTTAAAAACAAACTGCCTAGGATAAAGATGTTTTTATCTATTTTTATTTAACAACTTCACCGCTGTCGATAACGGTTTTACGTACTTTATCTGAAAAATCTTGTGCTTCTTTAATAATGGCTTTTTCATCAACGGTTAATAGTTGGCGATCTTCCATTAAGATCTTTCCATCAACAATGGTGTGGCGAACATTACTGCCATTTGCGCCATAAACTAATGCGGCATAAGGACTATACATTGGCACCATATTAGGAGATTTAGTATCAACAACGATAATATCAGCAAGTTTGCCTGATTCTAAAGATCCCAGCTTATCTTCCATATGTAATACTTTCGCCGAACCCATTGTTGCCAGTTCTACTACAGTTAATGGTGGCATAGCAGCACGATCTTTATTCTCTAATTTATGGATTTTACCCACAAGATTTAGCTCATTCATGGTCGTTAGCGTGTTACTCGACATTGGACCATCAGTCCCTAAGCCCACACGAACACCCTTTTCTAACATCGCGACGACAGGCGCTACACCTTTTGCTGATTTAGTATTTGCACTGATATTATGAGCGACACCAACATCATATTTTTTCAGTAAATCAATATCTTTATCATCGACCATAATTGCGTGCGCTGCGATAACTTTATTATTTAGCGCTCCGATATCTGCCATATATTGAACTGGACTTTTACCGCCAGTACGTTTAGCAATTTCTTCTTGTTCACGGTCAGTTTCAGCTAAATGAATCATAACAGGAACATCAAGTTCTATTGATAATTTAGCAATTTTCTGAAGGTTTTCTGTGGTGTTAGTGTAAGGAGCATGTGGTGCAAATGCTGGGATAATACGAGGGTGATCTTTATATTCTTTGATAAAGTTTACTGCGTATTGGATGCCCTCTTCTGGTGTTTTCGCATCTGCAACAGGGAAATTAATAACAGATTCTCCTAATACTGCGCGATTACCCATTTTATCAACAGTTTTAGCTACTTCATCTTCGAAGTAATACATATCAACGTAAGTTGTTACGCCACCTTTTACCATTTCGATATTTGCAAGTTCAGCACCCACTCTGACCATTTCGCGAGAAACCATTTTGCTTTCGAGTGGGAAAATATAACGGTGAAGTCTGTCTGGTACATCATCAGCTAATGAACGAAATACAGTCATCGAACCATGTGTATGGGTGTTAATTAAACCCGGCATCACAATATCACCATCAACATCTAACACTTTATTGGCTTGATATTCTTTAGAAAGCTCAGGGCCACCAACGGCAATAATTTTATTTTCTTTTACGACAACAGTACCCTGTTCAATAACTTTATTTTGCTGATCCATAGTTAGAACAGTACCGTCAACTATCATCAAATCAGCCTGTTTTGCTGCGTAACTGGAAAAAGAGACCGCCATGACAGCCAAAGCAAGCATAGATTTAGAAAATGACATCATTACCTCTCGTCTTGATGGGAAAATTTCCCTAAGATTATAAATAAATTCATTGGTTTTTGATATCTAATGAAAGTGAAAGAGATCACCGAATAAATAATTAATTGAAGTTATTATCACTTCTTTCATCTCAATTTCTTGCAGTTGGTCTTATCAATCAAGGAGCAGTTTTAATGAGTAAAACGTTGCAACCGGGTGAAAATACATCACTCAGTGAAAATAAAGGACAAGTTAAAGTCTCTCATGCAGTAGGCGATAATCTTGATATTAATCTGACTGCATTTTTAGTATCAGGCTCAGGAAAAGTCGTTAATGACGATGATATGGTTTTCTTTAATGCTCCTCATCATGCTTCTGGTGCCGCTTCGTTTATTTCACCGATAACTCAAGGCTCAACAGTTATTCATAGTATTGATTTTGACTTTTCCCGTTTACCCGCAAATATTACCAAAATAGCAATTACATTAACGCAAGATGGCAGTGCTGGCGGTTTTGCTGTAGTTAATCAATTAAAAGCACAAGTGCTGATAAATAATGAAATTATTGAGTTAGCACCAAGCCAATTTTCACAAGAAACAGGCATTATCGTTTTAGAACTTTATGTTCGAAATGGTCAGAATAAAGTCCGTTCTGTTTGGCAAGGTTTTGCTTCTGGACTTTCAGGTTTATGTAACTTTTACGGTGTTGAAGTTGAAGAGCCAACTCCAGTTGTTACATCACCACCAGCCCCTGTAAATATACAAAAAAGTGTAGTGAAACTGACTAAACCGGATAGTAGTCATCGTGTTTCATTGCTAAAAGGTAATGATGCACCTAAACGTATTTTAGTCAGTGCAACATGGATAGATAATGGAGATGGGAAGGATAATGATGATTTAGATCTTCGTGTGGGAATTTTACGCCCGAATGGTCAAATGTCGATTATTCAAGCGCCAGATAAAAGCGGTGCTTTTAATTCTGATCCTTTTGTTTTCCACACTGGTGATGTGGTGAGTGTGAGTCAAGAACAACCCGGTTGCGAAACCGTTGAGATTAACCCCGCTATTTCCCAATTAATGGGTGGTAAAGTGGCGTTGGTGTGTAGTGTTTACTCTGCGATTAGTAACGGTTGTGTTTCTGTTGCCTCATTAAAACCAACAATGCGTATGGAATATGGCAATCAAGTGGTTGAATGTTCTTGTGAGTATAAAAAAGGCTTTTTCAATAATATGATTTATACCTATGTGATTGGTATTATTGAAATTGACCAAGATAGCATTACATTAAAACCATCAGGTGTAACATCAAGAGCAGGCAGTGAAGCGACGCCTTGGTTAACACGCAACGGTAATGAGCTTAAATTAACAATGGACGGCCCTCATGTTTTTAAAGGGAAGAAACCCAGTATTTTAGGCACCAAGCGTTATGTCTGATCTCATTATAAAAAAGAAATAATCTAAAGTTTATCTCAAAGAAAAACGGGCAATAATATCTATGCCCGTTTATTTTATTAAAAGCATTTATTACTGACTAAATTAAGTACGCTTTTTTTGTTGCAAAAGCCATTTATCTAATTCATTCGCAAAAAGTTGGCGGTCACGTTGACTTAAACTTGCGGGACCTCCCGTTTGAATTCCGCTTGCTCTCATCGTATCCATAAAATCACGTATATTTAGACGTTCCCGAATAGTTGCTTCAGTATAACGTTCGCCCCTTGGATTTAGAGCAACTGCGCCCTTTTCTATAACTTCGGCAGCTAATGGAATATCAGCAGTAATAACCAAGTCATCTTTATTAGTACGGCGAACAATTTCGTTATCAGCAACGTCAAACCCAGCAGAAACTTGTAATGTACGTAAGAAAGGCGATGCGGGTACGATTAATCGTTGATTAGCGACAAAAGTAATAATCACTTTTTCTCTATCTGCTGCACGATATAACACTTCTTTGATTACTTTTGGACATGCATCAGCATCAACCCATATAGGCATAACAACACTCTCTTGGTTATTCGGTATTAAATGGTCTGTATTTATGGTGTTTAAAATAACACATTAATCCTAACTAAGTGATTGAAGCTTTGCTCTTTCTCGTTTTTCTGACTGTTGATTAGTCCAGATACTGAGTAATATCACGATCATGCCTAGAATTTGTAAGCTCGTTAATTGTTGCCCTAACAATGCCCAACCTAAAATAACCGCGCTTAGTGGGCTTAAAAAGCCTAATGAAGCCACAGAGCTTGGTCCTAATAATGCAAGTCCTCTAAACCAGAAAATATAGGTTAATGCTCCACCTATTAAGGTTAAATAAGCCAAGCCTAGAAAATTAATTCCTGTTAATGAAGGTAATGCGGGTTCAAATAATAATGCAAAAGGTAATAATACAGCGCCACCAGCGGTTAATTGCCAAGCTGTAAAAGTTAAAGGTGTAACTGGCGGTTGCCAACGACGACTTAATACAGTACCTGTGGCCATAGAAAATGCGCCGCCTAATCCTGCAATTATTCCGATAGGATCAAGTGCTGCATTCGGTGTCAATATCAGTATTGCTACACCAAAAATACCGCCTAACGCAGCTGAAATAGACAACCACGACAGACGTGTTTGTAATAACCAACGAGATAAAAATAAGACAATTAAAGGCTGAACTGCACCCACTGTAGCCGCAACACCACCGGGTAAACGGTAGGCTGAAATAAATAATAACCACCAGAACAGCGAAAAATTTAAAATCCCCAAAATAATCACACGTAACCACCATATACCTTGTGGCAGTTGTCTCATGATAATTAATAATAAAATTCCTGCGGGTAATGCTCGTAATGCAGCTAACGTCATGGGAACATTAGCGGGTAACATTTCCGTTGTTACAATATAAGTGCTCCCCCATACAATGGGAGCTAATGCCGTTAATAGTAATGTTGTGTATCTATTCATAAAATCACTCGTTTAGTTGTTACTATACTTATTTATCTTGATGTCAAGATAAATTGATAATACCTTGACGTCAAGATAAATAATTGACATTATGAATACATGGACAGAATAGATAAAATTACTAAGCAATGGCAGCGTGAGCGCCCTGATCTTGATGTTAGTCCGATGGGATTAATTGGTCGATTGGGGAATATAACTTTGCACCTTTCGCGCGAAATGGAGAAAATTTTCTCTCAATTTGGCTTAAATACGTCAAGTTTTGATGTTCTTGCTACACTACGACGTGCAGGAGCTCCTTATACCCTTTCTCCTGGTGAGATGTTATCAACACTGATGGTTACATCAGGCACGATGACAAATCGTATTGATCAATTAGAAAAAGCAGGTTGGGTTATTCGTAAAGTTAATCCGGAAGATGGGCGTGGTTTTTTAGTTTCGCTAACACCGGAAGGCCTGGAGTTAATCAACCAAGTAATAGAAGCACATGTTGAAAATCAAAAACGTTTAGTCTCTGGTTTATCGCAACAAGAGCAACAAGCATTAAACCAATTGCTTAAAGTTTTTCTTAAAACATTAGAATAGTTTTTATCCCTTTTTATTTTCTCCCATTTAATCTAACTCTCTCGATAATAAAGGTAAGCATATAAACCGAGTGTCTTTACTTGCCTTCTTTTCTCTACTTGTTTAAAAACCCTTCTATTTATGTCGTTTCTTTCAATTTAAGCACCTAATGTGCATGGGATCACACCTTTACGTTGATTTAAATCAAAGATGTATTCTATTTACCTTTTTGTGGTTGATGAATAGTCAATCTTAAATTATAAAGCGAATGATAATTATTATTGATCTCATTAGGGTTCGCGATTATGTGTATTCGATTTAAGCCTTGCTTCGTATTATCAGCTTTAACACTTTCACTCTTTCAATATGCTCTTGCTAATACTATTTCGCCTGAAGAAGAAACTCTCGTTGTGACTACAACACGTAATGCCTCTTCGCTATGGAATAGCCCCGCTACCATTCAGGTTATTGATAAAGAAACATTAACTCAATCAACATCTTCTTCTATTGCAGACCAATTACGTGATATCCCTGGTGTTGAAGTCACGGATAACAGCCTCGCTGGTCGTAAACAGATCCGCATTCGTGGAGAAGCATCATCACGCGTGCTTTTGTTAGTTGATGGGCAAGAAGTGACCTATCAACGAGGTGGTCAAAACTTTGGTGCTGGCATTTTAATTGATGAATCTGCACTAGAGCGCATTGAAGTGGTTAAAGGCCCCTATTCTGTGCTTTATGGCTCACAAGCTATTGGTGGTGTAGTGAATTTAATTACTCAAAAAGGCGGCGATAAGCCTTTTGGCGGAAATGTTAAAGTTGTTTATGACTCAGCCACTGTGGGATGGAGAGAGTCTGCGTTAATTTCAGGTACTATCGGTGATTTTGAATATCGCCTTAATGGAAGTTATGCCGATCATGGTGACAGATATTCGCCTGATGGGCGTTTACCTAATACGCATTTTAGAAATAACGGTCAAGGTGCATGGTTAGGCTATAAAGTGGATAAACATAAGTTTGGCCTTTCACTCGATCGTTATAATTTATCAACACAATCTTATTATGCAGATGAAGGAAAGTATCAAGAGTTTAGCGTCAAAGTGCCTAAACTTGAGCGTGAAAAAGTGGGTTTATTTTATGACTATGAGGTTGATGCTGATTATTTCAAAAAACTTCATATTGATGCTTACACACAGCGTATAGAGCGAAAATTTGAAAACCGTGTAGGTGTTATTACACCAACAGGTAAGCCAATGATTGGTAATTTGACGGTTAAAAACAGAACCCAATCGGAAGATACACAGAATACTTATGGCATGACTATGCAGGCAAACTTTACATTACCTGCAAATAATGAATTAATTTTAGGCGCTCAATATCAACAAGATAAAGTAAAACAAACCTCTGTTGGTCAAACATCTTCAAATAGCACAACAGGCTTCCCACCTGCCGTAAATTACGAAAAAAAATCTCTGTTACATAATCGTAGTCAGCAAACTAATGTGTCTGTTTTTACCCAAAATGATTGGAAAATAACAGAGGATTGGTCATGGGCAATGGGCGCCAGACAATATTGGTTGAAATCAGAATTACAAGATGGTGATGAAACTGTTCATCATAATAAAATAGGAACAAGTTATAAGACATTGGGCTCTGATCCTGTAAGAGATAACGCATTTATTGTGTCATCTAATTTACGTTATTCTGGATTCAAAGATACAGAATTACGTCTTGCGTTTGCACAAGGTTATGTTTTCCCAACGCTTGTCCAGCAATTTATGAACACGACTGCTGGCGGTGCGGTGACTTACGGTAATCGAGATCTTGACGCTGAACACTCTAATAATGTGGAATTTGGTGCGCGTTATAAAGGGAATAATTGGTATATCGATAGCGCGATTTATTATTCTGAAGCCAAAGATTACATCACATCTCTTGCCTGTGCAGGCGAATCGATTTGCGAAGGAAATAGCAAAACAGGACGAGCAGATTATTTCTATTATGACAATATCGACCGCGCTAAAACCTATGGGATGGAAGTGATGGCCCAATACCAAGGTTGGTCAATTACGCCTTATGTTTCTGCCAATGTGATGCGCCGCCAATTTATTGGTTCAACATTGAAAACATGGGATACCGGCGAACCTATATTAACGACTCGCTTTGGCGCTAAACATTTATTATTGCTCAATAATATGAATTTAATGTCAGATTTGTATTTAAGAGCAGCAACAAAAGCGAAAGATCATAGCAACCCTGAAAACAAACAGCATTATGCCGGTTGGACAACGGTGAATCTTTCACTGAGTACAGAATTTGGCAATAACGATCAATACCGTATCAACTTTGATTTAAATAATATTTTAAATAAGCGTTATCAAACAGCTCATGAATCTATCCCAGCTACGGGTATTAATGCTGCAGTTGGTCTGACATGGGCATTTTAATTATGAAAAAAATAGTGATCGCATTTAGCTTGTTATTGTTACCTTTTAACTTAATGGCAAAAGATAACAACAATAGTGAGCGTTGGGTTATTGCCGGTGGCTCTATCACAGAATTAGTTTATGCCATAGGTGCTGGCAATAAGGTTGTTGGTGTTGATGAAACGACGTCTTATCCTGAACAAACGCAAGCATTGCCTCATATCGGATATTGGAAACAACTAAGTACAGAAGGTATTTTGTCTTTACGCCCTTCTACTTTTGTCACTTGGGATGATGCTGAACCTAAAATGGTATTGCGCCAACTGACACAGCATAATGTAAAGGTGATTTCCTTACCAAGAACACCCGCTACATTTGAATTGATGCTTAAAAATATTCGTACTCTAGCGATTTCATTAGATAAACAAAAGGAAGCAGAAGCATTAATTGATTCTCTTCAATCTCGTTTAGCCGTGATCCACGCTAAAAATAATCAAATTAAGCAAAAAGTAAAAGTGATGTTCTTTCTTTCACCTGGAGGTGGAATTCCTCAAGTTGCAGGGAAAACAAGTGTCGCTGATGCCATTCTTCATTTAGCCGGCGGAGAAAATATTGCCACGCACGAGAACTATCGTATTTATAGTGCAGAGGCGATTATTGCTGCCAATCCAGAATTAATTGTTATTACAACACAAAGTCAGAAAAACCAAACAGGTGGATTAAGAGCCTCAGAAGGGCTTGCTTCTGTACCTGGTGTTTCAATGACTCAAGCATGGAAAAAACAGCGCATTATTGAAATTGATCAATCCCTTATTTTGGGAATGGGACCTCGTATTGTGGATGCCGTTGAGTTATTGCATCAACAGTTTTATCCCGCTGATCCTGTTAATGATAATAAGTAGGAATGATTTAATAATGAAAGAGTTAGTCGCAACACATAGCATGCAATCTTCGACTGAAATCGATCTTACTCCCCATTTTGCACTTGAGGGTGATAGCCCTTTTCGCGATAGACATGCCACAATGCCATGGAGAGGCTCTGTACCTATTGCAAAAGAAGAGCACCAATCAACATGGCAAGCTTTATTAGAAAGCAAAACACCCGCATGTAAACGTTTGTTGTATATCCACATTCCTTTTTGTGCAACTCATTGTACGTTTTGCGGTTTTTATCAAAATAACTACCATGAAGAAGCCTGCACGCGCTATACCGACGCATTATTGCGTGAGATATCGGCTGAATCAGATAGCTTACTTTATCAGTCAGCACCAATTCATGCCGTTTACTTTGGTGGCGGAACCCCTTCTGCATTATCAGCTAAAGATCTCTATCGTGTGATCACACATTTGCGCCAATCACTTCCTTTAGCTCCAGATTGTGAAATTACGATTGAAGGTCGTGTTTTAAATTTTGATGATAATCGAATTGATGCTTGTTTAGATGCAGGTGCAAACCGTTTTTCTATTGGTATTCAAACCTTTAATAGCAAAATTCGTAAACGAATGGCAAGAACATCAACGGGTGAAGAAGCCGCTAAGTTTATGAAGGGGCTTTGTTTACGTGATAGAGCCGCTGTGGTATGCGATCTGTTATTCGGATTGCCGGGACAAAATGCGGTGAATTGGCAAGAAGATCTCACTATTGCCCACGATATTGGTTTAGATGGCGTCGATCTGTATGCATTAAATTTGCTACCCAATACACCATTAGGTAAAGCGGTTGAAAATCAGCGAGTCACTGTGCCAACGCCGATAGAACGGCGTGCGTTATATCTTCAAGGTTGTGATTTTATGGAGAATGTGGGTTGGCGCCAGATAAGTAATAGCCACTGGGCTAGAACAACCCGTGAGCGCAATCTCTATAATTTATTAATTAAACAAGGCGCGGATTGCCTTGCCTTTGGTTCTGGTGCTGGTGGTTCGGTTAATGGCTATTCATGGATGATTGAGCGTTCACTGGATAGCTATTATCAAAAAATTACAGATAACCAAAAGCCTTTAATGATGATGAGTCGTACAACTGACAGTGGTTTTCGTTGGCGTCATGAATTACAAGCTGGCATTGAGTGCGGGCGTGTTGATTTAGCCAAATTAAGTCCGCAAGCGACTCTGCTCTCCCCTTTATTAAATCAATGGTATCAAGCTGGTCTTGTCGAAGATGATTTTCTTTGTATGAAACTCACTAATGAAGGTCGGTTTTGGGCAAGTAATTTGCTGACATCCTTACAGCAATTAATTTTGCAATTAAATACACCTCGCTAATTTTATTACCCTAAATATTAATTAAAAGATGGAAATAACATCATGAATATAGAGCTACAACAATTTTTAATGACTGAGCCTGATGGAACGCTGGAAACTATAGCTACGCAATTTGACACAACCTTGTTGGAGGTTGTGAGACATTTGCCATCACGCTCATTAATGAGTGGTGAGCAATTCGATACAGTGTGGGATAACGTGATGAAATGGGGTAATGTCACCACGCTTGTGCATACTCAAGATGTTATTTTAGAATTTAGTGGCGAATTACCGAGTGGTTTTCATCGTCATGGCTATTTTAACTTACGTGGTAAAAAAGGAATGACAGGCCATATTAAAGCCGAAAATTGCCAATATATTGCAATGATCGAGCGTAAATTCATGGGTATGGATACTGCCTCTATTTTATTTTTCAATCAAGAAGGCGTTGCAATGTTTAAAATCTTCCTCGGTAGAGATGAACATCGTGAATTATTGCCAGAGCAATTATCAGCCTTCCGTCAATTAGCACAACAATTAAATAAGGAATAATTGCGCGTGAAAACATGGGTTATTTTTGGCGCTGGCGGTAAAGGTGTTGGCGCACATATTGCAGATATTGGTGTTACACAACAACGCCCTGTTGTGGCTCTAGTTCGTTCCGAAGAAGCGGCTAATCGTTTAAAAGAAAAAGGGATAAAAACCATTATCGGGGATGCGATTGATGCTAAAGCAGTTGAAGCGGTTTTAACATTAGCAGGAAAAGAAGCAGATATTATTTCCACAATGGGGGGGGAAAATGATTATCTAGCTCATCGAACCGTCATTGATATTGCGGAAAAAATGGATTTTCAACGTATGCTAATGGTTTCATCTTTAGGATGTGGTGACAGTTGGGCTGCCTTATCTGACAGAGCAAAAGCAGCGTTTGGCCAAGCCGTAAGAGAAAAATCATTGGCTGAAGTGTGGTTACAAACCAGCCATTTTGATTATGCAATAGTAAGACCGGGGGGATTACTTAATGGTGAAGAAACGGGCAAAGCTCAGCTTTATCAATATGAAGAGACTCATGGTTTAGTGAATCGCCGAGATGTTGCGCGTTTAGTGACTCAGCTTCTTGAAGCCGACCTTCTAGGTGATCAAATTTATGCAGTAGTTGAACCGGGTTTAGCACCTTCCAAATAGTCATCAAGTGGTGACCAAGTCGTTGCGTACGCGGTGAATATATTACGTTTCAAGTTAAGCTCACCATTAAGAGATAACGTATTTGCGTTATCTCTTTTTCTTACTTTTATTATGGGCAATAACTCACAATATGATGAGTTTTGTTCTTACAGCCAAAATTCCTTAACAGACATTCGTCACTTTACTGTCTTAATAGGGGTAACTTGTGGCATAATGCCGCCCCATTACCTTTTGTCATTCACTAATAATGAGTATTCGTCTTGTTAATCAGCAATAATATCACTATGCAGTTTGGCTCAAAGCCACTGTTTGAAAACATTTCTGTCAAATTCGGTGGCGGAAATCGCTATGGTTTAATTGGTGCCAACGGTAGCGGTAAATCAACCTTTATGAAAATTTTAGGTGGCGATCTAGTGCCAAGTAGTGGCAACGTATTCCTCGATCCTAATGAACGTCTTGGTAAACTAAAACAAGACCAGTTCGCTTATGAAGAGTTTACTGTGCTTGATACCGTGATTATGGGTCACACTGAACTTTGGGAAGTGAAGCAAGAGCGTGAACGCATTTATAGCTTACCTGAAATGAGCGAAGAAGATGGTTTACGTGTTGCCGATCTTGAAGTGAAATTTGGTGAAATGGACGGTTACACCGTTGAATCTCGTGCGGGTGAATTATTACTAAACGTAGGTATTCCATTAGAACAACATAATGGCCCTATGAGTGAAGTGGCTCCGGGTTGGAAATTACGTGTGTTACTTGCACAAGCCCTGTTTGCTGATCCAGATATTTTGTTACTGGATGAACCGACGAACAACTTGGATATTGATACTATTCGTTGGCTTGAGCAAACGCTAAATGAACGTAACAGTACCATGATCATTATTTCCCATGACCGTCACTTCCTAAATATGGTATGTACGCACATGGCTGACTTAGATTATGGTGCGCTTGCTGTTCATCCGGGTAACTATGATGAATATATGTTTGCTGCAACCCAAGCGCGTGAACGTTTATTAGCAGATAATGCGAAGAAAAAAGCACAGATTAGTGAATTACAATCTTTTGTAAGTCGCTTTAGTGCTAATGCATCTAAATCACGCCAAGCAACCTCTCGCGCTAAGCAAATTGAGAAAATTCAATTAGCTGAAGTTAAAGCCTCTAGCCGCCAAAACCCATTCATTCGCTTCGAACAAGAGAAAAAATTATTCCGTAATGCGCTTGAAGTGGAAAATATCTCTAAAGGCTATGATGATACCCCGCTGTTTAAAGACGTCAATATGATGCTTGAAGTGGGTGAAAAAGTTGCCATTTTAGGTAACAACGGCGTGGGTAAATCGACAATGATCAAAACATTAGTCGGTGAATTAGCAGCAGATACTGGTCGTTTAAAATGGTCTGAAAACTCAAACATTGGCTATTATGCACAAGATCATGCAATTGATTTTGAAGTCAATATGACGGTGTTTGATTGGATGAGCTTATGGATGAAACCAGAAGACGACGAGCAATCTGTACGTAGCGTATTAGGACGTTTACTGTTCTCTCAAGATGATTTGAAAAAATCAGTTCAAGTTTTATCAGGTGGTGAAAAAGGCAGAATGTTATTTGGTAAGCTGATGATGCAAAAACCAAATATTCTGATTATGGATGAACCAACTAACCACTTAGATATGGAGTCTATCGAATCACTGAATATGGCATTAGAGCTTTATCAAGGCACTTTGATTTTTGTTTCTCATGACCGTGAATTCGTAAGTTCATTAGCAAACCGTATTATTGAAATTACACCTGAAAAAGTGACTAATTTCCAAGGAACTTACGATGAGTTCCTTGCGAAGAAAGGTGTCACACTTTAATTTCATAACCAAATTAAAATAATAAATAGTAAAAAGGCTCGATATTATTTATCGAGCCTTTTTACTGAATTTTCTACATATATACCCTATATTTTTGATCTAACTCTGAGTTTTTAATTATTCATATTTTCACCATTTTGAATAAGTTCATAGATAATTTTATGTTTAAAGATGATGAGTGTTTTATTTTGATCCTAAAATAAAGAGATACCATCATTTCTATAGTTTTTTTCTATTTCCTCACACAATAAAACTCTATTGTTAGCATTCTTACTCGTTGCAATTTTAGCTATGGAGGATATTAACGCCTTCTTTTTTATCCGGATTGAAAGTAGATAAATTATCTATTAAACTTGGCATTCTATTTTGAACTACTAAATTAATATCTCCTAATTTATTATTAATAAATTTTTTCACTTCATCTAAATAGTAATCTTTTGGTTTTAGATTATCTAAATCTTCTAATATTAAATTAAATATACAGTTATTATAGTCTATGTTGTGACTAAATTGATTACCAAATAATTTTAGTTTAATATTCTCAAAAATATCAATAACTAAATCAATATTAACCTTATTCATTAACGATATTTCTAATAGCCAAATTTGTGTATCTTTATCTAATTCAGATATCTTATGATAGATATCACTATTGAGATAATGTTCCGTTGATATTTTTTTCTTACCAGATTCATCAACTAAATAGAATTCTATTTTATTATTTTTTACTATAAAATCCAATGGATTATGAGGGGTGTTGGCGTTATTTTTTAACCAATTTCTAAATATTCTAAATTTAGGTTTTTTATTTTGGGTATCATCTCCAATAATGGCGATCGCAGTGATGCTAATTTGGGGATTAATGTATGGTGGCGTTTCAGTTGCACTGATGACATGGATCATGACAGCAGTTCCTAAAGGAATTGAATTAGGAAGTTCTGCTTATATTGCAATTTTTAATTTAGCTATTGCATTAGGTGCTTATTTAGGTGGCTTAAGCGTTGATAATTATGGATTAAACTCAGCATTATTTATTGCTGTATTGTTTATTTTATTCGCTTTACTATGTGTTTTTTCATCAAGATATGCGAAGTGTTCAGCTAAATAACAAACTCAAGTTTGTCATAAATAAAAAGGGTAATAGTTATTACCCTTTTCTCTTTTAGATACACAATAATGTGACGTTGTCACGATAAGCTTTGGTCTATTTTAGTAACTGAGTAAACTGCTGATATAGCATATTTCCTAATGTTTTTGCGGTATATTCATCGCTATGGCCTAAATTATCAACGGCGGCATGCATACCATGATAAATCAATGTACTAGTTAATCCCGGTTGTGTAACGTGCCAGGTTTTATTTTTCGTGCCCGAAATTAACAGTGATTGAATTTGTTGTAATGCTCTATTTTCATGAATATTGCTACTTTGATGAAAAACTTGATGAAAAAGCATATCGTGTAATTCTTGTTTCTCAACATAAGCAATAACGCTAATTTCACACCATTGTTTTAATTTTTCACGATGCTCTTGTTGTGAGCAGGTATTCATTGCATTATCTATTTTATTTAAATACCAATCCATATAACGTGTTCTGAGCGCATCAAGAACGTCTGTTTTAGCAGAAAAATAGTGATAATACGTCCCTTTTGCTACCCCTGCTTTTTTTACGATATCGCTAACGGTTGTGGCATCAAAACCTTTATCAAGAAATAACTCTTCTGCTGCATTCATTAACTCTTCTAAACGAACCTCTGCGGGTTTTGTTCTCGGTTTATCTGTTGTTTGTTCTTTTAATGACATTGTTTATCTCCCTCAAAGTCGCGAGTAAAGAGTACTCTATATTAAAGCGGCTCACAATAATGATAAATAAAACTCATTACCAATAATAATTGACCGACGGTCGGTCGGGTATTATTATACCAGTATTATTCATCATTAAGGCAATAAAGCTTATGACTTATTTAAAACGACTGTCACTTATCTGTGCCATTTGTTTAGGCACTTTTATGGCGACTCTTGATATTAGTATCGTCAATGTGGCTCTACCGACTATTCAAAATGATATTCATGCTGATATGGCAACCTTACAGTGGATTGTTGATGCTTATGCGCTTTGTCTATCAGCCTGTATTTTGTCATCTGGTCCTTTAAGTGATCGCTTTGGACGAAAAAAAGTGTGGCTATGGGGCGTAATTATTTTCACTTTAGGTTCAGTAATTTGTGCGATTGCGCAGCAACATGAAATATTAATTCTTGGACGTATTATTCAAGGTATTGCCGCCGCTGCACTTATTCCAGGCGCATTGTCTTTAATTACTCATGCTTTTCCTATTGATATTGAACGCGTTCGTATCATCGGAATTTGGTCTTCCGTTAGTGCGTTATCACTTATCATTGGCCCTATTTTAGGTGGGGTTTTAGTTCATGCGAGTGGTTGGGCGAGTATATTTCTTATCAATATTCCTATTGGCATTATTACCGTATTGTTAGGTTGGTATGGATTAAGTGAGAGTGCTGATCCTGAAAATGTTGCTTTAGATCCCTTCGGTCAATTAACCAGTATGTTGGGATTAGGATTGCTGACTTATGGCTTAATTGAAGCTGGATCTGTGGGATGGACACATTATAGAACGTTATCAACGCTGATTGCAGGTGTTATATTTCTTACCCTTTTCTTAATAATAGAAAAACGTGTTGAGCGTCCATTATTACCACTGGTTTTATTTAAAGATCGCACATTCTTTCAATATAATCTTTCTTCTTTTACCTTAGGTTTTGCCACATATAGTAATGTATTCTTTATCGCTTTCTTTTTACAAAAGGCACAAGGCTGGAGTGCATTAGAAACTGGTTGGAGAATGGCACCGGAGTTTATTGCAATGGCACTATTTTCTATGTCTTTTGGACGACTCTCTTCTTATTTCTCAGTCAGAAAATTGATGATTTGTGGTTTCTTATTTATCGCCATTTCTTCTTGTTTATTAGCGACATTAGCAACTAATAGCCACTATGGAATAACAGGAAGCTATCTCTTTGTATTAGGTGCCGGAATGGGATTATCAACGCCAGCAATAGGTGCTTTAGTGATGAAAAGTGTGCCAGCATCTCGTTCTGGTATGGCGTCAGCAACCATGAATGCACTAAGACAAACCGGTATGACGATGGGAATTGCTTTATTAGGTACATTGATGGTGCAACAAGCAATCCATTATATGGTTATTCAAAGCCAGGTATTGGGAATATCTGTAAACTATATCGATATTGTTAGTTTAGTGACTGAAAATACAACAAATAATTTAGACAAAGGATTTGTCACTTTGCTACCAGAGGCATTTAATTCGGGATTTGCTTATGCGATTGTAACCGCAGGGATCTCGTGTTTTGTGACACTATTTATTGTGCTCTTTCCTGTTAAAGTAAAACATAATGCACTTACTCAACAAATCACAAATTAATAAGTTATAAACGTTGAGAGAGAAACTCAAGAAAAGACTCAATATTACGTGAAAGAGAGCTACGAGTTGCATATATTGCCACTAAATTAATTGTTGCGGGTTGTTGAGGAAACTCAATAGCCCGTATTTTCCCCGCTTCAATCATATCAAGACAGCAATGTTCGGCTAAAATAGCAAATCCCAACCCTTTTAATACTGCTGATTTTGCTAATATGGCACTGTTTACTCGGTAATTGCTGTTAATGGTTATTTTTATCGGTTTTTTATCTTCATCCATAAATATCCAAGGTTGCCCTTCTAGTGCGCTTAAACTAGAAATACAAGGAAATTTGCTTAATTGTTCTATATGTGTGGGTATTCCTGTTTTTTCTAATAATTCATTAGATGCCACAACAATACTGCGCCATGATTTAATTAAGCGAGAGTGATAGCTACTATCCGCTAAATTTCCACGATGAAAAGTTAATAGCAAATCAATATCATCATCGATGATATTTCTTGGCATTAATTGGGTATCACATTGAATAAGTAAATTAGGATGAAGTACAGCAAAGTCAGCCAAAATATCACCAAGTAACTCACTACCATATTCGCTAGGAATAGTTAAACGAAAAGTGCCCGTTAATGGCCCATCACTTGTGATATTGCTTACAACATTATCCAACTCGGTTAAGGTTTTCTTTCCTTGTTGATAGAGTATTTTACCTTGTTCCGTAAGGCGCATCTTTCGAGTTGTTCTATCAATAAGTTTACAATTGAGTTGCTGTTCAAGCTGTTTAATTGCACGACTGATATTTGAGGTAGGCATAGATAATAGCCGAGCAGCGGCTGCAAATTGCCCTTGCTCTGCTACAGCAGAAAAAATACGTAATAAATTAAGATCGATTTGCATAAATAATTCACTGCCTACGGTAATTCTATTACTCAATATAGGCAGTGTATCATTCATTCTCTTTTCTCTCGTTAATAATTAACAGTAACCATGAGACATGAGTTTTTGATAGCGTTTATCTAAAAGTTCTTCGGTTGAGTAACTTTTTAATAATGCTAAATCAGTTAATAACTGTTGTTTAAGAAATTCTGCAGCTTGTTGGTGATCACGATGGGCTCCACCTAAGGGTTCGGGAATAATGGCATCGATAATGCCTAATGCTTGTAATTTAGGAGCAGTCATTCCCATCGTTTCTGCTGCAATTGGTGCTTTATCAGAACTTTTCCATAAAATAGAAGCACATCCTTCTGGTGAAATTGCCGCATAAGTGCTGTATTGCAACATATTAACTTTATCACCAACACCAATGGCTAACGCACCGCCAGAGAATCCCTCACCCGTAATAGTACAAATAATCGGTGTTTTTAATCGTGACATTTCAAGAATGTTACGAGCAATCGCTTCTGCTTGTCCGCGCTCTTCAGCGCCGACACCAGGATAAGCGCCTGTAGAATCAATAAAAATAATGACAGGTAGATGAAAGCGTTCTGCCATTTTCATTAAACGTAATGCTTTTCTGTAACCTTCTGGCGATGGCATACCAAAATTGCGAAGAATTTTTTCTTTTGTATCACGGCCTTTTTGTTGCCCTATCACCATGACTGGCATTTTGTCTAAACGCGCTAAACCCGCAACAATCGCTTTATCATCGGCATAAGCTCTATCACCCGCCAACTCCTGAAAGTCAGTAAAAATCGCTTTAAGATAGTCAAGAGTATATGGGCGCATGGGGTGACGAGCGAGTTGTACAATTTCCCAAGCACCTAAATCAGTAAAAATAGATTTTGTTAGCGAAAGGCTTTTCTGCCTTAAACGTGCAATTTCTTCATCTAAATTAATACCTGTTGGTTCATCTTGAGATTGCTTAAAGGTGAGCAATGCATCTATTTTTTCGTCTAATTCCACAATAGGTTTTTCAAATTCAAGATGAATAAAAGACATAACGACCTCAGATTTAGTGCAGTAAATAAAACAGTAATTAGGTCAGTTTAGAAAAAATAATAATGTGGTGATAGAGAGGAATTTGATAAATACTATTATCAAAAATGGGATAATTAAATATTACTACAAGGTCAGCAAGAAAAAATACAAGATCAAAAAGAGCTTTTTTGCTGACTTAAAGCTATACAGCAATTAGTAAGTCATGTATTAATATACAGTGCGAATTTGTTCTTTTTTCACCCGTAGAAAACGCATAAATTATAAAACACTCCATAAAATACAAATAATTAGAAAAAAATAATATGTTCTCAAAAAAAACACGATCAACAACTGCATTACTATTTTCATCACTTCTTCTCACAATAGGAAGAGGTGCAACATTACCGTTTATGGCGATCTATTTATCGCGGGAGTATCAATTACCTGTCGATGATATTGGTATTGCGATGTCTATTGCATTAACAACAGGTATCTTTTTCAGCCTTGGCTTTGGAATGCTTGCTGATAAATTTGAAAAAAAACGTTATATGCTACTATCTATTATAACGTTTATCTTTGGCTTTGCCGCAATACCGATGGTTCATAGCACTGTTTTAGTGGTTATTTTTTTCTCGGTGATTAACTGCTCTTATTTAGTATTTTCAACTGTGTTAAAGGCCTATTTTTCTGAAACTTTATCGGTTTCAGCGAAACCTAAAATATTCTCTCTAAACTATACCTTTATTAATATGGGGTGGACGGTGGGTCCTCCGATTGGCACCTTATTATTAATGTATGGAACTCAATTGCCCTTCTGGCTTGCAGCTATTTCTGCTAGTGTTCCACTTTTTATGATCCAGTTATTTGTTCAGCGTTCTAAAGCAATAAATGCGGGTGAAGAAAATAGTGTGAAGTGGGACCCGAAAATAATGCTAAAAGACAGAGCATTAAGTTGGTTTGTACTCTCGACTTTTTTCGGTACATTAACGTTTGGCTCTTTTGCGTCATGTATTTCGCAATATATTTTAGTGGCTTACGATGCAAAGTTGGCAGAGTCTGTTATTGCGGTTGTATTACCTGTAAACGCTGCCATTGTCGTCTCTCTACAATATATTGTCGGTAAACATGTGACAGCTGAAAGGCTACGTAAATTAATGACGCTTGGTACTCTATTTTTTATGGTGGGCTTACTTGGTTTTATGTTTGCAGGCAACAATTTAATCTTTTGGGCATTAGCTATCGCTGTATTTACCTTGGGTGAATTAATTTATGCACCTGGTGAGTATATGATGATTGATAACATTGCCCCATTAGGAATGAAAGCAAGTTATTTTTCGGCTCAGTCATTAGGTTGGTTGGGTGCTGCACTTAATCCATTAGCTAGTGGTTTTATTTTGACTTCATTCCCTCCTGTCTCTTTATTTGCGATTTTAATGGTGATTTGTGGTCTTGCTTGGTTTTGTATGATCCAAGGAATGAATGTAAGTCAAAAAAGAGCCATTGCACTGTAGTTTGGATGGTTAATTAGCATAAATAAAAAAGACATCCCAATGGATGTCTTTTTATATGGAATTCTTTTGCGAGTAAACCACGACTGCTAATAATAAGGTTATTTAGATGTTCTTTTTAGTATGGTTTCAATGCTAATGGGGAAAAAGTCATTTACGTCGACACCGACATTCATTGCGCTTTTTCCTAAAACATCTAAACGTTTACGTTGAGAGGGATCTTTTTGTGAATTATGGACATGACCATATAAATGAATAGAATCACGGAAAAACCCCGCCCATTCCAATATAGGATAATGAAACATTACAATTTTTCTTTTTTTATAATCCAACTCAAAATAATCTTTTACCCATTCAAATGCTGATGCATCAAATTCCGGATCGTCTAGAAATTTGTCGTGATTTCCGCGGATAAGGTACTTTTTACCTTTTAATCGACGCAAGATTTGATTGGCATCTCGCCCTGTTCCTCGATAAAGAAAATCACCTAAAATGTAGATTTCGTCATTATCAGAGACGTAAGCATTCCAATTATGAATTAGAGTATCATTCATATGACTAACACTATTGAATGGGCGATCACAAAGATTGAGGATGTTTGAATGGCAAAAATGTGTATCAGAAGTAAAATAAATCATAGTAATTTCTTAATAAGTAATAGAATTCTCAACCTTAAGAAAATATTTTCCCTCGGTCTGTATAGTGATATTTTTTCAAAATAATTTCCTCCTTTAGTTAAAAATTAAACGATAAGCACAATATTATCTGTCTTATTGTCGTTGATGTTGTTTACGGTAACCAGATAGAGAATTACCTGTTTCTCTTTTAAAGTATCGGCATAAATAAGAGGGATCATCAAAATGAAGTTTTATTGATAACTCATTTACCGAAAGCGAAGTGTGCATTAATAATGCTTTTATTTCAAGAGTAACTTGACGGTTAATCAAGGTCTTAGGTGCATCATTAAAAAATTGCTTTGTTATTTGTGATAAATAAAAGGGTGTAATATTAAGCTTATTTGCATAAAAAGCCACCTCTCTATGCTCTAAACAATGCTTTCCAATCAATTCCCAAAACTGCCAGCAAAGTTTTTCTTTACGACTAAATTCTTTTTTAGCGATAGAAAAATGAGCAGGTATTGATTCAGTAATAGCAAAAAAGAGATTTTGTAAGTGATTTTTTAACATCAATTTTCTGTGTTCAGAATAACGGTTATCTATATATTTTAGTTGTTGAGTCCATCTATTTAAGGCTTCATATTGCTCTTTTTGTGGGTGGCAAACAGGATTTTCATGAAGAAAAGAAAATAAAGTATTAGAAAGAGAATAAGCAATTTCTGAGGCAAAAGATTTATCGAGAAAACAATAGAATAAGCGAAAGTTTGCCGACTTTTGACTCAAAATTGTCATCATATCATCGCCTAATATAAGAATATCATTCGCTTTGATTGCTTGCTTTTGAAAACCTATATTGATTATTGCCCTGCCTTCTAAACAAATCATAACCACAATATAAGATAGTGGTAGAGGGTAATCGATTTCATTCGCCATATCACTTTCGCCTATTATGACATGTTGTGATGATGCATTAAGTTGTGGCAACACTTGACTCAACATAAATCAATTACCTTCTTTTAATTTTATCTAGCCCATTTGCTGTTTTTATATTTGACGATATTAAACTTAATAACAAGTATTTCCTTTTATTTAGTTGTAAAAAGTACCGATTTTGCCTCTTTTATGACATTCGGTTCTTTATTTCTTTTCTTTAGAATACACACATCTTAAAGACGTAAGATAAATTGCAAAGTATTTAAAAAATAAGAGAAGTCATTGAAATGAAAACATTAAAAACAGAAAGACTTGTATTGCGCCCTTGGAAACTTTCTGATGCGTCAAGTTTGTATCAAAATGCAAAAGATGAGCGTGTTGGTCCAATTGCAGGTTGGCCAGTACATAAAAGTGTTGAAGAAAGTGCCGAAATTATTCGAGCTATATTTATGCGCGACGAAGTTTATGCCGTTACGTTAATTAATGATGACCAAGCTATCGGCTTGGTCGGATTATCTTTCGCAAATGAGAGTAATTTCCCAATTGGAGATAATGATGCTGAAGTCTCTTATTGGATTGGAGTACCATTTTGGGGTAAAGGTTTAATACCTGAAGCTGTAAAAGAAATTAGTCGACATAGTTTTGAAACATTGGAGTTGGATAATTTATGGTGTGGTTATTTCGCTGATAATGAGAAGTCGCAAAAAGTACAAGAGAAATGCGGATTTAAATTTCATCACGTTATTGAAGAGCAATATGCAGAATTTTTAGATGAAGTGAAAATTGAAAATATTTGTCGCTTAACTAAAGATGAATGGATTGAGATCCAAAAACAGATCGATTAAAACAAAAACACCAGACTGTGAAATCTACATTATCTGGTGTTTTTTTAATATTAACACGGCTATTTAATTAAGCACTTACTAATGCTTGGGATAAATCAGCAATTAAGTCTTGTGGATTTTCTATACCAATCGATAAACGAATTGTAGTGTCTTGAATACCAATGCTATGGCGTAATGTCATTGGTACCCCCGAATGCGTTGTTGACCCCGGATGACAAGCTAGAGATTCTGTTCCCCCCAGACTTACTGCAAGTTTAAAAATTTTCATTGCATTAAGAAAACGGAAAGCTTCACTTTCTCCGCCCACAATATCAAAAGAGAACGTTGATCCTGCACCAGTGCATTGTTTGGCAAAAACCTGAGCTTCAACAGAATTTTTATCTGCAAAAGGTAAATAATGAATTGCTTTTACTTTTTCATGGCCACGCAGAAATTCTGCAACTAATAACGCATTCTGATTGGCTTTTTCCATTCTAATTTGTAACGTTTCTAAAGAACGGCCTAGCATCCAGCAAGAATGTGGATCAAGTTGTGTTCCTATTGCACCTCTTAGTAATCTGATTTGATTAATCAGTTCACGAGAGCCCATAGCCGCACCGGCAACTAAATCCGAATGACCCCCAACATATTTAGTTAAAGAGTAAACTGAAATATCAGCGCCTTGTTCTATTGGATGTTGATATACAGGGCCTAGTAATGTGTTATCACAAACGATGATAGGACGATAACCTTGCGTTTTTTCTAATTGGTCAGCAACATTTTTTAATGCTTCAATATCTACTAAGGAATTAGTTGGGTTTGCAGGAGTTTCTGCAAAAATAACGGAGACACGCCCTTTTTGACGGGCTACATTAGCTTGTTCTTGAATAAGTGAGAAGTTTATTCCATCAGTAAATGGTGTGGCTTGAATACCAAACTTAGCAAGTGTTTTAGCAATTAAGGTCTCAGTTCCGCCATAAAGTGGCTGTGAGTGTAAAATAACATCACCGGGTTGCGTTAATGCCATTAATGTTGTGGTAATTGCGGACATTCCTGATGAAAATAATACACAAGATTGCGTATTTTCATAAACAGCTAATCTGTCTTCAACAATCTCACTATTAGGTTGATTAAAGCGAGAATAAACTAAACCTGCTTTTTCGCCTTCAGGTAAAGGTTTTCTACCACTTACGGTATCAAAAAAAGCTTTACCCTCTTCAGCACTTTTAAAAATAAAGGTAGATGTTAAAAATACAGGTGGTTTAACTGAGCCTTCAGAGAGTAATGGATCATAGCCATAGCTCATCATTAGTGTTTCTGGGGATAATTTATGTTCGCCGATATATTGTTTTTTCAGTTGAGAGTCAGTCATTTTTTTATTTCTTATGTTTAATGAAGGATCTTTATCATACTGAAAAAAATTCATGTTGTTAGAATGTTTTATATAGAATAAAAACCACTAGTTATATAAAAATAACGAGCTCTAACATAAAGATAACTTTAAATAAAAAGTTCTATCCATTCATTAGTGTTTAATCAAGGTGATTTAATTAAATAAAAGTTGATTATTCTAGTTAAAAAGAAGGGAAAAAGCAGGAAAACTTAAAGATAAAAAGAATGAACACCTCTTTTTACCTTTAAGTTAAAGGATGTTACCAAGCTCTTACAGCATCACCTTTATACATTTCTTTGAATTTTAGCTCGATTTGTCTTGAATGCAGAACTGAAACCAGTTTTTTTATATTTTCATCATTTTTATTATCTTCACGCGTAACAATAACATTAGCATAAGGTGAGTTTTTATTTTCTAAGATCAATCCATCACGAGTCGCAATTAGCCCCACTTGGGATGAAAAGTTATTGTTGATTATAACCATTGTGACATTTGGATCATTTAATGCTTCGGTAAGTTTAGGTGAGTCAACTTCAACAAAAGTAATATCTTTTGGGTTATAGATAATATCGTCTACTGTTGGTGTGAAACCAACACTATCGTTAAGAGTAATGAGATGATTTTCTGCTAGTAATAAAAGTGCACGCCCTTTCATACTAACTTCATTTGAAATTGCAACAACATCACCGGGCTTTAATTCATTTATATCGCTAATTTTTTTAGAGTATGCGGCTAAAGGAAAGATATATGTTTTACTGGCAATATGAAATTGGTAGCCATGCTCTTTCATTTGAGCTTGAAGATAAGGAATGGATTGAAACGCATTTGCATCAACTTCTTTATCGTTCAATGCCTTATTAGGTTGAACATAATCATTGAAAGCAACAATCTCAACATCTAATCCTTCAGTTAATTTCGCTAAACGAATAACTTCATCCCAAATCACTTGATCAGGCCCTGTATTAATTGCCACTTTTATTCTATGCGTATCTTCTTGTGAGCAAGATACAGTAAATAGTGATATTGAGGCTAGAAGTAAACCTGTAATAATTTCCTTCATATCTCCCTCTTAAACAGATCTTGATAAAACAGCGCCATAAAAATCATTTTGATTAAGAAATATCCTAACAATAGATTAATAACAAGGAACAAGAAATGATACAAGTGCCCAATGCATATAAAGAAAGGAATATTGTTTATATTTTTGCAATGCATTGTTTTATAAAACAAAAAAGAAAAACATCATAATGTGATGTGTTTCTTTTTTTAATTGTAGATTTATTCATTAATAATTTTGTTTATACAATTATCAGAATACGCATCTTCTACGCTAAGATAGGATAATTCAGTTACACAATAGCTATTAAATTGCCATTTAAACTGAATTTCATCACCTTTCTTATTTTCTAAAATAGAATAGCTAGAGAAACGGATTGGAGTGGTTTTTTGTAAGTTGTTTCCTACCTTTTCCGCACTTAACAAAACAACATGATCTTTTTTCTCAATGAACTTGAAATCAGAGATAGTGATATCTGTGCCTTTAATCTTATTGTTGTAAAGGCTCAAAGCATTAGCATATATGGACGGAACAATATAAACTTTTTGATCGCTTCCTTTGATATAAACAGTTGCCATATCGACAGATGTTGAATCATTTAATAGTCGTTTAGACTTAACAACAACATCAGGAACACCATCACCATTAAAATCGATAAGATTTACTCCATATTCAAGTTTAATATCTGCTGATGTTGAAGAAAATGGTAGCGATAAAAAAAGTAATCCTAGCCCAAGTTTTAATATCTTATTCATTGTATTCACTTCTTTTTTTGCTTATTACTTGTGCATCAGACTACTTTGTGGCAGTGATTAGTCAAGGCATTTTATGTTTCAAAATAATACAAAATTTACAATTGCATCATTTATAAATTATTTTCATACTAAACACTATACTTATTTGACTATTATAAAAAGAATATACCTTAATATTTATATTTTTTAGATTTAATTTTTCTCTTTAATATAGAGCAATGTAATTTTTAAGATCGCTAATTCTTTCTTTTGTTTTATCTTTTAAACAACTGCTATATACCATTGGAGCTAAACTACCACCTTGATAATAGTCTGCTTCGTATTGACAAGAGAGGTCTCTAAAATTAATCCAAACCAACTGGGCTTGTTTAAGTTGATCCTTTCGTTCAACTTCTAATTTTGCATAATATTGTTGATAAATATGGTTAAGTTCTTCATCTTTTTGCTGAAAATCTTGATATACGCATTGGTTAATTTCAGTCTGAGTCGCCGCATTCCGACAATCGAAATTATCTGCTTGTAAATGTATAGACCAAAATAGTATGCCGCCAGATATTGCACCGAATAGGATAAGTTTTTTCATCATACCGTCCATTTTTTGATTAAAAGTATCGCTAAAAGTATTTACTTCATTCTCTTACTACTTAATTTAAAAGATAAAAACAAAGTAAGTTCTTTATCAGCATAGCAATATTTCTTATATGACAATTACGTGAAGATAACGCAAAATCTATCTATTTTTGATAATCCAGTTTAGATTTAAATATTTAACCTTTAGTAATTATACTGATATTTTGTTTAGATTAAATATTTAGTTAATACAAATTTTAAAAAATGATAACTAAATATATTTTTTCTTTAACAATAAATGTCATTTACAAAATAATTAAGTAAAATAGTAGTCATATTCTATTATTTTTTGTACTGAGACATTTTTATTAAAAATATCCAATTAATTTTACTTTAAATAGAAGCTCCTCTTACCAGTTTCTATTTAAGGAGATTTTAATAAAATCACTTCAATTAGTTAGACTAATTAGTCTAATTGATAGGTATTATATAAATGTGGTCATAAATGGCTTATTTATATTACTCAAGGGTCTATACCCATCGTGGATTTTTCAAGCTATGAAAAAATGTTTCAAATCAATTTGGTTTTATTCAGGGCTTATCACTCTTATTTTTGTGATTATCATTAGTGGTGGTCAGTATTCTGATTTTGAATTGGATGATCATGCATCAGTGATAACTCCAATTAGTTTTGCTTCTAAAAAAGATACTTTATCTGGAACATTAATTTTACCGAATCAGAACAACATAAAAGCAGTTGCTATTTTTGTTCATGGCGATGGCGCTCAAGATCGCTTTTCTAATAGTGGATATTTACCATTAATTAATAATTTGCTGGATGCAGGTATTGGTGTATATACATGGGATAAAGCTGGTGTGGGCGAAAGCCAAGGAAATTGGTTGCTTCAATCTATGCAAGATAGAGCAGATGAAGCACAAATAGCTTTACAGCTTATTCAAAAGAAATTTACCCATACTGATATTAAAGTAGGTTATTTAGGATTTTCACAGGCTGGATGGGTTATCCCTATTGCAGCGACACAATCTAAACCTGATTTTTCCGTTATTATTGGTGGTGCTGTAAACTGGCGAGCTCAAGGTGCTTACTATCACCAAGTGCGTTTAAAAGCCGGCGATGTTGATGATAAGGAAATTACTCGAAGAGTCTCAGAGCAACTGCAACAAAATGATCGTATATTTGGCATTAATGGCAGCCATGATATTTCAGCTCAGGGAGATATGTCTGATGATCGCTTTTATTTTGTTATCCAAAACTATTTAAGTGATTCATCTAAAGACTTACCTCATATGAATGGACGGGTACTGGCTCTGTTTGGTGAGTTAGATCTTAATGTAGATGCATCAAAAAATGCATGTTTATATAAAAATCTATTAGGAAACCATGTAGATAAAACCGTTGCCCTATTCCCTAATGCCTCTCATGGCTTATTAAAAGCACCATTCTTTAATTATCAATTAGATAACCAATGGCCTTGGTGGAAACAGATGCTTTTTATTTATCAAGGACGAGATAGCTACTTCTCTGATGCTTTAAATTACTTAACAGCGTGGATCACTGAAGATGCAACAATACCTTCTGATTATTGATTTTAAATGTGAAAGTGGCAATACAAGTTTAAGATAAAATGTAGATAACGCCTAAATGAGAACCACTCTTTAGGCGTTAAAGTGTAAGGATTTTAATAATTTATTTATAAATCAACTTGATACTCAATAATCTCTCGAATTTTCTTTAATGTATCACATAATAAATTAATATTAATTGAAGCTAATGCAATGCGAATTGCATGAGGAATATTGGATGTTGTGGCATAAGGCTCAGCAGTGGCAACCGATATTTGTAATTGATGTAATGAAGCAACAATTTTATCGGCTCTAACTTCTTCAGGTAAGGGGAACCATAAAAAATAGGAAGTTGGATGATGAATATAAGTAAGTCCTTCAAATATTTCACTCACTATTTTTTGTCGCTGCTGTGCATCTTTACGTAATAAATGTTCTAGTTTATCAACTACCCCCTCTTTCACCCATTGGCATACAATGGAAGTCATTAGAGCAGGTGTGTTCCATGTCGTCACTCTCATTGATCTCTCTAACGATGAAATAGTGTTTGTAGGAGCAACAATAAAACCAACTCTTAATCCAGAAGCTATATTCTTAGAAAATCCTGAAATATAAAATGTGATATCTGGTGCCAAGGTAACAATTGCTGGCGGTGCTTTTTTAACTAAAAATGCATAAGTCGCGTCTTCAATTATCATGAAATGGTATTTTCTCGCCAAAATAATTAATTGTTGTCGCTGTTTTAATGTTAATACCCATCCCATTGGGTTATGTAGTGTAGGAATACAATAAAGTGCACGTATTGCCCTTTTTTTACATAGTTCTTCCAGCTTATCTAAATCTGTACCTAATGGTGTTATGGGAATGGGTAATATTTCCAAGTGATGAGCGAGTGCTGCTAATTTAAATCCGGGATAACTTAATGCATCTACCGCAACAACATCTCCCGGTTTTAAAGCACTTAATAATGTAATCGCAATGCCTTGTTGTGCACCGTTAGTAATAATAATATTTTCAGGTTCAACCGTGATTTCTTTATTTTTAAGATATTGAGAAATCACGATTTTATCGTGTAATTTCCCACTATGTGGTTGATAGCGAAGCAATGATTCAATTTCACCTGATGTTGCTAATCTTTTTAGTTCAGTACGTAATAGTTCAGCTTGAATAGGCAATGAGGGATAATTGAAATTAAGATCCAACATATCTGCTGCTGTAGGATTTTCTATTCCATGATTTATTGGAAGCGACAATTCTCGTACAAAAGTTCCTCTTCCTGTTTCACCAATGATCAAGCCCATACTTTCTAACTCAGCGTATACACGACTTGCCGTTGCAAGAGACATTTTATGTTCTGCAGCCAAATGGCGATGTGTTGGTAAACGTGTACCTGGTAATAGTTTTCCTATACGTATTTCGTTCGCCAATTTATCAACTAAAGATTTATAACGGGGCTGAACCATAGAAATTGTATCCATGACAATTATTTGATTGTCATAATTGTGTTCCATAAGATGGAGTTCAGCAAGTTACATCGTAGATACAAGTTTTATATAAATAGATTTTTATATATCTGTTGCTATTACAAAAACTGTAATTAATTGTTTTTTTATCATAATAAAAATGGAAAATCGTATGCAGCAAATTAATCAAAAAGAGCAGACAAATGGCTGGGTAAATGGATTTATAGGTATGTTGATTTTTAGTGGATCTTTACCTGCAACAAAAGCGGCTGTATTAGGCTTTGAACCTTTATTTTTAACCGCAGCGAGAGCAACGATTGCAGGATTATTATCTTTAGCAATGCTACTGTTATATAAAGAAAAATTACCTACGTTTAAACAGTGGATTTCATTAGCGGTTGTCTCATTAGGTGTTGTCGTTGGTTTTCCATTATTAACGGCTATCGCACTACAAGAAATAACTTCAGCACACTCCCTTGTTTTTTTAGCTTTATTACCGTTATTCACGGCAATTTTTGCAGTAATACGTGGTGGTGAAAAGCCTCGCCCTATTTTCTGGCTTTTTTCTATTATTGGTAGTTTATTGGTGATGGGATATGCCATTTCTCAAAATGGAGCATCATCAATCAGTGCTGATTTATTAATGATAGCATCAGTGATTGTTTGTGGTTTAGGTTATGCTGAAGGTGCGACTTTAACGAAAGCATTAGGTGGTTGGCAGGTTATATGTTGGGCATTAATTGTATCTTTACCTCCAATGCTTATTTTTAGCTTTATTCTTATGCCTGAAAAGCTTGCTACAATTAGTATATCAGCATGGGTGGGCTTAGGTTATGTTTCGCTTTTTAGTATGTTGATTGGTTTTATATTTTGGTACAAAGGATTATCACAAGGTGGGATCGCAGCAGTAGGACAACTTCAATTATTACAACCCTTCTTTGGATTAGGTTTAGCTGCCGTATTACTTCATGAATCAGTCAATTTATTGATGTTGTTAGTAACTATTGGCGTTATTTTTTGTGTTGCTGGTTCAAAAAAATATGCCTAATTAAAATTAAACACTTAAAACAAGCTAAATAACCATATTTAGCGTGTTTTACTCTTAAGTTAAATTGGCAACTTCGAGCAAGTTATTATCAGGGTCACGTAAATAAACCGACATAATAGCGCCAGTTGCACCCGTTCTAGGAACTGGCCCCTCTTCTATTTTTACACCTTGTTGATTTAAATGTTCAATAATCTCTGATAACGGTGTTTGTGTTAGAAAACACAAATCAGCCGAACCTGCAGTTGGTTTTGCCGCTTTGGGAAGAAACTCTTTTCCCACTTGGTGAAGATTTATTTTTTGAGAGCCAAAAGTGAGAGCTTTGCGCCCTTCTTTAAACGTAATAACGTTAAAGCCTAGTACGCGGTGATAAAAATCACAGGTTATCTGAATATCAGCAACAGTTAATACCAGATGGTCAAGGTGTGTAATTTTCATCAGGCTCTCACTTTTTATATATTAATTAAAGCTCACACTTTGTTTTTAGAACTGCCGTTTTTCTATGGTGATCTAGTGCTAACTCAATTAATTTAGTAATTAATGATTGATAACCTAAACCTGCACTTTGCCATAATTTTGGATACATACTGATATTAGTAAAACCAGGTAGTGTATTTATTTCATTAATCACAACACGATTATCTTGTGTTAAGAACACATCAACACGAGCCATACCTAAGCAATTAAGAACACGGTATGCTTTTAAAGCAACTTGGCGAATATGCAAACTCGTATTTTCATCCATTACTGCTGGAACAACGACTTTAGCACCATCGTCATCAATATATTTCGTGTTATAAGCATAGAAAGCATCGTTTAATACGATTTCACCACAAGGACTAACTTCAGGAGCTTCGTTACCTAAAACGGCACACTCTATTTCACGACCTACAATTGCACTTTCAACAATCACTTTAAGGTCGTATTCAAAAGCCATTTTTAAAGCCGCGTTGAACTCTTCCTCATTATTAACTTTGCTAATTCCTACAGAAGAACCTAGGTTTGCTGGTTTTATAAATAAAGGAAGTCCTAATTGACGAACCATTTCATTGTAAGGAATGTCATTAATTTGATGTGCCATAATAGTGATAAATGGCGCAACAGCTAATCCTGCCCCATCAAGTAGGCGTTTAGTAATATCTTTATCCATACAAGCTGCTGAACTCATGATATTTGGCCCTACATAAGGCATATCAATCATATGTAATAAGCCTTGGAGTGTACCATCTTCACCATACGCACCATGAACAATTGGGAATACAACATCGATTTGAGGTAATGTTTGACCATCTTCAAGTGAAATAAATTGGCCTTTTACACTACCAGGAATAATAGCAACTGCTCTTAAAGGTTTGCTTAATGAAATGGTTTTAGGATTATCGCTATTTAGTAAATAGTCAGTTTCTGAATATTCATGCCACTGGCCTTGCTCATTAATACCGATTAAGCAAAGGTCGAATTTCGTTCGATCTAATTCATTAATAATATTTTTTGCTGACTGTAATGAAACTTGATGTTCTGTGGATTTACCACCAAAAATAATAGCGACTCTTAATTTACTCATTTTCTAACCTTTTATAGGACAGCTATAGCGAATAGGTAGCAATATATCATGATAAAAACCCCCAATGTAGGTAGATAGTTCTTATCTGCGAAAAATTACGATAAAATGATGAAATTCTATGATTTAGAGTGTTAAAACGTCACTATTTCAAGATATAACAGCTCAATAACGATAACAATTCTATTGGTATAAGGTAGAAAAAGACCTTAGCCTTAAGCCTGAAAGGATGTATTACTGGTGGTGTTGCTTTCTATTTAATCGGTTGGCAAAGCACTAATATTGTTGGTATTGCTATTGCAACTGGAGTGTTATTGACAGCAATTAAACTACGAAAGCATTTACCTGTTTCGGCACAATAGAGCAATCTTATAGATTTATGACCAATATATGTGTTCTTTATTTATTCATAATTATCTTAAGCCCGCTTAAATTGCGGGCTTTCACACAAAATGACACCTTTTGTTTTTCTTACAGGATTGCATATCGGAATTATATCTTGATAGAATTTCATTACCGATTAACTTTTAAACTTAGAGAAGGAGGCTAATTATGTTTTTGTGTGATCTTATTGAATACTCACACTTCTTTGGTAATCGCCACAGCTCAGGCTCTCACAGTATTTTACTGCGTTAACCTGCCTGAGCGACGTTAACTATTACCTCTCCTCAGCTTACAGGGTTATCGCTTGATATTACCCAAGGCATTATTATGCCTAAAAAATGAGTAAGCTATGAGCACATTATTATCTACACAAAATCTCTCTTTCCATAATAATCACGGTTTATTATTAAACGATATTTCTTTAGCACTGATTAAAGGCGAGAAGATTGGTTTAATTGGTTATAACGGTTGTGGAAAAAGTACTTTATTAAAATTACTTTCACATCAATTATCACCAAGTTCAGGTGCTATTTCCGTCGCTAATCAAACGGTTATGGCATATATAGAACAGCACTTACCCGCTAAATTACAGTCAATGACTTTAATGGATGCTGTACTTCATAAATTACCAGAAGAATACAGATTATCTGAAGGTTGGCGAGCTGAGTTATTGCTGAATGAAATGGGATTTAAACTTCACGAAAAAGATCTACTCGTTTCGCAATTAAGTGGTGGTCAACATACTCGTTTATTATTAGCGAGAGCGTTAATTATTGAGCCTGATTTATTATTGCTTGATGAACCAAGTAACCACCTCGATTTACCCACTATTTTATGGTTGGAAACATTTTTAAAACAGTGGCGTGGTAGCTTCATTTTGGTTTCACATGATAATACGTTATTAGACAACGTGACGAATTGTACATGGATCATTCGTGATAAATCGCTATCTATCTTTCGATTACCCTGCTCTCAAGCTCGAATTGCACAAGAAGAGCAAGATATTAGTGCGCAATACCGTCATGATGCGCAACAAAAAGAGATAGATAGAATAGCCCAAAGTGCGAAGCAACTCGCAATATGGGGGCACGTTTATGATAACGAGAATTTATCTCGTAAAGCCAAACAGATGGAAAAACATATTGTTCGTTTAAAAGATGAACAAACTGAAGTGACGGTTGGAAATCAATGGGTACTACAGTTTTCTGGAACGGCATTACGAGCTGATAGGCTCTGCGAATTAAATCAACTTGCTGTTATTCCTGCTGAAAATGCCCCTATTTTATATACTGTTGAAAATCAGCGTATAAAAAGTGGTGATCGAGTAGCAATAATTGGTGCCAATGGAACAGGCAAATCATCATTATTAAAGATGATTTGGTCATTAAGTTTAGCTGAAATAAGTGAACAAAATGCAATAAAGCTACACCCCCGAGTTGAATTGGGTTATTACGATCAAAAAATTGAGCAATTAATTGATAATGATACCCTTTCTGATGCATTAAAACCGTTTGCACCATTAACGGATGAACAGAGAAAAATGGCACTTATTAGTGCTGGCTTTGCTTATACGCGTCATGGGCAGAAAGTGAATACTTTAAGCGGTGGTGAACGAGCACGTTTATTATTCGTTGGTTTGAGTTTAGCAAACTATTCTTTATTAATGTTGGATGAACCTACAAACCATATTGATATGGAAGGTAAAAAGGCATTAGCTGAGCAAATTAGTCAATTTCCTGGTGGTGTTCTATTAGTTAGCCATGATAGGGAGTTGATTGAAAATAGCTGTAATCGTTTTTGGTATATTCACAACGGTGTTTTAACAGAACATCATGATATAGAAGCCATTTATCAGCTTATTTCAGAAAAAGAAATGCCTGAAACTTTGCTAATGGATAAACTTAATAATTTGCAGGATATCCCATCAGCTCCATTGATTTCACATGATGATGATGAAAAACTCTTTAAGTTAATTGAGCTAGAAGAGAAATTAGAGGCTGATTTAGCACGTAAAACTAATCATCAAAAACCTGCTTTGCAGGCGCAATGGAAATTAGAAATTAACCAGCTAAAGAAACTACTTAAGTTAATTTAAGATAGATAAGATTTTGTTTAAGCAAAAGGATCACAATGTGATCCTTTTTTATTTATTCTTATTTTACCAACTGATATTCAATCAGATATAAAGATTGCGTTGTCGGATAAATATCTTTGATAAGTGCTTTCAGAACTGGAAGTGTCATACCTTCCTGCTGTGCGTGATACTCATTGATATCGTCATAATGTAACGGCGACACCGCTATGATTTTCAATTTTCCATAATGAGTACGATGTTCGTTAGCAAATAATTCAACAATGCTTCCCGGTTTGTAATCACTTTCACTTTTATCGCGGATAGTAATCACTTTTTTTTCTTCAAGAATGGAAGGAATTAAACGTTCAAAAAAAGTAATTTCTGTTGGTATTGCCGACATAATATTGACTCATTAATTTATTGATAAGTTGCTGATTATCTTATCATGCAATAAATAACTTTTTATTCTTTTTTATCCGTTGGTGAGTTATTTAATGCCTCAGTCTGAAGCAACTTAGCCTTACGCTCAATCCCCCAACGATAGCCAGATAACTCACCATTTTGTCGAATAACACGATGGCATGGAATAGCAACTGCAAGTTTATTAGCTGCACAGGCATTAGCGACTGCGCGATATGCCTTAGGTGCTCCAATTTTGTCTGCTATTTCTTGGTAAGTCATTGTGCTACCAAAAGGAATATCTAATAATGCCCGCCAAACTTTTTGTTGGAATACAGTACCTTGGATATCAAGAGGTAAAGACAAGGGTTGTTTGGGTAATTCAATAAAACCGATGACTTGTGCTATGACTTGCTCAAATTCTTCATTTGCGCCAATTAATTCAGCCAGAGGGAATTGTTTTTGCAAGTCTTCTAATAACAGCTCGGCATCATCCCCTAACATAATGGCGCAAATCCCCTTTTCACTTTGCGCCACGAGAATACTACCCAAAGAGCACTGAGCAATAGCAAAAAAGATAGCAATATTCTTACCACCTGTACGCCAATTTGTTGGCGTCATTCCTAATATTGCCGTTGCATTCTCATAAAAACGGCTATTGGCATTGAAGCCTGATTGATAAATCGCATCTGTAATACTGCCATCTTGAACTAATGCTTTTTTTATTAATTTTTGGCGATAAGCATTAGCATAATCTTTTGGCGTGATCCCCATCGTTGATTTAAATAAGCGATGAAAATGATACGGGCTTGCCATAACATGCTCTGCAATGCAGGTAAGCGACACATCACCGTTATTTTTTTCAATAAAACGGCAAGCTTGCTCAATAAGTTGATTATGTTTATTTTCCATTATGGTAGTCCTTTGAATGCGGAATTATGGCTATTATTGAAAAATATAATGAACAAAGAACTCCGTTTATTGCGTAATTACTCTGTCTCTTTAGATAATGCCCATAGATAAAGCGACGCAGTAGAACCATAAGGTGAATAACGTTTTCGGTAACGTTCGAAGCGTATTTTATCTAATGTTTTATGACGATAAAGACGCATGATCCCACGTTGAATAGCTAAATCTCCCCAACTTAAAATATCTGGGCGATTAAGTGAGGAAATTAATAACATTTCGGCAGTCCAAACCCCAATACCTTTTAATTGAATTAAAGTATCAATAACCTCTTTATCTGTCATATCAGGGATTTTATTTAAATTTAATTTTCCTGAAATGACGGCTTCAGCAATACCGATAATATAACCGGCTTTACGCATTGTCATGCCACACTGTTGTATCTCTTGCTCCGATAGTCTTGCAATGCGTTCTGGCGTGTAAATACCTTCACATAATTTGAGCAACCGCTGATTAACAGTTATGGCAGCAGAAACCGAAATTTGTTGTTCAATAATGTTTTTAACTAATGCTGTAAATAGATCGGGTGTTAATGGGCGCTTAATTTCCCCTATTCTTTCAATGAGTTTAGCTAAGCGTTTATCACGTTTTTTTAATGTGTTTATCTCTGTTTCGCCATACTGAAAGTGCATAAGTTAACTTAAATTAAATAGAATATTTATATTAGTATAACGTGAAAATAAGTGTATTACGCACTCCATTTCTTGCTTTTTTCTGAACTTTCTTTTTTTATCATAGGTAAAAAAGGTAATTTTTGACAAAAAAGATTAATTGCCTTTCTTATCAAAAACTAATTAATTAAAAACATCATCATATTTAAAAACTATAATTTTACATTTAATATTAAAAGTTATAAAAAATATAAAAATACCAAATTTAAATTACCACCTATACTTTTATTGATTGTTTTAGTTTTTACTTAGGTCAATTCTTAGTTGCTCTGTAATTACAGGATTTAATATGAAAAATTATACACTCAATTTACAAAACAAAGCTGATGCGCTGGCAGTAATGAAGAAAGCAATGAGCTTTACTATTCCAGCCGCATTAAGAGTTGCAGTAAAATTAAATATCGCGGATTTATTAAAAAACGGTTCTAAGAACGTTAGTGAATTAGCAGAAAAAACAAATTCATCACCATCTGCATTAAATAGAATATTAAGAATGTTAGCTTCTGAGAAAATATTTTATGAATTAGAAAATGAAAGTTACTCACTTGCTCCTATGGGCTCTTTTTTATTAAGTGATCATGAATATAGCTTACGTGATGCCATTTTAATGCTGACAAACGAGACTCTGTGGGGGCCTGTGGGTGATATCACTGAATCCGTGCAAGGTAATCCAGCCTTTGAAAATCTTTATGGCATAAGCTTTTATCAATATTGGCAAGATAATGTAAGAAAAGATCATGATTTTCAATCAGGTATGAGCTCACTTTCAAAGATAGAAAATTATTTTATTATCAAACATTATGAATTTCCTGAAAATGTAACCATTACAGATATTGCTGGCGGATTGGGAGGACTGTTATTAAACGTATTAAAAGAAAATCCGACTTTAAAGGGCCAATTATTTGATAGGCCTCATGTGTTGGAAAGAACGTTGTTGACCGAATTAAATGATGATAGTCGCTGGAGTTTAATATCAGGAGATTTATTTGGAGAGTACCCCGAATCTGATATTTATTTAATAAAATATATTATTCATGACTGGGATGATGAAAGTGTTATTAAAATTTTTAAAAATTTCCGCAACGCAATGAAACCCAACTCAAAAATACTTATTATTGAACCGGTTATTTTTAAAAAGAATGTACCTGATATGGCGAAATATATGGATCTTCTCTGTATGTGTGCTTTTCCTGAATCAGGTGAACGTACAGAGGCAGAATTTATTGCTTTACTCGATCAAGCGGATTTAAAAATTAATAAAGTGATTAAAACAGAAACCTACAACTCAATATTAGAGATCGTTATTAAATAATCTATTGGAATAGAGATAGTCATTTATTTGTCGCAAAAAAAAGCCACTTTTGAAAGTGGCTTTTTAGTTTAGAGAAATATTATGCAGTTAATGCCAGTTTTGCGCCAAAAAGTAAGAACACTGCACCAATACAACTATTTGATAATGAAGCTAACCGTTTGTTATGTTTTACTTTATTAGTAATAGCAACACCGCCAAAAATAAGAACTGATAAATAAAGCATACTGCATGTTTCTAAAATCGCACCTAATACAAAGAATGGAACACCTGCATTTTCATATTTAGGATCGATAAACTGAATAAAGAAAGAAACATAAAAAATGATCATCTTTGGGTTAAGCATACTCAAAAATAACGCCTTAACATAAAGACCATCTTTTGCTTTTACCGTTACTTCAGCTACTTGCTCTGGTGTTTCTTTTTTCTTTTGAAACGTTGTATATAGCGTTTTCAATCCTAAATAGGTTAAGTAAAGAGCACCAGCATATTTAATGACAATAAAGAAGACGGGTGAAGTCTTGACTAATGAAGCAACCCCCAAAAATGCCAAAAAGATTAATAATGCATCACCCGTAAAAACACCAAGAGCGGCTTTATACCCCCCTTTTACGCCATGCTTCGCACTGGAAGTAAGGACGAAAATCGAGTTTGGACCTGGTACTAATGTAATAAAAATAACGCCTAAAAGGTATGTCCAAATATTTGAAATACCGATACTTTCTAACATACGACGCCTTTTTTAAAAAAATAACATGCTGAATATGTGAGCTATCATATCTATAATAATATTTTTGTAAAACAATAATCTTTATATGCAATAAAGATAAGTAAATTAATCTGCTTTTGTATGCAAAAGGCAGTTCATAAGTCTTTTTTTTGATTCTGTTTTGGATTAAAAAACCAATTTAAACATGCGTTATAGTATGATGCTGAAATTAAAATTTATACGGATTTAACATCTAACAAAGGTCGTTAATTATGGAATTATAAACTGCATTATCGTTTAAATTCAGATGTAATAACCTATTGTTTGTTTTGTGTTATAGTTCATTATTCTTTTTGTGATCTCATGCGTGTCACTATTTTTAAACAAAAACTATTTCACTTATTAATTTAATGAAAAATTTTTAACTCAAAGATGGAGTTACCCCATATCGCTCAAAATGGGATTGTTGTAGTAGAAGATTACATTGATAATAGTGATGAGCATCACTCTGAGCGTGTTGCATGCCACGTACAAGCGACTTTTTATGATAATTTTACGTAAACAGGTAAACTAACAACAAAACAGGTTTCTATTAGTGAACGGTCTATGTCTAAAGATGAAATACTAATTATTGGAGAAATATCTCCTTATCAGGAATTATAACTTGTTACTATGCACGCTACCGTGACATTGTCACTTTTATTATGTGAATTAGTTGCACAAGAACTTATTTACGAAAAAGCGGAACCTCTATTAACGCCTTATCGCGTATCACGATTTAGCTAGAGAACCATTATGGATGCACAACTGTATAAAGAATTCAAAATAGTAGAAAAAGCCTTTTGGTCAGAAATTTGTGAAAATAATATTCGTATTGGTGATCATACTCACTGCTTTATGACACCAATGGATGCTGCCATTTTTAACTTTATTTATTTGCGCCAAGGCGCAACAGAAGGCTCATTCCAGCAAGCCAGTACCCTTTTTACTTCGCAGAAAAAAAATCATATTTTAGTATTGCCTGAGTCATTATTACCTGAATTTGAAGAGATAATAAAAAATGCAGGTTATACCGGTGATGGTATGACAACCGCAATGTATTTAACATTATCTGAAGCAGTATTCCCTTCTTATAAAAATAATCCTTGCGATATTATTTTAACCAATTACAACCTTGAACAGTGGGCTCATCCATTAAAAACGGCGTTCCCAGTGGGAGATGATAGTGATGATACTATTGTTAATGAGTATATTCGTTATCACCAGAAAGCATTAGATAATGGCGCAGCTATCTTCCATTACGCGTTATTAGTTGATGGTCAGCCAGTTTCTTCATTAACGTTAACAATACATGATAAATTAGCGCGTTTTGATGATATTGGGACAGATATTGCCTATCAAGGTAATGGCTATGCGACACATTTAATTAAGCATGTTTTAGAGTTTTGCCGCGAACAAGGCGTTGAACGTTGCTTCTTAGATGCATCAGCAGATGGTTTAGCGCTATACCGTAAATTTGGCTTTAAATCGCTCTTTAACTATCTCAGCTTTATTAAAGAATAAAAGCAATTGTATGAATAGGCTCATCGTGTTTCTTGAGCCTATTTTTTAAATATTAATAAAGGCCAAGCCTTTTTTCAGCGTCTTGTTTATCCTTATCACTAATTAGTCTTATCACACGACAAGGATTGCCAACGGCAACACAATTAGCGGGAATAGATTTTGTTACTATACTACCCGCACCAATAACGCAGTTATCCCCAATAGTTACACCTGGTAAAATAATACATCCTGCGCCTAACCATACCGAATTGCCGATAGTAATAGGTAATGCATATTCAAGTTCACTACTGCGTATTTCAGGATCAATCGGATGAGTTGCAGTTAAAATGCTGACATTGGGCGCACACATCACATTGTGTCCAATTTTCACAGATGCACAATCTAATATCGTTAAATTAAAATTAGCGTAAAACGCTTCACCAATTTCAATTAATTGGCCATAGTCACAATGAAATGGTGGCTCAATAGTAAAATTGTTGCCTGTTTTTCCTAACAGCTGTTTTAAATATGCCTTTCTCTTTTCAACGTCAGAAGGACGCGTCATATTAAAATCATAAATAATTTCACGCGCTTTTACTCTAAGAGGCTCTAAACTATCATCTTTACTGGCATGATAAAGATTGCCTGATACCATTTTTTCGTATTCTGTCATTGTAATACTCCGAAATTGAAATAAAACAGTTTAGGTAAACATCAATATTTATTTCCTTATTCTAACGTTAATTAACTTAAATTAGCGGTGTTTTTTAAGTCCATTAAGTGCGGCTTGATGAAATTGAGCATTTAAATTAGCGGTTAAGCTTTGTGAAATAGCAGTCATTTCTGGCCCTGCTAAAGTAGGTGAACCTGTACCAAAAGGAGGACGAGGATCATACTCAATTGCTAATTCAACTAATTGAGCAAAAGGGGTACCTAACAGTTGTTCTAATACTAATAATGAAGCGTCGAATGAACCAGTTGCTGGCCCTGAGGTATAAATATTGCCATCAACAACAACCTCACTTCCCTCTACTGCGATGGCCCCCATATCCGGTAACATCGGAACGACATTGGAATTACTGGTTGCTCTCTTACCTTTTAATAATCCAGCAGCACCCAAAACTAAAGAGCCATAACATGTACCAATGACATAACGAGTTTTATTACCCATTTTGGCAAAGAATGCCAATGTCTGTTCATCCTCAACAATCTCTGGTGGCACCATTCCAACCACTAATACATCAAGATCGTCTGGGCACTCCTCAAAAGTCATAGTTGGCATTGTCGGCCAGCCAATATAGCCTTCAACTAACTCTTTCTTTTTCCAAATAAAATAAATTTCTGCACTTGCAATAGTAAATACTGATTGAGCACCATTAATATCCATAGGCATAAAGCCAGGACAAACAAAGATACCAACTTTAAGAGGTTTGACTTGTTGCTCACGCCCTTCTTCAACAAGCTTAATGATTGAAGGCATATTCTTTCCATACAGCATTTCATTATGACTCATTTGATTTTCCTATTTTGTACTGATTAGTAAAATAATGACATTTGTTTTATACTGAGTAAATATATTTCTTACTAAATGGTACAAAATGCAAAAGAAAGGTCGCCCTCGCCGTTATGATAGTGATGCTGCACTTGAAAAAATAATGGCATTATTTTGGCGTAAAGGATTTACAGCAACATCTATGGATGACTTAGTCATTGAAACGCAAATGAATAAGCCGAGTCTTTATGCTGCATTTGGCAATAAAGCGGCATTGTATGAAAAAGCGATTGAGCGCTTTAATCATATTGCTTCCACGCGTTATCGGCATGAACTTGAGAAACAATCAGCTCAAGATAAAGTGACAGAAAGAATAAAACGCTATCTGACTTCAGCTATCCATTTTTATACGGATAATGAAGGATTAACAGGCTGTATGGTGCTTTCAACGGCGGTGACTGAAGTTGAAGATCCGGCAATAAGAATGATGTTAAATCAAGTCATTAACGCGCAAACTCAGCAAGTTGAAGATGCCTTACAAGAAGCGTTAGAAGCTGGTGAATTAAAAGAAGGAACGGATGTTCACACTATTGCATTGGGTGTAGTTGCCCTTTTACATTCAATTTCTTTGAGAGCAAGGGCGGGAGCCAGCGTTAATGAATTGATGCCATTTGCTGATATTTCACAAACTCTATTAATACCTTATTTATCAGATAATGACTAAAGTAAAGGCTGTTAATACAGCCATTCTTATTAAGAATAAATGCCATTAAAAAGTAGTGATCCACCAGCAAAAATCAGCATAGCATCTAACAGCCATTGAAAAAGTTTTGGTGTCAGTTTTAATACCAGTTTTTTACCAAGATAATTTCCTACAGTTAAACCACAGCCCACTAATGCACCACTAATTAAGATAAAGCAATTAACCGCACCTAGTTGGCTAAAAGTTAAGGCTTTAGTGAGATAAATAACAAATGAAGCTGCAGCTTCCGTCGCAAGTAATGGTCCTAATGTCAGACCATATGCAGAAAATATAGGAATAGTTAATGGTCCTGTAGAAAATACAACCCCCGTTAAATAGCCAATAACCGCGCCAGCAATAATAACTTGGTAGGTTTTCATTTTAATTTGATGTTTGCGTAATAAATGGATCACAGGGATCATCAATATGAAGAACATTCCCATACCAATATTTAGCCATTTTTCCGGCATTATCCATAATGTGTTAGCGCCAAGAACCACGGCAGGAATACCCGGTAATAGGTAATAAAATAGTGGTTTAAAGCGAATGCTGTGACGCCATAAATAAATACGCGATAAATTTCCCATCACTGAAGCTAACGCCATAATAGGTACAGCTTCTTTAGCACCAAAAACATAGGTCAACGCTGGGATTAATAAAATAGAAGAGCCCGTACCTACAACGCCACTGATCACACCAGAAAATATTGCCAGTAAAATAACCGCGATAAAACTCATTATCATCCTTTAAGTTCAATAAGTTAAAGACGCTGTATCATACCTACCTTCTTTATTTTTACCTGTGATAAAATGTCACGGTATTGTGAGTTTTAATCAGAAAGCCCGATTTATTTATGATGCGTAAACTATAATGAGAAAATTATGATGAGAAATCTTCCTCCATTGCCTTCATTACGTGCTTTCTTAGTTGCTTGCCATAGTCAAAGTTATACAGAAGCCGCACAAACATTGTGTGTCACTCATGGTGCAATTAGTCGTCATATCCAAGTTATAGAAAAATGGTTTGGTGTCACTTTATTTAATAAACAAGGTTTACGTCGAGTACCCACCCCTTATGCATTGACATTGGCGCAAGAACTAAGTGAAGTTTTTGATAAATTAAATGATATTGGTTTTCGGTATGGCAATGGCGGAAAAAACGATATTTTAAATATCAGTGTTCCGACAACACTTTGTTTAAAATGGCTTATTCCCCGAATGGAGGATTTTTATCTTCAATATCCTAATGCAAATATCCAAATTGCCTCTGCAAATAGCGAGCGATTTCATTTGATTAGTCATGATGATCTGATAATTCGTCCTCAACCTCAGCAACAAGAGTATTCATCTGTTGTTTTTTTAGAGGATAAACATTGTTTAATTGCTTCTGAAAAATTCTTAAACCGTTACAGTGTCACTGAGCCTGAAGATGTTTTTGGCTGCCCTGTTATCGATACACTTACTCGTCCCGGACATTGGCAACAATGGTTAAACGCAACTCATCTCAATACGCAGCGATCGTTCTCGCGTCATTATCGCTTTGATCACTTTCATATTTCTCTGCAAGCTATTATTGAAGGATTAGGACTTGGTATTGGCCCTATTTCAATTTTATCGAATGAAATAAATAATGGTATTTTAAAAGTTTTATTTCCAAATATTCAAATTGCACCGATGAGTTATTACGCTTTAACGCCAATAGGTGTACAAAAAACCAAAACACATCTTGATTTTGAACAATGGCTTACCCAACAGAAAAGTTAATTTTACTAATGAAGTAAGTGATTATTTTTCATAAAAATAGCGATTCTAATCTTATTAATTACACTTTTTAAAACTAATTGTTAGTTGTTTAATTAAAAACATCTAATGTTAGCCTTCTTTTTGTGAACAAGTAAAAACACTAATCGTGCTGTTTTAATAATTCGCGATCTTCCCCTGCACCATCCAGCAAACCCATTTAAATTCAATTAATTAAAATCAAAAAATAAGTACATTAACTTATAAAAATTATTTTGATTTTAAATAATCTGTTATAAACACTTATTGTTTAACTTAAATTAACGTTCTATGCTGATATTTATATATAAAATTTATTAATTTATTTGCTGACAACGAAGGACGATAAGATGTCTGTAGCTGTGACAAAAAAAGCAATAGAAAAACTAATTAATGGGTATGAGTCTGATCCTTTTGCACTTCTTGGTATGCATGAAACGTCGGCAGGTTTAGAGGTTCGTGCTTTTTTACCAGATGCAGTTGCAGTCAGTGTCATTGATAGAAAAAACGGTCGAAATGTAGCAACACTAGAGTGTAAGCATCCTAGTGGTTTTTTCTGTGGCGCTATTCCTCGACGTAAACGTCGTTTTAGTTACTGTTTAGATGTAACGTGGGAAAATGTACAAGGTGTCGTTGATGATCCCTATCAATTTGGCATTTTATTGCAAGAAATGGATATTTGGTTTTTAGCACAAGGCCATCACTCCCGCCCTTACCAATGTTTAGGCGCGCACCCTACAAAACTGGGGGATATTGATGGTATTACTTTTGCTGTATGGGCACCCAACGCAAAAAGTGTAAGCGTTGTAGGCGATTTTTCATTCTGGGATGAAAGACGTTTTCCAATGCGATTACGTCGTGAAAGTGGAATATGGGAGCTTTTCCTTCCACAGGCTCATCTTGGTGATTGCTATAAATATTCTATTCTTGATGCGAATGGTGAACGTCGATTAAAAGCTGATCCTTATGCTTTTGAAACACAAATACGCCCTGAAACTGCGTCAATTATCAATACATTACCCCCAATCAAACCGATGCCACTATCGCGTCAGCAAGCGAATCAACGCAATGCACCTATGTCTATTTATGAAGTTCATCTAGGTTCATGGCGTAGACATACTGACGATCAAAGCTGGTTAAGTTACCGCGAATTAGCTGAACAGTTAATTCCATATGTTAAAGAGATGGGCTTTACTCATATTGAGTTGCTCCCTATTAATGAGCATCCTTTTGATGGCTCATGGGGATATCAACCGTTAGGGTTATATTCACCAACTCGTCGCTTTGGCTCTCCTATGGATTTCCGTGACTTTATTGAAGCGGCTCATCAAGCAGGAATTAAAGTCATATTAGATTGGGTTCCTGGTCATTTCCCTGAGGATGATTACGGTTTACGTAATTTTGATGGCACATCACTCTATGAATATGCAGATAGACGTGAAGGCTTTCATCCTGATTGGAATACTTTGATTTATAACTATGGGCGCAATGAAGTACTGAATTATCTTTCTGGTAATTTGTTGTATTGGCATGAGCATTTTGCGCTTGATGGTTTCCGTTTCGATGCTGTTGCTTCAATGCTTTATCGTGATTACAGCCGAAAAGAAGGCGAATGGATCCCCAATAAACATGGCGGACGTGAGAATTTAGAATCTATTGATTTTATTCGCCATACCAACAAATTACTGGGTACAACCTGCCCAGGAACTATCACAATTGCAGAAGAGTCTACCGATTTTCCAGGTGTAACATTACCGCCTGATGATGGTGGTTTAGGTTTTAATTACAAATGGAATATGGGTTGGATGCATGACACGTTAGCTTATATGCAACGTGATCCTATCTATCGTAAATATCATCACAACCAAATGACCTTTGGCATGCTCTATGCCTATAACGAAAACTTTGTTCTGCCTCTCTCTCACGATGAATTTGTGCATGGTAAAGGTTCGTTAATTGGTCGCATGGTGGGCGATGATTGGCAAAAATTTGCCAATTTACGTGCATATCTTGGCTTTATGTGGGCTTATCCCGGCAAAAAACTACTATTTATGGGATGTGAGTTTGCACAGTGGCGTGAATGGAACCACGACAGTAGCTTAGATTGGCATCTTCTTGAAGAGCCTAATAGTCCGCACCAAGGTGTTCAACACTTTGTCCGAGATTTGAATCTTTCCTATCAAGCTAATGCTCCGCTTTATGAATGTGATTTTGAACGTGAAGGCTTTGAGTGGCTTACCGTTGATGATCACGATAACTCCGTCTTTGCTTTTTGCCGTAAAGACGCACAAGGCAATGAAATTATTGTTATCAGTAACTTCACTCCAGTTGTTCATCACAACTACGTTGTCGGTGTAAATAAAGCCGGTGCTTATCAAGAAATTCTCAACAGTGATTCTGAATTTTATAACGGCAGTAATGTAGGAAATTTAGGTGAAATAGAGACAACCGCAAGTGCATTTAATGGCAAGCCTCACTCTTTGTCATTGTCATTACCCCCACTTGCGACGCTGTATTTAAGATTGAAGGATTAATATGTCTTTAGACTATGGTCGCCCTTTTCCTATGGGCAGTCATTATGATGGCTATGGAGTAAATTTTACACTCTTTAGTGAAAATGCCACTAAAGTCATTCTTTGCCTGTTTGATAAAGCAGGCAAAGAGATCCGATACCCATTACCGGGTAAAACTGGCTCAATTTGGCATGGGTATTTGCCCGGTGCAGGGCCCGGTTTACATTATGGTTATCGTGTAGAAGGTGAATGGGACCCAGAGCAAGGATTGTTCTATCAACCTCAGCAACTATTATTAGATCCTTATGCAAAACAGGTGACGGGTATTGTTGATAATACATTACCTTACACCTCTCCTGTTTTTAATTCATTAGAGCATGATGATAGTGCGATTACACCTAAAGCGGTTATCACAGATGATAGTGGCTGTTTTTGCCATTCTTATAAAGAAAAAGGCACTTATCAGCGTTTAAATACATCGTGGTCAGAAACCATTATTTACGAAGGACATGTAAAAGGACTGACAAAACTGCATCCTGAAATACCTGAGAAATTGCAGGGCACTTATGCGGCATTAGGGCATCCTGCTTTTATTTCACATCTAAAAAAATTGGGTATTACAGCATTAGAATTATTGCCGGTTCAATACCATTTAACAGAGCCACATCTCCATAAAATCGGTTTAAAAAACTATTGGGGTTATAACGTATTAGCACCTTTCGCTTTATCAACTCAATATTATTCTAATTCAGGTCGCAATATTATTGATGAATTTCGAGAAGCCGTAAGATGCCTACATAAAGCCAATATTGAAGTGATTTTAGATGTGGTGTTTAACCATACCGCGGAATTAAGTGATCAATTCGAAGGTTATATTGTTTCGCAGCGTGGTATTGATAACCAAAGCTATTATTGGCTAAACGACGAAAAAAAAGCTCAAAATTGGACGGGTTGTGGTAATACGCTCAACTTAAGTCGCCCAGAAACGGTGCAGTGGGTTATGGATTGCCTGCGTTATTGGGTGACAGAATTTCATATTGATGGTTTTCGTTTTGATTTGGCGACAAGTCTTGGCCGAGTTCCCTATTTTGATACTCAATCACCTCTATTGACGGCTATTCGACAAGATCCGCTATTGTCACGCATTAAACTTATCGCAGAGCCTTGGGACTTAGGCTCTGATGGTTATCAAGTCGGTAATTTTCCTGTTCCATTTACAGAGTGGAATGATAGTTATCGTGATGTTATTCGTCGTTTTTGGTTATGGCGTGATGTTTCTATTGCGACATTTGCAGACAATATTACAGGCTCAGCAAAGCTGTATCACAAAAATGGCAGACCTCCCTATTCTAGCGTCAATATGATAACTAGCCACGACGGCTTTACACTGCGGGATTTAGTGAGTTATCAGAATAAACATAACGAGGAGAATGGAGAATCAAACCTAGATGGACACAACACCAATTACAGTGTGAATTTTGGTGAAGAAGGTTTGATAGTTAACGAAAAGATAAGTCAATACAGATTGCTTGCAACAAGGAACATGCTGGCAACGCTACTGCTTTCTAGAGGAACACCTCATTTACTCGCCGGTGATGAAGTGGGTAATACGCAATATGGTAATAACAACGCTTATTGTCAGGATAATAAAGTCAGTTGGATCAAATGGTTTCAACAGCCTTACAACTTAACTGATTACATTCGCCACCTTATTGAATTACGTCACCAAATTACACCTTTAAGTTCTCTTAAATGGTGGGAAGAAAATAGCCAAGATGTTATTTGGTTAAATCAGAATGCTCAACCTATGAGTTATGAAGATTGGCAACAACTTCCACCCTCACCATTACAACTTATTTTAGCGCAACAATGGATCTTAATGTTTAACCCATTAAGAAATAGCGCCGTTTTTTCTTTACCTGAAGGGTCTTGGTCTTGCTTGCTTGATACGGCTAGCTGGCCTGATTGTTACCCGACACAATCTCAGGATTGTGAAGTACAACCTAACAGTATCACCCTTTGGCGAAATAGCGTTTTTTATACTCAGTCTTCTACTGAAAAATTACCCATTATTTCCTCCCAAGTTAAGTAATTTGATTGGAGTGCTATATCTATGATGACAACAGAACAAGGCCAAAAATTAATGTTGGCACAACAACTTCCTAAAGAGGCAATTGCACTCGTTTTAGCGGGAGGTCGTGGTACACGCTTAAAAGCATTGACTTCAAAACGTGCAAAACCGGCGGTTTTCTTTGGTGGGAAATTTCGAATTATCGACTTTACGCTATCAAACTGTCTTAACTCAGGGATCCGTCGTATTGGTGTAATTACCCAATATCAGTCACACTCCTTAGTTCAACATATTCAGCGCGGTTGGTCATTCTTCAACGAAGATATGAATGAGTTTGTTGATTTATTACCGGCTCAACAACGTCGTAATACCGAACATTGGTATATGGGGACAGCTGATGCTATCTATCAAAACCTCGATATTCTTCGTAGTTACAAAGCAAAATATGTCGTTATTTTAGCTGGCGACCATATTTATAAAATGAACTACGCCCGTTTATTACTTGATCACGTTGAAAATAAATCAAAATTCACCGTGGCTTGTATTCGTGTTCCTAAAGAAGATGCATTCCAATTTGGTATTATGGATATCGATGAAAATCGTCGAGTGCTCAATTTCTTAGAAAAACCATCAAACCCACCTTGTATTCCTGATGATCCTGATCATTCATTAGCAAGCATGGGTATTTATGTGGTTGATAGAGATTATCTCTTTGATTTATTAGAAGAAGATAGCCGTGATCCAAATTCACACCATGACTTTGGTCAAGATATCATTCCGAGAATCACTGAACGTGGCGATGTTCTTGCTCACCCATTTGAACTCTCTTGTGTCAGTTCAGATCCTTCAGTGCCACCGTACTGGCGCGATGTAGGAACCATTGAAGCATATTGGTCTGCTAACCTTGATTTAGCCTCTGTAACACCAGAACTTGATATGTATGCGAAAGACTGGCCAATTCGCACCTTTATGACACCGTTACCACCAGCTAAATTTGTCCAAGATAATCATGGTGAACATGGACAAATGATGAACTCCTTGATTGCTGACGGTTGTATTATCAATGGATCAACACTCTATTCATCTATCCTATTCCCATTAGTTCGCGTTGAATCTTTCTGCCATATCGAAGATTCCGTGATTTTACCTGATGTGACTGTGAGCCATCATTGCTACTTAAAACGCTGCATTATTGAGCGTAGCTGTACTATTCCAGAAGGTACTGTTATTGGGATGAATGCCGAAGAAGATGCGGCACGTTTCCACCGAACTGAAGAAGGTATTGTGCTTGTAACAAGAGAAATGCTTGAGCAACTCGCACTTAATGAAAAAGAAAATCCAACTGAAACAACTGCAGAAAAAAAACCTCAAAATGAGGAGGCATTTTCGTGAATGTCCTTCACTGTTGTTCTGAACTATTCCCTCTGCTAAAAACAGGGGGATTAGCGGATGTTATGGGCTCTTTGCCTTTAGCTCAAAAAAAGATAGGCTTAGATGCGCGGGTTGTTATACCCGCGTTTCCTGCTATCAAAGATAATATTCCCGATCTCAAATTAGTGACTAATATCGATACCTTTGCAGGTAATATTTCTCTGCTTTATGGCCAATACCAAGGTGTTGATATTTATCTTATTGATGCACCTCATCTTTATCAACGCGCTGGTAGTCCTTATCACGACCAACATCAACACCCTTATAGTGATAATGTTTTTCGTTTTGCTTTATTAGGTTGGGTAGCGAGCGAATTATCAGCGGGGTTAGATCCTTTATGGCGAGCTGATGTTGTTCATGCTCATGATTGGCATGCTGGACTTGCTTGTGCTTATTTAGCAGTTAAACATTATTCAGTAAAATCTGTTTTTACTGTTCATAATCTGGCTTATAAAGGTGAATTCTCACCTTATCATCTGCATCAACTTGAATTACCTGATTACAGTTTTTCAATTAATGGACTGGAATATTACGGACAAATTTCATTCCTAAAAGCAGGCCTCTTTTATGCTAACCACATTACGACAGTCAGCCCAACTTATGCCAAAGAGATAACCACTCAAGAATTTGGCTACGGTTTAGAGGGATTATTGCGTCAACGTGCTTATGAACAGCGATTAAGTGGCATCTTAAATGGCGTTGATGAGGCGGTTTGGGATCCTGCAACAGATAGCTTAATTACACGTCGTTATGATATTAAAAACCTGAATAAGCGTTTAGAAAACAAAACCACATTACAGAAAAAATGTGGTTTACCTGTCAACAATACTGCTCCTCTTTTTGCAGCTGTCAGTCGTTTAACTTCGCAAAAAGGGCTCGATTTAGTTATTGAAATACTCCCTGATATCGTTGAACAAGGTGGCCAGTTTGTTTTATTAGGTACTGGCGATAGTCACCTTGAAGCGGCATTTTTACACGCACAACAACAATATCCGCAAAATGTAGCAGTTCATATTGGTTATGACGAAAGTTTTTCACACCAAGTTATCGCCGGTGCTGATGTGATTATGGTACCTAGTCGTTTTGAACCTTGTGGATTAACTCAGTTATATGGCTTGAAATATGGAGCCCTACCTTTAGTGAGACACACGGGCGGATTAGCCGATACGGTTAATGATTGTTCATTAGAAAATTTAGCACATCACCAAGCTACTGGTTTTGTTTTCTATGAAGCAACACCAGACTCTCTGCGTCAGGCTATTAATCGTGCCTTTACTTTATGGAGTATGCCTAAACAGTGGCAACAAGCTCAAACTGATGGCATGAATCAAACTATTTTTAGTTGGGAAACTGCTGCAAAAACGTATGCGGCACTGTATCAACATTTATAGACATGAGGTCTATTTGAGCCAGTGAATAACAAAAAGAGATTTATGATGAAAAATTTATGTGAATTTGATTATTTATCACCTGATAAGGATATTGAATCATTAAAGCGTTCTATTGTTTATAAACTAATGTTTATTGTTGGTACGTCGCCAAAATATGCAACACCAACAGATTGGTTAAATGCAACCTCTTACGCTATTAGAGACCGTTTAGTTGAACGCTGGTTAAAATCAACCAAAGCAGAGCTTTCACCGAAAGTAAAACAAGTTTATTACATTTCGATGGAATTTCTCATGGGACGTTTTTTAACCAATGCCATGCTCTCTTTAGGTGTTTATCACGAAGTTAAAGAGGCATTAAAAGAGTTAGGCCTTGATCTTGAGAAACAAATCGAACTTGAGCCCGATCCTGGTTTAGGTAATGGTGGTTTAGGTCGTTTGGCTGCTTGTTTCCTTGATTCTTGTGCCACATTAGGTTATCCCGTTACAGGTTATGGTATTCGTTATGAATACGGAATGTTCCGCCAGCAAATTCAGAATGGTGAACAACATGAAGTTGCGGATAACTGGCTTGAAAAAGGTAATCCATGGGAATTCCCTCGTCATGATCTGCAATTTGAAGTAGATTTTGGCGGACGTTTACAGCAAGAAGGTGAGAAAAATTATTGGGTTGATACTTTCAACGTAATGGCACAACCTTATGACTCTATTGTTCCGGGTTATAACACACAAGCGACAGATACCATTCGTTTATGGTCAGCTAAATCAAATGTGGCGTTTAACTTAGGTAAATTTAATAAAGGTGAATATTTAGAGGCAACAGAGGCTAAAGATCGCTCTGAAAATATCTCTCGTATTCTTTACCCTGATGATTCAACAACATCAGGTAAAATGTTGCGTTTACAACAAGAATATTTCTTAGTCAGTGCTTCTGTTCAAGATATTTTGCAACGTCATTATCATCTGCATCAACGCTTTGATAATCTAAAAGATTTTATTGCAATTCATCTTAATGATACTCACCCTGTTCTTGCTATCCCTGAACTAATGCGTCAGCTGATTGATAATCATGGATTTAGTTGGGATGAAGCATGGGAACAAACCATTCATATATTCTCATACACCAACCATACATTAATGGGTGAAGCATTAGAGACTTGGCCTGTTGATATGCTTGGTCGCTCGCTTCCTCGCCATTTACAAATCATTTTCCAAATCAATGATAAATTCTTAAAACAAGTTAGAGAACTATTCCCTAACGATAACGACTTATTACGTCGTGTTTCTATTATAGATGAAGAGAATGGCCGAAATGTTCGTATGGCATGGTTAGCGGTTATTATTAGTCATCAGGTTAATGGTGTTTCTGAGCTTCATAGCCAATTAATGGTGCAATCTTTATTTGCTGATTTTGCGATGATCTATCCTAAGAAATTCTGCAATATTACCAATGGGATCACACCACGCCGTTGGTTGGCGTTAGCAAACCCTTCTCTCTCTAAAGCAATTGATAGCCATATTGGTACGAATTGGCGAACCAATTTAGAGCAGTTAGGTGAATTAATGCCATTGGTGAAAGATAAAAATTTCTTGCGCCAATTAAAAGATTCAAAATGGATCAATAAACAAAATCTTGCGCAGATCATTAAGGAAGATTTAAATATTGATATTAACCCTGATGCGCTGTTTGATGTACAAATCAAGCGTATTCATGAATATAAACGCCAACTTCTCAATGTGTTAGGTATTATCACTCGTTATAATCGCATTTTAGAAAATCCAGAGAAAAACTGGGTGCCTCGCGTATTTATTTTTGGGGGTAAGGCAGCATCAGCTTATTATAATGCGAAGAAGATTATCAATCTTATCAACGATATTGCCAGTAAGATTAATAATGATGAGCGTATTAAAGATAAATTAAAAGTGATCTTTATTCCTAACTACGGCGTAAGTTTAGCGCAACACATTATCCCTGCCGCAGATTTATCTGAGCAAATATCATTAGCAGGAACAGAAGCTTCTGGTACAGGGAATATGAAATTTGCCCTAAATGGTGCATTAACTATTGGCACGCTTGATGGTGCTAATATTGAAATTGGTGAGCATGTTGGTTTTGATAATATGTTTATCTTTGGTCACAATGCACAAGAAGTGGCAGAGTTAAGGCAACGTTATTCCCCTCGTCGTTATTACGATGAAGATGTTGAGTTGCATACTGCGCTTAACCAAATCGCTAATGGCTTCTTTAATCCAACTTGCCCTGATAAATACAAATCAATTTTCGATAGCTTAATTGAATTTGGTGATCATTATCAGGTATTAGCCGATTATCGTAGCTATGTCGATACGCAAGATAATGTTGATGTGCTTTATCAAGATGAAGAGGCTTGGTTGAAAAAGTCCGCGTTAAATATCTGCCAAATGGGCTATTTTTCTGCTGATCGTGCGGTAACAGAATATATGCAACGAATTTGGAAAGCTTCTGCGATTACATTGTAAAAATTAAGCTAAATTTCTAAGGATAGAACAGTAACCGCGCTTTATTGCGCGGTTTTTGCTTTTATTGTTTAAGGCTTAAATAAAATTAGATTTTAATACGGTAGGCACAACGTCTTGCGCCTTCTAAAATATATTCAACACGTTGTAGTTCTACCCCTAGTGTTTCAGAAAATAGCTCTTTCTCTGTATTACAAAAACCTTGGCACACTTTAGCTGCTGCACAAATTGGGCAATGATCTTCAATAAAAAGATACTCGTTATCTTTTACTTGCTCCCAATGTGCCATATAGCCCTCTTGGCTACGCAGTGTGGCTAAAATATCTAAACGGTCTGTGAGTTCATCTGAATCTTTTATTGCTTGTGTGTAGCGCTGATAACTCTGTTTCTTTCGTGCTAAAATAATTTTTTCGATAGCACTTTCACCCAATTCTTCACGAATAGTCAGTAAAATCTGAGCGGTTAATTCAGCATGAGTATCAGGAAATTGTTTCTGACCTAATTCGGTTAAATGCCAATATTGAATAGGTCTTCCAACACCTTTTGGTTCGGTTATCGCTTCAACAAATCCTGCGTTAGCAAGTTTTACAAATTGTTGTCTTGCCGCTTCACTACTTGTACCAAGACGTTGCCCAACCTCATTTGCTTGCATAGGCCCATGTTTTTTAATTAAAAATAGAATTTTATCGCCAACAGTACGTTGAGCAGGATAATTATATTCCAAGTTTTTTCTTGACATATTAAGCGTCTCAGCATTTATTTATCCAAGATTTACCTTGGTAATTTAACGAAGCTATGTCGTAATAGCAATAAAAGAAGGATATTTTTTCTAATGCACCCAAATAATAATAGCCAATGGCGTGATCTCTTTTCAGGGCGGAATGGTGCTATTTCCTTTGCCCTTTCTTTTGGTGTTGTGATCCACGCGATTAATATTTTAATGGCAACCACTATTTTGCCTTCTGTTGTAACTGATATTGGTGGAATGGGATTATATGCATGGAATACCACGCTATTTGTAGCCGCTTCAATTATTGGCTCAGTATTGTCTGCTCGCTTACTCAGCTTATTGGGCGCTAAAGGTGCCTATTTAGCCGGTACAGTATTATTTTTTATTGGTAGTTTGTTGTGTGCAATTGCACCTAAAATGGAAGTGATGCTAATTGGTCGATTTGTTCAGGGACTTGGTGGTGGACTTTTATTTGCGCTTTCTTACGCCATGGTAAATATCGTTTACGATCAAGCATTATGGCCAAGAGCAATGGCATTAATTTCAGGTATGTGGGGTGTTGCTACATTAATTGGCCCTGCTATTGGCGGTATTTTTGCTCAATTAGATGCTTGGCGTTATGCCTTTGGTATTATGTTACCTATTATGCTTTTTTATGGCATTTATCTGTGGGTTATCTTACCCAAGAATGACAATGATGCTCCAAAATCAACCTCACAAAGCCTACCTTATCTTCAGTTAATAATTTTAACGGCCGCCGTTTTGCTTATTTCATCTGGTAGTCTTTCTTCCTCACTTACCATTAATTTACTGAGTATCGTGGTTGTGTTTGGTTTAATTGGTGTGCTTATATTTTGTGAGAAACGCCTTACTGTTCGGTTGCTACCCACTAATACGTTTAAAGGTCTCTCTTTACATGCCCTTTTGTATTTAACTATTTCGTTATTAGCCATTGGCATGACTTGTGAGATCTTTGTCCCTTATTATCTACAAAGCTTACATATGCAAACGCCTTTAGCTTCAGGTTATATGAGTGCATTAATGGCATTAGGCTGGACAGTTGCTGAAGTAATTAGCGCAAGTTGGCAAGGTGCTAAAATGCGTTTTAGTATTTTAAGCGGCCCTATTATTGTTTTTATCGGTTTGCTTGTGTTGGCTTTTGTTATTCCAAACCCATTACTGCAATCGGAAAACGTGGTTAGTCTTTTTATTATTTTATTTGCTTTGTTCTTAGTGGGTTATGGCATTGGTTTTGGTTGGCCTCACCTATTAACACGTATATTACAAGCGGCTTCCACGCAAGATAAAGATATTGCAGGTGCCTCTATCACAACTGTACAACTATTTGCAACCGCGTTAGGCTCTGCATTTGCAGGTATGATAGTCAATTTAAATGGCTTTAATAGTGGTACTCCTGAAGGGCTCTCTACTTCTGCATCTGCTCTATTTTTATTTCTAGCATTAGCACCGTTAATGGCGATTTACACTGCATGGAAAATAACGCGTTGTTCTTATTGAATCTTGATTAAATTAGATTAAATAAAGAGGCACTTTAAAGTGCCTCTTTTCATTTTCTTTATTTTTTCACTTCTTTTTCTAAAATAATTCTTACAAATTTTATTCATTTCTAGTATAGAACAAAATGTACTGGTTAATTTTTAAAAGAATTATTGCCTAATGAAATTAATATTAGATATAATATTTACATAATTATAGGTAATAAAATGAGTTTAAAGCCATTAGAAACTAACATACTAAATAAAAAAGAAAATATTACGTCAATTAATAATGATTATAACATCGGTTATCAGACGTTGATGAAAAGTATTGATAGTGCAAAAAATACATCTATAAATTTAAGTAATAAAAAAACATCAATAAGTTTTGATATAAATACCATTAGTAGAGAAATATCAACATCACTACTATTAAGCTTAGTTGAGGAATATCTACACCCTATAGATAAATATAATAGAATAATAATAAGCGATGAGATTATTAAATGGAAAGATCAAGAAAAAATTACATTCCCATCTAGTGTTATCAATAAAAAAATTGATCAATTTTGTATAGAAAATCAATGTGGAATAACTACTAAGGAAAAAAAAGAGATATTTAATGTTATTAGTGAAAAATATAAAATAAACACAGATATTAAGAGTGCACAAAGCTCTATTGTTCAAATGCTTTTAAATGACAATGAAATCACTAAAAAAATAGATTCATTAGAAATATGCAAAGAAGATAATGTTCAAGACCTTAAAAATAAATACCTTAAAAGTAAATACCTTAGAAATAAATACCTTAAAAATAAAAATGAAGAAAATCAAATGAATAGAAATTATTTAATAGCAGAGGCAAAAGGAGCCATCTACAATAAAATGGCTAAAGCCATATATAACACCTTATTCTACAATGATAAACATCATCCCATAAATTTCACTAATCTAGCTAAAGATACGTATGATTTAACTGAAAAAATAATTAAAAATAAAAACTAAGCATCTATTCTTCTTGTTAATGGATTTAAATAAAAAAATATCAATTGAACTATTGATCTAACATTAGACATTATGTATAAATAGATATACATTTTATCTAATTTAAGTGAAATAGGAAACCGTAATGACATCACATCTTACACTACAAAATATTGATGCCCTCTCTTCCCCTGGTGGGCATTACTCTCATGTTGTTACTGCAAATAATATGTCGTTTATTTCTGGACTATTGCCTTTAGATAAACAAGGAAATCCATTGGCAAACAAGCCAGTTGAAGCTCAAATCATACAAGTACTTGAAAATTTAAATACTTGTCTTCTCGGAATAAATGCAAAGAAAACCGATATTGCTCAAGTAAAAGTCTATGTGACTGATATTAATGAATGGCCCGTTGTTAATGAGTTATATGCAAAATGGATTGGCGAACATAGACCCGCAAGATTAGTCGCTGGCGTAAAAGAATTACATTTTGGAAGCAAAATTGAAATTGAAGCCGTGGTGATCAAGGAGCAATCTTATGAATAAGTTGTCTATTCCTACCTATAAAGATGTTGCGGAAGCCCATCAACGCATTCTACCTTATCTTAATAAAACACCTGTTTTAACCTCTCGTACGATTAATGAGCTAACAGGAGCACAGTTTTATTTTAAGTGTGAAAACTTTCAACGAATGGGAGCGTTTAAATTCCGTGGTGCGATGAATGCGTTATCTCAATTTAATGATCAACAACGTAAAAATGGTGTTGTGACTTTCTCATCGGGTAATCATGCTCAGGCAATTGCCTTATCGGCAAAGCTATTAGGTATTCCTGCAACAATTATCATGCCTGAAGATGCACCAAAGGCAAAAATGGAAGCAACAAAAGGCTATGGTGGTCGAGTGATCACGTATAATCGTTATACGGAAGATCGCGAAGAAATTGGGCAACAATTAGCACAAAAAGAAGGCCTAACATTAATTCCACCTTACGATCACCCTCATATTATTGCGGGGCAAGGTACTGCTGCCAAAGAACTGTTCGATGAAGTTGGTGAATTAGATATGCTATTTGTTCCATTAGGTGGTGGTGGATTACTTTCTGGTTCTTTATTATCAACCAAAGCCCTTTCACCTGATTGTAAAGTATTTGGCATTGAACCTTTAGCAGGAAATGACGGACAACAATCATTACGCAAAGGCGAAATCATTCATATTGATACCCCGAAAACAATTGCAGATGGCGCGCAAACTCAGCACCTAGGCAATTATACTTTTGAGATTATTCGCAACAATGTGGACGATATTTTAACTGCAACAGATGAAGAGTTAATTTCAGCTATGCAGTTTTACGCCCAGCGAATGAAAATAATTGTAGAGCCAACGGGTTGTTTAAGTTTAGCGGCTGCTCGTCAATTTGGTGATAAATTAAAAGGTAAAAAAATCGGTATTATTATCAGTGGCGGTAATGTCGATATCGCACAATACGGTCACTTTTTAGCACAATAAACCATTGCGCCTTATGTATGTCCTTATATTAAAAAAGCAGTATAGAAAAGCCTATACTGCTTAAAAGGATCAACATACAACCAATCAACTAAAATAACGGGGACGTTTATTTGATCACTGTTTAATTAAGTGAAAAAGTGATACCTGCTTCTTTACATAGTTGAGTTAGATTTTCTTTTAATTGTTGATTTTCTTCAGATAATAAATCAAGTTGTGGCAAACGCATATGACCACCTTCTAAACCACGCATAGTTAATGCTGATTTAAATATTGCCATATTCGCACCAGACTTAAGTGCATCACTAAATTTCACACAAAATTGTTGCCAATGTTTCGCTTCTTGATAGTTACCTGCAATATAGGCTTTATACATATTCACAAATGGCTCAGGGAACACACAAGCACAACCTGAAACTGTACCATCGCAACCTGCATCTAATAGCCCTAAGAATAATTTATCGTAGCCGTGAAGAACTGAAAAACCCTCTGCAACTGCAAGATAACTTAATGTTGTATTGTTATCAGCAAAACTGTATTTAATACCAATTACATTTTTACACTGTTGTTGTACTTTTGCCGCTAATTCAGGCTTGATATTATTTGCGGCACATTGTGGAATGTTATACAGATAGACAGGGAAATTATCTGGTACGCTGTTTGCCACTGTCACAAAATAGTTTTCTAATTCTCTGTCCGTTGCACCAAAAAATTGTGGTGTCACCACACCAATACCATCAGCACCAATTTCAACAGCATGTTTGGCTAATTCAATGGTTTCATTTAATGTCATTGCACCAACATGAATAAAGACAGGTAAACGTTTATTCGCTGTATCGACAACGGTTTTCGCAACATTTTTACGTTCTAACGCAGATAAACGCAACATCTCACCTGTTGTACCACAAGGATAAAGGCAATCAACGCCCTTGGTTACTAACATTTCAGTTAATGCAGATAACGCTTTAATATCCACTTGATCGTTCAAATCGAACGGAGTAACCATTGCCACTGTAACGCCAAATAATTTTTTCATATAAAGACCTTTATTAAATCAGATTGCTTCAACAATAACTTTAATTGCCAACATACCCGGATCATCTAAACCAATAGATTTTTCTGGGAACATACGAGCTCGACCTAATAAATTAGGTTTTTGGCGGTATTCATCAAGCGTGCTATTGATACTCTGTAATGCGGTTGTTTTTAGTTTATCGATAGCTAAAGTTGTTTTTAGCGCTTCAGATAAATGGTAAAGAATATCGAGTACGGATTTTTGCCCTAATTCCCCTTTTCCTCTCGCCATCATGCTTTGATAGGCAACGGTTAATAGCGGTGAAATGTCAGAGGACGGTATTTCTTGAAGCTGGTTTTCTTTGCAATATTTTGCCATTGCCATAAAAGCCGTTGCTTGCAATGTACCAAAAGAAGAAGCACAGGCTTTTTGTAATGATTTACTGCATTGAAAAAGTGCTTTACTGAGATCATCAGGCCAATCTTGTGAATCGTCAGCAATTTGTCGCCAGCCTTTTTGCATGGTGATCCCTAAATCCCCATCACCTAGGCGGCTATCGGCTTCACAAAGCATAGATTGAGATTGCTCACAAGCGATGGCGATACGCACAACCGCTTGTTTGAGCATTTCAAGTGTAATATTCATCGTTATACTCTCCAGAATGCACAATGAGCTGGTGCATTCATCAAGGCTTCTAGCTCATCATCTAATTTGCACAATGTTAAGCTTGCCCCTGTCATTTCCATAGATGTGGCATAACGACCAACCAATGGATGCACAATAGTCGCACCTGTTTTATTAATCAGTTGTGCAATTTTATTGTACAGAATATAAAGCTCTTCTAATGGCGTTGCGCCTAAAGAGTTAACTAATACAGAGACTTTATCCCCTGTTTTTAATGATAATTCCGTTTGTAGACGCTCAAACATCTCTTGTGCAATATCATCTGCACTACGTAACTTATCACGCCAAATTCCTGGTTCACCGTGAATCCCCATCCCCATTTCCATTTCATCTTCACCAATTTCAAAAGTAGGATGACCTACTGCGGGTAAGGTGCAAGATGTCAACGCACAGCCAATAGTTCGGGTATTTTCCATGGTTTTTTGAGCAATACGCGTAACTTCATCAAGCGTTGCACCTTCTTCTGCTTTGGCGCCTGCCATTTTAAAACCATAGATCATCCCAGCAACACCACGACGTTTGTGCGCTTCTTCTGGTTTTGCTGAAGCCACATCATCAGCGGCTAAAACAGTTGTACAACGAATATCATCTTCAAAATCAACCGTTTCAGTCGCCATATCAAAATTCATAATATCGCCACCGTAATTACCATAAAGTAGCAATACACCTAAGCCATTGTTGGCTTCACGAATGGCATCGGCCATTAAATCTGCTGAAGGCGAAGCAAAAACATCACCTACAGCGGCAGCATCGAGTAACCCTTCACCGACATATCCGGTAAATACAGGTAAGTGACCTGAACCACCGCCAGTTACAATCCCCACTTTGGGCTTATCTGCTTTTTTCGAACGAGTAATCAATCTTGGCTGTGGTTGGCGATAAATATCACTATGAGCAAGGCATAAACCTGCTAATGTTTCATCGACATAATTTTCTGGCTTATTTAATATTTTTTTCATGTGATCACCCGATATTTTTATTTATCTGCTGATTTCTGACACCTTAAGCAAACGGATTTTATTTAAGGTGAGTTTTCCCTGATACTTAAAAAAGTATCTCTCTATGATTAAATTTTTAATAATAAATATGAGTATTAAATAGGTTATTTATTTAGCTTTAAATGCACCTCTAATTTGCATTACTACAATGAGTAGAAATACACTTGCTAATACCATCGAAATAGGTCTGTTAACGAAATTAGTTAAGTCACCATCAGATTTCATTAATGATGAAAGTAAATTCTTTTCTAACATTGGCCCTAAGATCATGCCCAAAATAATCGGTGATATTGGGAATTTTCGTTCTTGAAGGAAATAACCGATAACGCCCATTACCAACATAACAACAATAGAAGACATCGTATTTGTGATTGCGTAAGAGCCGACAAGACTAAATAAGATAATTGCTGGATAGATAATCGCATTATCAATAGCAACAATCTTTTTCAATAAATTGACAACAATAAAAGCAATCGGTAATAAAATTAGGTTAGCGATAAAGAAAATAATAAAAACGGCATACAACTTATCAGGATTGAATAAAAACAGTGTTGGCCCCGGTTGCATATCTTTCATATATAATACACCGATAATAATTGCAGCTGCAGAATCGCCCGGAATACCAAAGACTAAAGATGGGATCCAACTTCCTGCTAAGCTTGCATTATTACTCGCTGAAGCATCAACAATACCTTCCTCAGAGCCATGACCATATTTCTCTGGTTTTTTAGAGAGCTTCTTTGAAACAGCATACGAGATCCATGCCGCAATATCGGCGCCAGCACCTGGTAAAGCACCAATTAATGTGCCTATTATTCCGCTACGGAAAATACCACCTTTACGTTGGCGAACAACGCCACCAACCCCTTTAAAAATATTGTAAGAGTTATTTTCGGCATTCACTTCGTTTAGCGTAATTTGCTTTTCTTTCCAACGTTCAACGTAATATTTAATTGCACCTGAAATTGCAAATAATCCTATCATTGCTGGAATAAAGCTTACTCCTTGCATTAAAGAGACTTCACCAAAAGTAAAGCGAGCTTGTCCGGTAAATTCATCGTAACCAATAGTGGCTAGTGCGATACCAAAGAACAGCGCTAATAAGCTTTTTCGAATATGTGAACCTGAAACTATGGTTGCGCAGCTGAGCCCAATTAAAGAGAGCCACATATATTCATAAGAACTAAATTTTAAAGCAAACTCAGCTAATATTGGCGCTGTGGATGCTAATATAATCGTACCAATAACGCCACCAATCACTGAGCTTGTTAACGACATGCCCAGTACACGGTTTGTTTTGCCCTCTTTCACTAAAGTGTGAGCATCATTGGTATAAGCTGCTGATGCTGGCGTACCCGGAATATTTAATAAGGCGCCAGGAATATCACCCGCAAATATAGAAGAGGCTCCGACAGAAATCATTAAGGCTAATGCAGGTATGGGATCGAGAAAAAAAGTAAATGGCACCATTAATGCGATGGCCATTGTTGATGTTAACCCGGGTATTGCACCAACAAATAAGCCAAATAAACAAGCACCAATAATGACAAGTATTGTTGTGTAATCAATATAAGCAAGGGCGCTAATTAATATATCCATACTGTTGTTCTCTATTTATGAAAATAGCTGAGGTAGCGGTACTAACAGTACAGCGGTAAATAAGTAATACACTCCTAACACCACACTGGCTGAAATAATAAAGCTGTATATAGGTTTTGTTATTGCATATTTCATCATTAACGGTGCTGTAATAATTAAACCTGTTAAAATAAAACCTAGATAATCCGATGCAAAAACATAAAAAAGAATAATACCAATAATTAATAAAACAAATTTGATTTCATGCCATGAAACTAATGGAATATCACTTTCTTGATCACGTGAAAATATATCGATTAACGAAAAGATAATCATGCCACCGCCAATAATAGAAGGCATAAACGCGGCACCATATTCACTAAAGTCACCTAATGAATACGCACTATAAACAATAAGAAATAAACCAAAGCAACAAAATATTAGCGATAGAATATGACGATTTAGCATAGGCATAAAAACGGCTGTTGTTCAGCCGTTTCCTCAGTTATTTCTTTATAATTTCACCAAACTTTTTATCTTCATTGGCCATAAATTGAGTGGCATCATCGCCATATAATTCGATAACTTCAAAACCTTGTTTATTTGCAAACTCGGCTAATTCACCAGAGGCATACACTTTTTTCATTGCCGCAGTGAGTTTATCTTGTACTTCTTTATCTAGCCCTTTTGGCGCAACTAGCATATTCCACGCTTGCAGATCCCAATTATAAGGTGTGGCTTCTTTGAATAACGGTACGTCAGGATAAAAAGCCGATTTCTCATTTGACATAACTGCCATATGTTTCACTAATCCAGCTTTTACCATGCTGTCCGCTTCACCTAATGAAGAAGTCACAATATCAACACCACCAGAAGCAAGCTCTTGTAATGCAGCACTTGCACCTTGAGATGGAATAAAGCGAATGGCGTTATCAGGTAATCCAGCAGCACGTAACATACCAATAGTATTGAGATGCCAGATTGAATTTAAGCCACTACCCGATGCTTTTAACTTGCCCGGATTTGCTTTCGCGTAATCAATAATTTCCTGTGCATTTTTAAATGGCGAGGATTTTCCAACTTGTAACCCACCATAAATTACAGCAAGACGTGTGATCGGTGTGTAATCTTGATAAGTTAAATTCGTCATTCCCTGATGATGCATCATGGTAATTTCAACTGTTGCAATACCCAGTGTGTAACCATCGGGCTTTGCATTTTTAATTGCGTCGTGACCTACAACTCCGCTACCACCAGTTTTATTTATCACATTAACGGTTACACCCAACTCTTCTTGTAGTCCTTTAGCCGCTAGGCGTGCAACGGTATCTGTGTTACCTCCAGCCGCCCAAGGAACAACAATAGTAATCGGCTTTTCAGGGTATTGAGCAAAAGCCGGAAGTGTAAAAATGGAACTGCATAGGGTAAATGCCAGAAGTGTTTTTTTCATTATATGCACCTTTTCTCATTGCAGATTATTTGTGGTCGAATATCTTCGAGCCTTGATTTAAGGCGAGCCTGGACTTGAGAAAGCACAGGCATTGCTGTTACGCCTTTTTGTTCTATAAATGCAGAGAGGAAAGCACTGGCAAATAATACACTCTCATGCATTGTACCTCCCGCTGCTATTTTTGAAGCAAATGCGCCATTAAAAGCATCCGTGGCAGCCATCGTATCCACTCGCAACGATGGCATAGGGGGTATATGAAATGTGGCTCGTCCATCAAAATAAACCACACCAAGCTCATCCATATAGATAATGACTTTCTTGTTTTCATCACCTGAAATAATGCCAATAGCCTGTTTAGCGTCATTAATGTCGTTTATTTCAATGTCAGCCCAATGTGATGCTTGGTTTGCATTTAAGGTAATAAAATCAAGATTTGAATAAAGTTGCTTTAGGTTTTCGTTATAAGGTGCAACATTAAGTACGACTGTTTTATTAACTGATTTTGCAAACAGTGCGGCTTTAATATTGGCTTCTATATTAATTTCACCTTGAAGCAATAACACATCAGCTTCACTTACATAAGGCAAAGAAATATCAATCTCTTGATCTGAAAATGTATTGTTCGCACCTAAATAAGTCGCTGTAATATTATTTTGTGTTCTATCTGCTAAATAACTAATTGAACTACCTGTCGGTTCTATTTCTGTTTGAAAAATAGTAAAAGAATCAATCCCACTTTCTTGTAAATATTTATAAGCGTATTTACTAAAATGATCTTCACCCACTTTCGTTATTAAGTGTACTTTCGCATCAGAAAAACTGGCAGCCATTGCCTGATTTGTTCCTTTGCCACCAGGGCCTATCGAATTACTTTTAGAGTTAATTAACTCACCAACTTTTGGAAAAGAATCGACATTGGCAATAATATCTACTACAAACGACCCAAGCACACAGACTTTGCCTTCAGGCTTTCTATCTTTACGTTCTCTCACGATTAATAAATCGTGCAATAAACATGAAATATCAAAACTATCACTAAATTTACTTATTTTTTTTATTTCTTGTTTCCCTAGTATGGCGCCACCATGACAACGTTTGATCAACCCTTCTCCTTCAAGGTATTTCAAATCATTACGGATAGTTTCCAATGTGACACTGAATTTCTCCGCAAGTTGAGCCACTTTAACTTTCTTTTGTTCCCTGATGATGGTGTAAATTTCCTGCCGCCGTTCTTCTGAAAACATATAAAGTGCCTCCGTATCATTGATAACGAGAATAAGAAGATTAGGCGAGTGATTCTGCGATGGCATTCAAAACAAAAAACCAAAAACAAAAGCAAAACCAAATCGAAGCAATTTAGATCACATTTCTTTAACACAATATCAATTGGTATACGTTAAAAATGAGAGGTGAAACGAGTCGAATAAAGAATGGTGATTAAGAAAAGAGAGGTAGGATCAGCCGTTCAACGACGGCTGATAAAATAACGACTTATATTATTACAGAAATGATAATTTTAAAATGTAAATGTCATGTTAAATAAAATCACCGTGGTATTTAGTTTAACAAGGCATTAAGCAGATAAAAGCCCACTAATGTGAGTAAAACCACCACTAAGGTATTACGTATTTTAAGCGCTAATCCTACACATAATAAGGTTCCCCAAAGATAAGGATTATCTAAAATACCTTTGAATTCTCCTTTTTCTAACAGCACGATTGGCGCACAGATTGCCGTTAATAAACAAGGTGCAGAATATCCTAATGCTTGTCTGATCACTGACGGTAATTTGACGGGGATCGCCGGTTCAAGAAAGAAATAACGCAACATGAAAATGACCAGCGCCAAAATTAATAATAACGACCATGTCATTTTTGTTCTCCTCTTGCCCTAGCTACACAAACAGCAACAAACATGCCTGTTAACCCACCAATAACTACGCCACCTTCTATATTCAACCAACTAAAAATAATCGAGAGGCAAAAAGAGACAATAACGCCGACTAACGTACTAAATGTTTTTATTAACGGAATTACAATCGCTAATAAAGTAGCAACAATAGAAAAATCAAGATGATAACGAGATAAATCAGAAACTTGGCTTGCCATAATAATGCCAACAATACTGACAGCAACCCACGCTAAATAAAAACATAATCCCGCACCTATCATATAAGCGGGTGTGAGTTTTACTTTCGGCTGTGCTGAAACTGCAAAAAGCTCATCCGTTAATAAAAATCCTATCGTAATACGTTGATACCATTTTAAATGGGCAACATGTGGACGTAAGGTCAATCCGTATAAAAGATGTTGTGCTGTAATAAAAAAAACAGAAACAATAATGGTCAGCATTCCTGCACCAGAAACCACTAATCCTAACGTGACTAGTTGTGCTGCCCCTGCAAATATAATTGCAGACATTCCGATACTTTGTGCAAAGGTTAACCCTGCATCAACGGCCATTGATCCTGCTAATATTCCCCAAGGAATAACCGCAAGGCATAAAGGCAAAACATGCAAAGCACCAAGGCCGAAAGCACGCATTACTTGCCTATCTTCATTATTATTTTTGATTTTTTCCATTTACCCGTCTTCACTTCTAATACATTAATTCTATGGAGAATGATTATCAGTCAGTAAAGATAAATGGGATTGTATAAAATTGCTATTTTGTTTTTTTATTACGCTGTACTTTTTTACTATCATTTATTTTTTATGACAATAAAGGGGATTTTAAAGAGGATGACAATCGAAGCCCTTTTAAATAATTACCCGGCGTGACACCAATGGCATTTTTAAAATGGCGATGAAAATGGCTTTGATCTGAAAAACCACAAAGTTGTGTAACATCAGAAAGCGTATGACCTAAAGAAAGCAATTGTCTTGCTTTGCGAATTCGCGCTTGAATAAGCCAAGCGTGGGGAGTCATGCCAATTTCTTTTTTAAATTGACGTAAAAAATGCCAAGGGCTTAAATTTACCATCTCGGCTAAGGTATTAAGTGAAAATTCATTTTCAGGTGTGTCATTCATTAATTCACTGACCCATTGCAACCGCTGCCCTATTGCACTCAACGGCTTTTCTTGAATTCGTGTTTTGCTATAACGCAATATCAACATTGCCATTGTTGAAAGTAACAAAGACTCTTTAAGTAGAAAATTATTGGGTTGCTCTAATAATGAAAAAAACAATAAAAGCTGCTGACTTAAACCCGGATCGTGAATGACGGCATCAGGAAACCACGGCGTTGAACCACGCTCTTGCTGTAAATCACGCGTTAATGTTTGCAGATATTCCGGTGTGGGATAAATAGCTTGATACGCCCAGCCAGATTCAACCGCAGATGAGCCTGTGTGGATTTCATCTGCATTGACAATAATGATATCGCCTTTAGGTGCGATATGTTCGCTTCCTGTGCGATAAAACTGTTGTGCGCCATCATCAATTACACCAATACAGAAGCCTTCATGAGTATGGCGAGAGAAAGTTTGATGCAAATATTCAGCTTGCAGATAAGCAAGGCTATTAAGCTCAGGAAGGTGAATAAGTTTAGCCTGCTCTTGTCGCATTGAATATTGACTCCATCAACAGTAAAAATCATCAGCTTGTATCATAAACACTATACTGATGATTGCATAAAATTGCTCAGCCTTACTCATGTCGTTGATGAATTTTTGCTGGAACAAAAATTTGATAAGATCCTAAATTTGTCTGGTTAATTAATCCCATAATCAGTCGGAAACAGTGTGAGGCTAATTCGGGGTTATTTTGAGCAATTGTATCTATGGGGATTGATAATGAATCATAAAGATAGTGATCATCAAAACCTGCCAAATAGACTTCATTTTGCATCTGTTTATTTTGACTTAGATAGCGCAACACTCCATCTAATAAGCCACAAGCAGAAGTAAAAATAAACTTAGGCGCTCGTCCTAGTGATGCACACAAAGAGCCAAACATTTCATAACCAGAACTTGGGTGATAATGCCCATGAATGATCCACTCTGATTTCAAATTAATATTTGCTTGTGAAAGCCCTTGGGTGAAACCTAAAAGGCGATCTTTAGTCGGTGAAAGCGTTGATTGCCCGCCTAAAAAGTAAAGCTCATCAATACCTTTTGTTGAAGCAATCTCTTCAATGAGTTGTTGTGTCGTGGTTGTTGAATCTGTGACAACAAAAGGCAGTGTTGTTCCTTCAAAATACCGATCAAATAGCACAACAGGTATTTGTTTACTCAAACGCTGATATTCAACATCACTTTGTAAACATGAGGCGACAATTAAACCGTCGATTTGTCGTGATAATAGATGTTCTATCGCCAGTGTTTCTTGAGCCGCATTTTCATCAGTACAGGAAATAAGTAATTGAATACCTGCTTCTCTGCATAATATTTCTAGTTCATACGCCACAGAAGCAAAACCATAGTTAGTTATATCAGGAATAACCAACCCTAATGCATAACTACGATTATCACGTAAAGAGCGAGCATGAATATTAGGCTGATATTGATATTGTTCAGCTATAGTCGTAATACGCGCGATAGTATCATCAGATACTCGCATCTCTTTACCACGGCCATTTAATACTAAACTTGCCGTTGTTTTTGAAACACCCGCTAATTTTGCAATATCGGTGATCGTGATACGTTTTTGTTTTTTCACTATTATTCTACTTAATGTCTCGTTCTCTAAACTTAAACTGTTTTATTGTTTATATAATTGTATTTAATTGAGTAATGTATTCTTTAATTGCCAAGTTGTGAGATTAATGGTGTCTTTCCCTGAGAAACAGATAGTCCGTTTTTCTGAAGGAAAAAAACGGCTACTCATCACACCAGCACCGCCATTAAAGAAAATCTCTACACTAGAGTTATCACATAATATTTGAAGATGTTTTATCTCACCAGACCAGAAACGAGATTGCCACTCCCCGCTTTTAACACTACGGCGTTTTAACACGGCTTGATTATTTTCAATAAGTAAAACAAGAGTATCAGAAAAATAAATAGTAAGAGAGCCGAATAGTTCTACTTCAAGTTCAAACGAAAATCCGCTGATATCTGGCGCATCATCAGCAATACCCTGCCAATATGCTGGCTTTTGTCTGAGTTGCTGTAACTCTTTTACGGGTTGCTGATAAAGCTTCTCTTCTTTTATATGTAATTCGCGAGGGCAAGTCATTTGGTGTATCCAGCCATTAGCAATGGTCGGTTGATACATCTCTTCACCATCAGGAACTCCCATCCAACCAAATAATAAACGCCTACCATTCGCTAATGTTGTTTGAGGTGCGTAAAACTCAAAACCTGCATCCAGTTCGATTAAATCACCATGCTGAAATTGTAATGTTGAATAATCAAAATCCCCGATTAAATAGGCACTAGAATGCGAATTTAAAAATCGTTGTTGTTCTCTTTTTATACCTTGAGGACATGTTAATAAAATAAAGTGATCATCTAGTTCAAAGAGATCTGGGCATTCCCACATATAACCCGCATCAGCTAATCCGCCTAAATAACTTCCCGCTAACTCGCCGACTAATTGCCATTGATATAAGTGAGATGCACGATAGAGTAAAACTTTACCCTGTTTATCTAAGTTTTGTGCGCCTAATACCATGTACCAGACATCATTATATTGCCAAATCTTCGGATCACGGACATGACCACTGTAACCTTCAGGAAGCCCTAATACAGGCCCTAACTTATCAAACCCTCCCTGTTGATTTTCAACGGCTAAACATTGCCATGCCGTGCGAGAGCCATCCTCAAATTTAACATTACCAGTATAACAAAGGATTAATTGCCCTTGATGGATCACTGCACTACCAGAATAACAGCCATCTTTGTCATAAAATTCATCAGGTAATAAAGCAATAGGTTGATGCTGCCAAGTAATCAAATCCTTTGAGCACCAATGACCCCAACATTTATGTTTATGCTCACAAGACAAAGGGTTCCATTGATAAAACAGATGATAGTATTCACCATCAAAACAAAATCCATTAGGATCATTTAACAACCCAGTTACTGGCGCTAAATGCCAACATGGGTAGTATTTATCTTTTACAGCTTTAGCATTATTACGCATAACCGCTTGTAAAATCGCAGATAACCCTTCGTTTGTGTTCATTTATGCAGACTCCACTTTATATTTCAGCAAAAGAGAGATAACAAACGCAGTCACAAAGGCAATCACAAGGCCAATAATATAGTTCATAATTGAACCTGCTTGCACAATTGCAATACCTGGAATGGCAGTCAACCCTACGGCTGTCATATAAACATGCGAGCCTACAACCCAAGCGCCTCCAGCTGCACCACCAATTAAAGCCGCAATAAATGGTTTTCCATAACGTAAATTGATCCCGAAAATAGCAGCTTCAGTAATGCCTAACATAGCCGAGAAGCCCGAGGGGATCGTAATAGCTTTAATTTTTGCATCATTGGTTTTAAACCAAACTGCCATACAAGCACCACCTTGAGCAATATTCGCCATTGCCCAAATAGGTAATAAAAAATTAACCCCAATATTAGGGTTTCCTAATAAACCAGCTTCAACGGCATGAAAACTATGATGAATACCTGTAATAACAATCACAGAGTAGAGTCCACCAAAAATCAGCCCCGCAATCCAGCCGGCTTGCGTAATTAAGGTACTTAAGATTAATGAAATACCATCACCTAAAAGACGACCGACTGGGCCAATGACTAATAACGCGACAAATCCCGAAATAATAACGGTTAAAAATGGCGTGATAATTAAGTCGAGGGCATTAGGAACAACTTTTCGTAATTGTTTTTCCAATACACTCATAAACCAAACAGCAAGTAATACTGGGAAAACAGTGCCTTGATAACCAATCATGGCGATTTCTAATCCAAAGAAATTCATGGTGTTAAAACCCGCAGCAACACCCCACGCATTGGTTAATGCGGGATGCGTTAGAATTCCACCGAGTGTTGCACCAAGATAAGGGTTTCCGCCAAACTCCTTTGCAGCTGTAAAACCAATTAAAATAGGTAAAATAATAAATGCCGCAGAGCTACACATATCAAGCATGATATAGAGTGCATTATCAGGACTTACCCATTGGTTAGTTTTCATTAATCCCAGTAATCCCATTAATAAACCTGACGCCACAATGGCGGGAATAATGGGAACAAAGATATTAGAAAGCAGTCTTGCTATTCGTTGAAATGGATTGAGCTTTTTAGCCGCAATATTGGCGGCTTCAGATTTGCTTGATTCACCAATGCCAGCAGCCGCAATAAATGCAGCATGTACTTTATTAACTAGGCCTGTGCCAAAGATAACCTGAATTTGCCCTGCATTACTAAAACACCCTTTCACACCCTCTAATTTATTGATTGCTTCTTTGTCTGCTTTTGAGTCATCCACAAGAACAAGTCTTAAGCGTGTAGCACAATGCGCTGCACTTGCGATATTTTCAGCACCTCCCAATAAAGGCACTAGTTGGCGAGCAATATTTTCAATATTCATCATAGCCTCAGTAACTCTTACTTCGTTTATAAACGATCATTAATAGTAAATATAAAAACTAAAACGGTTTAGCTAATAATTTGATTAAATGAAAACCTACCTTAAATGGCAATTAATATGCGTATAAAAGCGTTTTATTTGTGATCTAAGCAACAAAAAAATAGATAACTAGTCTTATTTAGATAGTAAGAGAGAAGTAAAAACAAAAGATATGCTAAACGTTTTATTTTTTGTTTAGCTAAATAAATTAATATAATGTTAAATAATTTAATTTTAGAAAAATATATTCCATTCATTAGTTTTATTGGTAAATAATCCATTTAAATCTGATAGATAGCGCATTATTATTCTGTTATTTTCTGTTATCCGTAACATTACAATACCTCACCAATCGCTATGTATTTTATTACATATTGAACTTAATCAAATGATTAAATTTAATTAATACAAAAACTTAAGTTAACCTCAAAAACTGGTAACGCTTGTAATAAATCACTTTTCTTTGATGTAAAGCAACTACAACTTTTAGAAAATACGTAGTATCCACATTAACAGTTGGGTTTTATTGCCTACGTTAAAATGCTTATTTTTTAACAACAATAACAATAATTATTTCTTTATAAGCTTGTTAGCTTCTGCTTTTCTTAAAAATGTAAATAATCAAGTGAGTAATGTATGAAAAACATCAAAGAGATGGCGTTACTTTCCACTCCTTTATCTCGCCGTCGTTTTGTCAAAACAGGTGCAGCGGGTGGTTTAGCAATGACTGCTGGGGGATTATCACTCCCCTTTAATCAAGCCGTTGCCTCAGAAACAACAACAACAACCAATAGCGAAAAAGTGGTGTGGAGCGCCTGTACTGTAAACTGCGGTAGCCGTTGCCCATTACGTATGCATGTGGTTGATGGCGAAATTAAGTACGTCGAAACTGATAACACTGGCAATGATGTCTACGAAGAATTACACCAAGTTCGTGCCTGTTTACGTGGTCGTTCTATGCGTCGTCGTGTTTATAATCCAGACCGTTTACGTTACCCAATGAAACGTGTAGGTAAACGCGGTGAAGGTAAATTTGAACGTATTTCATGGGATGAAGCCTTTGATACTATTTCAGATACCATGAAACGTTTAATCAAAGATTATGGTAATGAATCTATTTATCTAAACTACGGTACAGGTACTTTAGGTGGCACCATGACGAAGTCTTGGCCACCAGGTGCAACATTAATTGCACGTTTAATGAATTGTTGTGGTGGTTATCTTAATCACTATGGTGACTATAGTACGGCACAAATCGCAGCTGGATTAAACTATACCTATGGTGGTTGGGCTGATGGTAATAGCCCTTCAGATATTGAAAACACTAAACTTGTCGTGATGTTTGGTAATAATCCTGGCGAAACACGTATGAGTGGTGGCGGTGTCACCTATTATGTTGAGCAAGCGCGTGAAAAATCTGATGCACGAATGATTATTATCGACCCACGCTATACCGATACAGGTGCAGGCCGTGAAGATGAATGGATCCCTATTCGTCCGGGAACAGATGCGGCATTAGTCAATGCATTAGCTTATGTCATGATCAAAGAAGACTTAGTTGATAAGCCTTTCTTAGATAAATATTGTGTTGGTTATGATGAAACCACTATGCCAGAAGGTGCGCCCAAAAATGGTCACTATAAAGCCTATATTTTAGGTGATGGCGCAGATGGTCAGCCAAAAACTCCAGAATGGGCAGCGCAGATCACCGGTATCTCCGCTTCACGTATTGTTAAATTAGCGCGTGAAATCGCAACAGCGAAACCGGCTTATATTACACAAGGCTGGGGGCCTCAACGCCGTTCTAATGGCGAGCTTGCTTCTCGCGCTATTGCGATGCTCTCTATTTTAACAGGTAATGTGGGGATCAACGGCGGTAATACTGGTGCTCGTGAAGGCTCTTACAGTATTCCTTTTGTTCGTATGCCAACGCTGACTAATCCAGTCACCACCAGCATTTCCATGTTTATGTGGACGGATGCCATTTTACGTGGCCCTGAAATGACCGCGACCCGTGATGGTGTTCGTGGTAAAGACAAGCTTGATGTACCTATCAAAATGGTATGGAACTACGCGGGTAACTGCTTAGTTAACCAACATTCTGAAATCAATCGTACTCATGACATTTTGCAAGACGATAAAAAATGCGAAATGATTGTGGTGATCGATAACCATATGACAGCATCTGCTAAATATGCCGATATTCTACTTCCTGACTGCACTGCATCAGAACAGATGGATTTCTGTATGGATGCTTCAGCGGGTAATATGGCTTATGTTATTTTCGCTGATCAGGCAATCAAACCGCGCTTTGAAAGCCGTAATATCTATGAAATGACAAGCGAAATTGCAAAACGTATGGGTGTAGGTGAAAAATTCACTGAAAACCGCACACAAGAAGAGTGGTTACGTCATCTTTACGAACAATCTCGTCAAAACTTACCTGAACTGCCGACTTTTGAAGAATTCCGTGCTCAAGGTATCTTCAAAAAACGCGATCCTGAAGGCCATCACGTTGCTTATCGCAAATTCCGTGAAGATCCTGAAAGTAACCCATTAACCACACCATCAGGCAAAATTGAGATTTATTCTTCTCAGCTTGCCAACATTAAAGCGACATGGGAACTGGCGTCTGACGATGTGATTGATCCATTGCCTATCTATTCCGCTGGCTTTGAAAGCTATGGCGATCCGGCAATGGAGAAATATCCATTACAAATGACAGGATTCCACTATAAATCACGCACTCACTCAACTTATGGCAACGTTGATGTTTTAAAAGCTGCTTGCCCTCAAGAAATGTGGATCAACCCTGTTGATGCTTCTAAACGCGGTATCAAACACGGTGATTTAGTGCGTATTTATAACGATCGTGGTGAAGTTAGGATCAATGCGAAAGTCACACCTCGTATTTTACCGGGAGTTGTCGGTTTAAGTGAAGGTGCTTGGTATAACCCAGATAGTAACCGTATCGATCACGCGGGTAGCATTAACGTGTTAACGACACAACGCCCTTCACCTCTCGCTAAGGGTAATCCTTCTCACAGTAATCTTGTTGAAGTCGTCAAGGCGTAAGGAGTCTGGTTATGTCAACGCAATATGGTTTTTATATTGATTCAAGTCGTTGCACCGGCTGCAAAACCTGTGAACTGGCGTGCAAGGATTTTAAAAATTTATCCCCAGAAGTTAATTTCCGCCGTATCTATGAATATGCGGGTGGTGATTGGACAGAGCAAGATGGCGTTTATACACAGAACGTTTTTGCTTATTACCTATCTATTTCGTGTAACCACTGTGACGATCCCGCTTGTGCCAAAGTTTGCCCAAGTGGTGCGATGCATAAACGTGAAGACGGCTTTGTTGTCGTTAACGAAGATATTTGTATTGGTTGTCGCTATTGTCACATGGCTTGCCCTTACGGCGCACCGCAATTTGATGAAGTCAAAGGTCATATGACCAAATGTGATGGTTGCTATGAACGTGTAGCCGAAGGTAAAAAACCTATTTGTGTCGAATCTTGCCCACTACGTGCATTAGATATGGCACCGATTGAAGAGTTACGCGCTAAATATGGTGATTTAGCTGAAATCGCCCCACTTCCTTCAGCAAAATACACCAAGCCAAATATTGTCCTTAAATTAAATGCCAATAGCCGTCCTGTGGGTGATACCACTGGTCATCTGGCAAACCCAGAGGAGGTGTAAGATGGTGGGATTGCATGAATGGCCACTAATGTTTTTTACCGTTATCGGTCAAAGTGTTGCTGGCGCTTTTATTATTATGGGATGCGCAATTCTTTCGGGTAAGCTCTCCGCAGAAATGAACCGAAAAGTGCATTACAGCATGTTTGGACTCTGGGCATTAATGGGAATTGGTTTCTTGCTCTCCATGATGCATATGGGAACGCCACTACGTGCATTTAACTCATTACTTCGTCTAGGCCACTCATCATTAAGTAATGAAATTGCCAGCGGTTCAATTTTCTTTGCACTAGGTGGTATTTACTGGTTACTGGCGGTACTTAATAAAATGCCGGCTGCATTAGGTAAATTATGGGTCACACTGGTTATGATATTAGCCGCATTATTTATTACGGCGATCTCTCGTGTATACCAAATTGATACCGTTCCAACGTGGTATAACAGCTACACCACATTTAATTTTGTGCTGACTGCCTTTATCTGTGGCCCTATTTTAGCGGCACTTTTAATGCGAATTGCAGGCTTTAATTTAAACTGCGTCAGTGCATTGCCATTATTAAGTGTTATTGCGATTGTTGTGAGTGCCATTGTGGCAACATCACAAGGTTTTGAATTAGGCTCTATTCAAACCTCTGTACAAAAAGCGGTGGATTTAGTCCCTAACTATGGTGCTTTAATGGGCATTAAATTAGTGGCTTTAGTCTTAGGCTTAAGTTGCTGGATTGCGCCACTTCTGCATAAAAATAACCCTTCTGTTGCTTTGTTAGCATTGGGCTTTATTTTAGTGTTTGCCGGTGAATTTATAGGGCGCGGTGTGTTCTATGGTTTACATATGACTGTCGGTATGGCGGTTGTTGGTTAATTAAAAACGCTGCCTTTAAACCGCTGTAATAGTTAAAAAGCCCACACTTTTTATCTGTTATGGCGGTTTTCCTTTTATAATGCGGTATCACTCTTTTTTAATCTTCGTCATTATGTTTAGATAGAAAATCGCATATAGTAAAGAAAATAAATCTAAGCGGATTATAAAAATATTATGGAACAACAACTTATTACTGATATTTCTCTCACGGCCCGTATTTTAGGCGCTGCGTTTTATTACGCACCTACAGAGAAAAGTGACATTGTCGAGCTGCTGTCTAGTCAAAAGTGGGTTGAAGAATGGCCTTATGGCAGTGATGAAGAAAAGCAACGCATTGCTAACCTTCTTTCACAAACCACATTAGAGGAAGAAACTTTAGCGCAGGCATATCAACGTTTATTTGTCGGCCCTTACGCACTACCTGCGCCACCTTGGGGCTCTGTTTACCTTGATCATGAAAATGTATTATTCGGTAACTCAACATTAGATTTACGCGAGTGGATGCTAGCAAACGGCATTGATATTGCGTTAACTCAAAATGAGCCAGAAGATCACTTTGGTTTAATGGTGATGATGGTGGCATGGATTGCAGAAACTCGCCCTGAAAAATTAAATGAGCTATTAGCTGAACATCTTCTTCCATGGGCTTATCGTTATTTAGAGAAATTATCTCTGCAAGGCGCATTTCCTTATTACGAAGGTCTAGCCATGCTGGCGACATTAACGCTCAAAAGTTGGCAATCACAGTTAAATATTATACCTGCTGAAAAACAGTTATTTTGTTGATTTACAATAGACAGTAAAAATGTGAAGCCCTAAAGACGAAAGAAATTCTCGCTTTTAGGGCTTTGATATATAAAAGTTAACGTTCTTAAGATTGCTGTGACCAAAACTGATAAAGCCTAGGTTGTGTTTCATCTTCGGTTTTTATCTGTGTAAATTGAAGGCCTTCTTGTTGTTCTGGTTCCTTTCTTAATGCTTTAGCAATATGGGCTGTCGATAGTCCGTAAGGCTCGGCATCAGCATTCGAATAGGCATAAAAAATTTTAGTGATCCCCGCCATACGCATTGCGGCAAGACACATTGGGCAAGGTTGTCCACTAGCATAAACAACGCAATCATCTAACTTGGGGCGCCCTAATACTTTACCGGCTTCCCGTAATGCTAATAATTCAGCATGGGCTGTCGGATCATTTGTCGTTAGTATTTGATTAACGGCGCTCGCAATCACTTGGCCATTATTCACAATGACCGCACCAAATGGTCTTCCCCCCACTTTCACATTATCCATTGCAAGCGATATGGCTTGTTGTATAAATTGGTTATCTGACATTATTTTGCCCCCGCTTGTTCAAGTATATTAACAATATTCGTGTAGCCTTTATCTTTAGCCAAGGTTAATGGTGTATGGCCTGATCCATCAGCAAGATTGACATTAGCTCCGCCTTCAATAAGTAAAGTCACAATTTCTTCATATTTTTGGCTACCATCACCTAAAATAATCGCTTCGATTAAAGCCGTCCAACCTAAACGATTAATATGATCAACATCTACACCAGCATCAATCAATGTTTTTACTGTTTTGACATGACCTCGCTCTGATGCAGGAATTAATGCTGTTCCACCATAACGATTAACACTTTTAAGCGAGGCGCCATGTGATAAGGTTAGTTCTAAAATTTCCTGTAACCCTCTTGCGCCTGCATAAAGATAAGGTGAATCATGAATTGCGTCACGAGCATTAACATCGGCACCTTGTTCTATCAGATATTTTGCGACTTCAATTTGATTAGCATGTGTGGCTGCCATTAGCGGTGTGCGTAATTTTAGATCACGTTGTTCAATATTTGCACCTTGTTCTATCTGACGTTTTAATTCAGATAAATTTCCCTCTTGTGCCAGTGTAACTAGGTATGCCTTATCAGAACTTGCCATCGCTTTAACCATGAAGATAGATGAAATTAATAGTAGGCTTAAGAAGTATAAAAACCATTTGGTCTTTAGATAGAGAGTATTCATTCAATATCCCCTAGAGAGTGCTAATTTCTATTCACTTAATTTAAACCTAAGTTAGATCTAACAAAGGGACGACATTATTTCAACCGCTCAAGGAGTCAATAAATCACCTATCAGCCATTTTTATACTTTTTTTACACCGCCCATCCCTTTTTTATCAACATCTTTACAGCCCATTAAGTACGCTCATTCAATCTAAATAGTAAAAGGATTGTTCTGATGCTGATATTTGGTGCTGTGGCATTAGTTGTTTTGCTCACTGCTTATCTTATCTATGTGTTATTTAACGCAGAGGCATTTTAAAAATGGCAACAACAATGTGGATATATCTTGCTGTTTTTCTGATCACATTATTTGTAATGGGGAAAATGCTTGGACATTACTTAGCTCGCCTTATTGAAGGTGACTTACCTCATTGGGTTACTCAAACCGAACATGTTATTTGGCGTTGTTGTGGTTTTAAACCCGCAGGAAAAACAATCCAGCCGATGAGCTGGTATCACTATATGCTCGCCCTTCTTATTTTTAATTTAATGGGCGCAATTCTATTATTTGTCATATTGCTTAACCAAGGCTATTTACCTTTAAATCCTCAATTTGCCCCTAATATGAGTTGGGATTTAGCGTTAAATACCACAATTAGCTTTATCACAAATACGAATTGGCAAGCTTACAGCGGTGAAACGGCTGTCAGTTATTTAAGTCAAATGACGGGGCTTGCCGTACAAAATTTTTTATCTGCTACAACGGGTATTGCTGTTGCCTTCGTTTTAATTAGAGCATTAACTCAATCTTCTTGTACCTCATTAGGGAATGCTTGGATCGATATTGGGCGTATTACATTATATGTTTTATTGCCTTTAGCAGTTATTTGGTCACTGTTATTTGTCAGCCAAGGCGTTATACAAAACTTTCATCCTGCGGTATTAAGTCAAGGTCTTGATGGACACCAACAATGGTTACCAATGGGACCTGTTGCATCTCAAGAAGCAATTAAACTCTTGGGTACAAATGGTGGTGGTTATTTTGCAGCAAACTCTGCACATCCTTATGAAAACCCAACGTCATTCAGTAACTTCTTACAGATCCTTGCCATATTTCTTATTCCTACTGCCTTATGTTTTGCCTTTGGTCGTTTAAGTGGGATGCAACGCCAAGGCTATACCTTACTTTGGGCTATGACACTAATTTTCATTGTTGCCGTTGCTGTGATCACTTGGGCTGAATGGCAAGGAAATCCAGAGTTTATCTTTGCTGGTACAGATAGCTCACTAAATATGGAAGGCAAAGAAACACGCTTTGGCATAATTGGTAGCGCGATTTTTGTTGCTGTCACAACAGCTGCATCTTGTGGTGCAGTCAATGCCATGCATGATTCATTAACGGCTTTAGGTGGCATGGTGCCAATGTGGTTAATGCAAACCGGAGAAGTGGTCTTTGGCGGTGTGGGATCAGGATTTTACGGCATGATCCTCTATGTATTATTAGCCGTATTTATCGCGGGATTAATGGTTGGGCGAGCACCTGAATACCTTGGTAAAAAGATTGGTGTTGCTGAAATGAAATGGGTAGCTGTTGCTATTTTAATCTCTCCAGCCGTGGTTTTATTAGGCACAACCCTCGCCTTATTTACTGATATTGGTCGCGAGGCCATTTTAAACCCAGGTCCTCATGGTTTTAGTGAAGTGCTATATGCCTTTACTTCTGCTGCGAATAATAACGGCAGTGCCTTTGCTGGACTTAATGCCAGCTCACCTTTTTACAATCTATTATTAGGGTTCGCCATGTTGATTGGTCGCTTCGGTGTCATGTTACCGGTTTTAGCTATTGCAGGTAGTTTAGCCGTGAAAAAACGTCAGCCAGAAAGCTTGGCAACTCTCTCTACCACTTCACCGCTATTTATTTTGTTATTGATCCTCACTGTATTAATGATCGGCGCTCTGACTTTTGTTCCGGCATTAGCACTTGGCCCTATAGCAGAACATTTACAACAGTTTTGGGCTAAATAAGGAAACGTATCATGAAAACAACGCAACTTTTTGACAGAAAAACCGTGATGTCGGCTTTCTTTGATGCAATAAAAAAATGCACACCTCAAGCACAATGGCGTAACCCCGTTATGTTTATTGTTTATGTTGGTGCGCTTTTAACTAGCGGAATTTGGTTTGCTTCACTGTTAGGTTATTTCCCTAAAGATAATCACTTTACTTCACAAGTAATGATTTGGTTATGGGTGACATTGCTATTTGCCAATTTTGCTGAGTCATTAGCAGAAAGTCGAAGTAAAGCGCAAGCAGCGAGCTTACGTGGTGCAAAACAACAATCCAAAGCAGTACGTTTACATCACGCAGATATTAATGCCTCGAAAGAAACCGTGGACTCTTTCTCACTGCATAAAGGTGATATCGTTTTAGTCAATGCTGGTGAAGTTATTCCTTGTGATGGTGAAGTGATTGAAGGTGGTGCTTCTGTTGATGAAAGCGCGATTACAGGGGAATCAGCGCCGGTGATCCGTGAGTCAGGCGGTGACTTTTCTTCTGTAACGGGAGGAACTCGAGTATTGTCAGATTGGCTGATTATTCGTTGTACTGCAGAAGCTGGCAATTCATTTCTCGACCGCATGATTGGAATGGTGGAAGGTGCAAAGCGTAGAAAAACGCCAAATGAAGTGGCTTTAACTATCCTATTAACCGCTCTGACACTGATTTTCTTGTTGGCTTGCATTACCCTTTATCCATTTAGTGTTTTTGCTGTCGAGTTTCAAGGACATGGTGCTGTTATTTCAGTAGTAACTTTGATTGCTTTGTTAGTATGCTTGATCCCTACCACGATCGGTGGATTGCTTTCATCGATTGGAGTGGCGGGTATGAGCCGAATGCTTGATGCCAATGTAATTGCAACCAGTGGTCGCGCAGTGGAAGCCGCGGGCGATGTTGATGTCTTACTTCTTGATAAAACAGGCACTATTACACTTGGTAATCGCCAAGCTTCTCGTTTTATTCCTCTTTCAGGTATTAGTGAAAAACAGCTTGCAGATGCAGCACAGCTAAGTTCACTTGCAGATGAAACGCCTGAAGGCAGAAGCATTGTGATCCTCGCTAAACAACGTTTTAATTTGCGCGAACGCGATTTAGCGTCAATTGGCGCTTCTTTTATTCCCTTCTCTGCAATGACAAGAATGAGTGGCGTTAATTTAGGTGAACGCTTGATCCGCAAGGGTTCTGTTGATGCTATTCGTCGCCATATTGAAGTCAGTCACGGTCATTTTCCTGATGAAGTCACCACAATCGTCGAACAAGTGGCAAGAACGGGTGGGACACCGCTGGTGGTGGTTGAAAATCAGAAAATCTTAGGTGTTGTTGAGCTTAAAGATATTGTGAAAGGCGGAATTAAAGAGCGTTTTGCTCAACTTCGCCAAATGGGTATAAAAACGGTCATGATCACTGGCGATAATCATCTTACGGCAGCGGCTATCGCAGCAGAATCGGGTGTTGATGATTTTCTGGCTGAAGCAACACCAGAGGCAAAATTAGCACTAATTCGTCAATATCAATCAGAAGGTCGATTAGTCGCAATGACCGGCGATGGTACTAATGATGCTCCTGCATTGGCGCAAGCTGATGTTGCTGTTGCGATGAATTCAGGTACTCAAGCCGCCAAAGAAGCGGGAAATATGGTTGATTTAGATTCTAATCCAACAAAATTAATCGAAGTGGTGCACATTGGTAAACAAATGCTAATGACACGAGGCGCTTTAACTACATTTAGTATTTCCAACGATATCGCAAAATACTTTGCCATTATTCCTGCGGCTTTTGCAGTCACTTACCCACAACTCAATATGCTTAATGTCATGAATTTACATTCACCCGCATCTGCAATGTTATCTGCCGTTATTTTCAATGCCTTAATTATAGTTTTTTTGATCCCTCTAGCCCTTAAAGGTGTTCACTATCGCCCTGTTTCTGCGCACTCATTATTGCGCCGTAACCTCTCTTTATACGGGATCAGTGGATTATTAGTCCCTTTTATTGGCATTAAAATCATCGATATGATCTTAGCGTTTATTGGGTTTTAAGGAGTTTTATATGCATCTATTTCGTTCATCTTTAGTGATGTTATTATTACTCACACTAATAACTGGGCTCGCCTATCCTTTACTTGTTACAGGATTAGCCAACCTTATTTTTCCATGGCAAGCAAACGGCTCTCTCGTGTATCAAGATAATAAACTTATTGGCTCTGAATTGATTGGGCAACAATTTACGCGGGATGATTATTTTAAGGGTCGTCCATCAATGACGTCAGAAATGCCCTATAACAGCCTGGCATCAGGTGCTAGCCAGCTAGCAACATCAAATCCATTACTTCTTAATGAGATAACTAAACGTATCCAAACATGGAAAAAAATAACGCATAATCAAGATGTTGTTCCTGTTGGTTTAGTCACAGCATCAGGAAGTGGGCTTGATCCTCATATTTCATTACAAGCAGCTTATTATCAAATTGAAAATATTGCATATTCTCGCCAACTCACTAAAAATGAAATTGAGCAATTAATAAAAAACAATACAACATCACCACTACTGCCGTTTATGGGTGAACCTGTTGTGAATGTGTTTATGCTAAATCAGGCACTAGATAAATTAAGTGCAGAAAAACAGCAGAAAGTGAGTACTCAATAAAATGGAACTCGAAAAGCAGTGGCAACGACCCTCACCCGATGATTTACTCGCTTCAACGCGAACAACAACTCGTGGACGCCTAAAAATATTTTTTGGCGCTTGTGCTGGCGTAGGGAAAACTTATGCCATGTTACAAGAGGCTCAACGCCTCCACCAGCAAGGTATTGATGTGCTTGCTGGTGTTGTTGAAACGCATCAAAGGCAAGAAACGGCCGCGCTACTTCATGGATTACCTTTATTACCACCACAGCGTATTCATCATCATGGTAGAAAGCTTGTAGCATTTGATTTAGATGCCGCATTAGCCAGACATCCGGCGGTGATCTTAATGGATGAACTGGCATTTAGTAATCCACACAAATGCCGACATCCTAAACGCTGGCAAGATGTGGAAGAACTATTGGATGCCGGTATTGATGTACTTGCCACAATAAACGTACAACACATTGAAAGCCTTAACGATATTGTGGGAAGCATTACAGGAATTCGTGTTCAAGAGACGATCCCTGACTATATTTTTGATAGTGCTGATGAAGTGGTTATGGTGGATTTACCGCCGGATGATTTACAACAACGTTTGCATGAAGGCAAGGTATATCTAGCCGGACAAGCAGAACGAGCCATCGAACACTTTTTTCGTAAAGGTAATTTAATCGCACTACGAGAATTAGCTTTACGTCGTATGGCAGATAGAGTTGATACACAAGTTAAAGAATTTCGAGATAGCCAAGGAGCATCACCTGTTTGGCACACGACAGATAGTCTAATGGTATGTCTCGGTGCTCATGGTGGTAACGACAAATTAGTTCGCACGGCAGCTCGTTATGCTGCCGCTTTTGGTTGCCAATGGCATGCTATTTATGTTGAAACCCCTAAGCTTCATCAAATTGGTGAGCATAAACGCCGGGCAATTTTGCACTCTTTAAAACTGGCACAACATCTAGGTGCAAGAACCGCGATCCTTTCTGATAATCAAGCGGAAAAAGCAGTGATCCGTTACGCCAGAGAACATAATCTTGGGAAAGTGATTATTGGTCAGCGTGCTTATCAAAAATGGCAATGGTTAAAACGCTGGATACGGATGCGGTTTGCAGAAAAACTAGCACGCTATGCCCCCGATCTTCATGTTATCAGCGTTGCTCTTAATGATGAGGAGCTCCGTTATAAAACTAAAACAGCACCACTGCAAAATGAAAAATGGCGACAAGAGATAAAAGGCTATCTTACAGCGATAGGAATATGTTTAGCGATCACCTTGTTCTCTCGCACATTTCTATTAGCGCTTGATAAAGCCAATTTAGTGACACTCTATTTATTGGGCGTAGTATTAATTGCTCTCTTTTTTGGTCGTCGCCCTTCTATTTTTGCAGCATTAATCAATGTCATTAGTTTTGATTTGTTCTTTGTACAGCCTCACTTTTCACTTGCTGTACTCGATATGCAGTATTTGATCACTTTTACAGTCATGCTTATTGTAGGATTGGTAGTCGGTAATTTAACTGCGGGTATGCGTTATCAAACACGTGTTGCTCGTTATAGAGAGCAACGCACTCGTCATTTATTTGAAATGACAAGGGAGCTGGGACGCGCGGTAACATTACAAGATGTTGTTCATACCAGTTACCATTTTTTATCAAGTGCGTTTGATGCAAAAGTTTGCTTATTGCTCCCCAACAAACAAGGTGAATTAATGCCTTTTCATGCCGAAGGTATGGGGCATTTACCTATTGATAATGGCATTGCGCGCTGGTGTTGTGATAAAGACCAAATTGCAGGTGCTGGTACAGATACGTTACCAAGTGTGCCTTACCAATTACATCCAATTACCGCATCTCAACAAGTTTTAGCTATTTTAGCCATTGAACCTAATAATCTTCGCCAATTGCTTATTCCAGAACAACAGCAACTATTGCAAACCTTTAATGGTTTGATTGCTAATGCACTCGAACGATTACAACAAGCTGAAATTGCAGAACAATCTCGAATTAATATCGAACGGGAGCAATTAAGAAATGCATTATTAGCGGCGCTTTCTCATGATTTAAAAACACCGCTTACAGTGCTTTTTGGGCAATCAGAGATTTTACTTCTCGATTTAAGTGCTGAAGGTTCATCCCATACAGAACAAGTTAACCAAATTCGACAGCAGATCCTCACAACCTCGCGTTTAGTCAATAATCTACTTGATATGGCACGTATTCAATCTGGTGGTATTGAAGTGAATTTACAATGGAATTCACTGCAAGAAATTACAGGCAGTGCCATTCGGTCACTCTCTTATTTACTTGATAAACATCCATTACAAATTGATATTCCTGCTGATTTACTGCTTTATTGTGATGGTAACTTAATTGAACGGGTTATCACGAACTTACTTGAAAATGCAGTAAAATATACGACTCCAAACACAAAGCTCGGAGTAAGAGCTTATATTGAAGCCTCTAAAATTCATGTTGAGGTGTGGGATGAAGGTAATGGTATTCCGACTGACCAACTACAACTTATTTTTAATAAATTTTCACGCGCAGTAAAAGAATCCGCAATTCCTGGTGTTGGCTTAGGTTTAGCGATATGTAGCGCGATTATTCGCTTACATGAGGGTGAAATTTGGGCTGAAAACAATAATTTTTCTGAAAACCATAAAAAAGGTGGAGCAAGTTTCCACTTTGTTTTACCTTTAAAATTACTCCCTGATATTGATGAGATTGAAATAAAACAGTGACTCCATATAACATTTTAATTATTGAAGATGAAAAAGAGATCTTACGCTTTGTTCGGCTTGCTTTAGAGAACGAAGGATTTCGTGTTTATGAAGCCAGTGAATGCCAACGAGGATTAATTGAAGCGGCATCAAGAAAGCCTGATTTAGTTATTCTTGATCTTGGCTTACCAGATAAAGATGGTCTCTGCTTTATTCAAGATTTTCGTCAATGGAGTAGTACACCCGTTATCGTACTTTCAGCTCGAGATTCGGAACAAGACAAAGTAAAAGCGCTTGATGCAGGAGCGGACGACTATCTAACTAAACCTTTTGGTATTAGTGAGTTATTAGCTAGAGTTAGAGCGTCACTACGCCGTTTTGTTAAACAAGAAAATGAAAACACACAATTTACCTTTGGCGATATTACGATTGATTGGGTTAATCGTATTGTTACTCGTCAAAATGAACCTGTACATTTAACGCCGACTGAATTTCGTTTGCTAAGTGAATTGGTTAATAACAGCGGAAAAGTGCTTACTCAACGGCATTTAATGCAACATGTTTGGGGGCCTAATTTCGTTGAACATAGCCACTATTTGCGCATTTATATGGGTCATTTACGCCAAAAACTAGAAACCGATCCCGCATGTCCTGTGCATTTAATTACAGAAACGGGGATCGGTTATCGATTTATGCCGTAACTGAGGGTAATAGGAAAATAAACAAGGTTAATTTATCAATTAATCAGTTTTCTTGTTTATACAATATATACATGCCTAATCCGCGTAAGATCTCGCCTGACCAGAAACCATAAAACATCCCATTATCACTTTCTTTTCTTACGGCAGGAGACCAACTTCCATTCATTGGGCTTGTTGGAGACACCACATTATAGTGCTCAATAAGTTCAGTAACTGATTTTTCAATAATCCAATTTAATTTACTGTTTTTACACCCAGACATTGCAGCAAAACAAAGGCCACACAACCATAATCCTGTCATATGGCCGACAAAATCTCGATTTTCTGGTGGTGGCGAGTCAGCAGGAAACTCACAAGGAAACCCGCCAACTTTCTCAAAGAAATGAATAAGATAATCAACCCAATTACTTGTAAATCGAATAAGATTTTCAGGAATGTTTTTTTTACACAAGACTAATTCATACCACGCTCTAGCCGCTGAAGCAAAAGCCCTAGGTTGATATCCTGCCCAAGCATCGCTCCCCCAATGATTAAAAATAAAGGTATCTGCCTCACCATATTCAATGTTATCCCAGCGATCCCAAACATAGGCCATGGCAACGGGGCCTTTCACCTTAAACTTCTCTTCATAAGCCTTTTGGGCATCAAACAGAAATTGACACATATTTTCTAAATGAGTTTGTGCATTTTCTTCATGGATATAAATAAAAGGATGTTGATAGCCAGGATAAGGTAATCCACGCCATGAATCGAATTGAGAAGAATCTTTTGTAGAATTATTGGAAAAAGGAATAATACCGGGGGTATAAGCGAGTTTATTGAGATCATTGTAGCTAATGTCGCAATCACCAATCAGCCCTTCAAAACTATCATTACCTGTTAGAGTGATTGAAAACTTATGTGTCCAACCATCAAGATCATTAAAATGAGTTGGTATATCGTTAAAGCAATACCAAGTGATTTCTGAACTATCATTTTTTTCAAGTTCATAAATAGCAAGAGTGACACTAGAGACTGCTTGTAAATTCGGATGTGTAGGTTTAATTTCATCGCCTGAATAATAAGGTTGATAATCCATTAATATAAGTGTTTCAGGCTTTAATTGAATAGTAGACCACTGACCTTTCGTCATAGGTAATATCCAATACCAACGCCAGAGATCAGCATCGTAAATAATGATTTTCCATTTATCCCTATGCAATTTATACGTAAATGATGTCGGTATCGCCTTTCCTACAGTTGTTAGCCAAAAACCCACCATTATTTTACTGTTCTCTTTAAGTCGCACATGTTGTACAACTGCTGAACGACCATCAATAATATTATCTTCGAACTCAAATGAAGTCTCGATATCTTCGTCAAGTTTAATATATCCCACATCATTAACTGTAAGATATTCAATATCTTCATTTTTTTTAATAAACGAACTTACACTAAATTCATATTTTATTACGTTACTATTTGTAGGAGTATGAGGTAGTGGCAAAAACCAATTTTTCACAGCATGGCTGTTCTTTTGCGGAATAATACCCATATTAATTCTGACGTTTAATGGGGCTTTATTTTTATCCCCCCCTCCCACATTAATGGTTATTTTCGAGTTTTTATCAATTTTCTTTGAAATACTTTGTTGCTCTAAAGTCACCGCAGCATTTCCATCCGTTTTTATTCTGATAAACCCCTGCTTATTTCTATCAAGAGAAATATGGCGATCCTTGGGATAATGATATTCATAGGAGATCCCATCAGTAAACGGGCTTAATTCCGTGGTAGATTGTCTGAAGAATTTATCATTAGAATCAATATTTGCATATCTCATGCACATTAATGCACTATTTCGCCAAGCTAACCAATAACGGTGTTCATTTGTTATTTTCCATAATGTATAACTGGCCTCTAAAAACCACTCTTCTGCATCAGCTGCATTACCATAATTTCTCTTATCGATAATAGGAATATTGAGTGGTCGATTATGCCATGCCATATTTCGTTTTATCAGAAAACCACCTTTCTCTACAGGTTGAATATTTGCATGACACAATTTCCATAATCCATTAATTGGCGATGTCATTTTTACATAGCCTTTAGGTTCAATTGCCCTTTCTTCTAAAATATGACCTTGGTTATCAATTTTTCGTCCATATAAATCAATTAACCATGCTAATTCAACAGACTCACCTTTTTGTCTCCAATTAATACTTCCGTCATTATTTAGTGCGACAACTCGGGCATTTATGTTGGGATAAGATAATACGCCACGATAAGCTTGTGTCACGATATCAAGATATTCTCCCCAATAAGGAGCACCGTGTGGTATTTGACAAGTTCCATCAACAAACATAATTTCAGTATCAATAAACCCTGAATTAGTGGGTTCATCAAAATTAATTGGCCAATTAGATAAAGTAGGCTCTTTGCCATTAATAATCCATTGACTTAACCATCTATCATGTGGGGGATCAGGTATTTCTTGGCATTGATAGAAATATTTAATATAGGCATTAAAACACCAGATAGCCTTATTTAGCCAATACTTATCTTTTGTTGCTTTATATACATAGAGATAACCCAATATTTGTAAGGATTGGCCTTCAGTTGTTGCATCTCCATTAGGTTGTGACTCTAAACGTGTATATCCGATTGTATGTCTATTATTTGATAAAACGCCATCAGGATTAAAAACAAAATGCTGTTTACTTCTATCTATTGTTAAACCAGTATTATTATCTAAAAAACGTTGATGCCCAAATAGCAAATTATAGACAGACATTAAATTGTCATTCTGATACATGCATACCTCCGCCAATAAATCGCCCTAACCACGTCTCATTAAGGGCAATAAATTGAATAATATCAATAGCCCCCTTATCCCATGATAAGAGGGGCTTACGACCTAAAGGCCATAATACATCATCAATAAAAACGACTTGATTTGCACCTGAACCTTGCGTTATATGAAGTAAAATTTGAGAGCCAGATATAGCAGTAGGAAGCTGAATAAATGTTATCGCTTCACTAAGTGTTGTGGTATACCAAGCATTTATAGAGTAAGGTAAATATAATTTATCTCTAATTGGTTTAATATCCATTATATCTATACTAGCTTGTTCTTTTTTATTAAAATTACTTTCTATTGTTTCTCTTTTTAATATTTTCATTATTTTCATAAAATTAGCCTTATTTAAAATAATCAATAAAAATATATTAATTTCATTACTCTAATGAAGGATAAAGTTATTTATTAATGACTTTTACTTAATATCTTATCTCAAATATATTATTTACCTCAGTGAAGGTTATTTATTGAAAGTTCATTTTTAAGTAAAAATACCAATTCAAAGTAATTGGATTAATAAAAAACCTATTCTCTTCTATATTTAATAATAGAAGAAAATAGGTTAATTTATCGATTAATATTTAAATTTATTAGGCCATAGCCGAAATGGTTTTTCTAAAACGTAATAATGCTAATGAGAAAAACACCGAACCAATAACAACTAAGATAATGAATTGTGGCCACACAATAGAGAAGTCAGCACCACGATATAAAATAGCTTGCGCTAAGCTAACAAAGTGTGTGGTTGGCATTGTTTGCATTACATCCTGTACAAACTGAGGCATACTTTCTCGTGATGTCATCCCTCCTGATAACATATTTAATGGCAATAATACCATAATCATCAATAAACCAAATTGGGGCATTGAGCGTGCCATTGTTCCTAAAAAAATACCTATTGAGGTTGTCGCAAATAAGCTTAAAGCAACACCACACATAAACAGTAAAACAGAGCCTTCAATAGGAACATGAAGTAGCGATTTTACGACTAATACCAACGACATGGCTGATGCCAATAATACAACCAATCCCATTGACCATATCTTAGAAAGCATAATTTCAAAAGGAGTTACAGGCATAACCAATAAGTGTTCAATGGTGCCGTGCTCTCGCTCTCTTATTAATGCAGCCCCGGTTAATACTATCGATAACATAGTGATATTATTGATAATTGCCATAACAGAGCCAAACCAAGATTGTGTTAGGTTTGGGTTAAAACTCATTCTAACTTCCAAATCAACAGGCAGTGGATCATTGGTTCTATTTTTCGCTAAAAAGGTTTTTGCTTCACCCATGACAATGTTTTGGATATAGCTATTACCTAAGAAAGCTTGGCTCATTCTGGTTGCATCGATATTAACTTGTATTTCAGGTTTACGACCGGCTAAGAGATCACGCTGAAAATTAGGGGGAATATCAAGTGCAAAGGTATAAGCACCTCTATCTAATAAACCATCAATTTGTTCAGGAGTAATATCGGCGGGAGGCAAGAAATAAGGCATATAAAAACTATTTACAATACGTGCAGATAGCTGTGATTTATCCTGATCAGCAACAGCAATCGGCGCGTGATGTAATGAGCCTGGGGTAACAGTTGCTGATGAATAAATTGATACCGTAAAAGCAAATACAATTAATGCCAGCATCGCTTTATCACGAGAGAGACTGCGTAGCTCTTTTACGCCTAAATTAAACACATTTTGGATTGTGCGCCACATTTAAGCCTCCTGCTTTTTCAAGAAAAAGACACTCAACCCAATAACAATTGGGATAGTGATAAGCAAAGGAATAAAAGACCAAGGTAAATCAAAAAGGTTTAATCCTTTAGAGAATGTCCCTCTAGAGATAGTCAAAAAGTGAGATGTAGGATAAATGTGCCCTATCCATTTACCGATACCTTCCAGTGACGAAACAGGATCAATCATGCCTGAAAATTGTGTTGCTGGAATTAAAGTAATAATTGAAGTACCAAAAATGGCTGCAATCTGACTTTTCATAAAGCAAGAAATGAGCAATCCCATTCCTGTTGCAATAGTGATATAGAGTAATGCACCTAAAGAAAGCGTTAACATACTCCCTTTAAAACTTACACCAAATACAAAGACTGAAAGCGCACAGAGCATAAAAAAGTTAAACATACCTAATAAGATATAAGGAAATTGCTTACCTAATAAAAACTCTGCTTTGGTGATAGGTGTAACATAAAGATTGATAATAGAACCAAGCTCTTTTTCACGAACGACGCTCAACGCACTTAACATCGCGGGGATCATCATTAATAAAAGAGGAATAACCGCGGGTACAATTGCAGGTAAACTTTTTACATCAGGGTTATAGCGATAGCGGGTTTCTATATTAATAGGTGACAATTTATCAACAATATTAGTGGGTTGACGCATAGCCATATCAAGCATCCATGTTAAATGCATTGCCTGAATATAACCACGAACAGTTTCAGCTCGATTAGGCATTGCACCATCAATCCAAACACCAATTTTTACCGTGTGGCCTTTAGCAACATCTCGTGCAAAATTAGGTGGAATTTCAATCGCAACCGTAATATCACCACTACGAAGCCGTTTTTCCAATTGGTCATAATCTGTGATTGGTGCTTTTTCAATAAAATAACGAGAGCCTGAAAGATTTTGGCTATAGGCCTGACTTAGCCCTGTTTTGTCTCGATCCATAATACCAAAACGCAGGTTTTCGACGTCCATACTGATACCGTATCCCATAATAAACATCAAGATCACCGTGCCTAATAACGCTAAGGTAAGTCGTACAGGATCTCGGCGTAATTCCATACCTTCACGAATACTGTAACTAAATAAACGTCGTAAGCTAAATCGTTGTTTTAATGCTTTTTCTGCACTGTCATGGGGAGATGTAGGAAGTTGTAGTTTTTTTTCATCAAGTTCTGGTGCTTCTTGTTCACCCGATGCCTTTTTAAGATAGTCAATAAAAACTTCTTCAAGTGTATCAAATTGACTGTTTTTAACTAAATTCGCAGGTGTATCAGTCACTAATACTTTACCTGCATGCATCAATGACATTCGGTCACAACGCGCGGCTTCGTTCATAAAGTGAGTTGAGATAAAAATAGTGACACCGTCACGTCTTGATAAATCAACCATCAAGTTCCAGAACATATCTCGTGCTATGGGGTCAACTCCTGAAGTTGGTTCATCAAGGATTAACATTTCAGGTTTATGGATAACGGCTACAGCAAGCGATAGACGTTGACGAATACCTAATGGCAAGCCATCTGGCATCATTTCTTCGACGTCGGTTAAATTAAAACGCTCACTCATATCTTTAACTCGTTGAGGAATTTCATCTTCTGGAATATGAAAAAGCTTGGCATGTAACTCTAGGTTTTGACGTACCGTTAATTCACTATAAAGTGAAAATGCTTGTGACATATAACCGACACGGCGGCGAGTTTCGATATCTTTAGGGTCAACCTCTTGACCAAATAACCAGGCTCGCCCTTCACTGGCTTCTAGTAAACCAGTTAGCATTTTCATGGTGGTTGATTTACCACAACCATTCGATCCTAAGAAACCAAAAATTTCTCCTTTAGGAATACGAAAGCTAACATGGTCTACGGCAACAAACTGACCAAAACGCATGGTTAAATCTTGTGCTTCAATGGCGATAGTATCATCGTCACTTTTATTTCTTGGCGGGATAATAACTTTTTGGTGATCTTTCTTTTTCTCTTCTGGTAATAATTCGATAAAAGCAGCTTCTAGTTCATTAGTATGAGTTTTGGCTTTTAATTCATCCGCGTGACCTGTTGCTAATATTTTTCCTGCATCCATAGCAACCAGCCAATCAAAACGTTCAGCTTCTTCCATATAAGCGGTCGCAACTAATACGCTCATATTTTTTTGACGCTTACGTATACGATTAATTAATTCCCAAAATTGTGCCCGTGATAATGGGTCAACTCCTGTAGTGGGTTCATCAAGGATCAGCAATTCCGGATCATGAATAAGCGCACAACATAAACCTAGTTTCTGTTTCATTCCCCCAGAAAGTTTACCCGCAGGTCTATCTCTAAATGGCGCTAAACCGGTACTTTCAAGTAAGTCATTTATGCGTTCTGCCCGTTCTTGTTTTGATTGACCAAATAAACGGCCAAAGAAATCAACGTTTTCAAAAACAGAAAGTGTGTGATAAAGGTTTTTACCTAACCCTTGAGGCATATAAGCAATGCGAGGACAAACGGCTCTTCGATGTTCAACATCATTCATATCTCCGTTTAAAACAATCACTTGTCCTGTTTGAATCTCTCTCGCACCAGAAATAAGAGAGATCAAGCTCGATTTTCCTACGCCATCAGGGCCAATTAATCCGACCATTTTTCCCGCAGGAATAGTCAATGTCACATCATCAAGCGCTTTGGTATCGCCATAATGTTGGGATACATGAGTCAATTCAATGATATGAGAATGACTTTGCGTTCTCATTATTTGACTCATTGTGGTAATTTCACCTCTAAATCAGTTGGCCAAGATTGGTTGTGATCTAAACGAATATAAGCACGCCCGGGTAAACCTGTTTTGACATATTCAAGGTGTTTTTCAAGTAATTCAGGAGCAATACGAGCTCTTACACGGAACATGAGTTTCAATCTTTCGTTATCTGTTTCTACCGTTTTGGGTGTAAATTGAGCGACACTGGCAACATAAGTTGTTTTGGCAGGAATAACGATATGAGGTGCGGCATCTAAAATAATGTGAACTTCACTTCCTAATGCAGCTTTACCCGCGGCTTCTGTTGGTAAAAAGAAAGTCATATACACATCACTGAGATCAACCATATTTAATACACGACCGCCAGCACCTAAAACTTCACCAGGCTCTGCAACACGATATTGAACACGACCATTGCGCGGTGCTTTTAAAATACTGTCATCCAATTCCGCCAAAATACGTCTTTCGGTTGCTGTTGCTGCATCCACTTTTGTATTGGCTTGAATGATCCCCGCTTTAGCCGATTCTATTGCCGCTATCGTTGCGGTTTCTTGCGCTTTAGCGGCTTCAACCGCTGCTCTTGCCCCTTCTGTTCTTGCAATATCATCATCTAATTGTTGAATAGAAATGGCATTCGTTTTTACTAATGCACGAGAACGATTAAGTCTTTTTTGGGCGGCATCAAGTTCAGCGATACGTTGACGAACAACAGCTTGAGCTGCAAGTTGTTCACTTTTACGTTGTGATAATGCAGACTGCGCAGTGATCACACTGCTTTTTGCTTGGTTTAATTGAGCTTGAACTTCATGAAGTTGTTCTTTAAGTGTTCGAGTATCCATGTTTGCTAACACTTCACCCGCTTTAACAAAATCACCTTCTTGAACTAAAATAGAGTCTATTCTTCCCGGCGTTTTCGTTGAAATATCAATTTCTGTTGCTTCTATTCTCCCATTACTTTGAGCAAATCCTGAAGGAAGTGTTGGTGCTTGAGATTTCCACCAAAAAACTCCCGCGACAACAATCGCAACGAGAATGATGCTATAAACAAAAAAACGACTCTTTTTTTGATTTTTCATATAAATTATTTAACCTTCCTTTAGCCATAAAAGAATACCAAAAATATGTTTATCCGCTGTATGTAAGAAAATAGTTAAATAATGAGACGTATATTTTTATTTTATATCTATTTAAAAATAGTTCATTTGTATTGATAACGCTAACGCACTCACTATAAAAAATAAAATATAAAAAGCTAACCTTATGAATTATAAATATTATGTTATTATAATAGAGCTTTAACTCAAATTAATGTAGTACTTTTATCACATAATCCATCATCTATTTTTGATTATTCAAGGAAAGACACAAATTGTATATAGAAACTCCGTATTTATTACATAAAAATACAGGTGAAATAGTAACAAAAGTTATCAACTATTAATTAAATTTAAAGTTCTATTAATTTATTGATAAATAATTTCAATTTACAATTGAGTTTTTCCTAATTTAAAATCATCAAAAATTGTATTTTTTTTATAATTTAACAAATTTTATAGTTTAAATTTCATCATATAAATGAAAATAAAAAGTAAAAAATAGCATTATTATTTTTATTTTTATTTTTATTTTTTAAAAATATTATTAGCTACGATTTATATTTATTCCCTTCATTAAGAAAAAATACTAAAAAACACAACGCATTGATTTCTTTCTATTGAAAAATAAAAACAAACTAATCCATGATGAAGATCGACAAATTAAAAAGAAAGTTGAGTGTTCAGACCACTTATACCTTAAACTTTTTATATAGTGATTATTGCAATTAGTTATCAAAGTACGTTGATGTAATTAATTAGAATTTAAGATCAAGATTGTAAAATCCATATGATGATATCCAGTCAATTTTAATTAAAAACAAGAAGGGTTATATGAATAATATCAAATATAAACTTGCCACAATGACACTTTGCACCCTGTTTGCTACCTCTGTTTTCGCAAATAGCGATTCTCCTATTCGCCTTGTTATTCATGGTGGTGCAGGAACAATCACTAAAGACACCATTACGCCAGAACAAGAAAAGGAATATAAAGAAAAATTAACCGAAGCATTAAATGCCGGATATGCTGTTTTAAATAGTGGAGGCACCAGCATAGAAGCTGTTCAAAAATCCATTAATGTCATGGAAGATTCACCATTATTTAATGCGGGGAAAGGTGCCGTTTTTACTCATGATGGTCGTAATGAACTTGATGCTTCTATTATGGATGGTAAAACCCGTAAAGCCGGTGCTGTTGCAGGTGTTACCACTATTAAAAACCCAATTAACGCCGCCATTGCCGTGATGGAAAAAAGTCCACATGTGATGATGGTATCAAATGGTGCTGATCTTTTTGCTAAAGAACAAGGGCTTACTATTGTAGATCCTTCTTATTTTAAAACCGAACATCGTTGGCAACAACTTCAAAAAGCAATAGAAAAAGAACAAGTTGTTTTAGATCATGATGGTAAAACAGCGGCACTTTTTGTTGATCCTATGATGTACGATTATAAATATGGCACTGTTGGTGCAGTTGCTCTTGATCAACATGGTAACTTGGCGGCAGGAACTTCTACAGGAGGAATGACAAACAAACGTTATGGCCGAGTTGGTGATTCCCCAATTATTGGTGCGGGTAACTATGCTGATAATGAAACGGTTGCTGTCTCCGCAACAGGATCGGGTGAAATGTTTATCAGAACATTAACTGCCTTCAATATCGCAGCCCAAGTTAAATATAAAAATTTACCTTTAGAAGAGGCTGCTCAAAATGCACTTGATGAAGTTAAAGCCATTAATGGTAGTGGTGGTGTTATCGTATTAGATAAAACAGGTAACTACACAATGAGTTTTAATTCTGAAGGTATGTATCGTGGCACAATTGGTAATGACGGAAAACCTGTTGTCGCAATTTATAAAGAGTGATTTAAATAGCTATTGATTATTTCACACCCAAAATTTTACCTTTATCGACTCAAGAATAACGGTAAAAATTGGGTGTGAAAACGGTATGTCCCCCCTTTTTCTCTTCTTATTCCCTGCACTTTTTCTTAACACGACTTGCCTCGTTTTTTACCAAAAATTCTCTTGATGCTTATTCACGCTAAAATAGCTCACATCACCATCACTCTGATGCGAAAACAAACAAGATCATCTCTACTTATTAAAATGTACCTTTGAAAAAGTAGCTTTTTTCTTTTTTGGATCTGATAGAATATTCATCATGGTTATGTTGATTTAATAAGGAAATCACAGTGGAATTTCACCACGACGATCAGGAATTAACACCTGAAACATCGCTAGTTTTGTCTGAAAAACAAACATTATTGGATCTGAATGCAACATTCACCTCGCCTGCTCATACTAATCCTGCAATGGCATATTTAATGAGTTTGGGTTCAAAACGTAGTCGTCAAACAATGGGATCGTTTTTAACTATTGTTGCTAAGATGATCGGTTTTTCTTCTCTTAAAAATTGCCAATGGGGAGCACTTCGCCGTCATCATATTCAAGCTATTATTGACATGTTATCTGATGCCAATAAAGCCCCCGCTACTATCAATACTTATCTTGCTGCGTTAAAAGGTGTCGCTTTAGAAGCTTGGGCAATGAAACAAATGGATACTGAAAGTTATCAGCATATCCGCCAAGTTAAATCGGTAAGAGGAAGTAGATTACCCAAAGGCCGAGCTCTAACAAGTCATGAAATTCGTGCTTTATTTAGAAGTTGTGAAAAAGACAGTTCGTCGAAAGGTTTAAGAGATGCAGCAATATTAAGTGTGTTATTAGGTTGTGGATTGCGTCGTTCAGAAATAGTGGCTATTAACTATGAGCACATTCAATTTCGTGATCAAGCTTTTCTTGTTAGAGGTAAAGGTAATAAAGAACGTATGTCTTATATGCCCGATGATACTTGGGATCGTGTTCAATTATGGATTGATGAAATAAGAGGCACACAAGATGGTCCTCTTTTTACTCGCATTCGTCGGTTTGATGATGTCACCGATGAGCGGATCACCGATCAAGCCATTTACTATATTTTAGAAACTCGACAACAAGAAAGTGGTATTGATAAATTTGCTCCTCATGATCTACGAAGAACATTTGCTTCTGCAATGCTTGATAATGGTGAAGATATTGTCACTGTAAAAGATGCCATGGGGCATGCCAGTATTATGACGACTCAACGTTATGATAGGCGTGGAGATGATCGACTAAGAAAAGCAGCGAGACATTTACGTTTTTAAATTTTTTTAAATAACTTACTTTTGATGAAATTCAATAAAAATCCCAAATTATTGAATTAATTATAATTTGGGACTTATTATTACTTAAAATTTATCTGAAAGGCGGTTCATTAAAAGTTCTCAATTTACGAGAATGCAAGCTACCCTCTTCCTTTTTAAGTAACTCGATAGATTCAATACCAATTTGTAAATGCTCTGATACTGCACCTTCATAAAAATGATTAGCCTGACCGGGTAATTTAATTTCACCATGTAAAGGTTTATCAGATACACATAATAACGTACCATAAGGAACTCGAAAACGATAACCTTGTGCTGCGATTGTTGCACTTTCCATATCAACAGCAACGGCGCGACTTAGGTTAAATCGTCTAGCTGAGACAGAAAAGCGTAATTCCCAGTTACGATCGTCTGTTGTCACAACAGTTCCTGTTCTTAATCTTTGTTTTATTTCATGCCCCGGTTTTCCACTAATTATTTTTGTTGCATCGTAAAGCGCGCGCTGCACTTCAGCAATATTAGGAATTGGAATATCAGGTGGTAATACGTCATCTAAAATATGATCATCACGTAAATATGCATGCGCTAATACATAATCGCCAAGTTGTTGGCTTTCACGTAAACCACCACAATGGCCAATCATTAACCAAACATGAGGGCGTAAAACAGCTAAATGATCGCAAATTGTTTTTGCATTTGAAGGCCCTACACCAATATTAACTAATGTTATTCCTGGACCTTCTTTTGCAATTAAATGGTAGGCTGGCATTTGATATTTTTTCCAAGTTAAATCGGATATTAACTTTTCAGGATCAACAGTTTCAGCCGTAATTTGCTGAAAGCCAGCACAAGAAAGCGCACAATATGGACTATTTTTGTCTGTAACTTGTTCACAAGCCCAACGAACAAATTCATCAACATAGCGGTTATAGTTAGTGAATAAAATATAAGGTTGAACATCTTCAGGTAATGTACCGGTGTAATGTTTTAAACGAGCCAATGAAAAATCTGTACGCAAAGCATCAAAATGAGAAAGTGGTAAAATATCCCTATCACAAATTAATCCATCAGTAATTTCGTCACCAATTTTAGATAAGTCAGTTGTCGGGAAATATTTAGCTAAAGAAGCACTCATTTTTCTATCAAAGCCAATGCCTGTTCCATCAATGACAAAAGGATAAGGAATTTCTTGTTTTGAGGCGCTGACTTCAAAAGTTGTATAGTAGGCATCAGCAATAAGTTGCAATTGTTCTGATAAATAATTTTCAAATAAAGCGGGATTAGTAATAGTGGTAGAATAAGTTCCTGAGCGAGATAAACGCCCATAAGCTCTTGTTTTATCTTCCGTTTTCGTTTCACCAGACCAATATACCGTTAATTGAGGATAAGCAAATAATCCTTCAGCTCTTTGTTTTACATCGGGTAATTTTCCATCTTGTGCGTAATCAACAATTGCATTACGTAATGCATCAACAGCATTTTGATATTGTTCTTTTAGTTTGGTAATAACTGCTTGGATTTCAAGGTGATGAGGTTGTGACATAAAAAGAGCCTCTTACTTATTATTGATTTATAACCATAATAGCAAGAAGCCCCCTTTATCCCAAATCAAGATTTTAATAAACTGTATTCAACTTTACTTTCATTAGTTGAAATGGATAGTTTTTTCATTAAGTCAGGATTAAATTCAAATTTAATATTCATATTTTCTTCCAGCAAAGCAAATCTACTTCCTTTGTAATTAAATTTATCGCCAATGTTGTCTATGTTGTCTACGTTGTCTATAAATATCTTCTTCATTTCACTTTTATACCGAGCTAATGAAGCATCTAACTTTTCCTTTGATACAGGGGAGTCGATAAAATTTTTCATATATAAATTTATAGAATTGTAATCAAAGTCATTTAAAATAGAATCTGATAACTGACTCACTTTATTAATATCAGACTCTGTAATTATCTTTTCATTGTTAACAATTATAGTGTATAAGTTACCTTTATTTTTTATATTAACAGATGTCCTTCCTGTAAAGGGGGAATACATTGAAGCAATAGGATCATATTCTTCAAAAGAATCTTTTATCATTGGAAAAATACCTTGATTAAGCAATTCAAAAATAATCATAGTATCTTTATTATTTAATGGTTTTAATTTTTCCTCTAATACACTAATGTCAGATATATTTTCATCATTGAATTTTAAATCATATCTTGGAATATCTTTTTCTACCTGTTCTCTAAGATTTTTGTACTTATGTTGATTTGCAGAATCATATATATTATCGATTAATTTCTTGGTATTAATTTTTCCGAAAAACTTTTTACTATTTTCTTTTAAATATTCATATTTATCATTAAATAATTTTTTTTCATCAAAAGTATTAAGAGAAAAACCTTGTTTACTAAGAGGTTTTTTATTAGCATTAATGCATTCTATAAGAACCGCTATAAACGCAATAGTTTTTTCTTCATAATTTATTTCTTTATTACTTAATGTAGATAATTTATAATAATTATTAATAAATGCAGTTAGATCTTCATTACTATAATTTTTTAAATCAAGATTAAGTTCATTTTTTATAGCTTCAATAAATGGTATAATACTACTTCTAGATTCAATGGAATCATCACCAAAATCAATAATATAAGATATTTCATCATTCTCCACTTTATACCTTAAATTGTTTTTATAGTGATCTCCTGCAATTTTTTTTAGATCAAAGAAATCTCTATTTTTCTCTAAAGTTGTTGCATCTTTTTTAAAGTGGATGTTTTTAATTAAGGTTAATACTTTTTCTTGCTGGCTTAGCCCAAACCAATCTTTTATTTTTTCCCAAATACTCATTAATTTAGATGGCGAATTATCCGATAATTTAGTTGCTTTTTTACAACTGATATTTGCATTTGAAATAATCATTTTTATTTTCCCATTTTAACCAAATGAAAAATAAAGATAATAAAAAGTATTATTTTTTTATATAAAAAAACACCACAAAATTATAGTTGCTTAAAGATAAAGGATATTTTACTTACATTGATGTCTCGAAAAAATTATCCTGATAGAAAACTTAATACGATAGGCAATGTAATTGCAGCAAACATTGTCTGAGATGTAATAATTCCCGCCATTAACTCAGAGTCCCCCCCTAATTGACGAGTTAAAATGTAAGAAGTTGGTGCTGTTGGAATAGAGAAGAAAATAACTAAAAGCATCATAACTAATGAAGATAGACCTAGAAAATAAGCAACGCTATACGCGATTATCGGTACTATAAGCAAACGGGTAACAGTGTTAATACCAATCATTTTGCTTTCTGCTTTTAGTGTTGATAGATGCAATGCTGCACCAATACAAATAAGGCCTAAAGGTAAACTCGTTGCAGCTAACAATTTCAAGAATTGATCACTACCAAAAGGAAGCCCAATCCCTGACAAATTTATTATGATGCCAATAACACAAGAGATAATTAAAGGGTTTTTTATGATAGGCAATACCAGCTGACGCAAAGTCACATTTTGCCCTGCTGTTAAACAAAGTACTGAGGTCACATTTGATAGGGGAACTAGTGTTGCTAAAATCAAAGCAGCTATTCCCAAACCTTCAACCCCAAATAAATCAGCAACAATTGCTAAACCTAAATAAGTGTTAAATCGAATATTGCCTTGAACAATTGCACCAAAGCGACCAGCAGACCACCCTGTTATTTTTTTCAAGATAACGCACGATATAGTGACAATTAAAACGACAGAAAAAATAGCCCCAGCAAGGTGGGGTAATTGAGGATCCAATAAAGGTGCATTTGCCAAGCTATTTATCAATAAGGCAGGAAAAAGTAAAAAATAGTTAAGTTTTTCAGCCCCCACCCAAAATGCTGGTTCAAACGTTTTATTTCTTCTTAAAATTGCACCTAGCGCAATTAACGCAAATAACGGCCATAACGTTAATAACACATTTTGCATAATATTTATCCTAAAGATATTGTAATCCTTTACAATATCGCAACATCATGAGGATTGCTATTTTATGTTATTAATATAAAAGCTAATTCAAAAAATGATAAAAATAAATTTATACCGCATTTTAAGAATAGCTTTTTTATTATTAGTTCATTATAAAAATAATCCTTTTAAGATTATCTAAATACAAGTAGCTAATCTAAATCAATGTACATGCGGTAACAATGTAAGCTTGCTTTCGCTAAATCAGAATAATAATCACGCTCTTCTAATGCTTTAAAACCCTGTTTTAAATAAAATAATACTGCATTAGGTGTTGCATCTAAAAATAATTTGGATTGTCCTCTTTTAATTGCCTCATGCTTTAGTTGCTTTAAAATTAATCCTGCAAATCCTTTTCCCATGTATTCAGGTAATGTAAAAATGGCTTCAGCAAAACCCGTTTTAACATCTAAAAAACCCGAAGCAACAGGTATATTGTATTCTTGATAATCAATCACATAAAATGGATTATCGATAATAGCCTGCCGATAACCTTCTGGCATTTCATCAGGAGTCCATGCGGCTAAAATCTCTGATGGGTAAACATTTTCACAACCAAATCGTAATGCTTGATTTCGTAAATACCACAATCTTTTTGCTTCTTGTGGCTCTGCAAGCCTAAGCTGAATCATTCTCATTTCCATTTTATTCATTAGAATTAAGAGCCTCAAATTAGTAAAATAATTTATTCTAACAATGCATTTTAAATTTTGATTTTTTAGTGTTACTTTTTTTAAGAGCGTGATATGTTTTTGCAGAAGGAATAATGTAAGGAAATCTTATGCCTAATTCAATATTACCTTCTCCAATAAAAAAAACCTCCTCGTTTGTTGCAGGTTCTCCGCTCCCTTTTTATTATCAATGCATCTCAAGTGCAATTAGAGAAATCTACTTTTCCAAAATTTCACTTATTTACCATAATAGATATCAAGCTGAAAATACACATCCAAAGTTAATTCTATGTAGTCATCGGAACAGTGCTTTTGATGGTTATATTGCATTAAAGGCATTTCCTCAAGCTCAGGCTTTAGCATCAATTCAATTATTAAACAGTCCTTTAATGAGAACTTTTTTTACGGGCATTCCCGTAGTTAGGAAAAAGGATAGACAACGTTTAGGTGTAAATGCAAATATATTTTCAAGTCCTTCTGAGGCTGCAATTGCACATATAAAAGCAGGTGGTGATTTACTCTTATTTCCAGAAGGCAGTAGTGAGTGGGGTTTCCAGCCATTACCTTATCAACGAGGGGCTGCGAGAATGATTAGAACATTAATCAGTGAGGGAGTAGTTTTTGATATTATCCCTATGGGCTTGTTTTATATAGCCCCTGATAAATTCAGTTCAAAAGTTGAAGTTTATATTGGCGAAAATATTTTTATAAACTCACAAAAAGATATTTTGTCAACCAGAGAATGGGAACAAAATATTCATACGGAAGTTTCTACAGCACTAAATAGAATTTCTGTTAATTGTCTAAATATTGATATTTTTGAGAAAGCATCAGCCTATGCTTTTAATAAAAATAAGGACGGTCATTCTTATGCTGAATCCTTTATTGACTATCAAAACAATCTGTATAGATCAAATAATGATAATCAAAATATAGAAAGAAATTCTCAATTTTCTATATTAATTTGGCGTTATGTTTCATTTTTATTCATGTATATTTTATTTCCAATATTATTATCGTCATTTATTGCGTCTCATTTTGCTGATGCTCGGAATACTATCAGCTTTTTTAAAATATTAGGTGGCGCTATTGCGACTGCCATTTGGGCTCCCATCTTAGTCGTACTCCTATTCTTTTTTCCTGTATTTATTGGTATAAGTTTAGCCAGTACACTATTCGGTTTTATCTTAATAAGGAAGAAAGGCGCTCAAATATGTTAACCATGAAAGCCAGGATGCTTTTTAACCATTTATTTTCTCTACAACTGTTTATTATTTGGGCATTGGGGGCTTATGGAAGTTGGTTAACGAATGCGACAGAAATGTTGTTCCCCATATTTTTAGGCTTCTTTTTATGGGTGATACTCGTTTTTGTTGGATACAAAACACAACAAACAACCTCTTATTCTCGATTCTATTGGTTTGGTTTATTACAACTGATTGCTTGTTGGACTATTTTTCCTCTGTTTAAGTCGATCCGCTATGGTTTATATCAATGGAGTTTTGATGATATTTTATATAAATTAGATAAATTCCTATGGCTTGGAAAAAGCTTGCCAGAATGGACAATTTATTTACAGTCAGGCTGGCTAAGTGAATTTCTTTCTTTTTGCTATTTTAGTTTCTACTTCTTGATTATTGGCAGTGCCCTTTTCTTCTTTTTTAGCCGAAATAATATACTGACTAAAAACTATTTTTTCGGCTTAATGCTAATGTATTTTTTCGGCTTTATTGGTTACTTCTCTATCCCCGCAGCCGGCCCTTACTCTGCTTTTCCTTCTGATTTTAACTATCCAGTTTACTCTGGTGCCATGACATTATTTCTGACTGATCTTGTTGATAAAGGAATTACAGGAATGGATGTTTTTCCTTCATTGCATACAGGGATCACTCTTTATATTGTTGGCTTTTTCTATTTTTCAAGTTATCGAAAAACAGCGTATTGCTTATCTCCTATCTTAATAGGACTTATTTTAGCAACTGTCTATTTACATTATCACTACGGCATTGATGTTATTGTCGGTGCTTTGCTTGCATCATTGGTGCTTTACATCACTTGTAAAAATAATAAGGTCGAATATGGAACTCATTTATAAAATTAACGAGCCTATTGCTTCTGAAGTATCTATTAGTGGGGGTAAAGGCGCGAGTTTAGCAAAAACAATTCAATCACTGCCTGTTCCGGATGGTTTAATCCTCTCTTGTCAAGCTTACCAGTTATTTATCACCCCCTTACTACCTGAAATTAATCGTTTATTATCAGAAAAAAAGCAAGAAATTGAAGTTGTTAGTAAAAATATTCGTCATTTAATTTTACAAGCATCCATGCCAGAGAGCTTAGTTCATTCTTTAAGTTCAAGACTAAATGAACTCCAATTAAATAATACCGCTTTAGCCGTAAGATCTTCCGGAACATTAGAAGATATGCCTGGAGCCGCCTTTGCAGGGCAACACGATACGGTATTAGGTGTTAAAACTTTGCCTAATTTACTGGATGCAATTCGCCAATGTTATGCATCTTTATGGCACACTCACGTTATGCTCTATCGCCAACATTTAAATTTACCCCATACTCAAGCATCAATGGCAGTTGTGCTACAAAGAATGATTAACGTCCAAGAAAATGAAGCTGCGGGTGTGGCTTTTTCTGTTGATCCCGTTCAAGGCTCTCTTTCTACTGTATTAATTAATGCTGCATTTGGATTAGGTGAAACTGTTGTTGCTGGTGAAGATCCTGTTGATGAATTTCTTATTGATAGAGAGAGTTTCACATTAAAACAAGAAACGATTGCTCAAAAAATAAATGCCATTGTTATGGTTGATAATGGTACTAAAATATTACCACTTAAATCTGCTCAACAATCCATGTCCTCCCTGACAGCAAACCAGTGTAAACAAGTGGCGGAACTTGCTATCTCAGCAGAAAAATATTTTGATTTCCCTCAAGATATAGAATGGGCATTTCATGATGGAAGATTATGGCTTTTGCAATCACGTAATGTGACACAAATTGCCCCAATTTGGACAAGAGAAGAATCAGCAGAAAGATTTCCTAATCCTATCACACCATTAACATGGGATATGTGTGAAGCGGGTTTTCATTCATCATTAAACTTTAGCCTTAATCTTATGGGGCTTCCTTCATTTAATGGTAAATGGTTCGGGATGCAAGATTATTATATTTACGGCAACCAAAATGCAGTTTCCTTGTATAGTAATCGTCTCCCTACATCGATGATGAATGATTTACCTACCCTGTTAAAATCTTTGCCTGAAATTGCACAAAAATTCAGTTGGGTACAGGAATTACCTATCACTTGGATGCGTGATTTAGATAAATATTTAATCTCTATTGGCGCATTGATGAATGAGCCATTGCAGGATAAAAGTTTGCCTCAACTATGGGATTATGTGCAAAGAATTAATAAACTAGGTGCTGATTACTTTTTACCTAACATTGCCATATCCTTAACTCAGCGCTCACTCTATTCTGCATTGATGGCATTGCTAAAACTCTTCTTTAAAGAAGAAAAATATGCACATACAGCATTCGATAATTTAATTGCTATGTCTGAAACTAAAACTGGACAAGTGAATGCGGAACTTTGGGCTCTTTCTCGTTATGTTCGACAGCACTCCCAACTTATCAAACTTATAACATCCATTGTTCCTGAAAGTATTATGCAAGAAATTGAGGTATGTGATCCTCATTTTTACCAGCAATTTACCTTATTCTTAGCTAATCATGGTCATAGAGAATTAGATTTTGATGCATATCATCCTACTTGGTTAGATGCCCCACATATTGTATTAACTCAAATTAAAGCAATGGCAGATTTAACAGATGATAAACAAACAGATGATCCATTAGGCAAAAAGATCCTGCAGTCAGAAACAGAATTTTCAATTATCTCTGATGCACCTGAAGAGCTACGCTTTTTCTTACAAGAGATTATTCGATTAGCTCGTGTTTATACTGCACTTGATGACTTAGAGCATTATCAAACAACTCGATTAGCCCTACCTATGCGTCGCGGATTAAAAGCTTTAGGAGAGCGATTGGTTATCCGTAGTGTTTTAGATTGCCCAATGGATATTTATTTTGCTAATGAACACCCTTTAGCTGATGCAATTCTTGCAGATAATCCTACTGAATGGAATAAGTTACGTCATCATATATACCAAAACAAGGCAGGATATCTAAAAGCAAAATCAGTCACACCACAATGGATCTATGGTGAGGATAGTTGTAATGAATTAAATACAAATGAACATCAATTAAAGGGACTAGCTGGTAGTGCAGGTGTTATTGAAGGTGAAGTTTATCTTGTTTATGGCCCAGAGAATTTTGCTGAATTTCCACAAAATGCCATTTTAGTAGCAAGAACAACTAACCCTGCATGGACGGCTCTCTTTTATCGTGCATCTGGTATTATTACAGAAAGTGGTGGGCCTCTGTCCCATGGTGCGGTTACAGCCCGAGAGTTAGGATTACCTGCTGTAATGGGCATACGTAATGTATTGAATATTTTACGAAATGGTCAAAAAGTCAGAGTTGATGGACAAAAAGGCATAATTGAGATTATGTCCTAATAACTTGAAAAGTATTACCGCTAGATCAGGAAAAGCATCTAAATGATGCTTTTCTTTTTTTATTTTACTGACTTTTTAACTATCCATTTTACTGTTGTTATCTTTCTCTTTTGAGACTTTGTTAATATCAACTTTATAAGCAGATGGTGCTAATAATGCAACAAGCCCCCCAAGTAATAAAACAAAAGAAAATACCATCATCATAGTTGGTGCATTAAATAAAAAATATGGCATTAATACTATTGGACTAGCTGTAAAAATAAGTGAAATAATGACAGGATATTTTATACCAATATCTCTCACACGTTGAGATAAAATAAGCGTAAATATGTAAACTTGTATTATTAAAAACACTAATTCCATTAGGCCATAAGATGTGAAAGAGAATTGGTAGTAAAAATAATTTTCAGTAACCAACTCTATTTTTTCGGGATAAAGTAATATAAACCATCGATCTGCTAAGTTCTCTGCAATAGCGAAGAAAATTGTCCAAGCAATTTCTAGGCCTAAAAAAGAGAGTCTTCCACGTCTTTGTTGTTTCCATTGATAAGCAAGTTTAGCTTGCATAATAAATCCCTTCATTTTTAAAGTGTATCTCTATCTTTTTTATCATAATACAATTAATATTTATCTCCAAAATAATAATATCGTAATCTGATAAAAGCACAAAAATACCTTTAATTTTTGATATTTAGTGTAACAATTCGCTCTTATTATTTTGCTTTTTTTATCTAACTAAAACATTAAATATATAAGGAGCGATTATGCTACCTATTCAGACAACCCGTTTTGCCCTTCTTCGTTAAAAACAATTTTATTACTTAACAAGAAGGGCTTTAAAAATGAATTATCAAAAAATCAAATTAGAACAATGGAATAGAAAAGAACATTTCTTACATTATCGACATGACCTACAGTGTAGTTTTAGCTTAACAACTAAAATTGATATTACTGCTTTAAAGACAGTATTAGCTAAAAATAATCTTAAGTTTTATCCTGTAATGATTTATTTGATTGCGAAAACGGTTAATAGCTACCCTGAGTCTAGAATGGCGATCAAGGATAACGATTTAGTTATTTGGGATTATATCAATCCCGCATACACTATTTTTCATCCAGAAACTGAGACTTTTTCAGAGTTATGGAGTGAATACTTTGAGGATTGGTGTCCTTTTCTAGAAGGATATAATCAAGATTATCAAAAATATAAAGATAATCTAAGTCTATCCGCAAAAGCTAATTTTCCTGAAAATCACTTCTGTATTTCGATGATCCCATGGGTAAGTTTTGATGGGTTTAATTTAAATGTCGCTAATATAAAAGATTATTTTCCCCCTATTTTTACTATGGGAAAATATACTCAACAAAATGACAAATTTTTATTACCGATATCTATCCAAGTTCATCATGCGACATGTGATGGTTTTCATATAGCTAGAATGGTTAATAAACTCCAAGAGTTATGTGATAGATTTTCAGGTTGATTATATTGATTTTTAAATAAAAAAACCGCTCTCTTATCTATTGAATAAAAGAGCGGATTATTATTAAAGCAACTCACTTGAAAACCAATAATTATCTAACTTGTTTTTTGATCCATTTAATTTCTTCATTGGTGAATCGAATATTACTTTGTTTAGTTATATCAGTATCTAATTAGCTAATAACTTATGTACAAAAAAAGGCATCTTAAAAAAGATGCCTTTCTCTATAACTTATTGATTATTTTTGATTTACTTATTTTGCACTCGTGCGAATTAAGTAATCAAAGGCGCTTAATGAGGCTTTAGCACCTTCACCTGCGGCGATAATGATTTGCTTATAAGGAACTGTTGTACAGTCACCGGCAGCAAATACACCTTTGATATTAGTTTCGCCACGGGCATCAACAACAATTTCACCCATCTTATTACGCTCAACAGTACCTTCTAACCACTGTGTATTAGGTAATAAACCGATTTGAACGAAAATACCTGCTAATGCAATATCGTGCATAGAATCATTAGTACGATCTTTGTATTTTAGGCCAGTTAACTTAGTGCCATCGCCATACACTTCTGTGGTTTGCGCATTTAAGATAACTTCTACATTGCCTAAGCTACGTAATTTTTTCTGTAATACCGCATCTGCTCTCATTTCTGGAGCAAATTCTAATACTGTTACGTGTTCAACTAAGCCAGCTAAGTCAATTGCAGCTTCAACACCTGAGTTACCACCACCAATAACAGCAACTCTTTTTCCTTTAAACAGTGGGCCGTCACAGTGTGGGCAATAAGTTACACCACGAGTACGGTACTCATTTTCACCGGGAACATTCATATTTCTCCAGCGGGCACCTGTCGCAATAATTAAGCTACGAGTTTTTAAAATTGCACCTGATGCCGTTTCAATTTGGTGTAATTCCCCTTCTGACGCCCCTGGAATTAAACGACTAACAGTTTGGCTATCAATCACATCCACTTGGTAATCATCAACATGGGCTTTTAATGCACCAGCAAGTTTTGCACCTTCGGTTTTCGGTACTGAAATATAGTTTTCAATATCAACAGTATCAAGAACTTGGCCACCAAAACGTTCACCAATAAGACCTGTATTTAAACCTTTACGAGCAGAATAAACAGCAGCTGATGCACCAGCAGGGCCACTACCCACAATCAACACATCAAATGCATCTTTTTGATTTAACAATTCTGCAGTACGTTTTTCTGCATTGCTGTCTACTTTGTTAACGATTTCAGCTAAGGTCATGCGACCTTGACCAAACTCGTTACCATTTAAGAATACAGCAGGAACGCCCATGATATTACGTTCCTGAATTTCATTTTGGAACATGCCTCCGTCAATCGCAGTATGTGTGATTTTCGGATTTAAAATCGCCATTAAGTTTAATGCCTGAACAACATCTGGGCAGTTATGACAAGAGAGCGAATAATAGGTTTCGAAATGAAACTCACCGTCTAACTGACGAATTTGTTCAAGTAATTCTTGTGCTTCTTTTGATGGATGACCACCGGTTTGCAATAATGCTAAAACCAATGAAGTAAATTCATGACCTAATGGCGAGCCCGCAAAGCGAACACCCGTTTCTTTCCCTGGGTTGGTAATAAGAAAAGATGGTTTACGTACATTAGCGTTATTATCTTCACGATAAGTGACTTTATCGGATAATGGTTCGATTTCTTTTAATAGCGCTTGGATATCAGCAGAATGTTTGCTGTCGTCTAATGTTGCTACTAACTCAACTGGCTGGGTTAATCGTTCTAAATAAGCTTTCAATTGAGCTTTTAAATTATTATCTAACATTTTTGCACCCTCAATAAAATCGGGTGCCGAGACACCCGATAAATAACTTTTTAGTGGCTTAATTCTTATTTAGATTTTGCCAACTAAATCCAGTGATGGAGCTAAAGTTGCATCACCTTCTTTCCATTTTGCTGGGCAAACTTCGCCTGGGTGGCTAGCTACATACTGAGCAGCTTTCACTTTACGCAGCAGGTCTGATGCATCACGGCCAATACCTTCAGCTGTGATTTCAATTGCTTGGATGATACCTTGTGGGTCAACAACGAAAGTACCACGGTCAGCAAGGCCTTCATTCTCACGCATATTTTCGAAGTTACGAGTTAATGCGCCAGTTGGGTCGCCAATCATGCCATATTTGATTTTACCGATAGTTTCTGAGCTACTGTGCCATGCTTTATGGGTAAAATGTGTGTCAGTAGAAACAGAGTAAATTTCTACGCCCATTTTTTGGAACTCAGCATAATGATCAGCTAAGTCACCTAATTCAGTTGGGCACACGAAAGTGAAGTCTGCAGGGTAAAAGAAGAAAACGCTCCATTTGCCTTCGACGTCCTTTTCAGTCACTTCTACGAATTGACCGTCTTTAAATGCCATGTTTTTGAATGGTTTGATTGGGGTATTAATTAAAGACATTGTATTTCCTCCTGTTTGGTATGGGTCTAATGTACCTATTCCACTTGAGAATAGCTAATACATTCCTGCTATCAGTTCAATAGGTTTTACCTAATGAGTTGAAGAAATTGATAGAGATAGGTTAACGAAATGTAGCTATTAAAGCAAATGCACAACAAGTAAATTGTACCTACTTTCTATTAGCCTACTCTCTGTTTAATATCTTTATCCTCAGTAACAGAAAAATCATAACCTAATGAATTATAAAATTAATATCTATCATCATAGATAAATTAAATATTACTTCACTAATTTGGCAGGTTTTAGAATAGTGTAAGTACACTCAAATGCTGCTTTTTGAATACGATAAATATCGTGGCTATCTGTTATGGATTGCACAACCGCATCGCCCGATTGAAAGCGTTGTAATTCTCCCCAAGGTGCCTTCATTGCAAATGTAGGTGTAGATTCAGGAACGATAAAGTAATTCATCTCAATGCCTTGGGGGATAAAAGGCTGATAATCACTAGGATAAGATGCTAGATTAATTTCACTTTTCTCTGCGGGATTGTAACGCTGAGCAAATTTTGCTTTTCTTACCAAGATCTCCTCATTACCTGTTTCTGGGCAAATATTTTGTACTACCCAATCACCTACTTTTGCTGGTTCTGAAACGGTTTCGACTCCTTCACCTTTAATTATTGTGGTGATAATCTCACCTTCTTTGGCTGCCCTTGCTAGGACTGGCTTGGTTTTAATTGCAACACCTGTGATCCCTGCTTGCTGAGCCTGAGTGAAGTAAGCTACGCGTTCTTTTTGTGGCAATTGAGAAAGGTCATTAGCAAATACAAATGAAGGAATTAAGGCTAAACCTATTAATGGTATTTTTGTTCTACTTTTCTTATAGGTTTTATCGTTATTTGAATTACTGTTTTGTATATAGAAAGACATTGAATTATTTCCTGATAAATATCATCCGTACTTAATACGCTATTTAAGGTCTGTAAACGTTAAACCGATTATGGCAGGAAATAAAACAAAAGTACTCGTAAAATCAGTTACCTAATTAAGAAAAATTCAAAAATTCGAGAGGTCTCACAACTAGAAATAACCAAGGTTCAGAAAGTAAAGAGTTCAATCTAGTTAATAGATTTAATGACTATATACATTATATAAGAAAAAAGACTTCAACTAACCAACTGTACGTTGTGTTTTGAAGTCTTTATATATGAAGCTAATCGTTAACTTTGAGTATAAAAACAAATTTAAAATAGATACTTAAAGCGGATACGGGCACCGTAACGATCTTTATCACTACTATGTACATTAATATCGTCTTTACCATCTATACGTGAATAATAAGCACCTAAATAGGTTTTAAAATTATCCATATCTAAAATATTTGGCAGTTCATAAGAAGTAAATACCGTATTGATATTGTATTTGCCAGGATTGAGCGTTAAATAGGTGTCATTTTGATCACTGCTGTTTCCGCTTTTTTGATAGTAAACTTTAATATCATTATGAGCATAGATATAACCAAGTTGAAATTTGCGCCATAAAACATTACTACCAATAGAAAAATCATTTTCACCTTTAGCATCAAGATAAGCAGCACTTAAATTTGCAACAATGCCGTTAATAGGATCATCAGCTAAAGTGTCCCATTTTACAGTTAAGCCATAACCTGTACGTTGCGATTGATCTTGAAATTTTCCATTTTCATCATCATAGCCATAGGCTTTACTTATTACGTTTGCGTCTATCGCACCTGCAATTGTTAAGTTATCTTTTTGCCATGCAACAACAGGTCGCATATAAATAACATTTTTACGATTATCAAGTTTACGCCCGTGATACCCACCATCTTTGAAAACAGAAGTTCCATCTTCAACTAAAGCATTTAACTCAAAATACCAGTCGTTATAGTGTGTATTAACCATCATGCTACCACCATCACTACTACGACCTCGTCCTTCTTTCATCATATAGATATAGCCAAAACCATCACCATATAAATCATTTGCTGTATTACCTGAGTATTCAACAAATGTATCTTGGTTTAGAGGGAACATGTCGTAAGCTTCATAACGACCAATTTTATATTGCCATTTATCACGTTGGCCAAAGTAGAAAACAGCATCATCTAGATTCATTTTACCCGTCATGTCAGCCATTGGCTGAGCACGAAAACCAGCATAATTACCGTTTTTTAATTCTCGTTCACCATCCACACCAATTAAAATACGCCCATTAAGTGACCATTTTTCATTATCATCAAAATCTTTTTGATTGCCGGGCATCATTCTCATCGATGTTAGTTGCCCTTTCTTACTAGCAGCATCGATATTATATTCCACGTCACCGTACAATTTGAGATCACCCCAATTTGTATTAGTAGAGAAAAAGCCCGTACCTTCTTTATTTTTCGTACTAGCTAACTGAGAGGATTGTTTTTGTTGGATTTCATTAAGTTGAGTTTGTGCACTATTTACTTTTGCTTGAGCCTCATCAGATTGCTTTTCTAATATAGCAATGCGTTGCTCCATGTTGACGGTTGTAACATGATTCATTACTTTCTTTTCTTGAGATAAGCTGTTGGAATTAATTAATTGCTCAAGGCGAGCCACTTTTTGTTCTGCTGCGATGGCTCTAGCTTCCGCAGCGGTTGCACGTTGTTCAAGGGTATTTAACCTTGCTTCAATTGCACTTATATCGGTTTGTGCGTTTGCGCATAATGGCGTAGCGAGTATTAAACTTATCACAACAGATAATGCTTTTACTTTCATTCGAATATTCCTAAGTTAGCAAATGTTGGTTTAACAGGTACGGCAAATACAGAACAATCAATTTGGTTAATCGATTGTTCTATCTAATGAGCGTGTTGTTATTTTTGTTCGATAATATCGTATAAATATCAATCGGTTATTCGCATCGTTATTTCTATTCTTAACAATAAATAAATCCATATCTTCATTGCCTTGCCATTATTTTTACTGATTAACTTCCAGTATCATAAGTAAGACTATGTTTGAACTAAGGCACTTATTCTCGTTTAAGTACTTACAAACATTTATTATTCTGATTTGGTATTTAATTTATTGTTATTAGAAGCATATCTCTGGTTTGTGTTTTCTATTTTTATAATGGCTTACTAGCCTAAATAAAATAATCGTTAACATGGAACATTTCCACAATCATTTGTGATTTTTTTGAGGTTGGTACAATAACCTAAGAAAAAAGACACAAATAACCATCAAAATGGGGGATATAGAAAGAAAATAAAGTGATTTATTAAGTAAGGTTTAAACTAAGCAAAAGATAGTTAAGATCTGAAGAGAGTAATTTTATAACGCGGTGTTATTAGCTTCTATTATTTAGACACCTTAGTATAAAGGTAAGCTGATATGGTGGAAGAAGAAGAACTGACAGAGGTCATGTCATTATAACCTCCGTCCATCATTATCATATTCTGCCAGGTTTACGTAACGCTCTACGAAAGTAAGAAACTGGCATTTTAGGGCAAATTTGTTCTTTTACTGCTGGATTATTTTCCAAATCTTCTTTGTCTATTTCATTATTTCTTCTTGAATTTTGTAGCTGAGTATCTGTTTTATTCATCTTCCCTTTCCTCTGAGATCAATGCCTCATTAATAGCTTCAATTTTCTCAACTGCTTCATTAAGAATAGAAGCAATACGTCCTGCTCTTTCCACAGAGAGCTCTTTTAACACTAATTTATGGCGTAAAACTGCTTTTAATTTACCAACAGCAGATTCAATTTCCTCAGAAACACCACCTGCGTTTTGAGATAAATCTCTCGCATAAGCCAGTTTTCTTTGAATGTTGGCCTCTATTTCCTGATGTTCTGCTAAAAATGCAGTGCCTTCAGGTGTAATGCTGTAGTTTTTACGGCCTTTTTCAGCAATGGTAGCAAGTAATAGATCTTGCTCTTCAAGTAATGTTAGCGTTGGATAAATAACACCCGGGCTAGGTACATATAATCCTGAAGAAGCCTCATCTATTTCTTTAATAATTTCATAACCATGACTTGGCTTTTTTGAGATCATGCTAAGTAACAGAACTCGTAAATCACCATGATCAAACATACGTTTTAATTGGCGACCTTGACCTTTTCCTCTGCTACCACATCCACGACCACGTTGTTTTCCGCGCCCTTCAGAACCGTGTTCTCCATGGCAACATTCACCGTGTCCTTCGTGTCTATGTCCATGTTCGCCATGACGACATTCGCCACGCCCTTCATGTTCATGACAGCATTCACCACGTACTTCGTGTCCATGACCATGTTCACCATGGCAACAATGTTCACCATGATGTTCTTGGTGTTGGCTATGTTTACCTTTACCACCACAACACCCTTTTCCGTGGCCATGTCCACCATTTTCAGCACGCTGTTGATAAAGTGAGTTTAATGCTCGAATCATCATAAATATTCCCTCATTGTTTTAGATATATCGAATTCATGTAGTGCAATGTAATCCGATATATCTAAATGATCAAGCTTTAGATATATCTAAATGCACATCTAAATCGATTCTTTCACTAACAATATGATTTATTTATGATTAAACTTTTAAAAATATTGACTTAATTATGAATGATTCTCATTCTCTAGTTTGCTTTTATGTGCTATCAGTGAAAATAAAAGAAGATAATTAATAGAAAAGAATAAAAAATAGGTATTTTTAGCTTAAAATTCACACAAATAGCCAACTATCTTTAGAAGAAGATAAGTGACACTGTCACTTATTGCTATTAAAAAAAAGCGAAAATAATGATTAATAATCCACTACTTCGCTTTTTAACAAAAATTATTTTAATTGTAAGAAATATAACAAAAACGAGATATCGCTACTTATTATCTAATGCTGATAAAACCACTTTCTTAATATATTGATATCCAGCCTCAATCTGTTGTTCATCACAGGTTTCGGTACTTTTTATAGTCAACTGTAACAAATTTAAGTGTTTGATAGTTTCCCACTCATTGTTATCAAAATCGCACTCAGAACAAAACTGTGCTGGTGCATCATCACTATTGCGAGCACAAAGCGTTAACAAACTTAAATCTTGTTTATGATGACTTTTTATAACCAAGTTTTCATAGATTGTTTTATTAAGGTCATTTTGCGTTTTTAAATCCTTATTTCCTTTTCTTACAATCGCAAAATTTAGTTTATTAAAGTCACATGCAGATAAAACACGAATATAATAATGCTCACCTTCTTTTTCGAAAGTCGTTGCTTGATTAAAAAACTGCTCAAGTTTGACGCGCGTTTCCCATTGAATTTGTGCATATTTTCCATATCCAGATGAAGTAAAAGGATAGAGTTGATGCACACTCCACATCGACGCTACTGCTGGCGCGGATTGAATACCATCAATCTTAGGAACATCATCTGCTTGCTCTGGGCATAATCTAGGAGGGTTTGTTAAAAAACGACTAATACGTGCATCTTTAATACATACTACACCCGTAGGATATGGTGAAAATCCAGCTTGAAACGGTTCAAAAGAAACTGAATCGGCGAGAGAAAGTTGTGTGATACTTTCATATATTTCGGGTGTCAACTCAAGTAATGGGGCTTCTTTTTTTAATTTTTTACACAGAATCTGATAAGGAATAAGCTCGTAGTTATCATCAAGAAATAAGCTTTTCATATAACCAAATTGAGATGCATCAATATGGATATAAAATGAATTGTTGTATTTTTCTTCGCACTCTTTTCTTAGTTCAAAAAGAGGCTTTAACTTATCAACACAACCATAAGACGGTGCACCTAATATTCCTATAACGCCAAGAATTGGCTCACCTTGTTCAATCAATCGAAAAACAATACTGCGTGTTTTTTCAATATCAGTTTTAAACGTTTCATCAATAGGCAATGCAATAAGATTATCATACCCTAACCCAAGTATATCCATTGCTTTTTTCCAAAATTCAAACCGAGAAACAGGAACAAGTAGTTTTCCTAAATGCATTGTTTTTGTCATGCCCGTTCCTCGGCATGTTAAATGACTAACATCATCAAAAATCCCGCGCTCATTGAGTTGTTCGCTTATTGCTAAAATATCTGTGACAGACATATTGAATAACTCAAATGCTTTTTTATCTGCAACCAAATCTCGTGATTTTGGATGACGAGCAATTGCCATAGGTAATGTTTTTAAATTTCTGAGCGCCCATAATATTTCATAACAAGCTAGAGTATGACTTGTTGTGATATGACCAAATGCGTCCTCTGACGAGAAGCCGATTAATTTACAGAGATCATCTGTAATTTTCTTTTCTTGTTCTTTTAGTAAGGGGGAGTTGTTATTAAAAACATTATCTGAATTGTATGCTAATGCAGAAAGATAACCGAATTTCGCCAATTGCATCACTTGTGAATGATGATGGGAAAAATAAGGTTCAATATCAGATTGATTATAACTATTTTGCTGTTTTAAAGTCTCTAAAATACTTTCATAAGCATTATCTACTGCTTTTTTTTCAATAGTATTACTTTTTATTTTAGCGTCTAAACTATCGCTATTATTTCTTTTCACTTTATTTGCTTTAGAAAAAGAATACTCACTATTCATTAATATTTTTGCCATCTCTCGATGATAACATATAAGGGTATCAACGGTTCGGGTATGGTATACACGCTCTGTAGCACTCAGACAGGTTTGTTTGTAATTTGCCATCATCGCACCTATATATAAATTTTTATTATCTGTTTTAATGAGAATTATGTTTATTGATCGTTAATAATTAACCTTTATTCAAATGATATACTACATGATGAGTAAGAATCTTCTTTATTTTATTGATATTAGTTAATATTTTTCTAATTTAATTTAAGTAACTCACACTTTGAGGATAAATGATTTAGCTTTATTTGTTAGTTTCTTTAATTTATTATCAATTTTGATTTAAGTTATATTCCTGTGGATGTGATATTATTTTTGCTAAAGTCAACACTTAAACCTATCCTAATTGGAATAAATGAATAATTATATCGTTTAATATCTATTAAAAAGAATGGATATTAAATTACTTATCTGAAATAGGAATTTATTTATTTAAATGTAATTCATTTTTTCTTCAATATATAAAAAAACACATGAAATATTGAACATGTGTTTTTCGGAATATTCGCTTTTTAGGAAGGAAAATAATTTCTTACTCTTATATCAAATAAGTTTTAATTACTCTTGTTTTTACTCTTTTTTGTTATAAGGTAAAATTTCAAGCATCACTTTACCAATTAGATCACCAGACTCCATTAATTGATGTGCTTTTCCCACTTCTTTTAATGGGAAAGTAGCATTAATGATCGGCTTAATTTTCCCTTCAGCAATAAGTGGCCACACTTGTTTTTTTAGCTCTTGCGCTATTTGTGCCTTCTCTTCTATTGAACGAGATCGCATCGTTGAACCAGTGTGAATTAAACGCTTAATCATCATTGGCATCATATTTAAATTTTTAGGCATTCCTTTCATCATGCCCACTTGTATAACGCGCCCAAATTTGCTGGCAACTTGATAATTCTTTTCTACGTAATCACCGCCAATAATATCAAGGATGACATCAACGCCTTTTCCTTCAGTTAAAATAGGAATTTCTTTAGCAAAATCAACTTGTTTGTAGTTAATAACATAATCAGCGCCAAGATCACGTGCTACGACCGCTTTTTCTTCAGAGCCAACAGTTGTATAAACTGTCGCTCCTATTGTATGAGCCAGCATTATGGCTGTGGAGCCGATTCCCGAGGTTCCGCCATGAATAAGAACAGATTCACCTTGTATTAGTTTTCCTAACTGGAATAAATTAGCCCAGACGGTAAAAAAATTCTCAGGCAATGCAGCTGCTTCAATATCCGTTAAATTCATTGATGGTAACGCGATGTCTTCATGTGCAATACAGTATTGAGCATAACCACCACCAGCAACTAAGGCACAAACTCTATCTCCCAGTTGCCATTTAGTGCAGTTTTCACCTAATGCGACAACTTCTCCGGCAACTTCAAGACCTGGAATAGGTGAAGCATCAGCTGGTGGCGGATAACTACCTTGACGTTGAAAAATATCGGGGCGATTAACACCAGAAGCACCAACTTTGATCAAAAGATAATGTGGAGGAAGTGGGGGTATCGGTGATAATTGAGGTTGTAATTTATCTATATCACCTGGCTCTGTGATGGCAATTTCTAACATATTCGCAGGTAAAACAGTTGTTTTCATCATATACTCCCATTTTATTTAGGCTCACTCGGAATTTAATGATAAATAAGCAAAATCAACCCCCTATTTCTGATTTTAATTAGAGTGTTGGCTTATAAAGCACTAAATAACTTAAGTGTATTTGAGAGAGATTATAACCAACCTTGCTTCTGATGTTGTATGCAAATCGGGCACAATTTTGCTTCTGGCGTCCATGATAAAAAAGCTAAACGGCATTTTTCACAGTGAGCATCATAATAATGATAGTGTGTGGGCTCGTTATTTTTAGCAACTTGTTCATTAATATGAATAGATTTAGGAAAACAAACCACTTCACAACTCATACAACCTGTACAGCGCTTTTCATCAAGTTTGAATATATTATTTTCAAGTTCAATCGCACCTTCATCACACACTTTGGCGCAGGCAGAACAAAGAATACAACTGTCTTTATCTAGCTGAATTTGGAACCAACTGTCTTCAGGATAAAGTTGCTTTCTTGCATTTAACCCTGTTCTTACTTGATTTTTATTGAGCGGCTTATCATCCAGCTTTTGACGAAAAAGCATAAAGCGACGCCCACTATCAATATCAGTAGGCTCTGTGATAACCAATTGCCAAATAGGCTCTTGTAACGTTTTTAATTGAAGATTTAAGTTTGCTAAAACAGGAAGCCATTTATCCACTAAAGGCTGTGCTATCTTCATGCCTCTAATTTGATATTGGCGATGCCACACTAATAATTCTTCTGTACTTGCTAACGGTTCATCATGATTAACAACAAGGTAATTATCTTGATATGTTCTTTCATGAGGTGCGATATTTTCTATCGCATCAACGGGACAAGTAAATAGGCAATTACCACATTGAAAACAGAGTTCATTGTCTATTTTTACATCTAAGTGAGCAAATGTGATAGCACCCACAGGGCAAACTTTGGAGCAACTATCACATAGGCTTTGTTTGAGGCGTTTTCTAACACATTTATCATTAATAATTGGTTCAGGAGGAAGATCCACCTTAATAAAACGCCTCATACATCACTACTCCACTACTTAACAATAAAGAATGCAAAACGATTAAGAATTTCTGCAATTAGTATTATTGCGCTACTCGCTAATATCATACGCAATCCTGAAGTAAATACAGCATTGCGATATTTCCATACGCTGTATCCCATCATTAAAATACCAAGAACTGACATAAGCCATGCAGATATTCTTAATCCGAATGTTTCATTATACGCAATGATAGGCGTATGAGGGAACGTTATTGCATCATTTGTTGAAATGACTGCTGTCATCCATTCCAAATAGAACGGCTGTACAGCCATACGTATTGTTACCGCAAGGAAAACAACGACTAATGCACTTATTACAACCTTTTTTGCTAATTCATCATTCACAAATGCTTTAACACGAAATGCGGTTATTGATAGTGCAATAACCGCACCTGCTGCAAATAATGCACCTATAAACATAAAATAGGTATTTGCATGCATCCATGTCAGCATTGAGGTGTTGTAATACAATGATGCCATACAGAATATATCGATGATGCCAAGTAAACCAATAATTGCCAGTATGGTTCTATTCATATGCCCTTTTATCAAAATAACTAAGGTATAAAGACATAAGGCACCAAGATAAACTGCAGCAAATATGATTTCACGACTTAGCCATGATGAAGAGATATGGCGTAACGCATGAAAAGCATTCCATGGATATCCCATGTGTAAAGTTGAAGCTAATAATCCTAAGCAACCTAAAATAGTGGCTGTTAATAATACAGGACGCATAGCAACAGTTGCTCTTTGATTACCAATTTCTTTTTCTAACCAGCAAAAATAAAGTGCGGTAAAGATTGTCACACCCACAGAACTTTGGACGAACAAAGTAAAGGTAACTAATGGCCATTCACTCATGCTTTAACTCCTCCCTTTTTCGTCGCTCCGGTATGAGGTTTGATAACTAAATTCGGATTGGTCATCGTAAAATCGGGTAATCCTTGAACTTGGTTTAAATGCCCATACTTCGCTCTTAGATCTTTAATTTTGCCAAACTTAATTGCATTTAACGGACAGGTATCAACACAAATTGGATTTTTGCCTTCGGCTAATAAATCGATACAAAAATCGCATTTTGACATTTGTCCAGTTTCTTCATTCATTTGTGGTGCGCCGTAAGGACATGACCAAGCACAATATCCACAACCAACACATTTAGAGGTATCCACACGAACAATGCCATCACCTTCACGCTTATGCATTGCGGTAGTTGGGCAATTTTTCACACAGACAGGTGAATCGCAATGATTACAAGATATGGTTAATGTATAAGCAAAAACATTATTAACCAGGCCGCCTTGTCCTGTTGGTGCAAAGCCACCGCCTTTTACTTCATAAATACGGCGAAAACGGCGTCCTACTTCCAAGTTATTTTTGTCTTTGCATGCTACTTGGCAAGCTTTGCAACCAGAGCAACGAGAGGAATCAATAAAGAAACCGAGCTGTTCATCACTCACCGATGCATATTCTTTAAAGTCACTCATGCTTTGGCTACCTCAACTAAAACGGTTAAATGCGAGTTACCATGGGCTAATGGTGTCATTCGTGTTGATGTTAAAACATTAGGACATCCACCATGATCAACACCATTTTCATCAGGTGTCCACCATGCACCAGCTTGCAATCCAACCACGCCAGGAATAATACGTTGTGTAACCAATGCTGGGATTTGAGTTATTCCTCTGTCGTTATAGATACGCACCATATCGCCATTTTTGATACCTCTATTTTCAGCATCAATTGGATTTATCCATGCTTCTTGACGTTGTGCTTCTTGTAACCAAGGATTTGCATATTGTGTTGAGTTTGCACGATTTTTTCCTTTCCAAGTTAGCATTTGCAAGGGATATTTTGCTGTTAACTTATCTTCAGGGCCTTCAATAGCAGGTACATAATGAGATAAAGCCGGAATATCTGGATTATTCATGTCATAAAGGCGCTTAGAAAAAATCTCAATTTTTCCTGATGGCGTTGGGAATGGGTTATTCGCAAAGTCATTGATATTTTCTTCAAAGGCAACAAAAGGTTCATCTTTGAAAAGATAACGACGTGTTTTTACTAGCTCTTCAAAATTAGGGAAGTCAGGTCTATCTTTGAAACGCTCTTTATTGGTATCAACAAGATGCGCTATCCACTCTTTTTCACTTCGACCTTCAGTAAACGCCTCTTTTACTCCCATTTTTTCTGCTACGTCTGTTATCCACTCATAATCAGAACGACGCTCAAAAGCCGGCTCAACCACTTTTTCAGATAGAAGAAAATAGTTACCCGTTCCCCAAGTATTACCAATGTTCCAACGTTCTAGAAAACTGGTTTCAGGTAAAACTAGATCGGCATATTTTGCAGATGGAGAGAGATATAAGTCACTAGCAACAATAAATTCAACTTTTGAATCATCAGCTAATAATTTAGCTGCTGCATTTACATCTGGGTTTTGGTTTACTAAATAGTTACCTGCTAAAGAAAATATCATTTTAATATTGGTATCGAGTTTATCAACACCTAAAAGACCATCTTCAACACGTACTTGGCTTGCATCATCAACCGCTTGCATCCAATTCATAATGGAAATTTGCGCTTTAATTGGGTTCTTCCCAACATTCGGGCCACGCATAGATTGACGATTACCAATACCGCCGTAACCTGCCGCCCATGCCCCTTTTTTACCTACATTTCCAGTAATTGCAGCAAGTAATGTTGAACCACGAGCACTACGCTCACCACAAATATGGCGTTGAGGCCCCCAACCTTGAATTAAGGCTGCTGGTTTTGTCATGGCATATTCGCGTGCCAGTTGACGAATGGTATTTGCGGGTACTCGAGTGATTTTCTCTGCCCATTCAGGTGTTTTTTCTATTCCATCTTTTTGACCTGTTAAATAAGCCACTAAGGACTCATTAGCAGGAACACCTTCTGGCATATGTTCTTCATCAAAACCAACGACATATTTATCAATAAAAGGTTTGTCATGAAGGTTTTCCGTGACAATGACATACATCATTGCATCCATTAAGGCATTATCTGTTGTTGGTAAAAGAGGGATCCATTGGTCAGCAAGAGATTGAGCCGTATCTGAATAACGAGGATCAACCACAATAAACTTGGTCCCCTTATTTTTCATTTTTTGAAAATAATGGTTTGTATGACCAAAAATAGTTTCATTAGGGTTATGACCCCATAAAATCACTAGTGGTGTATCTTCAAGTGTATCGAGTGAACTGCCTGTTTTGGATATACCGTAAGTATAAGGGGTCACTTTGACCGTATTCCCTAAACTAACAGAGTGATAATAAGGTAAGTATCCACCTGTTAAATTGAAGAGTTTCTTCATCATGGTATCACCAGAGAAGATCCCCCCTGTGACAGCGGTATTGACGGTTAAGAAACGGCTTGCTGCACCATATTTTTCGGTTAAACGTGTAATATTTTCTGCAATAAGCGTTGTGGCTTCATCCCATGAAATGCGTTCAAATTTACCTTCACCACGTTTACCCACGCGTTTCATTGGGTATTTTAGTCTGTCTGCATGATAAGAAAATTTACGATAACCTCTGCCACGCACGCACGCTCTCATAATAGGCATTGATTCATCTAGTTCATTATCAGGTCTTGTTGTGATCCGAGTGACAATCCCTTCTTTTATATGGGCGCGAATATCGCACTTACCACCACAGTCAAAAGTACTACATGTTGCTACAACGGTAGCTGGATTTCCGTCCATTTTTGCAATAGGTAAACTTTCATCTACATTAGCTTGTGCATTTCGTGCGAAAAATGGCACCGTAACTAATGCAGCACTCGTTTGAACAAAGTGGCGACGACTTAGTGACATCACCCCTTTGTTTTTTTCGCTTTTTTCTATTTTTTTCATTAGCTTATCATTCTCACATAACAACTTTCATCAGTAAAAATGATAGGATATAGTGGTAAACCCTCATTGATGTACATCAATACCACTAAAGAGGTAATAGAATGTTTCAATATTTCACACTTCTTTGCAGATCCCCCACTTTTTATAAGGAAAAGCTAATTCAAGGTAGCATTAAGTTGTATCAAAAATACATCTAGTTAACTTTACCTAATTTTTTGTTATAAAAATAAAGAGTTATGTAAAAAAAACACGGATTTAAGGTAAAGCCGTAAATAAAATGTCAATACAAAGATAGAAAATATTGAAGCGCCTCTTCATTTTTGGCTTTTGACAAGGATAATTTAGTAATAGCACTATGACTTCGTTAGAAAATCGAATAATATACCAATTGAGTATAGGGTTAGCGCAAATTGTTCTAAATAGACCTTTAGGCAAAACATTGTTTTTATCAAGATACATGTTTTGTTACATTCAGAATTATTTCCACACGTATCGTTATTCCCCTTACTAATTACTGCAATATGTGTTAAAATTGACGCATATCAATATTTTTATTTGTAATGAGCAAGCTTATGATCCCAGAAAAACGCGTCGTTCGCCGAATCCAATCTGGCGGTTGTGCAATCCATTGTCAGGATTGCAGTATTAGCCAGCTCTGCATCCCGTTTACTTTAAACGAGCATGAGCTTGATCAACTCGATAATATTATCGAGCGTAAAAAGCCCATCCAGAAAGGTCAAACCTTGTTTAAAGCAGGTGATGAGCTGAAATCACTTTATGCCATACGTTCCGGTACAATTAAAAGTTATACCATTACGGAAGAAGGCGACGAGCAAATAACAGGATTTCATCTTGCTGGTGATTTGGTTGGCTTTGACGCCATTATTAATACTGAACACCCAAGTTTCGCACAAGCGTTAGAAACGTCTATGGTTTGTGAAATTCCATTCGAAACTTTGGATGACCTGTCAGGCAAAATGCCTAACTTACGTCAACAAATGATGCGCCTAATGAGTGGTGAAATCAAAGGTGACCAAGAGATGATCTTACTGCTCTCGAAAAAGAATGCAGAAGAACGTTTGGCTGCTTTTATTTATAACCTCTCTCGCCGTTTCGCACAGCGTGGTTTTTCTCCTCGTGAATTCCGTTTAACCATGACTCGTGGTGATATCGGTAATTACTTAGGTTTAACCGTTGAAACAATTAGCCGCTTACTTGGTCGCTTCCAGAAAAGTGGCATGTTAAGTGTTAAAGGTAAATACATTACTATCGAAGATAGTACACTGTTAAGTGAACTTGCAGGCAAGCTTCCTTCATCAGTTGAAGTTTAATCTGTTACATTTCACACGCTAATTTTATAACGGGGCACACAAATTTGTGTCCCGTTTTCTATTTTATGCTATTGCATTTTATCTTCTTGGGTTATCTTTAAATTGTAGATGGATAAATCCAGCCCTAAAGAGGATATTACAATGGAAAAATATCAAAACCTTCTCGTTGTCATTGATCCTAACCAAGATGACCAACCAGCACTTCGTCGTGCTGTCTATATCGTTCAGCGTAATGGTGGGCGGATAAAAGCTTTTCTACCTGTTTATGATCTCTCTTATGACATGACAACTCTTTTATCTCCCGATGAACGCAATGCAATGCGTAAAGGTGTTATCAGCCAAAAGGCGGCTTGGATCAAACAACAAGCACGCTATTACCTTGAGGCCGGTATAGAAATTGATATCAAAGTCATTTGGCATAATCGCCCTTATGAAGCAATTATTGAAGAAGTCGTTGCACATCAACATGACTTACTGATTAAAATGGCTCACCAACATGATAAATTAGGTTCGCTTATTTTTACCCCTCTTGATTGGCAATTGCTTAGAAAATGCCCTTCTCCTGTTTGGATGGTCAAAGATAAAGAGTGGCCTGAATACGGTACTATCGTTGTCGCCGCAAATTTATCAAATGAAGAATCTTATCATGACGCGCTTAATCTAAAACTGATTGAGCTAACAACCGACTTATCTCATCGTATACAAAAAGATCCTGATGTCCATTTACTTAGCGCCTACCCTGTTGCGCCTATTAATATTGCGATTGAGTTACCTGATTTTGATCCAAATCTTTATAACAATGCATTACGTGGTCAGCATCTTATTGCGATGAAAGAGCTACGCCAGAAATTCTGTATCCCAGAAGAGAAAACACATGTTATAGAAGGATTGCCTGAGCAAGTGATCCCTCAAGTTTGTGAAGAGTTAAATGCTGGGATTGTTGTTTTGGGTATATTAGGAAGAACTGGCCTATCTGCTGCATTCTTAGGTAATACAGCAGAACAGCTTATTGACCACATTAAGTGTGATTTGTTAGCTATTAAACCGGATGGTTTTACCTGCCCTATTACTGTTGATAGCGATCACCAGTAATTGTTAAAGTATCCATTAAAAAAGCCAGTCAAGAATCGACTGGCTTTTTACTATTCGCTATTTGTATCTACTACAGCGCTTTTAAAATTGCATCAACACTGGCTTTAGCATCGCCAAACAACATTTGTGTATTCTCTTTAAAAAACAGCGGATTTTGAACCCCTGCATAACCTGTATTCATTGAGCGTTTAAACACAATAACATTCTGCGCTTTCCACACTTCTAATACTGGCATCCCTGCAATTGGGCTGTTTGGATCATCTTGTGCCGCTGGGTTTACTGTATCGTTAGCACCAATAACTAAAACCGTATCAGTGTCAGAGAAATCATCATTAATCTCATCCATTTCTAATACAACGTCATAAGGTACTTTAGCTTCTGCTAACAACACATTCATATGGCCCGGTAAACGCCCTGCTACTGGGTGAATACCAAAACGCACTTTCACACCACGTTGGCGTAATTTTTCAGTAATATCATGTACTGGGTATTGTGCTTGGGCAACCGCCATTCCATAACCCGGGGTGATAATAACTGATGTGGAATTTTTCAGCATATCAGCCACTTCTTCAGCAGTTGTTTCGCGGTACTCACCCATTTCACCTTCTTCTGTTGAAGCTGAGCCATCAGTACCAAATCCACCGGCTATTACGCTAATAAAAGAGCGATTCATCGCCTTACACATAATATAAGAAAGGATTGCACCTGAAGAACCCACTAATGCACCTGTTACAATCAACAGATCATTACTTAACATAAAGCCCGCAGCAGCAGCTGCCCATCCAGAGTAAGAGTTCAGCATCGAAACAACTACTGGCATATCCGCACCACCAATTGATGCAACTAAATGCCAACCAAACGCCAAAGCAATTACAGTCATTACGATGATTAAGAAAACTTGTAAACCAACACTATCAGTTTTAACAAACCAAACCATCAGTAAGAAAGAAACAACTAAAGCTGCAAGGTTTAATTTATGGCGATTAGGCAACATCATCGGTTTAGATGACATTTTTCCACTTAATTTACCATAAGCGACAATTGAACCCGTAAATGTAACAGCACCAATGAAGATCCCTAAAAAGACTTCTGTTAGGTGAATATTCACCATTACAGGATCCATTGCTGTATTGTGGTCAAGATAACTGTTAAAACCGACTAAAACCGCCGCTAAACCTACAAAACTGTGTAAGATAGCGACTAATTCTGGCATCTGAGTCATTTCGACTTTTTTAGCTAAACGAATACCAATAACGGCACCGATTACCATTGCAATAATGATCCAACCCACATTACCAGCATAAGGCCCGAAAATGGTTGCGAACAGTGCAATTGCCATCCCTGCAATACCAAAATAGTTACCTTGTTTAGAGGTTTCATGCTTTGATAAGCCGGCAAGGCTGAAAATAAATAATATCGCGGCGACAATATATGCCGCTGTAACAACTCCGCTGGACATAATTGTCTCCCTTATCCTTTACGGAACATTTTCAACATACGTTGAGTAACAGTAAATCCACCAAAAATATTAATACTCGCAATCAATATTGCGATAAACGAAAATAGGCTAACCCAGCCACCACTACCAATTTGGAGTAAAGCACCGACGACGATAATGCCTGAAATTGCGTTTGTAACTGACATTAATGGTGTATGTAATGAATGACTCACATTCCAAACAACGTAATAACCTACAACACAAGAAAGTGCGAATACCGTAAAGTGAGATAAAAACTCTTTCGGCGCAACATTTGCAAGCCATGCAAACAATAAGAAAGCTATCGCTAATAAACTGTATTTCTTCCAAGGTGAAACTGGTTTAGCAACGGGTTTTTCTTGTGGTTTTGCAGCGGGAGCTGCTTTAGGTTGTGCTGAAACTTGAATTGGTGGCGCAGGCCATGTTACTTCACCAGCACGAATAACAGTCACACCACGAATAACAACATCATCAAAATCGATATTGATATTACCGTCTTTTTCTTTACACAATAATTTCAGTAGGTTAACTAAGTTAGTACCATAAAGCTGAGATGACTGTGCAGGTAAACGAGCGGCTAAGTCAGTGTAACCAATGATTTTTACGCCATGTTCTGTCGTAAAGATTTCATTAGGCACGGTATATTCACAGTTACCACCATTTTGAGCGGCAAGATCAACTACAACGCTTCCTGGCTTCATTGAATCGACCATCTCTTTCGTAATTAAACGAGGAGCGGGTTTTCCCGGAATTAATGCCGTTGTAATGATGATATCAACATCTTTTGCCTGTTCTGCAAATAATGCCATTTCAGCATCAATAAATGCTTTTGACATTACCTTAGCGTAACCATCACCACTGCCTGCTTCTTCTTTAAAATCAAGCTCAAGGAATTCGGCTCCCATGCTTTGAACTTGTTCTTTCACTTCAGGACGAGTATCAAATGCACGAACAATAGCGCCGAGGCTTCCTGCTGCACCAATCGCAGCAAGGCCTGCAACACCAGCACCAATAACCATCACTTTAGCTGGTGGTACTTTACCTGCTGCAGTAATTTGCCCAGTAAAGAATCTGCCAAATTCATGAGCAGCTTCTACAACAGCACGGTAACCAGCAATATTTGCCATTGAACTTAACGCATCAAGGGATTGTGCACGAGAAATACGTGGCACACTATCCATTGCCATAACGTTAATATTCTTTTCAGCTAACTTTTCGAGCAATGTTGCATTTTGAGCAGGCCAAATAAAACTCACCAGTGTTGCGCCATCTTGTAGCAACGCTATTTCATTATCCAACGGTGCATTTACCTTCAAAATAATGTCTGATTCCCAAACATTTTGAAGAGCGAGGATCTCGGCACCAGCTTCCTCATAAGCTTTATCTTCAAAGCTTGAGGCAATGCCCGCACCATTTTCAACTGCGACTGTAAATCCTAATTTTATGAGTTGAGTCACTGTAGCTGGTGTAGCTGCAACCCTTGTTTCATTAGAAAGTCGCTCTTTGGGTATACCAATTCGCATAATTTTCCCTTCTTATCCATAGAGATCTGTTAAAACTTCTCCGTTAACTTCACATTCATGCAAAAAAAATGTTAAAAATAATAATATTCATGTCATTAATCGGAGCTCTAATAACCTACTGAAAATAAAACCAATAATCTATATCTGTGTAAAGCTAAAATTGAACTTAATTGGATCATTTTAGTCGAAAAGGCATATTTATGAATTATTCACTATATTCAGGTAAATATCTGGTAACATATACTGGTCATTTGACTCTGTGGTGATTCGCTAAATAAAATAATGCGACAAATGCTATTATTACATGTAATAATTAATCCCTATGTGATAAACCACGACGTTCAGCACATGACCAATATTAATTGCGCAAGGCGGAAGGATTTTGTATGAAGCTGAAAACCTCAGTCATCGCAGCAGCGATGTTGTCTTTAACTAATATCACTGTTGCGCAGGCTGCTCAGGAATTAACACCCGAACAAGCTGCAGAACTAAAACCATTTGAAAGAATTACAGTTATCGGTCGTTTTAACGCTATTTATGAAGCCGCTGATGCGGTATCTCGTCGTGCGGATAAAGTCGGTGCTGATAGTTTCTATATTCAAGGTCTAGATGATATTAGTGATAGTGGCAACATGAGTGTTACTGCGGATCTATACCATAAAGATGCACCAAAAGCAGATCAAGAAAGCTATCGTGTTTTTCATGGCGTGAAAGAGCTACCAAAACCTGAAGCAATTCTGCTACAACCATTTGATACGGTTTCTATCCGTGGTTATTTCCCTACAACCCCTGATATTAACGACGCAATTGCAAAAGCGGCAGCCAAAAAAGATGCAGCATCATTCTTTATTGTTCGTAACGTATCAACGAATGATGGTGGTAACCAAGAAGTAACAGCTTATATCTACAAAAAAGATGCGCCTAAACGTGCGATTCAAGCACCAGAGGCTGTTGTTCCTTATGATTCAGATGCCGGTCGCGCACTTATTGCAGAAGGCGGAGCCGCTGCCAATAAAGTTGAGAAACCAGGCCTTGCATCAAACACTGATTTTGATAGAAGTGTAGGTACCTTTGCTGAAACGCAAAGTTCTGGTGCAAGTGGTCGTTACACTGTAACTTTACCAGATGGCACTGAAATTCAAGAAGTTAACAAAGCAGCTGCTGCATTAATGGATCCTTTTGATACCATTACTTTTAGTGGATACTTTGTAAACTCACCAGAAATCTCGTATCAGGTTGCTAAGCGTGCAGCAGCAAAAGGCGCTAAGTTCTACCATATTACCAATGAATGGCAAAGTGATGGTGGTACAGTCACTATTACGGCTGACCTATTCAAGTAATAAAAAATTTCCTATTGATAAAAACCTTGCAGATGCAAGGTTTTTTTTTATGCAAAATTTAATCAATCAGACATCATTTTTGTAAAAGTGAATAATTTTTATGATTTAATGCATAGACAACCAAGTCAACTCTCCGTAAAATCTCGCTGTTTTTTAGTGTTTTTATCTTTATTTAAATTTGAGATATTCATATTTATTCTATTTACTTACCAAAAAACAAGAAAATACGCTATTTATTTACAATTTTAATCATGTAGGTAATTATCCTTGAATAAGAAACTTGGCTTAATATCACTCACCGCATTAGTATTAAGCTCAATGGTTGGTGCAGGTGTATTCAGTTTGCCTCAAAATATGGCCGAAGTTGCCAGCCCTGCCGCATTAATTATTGGCTGGGTGATAACAGGTATTGGTATCCTCTTTCTTGCTACATCTTTATTACTCCTCTCTCGCCTTCGACCTGATCTTGATGGTGGTATTTTTACCTATGCGAAAGAAGGATTTGGTGAGTTCATTGGTTTTTGTTCAGCATGGGGTTATTGGGTTTGTGCTGTCGTTGCTAACGTTTCTTATCTTGTTATTGTCTTTGCTGCCTTTAGTTTTTTTACAGACACACCAGAAAACGTTATTTTTGGCGATGGAAATACATGGCAAGCATTAATTGGTGAATCAATCTTACTTTGGGTTGTTCATTTTCTTGTTTTACGGGGTGTTCAAACTGCAGCCAGTATTAATTTAATGGCAACAATGGCAAAGCTACTTCCTTTAGGATTATTTGTTATTGTCGCCCTATTAGCCTTCAATATGGATATATTTACCCTTGATTTTAAAGGTGTAAATATGGGTGTTCCAGTTTGGGATCAAGTCAAAAATACCATGCTGATTACGCTGTGGGTATTTATTGGTATTGAAGGCGCAGTTGTTGTTTCCGCAAGAGCTAAAAACCGTCGTGATGTTGGTTTAGCAACAGTGCTTGCCGTTGTCATTGCATTGATTATCTATATTCTTGTGACTTTGTTATCACAAGGTTTAGTTACCCAAGCAGAATTGGCGGCGATGAAAAACCCATCAATGGCACCACTACTTGTTCAACTTATTGGTAGCATGGGCGAGATAATTATTGCAGCAGGTCTTATTCTTTCTGTGTGTGGTGCTTATTTAAGCTGGACAATTATGGCCGCGGAAGTACCGTATATTGCAGCACTACATCACTCTTTCCCGAAACAATTAGGAAAGCAGAATAAAAATGATGCTCCATCGGCTTCGTTATGGTTTACCAACTGTGCTGTTCAATTCTCTTTAGTTTTAATTTGGCTGACAGGAAGTAACTACAACACATTACTGACTATTGCATCAGAGATGATCCTTGTTCCTTACTTCCTCGTAGGTGCATTTTTATTTAAAGTAGCAATTGCTCGCAGTAGTCGTGCTTTATTGTTAATTGCCATACCGGCAAGTTTATATGGTTTATGGTTACTTTATGCATCCGGAGTCATTAATTTATTACTCTCTGTTGTTCTGTATGCACCAGGTATTCTGATGTTTTTATATACACGCAAACAGTATAAAGATAAAAAACCGCTACTCTTAAGTGAGAAAATTCTGTTAGCTCTTGTCTTATTGGGCGCCATTCCAGCATTGGGTTACTTAACTATTTACTAAAGATAATCTGAGGGGTACTGAAAAAACAGTACCTCTCTACCTCTCTACCTCTCTTCTCTTCTTTTCAAAAGCAATTTCACTTAAGTCAAAAAAATTTCCTGCTAAGCTGTTATTTTTTACACAAATGGTTAGATGCGTATAAATCAAGAAACATATAGTATGTTGTAACTAATATATTGATAACTATTAATTAGCAAGGTAATAAAAAACCCACGAGAAGCATAAATTCCCGTGGGTCTAAATATGTAATAGGTTGATTAATTAAAACTAATTTGTTCCATCGCTTGCAATATGCGTTTATCTGATATTGGATATGGAGTCCCTATCTGTTGAGCAAATAGGCTTACTCTTAGCTCTTCTATCATCCAACGAATATTTTGCACTTCTTCTTGCTGCTTTTGTTTCTCGGTTAGTTTACCTAACCACTGTTGCCACTGCTGAATAACATTTTCAACTCGACTCATTTGCACCCGATCGCGATTAGGATCAATAGCTAGTTTTTCCATTCGTTTTTCAATTGCACTCAAATAACGAGGAATATCCGCAAGGCGTTTCCATCCATGAGAGGTAACAAAACCAGGAAAAACTAACTGGCCAAGTTGAGCTTTAATATCAGATAATGCAAAAGCAACGCTAATATCCACCCGCCCTTTTAAACGCTTATTGATAGCAAATACTTGAGTTAAAATCGCTTCAACTTGTTTTGCTATTTCAACCACAGCATCGTTTAGTTCAGCTCTGACATATTCTTGTAGCTTTTGATATTCATCTTCTTGCCAAATTAAACCACCATAAGACGACATCAGTTTATCAACACCACAAGCAATACAATCATCAATCAACTCCAACACTTTGCCATAAGGGTTAAAGTAAAGGCCAAGTTTTGCTTTATTAGGTAATTTTTCATGCAGATATTTAATAGGTGACGGAATATTTAATAATAATAATCGTCTTACCCCTTCCCACATTGAAGCTTGCTGTTCAGATTCTGTTTCAAAAAGCTTAATACCCACACTGTTTTTTTCATCCACAAGTGCAGGATAAGCTTTCACTGAATAGCCACCCCGTTTTTGCTCATAACGCTGAGGCAAATCACCAAAACTCCAAATATGTAAATCTTGTTGTTCAATACCATCATCGGCGACTGCTGATAATGTTTCTTGCACTTTTTCCTTTAAGTTCTCTTTTAATTTATTGAGATCTTTACTTTCTGCCAGTGTTTTATTTTTTTCGCCAACAACACGGAATGTCATTTTTAAGTGATCAGCGACTTGGTCAAGCTGCCAGCTTTCTCTATCGATAGTCACTCCTGTCATACGGCGCAACTCTTTTTCAAGCCTATCGAGTAAATCACCTTCAACTTGAGGTACACGCTCTAAAAATGCAGAAGCATAATTAGGTGCTGGTACAAAATTACGACGGATAGGTTTTGGTAGTGACTTAATTAAAGCCACAATCAATTCATGGCGAATACCTGGAATTTGCCAGTCAAAACCTTCGTCTTTCACCTGATTCAAAATAGGTAATGGAATATGAACAGTGACACCATCAGCCGCAGTACCCGGTTCGAATTGATAGGTTAAGCGTAATTTTAAATTATCTTGATGCCAATAATTTGGATAATCTAGTGCGCTAACACGTTTAGCATCATCTTTGATAAGCATACTTTTTTCAAAGTTAAGCAGATCAGGTGATGCCTTTTGTGCCTCTTTCCACCATTTATCAAAATGACGAGACGAAACGACATCCTGAGGTATCCGTTGATCGTAGAACGTAAACATTGTTTCATCATCGACAAGAATGTCTCGACGACGAGATTTATGCTCTAACTCTTCAACTTCTGTACGTAATTTTAAATTGTCACGGAAAAATGCATGCCGAGTTTGCCAATCTCCTTCCACTAACGCATGGCGGATAAAAAGCTCACGACATAAAAGAGGATCAATTTGACTGTAATTAATAGGCCGAGAAGCAACAATCGGTAAACCATACAGGGTGACTTTTTCATTAGCCATTACAGCGCCTTGCGCCTTTGACCAATGAGGTTCGCTATATTGATGTTTCACCAAATGTTCAGCGATAGGTTCTATCCATTCAGGTTCAACGCGTGCCGCAATTCTTCCCCATAGACGAGATGTCTCGACTAGCTCTGCCACCATTGTCCATTTTGGTGGTTTTTTAAATAAACCTGACCCCGGATAAATAGAAAAACGGGCATTTCTTCCGCCTGTGAATTCTTGTTTATCTGCATCTTTTTGCCCAATATGGGATAACAAGCCACTTAACAACGCAACGTGAATACTTCTAAAATCAGCAGGCTCACTATTAACAGGGAACCCTAACTCTTTAACAACTTGTCGCAACTGTGTATAAACATCTTGCCATTCCCTTACTCGCATAAAGTTTAAGAATTCTTGGCGACACAATTTCCTAAATTGAGATTGACTCAACTCTTTTTGCTGAGTTTTTAAATAATCCCACATATTTAAAAAAGATAAGAAATCAGAGTCTTTATCTTGGAAGCGTCGGTGCTTTTCATCAGAAGCTTGCTGTTTATCCATCGGTCTTTCGCGCGGATCTTGAATTGAAAGTGCAGATGTAATGACCATCAACTCTTTCACTGCGCCATATTTGCGCGCTTCAAGTACCATTCTCGCTAAACGAGGATCGATAGGAAGTTGTGCAAGTTGTTTCCCCATAGGAGTTAAACGATAAGCACCATTGTGGTCAGTTTCGTTTTGTAACGCGCCTAGTTCTTCTAATAAACGAACACCATCTTGAATATTGCGTTTGTCCGGTGGTTGCACAAATGGGAAAGCACTAATATCACCTAACCCTATCGACGTCATTTGCAAAATAACAGATGCAAGGTTAGTCCTTAATATTTCAGGATCAGTAAATTCAGAGCGAGCAATAAAATCATCTTCTGAATAAAGACGAATACAAATACCGTCAGAAACACGACCACAACGCCCTTTTCTTTGATTTGCTGAAGCCTGAGAAATAGGTTCAATTGGAAGCCGTTGTACTTTAGTACGATAACTATAACGGCTAACACGGGCAAAACCGGTATCAATGACGTACTTAATACCAGGTACAGTTAATGACGTTTCTGCGACGTTAGTCGCTAAAATAATACGTCTACCGTTATGAGGATGAAATATTCGATTCTGTTCACTGTTAGATAAACGGGCAAATAAAGGTAATACTTCCGTATGGCGAAGTTGTAATTTATTCAACGCATCAGCAGTGTCGCGAATTTCGCGCTCACCACTCATAAAAATAAGAATATCACCCGCACTTTCTCTGCTTAATTCATCAATAGCATCAACAATACCATCAGTCATATCCTTATCACTATCGAGTTCGTCGCCACCAATAGGACGATATCTGACTTCAACAGGATAAGTTCGACCTGATACCTCAATAATAGGTGCTTGATTAAAATGTTTAGAAAAACGTTCAGGATCGATAGTTGCAGAGGTAATAATAACTTTTAAATCAGGGCGTTTAGGTAATAACTGTTTTAAATAACCAAGAATAAAGTCGATATTTAAACTGCGCTCATGGGCCTCATCAATAATGATAGTGTCATATTGAAGTAACAGCTTATCTTGCTGTAATTCTGCCAATAAAATACCATCTGTCATTAACTTGACAAGAGTATTATCGCCAACATGATCACTAAAGCGAACCTTATAACCTACAGATCCTCCTAACGTACTTTTTAACTCATGAGCAATACGTTCAGCTACTGACCGTGCAGCCAAACGGCGAGGCTGAGTATGACCAATAAAACCTTTGATCCCTCGTCCTAGCTCAAGACAGATTTTAGGGATCTGTGTTGTTTTACCTGAGCCAGTTTCTCCTGCAATAATAACGACTTGGTTATCTCTTATTGCATTATAGATGGCATCTTTCTTTTGGCTGACAGGAAGGTTTTCTGGGTAAGTAATTTCAGGACAATTGGCACGACGGCGAATTATCATCTGTTGTGCTGTTGTAATATCGCCTTTAATTGCACTTAATACCGCTTGTTTAGACTCTTCATTATTAATTTTAGCGACGCCACGTAGACGTTTTCTTAATCGTTGCTGCTCCCGCAACGATAATTGCTCTATTTCTTGATAGAGCGTGGCAGATGATAATGTCACCTTTTATTATCCTTTATGAGGTTATTCTAATCAAAACTAATGCTCGTATGATATCACAACCGGCTATTGGCACATAAAGGCTTGATTAAATTTATTAGTATATAATTTCATATAATCAATAATTTTGAATAGCATATTCAAAGGATTGTGATGTGATATTTTAAAGTTCGGGTAAACTACTACCAACTAATAAATTTAAATAAATAGAACATTTTATAGACCACGAGAAAATAATGAAAAAGATCCTTGTACTGAAATCCAGTATTTTAGATAGCTATTCGCACAGTAATAAAATGGCGGATTACTTAATTGAAAATTGGCAAAGTAATCATAAAGATGACTTGGTTACAATACGTGACCTCGCTAAAAATCCAGTGCCAACTTTAGACCAAGCAACACTATTTGCTTTTGGCAAAGAAACTGCAATGCTATCGGATGAACAAAAAGCAGTCAGAGCATTATCAGATGAGTTAATTAGTGAATTAAAAGCTCACGATATGATAGTGATTACTGCACCAATGTATAACTTTTCAATTTCAGCTCAATTAAAACATTATATTGATTTTATCGCTCGCGCTGGTGAAACGTTTAAATATACTGAAGCGGGTTCTGTTGGCTTGCTTGAAAATAAACAAGCGATTGTATTAACTAGTCGTGGTGGTGTTCATAAAGATCAACCTTCTGATCTTATTGTTCCATTCCTAAAACAATTTTTAGCTTTTATCGGTATCAATGACGTACAGTTTATTATGGCTGAAGGTACCGCATATGGTGAAGAATACGCACAGCAATCTCACCTACAAGCACAAAAAGAAATTGATGCTGTTATTAACTCAAGAAGTATTACAGTAAAATAATAATTTATATTCTTCTTAAAGCACCTACTTTAGGTGCTTTTTTTATATCTAAATTTTATACTTCATCAAATACAAAGATATGCTAATTCTTCTTTTATAAAAAAATCTTTTCTAATTTATAATTTAAAAACCTTAATAGCAAGAAAAACTACATTTAATCAAATTTTCAAAGTAATAATAAAATATAGATTATTTTAATAACCATATTTTATTGTTTGTTTTTTCATTCATATTATAAATAAATATTCATATAAAAAACCAATTTGATTTATCAGAACCAAATTAATAAGATTTCATCTCTTTAAGCAATATTGAAGTAATTAAATAATCTTCTTAATTCAATAAATGGAACTTACGATGAAAAAAAACATACTCTCATTATTTATTCTATCTACTACTCTTTTTTCAACTCAATCAAATGCTATTGAATATATAGAAAAAAATGTAGGAACAATAACAATAAATGGTTCTGTTACGCCAATTCCAAGATGTCAACTAGATGAAATACAACCCATTGAGTTACCGCCTGTTCAAGCAAATAATTTTGGTGATGATCATATTGCCAACACTCCAGCTCAACCCCTTTCGATTCAATTTACTAACTGTGCCGAAAACATTAATAGTATACAATTACAAATACCTCAACAAACTAAACGACTTTTAAAAAATTTGGCTGATAACGGTAGCAATGTTGATATTGCAATTTTTGATGCTGATAAAAACATTATTGAATTAAACAATGAAAAACCTAAGGAATTTAAATCAAATATAAATAAAGAAGATCACAGCGCACAATTCTTATTTGACGTTAACTATATGAAACCTAATGACATAGATGCGACACCAGGTGCGGTATCATCCACTTTAACTTTTGATATTATATATAGTGATATTGCTGTAGATTAAATTCCATAAATCAACAAAGCTGGTATACCAGCTTTGTTTTAATATTTATACTTTCTACTTAAATTAGAAAAAGAATATGTTTAAAAAATTTAAATTTCTCACCTTATTTTTTATCTTTCCTACATATAGTCAATCATCAATAGAAATAAATAAAGATAAATTTATTTTTATTGAAAGCATCAATCAAGAAATCATTGAAATAAAGAATAAAACAGATAATGATTATTTTATACAAAGCTGGATTACACATTATGATAAAGAAAATAGTAATAAAATTCCTTTTATGGTAACCCCACCTCTTTTTAAAATAGAAAAAGATGAAAACTTTTCTTTAAAAATATTTAAAATAGATAAAATAAAAGAAGAAGACAGAGAAGCATTATATAGAATAAACATTAAAAGAATACCAATCCTATTAAACTCCGACAGCAATAAAAATATGTTACATGTTTCTGTAAATTCCGTATACAACTTAATATATAGACCTGTGTCAATAGAAAAAGATGCAAAAGATGCTTATAAAAAAATTGAGTTTTTAAAAAATAAAAACAATGAGTTTATTATAAACAATCCTACACCTTATTTTATTACTCTATCTTCAATTTCTTATGATGATATTTTAACAATTACTGAAAGTAAAACGCTCCCTCCCTTTAAAAAATATAATACAAAAAAAGAAATTTCGGGAAACGGGATCGTAAAATGGAAAATATTTAATCAATATGGTATAGAAACAGAGGCAGTAGATAAGGAAGTTATTAATGATTATTAATCATATGAAAATAAAAATAGCATTTTTTATTTTAATTTCTATTTATAACAAACATAGTATAGCTCAAGATAGCTCACTCTCTATTTATGCTCATTCATTTTCTAACATTGATAAAGAAACGATTAAACAATTACTTGAAAACAAAAAACCTGAAGGTTTTTATCATTCTATAATTCATATCAACAATAGAAAAAAAACAACAAAACTTCTTTACTTTAAAAGTATAGACAATAAGTTAACTCCTTGTCTCTCTGTTAATGATTTAATTTCTCTTGGTATTAATATTGATTTTTATTCAATAAAAAAAGAATATCAAGATATAATTCCTTTAAGTGAACATTCAATTAATTTTAAATACTCTTTTTCAAATCAAAATTTAAATTTAATTATTCCACAAAAAGCATTAATAAAAAAAGAAAATTATATTACTGATAAAAAAGATTGGGATAATGGGATCACTGCATTATTTAGTCAATATTCCTATTCAATTAAACATCATCAAAATAAAGTGCTAGATCAAAAATTGAATTTACAAACAGGCCTTAATTTTAATGCTTGGCGTATACGCAGTCAGAACAGCTTTTATTGGAATAAAAACCGTTATCAATCAAAGCTTTCATCAATATACACCTATCGTCAAATTAATTCTTTTTCTGCTCTTTTTTATGGAGGTAAATTTTCACCCACAACACGAATATTACCAACTGATAAAATAATTGGCTTTCAATTAATATCCAATAATTTAATTTCAAGTAATAATCTTTATGCTAACAAACCTATTATTGAAGGAATTGCTGATACTGAAGCTCAAGTAGTGATTAAACAAGGTGACAAAGTTATTTATGAAAGTACCGTTCCCCCAGGTCCTTTTATTATAAATTCATTACCTATTTTAGGAAGTGAGAAACTCAGTTTAGAAGTTAAAGAAGCAGATGGAAGAATAAAAATATCAACACATTATTTCACATCATTGCCTAATCAACTAAATAAAGGTAGTTATCAATATAATTTTATTTCCGGTACATTAGCCAAGAATAGCCATAAAGAAAATTCTATTTTTCTTTTAAGTGAGTTTTCATATGGTATTAGTCAAAAGATCACCTCATATAGCGCAATAAAAAAACGATATGACCATATGAATTATCTATCTGGCCTATCTCTTGATTTAAGTATATTGGGTGGTTTAGCAACAGATCTAAGTTATGAAAATAGCAGAGATAAATTAAAGTATCAATTTCGTTATCAAAAAAGCATGTCAAAAACACAAACTTACTTTACTTCTGGAATATCTTTTTATCACTATTTAGATAATTTTCAAAAAAAAGACAACGTTAAAAGAAATTATTCTGTTTCTATATCACAAAACATTAATGACTTAGGTTATCTTTCTTTTCAGTATCACGAAAAAACATATGAAAATACATCTAAAAAATTTGAGTTAGGCACTTCTTTTTCATCTTCAATAAATAAAATAAATTATAACCTTAAATATGACTTTAAAAAAAACAAATCTATTTTTGATCACGCCTTCTCGCTCAATCTCCATATGCCATTAGGTAATAATAGTGATGACTATCATTGGTTTAATAATCAAACAAATTATCAAAATAAGAAAAAAAATTATATCAACACGACCAACATTGGGGGGGCTCTGCTTAATTATAATTTAGGATATTCAGTAAATTATCAACACGCTTATAATGGAAAAAGAAAATCCAACCATTTTTCTATAAATACCCGTTATCAAAACAACTATCAATCTTACACATTTAATGTAAACAAAATGGAAGATAGTTATAATTACAATGCTTCTATTAATGGAGGTATTGTCTTTCATTCTAGTGGTATTACTCTTACTCCTCGTTTAGGTAGAACATTTGCACTGATTAACACTCAAGGAATATCTGGAATTAAAACGTCATTTTCAACAAAAGCAAAAACAGATATTTTGGGAAACCTAATTTTAAATAACATAACGCCTTACCGAATAAATAATATTAAATTAAATGCAACGACATTACCTCAACAAGCAGAAGCCGAAATTTATAGCAAAAATATTATTCCCACATTAGGCGCAGTATCTAAAATAACTTTCCCAATAAAAATTGGTTATCGTGTTATTTTTAAATCAACAACCCCTCTTCCCTTTGCATCGACAGTCACTGCATTCGATAAAAACAGTAATATTATTTCTCATGGATTAGTATCGGAAAATAATATTATTTTTCTTTCTGGTATTACAGAGAATGGATTAGTAAAAGTGAAATGGGGAGAAGATAAGCAGTGTCAATTTAATTATGAAATTGATGATAATGAAAAGAATACCACACTAATAAAAAAAGAAATCAATTGTATTTAAACTAAGTTATCTCTATTAAGAAAAATATGAAAAAAAACATCTCTCTCATAATTACGTTACTACTTATCTCTTTTTCACTATCATCAGCACCTAGACGTGGTGATCATGAAATTCCTTTAAGTTGTGATATTGATTATATCTATGAAAACATTAGCGACAAGATTTCTATTAATGAAAATGATTTTTCATCACATGAAGCGGGAACATTAGCCGATATTGATAGCCACATCATTATTATTACTATAAATGACTGTTCTAAAAGCCATGGTGAAGTTCGTTTAAAAATTGAAAATTCAAGTATTGATAATAATACTGGTTATTTAAAAAACCAGATCACTGACGATAGTGCAAGTGCTAATATTGCATTTCAATTATTATACAATGAAGAACAAAGACCACTAGATCTTAATAAAGAGAATGAGTTTGTTGAGGATCTCATTAATGGAGAAGTTGAGTTTTATTTTTTTGCTAATTATGTAAAAAAAGATGATATACCTCCAAAACCCGGTTATATACAATCCGATATTCAGTTTACTATAAAAATAAATGATGATGTTGTTACATTTGACGATAGTTAATGATTGCAATTATAGAAAAGCACGATAACTATTTATAATAGATCGTGCTTTTAATGGAATAAAATACTTATTTAAGGCGTTACTATTTTTTTACCCATTTACCATTAATACCTTTAACAAACTCACCTTCATTCGCTCTTGCGACTAATTTTTCACCTGCAAGTCGAGCCACTGATTCTGGTGTTACTTGGTTAGTTTTAGCAACTTCAATATATTTTGCTTTTCTGGCTTGATTGATTTCATCAACAAGTTGTTGCGCTTGTTTGTTATTTGTCTGCACAAGTTCAATATAACCGCTGAATGTTTCCCCTACTAGCCCTTGTGATCTCGCTTCATCAAGTGTTAATGCGATAGCATTTGTACTGGTTAAAGCTATTATTAGCCCAAAACTTAAGAGATATTTTTTATAATTCATCATTTACCCTTTAAAAAATGGCGCTGTTATTTTTTAAGAGATCTTCAACTTGTCTGTCTATTTTTACATTAATCTCATGTTCAATTTTTACGTTCATATTAATATTTATAGGTTTATCTGGTGTCGCGACTTCTAGTCGAATACATCCTGTTAAGGCTGATATTCCCATTATCAAAGCGGTTAATATAAAAAAATTTTTTAAAAATAATGGTTTCACTCTGACTCACTCCCTAAATCTGATAAGCTTTTTTCTAACCATTCTTCCAATTGTGAACCAAATCGTAAACTTCGCCATAATTGAAAGACATTTTCTTCATGTCGATAATTTAGATTAACCTGACGGCGTTTATCTTCTAGAGGGTTCGTTCCTTGAATTTCAGCCTCTAATATTAACTCACCTAAATTACTTAAATTGACACGAGTCCAAGAACGACTGATCTCTAAATACCGCAACCACGCCATCGCAATACCTGCTGACATATTATTATCGTCGATGGAATCAACAAAATCTTTATCAAGTCTTAACGTTAGGTAAGATGAATTAGCCAGCCAACCATCTTTAATAATCCATTGATTATTGTTAATAAAGAATGGAAACTCACCACTCACTTTACCTGATGCTGCAAACTGAGTCACTTTTAATAGAGTAAACAAATGACTTAATTGGATATTATCAATAGAAATAATAGCTGCATCATGTTGTGGTATCGCTAATTTTGCTAAAGATATTGTTCCATCCAGCATTGCGACATTAACGTTAGATAAGACTAATGGTTTACTTTCAGTTGCGGGATAAAAACCTTGGAGATCTGCCGTAATATCGGTCATTTCAAAAAGATTGTTAACTCGTTTTATCCGTAATTGAACGGGTTGTTTAACCCCTAATTGCCATTCATCCCCATTTAAACGCCAAGGCAAGATAAAATCCAAACCTTCTAAAACACCATCTTTTAGCCACATTCCACCTTGTTTAACAACAAGATGCCCACCAGCAATTAATCCTTGTTCTGGTGCAATAGAAAAATCAGCTTGTGTATACAATTCACCTTTATCAAGGGTAATGCCCAAATCAGCAGGTATTAGTGATTGAAAAACATTAATTGGTTGTGAAGGCCAACGCATTTGTCCTCTTAGTCTAGCACCATCCCACCGTGTATTAATTGCAATTGGTCCTATATTGGGTTTAGCGCTTAACTCACCTTTTACATTAAAATTAAAAGGTGATTCACCACTGACCGTAGCAATAAAATCTGTCTTATCTAAAAAACCACCAGCAGGAAAATCAATACGTTGACTCGTTAATTTTAGCTTTCCATTAAATGTTGGCTTTTTATCATCTCTGAACCAACGAAATGGACTTAATAAAGATAATCGTGGCGCAGTCATTGTAGTATGTTGATATTTTAAAACATCAAAACCTGTGTTGAGTTTCTCAAAACTCACTAATTTATCAGCCCAATAACCTGTTCCTGCAATATCCCAATGCGCTTTTAACGGTAGTAAATTTCCATCTCCCCAATAACGCCATTGCCAAGTTCCATTATCAGGTAAGAAATCAATTGCTTTACCTTGAAAATGAATACGGTAATCTCCCCAAATACTGTCTTGGGCGACGACTATCGCGTTTAAACGCCCATTAAAGCCTTTTGATGAAAAGGTGGTTCCAGCTAAAGGTAAACGAGCATCTGTTACAGTAAGTGTTTCAGTAACTGGCCCTTTGAAACGAAATAAAGATCCGGATTGAAATTCAATAGTAGGATCTGTCAACATGCCAGTGACTTTAACGGGTAATTGCACACTGGCTTGCATTAATTCTTTATTAACAACACCGGTGATTTGAATAGGGATTTGTGCATCTAGCCAATTTACTGTTGTTTCGGGGATCGATATCACCAAATTTCCTTTCCCTGCTTTACCTTCCGTCATCACGTTTAATCGTGCAGTTAATCTTAAATCCGTTAATCCTTTTTGCCATTGAGCGATATTAATATTTACACCACCTCGTAAAGGTTGATCTAATCCAAACCATTCCCAACGACCTTGCTCAATGAGGATATTTTCAGGTGTGACTGTCCAAGGTAATAAAGCCAGTGCATGTCCTCCACCTTGTTCAGCAATTGAAATAGTGCCAGATTGTCCAACCCATTCAAGAATAAAAACCAACGGATGTTCATAGTGAGAAGTTAATAACGTCGCATCGATGGTACCTTTTTCAGGTAAGGACGCGATATCTAGAGGAAGAGCTATTTCGGCAGCCAATTCGATATTGTTATCATCAGGTAAATTCACTTTAAGCTGTTTAATATCAAGCCACTGGTTATCTCTAATAAAAATACCAAGTTGAGCATTTTCTCCTTGGTAAGTAATTAGTCGCCCATTATTTTGTGTTTTTAGTTGTAATGCACCTTGATAACGAGCATTTTCTTTTAAGAGTACATTATCGATACTGACGGATAAATAAGGTATTGAAGTTAATAGTGAATTTATCTCAAGTGGAACAGTTGCCGTTTCTTCTTGTTTACTTGCTGGCATCATTGAAAAACATTGTTCATCAATGGCAAGTTGCTGGCTATTAAATTGAAGTTTATCAATTTGCTCTTTTTGATAAGTAAAAACAAAGTTATTAAGACTAGCTAAAGTACAACTTTCTGCCTTTAATGCGATATTTTCAATTGAAACCCCTATGCGCTGTAACTTGGGTTGCGATAAAGAAAGTGTTACACCTTCAGGCAAATAATAGTGAGCAACCACGGGCAACCAACGAGGAATAGACACCCATAAAGCAGTGCCAATTAGACCTGTGCCTAGTAGTATCGTCCCTGTCCATTTGATTGTTTTTCTTAACAACACATCATATTCCTTTTAAACAAATCTGAATCATCCACTTACCTTGCTAAATTGTTTATAATGATAGTATTAATTTCTTTCATATTGGGGCTGGATAATTCTTGTTTTCCGGCCTCTGAATAAAAATTTAATCGAGAGTAGAGAAGACTGGATGAAAATCGTTTCCTATAGTACTAAACATTATGATCGTAAGCACATGGAATGGGTCAATCAACATAATGGATATCATTATGATATTGAATATTTCGATTTTAATTTGACAGAGCAAACCGCAAAAAATGCCGTTGGCGCTGATGCTGTGTGCATTTTCGTCAATGACGATGCAAATCGTGCGGTTTTACAAGAGCTTGCTAGCCTTAATATACGCATCCTCGCATTACGCTGCGCAGGATTCAATAACGTCGATTTAGAAGCTGCAACTGAATTAGGAATAACGGTTGTTCGTGTGCCGGCTTATTCACCAGAGGCTATTGCAGAACATGCTGTTGGTATGATGCTGTCACTTAATCGTCGTATACACAGAGCTTATCAACGTACTCGTGATGCAAACTTCTCATTAGAAGGCTTAACTGGTTTTAATATGCATAATCGTACTGCCGGTATTATTGGTACAGGTAAAATAGGATTAGCAACATTGCGCATATTAAAAGGCTTTGGCATGAAGTTGCTTGCTTATGATCCTTATCCAAATCAAGCAGTACTTGATTTAGGTGCCGAATATGTCGATCTGGCAACACTCTATGCAAATTCTAATGTTATTTCGTTACATTGCCCATTAACCGCAGATAATCATCATCTATTAAATGAAACCGCTTTTGCACAAATGAAAGATGGAGTGATGATTATTAACACCAGTCGTGGTGCTTTAGTGGATTCTGCTGCTGCTATTAATGCATTAAAACAAGGTAAGATTGGTGCATTGGGAATGGACGTTTATGAAAATGAGCGTGACCTTTTCTTTGAAGATAAATCAAATGATGTTATTCAAGATGATATTTTCCGTCGTCTTTCTTCTTGTCATAACGTGTTATTTACAGGACACCAAGCTTTCTTAACGGAAGAAGCATTAATTAGTATTAGCGAAACAACACTGCACAATATTAAAGACGTTGCTTCAGGTAATGAATGCGTTAATCAGATCAAATCTTAATTTTAAGTATTAAGAAGATATGTAACAAAAAGCCCCCTTCTACATAAATTAGTAAAGGGGGCTTATTTTATTGATTAGCGATACGACACTTATTTTTGTTGAGTATCGATAACTTCTGCTGACTGCGTTGATTCAAAGCGTGAAAGTGTTTCTTTCTCTTCGTCTACTTTGAATTGTGAAACTAATTTAGCTAATTGATGAGCTTCATCATCCATATTCGCTGTGATAGCCGCTGATTCTTCAACCAATGCCGCATTTTGCTGAGTAACAGTATCCATTTCACTAACAGCTAATGCAATTTGATTAATCCCCATACTTTGTTCATTTGAAGCAAGGGCAATCTGTTGCATAAAATCATTCACCTGATTAATAGTTGTGACGATCTCTGACATTGAGCGTCCAGCTTGAGCAACTTGCTGAGAGCCAACATGCACTTTATTAACAGAATGTGTTATCAAATCATTGATCTCTTTCGCAGCTTCCGCACTACGACTCGCCAAACTACGCACTTCAGATGCCACAACGGTAAATCCTCTGCCTTGCTCACCTGCTCTTGCTGCTTCAACTGCCGCATTCAACGACAAAATATTCGTTTGATTGGCAATGCTGTTAATAATGTCATTGATATCTGCAATTTTCTTCGCGCTTTCAGAGATTGAGGACATGGTTTCTACCACGCTATCCATCACATTTTCGCCATTTTGAGCAGATGTCGTTGCTGTTAGTGCTAATTTGCTTGCTTCACGCGAGTTATCCGCATTTTTCTCAACTGTTGTTTTAATTTGCTCCATACTGGCAACAGTTTCTTGTAATGCGCTAGCTTGCTCTTCAGTTCGAGATGATAAATCTGTATTTCCTGTCGCGATTTCACTTGCACTAACACTGATAGTATTAACGGCATTTTTCACGGAAGAAATCATATGGCTTAATGAGTTTTTCATTTTATTCATTTCATTGAATAACTGACCAAACTCATTAGTACCGTGATTATCTACACGCATACTTAAATCGCCTTGACTCATCTTACTAAAGATATTAATTAATACTTTGATATTGCCAATAAAGGTATGAGAGAACCAACGTAATATAATGAAAAATAAAAGAATAACAATAACACCTGTCGTGATTGATACCAGCATTAAACGTTCTTGAGATGTTTTTGCAATATCGATATAGCTATTTTCGATACCATTAGCCACGGCGTAATATTGCATCGTGATATCATTGAGCTCATCCATTTTAATACTGGCGGAGTGTGTTGTTAGCTCACCTCTACGCAATCTCTCTAGTGCACCAGTAAAGATATCGAGCAACTCATCAAAACGCTTTGTCATATCATCAGCTAATTCTCGACCTTCTAAGGTGAGTTTCTCTGTGTCTGACCAACGGTGGATCTCTTCACGCGTTATTTCAATATATTCTGCGGTTTGGTGAAAGTATTTTGCTGAGGGTTTTTCATTCACCCGTAATTGTCCATCTAACCCATTAATATTTGCCCTGATCACGGCCATTTGATATCGCGCTTTGCCCATAAGTAACATTTGCTGGCTTAGGCTATTTGATGAAACGAAATTATTATAGGATCGAGTGGAAGCATCATAACTAAAATAAATAATGCTCATAATCAACGCAAATAAAATGGCCAGCATGACCTTAACGGTCTTTTCTATACTGATATTTTTAAACATGGTCATATTCCATCAAAATATACAGAATTTTTTATCTGTACATTTGTAAGATATCAGAATGCGCTCTTTCTCTGACAAAGAGCATATTCCCTGGTGTAAATAAAATAAGGCTAAAATTTATTCATTAGAATATAAAGGCACGTAGGTTCTGCCTTTGTTTATAATGTCGGTAATAATGAGGAAAAACTTTAGAGTGCAGTGAAAACCATTTTTCATTTATTAAATAAACGATTACTTCATCCATCTAGATACAAATTAACTATACAATATCCTGCAATGAGAATGATTTTACTCAGAAAAAGATAATTTATTAATTGTTTTTTAGTTTTTGAAGTTTTATTTGTGTTTTTTTACATTTATATTTAATAGGTATATTCACCTATTAACATTAATTTATTTAACTTCAAAGTTAGTTTATAGTGAGTTTTAAAAGTGATTTGTTTCCAATAAAAATAAAGCAGTTTCTAAAAACTGCTTTTATTGTTTACTTATTATGAGTAATTTAGCTTTATTAAGAAACTTAAATAATTTTTTTTATTAATAGTTTTTCAGTTAGTTCAATAAGTCTTATCACATTTAATGGTGTTTCTAATTTTTTAACTTCATCCAAAGAAAGCCATTGGAAAGATTTATTTGTTAATTGGCTATTTTTTAACGGCTTACAAAGGTAAATCATATCAATGTGATAATGAAATCCTTGTTTTTTATCGTGGATGGGTTCTTTTAAAATGGCGAGGGGTTTTACAAGTTCAATAACATCATTGTTATTTAGGTTAAGACTAAATTCAGGTTGATAACAAAGACACTCACACAGTAAACCTGTTTCTTCTTCTATTTCTCTTAATACTGCATCTTGTGGCTCTTCATTTTCTTCTATATGACCACCTGGTGGTAACCAACAGCCTATTTTAGAATGCAAATGGAGAAGGAATTTTCCCTGCCCATTGAATACAATGCCCGTTGCGGTGAAATGACTCTTAGGCACTTCTATTGTCATAATATTCTGAACCTTTGTTTTGTGTATTTTGATCCAATGTACATCAATCTATCATTATTTTTGTACTATTCATGTTTTTTCGCATTTATTGAGGATTGTTTTATTCCCATTAAAAAATCAGAAAATATCGTTTTAAACTCCTTACAGGCATTTTCAGGTAATATAGCTTCATTCTTTAAATTAATCGCGATATGCGTGACAAAACCATAAATTAAATTCACGACAATATCAGGAGAATAGGTACAAATTTCTTGTTTGTTATAGAGGGTATCTACACATTTTTTAATTCGAGGAATAAGAATTTGTGAATCAATTTCGTCCCATTCTTTCCAACCTAGAACGGAAATTATTTCTTGTAAGGGAATAAGCTTATCTTTATGTTGATAAATATGATCAACACAGAAACTAAAAATAGCCTCTAACTCTTGCCACTGATCATCATAGGTAGGAATTTGAACCAGTTTTTCGACGACCTTATCAACCTGAAAAAGGTAGCACTCTTTTAATAATGCTTTCTTATTACTAAAGTGGTGATAAAAAGCCCCTTTCGTTACTCTTGCGTGACGTGATATTTCATCAACGGAAACATCACAATAGTTCTGATTTATAAATAGTTCTTGTGCTGCTTCACGTAGTGCAGTGCGCGTTTGCTCTGAATTCTCTTGTTGCCGTGATTTTATTTTCATGATAAAACCCTTAAAACATACCATAAGTATGTAATAATATATGGGTATCAGTTTCATGTAAACTGAACAAAATATTTCAGGAAATTATCATGTCATCTCAGTACAATGGGCTTACCCCCTCAAATACCTTATCCACTTTTAATATAGAAATTATCAAAGAACTCCTTCTCTGGATTGAGGTGAATCTGGAAAAACCGTTGCTACTTGATGATGTTGCGATCCGTTCTGGTTATACCAAATGGCATTTACAACGCGTGTTTAAACAAGCAACGGGATTAACACTTGCTTCGTATATTCGAGGAAGACGTTTAACAAAAGCAGCAACCGAATTACGATTAACTAAATTGCCTATTCTAACAGTAGCATTACGTTATCAGTTCGATTCCCAGCAATCATTTACGCGTCGTTTTAAAGCAACCTTTGGTGTAACACCCACAGAATATCGTAAACTAGATAACCTTTGCGGTGATAACTTTCAGCCACCAATCAATTTTGATGTTGTTGATTTGCCTATTCCTAAAATTATGGAGTTACCTGAAAGTTATGTTTATGGGATGCAATATCAGTATTTTTGCTCTATTGAAGATATAGGTAAATTGCACGAAGATATTCGTCACCAATTTTGGAATGATTTTTTACTGTATACGGATAAAAACTTTACAGAAAGTACTGTACTTATCTCATACCAACCGAACACATTACGTAAAAATAAAATCCAGATTGATTATGAAATTGGGTTAAATAGCTTAGATCATTTTACAAAAACCAGCGGTTTTAGAAAACGCGTGATTGAGGCAGGACGTTATGTCAGATTCCAATTTAAGGGAACGCTAGAAGAATATAAACAATTTGCGATGAAAATTTATTTTTATACCCTTCCCGCATTAGGTTTATGTCGTCGCTTAGGTGCTGATATTGAAAAATATGTCAGTATAGAAACTGATGTTGATTTAATGGAATTGCCAAAAACCTTAGAGATTGATTATTTCGTTCCTATTCATTAATGATCCCCAATTAGCCTGAATTTTCAGGCTATTTTATTAAGAATGGATTAATTTTATAGAGACTACCTGTGCGATAAATTTTTCATTACTTGTTTCTGTACAATAATTCACTAAATTAGCTGTTTACTTATTATTAAAATAAAATTTTTATCGCCCCCCTACAAAAACAAACAAGGCAATCATGCGCACTTCACTTCTATTTTTACTCTCTACTTTTTTACTTCCTTCTTTTGCAAGTTATGCAGAAATATCGACACATTTACTCTCACGTAAAGATGGCAGTGAAATTAGCTATTACTTGGATAAACGATCTGAAAAAAATCAAACTCTCTTGGTGTTAATGCAAGGCTCTGACTGTAACAGCATTAAAAATAATACATTTATTCAAGAAACCTTTGGTCAGTGGTTACCCAATAGTGATGTTTTAATGGTAGAAAAATACGGTATTACTGCTCAATTACCTTATTCACAATATGATGGTGAACGTGTTGATTGCCCTGAAAGCTATAAGCTTCATGATAATCCTAAACAACGAACTGAAGATTATGAGGCTGTGTTAGATAAATTATCGTCACAGTATCCAAATATTATTTTAATTGGTGGAAGTGAAGGTGCCACGATGGTGCATTTAGTGGTAGCTAAACGTAATGATATAAAAGCGGCTATTGCACTAAATGGTGGGGGGCGTTTTTTTCTTGATGATGTTCTTTATAATATCCGTCTTACCACACCGAAAGAACATATTAAAGATGCGCTAAGTGGCTTTCAGCAATTTGCTGATGCAATAAAAAATAATCAAATAGATAATGAGCAATTTGTCAGTGAGCATAGTAAATCATGGTGGCAACAATATTTTGCTATTGATTTACTTAATGTTATTAAAAGCAATCAACACACCCCTATCTTAATTATTCAGACACTTAATGACGCAAATGTAAATGTCGATGCATTTAATCAATTAAGCCAAGATATCAACCAACCTAATGTGAAGTTTATTAAATACGATAAGTTAGATCATGGGTTTTATAATGAACAAGGTGAGCGTTTAACGAGTGAAATAATCAATGATATAAAGCATTGGTACTCTCAATATGAAAAACAATCCAAAGAGTGATTTAACGGCTTATTTATTACTAGCCTTAGTCTCTATCGTTTGGGGTGGGACTTTTATTGCGGGGCGAGTTATCTCGGCTGAAATTGATGGTTTATTACTTGCTACATTGCGCTTTGTTATCGCGACTATCTGCCTGCTCTTTATTTTATTCTTAACAAAATTCAATTTGGCATTTTTTTAGTCAACCGAGAAAAATAAATTTATCTTTTTTATTGGCTAGCATTCTTATTATCCTATACTTAAAGAGTAACAAAATTGCTTACTAACTGATTTAAAGCAGGATCTTTATATCGTTAATTCTATATAATGATAATTATTCTCTCTTTTAAGTTTGGGATAAGAATGGAAAGCACGACTGCACTTTTACGTCTTGATAAAATAGGTTATCAGGTCAATAACAAAACTATCCTTGATAACATCAATTTTGAACTTCAACCTTCTGAATTTAAACTTATCACAGGCCCTTCAGGTTGTGGTAAAAGCACCTTACTCAAGATTGTCGCTTCTCTACTATCACCTACCAGTGGTTCAATTTTCTTTGAAGATAAAGACTATTTAACGTTTTCACCCGAAGAATATCGCCAACAGGTTTCTTATTGTACTCAAACACCGATGTTATTTGGTGAGACGGTTTACGATAACCTTAAATTTCCTTATTTCTTACGAAAACTTTCGGTAGATGATAAGAAACTTGTACATGATTTGGATTATTTTTGTTTACCTGCATCCATTATGAAAAAGGGAATTAATGAACTTTCGGGAGGAGAAAAACAACGTATTTCACTGATAAGAAATCTGCAATTTATGCCAAAAATCTTATTACTTGATGAGATAACAAGTGCATTAGATGAAGATAATAAAACAAAAGTGAATGATGTTATTCACCACTACGTTAAAGATCAAAATCTCGCCGTATTATGGGTCACTCACGATCAAAATGAAATAAAACATGCTGATGATGTGATCTTATTACCTTCTCACAATGATGCCTGATTTTTTATTTCTTTATCAGTCACCCTTTTGTTATGAGCGAACATAATATTATGAACGAACATACGATAAGCAATGAATCTCTGATTTTCTCGCTTTTATTAGTTCTCGTGGCTATTTTTATTAGTCGCAAAGAAAAACTAGCTTTAGAAAAAGATATTATTTGGAGTACAGCAAGAGCCATTGTTCAACTATTAATTGTTGGCTATGTCTTGACCTATATTTTCCATGTTGACCATTTTATTCTTACTTTCTTAATGGTGTTATTTATCTGCTATAACGCCGCCTATAACGCCAAAAAGCGGAGTAAATACGTCAAAGATATCTTTCTGATCTCTTTCACCGCTATTACGACTGGAGCATTATTAACTTTAACTATTTTATTGCTCACCAGTTCCATTGCTTTTACCCCCATTCAAATTATTCCTATTACGGGGATGATTGCGGGTAATGCAATGATAGCAACGGGACTTTGTTATAATAATTTAGGTCAACGTTTTCAAAATCAACAGCAACAATTGCAAGAGATGTTAAGCCTTGGTGCAACACCTAAATTAGCCTCAATGAGTATTATTCGAGATAGCATTAAATCTTCATTAATTCCAACTATTGATGCCGCAAAGACTGTCGGTATTGTGAGTTTGCCGGGTATGATGTCAGGGCTTATATTTGCAGGTGTTGATCCTTTACAAGCTGTTAAATATCAAATTATGGTGACTTTTATGTTGATGGCAACAGCCAGTATTTCAACTATTATTGCTTGCTATTTAACCTATAAGAAGTTTTTTAATCAGCGCCACCAGCTTATTAATTTAGAAAACCGCTAAGTATAGCTATTTAGAAATATTGCAAAAGGTCACTTAATAAAGTGACCTTTTTTATTACTTACTGAGAAGTCGGTTTAAAAGCTTATTTTAATACCGTACATCCCATTTTTTTAACTAACTCACCTGCTTGAGATTTCACACTTTGAGCACTTTCAGGTAACTGACTCCAAAGTGTTAAACCTGTACGTACTTCCACTTCTGCCGCCGTTACTTGGAATTCACAGAAATTTGCTTTTTTCGGTGTTTGTTGATCCATAATAAACGCTGCATAAGAGGAGCTTTCTGGTGAATCATTTAGAAAAACCACTTTAAAATAAGCACTTGGAATTGTGTGATCTTTATCTGTACTTGGTAATTTACCCATATCTCTTTCGTAGATAGGCCCTGTAACAGTAAAGACTTTGTGACCTTCTTTTGCCAAATTACGCTCTTGATCTTCTAGTCTTACCCAAGCACCTTGGTTTAAGTCTGCTTTTTGCGGTGTAATATTAGAAAGATAGTTAAGCGCATTCCAACCTGGTAACGCAGCCAATGAAGCTAGAGGAGCTTGATGACCACGGTCAACTTTTAATGTGGCATTAGCATTTTTGTAATCCGCTGGCGATAAGGTTTCATCATTACCTAAAGCCGGATCTTTTTTCCAGTTACGTGCTTTACCACTACCGATACTGTCTTTAGTCACTAAATAAGCAACCCAGTCTGCAAACTTGGTTTCGCTATTATTATTTAATGTGTAAACATCACGTTGAATAGTGGTTTCACTGCCACCTAATGGACAACCAATACCACAGTTTTCATCATTCAATGCACGCATTGAAGTGTCACGCGCAACAGCAGATGAATAAGTTTCAAGTTCAGGCACTACCATCATCTCTGAATTAGCATAGCTGGTTGAAACCATAAGTAGTGATAAAACAATTGGAGTAATACGTTTCATATAAAATTCCTTTTTATAAAATGAAGAAACAAAAAAACTCGCCGAAGCGAGTCTTGATGTTCAAATAAGAGAAAATCCAATCTTCTCTTTCAGTAAATTCAGGTAATAAACGGCGAAGAAAAACGCATCATTTTAATAATGATGTATGTTTCAATCACTGAATATGACTCAGAATTTTGCTACGAAATATGGCGGATATTTTCACAGACCTAGAATGCAAAAAGCCCCGCATAAGCGAGGCATTTATTCATTTGGTTGGTGAAATTCAAATTTCCCACCATGAGAATAATAGTGAACTATATTTCCCATCTCGTCAATAGATTTTCTTAAAAAGATTATTTGGTGAATGACTTATTCTCTTATTAACTTCAAAAAGGAAATTTTTTGTTACTAACACAATATCAAGCTATGTAGTTAACATCCCACCGTTTTTCTAAACTTTCGCGTAATTCAAAGGTAAGCGAGATCACTACATTCTCACCAACATAGGGATATCTGGCGATAAAAATAACCTGATTATTATTGGGTAACTCAAAAACTTCAGCTTCACCTAAATGAAGTGACATTACAATTTTCTTTTTAGCAAAGCGGATCGGTTTTCCATAATGAGCATGTAACCACTCTTGTGTCATAAATGGCTGTAACCCGAAAGGAAGTGCGTGGGGGAAATGAAATTGCTTTGTTTTTTCATCAAATAGCGTCAGCGTGATTTCACTTAAACCGACACCATAGGGCTCAAAATATAAGTGAAGAGATTCTTTTCTCATCGCCAAACTGCCATTTTTAGGTTTGGACTTATAAGGAATTAAATTTTGATCGTAAACATCTTGATACTTCTTCCCTAATTGGGCAATTAGCCCAGCAATATCTAGTGTCATTACTTACATTCCTTAACAAAAGCTCCTATAAAGGAGCTTTTTAATGAAAATAAGAAATTAACCACGTCCTTTCGGACGATTAAGAATATGTTCTTCCCAATCTTCAACTTCAGTTTCTGGCACTGCTATATATCTTACAGAAATATTACCTTGGTGCATTTTTGCTTTATTACCTGCAATAAGTGGATGCCAACTTTGTAACGTTTTGCCTTCTGCTAACAGACGATACGCACATGTCATTGGTAACCACTCAAATGTAGGTAAATTATACCGTGTAAGCTTGATACAATCTGGCTCATAACGGAAACGATCTTCGTAATTACTGCATTGGCAGGTTTTAATATTTAGCTGATTACAAGCGACATTGGTAAAATATATCTCGTCAGTATCATCATCCATTAACTTGTGTAAACAACACTGCCCACACCCGTCACAGAGCGATTCCCACTCATCATCACTCATTTCATCTAATGTTTTAGTCTGCCAAAAAGCCTGTGTCATCTCTACGTTATTACCTTATTGCTCATCTAATACGAATTAAATAACCCGCGTTGTCAGCTGATGTTCATTAACACTTAATACCAACATATCGCCTGATTCTAGAGGGCCAACACCTTCAGGAGTTCCCGTTAAAATCACATCACCAGGACGTAGGGTAAAAAAGCGAGACATATAGCTGATAAGGGGTAAAACAGGGGTTAGCATATCACGACTGTTACCCTGCTGACGAATCTCGTCATTAACACGTAACATTAAATCTGCGTTTTGCGGGTCGCCAAATGAATTGACAGGGATAAAGCCCGATAATGGTGCAGAGCCATCAAACGCTTTACTTTTTTCCCACGGTTGCCCTGCTTTTTTCAATTTACCTTGTAAATCACGTAATGTGAGATCAAGACCAATACCAAAACCCGCAATTGCGCGATCAACTCTATCTTCATTAGCTTGTTTAAGTGGCTGACCAATCAGTACTGCTAATTCAATTTCGTGGTGAACCGCCCCCATATCTTTTGGGATAGCAATAGGTTGGCGAATATCACACATAGCTGTTTCTGGTTTGATAAAAATTACAGGCTCTTCTGAGCGAACGGACCCCATCTCTTTAATGTGATTTGCATAGTTACTGCCAACGCAAATCACTTTATTGACAGGAAAATCAAGTAATGCACCTTCCCAATCACGATGTTGATACATAATGTGTTCCTTTTAGGTAAATTGCTGTGTTTTATTTCACTGTAAAAACGCGATTAACTCGCGTTTGGCAGTGAATTTATTTTATTAGCAACGCCATCAGCCATTGTGACAATGCTAAGAGCAAAAAAGTAAGAGCTGTTCCAATGCATAATCGTACGGAAGTTCTGTGTCACTAAATAGCTTCTGTGCAAATCATCATCAGGAATAATTAACCATGTTGGCATTGCATCGTTCAATTGACTATTTGCAGGCAATTGAACACCCAATGCTTTCCATTGAGCAACCGTTTTTTTCTGCTCAGTCTTAATCCCTTCAAGCTGTTGGTTAAAATCTACCGATAAAGTAACTTGTTCTCCCCAAGGAAGTCCACTTTTCCAACCTTCCGTTGCTAAATAGTTAGCTGCCGAAGCAAATGCGTCTTCTTGGGTATTCCAAATATCAATTTTTCCGTCACCATTGCCATCTGCGGCATAAGTTAGGAAAGAAGATGGCATAAACTGAGTTTGCCCCATAGCGCCCGCCCAAGAGCCTTTGAGACGCTGTCCTTGAGGGATATGCCCTTCCTCAATAATCTCCAATGCTGCCATTAGCTGGCGTGTAAAGAGTTCTTCTCTGCGGCCTTCAAATGCGAGTGTTGCAAGTGCAGAAACAACATCTTCTTTGCCCTGCACTTTACCAAAGCCGCTCTCAAGTCCCCATAACGCAACAATATAGTTTGCAGGTACACCATATCTCTTGCTGATTTGTTCTAGAGTATCTTGATTCTCTTTATAGAGCTTGGCCCCTTGGTTTAAACGACCGTTAGTGACAATGCGTGGTAAATAAACATCGAGTGTGATTTTCTTTTCCGGCTGATTACGGTCTGATTTAATCACTCGTTCAATAAAATGGGCTTCTGAAAAAGCAAAATCTATTGTTTCTTGTTTATATCCCAACTGAGCTGCTTTTAATTTCAGAGCTTCAACATAAGCAGGGAATTGTGCAGAAATACGTGTCTCTTTAGGAAATGCTTGTTCTAACGATGCAACATCCACTTGTTTCCATCGAGGCGTTTTTTGTGTTTCAACTGCCGTTGCCTCTGGTGCAGTAATTTGTCTTTCAGCCAATTTTTGTTGGCCATTAGTACACGCCGATAACATTAAACCGGAAACAATCACAGCGATGAATGAATATTTGAACATTTATGCTCCTTTTATCTCGATGATTTATTCAGTTTTTTCTGATTTTTTTAATTCATCTAAATAAGCATTTAACATACTTTCGACAGGTGGCGGAACTTGTAAGTAAAAACCCTGCTCTACTAATGCTTTTTTGACTTTTTCAATGTCAGCATGCGCTAAACGCTGTCTGTCCGCGAGATTAAGCAACATTGAAAACTGTGGTTCGCCAAAACTTTGTAATAATTCGTCTGGAATTCGAGAGAAATCATCCTTTTTTTCGATGTATAAATAAGTTTGATCACGTTTGGTACTACGGTAAATTGCACAAATCATTTTCATTAAACTCTAATTATTAAAATAAGCGACTTGCCTGAATATTTTAGTAAATATAACATGCTTATATACTTTCGTAATATCGTCTCTGGTTTTTTGTGCCAGATTATAAAAAATTTACTGAGTCAGATAGATGTCAAACACGCCCATTGAGTTAAAAGGCAGTAATTTTACCCTTTCAGTACTCCATTTAAACGATGGAACACCGAAAGTTATTCGTCAGGCAATTTCAGAAAAAATTGCACAAGCGCCTCAATTTCTGAAAAATGCACCTGTGGTTATCAATGTCTCTGCTTTAGCAGATGAGAATATTGATTTTAAAAAACTGAGGCGAATTGTAGAAGATGCTGGCTTACGCGTCGTGGGAATTAGTGGTAGTTCAGACGCTCAACAGAAAGAAGCGATAATTGCCGCACAGTTACCTATCTTAAATGAAGGTAAAATAGTTAAGCCGAGCACTCAGGCAAATAACGATAAAACGAATGAAGCACCGACAGCTGTTCGTCAAAAAACAAAAATCATCCATACTCCTGTTCGTTCAGGTCAGCGCATTTATGCTCAAAATAGCGATTTAGTTGTTATTAGTAATGTGAGTGCAGGCGCTGAATTAATTGCTGATGGTAATGTTCATGTCTATGGTGTATTGCGTGGGCGTGTACTTGCTGGTGCATCGGGTGATAAAGAAAGCCATATTTTTTGTACACATCTGTCCGCTGAGCTTGTTTCTATTGCTGGTCAATATTGGCTAAGCGACCAAATTCCTACAGACTTTGTTGGTAAATCAGTACAACTTAGCCTGCAAGAGAATGAATTAACAATCGAGAACTTAATTTAGAGCATCGACAAGGAATCACTCCATGGCACGCATTATTGTTGTTACGTCAGGTAAAGGTGGGGTTGGTAAAACAACTTCCAGCGCGGCCATTTCTACCGGCCTCGCTCAAAAAGGTCATAAGACGGTTGTTATCGACTTTGATATTGGGTTACGTAATTTAGACCTTATCATGGGTTGTGAACGTAGAGTTGTTTATGATTTTGTTAATGTTATTCAGGGGGATGCATCTTTAAATCAAGCATTGATTAAAGATAAGCGCACAGAAAATCTGTTTATTCTCCCTGCTTCACAAACAAGAGATAAAGACGCTCTCACCCGTGATGGTGTAGAACAAGTATTAGATGAACTCGATGAGATGGGTTTTGATTTTATTATTTGTGACTCTCCTGCGGGTATTGAAAGTGGCGCATTAATGGCCCTTTATTTTGCAGATGAAGCCATTATTACAACAAACCCTGAAGTATCATCTGTACGTGACTCCGACCGTATTTTAGGAATTCTTGCTTCTAAATCACGTCGCGCTGAGCGTGGTCAAGATCCAATTAAAGAACATCTTTTATTAACTCGTTATAATCCTGGCCGCGTTAGCCGTGGTGATATGTTAAGTATGGAAGATGTCCTTGAAATTCTATGCATTCCACTATTGGGTGTTATTCCAGAAGATCAATCTGTTTTACGTTCATCTAACCAAGGTGAACCTGTTATTTTAGATGGCGAATCTGATGCAGGTAAAGCCTATTCAGATACAGTAAATCGTTTGTTAGGTGAAGAACATCCATTCCGTTTTATTGAAGAAGAGAAAAAAGGCTTTCTGAAACGCCTTTTTGGGGGGTAAAAGATGGCTTTACTAGATTTTTTCCTGTCGCGTAAAAAGTCGACAGCTAATATTGCCAAGGAGCGTCTGCAAATTATCGTAGCAGAACGTCGCCGTGGTGATAGCGAGCCAGCTTATTTACCTGATATGAAAAGAGATTTATTAGGTGTCATCTGTAAATATGTACAGATTGATCCAGAGATGCTTTCTGTTCAATTTGAACAAAAAGGCGATGATATCTCTGTATTAGAGCTAAATGTGACTTTACCTGAGAGTGAAGAGCCTACAAAGTAAATCATATTTTACGCTTTATCTAAGTCATTATTCACAGAGCCAGCCATAAACTATAATCAATTTGATTGGCTCTGTGTTTAATTATATACATATTGAAAACACCTGAATGCGCAAATAGCGCTATATCTTGTTGCTATTTTAATCATTGGTGATAAGTCACAGGAGACCGATTATTTTGTCATAATACTTATATTTACTAATAATCTATTTAGTCTATTTCTACCTTCACCTTCTTTAGGTGTTTTTTGTGTACAAAAAATAAGAGCCTCAAAAGAGACTCCTAATGTTATTCTTTATTTTGTTTATTTATTGAACTAAGAATCCTTTTTTATTTTAAGGAGATTAATTATTAGAAAATAAACAATCAACAAGACTATGGATATTGCGCCAGAATTTCTGTCACTTTTTCTTCTAATAATGCTTTACGCCAACGTGAAGTTAATTCAGGTTGCCCTTCTTTTATTTTCCAATGAATACTTAATAGCTGATTAATCTGCCTTCTTGAGGCTAACAGTTCAGGGTTGTAGCGCTTATCTTCACTAATTTCTTGAATAACTGCTTTAATCGCTTTAAATGCTTTTTTATAGTTTGGTTGTTCAATTAAATTACCAATAGGCTCTGGGCAATCTTCATCTTTAACTTCTTTAGCTTTAACAACAAAATCTAATAAACGACGGCCATGACAACGAATTTCTTGACCTGAAAGCGATAATGCATCGAGTTCTGCTAATGAGGATGGAAGGTAACGAGCAACAGACCATAAGTGTTCTTCTCTTACAACAAAGTTTAATGCCATATCTCGAGCTTTAGCTTGATTTAAGCGCCACTGAGCAAGCATTTGTAAACATGCTAACTGTTGGTCTTTTAATTGCCATGCATTGCTAATATCACGATAGGCGAGCTCTGGTACAACCGTTTCTTGTCGACGCTCTGCAATCATTTTGCATTCATCTGCGATCGCATCCATATAGCCTGCTTCTTCAGCTTCTTCAATTAATTTTTCAGCTAAAGGTAGTAAGTAGAAAACATCACCACTAGCATATTGGCACTGTTTTTCAGTTAAAGGGCGCGCTAACCAGTCTGTTCGGGATTCACTTTTATCTAGTGCAACATTTTCATATTTCTCAACTAATGTCGCGAAACCACAAGAGATAGGATGGCCTAAAAATGCAGCGACTACTTGAGTATCAATCATCGGTGTTGGAACACAACCAAACTGGTGAGAAAAAACTTCGAGATCTTCACTTCCAGCATGGAGAAACTTCATGATGCCCGGGTTTGTTAATAGCTCAATGAAAGGAGCCCAATTCTTAATTGCTAACGGGTCAATAAGAGAGATCTGTTTACCGTCATACATCTGGATCAAACCAAGATGAGGGTAATAGGTACGTATGCGGACAAACTCTGTATCTAAAGCAATTTGTGAAGCCTCTGAAGCAGCTTTACAGGCGGAATCTAGTGCAGTGTCTGTCGTAATCAATTGATAATTCAAAACAGGTTTCTCTTGTTTTTATGTCTAATGACTTTTTATGTGATCACAAAAACGCCGGTATAAACCGGCGAAATTGAAAAAGGTTATTGAGTGTTGTATCAAGATTCAGTTGAGGTTTTCAACTCTTTTTCTTCATTTCTTAACTCTCTGCGTAAAATTTTACCAACATTTGATTTTGGTAATTCATCACGAAACTCAATAATTTTAGGTACTTTATAACCTGTTAGGTAACGACGACAGTGTGTTTTTATCTCATCTTCCGTTAATGATGGATCTTTTTTCACAATGAAAACTTTAACTGTTTCACCTGAGTTTTTGCTCGGTACGCCAATTGCAGCCGACTCCAAAACCTTAGGATGTGCCGTAACGACTTCTTCGACTTCATTAGGGTATACATTAAAGCCTGAAACTAAGATCATATCTTTTTTACGGTCAATGATACGAATAAAGCCTTCGTCATCCATTGTCGCAATATCACCTGTTGCGACCCAACCATCGTGTAGAACTTCATCAGTTGCATCAGGGCGATTCCAATAACCCTTCATTACCTGAGGGCCACGAACCCACATTTCACCGCCTACAGTGCGGTCAACTTCGTTACCTTCATCATCAATAAACTTAACGTCCGTTGAAGGTACAGGTAATCCAATACTACCACTGTATTTTTTCAGATTATAAGGGTTACCAGTGACTAAAGGAGAACATTCCGTCAAGCCATAACCTTCTAATAAATGTTTACCCGTTAACTCTTCCCACTCTTTAGCAACACTACTTTGAACAGGCATACCGCCGCCAACAGAGAGATTCAATTTGGAGAAATCGAGTTGACGAAATTCTGGATTTTGCAACCAAGCATTAAATAAAGTATTTACGCCAGTGATTGCCGTGACAGGGTAACGTCCTAGCTCTTTAATTGTACCTTTCACATCACGAGGGTTAGTGATAAGTAAGTTTTTACCACCAATTTCAATAAAGAGTAGACAGTTAACGGTTAAAGCAAAAACGTGATACAGCGGTAATGCAGTTACCACCAGCTCTTTGCCTACATTTAGTGCGGGTACATAAGCCGCTTTCGCTTGCTCAAGGTTTGCCAACATATTGCGATGCGTTAACATTGCGCCTTTAGCAATTCCCGTTGTGCCTCCTGTATATTGCAAGAAGGCTAAGTCTTTACCTGTAATTTCAGGTTTAATATATTGCATACGATAGCCAAAATGCATTGCTCTACGAAATGAAATTGCATCAGGCAAATTATATTTAGGAACTAATCGTTTGATATATTTAACAACAAAGTCGACTAATGTTGCTTTAGGACGGGATAGTTGATCACCCATTCGGGTCAAAATAACGTGTTTAATACTGGTATTAAATACGATTTTTTCGAGCGTATGCGCAAAGTTAGAGACTATTACAATGGCACTTGCACCACTGTCATTTAACTGATGTTCAAGTTCTCTTGGTGTGTAAAGTGGGTTTACGTTTACGACAACCATGCCTGCACGAAGAATACCGAAAAGCGCGATAGGATATTGCAGTAAATTAGGCATCATTAAGGCGACACGATCACCTTTTTTCAATCCTAAGCCATTTTGCAGGTATGCTGCAAAAGCACGGCTACGCTCTTCAAGTTTGCGATAAGTCATGACCTCGCCCATATTGATAAAGGCGGGTTGATCTGCGTAATTTGCGACAGCGTTTTCAAGCATCTCTGCAAGGGATGCAAAACGGTCCGGGTCAATTTCAGCCGGGACATCTGCCGGATAACGTTTAAGCCAGACTTTTTCCAAAGTAGTACTCCTGATTAATCGCACTTCTTGGGTTAATATTGTGTTTCATTTTTAACAAAGTATTAACTCATCCTACCAGCACAAACAATTTTCTGTTGTGAAGATGCGAAGTGTGTCACTAAATATTTTATTTTTAGATTAACAAAAAAGAAGGCGGTCAAAACCGCCCTCTCTTTTATTTTTATTCAACTTTAATAACTCTATTAGATAGTTACCTAATATATTATAGATATTGATTATACACCGTTTCACACAAATGAAGATAAAATATTATATCGTCATGCAATCTAATGCCCGCTTTTTATTCTAAAACGGGTACAACCTGACCAGTTCCATATGGATATCCACCATAACCGCCATATCCATGGTGATAACCCCAATATGGGCCATCTCCATAATATCCCCATGTCATAACAGGTGCGGGCATAATGACTTGCTGTGTCAGTGTCCAGCGTTTCATACCTGTCACATCAATACGTAAAAATGGATAACTGGCCTCACCAACTTTGCCAGTTTCAACACCTTTAATAGTACCAACAACGGTTACGTATTGATTTTTATAATCAGAGGGATCTAAGAAATGCATAACATTAGCATAGAGACGCCCAATAGAAGGCTGATGTAATTCGGGCGCAGCATCGTATTGAGAAAGAGGCATAACGGCAATTTCTAGCTGCGTTGATGATTGAAGATTTTTAACATCAATCACACGCCCACCAAAACGCCCTTCTTGACCAATATAAAGTTCAGGCGCAACAAAAACACCATTTAAATTAGTCACTGGCGTTGCTGATGTACCTTTTATTGATTCAGGTATAGAGACGCATCCCGCTAGAAACAAAGCACCAGATAGAAATAGCGCTTTGCTTACCAAACGGTAGTTTAATTGTCTGTTCATAAACCACCTCATTGCAAGTCAATATTAACGTTACTCTATAATAATATTATAGCTTAGCTTCACTCTTAGGCTTCTAATAGATACTTCTAAATCTATTCACGGCCAGGCAGTTTTTTCCATGTCACTTCATTACGTAAATAAACTGGCTCAGCGTCTTCAACTTTCGTTGCTTTACCTTCATGCCAAGCGGTTACAGCAAGAGGTAACATATCTTGTGCAACAGGAAGCGTAATCTCAGTTTCAACAACAGTGAAAGGCAGTGCCTCTTTTAAATCAGGATAAGCTTGCCATCCTGTACCTGCCATCGCCCATGTTCCTGTTGTTAATTGTAATGCTTCAATAAATTGCTCAGGTTTCATTACGGCTTCAGTGTCTTCGCCTATCCAAACACCTTCATCATTACGCTGATATTGAGCGCAATAAATTTCACCCATACGCGCATCGATTGCCACGAGAACTTGTTTAATACCCGTTGTTCTAAAGACACCTTCAGCCATTGTGGCAAGTGATGAAATACCAATCATGGATAATTCTGCACCTAGCGCGATGCCTTGTGCAACACCTACACCAATACGAACACCTGTAAAACTTCCGGGACCTCGTCCAAAAGCAAGTGCATCTAATGATTGCAATGTGATGTTTGCTTCTTCTAAGGCGCTTTTCACCATAGGTAAAATCTTTTGTGTATGTTCACGAGGTGAGATTTCAAAACGTGAAGCAACAACGCCTTCATTCCAAACTGCAACTGAACAAGATTCTGTTGCAGTATCAATTGCTAAAATTCGCAGTGACACGCCATAACTCCGGCAAATTCGATAATTAAAAGAGGAAGAATAATATCATAATAGTGTTCAACAGAATAAACACACATTCTGTGCGATCGCTATTATGAATCCGATATTTCTTGTATTTCATTCTGCTGTGCGCGTTGGCTCAAAAACTTCATTGTTTTTTCGAGTGAACGCGTGCGAGGTGATGGAGGCAAACTACTTAAAAAAACTTCACCATAAGCACGAGAAACTAACCTATCATCACAAACTATAATTGCACCATAATCGTGTACATCACGAATTAACCGCCCAACACCTTGTTTTAAACTAATAACAGCATCAGGAATTTGGACGTCTCTAAAAGCATCTCCACCTCGCAATTCACAATCTTCAATGCGTGCTCTTAATAGAGGATCATCAGGTGCTGTAAATGGTAATTTATCAATAATCACGCAAGACAACGTATCGCCACGCACATCAACACCTTCCCAAAAACTTTGGGTCGCAACTAAAAGCGCATTTCCTGATGAAACAAATTTTTGCAGTAATTGCGTCTTACTCATTTCACCTTGCATCAATACAGGTAATGGCAAACTGGCTTTAAACTCTTCAGCAAGTCCACGCATCATGGCATGTGAGGTACAGAGGAAAAAACAGCGACCTTGGTTTTTTAAAATAACTGGCGTTAGCATAGTGGCTAAACGTTTTGCCGTATAAGGCTGATTTAATGGTGGCAGATAACGTGGCACACAGAGTAATGTTTGATGTTGATAATCAAATGGGCTGTTTAGGATCAGAGTTGTCGCACTTTCTAAGCCCAATCTATCTGTGTAATAAGACATCTGCTCATTTACAGAAAGTGTTGCTGAGGTAAATACCCAACTGCTTTTATGCGATTTGATTAATTCGCGAAATTTCTCTGCAACAGATAGCGGTGTGATAGCTAATAAAAAATGGCGACCATAACTTTCAAACCAATAGCTATAACCCGGAATTGTGGTATCAATCAGGCGTTTTAATCGATTGCGGTAAACAGTGGCACGTTCAAAAGCACTGTCAAGTAATTGGCTTCGCCCTAACGAGAGTTTCATTACGTCATAACTCAGTTCTAAGGCATCATCCAGTAACGTTAGAAAACGTTTTGTTTCGCCACCTTGCAATAGCTCACGTAAGTTTCCTCGATAACCTGTCTCACCTAACGCTAGGCGAAAATCCATTACCATCTGCGTTAATCTATCGGCACTTTTTTGTAACTGAACTTGGTCTCTCACTTCTGTGCGATAAGCAACAGTCATATCTCTGGCGAGATCAAACAACTGTCTACTGGTAAGTTGTTGGCCAAAATAATGGCTAGCAATATCTGGAATTTGATGGGCTTCATCAAAGATCATAATTTCAGCTTCCGGAATTAACTCACCAAAACCAGTATCTTTAACGACAGTATCTGCCATAAATAAATGGTGATTAACCACAACGACATCCGCATCCATTGCTTTTTTACGTGCGCTTAAAACATAGCACTCTTTATAACGAGGGCAATCACTCCCCAAGCAGTTATCGTTAGTGCTGGTGACTAAAGGCCAAACCCGACTATCTTCTGCAACACTATGACAACGGCTAACGTCACCATCTTCTGTTTGTGTTGACCATTGGCGTACATACATAACATCAGACAAAACTTCAGCTTCCAGATCACCACCACTGAGCATTTGCTGATCAAGTCGTTCTAAACAGAGATAGTTAGAGCGCCCTTTTAATAACGCCGTGTTACCATCATAATTAATCGCTTCAATGATCGTGGGTAAATCTCGGCTATATAATTGATCTTGCAAGGCTTTAGAGCCTGTTGAGATAATAGTTTTTTTACCCGAACGCAATGCAGGTACGAGATAGGCATACGTTTTTCCGGTACCTGTACCCGCTTCAGCAATAAGTACACCTTGCTTATCAATAGTTTCCGTTATTGATTTCGCCATTTGTCGTTGAGCTTCACGGGGATGAAATCCTGGAATAGTTCGGGTTAAAATCCCGTTTTCTGCAAAATCGTCTGACACAGGCATACTCTTTTTATAAAATAAGACGTAAATTATGCCAGTGGATAACCAAAAGTACCACCTATGCCGTTAATACTAAGGAGAACTCATAATGACAATTAAACGTATCGACCCTGAAGATCGCTGGTCTGAAGCCGTTATTCATAACGACACTATTTATTACACTGCAGTGCCAGAGAATTTATCAGGCGATATTATTGAACAAACAGCAGACACATTAGCGGCAATTGACGTTTTGTTACAACGTGTAGGTTCTGATAAAACTCAAATTCTTGATGCGACAATCTTTTTAGCTGATAAAGCTGATTTTGAGGGTATGAATAAAGCGTGGGATGCATGGGTTGCCAAAGGTAGCGCACCTGTGCGTTGTACTGTGCAAGCACAACTAATGCACCCTGAATATAAAGTCGAAATCAAAATTATCGCGGCAATGTGAAAATATTTAATAAGCACCTACTTTTATGGGTGCTTATTTTTTTGAATTTAGTTTATTGGCTAAATCATGATAATAATCTAATAAATGTTCATTACCATATACTCCACCGATATGGCTCGTGCCCATAAATGTTAAGAAAAACTCAAAAGGCCCATAAAACTTTTGAGAAGTAAAATGACGTAATATAAAAATAGTCATTTTTCTTAATACATCTGGTAAGTGGATAATTTTTATTTTCTTATTTAATGCCATGCCTGCAAGTTCAGCAATTTGATTTAATGACAAAATATCAGGCCCACCCACAGAAATTTCTTTCGTAGTATGCCCTATCATTTTAATCACAAATTCGGCTAGATCTTTTCCAGAAATAGGATTTATTTGTTGTTCTCCTGAGCCAAATAAATAGACTTTTCCTGATGAGGCCATTTGTAAGAAATCCCCCATATCACTGAAATAGCCATTTGGCCTAATGACACAATAAGGTAAATTCGATTGTTTCAATTTATCAACAAAACGTTCTTTGGCTTCAAAGATTTTTAATTGGCGGTATTTATCTCCATCAATAGCAGAGATATAAATAAACTGTTGAACTTGTGATTTTATTGCTTCTTCAAGAAGATTTATATTTGCTTGATAATCAACATCCATATAGGTTAACCCCTCTTTTTGTCGAGTGATCCCTATCGTGGAAATAACACAGTCAATATCTTTTGTACTATTTTTTAATTGCTCGGGTTTTGTTATTTCACCAATAAAAATATCATCAACATCAGTAAACAGTGCTGCTTGCGAGCGATTTCTGACTAAAACACGCACCCAATAGCCTTGTGTTTTTAATGCTTGTACAAGAAATCGGCCTAAATAACCTGTTGCACCTGCAACTAATATCCGTTTCATCTCTATTCCTATTTTTTTCATGTTATCAGTAAAAAATAACATCAAAGAGAAAATAATAACAATAGTGTTTTTCCATAAAACCTCTGCATATTCACTATTATTAAAGATAGAAAGAATATTTTAATTTTTACTGTTTTTTGACTTTAACTTATAGCCTCTGAATGCCAACAGGCTATCAATCTGCAATTTTAGATACCCTTTTCTACTATTTAAATTTGTTATTACTATGTTTTATATCGTAATCGGTTTGTATATAAAATAACTTTTAGGACAATGAAGAAAAAATTAAATTTATATCACTCTAAAAAGATTAAACAGTAGATACAAAAAAGCTGAATTCCGATGAATTCAGCTTTTTTAATATAATTTATTCTTGCTGTGATTATTAAATTTCTATTTTTACCAAAATGGTACTTATTAAATTACTGAGATTTAAGCAAATTTAATCATTACCATACCAACCAGTAATAATATAATTCCACCCCATCCTTTATAATTGAGTCTTTGATTAAATAAAATCCAACCGGCGGCGATAGTTGCAATAATTCCGAATGCTCCCCAAAGTGCATAAGCTACCGAAAGCTCTATTCCTTTGACGGCCATTGCCAGTGCACTAAAAGCACCTAACACACAAAATAGTGATAATATTCCTAATCCCATTCGACTAAAACCGTTCGACATTTTTAAGAATATATTCGCGACAATTTCGAGAACTACAGCAAGAATTAAAAATGCACCGTGCCACCATTCAAATTGAGCTAACATAATTAAGCCTCCTTGATATTGGCAGGAATTGGCTTATTCGCTCCTTTTACAGCACTGGCAACATGCTTAGCTTTACCAGCAATACTTTTTACCGATTCTGTTGTTTTCTTAGCAACAGCCGATTTTTTAGTACCTGATTTGATAAGCGTGATCCCTGCAATTAGCATTGCTAGGCCACCTAATTTTAATGGTGAAAGTGATTCACCAAACCACAGGACACTGAATGTCGTAATAATGACAATTCCAATACCTTCCCAAAGTGCATATGCTACACCTAATGCCACTTTTTTAACGGCTATGGCTAAAAAGATATAGGAAGTGGCAATCATCAACCACATCACAATCATACCAGTGTAACCACCGCTCACACTGGCGTACTTCATAGATAAAGTACCGATAACTTCACAAACAATAGCTAATGCTAAAAATATCCAATAAATCATTTTTTCATCTCTCATACACATTCGAAATACGCCAAAACGTTTCTTGCGCAGAAGATAGAGAATATGTAGATAGTCTTTCTGGCGGCAATAGAAGCCGAACGTTAAGGCAACGTCGTTTCCTGATAACTCAGGAATTAAGATGAGAGGTTTCTATAATGCGCCACACCAGTAGTGTTCGCTGGATAAAATAGCAGAAAGGAATAACTTATAGGTAGAACGTTTAACTTTGACGCTTTTGGCGCTAGTCATGATTATTTATTCTTTCATCGCACAGACCATCCGCACGATATACTCCGAACCCTCATATAAGATGGTTAAATGTTACATGATATTTCTATCACGCCAAATTATTTAAAGCAATGCTTTTGAGGAAAAATTTTTAGTTAATTGGTTGGTTTTGTTTAAGTTTTAGTTTCCAACTTAAATTAGATTGCATAGTTAATCAGTAGTTTTACGATCCTTCAGCGGTTTTATTCATCTAAAGCACTGAATCTATGCTTATAGGCAAAAAAATACCCAGCAAAACTGGGTATCTTAATCGTCGAATAAACAATAAAGGCGTTATTGATTATTCAATTTCATTCCAAGAACGACCATCACGGGTGATCATTGCAACAGATGCCACTGGTCCCCAAGTACCTGCTTGATATGGTTTAGGTAGCTCATTATCGCATTCCCATGCGTTAATGATTGAATCTACCCATTTCCATGCTTCTTCTACTTCATCTCGACGTACGAACAATGCTTGAATGCCACGCATAGCTTCTAACAATAAACGTTCGTAAGCATCTGCTAGATGCGTTTGATTAAATGTTTCAGAGAAGCTCAAGTCCAGCTTGGTTGTTTGTAAACGGTGTTTATGATCAAGCCCCGGTGCTTTGTTTAGTACCTCGATATCGATACCTTCATCTGGCTGTAAACGAATAGTCAGCTTATTTTGTGGTAACTCTTGATAAGTCTCACTGAAGATATTCAGCGCAGGCTTTTTAAAATAAACCACAACTTCTGAACATTTACTTGGTAGGCGTTTACCTGTTCTTAGATAGAACGGAACACCTGCCCAACGCCAGTTGTCAATATCAGCCCGGATTGCCACAAATGTTTCTGTATTACTGGTTTTATTCGCACCTTCTTCATCAAGATAACCAGGTACTTTTTTGCCTTGTACAAAACCACCAGTATATTGTCCACGAACCGTCTTTTCGCGAATATTGGTGTTATCAATACGGCGTAACGAACGTAAGACTTTCACTTTTTCTTGGCGAATACTGTCAGCCGTTAAATCAGCGGGTGGTGACATCGCTATCATAGTCAGGATTTGTAATAGGTGGTTCTGCACCATATCACGCATTTGACCAGCTTGATCAAAATATCCCCAACGCCCTTCAATACCCACTTCTTCTGCAACAGTAATTTGGACATGATCAATCGTTTTATTGTCCCAATTGTTGACAAATAGTGAGTTTGCGAAGCGCAGTGCTAATAGATTTAAAACGGTTTCTTTACCTAAATAGTGGTCAATACGATAAATTTGAGTCTCTTTAAAGTATTTCGCCACACTATCATTAATAGAAACTGAAGACGCCAAATCTGTCCCTAATGGTTTTTCCATTACGACACGATTAGGCTCTTTATTTAATTTTGCATGCCCTAATCCCTGACACATCGCACTAAAGGTGCTTGGAGGCATAGCAAAGTAATAGATAGCCGGTAATTTATCTTGTTTTAGATGCTTTGATAACTCAATGAAATGGTCGGTTTCATTAACATCAAGATTACAAAAATCTAAGCGATCACTTAAGCGTTGCCAAACTTCAGGGTTAATTTCTTCTTTTAAAAAGGTTTTTAACGCTTCATGAGCGACATTTTTATATGCCTCAACATCCCAATCAGCACGACCGACACCAATAATACGAGAGTCAGGGTGAATATATCCAGCTTTTTCCAATTGATATAATGATGGAATGAGCTTACGGCGTGCTAGATCCCCTTTCGTACCGAAGATAACCAGATCACAGGCCTGAGCAGTCGATATCGCTGCCATAGAACGTCTCCTCATGATGAGATTTTGTAATTTTGTTACAGAATTTTGTATTAATGTACTCTTTTGGATGTATTCAGTAAATACACTTGCACATTTTAGTCTCTAACTTACCACACATATTATAATGCTTCATTTTATGCCTAGTGTTTTATCCTTTCCTGTAACTTTACTACAGTTTTGTTTCTTGTTTTCAACTTTGAAAGTTAGACACACGTCATACTTTAACGAAAAAAGCCCTGTTTACCGATGGTTTACACTGCAAGCCTTGTTCTTTGCGTAGTATATTTTCATAAAACCGTTATAGATTTCTCCTTTTATTGAAATTGGCAAAGCCAAGGATCTGTATATTTAATGAATATATTGGAAAGGGTTCAGTCTAATCTGGACATCTTGAGTAAATCAGAAAAAAAAGTCGCAGAGGCTGTTTTAACTGCGCCACAAACTGTTATCCATTCAAGTATTGCCTTAATGGCTAAAACGGCTGATGTCAGTGAACCCACTGTTAATCGATTTTGCCGACGTATGGCAACAAAAGGCTTTCCTGATTTTAAATTACAATTAGCACAAAGCATTGCCAATGGTACGCCTTATGTAAATCGTAATATTGATGATTCTGATACTGTCTCTTCTTATACCAATAAAATTTTTGAATCCGCAATGGCGGGACTTGAAAACGTTAAAAATAATATTGATATCGCAGCTATCAATCGTGCAGTTGATATTTTGACGCAAGCTAAAAAAATCTCTTTTTTTGGTTTAGGTGCATCAGCAGCCGTTGCTCACGATGCCATGAATAAGTTTTCTCGTTTTAATATTCCTGTCACTTATTTTGATGATGTTGTTATGCAACGTATGAGTTGTATAAATAGTACTGATGGTGATGTTGTGGTTATTATTTCTCATACAGGACGTACTAAAAATTTAGTTGAAATTGCCAAGATCGCACGAGAAAACGATGCGGCCGTTATTGCCATTACAACTCCGAACTCTCTTTTAGCCTCTGAAGCTACCCTTCCTATATTACTTGATGTACCTGAAGATACTGATATTTACATGCCGATGATCTCCCGCCTTGCACAACTCACTATTATTGATGTTCTTACTACCGGATTTATTTTACGTCGAGGACCAAAATTCAGAGATAACTTGAAGCGCGTCAAAGAAGCTTTACGTGATTCACGGTTTGATAAGTAACCGTTTTTAATTATTCTGTTAGTATTGTCACACTTACGATTGTGCCCCTGACTAGATAAGTTTTTGAAAAATGGTAGCATATCTGCGAGCTAACTCTCGCATATAATGAAAACAGTAGTGTATGTTACAATTAGCTTGAAGCGTTTCACTTAACACATTGGATAAAACACAGTCTGATTTCTGTTTTATCCAATTGCCAACACCTTTCGTTCAAGGTCAACGGAGTAATACATGTCCAGACGGCTCAGAAGAACAAAAATTGTTACCACCTTAGGCCCAGCAACAGATCGTGATAATAACTTAGAAAAAATTATTATTGCTGGCGCAAATGTTGTTCGATTAAATTTCTCTCATGGTTCTGCGGAAGATCATCTTGCTCGTGCTAATCGTACGCGTGAAATCGCCGCAAGATTAGGTCGCCATGTTGCTATTCTCGGGGATTTACAAGGTCCTAAAATCCGTGTATCTACCTTTAAAGACGGAAAAGTTTTCCTGAATGTCGGTGATAAATTCTTACTTGATGCAACGCTTGAAAAAGGCGAAGGTAACCAAAATCAAGTGGGTATCGATTATAAAGGCTTACCTGCCGACGTGGTTCCAGGCGATATTTTACTTCTTGATGATGGTCGAGTTCAGTTAAAAGTCCTCAAAGTTGAGGGTTTAAAAGTCTTTACTGAAGTGACGGTTGGTGGTCCTTTATCTAATAATAAAGGCATTAATAAACTCGGCGGAGGCCTCTCTGCTGATGCATTAACAGAAAAAGATAAACAAGATATTATCACTGCGGCAAAAATCGGTGTTGATTACCTTGCCGTTTCATTCCCAAGAACAGGTGAAGATCTTAACCTTGCTCGCCGTTTAGCCCGTGATGCAGGCTGTGAATGCCAAATCGTTTCTAAAGTAGAACGTGCTGAAGCGGTTGCTAATGATGAAATCATTGATGAAATCATTCTTGCTTCTGATGTGGTGATGGTAGCTCGTGGCGATTTAGGCGTTGAAATTGGTGATCCTGAGCTGGTGGGCGTACAGAAAAAATTAATTCGTCGTGCTCGTCAGCTTAATCGTGTCGTTATCACTGCCACTCAAATGATGGAGTCAATGATAACAAATCCAATGCCAACTCGTGCTGAAGTAATGGACGTTGCTAACGCCGTATTAGATGGCACTGATGCCGTTATGCTTTCAGCAGAAACCGCAGCAGGACAATATCCAGCAGAAACGGTCGCTTCAATGGCGCAAGTTTGCTTAGGCGCTGAGAAAATGCCAGCCGCCAATGTTTCTAAGCACCGTTTAGATATGGTTTTTGATACAGTGGAAGAAGCTATTGCGATGTCTACAATGTATGCAGCTAACCACATGAAAGGCGTTAATGCGATTATTGCGATGACTGAATCCGGTCGTACTGCACGCATGATGTCTCGTATCAGTACAGGTTTACCGATTTTCTCAATGTCTCGTCATGAGAAAACATTGAATCAAACCGCACTTTATCGTGGCGTGACGCCAGTTTATTGCAGTACTCACACTGATGGTATTGCCGCTGCTAATGAGGCAATTGGTCGTTTACGTGATAAAGGTTTCTTGGTTTCTGGTGATTTAGTGTTAGTCACTCAAGGTGACCAAATGGGCACTGTGGGTAGCACCAATACATGCCGTATTCTGACGGTTGAATAATACAGAATCCTAAACCTTAATAACAAAACGGGCACTTTATTAAGTGCCCGTTTTTTTAATTTACTTCTTTTTTGTGCAAGGACTAGTCCAAAATATTCTCACGGGCGTAAGGCTCTATTTCACCCTCTTTACGTGTCTTCAGTAATTTTAAGATCCACGTATATTGCTCTGGCGTTGGTGTCACGAGTGCTTCTAACTCTTCATTCATTCTACGTGCAATGTACGCATCATCTTTATCTTCAATATCATCCATTGGTTCACGAACAATAATACTAAGCTGATGTGTTTTATAACAATACACAGGGAATAACGGTACAATAGCCGCTCGGCACACTTTCATTAACCGTCCAATCGCGGGTAATGTCGCTTTATAAGTCCCGAAAAAATCCACAAATTGACTATGTTCGGCACCATGATCTTGATCTGGCAGATAATAGCCCCAGTAACCTTGTCGCACAGAAGAAATAAAAGGCTTAATACCTGCTTCGCGTGAATGTAATCGACCATCAAAATGATGACGTGCTTTATTCCATAGGTAATCAGCAACGGGATCTTTTTGATGATGAAACATCGCAGCCATTTTCTGACCTGTCGATGCTAACAGCATTGCAGGAATATCAACCGCCCACCCATGAGGCACCATAAAAATGACATTACGACCTTGCTCTTTAAAACGCTCAATGATTTCTAGTCCCTGCCAAGATGTGCGCTTTAATATACGCTCAGGGCCTCTTAAACAAAGCTCTGCTAGCATCACAAAGGATTGAGGTGCAGTTTCAAACATATTATCAAGAACTGTTTCACGTTGTGTTTTATTCCATGTTGGAAAACAGTATCTCAAGTTGATATCTGCACGACGTCTTGCGCTTTTCGCTTTACGTCCAACAAAACGACCAATAGAAGCAAGAAATGGATCACGCCATTTTACTGGCATATAAGCTAATGCACTTAATACACCTGCACCTACCCATGTTCCCCAATGACGAGGATGCAAATATGCACGGTGAAAAGTGGGTACATAACCCGCTTTGCTATCTGTATCTTTTTCTTTATTCATCAGATAACTCTCTGAACTGATCCCCCAAAGAGGCGTAAAAAATATTAAAACAAAAGCGGATGATATCAATCATCCGCTTTTATGTCTTTAAAATCATATTTATTGTCAATCAGCTAGCACTAATTGCGGCTTAATCTCTTTTACTTTAGCAAGATATTCTTGTTTATCTTTGCCTGTTAAACCATCAGCACGAGGTAATGTGGCTGTTAGTGGATTGACTGCTTGTTGGTTGATCCACAGCTCATAGTGCAAATGAGGCCCAGTAGAACGTCCTGTATTGCCTGACAACGCAATTCTATCTCCACGCTTAACACGTTGTCCCGGTTTTACAAGTAACTGGCGTAAGTGCATATAACGTGTTGTGTATTGGCTACCATGGCGAATAGCAATAAAGTTACCTGCGGCACCACTGTATTTAGCTACAATAACTTCGCCATCTCCTGTTGCTAATACCGGTGTACCTACTGGCATAGCAAAGTCGACACCTTTATGGGCAGCTAAACGACCTGTAACTGGATTAATACGACGAGGGTTAAATTGAGAAGAAACTCTAAATTGCTTCACTGTTGGGAATCGCATAAATCCACGTTCTAATCCACCAGCTTGGCTATCATAAAAGCGACCATCTTCAGCAAGGAAAGCATAGTAGTCTTTACCAGCGCTACGTAAACGTACACCAATAAGTTCACTTTGTTCTGTACGGCCATCAAGCACTTCACGAGAGAAGAGTGCTGCAAATTGATCGCCACTTTGTAGTTTTTTAAAGTCTACTTGCCATTGTAATGCTTTAGTCACTGCACGTGCTTCTGAATTAGTTAAACCTGCATTCGTTGCACTAACAGAGAAACTTCCACGAATAACACCGGTGGTCACACTGTTTTTCCACTCACCTTTTTGAAACTCTTTTGTCTCTTTAAAGCCCGTTTCTGTACGGGTATAAATACGAGTTTCACGGCGAGAAACGCCCCAACTTAACTCTTTTAGCAACCCATTATCATCAAGCTCCCAACTAATAGATTGCCCAATTTTAAGATTTCTAAGATCTTTATTTTGATTAGAGATAGTTGCAATATCAGCAGAATCAATACCAAACTGAGTCAATATTGAACTTAATGAATCACCACTAGAGACTATATAAGTATGAGGGACTTGCGCAACTGCGGTGCTTGTATCAGTGCCATCTTCCGCACCAACTAACCCTTCATCGGTAAGTTGATCACTACTATCAGTGATAATGTCATCCGTGTTTTCGCCTTGATTGGCAAGCGGCATTTGGATACTGACAGGAACTTCTCGGGTTTGCTCATTTTGAAGAACCACTGGCCGCCAAATTGCGACGGCCAGTGTTGCTGCAGTTAACGAACCGAGCATGATCTTATGTGGGAGTGGTAAACTTAAATATACCTGTGCAATGGATTTCTTCTGCTGCACGTTCTTAATTCCTTATTGTGTTTCATTCAGGCAGCTCGCATATTGGTTAGCTAGTTGGGTAAGGAATTTTATATAGCTCTCTTGAGTCAGAGCAATCCCACTTCCTAGGGGGTCTAATACACCCATTTTAACCCCAGTGCCTTTCGCCACTGTTTCTATTACTGTCGGCCTAAATTGTGGCTCAGCAAAAATGCAAGTTGCTTTTTGCTCAACCAACTGTGTTCGTATTTGATGTAATTTCTGCGCACCCGGCTGTATTTCAGGGTTGATCGTAAAATGACCTAACGGCTTTAAATTATAATGTTTTTCGAAGTAGCCATAAGCATCATGAAAGACAAAATAACCCTTATTTTTCACAGGCGACAGAATATTAACAAGATTCTTATCAGTTTGCTTGAGTTGTTCGCTGAATTTACCTAGGTTTACGTCCAGAAGTTCTTTTTTATCTGGATACAGCGCAATTAACCTTTCGTGGATCTGTTTTGCAGACGACAACGCAATCTCTGGTGATAACCAGATGTGCATATTATAATCACCGTGAGAATGATGTTCGTGATTTTCCTCATGTTTATGCACATTGTCATCATCATCTTTCAATAAAAGCGACTTTATTTCGTCAGTTTCCGCTAAAGCCAACTTATGATTGTCAGTAAGTCTGTTTAATGGCTTATCTAAAAACACTTCCATATCAGGCCCTACCCATACCATCAAGTCTGCGGAGGTGATTTTTTTCAAATCAGAGGGTTTTAATGCATAATCGTGTGGAGATGCCCCATCTGGTAATAAAACGTCCGTTGGTGTTACTCCATCAGCGATAGCAGCAGCAATAAATCCTAATGGTCTAATGGAAACGACGACATCAGCCTGCACTGAAGCACTGAATGAGCTTATCATCGCTGTCGCTAAAAATGATTTCAATAAAAAACGGTGCGCAAATTTGTTGTTTTTATGTAACATAGGAAGAATTCTCGTGAATCATCATTGGAAATGTTATATTATAACGTTTCAATGATTCTGCAAGTGCTAATTTTATGTCTGACTTGATTTGTTTAAAATCGGTTTGTGTTTCTTTTGGTGAAAGAGAAATTTTAAAAGATATCTCTTTTGATCTAAAAGCAGGCCGTATTCTTACTTTACTTGGCCCTAATGGTGCTGGTAAATCTACGGTTATCCGTTTAGTTCTTGGTTTATTAAATCCAACCTCAGGAAAAATTGAGCGTCAAAATGCGCTACGTGTGGGCTATGTGCCACAAAAACTTTATCTCGATCCTACAATGCCACTCACCGTTAAACGGTTTATGACACTAAAACCAGGTGTTCATGATAAAGATATTCTCCCTGCTTTAGAACGAGTTAATGCGTCGAAATTAATCGATCAGCCTATGCAGAAACTTTCTGGTGGTGAGTCTCAACGAGTCTTGTTAGCAAGAGCGTTGCTTAATCAACCCCAACTTTTAGTTTTAGACGAACCCACTCAAGGTGTTGATGTTAACGGTCAATTAGCACTTTATGATTTGATCAATCAACTTCGTCACGAACTAGGTTGTGCCATCTTAATGGTTTCTCATGATCTTCATCTTGTGATGGCAAAAACAGACGAAGTCCTCTGCTTAAATGGCCATATTTGCTGTTCAGGCACACCTGATGTTGTTTCTTCACATCCTGAATTTATTGCCATGTTTGGAAGTCGTGGTGCTGAACAACTTGGTATTTATCGTCATCATCACCAACATAGTAAGGAGTGTCGTCATGATTGAGTTGCTGTTACCGGGTTGGATTGCCGGTATGCTCTTAGCCATGGCGGCGGGCCCTTTGGGCTCTTTTGTCGTTTGGCGTCGTATGTCTTATTTTGGTGATACCTTAGCGCACGCTTCACTACTTGGTGTTGCATTTGGTTTGCTGTTTAATATCGAGCCTTTTTACGCTGTTATTGCAGTCACCCTTCTTCTCGCTATTCTATTGGTTTGGTTAGAATTAAAACCTCAACTCTCTGTCGATACACTTTTAGGGATCATGGCACACAGTGCACTTTCTTTAGGGCTTGTGGTCGTCAGTTTAATGTCGAATGTGCGTGTTGATTTGATGGCTTATCTGTTTGGTGATTTGCTGTCAGTAAACTATCAAGACGTTATCAGTATTTTTATTGGTGTTGTGATTGTTTTATTTGTCATTATTCGCTCATGGCGCCCCCTGCTCTCCATGACAATCAATCAAGATATGGCATTTGTTGATGGTGTAAATATTCAGCGAGAACGCTTAAAGTTAATGATGATCACCGCGTTAACCATTGGTTTAGCCATGAAATTTGTAGGTGCGCTGATCATTACTTCTTTACTAATCATCCCAGCGGCAACAGCACGTCGTTTTGCTCGTTCTCCTGAACAAATGGCTCTGATTGCAATCGCTGTTGGTATGTTGGCAATTACGGGCGGTTTAACCTTCTCTGCTTTCTATGACACCCCTGCTGGCCCTTCTGTTGTTTTAGCCGCAAGTTGCCTATTTATCTTGAGTTTATTTGCACCCACTAAACAGTAATTATTTCCCACCCATTAGATAAAATAAAACCCCAACAACGCAATGTTCTTGGGGTTTGTTTTTATCTTTTATAATTGAATATCTGAAAATTAATTTTTCTATTTTTTATTTAATTCAGCTTCATCTATGGGAGCATAAATTAACACATGAACATCCGCTAAAGGTTCCATTGCGCTTTTAATTTTTTCATACACTATAGACCATTCTAGGCCACCTAAACCCGCCCCTAAAGGTGGGATAGCAATAGATTTAATATTACGCTGTTTAATTTCATCAACCAGTGTAATTAATCCAGCTTCAATATCTTCAATACAACTTGCATTTCGCCAGTGTCGTTTTGTTGGGAAATTGACAATAAAACGAGGATGAGTCGCTTTTTGTATCTCATAAATAAACATTACACCGGGTGTCAGCTCTTTATTTTTGCACGCTAAAGCATAAGCTTTAAAATTATCAGGCCATGCTTTTTTAAACTGTAAGGCGATACCACGCCCCATTACACCAACACAATTAACGGCATTTACAATCGCCTCAGTGTCTGCATGTAAAAGATTGCCTCGAGTCAGTTCTATCATTTAAATCACCTTCAGCTTCATACTGATATAAATATTAAGGCTCTTCTACAATACGATTAAAATGACGATAGGCGTGATTAGTGGCAACTCGACCTCTTGGTGTACGTTGAATAAAACCTTGCTGAATTAAATAAGGTTCTAATACGTCTTCTATAGTTTCTCGCTCTTCACCAATAGCTGCCGCAAGGTTATCTAATCCTACTGGGCCACCCATAAATTTATCAATGATGGCAAAAAGAAGTTTACGATCTAAGTAGTCAAAACCTGCCGCATCCACATTCAACATATCAAGCGCTTTAGAAGCAATCTCTTCATCAATGGCACCATTACCTTTTACTTGGGCAAAGTCTCTTACACGGCGCAATAATCGATTCGTAATACGCGGAGTGCCTCGTGAACGCATAGCAATTTGGCGAGCGCCTTCGTCTGTCATCTCTAATCCCATAAAACCGGCACTACGAGAAACAATGTGCTGGAGATCGTCAACATTATAAAACTCAAGGCGTTGAACAATACCAAAACGATCACGCAATGGAGATGTTAAAGAGCCCGCTCGGGTGGTTGCACCCACTAAGGTAAATGGAGGTAGGTCGATTTTAATTGAACGAGCCGCTGGTCCTTCACCAATCATGATATCGAGTTGATAATCTTCCATTGCTGGGTAAAGGATCTCTTCAACAACGGGTGAAAGACGATGGATTTCATCAATAAACAGCACGTCATGAGGTTCAAGGTTAGTTAGCATAGCCGCTAAATCACCCGCTTTTTCAAGCACTGGGCCTGATGTCGTACGTAAATTAACGCCCATTTCATTAGCAATGATATTTGCTAATGTGGTTTTACCTAATCCGGGAGGTCCAAAAATAAGCAAATGGTCGAGTGCATCATGACGTAATTTAGCCGCCTGAATAAAAATCTCCATTTGTTCTCGAACTTGCGGTTGCCCAACATATTCGGCAAGAGATTTAGGGCGGATAGCCCTATCAATAATTTCTTCTTCAGGTTGTTGAATTTCTGCTGAAATCAGGCGATCTGCTTCAATCACAATGTGTTACTCCTAAATAGCCGCTCTCAACGCTTCTTTAATAAGTGTTTCGCTATCTGTACCCAGTTTTGCCACTTTGCTGATCATTTTTGCAGCTTCTTGTGGCTTATAGCCTAATGCGATTAATGCAGCAGAGGCTTCAGCTTCAATATCAGCCGCTTTTGGCGCTTTAGGTGAAGTGCTTTCTGGTAGCTCGATATCACTATTTTCGAATAAATCACCATTAAGACCTTTAAAACGATCTTTCATTTCAACCACTAAACGCTCAGCGGTTTTTTTACCTACACCCGGTAATTTCACTAATGAAGTGATAGATTCATTTTCAATAGCAGTCACGAATTGGCGAGCAGACATGCCAGATAGAATGGCTAAAGCGAGTTTAGGCCCCACACCATTTACTTTAATCAATTCACGAAAGAGTGCGCGCTCTTGTTTTTGGTTAAAACCATAAAGTAATTGAGCATCTTCGCGTACGATAAATTGCGTGTAGATAATGGCTTCTTGGCCAATATCAGGCAATTCATAAAAACAGGTCATTGGCATATTGATTTCATAACCTACACCATTACCTGCCTCGATCAGCACCACTGGTGGCTGTTTTTCAAGAATAATTCCTCTGATACGACCTATCACACTAATGCCTCCGCAAAAATAATTACGCCAAGTTTATAACATAAAAAAAGCTGGACGTATATCCAGCTTGTGAAAAACCAAAGACATTTACCAAGATAACAACTTATCTTAACCGACCTCGCGTTAAAACCAGACGCGGATCACCTACACGTAATAAATTTTGGTTAAAGTGACAATGTGTAATCGCAATCGCTAGTGCATCGGCAGCATCTGATTGTGGTGCGGCGGATAATTTTAATATTGAACGCACCATATGTTGCACTTGGCTTTTTTCAGCCGCACCAGTACCCACTACGGTCTGTTTAACTTGGCGAGCCGCATATTCAAAAACGGGTAGATCGTTATTAACTGCCGCAAGTATTGCTACACCACGCGCTTGCCCAAGTTTGAGAGCAGAATCAGCATTTTTAGCCATAAACACTTGCTCAACCGCAAACACATCTGGCGAAAACTGAGTAATGATTTCGCTAACACCTGCATAAATACGTTTAAGTCGATTTGGAAGGTCGGGAACTTGTGTGCGAATACAACCGCTTCCCAAATAGATAAGTTGTCGCCCTTGCTGTCGAATTACGCCGTAGCCTGTAACACGCGAACCGGGGTCTATACCTAGAATGATAGCCATATCAATTCCTGTTGCCGATATGGTCGATGGCGAGAGAAAAGAGCAAAAAAATCTGCTCTGCTCTTCTCTTCGCACTTTTAATAACAGCCTTAAACACCGTTATTTTCGATAATCGCTAGAACGATTACAGGATATCTTCCAGTTGTTTTGCAACTTCATCTGAGATATCACCGTTGTGATACACTTCTTGCACGTCATCACTGTCTTCTAACATATCGATAAGACGCATTAATTTTGGTGCAGTTTCAATATCTAACTCTGCTTTAGTCGATGGGATCATTGAAACTTCCGCTGATTCAGCAACAAAACCTGCTGCATCCATCGCATCTTTTACTTCACCAAAAGATTCTGGTGTGGTGTAAACATCAATAGCGCCATCATCAAAAGTTTCAACGTCGTCAGCACCGGCTTCTAACGCAGCTTCCATAACAGCATCTTCATCAACACCTGGTGCGTATGAAATAACACCTTTTTTGGTAAACAGATAAGATACAGAACCATCTGTTCCTAAGTTACCACCTGTTTTGGTAAATGCATGGCGAACATCGGAAACAGTACGGTTACGATTATCACTTAAGCATTCAACCATCACAGCAGTACCTGCTGGGCCATAGCCTTCATAAATGATGGTTTCCATATTATCGTTCTCATCATTACCCACACCACGTGCAATTGCACGGTTTAAGGTGTCACGAGTCATGTTGTTCGATAATGCTTTATCAACTGCCGCACGTAAGCGCGGGTTAGTTGCAGGATCACCACCACCTAAACGTGCTGCTGTAACTAATTCACGGATGATTTTAGTGAAAATTTTACCGCGTTTCGCATCTTGCGCTGCTTTACGGTGTTTTGTATTGGCCCATTTACTATGACCTGCCATGAAATATCTCCAAACGTGGTCTAATCATTAAATAACAAATTCTTCAATTGCTTGCTGATTACTGGCGGATTTTGTTAATTTTGCCGCCAGTGGCGCGTCTAGCCATTGGTATTGTGAATGCTCAGTTAGCACAATATCTCGCTCTGCGGGTAGTGCTAATGTAAACCAATGTTCCTGACAATGTGTAACATCTGGTGCATAACGATGCCGAAAATGTGCAAAAATCTCAAAAATAATTGAGCGATGGCAATCCACCAGCTCAAGATTTTCTTTTATGATATCAATTCCAACTTCTTCTTGCATTTCGCGCAACGCCGTTTGAAAAGGCGTTTCTTCCGCTTCTAAACTGCCAGTCACAGATTGCCAGAAATCAGGATCATCTCGACGCTTTAGCATAAGCACCCGTTTGGTCTCTTTTGCATAAATAACAACTAAAACGGATATCGGGCGCTTATATTTCATCATTTACTCTTTATCTTCGCTAACTTCTTTTTGAGTTACTGCAATCGCTAACTCTTTTAAAGAGTCTTCATTAGCAAAGCTTGGTGCATTAGTCATTAAACACGCAGCGGCAGTTGTTTTAGGGAAAGCAATAACATCGCGAATGTTATCGGTACTCGTTAACAACATCACTAAACGGTCTAAACCAAATGCTAAACCAGCATGTGGTGGAGTACCAAATTTAAGCGCATCTAATAAGAAACCAAATTTCTCTTGTTGCTCATTCGGTGCAATACCTAAAATGCTAAATACTGCTTGTTGCATTTCATTACGGTGAATACGCACTGAACCGCCACCCACTTCATAACCATTAATAACCATATCATAAGCATTTGCCACAGCACCTACTGGGTGAGCAGTCAATTCAGCTGGTGATAAGTCTTTTGGAGAAGTAAATGGATGGTGCATCGCACTTAAGCTACCTGTTTCTTCATCTTCTTCAAACATTGGGAAGTCGATAACCCACAATGGTTTCCATGCATTTAAATCGGTCAACTCAAGATCACGACCCACTTTCAGGCGCAGAGCACCCATCGCATCACTCATTGTTCCTTTACGACCTGCACCAAAGAAAATCAAATCGCCGTCTGTTGCGCCTGTTGTTTCTAAAATTGAATTAACAACATCGTTAGTCAGGAATTTAGCGATTGGGCTTTGTACACCTTCAATGCCTTTCGCGCTTTCGTTGACTTTCATCCACGCAAGGCCTTTAGCACCGTAAATGCTAACAAACTGTGTATATTCGTCGATATTTTTACGGGTTAATGATGCACCACCCGGTACACGCAATGCGATAACACGGCATCTTTCATCATTTGCCGCTTGTGCAAATACACTGAATTCAACATCTTTGACTAAATCAGCGATGTCTTTAAGTTCCATTGGGTTACGTAAATCTGGTTTGTCTGAACCATAACGACGCATTGCTTCAGCAAAAGTCATTACTGGGAACGCACCTAAATCGACATTCAGAATATCTAACCATAATGCATGGATCATACGCTCCATCACTTCGCGCACTTGGTCTGCACTCATGAAAGAGGTTTCAACATCGATTTGTGTAAATTCAGGCTGACGGTCAGCACGTAAGTCTTCATCACGGAAGCATTTTACGATTTGATAGTAACGATCAAAACCGGACATCATCAGTAGCTGTTTAAAAAGCTGTGGTGATTGTGGTAATGCGTAGAATTTACCTTTATGTACACGGCTTGGAACTAAATAGTCACGCGCACCTTCTGGTGTCGCTTTTGTCAGCATTGGGGTTTCAACATCAAGGAAACCTTCACCATCCATAAAACGGCGAACAAAGCTTGTGATTTTAGCACGGGTTTTTAAGCGATCTGACATTTCAGGGCGACGCAGGTCTAAATAACGATAAGTTAAACGACGCTCTTCAGTATTTGTTTGATTGCTATCTAACGGTAATGGCTCTGAACGGTTAAAAATAGACAGAGATTCTGCCGCTAACTCAATTTCACCTGTTGCCATATTTTTATTAACTTGGCTATCAGGACGAGCGCGTACTGTTCCTGTGACTTGAATACAAAATTCATTACGCAGTTCTGAAGCCTGAGAAAATGCCTCTTTCTGCTCTGGGTCAAAGAAGACTTGAACAATACCTTCGCGATCTCGCATATCAATAAAGATAAGCCCACCTAAGTCACGGCGACGGTTAACCCAACCACAAAGAGTCACTTTTTGGCCCACATGGGCGCTATTCAACTGCCCACAATAATTAGTACGCATACAATATCCTTTTACTCAGCTTGTTGTGCTTTCTGCTGCGGAAATTTTGGCAATAGTCTTTTTCGAGTAGTGTCAAAAAAAAGGCAGACATTATAACGAAAATTCTTCCCGGCGATAAGAGTATAGACCTAGTTTATATGATACATCTTTTCAAGGATTTGCTAATCCCCAAACAATTAATTAATAATAATTATTTATAGCGACAGAAGTCGCTTTGAGGTTTATCATTAAATTCGCCGTTTTTTGGCTTTGACAATGGAGAAAAGATGGTTAGCTCGCTTTATATCGTACTGGGCGCACTATTATTGATTAAATTGTCCCTCAATGTCGTAAAACTCAGAACACAATATCGGGTTGCTTATGGTGATGGTGGCTTTTATGAATTACAAACTGCCATCCGTGTTCACGGCAATGCGGTAGAATATATTCCAATTTCCATGATCTTATTACTGGTCATGGAAATGAATGGTGCTTTTGTTTGGATGGTACACATCTGTGGCTCAATTTTAATCGTAGGTCGTTTTTTACACTCTTATGGATTAAAACACCGTGAACTTCGCTGGCGTCGTTCAGGCATGGCAGCCACTTACTTATCAATGGCATTGATGGTCATTGCTAATATTTATTTCCTTCCTTGGATACAAATCTTTTCCTTTTATTACTAAGTCCTCGCGGGAATAACATGATCATCCATGATCAAAACCGACATCCTTGCTGTTGTGTCTAATAACGGCAAGGTATCAAAAAGGTTTATTCATTTATTCCAATTTCTTTCTAAATAATGCAACTTTGTGAGCACCGTCGCTTCTGGTAGAATGCTTGCTTCTTTTATTCCTTAAACCTATTTTAGTTATGTCGAATTCAAAATCATCACAACAAGACAGCTTATTTGCGACACCTATCGCTAATCTTGGTGACTGGCGCTTTGATGAAAAAGTCGCTGAAGTGTTTCCTGATATGATAAAACGCTCAGTACCAGGCTACTCTAATATTATTTCCATGATTGGTATGCTTGCAGGTCGCTTCGTTACACCCAATAGCCAAGTCTATGATTTAGGCTGTTCTTTAGGTGCAGCAACCCTTTCCATGCGTCGTAATATTGATGTTGCTGGTTGCAAAATTATTGGTGTTGATAATTCACCTGCAATGGTAGAACGCTGTCAGCGCCATATTGATGCCTATAAAGCAGATACACCCGTTGATATTATTGAAGGTGATATTCTTGATATCGAGATCAACAACGCCTCAATGGTCGTGCTGAACTTCACGTTGCAATTCTTAGCGCCAAACGATCGTCAAATATTATTAAACCGAATTTACCAAGGTCTTAATCCCGGCGGAGTGTTAGTACTTTCTGAAAAATTCAGTTTTGAAGATAAAGAAATTGGTGAGTTATTGTTTAATATGCACCATGATTTCAAACGTGCTAACGGTTATAGCGAATTAGAAATTAGTCAGAAACGCAGCATGTTAGAAAATGTCATGCTGACCGATTCTGTTGAAACACATAAAACTCGCTTACATAATGCGGGTTTCCCTCATGCGGAAGTTTGGTTCCAATGTTTTAATTTCGGCTCTCTTTTAGCGATTAAAGGCAATAATTAATGATTAATTTTGGCTCGTTTTATCAACTTATTGCGCAAGATGAGCGCTTATTTCATTGGTTAGATACATTACCTGCTCAATTATCAGAATGGCGCTCAAATGCGTTACACGGTCACTTTTCCTCATGGGAAAGAATGCTCGATGGTTTACCTGAGATTACCCCTACTGAGATTGATTTGAAAAATGGCGTAATTGCTCAGCATACACCGGCGTTAAGCGCAGGCGAGCAACTGGGATTAAGTAATGTTTTAAAAAATTTAATGCCGTGGCGTAAAGGTCCATTTTCACTTTATGGTGTTGATATCGATACAGAATGGCGCTCAGATTGGAAATGGGATCGTGTTTTACCTCATCTTTCACCACTTGAAGGCCGTTTAGTCTTAGATGTTGGTTGTGGCAGTGGTTATCACATGTGGCGGATGTTAGGTGAAGGTGCAGAATTTGTTGTCGGGATCGACCCTACTCAACTATTTTTATGTCAATTTGAAGCAGTCAGAAAATTATTAGGTAATGACCAACGCGCACATTTAATTCCTGTTGGTATTGAGCAAATGCCTGAATTAAATGCCTTCGATACCGTATTCTCTATGGGTGTACTTTATCATCGCCGCTCACCTCTCGATCATTTATGGCAATTAAAAAACCAATTAGTTTCTGGTGGCGAATTAGTATTAGAAAGCCTTGTTGTCGATGGTGATGAATTTCAATGCCTGATCCCAGGTGAACGTTATGCGCAAATGCGTAATGTGTACTTTATTCCATCTGCAAAAATGCTAAAAGTTTGGCTAGAAAAATGTGGCTTTAAAGATGTGCGCATTGTCGATGAAAACACAACCTCTCTTGATGAACAACGCAAAACAGATTGGATGGTAACGGATTCATTAGACGCATTCTTAGATGCTGATGATAAAACAAAAACAGTTGAAGGCTATCCCGCACCTAAACGTGCGATATTAATTGCAACTAAACCCTAAGATTTATTTATTTTAAGTGTGTTACAGATAATCATTATAAAAAGGGTATCTTATAGAGATATCCTTTTTTCTATATCAATCTAAATGTTTTAAAATCATTTATTCTAACTTAAATCGTATTTATAGCGATAAAATTGACTCTATAAAAGAACATTATGGCGAAATATAAAGAAAATAAACAAGCTAAACAAAAAAGGATCGCACAACAAAAACAGCAATCTCTGGCTCTTAATGAGTACCGAAAAGAAAATGAAAAACGAGAACTCTTTTTTTCTAATCAAAATTTTTTGGAAAATGAGTCATCTATTATACTTACGCCATTACAGCGTAAAATCAGTGTATTATTCTCTTGGTTTGATTATTTTACTCAATTTTTTTATATCGCTTTTATTATTACCGCATGGTGTTATCCCGCGTTATTTAGCGTTCAAACCATTTATAATTTAAGCGTTATTTTTATCTTTGAGTTTATTCTTGTTCATTCAGGTTTGTTTATGGCTGTATTAGCACGAACTAAACTTATTTTTGTTCTTATTCCTGTTTATAGCGTATTCGCCTTTATGATTAATAGTTTTGTTATGGGCGATGAAAACATTGTACTTTGGCTCTACGCGGTTATTATCGCTAATCGCCTTATTGGTAGCTATCAAGCAAAAAGTAGAGAGGACTGGAATAAAAATATTCTTAATTCCGCATATATGACACTCAATTTTCTATTCTGCATCTTCTTAATTGCAATAATTCGCTTTATTGTTCCTTATGGTGGATTAACACCTGAATATTTAGACAAAGTAAATTACTTAAATTTAATTACCTCACATAGTGAATATTTTAATGCACCTCATGTTGGTATGGCGTTAGGAACACTTTTATATACTATTCCTTTTATTTTTCTGACAATTACAATGTTTTCACCTCTTTATAAAAAAATTAAATTTAGTTATAGCAGAGAAAAAACAACACGCAGATCACGACGTTAATCACCTATTGACCTGGACATGTTTATCGCTATAATTAGCGAGTTACATTCCCTATCCTATTTTCTTTTTAAGAAGGCACTTCCCTACGATGAATTAAATTCTGCCAGAAAATTTTTTCAAATACCTTTTGGGTATTTATTTTCTGTTACTGGCAGACAATAATTTATTTCGTCGCATCTAAAAAAGATCACGGCTGTCTGCCACCTATTTTGTTTAGGAGGTATTTCTATGACAATAGCCTGTCACTTCTCACAAATTACTATCGAATTTAATCAACAAACTCTTTTTCCACCATTAACTCGCTCATTGGCTTGTCAGCAAAATGGATTAATTGGTCATAACGGTAAAGGAAAATCTGTACTATTAAGATTATTAGCACAAAAAATATTACCGACATCAGGTCAAGTTAATTGGAATATGCCTTTTGTTCACGTTGATCAGTTAACCCGATTACAAGGCGATACACTTGCTCAAGCGTTAGATATTCATGAAGTTTACCAAGCATTCCAACGTGTTGATTCGGGGATTGCTACATTAGAAGATATTGAGTTACTTGATGGCAAATGGCAACTTCCTGTTACGTGGCAGAATTTATTAGATTCAGCACAACTCCCAGTCGCATTAGATACCCCTATTGCACATCTAAGTGGTGGAGAGCAAACACGTTTAGCACTTTGTCGCGCTTTTTTATGCGAGCAGAGTTTTCTACTCTTAGATGAGCCAGATAACCACCTTGATTATCAAGGACAACAATGGCTAATAAAACAGTTAGCTCAGCACAAAGCTGGCTCTCTTATTGTTAGCCACAGTCGAAACTTGCTCTCATATGCGGACACTATTCTTGAATTAAGTGAGAAAGGTTTATCTGAATATGGGGGAAATTATACTTTATATGAGACACAAAAAAGTGCAGAAATAGCCTCGTTGGAAGCCGCAAGTGAACGACTAAACAGCCAAATTAAAAATGAAAAACGCCAACAACAAGCCACATTACAAAAAGCAGCACAACGGAAACGACAAGGCGAATCAATTAGGCAAAGTGGCTCTCAATGCTTACTTTTATTGGATATGCAGACAAATCGGGCTGAACAGAGACAATCAGCGGTTGCAAAGCGTTATCAACGCGTAATTGATGATATGCAATCTCAAAAACAAGGTATCGATGACGAAAAATCACATGTTCATCAACAAAAAATAGTGTTGAATTATCAAAGTGATGGTCACCGTTTAAATGTATTTGTTGATAATCTTCAACTTCCATATGGTTATCCGCACCCTGTTTCATTTTCAGCTTATGGTAATGAACATTGGCATATTAAAGGTAAGAATGGGTGTGGGAAATCAACATTATTAAAATGTTTGATCAAACAAATTATACCTCTTTCTGGTGAGTTTCGTCTAAACAAAGACTATTGCTACCTCGATCAACACCTTGCTTTACTTGATAAAACATTGCCTGTTGCACAAGCACTACACCAATATCAGCCCGCCATTTCTATCGAACAATGGCGAACACGCCTTGGGATGTTGAGAATTAGAGGTGATAAATCTTTACTACCGCTTGGAAAACTTAGTGGTGGCGAGCAATTAAAAGCAACGTTATTGGCTTTAACACATAGTCCAAAACCACCTGCGGTATTATTACTTGATGAACCAGATAATCACCTTGATATCGAGTCCAAACAACTATTGGAAAATTTACTCGTTGAATATCAGGGCACATTATTACTGATTTCGCATGATGAAGCTTTTGTGGAACGCTGTGGTATTACACATACGTTGTTATTAGACGAGATTATGTAAAAAACTGCGCCATAAAGGCGCAGTTCTAAAATCTTTAATTTGTGCTAATTAAGATGCTAATGGTGCATGAATACTCATAATATCCTTCATCGCTTCAACCGTATCTTCATCCACACAGTAATGCGTAAATTCATCTACTTCGCTATCAGAGCTCATTGTTACACCGGCTTTACGGTAAATCATTGTTGAAGGTGCCACTTTTCCTGCTGAACTGTGTATTTCTTTTAATCCCACATCTAGGAATTTTTGGATATTACTGAGTCTTACACCAGCCCCTGCCATAATTATAGGGCCTTGTGTTTTTTCATTTAACGTTCGTAATAACGGCAAACCTAATTCCGCGTTTGCCTGCTGTCCTGATGTTAGAATACGAGAAACACCTAGCTGAGTCAGTTGTTCTAGCGCTAACAATGGATTAATACACATATCAAAAGCGCGATGAAAAGTAATGGCTAATGGGCCTGCAAGCTCCATTAAAATTTCCATTTTAGGTAAATCAATATGCCCTTCTTCATTTAGAAGGCCAACAACTGCCCCTGAAAATCCCATATCACGGATCAAGCTAATATCATTTTTCATTGCTGAAAAATCAGCTTGTGTATAACAAAAGTCGCCACCACGAGGGCGAACAATAGGATGAACGGGAATACGAACCAGATCTCTGACTTGTCGTAGCATTCCAAAGCTTGGCGTAATACCACCTTCTGCTGGACTCGTGCACAGTTCTATTCTGTCTGCACCTGCTCGTTCTGCTACCAACGCACATTCAGCGCCAAAACAACAAATCTCCAACGTAGCCATATCATCCCTCTCCATCCTTAATAAAGAAAGTAATCAGAAAATAAATATCATTTCTTAGCGATTACTAACAATAGTTGTCGAATCTCGTTATTCATTCAATTCCGCTATCAGAATTTTGTGCTGACACAAGCAAACTATTTTCTGAAAGTGTCGCTCAACACTCACTTTCTACGATTTCAAGTAACGAATAAGGATGATACTTCACTGTGACTTTTCCATTAGAAATAGCCACTGTTGGATTAGGTAGACGCTCTTTCTCACCTTTAGGTTCACTGATTTTCAAGCTAACACTCTCAGGTAACTTTTGAGGTAAAAACGACATAACTTTATTCACTAAATCATCGGGTTCAACAGAGATCACTTGCTCAATATGCTCCCAACCTTGGTATTCATATTTTTTATTTGTGGGAAAAGGCAACTCAACGATTGAAACAAATTGATTTAAAATAGTTAATGGTGTTTCTAATTGAAATAGATATATTGGTCGCCCATTAATCACATTATCAGAAATACACTTTCCACACTGACTTAACCCTGTTCGCCACTGCTCTGCTAATGTTAAATCGTGACAACGTAACGATACATGATCCGTGAGGTAAAGTGATAAATCTATACCCAGAGTATCGGCAAATAATGTCATATTCTCTTCAAACAAAGAAAGCTCGTGAGTTAAATCATTTAATTGAGGAATTGAAGAAAATAACACCATTTTGAATAACCTTAATGAAAAAGCAGAGAAAAAACCTTAAAGATAAGGCCGAGATGGTAGCATGTTCTAGCCGGAATATGTTATAAATTCAAGGTTAATCCTAATTCTTTATAAGAAACCTGTCAGACTTCTGTCGTCAGGTTTTATTTTCTCAATAATTTAAGGTAACCCGGTGAATATTCAGGCTTTTCTTTCAGAAAAAATCAGTGTGGCAATGTGTGCTGCTGGCGCACCCGCTGATAGCGAACCTCTTGTCCGTCAGTCAGCCAAAGTACAATTTGGTGACTATCAGGCAAATGGTGTCATGGGAGCTGCAAAAAAAATGGGGATCCCACCCCGACAACTCGCAGAAAAGATCTTGGAAAAGCTCGATATTACAGATGTTGCAGATAAAGTTGAAATCGCAGGCCCGGGTTTTATCAATATCTTTTTATCCCCACAATGGGTTGCAAAGCAAGCTGAAGACGCATTGGCAGATGAACATCTAAACGTAACACCTGTTGAACCTCAAACTATTGTTATCGACTACTCATCGCCAAACGTTGCAAAACAGATGCACGTTGGCCACTTGCGTTCAACCATTATTGGTGATGCAAGTGCGCGTACTTTATCTTTCCTAGGTCACAATGTTGTTCGTGCTAATCACCTTGGTGATTGGGGTACGCAATTTGGTATGTTAATTGCGTATTTAGAGAAGAAACAAAATGAAAATGCTGCCGATATGGCATTATCTGATCTCGAAGAATTCTATCGTGAAGCGAAAAAACATTATGATGAAGATGAAGTATTCGCAGAGCGTGCTCGTAATTATGTTGTGAAATTACAAAGTGGTGATGAATACTGCCGTACAATGTGGCGCAAATTAGTTGATATCACCATGCAACAAAACCAGGTGACTTATCAACGCCTTAACGTCACATTAACCGAAGATGACATTATGGGTGAAAGTCTTTATAACCCAATGTTGCCGGGTATTGTTGCCGACTTAAAAGCCAAAGGGCTTGCAGTAGAAAGTGAAGGTGCAACGGTTGTTTTCCTTGATGAATATAAAAACAAGGAAGGCGAACCTATGGGTGTTATCGTTCAGAAAAAAGACGGTGGCTACCTATATACAACAACTGATATCGCTTGTGCAAAATACCGTCACGAAACATTACACGCTGATCGTGTACTTTATTATATTGACTCTCGTCAGCACCAGCACTTAATGCAAGCTTGGACGATTGTTCGTAAAGCAGGCTACATCCCTGATTCAATGTCACTTGAACACCATATGTTCGGGATGATGTTAGGTAAAGATGGTCGTCCGTTTAAAACTCGTTCTGGTGGCACTATTCGTTTAACCGATTTACTTGATGAAGCTCAAGAAAGAGCACGTACATTAATTGCTGAAAAAAATCCAGATATGGATCAAGACGAATTAAATAATGTTGCTCGCGTTGTAGGTATCGGCGCTGTTAAATACGCTGACTTGTCAAAAAACCGTACAACAGATTACATATTTGATTGGGATCTGATGTTAAGTTTTGAAGGTAACACAGCACCTTATATGCAATATGCTTATACTCGTGTTGCTTCAATCTTCAAACGTGCAGAAATTGATGAAAATGCGTTAACGCAACCTATCGCGCTAACACAATCTCATGAGAAACAGCTTGCATTACGTTTAGTCCAGTTTGATGAAACCATTATGCAAGTTTCCCGTGAAGGAACGCCTCACGTTATGTGTGCTTATCTGTATGATCTGGCACAAGCCTTCTCTGGCTTTTATGAAAACTGCCCTATCTTATCTGCTGAAGATGAAAACACTCGCCAAAGCCGTTTAAAACTGGCTCGTTTAACCGCGAGAACCTTAAAACAAGGTTTAGACACTTTAGGCATTGAAACCGTAGATAGAATGTAATTTATCTCTGTTTTCAAATAATAGCGATAAAAAAACCGATGGCAATTCACCATCGGTTTTTTATTTGTCAGTTCTAAATTATTTAGCCAATATAACTTACAAAAAATTTGCTCAATCAAACTTCCAATACGGCGGAATAATTAATCTTCGTTAGCCGTAATAACATCCTGGCACAATAATCCTGAAATATCTTTGCTGTCAATCCAACCATCAACACTATCAATAGGCTTATCGGGGCTGTATAAGCGCTGGTCAACATCTTTAGCTGTAAAGCTAACTTTCTCATTTGTTTTATCAAAAACGCCCACACAATTCACTGGAGTTAGTCTTGAAGTTTTAATTTTTCCATCAGCAGTACAACCTGCAAGAAACAATGTAGCTAAAGATACAGAAAGGATAAGTGCTTTTTTCATAGTAACTCCTTGACACTCTTTTATTTTTATTTTTACTAACAATCGTTAGTCGATTATTTAGTAGTCATTAAACTAGAAACTAAACATGCCTTGTAACTGACTTGAGTATAACGAATAAATGGAAAAATATTTGAGTTATTGAGCTATTAATGAAAAAAACAGGAAACATTGAGAAGGAATAGAAAAGAGAGGGAAAAACAGAAAACAACGGCGGACAAATGAAAGCAATAATTAGTGTACCATACTGAATTCTCAGTAATCTAATTATCTATTAATAATAGATTTAGCATTAATTTCATTATTCACACGACTTATTGTTTACTGCTTATCCCCAGCAATCGTGTTACCTATTTGAAGCGCAGACAAAATAGATATGATCACTTTCAGTAGTACTGAACGATAACAAGCAAATAACTTTACAGTCACGGTTAATCTACCTGAATAAAGAAATAATAATATGTCTTAAATCAAAAAAATCAAATGTTTTAAAATATACTGCAATATTTTGAAATATTTGCAATATCTCATCATTAAGTAAGAAATATTTAACAGATGTGTCAATTTTTAAACCTATACAACACAAGAGAGTTTATCTAAAAAAAGATAATTCGTCAAACCGTAAGTGCTTAGAATATAGTGTCTATTTTTTTACTTTATGTAGAATCTCATTACTAGTAAACAAATTGTCTAAAGATATTCGATATGATTAATGTTTAGATAAACTTATCAATAAACATTAAAAAGTGTGTTCCAACGCCTAAATACTGTATAAATCATTTAAAAATTGAAAAAAAAATTTAATAAAAAAAAGAGCAAGAAAAATGATTTTTGCTTCTTTTTTACTTTTTTTTCTTTCTAAGGGGCGCCGAAATCGTGTAACTAAATGCTAGAAGTGTGATCTATGTTGCATTATAAATAGTCTAAAAATAGAGAAAGGTTCTAGACGGGGAGAGTTCTCTTGATAAAAACATTGTTAATTTTCCAACTCCTCACTTTTATACAAAAAGCGAGGAGTTTGTGTTATCAGTTATAAAGCACGTAGTGAGAAATGACGAGGCCTAAACCCTAATGCATACAGCGCAACAAAATAGCTTCCTGCTCCGACGACTACAACTAATAGCAAACGTAAGATACGCATTAGCATACTGCCAATATCCCAACTTGGCATGACCCACAACATTCCAACTAGCACAGCCCCCATTACAGCAAGCGCAATAACAAGTTTTAATAAAAACACAGGCCAACCGGCTAAAGGCTGATAGATATCTTTCTTACGGATTTGCCAAAACAACATAGAGGCATTGAAACAAGCTGCAATACCAATTGAGAGCGCAAGACCCACATGTTTTAAACTACCAATAAACGCAAGGTTCATTAATTGTGTGAGGATCAATGTGGCAATCGCAATTTTTACGGGTGTTTTAATATCCTGACGAGAATAAAAACCCGGTGCTAAGATTTTTATGATAATCAGCCCCATTAGTCCAACACAGTAAGCAATTAGCGCTTGTTGTGTCATTAATGCATCATGAGCATTAAAATTACCATACTGGAATAAAGATGCAGTTAAGGGCCCTGATAGTACCGCTAAACCAATAGTACAAGGCAGTGCCAATAAAAAGCACAGTCTTAATCCCCAATCCATCAGTTTTCTATATTCTTCAGTATTACCACTGGCAAAGCTCTTAGATAATGAAGGAAGTAAGATTGTACCTAATGCAACCCCTAATACCCCTGTCGGTAACTCCATCAAGCGGTCTGCGTAATACATCCAAGAAACTGAGCCAGAAACTAAAAAAGAAGCAAAAATCGTATTGATAATTAACGATATCTGACTAACAGAAACCCCTAAAATAGCAGGCCCCATTAATTTCATGACACGCCAAACACCGCTATTTCTAAATGAGATGCGCGGTAAAACAAGCATACCGATTTTTTTCAAATGTGGTAATTGATACCCAAGTTGTAATATTCCTCCCGCAACAACAGCCCACGCTAAGGCCATAATAGGAGGATTACAATAAGGGGCAACCACTAAAGCAAAAAAGATCATGCTGACATTGAGGAGCGTCGGTGCAAAAGCTGGTACTGAAAACCGATTCCAAGTATTTAAAATAGAGCCCGTCAATGAAGCTAATGAAATAAGAAAAATATAAGGAAAAGTGATCCGTAATAGGTCAGTCGTTAATTGAAATTTATCAGGTGAACTACTAAAACCCGGTGCTGTAACATAAATCACCCAAGGCGCAGCAATAATACCAATCACTGTGACCACGGCTAAAATAAGTGTCAGCATACCCGAAACATAAGCAATAAAAGTACGCGTTGCTTCCTCACCTTGCTGATTTTTATATTCTGCCAAAATAGGAACAAATGCTTGAGAAAATGCCCCTTCTGCAAAAATACGACGTAATAAGTTTGGCAATTTAAAAGCAACAAAAAAGGCATCGGTTGCCATACCTGCGCCAAAAATACGCGCAATAATTGCATCACGAATAAATCCTAGTACCCGTGAAAATAAGGTCATAGAACTCACTGCAGCAAGTGATTTAAGTAAATTCATAAAGTCATTCTAATTTGTGTTGAATGGAATAAAAAGAAAGGGACTATACTCCGTCTCTCACATCGAAAAATCAATCTTCAATTAGCTAAGAATATACTGTGACTCTGTTTATCTACGACTAACCAAAGCGATTAAAAAATAGCAATTTATGGCTTTGTGAGCATTTTTCTCAACATCACTTCCAGCATAGTTTGGTTCTCTCTTTCATTAAATTCAGGATCAATAATATTTCTTCCCATTGAACCATCTGCGATAACTAACAGCCATGTTGCAATTTTTTCCGGCTCAAGTGTTGAGTCTATCTGCCCTTTTTTAATACCGTTTTTCAGCATTGCAATCAAACGCTGTTTGTTGTTTCTTTCATTTTCAATAAAAATCTCGTGAATGCTCGCATTACGTGAAGCTTCAGCAAAAATTTCAATGCTAATACGTGCATATTCTGGATGATTATAGAGCTCTATAATTTCCTTCATTAAATCGATAATTGCTTGAATGCACTCTTCTTCGGCTTCATAGCGACAAAAAATATCATCAAATAGCAGTGCATCTTCTAACGCTATCGCTTCAATAATCGAATTTTTATTTGGAAAGTAATGAAATACATTTCCCGGGCTCATACCCGCTTCATGACAGATTTCTGCTGTTGATGTGGAGTGAAAACCTTTTACAGCAAAGCAACGTATTGCAGCATCAATGATATGCTTCATTTTCGCTTTTTGTTTTTCAGTAACAGTCTTGTTCATAGCATTAAAAATCTCTGGACAAAATAAATTAGACTGATTAGTCTACAAATAACTAGACCAAACAGTCTAAAAAGTTAACCCTATTATTGCAGAGTAACGATATCATGCAATTACTTAATGAACACTATCAGCTTCGTGTTGCAGAACCTTCAGATATTCCTGAAATTATTCGATTATTTGCACAAGCATTTCGTTTTAAATTAAATGCTTTTAATATTGATAGCACTAATCTTAATCAACGTCAGCAATTAGAAGCTATTTGGAATTCATTAGCCTGTAAAAAAAATAGCCAACAATTTGTTGTCACTGATAATGGAAAAATTATCGCAACATTTTGTTTAGTAATAAAAGAAAACGACTTTATTGCAAATCCATTTATTAAAACACTATCATTAAATTATTGGCGTTTTGGTATTATTCATTATATTAAGCAAAAGATTTTCTTTTCTTTATTTGATTATACGCCAAATAAAAATGAAGCTTACTTGGCACATATTGCCGTATTATCATCATATCAAGGACAAGGCATTGCCTACGCTATACTTGAGTGGATAACCCAATATAGTAAAGATGTTCTGAAAAAAGCGTATTTGTCACTTTATGTCGATACTCATCATGAAGGTGCGCTTTATTTGTATCAAAAGAATGGATTCTATATTGAAAAAGAAGAATCATCACGCTTAACACAGTCTATTTTCCATATTCAACATTGGTACTATATGTTGAAAAAAACGGATTAGATGGTTTATTAGATATTAAGATTATCATTAAAAAGAGGCTAAAAGCACTGACATAACAACGTTTTTAATATAATTATAAACAGTGCTTTTCTTCCATATGACCAATATTAACGTTTAAAATAAGTTCGCGTTGTTAATGCAGTCAGTACGTGATCTCGCCACTCTTGATTAATTTGCAGGTAGTTTTTGGCATACCCTTCACGTTCAAAACCATGTTTAGCTAATAAGTTCCCACTACGTAAATTATGGGGCATATAATTAGCCATAATACGATGCATTCCCTGCTGTCGTTGCATATAACGAAGTGTTTCCGTTAAAGCTTCAGACATATAGCCTTGGCCTTGCCATTTTTCACCGACGGAATAGCCCAAAAAGCAGGCATTGAAAGCACCACGCATAACATTGCTGTAATTAGCGACACCAATAATTTCATCTTCTTTTTGTGTTAATAACAGAAAATGAAAAGCACTTTCTTGTCGGTGTAATTCATTCATATATTGTAAACGGTGTTCCCAACCAGAGGGTATATAATGAGTTTTATCTCTTACGGGCTCCCACGGAATTAAAAAACGACGATTTAATGTATAATAATCAGCCAATCTTTCAGCATCTCGTTCGTATGCTAAACGAATGACCATTCTTTGTGTTTCAAAACGAATTTTAGGAATTCCGCCACGATAACCAAACATTACGATTTCATTATCCTTTGATATAAATAAGTCTAATTCTGAAGCAACTCTTCTTATTCTGCCACTAACCTTAATAAAAAAATATCATCTTTAATTTACTAGGAATTATGCACATTTAGAGACAGAATAGTCGAAGAAATAAATTATTTCATTCCCCCCTTATCTTATTTAAATTATTTGCTTATTGATGGTGAGTAATGGCGCTGGTAACACAAGCCCGTACTTTGGGTAAATACTTCCTCCTAGTTGACAATATGTTAGTTGTCTTAGGTTTTTTCGTCGTTTTTCCGCTTATTTCTATTCGTTTCGTCGAACAATTAGGTTGGGCAGGTGTTATTGTCGGCTTTGCGTTAGGGCTTAGACAATTAGTACAACAAGGCCTTGGCATTTTTGGTGGCGCTATTGCAGACCGTTTTGGTGCAAAACCAATGATAATAACAGGCATGTTATTACGAGCTTTAGGTTTTGCTTTAATGGCAATGGCGGATCAACCTTGGATACTTTGGTTATCTTGCATTTTATCTGCATTAGGCGGAACTTTATTTGATCCGCCTCGCACAGCACTAGTTATAAAATTAACCCGCCCTTATGAACGTGGCCGTTTTTACTCTTTATTGTTAATGCAAGATAGCGCTGGTGCCGTTATTGGCGCACTCATTGGTAGCTGGTTATTACAGTATGATTTTCATTTAGTCTGCTGGGTTGGCGCTGGTGTTTTTGTTATCGCCGCCTTATTCAATGCTTGGTTATTACCTGCTTACCGTATATCGACGACTCGAACTCCAATAAAAGAAGGGTTAAAACGAGTTTGCCTTGATAAGCGCTTTGTCAGTTATGTCTTAACACTAACTGGTTATTTTGTATTATCTGTTCAAGTTATGTTGATGTTTCCTATTATCGTCAATGATATTGCTGGTACACCAACCGCAGTAAAATGGATGTATGCCATTGAAGCTCTACTTTCTTTAACATTGCTTTATCCTATTGCTCGCTGGAGTGAAAAACGTTTCAAATTAGAACAGCGTTTAATGGCTGGCTTATTTTTAATGAGCATCAGCATGTTCCCTGTTGGTATGATCCATTCATTACAAAGTATATTCCTGATTATTGGTCTATTTTATCTTGGTACCATTACAGCAGAGCCTGCACGCGAAACCTTAAGTGCATCACTTGCAGATCCTCGCGCTCGTGGTAGTTATATGGGTTTTAGTCGCTTAGGTTTGGCATTTGGTGGCGCTATTGGATATACAGGTGGCGGATGGATGTATGATTTAGGTAATCAACTTGATATGCCTGAACTACCTTGGTTCTTACTAGGAACTGTAGGTTTAATAACACTTTATGCGTTACATCGCCAATTTAATCGTAAAAAAATAGAAACAGCCATGCTTACTCCCTAGAGATCAGGTAAACTCTTAGTTATCAATGATCAAGGAGCGTTTATGAAAGCAATTTTTCTAACCAGTATATTAGTTTTAACAAGCTTAATCACAGGGTGTGAACAGCTCAAGCAATTTGATGTGAGTGAAAATCTCATCAATGACTATATCAGTCAAAAGATAAATCTTCAGAAACATATTGGTGAAGATGAGGTTGTATCTGCTGATATTAAATTAAGTAATCTTTCTATTCAAATTGGTCGTACTGAGCCGGGTAAAATTCGCCTTTCTGGTACAACTGATCTAAAAATTAACTCATTCTTAGGTAAAACAAGCGCTAAAGTTGAGCTAACATTATCAGGCCAGCCTTTTTATCAAGCTGATAAAGGAGCGATATACATAAAATCGATGACTATTGATAACTACAAAGTCTCTCCAGAAAAAATGGATGCTGTAGTTGTGGCACTAAAGCCTTATTTAGATACAACTATCGCAACTTACTTTGATACTCATCCTGTTTATGTTCTTAATCCAGAAAAAAATAGTGCTGAGGCTGCCGCGTTTAAGTTAGCTAAAGGAATTGAAGTTAAACCGGGTAAATTCGTGATCCAACTCTAATAGTTACGCGAGTTGATTAAAAATATTTATCGTCATTAATGAGAAAGGCAAACCTAATGGTTTGCCTTTTTTATGAATAATAAAATACTTTTGCAAAGAAATAGTTATATTACTCTGCTTGCATATTTTCTGTCTCATCACTCTCTTCATCATCAGAGAGTTCTTCACGTAATGCTGATAACGCACCACGGGCAATACCTGCTAGTGTACGATAAAAGCCACTTGTTGCATGAGCTTCTACCTTACCTAAAAATACGCCAGCCCAAGGTAGCAGATATTCATCAAATAATTGTATTTGAGCTAATACTTCATCTTCCGCTGAATTATCTTCAAGCCATGAAGCAGCAAGTAATAAAGCACCAAAGCTGTCTGTTGCATTGTCAGTAACAGGCATACCTCTTGTGACTAAAAATTGACGAATATCGTCTTCTTTGATCTTTTCATAATCATGGGCATAAACAGACACAGCTGGCGCTTCGCTACCAAAAAGGGATTGATAATCTGCTTCAACAACAGCCAAATCTTTGACACTGCTTTTTAATGTATTAAAGAGCTCATCTTGCTCTAATGGCCATAACTGACTAAGTTTTCCTTCACCAATCATTGTAATAATTGGCGATAAAATAGGATCCTTAGGGGCACGCTGAAATAATGTGCCTAAAAGTCGGCAAACTATTGAAAATTCATTCATTATATTTTCATCCTAAAAAGTTTCGCGTTATTGTGCTTTTAACGGCAAGAAAATCAACTTTTTTCGTCATTTCTCTTCTATTGTTAATATTACTATCTTTAATCGCTTAAAACAGAAAAAGCGCGCTCTTATTATTAAGTCTTTTACTTAATATAAGAAACGCGCCTAATCCCATGCTACTTATCTTCTAAAGCAGTTTTATAATAAAGTATTAAAAACGACTTTATGACAACAGCATTTTATTGCATTTTTTAACTGGCTATATCGAGAAAATTATCTCTTACACCATTCACACGAAACCATCCTGCAATACTCACTCGCTCTTTATTAGTAGGGAGTACTTCATGAGGGAATTGTTCCGAAAGGAAAACAACTAAACGCCCTCCTTTTGGTGTGATTGTCGCAAGTTCGTTATCCTTTAAATCATAAATAACTAATTCGCCACCATCTTCGGTTGTCCAATCCTCATTAAGATATAACACAGTGGTTAAACGTCGAGTCACATTTTCTTTAAAAGCATCAAGATGTTTTTTATAAAATGCGCCTTTCTCATAACACGCAAAATGTGCTTCGTATTCAAAAAGTCCTAAATAAAATTCTCGATTAACAGCACGTTGAATAGACTCCATTTGCATTAAATAATGTTGTACTGGTTCACCCATTTCTGGCTCTAGCCAACTTATTTTATCGCTACGTATTGTTGTTTCTGCTTGACGATTTTCATGACGACCAATACGAGCTTGTTGTGCATTGCCACCAAAACAAGTGCGTAGTTGTCGAACAGCTTCTGGTGTGAGGAAATCATTCCATACACACCATCCTTTCTCTGCTATTTGCTCAAGAAGTTCTGCTATATTCATTAAGTATATTGTCTTATTAACATGGGAAATAACTTTATATCACTAAGCCAAGCAAAATCACAATTTAATACGCTTATCCTCTCGATAACATCATTTTATCAGAGGTAAGTTCTATTAAATCATAAATTTACAGTACTTATAACATATTGTACTATTGTGATTCACAAAAAACTTTTTAAAAACATAGCACTATAAGGTAGAATCACTATTATTAATTAAACATATAAGACAAATGAATATTTAACTAAAAATAATAGACTGTTGATATGTTATCCAATGTCTTATCATCAGTATCATAATTTATTTTTATTTCACCTTTTATTTGATGATGAATAATTCCTTCTTTATGTTCTAACTTTAATAAAACTAATGGTATTGATTTAACTTTATCCAAGATTTCACTAACAGACATTATATCTATACTATCTAATTTATATTCCATTCTATTTAGTTCTTTATCACAATCATTAAATAAGTTATCTAACTCATTTTTAATATTTTTTAATGAAAAATCTTTATTCTTTTTTATATTATTCATCATATCATCAAATTTACCTCTAGTATTTTTATAAATCTCTTCACTTCTTTTATTTAGTTTATACTTAAAAACAGAATAAGCTTTAAAGCTTTCATTCATGTTCTTTTTCTCTTGTGAAGATAAGATTTCTTTTTTTTGTTTTAAATTCAATAAAAATTGTTGTAATTTACGCTCTTTATTATTTAAACTATTTAAATAATCAGGTTCACTATTCTCAACAAAAGGATCTTTAATTATTTTATCCACCCTTTTTTTATTGGATAACATTTTTAGATAAATGCTATCAAGTTTATTTATATTTTTATTGACATCAATAGTAATAGGATGCTCATCAAATAATTTATCTATTTTTAAGATACGTTTATATATTCCTTTTAAATCTTTTTTATCTTCTTCAAATTCTTCTTTATTTTTTATCTTTTTACTATCAAAAACATTTACATTCAATAAATTATTAATTTTCTTTTGGATCATAAATTCAAAGTTTTTCATTGTAGCAAGTGGAAACCACGTTACCTCATGAGTAGAGCGTGTTCTTGATGGCAAAAACCTCAAATCTCTATAAATATCAAGAAATATCTCAAGTGACTTTAATTCAATTAATGTATCTACTTCATCTACTTTTATTTGTCCATAATCAAGAAACTTATTAATATTAATATTTAATTTTAACAATGATGCGATCATATTTATTCCTACTGCATTTCTTGGTATGGTGACTTCCGTACCATTATTGAGTTCTAGATTCACATCAAAACTAAATTCACTTCTAGCATCAGCAAGTAATCCAAACGATATATTTTTATTATCATTCAATGTCGTATTATTTTCCAGTGTACTTAAATTAAAATTAAGATCTTTATCAATAAAATCTACAACATCATCCAATCCAATTTCGAATGAAAAATTAGATTTCCTTTCATAATTCAAGCTAAGATACGCACTTGCCATTAATGGCGTAGTAACACCATAATCTGTACTATTTTTTTGCCATCTTTTATCATAACCACCAATACCCGCAGATAATCCAGTAGATAAATTTGCTTCTTTTTTATTAATAAATGAAAATTTAACCCGGTTATTTTCATTTTTTGAAAGTATTATTGAATGTGTTTTTGAATAACTTGCTAACAAAAAGGCATTAGCTTTAATTTTAGGAGCAAAACTAAACGCATTTATACCAAAGAAAGCACGAGCATCATTAGCATGTGTAATAGTAATACTGTTTTTTTCTTTTAGATCTTTAATTATAGAATAAAAAGTTTCTCCTTGAGTTTTTCTATTATTAATGCTTTCAAGATGTTTGTTTAATGATTTAAAATATCTTTCTTTATTTACTTTAGCATTATGTAAGGCTTTATATTTATTACTACATGGTGATGTTGACGTATTTGTGAGTTCTTTTATATTAGAAAGAAAACTCCTAAACCCCGGGTCAACACTTTTAGCAATATCTGATACCATTGTTTTATATTCTTTTAGTGCTCGTTGCTGTTTAGCTTTATCTATCCGTATTCTCATATTATCAATTGCAGATGAAAAAAATGGAATATGACGGCTACTAAAATAACTAGGGCTTTGAGAAGAAAATGGTTGTCCTGAATGATATTTATTATAATTATTTTCTCCTACTAATGAATAGAATGATAATGGTGGCTTATTTCCTACTTTTCTATTTTTATATAGATAATCCTCAACTGAAGATATTAAGGAAGTATCTACATAATGCATTCTTGTTTTCTCTCCTTCACTTATATTTACTTGAATTTTATTTCTTATAGGTTTAATTGATTCTATTTTTTCATTATTATTTAGTTCTATATTAAGTTTATATTCTTTACTCCTTGCATCCACTTCATCTTCCGCTAGAATTGCTGGTAAATTAGAAACAAGTATTTCGCCATTTTCTAACCTCACTGTAAAGTCCAAATTTTTCCTATTAAATTTTAATATATTTTCCCCTTGTTTCCATACCATATTATTCACAACAGATAAGTCATGTTCTTCAGTATACTTTGGTATGTATTCCTTATATTCAATATGAATACACTCTGAATCATCACCTAATATATTCTTATTAAAATTATAGTTATATTCAATTTTATCAAACTTTATTTTATATAATTCATTATCCCCTTTTTCATTTCCATTAACATTATCATCAGTTCGTTTAATTCCAATTAAATCTCCATTTGAATCGACATAAATTCCTTTGAATTTTATTAACTTACTATCTTTTTCTTTTATATGAAAACCGTCATACTTAAACCCCTTATTAAAATACTTTTGAATCATGCCCGTAAATAAATCTTTCGGCTCTCCTCTAATTAACAATAATGAACCATCCTCTTCTAATGTAACCCCCATATTATTAAAAACAGTATTATTTGTTGAGCCCAGATAAATATAATTATTTTTATTCATTGAGTTAAAAAACTTTATTCCATTATTTTTTCTAAACTCATTATTACCGTTATTTAAAGAATTTACTTTAGAGTTTTTATTTTCTTTTTCATCACCATAGACACCTGAAGGAACCAGGCTAGCAACAATTATTTTATTAGTCATTTTTCACCTCAACAATTAAAGTTTGAGGTAATAATCAATAAGATAAACTGCAAGAGATATCTATTTATGGACAAATATTTATTACATTATGCAAAAAACAGAAAAAATGTTGTTTTTTGAAAGTCAGGAATAAAAAAAAGGCAATAAACTAAAATTTATCGCCTTTTTCCTAAAATTAAAATATAAATGGAATAAAATTAATAACCACTTTTCATATCAACGACACCAAAAGGGGCTTCTCCCTTTTCAATGCGTTGGATATTTTCAACAATCGTATCCATTGCAATATTAGGAATGGTGAAAGCTGCAATATGTGGCGTAATAGAAACTCGAGGATGTGTCCAAAATGGGTGCATCCCCGCTAAAGGCTCTTGAGCAAAAACATCCAAAGTGGCATCAGCAATATGCCCTTGATCGATCGCTTCTAATAAATCTTGATCAACTAAATGCGCACCGCGAGCAAGATTAATTAAATAAGAAGAAGGTTTCAGCTGTTCAAAAAGAGAAAAATTCAAAATACCATGAGTTTCTGGCGTATAAGGCAATAAATTAATCAACAAATTACACTCTTTGAGAAAATCACTAAGTTGCTCTTTACCATAAAAACTTTCAACATTTTTGATTTGCTTTACACTGCGGCTCCAGCAACGAACTTTGAAACCAAGTTCAGCAAGTTTAATCGCAACACTCCCACCTAAAGCACCAGCCCCTAAAACACCAATAACAAAATCATCATAAGAATGCGCAGGAAGTTGTTTCCATAATCGTTGTGATTGTTGGCGTTTATAATCATCCATTCGACGAAAGTAATACATCACTTTAGCAATCGCATATTCTTGCATTTGAAGCCCCATTCCGGTGTCTTCTAAACGCATAACAGGAACACCTGTTGGTAATGTACCCGGCTTTTGTTGTTCTTGTTTTAAAATAGCATCGACCCCGGCACCTAAGGCAAAAATACCTTTAAGATGATTGCGACTGGCTAACATTTCATAGGGAGGAAGCCAAACCATAGCGTAATCTGCAGGTTGATGATCGCCTGGTTCCCAAATGCGTATATTGGCATTCGGTAAACGCGCCTTCATACCATTGATCCATGTTTCTGCATCAAAAAAAGGATGATAATAAATAATATTCATTTTGCCTTCCTCCAGCATTTTTATCATAGGGTGCGAGGGTTATGTTCCGATTTCAAGTCTCTTTGAATAAGTTGTTAATAAAAATGTTGAGAATGTTAACTAGCTAACGAAAATCTCAATTCTTTTTTTATACACCAACCTATTATCTACTGGTTTGCTACATAATTTGTCTAGCATTTGCACATATTGTTTTTTATTTGACTACTTGATACAAAAGTTAAAGGAAAAATGCATTTAGCTGTTGACGCTTATAAACCTTTTCCCTATAGTAGCGCCCCGTTGAGAGATATTAAGTATATGTCCAACAAAAATATGGTGAGATGTCCGAGAGGCTGAAGGAGCACGCCTGGAAAGTGTGTATACGGCAACGTATCGAGGGTTCGAATCCCTCTCTCACCGCCATATTCTAAGATAGAGCCTAGTTTTTTAACTAGGCTCTATTTTTTTGTCCGAAGTTTCCACCTTCTTAGTCTCGTTTTCTCTTCACTGATTTGTTTATATCCATCAATTCTTCATTTTTTGATGATATTATTATACAACACATTTTTATTTTATTTTTTGCTTAATCGTTTTATTTAATAATTTCTCATCGCTTAATAAGCTTTGATTATTAATTTTAATGAGTTAAAACAACTTATGTAGTTGTTATTTAACTCTATCCGATTTTTATAACGTAAAAAGATTTTTATTACCCTATCTCTGAACGACATTTATTCTAAAATAAAACGCTTTTTATAATTTTAAAATAAATTTAAACTTTATTTTCAAGCAAGCAACAGAATAAATACAATAAGATACATTGCGTTATCTATTTAGGTTAACTTATTAGTTTAATTGATTTTATTTTTACTAAGCTTTAAGATATGCATTAATAATTTGATATATCACATTATTATCAGCGAATAAAAGCGATATCCTCTCTTTTCCTTATCGCCGTTATTCGGCATCTGACTTCTTATTTTGGTTTAATCCTAAATGAAAACTCATAAAGTTAACCGGGTTCGCCCCTTTAGTGCATTTATTGATGCATGTGTAAAAGAGCCTTACTCTTTTGCGCGTTTATTAAAAGATATTATTGCAGGGATCACCGTCGGAATTATCGCGATACCTTTAGCCATGGCTTTGGCAATTGGTAGCGGTGTTCCTCCGCAATACGGTCTTTATACCGCAGCTATTGCCGGTATAGTCATTGCTGTTTCTGGTGGCTCTCGATACAGTGTATCAGGGCCTACTGCCGCTTTTGTTGTGATCCTTTATCCTGTATCACAACAGTTTGGTTTGAGTGGCCTATTGATTGCTACGCTCATGTCTGGCGTTATCTTAGTGGTTATGGGATTAGCTCGCTTTGGTAAGCTTATTGAGTATATTCCTGTTTCTGTAACACTTGGATTTACTTCGGGGATTGCTATCACTATTGCCACAATGCAAGTAAAAGATTTTTTTGGTCTTGAATTAGCGCATGTACCAGAAACCTATATCGATAAAGTGATTGCTCTAGGCTCTGCATTACCGACTATTCATCTTGGTGATACACTTATTGGTCTGACAACACTGTTTGTTTTAATTTATTGGCCTAAGCTGAATTTACGCTTACCCGGGCACTTACCCGCTTTAATCGCAGGTACAGCAGTAATGGGAATTGTGAATATGTTCGGCCATGAGGTTGCAACAATTGGCTCGCAATTTAGTTATATGCTTCCTGATGGAACAACTGGGCAAGGTATTCCACCTATTTTGCCTCAGTTTGTTTTACCTTGGAATTTACCAAGTTCAGGTACATCACTTGAATTAAATTGGAGTACTGTTTCTGCTTTATTACCTGCAGCCTTTTCAATGGCAATGTTAGGTGCTATCGAATCATTATTATGTGCAGTTGTGCTTGATGGTATGACAGGCAAAAAACATCACTCTAATGGTGAGTTAGTCGGGCAAGGTGTTGGTAATATTGTTGCGCCTTTCTTCGGTGGTATTACAGCAACAGCGGCAATTGCACGTTCTGCTGCTAACGTACGTGCAGGTGCAACATCACCTGTTTCTGCTATTGTTCACTCATTATTGGTGTTGCTAACTTTACTTGTATTAGCTCCTTTTCTTTCTTATTTACCTTTAGCCGCAATGTCCGCATTACTGTTAATTGTTGCATGGAATATGAGTGAAGCGCGTAAAGTTATTGATCTTATTCGACACGCTCCTAAAGACGATATTATTGTCTTAGTCTTATGTTTATCGCTCACCGTTCTCTTTGATATGGTTATTGCTATTACTATCGGTATTGTGTTGGCTTCACTGTTATTTATGCGTCGTATTGCCAATATGACCAAAATAACTGAATCTCCTTATACTGATGATGATAAACAATTATTAGTGGTACGTGTTAATGGCCCATTATTCTTTGCCGCCGCTGAGCGTATCTTTAATGAGTTGCGTGATCGTAGTAAAGGTTATAAAACCGTTATTATGCAATGGGATGCAGTTCCTGTGTTAGATGCAGGTGGATTACATGCATTCCAGCATTTTGTCACCGATGTTAAAAATGATACCCATGTGATTGTTTGTGATATTCCTTTCCAGCCTTTAAAAACGTTGGCAAGAGCAAGAGTCACACCAATTGAAGGTACTCTGAATTTTTATCCTTCATTACAAAAAGCACTGGATGATTTGGAATTAATTCAGTAGTGGTTTATATTTTCAGATAAAAAATTAACGCCTTTAATCAATATTAAATAAAGATTAAAGGCGTTTTTAATTATGAAAAATTATAATATTTAATTTAAGAAATTATTAATTTCAACGCTTATTCTTAATATAAAAAATAATTCACTTAATTAGGAATAAACGCATTATCAATCCCGCTTCCTTGCACTCCCTTTTTTAATAAATCTTGATAAAGTGCATTCATTCCCAACCAGTGATTTTCACACCAATCAGGAGCTAATAAGGTGGGTTTTCTAGCGCTAGCACACACTCGGTGATAAATAATTTCAGGAGGAGTATGGCGGATCATCTCACCCGCAGTATAAACATACTGCTCTTGCGTCAATGCATTAATTCGCCCTACTTTCCATGCTTTAGCTATCGTGCTACCTTCAACAATATGCAATGGGTGCAATTTAAGCCCATCAGTACCTGTCTCTACCACACGCTCTAATGTTTGCATATTAAGCAAATGATCTTCTCGTGGCAGCCCGACAATTAGGTGCGTACACACTTTTAAACCACGCCGACGAGCTTCGCGAGTGGTCGCTTGATAACATTGAAAATCATGCCCACGATTAATGTGCTTCAATGTTTTATCATGAGCCGTTTGTAAACCAAGTTCTAACCATACTTCATAGCCTTTATCGCGATAACCTTGCAATAAATCCAATACGCTAACAGGGACACAATCTGGCCGAGTTCCGACACATAATCCAACTATATCCGCTTGTAATAATGCGGTTTCATATAACGTACGTAGATATTCTACTTCGGCATAAGTGCTGGTATAGGCTTGAAAATAGGCAAGATAACGATGCGCACGGTTAATATTTTGGGCTTGTAATGCAATTTGTTCTTCTATCGAATGATATTGTGTTTGCTCATCAGCAAAAGAGGAAACATTACAGAAAGTACAGCCTCCCCGCCCCAATGTACCATCTCGATTAGGGCAGCTGAAACCGCCATGAAGGGTGATTTTATGAATTTTTTCGTGATAACGGCGCTGAAGATCAGCGCCGAACATATTCACAACCGTATGCAGTTGCATAACACTTTTATTTGCTAGTATCTAACTCTGGGAAACTTTTGACTAAGTCATCAATGGCTTTAATTTGCGCTAAGAAAGGCTCTAATTTTGCTAGTGGTAACGCTGATGGACCATCACAACGCGCATTATCTGGATCTGGGTGAGCTTCAAGGAATAATCCAGCAAGACCAACAGCCATCCCTGCTCGTGCTAATTCTGTAACTTGCGCACGGCGTCCACCGGATGCTGCACCAAATGGGTCACGACACTGTAATGAGTGGGTTACATCAAAAATAACGGGTGCACCTTGAGAGGCCTGCATCATGACATGGAAGCCTAACATATCAACAACTAAGTTATCATAACCAAAGTTACTACCGCGATCGCATAGAATAACTTGGTCGTTACCGCCTTCTTTAAACTTATCGACGATATTTCCCATTTGACCAGGGCTTACAAACTGAGGTTTTTTTACGTTGATCACTGCACCGGTTTTTGCCATCGCTTCAACAAGATCAGTTTGACGCGCTAAAAATGCAGGTAACTGAATAACATCAACCACTTCTGATACTGGTTGAGCCTGTGCTGCTTCATGAACATCAGTAATAATTTTAACGCCAAAAGTTTCTTTTAACTCTTGGAAAATTTTCATTCCTTCTTCTAAGCCTGGACCACGGTAAGAGTGGATTGAAGAACGGTTTGCTTTATCAAAAGAAGCTTTGAATACATAAGGAATATTCAGTTTTTGAGTTACAGTGACGTAATGCTCACAAATACGCATGGCTAAATCGCGCGATTCTAATACATTCATGCCACCAAAAAGCACAAATGGCAGGTCGTTTGCTACCTTGATATCACCAATATTCACCACTTTATGTTGCATATTTATCCCTATACTGTTTGTAATGTACTGTGTTAATTAAGTACGTTTCTTAAATTTTAATGTAGAACAATAGGATTTTGTTCTATCGAATGAATTTGGATTTTGATCATCTCTGAAATAGGATCTTCAGGGCATTGCTCAATAAAATAGTTTAAATCAGAAATCGCCACATGGTTGCACTCTAACTGAGCAAAAATAAGGCCACGATCACGTATTTCGTAGGGATCTTCAGGATCAAACATTAACACCGTTTCACTCGCTTTTAATGCTTGCTCCATATTCTTTTCTTCCATTAAAGAAACTTTTAATGTATCCAAAAGTTTACGAATAATAGAACTGTATTCTGATTCTTCTAAATCTGCCTCTAATAATACAGAGGCACCGCCTACATTCCCTTTCAACCAAACTTCTAAGGTATGTTGCGATAGATATTCACCATTTATTGGATTTAAAAATAGCGGTTGTTCATTAGGAATATCTATTCTGATGATAAGTTGTGTAGGAAAAATAACCGGCACTAACGGTAAATTTAACGCTTGTGCGATATAAATAAGAATCGAACCCAGTGAAACAGGAGAGCCTACATGTGTCGCTAATACTTTATCTAACCATAACGTATCAGAAAGACAGTATTTGCCACTTGCTCCACTAAAGTGCCACTGCTTATAAAACAGTTTTAGTAGTGCTTCTATCTGTTCTTTAGTATTTCCTTGTTGCGGAATTTCAGCTTCCGCCTGTTCAACTAACTGCGCTAGTTGATAACCAACAGAAGTGGTTGGAAAATCAGGTCGAATAGCCTGAGAGATAAGGATCATGCCCTTAACTAAAGGGGCTTTATTAAATTCGTAATCAGCTATGGTTTCTATCATAATTCCAACGACCTACTGTCACTCGCTCATTACCGCCATAATCACGGAAAGTTTCCACACAGCAGTAACCCTTATCAATAAAAATATTGCGTACGCCTTCGCCTTGTTGCCAGCCATGTTCCAGTAACACCCAACCATTATCAGTTAAAAACTGACGAGCAGTTTCAATGATAATCTCGATATCAGCAAAACCATTTTTGCCAGCAACTAATGCGGTTAAAGGTTCAAAACGAACATCCCCCTGATGAATATGCTCATCATTTTCATCTATGTAAGGAGGATTACTAATTATCATATCAAATTGATGCCCAGAGAGTGAACTAAACCAGCAACTTTCCATAAATTCTGTGTTGTTTAATGCTAAGTTGGTCGCATTCTCTCGCGCTAATGCCACAGCTTCAGTTTGAAAATCCACACCAATAATATGGCAATCTGGACGTTCTGATGCCATTGCTAACGCAATAGCGCCTGTTCCTGTACCTAAATCAAGAATATGGGTCGGCTCTGAAGGCAGTTTTTCTAATGCTTTTTCAACAAGGCATTCTGTATCTGGACGAGGAATTAATGTTGCAGGTGAGACTTTTAAAGGCAGTGACCAAAACTCTCTTTCACCGACTAAATAAGCAATAGGTTCACCTTTAATACGCCGAGTCAGCAATTGCGATAATTGTGCTAATTCGTCTGGCGAAAGTACCGTTTCATTAAAGGCAATTAAATAAGTGCGGGTACGTTGTGTCACGTACCCAAGTAGAATTTCAGCATCACGTTTAGGGCTGTCACTTTCAATTAATTGCAAGGCTGCTTCACGCAGCCATTGTTCATAATTCATTAATTCGACTCAGAAAGTGCAGAAAGCTGATCCGCTTGGTACTCAGTTACGATAGGCTGAATTAATGGTTCTAACTTTCCTTCCATCACTTCATCTAAGCGATAAAACGTGAGATTGATACGGTGATCAGTTACACGACCTTGTGGGAAGTTGTATGTTCTAATTCGGTCAGAACGGTCACCAGAACCCAACAAGTTACGACGTTCAGAAGCTTCCGCTTCTTGGCGTTTTTGCATTTCAGCCGCACGAATACGTGCACCTAATACAGACATCGCTTTGGCTTTGTTTTTGTGCTGCGAACGCTCATCCTGACATTCCACCACAATTCCTGTTGGAATATGCGTAATACGGATAGCAGAATCGGTGGTATTAACGTGCTGACCACCTGCCCCTGAAGAACGGAATGTATCAATACGCAAGTCGCTTGGGCTGATTTCAGGTAATTCAGCTTCTGGTACTTCAGCTAATACAGCAACCGTACAAGCAGAAGTATGAATACGACCTTGAGATTCCGTTTCAGGAACACGTTGAACACGGTGACCACCTGATTCGAATTTCAATACACCATAAGCGCCATCACCAACCACTTTTGCAATAACTTCTTTGTAGCCACCATGCTCACCTTCGTTAGCATTCATGACTTCAATACGCCAACGACGTGACTCTGCATAACGGCTATACATACGGAATAAATCACCAGCAAATAATGCCGCTTCATCTCCCCCTGTTCCCGCACGAATTTCAAGGAAACAGTTAAATTCATCATCAGGATCTTTAGGCAGTAACAGCACTTGTAACTGTTGTTCTAAATCATCATTTAATGCTTGTGCTTCTTTCAGCTCTTCTTGTGCCATCTCTTTCATTTCAGGATCATCAAGCATCATTTCTGCTGCTTCGATATCGTCTTGCACTTTTCGCCATTGGCTAAAACAAGCCGTGACGTCAGTTAATTGAGAGTATTCTTTTGAAAGCGCACGAAAACGCTCCTGAGAGGCAATAACATCAGCTTCTGACAGAAGTGCCTGAATTTCTTCATAACGCTCTTGTAGAGCTTCCAACTTAGCGACAATAGAAGGCTTCATTCGTAGATTAAGATCCTGTTAGACAAAGTTAATTATGGGTAATACCCAAACTTTCACGTAATAGATTCAGGCGTTCAATATCACCATCACTGGCAGCCTGTTGAAGAGATTTTGTTGGTGTGTGAATAAGACGATTCATCAATTGATGAGAGAGCTGTTGGATGACTTTTTCTGCATCCGCTCCGTTTTGTATCAATGTGATGGCTTTTTCTGTCATTTCTGCACGTAACATTTCAGCGCTGTCTCGATATTCTCGAATTGCACCCACAGCACCTTGTGCTCGTAGCCAATCCATGAATTGCCCACTTTCTTGCTGGACAATGTGTTCTGCTTGAATCGCAGCAGCTTGGCGTTGTTCACGGTTATGTTGAATAATCGCTTCTAAATCATCAACGCTATAAAGATAAACGTTATTAAGCTTTTCGACATCTTGTTCAATATCACGAGGAACCGCGATATCCACCAGCAACATTGGTTGATTACGGCGCTTTTTAAGCGCTCTTTCAACCATTCCCTTACCAATAATCGGTAATGGACTTGCTGTAGAACTAATGACAATATCAGCCTGTGCAAGACATTCATCAATATCTGATAATGTAATGACTTCAGCATCAACTTCATTTGCTAAACGCTGAGCACGTTCTTTTGTTCGATTAGCAATAATGATTTTTTTGACTTGATGTTCACGAAGATGGCGAGCCACTAATTCTATTGTCTCACCGGCTCCCACTAATAAAATAGTCAAAGAAGATAACGATTCAAAGATTTGACGCGCTAATGTACAAGCTGCAAAAGCAACAGAAACTGCGTTAGCACCAATTTGAGTCTCTGTTCTCACTCTTTTCGCAACTGAAAAAGATTTCTGAAACAGGCGTTCCAGCTCTGAAGAGAGCGAGTGATAATTTTGAGAATCAGCAAAGGCTTTTTTAACTTGCCCTAAAATTTGAGGTTCACCTAATACGAGAGAATCTAAACCGCTTGCCACTCGCATTAAATGACTGACAGCTTGATTATCTTGATGCCAATAAACACTGCTTTTCAGTTCATTTGGCTCTATTTGGTGATATTGACATAACCAGCGAATAAGCTGTTCATGGCTATTTTCTTTATCTTCCATACTAAGATAGAGCTCAGTACGGTTACAAGTAGACAGCACGACACCACCTCTGACAGCGGGTTGCTGTAAGAGGTTATTTAAGGCATCACCCATGGTATCGGGAGAAAAAGAGACTTTCTCACGTAAAGCAACGGGGGCTGTTTTATGATTAATACCTAATGCTAATAACGTCATATCAACTATATCGAGTTATGAATAAATACCGCCTCGCGACTTGACTTAGTGTAAACCTAAAACAGCGCATTTAGTATGGACTCTTCATTTCCGCCATTCTACTTGATGAACAGATTCAATAAAAGAGCTTACTTGAGTGATAGGAGATTTCTATACACAATTTAACGAAATATCGTTATATCATAAGGTTTATGATACTCTTTTTTTCAACTAATAACGAATTAAAGGAATGTCTCAGCTATGCGTTCACGCTTTTTTTCAACCAAACAATTGCTGCGCCTTATCCCGCTAACAGCGTTGTTGCTGAGTGCCTGTAATCTAAATCAGATAAAAACTCAAGGCTCGGCATCTGATAACGATATGCAATGGCAAGCTCGCCAACAAGCATTAAAGAAAATTTCACAATATGAAACCCGAGGCGCTTTTGCTTATATCGAAGATACAAACAAAACCTATGCTCGATTCTATTGGCAAGACAGAGCCGATGAGCGTTATCGCTTATTGCTTACCAATCCTTTAGGCACAACAGAACTCGATTTAAATGTCATGCCTGGAGTAATTGAAGTTACCGATAATAATGGTAAAAAATATTATAGTAATAACCCTACTGAGATGATTTACCAGCTCACAGGTATGGTTATTCCACTGAAAAATCTTCGTGCTTGGCTCATCGGTTTACCGGGTGATGCAACTGATTTCGCGTTAGATGCTAATCACTTACTAAAATCTGTCACCTTGCCTGCCCCTGAAGGCGATTGGATTGTAACTTACCAAGCTTATGATTCAAGTACCACCCCCAACCTGCCACAACGCCTTGAATTAAAACAAGGTGAACGCACTATCAAATTAAAAATGGATAACTGGGATATACAGCAATGACACTAAGTTGGCCTTCTCCTGCCAAATTAAATCTTTTTCTCTACATCACGGGGAAACGCCCTGATGGTTATCATAATTTACAAACGTTATTTCAATTTTTAGATTATGGCGACACACTCACTATTACACCTCGTGATGATACCCAGTTAACTATCTTGACGCCGATTGATGGCGTAGAAGATAAAGATAATTTAATTATTAAAGCCGCTAAATTGCTTCGTGATTATTGTCAGCAACATAATATTCCTTTGCAGTATCACGGTGCAGATATCAGTATTGATAAAAAACTTCCTATGGGAGGTGGCTTAGGTGGAGGTTCTTCTAACGCAGCAACGACATTAATTGCACTTAATTACCATTGGCAGGCCGGATTAAGTGACGAAACCTTAGCCGAATTAGGTGTAAGTTTAGGTGCGGATGTTCCTGTTTTTGTAAAAGGTCATGCTGCATTTGCCGAAGGCGTTGGTGAAATTTTGACCCCTGCAGAACCAAAAGAACAATGGTATTTGGTCGCACACCCCGGAATTTCCATTCCAACACCGACAATCTTCACAGATCCAGAATTAAAACGTAATTCTCCTATTCGCTCTCTTGGCGCATTATTAAAGGCTCCGTTCGAAAATGACTGTGAAATGATCGCAAGAAAACGTTTTCGTGAGGTTGAATATCTGCTTTCGTGGCTGTTAGAATATGCACCGTCACGCTTAACTGGGACAGGTGCCTGTGTGTTCGGTGAGTTCGACTCACAAGTTGCCGCTAGTGAAGTGTTAGTTAACGCCCCTGAGTGGGTGCATGGATTTGTAGCGCAAGGCGCCAACATTTCTCCTCTGCATTTATTCCGCTCAAGGATACCTGTGTTATTGCACCCGTAAGATGATGTTTACAAACCTTATGTTCATAAACACGTTCTTTACTGGTCAACAATATCTCTCTCTGGACGCAAGCCTGAGGTTTTTCTCGTGCCCGATATGAAGCTTTTTGCTGGTAACGCAACCCCGGAACTGGCTCAACGTGTTGCCAACCGACTCTACACTAGCCTAGGAGACGCGGCTGTAGGTCGTTTTAGCGACGGTGAAGTCAGTGTGCAAATCAACGAAAACGTACGTGGTGGTGATGTATTTATCATTCAATCAACCTGTGCACCTACTAATGATAACTTAATGGAATTAGTGGTAATGGTTGACGCATTACGTCGAGCTTCCGCTGGTCGTATCACTGCTGTTATTCCTTACTTCGGTTATGCCCGTCAGGATCGCCGTGTTCGTTCAGCCCGTGTTCCTATTACGGCAAAAGTTGTTGCGGATTTCTTATCTAGTGTAGGCGTAGACCGTGTTTTAACCTGTGACTTACACGCAGAACAAATCCAAGGGTTCTTTGATGTACCGGTTGACAATGTCTTCGGCAGCCCGATTCTTTTAGAAGATATGCTTCAAAAAGATTTGGACAACCCTATTGTTGTTTCTCCAGATATTGGCGGTGTTGTTCGCGCTCGCGCTATCGCTAAGCTTCTGAATGACACTGATATGGCTATCATTGATAAACGCCGCCCTCGTGCTAACGTTTCTCAAGTTATGCATATTATTGGTGATGTTGCTAACCGCGACTGTATCCTTGTTGACGATATGATCGACACAGGCGGTACATTGTGTAAAGCAGCTGAAGCGCTGAAAGAACGTGGTGCTAAACGTGTATTTGCTTACGCGACTCACCCAATCTTCTCTGGTAATGCTGTTGAGAACATCAAAAGCTCTGTTATTGATGAAGTGGTTGTCTGCGATACAATTCCATTGTCAGCAGAAATCAAAGCATTAAATAAAGTCCGCTCATTGACCCTTTCTGGCATGCTGGCTGAAGCAATTCGTCGCATTAGCAATGAAGAGTCAATCTCTGCGATGTTTGAACATTAATTTGTTATAACATTCATTGCAATTTGAGATAACTAAACCCGCTATAGCCTTTGTTATAGCGGGTTTTTTGTTGTTTTTTCTCGAATAATAATTTTAGACAACAAAAAACCCGTTATCATTAAACGGGTCTATAAGTATGTATTACTACGCATAATGATAACTGTTATTCACTTAATATCAGTTATTAACTTCATTGTTATTTTTATTTAGTCTGATATTTATTTGTGATAACAACATTATGGATAACGGTGATTGTCATGACGACGATAACGTTCATCATGATTACGTAACCACCAATATCTTTCTGCTATTGTTTCTCTACCACCAATACGGGCGCCTGCTAACCAAATCAAAGCACCAATAAAGATCCCCATTAAAGATATATCTGATAAAAATTCAGGGAGTCCTAATGGGAAAATATGAGTAAGAAGCGTATAACCCAGACTACCGAGCATAACAATCATCCCCGTAGCCATACATAAATTACCAACTGCAAATGCATGTTTATATTTCATGTTGCACCTCCAAGCGCGTCGTCAGACGATTCAACAACAAAATACATCGAATAACCTTTTGTTCTTTGCAGTTATTATAGCCATAAATACTAAGAAGTTATTGTCGAAGGGATCACAACGCTCCGAAATTTATTGACAATTCTTAACAAAAAATGTGTTTTTTTCTTTCAAAAGAAGAAAATAACGCCGATTTTGTCATTTTCGCTCTTTTTGTTAAATCAAAAAAGGGAGGTTCCCTCCACTTATCATTCCCAAAAATATTCTATGTAATCTATTTTGTGCTTCTGAGCTTAGACAGGTAAACTATGGCCTTTCTTTTAAGACGATAACAGTGAAAGGCTATTGTGAGTAAAATTAAACTTATCGTCGGGTTAGCAAACCCCGGTGCAGATTATGCCCAGACTCGCCATAATGCGGGTGCTTGGTATGTTGATTTATTGGCTCAACGTCATCAACAATCTCTAAAAGAAGAGAGCAAATTCTTTGGTTATACCGCACGCATTAATTTGAATGGTAATGATGTTCGATTATTAGTGCCTACAACTTTTATGAACTTAAGTGGTAAAGCAGTACAGGCGATGGCAAATTTCTATCGTATCGAGCTTGATGAAATTTTAGTTGCACACGATGAACTCGATTTACCACCCGGTGTTGTCAAAATGAAGTTAGGTGGTGGCAATGGCGGTCATAACGGTTTAAAAGATATTCAAAGTAAGTTTGCTAATAATCCTAACTTCTATCGTTTACGCATTGGCATTGGTCACCCTGGTGATAAAAATAAAGTTGTTGGTTTTGTATTAGGTAAACCACCAATGAGTGAACAGAAACTAATTGATGACGCTATTGATGAAGCACTTTCATGCACAGACATTTTAATGCGTGATGGTTATGAGAAAGCAATAAACCGCTTGCATAGCTTTAAAGCGTAATCATTATATTGATAAATTAAGTAATTTTAATATTCAGAGGGTAAAGCTCTCCTCTTCTTTTGTGCGATTAATCCCTGATGATTTAATAAAACAGGGATTTGCTCTATAATAACGCCAAATTTTTTTAACAGCACACAACAGGAATACTCCCTCCTGTTGTTTTTATGTGACAAGGTGAACGTTTATGGGATTTAAATGTGGTATCGTCGGTCTGCCTAACGTAGGGAAATCTACACTGTTTAATGCCTTAACTAAGGCAGGTATTGAGGCAGCCAACTTCCCATTCTGTACTATCGAGCCAAACACAGGTGTTGTTCCAATGCCTGATCCTCGCTTAGATAAACTAGCTGAAATTGTTAAACCACAGCGTATTTTACCAACAACAATGGAATTTGTTGATATCGCAGGTTTAGTAAAAGGTGCATCTAAAGGTGAAGGTTTAGGTAACCAATTCCTAACAAATATTCGTGAAACTGAAGCGATTGGCCATGTGGTTCGTTGTTTTGAAAATGACAATATCATTCACGTTGCAGGAAAAGTTGATCCTGCTGAAGATATCGAAACCATTAATACTGAATTAGCCCTTTCTGACTTAGATACCTGCGAACGTGCAATGCACCGTAATCAGAAAAAAGCAAAAGGTGGCGATAAAATTGCTAAAGCAGAAATGGAAGTGTTAGAAAAATGCTTACCGCATTTAGAAAACGCAGGTATGTTACGTGCTTTAGATTTAACTGAAGAAGAAAAAGCAACTATTCGTTATTTAAGCTTCTTAACGTTAAAACCAACAATGTATATTGCAAACGTTAATGAAGATGGTTTTGAAAATAACCCATATCTTGAAACTGTTCGCAAAATCGCAGAAGCAGAAGGCTCTGTAGTTGTTCCTGTTTGTGCTGCTATCGAAGCAGATATTGCTGAGCTAGAAGATGCAGAACGTGAAGAGTTTATGCAAGATTTAGGCATTGAAGAGCCTGGCTTAAACCGTGTAATTCGCGCAGGTTACTCATTACTGAACTTACAAACCTACTTCACTGCTGGCGTTAAAGAAGTACGTGCATGGACAATCCCTGTAGGTGCAACAGCACCACAAGCAGCAGGTAAAATCCACACTGACTTTGAGAAAGGCTTTATCCGTGCTCAAACTATCGCTTATAACGATTTTATTACTTACGGTGGTGAACAAGGCGCTAAAGAAGCAGGGAAAATGCGTGCAGAAGGTAAAGAGTATATCGTTCAAGACGGCGATGTAATGAACTTCTTATTTAATGTCTAAATTTTTTCCTTCATAATAACAAACCACGTAAATAGAGGAAAACTCAAATACGTGGTTTTCTATTAAGTAATAAGATAAAAGATATATTCCATTTTTTCTTAAGATGAGTATTTATCTTTATCACTTTGCCAATGTAAAGGTATTATTTTCTGATAAATCGATTCAAAATGTTTTTTAGCATGTTTTTTCATTTTCAATAAAGTATCTTTAATTTCAGAATACTTCTCCATATCATATTCAGAAAATGCATCAATCCATTCCGGATATTTACTGCCCATTAATTCTATATTTAATTCATTTGCTTTATTTATTAATGCACATGCATAATTTAATATAGGTTGATAGTATTCTTTTTTATATACATCAAAAACAAATTCATATACAAAATCAATAAATAATATGGCAAGACTCAGTAAATATTTAGATTTTTCTTTATTATCTAACAACGTCAATTCAAAAACCTTACAAATATCTTCATAATGTTCTGGTTTAAGTGAAATACCTTCTTTTGCATCTTCAGGAATGAGTAATAACTTTTCAAATATTATTGATATATCTTTATACTTTTCCGTATCAAGAAAATCTTCCTGAAAGGTGATAGGTATGTCCATCCATTTTGATTGGAATTGTTTTTGATAGTCACCAAGATTAAGTAACGATAAAAACTTATCAAATTTAACTTTATTAACAGACATATTATAATTATTTTTAAAAACTTTAAAAAATTTATTAAATAAAATTTCAGCATTGATATAATCGTTTTTTTTATACTTCCTATCAACATAAAGAAAATACTTATTCCACTTTACATCACACCCCATATGATTATTAAATAGCATTTTGGTTATATTTTTATGATTAATTATTATAGCCTTATCTTCACTAACAAGAATGTAATTATTATACTCTTCACTTCTCCAGTTAATACGATAATACCCGTTACTAAAATTATTTTTCCCCACAAAAGGCTTTACTTCATCAAGTTCAAGATATCTGTCATATAAAACTCTAGCTTTCTCTTTTATTTTTTCATTACCATGATAAAGTGATAAAGTCATTAATTTAATAAAACTACCATTTTTATTTAACATGAAATCTTTTAATTCTTGAATATTGTAAAAATCAGAAAGAAGATTTAAATAAGTCATTATGTACTTATCTTCCATATAAAAATCAAAATCTTTCCCTTGTTTATTCGCACATTTTATTTAAAATAACTTCTTAATAAATTTAGAAATAGTTTCATCTTCCACACAAAACTTCATACTTATAAGATTTTTAATTATTGAATCTATAGGAACTTCGTTCGTCATCTCAGCTACATTTATTTTTTTTATAATATCTTTAATAAGAGATACTTTTATTTCTTTATATTTATCACTTATAGTTTTAATAATCTCAAATGGCGAGTTTTTATAGCGTTCCTCATTTAAATGATAATTTAAACTCTGACTGTCAGAGAAATATATCGTTGCTCCATCAAGTGTTGCATTTGAAAAATCGGTTAGATATTCTCCAGCAACAATCTTAATTTTAGCATTAGTCAAATCAGCGCCTTTATATATTGCACCATCTATATTTACATCACTTAAGTCCACACCTTTTAGACATGAATTGGAAAAGTCGATATTTACATTCTTAATATCAAAATCTTTAATTGGTTTTTTTAATTGCTTCCAACCTTTGAAATAACATTTTATATTTACTTTCTTTTTGTTTATAAAAAAGACTATCACCATTATTTTTTTGTATTTTCATTGTAGTTATTTTCATTTTTATTGCTAATAATTTAGTTGCAAAAGAAAAATTGCTCTCTGTTGGGTTGTTTTTTGCCAAATCAACAGCAGACAAACTATTCCCAGCAATACGAGAACTCAGATATAAATATATATTATTCAAAACTCCTCCTAAAAAGCTTAAAAAATACAATATAATATAATCAAAAATTATTGAATCACTATATTATTTCTAATTACTTATACTTTAAAAAAGCAACCAAATTAGCAAATTGAAGCTTTATAATTTCCTTCTTCTAAAATAAAACAACCACAATTAGATTTTTCGTTCTAAAAATTGTAGAAATCATGATGAAAAATTTACCTATCCACACAAATGGTTCGATTTTAAAATCATAAAATCAACTATTTTAAACTTTGCTTTGATATAAAAAAGTTTAATAAAACCCATCAATAACAAATTAAATATCAGAACGACTTAACTTAATAAGGTTTATTAAACCACACAAAAAAATAATCTATACTTATTTTTTAAGTATACAACTATCACACACTATTCAATAACAATTAAAACATTTGAAAAATTTATGTATTGATTTAATAATAAATTTGATAGTCAATCAATGGTTATCTTTATTTAATAAGGATCGGTTTTATTATGAACAGCAGTCTTAAATATAACATGCGAGATAATAGCGATATCAAACAAAATAAAGAGAGTGGTTGCCAATGTGGGCAAGAAATAATAAACAACTTAAATAATTATATTAATAATCATCCCGAATGTACTATTTATCAAAATTCATTAATGAGTAGTTTAATTGCGGGTGTATATGACAGTGATATCACTATTGCTGATTTATTAAAGCATGGTGATTTCGGTTTAGGAACGTTCAATCAACTTGATGGTGAATTAGTTGCATTCGACAGTAATGTTTTTCAGCTACGCTCTGATGGTAGTGCGCGAAAGGCATTAAATTCTCAAAAATCACCTTTTGCTGTAATGACATTTTTTAATTGTGATATTGAACATCACTTTTCTTATGGTGCATCACAAAAAGAAATACACAATGTAATTAATCAATATGTTCCTTCCGATAATTTATTTTGTGCAATCAGAATTGAAGGCGAATTTGAATTAGTTAAAACACGCACCGTTCCTCGCCAAGAGCCTCCCTACCTTCCGATGTTAGAGGCTATCGAAAATCAGCCTATTTTTAACTTTCACAATGAAACAGGAGTTATTGCAGGTTTTCGCTCCCCACAATTTACTCAAGGGATCACTGTTGCGGGATTTCATGAGCATTATATTAATCAACAACGCCAAGGTGGTGGTCATGTTCTTGATTACTATTTAAAAAAGGGCACATTACAAATCGGAATCATTTCTCGCCTTACCATTGATTTACCCAGCCAATCCGCTTTTCTACAAGCTAACTTAATGCCAGACAATCTCCATCAAGCAATAGAAAAAGCCGAAAATTAATTTAAAAGTCGCTTCATTTTATTCTCAATCCAATTTTTTATTCACTTGCAAAATCAAAGAAGGCTATATGAATACTCCTCATTGGAAATGTGGTGCAGATTTAGTTGTCAAACAATTAGAACAACATGGCATTAAGCAAGTATTTGGTATTCCGGGTGCAAAAATTGATCGTGTATTTGATTCTCTTGTTGATTCCAGCATTGAAACAGTGGTTGTTCGCCATGAAGCTAATGCCGCATTTATGGCTGCCGCGGTTGGTCGTTTAACCGGTAAAGCGGGAGTGGCTATCGCAACATCAGGTCCGGGATGCTCTAATCTTGCCACAGGCATTGCAACAGCAACGTCTGAAGGTGATCCATTAGTTGCGTTGGGAGGATCAGTAAAATCCTCCGATAGATTAAAACTGGTTCATCAAAGCATGGATACCGTTACCATGTTTAATCCAATTACTAAATTTTGTGCTGAAATTGATTCTTCAAAATCAATTTCCGAAACTATGGCTAATGCCTTTCGCCATGCAGAATCAGGAAGACCGGGCTCCGCTTTTTTAACTTTTCCAATGGATATTTTAAATAATGAAGTTAGTAGCCCAATATTAGTACCTAAATCAAAATCCAATATTGGTAGTGCAAATAATGATGCCATCCAAGAAGCTGTTAAATTACTGCTGAATGCCAAAAGCCCTGTTATTTTATTAGGACTACAAGCTAGTTACCCTGAAAATGCATTAGCATTACAAAAACTACTTGATACTTGCCCTCTTCCGATTGTGGGTACTTATCAATCAGCAGGTGCGATTGCTCAGCGTCATTTTCCTTTATTTGCTGGTCGTATTGGTTTATTTAATAATCAACCGGGCGATGAGTTATTATCTCACGCTGATTTAGTCATAACTCTGGGCTATAGCCCTATCGAATATGAGCCGTCATTATGGAATCATAATAATGCCAATATTATTCATATAGATGAGATCCCCGCTGAAATTGATTTAGCTTACTGCCCTGATTTAGAATTAACAGGCAATATCAAATTAACAATTGATAATTTAACTCGTTATTTTGCTAAACGATCTACATCTCAAATTATACTCTCAAATAATACTAGTCAGGTTTTAGAGAAAATTCGTCACCAAAGAGAAATTTTGCAACAAAATAGTTATTTTCGGCATGGTTCTCCTATTCACCCTTTAACCATCATCCATGAGATGCAAAATATTATTGATAACGATGTAACACTCTGCATTGATATGGGGAGTTTCCATATATGGCTCGCTCGTTACCTCTATAGTTTTAGAGCAAGACAAATGCTGATTTCAAATGGACAACAAACAATGGGTGTTGCATTACCTTGGGGAATTGGCGCTTCTTTTGTTCGACCATCCGATAAAATTATTTCTGTTTCTGGTGATGGTGGTTTTATGCAATCGTCCATGGAATTAGAAACTGCGGTTCGTTTAAACACCAATATTTTGCATATTATTTGGGTGGACAACGCCTATAATATGGTAGAAATGCAAGAGCAAGAAAAATATGGTCGTTATTCTGGTGTAAAATTTGGGGCAATTGATTTTAAACGTTACGCTGAATCCTTTGGCGCTAAAGGATTTTCTGTTGAATGTGCTTCTCAATTACGTACTGTGTTACATGAAGCAATGGTTGTTGATGGCCCTGCGGTACTTGCTATCCCTGTTGACTATCGAGATAACGCTAAACTAATGGAACATATTGATTACAATTTAATTATTTAGTGTATTTTAAACTCATCATATAAAAGCCCCCAGCAATATAAAATATCACTGAGGGCTTTCTAATGTAGCTCTACTGTTTGTTTTTATTTAAATATTCAGTGACATGAGTTTCAATATTTTTACACTCACTCCTTAGCAAATTTATTTTCCTGATTGGATATTTATATCTACAACTTCACTCTCGAATAGTAATAAAGTCTATTCTGTATTTTTGCTAGCCCCACCTGATACAGGTCCAATCTTTTCTTTCTTGAAAAATAAACCTAAAATAACAATGATTAGCGAAATAATTAATCTTTTACTTATTTGATTTAAGTATCTCTTTTCCTATTTACACCCGTCAATCGTTTAGGATAACACCATGCTACAATCACCTCATCTTTCTTCTCATGCTCGATTTATTGCACTTCGCCTTCTCCCTAATGAGGATGTGATTATGGCATTACGACAGATTATTAAAGAACAAAATCTGAAATCGGCATTTATTGCAGGTTGTGTGGGAAGTTTAACAGATGTGGTATTACGCTTTGCAGGTCGCGAAGAAAATCGCTATCTTACAGGTAAATTTGAAATTGTTTCACTGATTGGAACATTAGATGACCAAGGTGAACATTTGCATTTAGCGGTTTCAGATGAAAATGGATTAATGTGTGGTGGACATATGATGCCAGGTTGTACAGTGCGCACGACGCTAGAGCTCGTTATTGGTGAGTTAGAGCAAGTGACTTTTAGCCGTCAGCCTTGTGAACACTCTGGTTATGAGGAGTTGGTCATCACACCGCGTAAATAGCCTTTTTATAAAAAAGCGCTATTTATGCAAAATAATAAAACCAATAGTCACTATCCTTTGTAAAGGTTTTTAAACTATGTCTACAACTCCTCAAATTTCGAGCCGTACTCTTGTGCTCATTGTTGTTTCTATTGCAATAAATATGATCGGTGGTCAAATCACCTCTATGGTCAAACTTCCTATCTTTTTAGACTCTATTGGCACTCTTATCTGTGCATTATTAGGTGGACCGTGGGTTGCATTATTTACTGGATTATTAACCAACCTATTATGGGGGTTAATTAGTGGGCCAATGGCAGCCGCATTTGCACCTGTTGCCATGATGATAGGATTAAGTGCAGGTTTATTAGCGCGTGCAGGCGGCTTTCGCTCTTTAATTCGCGTTATTGGCTCAGGCGTTGTCATTACTTTAGCGCTGATGATTGTCGCTGTTCCAATTCGTACTTATTTATTTGGTGGTGCAACTGGAAGTGGTGCAGATTTCTTTGTCGCTTATTTCCATGCTGTTGGTGAAGGACTTATTGAATCTGTTGCAATTACTGTATTAGGTGCAAATCTTGCCGATAAAATATTATCAGCAATTATTGCTTGGTTATTAGTACGTCAATTACCACAAAGAACACAACGTAATTTCCCTGCAATAGCTAAGGTTCGCTAATAATGCATCCCTTTACCTCATTAGCATTATGGCTTTGGCTAAGTGCTAGTGTGCTTTTTTTATCATTAAGTTTACCACTGCTGATAATCAGCAGTGGTACTTTTATTAGCTTATTACTTTGGAAAGCCTCTCGCTGGCGTTGGCGCTTTATTGCATGGTTGATGATCCCAATGGCAGTAGGCTTATGGTTAGTTCATAGCGGTTGGCTTGCGTATTGGTTAACAGGCGGCATTTTAGATACCAGTAAACAAACTATGGCAATAGCACTGTGGCTAAGATTATTAGCAATAATAAGCGGTGCTCAATTGTGGTTGCAATACACTTCAACTGAACAATTTATCAGAGCCTTATTTGCTAGCCGTCTACCTATGAGCCTTTCTTATTTATTAGCAGGGCCTTTACTGCTTGTAGAACAATTACGCCAACAACTACACAATATAAGGGAAGCACAATTAGCGCGAGGTGTTCCTCTTGATGGCTCATTTTGGCAGCGTCTAATAACATTACCTGCCATTATCTTGCCACTTATTAGCCATGTGTTAAGTGATTTAACTATTCGCAGTGCTGCATTAGATATGCGAGGATTTCGTATTATCAAAAATCGCACCACACTATCTCCTCCTGCCGATAGCCAGCTACAAGAGGTGCTACGCTGTTTTATTTTACTGCTTATAGTTGTTGAAGGAGGTATTTGGCTATGGTACTAAATCTTCAGCAATTTAGTTTTACCCCTAAAGATAATGAGTACCCAATTATTGGTCCAATTGATTTGCAATTAAAGCAAGGGGAATGGCTTGTTGTTTTAGGTGGAAATGGCAGTGGGAAAAGTCTTCTTGCACAATTGCTCGCAGGTTGGTACCCCGATTTATTAACAGGTTCATTGCAAGGTTTGGGTGTTGTACAAAATATTGCTCTAGATAAAAGCCGATTAGTATCGCTGGCCCCTGGAAGACAACTTGTTCAACAATCCCCCCAATTACAGCTCTCTGGCTGTGCTTTTACTGTAGAGCAAGAGATTGCTTTTGGTCCTGAAAACTTAGGGCTAAGTGATAATGAAATTCGATTTCGTGTAAAAGAAGCAATGATATTAACACAATGCGACAGCTTACGTTTTCGCCACCCATCGACACTTTCAGGCGGAGAAGCTCAGAGAGTTGTGATTGCAAGTGCACTTGCTATGCACCCCAAATTATTATTACTTGATGAAGCATTTAGTCGTTTAACGCCTAATGCGACACAACAATTACAACAACGTATAAAACAATATTCAGAAGAACATAAATGCAGTGTGATTATTTTTGAACGTAGTTTATTACCTGCAATAACGCTTAGTGAACAATTTTTATTGTTAGAAGCAGGAAAAACAAAAGCAACAGGCGCCTTAGAAGATATATTTCCTTTCTTATTTTCAACAATTAATGCCACTGACTCATGGCAAGCTTTAAATTGGTTAGTTGAAAACCATTATTGGAACAAAAATATTGTAAATAACGATAAAGCTTTGCTGAAGGCTTTTAAGGAATTTTATGCTACAGCTGGATAAAGTGTCTTATCGTTGGAGCGAAGATGTTCCGCCTTGTATTTCTCAATTATCTTTAACGTTAAATCAAGGTGAATGGGTTGCACTCGTTGGTGATAATGGTGCGGGTAAATCAACTTTATTACGTTTAATTGCGGGATTATTAACCCCCAATGAAGGTGAGGTAAAACTCAATAATCAGTCATTATCTCAAATGAAAGCTGCGCAACGTGCTCAATATATTGGCGTATTATTCCAAGAGCCTGAACGACAAATATTTCATAATACAGTAGAAAAAGAAGTCGCTTTTGGTCTGAAACAACGCAAATTTTCTAAAGATGAAATTAAAAAACGTTTAGATGAAACATTAATGCTTTGTGGCTTAAGTGATGTCGTTAATGTTCATCCTTTAGATTTACATGCTGGTCAGCGCAGAATGGTTGCCGTCGCCAGTTTAAGTATTCTATCCCCTCAAATATTACTGCTTGACGAACCGACTCGCGATTTTGATGCACATTGGCTAACTTGTTTTGAAAATTGGCTTCAGGTACAAAAAACATTAGGGACATCTGTTCTTGCTATTAGCCATGATCTGGACTTTACTGCACGCCATTTTCAGCGAGTCATTCATTTATCTTCAGGTAAATTAATTGCCGATGATGTACCTGAAAAGGTATTAATGAGCTCAACATTGCAATCTCTTTCAGATATACCTGCACCTACGCTATACTCTTTAAGCCAAAAATTAAAATTACCAACTAAAAATTCCCCTATTGAATGGGCTAAAATGCTAGTTGAAATGAATGATAGTCATAAAATTAACTCATAATAATCTTAAACCTTATTTTCCCATTACTCGTAGCCATCGTTGTTTATTTCGTTACTGGAGATAATAAAATGGAAATGATCCATACTCTATTAGACTCACTGGGTCATTTATCTCCTATTACACTTTTTCTCTCCATTACCTTAATCACTGCGGGAAAATCAACTATTGGTATTTCTTCATTCTTACCTCCTGCATCTTTAATGTTGATCTTTATTTTTGGTGCCTGTTTGCCTCTTTACTCACCTATCTTTCTTTGGCTAGCAACCAGTTGTGGTGCACTATTAGGCTCGATTATTAGTTATGAATTAGGTCGCTCTATTTATCGATTTCCTCGACTCAAGGCATGGGTTAAGCGTTATCAATCAAAAATTAATCGAGTTCAGCAGTTATTAAAAAATAAGACCCTCTATATTTTATTTATCTCTCGATTCCTCGCTGTATTTCGTTATTTAACGCCTTTTAGTGCCGGCCTATTAAAACTACCCACATACGGTATTTACATCACCAGTGCTATTTCAGCATTAATTTGGTCAGCTATGTTTGTACTGATTGCAACAGGCGTACTTTCCATTGCCTTATAAGCGTTTTAATTACGACTAATTTTACTACCAATCTTTACTGCTAACTTTTATTTATCCTCTTAACACTAAAAATGGTCTATTTACCCTCCTTTTCAGCGAATTATTTAACGATTTTCTGAACCCCTGTTTTTTTCATTTTATTTTTTATTATCGATAAATAGGTTGTTTTTTAGCTTGTTTTATCGTTTCTCTAGCAAGTTATTGATATTTTCTTTTGTGTTTTATGATTATCACCATAATTATGATTAAAAATTGCATAATTACTATGCTGATCACAAATTGTTATTTTCTTGTTTTAATTTCATTACGCTACTTCACAATTTCTTAACGTTCCTTGTTTCTATAAAAGTTGTCATGTTGTATACAAGTTAGTGTGAAACATTCACCTGCGTTTTTATGTACAGGAACAACATCATGAGAATAAGAAAAACAAAACTTGCCATCGGTATTGTTGCTGTTATTGCTGTTGTCTCATTAGCAGTAATCGGCAAAAAAGAGAATGCGAATAAACAATTTCTCTCTGTAGCAACCGCTTCAACAGGAGGAACGTATTATCCGATGGGAGTGGGTTTAGCAAACGTATGGAGTACGCATCTTAAGGATAGAGGCGTTCAAGTAACTGGACAATCTTCTGCCGGTTCAATAGAAAACATCTATTTAATGCAGAAAAATGAAGCTCAACTTTCAATACTACAAAGTCTTTTAGCCGTAGAAGCCTATGAAGGCGTGCGCAATTTTGAAGGGAAACCAGAAAAAGATCTTCGTTCAATCTCTATGTTATGGCCCAATGTTGAGCACTTTGTTTTAATGGACAACAAAGTAAAAACAGGAACATTAGACGATATTCGTGCAACAAGTTTTTCTGTTGGCCCTCAAGCCAGCGGTACTGAACAATCTACAATTATTATTCTTAAAGGCGTTAATTTAACTAAGAAAGATATCACTCCAGAATATCTTGGATATGGGGATACGGTTTCTGCCATGCGGGATGGTCGCCTTGATGGTGGCGCATTACCTGCTGGTGTGCCTGCTTCAGCGGTAACGGATATGTATGCAAGTGGTGTCAGTGCAAAATTACTCGAAGTCACAGATAAGCAACTTGATGATATCAATCATGTGGCAAATTCATGGTTTCGATTTGAAATACCCGCCAACACCTACCCTCGTCAAACTGAAATGGTCAATACGATTGCTCAACCTAATATCTTAATGACCACAACCAGTATTGATAATGATTTAGTTTATGAGCTGACAAAAACCATGTTTGAGAACCTGCCTGAGGTTCATCAAGTTCATAGCGCAGCCAAGTACATCACCACAGAAAATGCATTAAAAGGCGTTTCTGTGCCATTACATTTAGGGGCTTACCGCTACTACAAAGAAATCGGATTAGAGATCCCTGATTATCTTATTCCACCAGAAGCTCAAACGCAGACTAATAATAAATAACAGGAGTGAGTTATGACTAACAATGACCACCTAACTCCGGTAGAGCCACCTGCATTAGATAAAGAAGCAAGCTCCGGCAATCGCCAACTTGCAGGTATTTACCTGAAAATTACCACAACTCTTGCAATATTAATTTCGCTTTATGCTATTTATTCCAACGCATTATCAAATACTCAAGAGTTTTACCGTAATACTATTTTTCTTAGTGGTATTTTAATTTTAGGTTTTATTTTGTTTCCATTCTCTAAGCGTTTTTCAACGCCTAAATTTAATGGATGGGATTATCTTTTTATTGCTTTAACATTAATCAGCTATGGCTACTTTTTCTTTAATTATGTTGATCTTCACGTTGTGAGAAAAAGTATTCCAAATACAACCGATTATGTCATGGCTATATTAGGAATTATTGTACTGTTTGAAGCAGCAAGAAGAACCACTGGCTACTTTATTCCAGGACTTGCCACATTTGCCATTATCTACGCTTTATTTGGTCAGTATTTTATGGGTATTTTCGGTCATGCAGGATTTTCTGTAGAAAGATTGTTATACCGTTTATTTATGACCAGTGAAGGTATCTTTGGGATCACCCTTTCAACAGCCTCGACAGCTATTGTCGTCTTTATTCTTTTTGGATCGTTCTTAAGTGTGAGTGGCGCAACAGCACTATTTAATGACTTAGCACTTGCTCTTGCGGGTCGTCGCCGTGGTGGTCCTGCTCAAGTTGCTGTTATTTCATCTGCATTAACTGGTTCATTAAGTGGAAGTGCTGTCGCCAACGTAGCGACAACGGGTACCTTTACCATTCCATTAATGAAAAGCATTGGATTATCATCTCGCTTTGCGGGTGCCGTAGAAGCAACTGCATCAACAGGCGGTATGATCATGCCACCTATTATGGGTGCTGCCGCATTTATTATGGCGGGCTTTTTGGGCATTTCTTATACTACGATTGTTATTGCCGCGATTATTCCAGCGTTGTTGTATTACGCAGCATTAATTATGGCAATTGATATCGAAGCTAAAAAACAAGGATTAAAAGGTTTAAGTAAAGAGAATATCCCACAAGTTAAAGCAGTACTAAAAGCACGTGGTTTATTATTACTGCCTTTGGTTATTGTTATTGGAACCTTATTAGTGGGTAAAACACCTATTTATGCAGGTTTCTTAGGTATTCTAACTATTATTGTTGCAAGTTGGATTACGCCTGATAAATCAGTCCGTATGACGTTAACTAAAGTGGCCGACGCCTTGGCTGAAGCGGCTCGTGGATCTGTTCAAGTGACTGTCGCTTGTGCTGCCATAGGTGTCATTATCTGTGTTGTTACAATGACAGGTATCGGTGCAACATTAGCATTTAATATTGTCTCAATGACAGATAACACATTATGGATGATCTTATTAGTCGTTATGCTGGTGTGTATTGTATTAAGTATGGGTTTACCTTCAACAGCATTATATATTGTTGTAGCTGTTACAGTGTCACCTATTTTAATTAAAGCAGGTGTAATGCCTTTAGCGGCTCACTTCTTTGTTTTCTGGTTTGGTGCATTATCCAATATTACACCACCTGTGGCATTAGCAAGTTATACTGCAGCCAGTATCGCAAGAGCCGACCCTATGCAAACATCATGGGATGCAGTCCGTTTAGCCCTTCCTGGTTTTATCATTCCATTTATCTTAGTCTATAACCCTGCTTTACTGATGCAAGGTGATAATTTAGGTGTACTTTCTATTGGATTAATGGTTATTAGTGCATTAATCGGAATTTATGCATTAAGTATCGCAACAGCAAACTTTTGGATGATTAAAACAACGTGGTTTGAGCGTATTGCATTTGCAGCGGCGGCAATTCTAATGATTAAACCGGGCTTGTATACCGACCTTTTAGGTGTCGCCTTGATCCTATTAACCGGTGCATTCCATTTATTACGGTCTAAAAAACAGTTAGCCAATATGGGACATGCATCTGGAGAAAACTAGATGATACAAAAGATCTCACGCCAAAAAGCGTCACATCAAATTCTTGAGCAGATAAAGCAAAATATTAGTAACGGGACATACCCTATTGGTGAAAAGTTACCCTCTGAAAATGTACTTGCTGACGCCTTTGGCGTCAGTCGAGTCCCCATCAGAGAAGCATTAGGTGTCTTAGAAGCCAGTGGCATTGTAACTTCACGCCAAGGGGGCGGTCGCCGTGTAATTGACCATTCTATACTCAGTAAATATGAGCCATTAGTTATGGAAATAGCTTGCCCTGAAGAGATAGATTCACTGCTTGAAATGCGTGAGGTCATTGAACATGAAGCGGCCGCTATTGCCGCTTTACGTCGAACACCAGAAGAATTACGCGCTATCGAAAACGCCCATGACGCTTTTGTTTTGGCAACAAGGCAAAACAAAAGCATTGGTCATAAAGAAGATTATCAATTTCATCGTTCGATTATGGTTGCCGCACATAACCCCTTTTTTGTCCAGATCTTAGATAACTTACACGAACTCTACCTTGGCGTATTAATGTATTCGTTAAGTAAAAACAAAGGGCGAGATACTGAAATTGAGCGAGTAATTGCAGAACATGAGGCAATTCTCGAGTCAATACGCCAACAAGATCACGATGAAACAAGCCATAGAATGCGTCTTCATTTGACCAATGTACGAGGCAAATTAAAACGCTTACAACAAGAACCCTGTTAATTTAAAATTTATAAAATGGATAATATTATGACTTATGACGTGATTATTATTGGTGCGGGATTAGTCGGATTAGGGGTTGCAAGTGCACTACAAGAAAGTCAACCTGAGCTGAAATTACTAGTGATTGATAAAGAATCTGGCCCCGCTGTTCACCAAAGTGGACATAACAGTAATGTTGTTCATTCCGGTATTTATTATACACCAGGGAGTCTTAAAGCGAGGCTAGCAAAACAAGGCAACATCACAACGTATGCATTTTGCCAACAACATAATCTCTATTATGATCGTTGTGGCAAAGTCATTGTTGCTACCAATGAAAAAGAGTTACAAGCATTAGAAAATATCTATCAACGAGGCATTGAAAACGGACTTGAAGTTATCAAAATGACTGAAGCGGAGCTTAAAGTCAGAGAGCCTTATGTCAATGGTATTGCTGCCCTATTAGTTCCTGATGCAGGTATTGTGAATTATCCCGAAATTGCAGCAAAACACGTTGAAATTATTCAATCTCGTGGCGGTGAATTTGCATTTAGACAAGCGGTCACAGCAATCAATGAAACCGATGATACTGTCACTGTTACAACATCTAATAACCAATTTACAGGCCGATGGTTAATTAATTGTGCCGGTTTATTTAGTGATCGTATTGCTAAAATGGCAGGTTATGACACAGGTATGAAAATAGTCCCATTCCGTGGTGAATATTTTATGCTTAATACTAATAAAAACTACTTAGTAAATCATCTTATCTACCCTGTTCCTAATCCTGATTTTCCTTTCTTAGGTGTACACTTTACACGCATGTATAACGGACATCGTGACGTTGGACCTAATGCGGTATTAGCTTTTAAGCGTGAAGGTTATAAAAAAAGCGATATTAACTTAAAAGATCTCGCTGAAGTTCTCACTTATAAAGGATTTTGGAAAATTGCTGGAAATTATTTAGGTGAAGGAATGGCAGAGCTTCGTCGCTCATATTCACGTAAATTATTTACCGCAAATGCACAAAAACTCATTCCTGATTTACGCGAAGCAGATATTCATCCGGGCCCTGCCGGTGTTCGAGCCCAAGCATTAACTCGTGAAGGGAAATTAGTAGATGATTTCCATTTTGTAAAAGGTAAACGTTCACTGCATGTTTGTAATGCTCCATCACCTGCTGCAACAGCGTCTATTGAAATAGGTAGAGAAATAGTAAAAGAGCATTTTTCTTTGTAATTGAAAAATATACTGTGAGTAAAAATAACAAATAGCACTGAAATTAATCAGTGCTTTTTATTTTTATATCACTCACTGCATTCTTTTAACGCTTCATTCATTAACCATTGCTGAAATATCTCCATTGATGCTGTCATTGGCTTTGATTTTAAATATGTTAGCCAATATTTTCCCATTTCAACTTCTATTTTAAAGGGTTGCACTAACTGGCCATTTTCAATTTCTCTTGAAAACATTTTGGCCGGTGCTAATGCAACGCCTCCTTCATAAATAGCGCTTTCAATCATTAAGCGTGAAGAGTCAAAAATAGAACCCGTTATTTTTATAGGCGACATATCTGCTTTTTCAAACCATTGTAACCACTCATCTTCTCGATAAGAACGATACAAGTTTTCATTTATTAAATCAGTTGGATGTTGTAAACGTTTCGCCGTACCTGATGAACACAATACCGTTAATGGTGCAGAAAATAACGTTTTGTTATGTGTTAATGGCCATAATCCTTCACCAAATCGAATAGCAAAATCTAATCCTTCAGTAGCCAAATTAACCACATTATTATTTGTTCTTAAATTTACTTCTATTCTTGGATATAACTGCCTAAATTCAGCTAACCTAGGTAATAACCATCCCACCGCAAATGTGCCGACAGCCGCAATTGAAACAACATCGCGATATTCACCACGTTCAAATTGCTTAAATACACGCTCAATATCACTAAAAGCTGTTGTTAATACAGAAAATAAAATTTGAGCATCATCCGTCATTTCTAAGCCTCTAGGCAAACGCTTAAAAAGAACAACACCAAGTCGCTCTTCTAACATTCTCACTTGTTGGCTAACAGCGCCTTGAGTGACATACAGCTCTAATGCCGCTTTGGTGAAATTAAGATGTCTTGCAGAAGCTTCAAATGCACGCAGTGCATTTAGGGGGAGATGTGTTCGCATAATATTCTTAGCCATTAGATTTTCTATAAGCTAAGGTGATTTATTATCGATTGTCAATAAATCAATTAAATAGGATATTGCACCTTATAAATAAACGGCGCTATATCTACCTAATAACTGTCTATTTATATTGAGATTTTCTTTATTAACTTAATATGAGCAACAAAGACTATGTTTAAAACAACATTTCGCCAAACAGCAGCGATCGCAGTTTCATTAATATCTCTATTAACATCACCAATGCTATGGGCTCACAACAATAATACAATTGAAGAGCAATTAAATACGCTTGAAAAATATAGCCAAGGCCGTTTAGGCGTGGCATTAATCGACACGGAAGATAACTCACAAATAACATACCGTGGTGAAGAACGCTTTGCGATGGCAAGTACAAGTAAGGTTATGGCAGTTGCTGCCGTTTTAAAAGCGAGTGAAAAACAAGCCGGATTATTAGATAAGAATATTACGATTAAAAAATCTGACTTAGTTGCTTACAGCCCTATTACAGAAAAACATTTAACAACAGGAATGACTCTGGCTGAATTAAGTGCTGCTACATTGCAATATAGCGATAATACAGCAATGAATAAGATATTAGATTATTTAGGGGGTCCAACCAAAGTCACTCAGTTTGCACGCTCAATTAATGATGTAACTTATCGCCTAGATCGTAAAGAGCCTGAATTAAATACAGCAATTCATGGTGATCCTCGTGATACAACCTCTCCAATTGCGATGGCTAAAAGTCTTCAAGCACTGACATTAGGTGATGCGCTAGGTCAATCTCAACGTCAACAACTTGTTACTTGGTTAAAAGGCAATACAACGGGTGATCACAGTATTAAAGCAGGTTTACCAAAACACTGGGTTGTTGGGGATAAAACTGGCAGTGGTGATTATGGTACAACTAACGATATTGCCGTTATTTGGCCTGAAAACCATGCACCATTAATTTTAGTCGTCTATTTCACACAACAAGAACAAGATGCAAAATACCGTAAAGATATTATTGTTAAAGCAACTGAAATTTTAACAAAAGAGTTTTCCAGTTTATCTCAAACAAAATAAGTTTCTTTATTAATAATCTAAACAAGAAATCAAACATAGTAATAGAGCTATTAATTGGCTCTATTACTACAAGCACACATAATAATATAAGTGAAATAACATACAGATAAAACAATTAGACTGTAATAAACAAGCCTAATATACTGACTTTTATTAAATGGATTTATTTTAAGGAAGTAAGATGTCTGATCTATTTGAATTAATTGGTGAATTACTATCCTGTGCAGGTCAAATCACGCTCACTCAGATCCGACTTTGTATCGTTATTCTTACCCTATTAATGTTAGTTATTGTTTCTTTATGTACTTGGTCATTTGATCTCTATTTTATTGGTGCTTCATTATTTATCTGTATGTTACTTTATACACCCGAGATATATCTGTTTATTAAAAGCTGGATAGTTTAATTTACAGTTATAAAAAAGCCTCCGTTAAATTAACTAGAGGCTTTCTCTATTAAAAATATCGTGTGATGATTTAAAATTAACTAAATCTAAATGTGTAAAAAATTAAAGTGGTAAAGCAAAACTTACTTTTACCGTTTCCATTGGTACTTCTGTTTTTATACTTTGGATGCTTGGAATTTGTGTTAAATAATCGGCATGAAAACGACGATACGTTGCCAAATCTTTAGTAACGATTCGAATAAGAGCATCACATTCGCCAGCCATTAAATGACATTCAACCACTTCAGGTAACACCTTGATAGCTTTTACAAATTCTTCAATAGTTTCAGCATCTTGTGCTCTAAACCAAATCCTTGCAAATAAAGATAACCCTGCATCAACCTTACTACCATCTAATACAGCAACATAACGAGTGATCACACCAGACTCTTCGAGTAAACGCACTCGGCGAAGACAAGGAGAAGGTGAGAGTCCAACCTCTTTTGCCAGTTCAATGTTCTGGATTTTGCCATCACGCTGAAGCACCTGCAAAATATGTTTGTCTATCTTATCTAATTTTATTGACATCAAAGATTAACCTTAATTCTATTTGTGGAATTTTATTGCCAATTAATTCTTTTTGTTAGCAACAAAGCAACCCGATTTTTTCGAAAACATCATATAATCTTTCCGCTAAATTTCACAGCAAAAACGATATTTCTCTTAAACTATCTCTATCAGGTGAAAAGATGGAATTTAACACTTTATTATTCTTCGCACTGACTGTTCTACCACTTATTTGCACGCCGGGACCCGATATTCTTTTTATCTCATCCCAAGGGCTATCTGGTGGTATGAAATCAGCATGGATTGCCAATACTGGCGTTATATCAGGCTATTTAACCCATGCGTTACTGAGTGCGTTAGGGCTTGCCGCTTTAGTATCAGCATCACCCATTTTATTTCATTTACTCAAATGGGTTGGTGTGTTCTATATTAGTTATCTTGCAGTCAAAATGTTGATATCAGCCTGCAAAAAAGGCCAACTAGCCCTAGATGCCTCAAAAACTTCACATCTATTTCGTAAAGGTTTTTTAACCAGTTTTCTTAATCCTAAAGGACTACTCGTTTATCTCGCTATTTTACCAAACTTTATTGATAATCATAATGATGTAGCAACACAATCATTGCTGTTATCTGGGATATTTATCACGACTTGCTTAATTATTTATGGTCTACTCGGCACCTTTTTTGCTTATATTGGCTTAAAAGGTGGTTTAAGTGAAAAACGTCGCCGCTATAACGATGGCATTGCAGGTGGATTACTCACTTTTGCAGCTATTAATCTGGCTTTAAATTAGCCTTAATCCTAAGCACTATTTATTATTCTAGTCAGTATTTGACCACAAAAATGCCTCTATTTAAGTGGTCGAATATCTGCCCATAATAATTGGCAATTTGTGGTTAATGGTCTTATTTCACCTTCACGAATATCAGGCAACCACCAAGCGCCCTGTCCTTTTGACAAATGCTGACAAGTCGCCCCCATTAAAGTCCATTCACCTTGAGTGACATAAATTAACCCTGCATGAGAATTAGGCAAAATAAGTGGCTGTCTTACTAAGGTCGTTTCTGCTTTCCAGCACGTCCGACGTACCATGATATTTAAGCACTTTACACCGCCTTTAATAAGTTCAGACCTAACATGAATATCACCTGAAAAATCAAAGGGTTGATAAGAATTTGTAACGGAATGACTAAGAAAGCCAGGGCTATTTAAATTGATGCCATTACCTTCTAATAGCACCATTTGCCTTTCAATGTCAGGAAACTGTCCTAATGAGCTATTCTCTTCGATAGAGGTTATACACGCTCGCCATGAAAAATCATTATTAACTGGCCAACACACAATTTCTTGTGTTGTGCCTTTTTGATTATTCCATGATATAAACGGTAACTCTTGCTGATCAAAACAACGTAGCTTCATTGTATCCTCCTGCAATATCTGGCTATCAGTCTGATAATGAGGTTAAGGATTAATCATTGGAGATTACCGTCAATAAATCAATAGCTACCTTTTAAAAATGTGCGCTGACGTCAGCTATTTACGTCGTAATTTTCTGCACCCTTCGCCAATTATTTCCATTCCTTTTTCAGTACGACTACTCCATTGAAAAGAAGAGTTTAAACGGAATGCATGATTAAATTGGGAGCTGGTGGAAAACATTGAACCCGGCGCAATACTGACACCTCGTTCTAATGCAAAGTGATAGAGTTTATTAGCATCAAATGTTGACTCAAACTCTAGCCAGAGAAAATATCCTCCTGATGGAATATTCACTTTTACATCTTCTGGTAAATGCGTTTGTATCGCTTGTAACATCCGATAACGCCTTTGTTCTAACAATAATCTTAATCGGCGAAGATGCGTATCATAACCACCTTGTGATAAATAATCAGCTATAGCTTGTTGTGTTGGCATACTGGCAGAAACTGTACTCATCATTTGCAACTGCTGTATTTTTGTTGCATGTTTTCCTGCTGCAACCCACCCCACACGAAATCCTGGTGCAAGGCATTTAGAAAAAGAAGCGCAATGTAAAACGCTATTTGTTTTATCAAAACCTTTTACTGGCATCGGTGCTTTCTGGCTGTTATAGAGTTCGCCATAGACATCGTCTTCGATTAGCGTTATCTGTTTCTTCGCTAATATGTCCACCAGCCTTATTTTATTCTCATCGGGCATTGTTCCACCTAATGGGTTTTGACAATGGCTCATCAACCAACAGGCTTTAATATCGTATTGCTCAACCACTTTTTCGAGTTCATCTAAACAAATTCCTGTTACAGGATCTGTTCTAATGGCAATCGCTTTTAATCGCAAACGTTCAATGGCTTGTAATGCACCATAAAATGCAGGTGACTCAATCACAACCCAATCACCCGGTTCGGTAACAGCTTGCAAACTAAAACTTAATGATTCCATTGCACCAGCAGTGATCACAATTTCATCTGGAGAAACATGAATTCCTTGTAATGCATAGCGTTGTGCAATGTTACGGCGTAACTTTTCATTTCCCGGTGGTAGATTGATCACCGAACTTTGGGGCGCTAGATGTCTTGCAGCAGAAGCCAATGCACTACTTAGTTTGGGTTGAATAAATAAACTGGGATCGGGGAAAGCAGAACCAAAAGGAATAATTTCAGGATCTTTACATGCTTGAAGGACATTGAAAATAGAGGTGCTTATTTCAACATTTTCACTCATGTGTAGCCCTTTGCTGGCTGTCACCTGACCAAAACGGTTATTACGATGTGCAACGTAATAACCTGATTGTGGTCGTGCAGTTATCCATCCTTGGCTTTCTAATAACTGATACGACTGTAAAACAGTCATTAAACTTAAACCTGATTGTTTCACCGTGTCCCGCAATGAAGGTAAACGGTCGCCAGATTGCCAGATATTATCTTCAATTTGTTGGCGTATTTGCGCTGCAAGCTGTTCATATCGAGTCATATAAAACTGTTTACCTCAAAACTGTTATAGTCATTTTTAAACTTATTGTCACTATTATAGCTTACTGTCATATGGTCTACTAATCCACACGATTTACCTGCAATTTACATTTTTATATCAATATAACGAGGTTTTTTATGCTTGGGTTAAGTGCCTTTGATTTGGCGCGTATCCAGTTTGCGTTCACAGTTTCTTTTCATATTATCTTCCCTGCAATTACTATCGGACTGGCTAGCTTTTTAGCCGTATTGGAAGGTTTATGGTTAAAAACTCGCAATAAGGATTATTTAGCGCTATTCCATTTTTGGTCAAAAATATTCGCTGTTAACTTTGCTATGGGCGTTGTCTCTGGTTTGGTCATGGCCTATCAATTCGGAACCAACTGGAGTTTTTTCTCTGATTTTGCGGGCTCAATTACAGGCCCTCTACTCACTTATGAAGTTCTTACTGCTTTCTTCTTAGAAGCTGGTTTCTTAGGTGTGATGCTGTTTGGTTGGAATAAAGTAGGCGAAAAACTTCACTTTTTCGCAACCTGTATGGTGGCATTAGGTACATTAATGTCTACGTTTTGGATCTTGGCTTCAAATAGTTGGATGCAAACACCACAAGGGTTTGAAATTATAAATAACCAAGTTGTTCCTGTAGATTGGCTCGCAGTTATTTTCAATCCATCATTCCCTTATCGCCTCACTCATATGGGTGTTGCAGCTTTCCTTGCTTCGGCCTTCTTTATTGCTGCATCTGCCTCGTGGCACCTGCTCAAAGGCCATAAAACATCCGCCATGAAAAAGATGCTTTCAATGTCTTTATGGATGATTTTAATTTTAGCACCAATTCAAGCACTCATTGGTGATGTCCATGGTTTAAATACCTTAAAACATCAACCCGCTAAAATTGCGGCTATTGAAGGTCACTGGGAAAATGAACCAGGAGAAGCAACACCGTTAATTCTCTTTGGTATGCCAGATATGGATGCTGAAGAAACCAAATATAAGATAGAAATTCCTTATCTTGGCAGCATGATCTTAACCCATAGCTTAGAAAAACAAGTTCCAGCATTAAAAGAGTTTCCTAAAGAAGACAGACCTAACTCACTTATTGTCTTCTGGTCTTTCCGCATTATGGTTGGCCTTGGCATGTTAATGATTTTAGTCGGTGTTTGGGGAACGTGGTTACGCTATAAAAAGAAACTTTATGAATCTAAGGCTTTTTTACGCTTAACTTTCTTAATGGCACCTTCAGGACTTATCGCTATTCTTGCCGGTTGGTTTACAACCGAAGTAGGACGTCAACCTTGGGTTGTTTATGGCATACAGCGAACACGAGATGCCGTATCTGCACACGGCGAAATGCATATGAGTATAAGCTTGCTGATCTTCTTAGTTGTTTATAGCTCTGTATTCGGTGTTGGATATGCCTATATGTTAAAACTGATCCGTAAAGGTACACCGGAGGTTCATCATGGGAATTGATTTACCAGTCATTTGGTTCGTCATTATCGTATTTAGTACGTTAATGTATATTGTCATGGATGGTTTCGATCTTGGTATCGGTATGCTTTATCCATTTATTAAAAGTGACCAAGATCGTGACTTAATGATGAATACCGTTGCTCCGGTGTGGGACGGTAACGAAACATGGTTAGTCCTAGGCGGAGCTGCATTATTTGGTGCTTTCCCATTAGCTTACGCGGTTATTCTTGATGCTTTAGCGATGCCACTAACATTAATGCTTGTCGCCTTAATTTTTCGTGGTGTCGCATTTGAATTTCGTTTTAAAGCCGATGACAATCACAAAGGTTTTTGGGATAAATCATTTATCTTTGGATCTATCTTAGCCACTTTTATGCAAGGCGTTGTCGTTGGTAGCGTAGTTCAAGGTTTGCCAGTTGTTAATCGCGCTTTTGTAGGTAGCTATTTTGACTGGTTATCCCCTTTTGCACTCTTTTGTGGATTTGGATTAGTTATCGCCTATTCCTTATTAGGATGTGGCTGGCTAATTATGAAAACCGAAGGTCATTTACAACAGAGTCTATATAAGGTCGCTAAACCACTTACACTTGTTATGCTTGCAGTCATTGCAGTGGTTAGTGCATGGACACCATTAGCACAACCTGCAATTGCCGAACGTTGGTTCACATTACCAAACTTATTCTTCTTTTTACCTGTTCCTCTTTTAGTGTTGTATAGCACTTGGTTAATTTTACGCTCAGTGAAAAAACAAGGACATTACCTGCCTTTCTTTGGTGCGCTGGCTTTAATTTTCTTAGGTTTTGCAGGATTAGGGATCAGTATTTGGCCTAACATTATTCCACCAGCAATCAGTTTTGTAGAAGCGTCAGCACCGCCAGAAAGTCAAGGGTTTATGCTAGTTGGCGCACTGTTTATTATTCCAATTATTCTCGTATACACATTCTGGAGTTATTACGTTTTCAGAGGAAAAACAAATTATGAAGAAGGTTATCACTGATCCACAAATACAGAACAAACCCTCATTATTAAAAAAATGGGGATGGTTGATTACTATTTGGTTTTGTAGTGTTTTAGCCTTATTCGCAGTCTCTTCCCTCTTTCGTTTTTTAATGACGTTAGCCGGAATGAAAGTCAAGTAAAGGCAAAATACATACAGCAATATAATCAACTAACACCGAATACGGCAAGCTATAGAATAGAAGTAAAGAAAGGGCTGAAGTTATCTTCAACCCTTTTATTTTTATTAGATGCTCTTTTAACAGCTAATTTTATATAATTTTCTTTTTTATAAAAGAAAATAAGAATGTAAATATTTTCATTTTTCTATGATTAACTAAACTTAAATCAAACGCCTTGATAAAATCATTTTAAATACATCATTTTTGATTAAAAATAAGAGATAAAATCTTTTTTAGGCATTTATTACGATAAATAAAGATATAAATAATCCTATAAAAAGCCATCTTCTCTAGAAATAAAATGGAATGAATGTTGAATTAGGCTTCCAAAGTAATTATGATATCGCCGCCTAGCAGGTTCATATCTGTATTATTTTATAAAGACACACCAAATGTGTCATTTAGATATGCCATATGATTAATTCAAGAATTAAATCCACTCCCTATTAAAAAGGATGGATGATGTCTGTTCAAAATACATATTTTGATAATTTAGATTTATCTTAATTGCTAAGAAAGATCACTTACACTAGGCTTACTCATTGTTGCTACTAAATTAAGGATGAAATCATGAATTGGTATTTGGAAGTCATTAAAAATAATTATGCTAACTTTTCAGGACGTGCTCGCAGAAAAGAATATTGGATGTTTACTCTAGTAAATACCATTATTATTACCATCCTATATGCTATTGTGATTTCATCAATAGACATGAATACGGGTGAAATGAGTTCATTAGGTTCAATTGTTGGTATCATTTTAGGTATTTACTCTTTAGCTATTATTATCCCTAGCCTTGCAGTGACTATTCGTCGCTTCCACGACCAAGATAAATCAGGTTGGATGTTCTTACTTGCATTTATTCCTGCTGTTGGTGGATTAATTGTTTTTGTCTTTATGTGCCTTGAAGGTACTAAAGGTGACAACAGATTCGGCCCAGACCCTAAAGCTTAATCTATTGTTGCATTAATATGACAATACAGTGAGTACACCTACTATTAAGTTACTCACTGTATTAATTGATTTTCCTACCTTTGTTACAAATATCTAAAAACATTCCTTTCTTTAAATAAAATAACACTGGCTCATCTCCTCCCGCATTGTACTTTGGTATTTTTACGTTTCTAATTAACGATATCACGTTATTACACCATGCTTATTGCATTGATCCTTAAGTTTTTTCTTTGTTGTGAGTTTGAACTTAGTCACACAATATAAGTAAAAAAATACGCTTTCCTTTACTAAATTAATGTTAATGTTGATAATGACTATCATTATTAATTGAAAATGATAATATCTACGTCGATAAAATAATTAAATGAGTCAGGTAAAAAAACGTGAGTAACCAAAAAACACCTCAAGAAAAAAATATTTATAAACCAGCACCTCCTCGCCTAGTTCAAGTAAAACGTATTACTGATGTCACTCCAGGAATGCGCTGTATTACCTTTACTAGTGATGATTTAGATTCTTACCCAGAAGATACTGCGGGAGCACATTTAAAAATATTCTTACCTTTAGAAGGCCAAGTTAAACCTACTGTACCAGGCTTTTCTGAAAAAGGTCCTAAATGGCCTGAAGGCGAACCAAGATCGATTGTACGTACTTATAGTGTTCGTGCTATTCGCCCTGAGCAAAAAGAGTTAGATATTGAATTTGCCGTACACGACGATGCAGGCCCAGCTATTCATTTCGCGCTAAATGCTAAGCAAGGTGACTATATTGGGATCACTAATCCGGGTGGCCCTGATCCTTTATTAGCACCTGCGTCACATTACTATATGGCGGCCGACCCAAGTTCATTACCTGCTTTAATGGCTTTAATTGAAACCATGCAGCCTAATGTTCAAGGAAAAGTTGTTATACGAGTAGAAGACGAAACACATCGCCAAGAAATTAAACATCCTAGTGGCTTAGAGATAATCTGGTTGATTGGCTCAGTAGAAGAACAAACTCAAAACTTAATTAATGAATTTATGTCATGGGAATTACCTGCTGAAGATGTGGCGTTTTGGATTGCAGGTGAAGACAAAATCATTCGTGCATTAAGACGTCATATTCGCCGTGATCACGGTTACGATCGCAGCTTAATTTATGCCATTCCTTATTGGCGTTTTGGTTATGACGAAGAAGGCTATCACGCTGAACGTCACCATGTTATGGATAACGAAGACGTAAGCTAAACGATAAGTTAAAGATTAAGCGTTGGCTGTACAGGCTGCATATAATTTCTTTCATTATATGTAGCCTTTTTTATTATAAAAATGTAATCAATGTATATTCTTCTTATCTTGCTGATAATTTCCATCATCATCTATATAGATGACTGTAATGACTTGGTTGGTATCAACTTGCCCTTTATATTCAATTTTTTGTTTTGAAAACGGCGCTATCATTGTGGCCTGAATTAAAGATTGCTCTTTATTCTCTTGTGTATATATTTTGGAAATCGTAAAAAAATAAGCTGAAGAATTACTAATCTCTAAATTCTGCTGTTCCTTTGTAATCTCAATCTGTTTAAAAATAGCGTTACTCGTTAACTCGAGTTGTTTAGGGCGATAAAAAAGCTTAATACGAGTTTGTAATGCTAATTGCAACGTGTTTGTATTTTCACCACTGTTAGGTTTAGGCGGAATATCAAGCACATTAAGATAAAAAATAGACTCTCTATCTTGAGGCAACTTATTGTCTAATTGTTGTATTTTTAATTGTGCTCCTCCATTAGAGGAAACTTTCATTATGGGAGGGATAACAATAAAAGGAGCCGTTGTTGTCTCAGGGGTTGATGCAATATCACCATCATCTATCCATGATTGGACTAATGTTGGTTGTTCACTGCGATTAAAAATTTGCAATGACAGTGTTAATTTGTCCATAGGAAAAATTAGACGTGTACGTTCAAGTACTACACTCGCTTTTGTTGTCGATGTTATAAGCATAAAAAATAAAATAAAAGTAGCATTCATTATTTTTTTCATTAGATACGCTCTTTAGTCATAAGACATTACTAATGTCGCTGTGCTTGTTATTTTTCCTTGAGTGACTGAATTAGCATTATAAGGATAGTAATAAGCCCCCATATTTATCGAAAATGCAGAGGATAAGTTGCCACCTTGATTAACACTGAAAATACTGGTCGCACTGCCTTGAGAATTAATATTGTCAGAAAAAATAACGGGGCTATTGATATTATCGCTTTTTACTACACGGAACCCGATCCCCCCTGCACCTTGCGCTGTTGTATTAGTTAATATAGTTTTATCTGTCGCCAATAAATTTTGGCTTGATAAAAACATCTTAATATTTCTAGACGTTTTTGAGCCACTTAAAAAGTCTTGGCACGTAAAATTTAATGTAAAAGGTGTGTATCCTGCTTTATCTACCGTTTTTGCATCTTTTACACTGATTAATGGCAATGAAACAACTAAACCCGCATTAGAAAAATTACAGGTTGTCATTACAGGATTATAAGTAATTAGCATTGGTTGTAAGAAAATATCATTTTGATCAACTGGCCATTGCCACGTTAATAAGAATTGCACAAGTTTAATAACAATATTAAGTAACCACTGAACTAACCCAACACTCGATGCATCTGACGCTAAAATAACAGGATTAACAACCGCTGTACTTCCACTCACCTCTTTATAATTGGTCGAGGGTTTACTACTCAATAACGTAAATTTTAAGGTGAAATTAGTATCTAAATCTGATGCAGGGTGTGTTCCCGCTGAAATATTCGTTACATTATCTTTTTCTAATGCTGTTAATGTAATAGAGACAAACTGCTTCCCACCATTAAAACCAATTGTTCCCGTTCGACCATCATTAAAAGGTGAGGCAATACCCACAGTATTAGGAAATAATACCCCTCTTGCATTACATTTAAAGGTACCCGGAAATATTGTTCTACTCGTTTTTGTTACAGTTGTTGAAGCTGCATTTAAATCTGCAGATAAATCAAAGTTAATATTGGGTGCCGTAATAGTGTCCTCAGGTTTACAGTTAGCAATTGCCTGTTGGCTTATCGCACCTAATAAAATTATAAATATAAAAGCTGGTGATTTCATAGCGCTTTCCTTTATCGACAAATATTACTATTTTTATCCATCGTATTTATTAAATGCTCCACAACACATTCCATTTTTTCAGCTTTATTTAATTTTATAAAGATTGAAGAAGGTAACTCATCACTTTTTAAATAAAGCACACTTGATTGTCCGACATAACCAATACTTTCTTTTTTATTATTTAAAACTTCTGTACCGAAAGGTAAACTTTCATTATTTTCTAAAGATGCTTTAATAATAAATGTCTTACGTTTATCCGTTGTTAATGTGAGGTAATTAACTGCGCCTAGATACGGAGTAACCTGGGTTGTATTTCCAACAAGCTCAGCATTTGAAGGCATTTCTGTATTTGTTAAAGTATAATTATTTGTACGATAAGGGATACTATTAGGCACTAATACTATCCCTTGATTATTGGTTAATGTGGCTTTATTTCCATTAACCATCATATTATTGGCCATAGGTGCTTCGATAAGAGTATAGGTATTCCCTGTATTACCTGAAAAAACAATATGATTAGGTACGGCAACAACTGTTCCTCTAGCGCCTAATCCTCCCTGGCGATAATTATTTGCTTCCGTATAAGATGCAGATAATGTGCTATATGGATGACGATAACTCACATTTGCGCCGACTAAATTATTTCCACCCGTTTGATTTGAACCTGTTAAAGTATAATTAACTAGGTCATCTTTACCTGCTGTTCCACTCATACTAATTGTAGATTGCTGGTAACGTGAATCAGCCGCATAAATTGAAGTATTAATATTGGCTCTTTTATCAAAAAATGAAATCGGCACACTAATATTAAAATAATAACGAGTCTCTTCTTTATTATCGTAATTTCTTAACTTTGAAACAGAAAGATTATACGCAATATCTTTATAATTATTTGAATAGCCTAACTGATACTCGCGATTACTCTCATCTGTATTCCAATAGTTTCGATGTGTCCCTGAAAGAAAAACAACACCACGCTGACCACCCAAATATTGATTAAGATTTATGGTAAACGTATTTTTTGCTCTAGAACCTCGTAGTGCATCAAACGTTGATAAATCAAGATCAGATACTGCATTATTATTATTTTGCTGTTGAGCAATATCATTTTGATAGTCTTTCCAAGCTTTATAGTTGTCATGAGCGTAAATTGAATCTACAAAACTATAATAATCACGAGTAGAATAACGATAAGCAGCCAATGTTAAATTGGTTAATGTCGCATCCATATATTTACTATAAGCAAGCCGAAAACTTTGCCCTGTTTTTTTACCTGTCTGTAAATCTGCCGTTGCATGTGTTATATCTGCTGAAATTGCCCCAAATTTAAAATTCCAACCACTACCTATCAATGCGGAGTAATAATCTTCACTGACAATACCGCCCGCATAAACAGTAACTAAATTATTAAGACCATAATGAAACTCACCTTGTGCAAATTTAGGCCGATAATTTGTATTACTAATTCGTGATTCACCTAACGTTACGTTATAACGATAAACATCTTCTTTTAACATATCAGGAACGGCTGAAAACGGGACAGTGAAAGATCCCCTTCTCCCATCTGCTTCTTGAATAACCACTAAGAGATCACCACCTCCCGCAGTAGGTTGTATATCTCGAAAGGAAAATTCACCCGGAGGCACATTTTCTTGAAAAACTAGATTTTCATTTTGATAAACACTCACTAGCGCATTCGTCTGTGCAACACCACGAATAATGGGCGCAAATCCTTGACTCGAATTAGGGAGCATACCCATTTCTGTTGCCAGTGACGCCCCTCTAAATGGAATACTGGTAAAAAGCGCTATTGGCGTATAAAAATCACCAATTGTTAATCCTGAAGTTATTTGGCTAAATGCCTTATAAACATAGCGCGTATTGTTTTTCCATTGGCTTTTGCCGTGAGAATAATAAGAGTAGTTAGATTCATCTCTAAACTGCCATGCACCTAAATTCACACCTGAATTAATATTGGCAAAAAAACTCTCGTTATTGCTTTTACTTCCTTTTTTTTCTTTATAGTTATAGTAGTTTAAATTATAAGATAAAATCAGAGCTGAAATACCTTGTTGCCAATAACTTGGATCAACATACCCTACCTCTGATTGTTTCACTGAAATCTGAGGAGCATTAATATCAAGCCTTAATTTATTAATATCTAATGCCGACGTCACGCCTTTTGCCAATTCATTTGATAGTATTGTTTTTTGCTGTGCAATTTTTTGTTTCGCAGATAGAGATAAATTTAAACCAAGTTTATTTACATCCACGGTTTCAAAACTAATCTCTGCGTGTTCACCTATTACATTTATTTCAAATTGTCCTTTCCATACTTGATTGACATAAACATCGACAAGTTGTTTTCCTTCAGGAATTTTGTCGTCAATATAAAATCGTGAAATATCTCCATTCTTTGAATTTCCAACAAGTAAAGATGTATCAAATCCCTCTGCATACAGATTTTGAGTATAATTTTGTATTCCTAAAAAAATAAGGATTGAGAGATATCTTGGATTATTCACGATGTTATCTCGATTAGAGTTTAATATTTTGTGATTTATAAACACCAAAATCATCAACATAAACAACAACAACAGAATTATTTTTTAATTTATTAATTAATGGTAACTCACGAGAAGATAACGGTGGGATCATTTCAGAATCAGCAAGAGTAATACGTGGCATTTCTTCAGTAGAAATAGAAGCTATAGTGAAATGATATTGTGAGTTATTTTTAACTAAAACCTTATTACCATTTAATTGATAAGTTATTTTTTCATTCACTAATTCAGGATCATCTGTTAATGCAGTAGGACGATAGAAAACTTTAATTCTTGTTTTCATCGCTAATTGTAAATAGCTTTTTCCTTTTAGTTCTTGTGCATTTTCAGGAATATCTAATACATTTAAATAATAGACTTTTTCAACATTACTTATCTGTTTTTCATCGGAATTTTTTATTCTTAGAGTTTGCCCTTGCCTTCCTACTATTTTGACAATTGGTGGATATAAATAAAAAGGAGAATTTGCATTTTCTGGTGTTGAATCCATATCTCCATCATCTATCCAGCTTTGTACTAAAGAAGCTAAATCACCATTATTCGTTAATTGGATATTAACACTACCAACGCCTTCATAATAAATAACGCGAGTACCATTGATAATGATATTGGCTAATACAGTCGAGGGTAATATCAAGATAATTAAAAGGAATATTAATTTTTTCATTATAACCACCCCAAAAAAGCCAGACCCATTGAGTCTGGCTTTTTATATTATAAATAAGATACTGTATAAATAACGTTAGAGTGTACTGGCCCTGTTTTAGCCGCTGTTGCATTTGTTTTATAGTAACTGGCAATTAAGCGTAGAGTATCTGAATCTGGCGCTGTTTTATCGCCTTTAATACCTGTATCAAAGGTGGCATTTAGTGGTATAGCAACGGTTGGTGCAGCAGGAGTTGATAAACTAAAGCCGACGTTTTTTGCAACTAATGGATCATTTTCATTCGAAGTATCATTAACTAAATATAATCCACTTGTTGAAATAGTGTTTGCAGATGAGAAATGTATCTTTAAATTACTTCCACTTGGAGTAGATGCAGGAGCACAATCAGAGAATGTCAAAGCAAACTCTTTTTGATTTTTGGCAATAACAGTATTTGCCGTTGTTCCAGCATCCGTTACGGTAATAGGATCTAATAGAATAGAAAAGTCCGCACTATTTCCCCCATTAATTGTACAAGTGGTATCACTAATAGCACCAGAGAAAGAAATGATCCCCCCTGCGCTGTTGGTTGCGGCAAATGCCGACGACGACAATATAGCCACTGATAATAATGACAGTGGGAGTTTATTTTTAAACATATATAACTCCAGAATAGATAAATATTTAATTAGCAAAAATAAGATTCTATTATTGCCATCATTAACTAGAGGTAACAAAAAATCCTAGTCAATTTGATATTAGTCATAACTTTAAAAACCAACAAATAAATTTATCTATTTTTTAAAATACGTGATTTAAGTCAAATTTAATTAAGTGAGAGGACTCTTAGTTAATATGTAAATGTATTTATATTTCAATATCATCATTTAATATAAATATTATAAACAAAATAACAATAACAATTAATTTATTAATAACCAATCTAAAAAAGAATACTCCTAGATAAATCACTTCACTTTGGAATTTTTTATTCAAATCAAACGCCCCATAATTAATAAAAAAGATAAATCATATAAGATAAAATAAAAAATAAAGATAAAGGCCACATTAATATGTGACCTTTTAAATTTCATACAAAAATTCCCATGATCTATTTAATCATTATAAGCAGCTAATACATGCTGACATAATGTAGAGCGCACACAATCTTCTTGCATAAATTTAATCACGCCTACTCGATTATTAGCTTCAAATCGAATCAGGGCATCCGCTAATCCAGACGGTACATTAGTAGGTAAATCACACTGGGTAATATCACCATTAACCACAACGGTGACATTTTCGCCCATTCTGGTTAGAAATAATTTCATTTGATTTACTGTAACATTCTGTGCTTCATCTAGAATAACAAATGCATTTTCAAAAGTACGCCCTCGCATATAAGCGAAAGGTGCAATTTCAACTTTACCGATTTCAGGCCGTAAACAATATTGTAAAAATGAAGCACCTAAGCGTTTCACTAATACGTCATAGACCGGACGAAAATACGGTGCAAATTTTTCAGCAATATCGCCGGGTAAGAAACCGAGATCTTCATCTGCCTGCAACACTGGTCGAGTAACAATAATGCGTTCTATTTCTTTATTAATTAAAGCATCGGCAGCCATTGCGGCACTAAGAAAGGTTTTACCACAGCCCGCTTCTCCTGTGGCAAAAATAAGATTTTGATGCTTAATTGCATTCATATATTGGCGTTGTGCTTCGTTGCGAGGAGATAACACACGTTCATCACGCTTCTCTCTCGCCATACCAATAGTATTAATATCTCCAAATCCCGGTAAAACCATAACATTATCTCGATGCGCTCCATTACGTTGTTCTTTACGTGAAGTGCGCTTATTTTCTCGGCGTAAACGTGTTGCTGCTTTTTGTCTACTCATAGTGGTATTTACCCTTGTTAGTCTTCAAAAAGTCATCGACATCCCTATTTATATTCCATTCACTTGCCGGTGAGTCCCCTTCAGACTCTGTTTAATCGCAGAAAACAAAAAAACCGGTCACAATCCTGAACATTAAACATCAATGAACGGTTGTTGCCGGTTTTCTGTAAGTAACGAGATATTTCCATTGCTTCTGTCATTCATATTCCCCATCATGGAGTTAGAGTGAAAATTAACGAAGCTTTATGACAGTATAATGACAAAATAAAAATATTTTCAATACTGAGATGATTTATAACGAGATGGACTTAACATAAAAATAACAATAAGTGTTATTTTGGGGGGAATAAATGAATTTCTTACGACTACCTTTTATTTATTGGTTACTACTTAACCTCATTCCATTTATTGGTTTTGAACTTCACTCTGGCTCTCTTAAGATGGGCTTCTTTTTTTATCTCGGTTTACTCACCATTATGACTTCTGGGATCTGGCTTTTTTATTGCCTCTCTTTTTTTATTAAACAAAAAACGTCTCCTAACCCCAATCACACACCTCGACAATTAGTGACAAGTGGTCCTTATAAAATAAGTCGCAATCCTATGTATCTTGGTTTTTTGGATATCAGTATCGGGTTATTTTTTATTTTTGGTAACTGGGGGTTTTTAGGAGCTGCAATTGCGTTTTACTTTATTACTGATCGCTATACGATAGTACGTGAAGAAAAAATCTTAAGTGAATTATTTCCACAAGCGTGGCAACAATATTGTCGCCACGTTCGTCGTTGGATGTGAGCTAAATAATTACGATTAAGGCTGTTTACAGTTATTAGCTAAACGGTAACCTGCCTTAATGGCCTCACTCTCTGTTTTAAAAAAAACCGCATTTTTATCTGACATTGTTTTATAACCAGAACAATGTGCAAAATGGTAGATCTTGCTATTAATATTACCTTTAATATCTTCAGATTGTGATGTATTTAGTTGTTTAGGCGTTTCAGTTTTGGCTTTAGTGACTGGCGCACTACTTGTTGCAGATAATCCAGCACCACTATTTTTATGTCCTAATTGCCACTTCATTTGACCTGTCACAAACGGATTATGATATCCAACAATACGAGCAATACGGTTATCACGCTCTTTTTCCCACGCTGTTGGTGGATAAGCATTATCCCAAGCCATTAATAACTGTTGTTGTTGGCGTGACATAGAGAGGTTATAGCGATCATGTAAGTAGAAATAAACCCTTGCTACTAGCCCTTTAACTTCATTACGAGGTTCAAATGTACGTGACGCGAAGTCAACACGGCTACGGCATTGACCATATTGATAAGATGCTTGTGCTGGTAATTGTCCAAAACTAAAATTGCTACGATCCCCGTTAACTTCACCTATAGATGGCGCTAAATTGTGTAAATCAGCTTCAATTTTGCCAAATACAGGATCGTTTTTCACACAATTAGTTCTGCCTCCATTTTGCCAACATTGACGTTGATGACCAAAAACCCATGCAGGAACAATATGCTCCCACTCAATACGTTCTGCTCTTGTTTGTTGGGCTCTGACTTTATAACCACAACTGGCTAAATTAACACGTCCACCAGATTTACCTACCCATTCCCAATCACAACCACAATAAATAGTGCCTTGTGACTTTTGATTTTGATCATAATAAATACGTTCTTTTGCTATCTCTTTCGCTTTTGTAAAATTCTCAGGGGCTTGCGCTTGAACATTTAGCGTAATAAAAAATAAACCCAACACAACCGCGGTATAGTGTAATATTTTTCTCAAAGTGGTATCTGCCTTACTCTTTGTTTTATTAAACCCAATAAAAATTATCTTTAATAACCAACTGATAATCTTATTTTTATTTAGTCTAATCTTACCTTTTTTTTATTTATTTTGGGCAATCTTTCTTGCTATTTTTTATATAAAAAATAAAACAATAAGCGTGAATGGTGATAGAAAAAGCCGTTATTCTCGACATTAACGCAAAAGGGATTTGCTATGGTTTAGTCCATCAATGATTTGGAGAAATTTAAAAATGAATGAGAATATGCTGAATTTGATGGACGAATTAGTCGAGATAACAAAAAAGCATGCGAATAACGAAGATGTTAAAGCGCATGCTAGTTTAGAATCTGAGAATAAATTACGAATTCAAATTATTATTTCTGACAAAAATGAACTGGATATTACATTAAATTCATTACAACACGCGATGTAAGTCATTATACACTCGGACGCTTGCGATATAACCATAATCCCGGCAAGGATAGCCCTATAGAGAGCGCACCGACAATAAATGAAGCTTTAAGGAAATTAGTAACTAAAGCTTCAAAAATTTCCGCGCTATAACCAATTTGTGTTAATTTCACCACTGAGATCATCGCTATATATGCATTTATTCCGGGGAACATTGGAATAACCGCGGCAACAGTAAAAACTTTAGGGTGTGCAAGCCACCAGCGTGACCATTGAATACCAATGCAACCTACTAAAATGGCGGCACAAAAACTTGCCCATTCTATGTTCATCCCGCTCATTACTAAAACAGTACGAGAGCCGTGCCCTATTGCTCCTAATAGTGCGCAATATTTTAATGCCCTTGAAGGTACATTAAATACCATCGCAAAACCTACTGCGGGAATAGCAGCTAAGATCATATCTTCAATTAGGGTGAGAAGTATCGTTATTATGCCCAATCTCTTAACCCCCATACTGCCATAGCTAAAATAACCCCTAAACAGGTGGCTAAAGTTAACATTGTTGCCATTGCCCAACGCGCTAACCCTGTATTAACGTGCCCTTTAAACATATCAGCAACAGCATTAATTAAAGGAAATCCGGGAACCAATAATAAGACGCTGGCAGCCATTGAAATAGTCGCCGTAGTTTGAAAATAAGAGAGTTTTAATAATAGACCTGAGACTGAAGTTGCCACAAATGCAGTAATACAGAAATTAATTAATGGGTTCATTTGGCGATGTGTTAATGCTTGGCGAACAAACATACCAAGACCACCACCAATGGCAGAAACTAAAAAGCCATCCCAATTACCACCATTTAATTTAGAGAAACAGCCACATGATAAGGCAACCATAAAAATAATCGCCCAACGTGGATAACGTAACGGTTTTATATGCTCAAAGCGTTTTCTTGCTTCATGAATATCTGCAAGGTGATGTTCGACCAAAATAACAATATGCTGAACTTCTGTCACAACATGCATATTAATACCGCGATCGACAATCTTACGTGTTGAAGTTTGGCAATGCCCATTAACAATCGTAGTTAATACCACTGCATTAGCAGAAATTGCACTTTCGACTTGATGTACACCTAAAGCTAAACCTAGGCGGGTTGAAAGCTGCTCAACCAACATACTTTCTGCACCATGTTGCAATAACAACAACGCAGTTTGAATACATAACTTGGTAATTTCACGCTGTTCATCTTGTGAAATGGCAGTGCAATCCGCCATTATCTCATTATCCATACTATGCCTTAGTTTTAATCAAAAACGAGCCACTGCTAATATAAAGTTTATCAGCATAGCTCGTTTCTCGCTCTATTATCTTTCAATACTATTATGAACAAATAAAATATTTAAGGCTGTAGATAGATCAATTTTATCGATGTGTAGTCATAAACATTGCCATAGAAAAATGCAGTACTGTAATAAAATTACTCATTTTTAACTCACATAATTAAATAACTATCACTATTTTAATAAAAAAGCACTCATACAAGTGCTTTATAAACTAATTTAATTAAGAAAATTAATAATATTTAATTACTTCAGTAAGTCATTAGCTTGGATATAAGACTCAACCAGAGTTTCTGCAACGAATACTGGTACCCCATAAACCGCAGAAATAACAGAAGAGAGTTGTACCAGTTGCTCTTTATCATTTTTTTGTAGATCGGCGGTCATTATCATACCTGCACAATATTCACTAAGAAGTGCTTTCCCCTCTTTAAGCCAACGTCTAACCGCCTTCATCCCTTCCATATCTTCTTTTTTATGCTCTTTGTCCTTTTTATTGATGGAAGGGTAAACTAGAACAAATTTTCTTTTTTCGTTTAATACAATATCCATTTCAGCAGTCCAGTTATTGGCATCTTCCAGTGTTTCTGGAAATATTTTCATCGTAATAACAGGAAATTGCTCAACATCCATAACGGTAAAAGTTTTATTATTCAACATAATACTCATCTCTAATTAATAACAACCACTCCACTTTAGAATGACTATCATTCTCAATCAATAAAGATCCGAGTATTTAAAATAAAACCGCATTAATAAGCAATCGCACTCACATATCAATTAAAAATGGCAATGCTTAAATTTAAAAATAAAAAACCCCTAAATCGAGATCTAGGGGTCGCATATTATTTTCTAACTTTTATAAAAATTTTAACGAACAACTAAAACAGATTGCTTAGCATAAGCAACAATACCTGATGCATTTGAACCCAATAAGTGTGTTGAAATACTTGGGCGACGAGAACCGATTACAATTAAATCTGCATTAATTTTTTCAGCGAGTTCTAAAACTTTATCTCTTGCAGAACCAAATACGGCTGAAAATTCGACTTGTTCATTTGGTAAATCAATGCCATCAGCTAATTCTTGCAGTTGTTCTTGTACACGCTCAAGTGCTTTATTTGCAAAAGAGCTGAGCATGTCATAATGATAGCTATAACTAATAGAGAAACGTGAAATATCAGGAATGGCATGGAAAAGGTGCAGTTTTGCGCCTTCTAATTTGGCAATATAAACAGCGTGTTGTAAGGCTTTAGTCGTTAACTCATCTTCTGAAATATCAACAGGTACTAGAATTGTCTTGTACATAGCAACTCCTCATTATCAGATTATTGTCTGTTTATTATTGTAGCGTATCCCACAGCTTGCTTATTTAATCTTCCTCAAGATGCCATTTATGCAATTGTCGATGAATAAAAGGTGTCACTACAAGCCCAATTGATAAAATAAAAACACACTGAAGAAATAAACCATAAATTGCAATAAAAAAGCGCCCTGTAGGGGTTGCAGGTGCTGGCTCTACCGGTTGACCACTTAACATAGAGATTGCATTTAATGAAGATTCCATAAAACTATGTCCTTCAATTAAATAAAACCCTAATACGCCGGGTAATAACCCTAAGAAAAAGAAAATAGAGCCTATTACATAATAGCGTAAGATGCGTAGAATAAAATGATCAAGCCTTAAAAGTTCTTGGGTAAATTTTTCCATTCTTATCCACTTTCTAGACTGTTTATTCGATAAACGGCTTATTGAATAAATAAGATAAGCTACGCAAAAAAACTAAAAAATATGCTATGAGGAATACTCATAGCATATTAGTAATATATTAACGAACCACTAACACTGAAATTTCAGCATAGCGAACAACACCCGCAGCTGTTGAGCCTAATAAATGAGTACTGATATTAGGTCTACGTGAACCAATCACAATTAAGTCTGCATGAATATCTTTTGCTGTGACTAAAATTTCATCACGTGGTGAGCCAAAAGTAACCGTATAAGCGACCTTTTCAGCAGGTAAATCCACCGAATCTACCAACATTTGCATATCATTCTCTGCTTTCACTGTCGCTTTATCTTTAATTTCTGGATAACCCAGTGAATAAGCATTAATGATTGCTGAAGAGATAGGAAGAACATGAATTAAATGTAAATTAGCTCCCGTTTCTTTTGCTAAATACACAGCATGTCGTACCGCTTTACTGGTTAACTCTTCTTCTACAATATCAATAGGCACTAAAATCGTTTTATACATAATAACTCCTCTCAACTCTCCATTTGCCTTAATCCTATCGCAATAACCCAAAGATTACTGTGAGTGAATTAACTAAAAACAACCTAATCTTAATATAAACCTACTTTAATTATTAATACTTTAAGCTAAAAAATAAAAGTGCTCATTCAAAATAGTTTGCATTATGTTGCTGTGTTAACGTCCATATTTGATTGCGAATATTTCGGATAGTATCAATCAATTCTGATGCAGTTAATCCTATTGGCCCAATACCTTTTTCAACTAAGATATCCGCCGCCATTCCATGTATCCAAACCGCACTTTTTACCGCATCAGACATTGTCAATCCTTGCGCTAAAAAACTGCCCATAACACCTGTTAGCACATCGCCACTCCCTGCGGTTGATAATCCACTATTACCGGTTGTATTAATCGTTAACTCCCCTTTCGGAGATGTTACTACAGTATTTTGACCTTTGATTATTGCCCAACAATGATAAAGCTTCGCAATCTCTTTCGCCGCTTCTTCTCTGTTATTTTGAATATCATTTAGCGTGCAATTAAGCAAAATAGACGCTTCTTTAGGGTGTGGTGTTAATACACAATGCTGATTAAGTGAGCATTCTGATTTTAATTTAGCCATTAACACTAATGCATCCGCATCAAAAACATAGGGTATATTTTCATTACGTTGTGCCAAAGCTATTGATAAGCTCTCTTCAGAATTTGCAGATAATCCTAATCCACATCCAATTGCCCAAGCAGAAATATCTTGCTGATGTATCAATGTCAGTGCTGTTTTGAGCATAAGCTCTGGCGCACTATCAATAAAAGGGATAGGAAGCTGTGACTGAGCAAAACCAAGAAATACCTTTCCGCACCCTGCTTTCAATGCACTTTTACCGGCTAATACAATCGCGCCACTCATTCCTTCTGCGCTACCTACAATGCCTAATGTGCCAAATGTTCCTTTATGTGTATTCCCTGACTTGCGCTGATAAAGCGCGGGATAATGAGTGATCGCATGTAATAGTTGTTCTTCATTCATATTATTTTCCTCCCCGCCTTTTTCTGCATTTTTTCTTATTGCTGGCGATGATTGCCATACCACATCTGTTTGTATTAACGTTCAAAACATAATGTTCAAAGTATAGCGTGGTTTCAACAAATAAATGGGATCACAGACTATTTTGTATCTTTATCATGCTAACAATTTCAATATGATAAAATGCTTTCATTATCACTATTCATACCTTGCTGAGACTTTGCTATTCTAATGACCTAGCTTGATATGATTTATAAATTAAAGACAAAGGAACGTAGATAATGAACGAGAAGTTTAAAACACAAGCAGATGTGGAAACATTAGCAGAAGAAGTGGCTTGTTTAAAAACACTAGTCACTTATATGTTAAAAGCATTAGGCCAAGCAGATGCAGGTCGTATTATTTTAAATATTGAACGCGCGATTGCAGAAGTTGATGACGAAAAACAAGCAGAGACATTCCGTAATACTATTAGCCAAATTAAAACTGTTTATCGCCAATAATTGATTTATTTTGGATTGAGTACTAGTACATATTTTTATTCTGTTTTCTAAACTTTTTGTGCTGCACAAATAAACAAAAATTAGTTTTAAATTCCTATATACTTAATCTCGAAATAAACCATTCTTTATTCATTTAGCTACCCCTCTATCTCTATAGAGGGGATTTTTTTCTCTTTTATTCCCATTTTTTAACTCTCCCATTAAAATTTTTTCATATTTTATAAATAACAATTATTTTTTTATTCATTATTTTAGCTAATAATCTGAATAATAAATTCTTTTTGTTAAGAATTTTTAATGTTATTTGAATTAGAGAAGAAGATAAAAAATTTTATACTTTGAGTATGGTGATTACAGATTAACCTATAGAATACAGCAGATTAAGTTTAACTTAGTATTAACAGGTTATCATTTTATCCTTATTTTTATATTTAATTCTCTATTTTTCATTATTAACGTAAATAAAAATCAATATCATAAAATGCAAATAAAGATAAATCCTAATATTATTAAATTTATGTTATTTTATTTATTGTTAATTATAATTTTCATTTGAAAATAAAAGCCTAGCTTATTGTCCTTAAACACAATTACAACTATGAAATTAGATTCAATCGAATTAAAGAAATTAACGTTTTATATTTTTACACTTATTCTGATTTATCGTCACTCCAGTTTATATGTTACACTCAATGAGTACGTACCAAAAAATAAACATGAGGCTAAAATGAAACCACTTCTCTTATCTCTGCTATTATTACCCGCAGTTGCTTTTGCCAACCCAACAAAAATAGCTGATGATTACTGCGATACCTTTAAAGATATCTCGATTAAAGCTTACGATACAAAAGAGCCAGCAGAAAAAATTGCTAAAGATGCAATAGCTTCTCTAAATGTAAAGAAATTCGATTTTGCAAAACTAGAAACAACTGAAGCACAATTTACTGAAGGTACTATCGAAGTTGTTAACTCTTTACGTGATGCAAAAGCTGAAATGGGTACTCGTGCAGAATTCCAAGAAGGACTTACTCAAATCATTGCTGCTTGTAAAATTCAAATGATCTCTGCATTAGAAGAGCAAAAAAAATAATCTTCTCATTAAGAAATGAGTAGTAATCAATTTAAAGAGTAGAAATTATTCTGCTCTTTTTTATTTCCTTCCTCTCCATCACTTATTCTTTTTGCTTTTCCTTTTCTCTCTTTCTCTATAACTAACTATCTATACTCTAAATAATTCAAGGTGTAGCTAGGCGACAAGTGAATGAGTCGCTAGGAGCATACAAGAGTATGTGACTAGTGCGAGTGAATGAAGCCAACAACGCTACGGCTTGAAATACAACGAGTAAATACTCTAAATAATTCAAGGTGTAGCTAGGCGACAAGTGAATGAGTCGCTAGGAGCATACAAGAGTATGTGACTAGTGCGAGTGAATGAAGTCAACAACGCTACGGCTTGAAATACAACGAGTAAATACTCTAAATAATTCAAGGTGTAGCTAGGCGACAAGTGAATGAGTCGCTAGGAGCATACAAGAGTATGTGACTAGTGCGAGTGAATGAAGTCAACAACGCTACGGCTTGAAGTATGACGAGTATCAATTATAGAGTATCTATCTATCGATATTAAGGTTTATAATACCTCGGTAAATACTTGTTAGTACTGGCCATAAAAAGGAGATATTGTGAGCAACGAACAATCCATCCAGCGTTTAAGAAGACTACGCCAGTCCGAAAACCTGCGCGCGCTCTTTCAAGAAACAACGTTAACTAAAAATGATCTCGCTCTACCTATATTCGTAGAAGAAGGGCTTGATGATTACCAACCTATTAAAAGTATGCCGGGTGTCGTTCGTATTCCTGAAAAGCGTCTTGCTTATGAAATTGAACGTATTGCAAAAGCAGGCATTAAAACTGTCATGACTTTTGGAGTATCGCATCACCTTGATGAAACAGGGAGTGATGCTTGGAAAAGTGATGGCTTAGTTTCTCGCATGTCTCGTATTTGTAAAGATGCAGTACCAGAAATGATTGTCATGTCTGATACCTGTTTTTGTGAATACACATCACATGGTCACTGTGGTGTTTTACATGGTGAACATGTTGATAATGATGAAACTATCTATAATTTAGGTCTTCAAGCCGTTGCCGCGGCACAAGCTGGTGCGGATTTTATCGCACCATCTGCTGCAATGGACGGTCAAGTCGCTGCTATTCGTGCAGCACTTGATAAAGCAGGATTTAGCGATACAGGTATTGTTTCTTATTCGACTAAATTTGCTTCTGCTTTATATGGTCCTTTCCGTGATGCAGCCGGCTCTCGCTTAATTGGTGATCGTAAAACTTATCAAATGAATCCAATGAACCGTCGTGAAGCAATTCGTGAATCATTAATTGATGAGCAAGAAGGTGCTGATATGCTGATGGTTAAACCCGCAGGTGCTTATTTAGATATTATTCGCGATGTACGTGAACGTACTTTATTACCTTTAGCGGCTTATCAAATCAGTGGTGAATATGCTCAGATTAAATTTGCAGCATTAGCCGGTGCAATCGATGAAGATCGTGTAGTAATGGAGACTTTAGGTTCAATTAAACGTGCTGGTGCGGATTTAATTTTATCTTACTTCGCACTTGATTTAGCTGAAAGAAACCTACTTTAACCACCTTATACTCTGAATAATTCAAGATGCAGCTAAATGACAATTGCAATAATGCTCAGCCAACAACGCTGCAACTTGAAGTATAACGAATGCTTAATTATGAGGTTAATATGGATAACTGCATTTTCTGTCAAATCGTTGCTGGAAAAGCCCCTTGCCATAAAATTTGGGAAGACGAACACCACCTTGCTTTTCTTTCTATATTTCCGAATACCAAAGGCTTTACGGTTGTTATTCCTAAAAAACACTATCCAAGTTATGCCTTTGATCTCAGTGATGAAGCCTTAGCGCTATTAGTTATTGCGACGAAAAAAGTGGCAAAAATCTTAGATAAAACATTTCCTGATGTTTCACGTTCAGGAATGTTTTTTGAAGGATTTGGGGTTGATCATGTTCATAGTAAACTTAGCCCGATGCATGGCACTGGTGATATGACAAATTGGGCACCTATTGAAAATAAGCAGAAGATTTTCTTTGATAAATATCCAGGTTATCTTTCATCTCACGATTTCGAACGAGCAAGTGATGAAGAGCTTTCACAACTCGCGGCACTAATCAGAAAAAATAACCAATAATAAAAATCCGACCTGCTCTTTTTATACCTCTATAAAATTTTTAGATATAAAAAACGCTCAGTCTTATTTTAAGCTGAGCGTTTTTTTATCAAGATTAAAAGCATTATTTAGCTGAAAGCTTCGCTTCCATCGGTAAATAAGACTGAACTTTCTGTTCAAGGAGTTCAATTAATACCGGATCGTTAAAGCGATAATTATCAGGTATTCCCAATACATGGGCTTTTTTATAGCGCATGGTTGTAGGAAAATGTGCAGATAATCGATTTAAATGTTTAGATTCCATGACAAGCACTAAATCAGCCCATTTTAGTAATTCGTTATCAACCACACATTGCGCATCTTTACGCGTACCTGCTGAAAGTGTATTGATGCCTTCTCTATCTGCAAATAACAATTCTGCGGTTGGGCTTCGCCATTGATTTTTACTGCAAATAAACAAGATATTCATCATTACTCACTATCAGATAACGCATTTAATCGACGCTGACTACGAGAAATTCTTGGGTATTCGATTCCTAGTTGTGCAGCTCTGGTCATTTTAAGTGATCGAGTATATAAATTAGACCATTTCTTTTCTGGTTTAAACATCACTCGTGAACAACCCATTTCTTGATGTTTATTTTTGCGGTTAACACATTGGCGCCAACCACGATCTCTTTGTATAGACATAAAAACCTCTCAGATTAAAGGGATAGCAGCCGCAGTAATACGGAGAGTGTCTAACAATATGATATTCTAGTTGAATCAGGTAAATCCACAATGGTTTATTTCTGTACCAAAGTAAATAAGTAGATCTTTATTTAACAAAATATTTAGCTAAATAAACAAAAAGCGAGCATTGAACCTTTATAAAAATAACGGACAAACCATTATCTGATTTATCCGTTATAAAAAATGAAATCTATTAGATTATTTATAATTAACCAGTGTTGGCTTATCTAACATAATTTCTGTTTTTGCCGGCTCAGTTTGTGCAATAACTTTACCTTGGCGAATAGAATAACGTACAGGTACTTGACGACGTAAAGCATCAAATCCGTTATCTGCTGGCAGAATAATAAAGTTTGCACTATTTCCTACATCAACACCATAATCCGTTAAAGCGAGTGTTTTTGCGCTGTTGTGGCTAATTAACTGTAATCCGTTATCTATTTGACCATAGCCCATTAATTGACAAACATGCAATCCCATATGTAAAACTTGGAGCATATTTGCTGTGCCTAATGGATACCAAGGATCAAAGACATCATCATGACCAAAACAAACATTAATATTACTTTCTAGCATCTCTTTGACGCGAGTAATACCACGACGTTTTGGATAGGTATCAAAACGACCTTGCAAGTGAATATTAACTAAAGGATTCGCCACAAAGTTAATACCAGACATTCTTAATAGTCGGAATAAACGTGAAGTATAAGCGCCATTATAAGAATGCATTGCGGTCGTATGACTGGCTGTCACTCTTGAGCCCATATTTTCTTTATGTGCTAAAGCGGCAACCGTTTCAACAAAGCGAGATTGTTCATCATCAATTTCATCGCAATGAACATCAATTAAACGATCATATTTTTGTGCTAATGCAAAAGTTTTATGCAGTGATTCAACACCATATTCACGCGTAAATTCAAAGTGTGGAATAGCACCTACAACATCAGCACCTAATTTTAATGCTTCTTCTAATAATGCTTCACCATTAGGGTAAGACAAAATACCTTCTTGTGGAAAAGCAACAATTTGTAAATCAACCCAAGGTTTAATTTCTTCTTTCACTTCCAACATGGCTTTTAATGCTATTAGCGAAGCATCTGAAACATCCACATGGGTTCTAACATGTTGAATACCATTAGCAATTTGCCATTGCAGCGTTTGCCATGCACGTTGCTTAACATCATCGTGAGTTAACAGTGCTTTTCTTTCAGCCCAACGCTCAATACCTTCAAATAATGTTCCCGATTGATTCCAATTCGGTTGCCCTGCTGTTTGTGTTGTATCTAAATGAATATGAGGTTCAACAAAAGGAGCGTGAACTAAACCACCTTGCGCATCTAATGCTTCAGGATGAAAATTAGTTTCAGGTTGTGACTCTATCGCTTCAATTTTGTTGTTTTTAAGCGTAATACGCCACAAACCTTCTTTTCCAACCAGACGAGCATGATTAATTTGTTCGATATTCTTACCCAGCATGACTTATCTCCGATTGTCGAGCTGTACGACGATTTAATATTGGATTTAACACAGCGTAGCTTATTGCGCCCCCTAGCACAGCATTAACAGGCACAATACCCGGTAACCAATGCCCTGCAACAATACCTATCGCAACAGCAAGTAGCGCTACCCAGTTAACCGATTGCATTGTAGCAATATTAAAGGTGTTATAGCGTGCTTTATTCATCAGATAATCTGCAATAATAACGCCCCCTACTGGTGGAATTGCTGCAGATAAAAAGGTAAGCCAACCTACAAAGTTATTATAGAGCCATAACGCACACAGCGTTCCGATGATACCGTTTATGACTGAAAGTTTTTTACTTGATAAACCAGTGATATTGGCAAAACCTAATCCTGATGCATATAACGCATTATCATTGGTTGTCCAGATATTTAAGCCTAATACGACAATCGCTGGAAGTAATAATCCTTGCGCAATCATCACATCAGAAATATCTGCCATTCCCAGTGAAGCTGCACCTGCAGCGCCAAAGACAAACATTAATGTATTGCCTAAGAAAAAGGCGATAATTGCAACCACCACCGCTACTTTAGGGTTTCGCCCAAAACGTACGAAATCAGCCGTCAGCGTACCTGCACTAATAAACGATCCGACAACCATCGCCAGCGCTAAATTAAAATCTAATGGTTGAGCAGGTTTAACGGCCATTAGCGTTGAAAGCCCCCCCATATCATGTATAGCAAGATAAACAGAGTAACTTCCAAGGATTGCGATAGCAGGAACTGCGATGATAGAGAGAATAGTGAGAGCAGAAATACCGAAGAATACTGTGATGGTCATTAAAATGCCGGAAACGGCGATAAGGAGATTAATATCAATACCAGTAGCTTTTCCTACCGGGATGGCAAACATTGCCACACCCACACCAAACCAACCAACCTGAGTACCACCGAGTAAAAATGAGGGAAGCCAAGAACCTTTAATACCGAAAGAGTAACGCGCGAGGAGATGAGTAGTAAGACCTGTTTTTGAACCAATAAAACCAAGAAATGCGGTGTAGATACCAAGAAGAAGATTACCAATTAGAACTGCGAGGAAGAAATCATTAAAGGAAAGACCAGTACCAAGAGCGCCGCCAGTCCACATACTGGCTGAAAAAAACGTTAATCCCAACATCACAAAGGTTAACGCCAATCCACCCTTTCTTGCGGATATGGGCACTGGACCCTGACTATAATTGTTGTCCTGAGACACTTTAACCCCCTATTAATTTCACCAGGCCAAAAAAATCTGACGAATTCTATCTGCATAAAAATATTATGCAAACGTTTTCGTTGTCTGTTTACGATAATTAATGGAATGCTTCAGTTATGGAGAGTTGATATTCATCACAAAAATGGCAGGAAAAACGTTATTTTACTTGAATTTACCTCGTTACTTTGGATTTCTTTTATAAAGTAATTTTATTTAGAAATATTTATGATAAAAACCAATCATATTTTTTCTTGAATATTTAGGATTTATATAAATTATTTTTATATAATTTCAATGTCAACAAAGAGGAAATAATGATGAAAAGACAAAAAAGGAATTTACATTCCTCTTTTGTCTACCTTAATTTATAGGCTTATATTTGTTTTTCTTACAGGTTGATCTCCTGCAACATAATAGTCAGCTTGGCTTTTAGGTAAAGGATTTATTCCTCTCACTTTATCTGCTAGTTTTTCTGCCATCATAATTGTAGTTGCATTCAAATTCCCAGTGATTATTAATGGCATGATAGATGCATCAATAACTCTTAAGTTTTCTATGCCGTGTACTCGACCTTCCCCATCGACAACTGCCATTTCATCCGTTCCCATTTTACACGTGCCACAAGGATGAAATGCTGTTTCAGCACGTTCTCTGACAAAAGCATCAAGCTCTTCATCACTTTGAATATGTTTCCCTGGGCTAATTTCTTCTCCACGATAAGGATCTAATGCCGGTTGTGCCATTATTTCTCGAGTGATCCGAATTGCAGCGCGAAACTCTTCCCAATCTTGTTCTGTGGACATGTAATTAAACAAGATACTAGGATGATGATGAGGATCTGTAGAGGCTAATTTTACTCTCCCTCGACTGGGTGAACGCATCGATCCTACATGTGCTTGAAAACCATGAACATCTACCGCATTGGTGCCGTTATAATTAATGGCAACGGGTAGAAAGTGGAATTGAATATTGGGCCACGCATATTTTTCGCTAGAGCGAATAAATCCGCCAGCTTCAAATTGATTGCTTGCACCTATACCTGTTCCTTGAAATAACCATTGTGCACCAATCTTAGGTTGGTTATACCATTTTAAAGCAGGATAAAGTGAAACAGGCTTTTTACATTCATACTGCAAATACATTTCTAGATGATCTTGCAGATTCTCCCCAACCCCTGGTAATACATGCACAGGAGAAATATCAAATTCATTTAATATTTCTTCAGGCCCAATACCAGAACGTTGCAATATTTGAGGTGAGGCAATTGCCCCCGCACAAAGCAATACTTCTCGACGGGCTTTTACATGATGAAGAGTGGTATTTTCCCCTAAAAAATAGCGCACACCAATTGCTTTTTTTCCTTCAAACTCAATAACATCTGTTATGGCGTGAGTCTTGATCGTTAAGTTTTTTCGTGCTTTAGCTTGATCAAGATAACCTCTTGCGGTGCTTGCTCGGCGACCTTTCGGTGTGACTGTTCTATCCATTGGGCCAAAGCCCTCTTGCTGATAGCCATTAAGGTCAATCGTTCTTGGATATCCTGCTTGTACACCGGCTTCAATCATCGCTTGAAATAAAATATTATTGCCTTTTTTCGGTGTTGTTACACTTACAGGCCCTTTATCACCATGATAGTCATTGGCACCAATATCACGAGTTTCAGCTTTACGAAAATAAGGCAAGCAACTTAAATAGTCCCACTCTTCAAGACCAGGCAATTTTGCCCACCCATCAAAATCCATTGCATTACCACGAATATAACACATGCCATTAATTAGCGATGAACCACCTAGCCCTTTTCCTCGACCACATTCCATACGTCGGTTATTCATATAAGGTTCAGGCTCTGTTTCATAAGCCCAATTATATCGCCTACCTTGTAACGGATAAGCTAATGCCGCTGGCATTTGTGTACGAAAATCGAACCTGTAGTCCGGACCTCCAGCTTCAAGGAGCAGCACAGTAACTTCAGGATCTTCTGTCAAGCGGGTAGCAAGAACGTTACCGGCTGAACCAGCACCGATAATAATGTAGTCATAGACCATTGTTATCTCCTCTGTTTCAGTCATTAAAAAAAGAATGGATTAAAAAACGGATGAAAACTCCCCAAGTTCAACTTGAATAGATTTTGTTTGAGTATAATTCTGTAATGTAACAAGCCCGTTTTCACGTCCCACCCCAGAATGTTTATAGCCACCAACCGGCATTTCTGCTGGAGACTCGCCCCATGTATTTATCCAACAAATTCCTGCTTCCAATTGGTGAATAACACGGTGAGCTGTTGTGAGATCTTTAGTGACCAGACCTGCGGCCAAACCATAAACGCTATTATTTGCACGTAAAATTACTTCATCTTCAGTTTGATAACTAAGAATACTCATCACAGGGCCAAATATTTCGTCTTGCGTAATTTGCATATCATCTGTGCAATCAGTAAAAACTGTCGGTGCAACATAAGCACCTTGCGCAAAATCGCCGTCTAACAAACGATGACCACCACAAAGTAATCTCGCCCCTTGGGTTTTGCCTAACTCAATATAACTCAAGACTTTTTCAAGATGAGGGAAACTGACTAGAGGACCAAAATTGGTGTCCATTTCAAGAGGAGAGCCGATTCGAATACGGGAGACACGTTCAGTGATTTTGGCTTCAAATGCTTTTTTTAACTTTTCTGGTACAAATACGCGCGTTCCATTGGTGCAAACTTGGCCTGAACTATAAAAGTTAGCCATCATTGCAATATCAGCTGCGGTATCTAAATCTGCATCATCAAAAATAATTAAAGGTGATTTTCCACCAAGTTCCATTGTCACTTCTTTTAAGCTTGATGCAGAAGCATTTGCCATCACTTTCTTACCAGTTTCAATTCCACCAGTAAAAGAAACTTTCGCAATGTCAGGATGTTGTGTTAACCATTGCCCCACGTTCGCTTTTCCTGTAACAACATTAAAAACGCCTTTTGGCAATCCTGCTTCAGTATATATTTCGGCAAGTTTTAATGCTGTTAATGAAGTCATTTCACTTGGTTTAAAGATCATGGCATTACCTGCGGCAAGCGCAGGTGCAGATTTCCACAACGCTATTTGAATGGGGTAGTTCCAAGCACCAATCCCAGCCACAACACCTAAAGGCTCACGTCGCGTATAAACAAAAGCGGTTTCTCTAAGCGGAATTTGCTCTCCTTCAAGTACGGGGATCAGACCTGCGTAATATTCTAAAACATCAGCCCCCGTCACAATATCGACATAGCGCGTTTCAGATAGCGGTTTACCTGTGTCTAAGGTTTCTAAATGAGCCAATTCATCATTACGTTCACGTAAAATATCAACAGCGCGTCGCAAAATTCGAGAGCGTTCCATTGCCGTCATTGCGCCCCATATTTTTTGTCCCTGCTTGGCACTTTCAACGGCCCAATTGATATCTTCTTCACTTGCAGATTGTAAATGTGCGATCACTTCACCATTAGCTGGGTTAATCGCTTCAAATTGCTCACATTCCGGTTGTGCACAATCAACATATCCACCATGAATATAGAGTTTTTGTAACGGTGGGTTTGGCATATTTTCTCCTTTATTATTAGTTTTTTAAGTCTTTATTTGACTCCGATTTGTCAATTGCATATCGATATATTCATTAGTAATGGTTTTGGCCTCTTCAAGAGAAAATGGTGCATGACTTAATGCACTTCGTAGCCATAAACCATCGATTAATGCTGCTAAACCTTTCGCAGCTAAACGTGCTTGATCTTTCGTAAGAACGCGCCCAAACTCGTAACTTAAATTGGAATAAAGCCTTCTATCATTGACCTTTTGTAGACGATTCAAATTAGGCTGATGCATACTACTCGCCCAAAAGGCTAGCCATGTTTTCATTGCAGCTTCACTGGTTTGAGAGGTATCAAAGTTACCTTCAACAATAGCTTGAATACGTTGTTTAGGTGTTGCATCACTTAACATCCTTAAACGTATCGCCACCGCAAAACCCAATTGATACTGGATATGGCGCATTGCAGCTTCCAGCAATCCATTTTTATCACGAAAGTAGTGACTAATAATGCCGTTAGAAACACCGGCTTTTCGAGCTATCAATGCGATGCTCGCCTCTTGCATTCCAACCTCATTTATAACGGTTAACGTTGCTTGGATTAATTGCTGTTTACGTATCGACTGCATTCCTATCTTCGGCATGTTTTAAAGACCTAAAAAATACATTGAACGCTTTTATTAAACGTTTTTTTAATTGAACATTCAATCAATATTAACTATTGTTTATCACAATTAATTTACATTTTTATATAGGAGGACATTGTGAAAATTTGAATCTTTGCAACTAATTCAATTAGTTAACAAAGAATGCAACTTTTAACTTTTAGATAAATAAATTTTTGGAATTTCTGATGACAACTCTTAACAGCACAAAAAAACCACAGAAAGACAAGCTAAATTCTGTTGTTTTTTTCGCTTCAGCAACGCTAATTTTAGCGTTTTCTTTTTTCACAATTTTAATGACAGAAACGGCAAATACATGGATCGTGTCAACGCTAGGATGGGTATCAAAAACCTTTGGTTGGTACTATTTATTAGCAGCAACGCTATACATCGTTTTTGTTATTTTTGTTGCTACTTCTCGTTTTGGAAATATCAAATTAGGGCCTGAACAATCAAAACCCGAGTTTAGTGTTTTAAGTTGGTCTGCAATGTTATTTGCAGCAGGTATTGGGATTGATTTGATGTTTTTCTCTGTGGCGGAGCCCATTACGCAATATATGTTACCGCCAACAGGCGAAGGTGAAACAATAGAAGCAGCCCGTCAGTCGATGGTGTGGACTTTATTCCACTATGGCCTGACGGGCTGGTCTATGTATGCACTTATTGGTATAGCACTCGGTTATTTTAGCTATCGTTATAATTTGCCCTTGACCATACGCTCTGCACTTTATCCTATCTTTGGAAACCGCATTTATGGCCCAATTGGCCATACCGTTGATATTGCAGCGGTATTGGGAACTATTTTTGGTATTGCGACAACATTAGGTATTGGTGTTGTACAACTTAATTATGGGCTAAAAGTTCTTTTTGATTTGCCCCAAGGGCTAGGCGTTCAAGGCGGGTTAATTCTATTATCTGTAATTATGGCCGTTATTTCGGCAACATCTGGCGTTAATAAAGGGATCAGGATTTTATCTGAACTCAATGTATTACTTGCAATAGGACTTATTTTATTTATCTTATTTGCAGGTGATACTGAGTTTTTATTAAATGCGCTAGTATTAAATGTCGGTGATTATACTAATCGTTTTTTAGGCATGACATTAAATAGCTTTGCATTTGATAAACCAACCGATTGGATGAATAGCTGGACACTCTTTTTCTGGGCTTGGTGGGTTGCATGGTCACCTTTTGTTGGTCTATTTTTGGCACGGATCTCAAGAGGACGAACAATTCGACAATTCGTCATAGGTACCTTAATTATTCCCTTTGTTTTTACACTACTATGGTTGTCAATTTTTGGTAATAGTGCTTTATATGAAGTGATCCATGGTAATAAAGAACTCGCAAAAACAGTATTGGAAGCTCCCGAAAAAGGATTTTATTCATTATTAGAACTCTATCCTGGTTTTGGTTTAACGGCGTCTGTTGCCACAATTACTGGATTATTATTTTATGTCACTTCTGCCGACTCTGGTTCATTAGTATTAGGTAATTTCACCTCTCAATTAAGCCATGTTAATAATGACGCCCCCAATTGGCTTCGCATTTTCTGGTCTATTGCTATTGGTTTATTAACGTTAGGTATGTTAATGGCAGATGGTATTTCGGCCTTACAAAACACAACCATAATAATGGGATTACCCTTTAGCTTTGTTATTTTCTTTATTATGGCCGGACTTTATAAATCATTAAAAGTCGAAGATTTTAGACGTGTTAGTTCGCTAAATACCAATGCGCCAGCACCACTTTATGGCAATACTACGATGAATTGGAAACAGCGTTTAGGGCGAGTAATGAATTTCCCAGGAACGACCTATACACAACGGATGTTAGATTTAACTTGTATGCCAGCAATGCAAGATGTGGCTAAAGAGCTGTTATTACGAGGAGCCAAAGTCGAATTCAATTATTGCCCAATTGAAGATAATGAACGCTTACATCATTTAGAGCTTGTGGTCGATCTTGACCAAGAGCAAAATTTTATTTATCAGATTTGGCCACAAAAATATTCAGTACCTGCATTTACTTATCGTGCTCGTCGAGGTAAATCAGATTATTACCGTTTAGAGACTTATTTATGGGAAGGCTCCCAAGGAAATGACTTAATGGATTACACCAAAGAGCAGGTCATTACAGATATTTTAGATCAATATGAAAAGCACCTAAATTTTATTCATCTTAGTCGTGAAGCACCAGGGGCAACATTAACGTTTCCTGAATCAAATTAAATCCTCACTTAAAATAAAGAAAGGAGATCATTATTTGATCTCCTTTTTATTTGTTTAATTTTCTACTTCACTGAAATAAACAACAACCCAATACCCAAAAGGATTAATAATACACCAATAATTTTATCTGCCACTTTTTGATTTGAAAGTATTTTTGTGCGTAATAAAGGCGTAGAAAAAAATAACGCAACACAACTAAACCAAACCCAATGAGCAACAGAGATAAACATACCATAAGAAAGATTTATCCAAAGTGGATTACTTAAGTTGGCAACTTGCGTATAAAGTGCAATAACAAACAACATCGTTTTAGGATTTAAAGCATTAGTAAAAAAACCAACACGTAATGCCTGAAACATATTGGGTGCTAAATTGCTCGCATTCTCAATGGTCAGTTGTGTTTTATTCGTTAACGATTTAACCCCAAGATAAATTAAATATCCAACACCTAATAATTTCATAATAAAAAAGAGCGTTGGTGATCCCATAATAATAAAAGAGATACCAAATACGGTATAAAAAACATGTAATTGTACTCCAATCGCAATACCAATTGCTGTCATTAACCCTACTCTTACACCATAGGAATAACTATTTTTTGTCACCATAGCAAAATCTGGCCCTGGGCTAATAACTGCCAATATTGTAATTATCGCCACAGCAATTAGTTCACTCATTGTTCTTCTCACTCTCACTTTTGAATCAATAATAAGTAATAAAAAGTGACATAAAATATGTTCTTCTTTTAATAAAAACCTATTTAACTCACCAACAATTACCCTATTTTGCTGTCTTGACTAAAAATAAAAAGCGATTTATCTTGCAGTATATCTGTGATTTTTCATCGTCTATTTTTACAACTCAACTTTATTGCTTATCTTTATGAAAACACCCTCTTTAACATCATTGCGTTTTTTTAATAGTGCCGCTCAAACAGGTAGTTTTGTTAATGCAGCGGAACAACTTCATGTCACTCACAGCGCAGTAAGTCGCCAAATACGATTATTAGAAGATGAATTAGGTATTCCTTTATTTGAACGGCGCAATCGCGCAGTTTATTTAAATGAAGCGGGTCGATATTTATATAAAACAACTTCTTCAATTTTTGAACAGCTAGAAGAAACAGTCTCGCATCTGCGCTCCCCTTTAAATAATCCGGTGTTAGCGGTTTCTTGTGAACCCACTATTGCGATGAAATGGCTTATTCCTCGCTTATCTCACTTTTATGCATTACACCCTGAAATCACGTTGCATTTAGTTGCCGCGGGTGGTGCGATTGATTTCAATAAAGAAGGTGTCGATTTAGCATTTCGGCGGAATGATTTCTTATGGCATAAGAATATTTATGCAACAAAAATATGTGATGAGCGAATTGGTGCTGTCGTAAAGCCTAATAATATCCATTATTCAGATAAGCAATTAACAACGCTCTCTCGCCCTCAAACTTGGCAAGATTGGTATCAATATTCAGGTATGCAACAATCTACTTATACTCATACCAGCCAATATGAGCATTTTTATCTTGCTATTCAGGCTACTCTTGCTGGATTAGGTACGACCATCGCCTCTTTTCTTATGGTGCAAGATGAATTAAAAGATCAACAGCTTATCGCTACACATGGCTTTGTTAAAGATAACTCAAGCTACTACTTGCTCTCTCCAAGTGAAATCATGCCTGACTCAAAGCAAGATAAGTTTAAAAACTGGATCATTGCTGAAGCGGAAAAATGCGCAATAGAGACTGAAAGATCACAGGGATAATTCTATTCTTATCTCAAAAACACTCAGCTACCCGTTTGCTCCCATGAAAATAAAGTGAATAAATAATTATTTTTTTATCATATTTATTTACTTCTATCATTTTTTTAGTAATCTATGAGAACTAATAAAACATAGAATAATTTACTTGGGAAACATAACATGAATCGTCGTTCATTCTTAACATCATCAAGCCTTGTTATTGGCGGATTATCATTAAGTTCTTTTGTGAGTTCAGCTTATGCCAATGAAGTACTAAAAAATAAATTAGTATTTAATGCAGAAAATCCGTTACTGCTTAATTTCAATGAAAACTCATTAGGCATGTCGCCTAACGCTAAAAAAGCCATTATTGATGCTTTACCCAATGCATTTAGATATCCAGATGAGGCGCGTAGCAAATTAATTAGCGAATTAGGGAAAGAATTTAAACTTTCAGATAAACATATCACCTTGGGAAACGGTTCATCTGAAACAATTCAAGCAGCAGTTCAATTTGTGGCAAATAAAGCACAAAAAGAAGGTAAATCAGTTCAACTTATTGTTCCTGATCCAACATTTAATTATGCCGAACTTTATGCAGAACCTTTAGGTGTAAAAATCGTTAAAGTGCCTGTTGATAATACTCTAGCTTTCGATTTAGCAACTATGCAGAAAAAAGCGCAAGAGTTTGATGGTATTAGCATGGTGTATTTGTGCAATCCGAATAACCCAACCGCAATGTTAACTCCTAGTGTAGATTTATCGAATTGGGTAAAATCAGCAAAAGAGAATGTCTTTTTTATTATTGATGAAGCTTATGCTGAGTTTGTTTCAACACCTGAATTTATCAGTGCTATTACATTAGTAGCGGAAGGTTATAAAAACCTGATTGTGACCCGTACTTTCTCTAAAATTTATGCTTTAGCAGGGCTGCGTGTAGGTTATGGCGTTGCCGTCCCAGAAGTAATCTCACAAATTGATGCCTTTGTTTCTATTGATAATACTAATACTGCAGGTGCAGTTGCCGCATTAGCCTCACTAAAAGATAAAGCTTATGTGGAATATAGCCGTAAATCGATTGATGTTTCACGTCAGATGGTTGTGGATGCCTTAAAAGAGCTCAATATTGAATATGCACCATCTCATGCAAACTTTATATTCCATAAAGTTAAAGGCGATGTAAAAACCTATCAAAATAGAATGAAAGACGCGAATATTATGGTGGGCCGCGAATTTCCGCCTGCTTTTGGTTGGAGCCGTTTAACGTTAGGAACCCCAGAAGAGATGCGTTATTTTGTAGCTACATTAAAAACCTTTAGGGCTAAAGGTTGGATTTAACTTTATTCCGATTAATTTATAATGGGTTATGCATAAAGGGAACTAAAATGTTCCCTTTATCATTTAAAGATATTCTAAAGAAAACAAAACTTCGCCATTTGCACTACCACTCACAACAGCCGAACCCGTCGCTGCATATTGTGCATAAAAATCAAGAGCAATATTATTGATTGTTCCTACGGGATAAATAATGCTACTTTTCCCCGGTAATACCCTATCTTTATTTTTATCTAAAATTGCAATTCCAATATTTTTTGCAGAATCATTTTCTGACAATTTAAATAGTGTATTATCTTGACTATCAGTATCCCCTTTAAAGGTCACTTTCACTCCAGTTGTAAATACACCACAATCCGTTAAATTAAGCGTAAATTTTATCGGTTCTGTTGTTTTGTTTTGCTTAAGATCTTTCGTTCCCCATACTCCCAAATCTACAAATTTATTCATGGATTCAGGACTTACTCTGCATGTGTTTGCAACAATATTTGCTTTTATAACAATATTGGTATTTGCCAATTCAGCTTTTGCGCTTTGAACGAGAAATATTAAACACCCGACCACTAAAAAGAGTATCCATAATAAAGAGCGTATTATTTTGTTACTATAAAATAATTCATTCATGATATGAGCCTATATAAATTAAGGGAAATCGACTCTTAGAAAACCACTCGATGTCACAGCCCCTTCTGTCGGTGTTTTACCATCAATACTGACAGGATACACATTAATGGTAACATTAGAGTCAGAATTCCCATTTAGTTTAAAAGGAATAAAACTGGATAGATCATTAGGGGTTAATTCCGCACCATTCGCGTTCGCAATAATAAATCCAACACTTTTATTATTAGACACTATTGCATTACCCTGCACAGAATCGGCTTGTAAGCGCATCGTTAAATCGGCACTGGCATCTATATTGTCACATTGAATACTTAAGTTACGAGAAATTGTATTTACACCTTCGGCTTTTTTCCCCGCTTCTTTAAAACTTGATGCAGGAATATTATCAAAATCAATATTTAACACTTGACCTGAATTAATAACACAAGATTGTGGTACAGATATCGAAAGATTTAAAAATAACTGAGTGATCACAGCTTGTTTTGTGGCGCAATTTTGTGGTTGGCAAAAGCCAAATTCACCAACAAAAATATTTTTTACATAAGTACCAGAAATAATCGCTTTATCAATTTTTATTCGGGTCTGATATTTTCGTGTGGATACAATCCCTTCTTCACCTTCTTTATAAGAACGCGGGCCACAAGTAGAACTTAAAGTAGGCACATTATAAGGAACATAAATTGTTCTACAATTATTTGTCATCCTTAAAGCCACTGAAATGTAATCATCTATTCTTGAGTATACCCAATCATTATTACTCGTATTTGCAGTAGGAATATTGCCATTAGAATATGTTGCCCAAGTTTGTCCTTGACCTGCATTCCAGCGTAATGTAGTTCGATTAGTTAAACTAATATCAGATGCATCTTTAGTGATCCCTACCTTATTTTCATTTTTTGTTAACTGTCCACTTAGTGTTGAAATTTCATTAGCATTACAACCACTGATACAGCTAACAGCAATAGCACTATTTGAAGCAATGGCTATTATTGTAAATAATAATATTCTCATCATAATAAAACCCATTCAGTTGCTATTTATCTGATTGACACGTAGAAGAAATAAAATAAATCCCTTTTTCTTTAGATGATTTATCGTTAATTTCATAATTAAATGCACATTGTTGATCTTCCAGTCTTCCCCATTTGGCTTTTAATTTCCCTATCGGTGCTAATCCAGAAATAAAAACATTACCGTTATCACCAACGATCCCACTCACAGAACGTTCTTCATCGACAACCATTGCACCAAATGGAATAATCGCACCATTTTGTTTCTTTAAATTGACTATCGCTCGATAACCGATATTTGTTTTAAAATCAGCCTGTACTAATGCTCCTTTAGTAGGAATAACATTCATAATTGCATTTTCTAATTCAACATTCTCGCCTAATGAATTAATATCTAAAGAAACACGATTATTCTTATAAATAGAGGCATAAGGTAAAACAGCATATCCTTTACTGTTAGTTAATATACCATTAGCATTCTCTACTCTAATATCATTAGCATCATTTGCTTTAATAAGAATATTTGTATCACCTAAAGGTTGACTTAACGTTATTCCACCAGAATGTGCAACCACTCCACCATTTAAATTATAATTTAATTCATGCCAATCATTATTATAATTATATCCACTTCCTATATTCGCATATTTCCCTTTATAATTAGCATAAACCATACCTGAATATCCGCCGCCATTATGTGCATATCCTTGTTGGATATTATAATTTAAATTGTTATCTTCAAGTAATGTCCCTGTTACCCCCGCCTGCTGTACCCACATATTGTCATTATTTCTATTCATAGAATAAACGGCATACATACTATTTTGGCTAGAATTTAAATCATTAACTCTATTTTGATTAAAAAGATCATTGATAGGTATAGAAATGTTAAAGGCAATATTTTTATTATCTCCGCTCATACCAGGCGATTTAGATTTAGAAAAATTCAAGCTGTAATTAATTTGTTTTATATTTCCATTATAACCAATTTGCCATAGTTGTTCCGTTTCCGATGTGCGCCAATAATTTTGATAAGAGCCTAGTAGATATAAAGAACTGTTATCTGTCACTTGCTGATTAATATTAACTTGAAAACGTCCTTTTTTAGAATAATTTAAATTATAATAGTTAGATAAACTTTCATTATCTCGTGTTATTCCATCAGGAGTGATAATTTCACGCCCTTCCATCCTTTTGTAACTCACTTCATTTAACGTATAATATCCTTGTGTAGAATATCGATATCCCATAATTTGGAAATTAGTCCCAGTACTATTAATTGACTTTGCATAGAGTAGACGGAATGACTGTCCTTTTTTATGTTCATCATTGGGTAAAATACTATTTGCTTGAATGACGTCAGCTGATATCGCGCCTAGATTTCCCAAATTGCCACCAAGACCAATAGCATAAGCTTGATAGTTATTCGAAAACTGACTTCCACCATAGAGTGTTAAATTATGTGGCAAACCATAAATTAAACTTAATTGCCCAAAATTTGGTTTATCTTGAAAATCAGACCCACTTCTAAATTCCCCACCAATAAATTCATATTTAAGACGTCCTTCACGTTGCAAAATAGGCACATTAGAATAAGGCACAACAAATTGAGTTATTTCTCCATTATTCTCTTTAATTACGACATCTAAATTACCACTGCTTGATGTTGCATAGAGATCTTTTATTTCGAATGCACCGGGAGGAACTGAAATTTGATAGATAACAAAACCATTTTGTTTAACAGTAACGATCGCATTGCTATTTGCAATCCCTTTAATTGTAGGCGCGAAACCTCTCATACTATCTGGTAGCATGTTATCATCAGATTCTAGCTTAGCACCTCTAAAACCAAGGCTGTCAAAAATGGTACCACTAGAAAATGAATCACCTACTGTCAGCTCTGCTTTTAATGGGATTATAGGTTTTTGTACATATGTTCTTATATTACGCCACTTATTCTGATCACTTTCACCGCTAGCGTACGTCCATGTGCTTTCATTACGTAAACGCCATGACCCCACATTAATACCCGGGTTTATATTTAAAAAATAGTTATTATTATTAATATTATCTTTATAGTTTTTACTATTTCTTCCTGTAAAATTGTAATTTAATAGGAATGCATTAATACCGTTATCCCATTTTTCTGGAGGAATATAGCCACGAATATTATTTTTAAACATTACTTGTGGAATACTTAAAAATAATTTTTGACTTTCAAAATCAAATCTAATACTTGATTTTTCAATTTCATCTAAAATATTAATACAACTTTCACTATTAATACTCTTGCTATTTTCATTTAGACTCACGCCTAGATTGTTTAATGTTTGACTATTCAAACAAGGTAATAATCCTGTGCCATCAGATGATTTATTATCTTCATAAAAGGAAATGTTTTTAGTTTCAATATATTCATTATTGACATAAATCTCTACTGAATACATTCCTTCAGGCTGACCTTCACCTTTATCAAAGCGTGATAAATCTGCAACTTCACTATCAACACTCGATATCAAATTAGGATTAAAAAAACTATCTGCATGGCTAATGCCCGAATAAAAAGTACCTAAAATGAGATGGAGATTAAAAATTATAGTTTTAGATTTTAGCATAATAAAACCTTATCATTAATTAATCTTACAGTATTATTTACCAACCTTTTTTATTATTGTCGGCGTGCTAGCACCATAATCATTAATAGTTTGATAAGATATTTGATTATAGCTAGGATTATTAATTTTTATTTCTATAGACCCTTTGGGTGGGACCATAGTACTATTTAACCTTTCATCTCCCAGTTTTATATTAATTAAAGTCGCATAATATGGCGTTGGATTATTTATTACTATCCTACCCTGCGAATATATAAATTCCAGGCTATTAGGAACATCTTCCGTTTTAAATTCCAACCCTTGTGGTCTAATAAATATTTTTATTCTAGACAAAACGGCTAATTGCAATATATTTTTATCTTTAATATCTTCTCTTTCTATTTCAGGTATTGCTTTTGTGTTCAACCAAAATAAGCTTTCTCTATCAGTAGGTAAAACTTTTCCTGCATATATTATTCTTAATTTATTTTCACTTTCAGGTTTACTCACAAAAAGGGGCGGCGTTACAATAAATTCATCTGTTTTTTTATCGTTGCTATCATCAATCCATGATTGAACTAAAAACCGTAGTTTTTTATCTGTATTATTAATAGTAATTGATGTTTGTTTAGCATCCATTGGATATATTATACGAGTTGCAGCCAATGCCACTCCCCCAGCATAAGAAAATGAAGAAAAACAGAAGAGAAAAAATAAAAAAATATAATTTCTATACATTAAATACATATGAACCTCGAGTAATAGGTTTAATTAATGATAATTAAAAACAAACCAAACAACACTATCAGCCTTACCGCCAATAACCGTTTTTCTTGTTGCTAAATAGCTTGCTTTGAATTCTAGCTTTAATTCATTCTCTTCAATAAACTTATATTTATTAATATTGTTTGGAATTATTATTTCATCTTCAGAGTTAAATAATGCGACACCAACACCTAAAGCTGAGTTTTGTTTTTCTGTAATATTAAATAAACGTTTATCTTTATTATCCACATCACCTAAAATGTATACACTCACTTTATCAGCCATATTTTTATTGCAGTTCATTAGCTTAATAAAAAAAGGAATTTTTATTGAATGGCTTCCTACACCATTAAATTGATTACTGCTAATAACACCTAAATCTACAACCTGATTCTCACTTTCTGGAGATACTGTACATGCTGGTTCAACAATTCCGCCCCTAAAATAAACAATACCATCATTTAAAAATACTTTATTCCGTTCTATTGAATATGTTGTAAATGAAATAGAAAAAAACAGCGCAATAGAATATATTAAACTATATTTCATATTTGCCTCGATATAGAAGTATGGCCTTTATCAGACCATACTTCTCAATAAACTAGTTAGACTTATTCATATTGCATTCTGAAAGTCACATTGGCATCAGCCTGGCCTGGTGTTACTGTATCTAATGTTGATTTATAGCGAGCAACAAAATTCAAAGTGTTAGCACCGTCAATTAGCTGCTTAGCAGTAGAGAATACAGAACCATCTGGTGATAAAACCTTACCAGTATGATCGGCGATCTCAATACCCACACCAGTAGCTGCGCCTGCGCCACCCGTTGTGATATTACTGACGGCTAATACTGTTTTGTCATTTGAATCGCTAACGCCTGAAAACGATGCAGAGGCATTTTTTGCAACAGTCGTATCACACTCTTCTAAATCAATCGAAAAATCCGTATTTCCAACAGTTTTACCGACACTGTCAAATTGAGCGGTTCGATATTGACCAATATTGATTGTTTGATTCATTGATTTTGCGCTAACAGCACATGCTGCATTCACTATTTGACCCGTAAAATTAATTTTACCACCATTAACAACAGTAGCCGCCGAAGCAATACTACTCAGTGATAAAACTGATACAGCGAATACGGTTTTAACTAGCATTTTTCTTTTAAGCATTGACTTTTCCTTTTTATATTTCAGGTAAATACAAACAACATCTTCACTTCAAAATAGACTTAAAATAATAAGGCTAATATTAAAAATATAATATTAAGAATGGACAATAATATCTAAATCTAAATTTTAGATATAAATATTTAAAATAAACATCACAAAAAAAATGGTTCAATAGATATGTCGATATTACATAAATAGAATTCAATTTAAATTCATATTAAAAAGTGTAATATTGGTATATCCACATAAATAAATTAATAGATTAAAGTTTATTAAATAACATTTTTAAAAAAAGGAATGTTATTATCAGAATCATATTTTATCTTATATTTTAATGTTATTACTCTATTTCTAACTCGTTCAAAAAAATCACCAATTGAAATATCAAATATATTTAATATGTAAAATAACAAATCAACAGGTATTTTATTTATACCTCGTTCATAACGAGATATCTGTTGTTGAGAAATATTTAATATTTTTCCTAGTTCAGCCCCCGTCATTAAATTGCGTTGTCGTAAAAGAGAGAGTTCATATCCTATCGAATGACAAAATATCTTTCTTTCTGAAATATATTTAAAATTCAATGAGAAATCATTTATTTCCAAAATCGCTTTCCTCAAATGTATTTGTATTTAATTTACGTTATGAGATTAACAAAATCAAACATTCAAATTTTTCTAACCAATTAAAATACGCATAATAAAACACTAAATAAGTGTAAGTAAATATACGCAACCACCTTATATCAGGAAGTTAATGACGCACTTTAGTTATACTATCTTTTTTGTACAGGGATAAACTCTAAAAAATAATTATTATTTAAGAAAATAAAAGATATTATTCTGTTAAAATGGAAGGGGTTAATACTTATCATTTAATATTGAGAGGTGTTTTTTAGGATTTTAATATTCCGTTGAATACAACAGCAAAGAAAAAGATAAAGAGAAAGATAAAAAAACACTTTTTTACCCTCGCGAATTAAATTAAAAAAAGATAAACCATTAATTAATCTTATAAATAAAAGAAAGAAGGCCATCCAATATGGGATTTATTGATAAAAATCAATCTTTATGTTTATTAATTTTTTATTACAATTAAAAAAACTTAAATTTTATTTAAGTTACATCTAACACATTAAAAACTGTATTCTTTTCAATATGTAGAGGTTCATAAAAAGAGCAAATATCGTTGATATTAAAAAAAAACACTCTAATAGGTTGATAATTAAGATATTAATAATAAACAATGTGTTTAAATTTTCTTGAATAAAAATACGATCAATATTAAAGTAAGACAATTTAATAAAATATCTTTTACCTATTAGACAACATAGAATTGACGACAATCTTTTAGGTAAAAAAAAGTCTGAATAATTTCAGACTTTTTTATTCATTAATAAATTTTCATTAAAATTTAAAGCGGATCCACTTTTAAGCAAGAGACCGCATGGCGGAAGCTCCCTTCTAGTAAAGGACGTGTTTTTGCACATTCTTCATCAGCCATCGGACAACGTGTACGGAATATACAGCCTGATGGTGGATTAATCGGTGAAGGTAATTCCCCCTCTAATAAATCGATATGCTTATTACGCTCTTTATCGGGATCAGGAATAGGCACTGCTGACATCAACGCTTTAGTATAAGGATGTAATGGATGATGATAAACTTCATCATAGGTTCCTAACTCCACTGCATGTCCTAAATACATCACCAACACACGATCTGAAATATGTTTTACCACTGCCAGATCGTGCGCAATGAAGATTAACGATAATCCCATCTCTTTTTGAATATCTTTCAGCAAGTTAACCACTTGAGCCTGAATTGATACGTCTAATGCTGAAACAGGTTCATCACAAATCACTAATTTGGGTTCTAAAATTAACGCACGCGCAATACCGATACGCTGGCATTGCCCACCTGAGAATTCGTGTGGGTAACGGTTGATTAAGTTTGGCAATAATCCGACTCGCATCATCATTGCTTTCACTTTTTCAACAACTTCAACCTGTTTCATTTTAGGATGATAAGTTTTAAGCGGTTCGGCAATGATATCGCCAATCGTCATTCTTGGGTTTAGAGAAGCCAGCGGATCTTGGAAAATCATCTGAATATCTTGGCGAATATCGCGCCATTGTTTATTTCCCATTCCCAGTAAATCATTACCTAACCAAGTGACTGTACCGCCAGAGGCTTTGACTAATCCAATAATGGCTCGAGCAAATGTCGATTTACCACAACCAGATTCACCAACAACGCCGAGTGTTTCACCTTCATATAAACGCAGTGTGACACCATCAACGGCTTTGAGGCTTTTTTTAGGTTGCCAAAACCACTGTTTATTATCTTGAACATCGAAATAAACTTTTAAGTCATTCACTTCAAGAATAACTTTTCTATCTTGTAATGTGGCTTGAGTCATACCAATTCCTCCACTGCTTTAAAACAGGCACGTAATCGCCCTTGTGCAAATTGCTCTAATTGAGGTTCACTCGTTAAGCATTGCTCTGTTGCATACTGGCAACGAGGTTGGAATGGGCAGCCTTTTGGTAAACGCAATAAGTTAGGAGGATTACCGGGAATGGTAGCGAGTCGCTCATCTTCACCGTCTAAACGCGGAACCGCCTGTAATAAGCCGATAGAGTACGGATGTGAAGGTTGATAGAAGATATCACGCGCTTTACCGTACTCCATAGTACGCCCTGCATACATCACCAATACTTTATCGCAAATCCCTGCAACCACGCCCAAGTCATGGGTGATCATAATAATCGCGGTGTTTAAATCATTCTTAAGCTCATTGAGTAAGGTCATGATTTGTGCTTGAACCGTCACATCGAGTGCCGTTGTGGGTTCATCTGCAATTAAAAGTTTTGGCTTACAAAGTAATGCCATCGCGATCATGACACGTTGACGCATACCACCTGAAAACTCATGAGGATACATGCTCATACGTTTATGAGCTTCAGGCATTTTTACGGCATCTAACATACGCACAGATTCTGCATAAGCATCATTTTTACTCATGCCTTTATGTAGCATTAAGACTTCAATAAGCTGTGCACCGACTTTCATATAGGGATTTAATGAAGTCATTGGATCTTGGAATATCATGGATATTTCTTCAGCGCGCATTTTATTTAATTCGCTCTGACGAAGATTTAAGATCTCACGGCCATTAAAATTAGCACTACCCGCTGTGCGACCATTTTTCGCTAATAATCCCATCAATGCGAAAGCTGTTTGCGATTTACCTGAACCCGATTCACCGACGATCCCTAAGGTTTCACCTGCAGCTAATTCAAAATTGAGTTTATTAACGGCAGTAACATCTCCATCTGGTGTACCAAAAGTCACACAGAGATCTTTAACACTTAATAACGACTTACTTGTTGAATTTGTCATTTTGTTCTCCTTAACGATCTTTCGGGTCTAATGCGTCACGTAAGCCGTCACCGATAAAGTTAAAGCAAAACAGTGTGACAACTAAGAACGAAGCCGGGAAAAGTAACAGCCAAGGAGAAACTTCCATTGAGTTTGCACCATCACTTAATAGTGCGCCCCAACTACTTAGTGGCTCTTGTGTTCCTAAACCTAAGAAGCTTAAGAAGGATTCAAATAAAATCATACTAGGCACTAATAGAGAGGCATAAACCACCACCACACCTAATACGTTAGGTACAATATGCCTTAACACAATATTGCGTGATGACACACCACAGACTAATGCGGCTTCAATAAACTCTTTACGTTTTAGACTTAAGGTTTGTCCTCTTACAATACGTGCCATATCCAGCCAAGATACCATCCCAATCGCAACGAAAATCAGTAAGATATTTTGACCAAAAAATGTCACCAATAAGATAACAAAGAACATAAATGGGAATGAGTTTAAGATTTCCAGTAAACGCATCATCACGGAGTCAACACGCCCACCAATATAACCTGCCATTGCGCCATACAGCGTACCCACAATAACAGCAACAAAGGCGGCTGCAATACCAACCATTAATGAAATACGCCCACCAATCGCAACACGGACTAATAAGTCACGCCCAGATGAGTCAGTACCAAAATAGTGAGAAGAGGCAAAATCAGGTGCCATTGACATCATTTCCCAATCAGTATCGTCGTAAACAAAGGGCGATAACATTGGGGCAAAAATAACAAATAATAAAATAAAGAAAAGTAATACAAGGCTCGTGATAGCCGCTTTATTGTGCATAAAACGACGACGAGCGTCTTGCCATAAACTACGACCTTCAATATCTAGCTGCTCCGAGAAATTCCCCAGAGCTTCGCTGTTTTCCTTCAGTGATAACATAACGCGCTCCAGTGTCTATTAATAACGAATTTTCGGATCAATAACGGCATATAAAATATCGACAATCGCATTAAAGAAAATCGTTAATGCACCTACGATAATGGTTAAGCTTAATACCAATGAGTAATCACGGTTTAAAGCACCATTAACGAATAATTGTCCAATACCCGGCAATCCAAAGATGGTTTCAATAACCATTGAGCCCGTAATAATACCGACGAATGCAGGCCCCATATAAGAGATAACAGGTAGCAACGCAGGTTTTAAAGCATGACGTAGTACAATTCTTTTCATCGGCAAGCCTTTCGCTTTTGCCGTTCTGATAAAGTTCGAATGTAACACTTCAATCATTGAACTACGGGTAATACGCGAGATACTGGCGATATAAGAAAGCGACAGTGCAATCATCGGTAGCAACATATATTGCACCGCACCGCCATTCCAGCCACCAGCCGGTAGCCACCTCAACGAAATAGCGAAAATAAGAACCAGTAGTGGTGCGACAACGAAACTCGGTATTACAACCCCCGTCATGGCAAAAGTCATGACGGTATAATCCCATTTGGTGTTTTGATTCAGTGCGGCTATCACGCCTGCCCCCACACCTAAAATGACAGCAAAAATAAATGCCGACAGCCCTAATTTAGCTGAAACAGGGAATGCTTTACCGACTAAGGTGTTTACACTGTAGTCTTTATATTTAAAAGAAGGCCCTAAATCCCCTTTCGACAATTGAATTAAATAATCGAAGTATTGTTTATAAATGGGATCGTTTAAGTGATATTTCGCTTCAATGTTTGCCATAACCTCCGGTGGAAGTTTCCTTTCCCCTGTAAAAGGGCTACCGGGTGCTAAGCGCATCATAAAAAACGAAATCGTTATTAGAATAAATAGAGTCGGTATCGCTTCTAAAAAGCGACGAAAAATAAATTTGAGCATTGCCCGTTCCTATAACACAAACCTATTCAGGCGTGACGATAAAAAGACCTTGCCTTAAAAAAGACAAGGTCTCGCCCGATTACTTAGCAATAATGTACAAGTCTTTAGTATGTAAATTATCTAATGGATCTTTACCTGAATAACCACCCACATAAGGTTTAACTAAACGGGTGTTTACATAGTAGTAAAGTGGAACAATGGCCGAATCTTTATCTAATACGCCTTCAGCTTTTTGATAAATAGCGGCACGTTCGTCATCAGATTTCACACGTAAAGACTCTTTGATCAATGCGTCAAATTCTGTGTTTTTATAGTGAACGGTGTTGTTACTGCTGTAAGACAACATCATGTTCAAGAATGATGAAGGTTCGTTATAATCCGCACACCAGCCAGCACGTGCAACATCATAAGTTCCTTGGTGACGTGTATCTAAGAATGTCTTCCACTCTTGGTTCTCAAGAGACACTTCTGCACCTAAGTTTTTCTTCCAAATTGAAGAAGCGGCGATCGCGACTTTTTTATGTAAGTCAGATGTATTGTACAGAAGCTTAAATTTCAGTGGATTTGCTTTGTTATAGCCTGCTTCTTCTAATAATTGGCGTGCTTTTTCATTACGTTGTTCTTGAGTCCAAGTCGCAAACCACTCTGGTTTACTCTCTTTAATGCCGTCTGTGAATGGAGGGGTAAAGCCGTAAGCTGGAATATCACCTTGGTTTTTCACTTTATAAGTGATGATATCTCTATCCATTGAAAGCTTAAGTGCTTCACGAACACGCGGATCATTAAACGGTGCTTTCTCATTATTAATTTCATAATAATAAGTACATAAATATGGGCTTATACGCAATTCATCTGGGATCTCTTTTTTCAGCTTTTGGAAAAATTCGATCGGTAAATTGCTGTATGTCATGTCAATTTCACCCGCACGATAGCGGTTTACGTCAGTGACTTCTGATGAAATAGGTAAAAAAGTGACTTGGTCAATAACGGTACTTTTGTTATCCCAATAAGTTGGGCTACGTTCTAAAACAATACGTTCGTTGACTGTCCAGTCTTTTAAATCATAAGCACCATTGCCGACAAAGTTAGCAGGTTGCGTCCATTTTTCCCCAAATTTTTCAATGACTCTTTGGTTTACTGGCGACATGGAGGAGTGAGCTAATAATTTTGGTAAATAAGGCACCGCTTCAGATAAAGTGACTTCTAATGTGTTGCTATCTAATGCCTTAACACCTAATTCTGTGGCTTTTTTCTTACCGGCAATAATATCGTCAATATTTACGATATGCGCATATTGCAGATAGCTTTCATAAGGAGATGCCGTATTAGGATCAGCTAAACGTTGCCAGCTATAGACGAAATCTTGTGCTGTAACAGGTTCACCATTTGACCATTTAGCACCTTCACGAATTTTGAATGTCCAAACAGTAAAGTCTTTATTTTCCCAGCTAGTTGCAGAGCCCGGTAAAATTTCACCATCTGGACCAACAATCGTCACGCCTTCGAAAAGATCACGCGCTAATGCAGATTCAGGAACACCTTCGATTTTATGAGGATCAAGCGATTGTGGTTCAGAGCCGTTATTACGTACAAGCACTTGTTTTTCAGCTAATTTTACCCCATCAGGAACAACAGCAGCATTAGCTGTTAATGCTGATAATCCAAAGATTGCGCTTATAGCAATCGCCAACGCACTCTTTTTAGTTAAATTACTCATCTTATAAAATACTCCCAGTTAGTGAGTTGGTTGTTAGACAACCATTCTGTGATGTTCAGTTGTGTTTTAGAACGGTTTACACAACTTATTGTTTTTACAAAAAAATAAATCTTGCTTATTTACTATCAGTGCTTAATTGCCTGATAGCATTATAATTTTTTATGCCGGTAGCTTTTTTGTGTAGCTTTTTATTGTGTTACTACTTTTTAAATCACTTTTAATGATTCAAAATCGCACATAACTATAGAATATCGATAATTTACCAGTTTTAGTTATCTGCCTTTATAAAATAGCGCTTTAAGTCCGTATAATCAAAGGGGTCTTTACCTGTAAATCCGCCTACTTTTGGACTAACTAATCTAACACTGACACGATAATAAACAGGCACTATCGCCGAATCCTTGTCTAGCAAGGCTTCAGCCCGTTGATAGAGTTGATGACGTGCCCCTTTATCAACAGCAATTGAGGCATTATTTAATGCATCGTCGTAATCTTTATTTTCATAAAAAACGGTATTTAGACTGCTGCTGGAAAGAAACGAGTTTAAAAATGAGGTAGGTTCATTGTAATCTGCGCACCATGTTGCTCTTGCAACTTGGTAATTTCCTTGATTACGGTTTTCTAATGCCGTTTTCCATTCTTGATTTTGCAACGTTACATTTGCACCAATACTTTTTTTCCACATTGATGCGGCCGCTATTGCCTGCTGTTTATTTTGATCTGAAGTATTGTAGAGCAATGTGAAAGTCAACGGATTTTGACTATTAAATCCCGCTTCTTTTAATAATTCACGCGCCCTTTCATTACGTTGTTGTTGCGTCCAATAAGCCCATTTAGGAGCTTTAAAATTACCGTTACCAATAAAAGAAGGTGTAAAAGAGTAAGCAGGTATTTGTCCTTGCCCCATTATTTTTTCGGCAATCACTTCTCTATCAAGAGTAAGCTTTACCGCTTCTCGAACTCGCGGATCATCAAAAGGCGCTTTTTGATTATTTAATTCATAATAGAAAGTACATAAATACGGTGTGACATGTAAATTTTCAGGTTGCTCTTGCTTCATTTTTCTATAAAGAACAGGAGGAATAGCGCTATTAGTGATATCGATTTCACCACTGCGATAGCGATTAACATCACTAGTTTCCGAGCTTATTGGTAAAAATATGGCTTGTTCAATAATGGTATTTTTATTATCCCAATAAAGTGGATTACGCTTTAAAGTCACCTTTTCATTTACAACCCAATTTTCAATAACATAAGCACCATTGCCAACGAAGTTTTCAGGGCGAGTCCAATTCACGCCATATTTTTCAACAATCTCTTTTTTAACGGGCTTTAATGGCGTGTGGCTGATCATATCGATTAAATAAGGAATTGGCTTTGTTAAACTCACCTGAAAAGTATGAGGATCAATCGCTTTCACACCTAATGTTTCAGGGGATTTTTTGCCACTAAGAATATCTGTAATATTTTCAACATAAGCATATTCGAGATAGCTGGCATAAGGTGAACCTGTTTTAGGATCTACCACTCGACGCCAGCTATAAACAAAATCTTCAGCAGTAACTGGGGAACCATCACTCCATTTTGCATCTTCTCGCAAATAGAATGTCCACACCTTGTTATCATCAGTTTCCCAGCGTTGTGCAACGCCTGGCATACTTTCACCATTCGGCCCAACATAAGTCAGCCCTTCTAATAAATTTAAAATAATATTAGTTTCTGGTGCACCTTCTACTTTATGTGGATCAAGTGATGAAACTTCAGTTCCGTTATTAATCACAATATTCTGTTGTTTCGCCAGAATAGTACCTTCAGGAAGAGTGACGGCATGAGAAAAAAAAGAGGTTAAGACAAGTGACATAATACTGAGTGGAAACACTGTTTTTAACGTAACTTTATTTTTCATGGGTACCTCTCCTAATAAACAATAATTTATAGCGGGGTCGCTCAATTAACGATAGGTATCGTTGTTAAATTTTGATTGTAATATTTATGACTCTTAGATATTTGCTGATATTAACGAGATAAAAATGATAACAACACACTTCTTTTTTACACTTATCGTAAATTTTGTCAATTAATGCGGTATTCTTATCACTTAACTTTATTGAGCCCTCTAGCGTTCTATATTGAGAAAATAAAAAATACATATCAAGAGAGGCAAAACAACAAATAAACATTAAATTAACATCATGCAAGTTTTATAGATAGAAAACCTACTTAGCTCACAAAATTAATATAATTAGGATGGCTTTTAACTGACTTGCAGAACTTTATGATGCTTTATTTGTAAAGAGTTTCTCTTTGAAATTAATTACAAATAACAATAAACTCATCTTTAGGCTGAATAACAATTCTAATCTAAAAATATTTATAGATTATTAAATATTCACTTTTATTGTTTATTTTTAAAATTTAATCTAAATGTTTAATTAAAATAAAAATAAAAAAGTTTTTATTTATATTTCTATGAGTTAGATAAAAAAACCTCTTTAATATACATCTCGAATATTAAAGAGGTTTTTAATTTTAAAATAATAACTTCAAAATTTTTCAGCTACTAAGCCGACTTTGATTGAAACCATTGTAGCTTCTCATTCAATGAGACGACCTCCCCCACTATAATCAGTGCAGGGCTTTCCATTGTTTCAGCCATCTCTGCCAGTTGACGTAATTCACCAACAATCACTTTTTGTGTCGTTAATGTTCCTTTTTCAATAATAGCGACTGGCATTGTCGCACACATGTTTTGGCTGAGTAACATTTGCTGAATATAATGGGCTTTACTTAATCCCATATAAAACACTAAAGTCTGATTTTTTTGTGCAATACATTGCCACTGTGCTTCATTTAATCCTTTGCCATGTCCCGTAATAAATCGAACACTTTGTGCATAATCTCGATGCGTCAAAGGAATACCTGCATAAGTCGTACAACCTGATGCAGCTGTAATACCGGGGATCACAGAAAATGGGATCTGATGTTCAATCAAAGCTTCTAGTTCTTCACTGCCTCGGCCAAAAATAAAGGGATCGCCCCCTTTTAATCTCACCACTCGCTTTCCCGCCATGGCTTCTTTGATTAAAATTTGATTGATTTCATCTTGAGGAACACAGTGAAAACCTGCTTGCTTACCAACATAAATACGTTGTGCATCTCTACGAACTAATGCCATTACTTCATCAGACACTAGTCTATCGTAAACCACCACGTCAGCTTGCTGGCACTGCTGTAAACCTTTAATGGTCATTAACCCAGCATCACCCGGCCCTGCGCCAACTAAAACAACGCTACCTAGAGGTTGCTGATTTTCAGATAACAGTGCGCTAATACGTCGCTCAATACCGACATCTCTTTGCGCTTCTATTTCAGCTTGTAATGATTTATCCGCGAAAAATTGCTCCCAAAAATAACGTCTGGCACTCATCGATGAAAAACGTTGTTTTATTTGCTCTCGTAACTTTCCGGCAAGTTGTGCTAGTGCACCAAGATAATTAGGGAGTAACTGCTCAATTTTTTCTCGCAAAATACGAGCGAGTACAGGTGCTTTTCCGCCCGATGAAATTGCCACCACGATAGGAGAGCGATCGATAACAGAAGGCATAATAAAGCTGGCTTGCTCTGGTGAATCAACCACATTACAAAATAGCTGTTTTTCCGTCGCTGTTTGAAAAACCTGTTGATTCACTTGCTCGCTATCCGTTGCAGCAATAACAAGCCATTTACCAGACAGATGATCCTCAGTGAATATTCCTGTGATGCAGTTTAGTTTTTGCTCTGTATGCCACTGCCTAAATTGCCTTGTAAATGAAGGTGCGACAACTGAAATAATAGCGCCCGCCTCCATAAGTAATCTCGCTTTACGTTCAGCAATCTCACCACCTCCTACTAATAAACAAGGTTTATCTTTTAGCTGACAGAATATAGGAAAGTAATCCATATTCGTTCCCCTATTTATTGTGATGACTCATTACGACTACGAACGCTAACAGTGTTACCTTCAACCTTGATATCAAAATGAGTGATCGAGAAATTCTCATCTTCAAGGCAAAAACCATCCGTTAAACGAAAATGCTGTTTTTTTAGCGGACTGACGATATACAGCTCATTTTCATGTTCAGCGATCAATCCTCGTGATAGAACGCTAGAATGTGCAAAGGGATCTATATTGCTTAACGCATATAAACGCGAATCAGAATAAGGACGAAATATGGCAACGTGATCTTGTTCCACCAGCGCACAAACACCCGTTCCCGGAGTAATATCATCTAATTGGCAAACAGCTATCCATTGGCTCATGATTGCGCCTCCTCAGTGATCTGTTTGATATCAATACGTTCATGTAAACGTGCGGGACGATGCTGAAATCGTTCTTTTACTGTTTGCACTGTTGGATCAGGCATTGGATTATTAATAAAGTGGGCAAACCGTTTTAATGCTTTTGGAGAATCAACTGTTTCTTTCCATTCACAAGCAACGCGTTCTTGTAAGGTTTTAAGTTCTTTTTCCAGTTGTGCATTTAAACCTAATTTGTCGTTAATTATGACATCACGTAAATATTCAATGCCGCCTTCTAAATTATCTAACCACACTGAAGTGCGTTGTAGCTTATCGGCAGTACGAATATAGAACATCATAAAACGGTCGATATAATGCACTAAGGTTTCTTCATCGAGATCGGAAGCAAAGAGATCTCCATGGCGTGGTTTCATACCACCATTTCCACCGAAATAGAGGTTCCAGCCTTTATCTGTGGCGATAATACCGACATCTTTACCTTGTGCTTCAGAACATTCACGAGTACAACCTGATACGCCAAATTTCATCTTATGAGGTGTTCTAATGCCTTTATAACGATGCTCTAGTGCAACGCCCAAACCGACACTATCACCCACACCGAAACGACACCAACTACTACCTACACATGTTTTTACCATACGCAGTGCTTTTGCATAGGCATGACCAGTTTCAAAACCCGCCGCTATCAGTTTTTCCCAAATAGCGGGCAAATCCTGTTTGTGTGCACCGAACATCGCCATTCGTTGCGATCCCGTAATTTTGGTATACAAATTGTATTCTTGAGCGATTTGCCCAATGGCAATAATGCCTGTTGGGGTAATTTCACCACCAGGAGAGCGAGGAATAATGGAATAAGTCCCATCTTTTTGCATATTCGCAAGGAAGTTATCGTTAGTATCTTGCAGAGAAACTAAATCATCACGCAAGATATAATCATTCCAACATGAAGCAAGCAATGAACCGACGGTTGGTTTACACACTTCACAACCATAGCCTTGACCGTGTTTTTTCAACAACTCATCAAAGCTTTTCAGCCCTTCTACACGAATAAGATGATAAAGCTCTTGGCGAGAATAGTGGAAATGCTCACAAAGATGGTGATTAACTTCAATACCTTGTTTAGCTAATTCTGCATTTAAGACTTGAGTCACCAGAGGAATACAGCCACCACAGCCTGTGCCCACTTTGGTTTCTGCCTTTATAGCAGCAACCGTATGACATCCTCGTTCAATTGCTTGAATAATGTCGCCTTTTGTAACATCAAAACAAGAGCAAATTTGTGCAGTTTCCGGTAGTGAATCAACACCGATTGCCGGCTTATTTCCAGCATGTGCGGGTAAAATCAAAGAGTCTGGGTGTTCTGGTAATTCAATGGTATTGAGTGATAGTTGTAAAAGATTGCCATAATCTTCTGTATCACCCACTAATACAGCACCTAATAGATATTTATTATCTTCACTAACAATCAGGCGTTTATAGATTTCTTTGCCTTCGTCCAGATAAATATAGCTACGACACCCTGCTTGTTGCCCATTAGCATCACCAATACCGCCGACATCGACACCGAGAAGTTTTAATTTTGCACTTAAATCAGCACCCTGAAAAACAGAGTGATGGCCTAATAAATTATCGACCGCAACTTGTGCCATTTTGTAGCCAGGCGCCACTAAACCGAAGGTTTTATTTTGCCAAGATGCACATTCACCAATAGCATAAATATCAGGATCTGTTGTTTGGCAATAATCATTAATAACAATGCCGCCTCGTGGGGCAATATCTAAATCACACTGACGAGCTAACTTATCTTTCGGGCGAATACCTGTGGAAAACACAATAAAATCAACTTCAAGAGATGTACCATCTGCAAATTGCAGTGTTTTACGTGCGCTTTCCCCAGTTGATAATATTTCTTGGGTGTTTTTAGAGGTATGCACTTTTACACCCATACGCTCTATTTTTCGTTTAAGTTGCTCACCACCTAATGTATCCAGCTGCTCTGCCATTAAGGTTGGAGCAAACTCGATGACGTGAGTTTCAATACCTAAGCTTTTTAACGCACCGGCTGCTTCTAAACCTAACAACCCACCACCAATCACCGCCCCTTTACCACTAATACGTGCGCAAGATTCGATAGCGTTTAGATCTTCAATAGTCCGATAGACAAAACAGTCTGGCGAGTTATTTCCCTTAATTGGGGGAACCCACGGATAAGAGCCTGTAGCCATCACTAATTTATCGTAACTGACACAACGTCCGGTATTCGTGTGTACCACTTTTTCGTCACGATTAATGGTTATCACGCGCTCACCAATTAATACTTCTATTTGGTGTTTTTCGTAATAACCGTGTTTAACTAAGGAGAGCTCTTCAGCAGTGTGATGTGAAAAATAAGAGGAGAGATGGACTCTATCATATGCAACGCGAGGTTCTTCACAAAAGACAACAATATTAAATTCTTCATTGCCACCTTTATCAATCAACTCTTCGATATAACGGTGTCCCACCATACCGTTACCAATGATTGCGAGTGTTTTCTTGCTCATTTTAGCCTCAGATTTAAAGATTTCTAAGGCTAAAATACGAAACTACTTATAAGAAATATTGATGAATATCAAATACAGCTTAATCAATTCAGCTACTACAACTTAATAGTCAATGGGTTACTACTAAAGGAGTATTTCATCATCATCTTCTTGCGGTTAATTATTCTTCTACCATAATTAATTTTGGTCACTTATAACGAAGAGTTATATGTAAGCGTAATTAAAACTTTGCGCATTGGTCACGTTTTGCCTAAGTTAATTTCACAAAGTAATAATAATTAGAGCGTGTTAACCTTTTTTGCTTATTTTTACAGCAAGAAAACCGAGTAAAGCAAACGACTCAACGAGTATAGACATTGATTGCCATTAACAATGTCCACTTAAGATAAAAACAAGTGTTGAAAGCTGCCTTACAGGTTCGATTAAAAGACGTTTTACTCATTTTATTCTGCGTTGATAAACACTAGCTTAGTTCACTAGGCTAGTGTTTATCGCCTTGCCTAAAATGCTTTTAATTCGAATAAAAATTGACCATAAAAGGCTAACACGCTCTAATAAGTTATTGACATAACGATTTTGGCTACACCGTTTCAGGGAGCGTCTCATGAAAGCAAAATTATTATCATTATTCGTTGTGGGTGCCCTTTCCGTACCGGCATTTGCAGCAACACCTGCTAATACATTAATTGTGGTACAAGGGCTTGATGATATTGTCAGCCTTGATCCTGCTGAAAGTAATGAACTATCCAGTATTCAAACTGTGCCTAGTTTATATCAACGTATTGTTCAACCTAATCGTGATAATCCAGAAATTAATGAACCGATTTTAGTTGAAAGCTGGAAAGCGAACCCTGAACAAAAAACAATCGTATTTAAAATTAAGCCAGAGGCAAAATTTGCATCTGGTAACGCTGTACGTCCTGAAGATATTATCTTCTCTTATCAGCGTGCGATCACCATGAACAAATCACCTGCTTTTATTCTAAATGTGTTGGGTTGGAAAACTGATAACATTCATTCTCTGCTGAAAAAAGTCAGTGATAATGAATTAGAAGTACGTTGGACTGCTGATGTCAGCCCTGATGTTGTGCTAAATATCCTTTCAACACCAATTGCTTCTATTGTTGATGAAAAACTGGTTTCCGCTCATGTTAAAAATAATGACTTTGGGAATAGCTGGCTGAAGATGAACTCAGCAGGCAGTGGCGCATACAAAATGCGTGCCTATCAACCACGTCAAGCTATTGTGTTAGAAGCTAATCCACTTTCGCCAACTGGCGCGCCTAAAATAGCCAATATTATTATTAAAAACGTGCCCGATCCGGCATCGCGTCGTTTATTAATTGAAAAAGGTGATGCGGATATCGCGCGTGACTTAGGTACCGATCAGACCGCAGCTTTAGCGGGTAAAACTGGTATCAAAATTTTAGATATTCCTTCTGCTGAGCAAGTTTATATGGCTTTTAATACTGCCAGTGGAAACCCAGCGCTGAGTAACCCCGCATTTTGGGAAGCGTCTCGTTATTTAATTGACTACAAAGGCATTACTGAAGATTTAATGCGTGGTCAGTACTTTATTCACCAAAGCTTCTTACCTGTAGGCTTACCGGGTGCATTAAAAGATAATCCTTTTACTTTTGATCCCGAAAAAGCCAAAGCAATTTTAGCCAAAGCGGGTATTACCAATGCACGCTTTACGTTAGATGTTGAGAACAAAGTTCCTTACATCACTGTGGCGCAATCTATTCAAGCAAGCTTTGCTCAGGCGGGTGTACAAGTTGATTTATTACCCGCAGCAGGCAGCCAAGTGTATAGCCGTGTACGCGCTAAACAGCATCAAGCAGCCATTCGTTTTTGGATCCCTGATTATTTTGATGCGCACTCAAATGCGAGTGCCTTCGCTTATAATGATGGACAATCCAATACTGTTGCTTGGTTAAATGGTTGGAAAATTCCTGAGTTGAGTCAGCAAACTCTGTCTGCACTTAATGAAGCGGACAAAGTAAAACGCCAATCGCTCTATACTGAAATGCAAAAAGAGTTACAGCGTAGTTCACCTTATGTGTTTATTGACCAAGGCAAAAACCAGATAGTCATGCGCGATAACGTCAACGGTTATGCGCAAGGTTTGAATGCAGATATGGTCTATTATGACAAAGTAACTAAATAATATTTATTTTCCTAAAGCCATCCACAGTCATGTTACTGTGGATGGTCTATTTTTTGCTATTTCACTAGGCTATTGCTGTATGAATACTGCTATGACGTTACCTATTCGTCTAAAAGGTCAGTTAATTACCTTTGCTCAAGGAATATTGACTCTGGTGCTGACTCTTTTAGGGCTTCTTGTCATCACTTTTACGCTTTCAGCTCTTTCACCCGTTGATCCTGTTTTACAAATTGTTGGTGATCACGCAAGCCTTGAAACCTATAACCAAGTAAAACATAAGTTAGGGCTGGATTTACCTATCTACATGCAGTTTTTTCATTATGTAGAAGCCCTGTTGCAAGGGCATTTAGGTACAGCAACATCAACAGGTCAACCCGTTCTTGATGATTTATTGGCGACTTTTCCCGCCACGTTAGAATTAGCAACCGTTGCATTATTGATTGGTGCCAGTCTGGGTATTTTATTCGGCGTTTTATGTGCGCGTTTTGTGGGAACACCGCTCGATTTTATTTTGCGAATTCTGACGCTATTAGGTAGCTCGGTTCCTATTTTCTGGCTAGGTTTGATTTTGCTATTGCTTTTCTATGCCACATTACAATGGACAGCAGGCCCTGGGCGATTAGACGATATTTATCAATTCACCATTGAACCTATAACGGGTTTTGCATTAATTGATACGTTATTAGCTGGAGATAAAGATGCTTTTTTTAATGCGTTATCACATCTTATTTTGCCCGTTTCTCTATTAGCGTATTTTGCCCTTGCTTCTATTACTCGTTTAACTCGTTCAGCCTGCTTAAACGAAATGAATAAAGAGTATGTCACGTTAGCAAGAGCAAAAGGCATTGGTGAATTGCGTATTCTTTTTTATCACGTACTACCTAATATTCGTGGTGTCTTAATGACCATTATCGCCTTGTCTTATACTGGCATGTTAGAAGGTGCCGTATTAACAGAAACGGTCTTTTCTTGGCCGGGAATTGGTCGATATCTCACAACAGCTCTTTTTGCAGGTGATACCACAGCCATTATGGGCGGTACTTTAGTTATCGGTTTATGCTTTGTTTTTATCAATAATATGACCGATATCGTTATTCGTTTGACTGATCCGAGGCTCCGCTAATGTCATCTCCATTTTTAAGAAAAATAGCGCGTTCGCCTTCTGCATTTATCGGTTTATCGTTGCTTATTTTACTGTTAATTATTGCTATTTTTGCACCTTGGTTAGCCCCTTACGATCCCAATTGGCAACATGCTGCCCAACGTTTATTAGCACCCAATGCTGAACATTGGCTAGGGACAGATAATTATGGGCGCGATATTCTTTCTCGACTTATTTACGGTACTCGCCCAATGCTAGGTTTAGTGGGGCTGGTCGCGCTTATTACGCTACCTTTAGGGTTATTAATTGGGATCTTATCTGGGTATTACGGTGGTTGGACTGAACGTATTTTAATGAGATTCACTGATATTGTGATGTCGATGCCTTCTCTTATTCTCGCCTTCGCCTTTGTCGCAATGTTGGGACCTGGTCTACTTAATGGTGCATTAGCACTGGCTTTAACTGCATGGCCGGCTTATGCACGACAATCTCGCAGTGAAATTCAGCATTTACGCAATAGTGATTACCTTGCTGCTGCCGAAATGATGGGAATTAAAGGTATCCGACTGTTATGGGGACATATCTTACCGCTATGTTTACCTTCAGCCATTGTGCGTTTAGCACTGAATTTGGCTGTGATTATTCTCGCAGCAGCCGGATTAGGCTTCCTTGGATTAGGTGCTCGCCCGCCGATGGCGGAATGGGGAGCGATGATCGCAGAAGGTATGCCCGTTATTTTTGATCAATGGTGGATTGCAGCTATTCCGGGTACGGCAATTTTAATCAGCAGTCTGGCATTTAATTTATTAGGTGATGGATTACGTGATGTATTGGGAGATACCCATGAATAAAACACCATTAATTGAGGTCAATAACCTCTCTATCGATTTTCCAAAGACAAGAGTTGTCAATAATGTCTCTTTTACTTTGGGTCAAGAACGTTTGGCGGTTGTTGGTGAATCTGGCTCTGGCAAATCAATGACCGCTCGTGCATTAATGGGGCTTGTTCGTCATCCGGGAAAAGTCAGCGCAGATACACTGAACTTACAGGGAAATAATCTATTAGATTTTTCATCTCGCCAATGGAATAACATCCGCGGTAATACAATTTCAATGGTATTACAAGATCCACGCTATGCATTAAATCCTGTAAAAACCATTTATCAGCAAGTAGAAGAAACTGTAAAACAACATCAAAAACTTTCACGCCAAGATAGGCGTCAACTTATCATCGATACCTTGCTGTCTGTCGGCTTACCTGAACAGAATATTTATCGTTATCCCGGTGAATTATCAGGTGGTATGGGGCAACGAGCAATGATAGCGATTGCGCTAATTAATAACCCGACTATTTTAATTGCCGATGAGCCAACATCTGCACTGGATGCTCAGTTACGTCATCAAATCCTTGAACTGATCACTACTCAGTGTGAACAGCGTAATATGGGTTTATTACTGATTAGCCATGATTTACCCCTTGTTGCTGAATATTGCGAGCGCGTCATGGTGATGTATCAAGGCGAGCAAGTTGATGAACTCGATGCTAAAGCGCTACCGACGGCGTCACATCCTTATACACGTACACTTTGGACATGTAGACCTAATGCAAGCACTTATGGCACTCAATTGCCAGTATTAGATAGAACGCTTAATTTTAAGGGGCTACATCATGTTAATTGATATTCATGATTTACATGTTCAATTTGAACAAGGTAAACAAGCAAAGCACGTTGTAAAAGGGATCAATCTACATGTTCAACAAGGCGAAACCTTTAGCTTAATTGGTCGTTCTGGCTGTGGAAAATCGACTGTGTTGCGCGTGATCGCAGGATTATTGCCTCATTGGCAAGGTGATATATCGCTTTTAGGGCAAAAAATTAAACCTCAACAACGTTTTCAAGGAGCTTTGCGCCGTAATATACAAATGGTGTTTCAAGATCCCTACGCCTCTTTACACCCTCAACACCGTATTGAGCGAGCGTTCTCTGAGCCTTTAAAAATCCACCAAATTCCTTTTGATAAAGAGACAATTGAGCAAGCATTAACCCAAGTTGGTTTGCCTGCCGATGTGACGAGTCGTTATCCACATCAACTTTCAGGTGGACAACGTCAACGTGTCGCCATTGCAAGAGCCCTTTTATTACAACCTCAACTATTACTTTTAGATGAACCAACTTCAGCGCTAGATATGTCAGTACAAGCCGAGATCTTAAATCTGCTTAACACACTGAAAAAACAGCATAATATGACTTATTTACTTGTCAGCCATGATGCAGATGTTATCGCACATATGTCGGATCGAGCTGCATTAATGGAAAATGGTGAATTAACACAACATTACGATCGAGATGCGTTATCAAAAGGGATACATCGTCTTGATTGAAATAAAAGAGAATAAAAGAAAAGAACCGAGCAGCATTACGTTATTAATACTGCTCGTTTTTAATAGTACTGTTTAGTCGTACCGTTTTTTAATTGTTCTGCGCTGTGTTTAAACTAATAAGCCCGGGAAAATAGAACGTAATCCGGTCACAATAAATTCAATACCTAACGACATTAATAATAAGCCCATTATACGAGTAACCACGTTAATGCCGGTTTGCCCTAAATATTTCACTAATAGTGTTGCGCTGCGAAACAGTAACCAACAACAAAATGCAAAAAAGATGCTGGTTGCGGCTAATCCTAAAAAGTTAGTAAAACCTTCCCAACGAGAACTCCACACAATACAAGAACTGATTGCTCCAGGTCCGGCCATTAATGGTAATGCTAAAGGCACAACAGCAACACTACTACGTACTGCCGATTCGTTTCGTTCCTGATTGTTTTGTTTATCTTCTCCTAAACGTCCATTTATCATGGTCATCGCAATAGTAACAATCAGCATTCCCCCTGCTATACGAAACGAGTCGATAGAAATACCGAAAATACTCAGTATAGAATCACCGATTAACAGAGAAGAAACTAAAATAATCGCAACGGAGCCATTCGCAATTAAGTTTGTTTTGTTACGCCCTGCATCAGTTTGATAACTCGTCATACTGATAAAGACAGGCAAAATACCAATTGGGTTTACAATCGCAAAAAGACCGACAAAAAATTTAATATAACCGGATAAATCCAGCAGTGACCCCATGAAAAGCCCCTTCTTGGCTAATAAACATGCGAATTATTCTATAAAAGATAGAGTAACTCCAAAAAATGCGCGTTACTTTAAATCAATAAACCAGTTAATTCTATTAGTTAACAAGTTTTTACCTAAAATATTCTCTTGTAAACCGATCAAAACCTAGTGGTTTAATTTTATATCGAAATAAACTATACGACAAAAAAATCGTTGAACATTTATCACATATAAGAATCATTCTCATAAATAGCCATGCTGAAAGGTGTCAGCTTGCTAATTTTGTGATATATATCACGTTAATTAATTAGAAAGATGGTAAGCTGTTATCATTCGAAAAAAGAGGGTTACTTCGAAAATATATTTACCTTTATTATTGTTTTTTTTAAGTTTTTTAAGCAAATTATGCCCTCTAATAATTATTACTGAAATAAGCACATTATCATCTATCTAGGCTATTCTTATTACATGTGATGAAAACGGCTAATTTGCTTAAAAAATTTAACATTTTATCAGGAGTCTCTTTATGTCTGTAACTAACGTTACTGAACTCAATGATTTGGTTGCTCGTGTAAAAAAAGCTCAACGTGAATTTGCTAACTTCTCTCAAGAACAAGTTGATGCTATTTTCCGTGCAGCTGCATTAGCTGCCGCTGATGCCCGTATTCCCCTTGCAAAATTGGCTGTTAAAGAGTCTGGTATGGGTATCGTTGAAGATAAAGTAATTAAAAACCACTTTGCTTCTGAGTATATCTACAATGCGTATAAAGACGAAAAAACCTGCGGGATCTTATCTGAAGATCTGACTTACGGCACAATAACCATCGCTGAACCTATTGGGATCATCTGTGGTATCGTACCAACAACTAACCCAACTTCTACTGCGATTTTTAAAGCATTAATTAGCTTAAAAACACGTAATGGTATTATCTTCTCTCCACACCCTCGTGCAAAAGAAGCGACAAACCGTGCTGCTGAAATCGTCTTAAATGCGGCTATCGCAGCAGGCGCACCAAAAGATATTATCGGTTGGATTGATGAGCCTTCAGTCGCTCTATCTAACGCATTAATGCACCATGATGATATTAACCTGATCTTAGCGACAGGTGGTCCAGGCATGGTTAAAGCAGCGTATAGTTCTGGTAAACCAGCTATCGGTGTTGGCGCAGGTAATACGCCAGTTGTTATTGATGACTCTGCTGATATCAAACGTGCAGTGGCTTCAATCTTAATGTCGAAAACTTTCGATAACGGCGTAATTTGTGCGTCAGAGCAATCCGTTATCGTTGTTGACAGCATTTATAAACAAGTTCGTGAACGTTTCTCTACTCACGGCGGTTACATGCTGACAGGTAAAGAATTAAAAGCTGTTCAAGATATCATCTTAAAAGACGGTAACTTAAACGCAGCTATTGTGGGCCAACCTGCAACAAAAATTGCTGAAATGGCCGGCATTGAAGTACCCGTAAATACCAAAATTTTAATTGGTGAAGTAAAAGAAACAACCGAAGCTGAGCCGTTTGCTCACGAGAAATTATCTCCACTATTAGCAATGTATCATGCTCAATCATTTGAAGATGCAGTACTAAAAGCTGAAAAATTAGTTGAGATGGGTGGTATCGGTCATACTTCATGCTTATATACAGACCAAGATAACTGCCCTGAACATGTTGCCTACTTCGGCGACAAGATGAAAACATCTCGTATTTTAATCAATACTCCAGCATCTCAAGGTGGTATTGGTGACTTATACAACTTTAAACTTGCTCCTTCTCTAACATTAGGTTGTGGTTCATGGGGTGGTAACTCCATTTCTGAAAACGTAGGGCCAAAACACCTTATCAACACTAAAACCGTGGCGAAAAGAGCAGAAAATATGTTGTGGCATAAACTTCCTAAATCTATTTACTTCCGCCGTGGTTGTTTACCTATCGCACTGGAAGAGATTGCGACTGATGGTAAAAAACGTGCCTTTATCGTGACCGATGGTTTCTTATTCAACAATGGTTATGTTGATGAAGTCACTCGTGTACTGAAAAAATTTGGTGTTGAAACAGAAGTTTTCTTTGAAGTTGAAGCAGATCCAACATTAAGCGTTGTGCGTAAAGGCGCGGAACAGATGAACAGCTTTAAACCTGATGTGATCATCGCATTAGGTGGTGGTTCACCAATGGATGCTGCAAAAATCATGTGGGTTATGTATGAACATCCAGAAACTCACTTCGAAGAATTAGCATTACGCTTTATGGATATCCGTAAACGTATTTACAAATTCCCGAAAATGGGTGTGAAAGCACAGATGGTTGCTATCACAACAACATCAGGTACTGGTTCTGAAGTAACACCATTTGCAGTAGTAACTGATGATGAAACAGGTCAGAAATACCCATTAGCAGACTATGCATTAACACCAGATATGGCTATCGTTGATGCAAACCTTGTTATGAATATGCCTAAATCTCTGTGTGCATTTGGTGGTTTAGATGCTGTAACTCACGCATTAGAAGCTTACGTTTCTGTATTAGCAAACGAATATTCTGATGGACAAGCACTGCAAGCATTAAAATTACTGAAAGAATATCTGCCTGCAAGTTATCATGAAGGTGCTAAAAACCCTGTTGCTCGTGAGCGTGTTCATAACGCAGCAACTATTGCAGGTATCGCTTTTGCTAACGCATTCTTGGGTGTTTGTCACTCAATGGCGCATAAATTAGGCTCTGAGTTCCATATTCCTCACGGTTTAGCTAATGCGTTATTAATTTCAAACGTTATTCGTTATAACGCTAATGACAACCCAACCAAACAAACTGCATTTAGCCAATACGACCGCCCTCAAGCACGCCGTCGTTATGCAGAAATTGCCGACCATTTAGAACTTTCAGCACCGGGTGACCGTACTGCTGCTAAAATTGAGAAATTATTAGCTTGGTTAGAAGAAATGAAATCTTCCTTAGGAATTCCATCCTCTATTCGTGAAGCTGGCGTTCAAGAAAGTGATTTCTTAGCAAGAGTTGATAAATTATCTGAAGATGCGTTTGACGATCAGTGTACTGGTGCTAACCCACGTTACCCACTGATCTCTGAATTAAAACAACTGTTATTAGATTCTTACTACGGTCGTGAATTTAATGAACACCCCGTTGTTGAAGTGAAAGAAGAGACAAAACCTGCTAAAAAAAGCAGTAAAAAATAATCGAAACACGCTGTGTTAGTATGATCCTCAATATTTCGGTTATTTGTTCTTAAATAAACACCCAGTCTTATGGCTGGGTGTTTTTTATGGTTTCTTACTTATCTATATTATTCTATATACACTTTGCTACTGATTTTTAAGATTGAGAAGTTAGTCGCAATAAGTCATTATTTAGTCATAAACTATAAGTACTTACACTTAGTTAGTGGGTTTTATTTTTACTATAAAAACAGTGCCTTTCTTTATATGTTTATAATTGGCTCTAAAAAAGGCGCTGAGCAACTTATCTCTTAAGTAGCATCATTGCATTACCACATTATAGAAAATGCCTTACGAGTGATTACAGAGTGCATCAAACTCTCCTCCTCTTTCATTAGTTAGTATAATTATTTCACTCTTACCTTATTTACCTCATAAAATGACTATAACGAAATGTTATTTGAAACAAACGTGTTCACGTTACGATTTGCAATCGTACTTTTATTCTTATCTGATAAAAAATAAATAGACTTAATCATATTGATTATTAATTAGTGCTCAAAATATAGAAATATAAATATTTTATATCTCTAGTTATCTTGGTTTTATAAGAAACATAGTTTCAATAAAATATTATCAAAATGAGGTTTGTTAGTTTGAGTCAGCTAAAGTAATAACGTAATAAAGGTCGCTATTTGTACATTCTACTTGAAAATTACTCCTTTAGGAGTATGAAAGAAGCCTGTTTATCCGTATTAACAGGCATCAAGTGAAGTATTTTATTTATTCAATAACAACTTAAGCACCCTATAATCGGCATCTATAAAACTCGATATAAATGTTTCATTATACCAACCATAGATAAAGGAAATATTTTTTAGTATTTTATGACTATCTTTATTCAATTTTATTAAACTATGAACAATATAAATGCATCAAATGTCTTTCTCTCTTATCATTTGTAAAAAACAATATCGACATCACAAAACAAACACCTTACGTATATTTGATTATGTCTTTTTTGATTAATGATAATGAAATCGATGAAATAAATAAATTTTCCCATAAAAAAATAACATATCTTCACAGAGGAAAATCAACCCCACCGCAATTTGATATAAAAAAAGCCAATTAATTGGCTAAAATTTAAAAATATATAAACATTTTTTAGTATTACGTAATATAACATTTTATTTGAATTCTTATTTCATCCCCCTCTTTCACCCTTGAAAATTAGTAAAAGAGGGAAAATGAAAAGGTTACTCTTGTTCAATACACCCTTTTAGCGTTGCCTGCGTATAATGCTTACGGCAGACTGAAACATATTTTTCATTTCCACCAATTTCAACTTGAGCACCATCACTTAGTACATTTCCTTTATCATCTAAGCGTAATACTTTATTCGCCTTTCTACCGCAGTAACATACTGTTTTAAGTTCTACGAGCTTATCAGCCCATGCTAATAAATAAGCACTACCAGTAAATAACTCACCTCTAAAATCCGTTCTTAGCCCATATGTAAGAACGGGAATATCATAGGTATCCGTTATTTCACAAAGTTGTTCGACATGTGCCTTACTTAAAAATTGGCACTCATCAATCAATACACAGTGAATAGGCTGTTTGTTATGCTCAGCAACAATAACATCACGAATATTCATATCATCACTAAAGAGTAATGCATCCGCACTTAGTCCTATTCTTGAGCTAATCTTTCCCTTTGCAAAGCGTGTATCAATAGCCGCGGTGAAAATCAATGTGCGCATTCCTCGTTCATTATAGTTATATGAGGATTGCAATAAAGATGTTGATTTTCCAGCATTCATGGCTGAATAATAAAAGTAAAGCTGAGCCATCAGCTCTCTCCTTAAATAGTGTTTATTTTCACGAGCGACAGTCTAACATAAACAATCTACAAGTTATCCATAACAAGTATTTATTACCTTTATTTCTATTCTAGATATACCATCGAAAGATGAAGTTCGTTGTTAATGCTAATTTTTGCTTAAAAAATAAATAGCTTTAATAAGTACTTAACATATTTAAACACACCTTGATATACCTTTATTAAAGTATGAAAGTTAGTCCGATTCCATTTTTAGAAAAAAGTCCGTTATTATAAAAAAATGAACAAAGCTTTCTATTCTTTAGCATTAGGGCTATCATCAGTTAAAAGATGCATTTCCTTACTAATATTTCCTTTATTGACTAAAGATACCTCTACTTTTATTATTTTTTTCGTTGAGAAATTAGTTTAAAAAAAAGAAATTTTACGTAAGGTTTGTATTTAGGTATTGCAGAAATTTAAATAGCAATCTATTATTAGTATTACATCAGCCAACAACATTTATTTGAGACCAGGAAAATGAGCGAATCTTTAAAAATATTAAATAACATCCGTACTCTCCGCGCACAAGCAAGAGAAACTTCTTTAGAAACTTTAGAAGAAATGCTGGAGAAACTCGAAGTTGTCGTTAATGAGCGTCGTGAAGAATTCTCATTAGAAAAAGCAGCTGAAGAAGAACGTATTCAGAAATTACAAAAATACCGTGAAATGTTAGAAGAAGCCGGTATTGATCCAACAGACTTACTTGAAGCAAGTGCTGTTAATAAAACTGGCCGTGCTAAACGCGCAGCTCGCCCAGCTAAATACTCTTACGTTGATGAAAATGGTGAAACTAAAACTTGGACAGGCCAAGGTCGTACACCAGCTGTAATCAAACGTGCTATTGATGAAGAAGGCAAATCATTAGACGATTTCCTGCTGTAATTTAAGTCAATACTCTATTTGAAATACCCTTTTAATTATTTAAAAGGGTATTTTCTTGTTTACCTCATTTAATTAAACAAGCGTTTAATTTTAATATGTGCTGATGTTGTTTGTATTAGATGTCGGTAAGCAAAAATAAAAAATGTAATAACTGCGTTATTTATTTTTATTTATAATGAAAAAGGAGCTTTTATAGCTCCTTTTTTCTTTGATTTAATTAAACTAATACTATTAATTTTTATAATAACTTAAATACCAATCAACAAACTGTTTTACGCCATACTCTACTGCTGTATTCGGCGAAAAACCGATTGTCTCAGACAAATCTTGGCAATCAGCACAAGTAGAAAGAACATCACCGTCTTGCATTGGCATTAAATTCAATTTAGCTTTAATATTGAGTGACTTTTCTATCGCTTCAATAAATGCCATCAATTTAGTAGGTTGCCCATTCCCCACATTATAGATTTTATAAGGTGCAGAACTTGAAGATGTTTCACCTTTCTCTACTGTCCAGTTTTTATCTGCTTCTGGTACAACATTAACTAATCGAACCACTGATCCCACAATATCATCAACATAAGTGAAATCACGCGTCATATTTCCACCGTTATAAACATCAATAGGTTCACCCGCTAACATAGCTTTAGTGAACTTAAATAATGCCATATCCGGGCGGCCCCAAGGGCCATATACCGTGAAGAAACGTAATCCCGTTGTTGGTAATTGATATAGATGTGAATAGCTATGAGACATTAACTCATTAGCTTTCTTTGTTGCTGCATATAATGAAACCGGATGATCAACACTATCTTCTGTAGAGAAAGGCTGCTTCTGATTTAAACCGTAAACAGAGCTTGAAGATGAGTAGATAAGATGTCCAACTTTATTATGGCGACACCCTTCTAATATATTAATATGACCAACGATATTGGCATCAATATATGCCATTGGATTTTCAATCGAGTAGCGAACACCAGGTTGAGCCGCTAAATGAATAACTCGGTCAAATTGATGTGATGCAAATAATTGAGCCACTTTTGCTGAGTCAACAATATCAAGTTTCTCAAAATGGAAATTTTCTAGCTGTTGTAATTTAGCTAATCGAGCTTCTTTTAAGCGCACATCATAATAATCATTCAAGTTATCTATTCCGACAACATGATAACCCATTTCGATTAAACGCTGACTCATATGATAACCAATAAAACCCGCAGCACCTGTTACTAATATTTTCATATTATTACTCAAATAACCCAATAATTTATTTTTTATGTCAACGCTATCATGCTTAATATCACCTTGATTAAACATCATAACGCTTAACATCGTTATACATATCAGAAATCAACATGGCTCAATACTAAATGTATTGAGCCATACCCTAATCTCTTACAACCGCTTTATCTAGCTTTTCCCATAAAATACGCAACATGCATTTACGGGAATTATACAATGAGATTAACCATATAAATGATTATTAATAAACTTTATATCACTGTACCTTTAATGATTTTAGCCATTGTGCAAAATCTTCGCCAAACTCTTCGTGCTGTATTCCGTACTCTACGAAGGCTTTCATATATCCTAGTTTATTACCACAATCGTGGCTTTTTCCTTGTAGGTGATAAGCTTCAACAGCTTCTTTTTCAATCAGCATTGCGATCGCATCAGTTAACTGAATTTCATCTCCGGCACCTGGTGCGGTTTTCGCTAATAGCGGCCAAATACTTTCAGATAACACATAACGCCCTACGATAGACAAATTCGAAGGTGCTTCTTCTTTCTTAGGCTTTTCAACAACACGAGTAATTGGTTTGCTATCACCTGGAGATAAATTTTCGCCCATGCAATCAACAATACCATAATTCGAGACTTCATCTTCAGGAACAGGTTCAACAAGAATTTGACTTGCACCTGAACGTTCAAAGTGAGAAAGCATCTCTCTTAAGTTAACTTTTGTTAAATCCGCACTGTATCTATCTAAAATAACATCAGGCAGGATAACAGCGAAAGGTTCATCACCAATTAGTGGCTTAGCACATAAAATGGCATGGCCTAATCCTTTTGCTATTCCCTGACGAGTTTGCATAATAGTGACATGGCTTGGACAAATGCTTTGTACTTCTTCTAATAACTGACGTTTAACTCGCTTTTCTAAAATCGCTTCTAATTCAAAACTCGTATCAAAATGGTTTTCAATTGAATTTTTAGATGAATGTGTAACAAGTACAATTTCATTAATACCTGCTGCAATACATTCATTCACTACATATTGAATAAGAGGCTTATCAACCACTGGCAACATCTCTTTTGGAATTGCCTTGGTTGCAGGTAGCATTCTTGTTCCTAATCCAGCAACAGGGATCACCGCTTTTCTAACTTTACGCACTGCTGATGACATTCTACTTCTCCTGCAATTCGTACCGTTCTACTTTCAAATATGAATGGGTACAATTAAAAATAATCGCCAGAGTATACCAGCTAATATCTAAGGATAAACAGAGCCCTACCCGTTAATTGAGATAGTTCTTCATTTATGTTTAATATATGCACGATATTCTGTTTTTATTTAATCTAAATTTAACTTTTATAGATAGGGGAAAACATTAATTTAATCTGATTTGTGTTATCCCAAATTTTACATTGCCAATTTGTTCCCTCGCATTTTACTTGATTAATATATAAAAGTTGCAATGAGCCTAAAGGGATCCCACTATTTAATTCAAATTTTTTACTTTCTGTTTTTATTTCAGCTTTTAAACCTGCTGATGCTAATAGTATATTTTTTTTCTGAGTATGATAATAACCGAGTATAATAGGAAATTGTCCTTTCACCCCAATCTCATTAAGCATTTTGTTTAGCTTATTCAACATATTATACATACTTGGCAAAGATCGCACTTTTTCTGATGATTTTAATACATCATTAAAAACAACCCGTAAGAGTAAAGCGACCAAAAGCCCATTTTCATCATCTCTCGATATATCGACACAATAGAAAATAATTTGATCTTCTGATAAAGCCGCAATATCAAATAATAGCCCCATTTTAGCGATATCATTTAATTGACGATAATTAACACAATATCCCGCAACAACTTGCTTAACCTGAGGTTGCATCTGTTTTATGAACGACTGAATATAATGGGTATCTTTTCGTAAGCTATTCCAAAGTGGCTCTAGATGTATGCCTTCTATTAATACTGATTCAAAAAAGCCAGGACATAATACTTCAATGACTTTTTGTTTTAATTTATCAAGATGTGTTATTGGCTTAAGAAAAATCTCTTGTGCCCCTAAACGCAACATATCATCTATTTCAGCCATATTATCTGTACATGAAATAGCAATAACAGGAATAGCCAGTTTTCGTTGTTCAAGATGGCACAAAAAAGTGGGTCCATTCATTACCGGCATACGGATATCACATAAAATAAGATCAGGGAGCAATCCTCCCTCTAATAAAGATAATGCTTGGCTACCATTATCTGTTGTATAGACACAAGCCTTCTCATGTGAGAAATATTCCGTCAACATTGTGCGAAAAACGACCTCATCATCAATTATTAAGATTTTTTTACCCACTAAGGCTTTGTTCATCGGTGACTCCGGTAACTATCGTTTCACATGCTGATTAATTAGCGTTACATTATTAGTTTAGTTCAACATTGACGTTAATTATTCCCAATCGTTACTTTTTTCAATCTATGGGAAATCGTCATACTGATAACGTGAGTTAGGACATTATTTTGTCGAATTTATGCCCCTGTAATAGCCAATTATTCTACTCTGATTGCTGTGAGCCTTACCATTTAGGTCAAAAAAACGCCCCTACAGCAGAAGCATTAATGCGTTCGCGTTATAGTGCGTTCGTTAAACATAATGCTAATTACTTAATAAAGACGTGGCATCCTTCTTGTCGTGTTGCATCCCTACATGATGAATTAGTTTCGGGCTTTCCAAATACACAATGGCTTGGACTCAATGTTATCTCATCGCAAGCTAGCACAAATAAAAATGAGGCATATGTTGAATTCTCGGCTTGCTTTATTGAAAGAAATGCCGATGATAAACAGTACTTACATGAACGCTCTCGTTTTCTAAAAATAGATGGCTGTTGGTTTTATATTGACGGTGTGAAACCGAAAGTGGGACGAAACGATCCCTGCCTTTGTGGCTCAGGACGTAAATACAAAAAATGTTGTGAAAATAACATCAAATAACTGCAAACACAGAAGTAAAAGAAAGGATTTATCCATACATGCAACACCAAAATACTCAAAAAAAAATACTGCGCACTATTTGCCCTGATGCAAAAGGACTTATCGCAAAAATCACGAATATTTGCTACAAACATCAATTAAATATTGTTCAAAATAGTGAATTTGTTGATCATCGTACAGGTCGTTTTTTTATGCGCACTGAACTGGAAGGTATCTTTAATGATGAAACCTTTCTTGCGGATTTAGATGATGCTTTACCACAAGGCTCAAAACGCGAATTAAATACCGCAGGCCGTCGTCGCATTGTCATTATGGTGACAAAAGAAGCACACTGCTTGGGTGACTTATTAATGAAAAGTGCATTTGGTGATTTGGATGTTGAAATTGCCGCCGTCATTGGTAATCACGACACGTTAAAACATTTAGTAGAACAATTTGGTATTCCTTTCCATCTTGTTAGCCATGAAGGCTTAACTCGTGATCAACATGATGAAAAATTAATTGCACAAATTAATCAATACAAACCTGATTATGTTGTGCTCGCAAAATATATGCGTGTATTAACACCTGCATTTGTACAAAATTTCCCAAATCAAATTATCAATATCCACCACTCTTTCTTACCTGCCTTTATTGGTGCACGACCTTACCATCAGGCTTATGAGCGCGGTGTTAAAATTATTGGTGCAACAGCACACTACGTAAATGATAATTTAGATGAAGGCCCAATCATCACTCAAAACGTGATTAATGTTGACCATACGTTTTCTGCAGAAGATATGATGAGAGCGGGCCGAGATGTTGAAAAGAATGTCCTTAGCCATGCTTTATATTGGGTACTTTCACAACGAGTTTTCGTTTACGGTAACAGAACCATCATTTTATAAGTTTTCTGTCACTAATAACGTACACATTACGGCTATCTAAATGTAAACCGCGATATAAAGCATATCGCGGTTTATTTTTTTATCCCTTATTAATATGGATCATATTGCTTAAAATCAATACGATAGCGCATAAAGCTTGAACGATACGCATATTTTTACAGCAGTCAGTCGATTTTTAGCAAAATAGCGCTTTACAGATCTCAGGTATTTGGTATTATTGCGCCCGCTGTCACGGACAGCAAAACAATTTAATGTTGGTGGGATACCCAAGCGGCCAAAGGGAGCAGACTGTAAATCTGCCGTCACAGACTTCGAAGGTTCGAATCCTTCTCCCACCACCATCTCCTCTTAGCTTTACTCTCTAAAAATTCTTTTTATTCCATTTTATCAATTAAATCCAAAAATCGATTCAATACACTTGAATGATACTTAGATTTATAAATATAACAGCTATACCGTATTTCAGGTTGCGTTAATGGTATAAAACATAAGCCTGCTTCGTATTCATTTTTCAATGGGTTTTCATCAGTTAATAAAAGAGAATGATGCGTTTGAATAAAACGTAAACAGCAATTAAGGTCATCCATTATTCTGACACACACGGCTTTTCCTCTATTCCCGATTTCACTCTCTAATTTTTTTATCTTAGCTGTCTTGTATAATGCCGGATCACATAACCAAATATTTTCACTTAACAGCCTATCAATATTATTATTCACACTATTCATAAGTATTTTTTGACAACAAACACCTAAGTATTTATTTTCTATTTTATGAAGAAGGCTAAATTTTTCACTAATAATTTTCTCCGAGCTTAATATTAATGTATTACCATCATAGTCGGGTATTTCTTCAAAGTTTTCTTTTGAAAATCGCATGATATTTATATGAGAATAATTTTTATTTGCCGCCTGATAGAACTGAGTTAAATACTGGCTTTTTCCCCAATCATAATAAATATGAATGCTATTGTTTATGATCCCCGAGATATGTTTTTTAGTTATCTCTTTCTCCTGAAGATAAAGCGATTTCAAATCATTATAAAGCTCAAGTCCTTCTTGGGTTAAACTCATACCGAACTTCTCTCGCTTGAATAAACGCTTTCCTAACACGGCTTCAAAGTCTTTGATAGATTTGGCGACGGGAGGTGTCGTGCGATTCATCACGCGTGCAGCTTTACTTAACGAGCCATTTTCGACTACAGCCATAAAGGCTTCTAACTTACGAGAAAAAAACATAATTCACCATTCCTTTGCTGTGTAGAATAAAATAATTTCATCAATTCATTTAATGTAAATAAAATAATGATTAATTAATTTAAAATTTAAATTTATATAAAAGCAGTTTTATATAAATATTCCTTTACCTCCTTTTAATGAATACAATTTATAACTACAATATTATTTTTATTATGTCATCATTCTTCACATATAAAGAATAATAATACTTATATTCTTCTATCAAAGATTAGTTTATGTTTCTAGTTTGCTTAATTAATATTTTTTGTTATGCAATTAATTATTTTTATTAAATTAGCACACTCTATTTAATGACTTTTATTTTTATCTATTTTTATCTTTCTCTTGATAAGCCGTGCCATCATTTCAGTGATTTGCTTACATTCATTTTATGATCCTGCTAATATAAGACATCCTATTATTCAATATATAAATGGTTACAGTCACATGAAATTTGTCTCTTTCAACATTAATGGTTTACGCGCTCGTCCTCACCAGCTTGAAGCAATCATAGAAAAGCATCAGCCGGATGTTATTGGACTTCAAGAAACGAAAGTTCATGATGATATGTTTCCATTAGATACAGTGGGCACTTTGGGGTATCACGTTTTCTATCATGGTCAAAAAGGGCATTATGGCGTTGCCTTACTCACAAAAGAGAAGCCAGTTGCAGTGCGTAAAGGCTTTCCGGGTGATGATGACGATGCTCAGCGCCGAATGATCATGGCTGATATAGAAACACCAGCGGGTTTATTAACAGTCATGAACGGCTATTTTCCTCAAGGTGAAAGCCGTGATCATGAGACTAAATTCCCAGCAAAAGAAAAGTTTTATGCTGATCTGCAAAATTACCTAACCACCAGCTTAAAACCAACCTCTCCAGTGCTTATTATGGGTGATTTAAATATTAGCCCAACAGATAAAGACATTGGTATTGGCGAAAATAATATGAAGCGCTGGTTAAAAACAGGCAAATGTTCCTTCCTACCAGAAGAGCGGGAATGGCTGGCAACATTAATGGGTTGGGGATTAACAGATACATTCCGCCAACAACATCCTGAAGCTGATGATAAATTCTCGTGGTTTGATTATCGTTCTAAAGGATTCGATGATAACCGAGGATTACGTATTGACTTACTTCTAGCAAGTCGCTACTTAGCGGATAATTGTATTTCAACAGGAATTGATTATGAGATCCGAGGAATGGAAAAACCCTCTGATCACGCACCAGTTTGGGCTGAATTTAAAATCTAATTAAATTTTAATTCAATAAAAGCACTTCCCTGAGATAACGCAGGAAGTGCTTTTATTTGTGCTTAATTATCCGTTGTTGCTGCTTTATTCTGCGCTTTATTTTTTGTAGCGCCTGCTTTGTTACTTCCTTTAGTTGCTGCCTTACGCTTTTTATTATGCGCCGGTGCGGGAAGATTTCTGAAAGCTTGAATATTCGGACGACGTTTCGCTTGAGTAATCAACTCTATCAAGGTGTTATTTAATGGCATCATAAAATCTTGATATTTAAATTGCTTCTCACTAATTTGCGTGAGTATCGATTCCCAATGTGCCGTCATATCCGGTAAAGTTGCCATATCTGGCAATACATGAATTAATGCTCTACCTGCTGGAGTTGAGTTAATGGCTCGTCCTTTCTTTTGCAAAAAGCCTCGCTTAAATAACAGCTCAATAATTCCCGCCCTTGTCGCTTCAGTACCTAATCCATCCGTCGCTCTTAGGATTTTCTTAAGTTCTTTATCTTGAACAAAGCGCGCAATTCCTGTCATAGCAGAAAGCAATGTCGCATCAGTAAAAGGTCTTGGTGGCTGCGTTTGCTTTTCAACAATCTCTCCCTTTTCACACAGCAACTCATCACCTTTCGCCACGACTGGCAATGCAGAGCCATCATTTTCGGCATCTTGCTCTTTAGCACCTAATAATATTCTCCAGCCTGCTTGCGCTAAAAAACGTGCTTTAGAGATAAATTTGCCATTCTCAATATCAAGTTCAATAACACATTTACGATAAACAGCATCAGGCATAAATTGCATTAGATATTGGCGAGCCACGAGATAATAAATATTCTTCTCATTTTCACTTAATGAGATATTACCCGTTTTTGCCGTTGGAATAATTGCATGGTGGGCATCAACTTTTTTGTCATCCCAGCAACGATTCTTTTTATCAATATCTAAGGTATCTTGCGGTAATAGGCTTGCATCATGTGCGCTAATCGCATTAATAACGGCATGGCGACCAGCAAAATGCTCATCAGGCAAATAACGACTATCAGAACGCGGATAAGTGATTAATTTATGCGTTTCATATAGCCTTTGGCATGTATCTAAGACTTGCTGTGCGCTTAAACCAAAGCGTTTTGCGGCTTCAATTTGTAATGCGGAAAGCGAAAAAGGAAGCGGTGCTATTTCAGATTCTTGCTTATCTTGATAATCCGTTACATTGGCAGGTTTATCTTTAATTCGCTCAACAACATGCTCTGCAAGCTTACGATTTAATAATCGCCCTTCTTCATCCTGCCAAGGTTCACAATGCTCGCTTGGCTGCCAAATCGCGGTAAAGCGTTCATCGGCAGGTGTTACAACATGCGCTTTAACTTCAAAGAAATCTTTAGGCACAAAATTTTCAATTTCTTCATCTCGACGAACCACTAAGCCTAATACTGGTGTTTGTACTCGCCCCACGGACAATACACCTTGATAGCCATTGCGTTGACCTAAAAGCGTATAGGCTCGAGTCATGTTAATACCATAAAGCCAGTCTGCTCTTGCTCGCGCCAAAGCCGATACACACAATGGTACAAACTCATGGTTATAACGTAGCTTATCAATAGCACGCGTTACTGCTGCTGGGTTTAAGTCATTAATTAAGCAACGACGCGCCTGTTTCCTTTGATCTTCGCTGATATTTAAATAGTTAAGCACTTCATCGACTAAAAGCTGACCCTCACGATCGGGGTCTCCCGCGTGGATCACCTCTTTTGCCTGCTTAAGTAGTGTTTTGATAGTTTCTAGCTGTTTTTTAACATCAGCTCGGGGCTTGAGTTGCCATTTTTCAGGAATAATAGGCAAATCATCTAACGACCAGCGGGCGTACCGCGGGTCGTATGCATCCGGCTCAGCTTGTTCAAGTAAGTGACCAACACACCACGTCACATACTGGTTATCACCACAAAGAATAAAGCCATCGCCCCTTTTATGAGGCTTTGGCAATACATCAGCAATAGCACGAGCAAGGCTGGGTTTTTCTGCAATAAATAATCTCATTACTTTAGTTAGTCACTTCAATCAACGCTTTTCCAGCTACTGGCGCGGTTAGCTCACCAATAGAAGTTAATTCGATATCAAAACGTGAGGCAACCTCTTTCACTTGTTCAACCGCTTCAGGCAATACTGCTAATAATAAGCCACCTGATGTTTGCGGATCACAAAGTAATTTACGTTGCATTTCAGTGATCTCACCAATTAAATGACCATAACTTTCAAAGTTACGCCCTGTCCCCCCCGGAACACAGCCTTGTTCAATATAAGACTCTACTTCTGGTAATCTTGGTACTTGAGAGAAATGAATAGTGGCTTGTACACCAGAGCCGTCACAAATCTCACTTAAATGCCCTAATAAACCGAATCCTGTAACGTCAGTCATTGCAGTGACACCTTCGATATCAGAAAAATCAGAACCAGCTTTATTCATACGGCACATAATTTCTGTCGCTAAACCTTGGTGCTCTGGTTTTAACAGACCTTTCTTCTCAGCGGTTGTTAATACACCAATCCCCAAAGGTTTAGTTAAAAAGAGTTGAGATCCTGCTTTAGCTTCACTGTTTTTCTTCACTTTGCTCACAGACACAACACCTGTTACTGCAAGGCCAAAAATAGGTTCTGGTGCATCAATTGAGTGACCACCAGCCAGTGAAATTCCTGCTTCTTGGCAAGCTGCTCGGCCACCCTCAATCACTTCACGCGCAATTTCAGGTGCTAGTTTATTAATAGGCCAACCTAAAATAGCAATCGCCATAATAGGTTTCCCCCCCATCGCAAAGATATCACTGATTGCATTTGTTGCAGCGATACGCCCAAAATCATAAGGGTTATCAACGATTGGCATAAAGAAATCAGTAGTACTAATAATACCTGTACCATTTCCTAAATCATAAACAGCTGCATCATCTTTAGTTTCATTACCTACAAGTAAATGAGGGTCATGAAATTTAGCTTGTTCGCTATGTAAAATGGTTTCTAAAACTTTTGGTGATATCTTACAACCACAACCTGCACCATGACTGTACTGTGTTAAACGAATTGCTTCAGACATAACATGCCATCCTTTTTTAAAAATAAGTCACAAAATCAGTTAAGTCAGCAGGAGAAACCGTCATTGGCGCTTTCAGGGCTGGCGTGCCTAAATAAAGAAAACCAATAATCTGGTCGTGTTCACCACAGCCAAGTCCTTCTCTTACCACTGCATCATGAGTCCAAGAACCTGAACGCCAAATTCCCCCAAATCCTTGAGCAACCGCAGCCATTTGCATTGCTTGAACACTACAACCAGCAGCGACAACTTGCTCCCATTCAGGAACCTTTGGATGATCTTTCACTTTCGCAATAACAGTGATGATTAATGGGGCACGAAAAGGTGCATTTTTTGCTTTTTCTTCAACTTCTGGCCCTAAATTACCCACAACCGCGGCTTTATGCAGTAATTGGCTAAAACGCTCTATACCTTCATTTTGCATCACAATAAAATGCCAAGGTTTAAGTGCACCATGATCAGGCGCGCGCATACCGGCTTGTAAAATAGTATTGAGGGCTTCACTATCAGGGGCTGGAGTAGTCAGTCGGGAAGCTGAACGGCGGTTCAAAAGCAGTGTTAATGCATCCATTTTTATTCTCCTGTCAGCATTTTATTTTAGCAAGATCCCATTCTTATGGGGATGGACAGTTCTTATCAATTCGCAGTATAACAAACTGTTATATTACCACCATCCATAGATTTAGGCGGGAATTTTTCTAAAAATCCGCTGTGTGGTTATTTAATCGTAATTTATTGTTCATAAAATGATTAACCTTAGTTTACCTCAGTTAATTTATACTGGCCTTGGTTCTTATTTTCTTTTTAATTCGACAAATTCCTATATTACGTTAAACCCTTTTTGTGTGAAATTGTTTCGCTATTTTGACATAAGGTAAATATTTACTTAACAACACCTTAAGCAAAAAGTTATCATCAATGGTTTCTTAAAAATCAATGACAGACATTCAATAAGAGCTATATTAGAATATTCCTTCATTGTTATTGCTATTCTCTCTATTACTAACAATATTTTTTGTTTTAATAGTATGAGATTATGTGAATGTAGCCTGCTTACCAATAATTCTAGCATGACTGTTTAGGATTAAAATTTAGCTTTACATGATGTGGAGATAATATGAGTAAAATTATGGAGTTAATCGGCGCAATATTAAAATTTAGTTGGCAAGCCATTAACTTTATCAGGAAATTAATCTTAAACGTTATTTTCTTTTTCCTTCTTTTTATGGTCATTGGTATTTTCTTAATTAGCAAAGAAGCACAAAAACCAATGGATTATGAAGGTGCCCTTCTTGTTGACCTTAAGGGTGTGATTGTTGACCAAACGGCAACCCAAAATCCTTTAGGTGAAGTTGGACGTGAGCTTTTAGGTGTTTCTAGTAGCCAGCTCCAAGAAAATTCATTATTTGAAGTTGTCGATACACTACGCCTCGCCTCTCAAGATCCAAAAATTAAAGGTATGGTGCTCAAACTTGATGAATTTGCAGGCGCAGACCAACCTTCGCTAAATTATATTGGTAAAGCACTTAATGAATTTAAAAAGACAGGCAAACCAATTTTTGCAGTAAGCGGTTATTATAATCAGCCACAATATTATCTCGCTTCTTATGCTGATAAAATTTATCTCACACCTCAAGGTGCTGTGGGTGTTTATGGTTTTGGCTTTCAAAATCTCTATTACAAGACACTGTTAGAAAACTTAAAGGTGAGTACTCATATTTTCCGCGTCGGAACGTATAAATCTGCGGTTGAACCATTAATGCGTAATGACATGTCTGCGGAATCTCGAGAAGCGTCATTACGTTTAGTTAATGCACTATGGTCTACATATTTAACCCAAGTTGCAGAAAACCGTAGCATTACCATAGAAGATGTTTTCCCTGGTGCAAAAGAGATGATTGCACAGCTACGTAATGCGGATGGGGATAACGCAACTTATGCGCTAAATCGTAAATTAGTGGATTCTGTAAGCTCATATGCTCAATTTGAAGCTGATATGACAGAAACCTTCCAGTGGGATAAAGAGAGCAAGCAATTTAACAATATCAGTATTTATGATTATGCCGATACGCTAACCTCCTCTTTACCTGCCAGTGATGAAGGTAATATTGCCGTAGTCGTTGTTCAAGGTGCCATTATTGATGGTGAAAGTATCCCGGGTTCAGCGGGAGGGTCAACTATTGCTAATCAAATTCGTCAAGCACGTTTAGATCCAAATATTAAGGCGCTTGTCTTACGTGTAAACAGCCCTGGTGGTAGTGTTTCTGCATCAGAGCAAATACGTAGTGAAATTGCCGCCTTTAAACAACAGAAAAAACATGTGGTTGTTTCAATGGGAGGTTTAGCGGCATCAGGTGGATATTGGATCTCAACCCCTGCAAATAAGATTATTGCTAGCCCATCAACATTAACTGGCTCGATTGGTATTTTTGGCGTTATTAATACTTTTGAGAACAGCTTAGAATCTATTGGTGTTTATACTGATGGTGTCACAACTTCACCATTAGCCGGATTATCTGTCACAAATAAACTACCTGAAGAATTTTCAGAGCTTTTACAGCTCAATATTGAAAGTGGTTATAAAACGTTTCTTAATTTAGTGGCTGAATCTCGTAAAAAAACACCCGCTCAAATTGATCGTATTGCTCAAGGCCGAGTGTGGGTAGGAATAGATGCAAAGAATGTCGGTTTAGTTGATGAGTTTGGTGACTTTGATGATGCTATTGATGCAGTCGCTAAAATGGCAAAAATTGACCAACCTGTTATTGATTGGATGAAACCAGAATTAAGCCTTTCTGAGCAAATCATTATGAGCTTATCGTCTAATGCAAAAGCACTTCTTCCTGATCCGTTACAAGCTTATATTCCTGCGCCTGTTTTAAAAGAAGTTAAAACACAGACAGAGTTTTATCGCAATATGAACGATCCGCTAAATCGCTATGCGTATTGTTTATCTTGTGGTGATATTCAATAGTCTTTCCACTGATACACCTGTTTACACTGAACAGGTGTATTTCTCTCCTTTTTCTGGCTTTTGATAGAATGATATTCTGATGAATGCTTTTTGTTCGTCTATATTCAAACTATTTTTAACACAATGATTTAAAGTAGATATTAGTCAGTCTCTATTTTCTTTTTTTAGCATCCTTTCCTTTTTTTATTCTGCAAACTCCCTATAATCAGGTATTTCTCACAGCTTAATAAGAGTGCTTTGTCTGATGCAAAAGAAATCAATCTACGTTGTTTATACTGGCGGTACTATTGGTATGCAACATTCTGAACATGGCTATATTCCTGTATCAGGGCATTTACAACGCCAATTAGCTAAAATGCCAGAATTCCACCGTGAGGAGATGCCTGATTTTACAATTAAAGAGCACCTTCCTTTAATTGATTCTTCAAATATCACACCAGAAGATTGGCAATCCATTGCTGATGATATTAATGAAAATTATCACAACTATGACGGGTTCGTTATTCTTCATGGTACAGATACCATGGCTTTTACCGCATCAGCACTCTCTTTTATGTTTGAGAATCTTAGCAAACCGATTATCGTTACTGGCTCTCAAATTCCTTTAGAAGCCTTACGTTCTGACGGGCAAACAAACCTATTAAATGCACTTTACCTCGCAGCACATCACCCAATTAATGAAGTGGCGCTATTTTTTAATAACACGCTGTATCGTGGGAACCGCACAGTAAAAGCCCATGCAGATGGTTTTAACGCCTTTGCATCACCCAATAGCGCCCCACTGTTAGAAGCGGGTATTAATATTAAACAATTTAAAATTAATTCATTTCCAAAAGGAAAAGGCGAATTTACTGCACATAATATTACGCCTCAGCCGATCGGCGTTGTCACCATTTATCCAGGTCTTTCAGATGAAGTTGTTAAAAATATCTTAATGCAACCTGTAAAAGCCTTAATATTGCGCTCTTATGGTGTCGGTAATGCACCATCGCATCCTGCTCTACTTTCAACCCTACGTGAAGCAACTGAGCGTGGCATTGTTGTTATCAACCTTACGCAATGTATTTCTGGTCGAGTAAATATGGAAGGTTATGCAACAGGTCAGGCATTAGCGGAAGTGGGTGTGATCAGTGGCTTTGATATGACATTTGAAGCAACATTAACTAAACTGCATTATCTCCTTAGCCAACAATATAATTACACAGAGATCTGCCGACTAATGCAACAAAACCTTCGCGGTGAAATGACATTAGACGATAACGACTAAGTTTAATTTAAAGGTAAAATTGGTGAAAAATTCTGCACTGTTATTGGTTGATATACAAAACGATTTTTGTACTGGTGGTGCATTAGCTGTTAATGAAAGCGATATAGTGATACAAACAGCCAACCAACTTATTCATGATTTTAAGCTATCTAAAAATCCCATTATTGCCAGTTTAGATTGGCACCCAGCCGATCATCTTAGCTTTGCTGAAAATTCAGGCACTGTTGTAGGAGAAATTGGAACGCTTAATGGATTACCACAAGTATGGTGGCCTGTGCATTGTGTACAAAATTCTTATGGTGCTGCATTTCACCCTGAATTAAACCAAGCACTAATAAACCATATTATTTACAAAGGGCAAAATCGTCTTATTGATAGTTATAGTGCCTTTTTTGATAACGACCATGAATATCAGACGGGCTTGCATACTCTTTTGCAGACTCTGAATATAAAACATCTTTATATTTTAGGAATTGCTACGGATTACTGCGTTAAATATACGGTACTGGATGCTTTACAGTTAGGTTATCATGTGACCGTAATTACAGATGGTTGTCGTGGCGTAAATATTCAAGATGATGACAGCGAAAAAGCACTAGAAGAGATGCGGGCACAAGGTGCGGTATTAATTGATTCAGCACATTGGCTTAATCGTAACAATCAATAGGTTCGTTATTTTCTTCATCTTCATAAAACAAAAAAGGGGTTAATTTTAACCGGTTTGGTTAATAACCCCCCTTTTTTATCTCGATTCTATTCATTCAATACACGTTTTAGTCATCATCCATTGGTGTTAGTGTTGCTAAACGTTCAGATTGAAACTGAGCTTTTAATTCTTGTTTGCTCTTCATGGTAATCTGCCCATTAGTTCCCACAGTCATATGCTCAGGTGTGTGATTATTTTTCGCCTGCCATAATAAAACAATCTGCATGCAATGTTCTTTTTGCTCATCAGTCAATGCAACGCCGTCAGGCCATTTACCCAGTTCAACTGCGGTTGAAATACGTTGGTAAATTTCAGGGGTTACCATCGAAATAAGTTCATTAACTTCCATTGATTGCTCCATAAACTAAATAATCTATTGAAATGGCTGAATCGTTTTTTCTATTGTTATCATTTTGTTAATTTAACTGGATTAACCGATTTGTTTTTCGCCTGTTTCACTATTCGTAAATGAAAGAGATGCTGAATTGACACAATAACGCTCCCCTGTAGGGGCTGGGCCATCATTAAAAACATGGCCTAAATGTGCATCACATTGCTGACAACGTATTTCAGTTCTTTTCATATTATGAGAAAAATCATCAATATAGCGAATTGCATTATCACTAACGGGTTGATAAAAGCTAGGCCAACCACATCCAGCATCAAATTTTGTTTCTGAATAAAACAAAGGAGCCGAACAACATAAACAGTGATAAATACCTGTTTGACGATTGTGTAATAATTTACCACTAAACGGAGGTTCTGTGCCTTGCTGTTGCGTCACATAACGTTGCATTTCGTTGAGTATTGATAAATCAAGGTGATTGTTATTACTTGAAATATTCACTTTCTTTTCATTATCTGCCATATCGACCTCTTGCCCAGAAAAATGCTTTTTAAAACAACAGTGAATAATAACAAAGATTTAACAACAAATCTGAAAAATATAGTCTAAAATCATCAAGAGTAATCTTTAGTTTTTGAAATGTGATGAATTTCACATAATAGAGCAAAGGTAACTTCATTTATCGGCGTTGATCCCGATAATACACAGCGTAACATTTAGCTAAAACGACCAATCTTTAAGCGAAAAGTGTTTTTTTAATTGATTTTTTGCAATTATTGACACGATTCCGCTTGACGATTGGCGCGGTTTTGGTAACTTTAGAAGCAACTTTTTAATTCACTAAATTAAAGCTGGTGGAATACATATGACTATCAAAGTAGGTATTAATGGTTTTGGTCGTATCGGCCGCATCGTTTTCCGTGCTGCTCAAGAACGTTCAGATATCGAAATCGTAGGTATTAACGATCTGTTAGACGCAGACTACATGGCATACATGCTGAAATACGATTCAACTCATGGCCGTTTCAACGGTACTGTTGAAGTAAAAGATGGCCACCTCGTTGTTAATGGTAAAACCATCCGCGTAACTTCAGAAAGAGATCCAGCAAATCTGAAATGGAACGAAGTCGGTGCTGACGTTGTTGCAGAAGCAACTGGTCTGTTCTTAACTGACGAAACTGCTCGTAAACACATCCAAGCTGGTGCGAAAAAAGTTGTTCTGACTGGTCCTTCAAAAGACAGCACTCCAATGTTCGTAATGGGCGTAAACCATAAATCATACGCAGGCCAAGATATCGTTTCTAACGCATCTTGTACTACTAACTGCTTAGCGCCTTTAGCTAAAGTTATCAACGACAACTTCGGTATCGTTGAAGGTCTGATGACTACTGTTCACGCAACAACTGCAACTCAACGTACTGTTGATGGCCCATCTGCAAAAGACTGGCGTGGTGGTCGTGGTGCTTCCCAGAACATCATCCCTTCATCAACTGGTGCTGCTAAAGCTGTAGGTAAAGTTATCCCTGAACTGAACGGCAAACTGACTGGTATGTCTTTCCGTGTTCCTACTCCTAACGTTTCTGTTGTTGACCTGACCGCACGTCTGGAAAAACCAGCAACTTACGCTCAAATCTGTGACGCTATCAAAGCAGCAGCTGAAGGCGAACTGAAAGGCGTTCTGGGTTACACTGAAGATGCAGTTGTTTCAACTGACTTCAATGGCGAAGTTCTGACTTCAGTATTTGATGCTAAAGCAGGTATCGCTCTGAATGACAACTTTGTTAAATTAGTTGCTTGGTACGATAACGAAGTTGGTTATTCAAACAAAGTTCTGGATCTGATTTCTCATATCTCTAAATAATTAGAGTTTAGAAAGTCACGATTTCTTTTAGAGCCACCGTTTCGGTGGCTCTTTTATTTTCTAGCCAGTCAGTTTATTGTATTGAAATAGCCAGTGACATAAAGGTCATAAGATAATGAATGAGAAAATTTTTTCTTTGCCGATTATTGAACAAATATCCCCTTACTTAAGTCGTCGGCAATTAGGCGAACTTCCTATCCTTGTTATTTCACATCCTAAAGTACGCGCAGCTATCAGCCTTCAAGGCGCACATTTAATCGCTTGGCAGCCCGCACAAGAACATCCTGTATTTTGGGTAAGTGAAGCCTCTCTCTTCACTCCAGGTGTTGCCATTCGTGGTGGTATCCCTATTTGCTGGCCTTGGTTTGCTTCAGCAGGTACACCAAGTCATGGATTTGCACGTATTCTTCCTTGGGAGTTTAGTGCTCATACAGAACAAGATGATGGTGTCCTCATCACCATGACATTAAAAGAGAGTCAACAAACACAAAAATATTGGCCCCATCCCTTTACTGTTATTGCTCGTTTTAAATTAGGAGCAACCTGTGAGGTTGAATTAGAATCTTATGGTGATTATGAAGCGACAGCTGCTCTTCACTCTTACTTTAATGTGAGTGATATCGATAATGTTTCTGTAACCGGCCTAGGAGGCCACTACATTGACACAGTGGCAGATAAAGAGGTTTACACTGATGAAACCTCATTACGCTTTAATGGACGCACTGACAGGCTTTATACGGAGCCTGATGATTTCAATCTCATTCATGATGATGGTTGGGATCGTACAATTGAAGTTCATCATTATCATCATAGTGATGTCGTGTGTTGGAACCCCGGCGCAGAGCTTGCAAGTTCAATGAAAGATATGAGTTCTGGCGGTTATCGTAAAATGGCTTGTGTAGAAACCGCACGCATCCACCAGCCATTAAAACCAGATAACGTTCATCCCGGCCGTTTATCTTTGGTAGTCCGTGTTCGTAAGAATATTGCTGAAAAATAAAATATTGCTGGCATCTTACACAATAAAAAAGCTTCGAGTTTAAATCGAAGCTTTTTTATCATCATTAATCTCACTAAATTCTAGTCAGATTTCTGCTAATTAAAATGTGTAAGTCACACCTGTCCACACAATCGCAGTAACAGATTTATTCACCATAGGGCTGTCTTTCACTTCACTTGGTAAATGATCAACACGCCCCATCGCAAAGAAATTCCATTTTTCAGCAAATTTATAATTAGCGGAGATTTCAACATAAGGTCTCCAGCTATCATTTGGCGTATATTCTGCTAAACCACTGCGTTGTGATTCTGCATGACTAATTCCATAAGCATAACGGTTTTGTTTTTTGTTTTCCCAAACAACACCAGCACCCGGCTGTAAAGACCAGTTACCGAATTCAAAAGGATATAAATAAGCCGCGTCAGCGATAATACCGTTACTTTTTCCTAACATATCACCCGATACGATCGCTCTTAAGCTACCCCATGATTCGTGGTGTTTATAAGTAAAGCCACCCATCATGGTGTCACGACGACGATTCAGTTTTTTCATTTGCTCATCATCACTATCGCTTGGTTTATAAGCCTGAGGATAATAGTGCAAATCAACAGAAAGCTGATCTTTAGGTGTATTCCACAGGTAATATCCTGCAGCTAACGTTGCGAAATAGAAGTTTTCTGACTGGTAGTTAACTTGTGGTACTGGTAATAAATAATCTTTTGATTTAGCCCCTTTATAAGGAGTGACTTGCGCTAAGACTGAACCACCTATTGACCATTCGCCAGCAAATGCTGCTGGTGTGCTAAGCCCTGCGATAACGGCTAAAGAAATGATAATCTTCTTATTACTCACGATGATTTTCCATATTGTCATTAATAAAGTAGCAACCAAAAACCTATTTCAGTCACAAATAACTAAAACTGGTATTATTTTACCTATAATCATTTTAGTTTTGCATTAAATGTGTAGCAATCAGTGCTTGCCCTAATGCAATACCACCGTCTCCGGCTGGTAACATCATAGGGGTAAGTACTTTTTTATTGTTTAATTTTTTCTTAAACAGATGTTTGAGTAATGTGTTATTTAACACACCGCCCGTAAGTACAATGGTGTCAATCTGATATTTATCTGCATATTGCAATGCAATATCGCCTAAACCTTCAGCTAATAAATAATGAAATAACCATGCTTTTTCACTGACATTCAGCGCTACACTTTCCCACTGCGACCAAAAAACCGACAAATCAAGCACACTATTTTTTACTGGCATTAAATGCCCATACTGCTTAATTATTTCTGCCTGTTTTTCTTGATGGCACGCTAATGCTGCTGTTTGTAGATAACAAGCCGCTTCACCTTCCCAACTTATCTCTTTAGGGGCTAATCCTAATGATGCTGAAACCGCATCAAAAAAACGCCCACAAGAAGAGGCTTTAGGTGAATTTAAGCCACGCTCTATGGCCTTACTTAATATCTGCAAATCATTGCTAGGCACCATTTGGGCGATTACACTACCTTGCCAATCTTCAGAAAAAGTAGCTAAATGTGCGAACCAGTTTCGCCAAGGTTGAATTGAGGCAAGATTACCTCCGGGCATCGCAACAGCAGGAAGCCCCCCAACCCGCTCTGATTTTTGATAGTCCACCCACAGGCATTCCCCTCCCCATAGCGTGCCATCTTGTCCAAAACCTAATCCATCAAGCGCAATACCAATGACAGCACCTTGTTGATGTGTATGACCATGTTCGGCGAGACAAGAAACAATATGTGCATGGTGATGAGAGACTTCAATAACAGGAATATCTTGCTCTTGAGCAAACTGTTTACCCAACTGATGACTAATGTAGTTAGGATGCGCATCTATCGCTATCGCTTTAGGCGTAAAACGATAAATTTGCTGAAAGAGAGCCAACGATTTTATCAACTGCTGTCGCACACTTAAATCATCAAGATCCCCTAAATGAGGCCCCATAATGGCTTGATGTTGGCGTAATAGGCAAAATACATTTTTGAGATCGCCTCCCATCGCGAGTACTGAGGGTTGCTCTCCAAAATCTTCAGGTAATGAAATCGCATCTGGGACATAACCACGAGAGCGTCTGATCATCACACTCTTTTTACCCTCAATGCGAACAAGTGAGTCATCAGCTCTTTGTATGATCTCTCGATTGTGCATTAAGAATAAATCTGCAATATCTTTCAATTGCATTAAGGCATCTTCGTTACTTAATGCCGGCGTATGACCTGATGCATTGCCTGATGTCATAACAAGTGGAATATTTGTGCCACGCGCTAATAGATGTTGCAACGGATTGGATGGCAACATAACACCAATTTCAGTTAATCCTGGCGCAATAAGCTCCGCAAGCTTAGGTGCAACTGTTTTGGGGATTAATACAATTGGGGCGGCAGTACTTTGCAACGTTTGGATAGCGGTTGGAAGAAAATCTGGATCTTGCTTATCTGCTTTAATTTGATCAATTCCGGTGAGCATCACAGCGAGTGGCTTCGCAGGTCGATATTTGCGCTCTCGTAATAATGCAACACTTTCATTATTGCGTGCATCACATACTAAATGAAAACCACCAATACCTTTAACTGCAACAATCTTTCCAGCAAGTAACGCTTCACAAGCTTGAGTTAATGCAAGTTCTTTTATTGCTAACTCTTTTCCTTGATTATTTGCAAGCCAGATGTGAGGTCCACAAACAGGACATGCATTAGGCTGAGCATGAAACCGTCTATCTGCGGGATCTTCATATTCATGTTTACAGTCAGGGCAGAATGGAAACTCAGACATTGAAGTAAAAGGCCTATCGTAAGGCATTTTTTTTATGATAGTAAAACGAGGGCCGCAATGTGTGCAGTTGATAAAAGGATAATGATAACGACGATTTTGAGGGTCAAACAATTCATCAATACAAACTTGGCAAGTTGTAGCATCAGGAACAACTTGTGTATCCATTTCGCCACCACCACTTTTTACAATAATAAAGTCTGTAGGCAACTGTTCCCATTGATAGGGTGATTCTTCTATTCGTTCAATGCGTGCTAGTGGTGGGCATTCTGCTTTTAATGCTTCGATAAAGAGCGCATTTTTAGGTGAAGGGGTTAAATGCACCAATACACCTAAACTATCGTTACTTACTTGCCCTAATAAACCAAAACGATGGGCTAGTTGCCAAACAAATGGGCGAAACCCAACGCCTTGAACCTTTCCTTTCACACGCAATGCAATGCCGTTACTCATAGGATCACCAAATCAAAATAAATTTAAGCTTATTCTAGTTTAGTGATTATCAACAACTTTCATTTAGATCAGAAAAAGTGGAATTAGGTAGATTTATCATCACTTCAACAGTCACTCTTGGTGCAATTGCACACAATAATTCGTAACCAATAGTGCCACATGCCGTTGCGACATCATCAACAGGCAATTGCTCTCCCCATAATTCAACCGGACTCCCGTAACTTACATCAGGAAAATCCGTTACATCAACGGTTAGCATATCCATAGAGATACGCCCGACCAATTGTGTTTTATGCCCATTAACAATAACGGGTGTACCGTCTGGCGCATGTCTTGGATAACCATCAGCATAACCACAGGCAACAACAGCGATCCGCATATCACGCTCAGCGGTATATCGGCTACCATAGCCTATCTGCTCACCTTTTTTGACTTGTTGAATAGCTAATATCTCACTATTAAATGCCATTACGGGTTGTAAATCGAAATCAGCAATATCTTGCCAAACACCTGAAGGCGAAACACCATATAAAATAATGCCCGGACGCACCCAATCTTGATAAGTTTCAGGATCAAACAGTATTGCGGCTGAATTTGCCAAACATCGAGGTAATTCATTTACCATAGCTTGATTAATGGTATTTTTCTGTGCCCCCATATTCAATCCCGTATCTGCATTAGCAAAATGAGACATTTGAATAATAGAACCAATATTTTTGATACTTTTTGCACGAGCAATTGCTTGCTTATAAGTGTCTGGTCGGTAGCCCAGCCGATTCATTCCACTATTAAGCTTAAGGTAGATGTTAATGGGCCTTTCTAATTGTGCATTTTCTATAGCATCAAATTGCCAATCAGAATGAATTGTTGTCGTTAAGGAATAACGTTCTAATAAATAGACATCTTCTGGCTTAAAAAAACCTTCCAGCAAAAGGATAGGCCCTACCCATCCTTGCTCTCTTAGCATAACAGCTTTGTCTAACTCAATTAATGCAAAACCATCAGTATGACTTAATGCAGGCCAAACACTGGATAATCCATGTCCATAAGCATCTGCTTTCACAACAGACCACACTTTGCTGCCCTTGACTCTCTCTTTAATAACAGACAGATTATGGCTTAATGCATCGAGGTTAATGGTTACTTTTGTAGGTCTGGACATGGTTTTTCCTCAATTAATAAGCTGCATCAAGTTTTTGCCCCGGTAAGAGCAATTTAGTATTAAAGCCATCGATATACCGAAACACAGATAAATCATCAGCGGCAATAGCAGGTTTATTTCCTGAAATTAAATCAGCCAATAATTGGCCTGAGCCACATGCCATTGTCCAACCTAATGTGCCATGCCCTGTATTTAATGATAAATTGCGATAAGCCGTAGGCCCTACAATAGGCGTACCATCAGGCGTCATAGGTCTTAAACCGGTCCAAAATGTGGCTTTTTCAATATCACCACCACCTTGATAGAGATCTTGCACAACCATTTTTAATGTTTCACAGCGCGATTTTAAAATATCCAGATTAAAACCAACGACCTCCGCCATTCCACCGACACGAATTCGTTCATCAAAACGCGTTACCGCAATTTTATAGGTTTCATCTAAAATAGTGGATGTTGGTGCTCTTGAAGCATCAATAATCGGCATCGTAAGCGAATAACCTTTAAGAGGATAGACTGGAATGGCGACTTTGTTTTTCAAAAACGCTGTTGAGTAAGAGCCCATGGCAACAACATAGTGATCGGCTGTTAATAATCCATCATGGCATTGAACACCCGCAACTTTATCACCATCAAATAACAAATGTTTGATTTCTTTGTTAAATAGGAACGTAACACCGGCATCTTCTGCCATTTTAGCGAGTTTTTTCGTAAAAGTTTGGCAATCACCCGTTTCATCATTCGGTAAACGTAAACCACCTGTCAATTTGTGACTAACATGTTCAAGCGCTGGCTCTGCTAGTTTTAATTGATCCGCAGTTAACAACTCATAAGCAACACCCTCTTGCTTTAATACAGCAATATCATTGGCTGCATTATCAAATTGCTTTTGATCGCGAAAAAGTTGCAGAGTGCCACCTTGGCGCCCTTCATATTCAATACCAGTATCTTGGCGTAACTGGCGAATACAATCACGGCTATATTCAGCAATACGCACCATACGACTTTTATTCATGGTGTAATGTGATGCATCACAATTACGTAACATTTGCCACATCCAACGTAACTGGAAAAGTGAGCCATCAGGTTTAATTGCTAATGGTGCGTGCTTTTGGAACATCCATTTAACTGCTTTTAATGGGATGCCCGGAGCACCCCAAGGGGTAGCATATCCTGGAGATATCTGACCTGCATTACCTGCACTAGTCTCTTCTGCTGCACTGTTTTGTCTATCAACAACAATGACTTCATGGCCTTGTTGCACAAGATACCACGCACTCGTTACACCAATAACGCCGCCACCTAAGATGATTACTTTCATGGCAAGACTCCAATAATTTACATTGATATAACATAAGAATAATATTCCATACACAAAAAGCCAATATAGAATAATCATCTAGACTAATAAAAAAGCAAATTTTAGAGTTAAATCACATTTGATTGCTATTCGACAAGTGATTTTCAAAAACAATTATTGAATTAACTCATAAAATCAACAAGATATAATTATCACCATAAATTATAATAATATTGATTAGTAAATTATTTAAAATTGAAGGGATTTTAAGGTGTAAGAAGACAAAGCTGGGGTTTTATTAAAATCCAAGAATAGGCTTAATTTAAGATGATAAATCTTTAATTAACTCACTTTGGTTACTCTTTTTACTAAAAATAACCTATTTAAAGCATTGCCTAAAAAATGACTCTTTTTCACTTTTTAAAAACATAAAAAAACCAGTACCACAAATTATAGGAATACTGGTTTTTTCTATTGTAATAAAGTAACAAACGTAATTAGCGTTTTACTTCTTCTAGATCACTAGGTAGTGGTGACTGTAAACTTTGCCAGATAATACCACTATCTTTACCATATTGGCGGACGCATTCCATGACATGCTCGACATCTTTTTGCTCACATAATACAGCCAGTTTTTTATAGAATGCTAACGCGAGTTCTTTGGCTTGAATATTTGAGAAATAATAACGGCCTACGCGCGTATAAAGCCCTTTTAAGCCATTTAAGATAAGACCATAAATTGGATTACCTGACGCAAACGCTAATCCACGGAAAATGTTGTAATCCAGTTCACTAAACTCATCAGCGCTATTTTCAGTGGTAAGCTCATGGTTTAAAACTTCAATACATTTTTCAGGGCTATTTCTAAATGCTGTACGTATAAAAATAGCTGAAATATTGGTTCTGACAGCCAATAAATTATCTATTAACTGTGGTACTCGATCATGATCAAGACGAGCAACTGTTTCAAGGATATTAAGGCCAGATGTTTCCCAGAAATTGTTTACCTTCGTTGGCTTTCCGTGTTGAATTGTTAACCAACCATCACGAGCAAGGCGTTGTAACACTTCTCTTAATGTGGTTCTTGTAACACCGATTAATTCAGAGAGCTCACGTTCCGCTGGAAGAATAGATCCAGGAGGAAAACGATTATTCCAGATGCTTTCAACAATATACTCTTCCGCAAAACCTGCGGGGCTTTGAGCCTTAATAACCATATTTTTATTTCTTCCGAAGCGATTTTTCTGCTAATAATGGAAAAGATAATATCAGAATGCGTAATTTTGATATAGCTCAACCATCATTAAATAGTGAATGGCATCATAAAACTTGATGTAGCTTTATCAATTTATTATTACTAATGCGCTTAATTTCACAGCGATTAGCGCGTACTATGGTTCAATTGCGTATCATTGCGCTTAAAATCTCTATTTGGAGGATGAGAAACCTAATGGATATGAGTATAAGACAAGCACTACTAAAGAATTTTATGGGGAATTCCCCAGATTGGTATAAGCTTGCTATTCTTACTTTTTTAATTATCAACCCACTGATTTTTTTCTTTATTGACCCTTTTGTCGCCGGTTGGCTATTAGTTGTAGAATTTATTTTTACACTAGCTATGGCGCTAAAGTGTTACCCGTTACAACCCGGAGGATTACTTGCCATTGAGGCTGTCATCATTGGTATGACTAGCCCAAAACAAATTGGTCATGAAATTGCCAACAACCTTGAAGTGATTTTGCTTCTTGTCTTTATGGTTGCAGGCATCTATTTTATGAAGCAATTATTGCTGTTTGCTTTTACTAAACTGCTGTTATCCATTCGTTCTAAACGAATGTTATCTATTGCCTTTTGCTTCGCAAGTGCATTTTTATCTGCCTTTTTAGATGCTTTAACCGTAATCGCGGTTGTAATCAGTGTCTCTCTCGGTTTCTACTCTATTTATCATAATTTTGCCTCGAATCAATCAGGTGCAGAATTAAGTAATGATGGATTTATTGATACCGCAGAAAAAAAACAAACTTTAGAACAATTCCGTGCCTTTTTACGTAGCTTAATGATGCATGCTGGTGTCGGTACTGCGTTAGGTGGCGTAATGACCATGGTAGGTGAACCACAAAACCTAATTATTGCAAAACATTTAGAATGGGATTTTGTGACCTTCTTTATCAGAATGTCACCTGTCACTATTCCTGTTTTCTTTGCTGGTCTTGTAGTGTGCTACTTAGTAGAACGCTTTAAGCTCTTTGGTTATGGTGCTGAATTACCTGATTTAGTTCGTAAAGTTCTAACTGAATACGACAGGAAAAACAGTGAAAAACGTACTTCGCAAGAAAAAGCTCAATTAATGATCCAAGCATTAATTGGTATTTGGTTGATTGTTGCTTTAGCGCTCCATTTAGCAGAAGTCGGTATTATCGGTTTATCTGTTATTATTCTTGCCACTGCATTTTGTGGGATCACAGAAGAACATGCTCTTGGTAAAGCATTTGAAGAAGCCTTACCTTTTACTGCATTATTGACCGTATTCTTCTCTATCGTTGCTGTTATTATTGACCAACAATTATTTGGCCCTATTATTCAGTTTGTTCTTCAAGCGTCAGAATCCTCACAACTATCTCTTTTTTACCTCTTTAATGGTCTACTATCTGCTATTTCAGATAACGTGTTTGTAGGTACGGTTTATATCAGTGAGGCCTTAACTGCATTGCAAGATGGGTTAATTAGCCAATCACAATATGAGCATATTGGTGTTGCTATTAATACAGGTACAAACTTACCTTCTGTTGCGACCCCAAATGGTCAAGCTGCATTCCTGTTCTTATTAACATCGGCACTATCACCGCTCATCCGTTTATCATATGGCCGAATGGTGATAATGGCACTGCCATACACGATTATAATGACATTACTTGGTTTACTAGCTGTTGAGTTTTGGCTTGTTCCTGCAACACATTGGTTCTATGAAATTGGTTTAGTTGCTATTCCATAACAATAGATCCACAGTTACACCACATTAATAGGACTTTTATTTGATGAAAGTCCTATTTTCTTCTTTAAAAGAAGCTTGAATGTAAATATTTGTGAAATAACAGGTTTTGACTTTTTTTGCGCTTGATTTTTGGGCAGAATATACACTTATTTTATTTAATATTTAAATGGACATTATTATGCTGACTTCTCTTCGTCACTGGTCACAATGCCGTTTTTCATGGCTGTTGCTTGCATTAACAGCAATAGGTCTTGAAGGCGCAGCTTTGTATTTTCAGTACGGAATGGAATTAATGCCTTGTGTAATGTGCGTCTATCAACGCATCGCGGTATTAGGAATATTAGTTGCCGCATTGATTGGGGCAACCGCACCTAAAATGGCACTTATGCGTATGGCAGGTGGTTTCTTATGGATTTATTCTGCATACCGAGGAATTGAACTTTCTTGGGAACATACACAACTCATTCTGAATCCATCACCTTTTGCAACCTGTGACTTTTTTGTCACTTTACCCTCTTGGTTTGCTCTGCAAGATTGGTTCCCTGCTGTATTCCAAGCAACTGGTGATTGCTCTGTCAGCCAATGGCAATTCTTAACTTTAGAAATGCCACAATGGATGCTTATTATTTTCTCAGCTTATTTTGTTGTGGGTTTATTAGTATTAATGAGCCAAATAACAAGTTCTTTTAAAACAAAAGAATAAAAAAAGAAAATAGCCCTTAGCGATAAACTAAGGGCTATTTTTATAATAGATAATTAGTGATTAAAGATTCAACCCAAAATAAGCTTTAACCTGGTATACAAGCCCCTTCAATTAAAGCTTGTTCACTACAACGCTTACCATTAGCAAATTGACACACAGGTGTCTGACCACCATGTAATTCATAGTTTAAAGAAGGCACGCCACCTGAAAAGACACAGGTTGCCTTGGCTGATTCATCTAAGGGAATATCAAGGCTGGTTGTCGGTATTGTTCGACTCTTATTAACTACTTGTGTAGATGAATATTGTGTCTGTGTTGAATTACTGCATCCTGCAATAAAAGCAAAGCTAGTTAACATAAATAGATAACAAGCTGTTTTAAATTTCTTTTGCATCAAAGACACCCTAATTTTGTCCAGTTATTCCTATTAGTGTGAAGCACTTTTGGATAGTAGATTTATAATTAAAACACCAGCAATAATCAAAGTCATACCAACAATGGCTGGTAAATCAAGTTTTTGTTGATAGAGAAACACCGCCGCAACAGAAACTAAAACTATCCCTAGACCACTCCATATTGCATAAGCAATACCTAATGGCATCACTCTTACCACTTGGGAAAGTGCCCAAAAAGAAAAACAGTAACCTATGACGACCACAATAGATGGATACAAACGACTAAAACCATCAGAAGCTTTCAGCATTGTTGTCGCAATCACTTCAGATATAATTGCCAACATTAGGTAAGTTAATCCATTCATTTTTTCGCCTTAATCCTATATAAAATCAATTTTGTGAATTCTATCACAAGCGAGATTAAGGATATTCATCTACAACAAATAAAAAAGGCATCTTTCATATTGAATAGATGCCTTTATATCGTGGAAATACTTATTTAGTGTTGATGAAGCTGATTTTTTTGACGAGGTTCTCCGCCCATGGAAACACGATAGCGATTAAAGATAAAACCACACCAAACCACAGCAACAACACTTAATATTGTTCCTGCGTAGCCAAGATTTGTCATACCAGCATGTAAGATAACTTGATTACCAATCAATGCTCCAGCGCCAATACCGATATTAAAAATACCTGAGTAAATGGACATGGCGATATCTGTTGCATCAGGGGCTAAATCAATCACTTTGACTTGCATTCCAAGACAAATGCACATAAAGCCGATGCCCCAAAATATAATCAGTGCAATAAATGACGTTAAACTTTGACTACTCATCATTAATAAGCTTAAACAGAATGTCAGCAGAATTAAGGCAAAGAACAAGAATGATGTTGGCATTTTGGTACTATAACGACTAAATAAAATACTTCCCACAATACCTGCCCCTCCAAAAATAAGTAAAACCAATGTGGCAAAGTTTTGATCTAAATTGGCAATATCAACAACAAAAGGTTCTATATAACTATAAGCGGTAAAGTGTGCAGTAACCGCGATTACAGTTAACAGAAAAATACCCATTAATGGTCCACGTTTTAATAACACGGGCACACTTTTTAATGATCCCGAATGCTCACTTGGTAATAAAGGTAAATAGCGCATTAATGCAAACATGGTAATTAAAGCTAAAACACCAATTCCCATAAATGTTGCACGCCATCCTAACCACTGCCCAACAACACGGCCTAAAGGTAAACCAAGTACAGTTGCTAATGCAGTTCCTGTCGCTAATAAACCTAATGCTTGAGCTCGCTTACCCGCAGGCGCCACTCTAATAGCCAGTGATGCAGTAATCGACCAGAATACGGCATGAGAAAATGCAACACCAATACGCCCTACTAGCAACGATTTAAAATCCCATGCTACACCAGATAAAATATGACTTAAAATAAAGAGAATAAATAAAATAATAAGTAGCTTACGTCGCTCAACTTTGCTTGTCATTATCATTAAAGGCAAAGACATCAAAGCAACAACCCAAGCATATATTGTGATCATTAAACCTGTTTGAGCCGGAAGCATGCCGAAGCTGTCAGAAATATCACTTAACAGTGCAACCGGAACAAATTCTGTTGTATTAAAAACGAAAGCCGCAAATGATAATATTATTACTCTGATCCACGCTGTTTGACGGCTAACTTCATTTACATTTGATGTTGCGATATTCATAATTAATTGATGCTTTCTTAAATTATATTGATATATATGCCATGCTTTTTACAGAAGCTTTTGTCTGATTTACTTTTCTTACTTGAGCTAAAATGTATTTATTATATTGAAAATAAAAAAATAACATAAAGATAAAAATGTATTTTGTTAAAAACAAAAAATAAACTAACTTATCACTAAATCTCATTGCTAAAGCGAATCAGCTATCAATTTTAGCATCTCATATCATGATTTTAAATCCCCTTCGCAACTTCTTTTTAACGTTAACATAATCTTCTAATAGAGAGATTGTAGATATAAATGACCTATCACTATTTTATGTTGAAGAATAAAAACATGCTCTTTTCAAGAAAAATATATCGAATATTCATTGAATTAAGTTAAGAGATATTAATTTAACAGTCCGAAATAATCTTACTGCTGGACAAAAGATAAATAAAAATAGAAAGGATATTGAGATTACTGACTCAAATCATTAATAACTTGAAGTGCCTGTTCGCAAGCAATATTTTTCGTAGATGATGTTGAACCATCAAAAGCATTTTTGATAGTTGAAATTTGTTCTTTTGCGGGTCGTGGTAACGTTAAATTTCCATTAGAAAGTGCTTTTTCTACATCATTTAGCTTTTCAGCTAACTGCTGACAACTTCCATTGTTATTTTTAGATTGGTAAATAGCCATAAGCGTATCGCGCTTTGCATCTACGCTAGAAAGAGTTTCACGTATGGTAGATGACGAACTTTCAATCACTTCGCGGTTTTCATTCCAAAACTCAGTAGTATTTTCTTTAATGACAGACACAATTAAAATAGCAACAAGAATAGCCAGCATAATAGTCAGCGACAATATTCCTCCCGCAATAATAAGTATCTGTTTCATATTAAACTCCACATAAAAATTATTTTTTTAATATTTCTTTTTTAATATATATAGTCAAAATAAATAGGATTCAATCTGGATTACGATTCTTTTTATTTTTTACATTTTATTACGGAGGTATACAGTTCTATTTATTCTTATTTATAAAAGAAAACGAGCACCTAGTTTGACTTAGGTGCCACTAATTAATATATAAATTTTTCTTGATAACATTACTTTTTAGAACAACATGCAATATAATTTAAAACATGTCGATTCTCTCTAAAAAAACGGAACATTGATAAAAATCGTGATCTATTTTTCTTATTTATCAACCCATTCTTAATTATTTTTGCAGTCCTAAATAAGCCTTCATCACGAATTAAACCAATAGGTGACATTAAACTCATATTACCTGATTTTATTTTTACTTCTGAAAAACCAACATTAATAAATAAATCGTGCCACTCTTGCTGAAACATAGGTGCTACATTTGATTTCACTATATCGATTAATTTTTTTCTATTAACATCATCATTTTTCTTCATAATATCGTGAGTTAATAATAAGCCACCAGGTTTTAAAACCCGGTAATACTCTTTTACTAGTTTTGTTTTGGCTTTATCTGCATACATTGTCAGCATCGCTTCATTTATCACAATATCAAAAGTATTATCAGGAAAAGGCAAAGATAACGCATTAGCTTTTGTTAATTGGATCAAATGTGATAATTGAGCGCTATCGACATTTTTTTGCGCTTGAGACAAAGCATTATCATCCATGTCGATAGCAATAATATGACAACCGTATTTCTTGGCAATCTCGATTGAAGTTGTCGCCATATTACAAGCAATCTCAAGAACATGGCTTGATGATGTAAAATGTGCATTATTAATTAACCAATCAGATGCCTCTACACCACCCGGTCTTAAACGTGTTTTCCCTAAACTCGCTAAAAAGGTATGCCCTGCTTTTGACGGTTCTTGAGACATATATTGCGTTGTAGTTTGATTATCCATATAGACACCTTAAAGTTGCATTATTTATACAACTTTATAGTAAAATAGATTTAATGGGAATAGTTATCATTAATTTTCTTTTTTATAAAGAAATTCCGAATATGCAAAGAGGTATAAAGTTAGATATTGATATATACCCATTGAAATAAAGTAGGTAAAAAGACTATTTTTGTAATTACGTCATTAAAGGTAAAGAATATTAAACTTTGAATAACAACATTGACCTTCCCCTAGGGGGAATCTTTAGAGTGATAACAATTTCACGATAAATTAAAGGAAACTGTTATGAAAAAGTTTTTACCTGCCGCAGTTATTTTAATGAGTGCTATCTCTTTTGGTGCAATGGCAAACAATACACATATGAACATGGATGCATCACATAATAGCTCTCCAATGCAAAAAGAGCTTAATGAATCTATGAATAAAATGCATGCTGATATGGCAAAAGGAATGAATACTGATAATGCAGATGTTGCTTTTGCTGATGGCATGATAGCCCACCATTTAGGCGCTATTGATATGGCTAAAATTGAGTTGAAATATGGTACTGATCCTGAAATGCGTAAACTAGCTCAAGCTATTATTGATGCGCAAGGCCCTGAAATAGAACAAATGCAAAAATGGTTAGAAAAAAATAAAACCAATAAATAAGAATTTTATAAGGCTGTGATTTATTAGGCACAGCCTGTTTTATTTTTAATATTTCCTTTCCTAATTTCTTATTAAAGTAAATCAAATAATTTTCTAATACTCATCTCATATATTATAATATTACGACTACCATAATATTAATCGCTTTATCACGTATGGGGTCCATATGAATAATTTAAAAAACATGGCGTTATTAACTCAAAAGCTAGCCATGCAGATTAAAAAATGGACTCATGATACTAATCAATTTGAAACCCCCATTCCAGGATTAACACTAACACACTGGACTTCTCCTACACCAATTACCAGCCATACTCATAAATCAGGGATCTGTTTAATTGCCCAGGGCGAAAAGAGAGTGATCTTAGGAGAAGAAAGCTTTATTTACGATGCCAATCATTTTTTAATTTCTTCAATAGAACTCCCTGTTATGGCAAATATTATGAAAGCCAGCAACGAGAAACCGTTTTTAGGGCTAGTTATGGAGTTAGATCTGCAAGAAATATCACAACTTATTGTTGATAGTGGAATAACATTTAGCTCAGATTCTAATGCCCAAAAAGGCATTGCTGTTGGTGAATTATCAGAACCTTTAGTCAATGCGTTTATTCGCTTACTCACTCTTCTTGATGAGCCTGATAGTATTAAAATTCTTGCTTCTGGTATAAAACGTGAAATTTTCTATCGTCTATTGATTACGGAGCAAGGTGAACGATTGAATCAAATTGTCACAGCAGGTAGCCATAGTCATCAAATAGCTAAAGCGATTGATTGGCTAAAAAGTAATTACATAAAACCATTAAATATCAATGAATTGGCTTCATGTTCAGGAATGAGTAAATCTGCTTTTTATACTCATTTTAAAACAATGACATCAATGACTCCGCTTCAATTCCAAAAAAAATTACGGCTCAGTGAAGCCCGCCGATTGATGTTAACTGAAAATTTAGGAGCAATGACAACTACTTTCCGAGTTGGTTATGAAAGCCCTTCTCAATTTAGTCGTGAATATAGCCGATTATTTGGAGCTCCACCGGCAACCGATATTAAGATGCTTAAAGAAACAAATCATATTTAACCGCTATAAAGTTTCTTATTCTCTCTATTACCAAATTTATATTATTCACAATCATCATTTTAGTTTTTTGGAAAAATAGGCAAGAGACTAAGAAGATCAGACATTCATTTCTAAATACAAAAGCGATAGCATTCTACTCAACAAATAATCCATTCCTATCTTATTTGAAGTTAAAAAATACAATAAACTTCAATTAGATAATCTTTAATCTGGCAATAGGATCTCATAATGCAACTCGATTTCTCTTACTATAATCCAACAACTATCCATTTTGGTAAGAATTCTCTTGCTAAATTGAATGATGAATTATCACATTATGGCGAAACAGTTATGCTGATGTATGGCCGAAACGCGATTAAATCTAATGGACTCTACGATGAAGTTATCGCGATACTCCGTCATGCTGGTAAAAATATTATTGAATTATCAGGTGTTATGCCAAACCCAACTTATAAAAAAATGATGGAAGGCGCTCAATTAGTTCGTGAACATAACGTCAGCTTAATTTTAGCCGTTGGTGGAGGCTCTGTCATTGATTGTGCTAAAGGGATCTCTGTTTCTGCTTACTGTGAAAATGAAGATCCATTTCAAAAATATTGGGTTGAATATCAAGAAGTTAAAAATAAAATTATTCCTGTTGCTTCAATTCTTACCATGGTAGGTACAGGCTCTGAAATGAATGGGGGTTCTGTTATTACACATGAAGACACAAAATATAAAATTGGCCGAGTATTTCCTGCCAATGTATTTCCTAAGTTTTCAATCTTAAATCCAGAATATACCTTTACTGTTTCTCAGTATCAGATGGTCAGTGGTGTATTTGATACCATGTCGCATTTGATGGAGCAGTATTTCTCTGATCAAGGTGCAAACACAACAGATTACTTAATTGAAAGTTTATTAAAATCTTCGATTGATAATTTACGTATCGCACTTAAAAATCCAAGTGATTACGAAGCAAGAAGTAATCTTATGTGGAATGCAACACTTGCACTAAATACCCTCACAGGATTATCAAAAACACAAGATTGGCAAGTCCATATGATTGAGCATCAATTAGGGGCTTATACAGACTGTGCACATGGAATGGGACTTGCTGCAATTTCTCTACCTTATTATCGTTTTATCTATAAATTTGGCATTGATAAATTTGTACGATTTGCAACTCAAGTCTGGGGTATTTCAACAGAAGGAAAAACACAAAATCAAATTGCACTTGAAGGTATTGATGCACTAGAACATTTCACAAAAGAGTGCGGTATTGTAACTTCATTAGAAGACTTAGGTGCAACAAGAGAGATGCTTCCTGAGATTGCGCAATCAACCACAATTATTGGTAGAGGATATAAAAAACTAACCACTAAAGATGTCCTCGATATTTTGGAAGCATGTTTTTAATTATCTATCAATACTCTTGTTAGCATCACCTTAGCCACTAAAATAAATTTCATATTTAGGCATGTAATAAATACGATGATTATCTAAGAAATAGTCATCGTATTATCAATAGCTCAACATTTGAACTTACCCCCTTCTTATTTCCTCTTCAAAAAGCAGATTAATTCTCTGATAAAGATGCCCCTACATGTCGAATAGCCTATAATCATAAATACATAATATGATTACAGCTGAAGTTATACTTTTCAGCAATGAACTTCTCTCATTCGAATATACATAAATCTAACTATGCCTAAAATATTAATAATACAAAGAGATAACATTGGTGATTTAATACTTACAACACCATTAATTGATACTCTTGCCCATGAATATAATACGAAAATAGATCTGCTCGTAAACTCTTACAATCAAGCGATTCTAGAAGGTAACCCTTCTGTTGGAAATATCCATGTGTACAGCAAGTTACATCATAAAAAATCAGGCCAGTCATCCTTAAAACTTATTCTTAGTCGCTTGAAAATTATTCTTGATATGCGTCGTCAACATTATGACGTTGCCATTATTGCTCGTGATCATTGGGCCAAAAGAGCATTACAATGGGCAAAATTATCAGGCGCTAAGCGTATTATCGCTATTGGCAATGACACACCTTCAGCAGTGACAGATCCAATTCCAACACCGTCTAATAAAGGTCATATCGCTGAGTTGTTCTGTCAACTAAGCCATCCTCTTGGAATAGAGAAAAAAGCAGGTCCTTTAAAGTTGTACGTCAAAAATGAAGAAATTGCTACAATTCGCTAACGTATTAAAATAACTGAAAATATTCCTATTTATGGATTACAAATTAGTTCACGCAAGCCACAACAACGTTGGCAAGCAGAAAAATTTATCGCGTTAGCGCACCAATTAACACAACGCGAAAAATGTCATATTCTTCTCTTTTGGTCGCCAGGCAGGAGCGATAATAAACTGCACCCTGGTGATGACGAAAAAGCACAATTTATTCTCGAACAGTGTAAAAATATTCCTATCACACCGCTGCCTACACAAAACCTTAGAGAATTAATGGCCGGTATGTCTTTATGTGATCAAATGCTAACTAGTGATGGGGGAGCATTACATATTTCAGTAGGTGTTGGTGTACCGACAGTAGCTATGTTTGGTAATAGTGATGCTGATTTTTGGGGGCCGTGGCATATAGCGAATGAAGTACTAAAAGCGCCTGAAAATAATGTAGAGCTTCTTACGGTAGACGACGTATTGGCTCGCTTTATTACACTAAGAAATAGAATTATTGCCTTAGACACTAAGAGTTAATCGGTGAACACTTAGACAAAACAATATCAAATATAAATCACCTTTATTGCCACAACTGATAAGGTGATTTTTTATTTTACACACTATCAAATTTACAAAACCATATTAGCTTAAGTGACTATAAGATAATGTGTTCAATTTAATTTTTACTTTTTGATAATAAACCACCCGTAAAATGGGTAGTTTGCTCTTGCCCTATAAAGGCTTGTTACCGACTGCGCCTAAATGACGCAGCTTTCTCTTCGTTCAAGCTAAGTGCCTTTGCTACCTTGGCTTACCCTTTGAAGGGGGTCACATACTCTTTACTACTCAATTTATCCAAGATTAAATCCGACTTTTCTTGCTCTCTGATATACTTCTGAATTGTGGCTTCATTGACCCCCTACTGTACATACATAGAACCCTTCCGCCCAAAACTTTCTGTTTTTTAAATGGGCGTGTCTATCGAAGGTCATTAGCGAACTTTTATCCTTCAAATATCCCATGAAACTTTAAATACCTATTTTTGGTGGAATACTCACTAACATATGAACATAATCTGGCATAAGATGACCTTCGATTATTTCCACTGCTTTATACTTACAAAGGTCTCTAAGGATCTCACCTATACTTAAACGAATATTATAAAAAATAACTTTCCGTCTATTTTTCGGCAAAAAGACAATATGGTATTTACACAGCCACTTTGTATGTGCTGAACTTTGTGCTTTAATGCCCATAAACACCTTTCCTTATTTAAGTTACGAATATTAGCTTGAACATCTATATCGTAACGGAAAGGTGTTTTTCTTGGTATAACCCTTGAATGCCACCCGCAAAGCAGGTGGTTTTATGTTTAAGACACTGATGCGACTTAAACTGGCTAAAGCCAAAATCAAAAAAATAGACCTCAATAAGGTCCACTTTTTATATGGTGCCTAAAAAAATTAGGCAATTAAATAATGATACAAACTTAATTCTATCGAATAATGTAAACGCAAATGCATTGATACAATAGAGTGTGTTTTTCCTCCATCGATCTCTGTTGCTTGCTCATCCATAATCGAATCTTCAACGATATCAGCTGGGCCTAAATAATAAAATTCTGTACCTTCAGAATCATCTTTTTTAATAAAAAAATGTATTACAGCTGTTTTATCTTTTTGAGATTGAAATATTTCAAGCATTGGTCCTGAATTTCGTGTTTGCTTAGACTTACTATACCATTTGATAAGATCTGGACTTAATATCTTATCTTCATAATGCACCTTGGAATTCAAATCTTCCGTTTTTTGATAAGTTGTGAAAATAGGCAGTGTGTTATGTTTAAGGCGATAACCATAAATAGTACTTGATTCGTCCTTATGCCAATTTAATAATCGACATATATCTTTTCTACTGTAACGCTCATACAGTTTTAATGGTGTAGATGAAGAGTATTTTTTATTTTTCGCTTTTGCTACATTTATAATATCTAAGAAGCGATTTTTAAACTCTTGATTACATTCTAATAGATTTTTTATTTCTGATGCCAGAATATAATTTTCTGATGCCTCATCATAAATAACTAAAGAAGATCCACCATACCTTTTTCGTTCAATCTCTCCCCAAAAATCATAATTCAATATTCTTTGGACAGAAATTATAGTTTCTACTGTATAACTAACTTGATTATCATCTAAAACTTTTAAATAATTAGCATGTAATAATGTAGATTGGATATATAAAGTTTCTAATAATAAAACCTCATGTAAGCGTTTACCATTTAATAACTCCCTCATTAAAAACAGCAAAACGGCATCCGCATACACCCCAAAAGTTTTTATGGGTTGTCCTTCCATTGAGGCAATAAAGTCATCATATGTTTTATATGAACTGGCTATAACACTAGGATCTACACTATTATTGGTAATAAAATCCAACAATAACGGGATACGGCCTATACGGTTTTTTAAATCAATGTAAGCCTTTTTGATGGATCGAACACTATCAAGTTTGACGGAAGAAATAGCCTTAAGCACTCTCTCCTGTGCTATTTTTTCAAAGCTAATATTACTCAAACCATATAAATTACCAGGATCAATAGCTGCTCGTCTGATACTTTCTTTATTCAATGAGTTATCACCCATCAAGGCTATTGGGATCAAATAGTTCTTCTGATAATTCCCTATAAAATCAATAACAACTAGATATTCTTTAGTTGGAAATTTGCGCAATCCTCTACCTAGTTGCTGAATGAATATGATGCTTGATTCCGTTTGTCTCATCATAATCACTTGATTTAAACATTGAATATCAATGCCTTCATTAAATATATCCACAACAAAAATATACTGAATTTCTCCAACTTCAAGCCGCTTAATAGTGTGTGCTCTATATTCCTGTGGATCTTCTCCCGACAATGCTACAGTTCTATAATTTCTATTATTGAATTCATCTGAAAGATCTCTTGCTTCATCTAGTGAACGACAAAATATTAAACCTTTGGGTGAATCACCTGAATACCCATAATATTCTATTTTTTCAATTAGAAAATCGACTCGCTCGTCACTAACTAAATGTTTCAGATTGGATAAATTATCAATTAATTCGCCATTAAGCTCATAATCCACCACGCCAAAATAATGAAAAGGCGCAACTAAATCCATTTCTAATGCGTCTTTCAAGCGGATCTCATATGCAACGTTATAGTTAAACATTTCAAAAATATTAAATCCATCTGTTCTTTCTGGCGTAGCAGTCATACCAAGTAAAAATTTCGGTTTAAAATAATCTAAAATTTTTTGATATGAAGTAGCACCAACTTTATGGACTTCATCAATAATAATATAATCAAAATAATCAGCTGAAAACTTATCTAAGTGTTCTGTCTGTGACAAAGTTTGTATTGTCGCAAAAAGATAATTAGCGTTTAAATTTTTTTGATTTCCCGAAAAGATACCATATTCAATCTCGGATGAAGCGGGAATAATTTTTTTAAAGCTTTCGGATGCCTTTAATAAAATTTGTTCTCTGTGTGCCAGAAACAGCATTCTCTTGGGTTTAGCATTTTGTATTTCAAAGGCAGATAAATATGTTTTACCACTTCCGGTAGCAGAAATAATAAGCGCTTTTTTTTTATCTTGATCTCTTAAAGCCTTAAGATTTAGCAAAGCATCTTGCTGCATTTTATTTGGTTTAATTATGTCTGTATTAACTACTTTAGATATTGAGTTATCTTGCGGGTATAGCTTGTTATTTTTCTGATATTCAATCGTATATTTATTGATAAAAACCAAATCTAATAATTCACTAGCTCCCCACTCATCTTCAAATATATCTCGTAATTTTTTATAGATATCACCATCTTGATAGCTCGTAATAGCAAGATTCCATTCATAATTTATCTTTAATGCATTTGCCGTTAGATTTGAGCTACCAATAATTGTAGTTGAGTAATTTTCATAATGAAAAAAATAGCCTTTGGCATGGAATCCCTGCTTTGTTGAAATCTTCACTTCTAAATTAGAGATTTTTAGTAATTCTTTAAATGTATCAGGATGGTTAAATGTTAAATAATCTGATGTTAGAAGTCGGCCAGTAATTCCTCTAAGAGACAAATCTGACAAGATTGTTTTAAGTAGAGATAAGCCCGATTTAGTCACAAAAGCGACCGCAATATCAAATGATTTTACATTTTTTAATCGATCAATAATGCCTGACAACAATTGATCATCATAACTTTGATTTGTAAAAACCTCAGCTTTAAGGTGATCTTTCGCTTGTATCTGATGATCTACAAAGCTGTGTAAAATAGACTGCTTAAAATCTTTATGCATTGCGACTCTCTTCTTTTAAGATTTTTTCAACAGCAGAGATATCAGCGGGGGCCCAATTTAAAGTTAGTAGCTCAGAAATAGGAGTCCACATTCCTTTTTCATGTTCGTATAATTGAATCTTTCCACTTTGAAGAACTGACTTATAAACACTTAAATTAACATTTATATTCTCATATTCGTGTAAATGAGTATCGATATGTGCTTGTACCAGTATTTCACATCCTAATTCTTCTTGAATTTCTCGTTTAAGTGCCTCTTCAGGAGTTTCACCGGGTTCGATTTTACCTCCAGGGAATTCCCATAATCCTGGCAAGCTCATTTTTTGAGATCTTAAGGCACAAAATATTTCATTTTTTTCGTTATACATTGCAGCTGCAACAACATAAATAGTTTTTTTAGTCATAAATCTGGAATACCTAATACAATATTTATTTGAATACCCTCAGTATATACATTTATTTACCATATATTCCTTATATTCATCTCTTTTTGAAAATTATTGAAAATAATTTTTTAAACAACAAAAATGGTCAATGGCTTAATTTCAAACAAGTAAGGATCATAGATCGCTCTGATAGTTGTGTAAGATTTTCTAATCCACTCCGATTTCTTTTTTATGCTATTCCTTCGGGTCATTCGAACTATTTACCTATCTCACTCTTGTATCTTATTTTCTCTAAGATCTCCGATGAATATCTGATGGATGCTAGAGCAACAGACACTGTTCAAAAATGCAGGATCCAAATAGAAATGATAGTTTGGGATATTGCTAATAGGGAGTCGAATGCAATACTCTGACGCGTACTCGATACTCATCAAAATGATGCTACTTTTAACTAAACAGCTAATAAAATATCCAGAGTAAGAATAATCGAAGGTGTGAATAGCTTATCCGGTGGAAGTGATTATTATGGATAAAGAATTTAATTTACTTTGGAATAGCAACCAAGCCATATCTAATATGGCTTTAAACAAATCTACCTATGTTTGATTGACCATCCAAATATGTTGCTAAAGATAGTCTTAATATCACTTTTTAGCAGCTTGTTGATTGATACGGTTAAAGTTTTTGCCGTACCAATATGAAAAGAAAAATATTATCCATAAAGAAAAAAACGGACCTCATTGAGGTCCGCTTTTTTATATGGTGCCCAGGGCGGGACTTGAACCCGCACAGCCTTACAGCCGAGGGATTTTAAATCCCTTGTGTCTACCGATTTCACCACCTGGGCTAAATTGTATTTACTTGTTACACTTAATACCCGTTTATCAAACAAGATAGATAACAAATAAATTTAAAGCATTCACTTCTAAACTAACTTTAGTTTTTACTCTTCTCTCACCAACTTGCTTGCTAATGGAAGAAAAAACGGACCTAACTTAAGGTCCGCTATTTGTATGGTGCCCAGGGCGGGACTTGAACCCGCACAGCCTTACAGCCGAGGGATTTTAAATCCCTTGTGTCTACCGATTTCACCACCTGGGCTAAATTCTGTGGTGCGTCCGTAAATTCTTATTACTAAGAGAGATACTGGTATGGACGACTTATTACTTACTTCTCAATGCCATTCACAATGGACTTTTTTGCACCAAACTCTTTATCTAAAAGAGATGGTGCCCAGGGCGGGACTTGAACCCGCACAGCCTTACAGCCGAGGGATTTTAAATCCCTTGTGTCTACCGATTTCACCACCTGGGCATTAATGGAGGCGCGTCCCGGAATCGAACCGAGGTACACGGATTTGCAATCCGCTGCATGACCACTCTGCCAACGCGCCTCAACTGCTCAATCTCATTAGAGATTGGAGCGGGAAACGAGACTCGAACTCGCGACCCCAACCTTGGCAAGGTTGTGCTCTACCAACTGAGCTATTCCCGCTTTACCGAACTTGCTGATTTACTTATTTATTTCCGTAAACCGTTGTGCCTTTCGATGCGTTGCATTCTACTGATTTCCTGAATCTAGTCAACACTATATTTGCATCTTTTTGACTGTTCGGTGAATTTTCAGTCATTTCGATCAACCTTCGCGCAAATCTGACCATGCAGCGCTCAAATATTGAAACATTGACCAGAATGTCAACACAGTTGCAATATATAATAAAGCGAATCCAAACCACTCCGCTTCAACAGTAGGACGCCATAATAACACAACCAGTGAACCCATTTGTGCGGTTGTCTTCACTTTTCCTATCCAAGAAACTGCAACACTATTACGCTTTCCTAATTCAGCCATCCATTCTCTTAGTGAAGAAATGATAATTTCACGAGCAATCATGGTTGCTGCGGGTAAGGTTATCCACCACTCATGATAGTATTCAGTAATTAAAACAAGTGCTGTTGCAACCATTACTTTATCCGCTACTGGGTCAAGAAAAGCCCCGAAGCGAGTAGTTTGTTTCCATCTACGTGCTAAAAAACCATCAAACCAGTCAGTTGCAGCTGCTACCATAAAAATAATAGCGCAGACTAAGGGAGCATCTTTGAATGGTAAATAAAACACCAAAACAAAGAATGGGATTAATGCGACACGAAATAGAGTTAGCCAAGTTGGGATATTTAGTTGCATAGCGTTCTACACGACCTAGAAAAGTGAGAGTTATTAATATGGTGCATCAATACACTTAGTGTTTCAACGCATTAAAAATTTTTTCTGCTAATGCAGTCGAAATTGTGGGGACTTTCGCAATTTCTTCAACACTTGCGTCTCGCAAAGCTTGTAGCCCTCCCATATATTTCAACAACATTTGACGACGTTTAGGCCCTACACCTTCAATAGATTCTAACGAACTAGTATTTTTCACTTTTGCTCTACGCTGACGATGTCCAGTTATTGCATGACGATGCGATTCATCACGAATATGTTGGATCAAATGCAACGCAGGTGAATCCGAAGGTAATGCCATCCCTTCACCTTCTGGCACAAAAAACAAGGTTTCAAGCCCTGCTTTACGATCACTCCCTTTTGCGACACCTATTAATTTCGGGTGTGATTTGTCCCAATCAACATCAAGAGAATCAAATACCTCTATTGCTTGTGCTAATTGCCCTTTACCACCATCGATAAAGATAATATCTGGAACCTTAGTCTCTTCTAATGATTTACCATAACGTCGAGTGAGCACCTGATTCATCGCCGCATAATCATCACCAGGAGTAATACCACTGATATTATAGCGCCTATATTCAGATTTTAATGGGCCATTCATGTCAAATACTACACATGAAGCCACAGTTTGCTCTCCCATAGTGTGACTAATATCAAAACATTCCATTCGTTTTATCTCTTTCATGCCAAGAAGAGACATCAACGAGGTATAACGTTGTGAAATTGTCGATTGCTCGACTTGTTTTGAAGCAAATGCTGTTGCTGCGTTTGTTCTGGCTAATTTTAAATAACGAGCTCTATCACCGCGCGGTTTTGTTTGAATTTGAATTTTTCGCCCTGCTATTGAAGAAATAGACTCAGAAAGAATGGCTTTATCTTCTAAATTAAAATCAAGCAAGATTTCAGTTGGTAAAGTTCGAATTGCACTACCTTGTAAATAAAATTGGCCAATAAAAGTCTGAACAACTTCATCAATTGAGGTATTTGCGGGGACTTTAGGAAAATAACTCCGACTTCCCAACACTTTACCTTGACGGAAAAAGAGAACATAAACACAAGCAATCGCACCATTAAAAGCGACACTGATCACATCAAGATCATCACCAATATTAGCGACAAATTGTTTTTCAGTCACTTGCCTTACCGCTTGGATTTGATCACGAATGCGAGCGGCCTCTTCAAAATGTAACTCTTGGCTTGCTTCTTCCATACGTTTAACCAATCCTTCAATAACTTGCGAATCATCACCTGAAAGAAAAAGTCGTACATAATTAACTTGTTGAGCATATTCTTCATCAGAAACATAACCTTTTACACAAGGTGCAAGACAGCGGCCAATTTGATATTGCAAACAAGGTCTTGAACGATTGCGATACACACTGTCTTCGCATTGACGAATAGGAAACAATTTTTGCATTAACGCCAATGTTTCTCTTACTGCAAAAGAGTTAGGGAAAGGCCCAAAATATTCCCCTTTCGCATGTTTTGCACCGCGGTAACTAGCAAGTCTAGGGTGTTTATCACCACTTAAATAGATATAAGGATAGGATTTATCATCGCGTAACAACACATTATAGCGAGGTTGATAACGCTGGATGTAGCTATGTTCAAGCAATAAAGCTTCTGTTTCTGTATGGGTGATCGTGACATCAATATTGGTGATGCACTTCACTAAAGCTTCAGTCTTACGGCTATTTACTTGTGTACGGAAATAGCTCGAAAGCCTTTTTTTCAGATCTTTAGCTTTGCCAACATAGATTACTGTGTCTGTCGCATCATACATCCGATAAACACCTGGTTTATCTGTGACTCGGCTTAAGAATGCTTTGGCGTCAAATTTGTCTTCCACTTTGTAAATGACTCTCTATCTCAATTAACCCATAACGTATTGCTATATGTGTTAATTCTACATCACCTGAGATTTTAAGTTTACTAAACATTCGGTAGCGATAGCTATTTACTGTTTTTGTATTAATATTCAGCTCACTTGCAATTTGTGCGATTTTTTTTCCTCTAATGATCATCGACATAATTTGCAATTCTCGTTCAGATAGATGATGTAACGGATTTAATTCTTGCTGTAGTTTTGTGAGTGCGATTTCCATAGCTAACTCTTGGCTTATATATCGTTGACCGATACAAACTTGTCGAATAGCTTGCAGAATATTTTCACAAGAAGTATCAACGACAATAAAGCCTTCGATACCTAATTGAAGAAGTGTTATTGATAATATAGAGTCTATTTTTGGTGAAATAACAATAATTTTAATTGATAAAGATGATCGCTTTATTCTTTTTATAGAATCAATTAATGACACTGAAGGTACTGAATAAATAATAATAAGATTAACCGAAAATTGTCGACAATAACGAAATGCATCATTTTCATCATTCATCACCTTTCGGATATTGATTTTTTTAATCTGACTAAGAAGTGTTTTTATTCCCAAGCTAAATATTTCAACTCGACTTATTATCAATGTATTGATCAATAAAACTCTCCTTTTAAATCAAAACAAAACATAACAAAAAACATTAGATCAACTTGTTATAAACTTTAAAGAAAACATCATACTATACTAAAAAATAGTAACCTAACTCTTTCTTAGTGTTACTTAATGTTTATTTAATAAATATCATAAAAAAAGACTCATATAGAAAAGAGTCTTAAAAGAATAAAAAATCCAAAAAACTAATAAATTAAAATATTATTTATTAAACATACTCATAATCTCTTGCTCTGTTAGCATTGGTGTTTTTTCTACAAAATTATAATAAAGAGGTTTGCTATCTATATAAATTTGTATTGTTAGTTTGCTTTCTTTTGCATCAGGAAATAATCCTGCTGATACATAGTAAGTATGGGATTCTTTTAAATGATAAAAAAGATGAGAGCCACAATGCTTACAAAATGCTCGTTCTCCCCATAAAGATGAATCATAGCGTGTTATATTTTCTTCACCTTTAATTTTCAAATCTGATTTACAATCAATCGAAAAACCTGGGCCACCATTCCAACGCAAACACATACTACAATGACAAACACTGAGCGCAGATATATCTTGTGTTGTCGATAGTTTAACTTTACCGCATAAACATTGACCTTGATGCATTATAACTCTCCTCTTCGTTAAATCATGCACTAACCATTTAAGGTTATATGCATGATTTAATTACTAAAACAAACACAACACAAGCTAAAGCATGACTTACACACTTGTATTGTTAGTTTGTTTTTTCGGCGGTAATGGTGAGAAATATCCGATTAATAAAATCAATATTGCAACACCAATAAAGGCCAATGCTCTCAGCAATCCACTACTTAATGACGTATCAATTAGGAAGAGTTTAGCGATAACCACAGCCAACAGCACACCACCAATAAACCATTGTGAGCGTAACTTCTTACGTGTCGCCATTACCATAGTCACTAATGCCGTAATCGCCCAAATAATAGCTAATACGGTTTGGATCACTTTGGAATTAATGATTGCATAACTCGACCAATCAATATCTGTTGCAAAGACTAACCCTCTTAATAAAATACCGTTTGCCCACCAGAAAATCATCGCGGGAATAATGTAATTAAATATAGGTAAGTTATTTTTCAATAATGCTTGACACTTAGTTGACTGTTTTATTACTGAAATAAATTTATAGCCAACCCATATTCCAATAATACCCATTAGATCCATCAAGTTAAATAATGGAATAAATTTAATTCCACTTTCAGTACCGTTATTAAAGTTCGCAAAGATTAAAGAAAGTGCCAGTAAACCTAAAATCGGTAAAGTAACTAACCAATAGGTATTCTGATACTCTTTTATCCAATTAACTTTCATTGCTAACATAAAGCTTATTGCAATAAATAAACTTATGGCAAGAATAACGCTTGCAAAATGTAAGCTCACATAAAGGTACGTAACATCCAGCAGCCAAATAATTTCAGTAAATAAGAAAATACCAATAAAAACAAGATGCATACTATGGATCAACGCTTTATTGATCCTTTGTTTCGGCAATAACGTATTTACTTTAAGCAAGTAGAAACCACTTGCAAAAATTGCAATCCAGATAATCGCACTTAACCAATTATCAATTAGTGAACCTGCAAGATAGATGTACACTAACATAATAAGTGCTGACATCGGCCATAATAAAATAGAGCAACTAGCCAACTCAGAAAATTGGGTTTTCTTACCCGCAAAGAACATGCCCCAACAGCTAATAAGAATAAATGCAAAGGTAATGGATTTTACCTCCGGGTAGAGCCAATATTCGCCATACTCTTGTAAAAGTAAAACGCTATATCCCCAACTTACAACAGAGATAAATAGTGCTACATACCCAATAGTTTGATTATCAATATTAATAAATTTAGCTCGATACCACAGTACTGCAACAGCAAATACAGCGATTACTTGTATTACGATCATTAGCCAATCACCTAACAAGGTAACAGGCATGTTGAACAGTAAAACAAAGGAAACTGCAACTAAAAGAGTCCCTGCAATAGCGGGTTTCTTTTGCTGCTGTAAAACAGAAAATGCAAGGATCATCACCCCTTCAATTGCCCATACAATCGATGTCCATTCAGCAGAGAATGCAAATGGTACAGCTAAAGTTGCAAAAGTAGCAGAGAGCATAAAGAAGGCAATTGCCAGTAATTTGCCCTCTTCACGATAATGCTTAAGCACAAACCAACTTAGTGCGAAATAGGCTAATCCATAAAGTGATGAAGCGATAGCAACACCATATTCCCATTCTGAGGCTAATCGATGTTGGAAGATAAAACCAATTAATGGTGTGCCAAATAATAATGTGGCATCAAAAGAAATATTAAGTTTCAGTTTATTTTTTAATGTTGAAAGTTCCGTTGCGACACCAAAAATCAACCAGTTTGCAATTAAAAACAGCTGGCAAGGTAAATAATCGGCATGAGTGTAATTGGGTATTGCCCATATAAAACCAATACCAAAAGTAAAAGCAAAACCAATAAGATTTAATAAACGCCAAACTTGCCAATGACTGATAATAAGAATGCCAATTGAAAGGATAAGATAATAGCTAAACAATCCAACATAATTGTTATCACCAGTAGATAATAAAATAGGGGCTAAATAACCGCCAAGCGAGGCTAATACGGCTAAACTAATGGCTCGATGAATAACTGCTAAACTTACACTGACCAAGCAGATAAACACCATAATCGCGAGAGCAATACCAATTGGAATAAAATCATAAATTTTAGTTGCGGCAAAAATAGTAATGTAAAGCCCACCAATGCCACCACCTTGCAAAATTAATGCATATATCAAGTTTTTCTTTCTAAGCCACCAGCCAATACCTAATAAGGCTAAGCATCCTGTTCCAGCCATCATTAAACGTGTTGATGCTGAGATAAGCTCATTTTCAATACTGTATTTAAGTAAATAAGATAGGCCAAAAAAGAGCAATAACATCCCTATTTTAGCCAACGGATTTCCTGTTACTACCCAATTCCAAATAAGTCCCAAAATCGATTTCTGTTGACGTTTTGGATGAGGATTTAAAGCAGGTCTATATTGCGATGCTGGTCTATTTACTTGAGGTGTAGCACTTTTTAAATGACCTATTTCAGATCCCGCAAGGCTAGCACTTGCCACATTTGCTCTATTTTCCACACGCGGATCTGATGCAGGTTCAATAGATGTTTGTTTCACTTCTTTTTGATAATGATGAGCAAAACGACTTGTAGCTACCTTAGGTTGATAAAGCTCGGGCTCTTTAGGTGTAGGGACTGTTGGTATTTCAGGTTTATTCGATTGTTTGTTTTCAATGTTAATATCATTAACTATAGAAGACTGAACAACTGAATTTTCTTCTTTAGGAGAAACTTTATTAAATGTTGTTTCTTGTGGTGTTTTAGCATGTTGATATACAGGTACTTCTTTATTTTTCGCCTTATTTTGTACATGCTCTCTTGTGTTAATAGACTCAACTGTTTTAAGGTCAACCGTTTTGGGTTGATGAGTTGAAGCGGTTGAAACTGTTGGTTGAGGCTCTCTTTTTATATCATGAGATAAATCCTTAACTTCGCTTTTCTGAGCATCAACCTCTGTACGAATATCCACAGCGTTATCTTTATTTAATAACTTAAATAATTTCTCTTGTTGCTCAGTCAGTTTTTCTTCAAGCTGTTTAATTCGATACAGCAATGAATTACTATTTGTATAAGAGTGGTATTGCCAATACAAAGACACCACGACAAATATTGTAACGATGAGCGCCAAAAAGTCGTCCATAGACCTAATCCTTTTGCATTAAGCATCATATAGTTTTAATTACTTAACCTTAGTTATACTTTAATTTTCACAGATTTATCTTAGTTTATTCCTAAATAACCTATTTCTAGAACTTTTGATTTAAACCTAGCACATAATTTCGAAAAAAAGGTATGATCGGTAACCTATCTTAACCTTCCATTTATATCGCAAAACACACTCATAATATGAAATTAAATGACGAATTAACTAATGCTATCGCTTCTGTAACAGAAGCCGCAGCTATTGCAGCAATGCCTTGGATTGGAAAGCAAAATAAAAACGCAGCAGACGATGCGGCAGTCAGTGCCATGCGTGAACGCTTAAATAGCCTAAATATCAATGGTGAAATTGTCATTGGTGAAGGTGAAATAGACGAAGCACCTATGCTCTATATTGGCGAAAAAGTCGGTAATGGGAAAGGCGATAAAATAGAAATTGCAGTTGACCCAATTGACGGTACTCGTATGGTAGCCACTGGTGAAAACAATTCTCTAGCAATTTTAGCTGCTGGCTTTGAAGGCAGTTTTTTACAAGCTCCCGACATGTATATGGAAAAATTAATTGTTGGTAAGCAAGCTGCTGGCGTGATTGATCTTAACCATTGTCTTGAATATAACCTTGATGCTATTGCACAAACATTAAATAAATCTATTGAGCAATTAACTCTCGCTATTTTAGATAAACCACGCCACCACGATATTATTAAAGATCTACGCGCTAAAGGCATTAATGTTATTACACTTCCTGATGGTGATGTTTTAGCCTCTTTATATGCCACAATGCCTAATAACAGTATTGATGTTATGTACGGCATTGGTGGAGCACCTGAAGGCGTTATTAGTGCTGCGATAGCTAAGGCATTAGGCGGTGATATGCAAGCTCGTTTAATTACTCGTGATATTGCAAAAGGAAATAGCGCAGAAAATAGAGAATATGCCATCTCTGAAATTGCTCGCTGTCATAAAATGGGGACTGATGTAAATATCAAATTGTCATTAGATACATTAGTACGTAACCAAGATGTTATGTTTGCAGCAACGGCAATTACTGCTGGTGATTTCTTATCGGGTGTTAATCAACAAACCCAATACCTACAAACACACTCTTTAGTGATTAATGGTTCAACACATTCATTACGTTATATTGAGAATTACCATTTACGTTAATACCTCAATTTGTCTTTCTTTCCTTGAGACATAAAAAAGCGGCACTCGATTAAAGTGCCGCTAAATTTATTACAAGGGGTATATTTATTATTATTTATTCACTTCAGATTTAAGCCAATAAATTAGCTGGATTCTCAACACATAATTTTTTGATAATAGATTTATCAATCCCACGTTGAGCCAATAATGAAAGGAATACATTAGGAACAAAGCCCCAACCATTCCCTCCATTTTTTGCCCACATCTGTTTTAAGAACACATCATGGCTTAATACGATTTGGCTACCATAACCTCTTTCAATTAAGGTTGCGACAGCTTCTACAGTATCCATAACACTTGGTGCCGCCCCTTCTTTAGGGAAAGAGATATCGAGGCCAATCATATCAAACTCAAGCCAAACACCACGATCTAACATTTTACATTGATAATCAATATCTTTTCCTGATGGATCTGAGTGTGCCAATGAAATCTTAGCGGGATTACATCCCATTTCAGTTAATAAAATATCTAAAACTTCATCACCACGACGCTGCCAACCCGGCATATGAATATTCATCGATGCATGAGGATTACTATTTTGTGCAATAGCTGCTGCTCTTAGACTATTTTTCTCACCATCAGTAAAGAAGGGAGAAACACCAATTTCACCAATCATACCTGCACGAATATCAGTACCATCGATACCTACATTCAATTCATCATCAATGATTTTTGCCATTGCATCAATATCATCAGCCAGTCGTTCTCCTTCAAATTTCTCAATATAAAGCCCGGAAGAAGCCACTACGTTAATGCCTGTTATCTCTGCAACTTGTCTTAGTTTTCTAATATCACGTCCAATAGATGAAGAGCCAGTTGCATCAACAATTGTTCTTCCACCTAACTCTTTGAAGTTATTTAATTCAAAAATAACATCTTCGATTGGTTTTTTATCCATATTATCGCAGCAGCAATATGGATCATATTTAAGCCCCCACTGAATATCTGCACTCACTTTTTTATCAACTAACACATGCGAGAATTCATAAAAAGGTTCATCAACAACACCTGAGAGATCATTAAAGAGGTGTTCATGAGGCAATGTTAGCCCCATATCTTCTTTTTTCACGGGGCCAGTTACGGTTTGAATATAACCTTTCATTACGATACTCCTACGCTTTTGCTGACTTAGTGGCTCTGAATTCAGGGATTGTGGTTACAATCGCACCTACTAGCGCAAATAATGTACCGATGATTGTCACTAAATAAACGGTATTGCCTAATGAAGGTAATAATAAATCAATTAATACAGAACCTAATAATTGACCCGCTGTTGAAGCAACACCTAACATCAGTAAACCTAAACCACGAACTAAAATAGCCATTAATGCGATAGACATGAGTCCTAAAGGACCACCTAAATACATCCACCAAGTACCTGGCAATTCAAGAGTGATATGACCTAATGCCATACGAACAATAAGAGCAATGGTTAAAACAGTGAAGCCAACAATAAAGTTCCAAGTGATAGACACCATCATTGAACCGGTTGCTTCTGCAACTTTAGAGTTACCAGCTGGCTGCCAACCGGCTAATAAGCCTGCAAGGAAAGGTAAGATTGCTAAATAGATAAATGAGGTTGAGTGCCATTGTGGAGAAACCACAAATAAAGTTGCAACAACGGCTAATACTGCACCTAATACACGATATGGCGTGAAATATTTTTTCTCATCAACACCAACACCAAAGCGGTCACACAATAAACCTGATAATAAGAGTGCTGAGATTAATGCTGTTTGGAATGTTGCAATCCCTAATGCGCTTGCAGAAGCCCCTTCAGAGAAAACAACCATTGCACCACAAAGACCCGCAAACCAGTTCCACAATGGAATTTTGCGCGTTTTAATTAAACTTGGAATTGAAGCAAATTGCTGGCGATACTGTTTTTTCGACATGATGATAAAAAACATCACCACTAAACCACTGGCAAAAGAAATAACTGCGCTCGCGTTACCATCTTTTAAAACATGCCCTAACTGCCCATTCACCGCAGACTGCATTGGTGATAGCATACCTGCTAACACAGTTGCTAACATCAGCAATGGTGTTGATAAATTTTTTGTACTCATAAGATGTTCCTTTTGGATTATTGGCTATGAGTGATTTCTTTTTTTATTTTTCAAGTAATCGGTTTTTTATTAGCGCAGAGCGGCAACTCTGCGCTTTTTTACTTTTTATGACAGTTATTCTTAATGCAAATTAACGGGCAATTTGTTTAAGAATGTTGACCCACATATCTGCATAATGAGGCCATGCTAAGAATTCTTTACTACCCCAGTGAGGAGAACAATCGCTCATAAAGCAACTCGTTTTCCCTTTTTCAAATTGACCAAATACCAACAATGGATCTTCGCCAATATTTAATACAGTCTCTGTATTCTCTTTAGCTGAAACTTTGTTATAGCCAAGGAACATTGGCCATTCACCAAAACCTTTTACTGATGCATGCTGAGCATTCACAGCACTTGCAAATACACCTTCAGGCGCTTCAACACGATCGTCACCATCCAGCATTTCAACAGGCAGAACTTCTGCAAGTAATGTATTTTTGTAGTTTGCTTTAGCTTCAATACCCATAAATGACAGGTAACCACCAATCATTAATAAACCACCGCCATTAACTACAAACTCTTTAATTAACCCTAATGCGTTAGGAATAACTTTCATGTTATAGAAAGTATCGTTTTGCAGAAGGAACGTATTTGCACCAATGTCACTAATGACAATGACATCGTATTTAGCTAATGCTTCAGCCGTTTGTGGGAATGCAACCTGAACGGTATGAGCAGGCATATAATCAACTTCAATACCCTTTTCTCTTAAGCAACTTAATAAGAACGTTGAACCTTCTTCATATTTGCTGGAAGTGAAACTGTCGTAGCCTTTGGAGTGGATCATATGAATGTGCCATGACTCACCAATAAATAAGATTTTCATTTTTATTCCTCTTTCAAAAAAGATTATTTATTCAGGGGATTGGGTGACAATCTGTGAATATGTTGTTTGATTGATGCGATGCATGACATTAATATCTTCAGGCATTTCTGAAGCATTACTCGTCTCAACAGCTAATGATGAAAAAGCTGATGCATAGCGTAACGCATAAGAAAACTGCTTTCCTTTTGCCAACGAGGCAGCGAGCGCGCCATTAAAAGCATCACCTGCCCCTGCTGTATTTTTTACAACTGCCGGATATGCCGGCGAGTAAATATACTTATATCCGTCATAAGCTAACGAACCTTTACTACCCAGCGTAATAACCACCTTATTTACGCCTTGCTGATAAATAGAAACCGCAGCATTTTTTGCAGATTCTAAATCAAGTACTTCTATTCCAGATAATAAACTCGCTTCCGTTTCATTAGGTGTTAATACATCTATCATTGGAAGTAATTCATTAACTATTTTGTTATAAGGTGCTGGATTAAGAATAATAGGAATATTATTCTCATTTCCAATAGCAATAATTTCTTTTAATGCTTCAATATTTGTTTCTAATTGTAATAAGATTATATCTGCATCAATAATTTTATCTTTCTGTATTTTCACTTCATCAGCAGAAATATCCATATTAGAACCAGAGTAAATAGAAATAATATTCTCTCCACTCTCTTCTGAAACAAAAATAGAAGCTGTTCCTGTTTGGTAATTTTCAGTTTGATATATCGTTGATGTTTTTATTCTTGATGACGATATAAAATTAACTGCATAATCACTAAATTGATCAGTACCTATCTTAGTAATAAAATGTACCTGCGCATCAGCATAACTCGCAGCTAGTGCTTGGTTACAACCTTTACCTCCTGGCGAGAAGATAAATTTATTCGATAATAAGGATTCCCCGGCTTCTGGCAATCTAGGAAGATAGCTAATCATATCAACATTAAATGAACCCAGTACGCATACCTTATTTATTGCAGTCTTGTTTGCTAAATCGTTTTTATCAATTTGATCATTACATTCTAGAAATTGTATAATTTCTTTCTTCGCTACTTTATCTAATGTTTCAAATTCTATAAAAGCGCCACCATGGCATCTTTTTATAATTCCTTTTTCTGCTAGTGTATTTAAATCTGATCGTATTGTTTCTTTGGTAACATCAAGTTCTTTAGCCAAAACAGAAACTTTTACTGCACCATTACCTTTGATCAGATTAATTATTTTCTTATGACGTTCTGCTTTCATTTAATGTTACCTCTATGGCAACAACTTTAGTTTATTAGTTGTTATGGGATTGTGATTACAATCATATGTTATTTATTAAAAGCAAAAAAAAGCAGAAATACAAAAATAAAAAACAAAAAGAAACAGAAATAAACAATGAAAATCGTAAGATTATTTAATAAATAAATTTGAGGTTTATTCTTTTTTTATAAAAAATAGAGTTATTAAATAACGTAGCTTTAACTTATTTAGTATAAATAAATTTAATATTACTTTTTACCTATCCAAAGGAAATAACATTAAAATCTCACATGCAAGAATAAAATTTACTTTTATAAATAAGACATTACAAAAAAATCATTTTATATTTCTGTAAAGTAACCGTAATAATGCTTAAATAAAATACAATCTAATTGAATCGAGCAATGCATTAATTATTTTTATCATCTCTAATTTTTAGTCAGAATTTACCATAAAGGAATTCTAATCATTAAATACCAAAGAAAACGATACCCTTTTGACAAAGGACGTAAATTACTTAAGTAATGCAAAAGCAATGCTTAAAACATACTCATTTTTCATCTTTCATTTTTGTGATCTAAGTAACATTTAGTTAGATAAAAAAGTCATCACCTTTGTCTATTTAGTTCACATGTAAGTCAATCTTTGAGTTCATATTGTAAATCAAGAATGGTTTTTATCTATTTTCTATACCATCTATAAATATGATTTGTTTTTTTAACCACTTCATTCACAGTAATTACATCTAGAATAAGAATAAATGCAGATAATAATGCCAGTAAAAACAAAAGTATCGATACTTTAAACCATTTATTTTTGTCAAAAAGTGTTTTTATCAGAAACATTTAGACATACTTCTTTCCTAGCACTTTGCCTATTTTATACTTAAGTTTATTCATACCGTCAGACACAACATAAATTCCTGACAGAAGCACAATATAAAATAAGGATATATCAATGAAAATAAAATCACTTATCGCAATCTCATTATTAAGCGCTAGCTTTTCTCTTTTCGCTGCAGAGAGTTCAACATCATCTACCAATATTCAAACTCAAAGTGTTATTCAGGCTCAAAAAGAGCTTAATGATTATGAAAAAATCATGATAGAAAAAGTCTGGGTAACGACAGATGCTATAGATGAAAAAGGTAATAAAACAAATGCAGATAATGCACAAGTAAGCAATTATTTTGGCCTTGCTGAATACTACCCTAATGGCACGTTTATTATGTTTACACCTGAAGGTAAACAAAAAATGCAAGGTGACTGGTCAATCTCAGATGATGGAAAAATACGTACTTTAGTTGCTAAAGATACTGAAGGTAAAACACTGTTCACCCGAGATGTAGAAAATATCACAATTAAAAATGACGAATATACCTACCGTATTTATCCAAATGCGGATGATCGTAATACCTATTTTGATATTATTCATCACGTTAAAAAATAAATTTAATACGTTGTTTTACCTGCAAATTAATCCTACTAAATTAGTCCAGCTTAATAAATAAAAAAGGGTTACTTATTTTTATAAGTAACCCCCACTTTATTTTTATAACCTATTTGTCATTTCACTGAAATTAATCAAATTATTAAAGTATGCTCTGAGATTGCCCTTCAATCCAATAAATCACTTTATGCGCTTCTTCTGGTGTGGGAACTTCCAATTTACTCAACATGCGTTCCATTACTTTAGCTGGTACAGCTTCATTTCGTGCATTATTTTGCCTCTGCCATTGCGCATAAGGAACTTCAATATAAACCAAGGTGACTTTGGCATTATAGCGATAAAATAAAGATATAAGCTGGTCTCGCATTTTTCGCGTAATATTGGTGGCATTCCAAACAAAAGGTTTATGCTCTCGTAAATAAATACGGGCTTGTTCTTTTGCTTGCTGTGCTATCCAACCATTAGCATCTCTATTATCAGGCTTAATATTATGCTTGCGACGGAGATCATCTAAACTAACAATCGGAATATCTGCACAATGTTGGTGAATAAAGGTATCTTTTCCCATACCCGGTAGTCCACATAACACTGTAACCTCACTTCCTTTTTCAGGATAAGGCTCATAATTGCAATCCGTACTATTTTCTGTATAAAAATAGTGAAAACGAGCATCATCTGAAGGAAATGGAGCGACTCTACGCCAACAATTTAACTCTTCGCAATAAAGTGTAAATAGTGAAATTTTATCAAAAAGTGCCTGCTTATCTTCACAATCTCGCCCTAAAACATCAGCTTTAGCTAATAATGCCAATAAATAACAATCAACTCTTAATGATGCAGCAAGCAGTGCTTTTTTAGGATCAGGTTTATCCATCACCCACAGCGGCAATCCATGAAAACGAACTAAAGCCGCGATCTGCTCTCTATCTGCAAAATTTAAAGGCACTTTTTCATATAGAAAAAGACGCGTTGTCAATTCACCTTTACGTGCATGACCCGGTGAAACAATTCGCCCCTCTTCTTCTCGTGTTGTAGAACGTTTTTCTACATCATGAAGAAGTGCCGAGATCCATAAAATTTGCTGTTCTCTTTCAGTTAACGTTTCATATTCTGGCAATGATTTAACTGAATTGATTACTCTTTGTGTATGTATCGCCACATCACCTTCTGCATGATGAATAGGATCCTGCATAACACCTGCCATATCACTAATCTCATCATACAGTTCACAGAGGTGTCCCCATGACATTTCAGTGTGTAATTTCTTATGAAGCATCATTGAGACTCCTGTATTTTTTCCCAAATTAAAGGGGCTCTTCGCCAATTTGTTTTCCAATGAACATCTGTTTTAACATGGTCTTTTCTAACATATTTAAAAACACGATGTGAAAAATCATCTAAAGAAAACGACTGGGCATCTCGTGTAACAATGCCTTCCATTGGGCTTGGTTTTTGTGTTAAAACATCTTGTGATTGGAAAAAACTTGCCTGCTTGGCTTGTGAAACAATCATATTTTCAAAAGCAGTTTTATCCTGACATTCAGGTAGTTTCATTTCTGGCACCGTTGGTAAATCAAAGAGAGAAGCATAAAACTGCACTTCTTCCCAACTTAGCCATTTATCTTTATAACGAACTGCAAACACATAAAAATATTCTTCTAAATGTGTATATTCAATAGAATGAATGGCATATAGATTTTCACCGAAAATATCTAACTCACCTAAATCGTTTTTCATCATTTGCCAACGTTGACGCAATTGAGATGTCCACGCTGATTGAGTCGGGGTTGCATGTGAGCGTGCAAAAACCCCAATTTTATTTAGGCAATTATTTTCTCCATCCAGTTTTTCTGTGTGGATAAGTTGTTTTATTTGGCAAATATCCTGCCACCATTGCGCATTTATACGATCGTCGTTTGTTGTACCTGGTGAAAAAGGATAGTGATAGGTTCTATCATATTTTTGTGATTGATTATTCATTATTTAATACTCATTAAGTAACAGAAGGTCTACCAAATTAAAAGAAAAATTCGGTAAGTTTATTTTTCTGTATTTGCACTATATCCTTCAGTGCCTTAATGCGTATTACATAACAACGACCTAAATAATCAAAAGAGAGAGGAAAATAAATTTAGACAGATACTACCTGTAAGTTTTCCAAAGAGCTAGAAATTTAATGTTATTTATTTTTCTTGGTTAAGAGTTATTAAGAGATGGCAAAAATAAGTATTACCGGGGATATTGGATAATATTTTTAGACTTAATCAGATTTTCAGGAAGAATAAGTGGATTATCTGAAATAAATGGCATATCTAATTTTCGAGTACCAGTAGAAATAGAAACCCCTGCTTTTAACCATGCTGTAGCAACTAGCTCAGTACAATAAACACCTTGCCCGGAATGAATACTAAAATTTTCACCCACTCGTTCTAATGCAGTTTGCACTGCAATCTCTCTTGCTTCTTCACTTCCTTTCACTTGGTAAAAACGAACTGAATTAGGCTTTGCTCGACTAATGAAAAATTCAAGACTATCCACAATAACACCACCTTTTATATTACTATGTTCACTGGGTGTAGAATGGATCACTTGAATGCCGTTATCAGAGATCCACAGCATACCTACGTGGCTAAACCCGCTTTTATCAACTTGTTTAATTATCTCACTAATAACTTCATCGCCATCCCGAAAAACCAAATCACCGTTTTTTAAGTCATGAGGCAAAGCGAGTGCATAAAATGCACTCACTAAGAATAAAGCGACAATATTAAATATGTGAACTATCATTTGATGGCAACTTTCCATTTACCATCAACATTAATCATCTCTTGTGCTTGATTTTTTTCTACACCATCTTTTAATACAGTTTTTAATGTCACAATTGCACTATTTTTATCTTCACTGTATTCAATGCTGATAACTTCAACTTTGCTCAAGCCACCTTGCTTTTTAACTTGTTTTCCAGTCTCTTCTACAATCATTTTAAATTTGCTATTAAATTGTTCAGTTCTTGGATCTCCTTCCATATCACCTAAATGAATTAATGAAATGACTTTATCCCCATTTCCTTCTGCAATTGCTTCGACAAATGCAACAGCAGCTTGCCCTGGATCATCCGTTTTATCACCACAAGCTGATAATGTCATGACTGTAAATATTAAAAACAGAGAACTTATAATTTTCTTTAACATAATTCACCATCACCATAAAAAGTTATTTTGACCAAAAAAATCTTATATAAAATATTTTCTATATTAAAATATAAGGTAGCAAATACATTATTTAAAATTAATTTTATAAAGAGAGCTAACTTCGCCTTTTCTATTGATAAAGTATACGCGATAAAAATAGATTTCGGCATATTTTTATATCACTCACTATTTGTGTGTAGAGGTTAGATGAGATTTAATTAGTTTTGCAACATATCATAAAAAGAGCAATTCCAATTATCACAGGGAATTCACTAGTTAAACAATAAAAGTGATTTATTTTTATCCTTTATAATCAATAAATAAGAAAGAATTTATCTCAACTTTGACTTTTTACTTTAACTTTAACTTTAACTTTAACTTTAACTTTAACTTTAACTTTAACTTTAACTTTAACTTTAACTTTAACTTTAACTTTAAGAATATAATTAAGATCAAGTATTAATAAGAATAAACTTTATTATTTTTGTAACAATCTTGAAATAAAATTATTCTCTATTTATTGCTATAACCACTTAATTTTTGCTAAATATAATGTATTTTAATTTATCTAATTAACAAACATCATTTAAATTAATATTTCATAGAAAATATCAATTTAACATTACAAATAACAATATTACAACAACAAAATAGACTAAAAAACAATTCTATTTGTTTTCATAATATATCATAGTATATTATTGCCTAATATTTAGGTCTTTTGCCTATAACACATTGCAAAAAAATACAAATAAACACTAGAAAAATTGTGACCACATACACCTTTTTGCATCATTAATGCTATTTAAGACAAATATAAACTGCTTTTTTATCAACAAATAGGTAATCTAACGGTCTTATTTTGATGACCAAACATGAATAGTTAAAAGGGTATTTTATGTTTACTTCACAGCTCATGCTGGTCGGTTATGTGTTATTGGTAAGTCCTTGTGGAAATGATTCTTGTGATGCAGTTCCTGTTACAGAAACAATTTATACTAAAGATGAATGCACAACACGGCTTAACTACTTAAAACAAAAAAGACCGGACTTTATTATTTTCTGTGGAGAAGTCTTGAGAGATCCTGAAGTTACTGATGAAAATCCTTATCTCATCCCACCAGATAGTGTAGACGACGTTTTCAAAGTTAAGTAATTAATTTATTCTTAATTTTATGATTAGGATAAAATACAATTTAATTTGTTTTCTTTTTACGATATACTCTTTGTACTTGAATATGTAAGGACACGTATTAGGAGTCACTAATGTCTATTGCGAAACGTACCAAAAATAAACGCATTGCGTTAGGTTTAACACAATCAGAACTTGCTACTTTAGCAAGTACAACGCAGCAATCCATAGAACAGCTAGAAAGTGGTAAAACTAAACGTCCCCGTTTTTTACCTGAATTAGCAAAAGCATTAAATTGTGATTTAGCTTGGCTACTCGAAGGTGAAGAACAACTCAATGTGAATTCTGAAATTCCGCCAGAGAATGAATGGCAACCAGTAAGCGAATGGGACAGTAATACCCCTTTAGGTGCTGATGAAGTGGAAATTCCCTATTTTAAAAGTATCGAACTCGCAGCGGGTGACGGTTGTTGTACAAACGAAGATCATAATGGATATAAATTGAGATTTTCAAAAAGCACATTACGCCGTTATGGCGCATCTTCTCAGAACGTTATTTGCTTTTCTGTTTATGGCGATAGTATGTCACCTGTTATTCCAAATGGCTCAACAGTCACCGTTGATACAGGCAACACACGTATTGTCGATGGTGGCATTTATGCTATCGAACAAGATGCCTTATTTAGAATAAAACTGCTTTACCGTCAACCGGGCGGTAAATTGATTATACGTAGCTATAATAAAGACGAATTTCCTGATGAATCTGCGGAAACTGATTCTGTAAAAATTATGGGACGTATTATCCATTGGTCAGTAATGGCTTGGTAATCAATAAGCAAGGCAATAATTTCACAGTATAGAATTTTCAGTAACAACTTGTCCTTTAGATAATAAAACCGTTTTATCTGCTAGCGCTCTGATTTCACGAGGCTCATGAGTAACCATGATCATCGTTATTTCCTTAGATTTTAAGGAATCAATTAAATCCCAAAGCTGATAACGTGTTTCCCAATCCAAACTCGAAAAAGGTTCATCCAGTAGTAAAAGTTTGGGTTGGCTAATAAGAGCTCTAGCCAATGCGACGCGTTGTTGCTCCCCTCCTGAAATTTGATGAGGATAACGTGTTGCGAGATGTGCAATTCCCATTTGCTCTAATATCGCCGTTTCTCTCTCCTTGCTTCGTTTCTGTTTTGCACCATATTGTGCTAGCCATAAATTTTGTGTCACCGTCATAAATGGAAATAAATAAAGCCGCTGATTTAAATATCGACAAGAACGTAACCACACTGGTTGTTTATTTATATTTTTATCTGCAAGGTAGATATCACCGGAGTATGAAGTATATCCAGCAATCGCATTTAAAAGCGTTGTTTTACCACTTCCAGATGTACCACTTATTCCTAAGCATGTTCCTTTTTCTACTTTCAGTGAAATATCTTTTAATATACCCGTTGTTAATGAACGAATTTCTAGCATGATCTTTTCCTTTCTCGCTGTAAACGATGTAACGCAAATAATAAAATAATCGCGATAGCGATAAGAATAAGTGCACAACCTATTGCCAGAGTGAAGTCTCCGCTGGCGATATTTAAATAAATTGCCATTGGTAACGTTTCTGTTTTTAATCTTGTTGCACCAGCTAACATTAACGTAGCGCCAAATTCACCTAAGGCTCTAGAAAATGCAATGATACTTCCACTCATTAGAGCAGCCCAACACAGTGGGATTTCAATCAGGAAAAATGTTTTTGTTGGTGTTAATCCTAGATTTTGCGCAGTTTGAATATAAGCAGGATCAACTGATTTAAAAGCAGAGAGGCTATTTCTCATAATAATCGCGCTAGCGACATAAGTTTGGGCAATAATAATACCCAATGGTGAAAAGAGAGAGCGAGATAATTCAGGAAAAACTCCTGTTAAAGGCCCTTGATTTCCTAACAATAATAATAATCCGATACCGATAACTAATGGAGGAGTCACCAAGGGTAAATCTAATAATGCATCAATAAAACGATGTCCTTTAAAAGGAATTCTTGCCATTGCCCACGCTGCTGGCACACCTAGGATAATAGCCAAACATAAAGAAGTTAACGCTGTACTAAGTGACATACCAATAGCAAAATGGAATTCAGGATCAGTAATAACTTGACTCAATTCAACATAAGAAAGTTGGCATATTAGTGCAATTAGCGATCCTAAGATCAGAAATAACAACAAAAAAAGTGGAATTAATGCCCATCGAAACACGTTACTTCCTTTTTAAGATAGATATTTATTTTGCTGTAATAATGAAAAAAGCCACCAGTGAGTTGGTGGCGAAAAAACACAATTTATGTGAGAAAAAATCTATGGTTTCGAAATTACAGGAAGAAAACCATAATCAGTAAAAGCCTTTATCCCTTCAGCTCGCGTAAAATAATCAGCAAGTAATTGTGCTTCTTTTGGATTTGCTGATGTTTTTAAAACAGCAAGTGTTGCCACTTCTTCTGGACTGCCCTCAGGAACTGGAAGTAAAACAAGTTTATCTTGGTTTTTCATTGCATCTGCATATCCAATAATGGCGGCATCCACTTCCCCATTTAATAAATACATAAGCAATTGTTTAATCGTTGCAGTGCGCACAACAACTTTATCACGTAATTTATTGCCTTGACCTGACGCATCAATGAGTTGCTCGCCACTTTTTCCTAACGCGATAGCTTTAGCATCACCCATTCCTAGTTTTAATGAGCTATTCGCAAGATCTTCTAGTGTTTTAATATCACCCACTTTATCTTTACGCACAGCAATAACTGGAATATGACGAACAATAGAATACTGATTAACGACTTGGCCTTCTTTATCTAACTTTTCCACATAATCTTGTGAACCAGGAAAGAATAAATCCCCCTGCTTAGTTAAATTAAAGCGTGTTAATATTTGACCTGAACCGCCATATTCAATAGTAACTTTATTTCCTGTCTCTTTTTCAAATACACTTACAATTTGCTCTACGGGTTGTTTTAACCCAGCTCCAGCATAAAGATGAAGCTCGGTTGCAAATGTATTATGACAAATTAATCCTAATGCTAGTCCTAAACCAGCAAGCAATTGGCGTTTCATAAATGTGGAGACCCTAACTATCGTTATATAATTTTTTATATAATGTATGATGTGACAGTTTAAGGCAAGAGGCTCATATAAAAAAAGAGAAAAATGTTAACAACATATCATTTTTATCTTTTTCTTTATGTGTAAGCTTTACAAAGAAAACTACTCAAAATAAATGCTTCAAATATTTTATTTTTATCAGAGATAAGTAGATCTTAAATTAGCAGTTTGCCGACAAATCCTCGCTTTCACGAGGATTTTATTACTAATTATCTAGCTCTAATAATGCCAACGCTGTCACTTCATCAATCACAATATCAGTGGCGTAACCTCCTTTTATCGCCCCTATTGTTGCCTGAATATTTTCCACGCCACCTGCAATAAAAAGTCGCTGTGTTATTTGTCTTAATTGAGCAAGGCTTATTCCCATAATCCTAAGATCAATATCAGAAACCAAAGGATTACCTTGCGCATCATAAAAACGCCCACAAATTACACCAACAGCACCCAAATCACGATATTGAGCCATTTCACTACTCGTTAAAACCCCCGTTGTTACCAGAGGATTGTCATCGCATGTATTACCCACGACAAACAGAGCTTTATTACACTGATTTAGCGCTGAAAAATTACGCCTAATAATGGGCTCAGCTTGGAGTTCCATTGCTAGGCGTGCGCTAGACACCACCGCAGGTACATGTAAATTAATACTGCACCCTGATAACTTGTTTGCGATTAACGCGGCTGCTTCTGTTGTTTTAAAATCAGGTTGTGGTGCCACGGCACCTATCATTTGTAATACTGTGATATTTTTTAATGACTTGGGTGGAAGATAATTACCCAATTTATAAATTGTTCGTCCCCAAGCAACACCTAAAATATCATCGTCATTAATTATCTGAGAAAGATACATCGCTCCTGCTTTCGCTAATCTTTCTCTGTTCATATTTAAAGTATGTTGCGATTTATTCTTTTCTTCATCAGGCAAAATAAGCACATTATTAAGATCGAATTTTGCTTTTATTCTTATGGCATAATCAATCGTAGAAAATACTGATGAATCCAAGTTAATATTTACGAATCCTTTTTCTCTAGCTAGATGCAAATATTTCACTACAGTGACACGAGAAACACCCATTATATTTGCAACTTCACTTTGGCTGAGTCCGTCCTGATAGTAAAGCCATGCAGCATAGAGAACGGGATCATTATCAAATAAACTCGCGTTTTTTAGCGAATTATTATCCATTTTAAACCCCACAAATTTTTATAAATCTTATGACTAATTAATTTATTTTATATTAGAGATATTATTGAAGATAAAAATGCCTTTGGCAAAATTAAGTCTTATAACACAAATAGATACATTTCATTAATCTACTAATAATATCGGCACCCTGATATTTTTCTTTACTACAAGAACCTTATAATACGTAAAAAGCCCTTAATAATGCCGTAAACAGTTCATATCGAGAAAGTTTTTTTTGAAAATGCAGTTTTATTTTGCTAAAAATAAAAATATTAGCTTTAAGTTTTAAAAAGTTTTATTTTGATAAAATTAAAATAACCCAATCCTTATTGTTGCTATGAAAAATCAAATTAATTTTAACAGGAAAAAGAATGATAATTGCATACTCTACAGCACCAAATGAAACAATCGCTAATGAAATTGCTCACTACCTCATCAATGCGAAACTTGCTGCTTGTGTAAATTTAATCCCTCAAGTCAAATCTATTTATTATTGGAATAATGAAATTATTGAAGATAATGAAATACTTATGATGATAAAATCTGAAAAGAGTAAACAGCAAAACTTAATTGATACTCTTGTCGAAATACATCCTTACGATATTCCTGAAGTAATTATAATACCGATTGAAAATAGTTTTAAAGGTTATCTTAATTGGATCCATACATCCTTGAATTAAAACAATGTTAAATTTTTAGTGAGGCTTCTTTTTTAATATTTTTTCAAAAATATAATAATAAATTGTAAATAAAATCATCTTATTCCATCTCAATTATTAGACAAGTAACTTATTGTTAATGTTAAATTAAACTTCTTATTTTAAATTAATACAGGTATTTTAAATATACTTTACAATAAAAATAATTTTAATTTTGGCCAGTAACAATACAGATGGTTAATTAAATATAAACAGAAGATTATTTATTTTATTGGTATGAATATATTTTAAATATATATAGGTTAAATAGCTTTTAATGCTAAATTAATAAACTTACCAACATCTTATTCTTTTTATTTTCTGTTATAATAAACGGGCTTTCTCTAAATTACATACAAAAAGGAGTGAGTTGTGAAAACAAACAGAGTCGCAAGACGTATTTTAGGTTTACCTTATAATTTAAGTCGGTCTAAAAGGAAAGTGCGTTTTTCCATTATTGCCTCTACAAATGCTGAAAATATACCTGCTGAGTTAAAAAATTCAGCTAAAGTCTGTTTAAAACAGGATTTCAGAAAGAAAGCAGAGCACAAGCGTGTCTATATGAAGTTAATAGATGCTTATCCAGAGTATCTTGCAACCAATTAATATGGTTATACGCCAACGCTATTTGATAAATATTTTTGTTTTCAGTTTATATACTTAAAATATTAAAAATAGCATATCCCTTACGTTACGTAAGGGATATTAGTTTTCTAGGCTAGTTTATTTTCCCACTATTTATAAAGCTCTTTTCTTATATTTATAAGTGCAACCTCCGCGATTGAAGGATCAATTTCATCAGGCAATGTGCTTAGTTGAAATGTATTCTCAATATTCTTGATAAGAGTTTTACTACGCTCTAATAATTCATCATAACTAAACTGACCGGCTTTAATTGCTAATAACTCATCTCGATTATCACACCAAACCTTTACTTTCCCTTCTTGTGCGATCCCCAATGCAATATAGAGTAATCTAAAGGTATGCATCATATTTTTACTGTCGTAACTTCGCCCATGATCGATATTTTGTTGGTAACGAACATTATTACGCTGCTCAACCCACTGCCAATATTCATGATATTGTTTTCGATATGCGCTATAACCTTCTTTATTAAAACTAAGATAACCTTCTAGTTTTGCTATTTTAGAAATACTGCTTAGCAGTACATCATTAGCACTTTCTTTTTTTATTATTCCTTGATAATTCGCTTTATCATCATAATAAATTGCATAAATATCTTGAGCATGGGCAAGTTTTGTTAATCCAATATGTTCTTGTTTCCAATGTCGATTCTCTAACCAAGTATTGATTAAAATTGTTTTTCCGTCTTCAATCACATAACAAAAGTCGAGAATAGTTTTTAATGTTTTTTCAATTGGATTTACTATTTTTTTATTTAGTCCCTGAGCTTTTTTAATTTGGCCTTGCGCATAGTGCACAAATGTTTGAATACATGTTTTAGACAAAAACCACTCTGGCTTTATTAATGACATTAAAGGGTGTCTATAGATAACCACATGTTCAGGTGAATTAAGTAGCTCTAAAATATTAGGATTAGATGCACACAATAGTTCTATAAATCGTCCTAGTTCATAATAAACGATATCATTGGTTTCATTACTGACTTGCGGTGTGTATTCCAACCCATAAAAAAGATCTTTAGGGAGATAAAATATGCCTTTAATATCCGTATCTGATGTTTCCGTCGCAAGGTTATGAGAACGACTTCCAGAGATACTTTCAAATAAAAGGTAAGGCTTTATATCTTCAATGGTCAGTTTCATCTAATTTCTTCCTAAACCAATTATTTAAAATATCATTATCTGGCACTGTTCTTTTTGCTAATTGAACATTTGTCTCTTGCCATAAAGAAATCACTAAATATTGCATCGCATCTGTTGGGATCCAAGTAAAATGCTCATTTTTATCTGATTTAAATTCTACTAGCTCTTTGATGGCTTTTTGTTCTTCAACAGTTAAAATTTTTATCAGCTTATCCAATTCCATAGGCGGAATATCACCCGTTTTTACTGTCCAATAAGCGGATAAAAGAGAACGCAGCATATAGAACCATTTTTTTAATTTTATTGGCGCTACACTAATCTCACTCTTTGAGTTATTTTCAGGAGAATATCCACTTACAACTTTAGCGATTCCTCGGTAATGGTGAACAATCACTTTGGGTTGATAATAGAGTTTTGCAAGCTCAAACAATTCCTTTTGGGCATTAGGATATTGTTGATAAATTATCGGTGATTGGAGCCACTCTAATAATATACAGTTCGATTTACGTAATAAATGCAGTGCCTTAGTAATATCCCAAGCACCAACATCAAACCAACTGTTTTCTATCCATTCTAAGGTTTCTTTAGGTTTATCGATAGAAAGATAGGCATTGCGAGGGCGTATAAAAATCCCCCTCACATCATAATCACTATCTGTTGAGGCAAATCCCCAAGCTCGGCTACCACTTTCTGCAACATAAAGTAATTTAACTTGATGCTCTTGTTCTATTTGCGGTAATTTTTTTAATATCACATTATGCATGATGTCCTTATCTCCTTATTTGTGATTTTTTCACTAATTTACATCTCAACGTTAATATTCTATGGTTATAACACAGACATAAGCCAATACAAACTTAGTCAAATTCCCATTTTATCCATGTGTAATTAGGTGGTTTATAAATTAAAATGATAACCTCACAACAAGCACAAGATATCGTTCTTAATCATTGTCATTCATCACATTGTGGTGAGCGGTTTGCTATTTATTTTTGTGAGTTATCGCCTAAGCAAGACTTTTGGATAATCCGTTGTAACTCTGAGTGTTATGTTATTTATAATCAACCAGAACATTGTTATGTTGGTGTAAATGCCTATTTAGTGGATACCTTTACGGGTAAAATTGATACCGTTGGCAGTGGAGAAAGTGTCGAGGATTTTCTGCAAGATATCTACGATGCCAAAGCCGCTGGCAGTCAGTTTTATCTTCTTCGCCCTACCTTTTCTAAAGAAAACAAAATCGCATTACTTAATTTAAAACAATGGTTAGGATACGGATATACCGACACCGTTAATTTACTCACTATTAGTAGAAATTGGTTTACTGGTAAACGCCGCCATTTACAACATATACAAGCATTATTAAATAAGCGTAATATTGAAACTGAAATTGTTCTCGTGGATAAAATCGAGCATGCCATTATTGTCGATAATAGTATATGGTTTGAAGAGGATATTATAAAAGAATTAAGGAAGGCTATTAGGAATGAGAATTCATGCTAATGAATTTAATTACTATTATTTCTAATATATTAAGTTTATTAGGTATAATACCAAATATTATTTTTCGTTATTTATCGCCATAATATTTTAGAAGCCACCAGTAACTTACTGATGGCTCTTGGTTTTTTAACCTTTATCAACTATTGCTGATAAACGTTATTTTATTCCCACTCGATGATTAATGCTGTCTTAAAACACTATAAAATCAATAAAATAGCATTATCTCTGCATGTCGATACCATACAAAATACCATGGTAAGAAAACTTGGAGACTGTACTGATCGTGTCGCCCGACGCAAAACGCTTTTAGACTGACAACTTGCACACCACAAAGGATATTCGTCCAAAAGCGGTTATTCAAAGAAGTCAACGCCCTGGGTTGGATCTTCCGCTTGCCTCCACCAGACTTACATCATCACGAAGCAATGTCACCATCGCTTCGTGATGTGCTGTTATCTGCTGATCGTCCCAGTTTGTATTTCGGGTGATTTCCGCCATTCTCTTGAGCTTGGGACTTTGAAGTTCAATTGTATCCTTGAAGTTTTCGGCCTTCGCTCTGGGGAGGCTATTGCTGAATTTTGAGTTCGCGCTGACGCTTACGAGCGCGAGGTTGCCAAGCAGGTTAAGGCTAGAACCTGAAACAACCGCGCCCGACTGTTCTTTGTCAGGATGCTGTGGATAGAAGTGCTCAATGGAAGTTCTGAACTGAAATTTGAAATCTCGTTTTGAGGAGTCACTCAACAGAAGATAGTCGAGATACGAAAAGACGATACGGCTGATACCAAACCCTTGTGGTTGCTGATCTTTCTCAAAGGAGAATGTCTCTTTAACCTTGCTGCGGGCATATCCCTTCAACAAATCGGCAAGATCCGCATGTTTCACGTCTCGAGGGGCTTTAACGGAGAGCCAGCGAAGAACTTTGGTAATCCAGTGCATCGTTCGCGGAGAAGTGTAGGTAATCCGAAGCATGGACTGAAGCAGCAATACATCTCGGGTATGTGGGTCAGCACTCCCGTCCTCCTCTAAGCTTCCATTGCTGGCCGAGAAAACATGGATGTACGTCGGGGTTGGCTTCTTGTCCCCGCCTCCTTTTTTCAGTCGCTGGAGAGACCAATCGCCATCGTCACCGATGTTTGCCGTGAATTGACGCTTCAAGATGAAGCCATCGAAGAGGTTGCGGCACTTGAGAAGCATAAATGCAAAACTACGCACCCAATCGGCTTTAGCATCGGGTACATTATTTACGGCGTCGTCAAATGACTTGATGAGGCGCTTGTCGTCAAGCAGGCCTTCGTCTTCGACCTCATCGCCTTTCATAATTCTTAGAACGTGTAGCAGAAAGGCCGGAAACTCAATAGTCGAACGAAACCGCTCGTTGCCCTCGTCTTCAGTGGAATTTGACTCGAGCTCTTTAGCGTATTTTGACAACGCCTCATCCAAGGACAACGATACCCCTTCGGAGGATTGCCTTGATGAATTGATGCCGGATTGCGGACGACTTTCCATTAGCGAAGCGAAGCTGGTCACCTCCAGCCAGGACCATTCATCACCAAATACTTTGTTTCGCAAACTTGTGTCACCACGGGTCAGAGACATCTGGACATAAGAATCCATGTCAGCACAGGAATCCCAAACCCACGCAAAGCATTCGCGTTCATATTGATTGGGCAGTTTGCTCATCAGGCGAGCCTTAACAATATCAACCTGCTTGAGTTGCTGCCCACGAGTGTTCATGATCTCGAAGTAGCGATTGAGGTCGGTATTGGGTGGCAGCGAGGCACGGACGACAGTCACCTTCGTTAGCAAGAAATCGGAGAATTTTTCGCGTGAGCGATTAAGGTTTTCATTTTGTTTGAAGAACTGATTGATGATGCTGTAGCCTTCATGAATGCCAGCATCTGCATTACTCGTGGAGCTCTGCGGTCGAGCGTGCTCCTTAGCCGCCTCCTGTGCTACTCGCAGCAGGGCCTCAGTTGCCCGTGCGCGCGACTCATATTGCAAGTGGCCTGCATGGCCAACCGAGGGCTTCTCACCCTCACCGTCTTGCTCCAGGAAGGTCAGAAGCAGATAGAGGGTTGTAAGTCGTTGTTGTCCATCTATGACCTCGAACTCATCCTCTCTACCCCGCTTGATTACAACAAGGTTCCCAAGAAAATAGTTGTCCTGGCCCCCTACCACCGAGTCTTGAATATCGCTAATAAGTTGCTCAATCTGTTCGGCCCGCCAAGCATAGTTCCGTTGATAAATAGGAATCAGATAATTGTCAGTGAATAACTTGCCTACTGTTAACAGTTCAGGTTTCAACTCCTTCTTGCTCATTGCAGCCCCTTGATAAAAGCAACGAGTTCCTTTTCGTGGTTATCGCTGTATGGCTTACTTGCTATTGGAAGTTTGCGGACAACACTTCCAGTCATCGCATTACGTAGCAAAACAAAAGGCGATTTATTTGCATCGTTTTTACCTCGCGCTCGGTTGTCAGCAGATACAAATTGCACACGAAGTAACTCGACCCGCAAGGCATATGCCCATGCGAATAACCTATTTCGCACTTCATCTACATCTTCATCGCCAAACTTGTTTGTATAGCAAAGCAGCGCGGCAATGAACAATTCGTACACGTAGCGGTAGCGACTTTGAGATGGGCCAAAGTTTTTGAAACCTCTGTCAATAACCTCTTGTTCCAGTATCTTCAATTCGTCAAGCATGAATGTCACCATCTCGAAAAATGAGCGTCCTGCGATTATCGGGGCATCAAGCTGAAAGCGGCTGCGCCCGGCATTTCGTGCATCATGTGTAGAGGATACCGACCATGCACTTAGAAGTGGCATAGCGGCTTGTGCTGCAAGGTGATATCGCAGATTTGGCGAAAATGACCTGTGGGATCGTGATGAAATGCCTTTGAACATGCCGATGTCCCGAATAGTAAATTCGAGCGAGCTTTCGCCTCGTGACCACTTGGATATCCGGTATAAAAAAGTAGAAAAAAGCCTGTCCAGATCCTCATCGTTTACGGCTTCCCAAGCCTCAACGACAGCCACTTTCATAGCAGCGGACTCATCGTGCATTTCGCGTAGGTGGTGTGCTTTGAGCAAGTCGTGAGGGGCAAGCGGTTTGCCGCGATAGTTCTGGGAATCAAAGACACGAAATGCCTCATCAATATCGTCCGTCACAATACGCACCAACTGACATTTGTGACAGATAAAATCCAAAAACTCTTTTTTATCTTCCAACTGCGACAGGCGCCTTTGAAGCTCTATCCAAACTAGGGAGACAGGAGTTTCGCTGTTACCAGACATCGAAATTTGATGATTTATCGGATCTAAGGCCGCAAGAATCATTCGCAAAGTCAGCAGGCGCTGCTGCCCGTCGACTACATTGAGATACTCACCATCATCGTGAAGAATGATTGCACCCAAAACATAGGGAATATCTTTTCGTTCGGTATCTCGAAGAGCTTCGCTGATATCATCCACCAGTTGTAGAGCAGTCGATACATCCCAACTGTATGGGCGTTGATAGTTCGGTATCCGAAGGCCTTGCTTGAGTAGTTCATCCACGGTGGCTGCACTAACACCGTTCTCTCCGTTAATCGCCATTCCTATGTCCCTTCATTGACGCTTTTCTATTTTCTCAGCGTATTTTCCGCAAACTTTATTCACCTATATGGATATTTCGATTCCGAGTGGCGGCTGTCTTGTTCACAATTTCTATCACGAGGTGCTCCTCTGGCGCATATTTAACGATCTGGGGCATGGGTCGAGAGAGCGGTTCTGATCAAAGCGAGCATCGATGGCATCAGCACAGCGCTGCATTGCACCCGGTTGTCGATACCATGGCATTTGCTGATACGGTCACATGGTATTTGCTATATCTTCGATTCAGCGTCGGCCTTAAACCATAAAAAATGCCATTGATAATGCAGTCAATATCATCAATGGCACTCACTAAATCAAATAAAACAATAGGCTAGATAATAGCCTCACTCCCACTCTATTGTAAACAAGACATTTTTATCTTTTATATTCAATGGCTTATTTTCCTGCTAATTGGTAATACCATGAAAAATACCATGCTCAGAAAAGGCTTAACAATATTTTGAAAAATTGCCTACTGAGCGCTGCCGCACAGCTCCATAGGCCGCTTTCCTGGCTTTGCTTCCAGATGTATGCTATTCTGCTCCTGCAGCTAATGGATCACCGCAAACAGGTTACTCGCCTGGGGATTCCCTTTCGACCCGAGCATCCGTATGAGACTCATGCTCGATTATTATTATTATAGAAGCCCCCATGAATAAATCGCTCATCATTTTCGGCATCGTCAACATAACCTCGGACAGTTTCTCCGATGGAGGCCGGTATCTGGCGCCAGACGCAGCCATTGCGCAGGCGCGTAAGCTGATGGCCGAGGGGGCAGATGTGATCGACCTCGGTCCGGCATCCAGCAATCCCGACGCCGCGCCTGTTTCGTCCGACACAGAAATCGCGCGTATCGCGCCGGTGCTGGACGCGCTCAAGGCAGATGGCATTCCCGTCTCGCTCGACAGTTATCAACCCGCGACGCAAGCCTATGCCTTGTCGCGTGGTGTGGCCTATCTCAATGATATTCGCGGTTTTCCAGACGCTGCGTTCTATCCGCAATTGGCGAAATCATCTGCCAAACTCGTCGTTATGCATTCGGTGCAAGACGGGCAGGCAGATCGGCGCGAGGCACCCGCTGGCGACATCATGGATCACATTGCGGCGTTCTTTGACGCGCGCATCGCGGCGCTGACGGGTGCCGGTATCAAACGCAACCGCCTTGTCCTTGATCCCGGCATGGGGTTTTTTCTGGGGGCTGCTCCCGAAACCTCGCTCTCGGTGCTGGCGCGGTTCGATGAATTGCGGCTGCGCTTCGATTTGCCGGTGCTTCTGTCTGTTTCGCGCAAATCCTTTCTGCGCGCGCTCACAGGCCGTGGTCCGGGGGATGTCGGGGCCGCGACACTCGCTGCAGAGCTTGCCGCCGCCGCAGGTGGAGCTGACTTCATCCGCACACACGAGCCGCGCCCCTTGCGCGACGGGCTGGCGGTATTGGCGGCGCTGAAAGAAACCGCAAGAATTCGTTAACTGCACATTCGGGATATTTCTCTATATTCGCGCTTCATCAGAAAACTGAAGGAACCTCCATTGAATCGAACTAATATTTTTTTTGGTGAATCGCATTCTGACTGGTTGCCTGTCAGAGGCGGAGAATCTGGTGATTTTGTTTTTCGACGTGGTGACGGGCATGCCTTCGCGAAAATCGCACCTGCTTCCCGCCGCGGTGAGCTCGCTGGAGAGCGTGACCGCCTCATTTGGCTCAAAGGTCGAGGTGTGGCTTGCCCCGAGGTCATCAACTGGCAGGAGGAACAGGAGGGTGCATGCTTGGTGATAACGGCAATTCCGGGAGTACCGGCGGCTGATCTGTCTGGAGCGGATTTGCTCAAAGCGTGGCCGTCAATGGGGCAGCAACTTGGCGCTGTTCACAGCCTATCGGTTGATCAATGTCCGTTTGAGCGCAGGCTGTCGCGAATGTTCGGACGCGCCGTTGATGTGGTGTCCCGCAATGCCGTCAATCCCGACTTCTTACCGGACGAGGACAAGAGTACGCCGCAGCTCGATCTTTTGGCTCGTGTCGAACGAGAGCTACCGGTGCGGCTCGACCAAGAGCGCACCGATATGGTTGTTTGCCATGGTGATCCCTGCATGCCGAACTTCATGGTGGACCCTAAAACTCTTCAATGCACGGGTCTGATCGACCTTGGGCGGCTCGGAACAGCAGATCGCTATGCCGATTTGGCACTCATGATTGCTAACGCCGAAGAGAACTGGGCAGCGCCAGATGAAGCAGAGCGCGCCTTCGCTGTCCTATTCAATGTATTGGGGATCGAAGCCCCCGACCGCGAACGCCTTGCCTTCTATCTGCGATTGGACCCTCTGACTTGGGGTTGATGTTCATGCCGCCTGTTTTTCCTGCTCATTGGCACGTTTCGCAACCTGTTCTCATTGCGGACACCTTTTCCAGCCTCGTTTGGAAAGTTTCATTGCCAGACGGGACTCCTGCAATCGTCAAGGGATTGAAACCTATAGAAGACATTGCTGATGAACTGCGCGGGGCCGACTATCTGGTATGGCGCAATGGGAGGGGAGCAGTCCGGTTGCTCGGTCGTGAGAACAATCTGATGTTGCTCGAATATGCCGGGGAGCGAATGCTCTCTCACATCGTTGCCGAGCACGGCGACTACCAGGCGACCGAAATTGCAGCGGAACTAATGGCGAAGCTGTATGCCGCATCTGAGGAACCCCTGCCTTCTGCCCTTCTCCCGATCCGGGATCGCTTTGCAGCTTTGTTTCAGCGGGCGCGCGATGATCAAAACGCAGGTTGTCAAACTGACTACGTCCACGCGGCGATTATAGCCGATCAAATGATGAGCAATGCCTCGGAACTGCGTGGGCTACATGGCGATCTGCATCATGAAAACATCATGTTCTCCAGTCGCGGCTGGCTGGTGATAGATCCCGTCGGTCTGGTCGGTGAAGTGGGCTTTGGCGCCGCCAATATGTTCTACGATCCGGCTGACAGAGACGACCTTTGTCTCGATCCTAGACGCATTGCACAGATGGCGGACGCATTCTCTCGTGCGCTGGACGTCGATCCGCGTCGCCTGCTCGACCAGGCGTACGCTTATGGGTGCCTTTCCGCAGCTTGGAACGCGGATGGAGAAGAGGAGCAACGCGATCTAGCTATCGCGGCCGCGATCAAGCAGGTGCGACAGACGTCATACTAGATATCAAGCGACTTCTCCTATCCCCTGGGAACACATCAATCTCACCGGAGAATATCGCTGGCCAAAGCCTTAGCGTAGGATTCCGCCCCTTCCCGCAAACGACCCCAAACAGGAAACGCAGCTGAAACGGGAAGCTCAACACCCACTGACGCATGGGTTGTTCAGGCAGTACTTCATCAACCAGCAAGGCGGCACTTTCGGCCATCCGCCGCGCCCCACAGCTCGGGCAGAAACCGCGACGCTTACAGCTGAAAGCGACCAGGTGCTCGGCGTGGCAAGACTCGCAGCGAACCCGTAGAAAGCCATGCTCCAGCCGCCCGCATTGGAGAAATTCTTCAAATTCCCGTTGCACATAGCCCGGCAATTCCTTTCCCTGCTCTGCCATAAGCGCAGCGAATGCCGGGTAATACTCGTCAACGATCTGATAGAGAAGGGTTTGCTCGGGTCGGTGGCTCTGGTAACGACCAGTATCCCGATCCCGGCTGGCCGTCCTGGCCGCCACATGAGGCATGTTCCGCGTCCTTGCAATACTGTGTTTACATGGCTCTTCGTTGTTATTGGTGGAACCCCATATCCAGCTTACCAAAGTGAAAGAAGATGGCACGTTGAAATCTCTCTGAATTTCGATACCCCATAGCCTTTACTCTGAGTAGTCTAATTTGGCTATTGATTGCTTCTGCCAAACCATTTGATAGACCAAAGCGCATGGCATTAAGTATGCCCCAGAGTTTACTCTCGATAGTATCTGCCACCGCCATTAAAGGTTTTAGTCCGCTGGCTTTAACTAAAGCTATCCAGTCTGTCCATCGTTGCTTTGTTCCTCGAACACTATTGCCATGCCAGATGTTTCTAGCCTGCTCTTTGAAATACCATGCGAGCGCCGTATTCATCATTGCCGGAATGAGTCTATTGACTCTCTCTCGGTCGGGTTTACTGAGATTATCTCGTCGCTTTAACCAGTAAAAACGCGTTCGATGTGCCTCTTGCCGCATTGATGGCGCCAACCTGAGTAACTCTTCTTTGCGGATCCGGTTAACCGCTTCCGTTAGCATCTTGGCTACATGGAAGTGATCAAATGCGATTTTCCTCTCTGCATTTGGTAACGCTTTCCTTGCAGCTTTAATGTAAGCAGGGCTCATATCCATACAGATGGACTGTGTTTGACGTAATGCATCTGAAGGCAGTTGTGTTAGGCAGGCATCAAAACTTGCAGCTGAGTGGCCCTCAGAAACCGCTAAAACTTGTCCTTCATGATTAGAAAGTAACGTGACATATTCATGCCCCTTTTTAAGTGCGGTTTCATCAACTAATAGATAGTCTGTATTAATCTGTTTGCGCTTTGCCAGTCCGCGGTAAACAGCACGCGCCATAATCCTGTCGATGGCTCCCCAGCTCAGTTTAAAGAATCGACTGACGGCATTAAGAGAACTCATCGCAAGCAAGGCCAGTACACGCATCTCAAATAGCTCAGTGTAACGACTACTACCACTGGCCCATGGGACTTGAAGAGTTTGATAACCGTGTGAAGTACAGTGTACTCGTGGCACGTTAGCTTGAATGAGCGTTTGATACTGGCAGGTATCCAAGTGACGCCATTTCCGTATACGGGAATCGTAATGGCGACTCGCATTGTGGCATATAGGGCATTTAAAGCCTGTTTGAGAAGCATAGGCGATGGTAACAATTATGCTCTGATGTGGTTCATCGAGTTGAACACTGGATACAATCCAGGGTGTCTTTAACCCCAAAATTTGTTGATATAAAGCTGCTTCACTCATCACTGATATTTAAGAGGAATTTGGCTGGAACTATACCTACTCCACCATGTTCAGAGAAGAGCCGTTTACATACAGTCTATCGCTTAGCGGAAAGTTCTTTTACCCTCAGCCGAAATGCCTGCCGTTGCTAGACATTGCCAGCCAGTGCCCGTCACTCCCACTCGAATATCAATGAGAATAAAATAAACTTATATAACAGCTAGTTAGAAAGGTGGCTTTTCTCAATACCATCATCGATACCATGCGCAGAATTTTTTTGAATTTTTGCTGCTCGTCGACGTTTTAGTTCTGCTTTGGCCCAAGCTGAGGATTCTTGCATATCACGACGAAGCTCTTGTATCTCTTCAACACTAAGCCGTCGCGGACCTGAGGTAATTCTATCCATCTTGTGCCTCCAACTTGTCGCAGTACATTTTTAAAACGCATCAAAACATGAGTTACCAGCAAGAGACCTTGGGGATATTTTTAGATTGTTTTTCATACACATCTTGAAAGCCATCAATACCGCCCAAAGATTATACAACGAGGAATAACCTCGTTAAATAAAAGGATCAAATCATGGGTTTGAAACCAGGGCCAAAACCAATAGCCAAGTCGACTGGTAAACCAGATCAACGTCGACGTGACAACAAAAAAACTCCAGGAAACACTCCGGGCTTAAAGCCGAGTAAATCCTCGACCAAGTAACGCTACCTCAATATCGAGTCAGAGTAAGCGGTACTGACTCTTGTTGCTATAACCCAAAACACACTTTTGCCCTAAAGTTGCTTAGCTCTACATTCTTGACTCGTTACGCTTGTCGTTTATTGATCTACTTTCGGTAATGGTAAACTATGTACATAGTTTACCATGGTGTGTTAGACCGACAGTGTCTGCGATTGGATAAATGGTTAAAAGGATTACGTAATGTTTTTTAGACAGACAAGTTCAGGTGGACGTTGTCTGTCTTAAAACTGTTAGTTGCTAAATTGCATCACTAAAGGAACAGGAATGAGTAGAGATTGGGAGTCAGATTTTTCAAGATGGGCGCAAGGACCAAGTAAAACTGAGCAGGAGCGAGCTGAAAACGCAGAACGTCAAATCAGGCAGGCAATTCAAAATAGTTCTAAGCTTCAAAATAGAGATATAAAAGTAATTACTCAAGGTTCTTACAGAAATCGGGTAAATGTAAGAAAAGATAGTGACGTTGACATCGGTGTAATTTGTTATGACGCCTTTTTCCCAGATTATCCAGATGATAACGTCAAAGCAGAATTGAATAAGAGCTTTAGCGATGGCACATACACTTATTTGACTTTCAAAAATGAGCTTGAAGAAGCCCTAGTCGCTCGATTTGGTAGAGCGTCCGTATCTAGAAGTAGTAAATCTTTCGACATTAAGAAAAACACTTATCGGGTAGAGTCAGACGTAGCAGCTTTCTTTGAACATAGAAGGTATACATCTACCTCTAGTTATTTATCAGGTGTAGAAATGCGACCTGATGATGGGAAACCGTTTATCGTACGAAACTGGCCAGAGCAACATTATGCTAATGGCGTAGACAAGAACAATTCTACATCCAGAAGATACAAGCGTGTTGTTCGGATTCTTAAAACGCTATCCAATGAAATGGCGGGAAATGGTATCAAATCAGCAGAAGACGCTCCCAGTTTTTTGATCGAATGCTTAGTTTTTAATGCTTCAAATTCCTGCTTCAACTATTCAACATATAAACAAATGGTTCGTGAAGTTCTAGCTGAAACTTTCAACAATACAATTAACGATGAGAAATGTTCTGAATGGGGGGAAGTGAGCGAGCTTAAATACTTATTCAGAGGCTCACAGCCTTGGACGAGGCAGGGAGCGCATAAGTTCTTAAGTGATGCATGGGACTACATAGGTTACGAATAATGCTAACTAGACTTCATATTTCATCATTTATTGGTCTCACGATCGCGGTTTGGTTAGTTGCTCTATGGGTTCAAGGCATGCCTGTACTCAGTGCGGACTTTGTAAAGCCATTTGGTACAGTAGTTGGTGTCATAACACTGTTTGTAGCCTTGTTTAACAAATACATGTGGTCATGGAAAATATTTAAAGGTTGGTATGTTAAAAGACCGGACTTGAGGGGAACATGGAAAGTTGAGCTGAAAAGTAGCTGGATAAACCCTGATACTGGTGAAGGAATCGAACCAGTCTATGGGTATGCAGTCATCAGGCAGTCGTTAACATTTCTTAGTTTGAGGTTGATGACAAAGGAATCTAGATCCGTGTTGGTAGCCCACAGTATAGAGCAGCAAGAAGATGAAGATCTGTTCAAGCTAGTTGGTGTTTATCGAAATGAACCCAAAATTGAATTACAGGGCGTAAGAAGCGAAATCCATCATGGTTCTTTCGCCCTAGAAGTGCATGGTTCCCCAGCCGAAGAGCTCGAAGGGCATTATTGGACAGATAGAGCAACAAAAGGTGGAATGAAGTTAGTTGGTCGTGTGGGAAAATTATATAGCACGTATGAGCAGGCAGAGCGTGAAATCGGCAACTAACAAGGCGCTGCTGTCGGACAAATTCTCCGCAGAGAGCGGCGTTAAGTGAATATGACTAGGCACTATTAAAGTGCCTCAATTAGAAGCTTAGTGCCGCCAAATTCGATGATTTTCGGTGTATTTGAAGTTGATAGTTCGCGTAAAAAAGCCTTCAGTTTATTTTTACGTTTTAGGCTAAATTGTCGTGCTTTTGAGCGGTATCTACATCTATCCAACATATCTTTCGATGCAGTATATCTAGCTTTAACAAGTAATTTTTGAACGTTTAGATATTTAGCTTTTTCATCGGAGATAATGGAAATTAATGACTCAATTTTGTCAATTTTTTGGTTCACATATGCTAAAGCCTCTTCCTCTGTTGTAACTGATATACCTTTCCATAACGGCTCATGGTGAGATAGACGGTTTCTAAAAGGCCTAAGTTCAGACACGATGTCATAAAGCTCTGTTTGGGTATCTGATGAGCTTTGGTGGGGCCAATTTTTAAATGATTTTTTAGTTTGTTTTGGCCATAGGTAATTGTTGTTATTTACTCTGTAATGACAAGTATGCAGGGCGTACTCCCATGTACTAAAGTCAGTAGCCGCAACAACTAAATTGAAATCAGGTCTGTGATCACGCCTCAATTGGCGACGACCACGGCTGCGAAGTTGTTTATTTAACTTTTTTACAACGTTATCTCTAGCTCTCTCGAAGTTTCCAACTAAGTTAGTATAGTTATAGTTGTCATTTCCACGATATTGTGTATGGCTAATTGTTTCATACCAATATGGTCCGAAACGCTCAACCGCTGGAGCGTTTATCGCATTTCTGAGTGCAACTTCACAGGCCTGCAATAATGGGTAGATTGCTCCACAAAGAGTTTTGTTCCAAAGATATATGCCATAGATCTCTTCTGTTGAATGACCATCAAAAAATTTTCGGTATGTTTCGATGCGTGGTGTTGAGATTGCATTCTGTATGATATGGTAGCGTATCGAATTTGGCATATATCTAACTTATGATATTGAAAGTGCAAGCAAGCTTATCATAAACCGTTTATAAGTCTGTATTCATATTTGACGTCCACCTCTCGATCTCGTATAGTTAACGGAGCTAGTGCAGACCCCTTTGGAATGGCAACATCGTTCTTTATGTCTAGCATAATGGCACTAAAGAAATAGCTAATGTAGAACCCTTTCAACAACAGGTTGATACTTCTTACATAACGGCACAAGAAATTAGCCCTTGCATTTATGCGAGGGCTTTCTTGTTTCTGAGGTAAAGGAAAGAAGTTTGTCATCAATTTATGTTCACTTAACAAACACTTAAGGTTTCAAGATAGTTTTCTTAATCAGATAGAGCCCTTTTAGATCATCAGGTCTAACAAGGTTCTGTCCAGAACGAGTTACAGCTTCACCATAATCGGTTTGATGTATGTGAAAACGCGGGCCGGTGCACCATCACCGGCCCGTGTGCTTTCTAACTACTTGCGTCGACCAAACGGCCATCGTCTCATTTTGTCTATTTGATCAATCGATCTCGTCATGTCCTTGTAAGCACGACCGGTCAACCTGTTTTGGAATACCTCCATTTTGTCGGCAATGTCTTTCATCTTCGGGCCGTGTCCGGTGCTGTGCAGCCACTGCCCAAAAAAATAGAAGGCTAACATCACAATGAACATCACTGCGAAGAAACCAAATACCTCCGCAAGGTTTTGGGGTGGAAAGTTAAACTCCATAATCAGTAATCCTTATCTAGTTAGGCCATGCGGCCTTTTTTAATAAAGCTGGCAATCTCACTATTTCGTTCCTGTTGACGTTCCTGGGCATACGAAACGTAATCCTCAACGTCGAAGGTGTGCTTTTCCGGGTCGCGCTCTTGCCATTCTGCGTGTGCTTGGCGGGCTTCTTCCTGGTCCTCACTGGATAGGCCATCAAAGCCGCCGGTTTGATTCATCCAGCCACATTGTCAAATGCAGGGGAAGCGTCGTCAGTCGCCCTCCTTGTCGTCTTCCCCGTCACCTTTCATGCTGTTTCGGATCGAGCTGGCTAAACGGCCTCCGCTAGTGCCACTAATTCTATCTCCGGCCATATCCCCCATTCCCTTCACCAAATTTGCACCGGTATCCGCTGCAATACGACCAGCTTTTACAGCGCTGCCTTTAAAGCCGCCGCCAGAGGATTCGCCACCGCTAGAAGATTGGCCGGAAGCTTGGGAGAAGGAGCCAGCCTCGTCAGAATCACCACCGCCACTAACACTAAATGCACTGCCCAGGCTCGACATAACGTCAGTATTATTCGCTACGTTCTCACCCGCTTTTGCAAATGCAGCCTGAATAGCAGACGCACCGCCGGCGGTAGCCATTGCGGCACCGGCAGCCATACCACCAGTGGCAACAGCCGCTCCGGCCATCGCCCCGGCACTGATACTGCCTGCACCTGCCGCCGCGCCGCCTCCAGGAACCAGGCTGGCAACCACATTGGGAACCGAGTGAATGAGCATCACGAGAACCAGTGAAACGACAAAGATCACCAGCAGTTCACGCATAGGGGCATCATTGGATAAATCGGCATAGAAACCGTCCATGATCGACATGGCAATACCAATGAGCAACGTCATTGTCATCAACTTCAAAGCAACGCCCAATACGCTTTTGAAGTAGTTGATTGCTATATCTGAAGTCCAACGCGAACCACCAAACCCCAGCACGAAAACACCGGCATAGACCAATATCCAAGCCGTCACCAAAGCCAACAACACATTTGCCGCCACTACCGCCATACACGCCAAAATTGCCAGCGTGATTAAGAAGATAGACAAGTTATCTATCGGGCTTGTGATGCTATAGGACTCACCAGCTTTCACAATAATGTCAAACGCAATACTAATAGGCTCTGACGGAGTTAGGTCTCTCGAAAGGCCACCGGCTTGAGCACCGATCGTTCTCAATGAGTCGATGATTGACGTGGCAAAATCTGGGCCGTTTCTGAGCAACCAGAGAAAGAAACCAAACGTCAAAATGAAGCGCACGAACTCGGCAAAGAACTCCCTTATATCCGCTTGTTTAAGAATTAAGGTCCCGCCAGTCCAAACAAGGGATATAGTGCCCAGCGTCCAGAACAGCCAGGCGGCATAGTTTGTAATTACCGTGCCCCAAGTAGCACTTGCTGTCATGAAACGCACGGCCACTTCATCCAAAACACCATTAGGCTCAATGGCCGCTGATGCTGTTTGCGAAGTCAGTAAAACGATCAGAGTCATCACAAGTCGAATGAATACCTTGCTCATGATTAGAACCCCTTGTTCTTGGAGCGGTCAGTGGGTTCGCCCATATCCCAAAAGCAATGTCCTTCTTCCCTCTGCTCTTTCGTTAGGTTTGGGTTGTCACAGTCGATCGTTGCAGGCTTGGGCCCGTCATCTTCACCGCATCCCACCAGAACGAAGGAGACCAACGCACTAACGATAAAAACTCGTGTGATATTTTTCATAATTAAAACCCCCTGTTTTCTGAACGGTCGGTTGGTTCACCCATATCGAACAACCTTTCACGGGACGCTTGATATTGCGCTTCTCGGTCAGCATCCGCCTGCATTCGTGTGCCAACGGCATTCTGCTGAGCGATCAGCAAGCTGCGGATTTGCAGTAGCTGGTTGGCCTGGTTGCTAGCGAGCTGGTTAGCATAACCAATCGCAGCCAGTTGGCCGTCCGCACTCTGAGCACCAGATTGCAGGCGATTGAGCTGGCGGGCATCGGCTTCCAAGTTATCTTGCTGCTGTTCCAGACTCCTAAACAGTGCGTCGTTGGCCTTTTTCTGCGATTCTGACGCAAGGCGTCGGTTCTCGGTCATTGCGGCTCGTTCAGCATCACTGCACCCCACTGACGAGAAGCAGGGCGAACTGCGGTAATAGGCCACATCCTGGAACTTGCCCAGGTACGCATCGAGACTACCAAGCTGGGTTTGGTAATAGGCGAGTGTGTTGGTAGCCTGATTCAAATCGTTGATGGTGCGTTGCGCTTGGTCCCAAACATAAGAAGCCGGGGCCATCGAGTTTTGCAGCATGTTTTCATACTGCTGCAACTGGGTTTGATACTGCTGAATTTGCTTAGCAGTCTGTGTAACAGCTTCCATTGCCGACATGATGTTCTGAACTAGATTCGTACCATCAGCAACCGGAATCCCCGCATATACAGGATTAGAAAGGTTTAACGCCAAGGAGATGGCAAGCACGGGAATTTTAGCCGCTAAAATTTTTCGTTTTAGCATGGTTAATTACTCTTAGTTGTTATGACTAAAAGTTGCATTCACCAACCTGTAGAAACTTGATCTCTACTCCTGCCGTTACCAGCGGTGAATGTGGGCCTTTTCAGAGATAGCTCGCCACTTACTATCCCGGCGCCCGACCTGCGCGACACCGTAAAACGCGCGGCCAAATAGGGTTAAACATCGGTGTTATTACCAACCGAAGCGGTTAGGGCTTCCGTCGATTCTTTTGCCATCACATCAACGTGATCGGCTCTTATGTTGTCGTTTTGCCTTTTTAGCTGCCTGCTCAGCTTGGAGCTTAGCTTTACGCTGCTCTAGTGCTGGCATGACCGCCGCTTTTTCAGGTAAAGGGCCTGACTGTATCGCTAAGACCTCTAACTGAGATAGGTTTTGCAACCAGCCACGGCGTGAAGGTGGCACTTTGCCAATCGGTAACACGCCAGGCTTATCAGACCGCTTGGCCCTTTTATTCTGCGCTATTAATGCCTGACGACGGCGTTCTAGTCCTTGATCGGCAAATTTGATAGACAGATTGCCATCTACTGCCGCCTTGATTACTCGCGCCTTGAACTCAGGCGAACCATTCACGGTAATACGATTACCGTAACGCTCCATTGCTACCTTTAGCGCAGCTAAGACACTGGTTTGGTTGGAAGCCGTCGACACTTGTAGACGCTCACCATCATCACGCACGGCGCTGTTACCTGCTCGATAAATAATGGTGCCTTTTTTCGTAATCGTATCGACCATTGCTTTGGGCTCGGCCTGAACTGCATCCCCGTTTAGTGTGTTGCCTTTAAGCTTTTGTGCAGCCTCTCGGCTACGTAGCGCTTTGAGGGCTTCGCTATCTCCCTGCAATGCCTGGCTCTTTAACCAATCCGCCCAGGTTTGGCGTTTATTGCTTTGATATATCGTTTGCCGTTGCTCTTGGTAACGCTTGTGAATGCGCTCAAGCTCGCTTTTCAATGCATTGCTGGCCTGTTTGTACAAAAGCTTCTTAGTAAGCTTATTGCTACCGGTTAACTTAATCGCTGCGCGACGGCCACGCCCTTTCCTCTTGGCGTTATCAACCTGTCGATCTTTATCACGACGAGCCTGTTCAAGGGCTTGCGTTTTACGCTCTGCGGCATGTTTCTGCTCTGCTTGATAACGGGCATATAGCTCGGTGGTATTCACCTTTAAGCGAACAGGTCGGTGTGTATATTGGCGGCTCGGCTTAATAGAATCCGATGCAGTCGCTTCAAAGGGACCAAGGCGCGCTTCGAGTTTGGGTTTAGAAAACTCACGTCCCAAGGTGCTCGCTTTGATAATCGCTTCACCATCGGCAACGATCACTAGACCATTTCCTCTGGTTCTTAACTGCAAACCATTGTCCTGCATGACCTGGTGCAGCACCTGCCAGCTATTGGCTGATTTAATCTCGTCCATGCATTCGCGCTTCACCCAACCCACTAAGCTTTCAATACCCGAATGCCGCTCCATATCCATCGCACGTGATTCGGCCCCGCGCTTGCGCGGTATATGATTATCCGGCTGCAAACCAAAATCCTGCTCGATGGCCTCGCACATTTCCGCTAGCTTCTTATGCGGGTAGTACGGCTCATGGATTGTGTTGCGCGTGGGATGGATTTTATTGATCGCGATATGGATATGTTGGTTGTCCGTATCGTTGTGCACAGCACTGACACGCTGATGTTCTCCATAACCCAAGCCTTGGCAAATGCGCTCTTCTATCGCGGCCAAAGTATGCGCTTCTAACTGTTCACCATTAGGGAAGCTCACTATGAGGTGGTAGGTTTTATCACTCTTCGCTCGGGTGTTCGCGAATTGAGTTGCTAACACTTCGCTGATCGCATCGCGCACGGTTTTCGCTTCACAGTTATTTAAACGAACGTTACCAAGTCGATGCTCTTTGCTCTGGTGATCGGTGATGTAATTCACCAAGCCCGCAAAGTCAGATTTCCCCTGAGAACGCATCGGTACATGCTTGACTATCATTGATCGGCCCTCGGCCGAAGAATGGATTCCATAAGCGAGCTCATTTGATCTTGCGTCGCTTTAATACGATTAAGCACCGCTAAGATTGTATTGACTCCCACATTCGCTACCTTGGCATCATTACTAAGCCATAACTTAAGCAAACCACCCAAACGCCCTAAGTCACCATTCACTCTTACCAGTTCGCGTACCTGTTCTACATCGGTAATACCTTGAATGCGATAACCTTGGCCGACTTCACGTAGATAAGTAGAAGTACTAAGACCTGCTTGCACAGACAGCGACTCGATCAACTCACGCTCCTCTGGCAGACAGTAAACCTTAATCGGTGGGCTATTCTTTCGAGTGATCTTGTTCGTGCTGTTCCCCATGCTTTGCCTCCTCTCTCTGGCCCCGCAGGGCAGGATTAACGTTGAGCTCCGAAGGTGCGAATAAGTCAAAAGTGAAGAGGCTTCGCCATGCTTGCATGGTGTGCCTACTTCACACATCCTGCCCGCATTTCAACTTTGGTTTTATCACGGAAAGTTATGCATGCCCTTGTGCATTTCTCTGCATTTAACTGTTTATTCCTGTGTAAACTATGTTTACCCGATAAGTCAGATACTTATAGCGGTATGACAGCGTACTTATAGCGACTGAATAGCGCTAAAATAGCGGCCTTACAGCGATTTATGTGTATTGGCTTTACTCAATATCACGACACAGAAAAACACCGCTTTCCTAACACTTTCCGCTCTAGGCTAAATTCAAAGCCTTCGTATTTAACTGCCCCTCAAGTGTCAATGAATGTTTAAACACCAAGGTAACCACCATAAAAATACATAACTTCCAAAAAAATGATTTCATTGACAGTTTTGATCACGACACAGACAAACATCGCTTTCTTAACACTGTCCGCCCTATGGTAAATTCAAAGCCTTCGTGTTTGACTGCCCCTCAAATGTCAATAAATGCTTAGACGCCAAGGTGAAAGTAATAAAAATTACTTTATCTTCATATAGTTAAAAAATACAACTTCCAAAAAAATGATTTCATTGACACTTTTGAGCAACCTATTGATCAAAGTTATCCACAATATTTGTTTGTTCAACTACAGGTTTATTTTTTTATATAGGTATACCTACAGGAAAGACTATAGGAGGTTCTGCAACCACATGTTATTAAAAAGCTTTTTAGCCTTTCTAGAAACAGAACATGCGTACTCAGAAACAAAACATGCGCAGCCAGAAACAGAACATGCGCAAAATCCCCCCTTTAAAGGGAAACAGAACATGCGTGGATAACTTTCTAAACACCCAGGCTTACTAACATCAAGAATGGTGCGTACATACTGTTTCATCACACTTCAATATCCCGTGAAACCTGTAGCTTTGTCTGACGAGGTACTTGAGGAGCACTAGGCTTCAAAAGCAACCCTTTTTCGGTTGGAGTAGCATCTAGCTCTGGCCATGCCTGCTGTACCTTTTTCAGTCCATCCTTAAACCGCTGCTTAAAGCTTTTTACATTGGCATAATTAGACCCCATTTGCTCCATCAAACCTGACCACGGAATAATTGTGGCTCGCTTTAAGTAACTCACCCGATAAGTCGCCCAACAATATATGTCTAAAGCCATCGGAGAACGCTTAATCAACCGCAACACTCTCATATCCAGAGGGACCGGTTTATCAGTAATCAATTGAAAAAATTTAGGCGACAGTTCCACCCAAGATTCCCATAGTGAATCTTGATCAGGTTGCTTCGTACTCCACCAAATATGGGAAATATCAGCAACTCTGGCTCCAGTTTCATCTTCACAAATATATCCACTTTCATCATTTAGCTCTGTATAGCTAACACTGATCGTCGTTTTAAATAATCGCCGCATTTGTTCTCGAAAAGGACCAATGGTTCCATTTTCGCCTCCAGTTGAACCTAGCCCTAGCTCTTCCATAAAACGTCTTTGAGAATGTCCCAGATCAAGCTTGCGTGCTTCCTGTTCAGTGATAAAACCACTGTCCAGTCTTGACTTATTTCTTACTGCTTGTGTACTGACCCAAACCAACAACAAACGTGCATAGCAACCGTAAGGCAAACCTACAGATGAGGGGGTCATCATGTGCATTGTGAAATGACCATTCTTGCGGCTCCACTCATTCGATTTGGGCTTACTATGCGGTATAGTTGCTTGAATCAGAAGCCGCGCGATAAAACCGAGTTCATTCGCTTCCTGAGCACTGCGCTCCTGGATTGCTATGATGTTGTCGATATATTTCGTGCTGATCTCTAGCTTACCGCTGGTAACCGAGGCACTTTTTCGCCGAGTGGTTCCCTTAGCCTGAACATCCGTTACATCTTTAATCGTCATGTGGACTCAGACTTACCAAATAAAACCAGGTCTTGCGGCTTTTAACGCAGACCTACGTTTTTCTTCTATCCAGTTCTCAACCTCAGCCAGGTCCCAAGCAACACTTCGGCTGGTCAGAACAATACGGCGAGGGAACTCCCCACGCTGTTCCAGGTTATAGATGGTTCGATCAGATAGCGGAACCATACGCAGTAATGTTTTTCTATTAATCAGTGTCTTATGTGCTAGTTCATGCATGGTAATACCTCTACTTGCTGTAAGAGGTTTAATCATGCCAAACACGATAAAAGTTTAATCTTAGATTCAGGACAGAAAGGTGGAATATGAATGCTAGCCTTAGCATGCCATTACAAGACATTTCCTTTTATTGCCAATTAACAGATAAATTCTTATAGTGAAACTTTATAAAAATCGCATGTTGAGACTGGGTAATGATATGGATAGTATTGAGTCAGAAAAAGATGCAGCAAAGCGCTTAGGCTTATACAATTTTTTAATCATAGATAAAGGCTGTGATGAGTTTGTATCTCAGGCTATCAAAAGATTCCGGGATGAATGGGGGCCATATTCTCAGTACTCTACGCGTAGGAATATTATTAACTTAATTCACAAATCATTAGACAATAGCATTTCAAGATTTATTAATAATCTTCCTGAGAAGTATCAATATTTCTTTCCAAAACAAGACAAAAAGATATCTTTAAGCTTATTGATTAAAGAGTTAGGTTTTCAAGAAGCCCATAAGGAAATAAAAAGACATCTAGCATTTTTCATCGAATACAATAGTTCTGGCACTGAAACAGATAGACGATTTATCGCCACTTTAGAAGCAATAATAAATCTAGTTTGGATGTGTTATCTAAGACGGCCGAAATTCCAAGAGTACTCAACTGATGTAAAAATTAATACTACTAGAAAGCAGACTTTATGTGAGTTCTGCGGCGAAAAAACAGAATTAACGTCATTTATAGAATCATTAGATAAGAATATCATTCAATATAAAGATCTAGACGATATAAAATTAATGGCTCTAAGCCATAATTTTTGCTCACTCCATAAACAAAAGAAAAATAATACTTCGGCTTATAAACGAGCAAAACGCTCTCAAAATCAGTTTGAAACCGAAGTATTAAGATTACGCCGACAAGTAGCCAAACCAGATAAGCGTAATGCTATGTCAGGTGATGAACTCATAGACGAATATTTCTATCTCTACCTTCAGGGGAAAATGGTCACGTCAGAACAAGCTGAAGCTTATATGAACTATGTACGCAAAACATTTGGCAATCAAATAAAAGTCGATACAACTATGCTCCATCACTTACATGAGATTTCGGATTCTCTGACTAATGAAGGAACTATGATTTCTTCCGGTGATATTGACAAAATTCGAAACATAGCTCGAAGAATGGTCGATTCGAGGATCACTGATAACAAGAAAAGAATGCTAGTTTTGAAACAAAGAAAGCTTAGCCAAAAAGAGATTGCTCAAGAACTTTCAGAATACACTGGTCAGCACATAATTCACCAAACCGTATCTAAGGCGCTTTCATCTGTTCGAGATGAATTTTTTCTATGAGTTAATTTAGCCGCTAAAATTTGACTCAAAAGTAACGGGGTTTCATCTGACAGGCAGGTATGAACGTTCAAGGAGGGGATCATTACGATAACTTGGCGCAATTATTAGTTCAACTGAGCAAAGCAGACGTTCGCCTAACTTGTTTCTGCCCCATTGTGAGTTAGTATCATGATTTTAGGCTTAGTGTGACACACGCCGATTGACCAAATTTTAGTAATGCGGCAAAGTTAATAAATAATCAAGTGAAGCGAGCTTGCACGCAGCCACCGCCACCGCCAGTCAGCTTCAAGTGATGAACAAATATTCCCAATGTTGACGGAATACGGCTAGTTCAGACGCAAGGAAGTCAAATAGCTAATCATCATGCGAACCTCTTACGTAATTTGCTTCCCACAAAACAAGCCACGGTGTCAGCGCCTTTGCGTTATAATCATTTTTGTGCCTGAAATAAAATAATGAAACCTATAAAAGCCAAATATACTGAAATTGTCTTACTCCTAGCCCGATACATTCCTTGGGTATTTCCTAAGTGGCTTCGCTTTATGGCAAAGAGCTACTCTCGAAAAGAGCAAGAATCGATCCGGCATCTATATGAAAAAGAGGATCGAATTAAATCAGCCAGTCTTTTTGATGGAAGCTTCAAGTGGAAAGCTATAAGCGTAGTTGTAAAGGTTGAGCATGATGATTTGGACTCGATTCGCCGATGGCTAAAGTCCAATGCATCTCCTGGTGATTACAACCCTGAGAGAGATGATTCCGTCTTTGAAAACAAATATGACCATGGGGGCGGGTTCAGAAATTTGGGTTGGATTCATTTTCACAGAGAAAACAGGCTGACTTCGCTATTGAGAATGGAGGTAGAAACAGATTTTTGTGATTCTTGTTACGTGTCTCTGTCCAAGTACTCATATGGAATTAATTACTTGTCCCTATATTTCTTTCTGAAGGAGTCAGCCACAGGAATGGTATCCAGCGTTGACGTTAGCGAGATAAGTAGATACTACGCCTTTGCTTCCGCAAATCCATTTTCACAGCAATTTAGACTTATTCAACATCATAACAAACGAAACCTAGTTGAAGATCTTATAAATGAGAATATAAATAAGGTTTGCAGCGATGTGGTCAGTATGGCTAAAAAAGTACTTAGACTATGGCGAATAACTAAGGATGAATCAAAGTTAACGCTAATTGCAGATATCTATCGAGATACTAATGAGCCTTATTTTGTTGAAGTTGATGAATGCGAGGATGATAGCCATGTTCACGTTTGTCCGCGAAGTTTTAAATTTTTAGATGAAAAAATAAGTAGTGATAGTTCAGAGCACTTCATAACAAGTAACATGGTAGAGAAGAACCATCTAGATGCTGTGTTTATAAAGAGCAAAAACATAGAAGAGTTTGACCAGTTTGATAATTTTGCTCGGAATGGGTTGACTCTATACGACTCACACATATTTATCTCAATGTTTATTGATGTAGCGAGACAACACGTAGAGATTTCGGAGTACGCTAATTCAGCATTGTTGAAGAACTCTAACAAGGTTGAAACAAACTATGACATACTTTTTGAATCTACCAACAGGCTAGAATCATTAAGGGAAAATATTCTGGCGATTCAGAAAGAGATTCCTCATGGCTGTAGAGAGCCTTACTCAGATAGCGCAAAAAGAATTGCAAAGTATAGGCTTAAGCTCGCTGATAAATTAAAAGCATCTATAGATCGCAGGGTGTACGGGCTAAATAGTGAAATGCAGGTTCAAAATCTTCGTTTCAATAGGGCATATTCATTGCTTGTTGGGGTTTTGATTATAGTTCAGATTTTACTGGCGGTACTAACGATAGACTGGGGTAACTTAGACGAAAGATTTAATTCGAGTTTTCTTAAGCGTGAGGACTTTGTTCTGAAACAAAACTCAACGGAGACGGACGAACATAACAAAGTACCGCAGTCGACCACTAATGCGTCGGAGTTTGGCGTTAAGCCATAGAAAATTTAATCTGAAACTAACAAGCTACAGAAAAGTTACTAAATCGGATTTGTCCAAAAATCAGTTACGTTGAATGTCAGTTACCTTAACAAGCTTAAAATGAGACGAGTCAAAAATGATACTTAGATGGCTGTCAGATATGATTAATTTCTCATCAAATCTGACAGATCAAGTTAAGACTTACTCGTATAATTGTGTTACTCGTATAATTGATAGCAAGATATTAAGTGGTCCACTCATCAATCATGTCAGACCAGTCCTGCAACATGGCCGCGCGCTGTTCTCGGTATTCGGCTTTGTTGTAAACAGCCCTCACTCCTTTCTGTTCGTGCGCCAGGCATTTTTCTATCCAATCAGTGTTGTATCCTGCTTCATGCAGCAGTGTACTCGCTGTTCTACGAAGGTCATGCGGCCCAAACTTACTTAGTGACTGCCCATCCTTTTGCGCGGCCTTGTATGTCAAATCCATGACTCGGTTCATCGTCGCACTACTCATGGGAGCATCAGAGTCATAACGGGAAGGAAGAATGTAATCAGACCCACCGGCAAATGTCTTCAAGGCAATCAGAATGTCCATCGCCTGGCGCGACAAAAATACCAGGTGAGGGTTACGCCGTTTCATCCTCTCTTTAGGAATCGTCCACAACGCTTCGCTAAAGTTAATTTCATTCCAGGTTGCATTGGTTAATTCGCTTTTGCGTACCATAGTCAGCAATAGCAACTTTACCGCAGCACGAATCGAAGGGGTGGTTCCTACCTTTTCCATATAGCGGTACATCAAACCAATCTCAGCCGGTGTTAACGTTCGGTCTCTTGGCTCAAACCGCGCGATACTTGCGGGCCTCACCAGGTCTGCCGGGTTCTCAACTTTCTGCCCTCTCTCAATCGCCCATCGATACACCTGGAGTACAATGTCACGCGTATGTACAGCCGTTGCGGGCGCTCCACGCTCTACTATCGCGTCAGTCAGTGCTCGCAGATCTTCATGGGTGATTTCGGTCAGCTTCTGATTGCCAAATTTGCCCTCTAACTCTCGGGCGTAGACTGAGCGACGCATATCCCGGGTAGAGTCGGCCATCTGATAACCACGCAGCCATTTCTGAGCCCAGGCCCCAAAGGTTTCAGCATCTTTCGTTCTCGCCTTCGCACGGGCTTTCTCTTTGGCCGGTGACTTTCCATCAGTAACCATTCTCTTCGCTTCATTGAGACGCTCACGCGCTTCTGCTAACGTGATGCCTCCTACTCCGTAGCGGCCAAAGGTAATGGTTTCTTGTCTGCCATTGATCGAGTAGTTGTAGCGAAATGAGATAGAACCCGCAGTGGTCACAGCAACATAGAGGCCATCACGGTCATTGACTTTGTATAGTTTATCTTTGGGTTTGAGATTGCGTAGCTTGGTATCAGTCAGCATGTTTCGACCTATTATTCTTGTTTGATACCATGCTGAAAAACCTCTAAAAAACTAGAGATTAATCATTACAAAACAGATAGATATAAAAATTCAATACCATGCCCCATCAAAAACACTCAGCATGGTATCGGGCGTAATCCATGGCATTACCGATGAATCATACCCATCAAAATACCACGGTCAAACCGTGCTTGGCGTTGCCAGACATTGCCAAAAATGACTAAGCCAAAAACAAAAAAAGTCCGCAATTACGCGGACTTAAGTATGATTTAGTGCTTGTTAATGCCAGACCTTTCTTAAAGGAGCATTATTCCCACTCAATCGTTGCAGGTGGTTTACCGCTGATATCATAAACAACGCGGGAAATACCACTAACTTCATTAATAATGCGGTTAGAAACACGACCTAAGAAGTCATATGGTAAATGTGCCCAATGCGCTGTCATAAAGTCCACAGTTTCAACTGCACGTAATGAAACAACCCAGTCATATTTACGACCGTCGCCCATAACACCCACTGAACGCACAGGTAAGAACACGGTAAATGCTTGGCTTACTTTGTTATATAAATCAGCTTTATGCAGTTCTTCGATAAAGATAGCATCAGCACGACGTAATAAATCACAGTACTCTTTCTTGATCTCACCTAATACGCGAACCCCTAAACCTGGGCCCGGGAATGGGTGACGATAAAGCATGTCGTATGGTAAGCCTAACTCTAAACCAATCTTACGCACTTCATCTTTAAACAGCTCTTTTAATGGCTCAACTAAGCCCAGCTTCATATCTTCTGGTAAGCCACCCACGTTATGGTGCGATTTAATTACATGAGCTTTACCTGTTGCAGATGCAGCAGACTCAATCACATCAGGATAGATAGTGCCTTGTGCTAACCATTTAACTTGTGGCTGTTTAACAGCTTCTTCATCAAAGATTTCAATGAATGTATGACCAATAATTTTGCGTTTTTTCTCAGGATCGTTTTCACCTTTCAATGCAGTTAGGAAACGATCTTCGGCTTCAACATGGATAATATTTAGGTCAAATTTGCCTTTAAACATTTCCATGACTTGTTCTGCTTCATTCAGACGCAATAAGCCGTTATCAACAAATACACATGTTAAACGTTTACCAATCGCACGGTTTAACAATAATGCAGTTACTGATGAATCAACACCGCCTGATAACGCTAAAATAACGTGATCATCACCAATTTGCTCTTTTAAACGAGCAACAGTGTCTTCAATAATGGCGGCGGAAGTCCACAGCGCATCACAACCACAGATATCTAAAACAAAACGTTTTAAAATCGCTAAACCTTGATGGGTATGTGTAACTTCAGGGTGGAATTGAACACCATAAAAACGTTTTTCTTCATTCGCCATGATAGCAAATGGACAAGTTTCAGTGCTCGCTACTGTTACAAAATCTGAAGGAATAGCAGTAACTTTGTCACCGTGGCTCATCCATACATCTAATAATGGTTTACCATCTTCGCTAACAGAATCTTGAATATCACGGAACAGTGCACAAGTTTCACGAATTTCAACTTGTGAGTAACCAAATTCACGCTCACCAGAAACTTCGACGTCGCCACCTAATTGCATCGACATCGTTTGCATACCATAACAAATTCCTAATACAGGAACGCCTGCATTGAATACGTATTCTGGTGCGCGAGGGCTGTTGTCTTCAGTAGTACTTTCAGGGCCACCAGACAGAATAATACCATTAGGATTAAATTCACGAATTTGTTCTTCTGTAACATCCCATGCCCAGAGTTCACAATAAACGCCGATTTCACGAATACGACGAGCAATAAGCTGCGTATACTGTGAACCGAAATCAAGGATAAGAATGCGATGATTATGGATATTTGCTGTCATTTGTGGTGAATTCCAAAACAGATAAAGTCATAAAGTTGAAAGGCTTGCTAATTTATAATCAAAACAAAGTAATAACTAAAACAAGCCTTTCTCGGAATAAATTACATACCTAAGCGATAGTTAGGCGATTCTTTCGTGATGGTCACATCATGGACATGGCTTTCTTGAATACCTGCCCCACTGATACGAACAAATTCAGCTTTGGTATTTAAATCTTTAATTGTTGCGCAACCAGTTAAGCCCATGCATGAGCGTAAACCACCCATTTGTTGATGAACAATAGTTTTCAATAAACCTTTATAAGCAACACGACCTTCGATGCCTTCTGGTACTAATTTGTCTGCTGCATTATCAGTTTGGAAGTAACGATCTGATGAACCTTTAGACATCGCACCTAATGAACCCATGCCGCGATAAGATTTATAAGAACGTCCTTGGAACAGTTCGATCTCGCCCGGAGATTCTTCAGTACCTGCAAACATTGAACCAACCATAACGCAAGCTGCACCTGCTGCTAATGCTTTTGCGATATCGCCAGAGAAACGAATACCGCCGTCTGCAATAACTGGAATGTTGCGATCTTTCAGTGCTTCAACAGCATCTGCAATAGCCGTAATTTGTGGTACACCCACACCGGTTACGATACGTGTTGTGCAAATAGAGCCTGGGCCAATACCTACTTTAACCGCGCTCACACCAGCATCTGCTAGTGCTAATGCACCTTCTGCGGTTGCAACGTTGCCACCAATAATAGGTAGATTTGGATATAATGCACGAGTATCACGAATACGCTGTAAGACACCTTCAGAGTGACCGTGAGATGAGTCAATAAGTAAAATATCAACGCCTGCAGCAACTAATGCAGCAACACGCTCTTCATTACCGGCACCTGCACCAACAGCAGCACCAACACGTAAACGACCGTGTTCGTCTTTACAAGCATTTGGTTTACGTTCTGCTTTCTTGAAGTCTTTTACAGTGATCATTCCTTTCAGGTGGAAGTTGTCATCAACCACTAAAGCTTTCTCTACACGTTTTTCATGCATTCTTTGCATGACAACATCTCGTGCTTCACCTTCTTGCACAGTCACTAAGCGCTCTTTTGGTGTCATTACCGCTGTAACAGGTTGGTCTAAATCAGTAACAAAACGAACATCACGGCCAGTAATAATACCCACTAATTCGTTGTCATTGGTCACAACTGGGTAACCCGCAAAGCCATTGCGTTCAGTCATTGCTTGAACTTCACGTAAAGAAGTTTCTGGTGTTACGGTAATAGGATCAGTGACAACACCACTTTCATGTTTTTTCACACGACGAACTTCTTCAGCTTGACGTTCGATAGACATGTTTTTGTGAATAAAACCAATTCCACCTTCTTGAGCTAATGCGATAGCTAAAGGCGCTTCAGTCACAGTATCCATTGCAGCAGAAAGCATAGGAACATTTAGGCGGATTGTTTCAGTCAGTTGAGTGGATAAGTCGGCAGTATTAGGAAGAACAGTGGAGTGTGCAGGAACTAACAAAACATCATCAAATGTAAGTGCTTCTTTTTTAATTCGTAACATAGCAATATCTCACCAAGGCGGCTTTTAGGAAATAGAAAATATTGCCGCGGAATTATACACACCGTAATCGGTTGCTTCTAGCTTTTTTTCAAAATTTTTATTGATCCTGCCACTAACTTAGGTAGTATCAATCAATTAAGTCTTTGTTTTAAAATTTGATCTGGCTCACATGACACTACCGATAAACAATAATATTTTTACTGTTAGCCGTCTAAATAAGACCGTTCGCCAGTTATTAGAAATGGAAATGGGTCGCATTTGGATCAGCGCTGAAATTTCCAACTTTACTCAACCCTCTTCTGGTCACTGGTATTTTACGTTAAAAGATACTAATGCCCAAATTAGAGCGGCGATGTTTCGTGGTCAAAATAGCAAAGTGAATTTTCGTCCTCAACATGGTCAGCAAGTTTTAGTGCGTGCAACAATTACATTGTATGAACCACGAGGTGATTACCAATTGATTGTTGAAAGTATGCAACCTGCGGGTGACGGACTTTTACAACAACAATTTGAGCTGTTAAAACAAAAACTCAGTGCTGAAGGTTTATTTGATGCTATTCATAAAAAACCCCTGCCATCACCCGCTAAACAAATTGGTGTTATCACTTCATCAACAGGAGCAGCACTGCACGACATTTTAAATATTCTTCGCCGTCGTGATCCCTCTTTGCCTGTTCTTATCTATCCAACTGCGGTTCAAGGTGCTGAAGCGCCTATGCAGATTGTTCATGCCATCGAGCTTGCTAACCGCCGCAAAGAGTGTGATGTTTTAATTGTTGGTCGTGGCGGTGGCTCGTTAGAAGATCTCTGGGCATTTAATGATGAACGTGTTGCTCGTGCTATTTTTGCCAGCGAAATTCCGATTGTAAGCGCCGTTGGCCATGAAACTGATGTAACCATAGCTGATTTTATTGCCGACCTTAGAGCACCAACTCCTTCTGCAGCAGCAGAACTAATCAGCCGTAACAAGCTCGAGCTATTGCGCCAATTACAATCACAACAACAACGCCTTGAAATGGCGATGGATTACTATTTAGCAAAAAAATTACGCGCAATAACACAACTTCATCATCGTTTACAACAACAGCATCCTCATTTACGTCTTGCTCGTCAGCAAAATGTATTGGCTTCAACACAACAGCGTTTAGTTTCTAGTTTTCAGCGACTATTGCAAGCCAAACAACATCAACAAACACAACTACAAAAACGCCTTAATTACCAAGAGCCTAGTTCCCAAATTCAAGCATTACTTCGCCAACAACAACAGTTAATTTACCGTATGCGAGAAAGTATTTCACAACAGTTGTCTCGTCAACGTGAACAATTCGCTATTAGCTGTTCTCGCTTAGAAAGTGTGAGTCCTCTCGCAACACTTTCTCGTGGTTACAGTATTAGCGAAACAGAGTCTGGAGAAGTGCTGAAAAATACCAAACAGGTGAAAGTGGGCGATCCGCTAAAAACGCGTGTTGAAGATGGTTGGATCACCAGTGAAGTGGTTAAAACACAAAAGATAAAAGCTAAACGTAAGACTGCCTCTAAAAATGAGAATTAACCATATCAAATGGTTTAGTTCAACATAAATAAAAAAGGAAAACGGCATCCGAATTATACTGATGCCGTTTTTTATTATTTATATTTTATGATAATCATTACGTTACATTAAAAACGTACTTCTCCTGCAAAAAGATAACTTCTACCGCGAGCTGTTTGTGTATTAGCACTCGGATCTTGCATAATTGGTGATGAATTACTTCTATCAAGCGCATTAGAATAGTTTTTATTCATTAAATTATGTACTGCGAATTTCAGTGAGATATTTTTATTAATTTGATAATTACCATAAACGTCAATTATCGTTGGGATTTTTTCTTGTTCAACCATTGGCACTATACCTAAATCGTAATCAACACCTTCTGGTGAAGATTTTCGTGATTTACCTGTTATTTGAATAACCGTACCCAGTTCTAATGACCTGTCATCAAAGAGGCGAATACCCGTATCTATAGTGGCATAATATTTAGGAAGCTCAGAAGCTGGTGATTGTCCAAAATCTAAGCTAGCAATTGATGTGGGTTGTGATGTGCGTTGATCACTATATGACAGATTAGCGTAGAATACTTCTGCATCATAATTAGCTTGTAACTCATAGCCACGTAAAACCACAGGATCGATACTGTTAGTATGAAGATTAATATTACCGTCATTTTCCATATTGGCGTAATCATCCAATGTTAATGTATCATCAGCTCTACAACGGATCCCTCCTTTGCACACGATAAAAGATTCACTAGAAATATAATTTTTGATCTTTGTGTAATACCATAATCCTTTAAATCGAAAGCTATCACCTTCGATAATTAAATCAGGGCGGTAACTATTAAACCCAAGCTGGAATGTATCAGCCTTTTCACTCTTTAAATATGGATTCATTGAAGCACCACCTTCATTGGCAAAAAATATCTCTTGTGAAGTGGGTGCTCTCATGGTGTGAGCATAACTAACAAAGGGTTGAAATTCAGAAATAATTTCAGCGGAAAGTAACACCCCAGGATCCCAATTTCTATCATGACGATTTACATTCATTTCACCTTCAGGGAAACATGCATCACGAGCCGCACACGCTGGCTTATATCCTTTTATATTGTAATCCACATAATTTAAATTTAGATCAAGAGTATAAATATCGTATTCAAATTTCATTTGTGAAAAAAAGCTAGTTAAATCATTTTTTCCTTGTGGTGCAAATGTATTATTTTCAACCATATTATTTGCTTGCCACGGGTCCGTAGAAGGCGCAATAACACTACGCTTGTATTCTGTTGACATTAATTTAGAGCCGAGTGTTAATGCCATATCAATTTCACCATAATTAAAACGGCTGGTATTTTTAACTACGAGAGAATCAGAGGTATTTTTGGCATTTGCATTACGCAAGCTCATTAAAGAATCGCCTTCAAATTTTTGAGACGCTTGGCTGTGACTCAAACGAATTTCACTGTCAAAAAGATCATTTAATGGTGTATAGCGATATTTTGCATAATAATCTTTAGCATCAATTTTACGTCGATTAAAATTATTATTATAAAATCGACCACTTAATTCTAATTCATGGGAATCGTTTGGTTTAATATTAATTTTTGCTAATTCTGAATGGGGCTTTTGATTAAAATGTTTATTAGTCGCAAATTCTTCACTATTAAAACCAGCACCATTTTTATAAGAAGATTCTATTTTGTGTCCACTTAACGCAATCATTGCACCAGCTGTACCATTATCATTAAATAATGAACGTTGTCCTGCAAAAGCGACCATACCGTTATAACCTAACCCATTAGTACCACCAGCTGCTTTACTTCTTACTCCCCATGAATTTCCTTTAAATAAAATATCTTCGATACCAATAGTTTTAAAATTAGCGCTACCTGCTAAGGCATTGATACTATTTTCACCATCTTGTTGACCTCGAGAAATATCAACTTGAACAATAAAGTTTGGATCAAGCATGCTATTAAATTGATTATATGGCTGACCACCATGGCTAATTTGGCTAGGAGATGTGCTATATGTTGTTTGCGTAACACCATCTACCATCATATTAACGCGCCCAAACCCACTAAGTCCGCGAATATTGACACTCACACCTGGTTGACTTACATCCATTTGAGTGTAAGTCCCAGGGGTTGATCGCAATGCTTGTTCAACAGACTCGAGATTATTAATTTCACCAATAGAACTATAAGCACCTGGTTTTCCCAATGTTTTCTGTTCTGGTGTTTCTTTTTGTGCTGATGAAACTTTTAAGCTACTAAATTGAACCGCTTTATCCACTTCAGATGCGATGACGAGATGATTAACACCTGAAAATAAAATAAGAGTACTAAGTATTTTCCTTGTAAACTTCATAATAAACCTATTCTTTATTTTTATTGAAATAGGCTCACGTTGCTTTATATAAAGTAATTAAACCAAAAAATATTATTATTATATTCGCTTTAAATAATAGCGCTGTCTCTCTTAAAGAGAGACAGGCTAATTTTATTAAACTTATTTATTATTACAGATTATTCTATTTTATATTTTGAACTTTAAAATAGACTTCAGGTTGTTCTAACATCAGAATAAAGGCATATTCTTTCGCAGTATCGCGTAAGCGGTTAAAACGTCCTGATTTACCGCCGTGTCCTGCACTCATATTAGTATCAAGTAATAATAGATTATTATCTGTTTTTAATTCACGCAATTTAGCAACCCACTTTGCAGGCTCCCAATATTGCACTTGTGAATCATGTAATCCTGTTGTGACTAATAAATGAGGATAAGCCTTAGCAACGACATTATCGTATGGGCTATATGATTTTAAGCGGAAATAAACGTCTCTATCAGCAGGATTTCCCCACTCTTCATATTCCCCTGTTGTTAAAGGGATTGATGCATCTAGCATGGTTGTCACAACATCAACAAATGGAACTTGAGATACAACACCACGGTATAATTCTGGTGCCATATTCACAACAGCGCCCATTAATAAACCACCCGCACTGCCCCCCATAGCATAAACGTGTTTAGGTGCTCCGTAACCTTCAGCAATTAGGTATTTAGTGGCATCAATAAAGTCAGTAAAAGTATTAACCTTATGTTCCATTTTACCTTGGTTATACCAGCGCTTACCTAATTCACCACCACCACGCACATGCACAATCGCATAGACAAAACCTCGGTCTAACAAACTTAAACGAGGTGAGCTAAATGAAGGATCAATACTACTACCGTAAGAGCCATAACCATAAATTAAGATAGGATTTTCACCTTTCTTAAATAAGTCTTTGCGGTAAACCAATGATACGGGAACTTCAACACCATCTTGTGCTTTTACCCAAATGCGCTCACTTTCATACAAATCACGTTCAAAGCCTTTCACTTCTTGCTGTTTAAGCAGTTGCTTTTGATGTGTTTGCATATTCCATTGATAAGTTGAAGATGGTGTTGTCATGGATGTATAACCGAACCGAAGCTCTTCACTATCTGCTTGAGGGTTAAACCCTAACCATGCCATATAAACAGGATCGTCAAATGTGACATTGGTTGATTGACCTGTTTTCCAATCAATTTGGCGTAATGACACTAAACCTTGCTTTCTTTCTTCAACCACCAACCAGCGATTAAAGAGATCAAAACCTTCTAAATCGTCATCTTTTTGTGGCGCAATGACGGTTTCCCAAGGCTTATCAATTGAGGCCGTTTTATAAAGACCAAATAATTCACTCTCATGATTCGAACGAATATAAAATTCACCATTAAAATGGTCGATATCATATTCGCGCCCTTCTTGACGTGCAGAGAAGATAACCATTGGTTTTTCTGGTGCATTTGCATCAATTAAGCGAGACTCTGAAGTGGTTGAACTTTCGATAGAGACCAGAATGTAATCTTTAGATTTACTTTTACCCATCCAGGTATAAAAACGATCATCGTTTTCTTCAAAGATTTTGACGTCTTGTTTACGATCTGTGCCATATTGATGGCGATAGATTTGATAAGGCAGTAGTGTTTGCGGATCTTTATCAACATAAAATAGTGTTTTGCTATCATTTGCCCACACTAAGTTTGCTGAGATATTGGTTAACACATTCTCTTTCCATGTGTTATCTGATAAATCTTTATAGGCAACATTATAGTTTCTGCGCCCTTCTTTATCTTCTGCAATGGCAATGCGTTTGTTATCTGGGCTAATGGTCAAATCACCTAATTGATAGAATTCATGCCCTTTAGCACGTTCGTTTCCATCAACGAGAACTTCCCATTCACCTTCACTATTAACTGGCTTACGCTGATAAATAGGAAAATCTTTACCTTCTTGGTAAATAGTACGATAAGTATAGCCATTATAAATATAAGGCACAGACTCATCATTTTGAGCCATACGGCTAACCATCTCATTGAAGAGTGTTTCTTCTAATGCCTTACCTTCTTTCATTACAGATTCGGTATAAGCGTTTTCAGCATTCAGATAATCAAGCACTTTTGGATCTTTGCGTGAATCATCTCTTAGCCAATAATAATTATCAGTACGTGCATCGCCATGTTCTGTCATCACATGAGGCACTTTATTCGCTTTTGGTGGCGTCACTAGGGAGTCCTTTTGATTTTGAGCCAATGCAGGTGTTGTTGAAATTAACAAAGCCATGATCGCACTCGTTAATTGCAACGTCATCCGTTTTTTTGTTGCGACTAGCATAACGTTTTATTTCCTTTTTAACCTGTCGTTAGAACGTTAGTGTAGAAAACTCAATTGGCATTTCAACCATTATTTTACCTTTCGACAATAACTCGATTGGCGGTATCGGTAAGGGCTCTGCACGTTTGAGTACTCTTTGTGCTTCTCTATCTAAAGAGCGCACACCACTGCTGAGAATTAATTCACTGGATATGACATAACCTTGTTCATCAACAAAAAAGCGTACTTTAGAAACACCACTTCTGCCTTTGCTTTTTGCTTCTTCAGGATAGGCTTTATAGCGATTAAGGTGTCCTTTTGTTTTAGCTTGCCATAATGCTAATGCGCTTTCTGAGCTATCTGAATCGCTGTCATAATTTGCACTGACATCATTAGATTGCTGTTTCGCCGCGGAGCGACTACTTGAAGGTGCTGATTGGCTAGACACATTTTCACTCATAATCGGTGCAGGTTTTACAAGAGAGGTAACAGGAGTTACTTTAGCAGTTTGCTCTACATTAACCCTTTTTTGGGGTTTTTCGATCAAAATATCAGCATTTTCATTCACAATAAGATCAGGCTGCTTTTCAGCAATATCCTGCTCTATCTTTTTTTGGCTTGCCACTGCCAGTTGTTGATCGACTCCTACAACCTGTTTTTCATCACTGAGCGCTTGTACATTTTCACTTAAGCTCATCATTACAGCTAATTCAGGCTCTTGTATTAATACCGTATTTTCTTTATTGAGAAAAAAATAAGCCATGACAAAAACAGCGTGTACACCGATAGCCAAAATTAACGCCTTAGAACTGCAAAGCTGAAATTTTGGCATTTGATCCATACAAGAGGAAATAAGCATAATCGTGTTATCAATAAATTAAGGTAATGCGACAGGTGTTATCCAAAGATAATCTGCATGAACTGAAGTAACATCACTTCCCTCTTCTGCCATTATCACGACTGTCACGTTTTCATTCGGCGCTAAATCAGCAACGTGTAAAGGTACACCCATTATTTTTGTGGCATGAAAAGAGCCAGCAATTAAAAGTGCAGGCGTAGGAGCATCTAATAAACTTTTCGCCATTGCACGATCACGCAATTGCTGGATAACTGTCATTTTTTCTGCTTGTGTTTTATCAAGCTCGCCACCATGAGAAAGCTCGATTGTTTTTTGAATAAGTTGGCGAACGGATTTATCAGTTGAATGCACACCATCAATAATAGGAGGATTTTTATACGCACTAGATATTTCACTGCGATCAATATTGGCGGCTAATAAAGGATAATCGGCGCTTAGTCCTGCTTTAACAATATTGCCATACCATTTCCAAGGCCAACCTGAATTCCACTTTAATGCAGCCATTAATCGCTCATCACGTAAGTATTCAGATCCTGAATAACGTTTCTTTGTGTTATCAACTAAGGATTGCTGGCTTGGCGTTAGCATCTCGAGTAAAACAGCGCCTTGGGGTCGCTTTTTAGGTAACTCTGTCATCAACCAATATTCAATATCATGATGATAAGCATTGTCATGTTTTTCGCCAATAATCACACGTGATTGACTTGCTAATCGTGTTAATAGTGTATCTGCTGTGATGGATTGCCCAGTCTGAGTATCAATGATATTTGCCGACTGAATAATTGTCAGATCTACGGGTGATGCAGGTTGTTTTTCTATCGAATGACATGCTGAAAGACTAATTAATGAAACTAGTAGTAAGATCCTTTTTGATATTGAGAAAAACATAATCATCCTATTAGTTATATATACTTACTTCAGTTGGGCAAATAGGTTAATATTATTGCTAATAATTATCAATATCATTCTTATATTAATTTGCATTTGGTGCTTTTATACCTATTTTAAAGATACAAAAAAAGCGCCTGATAAAAGGCGCTTTATGGATGTGACTATCTAATTAGTAACAATTAGTTTTGAGATTTTGCCTGAGCTTCAACAACAGCTAATGCCACCATATTCACGATACGACGTACTGACGCAATTGGTGTCAAGATGTGTGCTGGTTTAGCAACACCCATTAATACAGGCCCTACTGTTACACCATCAGAGCTCGTTACACGTAATAAGTTATAGCTAATACGTGCGGCTTCCATTGTTGGCATAACTAACAGGTTTGCAGAGCCTTTTAATGGACTATCTGGCATCACGTCACGACGAATAGATTCTACTAATGCCGCATCTGCGTGCATTTCACCATCAATTTCTAATTCAGGTGCGCGTTGTTTGATTATCTCTAATGCTTTTCTGAGTTTAATTGAAGATGGGCTATCGAATGAACCAAAGCTTGAACGAGAAACCAGCGCTGCTTTTGGCTCAATACCAAAGCGACGGATAGTATCAGCAGCCATAATCGTTATATCGGCTAGCTGTTCTGCGGTTGGATCTTCATTAACGTAAGTATCTGTAATAAAGGTGTTACCACTTGGCAATAACAGTGCGTTCATTGCGCCAGCTGTTTCCATTCCTTCACGTAAACCGAACACATTTTTGTAGATTTCAAAATGTTCAGAATAGCTACCTACTGTACCGCAAATCAGGCCGTCTGCTTCACCTCGGCGAACCATAATGGCACCAATCAGTGTTGGATTACCAATCATTGCACGGCGAGCTTGCTCTTGTGATACACCGCGACGTTTCATGATTTGGTGATATTCTTGCCAGTACTCTTTGAAACGTGGATCGTTTTCATTATTCACCACTTCAAAGTCTTTACCGGCTTTAATATGTAAACCCAATTTCTGAATACGCATTTCAATCACACTAGGGCGACCAATTAAGATTGGTGTGGCTAATCCTAACGTTACTAGTTCTTGCGTTGCATGCAGTACGCGGTTTTCTTCCCCTTCTGCTAATACAATACGTTTTTTCTCTTTCTTCGCTTGAGAGAAAATAGGCTTCATAAATAAGTTTGTTTTATAAACAAACTCATTAAGGTGTTCAATATAAGCAGAGAAGTCTTCAATTGGACGTGTCGCAACACCAGAATCCATCGCTGCTTTTGCAACTGCTGGCGCAATTTTCACAATCAAACGTGGATCAAATGGTTTTGGAATAATGTATTCAGGGCCAAAAGAGAGTTCCTGATCACCATAAGCAGAAGCAACTTCTTCGTTTTGTTCTGCTAACGCTAATTCTGCAATAGCATGAACACAGGCGAGTTTCATTTCCTCATTAATTGCAGTCGCACCAACGTCTAATGCGCCACGGAAAATGAATGGGAAACACAATACGTTATTAACCTGATTTGGGTAGTCTGAACGCCCTGTACAGATAATTGCATCTGAACGTACTGCTTTTGCTAGCGGTGGTAAAATTTCAGGTTCTGGATTTGCAAGCGCGAGAATAAGTGGATCGCGTGCCATTTTTTTGACCATTTCTTGCGTTAATACGCCCGGCCCTGAACAACCTAAGAAGATGTCAGCATTATTAATTACATCATCTAATGTACGAGTACCATTATCTTCAATCGCATAAGCCGCTTTAGTTTCTGCCATATTGGCTTCACGACCGCGGTAGATAACCCCTTTAGAGTCACATACAGTGATGTTTTCGCGTGTTAGCCCTAAAGCAACCAATAAGTTCATACAAGCAATAGATGCGGCGCCGGCACCTGATACCACTAATTTTACTTTGCTGATCTCTTTTTTAATAATACGTAAGCCATTGAGAATGGCTGCTGTAGAAATAATCGCTGTACCATGCTGATCATCATGGAATACAGGAATGTTCATTTTCTCACGCAGTTTTTTCTCAATATAGAAACACTCTGGTGCTTTAATGTCTTCGAGGTTAATACCACCAAATGTTGGCTCTAATGACGCAATAATATCAACAAGTTTATCAGGATCTGTCTCATTAACTTCGATGTCAAAAACATCAACGCCAGAAAACTTCTTAAATAAAACGCCTTTACCTTCCATCACAGGCTTACCTGCTAAGGCACCGATATTTCCAAGTCCAAGTACTGCAGTACCATTTGAAATCACCGCGACAAGGTTGCCTTTAGCTGTATAGCGATAAGCGGCAAGAGGATCGGCTGCAATTTCTAAACAAGGAGCGGCGACACCTGGTGAATAAGCTAATGCTAAATCACGTTGAGTTGTGAGTGGTTTTGTCGGTGTTACTGTGATTTTGCCTGGTACGGGAAATTCATGAAAATCCAGAGCGCTTTGTTTTAATTTGTCTTCCATCTTCATATCCTTTGTATCAATAGGGTAAGGGCTTCGTTAGTATAATGGTAATGGAGCGTTAAATCATGACGGCTCCGACACTTTTTTCAAATTAGTAAACGAGATCCATTATAAACAATTAATACCTAATTATAGGTATATTATTGACGCTATTTAATTTCATCTGTGTAATAAACTCGAACAGAAAAAAGACAATATTTGTTTATTATTTACCAGATATTAAATTAACATTTAAAATAATTAAATTTTTTATATAGTTTAAAAAAACAATAACTATTTTCACTTGTTGATTATTTTTAAAATAGTCTCACCCCCGCACAACTCATTGTAACTATAAAGATTTTATAGAATTGGATTTTTTGTTAGTCTTTTTGGTTATTTTCTTTTTTACCAGTAACAATAATTGGTGTAATATTGCCAACCGTCAATTTTATTTTCTTATTCTTTTAATAAGATGTCTGATTCTAATTTTTATTCCTCATTTGGAATTTACTTTTTTATTTTCTGCTATTGGAAAGATTACACACATTATTATTTTTTTTTAGGGAGAGGGGTTATGCCTAGCTACTCAATTATGATAGTGGATGATCACCCTATCATGAGATATGGATTACGGCTATTGTTAGAAAAAGACAAGGATTTTGTCGTAGTAAGCGAAAGTGGCAATGCTCAAGAGGCTGTAACCGCTGCAAAACAATTGAATCCAGACTTAATTATGATGGATTTAAATCTACAAGGGCGTTCAGGTATTGATATTATTCGGACACTTCGTCGCTCTGGTTTAACATCTTATGTTCTTGTTTTATCCGTTTCTGATTCACGTAATGATGTTTATGCTGCGTTGGATGCAGGCGCAAACGGTTATCTTTTAAAAGAGTGTGAATTAGACATGCTATTACTTAGTCTACGCAAAGCAGCTGTTGGGCATCCAGTTTATAGCGAGCGAGTGTGGCAATATATTCAGCTTAGACAAAACTATTCTGATCCACTTTCAGCGTTGACTAAAAGAGAATTAGATGTTCTTCATGAAGTGTCTGCTGGAATGAAAAATAAGCAAATTGCTGAGAATTTATTTATTTCTGAAGAAACAGTGAAAGTTCACATTCGTAATATTTTAAAGAAACTGCAAGTCACTTCTCGTTTAGCTGCCAGTCTTATTCTTATTAAGCATCAGCACTAAACGTTTTACCCCGACGCTAGGTCGGGGTAATAAGATATATCGTTTTAATATTCCATTTAAGGCTACATCAAGTCATTTGTTACTCAATAGGTACTGGATAACTCAATACTTTAAAATGGTTATCAGGTAATTTCTCAATATTTAACTGATACAGCTCTCGATTTATCCCATTAATCACAATATCAAGTTCGCTAAAAGCAGATTGTATTTCTTCATTGGTTGCCCATGAAGGAACGCCTTTCACTCCATAATAGAAATAAATTTTACTTTTACCTGAGCCTATTGGCTGAATTTCTTTTATCTGACTAATGAAAAGATGACCATAACAGAAGTCTTGATAAGGTTGCCAAGCTTTGCGCCCTTTTTCACTAAGATTAAACACCCACTCTTCTCCATTTGCGGTTTGTTCAATCAATCCTGCTTCGACTAATGCATGCATTCTTTCTAATACCCAAGGTGCATCATCTTCATTGCTGTACACAGGCCATTTCCCTTCGCCCAAACACAATAAATAATCACTGTTAAAAAAGGCCTCTAAGGCTATTTTATACTCATCAACTTTTGGACTGTCTTTTTCTTCGTCTGCCCAACTAAAAGAAGAGAGTAAAAGCAATATAAGACTCAGTGAAATACTTTTCATATTTTCTTTTACCAACGGAAATCTTTATTCGTATTTGTATTACTCTACGCTACACAATTCGTTACACTAACGTGACAGTTTAATATCCGATATATTTTATAATGTAAATAGGATTTTTCACTACAACAAAAGCTGTTATTTTGGAATTGTATAACACTCATTCACATCAATACTAATATTACGTATTGTCATATAAGGAAAATATCATGTCCACGACAAACCTGACATATACCATGTACGGCATAAAAAATTGCGATACCATCAAAAAAGCGCGTAAATGGTTAGATGATAATCATATTCCTTACGCGTTTCATGATTACCGCAAAGAGGGTTTGACGGAAGCATTATTACGCACCTTTACAGAAAATTTAGATTGGCAGACACTTGTGAATAAAAGAGGAACAACTTGGCGTCAATTATCCGATGAAGAAAAGAACGCAATCACTGATGTTACCTCTGCAATTTCACTTATGTTAGATAAACCAGCCATTATTAAACGTCCTATTCTTGTGTCATCTGACAACCGCTTTATCGTTGGTTTTGATACCAATGATTATTCGACCTTTACAGGAGCCTAATTTTTATGTCCTGTCCTGTTATTGAGCTTGCACAACAACTGATTTCGCGTCCATCAATCAGCCCTGATGATCAAGGTTGTCAGCAATTGATTATTGATAGGCTTGCCCCTCTTGGTTTTACTATTGAAAGAATGCCTTTTGGTGAAACTGAAAATCTCTGGGCTTGTCGTGGTGGTGAAGGTGAAACGCTGGCTTTTGCTGGTCATACTGATGTTGTACCAACAGGTGATCCTAATTTATGGGATAACCCACCTTTTGAACCATCTATTCGTGATGGTATGTTATATGGGCGCGGAGCGGCAGATATGAAAGGTTCGCTTGCCGCCATGATTGTAGCCGCTGAGCGCTTTGTTCGATCTTATCCTGATCACCGTGGACGACTCGCTTTTTTAATTACATCAGATGAAGAAGCTAAAGCCGCAGATGGTACAGTTAAGGTCGTACAATCATTAATATCACGTGGCGAACGCCTTGATTATTGCCTTGTGGGTGAACCTTCAAGCCAACATCATTTAGGTGATATGGTAAAAAATGGTCGCCGAGGCTCAATAACAGCAAATTTAATTATTCAAGGTGTGCAAGGTCATGTCGCGTATCCTCACCTTGCAGAAAATCCTATTCATCTTGCCTCTCCTTTTATCCAAGAACTTGTTAATACCGTTTGGGATGAAGGCAACGAATTTTTCCCTGCCACCACAATGCAAATTGCCAATATTCATGCAGGTACAGGCAGTAATAATGTGATCCCCGGTGAGCTGTTTATTCAATTTAATTTCCGCTTTAGTACCGCAATTACGGATGAAGAAATTCGTCAACGCACAGAAGCGTTATTACAAAAACACCAACTTCGCTACCAATTAGAATGGTCGTTATCTGGTCAGCCTTTTATTACTGGACAAGGTAAGTTACTTGAAGCAGTACGCTACTCAGTTAAGCATTACACCAATTTAGAGCCAGAACTTTCCACCAGTGGGGGCACTTCTGATGGTAGATTTATTGCCCAAATGGGAGCACAAGTTGTCGAATTAGGCCCCGTTAATGCAACAATCCATAAAGTTAATGAGTGTGTTAATGCAGCCGATTTACAACAACTTAGCCGAATTTATCAGCGGGTTATGGAGCAACTTATTTTATGATAACGCCTTTAATGCTAACGGGCCGTTCTACCGACCATTTAGTCACTTTATCCGGTCAGCATCGCTTACAATTTAATGCCACTAAGGCTTTTTTAGCGTTACAGCAACAAGCCACAAAAGCAGGCTTTAAATTAATGCCAGCTAGCTCTTTTCGTGATTTTAATCGTCAATTAGCGATATGGAATGGAAAGTTTGAAGGCAGTCGTCCTGTTTTAGATGCACAGAGCCAACCAATGGATATTCATGCATTATCAGAAGGTGAACGCTGTCTCGCTATTTTAAAATGGTCGGCGTTGCCCGGTGCAAGTCGCCATCATTGGGGTACTGAGATTGATATTTACGACCCTTTTCGCTTACCTGAAGGTCAATCATTACAATTAGAACCTTGGGAATACGAAGAAGGTGGCTATTTTGCAGAGCTTAATGGATGGTTAACGGAGAATATGTCAGCGTATGATTTTTATCGCCCTTTTACTCATAAAGAAAGCGATATTGCTTACGAGCCTTGGCATATCAGTTACTGGCCACTTTCTCATGAAGCTTCGCTTGCTTACACACCTGATATTCTAAAATCGGTGTTAGAAGAAGAAAATATTTATGGTAAACAGTGGCTATTAGCTAATCTTGATGAAATATTTGCACGTTACATTGTTTTGCCTGAATAACGTTATTTTTCACATGGAGCTTCTTGTTGATCGTTAACGGGAAGCCTCCACATAAATATCAACAAACACACTAAGATTATTAGCAATAATATTCTGACCCAAAGCATAGACACTAACCACAGAGAAATCGCAAAGGTAATTAAGATCACTAAGATGGCTTTAGGTTTTGCCCCTTTAGGCATAGCGCGATAAGTTTGCCAATATCGTAAATAAGGGCCAAACCAAGAGCGATAAAGTAACCAATAATGGAAACGCTTTGACGAGCGAGAAAAACACCATGTGGCTAGTAATAAGAAAGGTGTAGTGGGTAATACAGGTAAAATAACCCCTAATGTGGCTAATCCTACACATAACCAACCTGCTATAATCAATAATATCCGTTTCATGCTGTGCTTTTCCAACTCATGCTTTATCGCGTTATTTTATAGAGTAAATAAAAAAGATCCTCATTCTCAACAACAATTTTAAAATATAAGGCTTATTTATGCACTGGCTTGCTGACTATTGGTGGGTAATTTTAATTCTTTTAGTAGGGATTATTATTAACGCTATTAAAGATATGAACAAAATCGATCCCAAGCAATTTCTTAAAAATAAGCGAAAGTTACCACCACATCGTGATTTTAATGATAAATGGGATGATGAAGATGATTGGCCTAAACAAAATCAAAACAAGAAGGATGAGAATAAGTAGCCAACCACTGTTGATAACGCGATGTTAACTGAGCATCTTTTTCAGCCATTAAGTGCGCGCATTGCTCTCTTAATTGCTTAGTTAAGACTTTTTTTCCTAATAAAGAAAACTCAGCCACACACTGCTCAACTGATTTATTGTCTATAAAAAAAGCCACTAATAACGGATAGTGTTGCTCATAACCCACCAAAAAGTTAGCAACACTCTCATAAACAGTAAGGGCTGGTCGATGAGCAAATGCAAAACCCGCCATCATTAACCAATCGTCTTGTGGTGTAGCAATATGACTTGGTATTAAATTATCCGCTAAACAGAGTTTTGTTTGCTGTTCTATCTGCGAATATTGCAAAGCAAAAGCACGTAAAGAAGAGTGCAATAACTGTTTGCCTTTTTCTGTTAATGGATAAATTGCCATTGCGGCATAACATCCACTGCTCGCCTCTTTATGTACTCCTAATCGCACTATTTGAAAGCCACATTGCATCCAAAATCGCGCCAACACTTCAGTGTAACCAAAGCTTACAGAAAGATAATCAATAGTCTGTTTTTGGCTCTCTTTTACAATATTAGCAATTAAAGTTGTGGCAATTTTTTGACGTCGATATTGAGGCAAAACAGCAATGCGACTAATACGCAATGAATTCAAACACATTGCATCAGGTGTTAGACCATAAGTGACTAATGATTGAGCAACCAGATTACCTCTAGGCCTACGAGTCCCTAGCCAAACATCGTGAGCGAGGTCGAAAGGCAATCCTCCTTCTTCAATACACCACACAGCACCCACGATTTTTTTATTAATGGATGCTGACCAATAACGCTGCTTTTGACCATCAAGTAAACGTCGTAGGTCAAGAGGTGTTGTTCGATAATGCGCACTAGTAAGCAATTGATAAAAATCATGTAGTTGTGAAATGTTATTGTGCCAATTTTCTTGGATCTGGTGGATATCGACCTCACCTTGTTGTTGGCGTTCAAAATCATACTCAGGCTCATCAAGTAATAGCAATTGATTAAGCCAATTTTCTAATGGGCAATCTTTAGCCCAACGAATGGGCGTTTGTAATTGAAGTGTACGTAAATTAGGAATGTTATCTCCTAACTTCAGCATAAAACCGCGCCCTGTTCCCTCATAACCTTGCACTGTGGTTGTCATTAATACATGAGAAAAATAACCACACAGCTCTTCTAGTTGTGCAATAGGTAGAGAAGCTGCCTCATCAATAATCAGCCAATCACTTTGAATTTCGTTATTTATGCATAGCGCTAATAAATTATCTGGAGAATAAAATGAAATGACTTTATTGGTGTGTGAAGATAAAACATCTGTACTATTTTTAGCTGGCGCGCATACCAGTACATTTCCTTGATATTGCTCGATAAACATTCCCGCCAGCGCTGACTTTCCTCTGCCTCTTGGTGCAATAATACTCCAAACACCGGATGTCGATGAGAGTAAACTATCTAAAATCGCTTGCTGCTCTGCGGTTGGTTTACCTTGTGGAAGCGCCCAAAGCTTAGTTTTTTCAATCAATGTGGGAAATTGAAATGGCATTGATTGTTGCCAGACAATCACTTGTTCATCATCTAAAGTAATATTTTTTAGCCATGCCATAAAATTTGGTGTTGAAAGTAGGCCTTGAGCATCATTCCAACGCTGACTATCGTTATCGATATAACTATCCCAACTTTCAATATCAGGTAGACATAAAATCAATAAACTACCTGCTTTTAATGTGCCTGTTAACATGGCTAAAGCATCAGTATTAAATCCCTCATTGGCATCAAAAACAGCATGTAGAAACTCACGCCCTAACAGACGAATAGCTTGTTCAGGCAAAATAGCATGGGGTTGATTGGAAGAAATAGTGACCCAATCTCCTTGGCATAATTGAGTAATTTGCTGGATTTGCGTCATTTGCCATGCAGGATCACCCGCTAATAGCAGTAACTGACGTTGCCCTAATTGGGCTAACTTTTGCTGATATTGATGCAAATAGAAAACTGGCACAGCTAGGATTTACCGATTAACAATGAAAGAATACCGGCTGCAATTAACGGCCCAACAGGCACACCTCGGAAAAGTGCTACACCAATGACGGTTCCCACTAATAAGCCAGCAACTGTTGAAGGCTGGTTATTCATTAAAGAAACACCTCGTGCACCTAACCAAGAAACCGCGATACCTATTGCAATCGCTAATAATGATTTCCAGTTTAAAAATGAGTTAAGCACTTCTTGCCCTGAAATACGCCCTGTTGCAATGGGTGTCATTACCCCAATGGTCAGAATTAAGATCCCGATGGTCATGCCATATTTTTCAACAACAGGAAAATATTGATTTAGAGGTGTGATTTTAATCACTAGCAAAGCAAGCATTGCTAACGTTACAGTCATATTATGACTAATAATACCAAGTCCGGCGAGAACCAGCAAAATTAATAGTGAGGGATCAACGTTACTCATGTTTGTTCCTAAGCCTTTCTCTTTATAGAGTTAATTATCTTTTATTTGTTGACGAATGGTATTAGTTCAAAGACGAAGAAGCAAATGTATCGCAAGATTTGATATTGCCACTATTATAACCACGCATAAACCAAGTCTTACGCTGTTCTGCGGTACCGTGAGTAAAGCTATCAGGCACAGCATAGCCTTGTTGCTGCTTCTGTAATTTGTCATCACCGATCGCTTGCGCCGTTTTAATTGCTGTTAATAAATCACTTTCATCAATACGGCCTTCACCTGCAATAAAGTGTCCCCACATTCCAGCAAAACAGTCTGCTTGCAGTTCTAATTTTACGGATAAACGATTCGCTTCTGCTTTTGAGCGGGCCATTTGCTGTTTTTCACGCATTTGATTAGTAATACCTAATAAATGCTGAACATGGTGCCCTACTTCATGCGAAATCACATAACCTTGAGCAAATTCACCGCCACCACCTAGGCTATGTTTCATTTCATTATAAAAAGAGAGATCGAGATAAATTTTTCTATCCGCAGGGCAATAAAAAGGTCCCATTATTTTTGTACCTGTACCGCATTGCGTTGTGGTGCTATTGGTATATAAAACAAGTTTAGGATAGCTATATTGTTTACCCGCTTGTGCAAAAATAGTTTGCCAAAAATCTTCTGTACTGGCTAAAACAACGCTACTAAAATCTGCTGCTTCATTATAAAGAGCACTTTGTTGTTCGTTGCGTTGTGGTGCTTGGTTGGTTTCACCTGTTAATGAGTTAAGATCAAACCCCATAAAACTAGCTATCACTAAAATAATGATAACCACAAACCCGTATTTAGTGCGTAATAAAAGTGCAATTAATCCTAATGGGAGATTACCACCGCCTGATGCGGAGGAAGATTGCCCTCTTCTATCTTCAACATTGTCACTTCTTCGGCGATCATTCCAACGCATAACTTATCCCCACAGTTTAAATAGACGACTTTAGCTTTATTATGAACAAATTCGTTACTTGATTTGAGATAATAACAAAAAATTGCAATCTCTATTCCCTATTTTTTGAGAACAAGATAATAGAGACTATTAGAGAAAATAACTCAACACATCCTAGTCATTTCATAATAGAATTCTTATTTCTTACCTTTGTGTTTTTTCTTCACTAATAAATAGATAATTTAATGACTCGAACTCAACGTTTACTCACTTTATTGCAGATTTTAAAAGAAAATCGCTATCCGATAACGGCAGAAGCGCTAGCAGATAAATTGCAGATTAGTGTCAGATCTATTTATCGTGATATTGAATCTTTGCGTAATCAAGGTGCTGAAATCACGGGTGAAGCTGGTATAGGTTATCAACTAAAATCAGGCTTACTCCTGCCACCATTAACCTTTGATATTAATGAACTTGAAGCGCTTATTTTAGGCCTACGTTGGGTAGAAAGTCATACAGATAAAGAATTAAGTTACTCGGCATTACGGGCAATTAATAAAATCAATGCCGTGGTAACGGCACAGCATCAAACCTTGCTTGAACAAAACACATTATTTGTTCCTACTAACCGAATTATTGAAGTTGATCATACCATTGCTAAAGATATGCGTTTTAGTTTACGCGAAGAAAAGAAAGCAAAAATAGATTATCAGGATGTCCAAAAAAAATTAAGTACTCGGATTATTTGGCCTATTGCTGTTGGTTATTTTCAAGATTCTCAGGTTATTGCAGCATGGTGTGAATTACGCCAAAGCTATCGCCATTTTAGGCTTGATAGAATTATCTCTTATGAAGTCTTAGGTGATAATTTACCTTACCCAAAAAGCTATTTATTCTCACGTTGGAAAAAAGAGATATTGAAAGAGGCTCCTGACAAGAATTGACACATTGTTTGGATAATATCTTCCTTGCTGTTTTTAACTTAGCTATTTCAGTTTAAACAACATCATATTAATCAACACAGTAAGGAAACATTATGAGTGAACTTATTCTTTATACTAATGCAATGTCTCGTGGTAACACAGCTGAGCTTTTCTTAAAAATATTAGATGTGCCTTATCAGCGTGTTGAATTAGAATATGGCGAACCTATGCGTACCCCTGAATATCTTGCTATTAATCCGATGGCAAAAGTTCCGGCATTAGTTGATGGTGAAGTCGTCGTTACAGAGACAGCAGCAATTTGTGCTTATTTAGCAGATAAGTTTATTGAGAAAGGATTTGCTCCCGCCCTTAATTCACCTGAGCGCGCTGCTTATTATCGTTGGTTCTTTTTTACCGCAGGCCCTATTGAAGCGGCATTCACTGTAAAAGAGCTTGATATTGACCTTAATGAAGAGCAACAAAAATCATCTGGTTTTGGTTCTTTTGAACGCACTTTTCATTGCTTAGAAACGGGCTTAGCCAGCGCTAAACCTTATCTTTGTGGTAAAAATATGATGGCCGTTGATGTGTATGTGGGTTATTTCCTTATATTTTTGTGCAAGTATGCATTGATCCAACCTACACCACTGATTAACCAATATATTGATAGCCTTGCGCTTAATAAAGAAATTAAACAATTATTAGAAAGCTTAGATTTACGATAAATTTTCTTATTATTGAACATCATTCAATTAAGCTATCGCTATAGTTACTTGTTTAATACATTCTATTTAATACGCCCCATTTAAGACAAAAGGTCAGCTTTTAAGCTGACCTTTTCTAATTACATCTTATTTAACCTGACGTAATCGTTTGCGTATTTAGTCTAAAGAAACACCAATTCGACGTGCAACTTCTTCGTATGCTTCTATTAATCCGCCTAAGCTTTGACGGAAACGGTCTTTATCCATTTTATCTAAGGTCTTTTTATCCCATAGACGGCTACCATCAGGAGAGAACTCATCACCTAATACAACTTTGCCGTGAAATAGACCAAACTCAAGTTTAAAATCGACTAAAATAAGTCCTGCTTTATCAAAGATTTCGCTAAGGACATCGTTTGCTTTATAGCTCAAACGTTTCATTTCTGCGAGGTTTTCTTTAGACACCCAGCCAAAAGTTTCACAGTAAGATTCATTGACCATAGGATCATGACGAGCATCATCTTTTAAGAATAAATCAAAGATTGGTGGGTTTAAAAGCGTACCTTCTTCGATACCTAAACGTTTGACTAATGATCCCGCAGCACGATTACGAATAACGCATTCAACAGGTACCATATCGAGTTTTTTTACTAGCACTTCATTATCAGAAAGCAAACGTTCCATCTGCGTTGGGATACCCGCTTCTTCCAGTTTATTCATAATGAAATGGTTAAATTTGTTATTTACCATGCCTTTACGATCAAACTGTTCAATACGTTGGCCATCTAACGCTGATGTATCATTTCTGAATTCAAGGATAAGAAAATCAGAAGATTCAGTGGCATAGACCGTTTTGGCTTTTCCACGATACAACTCAGCTTTTTTCTGCATCTGACACACTCCAAAGATGTGATAGGTTTAACAAGAAATTTGCTTCCCATACTCTACTCTAGATCAGACAAAAAAGCTTTTAAAACGTGAGTGCTATCACTAAAAAATCTCGCCCTTAACCCAGAGTTCACAACATTTTTTATTAAAAATAATCTCTGTTATAAGAAATCATACTTCAATTAATTCTATTGAATAATTACACTAATAACGAAAGTTATAATCACTAATAAAAATCGCTTGATAAAATTAGAATATATAAAAAATAAAAAGTCAGAATAAGAATAATTATAGATTATATCACTCCATTATTTCTATTTTCAGATGATATTCTTAGTAAGTATTAGTTCTGTTTCACATTACATTTATTTTGAGTAATCAATAATAAAAAACCAGATTAATTTCTTTTTATTGAAATTTAATCTGGTTATCAGTGTTAGCATCAGCAAGTTTTAATTATTATCTCTAATCTATTTTTTATATTTTAAAAGACCCATGTTATCTATTAATAACATCATACTTTAATTAAATAATGTAACAGTAGATCTCATAAGCAAACCAACCTAATAAAGCACCAGCAGGTAAATCAATTAAGTAATGTTGTTTCGTGAACATGCAAGATAATGCAATAAATAATGGGAATAAGAAAACCCAAGGCCCTAAGGTTGCATAAGCAAGACATGCGGTGAGTGTTGCAACCGAAACGTGCATACTCGGGAAGCAGTTTGAGGAATCATCAAAATACTGAACAAACTTAAGAAATTTCTCTGACGCTGTTTTTCCTGGGTTTAAGGTGCGCCAATGTGCAGGGGTTGCAACAGGGAACACAACAAAGAAAAACATTTGCATGACTAACAAAACAATATAACTAAAAACAATCATAATGAATTGTCTTGAGTCTTGAATGATCCAGTTGAGATATAAAATTGCAGGATAATATAAAAAGCTATAGATCCATGACCACCATGGCCAGAAAGGAATTTTTTCATCAATTGGTGAATTAATAACTTTCACTTCTCTCAATGTATATCGTTGAGTAAAAAAATAAAACTGATAAACACCTACAATAAGTATCCCACTTAATATCAAGTGAATAATCATATCACCTGCACTCATAAATACTCCTTCATATAGTCAGAGAATGCTTTGTTATTTTTATTTAAGAATAAGAATTGACGCAATATTGCATAAATTTAAGCGTATTGCATTAAGATTAATATTATTAATAAATTTAAATTAAATCCTATCATTAAAAGAGCATTCAATTAATGATGTTTAATTTGATAGCCTCAATTGCATTTTTATAAATAAATTTCAATTTAGATTAATACAATTAAGTTAAGATCATAAAAAAGCCGCACAATGTTTATTGTGCGGCTTCTCATATTTTTAAAGAATAATACTTATTTAACTGGTTTACTGAAAGCAGCTTTCAGTGCAGCAACCATTTGATCATTTTGTGATTGTGTTAATGGTTTACCTTTATCACTGATAAATTGTAAACTACTGCGGTTATTTAAATCGCCGACTTGTAATTTATAATCCGCTTCTTCAACAGTTGGTCTATCAACACCTAACGCACTCCAGTTCGCACTGCTCATTCCTTTATAGGTTACTTCAATTGAACCTTTAGAACGTGTGCGATCGCCCATCTTCATACCAACACTTTCTAATGCGATAGGCAATCTATCCCAAACCACATCAAATGGTGCACGAACGATAATCACTGGAAGACCCGCATTATCACTGCCACTTTGGACATCGATAATACCTTGTAAGCTACTGCTTGCCGTATTTTCGCTTAAATTACGCATACGATTTAAGCCGTCAACCAATTCGTTAAGCATCAAAATATTGTAACGCTTCACTTCAGTCGGATCTGTTATCTCAGTTTCGCCTTGGCGTAAACCTTCGTTCGTCACTGTTAACGAAATAACATTACCTGACTGAGCAATCACTAAACGCTGACGAGTTTGGAAAGGTACGTTTTCATCTGCACGTAACCATGTGATCCAATCAGTGTGGATCTCTTTTTGCCCAGCATCACTTTTGACAATTGCAACACCTTTCTCTTTTAAGATAGAGCTAACTTGCTCATACAGTGTTGTGTTTTCAGGTGTATTTGGTAATAACAAACGGCTGTTATCTGCATTATTTTCACTACGTGAACCACTTAACAGATTCAGTGCTTGAGTTGGTGGACGAATATCAAGCGCTAAACCAACAGGTTCAGTTTTTTTAGGGGTTGGAATGTCATATTCCCCATTTTGCAAAGGCAACACCATACCCGCCGGAATCGCTAAATTCTTTAGCCCTGCCGTCTCTAAATAAGACTCATCACCACTGACCTGACGTTTATAGCGCTGATCACTTGAACAGGCTGCCAGTAAAACCACCAGCGACAGACCCGCGACTTTCATAATCTTTGATTTATGCAATAGTGTTGCCATTAAAATTCCCTAAGTTTTACAGTATTCCCGCTGTTAACAGCGCTTTCTCAACAATTTGCTGACCTGATGATGTCAACGGAGTCATAGGTAAGCGCAATGTGGCGTCTTCAATCAATCCAATACGTTGACACGCCCATTTAGCTGGGATTGGATTAGGTTCAACAAATAACTGATGATGTAAGTCCATCAGACGTCGATTAAGTTCACGTGCTTTTGCAAACTCACCCGCATTTGCTAATCGACATAATTCTACCATCTCTGACGCAGCAACGTTAGCAGTAACCGAAATAACACCATGACCGCCAAGTTGCATAAAGTCTAATGATGATGCGTCATCGCCACTCAATAAGATAAAACTATCATCATTAACCAACTCTTGGATTTGACTAACACGACTTAAGTTCCCTGTCGCCTCTTTAATTGCCACAATATTATCCAACTTGGCTAAACGTGCAACTGTTACAGGCAATAAATCGCATCCAGTACGACCCGGTACATTATACAGGATTTGTGGTAACGCAGTGCTTTCAGAAATCGCTTTAAAGTGCTGATATAATCCTTCTTGTGAAGGTTTATTATAATAAGGCGTGACACTTAAACAACCTGCAATACCTTTATTTTCAAACTGTTGTGTAAACCAAACAGCTTCAGATGTTGCATTAGCACCAGTACCAGCAATCACAGGAATACGCCCATCAGCCATATCTAATGTCATTAGAACGACATCAACATGCTCGTCATGACTTAATGTTGCAGATTCTCCTGTTGTACCAACAGAAACTATTGCAGCACTGCCTGCATTAACATGATAGTCAACTAATTTACGTAAACTAACCCGGTCAACATTGCCTTTTGCGTCCATTGGTGTAACCAATGCCACCATACTGCCTGTAAAATTAAATTCGTTATTCACCATAATCATTGCTCCGAGATAGACGTATACTCAATGGTACTCATTCATTGCTCTATTGAAAACTACTTAACTCTAGGTTTCTAATGAAATTTGCTAATATTCTTTGATATGAATTAAAGAGATATAATAATTGAAGATAGTGAGCCTGAGATCTTGGCAGAAATCGAAATTTGTGTTTACCTGTTAAGAATAAACTGAAAGTCAAAAGGAACCTTATTTTGCCCATACCTGATAAACATTTTCTCGTCATTACTGCATTAGGGGCTGACCGTCCTGGTATTGTTGATACCATTACACAATTAGTCAGCCAATGCGGATGTAATATCGAGGACAGCCGACTTGCGATGTTTGGTCAAGAGTTTACGTTTATCATGCTACTTTCAGGTGGCTGGAACGCTATCGCACAATTAGAAGCGTTGTTGCCCATTAAAAGTGCGGAACTGGATCTATTGACCGTAATGAAAAGGACCACCAATGGTGCACCGATTACCTATCCTTCAACAATCGCAGCAAAAGTTGATATTGAAGATGCGCCCGGTATTGTAGAACGCTTTACTAATCTATTTAGCCAACATAATTTTAATCTTGCTGAATTAATATCTAAAACACACCCGTCAGAAGATGGTTCACCTGCGCGTTTAGAAATACAAATTACGGCGCATAATCCATTAGATGATCATGGTCTTGTTATTAATGAGAAATTTAATCAATTATGTACAGAGCTGAACGCTCAAGGCACAATAAGTATCGTAAATAGTCTGATGATGAAACAGTAAAAATGGAGAATGACCTAATGAACCCATTAAAAGCCGGTGAAAAGGCGCCTCAATTCAGTCTGCCCGACCAAGATGGAGAAACAATTAATTTATCTGATTTCGCTGGCCAACGTGTGCTTGTTTATTTTTACCCTAAAGCAATGACACCTGGTTGTACAACTCAAGCTTGTGGCTTACGTGATGAAATGGATGCACTAAAAAAAGCTAAGGTTGAAGTTCTCGGCATCAGCACTGATAAATCAGAAAAGCTTTCCCGTTTCGCTGAAAAAGAGATGTTAAATTTCACGTTGCTTTCAGATGAAGATCATAAAATTGCAGAAGAGTTTGGTATCTGGGGAGAAAAGCAATTTATGGGGAAAACTTACGATGGCATTCATCGTACAACATTCTTAATTGACAAAAATGGTGTTATCGAACACGTATTTGATAACTTTAAAACCAGTAATCACCATCAAGTCGTTCTCGAATATCTCACTCAGCATCCATAATAAATGCTTTGAATTGATAAGATAACAGACAGTTTTCACTGTCTGTTTTTTTATTTATTTTTTATTAATACATTCAAGGCGGTACTTAGCTTTTCTTTGTATATTGCTCATTCGCAATTTCATCAGGTAATGCATGCAATACTGCTTTTATCAGCGTTGCTAATGGTATAGCAAAGAAAACACCCCAAAATCCCCACATTCCACCGAATATAATCACTGACAATATAATGACTAAAGGGTGCATATTTACAGCTTCAGAGTACAAAATTGGCACTAATAAATTACTATCCAATCCTTGAACAACAAGATAAGCGATAAATAACGCCCAGAAATCAGAACCTAATCCCCACTGAGATAATGCAATCACAATAACGGGGATCGTTGCTAAAACAGCACCAACATAAGGGACTAAAACAGAAACACCGACGATAACAGCAAGTAATACAGAGTAGCGCAAGTCGAAGAAAGCAAATACAAAATAAGTGAAAACACCCACAATTATCATTTCGGTTACTTTACCCCGAATATAATTGGTAATTTGCTGGTTAACTTCAATCCAAACTTGAGCTGCCAATATTCTGTTTTTTGGTAAAACACGGCGAACCGCATTAAGCATCTGTTGTTTATCTTTAAGTAAGAAGAACGTCATTAAAGGCACAAGAATAAGATAAATCGACAGTGTAATAATTCCGATTAACGAAGCTAAAGACACTTTTAATACAGATTCAGCCACCGTTGAGAACTTACTGCGTAAGTTTTCTGCCATCATATCAACAATACCTGCATCCATTAATGCAGGGAAACGATCCGGTAATTCCTGTGCAAATGCATTGAACTTATTGATCATATTTGGGATATCTGAAATTAGTGTCATCCCCTGTTGCCACACCGTTGGCGCTAAAATCAAAATTACAATGGCACTAATACCAATAAAGAGTGTCAGAATTATCGATACTGCCCATATACGGGCGCATCCTAATTTCTCAAGTAAATGAGTTGGCCACTCTAAAAGATAAGCAAGCACAATTGCCACTAATAAAGGAGCTAGTATGCCACTGAAAAAATACAGAATTGAAAAGCCGGCAATCAAAATGACCACAAGGGCGATAACTTGTGGATCAGCAAATCGGCGTTTGTACCATTGAACAAGCAAGTCCAGCATGAAAATAAAGATCCTTTATAATAATCAGAATAATAGAGCTGTATGCATTCATTTACATAAGCAATAATCTTTTGACAGATTTTACGTTAGGTTTTGCTATCATACATCATTAATTATTAATTTTTCGTTAAGATAGCTATCAGGATACAGTTGTATGAAACTCAGACTTAAAAAACCATTAGTCGCGCTTCTTGTTTCTGCGTTGCTATCAACATCAGTAGTACCTGCTCAGGCTGCGATTGATATTGAAGACTCTTTACCTGATATGGGAACCACCGCAGGTTCAACATTAAGCATCAATCAAGAAATCGCTATGGGTGATTACTATACTCGCCAACTGCGAAATAGTGCACCATTAGTTTTTGACCCATTACTTTCTAACTATATTAATAATTTAGGACAAAAACTCGTTTCGAACGCTAGTTCGGTCAAAACCCCTTTTCACTTTTATTTAGTTAACAACCCCAATATTAACGCCTTTGCTTATTTTGGGGGAAACATTGTTTTGCATTCCGCGCTCTTTCGATATAGCCGAACAGAAAGTGAATTAGCCTCTGTTATGGCTCACGAAATCACACACGTTACTCAACGACATTTAGCACGAATGCTTGAAGATCAGGCTAAAACAACGCCTCTTGCTCTTGCGGGGGTATTAGGTTCTATTCTGATATTTATGGCGAATCCGAATGCAGGCCTTGCGACCTTTACGGGAAGCATGGCAGGTATGCAGCAAAATATGATCACATTCACGCAAATGAACGAGCAAGAAGCAGATCGTATCGGAATACAAACACTCTACCGTGCTGGGTTTGATCCCAAAGGGATGCCTGATTTTATGCAAATTCTTGCAGACCAAGTACGATATAGCTCTAAACCGCCTGAAATGTTATTAACGCATCCCTTGCCCGATAGCCGTTTATCCGATGCAAGAAGCCGAGCAAGTCAATTCCCTGCTCGACAGATCCCACAGTCAGCTGATTTTCTGTTTGCAAAAATGCGTGTATTAACCATGTTGACGAAAAATCCAACATCAGAGAATGCATTACAAACGACACTTGATCAATTTAAACAAGGTACTGCTCTTGAAAAATCAGCGGCTAATTATGCGTTAATACTGATCTATTCTCGTGATCGTAAATTTGATGACGCAAGAAAGCTGCTCACTCCGATGTTAGAAAAAGAGCCGAATAATATTTGGCTTATTGATGCCATGACGGATATCGATTTAGAACAAAACCGTGCAGGTGATGCGGTTGCAAGATTACAACAGGCATTGAAACAAAAACCCAATAACAATGTTCTTATTGCCAACTTAGCTAATTCATATATGCATAATAAGCAATATAACGAAGCTAACCGCCTGCTTTATCGTTATACCTTTGACAATCCAAACGATCCTATCGGTTGGCAATTAATGGCAGAAAATTCAGCTAAACAAGGTGATAGAGCTCATGAATTAGCTGCTTATGCAGAAGATTTGGCCCTAAGAGGTGACTTTGAAACGGCAATTCGTTATTTAGGTGATGCAAGCCGACAAGTTAAATTAGGTAGTAACGATCAAGCTCGCTTTGATGCACGTATAGACCAATTAAGAAAAATTCAGCAAAGAGATAGTCAATTTAAATAAGGGACAACATGACCAAGAAAGTGACGATTTATCACAATCCACGCTGTTCAAAAAGCCGTGAAACCTTACATTTACTAGAAGAAATGCAAATAACACCTAATGTTATTCACTATCTAGATACAGCTCCTTCTATAACGGAACTTAAAACACTGCTCAAAGCATTAGATTTTGATGACGCAAGAGAGTTAATGCGTACAAAGGAAGAAATTTATAAAACGCTAAAACTGGCTGATGAAACATCGCAAGATGCATTAATTCAAGCAATGCATGAAAACCCTAAACTTATTGAACGCCCTATTGTGATTGTCGGTAATAAGGCCCGTTTAGGCCGCCCACCAGAACAAGTGAAAGAACTGTTTAATTAATATTCAAAATTTAAAGCCCATATTTATGTTCTTACATATATGGGTTTTTTTCTATCTACTTCATTATTAATCTCGCAATCGTTTACTCTCTTTTCTCAAATCAGAAGCCAATCACCAAATGTTGTTAAATTGTAAACATTACAATTAGCAAAGTGTTTCTTATTTCCACAATAGAAAAAAACCAATCACTTTATGCTTTCAAAAATTTTCATCTCAATTTCATATTTTTTATGAGTAAGAAATCGCCATTTTTGAAAACTTCTATTTAGATCACATTAAGTCGTATAAACTCACGATTATGGGAAAAAAATAATCATGTGTTTCATTTATATTGTGACTCAAGTCTCTTTACACAAATGCATTCCTACATATCATGAGCATCAGAAAATATGATAGCAGAATTGATAAACTATAAATTCTTGCCAAAATATTTTTTCATTATCATCCAAGAAATAAATTAACAAGAAATATACATTTAAAACAATACTGCAACACAGCAATAAGCTTTCAATTTGTTATTTACTCTATCTCTTCTTTTATTGTTGTTTTTAACTTGATGACAATTAATCAGTGTGAAATGAAGTTGTAGATGTATATGAAATAAACAACGTTATAGCCAACATTATGGGCAATTAAAACTAACCAATCACCATTATTGGTGTCGGGTGATTGCTAGGCTAATAGGAAAACAGATGAATATCGTACTTAGATTAAAACTTGTCTCATTCCTCCAGTTCTTTATATGGGGATCTTGGCTTGTAACATTTGCCTCGTATCTCTTTGGAGAGCTGCATTTTAAAGGTAGTGATGTTGGGCTTATTTTTAGTGCTCTTGGACTTGCCTCACTTATCGCCCCCGTCATCATGGGATTTATTGCAGATAAAATAAATAACCGAAAATTAGTGTTCATTACCCTGCATATTCTTTCCGCATTAGCATTAGTGCTAATGTCGCAAATGACAACAGTAACCACACTATTCTTTGCAACTCTATTACATTTATTGTTCTTTATGCCAAGTATCTCAATGGCAAACAGCATCATTTTCGAACTGTTAGAACAAAAACATTTAGAGCCTAATAACTACTTCCCTAAAATTCGTGTTTACGGCACTGTTGGCTTTATTGCAGCTATGTGGGTGATTAGCTTCTTAGGTTTAGGTAATAGCTACCACCAACTCTTTGTTGCAGCGATCGCCTCTATTGTTTTAGCTGTATTTGCAATGTTCTTACCTGCAACTAAAGCAGCTGATAAAAACGAAACAAAAGCCGAAGAAAAAGCCGAAGAAGTGGCATTTAGTATCACCAACATCTTGCAAGTATTTAAAAAGAAAAATGTCGTTGTTTTCTTATTCTTTGCAACATTGTTAGGATCTGTACTGCAAATTACTAATACATTTGGCGTGCCATTCCTGCAAGATATTGCACAGTCTCCAAACGCAGATGATTCATTCTTTGCACGTTATCCTTCTGTATTCTTATCTATCTCACAGATTTCAGAAGTCGTATTTATTCTGTTCCTACCACTGCTATTAAAACGTGTAAGAATCGAAACTATCGTTTTATTTAGTATGATTGCTTGGATCTTACGTTTCGGTTTCTTTGCTTATGGTGACTACACATCATTAGGTCAAATCGTCTTATTGTTATCAATGATTGTGTATGGTTGTGCATTCGACTTCTTTAATATCTCTGGTTCACTGTTCTTAGAAAAAGAGATCCCATTACAATATCGTTCAACAGCACAAGGTATGTTTATGACCTTAGTGAACGGTTTCGGTACTTATTTAGGTGCAATGTTAAGTGGCTGGGTGATTGACTTATATACTACTAATGGCGCGGTTGATTGGAAATCATTCTGGTTAATCTTCACAGGCTACACCGTTGCAATCACTGCACTTTATCTGATTTTCTTACTGATTCCTCAGAAGAAAGCCAAAGTAGCAGAAGCAAACTAATTATTTAACCCTCCTCCTTTATTATTTGTGTCTCTCACCGCTTGCCTCGTATAAAGACAAGCGGTTTTTTTATCCCTTTTTTATCAGAAAAAATAGAAATACCACGGTTTAAAAAAAAGAATTGTTACCTTCAATAGATATTAGATTTGGGAAATAGAGATAGGATTTAGATTATTAGCCTCACCGAATAAGATGAGTGAGGCGATTTAAAGTTTGAGAATATCTTTCACAAATGGGATGGTCAGTTTACGTTGAGCAACAATAGAGGCGTGATCAAGCTCATCAAGCATTTCAAATAAGGTACGCATTTTTCTGTCCAAACGTTTTAATACAAAACGCCCGACATCTTCAGGTAATTCAAACCCACGAAGCTTTGCTCTTAATTGTAACGCTTGAATTTTCTCTTCATCACTTAAAGGTTGCAGACGGTAGATTTGCCCCCAATCAAGGCGAGATGCTAAATCAGGAAGTTGTAGCTCTATTTGGCGAGGTGGCCTATCCCCTGTAATTAATAAGCAGGTTCGCCCATGCTCTAAAACGCGGTTATAAAGATTAAATAAGGCGAGTTCCCACTCTTCATCACCTGCAATACATTGCACATTATCAATACAAACTAAGGATAAATGTTCCATGCCTTCAAGAACATCGGGAACAAAATAAGCGCGTTTATCAAGAGGAACGTAACCAACAGCATCGCCTTTTAGTGAAAGCTCAGCACAAGCGGCATGTAATAGATGGCTCTTTCCACCTCCGTCACGAGACCAGAAATAGATATAACTGCCATGAGATTGATGAATGGCGGTTCGAATTGCCGCGACTAACGACGCGTTTTCCCCTGCATAAAAGCTATCGAATGTCTCATCATCGGGCAGAGATAGTGGTAATGATAGCTGTGACGGCGTATTCAGAAGCACCTCACCTGAATAGTTTAATAAACGTGTTGATTCTAACACAAATTCTCACAAGGTCAGAATCAATATTAAAAAAGAACATTGCACTGATTAAGATAACAGCAAAATTATCGTGATAAGCCTATTTTATAGGCTCTTAGTGACTTATTTATTTGTCGCCTCTCTGTATCACAAATTGTTTAGTGCAATATCAGAAAATATTTCTTGTTTATTTAATCGTCTTTATTATCTAAATTTTAATTTCGCAACATCATTACCTGAAGGTTGCTGATAAATATCGAGCTTAAAATATTTGGCTGATGCATTTATATACTCAAAAATTTCAGATTGAGTCTCTTCATATTCAACCCACGTAGTTGCACGAGTAAAACAATATAACTCTACAGGTAATCCCATCGGTGTAGGTGGCATTGTTCTGATCACTAAATACATATCAGGTCGAACATCACCACGCATCTTTATCCAATTTAGCATGTACTTACGAAACAATTGTAGGTTTGTCACCCCTTTTGTTTCTAACCACTCATTAATGTCACCAATCTCTTCTTCCTTTCCTTCTAGCATCGTTTCTATGCTCTTACGAAGCGGTGCTGTATTTTTTAACTCTAATACTAATTCTTGCGTTGCAAATGAAATCGAAGATTGGTCAATATAAAAACTACGCTTGATCCGACGCCCTCCTGATGAAAACATCGGTTGCCAGTTGGTGTATTTTTCAGTCAAAAAATCTTTGGTTGGAATACGTGAAATTGTATTATCCCAATTACGCACAGTGATCGTATGTAATGCAATATCAATAACCTCACCGCTGATATTACTACTGGGTAATTCAATCCAATCATAAAGCTTTAATACTTTTCCGTTAGAGATAAGAATATTGGCAACAAAAGAGATAAGTGTATGCTGAAAAACAAACATTAATACCGCAGCAATAGCACCAAAGCTTGAGATTATGATAAGAGGTGATTGTTCAGTAAATAAGGCAATGATCAGGATAAAAGAGATAATCCAAACCACAATTTTGGCAATCTCAATGTAGCCTTTAATGGAGTTATTTCGATGCCACGCTTTTTTGGCATGCCTAATATTGAAGATATCAAGCGCGTTATTAAGCAATGAGGCAATATTGATGATAATAAAGGCGCGGGCAACCGTCTCAAAAATAATATTCATTTCAGCTGAAAAAGACGGTAGTAACTGATTAATATAGAGAACCAGTGTAACAGCAACAATAGATGCACTCTTTTTAGCGATATCTTCTATGGTTTCTTCATCTGAAAGTTCAGTAAATAAAAAAAGTAAACGCTTTGCTATTCGGCGGAAAATCATTTTGGCGAGAAACCACACCACCAACAACACAGTAACTAAAAATATTGTGGTAAAAATCTGCTGTGATGTAATGAAATCATAAATTTCAATCAGTTTTTCCATAAATTGCGTTATACCTTTTCTAAGACAAATCCCACTTTAAAATGAATATCACTCGATTAGCAGATAAAATGCCTATTTTGCATAAGAACCGACACCCATTGTCTCATTTATTTTATTTAAATAAACATCATGATTGAACGAATTATGCTTTTCTAAGTTTTAAACACTTAAAATATCAAAAATCTTAGTTTTTAATATGACATAAAAATAAAACACAATAAAAAAAGGCGGAGATCATCCACCTTTTTTATTAATTTCAGCATATTGCTTTAGGTATTCTTAATCGATTACTTTTTGTTTGCTGTACCACTCACCGATTCAATGCTGTTATCCACTAATTCTGTTTCAGGGCGAACAATACTGACTAATTTAAAGATTAAGCTTAATACAATACCTACGATGGTCGCTAATGCCATGCCTTTTAATTCAGCAGCACCAATTTGAATGGAAGCCCCGCTCACACCGACAATCAGAATAATTGCAGTTAATATCAAGTTTTGTGGTTTGTTGTAATCCACTTTTGAATCTAACAAGACACGAATACCTGATGCACCAATAACACCGTAAAGTAGTAATGAAACCCCACCCATCACTGGAACAGGTACAGCAGCAATAGCAGCAGCAAGTTTACCGACACAAGATAATAAGATAGCGAGAATTGCCGCACCACCAATAACCCATGAGCTGTAAACTTTAGTGATAGCCATAACACCAATATTTTCACCGTAAGTAGTATTTGGTGTTGAGCCAAAGAAACCAGAAATAATGGTAGAGAAACCGTTTGCGAACATAGAACGATGTAAGCCTGGGTTTTTCATTAAATCGCGTTGCACAATATTGGCTGTAACAACAAGGTGTCCAACGTGCTCTGCAATAACGACTAATGCAGCAGGTAGGATAATAAAGATAGCACTCCATTCAAAACGTGGAGAATAGAATGTCGGCAGTGCAAACCAGTTAGCTTCTTTAATTGGCGTAATATCAACAGCCCCCAAGAAGAAAGAGAGTGCATAGCCTGCTAATACCCCAATAAGAATAGGAATAATAGCAAGGAAACCTCTAAACATCACAGAGCCTAAGATAGTAACACCTAAAGTCACCATAGAAATAAGCAGAGTTTGACTATCAACGGGTGCATCTGCACTTGGTAATAACCCTGCCATTCCTGCAGCGGTTCCTGCTAATTCAAGCCCGATGACGGCAACGATTGCGCCCATTGCCGCAGGCGGAAACATCACATTAATCCAACCTCGCCCTGCTATTTTTACAATACCTGCAACGATACAAAATAACACGCCACAGACGATGAATCCCCCGAGAGCTAATTCATACCCTAAAGGTAACAGTAAAAGTACCGGTGAGATAAACGCGAAACTTGAACCTAAATAAGCAGGAATGCGTCCTTTACAAATAAAGAGATAAAGCAGGGTTCCGATCCCGTTAAATAACAATATTGTTGCCGGATTAACTTTAAATAAAATTGGCACAAGTACGGTGGCGCCAAACATTGCAAACAGATGTTGAAGACTCAACGGAATTGTTTGTAATAATGGTGGGCGCTCTTCTACCCCGATTGCACGACGAGTCATGCTTACGACCTCTCTTTAATATGAATGTGAAATTGGTTTGTATTTTTAACTTTATACTCGCCTTACTTTAAGCCACCGCGTTGCTAACTGCGCTCACTCGAACGAGTCATCTAGCGGCACCTTAAAATATTTAGAGTATAGAACAAATAAGTGGTCCAAAAAAAAGCCGACTATCAAAGTCGGCTTAATTATTATTTTGTACCAAATATCTTATCACCAGCATCGCCAAGACCTGGAACGATGTACCCGTGCTCATTAAGATGACTATCAATAGATGCAGTATATAACTCCACATCTGGATGAGCTTCTTCTAATGCCTTAATACCTTCTGGAGCAGCAACCAGTACTAATACTTTAATTGAAGTACAGCCCGCATTTTTTAATAAATCAATTGTGGCAATCATAGAGCCGCCTGTTGCTAACATAGGGTCAACAACAAGAGCCATACGCTCTTCAATATTGGATGCTAATTTCTGGAAGTAAGGGACAGGTTTTAATGTTTCTTCATCGCGGTAAACGCCAACTACACTGATTCGGGCACTAGGAATATTTTCTAATACTCCATCCATCATCCCGATACCTGCACGGAGGATAGGAACTACTGTGATTTTTTTTCCTTTAATCTGTTCTATCTCTACCGCACCACACCAACCTTCTATTGTTACCGTCTCTGTTTCTAAATCGGCGGTAGCTTCATACGTCAGTAGACTGGAAACTTCTGAAGCCAGTTCACGAAAGCGTTTAGTGCTTATATCATGATCTCGCATCAGCCCCAATTTATGTTGAATGAGTGGGTGTTTTACCTCAACGATCTTCATAATTTCTCCTAATGTACGACGCAGCCTGACAAAAAAATCGCGAGATTATACCGCTTTTTTGCCAACATTCCATCGTTTTTCTATTGATATTGATCAAACGCACAGCTTTTAACCACACCAACATGAATAATTGTGACCTATAAAGAAGATCCTCGCAAACGTTTGCTTTGCCTGTTAGAATAGCGTCCGCACACATTTTTTCTTAACAGCAACTTGCCGTGAGGGCTCTACGTGACTAACAAATCCTCTCTCAGCTATAAAGATGCCGGTGTCGATATTGATGCAGGTAATGCTTTAGTCGATCGTATCAAAGGTGTAGTAAAAGAAACACGCCGTCCTGAAGTTATGGGGGGTTTAGGTGGTTTTGGCGCACTTTGTGCAATTCCCTCTAAATACCGCGAACCTATTTTAGTTTCAGGCACTGATGGCGTAGGAACCAAACTTCGCCTTGCGATGGATTTAAATCGCCATGATGACATCGGTATTGATTTAGTCGCAATGTGTGTCAACGATTTGATTGTTCAAGGTGCAGAACCTCTTTTCTTCCTTGACTACTATGCCACGGGAAAATTAGATGTCGATACCGCAGCACGCGTAGTAACAGGTATTGCAGAAGGTTGTAAACAATCTGGTTGTGCGCTAGTCGGTGGGGAAACTGCTGAAATGCCAGGAATGTACCACGGTAACGATTATGATATCGCAGGCTTTTGTGTCGGTGTGGTTGAAAAATCAGAAATTATCGATGGTAGCAAAGTTAAAGCTGGCGATGCACTAATCGCTTTAGCATCAAGTGGTCCTCATTCTAATGGCTATTCATTAGTCAGAAAAATTCTTGAAGTCAGCAATACGCAAGCTGAGAGCACACCATTAGGCGATAAATCATTAGCGGATCACCTATTAGCCCCTACTCGTATTTATGTGAAGTCACTACTTTCATTAATTGAAAGTGTGGACATCCACGCTGTCGCACATATTACTGGTGGCGGATTCTGGGAAAATATTCCTCGCGTATTACCTGAAAACACGCAAGCGCGTATAGAAAGTAAAAGTTGGGAATGGCCACTGGTTTTCAAATGGCTACAAGATGCCGGACAAGTCAGTACACATGAAATGTACCGCACCTTTAACTGCGGCGTTGGATTGTTAATTGCTGTTAACCCAAATGACGTTGAAAAAACCTTAGCACATCTAGCTGAGTGTGGTGAAAACGCATGGTTAATTGGTGAAATTGCACCACAAGCTGCTGGTGAAGCACAAGTTATTATTAACTAATGAAAGCATGTGAATGAAAAATATTGTCGTCCTTATCTCAGGAAACGGCAGCAACCTACAGGCGGTTATCGACGCCTGTAGGGCAAATAAAATCACAGGTAATGTGGTTGCTGTCTTAAGTAATAAAGCTGATGCATACGGTCTTGAACGAGCAAAACTGGCTAATATTCCAGCTTATTTTGTTGATCCTACTCTATATAATGACAGAGCGGATTACGATAAAGCGTTAATTGAAAAAATCGATACTTATCAGCCCGATATTGTAGTTCTAGCAGGTTTCATGCGTATTTTATCACCTGATTTTGTCACTCACTATCAGCATAAACTATTAAATATCCATCCTTCTTTACTTCCTAAATATCCCGGATTACACACTCATCGCCAAGTTTTAGCGAATAAAGACTCTTTTCATGGCGTTACTGTCCATTTTGTTACAGAAGAGCTTGATGGTGGTCCCATGATTATTCAGGCACGTATTCCTGTTTTGCCCGATGATACTGAACAATCATTACAAGCAAGAATACAAACTGAAGAGTATCGTATCTATCCATTAGCGATCAGTTGGCTAGCTGACGAGCGATTAAAAATGAAGAATAATCAAGCCTTTCTCGATGATATTGCGCTTTTCGACAACCTTGGTTAACTATTTCGTTTAAGATAAAAAGTCACATTGTGCTACACTGTAGCTCGCGTGACTTTTTTTGTGTCACCCTTTTCTCTTTTTATTCAATGCATTAACCGAGGTGCTTATGTCCGGTGGTAAGAAAGTTCCACCTATAAAATTACGTCCTCTCGAACGAGAAGATCTCTCTTTTGTCCATCAACTTGATAATAACGCCAGCGTTATGCGCTATTGGTTTGAAGAGCCTTATGAGGCTTTTATCGAGTTAAGCGACCTTTATGAAAAACATATTCACGACCAAAATGAACGCCGTTTTATTGCCGAAAGTGACGGCACTAAAATTGGGCTTGTCGAGTTAGTTGAAATTGATTATGTTCACCGTCGTGCTGAATTCCAAATCATCATCGCACCTGCACATCAAGGCCACGGCTATGCTGCACGAGCAGCAAAACTAGCAATGGATTATGCTTTTTCTGTACTTAATTTATACAAACTCTATTTGATCGTCGATAAAGAGAATGCTAAAGCGATTCATATTTATGAAAAGCTTGGCTTTAAAAAAGAAGGTGATTTAATAGATGAGTTTTTTGTTAACGGTGCCTACCGCTCTGCGATTAGAATGTGTACTTTCCAAGCGCCTTATTTTGAACAAAAAGCCAAAGAGGCGAAACCCGAAAATTTTGTTAAGCCGGGTGCAACCATTAAGCAACACGTCTGATTTATTCAGACATTAAGTTTTAACTTTAACCCTTGTTGGAGTTCAGATGTCCCAGGAACGACTCTATATTGATAAAGAGATCAGTTGGCTTGCGTTTAACGAACGTGTATTACAAGAAGCGGCTGATAAACGAAACCCGTTAATTGAAAGAGTCAGGTTTCTGGGGATCTATTCAAATAATCTTGATGAGTTCTACAAGGTTCGTTTTGCCGATGTAAAACGCCGTATTTTAATTAATGAAGAGCGTGGTTCACGCTCTGCATCAAGTCATGCTCGCCATCTTATAAAGAAAATTCAGTCAAAAGTGGCTAAAGCTGACCAAGAGTTTGACGCCTTATATAATGATTTGTTACTTGAAATGGCGCGAAATCAAATCTTTTTAATTAACGAACGTCAAATCTCACCGAATCAACAAATCTGGTTACGCCAATACTTCCGTCAAAATTTAAGAAAGCACATCACGCCTATTTTGATTAATCCTGAAACAGACTTAGTTGAGTTTCTTAAAGATGACTATACCTATTTAGCGGTTGAAATAGTGCAAGGGCAAATTATTCATTATGCCCTGCTAGAAATTCCATCAGATAAAGTACCTCGTTTTGTTATTCTGCCAACAGACCAAGGACGTAGTAAGAAAAAATCCATGATTTTATTGGATAATATTTTACGCTACTGTCTTGATGAGGTATTTAAAGGCTTTTTTGATTATGACTCATTAAGTGCTTATTCCATGAAAATGACGCGAGATGCCGAGTACGATCTTGCGACAGAAATGGAATCAAGCTTACTTGAAATGATGTCATCGACATTAAAACAGCGCCTTACCGCTGAGCCTGTCCGTTTTGTTTATCAACGGGATATGCCTGATGAAATGGTGGCTCTACTGCGTAGTAAATTAGGTTTATCAAATAATGACTCCGTAATAGCGGGCGGTCGTTATCATAATTTCAAAGATTTTATTAACTTCCCAAATGAAGGGAGTAAATTTCTTTTAAATAAAGTGATCCCGCGCTTACGCCATGTTTGGTTTGACAATTTCCGTAATGGCTTTGATGCGATACGTGAGCGAGATGTCTTGCTCTATTATCCTTATCATACCTTTGAGCATGTGCTGGAATTGTTGCGCCAAGCCTCTTTTGACCCAAGTGTTATCTCAATAAAAATCAACATTTACCGTGTTGCTAAAGATTCTCGGATCATTGATTCGATGATCCACGCTGCGCATAACGGTAAACGAGTCACAGTTGTCGTTGAGTTACAAGCACGTTTTGATGAAGCTGCAAATATCCACTGGGCCAAACGTCTGACAGAAGCGGGTGTACACGTTATTTTCTCAGCCCCAGGCCTGAAAATTCACGCGAAATTATTTATCATTTCACGTTTAGAAAATGGTGAAATTATTCGCTATGCTCATATCGGTACCGGGAACTTTAACGAAAAAACAGCGCGTCTTTATACTGACTATTCACTATTAACGGCGAATACCGAAATTACTAATGAAGTGCGTCGCGTCTTTAGTTTTATTGAAAACCCTTATCGCCCAGTGACTTTTGAACACTTAATGGTTTCACCACAAAACTCGCGTATTCTGTTAAATCAATTAATCACGAACGAAATTCACAGTGCCCAAGCCGGACATCCCGCGGGGATCACATTAAAAGTGAATAACTTAGTTGATGAAGAGCTCGTTAATCGCCTTTATGACGCGTCAGAAGCTGGCGTAAAAGTACGATTATTAGTACGCGGAATGTGTTCTTTAGTCCCTAATCAACCGGGATTTAGTGAGAATATTCAGGTAACCAGCATTGTTGACCGCTTTTTAGAACACGATCGTGTTTATGTATTTACGAATAAAGGAGATGAAAAAATCTTTCTCTCTTCTGCGGATTGGATGACGCGAAATCTTGATTATCGTATTGAAGTTGCAGTGGCTTTGCTTGATCCTCAACTTAAACAGCGCGTTCTTGATATTCTGGATATTCAATTTAATGACACCGTAAAAGCACGCTATATCGATAAAGATTTAACAAATAGCTATGTTCCTCGTGGAAATAAACGTAAGATCCGTTCCCAGCTTGCTGTCTATGAGTACATTAAATTGTTAGAACAACCAGATCCACGAGCGTAATTCTATGCCTTTATCACAAGATGACTCTTCACCACGTCCTTTAGAAATTGCGGCTATTGACCTCGGTTCTAATAGTTTTCATATGATTATTGCGCGGGTGGTTAATGGCGCATTACAAGTATTAAGCCGTTTAAAACAGCGAGTTTATCTTGCTGATGGTCTTGATGATGATAACGAATTAAGCGAAGAAGCTATGTTACGTGGGCTTTCAGCCCTTTCTCTTTTTGCTGAAAGGTTACAGGGCTTTCCTGCGGAAAATGTCACCGTCGTGGGAACGCATACTTTGCGTGTCGCCACTAATGCAAAAGTCTTTCTTCAACGTGCCAAAGAAGTTATTCCTTATCCTATCGAAATTATTTCAGGACACGAAGAAGCCCGACTTATTTTCATGGGTGTTGAACACACTCAATCTGAAAAAGGCCGAAAGCTCGTTATTGATATCGGTGGTGGCTCAACAGAATTGGTTATTGGTGAAAATTTTGAACCAATCTTAATCGAGAGCCAACGCATGGGTTGTGTCAGTTTTAGCCGTCAATTTTTCCCAGAACAGAAAATCAGCGAATCCGCTTTTCGTAAAGCTCGAGAAAAAGCAGCGCGTAAAATGGAAAAAATTGCATGGCAATACAAAATGACTGGCTGGGATGTGGCTTTAGGGGCTTCAGGAACAATTAAAGCGGCTCATGAGATCTTAGTTGAGTTTGGTGAAAAAGACGGTGTTATCACACCAGAACGCCTACTTATGCTCACTAAACAAGTCTTACGATTTAAAAAATTTAAAGATATCGCCCTTCCGGGATTATCCGATGAACGTAAACATGTTTTTGTACCGGGTTTAGCGATTTTATGCGGCATCTTTGATTCTTTAGGATTAAAAGCCCTACAGCTATCTGATGGTGCATTACGTGAAGGTGTGCTTTATGAAATGGAAGGCAGATTTCGCCATCAAGATATTCGCCAACGCACAGCAAAAAGCCTTGCAGAGCACTATAATATCGATAGAGAGCAAGCAAAACGTGTTCTTGAAACAATGCAATCTCTCTACGCTCAGTGGGCACAGCAAAATCCTAAATTGGTTCGTCCTGATTTAGAAGCCATTTTAATCTGGGCTGTCATGTTACATGAAGTAGGATTAAGCATTAATTTAAGTGGTTTACATCGCCATTCTGCCTATATTCTTTCAAATACTGATTTACCCGGGTTTAATCAAGAGCAACAGCTGTTATTAACAACCCTAGTTCGATATCACCGAAAAGGGATCAAGCTAGATGAGTTGCCAAAATTTAATCTTTATAAAAAGAAACAGTATTTTCCACTCGTACAAATACTAAGATTAGCAACTTTACTTAATAATCAGCGACAATCGACGACAAAACCCGCATCTTTGCGTTTAGTTACAGATGAAAATCATTGGACGCTTTATTTTCCTAAAAAATATCTTTCTGATAACACATTGATGGAATTGGATTTAGAAAAAGAACAAGAGCATTGGCAATCAGTTCCGGGTTGGAAACTAGATATAAAAGAGGAATATGCTTAACAATATGATATTATGCAGAAAAAGACGCTAGTCAATGCGTCTTTTGTTGCATCTATCATATAACAATCATCACATAACAACATAGGTTTGATTTGTGACCATAATATGAACATCACCAACGCTATATTGTTCAAGATTCATATTTTTTATACGAAGAAGACCGATAATCATCCTAAAATGGAATAATTAGTGTCAATGGTTATCTCCCTCGTAAGAATTAAAAAGGAATAACATGTCTCAAACAGCTATCAACAATGATACTGCGGCTGCCATCAATCCGTATTCACAAAAAGTGGCACACCTGCGTCAGCAAATTTTGAGCATCTTTCTCGAAGATGAGCATTTTGTTGAAACCGTTTTAGGTGAAGCAAGTGAAAATGATAGGCTGAGCCACCATGAACTTCATGAAAAAATCACCACTGTTAGAGAATTACTACAAGATCTACACGCGGCAGATATTGCAGATATTCTTGAAGCCCTTCCCTATGACGAACGTCTAGCCCTGTGGCACTTGGTTGATAATAATGAACGTGGTGCTGTTTTAGTCGAAGCTTCTGTCGCCGTTTGGGACAGCTTAATTAAAGATATGACTGATCGTGAATTATTACGATCGGTCGCCACATTACATGTGGATGAGCAAGCATATATCGCAGAGCACTTACCTCGCGATACAATGCGTCGCCTTCTTACCTATTTAGAACCAAGCCTGCGTAATAGAATAAGAGAAGTTCTTCAATATCCAAAAGACAGTGTCGGTCAGATGATGGATTTTGAGTTCGTCACTGTGCGAGGCAATGTCACGTTAAAAACGGTACAACGCTATCTACGCCAACGAGGCTCTATTCCTGAAGCAACGGATAAAATTTTCGTTATTGATAATAAAAACCATCTGTTGGGCGAGCTTCCATTAACCACCGTTTTAACTCAATCTCCTGATAAGCTTGTCTCAGATGTAATGAAAACAGACACTGTTAGCTTTATGCCTGAAGAGAAAGGTGAAGATGCAGCAGGCGCGTTCGAACGTTATGACTTAATTTCAGCAGCTGTTGTCGATACTAATGGTCTTCTAATGGGGCGATTAACCGTTGAAGATATCGTTGATAACATGCATGAAGAGAGTGATACCAATATTCGTCGTATGGGTGGTTTGAGCCCAGAAGAAGACGTCTTTGCACCCGTCGGACAAGCTGTTAAAACGCGTTGGACTTGGCTCGCTATCAACTTATGTACGGCTTTCGTTGCCTCTCGTGTTATCGGTGTCTTTGAAGATACCATTTCCCAATTAGTTGCTCTTGCCACATTGATGCCGATTGTTGCGGGTATTGGGGGAAATACAGGTAATCAGACTATCACAATGATTGTTCGCGCATTAGCGCTACACCAAATTCAAACCGGAAGCTTTTCCTTCTTAATTTTAAGAGAGCTTGGCGTTGCCCTTATTAACGGCGTTGTTTGGGGAGGAATAATGGGAATTGTCACCTTCCTCCTCTATGGTGACCTTGCTATGGGCGCGGTAATGACAATGGCGATGGTATTAAACCTCTTAATGGCTGCCATGATGGGTGTATTGATCCCGATGATCATGATTAAATTAGGTAAAGATCCAGCCATTGGTTCAAGCGTTATGATAACCGCAATTACAGATACAGGTGGTTTCTTTATCTTCTTAGGTTTAGCAACTATCTTCTTAGTCTAAGAAAAGCCTCAATAACACTAACGCCACTGCTAATAAAATACAGTGGCGTTTTTTATATCGATAAATAATTAAGCTGTTGTTGAGAGGTAATAATAGACAAGCAATAATGCGATAATCGATGAAGTAATAAAAGTCTTTTTAACAGAGGTACTTAGTAAATAGCTGTCATTTTGATTGGTGTTATTAAGCATGGTTTTTAATACTAAACCACCACCTAATGCGACGATAGAAAGTGATACAAACAGAACAATTGCAGCTAAGAGAACAGCACTCATTGAGATAGAGACCATAAATCCTCCGACATATCAATTGACTTCTTGATGTAATTATAACCAAGAATAGTTTTTTTGATGCCTCTTTTTGTTTTTATTTTTTAATCTAACAACAAAACAAAGAAAAACCACATCATGCATAAAAATACAAAAATAAAGTTAGTATTGTAAATTTTATTGAATTTAAATTTCAACAAATAACAGAATAATAAAACTCAATGCCAATAATTTTCAATTTAACATACAGTAGAATATTCTAATAATTCATTTTCTATCAGATCATATCTTTCATTATTAATACTGTTAGCTTTCTTAATTATCTAATAATAACTTTATTTCTGGAAAATAATAAATTAACGTATCTCTTAATTTATTATTTTTATGGCTGTTAAAATTAGAATAAATATATTCAGCATTAAACATTTTTTATTTAAAAATACAGAATTCTTACTTATTTGTAAGCCACATAATAATTTTACTTTATATTGATAAACATTGAAATGTTGATATTTGAATCCCCCAAATAGCAGAATTAAAAACAAAGACAACAAAGAACCTTAATTAAATAGTGTATCATGTTGTTTTAATTTCATCTATTTACATTATTAAGAGCTTCCTGTTATAACTTAAACCATCATCACAACATTATTCTTTCTCGCATAAATAGCCTTTAAATAACCTTTTGCTGTTATTTATTATCACCCTATTTTATTCGCTAATTTAAAAAGAATTTAATTGTGAACTTATTACTTATTATTTTTATCACGATGATTATTATAGGTTGTTATTATGACATCACAATCACACTCCACTCAGCCGTTGAGTCAACCTACGGCAAGGCCATTGAACCGCAGCGACTATAAAACGTTGGGTTTATCCTCACTAGGGGGAACTTTGGAGTTCTATGATTTCGTGATCTTCGTGTTCTTTACGAAAACATTGAGCCACTTGTTCTTTCCTGGTGATAACGCCTTTATTGCACAAATGCAGACATTAGGTATTTTTGCAGCCGGTTATCTTGCTCGTCCTTTGGGTGGCATTATTATGGCACACTACGGAGATATTATTGGCCGTAAACGTATGTTTACCCTAAGTATCTTCTTAATGGCAGTACCAACATTAGTTATTGGTTTATTACCAACTTATGCCAGTATTGGTGTTGCTGCACCATTATTGTTGTTATTAATGCGTATTATGCAAGGTGCGGCTATTGGTGGTGAAATGCCAGGTGCTTGGGTATTTATCGCAGAGCACACACCAAAACAACGTTATGGCTTAGGCGTAGGAACGTTAACCTCTGGTATTACAGGTGGCATTTTATTAGGTTCCATCGTGGCGATTATCGTTCAACGTAGCTATACCGGCCAAGAAGTTAATGATTTTGCATGGCGTATTCCCTTTATTTTAGGGGGCATATTTGGCTTAATTTCTGTTTACTTACGTCGTTTTTTACAAGAAACCCCTATCTTTAAAGAGATGGCGGCAAAAAAAGCGTTAGCACAAGAAATGCCTGTGGTTTCTGTCATTAAAAATCACAAACAAGCATGCTTAATTACAGCTGCGTTAACATGGTCTTTATCAACAGCTATCGTTGTCACCATTTTAATGACACCCGGCGTGATTGTTGAAGGGATCTATAAAATTGATAGAACAACGTCATTAGAAGCAAACTGTGTTGCAACATTAACTTTAACCTTAGGTTGCATATTCTGGGGTTGGATTGGTGACAAATTAGGAACACGCGCATCAATGACATTATCATGGGGTGGTTTGATTGTTACCGCGTTCCATTTCTATGGCAGTTTAGATCCAGCAATGTCAGGTTTTCAGCTAGCATTTAATTATGGTTTGATGGGCTTTTTTGTAGGCGCGATTGCAACTACACCTATTGTTAGCACAAGAGCATTTCCACCATCAATTCGTTTTTCTGGTTTGTCTTTTGCTTACAATATGGCTTATGCCTTATTCGGTGGATTAACACCGATGTTGACAGGAATATGGTTAGAAAAAACTGCAATGGCGGGTGCCTATTATGTCGCTGCCGTATCATTATTAGCTATTGCAGTCGCTTTCTTACCTTTAGCGTATAAAGGCTGGGCTGCAGCAAAACCCACAACAAGAGAGAAAGATGTTGCATTGCAGATTGATAAAGTAATTAGTTAAACCTTTATCAATATAAGTATCCCTTTATAAAATACCGCCCTTAATAAAGGCGGTATTTTTTTGAATTGAATTTTATGGCAAGGAATACAAAAAAGGATACCTTATGGCATCCTTTGTTCTTCTTAAAATTTTGTTTTTTTAATGACAAAAATTACTGTGTCATTTTACTCAGCATAGGTGCTGTGAGTAGCATTAGAACTGCGATAACACCTGTTACAATACCGATTTGTAAGAAAACACTGCTGTAAATTTCTAATGAAGCATGAGCGCTTTGCACATCTTCAGGTACTGCCATTAAACTCGCAACTTTACCGGCAATAATTGCTGCGGCTGCCGAAGTTAAGAACCATGCGCCCATGATAAAGCCCATTAAACGCTGTGGTACAAGTTGAGCAACCATCGCAAGACCAAGTCCTGAAATCATTAGCTCACCAATACTTTGGAAACCATAACTTGCGACTAACCACCATGAAGACACAATACCCGCTTCATTTGCCATGCTTGCACCTAGCGGTAACACTAAGAATGCAGTCGCACTTAAGAACATCCCTACGGTAAACTTATATGGCATTGGCAATTTATCACCCATAAAGTTATACACAGCCGCTAACAGTGGGCTTGCTAACATGATCCAGAATGGATTAAGTGATTGGAATTGTTCTGGTTCAACACTGAAACCTAATAGAGAGTGTTCTACGTTATGGATTGCGAAGAAGTTTAAAGACGTTGGCATTTGATCGTAAAGAACAAAGAAAACCACGGCTTCAACCATCAATAAGAATGCAACAATCATCTTGCGACGTGCAGCACCTTTCATCATAAAAGTTTCACGCGCAAAAATCAGGATGATACCTAATGAGATGATGGCTAAAGACCAACTTGCTACTTCATTATTGTGTAACAGCCAAGTCGATAATGCAGTAAGTGCAACAATACCCACCAGTGTTAATAATAATTTTGAATAATTAAGCGGTTCAAAGTCAGGTCTAGAACCTTTATCTTTGATCCAACCACGGCAAACCATAAAGTTTGCTAAGGTGATCAGCATACCTACAACGCTTAATGCAAACGCAACATCCCAACCGTAATTAGCCGCTAACCACGGTGTTGCTAACATAGATAAAAATGAACCCACGTTGATAGACATATAGTACATAGTAAATGCACCGTCTAATTGCGGATCGTCTTTCTCATAGCATGTTGCTAATAATGAAGATGGGTTAGCTTTAAATAAACCATTACCTACTGCAATCGTTGCAAGTCCCCAATAAATCACATCTTTATTGTGATCAGAGAATGCCACCATCGCATAACCAATTGCCAGTACGATTGCCCCAAGAATAATTACCCTTTTAGTACCAAGGATTTTATCCCCAAGCCATCCACCAATAGCAACAAAGCCATAAACTAATGCGGTAAATGCAGCAAAAACAGTGATAGCTTCTGCCTCACCCATGCCCAGCATTTTAACCAAGTAAACGGCCATGATCCCTTGCAGACCGTAATAGCCGAAACGTTCCCATAATTCGATTGAGAAGATGAGATAAAACGCACGAGGCTGTTTAAACGCATTCAGGCTCGGTTTTTGTCCATCGTCAGGTGTGTTTGCAGTTGACACTAAAAACCTCTAATTATTCTATTACGCCTTTATATTTAGGCTAATTTTTTACAAAAATTTCTTTATTCGAGACAGAGTTAAAGCTCGATGAATTTCATACTGGATTGTTATTCTTTGAAAAGAGTTCAACGCAGAGAAAAACAAGGTTGGCATTCTATCACTGGAAAGCATAATTATCTAAGAATTATAACTAACTATTGCGTTTTATCATAGTTACAGGCATTTGTACAAAATAGTTATGCGATTAAAAAAACAGCAAACAAAATAACCTACTGATAATCAATAAATTATTTTCTACTTAATTATCCCTATATAAACAATTAAGCTACGCTACTGCTTACCATATTTTGCCAAATTACCTGCTATTGAATAACAACGATAAAATAATACCAGTAGCAATTTGTTTTAATTGATTAAAATAACACCAACAAAACACATTCCTTGACTTAATTTCCATATTTCCTCCATTTTTAACTGTGGAGAAACAGGTAGAATGTCACCATTCCAAATTTTCATTTCAGTATTTCTGATTAGCTAGTTGCCAGTGGGATCACAAAAGTAATGAATAAAAACAAAAATGTTAAAAAAAGAATTTCTCTCATTATCGCTTTAGTCGTCGTAATCGCAGGGGGTTACGCCTATTGGCAATTTAATGCAGCAAAAACAGCGTCACCTGAAAATAAAGCGGCTCAAGCAACAAGCTCACAAAATCGAGGTACGTCTGGATCTCGTCGCCCACCGTTACCACCCGTTCAAGTTGCAACATCAACACAAGAAGATGTGCCGCAATTTTTATCGGCTTTAGGTACGGTAAAGGCCACAAATAGCGTAACTGTTACTAGCCGTGTTGAAGGCCAATTAATGGCATTACATTTCACGGAAGGACAACATGTTCAGAAAGGTGATTTATTAGCTGAAATTGACTCTCGCCCATTTGAAGTTCAATTAGCTCAAGCTAAAGGACAACTTGCAAAAGATCAGGCTACATTAGCTAATGCGCGTCTTGATTTAGCGCGTTATCAGAAATTAGCAAAAACCAATCTAGTCTCACAACAAGAGCTAGATAATCAGCAAGCTTTAGTAAAACAGTCTGAAGCGAGTATTCGTATTGATGAGGCCTCTATCAGTAATGCACAACTGCAACTCACTTACAGCAAAATCACAGCACCTATTTCAGGTCAAGTGGGTTTAAAACAAGTTGATGTTGGTAATTATATTTCTGGTGGCTCATCTACACCTATCGTCGTTATCAATCAAATGGATCCTGTTGATGTACTTTTTACATTGCCAGAACAAGATCTCGCGAAGGTTATTCAAGCACGTAAAAATAATGCAGATTTACCTGTCACCGCATTAGATAGAAATAATCAATTTGAGTTAGCTAAAGGAAAATTATTTAGTGTTGATAACCAAATTGATGCAACTACTGGCACTATAAAGTTAAAAGCGCGCTTCCCTCAGCAAGAGACAACTCTGTTTCCTAACCAATTTGTCAATGTCCGTCTTTATGTCACTACATTAGAAAAAGCGGTTGTTATTCCTAATGCAGCACTACAAATGGGTAATGAAGGTCACTTTGTTTGGGTTGTGGATAGCGAAAATAAAGTGAGTAAATTACGTGTTGAAGTTGCCTTACAAAATGCGGAAAAAGTCGTGATAGCCTCCGGTTTATCAGCAGAACAACGCGTTGTCACTGATGGAGTTGATAGATTAACACAGGGTGCGAAGGTCGATATCGTGACGCCAACAGTGCCAAAAGCTAAAGAAAATAACCGTGTTGTTACGGAGAAAGCGTAATGACCGAAAAAACACATGGTACAGGTGGGGGACCATCTCGCTTATTTATTCTGCGCCCTGTTGCAACAACCCTTTTTATGGTCGCTATTCTCTTAGCCGGGATTATCGGCTATCGTATGCTACCTGTCTCTGCATTACCTGAAGTTGATTATCCAACTATTCAGGTCGTTACTCTTTATCCCGGAGCAAGCCCTGATGTAATGACATCGGCAGTTACAGCTCCATTAGAGCGTCAATTTGGACAGATGTCTGGATTAAAACAGATGTCATCACAAAGCTCAGGTGGTGCATCGGTGATCACACTGATGTTCCAATTAACATTACCATTAGATGTTGCAGAGCAAGAAGTACAAGCTGCGATAAATGCGGCAACTAATCTGCTCCCCTCAGATTTACCCTATCCGCCAATTTACAGCAAAGTAAATCCAGCAGATCCGCCTATTTTAACCTTAGCGGTAACTAGCTCAACTTTACCGATGACACAGTTGCAAGATATGGTTGAAACCCGTATCTCGCAAAAAATTTCACAAGTTAATGGCGTAGGTTTAGTGGCGTTAGCTGGTGGTCAGCGCCCTGCTGTTAGAGTCAAACTCAATGCACAAGCCGCAGCATCTTACGGTTTAGATAGCGAAAAAATTCGTGTAGCAATCAATAATGCGAACGTTAACTCAGCGAAAGGTAGTCTTGATGGCCCTACTCGCTCTGTGACGTTATCCGCTAATGATCAGATGAAATCATTAGAAGATTACCGCCAGTTAATCGTTACTTATAAAAATGGCGCACCAATTCGCCTATCTGATATTGCAACTATTGAACAAGCACCTGAAAACAATCAGCTAGGTGCATGGGCGAATAATGAGCAGGCGATTATTATTAATGTTCAACGTCAACCCGGCGTTAACGTTATTGATACTACTGATAATATTCGTAATTTATTACCTGATTTAGTCTCTAATTTACCAAAGTCCGTTAGTGTTGAGATCTTAACAGACAGAACCACAACCATCCGCGCTTCAGTTAAAGATGTGCAGTTTGAACTTGGCTTAGCTATCGCTCTTGTGGTGATGGTGATTTATCTCTTTTTACGTAATGGTGTCGCAACCTTAATCCCAAGTATTGCCGTACCACTTTCATTAGTGGGTACGTTTGCCGTGATGTATTTTTGTGGATTCTCTGTCAACAACCTCACCTTAATGGCATTAACCATTGCCACGGGCTTTGTTGTCGATGACGCCATTGTTGTCATTGAAAATATCTCCCGTTATCTCGAACGTGGCGATAAACCGCTAACTGCAGCCCTAAAAGGCGCTGGCGAGATTGGTTTTACCATTATTTCGCTTACCTTCTCTCTGATTGCCGTACTGATCCCACTGTTATTTATGGGAGATATTGTTGGTCGCTTATTTAGAGAATTTGCAATCACCCTTGCTGTCGCCATTCTAATTTCTGCAGTGGTTTCACTCACATTAACACCAATGATGTGTGCTCGATTGCTAAAACCTGAAAATGAAATCAAGCACAACCGTTTTGAAATGGCGTGCGAACGTTTCTTTGAAAAAATGATCGCAGTATATGCCGTTTGGTTAAAACGTGTTTTAAACCATCAATGGATAACCCTCGGCGTAGCACTGAGCACATTAGTGCTGACTGTATTGCTCTATATGTTTATTCCTAAAGGATTCTTCCCATTACAAGATAACGGGCTATTGCAAGGAACCATTGAAACTTCACAATCCATTTCTTATCAAGCAATGGTAGAAAAACAACAACAGGTCGTTGATAAATTAATTGATGATCCTGCTATCGATAATATTGCTAGTTTTGTAGGAATTGATGGAAGCAACGCAACTTTAAACACGGGTCGTTTGCAAATTACATTAAAACCTCTTGATCAACGGGATTCCCGTATTGATGTGATTATTCCTCGTTTACAAGAACGTATTGCTTCGATTTCAGGAATGACTCTCTATCTGCAACCCACTCAAGATTTAACGATTGATACGCAAGTTTCCCGTACTCAGTATCAATTTACGCTACAAGCAACATCATTAGATGAATTAGCTTATTGGGTGCCAAAACTTTCTCAAACACTAAAAGATAGCCCTGAATTAACGGATATCAGCAGTGATTGGCAAGATAACGGCATGATGGCATATATTAAAGTGGATAGAGACTCAGCAAGCCGTTTAGGCATTTCAATGAGTGAAATTGATAACGCGCTTTATAATGCTTTTGGTCAGCGTTTAATTTCAACTATCTACACTCAAGCCAATCAGTATCGCGTGGTATTAGAACAAGATATTCGTAATGGTGATGGATTACAGGCACTTTCAGCCGTGCATTTAACGGGTAAAGATGGTGCGATGGTACCTTTATTATCTATTGCATCCGTCGAACAACGCTTAGCGCCACTTTCTATTAATCATCAAGAGCAATTTCCTTCAGCGACCTTCTCATTTAATGTCGCTGAACAATCTTCTCTTGAAGAAGCGGTGAAAGCAGTGAAATTGGCTGAAGAGCAAATTTCTATGCCGAGAGATATCACCACTCAATTTCAAGGTGCGACATTGGCGTTTGAAAGTGCGCTTTCAAGTACTTTGTGGCTGATTATCGCGGCAATCGTCGCAATGTATATTGTATTAGGTGTGCTATATGAGAGCTTTATTCACCCTATTACCATTTTATCTACATTGCCAACAGCGGGTGTCGGCGCATTATTAGCTTTAATAGCAGCAGGTAATGAGCTGGATATTATTGCGATTATTGGGATCATCTTGCTTATCGGGATCGTAAAGAAAAATGCGATCATGATGATAGACTTTGCCCTTGCAGCCGAACGAGAGCAAGGTTTAACGCCTTACGAAGCGATTTATCAAGCGTGTTTATTGCGTTTCCGCCCAATTTTAATGACCACAATGGCCGCCCTTTTAGGTGCTCTACCTTTAATGTTAAGTACGGGTGTAGGGGCAGAATTACGCCAACCATTAGGGGTTTGTATGGTCGGTGGTTTAATAATGAGCCAGATCTTAACTCTGTTTACGACACCCGTGATTTATCTGTTATTTGATAAATTATCGCTCTACATCAACCGTAATAAACACGTCGAGAATAATAACGGGGCTGTATCATGAAGTTCTTCGCCCTCTTTATTCAACGACCCGTAGCAACCACGTTGCTCAGTTTGGCGATTTCGCTATGTGGTGCATTAGGGTTTATGTTGCTCCCTGTTGCTCCATTGCCTCAAGTGGATTATCCGGTTATTAATATTTACGCCTCCTTACCTGGGGCGTCACCAGAAACGATGGCGTCATCTGTGGCAACACCGCTTGAGCGCTCTCTAGGACGAATTGCGGGTATTGATGAAATGACATCAAGCAGTTCGCTTGGCAGTACCAGCATTACGCTGGTGTTCGATTTAAACAAAGATATCAATACCGCAGCTCGTGATGTACAGGCCGCATTAAATGCCTCACAAAGCTTGTTGCCTTCAGGTATGCCAAGCCGTCCGCGTTATTATAAATCGAATCCTTCTGATGCTCCGATTATGATCTTAACGCTCACCTCTGACACACAAAATACAGGGGAGCTTTACGATCTCGCTTCAACACGGTTAGCACAAAAAATCTCACAAATTGAAGGTGTCAGTGAAGTTTCGGTTGGTGGCGGTTCATTACCCGCAATACGCGTCGCCCTCAATCCTGATGCGTTATTTAACCAAAATATTAGTCTCGATGATGTTAGAAAAGCAATTAATCAAGCCAATGTGCGACGACCTCAAGGCTTTGTAAATAATGACGAAGGGCGTTGGCAGATCCAAACTAACGATGAGCTCAGTAAAGCGGCTGAATATCGCCCAGTGATCGTGCATTATAATCAAGATGCGGTTGTACGTTTAAGTGATGTAGCCGAAGTTACCGATTCTGTACAAAACTCACGAGCAGCCGGAATGAGTGGTGGAGAGCCTGCAATCTTGCTGGTTATTCGTCGTGAGGCGGGTGCCAATATCATTGAAACTGTAAATCGTATTCGTGATGAGCTTCCAGAATTACGTGAGCTTATTCCCGCAAGCGTTGACTTAAAAGTCGCACAAGATAGAACACCGACTATTCGCGCATCATTAGCAGAAGTTGAACGTGCGTTAGCCATTGCTGTAGCACTGGTTATTTTAGTTGTGTTCTTATTTTTACGCTCCGGTCGCGCTACGCTGATCCCTGCTGTTGCTGTACCTGTTTCATTAATTGGCACTTTTTCAGCCATGTATCTTTGTGGCTTTAGTTTAAACAACCTTTCATTGATGGCATTAACCGTGGCGACAGGCTTTGTGGTTGATGATGCCATTGTGGTGCTTGAAAATATTTCTCGCCATATTGAGAATGGGTTAAAACCTAAAGAAGCCGCCTTAAAAGGGGTTGGTGAAGTCGGTTTTACTGTCCTTTCAATGAGTATTTCTCTTGTTGCCGTTTTTATTCCATTACTGTTAATGGATGGTCTTGTTGGGCGATTATTTAAAGAATTTGCCATCACTTTAACAACGGCTATTGCTATCTCGCTATTTGTTTCTTTAACGCTAACACCCATGATGTGTGCACATTTACTCAAAGGAATGAAACCCAAAGCACAATCGCATTTACGCGGTTTTGGTAAGTTACTTTTTCGTGCTCAGCAAGGTTACAGTGTCACATTGCAAGCAGCCTTGCGTCATCGACGTTGGGTTATGGCTATTTTTCTCGCTACTCTGGGCTTAAATGCTTATTTATACATCAGTGCACCAAAAACATTTTTTCCCGATCAAGATACGGGGCGTTTAATGGGATTTGTGCGTGCAGACCAAAGTATTTCTTTCCAATCTATGAAAGAAAAAATGACTCGTTTTATGCAGGAAATTAATGCCGATAAAGACGTTGATAGCGTGACGGGTTTTACGGGTGGCGGACGTATTAACAGCGGATTTATGTTTATTTCCCTCAATCCGCTGTCAGAGCGTACCGATAGCGCAAATCAAGTGATTAACCGCCTACGGACAAAATTAGCTAATGAACCGGGCGCCAACCTCTTTTTAATGCCAGTGCAAGATGTTAGAGCTGGTGGACGCCAAGCGAATGCCAGTTATCAATTTACATTATTAGCAGATGACTTAAGTGAGTTGCGTAAATGGGAACCGATTGTCCGTAAAGCATTAGGTGAACTGCCTCAGCTTGTCGATGTTAACTCTGATAAAGAAGATAAAGGCGCCGAAATGGCACTGACTTACGATCGCGATACTATGTCGCAATTAGGTATTAATGTCAGTGATGCCAATAATCTGCTAAACAATGCTTTTGGTCAACGTCAGATCTCTACTATTTATGCGCCATTAAATCAGTATAAAGTCGTAATGGAAGTCTCTGAACAATATACACAAGATGTCTCTGCGTTAGATAAAATGTATGTGGTCAATAATCAAGGTGAGCGCATTCCATTATCCGCATTTGCAAGTTGGTATCCGGCAAATGCGCCATTAAGTGTTAATCACCAAGGATTATCTGCTTCTTCCACTATTGCCTTTAATATTCCTGAAGGCTATACACTAGCGGATGCCATTAATGCTATTGAACGCACAATGACAGAGTTAGGTGTGCCCAATACCGTCAGAGGCACCTTTGCAGGTACGGCACAGATTTTCCAAGAAACCATTAAATCACAGCTTATTCTTATCCTAGCGGCGATTGTAACGGTCTATTTAGTATTAGGTGTGCTGTATGAAAGCTATATTCATCCACTAACTATTTTATCTACCCTACCTTCTGCGGGTGTGGGTGCCTTATTAGCATTACAGCTTTTTAATACGCCTTTTAGCCTAATTGCTCTTATTGGCATTATGTTGCTGATTGGTATTGTGAAGAAAAACGCCATTATTATGGTGGATTTTGCAATTACTGCGCAGCGTGAAGGCAAATTATCGGCTAAAGAGGCCATTATTCAGGCTAGTCTACTGCGTTTTCGCCCTATTATTATGACAACGCTTGCTGCATTATTTGGCGCATTGCCATTGATGTTAGGTAGTGGCGATGGAGCAGAACTAAGACAACCGTTAGGGATAACAATTGTAGGGGGTTTATTAATGAGCCAATTACTAACCCTTTATACAACCCCTGTTATTTATCTATTTTTTGATGGATTGCGTGAACGTTGGCAACAACGACGTATCAGCAAAAAAGAGGCAAATGCATGAAATTGAGAAGCAAGCTGTTCTTAGTGGTTTTCGCTACTTGTATGGTGGTTGTTCTCGCCATGCATATCGGTATTCGTGGTAGCTTCCAACAAGGATTCATTGGTTATATCAAGAAAAACAGTGAACAGCGTGCAACTCTTTTAGCTGAAGCCTTAACGGAACAATATGCTTTAACGGGAGATTGGCGATTCCTCAATAGAGATGATCGTTCTCTTTATCAAATATTACGAAGTATTGACCAAATAAGCCAAAGTAGCGAAGGCCCGCCTCCCAGAGGTTGGCGAACACAATTTTGGATTGTTGATAAAGATATGAAGCGCCTATTTGGACATGACAATCAATTTCCCGCAGAGACATTTAAAAAACCCATTACTTTTCACGATGAAATTGTTGGGTGGGTGATTGTCAGTGCGGCAGATAAAATCAGTAATGAAGCTGATATTAGTTTTGATAAACAGCAACTGCTTACCAGTTGGATAATTGCAGGTTTAACGGTTCTTTTTGCTTTATTTATCACGCTTATTCTTTCTCGTAATATGATACGCCCTGTTAAACGCCTCGTTGAGGCGACACATAAATTAGCAGCTGGTGACTTTTCTGTGCGAGTAACGCCCACAAGTAAAGATGAAATCAGTCAACTCGCTACCGACTTTAATCAACTTGCCAGCACACTAGAAAAGAATGAGCAAATTCGTCGTGATTATATGGCTGATATCTCACATGAATTGCGAACTCCTCTTGCTATTTTAAAAGGTGAACTTGAAGCGCTACAAGATGGTGTCAGAAAACCCACAACAGAGACGCTGAACTCTCTTTTATTTGAAGTCACAAACCTGACAAAACTGGTTAATGACCTCCACCAGCTTTCATTATCAGACAGAGGCTCTTTAACTTATCGTAAAGATTTTATTGATATTAATGAGGTTATTTTGCTGGCTGTGGCTTCTTATCGTCACACATATCAAACTAAAAATATTACTCTACTCACCGAGTTAGATGATTTATCGCCACTCATTGTACAAGCCGATCCTGATAGGTTGATCCAGCTTTTCCATAATCTGCTAGAGAATAGCATGCGCTATACTTATTCGGGTGGCCAATTACATATCAGCACCCAAAAAGGGCAAAACCATGTTCTTATTTCATTAGAAGATAGTGCTCCGGGGCTTGATAGTGCGCAATACGAAGTTGTTTTCCAACGTTTTTATCGTGCAGAAAACTCACGAAATCGTGCAAGTGGCGGTTCAGGTTTAGGTCTTGCGATTTGCGAAAATATCGTTGAAGCTCATAATGGTAAAATAAGTGCCATGCCTTCTTCTTTAGGTGGTATGAAAATTCTTATAGAATTACCTGCATATTCTGATGATCTTTAAGCCTATAACCATTGAGCCAATAAATGACAGTATCTGAATCACCCTATTCAATCCTGATTGTTGAGGACGAACCTAAGCTTGCCCAATTGCTTATTGATTACCTTCAAGCATCTGGTTATCAAACTCATTGGTTAGCGGATGGTGCTGAAGTGAGCCATTGTGTAAAACAGCAGCATTACGATTTAATCTTGTTAGATCTCATGTTGCCAGCTAAAGATGGCATTACAGTCTGTAAAGAGTTACGTCAGTTTTCAGATATTCCCATCATTATGGTGACGGCTAAAACAGAAGAAGTTGATAGATTACTTGGGCTTGAAATTGGGGCTGATGATTATATTTGTAAACCCTATAGCCCAAGAGAGGTGGTAGCCCGAGTCAAAACTTTATTGCGTCGTTTTTATCGACCACAAGATATTGTTCAAAGCGATAAATTAGTCGTTATTGATGAACAGGCTTATCAAATCCAATACAACAATAAAATTCTCGATTTAACGACGGCTGAATTTCGTTTGCTAAAAGCCTTAGCCACTCAACCCGGCAAAATATTAACCCGTGATCAGTTAATGGATCACCTTTATGATGACTACCGTATTGTGACGGATAGAACCATTGATAGTCATATTAAAAATTTACGACGTAAACTTGAGCAACTTAACGATCAAATTGAATTTATTCGCTCAATTTATGGTCAAGGTTATCGTTGGGAAACCCAAGCTTACCGTTTTCGATGATATTTTTTCAGGAATACATTGAACCTCGCTACACTTAAGCGCTAGAATCCACCCCTTTATGATATACCCCTACCCAATGTGTGGGGGAACTGACTTGAAATCAGAACCAGGAAATTTAACCATGTTTACACCCGAATTGCTCTCTCCTGCTGGCTCATTAAAAAATATGCGCTATGCATTTGCTTATGGCGCAGACGCCGTTTATGCAGGTCAGCCACGTTATAGCTTACGTGTGCGTAATAATGAGTTTAACCACGAAAACCTTGCTAAAGGTATTCAAGAAGCCCACGAATTAGGTAAACGCTTCTATGTTGTGGTTAATATCGCACCTCATAATGCTAAATTAAAAACCTTTATCCGTGACTTAAAACCTGTCATTGATATGGGCCCTGATGCGCTGATTATGTCTGATCCGGGTTTGATCATGATGGTGCGTGAAGCCTTCCCTGAAATGGATATCCACCTTTCAGTACAAGCCAATGCCGTTAACTGGGCAACCGTAAAATTCTGGCGCCAAATGGGATTAACTCGTGTGATCCTGTCTCGTGAACTCTCTATTGATGAAATTGCCGAAATTCGTAAGCAAGTTCCTGATATGGAATTAGAAGTTTTCGTTCATGGCGCATTATGTATGGCTTACTCAGGTCGTTGCCTGTTATCTGGCTATATCAATAAGCGCGACCCAAACCAAGGTACTTGCACTAACGCTTGCCGTTGGGAATATAAAGTCGAAGAAGGCAAAGAAGACGATGTAGGTAATATCGTTGAAAAATACACGCCAATCCCAGTTAAAAACGTTGAGCCGACTTTAGGTGTTGGCGCGCCAACAGATAAAGTTTACTTGATCGAAGAAGCAAAACGTCCTGGTGAATATATGACTGCGTTCGAAGATGAACACGGTACTTATATCATGAACTCTAAAGATTTACGTGCGATTGAACACGTTGAGCAATTAACTCAAATGGGTGTGCATTCACTGAAAATTGAAGGTCGTACTAAATCCTTCTATTACTGTGCCCGTACAGCTCAAATGTATCGTCGTGCGATTGATGATGCAGTTGCAGGTAAACCTTTCGATCCAACGTTGCTAACGACATTAGAAGGCTTAGCACACCGCGGTTATACCGAAGGTTTCTTACGTCGTCATACCCATGATGCATACCAAACTTACGAATATGGTTACTCTGTCTCTGACACTCAACAATTTGTCGGTGAATTTACAGGTAAACGTGTAAACGGTTTAGCCGAAGTTGATGTTAAAAATAAATTTGTTTTAGGTGATAGCCTAGAATTAATGACACCAACTGGAAATATTCAATTCACGTTAGAAGAGCTGTTTAACAAAAAACAACAACCAACCGATGTTGCACCGGGTAATGGTCACATGGTTTATTTATCTGTTCCTGAAGATGTTGATTTAGATTTTGCACTGCTGATCCGCAACCTACAAGGAACAACAACACGTCAACCGCATAAAATTGATGCGGTAGAAGTGAAGTAAAGCGTCATAATCTGATTTAAAGTGGTCAATTTCAAATACAGATCACATCAATAATGATTTGTTTACCGTATCATCAGTTCCGAAAAATAAAGAACTAGAATGAATACAGTAAGACTAGGAACCACCTCCTTGGCAAATCCAATCTCCCTTGGATTTGCCTTTTCTTTTTTCATCACCATTATCAACACTCCTTTACGTAAACACGTTCTCTTTTTCGTTATCATTTGTAAAAAAAATAGTAATTTTCTCGATATCCATTACCTTTAAAAGAGTGATTCAATTAAAGGGACCCATCAATGAGTAAAATTAGTTTGTTGATCATTAATGGAAAAAGCGCTGACAACAGTGCATTGAGAAAAGCGGTTTACCAATTACGTAACGAAGGTTTTAATCTCCAAGTCAGAGTAACCTGGGAATCCAGTGATATACGACGTTTTGTACAAGAAGCTATCGATATGCAAGCCGAAACTGTGATTGCCGCAGGAGGCGATGGTACGATTAATAGCGTTGTTTCTGAATTAATTCACCTCTCACCCTCACCTTTACCGACACTTGGCATTATTCCCTTAGGCACAGCAAATGATTTTGCCACCAGCGCACAAATTCCCCGTGATATGGAAAATGCACTTAACTTAGCCGTTAAAGGACGTGCAATACCTATTGATATAATCGCCGTGAATAAGACCCACTATTTTATCAATATGGCATCAGGGGGCTTTGGAACCAAAATCACAACAGAAACGCCTGAAGCGTTAAAGTCTGCATTGGGCGGAGCCGCCTATTTTATTAATGGCCTTTTAAGTATCGATTCTTTAAAAGCAGATCACTGCACAATTGAAGCTGAAAATTTCCACTGGGAAGGAGAGTCTCTTATTTTGGCTATCGGCAATGGCCGTCAAGCAGGTGGAGGACAAAAATTGTGTTCTGATGCCTTAATTAATGACAATAAACTTAATCTCACCATTGTTGAAGCTCATGAACTTCTCCCTTCAATTTTAAGTAGCATGTTTGATAGCAAAAAGAATGACAAGATAATCGAGCGAGAAAGTCACTGGGTAAACATTAGCGCTTCTCATGAAATGATATTTAATTTAGATGGAGAACCCCTTTTAGGGGATAAATTTGAATTTATTGTGTTACCTGAAGCGATCCACTGCCGGTTACCGCCTCAATGTGACTTGTTATCTTAATGTAGATAAATGACAATCACTCTCATCTCATCATGAACTGGAGTATGTAATGACTGATATAGTAAGTTTGTTAGGTGCTGATGCTAAATCATTATTAGAACATCGTTGCCAAACCATCCCGAGCGAAAATCTCTACCTGCCAGGTTCTGACTTTGTTGATCGTGTTATGATTGATAACAATCGCCCTAATAGCGTGTTACGTTCAATGCAAACCCTATTTAACCACGGGCGTTTAGCGGGAACGGGTTATCTGTCTATTCTACCTGTTGACCAAGGTGTGGAACACTCTGCCGCGGCCTCTTTTGCAGCAAACCCACTCTATTTTGATCCGAAAAATATTGTTGAGTTAGCGATTGAAGCAGGCTGTAACTGTGTTGCCTCTACTTATGGTGTTCTTGCTTCTGTTTCTCGTCGCTATGCACACAAAATCCCTTTTCTTGTGAAACTAAACCACAACGAAACCCTAAGCTACCCAGCGCAATATGACCAAACACTATATGCCAGTGTAGAACAAGCCTTTGAAATGGGTGCTGTTGCAGTGGGTGCGACCATTTACTTTGGTTCACAAGAAAGCCGTCGCCAAATTGAAGAGATCTCAATGGCCTTTGAACGTGCTCATGAATTAGGTATGGTCACTGTATTATGGGCTTATTTACGTAACCCAGCCTTTAAAAAAGATGGCGTTGATTACCATGCAAGTGCGGATTTAACCGGTCAGGCAAACCATTTAGCAGCTACAATTGGTGCTGATATCGTTAAACAAAAAATGGCTGAAAATAACGGTGGCTTTAAAGCGATTGGTTTTGGTCATACTGATGAGCGTGTTTATACAAAACTCACCACTGAAAACCCAATTGATTTAGTTCGTTACCAATTAGCAAACTGCTATATGGGCCGTGCGGGATTAATTAACTCTGGTGGTGCTTCAGGTAACAATGACCTTGAAGATGCTGTCCGTACCGCCGTTATTAACAAACGTGCTGGTGGTATGGGCTTGATCTTAGGACGTAAAGCATTCAAGAAGTCAATGAAAGATGGCGTTGCCCTAATTAATGCAGTACAAGATGTTTATCTAAATAAATCTGTCACTATTGCTTAATTGATAGATTTAATGTGAAAGCCACTCAACTGAGTGGCTTTTTTAATGTTGTTGTAGGTAGCCTTACCACCAGCGATGAAAATGGTGTACCGGACCAAAACCTAGTCCAACCTCTAAACTGTCGGCATGTTCTAACGCTTGCTGTAAATAGGTTTTTGCTTGTTCAACACAAGTTTGCCAATCAGAGACTTGAGGACGAATAGCAGCTAAAGCGGCTGAAAGAGTACATCCTGTACCATGAGTATTTTTCGTATTAACGCGTTTTGAAGTAAATCGCCACTCGCCATCTTGGGTAAATAACCAATCAGGACTTTCATTTTCAGTTAAATGCCCCCCTTTCATCAACACCGCTTTGCATCCTTGTTTTAGTAACGCATAACCTTGTTGCTTCATCGTTACTTCATCTTGAGCGACTTCACAACCTAGCAGCGCTGCTGCTTCAGGTAAATTGGGCGTGATCAAATCAACCAAAGGTAACAGCTGATTGAGCATTTTATTAACCGCATCTGGCTGCAATAGCGGATCACCACTTTTTGCAATCATTACAGTATCAAGCACAACAAAAGGAATGGCATATTGCTGAAGTTTGTCGCAAACCACATCAATAATCGTGGCATTAGAGAGCATACCAATTTTGGCACTATCAATTCGAACATCAGACAAGACAGCATCTAATTGAGCGGCAACAAAATCGGGGGATAAATCATAGACACGACGAACACCACAGGTATTTTGAGCAACAAGTGCTGTCATTACTGTTGTGCCATAAACACCCAGTGCGGAAAATGTTTTCAGATCAGCCTGAATACCTGCACCACCACTAGGATCGGTGCCTGCGATAGACAATGCATTGAATCTCACTGATTAACTCCTCCTTTCACCAGTTACAGAAAAGTCGGGCTCTGTTAATCAGCAGAGTTACCTTGACTTCCCTACGCTGGCATTATCCAGATCAGGTTATACGGGTTCATCTCAGCCATAAGGCGCCCCGAGCCAAAGCCTGTAAATTCAGGCGATAAGGAGTATCGCACGCTCAAGATAAAGATGCTAGTTTAATAGCTAATCTCAATAATAAGTAATCTATTTTTTGAGAACATATGAATAAACATGATTCGCACGTTTTTACTTTAGGATATTCTGCACAAAAAATCGGCATTTAGCTAAACAAAACTTACACCACTTAAACGATTTATAAACCAACAAAGAGTTTTTCTTTTTTTTTATTTAACTATTTTTATTCGTTACCCTATTATCCTGCTGGAAATTTATCTCTTTTAATAAGTTAATGTTATTGATATTAAATTTTTCTCAAATTGATATCAATATTTCAATTAAGTCATAAAAATAGATATTTTGTGGATTTTTTCTGTTGAAAATGACTAAGCCTAAATTATACCTTACAGGCCTTATTTATTAGTTATTTATTTAAAATCTAATAAAAACTTAATTTTTTATTAAAAACAATACATTATCATAAAAAATAACAGCATTTAATATCAGATAAAATTACGTTCATAAGTACAATAAATCTATTCATTTTCTTTTTAACCGATTCTAATCCCTTAAGATTTTATTTAAGAAGTAAAGTTTCAGATACCTCTTATCTTAAATATTTGTCAGTTAAATAACACTATTAGTAATGTTAATTTGTCATCACCAGAATCACTGTTTATGCCGTACTCGGAGTTATATTATGTCATCATCCTATTTTCACCCTAGCGTATTAGCCACAACGCTGTTGTCACTTGCGTTAACCACTTCGGCTTTCGCTTCTGAAAATAATACAAATACCCATCAGATTATTACGACAGAAAACCAACAAGTCACCAGTAACGCATCTCAACCTAATAATAACGAGAGCTACTGGGGAAAATTTAAACGTAATATCAATCAAACTTGGGATAACGACCAATATAATTACTATTTACCGGTATGGACTTGGCATAACCGTTTTACTTACGATAAAGAAAAAACTGATCGTTATAACGAAACCCCCTGGGGCTTTGGTATGGGAAAATATCGTTACGATAATGATGGTGATTGGCACTCTCTTTATGCGATGGCATTTATGGACTCAAATAATCGAGTGCAGCCTATTATGGGCTATGGTTTTGAAAAAATGTGGTATCCCGGTGATAAAGACGGGTTTCGTATGGGGGCTGGATTTACGCTAAGCATTACAGCTCGCCATGAATATAACTATATTCCTATGCCACTTCCTTTACCTTTAGTTTCTGTCGGCTACGGGCATCTTTCACTACAAGCAACCTATGTACCCGGCACTTATAACAACGGTAACGTATTATTTGCTTGGTTACGTTGGCAGTGATCCTTATTGTGGCTATCAGAATAAGTACACTCAATAAAAATAGAACATAAAAAAACGCATCATTTAGATGCGTTTTTTTATTTCAACAAATGCTCAAATCAATCTGTAATAACTTAAATATCTTGGCTTGCTTGAGTACTATTAGGTGTTTTCTTCATACGGGAAATCTTAAATCCAACCCATAAGAATGCAATCCAGAATGGCATTAAAATCACCGAAATATTCACTTGTGGCATAAATAAAATAATCACTAAAATCATGCATAAGAAAGCAAGGCAGATATAGTTACCATAAGGATACCAAAGTGCTTTAAAGAAAGGCTCTACACCCTCTTTCGTTTTCGCAGCTCTGAATTTTAAATTCGCCAAACAGATCATAATCCAGTTAAGCACTAACGTAGTAACAACCAACGCCATTAATAGCTCTAACGCCTGATCAGGTAATAAGTAATTAACTAAAATACCCAATGAAGTGGCAATTGCAGATAACAATAACGACACAACCGGCACACCGCGTTTATTAATGCGAGAAAGTACATGTGGCGCATTACCTTGTTTAGCCAAACCATAAAGCATGCGACTATTAGAATAAACACCACTGTTATATACAGACAGAGCAGCTGTTAATACCACAGCATTTAAAATATTCGCGATTAAGAAGTTATCCAAGTTATGGAAAATCAGAACGAATGGGCTTTCACCTTTAACAACTTGAGTCCAAGGATAAAGTGAAAGTAACACTAATAACGAACCGATATAGAAAATTAAAATACGATAAACAACTTGGTTAGTCGCTTTCGGGATACTGACTTTTGGATTTTCAGCTTCAGCGGCGGTGATCCCCACCAGCTCAAGTCCACCAAAAGAGAACATAACAATGGCTAATGCAGACATAAAGCCCGTAAGACCATGAGGGAAAAAGCCTAGCTCCCATAAATTGCTGACAGAAGCTTGAGGACCACCATTACCACTTGCCAATAAGTAGCTTCCAAACAAAATCATCCCGACAATCGCTAATACTTTAATAATGGCAAACCAGAACTCTGTTTCACCATACATTTTCACATTAATCAGATTAATTAAGTTGATTGCCACAAAGAAGATAGCAACGGAAACCCAAACAGGAATATCAGGTAACCAATAGTTAATATACTTGCCTGCTGCGGTTAATTCTGCCATGCCGACAAGAATAAACATCACCCAGTAGTTCCAACCAGATAAGAAGCCTGCAAATGGGCTCCAATATTTATTAGCAAAGTGACTAAACGAACCCGCAACTGGCTCTTCGGCAACCATTTCGCCTAATTGGCGCATGATCATAAACGCAATAAAACCACCAATTGCATATCCTAAGATAACTGATGGACCTGTCATATTAATTGTTTGCGCTATACCAAGAAACAGACCAGCGCCGACAGCACCACCCAGCGCAATCAGCTGGATATGTCGATTTTTCAGACCGCGCTTAAGTTCTGTCTGTTGCGACTCTCTCGCCATACATCCTCTTCTCTTTATTATTTTAGCAACTTAAAGTGTAAACTAATATTTACGATTTTGTTTATTTCAAGCCACCATTAAAACACTATTCTGACTTGAATAACAAATACATTTTATGCTAGGCGAAAAATAATAAGAAAAGCTATCTTTTAGTGATGTCTAGAAGGGAATAATGTGGTAAAGCGACAAAGACCTTGTTGGAAATCCTCTCCACGATCGCAAAAATTATCTAAAGCCACAAGATAGAGGCCAAAGGTAATGGCTAATGCAATAATTAAGCTAATAATTATTTTCTTTGCGTTCAATTTAAAATCCTTTAAATACATTTTGTTAGTATGACTTATCACATTATAAGCATTCGCTTAAATACGATAACAATACAGGAAGTTGTTGTTATAAAATCCGCAATCAATTATCTCTATGAGTAAATTTAGCATAACTTTCATTATGAAAGGTAAACGCTTCCTCGACAGACTTCAGATAATTTGCATTATTTCGCTCTAAACTGTATGTAAAATGGTCTTATATTATTCTAAGTACACATTTTGCCAACGATTAGAGATAGCTATCCATTAATATGGATTTCTCTGTCTGCCATTTTTTGTATAAGATTAGGGAGTTAATTTTGATTTTTACCTTAACTTCATTGATAGAATGGAACTGTAATGCCACAAGATAATCATCTCGCATTAGTTTGCGCGCTAAGTAAATGGATTGAGGAGCATTTAGGCCGTGTTATCCATCTTGAAGAGTTGGCGGCTTATTCTGGATATTCTCTTTGGCACATGCAGAAAATATTTAAAGAAGTCACGGGCACCTCTTTAGGAAAGTATATCCGTCAGCGTAGATTAGCTGGCGCTATTCATTTATTACGCACCAGTGAGCGCTCTATCTTCGATATCGCCCTTGATTTCGGCTTTGGTTCACAATCTCACTTTACTTATATGTTCCGTAAAGAATATGGCATCACGCCTTTCGATTTTCGGCAAAATCAAGAGATCGTTTTAGAAACCAAGCAGCCTTTACATTTACAATCACCTTGTTGTGATTAACCCTTCCATTTATGTGGCATTATGCAGATAGCCTTTAATGTCACATAAATAATACTCAAGTTATGTGATGATAGACCGCTTCGCCCTTCCTTTATCATGATTGCTTTTATTTAATATGGGGATGCTAATGAGTATTAAGCTTATCGCTATTGATTTAGATGGAACCTTGCTCAACAAACAACACGAAATTACGCCAGAAGTAAAACAAGCAGTCCAGCGAGCAAAAGAGGCTGGAGTTAAGATTGTATTAGCTTCAGGACGCTCTTTTAATGGTATCTCTCCCTATTTAAAAACACTCGGTCTTGATGCCTCTGATTGTTACTGTATTAGCAATAATGGTAGCCAAATCCATCAAGCTGATAATGGTGAAGTGATTATTCAGGATTTACTCAATTTTGAAGACTACCTCTATTTTGAAAATCTCGCTCGCGAAATAGGTGTTCATTTTCACGTCATTAGTGATAATAAAATTTATACAACTAATCGCCATATTAGCCATTTCACCTGCCAAGAAGCCTTTTTATCTTGGACACCGCTTTACTATCGTCCACTAAATGAAATGCAATCTGATATGCATTTTAGTAAGTTTATGATTGTTGATGCGCCTGCCGTTTTAGATAATGCCATTCAATATCTTCCTGCTAATATTTATGAACAATACAGCATATTACGTAGTGCTCCTTATTTTATTGAAGTGTTGAACACCAATGTCAATAAAGGGAGTGCTGTTCAAAAAGTGGCTGAACATTTAAAAATTACACCAGAAAAAATCATGTGTATTGGTGATCAAGGTAATGATTTAGCAATGCTGAAATATGCGGGTTTAGGTGTTGCGATGGGAAATGCCCCTGAAGAAGTGAAGAAAGTCGCTAAATTCGTCACACTTTCTAATGAAGAGCACGGTGTTGCAGTCGCTATCAATAAATTTATTTAAACACGATCTTTTTTGTGTTTTATCGTGAATGTCTACAAAATTATATAGCAATTGTGATCCCTAGCAGAGGATCACACTGCTTTTCGACCAAAAACATAGCCTTTTATTATTCTATAATTGCTGTTAAATAAGCGTTAAATCTGCCTTTCTTCTTACATATCCTTCAGAATTTGTTACTATCAATTCACTTTTCGTTATTCAAACTGCATTTTTACAACATATTAAGCTGTTAATTAGGCTAGATGTAGAATAACAAATATAAATCATTTATATATTTTCTTCACAGACAGGTAGTTTAAGTTATGCTTTCTACAAAAGATATGCTCGTTCTTGGAATGATGGTTTTTGCACTCTTCCTTGGTGCCGGCAATATTATTTTTCCCCCTATGGCGGGTTTTCAATCGGGAAACCTCTGGTTTAGTACATCTTTAGGTTTCCTTGTTACTGGTGTCTTACTCCCTTTCCTAACCTTAGTTATTGTTGCAATTCGTGGACGTGGTGAGCGTCTTTCTGTTGATTTGCCTTCATGGGTTGCCGTTATTTTCTGGGTAGCACTATATCTTATCGTAGGCTCTACTTTTGCAATGCCTCGTGTCACCAATACCGCTTATGAGATGGGTTTCTTACCTTTAGGGCTTATTGAGAAAAATACGGCAACACACCTTACTTTTGCACTTATTTTCAATATCACTAGTATGTTCTTCATGCTAAAACAAGGCACCATGATCAGCGCCATTGGTAAGTTTATGACTCCGGCACTGTTAGTCCTACTGGTGGTTGTCGGCATTGCTGTTGTGGCTAAACCAATTTCCCCAATTGGTGAGCCAACAGGTCTTTATGCTGTTAATGGTTTCTTCTCTGGCTTTATTGATGGCTACCAAACCATGGATGTCCTTTCTGCTATGGCGTTCGGTGGTATCGTTGCTCGTGCTTTATATACCAAAGGCATTACTGAACCACGCCAAATCGGATTTATTACCGTAAAAGCCGGCATGATTTCAGTTTTACTGTTAGCTGCACTTTATCTGTGTCTTTTCTACTTAGGTGCGACAAGCCACTCTGTTTCAGTCTTTGCTGACCCTGCACTCAATGCTACTAACGGAGGTCAAATTTTCTCACGTTATGTTGATGCACTATTTGGCTCTGTGGGGACTTGGTTGATGGGCGGTATTGTTTTGTTAGCCAGTATGACAACACTTGTGGGTGTAACAAGTGCCGCTGCAGACTACTTTGCGACATTCCATCATCGTTTAGGTTATCGTTTCTGGGTTGTGGTATTTACATTAATGACCACAATCGTATCAACATTTGGTCTTGATACATTATTACGAGTGACTATTCCTGCGTTATTAATGATTTATCCAACATCAGTCACCTTGGTATTGCTACAATTTATTCGTAATAAATTAAAAGCACCTCGCTTTACCTATCGCTTTACCATTGCAATCATCGTTTTAATGAGCCTTTTCGACACATTGAAACAATTGAAGTGGTTAAATGCTGATTTACTACAATTATTTAGCTACATTCCACTTTCTGATTATGGTTTAGGCTGGGTATTACCAGGTGCGATTGCATTCGTCATTTCGCTGATTGTCAGCTTAAACCTTAAAGAAGAAAATCTTCCAGTAGAAAATACAGCGAAATAATCAGCAGATAACACCTAATTTGTAATACTGATTGTAAGTTGATAAAAAAAGCGTCTGCCAAATTTTATATTGGAGACGCTTTTTTCTTGTCTAATTTATCACAGAAAAATTTAAGTCCGGTATTTTTCAATCAATGCCCTTAAAATCGCTTCTGATTGGGCATCAGGGATCCCATTCGCTTTCGTTGCTCTAAAATGCATTTGGAAGGCCTTCACGACTTTTTGTGCATTATTATCTAACACACCATTTGTTGGTGTTTGATAACCATATTGCTGTAATAACTTTTGAAAATTTGCCACATCAACAGGCTCTGAAGGATCTCTACCTGCTAAATAAGTTTGCACTAATTCCTTATCAGGCCAAGCACCTATTCCTTGGTTTGCTAATCTTTCCCAAGGGAATAAAGGTCCCGGATCAGCTTTTCTTTGAGGTGCAATATCGCTGTGACCTAACACATTTTGAGGCTCGATATCATAACGTTCAATAATATCTTTCATCACTACTGACATAGTCACGATTTGATCTGCGGTATAAGAATACCAATACCTAAACTTACCATTATCACGGTAACCCAGATTGACAATCTCAATTCCAATGGAGCAATTATTCAGGCTAGTCGCATCTCCCCACTGGCTAATGCCCGCATGCCATGCGACTTGTCTTTCATCCACTAATGAAGTTATCACTGGTTTTCCGTCAATAGATGAAGGATGTGTAGGGATCAAATAATGACTACTGACTCGCCCCCCAGTAAGAACTTTAAGTGAGCGTTCATCATCTAGCGCGGTATAGTGCATCACCAGATATTTTACACAGTCATTAGCTTCCTGCTTATTAGGAATAACTTTAACTATATATTCACCTCTATCAATAAATTCTGATTGCTTGGCACAACTGGTTAAGAGACTTATTACAATAAGTAATCCTATGTAATACCGACTAGACCTCATTTCTGATCCTTGATTTAATGTTCCCAAAGTTAAATTGTAATAAAAAAACCCATATTAAAGAATATGGGTTATGTGTTTTGACACTTTTTTATTATTACTTTAGTTATTGCCCACTTTTTCACATCGAACTAAAGGCTCATCAGGAATAATATTTTCATCCCAAATCCCTTTTTCAATATCATCTTGTAACTCTGGATATTGGCGAATATCAAATGTAGGCAGTAAACCAGCTTGTCGTTGTTGGTTATAATCTTTAACTAATTTTAAGGCGACACCAGAAAGCAAGATGATTGCAATTAAATTAGTCATTGCCATTAATCCCATTGAGAGATCGGCCATTTTCCAAACAAGAGGCATATCCGCTAAAGCGCCAAACATCACCATAGCTAAAGCCGCTGAACGTAAAAGAAATAGCCCAGTTGTATGATTACGACCAAGGAAAATCATATTACTCTCAGCATAAGCATAATTAGCAATAATAGAGGTAAAAGCGAAGAAGAAAATGGCAATCGCAATAAAAGTACTCCCCCAACCTCCCACACTCGATGACAATGCCAATTGTGTTAATTGAATACCGTTAATGCCTTCCGGATAACTATCGAGTACACCTGATGATAAAATAATCACCGCAGTAGCACTACAAATAACCAAGGTATCCATAAAAACACCTAGCATTTGAATATAGCCTTGAGATGCTGGATGTGGTGGATAAGGTGTTGCTGAAGCTGCAGCGTTAGGTGCCGATCCCATACCTGCTTCATTAGAAAATAAACCGCGCTGAATGCCTTGTGTCATCGCTTGGCTAATACCGTAAGCAATTGCACCCGCTGCGGCTTCCTGTAATCCAAAGGCACTTTTAAAAATTAAAATGAAAACTTCAGGTAAGCGCTCAATATGATCTGCAACAACCCAAAAAGCTAATAATAAATAAGCCATTGCCATAATAGGAACAACTAATTCAGCAACTCGAGCAATCCAACGCAGGCCACCAAAGATAATAAATCCGCTGGTTAGTACTAAAAAGATCCCCACATAAAGTGGATCAAAATTAAAGGCAGAAGCTGTGGCTTGAGCAATAGAATTGGCTTGAACAGCATTGAAAACTAAACCGAAGGCGATAATCAAGAAAATGGCAAAGAGAACACCCATCCAGCGCATTTTCAGTCCTTTAGTCATATAATAAGCAGGACCACCACGGTAATTACCATCGTCATCTTTTGTTTTATAAAGTTGCGCGAGCGTACTTTCTATTAATGATGTCGCCATACCTATTAAAGCAACTACCCACATCCAAAAAATAGCGCCAGGGCCACCTGCTGTTAAAGCAATCGCGACTCCCGTCAAGTTTCCAGTACCTACACGCGCAGCTAAACTGGTGCATAATGCCTGAAAAGAAGAGATCCCTGATTTATCTGACTTGTGGCTATTTTTTAAAATAGAGAACATATGACTAAAATGTCGGATTTGTATAAATCCAGTACGGATAGTAAAGTAAATACCTACTCCAAGAAGTAAGTAGATAAGAACATATCCCCATAAAATGTTATTCGCAAAGTTTATTAGCCCTGTCAAATTAATCCCCTTATATAATAACGTATATAACCTATCCTTACATCGCTATTGAAATAAAAAAGCAAACAGATATCGTGTAATTGAGTCAATTACTGAATCAAATCTGTCTTAAAGTAATATCAAAGATTACTGTGTGAAAAGCGAACTAAATGTAACACAACATTGTGTGACATGTATATTTTTTGTTTATTTTTTTACATGTTATTATTTTATTTTAATTATCTCGTTAACTAAAATAAACAATATTGCAAAATAAAAAATCCATACATATCATTAGGATAAATAATTATTTATTCTATTAACTCGAAAAAGTAAAGTAAACTCTTTAGTCATTAAGTTAATCAGTCATTTTAGAAAAAAATAAACAGATTAAAAAAACATCAATTAATAACCTTTTCCATTTATCTAAAATAAGATTTAAATGAACTACTAAAGTCATTAATTAAAGTGTTTTTTAATATCTAATTTAACATTTTGATAATTAACATTTAAGAAATAAAGATTTTTACAACAATTAACAATAAATATTTTATATTGTCGTATTAATAAAATGCTTTAATATTAATAAGATATTAGGATTAAATGAAAAACAAACTTTACATCTTTATTTTATCACACGACTCTAACGTATTAATTCTAACAAGGTTTGTTATCTTAGATTTTTTAAGAATACTGTTGATTAGTTTCTCTTCTCTTTTTTATTCACTTGCTATTCATTAATAACACTCTTCTTCTTTGAACATTAATTAAAATTTAATAATACTTTATTTCATATTAATAAAAAAATGTAGAATCACGTAAGTTTACCTATTAACCATTTAGTTAATTTTATTTATACTATGTTTTTCCCTGGTGTTGTATTAATTTTCGCCCTGTTTCCCCAACAGGGCATTTTTTTATCCCAATATTTCATAACCTTACCGTAACTCTTTGTCAAACAATATAAAATGAAAACATATGAAACATCCAATTGATAAATTAACATTATTTACCTATTTTCAATGCAAAATCTCTCATTCTTTTCATTGATCTAAGTCAAATTAAATATTCATATTATTTACTCTTTTCATGGATAAACTGCTTTTTTCTCTATTTTAGAACCCATTTAATAAGGATTAAAAATGTTTGTTTTATCATTAACCTTATTTGAATTACCTACAAAGTGGTATAACAATTAAAGAGGAATAAGATTTTATTGTTATATTTAATAACCTTGATTAAAAATCGACCCAAATAAAGTACATCATTTTTACTACACATTAATGACTAATATCTTTATTTGCTTGCATTAATAAGCATGCTCTTTTACCTTACTTACATCGTTACAGAGGGATAAATAATGGGTTATAACCTTTCAGAATTGACACAAGAAGAAAAAGATAAGCTAAATATAAGCTTAGCTGCTTCAGGTGTCGCTTTTAAAGAACGCTATAACATGCCCGTTGTAGCCGATGCTGTTTTAAGAGAACAGCCTCAAGCTTTTCATGCTTTCTTTCAAGAAAGGCTGGTATTTTATCGCGCAAGAAGCCAACACTATTCTCGTTTACCTTATGAACCACAGGTAAAAAAATAGTCAAGCACTCTCCGTGATTTTGATAATGGTAAAAAAAGAGATAAACCAAGGTTTATCTCTTTTTCTTTCAATAGATTAACTAAACTTACTATCGTCTATCTATTATTTAGGAGAAACATAAGTAATAGTATTGTCATCACAATTGACTTGAACATTGTAACGAAGATCTGTTCTCGCCCCTCTTACATTCAATACCATCTGATAGTTATTATCCATCTTGATAACTTCATTGGCATTAATACTTGCAACAGGTTTTGATCCTAATGCATTTTTATCATCTTGCCAGCGAGGTAAACGATTTTGTAGATAATCATTTTTTACTCTTGTAACAAGTTGATTATTATCTAAATTAACGCAACTCGCAAAGGGAGCAGAACGTACAATATCTTTATTAACCTTTTCGATACTTTCTGCAGATGCTCCAAAAGAAACAGCAAGTAAAAGACCTGCTCCAAGTATCCCTGTTTGACCAATAAACTTGCTTAATTTCATATAACCTCCCGAAAATATCCTTTAAAACAGGATGTGTTTTCATTAAGCATAGCACATGGTCAATAACACAATTGTGACATTTGTTAAAAAATTGTTTTATTCATTCTCATCATCAAATACGATGGAAACAGATTCACGGGTTGTATGTTTCTCTCTTAATTCTTGGGCGACTAACTGAATTGCCTCTCCGCTACTCATTCCCTCAGCCATAAGAGATTGAATTTTTTCTACTGCTTTTTGTTGCTCTTCATGTGTTAATGTAGGCATTCCTAGAAACATAATGTTACTCTTATCTTTATTAACGTCTATTTTGTATTTACATGAATGTAATCTTTTTGATTACAATTTAATGTGCGAATAATACAACACACTTTGTTTATATGGTCATAAGATGGATATGCAATTACAACAACGTGAATTAACTTATACCCCTGATCTAGCATTACGGGTATTTTCTCCTATTGCGTCATTGCCTTGGTCTAGTTTACTTCATTCTGGCTTTGCCGAACATCCTCATAACCGTTTTGATATTGTTGTCTCCGATCCTGCTGTAACTTTGGAAACGCGCAAACAAACAACAACCATTAAAGAAAAAAATGGTGCGGTGAAACGATCTCAAAAAGATCCCTTTACACTTATTCAATCTACGTTAGAACAATTCAATTTCCACCCAGAGCATAATGAATCGTTACCTTTTTTGGGAGGCGCTTTAGGTATTTGGAGTTATGATTTAGGCCGTCGTTTTGAAACTTTACCTGAAATAGCGAAAAATGAACTTAATTTCGCAGATATGGCGATTGGTATTTATGATTGGGCACTTATTGTTGATCACCATTTAAAAAAAGCCACTTTAATTAGCTATCACGATATTGATGAACGCTTACAGTGGTTAGAAAGCCAAGCTTCCACATCACTTGATACCACATTTGCTTTAACAACTGATTGGCAATCAAACATTAGCAATGATGAATATAACGAGAAAATTGCTAAAATTCATCAATACTTACTTTCGGGTGACTGCTATCAAGTTAATTTAGCCCAACGTTTTTGTGCACACTATACTGGTAGTGAATGGAATGCATTCTTAACATTGAATCAAGCTAATAAAGCGCCATTCTCTTCTTTTATGTGTTTACCCAATAATTTTGTGATTAGTGTTTCACCTGAACGCTTTATTCATTTAGCTGATAATAAAATAGAGACACGCCCAATAAAGGGAACGCTACCTCGTAAAGCATTGCCAGAAGAAGATGATGAACAAGCACAGTTATTGGCAAACTCTCGTAAAGATCGCGCTGAAAACTTAATGATTGTAGATTTGATGCGTAATGATATTGGTAAAGTTGCAGTCACAGGCTCAGTAAAAGTGCCTGAGTTATTTGTTGTTGAACGCTTCCCTGCAGTACATCATTTGGTCAGTACGATTACAGCGCAGTTACCTTCTCATTTAGCAGCAACTGATTTATTAAGAGCAGCTTTCCCCGGTGGTTCTATCACTGGAGCACCGAAAATCAGAGCGATGGAGATCATTGAAGAACTTGAACCTCATCGTCGCCATGGATACTGTGGTGCAATTGGTTATATCAGTTTTTGTGGCACAATGGACACTAATATCAGCATTCGCACTTTATTGACTGAAAAAAATAAAATTTACTGCTGGGCAGGTGGTGGTATTGTTGCTGATAGCGTTGCTGAAAAAGAGTACCAAGAAACATTCGATAAACTTGGGCAAATATTAACTGTATTAAATGAGTCTACTATCGATGACACCCATTGATACTTTTATCAATCGTTTTCAACTCACATTACCTGATGACAAGGTAAATCAGCCTCTTCATGCCCAAAGATCGGCGGCTGTCTTGCTGCCGATTATCAATAAACCTAATCCAACATTATTATTAACTGAGCGTGCATCAACGTTACGTTCTCATGCAGGGCAAGTCGCGTTACCCGGCGGTAAACGTGACCCTGAAGATAGCAGCCTTATTGCAACTGCATTAAGGGAAGCACATGAAGAAGTGGCTATTCCACCCAATGTTGTATCCGTTATTGGTCAGTTAGCCCCTTTACAAAGTTCTAGCGGATATTTAGTCACCCCAATTGTGGGTGTTATTCCTGCGGGTTTACCATTACGCCATAATCCTGCTGAAGTCGCCTCTATCTTTGAAATGCCACTAAGCCATGTACTTAATGCCCAACATTATCAGCCATTAGATTTTCATCGTGCTGGTGAAAATCATCGTATCTACTTTTATCCTTATAATGGACATCTTGTTTGGGGATTAACCGCTGCTATTTTACATAGACTCGCTCTGCATATCACTTAATGCACTATTTTATATTCAACCTGTGCTTTTTATCACCGCCTTCACAACTCTACTTAGCTATTTTAAAAAAATGTTGTAAACTACATCATTAACGGGACGATATAATCGTAAAAACGATCCCTTTACTATAAATAACTATATTTTATTCTTTTTAACCCTCTCTCTTATTATTAAGGAGTCTGACGTGATTAGCGTTTTCGACATGTTTAAAGTGGGCATCGGACCATCTAGCTCTCACACCGTAGGGCCAATGAAAGCGGGTAAAGAATTTGTCGATGATTTAGTCAGCCAGGAATTGATTGCGTCTGTCACTCGCGTAGCTGTTGATGTTTACGGCTCCTTGTCTTTGACAGGCAAAGGTCACCATACTGATATCGCAATTATTATGGGGTTAGCAGGTAATGCACCAGCTACTGTCGATATTGACAGCATTCCCGGTTTTATTCGTGAAGTTGAAGAAACTGGTAAGCTAGCATTAGCAAACGGCCTAAAAGTGGTCGAATTCCCAGCAGAAAGTATGCATTTCAGCAATGACAACCTGTCATTACATGAAAACGGTATGACAATCCATGCTTTTGCTGGCGACAAAGAAATCTATAGAAAAACCTACTACTCTATTGGTGGTGGTTTTATCGTTGATGAAGAAAATTTCGGTAAATCAACATTAAACAGCAAGCCAGTTTCATACCCTTATGCAAGTGCAGAAGAGTTATTAAAACACTGTAAAGAAACGGGTTTATCCATTTCTAGCTTAATGATGAAAAATGAGCTAGATCTGCATACTCAAGCAGAAATTAATGCTTATTTCGCTGATGTTTATAAAACAATGCAAGAGTGTATTGAACACGGTTTAAATACAGAAGGCGTATTACCGGGGCCATTACGTGTACCTCGCCGCGCAGCTGCATTAAATCGCTTATTAACATCAAGCAACAGCCTATCAAACGATCCAATGAAAGTCGTTGATCTGATCAATATGTTTGCACTGGCAGTTAATGAAGAAAACGCAGCAGGTGGCCGCGTTGTCACAGCACCAACGAATGGTGCATGTGGTATTGTTCCTGCTGTATTGGCTTACTACGATCGTTGCATCGAACCTGTTACACAAGAAACCTACTTACGTTATTTCTTAGCATCTGGTGCAATTGGTATTCTTTACAAAATGAATGCTTCTATTTCAGGTGCTGAAGTAGGTTGCCAAGGTGAAGTTGGCGTAGCTTGTTCAATGGCGGCTGCGGGTCTTGCTGAATTATTAGGTGGAAGCCCTGAACAAGTCTGTATTGCTGCTGAAATCGGTATGGAACACAATCTTGGTTTAACTTGTGACCCAGTTGCAGGTCAAGTTCAAGTTCCTTGTATTGAACGCAATGCTATTGCTTCAGTTAAAGCCGTTAATGCTGCACGTATGGCAATCCGTCGTACCAGTGAACCTCGTGTTTCTCTCGATAAAGTCATTGAAACCATGTATGAGACAGGTAAAGACATGAATGCTAAATACCGTGAAACATCACGCGGTGGTCTTGCAATCAAAGTACAGTGTGACTAATTAACATTATTTAGACGAAAAAAGCCATTCAAAATGAATGGCTTTTTTATTTTAGCTACTTTATTTTTAGTCATCGCTTAACCCTTAGATAACTAAAGATAATAATCATAAAGTAAACATTTAAAATTAATGTAGTATATCTTTCTATAATTTAAACTTTCTTATTTTTTCATATTAAAAATAAGTATTAAATATACACATTAAATATAGGCTCATTTAATATTCATTTAATTTTGTAGAGAATAAAGCTTATAATTTTCAGGTGTATTTATTTCTATAAAAAAACTAATTTCTTATTATAAAAATAATTAAAATCCATTGTTTATTATATGGTTAATTATTCATCATATTGAAATTTATCATTTTTTTAACATCTGGATGTTATTTATAATATATTTAAAATCGCCAAATTAATAATGATAATTATTATCAATATCATCTTTGAAATATAATAAATAATATGTTGCCTTTCGAAAATAATATGTTATCTTCTGCACCAAGTCATTGGGGAGTAGCCTGTCTTAAAATAAAAAACATTATTTTAAGAAATCTGTATCAACATACTCGCTTATTTTCATCTAGCGTGGTGCAGATGCCGTAATACGGTTGGCAAGACCATAGACACATGATTGTACTTCTTTGGTTGGGGGTCAATTGTGTGTATATGGAAATACCCCAACCGAGGCTTTATTATGAGTTTCTACGCTACTATCATTCTCGCCCTTGCCCTTTCTATGGACGCATTTGCTGTCGCCGTCTGTAAAGGTGCCACATTACACAAACCTCGTTTTCGTGAAGCACTCCGCACTGGATTTATATTCGGTATTATTGAAGCCAGCACACCCGTTATTGGTTGGGCACTAGGTTTATATACTAGCCAATATATTATTCAATGGGATCACTGGGTTGCCTTTGGATTACTGTTTGTTCTTGGTAGCCGAATGATTTACCAAAGCTTAAAACGTGGTGATGATTGTCCTTGTGAAGAAGATGCCCCACAACGCCACGGCTCACTGTCTTTAATCGCAACGGGTATTGCAACAAGCCTTGATGCAATGGCCATTGGTGTCGGTTTAGCGTTCCTTCAAGTTAATATTGTTCATACCGCAATGACGATTGGTATGATGACTATGATTATGGCAACTCTAGGTATGCTAATTGGCCGTTATATTGGTCCAGTACTTGGAAAAAAAGCAGAAATTATCGGTGGGATCGTATTAATTGCAATCGGCTTTAATATTGTCTTCGAACACTTAGAATTATTTATGTACGCCAAATAATCGCTAATAAAGCATATTAAAAAGCTTAGGTTTGAAACATTACGACCTAAGCTTTTTTATTAACTTTTTTAATTTCGCGTGATTAAGTATGACGCTGGTAAACACGAATTAAAAAATCGGTTTCACACTCAAAACTTTTACTTTCCGCTAATGACTGTTTTACTTCTTCACTTGCACGCCATGCAAATGGTGTCATTTGTAATAAATCAAAAGCCTGCTTACCGTTTAAATTCATCATATAAGCGACTTGATGTTCAGATACTTTATTAAATCCATCAAAATATTCCTCTTTTAATGGATGAAGATGTACTTCTGAATAAATTAGTGCTTTTAACTGATAAAGATGACGAGGGGCTGGTGTAACAGTAATGATATAACCATTGTGCGCAATAACTCTTGCTAACTCATCACTATTACAAGGGGCGTAAATACGCACAACCGCATTTAAAGAAGCATCACAAAAAGGTAAGCGTTGACTTGAAGCTACACAAAAGTGAATTGATGAATAACGTTTAGCCGCATATTTAATCGCAACTTTAGAAACATCTAAACCATACACTTGCGGGTTATGTGATTTTAGACTTTGATAAAACTGATTGGTGTAATAACCTTCACCACAACCAATATCCAATACAACACGGTTATCTTCAGGCAATAATGCTTGTATTAACTCAGCCACTTTATCTCGCATTGGCTGGTAAAAACCTGCATTTAAAAACTCACGGCGTGCGTTGATCATTTCAGCGCTATCACCAGGCTCTTTTGAGCGCTTAAATTGTACCGGTAAGAGATTTACATACCCTTCTTTAGCGCAATCGAACTGATGATTATTATCACAGACCCAACTGTGAGCTTGAAGAGAAAGTGCCTGATAACATAATGGACATTGATAGGACATAGTAATATTTTTTGTGTAACCCAGAATAAAATTGGGAGAGATAATAACATACCTCTCCCAGTCTTGCGGAAAACCTTACTCTTTATTTTTAATCTTAAATCATGCTCTCTATGCTAAGTCGCTTAACAGCCACAACTTATAAGCAGATCAAGTTCGCTTAAGTTTTTCAGTGTTAGCGATAAATAACGCAATAACTAACAGCAAAATTGCACCTGATTGAATTAGCGTATCAACAGAGTCTTTATGCTCAACAATAATTAAACGTACGATTGCCGTTATTCCAATATAAATAAAATATCTAAGAGGGAAATGCCCACCAGATAAAAAATACTTAACAATAAGCGCAATAAACTCAAAATAAAGAAAGTAGATCAAAATACCTTCTAGCAATTGATAAGACGACTCTTCTGCACCTAAATTAAATAATAATGAAGCAATTACGTAAGTTTCTTTGATAAGAAAACTAACCAATACAATCGCTAAAATAAGTAATCCAATATTAAGCACCCACTGTAATATAGTGGCAATACATTTCAGTAAGTCTTCGCTTGATTTTCTCATATAAACTATAACCTAGTGGGATCATTCCATGATGTGTAACAAATGATAAAAGGCCTATTAGGCAATTTGGCTAAATTTTAATGGATTTATGCATTCATCACACTATTTTTTATCTTTTAGAGCCAAAAATCCAAGAATAATGATGCAATAATCGCAATATTTACTTTTAAATTTCAACTTGTAAGCCAGTTTACTTATACTTAATTTAAGAGCTAATTTATTGAAAAGGCACACTATGGCTAACAAATACCTCGTTGCAATTGATTTATTAGAAGATAGCAGAATTCAGCGCATGATCGAAGATATTCACTTCCTAGCTAGGAAACCAGAAAATTATTTCCATTTCATTACAGTTATGCCTAATTTACGTTCTTTAGAAGCTTATGGACTTAATTGTGATAGCAGATCTGTCGTTGAGAAAAAGCAACAAGCTTTAGTTCTATTAACTGAAAAATTAGAACAATGTGTAAAACAACAATTTAATTTACCCAAAGAACAATACCAATGTCATGCCGTTATTGGTACGCCTAATTACAATATTCTAGAATTAGCAGAAAAAATTGATGCAGATACCCTTATTATAGGTTCCAGCTCACGCAATAAACGCAATATATTGCTGGGTTCTACGGCAGATTATATAGTGAATAATACGTCACGTTCAGTAATGGTCATCCGCAAGTAAGACCACGCACCTTCTTTTCTTTTGGCAATAAATAATACTAGATTATTTATTGCCAAAAGAACTCTGCAATTATTTTCATTATAAATAGCACTAAATGCGCCTTAATTTTTTCATTTAAAAGAGCTAACTTGTTAGAATACAGACCAAAAAACTAAAATTTTAGGTCTATTTTATCGCTGTTTCAGCTTGATCCTAAATTTACTTCCAATAAATTTATTTTCATTCTCTGTCTTCCAAACCTTAAATGAGATACTTATGAATCAAGATCTAAAACAGAAAATCTGTACATTTGAAGAAGGTTCCCCTGATGAAAATCCGTGGGTAAATGGAAAACCAACACCAAGTATGATAAAGATTGAGCCCTATAATGAATTATGGGTAACATTATTTAATCAACAAAAAGAAAATATTACCCAAAAATTAAAAGATAAATGTTTAGCCATTGAGCATATTGGCTCAACAGCAGTACCTGGATTAGATGCAAAACCGATCATTGATATTGACTTAATTGTTGCAGATCCTGCTGATGAGCCCCGCTATATTCCTTGGTTAAATCAGTTAGGCTATGAACTTACAGTAAGAGAACCTTCTTGGTATCAACATCGTATGTTGAAACTAGAAACACCCAAAGTGAACCTACATATATTTGCACCTAATTGTCCTGAACATCTTAGACATATTTTATTTAGAGATTGGTTAATTACCCATAAAGAAGATAGAGAGTTATATATCGATGCAAAACTCAGTGCAAAAGAAGATGTTGAAAATGTACATCAATATAACCAGAAAAAAGATCACGTTGTAAAAGTTATTTATCAGCGAATTTTTGATTCACTTTAAGCAACTATTCTCCTTTTTATTTCATATCCTCACACTATTCCTAACGTGAGGATATAAATTTTATTGTTGGTTTTTATTCAAAAGATAAAGACTGCCCTGCATTAAAATCTTTTGCATTAAGATATTTTCGCCCTAATACGCCAGTACAATGACATCCATAGACATCAATATTTGTATCTATGGCTTTTTTCGCACGTTGTAATGCTGATGGTGTCGCACAACGTAAATGTAATCCTCCTACAATCGCTTGAATTTGGTTGTTTCCTGTTATTCTTTTCGCGTGTCCAATGATGGATTCGATACCTGAGTGACTACAACCTGTGATAATCACTAAGCCTTTCTTTCCTTGCCAAACAAGAAAGCTATCATCAAGAACATAGTCATCTTCTTCGCCTGATTCATGAATAATAACACCGTAGCGTTTATTTACTTGTCGTTGGGTCACTTGCCCCGAATAGATAAAGTTTTCTTCAATAGCTAACGGTGCTTGTGTTAATTCAAAAGAGAACTGTGTTTCAAGTTTTTTGCGATCAAATAAAGGTGCTAACCGTTTAAATTTAATATTTTTATTGCCTAAAAAAAGTGCTGAATAACGAACAGAAAATAGATGGGGATGAGCGATAATTCGTGGTTTATGAATAAAAAAATCTACTGGCAAATGCGTGAGTCCACCAAAATGATCATAATGCCCATGAGACACAACAATTGTTTTCAACGTGGTTAAATCAATACCCATTTTTTTGGCATTTGAAATAAAAGTAAGGTCTTTTCCAGTATCAAAGAGAATTTTAGCTTGGCACTCATCATCTTCTAACAATAATGATAAACCAGGGTAGTGGTTAAGTTCAGGATTAATTGATTTGTTTTCTAGCAATGCGGTGATCGTTAACATAGGGATTTTTTAATTATTATCAGGAGATAACTTATAGTAATTAAAAAAAGAATTTGTTCCAAATATAAAAGCTGTCTATCTGTACAATTGCTTTACCTTTGAAGCCACATAATCGCTGTTACGCACGAACAGAACATAACAGCGATATCACTAAATCTGCAAATATTCTTATTTATCGCTATAAAAACATTAGGCTTATCTTATCGCCCTATTTTCTTACTACCATAACAGAACGTTTTGCATAACGTGTAATATCTGCAGCAGTTGAACCTATATGATATGAATCGTCTTCCGGATTATGCGAGCCAATCACAATTAAATCCGCATTCACTTCATCAGCAACCTGTAATATTGCATCTCTTGGTGTACCAATACAAATGTGAGTTTGTATTCTATCGTCAGGTAAATCAAAACGTTCGATTATTTTTTTAAGCTCTTTTTCCGCAGACGTTTTTAAGCATCCTTGATCTAATTGATCACCATTCATAACAAGTCGATAATAAGAAGATTGCGGAAGTTTAGGAAGTACATACAAAAAGTGAACATAAGGATCTTCATTTTTTGCAATATTTTCCACTAACGGAATTGCTTTGTTCATCAGGTTATCTTCATCAATATCAATGGGAACCAAAATATTCTTATACATACCGCCTCCTTTTATTTTAATTGTAGGATAGTGTATTTTTAGAAAAATGCCGGATGTAGTTAACATATTTTAAAAATATTTTATTTAGGAAAAATAACGTCTGTTTTTCACTCAAATTAATGATGAAAATAAGTAAAAAAATGAAAATAAATATAAGCTTTATTCTTGATGATTTTTTATTTTAGAAACTATTAATTATTTTATTAGTAATGACATTTTATTTTTAATAAAAAGCCTTATTAAATAATAAGGCTCTCTCGTTTTACTATGTAATCGATGTGGTCGTCGTTATGTTATTTTTGAACAGCATTTTTCTGTTTGTTCTTCTTAACGTATTGATAACCAACTGCTAATGCAATAAACCACAGTGGAGTCACACTTAATGCTTGGCGAGTATCATGTTCAAAGGCTAATAGCACTGTCATAAATGCAAAAAATGCAAGACATAGCCACGACATAATAATTCCCAAAGGCATTTTATAAATAGACTTCTCATGCAATTGTGGACGTTTTTTACGATATGCCAAATAAGAGCATAAAATCATACTCCAAATAAACATAAATAATAACGCCGAGACTGTTGTTACCAAGGTAAATACGTGCATAACATCAGGAATAAAGTAAATTAATATAATTCCACATGACAGGCATAAGCTAGTAAATAACAGCCCATTCGCAGGTACTGCACGCTTAGATAATTGACTAAACTGTTTTGGCGCTTCACCTTCTTTAGATAAACCGAATAACATTCGGCTTGTGGAAAATATCCCACTATTCGCAGAAGAAGCAGCGGCTGTTAATACAACAAAGTTTACTAAACTCGCTGCTGCTGGTATTCCTATCATAACAAATAGCTCAACGAATGGGCTTTTATCTGCCAAAATAGAACGCCATGGAGTTACCGACATAATAATGGCTAATGCTAATACGTAAAAAGTAATAATACGGATAGGAATAGCGTTAATAGCTTTTGGTAAGGATTTTTCTGGATTACGCGTTTCTGCAGCAGCGGTACCGACTAATTCAATCCCAACAAAAGCAAAAATAGCAATTTGGAATCCAGCAAAAAAACCACTTAGTCCTTTGGGGAACATTCCTCCATCATTCCAAATATTTTCTAGTGCGGCAGTGTGCCCTGCTGGAGATTCAAATCCAATACTGATAAGAACAATACCTACAATAATTAAAGAGACAATTGCGGTTATTTTTATCATGGAGAACCAGAATTCCATTTCTCCGAAGAGCTTGACTGTCGCTAAATTTAAAATAAGTAATGTCAGTACACAAATAAAGGATGTGCCCCATTCAGGAAAATTAGGTGCCCAATAACTAATATAAGAAGTTATAGCCACAATATCGGCAATACCCGTAATGACCCAGCAAAACCAATATGTCCAACCGACAAAGAAGCCAGCCCACGGCCCTAATAAATCACCAGCAAAATCACTAAATGACTTATATTCTAAATTCGATAATAACAGCTCGCCCATGGCTCTCATTACAAAGAACAAGACAAAGCCAATTATCATATAGACAAAAATAATTGATGGCCCAGCTAACGAAATGGTTTTCCCTGATCCCATAAATAGACCAGTACCGATAGCACCACCAATAGCAATTAATTGAATATGACGATTTGTTAGCCCGCGCTGTAGAGTGGCATTTTTCACTCTAACGGGAGGAGAAATTTCTGTTTGATCTTCCATACAATACCTGAAGTGTTTTCATATTTTCGATGTTGTTTTCACCGCTATTTTATTTTTTGACGCGGCAATATGTTTGCGAAATTATTGTGACACAAATCTCAGTATAAGTAATGAAAAGATCACTTTTAGTAAAATGAATGATGCTTTGATAACCAGATAAGATCCTTTCTTTAATTTACTCGGCGATATTTTATACATTTGAAAAAAAATCAAAATAAGCGCTTGACCAACGCATTTGAGAGGAGAATAATCAGCGCATCGGGTTGTTAGCTCAGTCGGTAGAGCAGTTGACTCTTAATCAATTGGTCGGGAGTTCGAGCCTCCCACGACCCACCAAATTTACGCTGAGAAATCAGGCAATTGAACCACTTCGCAAGAAGTGGTTTTTTGCTTTTGGAATAAAACTGTCGCGAAAGTGTCACATTTATCTTAAGTTAAACACTCAAAATAATACGGTAATTAAAGAAAATAGCATCCGCTTATTTTTCATCCAAATTTAAAATAAATAGAATCAATCAAAACAAACAATTAATCTAGTTTAGCTGGATAATTCAATATAAACCGCCAGAAAGCCTATTTTATCTCTTTTTTATCTTTAAATTCCCCGCCAAAATCATCAATCAAAACATAGTTAATGGTATTTATTCTACTATCTACTAGGTTGGTTTGCTGTTTGGAAAATGGCGCTATCATAGGAATAAGAATATTAGGATCATTTTCACTTGATGCTGATTTAATGGTGACATAAAAAGGTGTCGGGTTTTCAATTGTTAACTGTTTATCTGATTTCGTAAAAATAAGAGCGCTACTGACATCGGAAATCGCCATAACTAAATCATCAGGGCGATAAAATACTTTTACTTGTAATCTAACGACGACATTAATTAAACCTTCATCATATTTTTTATTCGCTGGCTTAGGCATGATTTCATATAAATTCAGCCAATAAAGTGTTTCTTTCTCTTTATCTGTATTGGTAAATTTATTAATCACTCGTACCTGTTGTGATTCACTAGGTTTTAATTGTAAAACTGGTGGTAGTGATAAAGCGGAAACATCGGTTATGGTTTCTGGGGTATTTTCTGGGTTACCATCATCAACCCATGTTTGAACCACCACTGGAAACTCGCCATCATTTTTTATATTTAATGATGCTTCTCTGTCTGAGTGATAAAGCACCACTCTTGAACCATCTAATGCTAAATTCGCTTTGGCGATAAACGAAAAACACAGTAACAGAATAAAAATACTGATCCTTTTCATATTTATTGCACCTGTATAATCACTTGTAATGTCGCATTAAATTTACCTGCAGTTATTTTCTCTCTCGGTAACGCTTCTAATGAGGCATATAATGTTTTAGTTAAATCGGCAATACCATTATTAAATGAGACTGAATTAGCATCATCATAAACAGGATACCAACCGTAGCCCTCACCTTGTCCTTCATTAGCTAATGTTGATAATAAATTTAATGCTCCACCTGATGGGCGATATATTCTTACACCAACCCCTTTTGCCATATTTGAGTCAGTACCATAACCGTCTGTCACTAAATGGGTAATTGCGGCACCATTAGGTACTGTTAATCCTAATTCAATTGCCTTATTGACATTCGCTGGTCTGGGTAAAAATCCCATTGCAGTTTGTCCTGCTCCCGTTCCACTAGAAATATTGCTCATGCCATCACTCGCTGGTGATGTTAATTGGCAATAAAAATCAATCGTAATAGGTAAAGTCACTTTTTTACCACTAGCTAACTCATTAATAGTGACCAATGGGAATGAAACATAAGGCGTAACATTTCGCACAAAACAAGTGGATGCATTACGAATATAAATACGGCGAGACATATTTACAGCCGCAGGCCAATAAGCATAAAAGCCATGATAGTTTGTCGCGTGATCTGAACCATCTTTTAATAAATAAGAGAAATTAGAACTTTGAAAAGCAATATAACCTGCCGGTTGGTTAATAAAAGTAATTAAGCCACTACTTGATTGTGCAGGTGGCATATCACTTGTTCTTTCATAGTTAATCTTAAATAACTCGACTTCCATATTAGAAAAGTTTTTTGCTTTTACTAAGATCCATCCTAGACTATCTCTTTCTAAATTATCTAAAGCACGAGATTTCCAATAGCGACTGTAATATTCGCCTGTAATGGTGTTTTTAATGCGAATACCTAATCCTCTTGCCAGACTAATATAAGTATCATTTAAGCCTAATGCAGGATTAACTAAATTTTTGCCACCATAGCTATAGTCGCCATTAGTTGAGTAAAACTCTCTTAATTTACCCTCTTCATCGGCGGTGCAACGAAATAATATTTGTTCAGGATCATATACTTCATAACCAGCCTCAAAAAAAGAAACAAAACCACTTGCCACTAATGTACCCGGAACTTGAAAATGGTCGTTATTGACATTAATTACTTTTGGCGTACTTCCCATTGAGCCAGAATCATCTCTTGCACCAGCCCAACTTTTCGCTGAACCTTTGCCGGGTTCGGTATAATACGAACTATTGGGATTCGTCGTCGTGGTTGTTATTTTATAACATGTTGCTAAAGCTAAAGAAGGAAATAGCATCAACGCCAATAAAATAGAGGACTGACAAGAAAGTAAACAGCGATTTAATTTCATAAACATTGACCTGATAATAAAATGAGTTTATCGGCTTCTTTTTCTTCTGGTATTGAGTAATCGATTTGGCAACTATCTTCATCTTTACCGACAGTTAGTGTCCCTTTTTTATTTTCAACTCTGACATAAATCTGATTACTTTGTCCCACCATGCCAACAATATGTCTATCTTTATCATAGACATTTTCACCTAATGCCAATGAATTTGCAGGCTTAACCGAAATCAATACAGGATATCCGACTTGGGTTTTAAAGACGATTTTAGTACTAGAACCTGAATATGGCGCTATTTGCTTAGTATTTTCTAATAACTCAATATTATTATTCCTAATATTTTTCCCATCCAAACTAACATTATTATATTGGTAAGGGACAAGAGATGGCACTATGGCATAACCAAAGGGATCTATGCGTGCTCCCATACCATTACTCACACTCGCGCCACTTGCACCTTTTGCTTCGACTAAAGCAAAAGAATCACTAATACGAGGCCCTAACGTTACCCCTCCACTGTGTGCAACTAACGCACCTTGAATACCAACACTACCTTGAGTGTAATGTTTACCATTAGAGATACTGCCTGATAACGTGGTAAAAGGAAGCTGTTTGATTAAATGCAAACCACTGCCTACCGCTCTATTTTGTGTGTCGTAATCTGCATTTACACTATAAGAAAGTGTTTTATCTTCTCCTAAAAGCCCTGATAAATTCGTTTGATAACTCGAATCATCACTAGAATGGCTAGAAGATAACGATAGCATTGGTGAATAATCAGAACGTCCTAATGGCATAGAAACAGATAACATCACCATATCTTCTGATATCGGATCCGTTGTTATTGGTGTGAAGGTATTATTCGCTGTCATTTGACCCGTTTTTTGGCGGCTATAGGCAAGACTATAAGCTATATCTTTATAGGTATTTGAATAACCAATTTGATACTGAGCATCATGCCCTTTATTACCATAATAGTTACTGATAGAGCCTGAAATATAAAGTTGTCCCCACTTATCAAGAGACTGATTAACACTAAGTGTAAACTGGCTTTCTTGGTTATAACTGCTGGAATTCCATTCCATGTCATTACTTGCACTTTTTCTTAACCCCAAGACATCATTATATTCGCGGAAATTCTCTGTTGAATATTTATAGCCTGCAAGTGTAATAACGGTATTTGTTGGGCTAAAAGTACGGCTATAACTAATACCTAAACGCCCACCTTGATAATTTTTGCCACCCACATCAGCATTTGAAAATGCCGAATTAAAACCTATTGCTCCTAATTTTGTGGCAATAACAGAACCGACAAATACTGCCTGATACTGATGTCCTACACGCACCCCAGTATTTAACGTTACAGTGTTATTCATGCCATATTGCAAGGCGACATCTGAAAAATAACTATTTTCTGAACCGAAATTATTCACTTCACCCGCGGTAAAGTTATATTTAAAGCGGCCTGCCCTTACTGACTCAGGTAATGCAGTGAATGGCACAGTGAAAGAAGAAACTTTGCCATTACTCTCGTTAATCTCAACTAATAAATCCCCTTCATAACTGGTTGGATAAAGGTCATCTATTTCAAATTGCCCTGGTGATACTGTCGTTTGATAAATTTCAATACCATTTTGCTTTATCACCACACGAGCAGTAGTCGTCGCAATTCCACGAATAACAGGCGCATAGCCTTTTTGAGAATCTGGCAACATTCTTTCATCAGACATTAATTGAATGCCTTTAAAGGCCAGACTTGAAAATTGTGCACCTGTTGTATAGATATCGCCAACAACTAACATCGACTTTAATGTCAATAAAGGTTTTTGTAGATAAGTTCTTATCCAATTAAATTCACTATTACTTCCCGATTTCGATGAGTTATAAGAGTAAGACGCCTGTTGGCGAAATTGCCAAGTTCCCAGATTTACACCCATGTTGATACTACCAAAACCATAGTCTGAAGTTTGTCCGTTCGATTTATTCTTATAGTAGTTACCAGAATAATTGGTGAACAACATAGTGTTGCCTGCATCTAAATCGTCTTCATTAACATAGCCTTGTGGTCTTCGTTTTAATAAGATTTGAGGCACTGCAATCATTATTCTAAAGTTAGAAGCATCAAACGAATCTACAATATTTTTATTGATCTGGTTTAATACTAAACATTGACCATTATCTTGGTTGCTCTCGTTATCAAGCAAAATACCCATTTCATCAATCTGTTGTTGATCAAAACACGGTATCACTTTACCTTTATCATTTAATTGAAAACTCACTGTTTTTCTTTCAAGAAAACGATTATTAATATAGATATCAACATCGTAATCACCAGGATCCACATAATTACTATCGTGAAGCTGATTAATGTTGATATTATTCTTGCTACCTAATAATAGAGAAGGATCAAATTCATAATCATCAGCGAATGCAGAAGGCATTGATTGAATAAATAGAGAAAATGAGCCGATTATAAATACGACTTTTATTCTCTTATTTAATTGCGCTATGCTTTTTTCTATGAATTTCATTTCAATGCCATTTTTATTAATGAATTAAATCTGTTGCGCTGTTTTGCCCACCTAGATCATTAAGGTATTTATAGGTTATTTTATCGGGTGAAAATGAAAGTTTTTCTCCATTTTCAGCGGTTAATATTTCTGTTGATAATGGAGATACCATAGTTGATTTAAATGCAGATTTTTGTCCTGACGCATTCGTAGCTTCAAGTTGTGCAAATGACACAAAGAAAGGTGAGTCGTTTTTAACTTTTATATTGCCATTACTTTCTTTTAAGAATGATATTTGTTTCTCGATATTATTTAGCTGAGAGACAATCGCTGTTGGACGATAGAATATTTTTAATCGATGATGCACAATAACCGTAAAGCTATTTCCTTCTTTTATATCTTTATTCAAATCTTTAGGAGGAATTTGTGCCACATTTAAATAGAAAATAGATTCTTTATCTTGTGGTAACCCTTCACCCGTATAAATTAATCGTGCATCTCTCCCTGTTTTAGGGTCGATACGAAAGACAGGAGGCTGAATAATAAAAGGAGCATCTGCATCATCTGGAGTCGAATTAGGATTATCTTTATCCGCCCATATTTGCATAATGTAAGGAATTTCATCGTTATTCATAAATTTTAAAACTTCAAAGCGTGAATCCGATGAATAAACAATACGTGTTTTTAGCATAGTGACACTAGAATACGATGCTGTGCTATAACTTAAAAAAAATACGGCAATTAACATTATTATTTTTTTCATTATTTATCTTCCTCTTATATAAATAGAAAATGTCTCCTTTATATAAAGGAGACATATAAGCATTATTGATAAGAGATAGAGTACTGCACGCTACCTTCTACTTTACCAGCTGTTGCAACATCATCTGCATAATAACGCACAGCATAATCATAAGATGCTGATTTTTCGTTTGCTTTTAATACTAAACCTTCGTTACCTACACCTGTTAAATCAATTTTGGTGCCTGTTTTTGCAGGATCAATAATTTCTAAGCTAACATTGTTATTTGCCGCAGTATTACCAATACGGCCTTCTGTTGTCAGATTATTAGCAATAAAAATAGTTTTAATATTTGTATCTGTTGGTTTAGAACCTGTACAACCACTCACTGCGATTGTAAATGGTGTTTGACCTGCTGTTTTACCCGCTGTATCTAATGCAGTTACGGGTACTGTTGGTAATAAAACAACTGGAAGTGCTGAATTACCATTAACAGTTACAGTACAAGTTTCATCAGAAACTTCGCCTTGAAAACGAATGGTATTATCAGAAGCCGCATAAACTGTTGATGAAAAAATACCTGCGATCATCGCAGCAAGAAGCATTTTATTCATAATAAAACTCTCTCCGGTAATATATCTAAATAAGTTTATTTTTGGGTTTTGAATAAAAGAAAAGGCAGACACGAAATAATAATGGTTTAATAACCTTATTTCATGTTTATTACGTACTAATATTTAAGTATGCATGATTATCAACTTATTTACTCATAAAATGCAACTATCTTCATCGTATATAGAGGCTAATACGTATATATCTTTCGATTTTAAGTATATTCTTATAGTCAAAATACGACTATTGCGCATTTTTTAACAAAAAAACGTTAATTTTATTAGGATTAATATTAAAAATAACATTAATTTACCTTAAATTGATATTTGTCATTTTTAATAAAATAAGACCAATCATTCATTAATTATTTTTAAATTTAAAAATAAAATCGTTTCTATTCTTTATTTGATTATCGAGTAATTACTTATATCACTATTTTCTTTCAGAGATATTTAAATTAGATTAATCAATTAATATTTAGTTAATTGATTAATCTAATTTATAATCAGCATATTCGTTATATCACATTTAATATAACCATAAATTGTTTAATTTATTTTTATTAACTTATTAATAAAGTATAATGATGATATTTTTGAATAACGTCATCTTTTCACTCGTTATTATATTTTTTATATATTTCTTTAATCTAAACGTAAAATATTCTCAAAATTATTTGCTTTCGCTTTGCTTGGAGTGATAGAAATAAAAACAATATTTGCTGCCTTTTTTAATGAAATCTTATAATTTCCTATTGGTAACGAGATAATATCACCAGAACGATACAGTGGATCATCTGGCTCTAAATCACCGCCAGTAGTGTCCTCTCCCGCACCAATAAAGACTTTACCCGATGGACAGCTTATATTTATTTTTACATCAGGCTCTTCGATGTTGTCGCATAGATTTATTGTGTAAAAGCCATCATTACCTAACCCAATAAATGCAATCTTACCCTTGTTCATTTCCTCTAACTCATCATCTGGTATGCTCCACCAATCTGCTGTATCTGATTTTCTATGTCGGATCGCTTGTAAATCAAAAATGGCCAGAGTTGCTGTATCAGTCATAAAAGAAAACACGTTTGACATCTTAATGCTCCCAAAACAGTTCTGAACGTACCAAATATTTTTTCTTTATATACCGGTTAATCATATAGGATTTTATCTATACAATTTAGCAAACCAATTCCCTATACTAGACCTATATTTTATAAATCAAAATGTAGCTTGAATACATATACTCTAAATAATTCAAGATCCCGCTAGGCGACAAGTGAATGAGTCTCTAGGCGTATACACAAGTATCGCCTAGTGCGAATGAACTCAGACAACAACGCTGCGACTTGAAGTATGACGAATACATAACATGGACGGTCTTATGAAATCACAACGACTCCTTATTAGCCTTTTCCTTTATGCGGTTTCCTCATTTTCAGCAATCGCGGCTTCAACTCAATGCACCGATACTGAAAAACAAACCAATATCGCTAATAACAATATTATATTACTCACTTCTTATAACGGCCCTGTTAAATCAGTCACGATGACAAGCACCATTCCCCATGATGGACGTTTTAAAGCACTAAAAGGTGAAATTCACTTTGATGAATGTGGAAAATTATTGAAAGATAGCACATCAATGCAGGAGTACTTTGAAGGCAATGTAGAAACTAATTTAATAAGGACATTACCAAATAACCCTTCTGTTATTCGATATCAATTTCAAGTAAAAAATACCTATGGCTCACATTCTATCTACATGCAAGAAACCTATCATAAAGATGAACAGAATCGGTTCAACAAAAAAGTCATTCAATATTACGCAAATGATGGCACTTTACTAGATACTATCACCAGCCAATTCGACTATAAAGATGGTCGTATTATCAAAGAAACTAGCAAATCATCCGATCCTACAACTGAGACTATCACAACAGAATACATCTATAATCCTCAAGGAAAACTACAATCCGTAATAGAAAACGGAAAAGTAAATGTAGAGTATCAGTATGATCCAGAAGGAAAAACTATCAAACAATCGAACTATATCAAGGGTATTAATGGAGAAGATAAAGCCTTTATCACGACTTGCCTTGAATGGGACAAATTTGCTAATTGTTCAAAAGAGGAGCTTGAGAGTACGATTAAATTTAATGATGAATTGGTGAATTTTAGTAAGGCCATGCTTCATAACGAGTTTATTTATTACGAATAATATTTATATTATATTTTTCGTATCAAATTTAAGTTAACAATATAAAAATCAGACTATCTAAAATAGACTGGTTTTTTATGTTTATTACATATCTTCTTATCTGTGATTAAATACTCATCTACTATGCTTTCATTAAAAAACTATTTGTGTAAAACTACTTAAATCAATTAATGATGAATATGTGCTATAGCATGTTCTCTTTTAATAAAATTTAAGATGACTCATTATATGAAATATCCATTATTTTTTATTTTCTCTTTTTACACACTTTTTATTTCACTTCCAGCATTTGCGGCTCAAGTTTCTTGTGATAAATCACAAAAACAAGTGAATATAAATAACGTGATGTTCATTACGATCGATTTTAATTATGGGCCTATAAAATCAATCACAACTACTAGCGACTTACCTGAAAAAGGCCGATTCAAAGCTTTTCAAGGAGAATCTCAATTTGATAAATGTGGAGTTCTTACCAAATATAACTTTTCTACACAAGAATATGTCCATGAGCATATTGAGACAAATCTTTTAAGAATGTCAACGCCTTATAATCTAAAATATAAATACCAGATAAAAAATCGTCATAGAACATACTCGCTCTATTTAGTTGAATTTTATGGTAAAAATAATCAAAATCAATTGATAGACAAAAAATCTTATTTCTATGATTATGATGGCTCACTGATAGGAACTGATTTTGCTAAGCTGAGTTATAAAAATGATAAAATTTCAGCAGAAACTATTATTGAGTCTACTGCAGAAAATCAAGGAAATTCAATTCATTATCTTTATGATGAACAAGGGCGTCTTTTCAAAGCAATTGATAATGATGAAGTTACATTAGAATTCCATTATGGCAAAGATGGTAAAATTTTGCGCCAAATGCAAATATTCACCAGCTTATATGATGATATAAGAGAATATAACAATACATGCCGAGAATGGGATAAATATAATAACTGCTTAACTTGGGATATGGTAAGTGAAGTTAGAAAAGATGACATAATAATCGATACCAGTACAGCAACTATATATAATAAATTCGAATATTATGAATAAGTTACTTTTTTTTAATAAAAAATCTTTATTCTGAATTACACAAAAAAGGTCACTTTTAAAAAAAGTGACCTTTTATTTAGCTGATACCTATCTTTTATTATGTATTACGATATTGAGTTTCAGCTTCATTAAAGCGTTGCTGGTTCTCTTTACTTGGTTCTTTACCCATTAAACTAACCACAACGATAGCGATAGAGGCAAAGATAAAACCAGGAATGATTTCGTATAACCCAAACCATTTATATTGCATCCACACCAACACGGTTAAAGCGCCAATCAACATTCCAGCAAATGCACCATTACGGGTCATGCGCTTCCACAAAACAGAAATGAGGATCACAGGACCAAAGGCGGCACCAAAACCGGCCCAAGCGTTACTGACTAAATCAAGCACTTTATTGTTTGGATCACGTGCTAAGAAGATTGCGATAATTGCAATTAATAACACCATGCCACGTCCTACCCACACTAGCTCTTTTTGGCTCGCATTTTTACGAATAAAGGGTTTATATAAATCTTCAGTTAACGCACTTGCACAGACTAATAATTGACAGCTTAATGTACTCATTACCGCGGCAAGAATTGCAGACAATAAAATACCCGCGATCCATGGATTAAAGAGTAGTGAAGCTAATTCCATAAAAATACGTTCATTTTTAGCGGTAACAGCCCCTGCTTGTGCTGGATTCATTTCAAAGTAAGCAATACCAAAGAATCCAACTGCAACCGTTCCCCCTAAACAGAGGATCATCCACGTCATACCAATACGACGTGCTTTGCGAATAGTTTGGTTAGAGTCAGCCGCCATAAAACGTGCAAGGATATGAGGTTGTCCAAAATAGCCTAATCCCCATGCTAATAACGAAATAATGGCGATAAAATCAAGGCCCTTGAACATATCCAAATAAGATGGATCTTTTGCTTTAATAATAGCAATAGAAGTATCAATACCACCCACTGAGAATATAACGATAATAGGTGTCAGGATCAGAGCAAAAATCATTAAAGTCGCTTGAACGGTATCTGTCCAACTTACCGCAAGAAAGCCACCTAAAAAGGTGTATGCAATAGTTGCAAGGGCACCATAAATCATCGCTTCGTGATAAGGAATATGGAATGTAGATTCAAACAGCATTCCACCAGCAACCACGCCAGAAGCACAATAAATAGTAAAGAAGGTAAGAATAACTAACGCTGAAATGATACGTAGCATTTTGCTTTTATCATCAAAACGCGATGTTAGATAATCAGGCAACGTTAATGCATTATTGTTTTTTTCGGTTTGCAAACGTAAACGCCCAGCAACTAAACGCCAGTTTAGCCATGCGCCTAAACAGAGCCCAATAGCTATCCAACTTTCTGAAATACCTGCGAAAAATACCACGCCAGGTAATCCCATTAATAGCCAGCCACTCATATCTGAAGCACCCGCTGACAACGCAGTTACTACACTGCCCAGTCGCCGGCCACCTAGAATATAATCATCAAAGTTTTTTGTTGAACGATAAGCGAGGTAGCCAATAAAAAGCATACCCAAGATATAGATCGTAAATGTAATTAGCATTGGCGAAGTTAGAGCCATAATTGCAGTTCTCCATAAATCTGTTTCCGATCATCGGTATGCTTTTGACTTGTACAGGAACGTTGCACTTCGTTGCGCATTAATGATCTTTTCAGTTTTTAATTAAAATAATTTCTTACAGCAACAGATAAAGCATTCACATCAATCCTAGAATAGGTTAACTGCATTTAACAAGAAATTAACGTTTAAATATTTAAATTTTGTTTATGACTTCACACTATTTGTCTTAATTCGAATACATATTATAAATGTAAACATCAATAAAATAAATATAATTTATTGATTTATATATAAATATTTATAAAAAAACAAATTACACGATTTTTAATCACCTACAAAACCTGACTACTTTCACATTATTTATAAATAAAATGTTAACAATGTTGCACAAGGTTGCAACATGAATGATATTAATAAAAATAACGGGTAACTGTATTTGTGAATTAGAAATAGAATATGAGGAGCACTGCATGAGTAGCACAACAATGGGTGTTAGACTTGATGAAGAAACCCGCAATAGATTAAAAGAAGCTGCACAGAAATTAGATAGAACATCGCATTGGTTAATTAAACAAGCTATTTTCGATTATCTAGAACAAATCGAAAATGATCAGGTTAATCTTGGTAACTCAACATTTGCAGAGCAAGATATTGATGAAAGCACTGAAATATCAACCGCTCATTATCAGCCTTTCTTGGAGTTTGCTGAACATATTCATCCGCAATCTGTTTTACGCTCAGCAATTACTTCTGCATATCGCACACCAGAAACACAGGCTGTGCCTATGTTATTGCAACAAGCGACCTTACCTGAAAATGAAGCCCAAGCAACGCATAAATTAGCCTATTCCATTGCCGAAAAATTACGTAAACAGAAAAATGGTGTTGGACGCTCAGGGCTGGTTCAAGGTCTATTACAGGAATTCTCACTTTCTTCACAAGAAGGTGTCGCCTTAATGTGTTTAGCAGAAGCTTTATTGCGTATTCCTGATAAAGCCACTCGTGATGCACTTATCCGCGATAAAATCAGTCATGGAAATTGGCGTTCACATTTAGGACAGAGCCAATCTATGTTTGTGAATGCAGCTACATGGGGATTATTATTCACAGGTAAATTAGTTTCTACCCATAATGAAGAAAAGCTATCTAACTCTTTAAATCGCATTCTCACCAAAAGTGGCGAGCCATTAGTTCGTAAAGGCGTTGATATGGCGATGCGTTTAATGGGTGAGCAATTTGTTACTGGTGAGACGATTTCTCAAGCACTCGCAAATGCACGCAAACTTGAAGAAAAAGGCTTTAGTTACTCTTATGACATGCTAGGAGAAGCAGCATTAACAGAGAAAGATGCTCAAGATTACCTAGTCTCTTATCAACAAGCCATCCACGCAATTGGTAAAGCCTCTAATGGCAGAGGTATTTATGAAGGCCCTGGAATATCTATCAAGCTTTCAGCATTACATCCTCGTTACAGTCGTGCTCAATATGAGCGTGTTATATCAGAGCTTTACCCTCGCCTACTCTCATTAACATTACAAGCAAAGCAATACGATATTGGTATTAATATTGATGCAGAAGAAGCAGATAGACTTGAGATTTCACTCGACCTACTTGAAAGACTCTGTTTTGAACCTGAATTAGCAGGTTGGAATGGTATTGGCTTTGTCATTCAGGCTTACCAAAAGCGTTGTCCATTAGTTATTGATTATGTGATTGATTTGGCTCGTCGTAGCCGTCGTCGCTTAATGATCCGTTTAGTGAAAGGTGCCTATTGGGATAGCGAAGTGAAACGTGCTCAAATCGATGGTCTTGAAGATTATCCTGTCTATACTCGCAAGGTGTATACTGATGTCTCTTACCTTGCCTGTGCGAAAAAGCTACTCGCATCACCTAATTTTATTTATCCGCAATTTGCTACACATAATGCGCACACACTGTCAGCAATTTATCATTTAGCAGGTCAAAACTATTACCCCGGACAATACGAGTTCCAGTGTTTACACGGTATGGGTGAACCCCTTTATGCTCAAGTTGTGGGTAAAATTGCAGACGGGAAACTAGGACGCCCTTGTCGTATTTATGCACCCGTAGGGACTCATGAAACATTACTTGCCTATTTAGTACGTCGCTTACTTGAAAATGGAGCTAATACATCATTTGTAAACCGAATTGCTGATACCACTATTTCTCTTGATGAATTAGTGGCAGATCCGGTCAAAGAAGTGAATAGAATGGCTAAAGCCGAAGGCCAAGTTGGGCTTTCTCATCCTAAAATTCCGCTTCCTCATAAACTGTATGGTGATGAACGTAAAAATTCACCGGGCATTGATATGTCAAACGAACATCGCTTGGCATCGCTTTCTAGTGCCTTATTAACATCAGCAACTGAAAATATACATTGCGAACCTTTATTAGGTGATACATTTAATTTTTCAGAGAAAACACAAGAACCTCAATCTGTGTTAAATCCAGCCAATCATGCTGATATTGTCGGTACAGTAAGAGAAGCAACAGAAGCTGAGGCAGATTTTGCCTTAACCATTGCCCAAGAAAAAGGTGAGATCTGGTTTGCAACACCACCAGCGCAAAGAGCTTCATTTTTGATCCGTACTGCGGAATTAATGGAGCAACAAATGGGCCCTCTTATGGGAATATTAGTGCGTGAAGCTGGTAAAACTTACAGCAATGCGATTGCTGAAGTCCGCGAAGCTATTGATTTTCTCTACTATTATGCGGCTCAAGTCACCCAAGACTTTGATAACAATACACATCGACCTTTAGGACCAGTGGTTTGTATCAGCCCTTGGAACTTCCCATTAGCGATCTTCAGCGGACAAATTGCGGCAGCTTTAGCCACAGGTAATACCGTTCTAGCAAAACCCGCAGAGCAGACACCTTTAATTGCATCGAAAGCCGTTGCGCTTTTCCATCAAGCAGGTGTTCCTTCTTTTGCACTACAACTATTACCAGGGCAAGGTGAAACTATTGGCGCCCGTTTAGTCGCTGATGAGCGTGTTCGTGGTGTGATGTTTACAGGTTCAACGGATGTTGCTCATATTTTACAAAAGACCCTAGCAGGTCGATTAGATAGCGAAGGCCACCCAGTACCTTTAATAGCAGAAACTGGTGGCTTAAATGCCATGATTGTTGATTCATCTGCATTAACAGAGCAAGTAGTAACCGATGTAATGACATCCGCTTACGATAGTGCCGGTCAGCGTTGCTCCGCTTTACGTCTGTTATGTATTCAAGAAGAAGTGGCTGAGAGCACTATCGAGATGCTTAAAGGTGCGATGGCACAAGCAACAATGGGTGATCCAAGTTTACTATCTACAGACATTGGCCCTGTTATCGATAAAGAAGCAAAATCGGGCATAGAGAAGCATATTCAATCTATGCGTACAACTGGCTTCGAGATTTATCAAGCATCACACAATAGTTTGTCAAAACACGCTGAAAGTAACAGTACCTTTGTTCAACCGACTTTAATTGAGTTAGATAAAGTAAGTTCATTGAAGAAAGAAATCTTTGGCCCTGTATTACATGTTGTGCGTTATGCAAGCCAAGATTTACCCGCTTTGCTAGAAGAGATTAATGCAACAGGATACGGATTAACAATGGGCGTTCATACACGCATTGATGAAACTATTGCTTATGTTGCCTCAAATGCCAAAGTCGGAAATTTATACGTTAACCGCAATATGGTCGGTGCCGTTGTCGGTGTTCAGCCTTTTGGGGGAGAAGGATTATCGGGTACAGGCCCAAAAGCAGGCGGTCCTATTTATTTATATCGCTTATTATCTAAACGCCCTGAAAATGCCGCAACACAAACACTTACACGTCAAGATGAAATACTTCCTCTTGATACTTCTATGCGTAATACGTTATTACAGACTTATCATAAGTACATGGAATGGCTATCAAACAAAACGGATAAACCACACTATGAAGCTTTAGAGAAATATGCTCTTGCATCCCAAGCGGGAACACTGCGTGTATTACCGGGTCCTACTGGTGAACGCAATACTTATCAATTAGTTCCTTGTGGTAATGTACTGTGTATTTCCGATAACGAGCAAGATGCATTGACTCAAATTGCTGCTGTTCTCGCCTCTGGTTGTCACGCCATTGTCGTTAATAGCCCATTCTCACAAAAAACATATCGTGAATTACCTGATATTGTCAGAAAAGCCATTACATTGACTGAAAACTGGAATGATGAGTCACTAAAAATAAATGCCGTAATTTACCACGGTGATGGTGACCAATTACGTGAAACTTGCCAGAAAATTGCTCAACGCAATGGAGCTATAATTTCTGTTCAAGGATTCTCTCGCGGTGAAACTGGTATATTGTTAGAGCGTTTATTGCATGAAAGAGCATTAAGCATTAATACAGCGGCAGCTGGAGGTAATGCAAGCTTAATGACGATTAGTTAATTACCCCTTCTCTTTCTCTCCTTGTCTTTGAGGCCACCTTTAAAGTCTGTTTTCTTAAAGGTGGTTTTTTCTTTTATTACCCTATTATTTCTAAAGAGATAGTCAAAAATGTTATTTCTTTTAATGCTGTGACTGTTCTCACTCTTTTTATATTTACTATTCGCGATGAATTAGTTTAGTAAATATACTTAAGCTCAAGTCAACCTAGAAGTTAATTTAATTATATCTTTATGAATACCTGAAACTTGCGCCCCACTGTGGGCGCTTTTTTTATCTATTGATGTAATTTACTTAGTACAACATTGCTTTTTATCGTTGATAGATAGTTTTAGAAATAAAAAAGAAATTAAACAAGAAAAAATAGGAAGGATTTAGAATTAATAGAATAGAAAAGAAAAAGGAGCAGGCTAGGCTACTCCTTTTAAGGTCTCTCTTGAGCGCAATTAGTGACTGCTACTCATTGATGGGGGCTCTTGGCACCAATCAAGATATTGCTCGTACTTACGTAGTGCAATATTGTAGTTACTAAATGCAGAGGGAGTGAGCTTTTTACTCAAGTCTGACTGAATTTTCTCTGTCGTAAACTCTTGACGAGGAAAATTAGTGGAAGTCAGTAATTCATCGAGCCGACGTAAACGAACCACATACTCACGAACAGTACTGTGGCTCATCTCCGTTTGTTCAAACAAATACTGCTTAAAAGACATAATGTCAAAGTAGTCAGTTTCACTATTACAGTAAATCTCACTACAAAAACGGCATAGCGCAGAGAACTTCTCTTGTAACGTTTCCCACGTTTCATCATCAATTAAATCAGTCATTTCAGAAATGGCTTCTTTATTGATAACTTGGCGATTGAATACGAGAGAGATCCGATCAAGCGCCTTGTGGCAATGTAGACAATGAGTCTGGCTGTGTTTATAGTCTTTAATGTAACGGCTTAGCGGCCGTTTCTTTTGTGTTGAAACAGACATAAGAGATAAAGCCCTGTGTTGTAGTCTTAATAAACAAAAACAAAAATAAGCAAAACTTCTATTTCTCTGGGTTTAAGCGTGCTCGTAGCCTTTTTATAGCTTGGCTGTGTAGCTGGCTCACGCGGGATTCCCCGACATTAAGCACTGCGCCTATTTCTTTCAAATTAAGTTCTTCCTGATAATACAGAGTAAGAACCATTTTTTCCCTTTCGGGAAGCAATTCTATCGCGTCTATGACTCTTTGGCGAATATCACTTTCTAATAACATCTGTAATGGATTGTCATCATGATCTTCGTCTTGAGACGGTTCACAGCTTTCACCATAAATTTCATGCCATTCGTCATAAGAGAACAATTGGCTGTTATTCGTATCCAATAGGATCTGCCGGTATTCTGCTAACTCAATCTGCAAATGATCAGCAACTTCCTGTTCTAATGGTGGTCGTCCTAGATCCTGCTCTAATTGATGAATAGAATGTGTTACTTCTCTTGCATTGCGACGCACACTACGTGGCGCCCAATCTCGACTGCGTAGCTCATCTAACATCGAGCCACGGATACGTTGAACAGCATAAGTGGTAAAGGCAGCACCTTGCATTGAGTCATAACGCTCAACGGCATTTAGCAACCCAATTCCACCTGCTTGCAAAAGATCATCCAATTCAACACTCGCAGGTAACTTGACCTGTAATCGTAATGCTTCATGGCGAACCAACGGGACATATCGCTCCCAGAGGCTATTTTTGTCCATCACGCCTTCGGCGGTATACAAATCACTCACAACAAAAGACACCTTTGGATAAAAGACCGGAAACCATTATCTGGCGAAATAAATTTAGCAATCGGCTGAACAGTGAAGCAAAAGCGCCTCTTTTTCACCTATGCCAAATTTTCAGCAATAATCGGGTTTTCATTGATAAATTAATTTGTCATTGCATTACGAGAACTACTTTACCTTAAAACACCCACTGCTAATCCTTGGAAAAACCGTTAATTAAATTGATAATTTATCTCATTAAAAGAAATAGACGTATTGAATATGCATTCTGTTCATAAAAAAATAACATATAAATCATAGTATTTTATTTTTTGAGATTTTAGCGTCTAATTCACGAGTTGAAATACTCATAAATGATTAATTAAAAAAACGACTGTTTTGATGAAAAAACACCCACCGCAAAAAAATTGAAGTGGGTGTAAATTGAGGATTATTTCAAGATAAAATTAACGTAATAGTGATAACACATTTTGAGGCATTTGATTCGCTTGTGCCAATACTGAAGTACCTGCTTGTTGTAAGATTTGGTTTTTACTCATATTTGAGACTTCTGTTGCATAGTCTGCATCTAAAATACGACTACGTGAGGCAGTCAGATTATTAACCGTATTACCTAAATTAGTAATGGTTGAATCTAAACGGTTTTGCACTGCCCCCATTGCACTGCGTAAACTATCAACTTGAGCCAGTGCATCATCCAATGCTTTCAGTGGTTTTTCAACGAGCATATCTAAACCCGCTACTGCTGTTTTAGCGGCATCAACTGTTGCTTTAGCGCCTGTACCACCTGCGGTTACCTTTGCATCGAAGTAACCTTCAACGCCTTTTGCATCTACAGTTTGTACGATAAGTTTTGATTTATCGTCTTTACCATCAGCACCTTTTGCATAATAAATATCATAGTTTTTAATTGTGCCTTGCGTAATTTCGTCATCAAGCGCTTTAGTATCAAACTCTTGCATTTCTTTTGTTGCAGTAGCACCTGTACCAATGGTCACTTCCACGTTAGTTGCTTTAGAACCAATTTTGCTTTGTGCTGATAAATCCAATTTATCAATACCCAGTGTAGTCGCATCAATTTTTTTCAGATTAACACTGATTTGTTCTTTATCATGCGCGCCAACTTGTAAATTTAATGTACTATCTTCACTTAAAACCTTTACGCCATTAAATTGTGTTTGTTTTGATATACGATTTATTTCAGCGGTACGTTGCTTTACTTCTTCTTGGATGGATTTGATATCGGATTCTGAATTAGAACCATTTTTAGCTTGTACGGTTAATTCACGAATACGTTGCAGGTTATTATTAATTTCATTTAATGCCCCTTCTGTGGTTTGGGTAATAGAAATACCATCATTCGCATTACGAGAGGCTTGTGTTAACCCTTTAACATTAGAAGTAAAACGGTTCGCTATGGCTTGACCAGCAGCGTCATCCTTGGCGCTATTAATACGTAACCCTGAAGAAAGGCGTTGAATTGCTGTATTTAAGGAGCTTTGTGAGCGATTTAAATTATTTTGAGCAATCAATGAGGTTGGGTTAGTCATAATTACTTGTGGCATACAATATTCCTTCGACTTGATTTTAAAATATTTTTCAATGAATAGGTGGGTTATTACGTCACTGTAATAACGTTACCTATACACTATCGTCATCAATTTCGAGGGGTTTACGCTTTTCGGCGTCGCGAAAATAGCAATAAAAGCCAGTCTGTTAATTTTTAAGAACTTATTGATTTTAAAGAAAAGAAAATTAATTGAGCGAAAAATAAAAACTAAAAAAAGTGAGTTTAAAGATAAAACACAAAAACAAAAAAAGGCCCTCTTGCGAGGACCTTTTGGATATAGAAAGGTATCTTTTGTGTCAGTGTACGAATTAACGTAACAGAGACAGAACAGTTTGTGGTACTTGGTTTGCTTGAGCAAGTACTGAAGTACCAGCTTGTTGCAGGATTTGGCCACGGCTCATGTTAGAAACTTCTGTTGCATAGTCAGCATCTAAGATACGGCTACGTGAAGCAGATAAGTTGTTAACAGTGTTATTCAGGTTATTGATAGTAGATTCAAAACGGTTTTGAATCGCACCTAATTTAGAACGGCTTTCATCAATTGTGTTGATAGCTTTGTCTAAAGTAGCCAGAGCATCTTCTTTAACGTCTAAAGTTTTAACGTCTTTAGCTGCAGTTGCAGTAAATTCGTTACCAGCAACCGCTGAACCTGCTTTTAAGTTGATTTGAGTTGCAGTAGCACCATCCGCTTCAAAGTCAGAAGCAGAAACTAAGTAATTTTTACCGCCTTCAGATGCAACGAATTTACCAGCAACAACTACGCCGTCTTCTTCGTATTTCTTAACGGTTAAGCCACCTTTCAGTGCAGTACCACCAGCAACACCTAGGTCAGCAAGATCAGCATCATCAGCACTTGCTTTTTTCTCACCTTTAGAAACTGTCGTTTCAGTGAACAGTTTGTCACTTGAAACACCTAAAGTATCATTATCAACTTTATCTAAGTTAAATTTGATAACTTCTTTATCGTTAGTACCAACTTGGATAGTCATTTCTGACTTCTCACCGCTCAGTACTTTAACGCCATTGAACTGAGTTTGTTCAGAGATACGGTTGATTTCTGCTAAACGCTCAGTAACTTCGTTTTGGATTGAAGTGATGTCTGAGTTAGAGTTAGTACCGTTTTTAGCTTGAACTGTTAACTCACGGATACGTTGTAAGTTGTTGTTGATTTCGTTCAGAGCGCCTTCAGTAGTTTGAGCGATAGAGATACCATCGTTCGCATTACGTGAAGCTTGAGTTAAACCGTTTACGTTAGAAGTGAAACGGTTAGCAATCGCTTGACCCGCAGCATCGTCTTTAGCGCTGTTAATACGCAGACCAGAAGACAGACGCTCGATTGCACTTCCTAAAGCTCCCTGAGATTTGTTCAGGTTGTTTTGAGTTACCAGAGATAGATAGTTGGTATTAATGACTTGTGCCATAGCTAGATTCCTTTAAAATCAAGTCGATAAAATAAAAGTTTGCCTATTCATTTACGGTGTCAATCACCGGCAACAAGTTTATCGGCACCCCACATACAACCTTTAACTTTTCCTACAAATATTTCTGTGATTTTTTATAGAATTAATATCAAGTCAATGATAAATAAAGAAATTAATTTATTATTTTTTTATTAAATTTTTATCACTTTTTATCTCAAGCCACTTTTCACTCATCAAAATTCGACTTTGGTTATCAATAGCAATAAAAGGCTTCTATATGGCAGCCTGTTTAAGTCATCAAAAATACCAAATAGACGTAAACTTTTCGCCGATTCTACCGATAACGCTTTTTGAGGATTATTTTACGAACACAGAAAGGAGACCGGTATGGCTGGTATTGCTTCACTAGGCGTGGGCTCAGGGATGCCTCTTAGCCAAACATTGGCACAATTAGAGGCGGCGGAAAATAAACGCCTTGAACCCCTTGATAAACAGATGAAAAGCTACGAAGCGCAAATTACCGCTTACGGTAAAATTCGTAGCCAACTTGATAAGTTGCAGAAAGCGTCAGAAAACTTAAAGAAATTTGACGAAATTATTGCAACCAAAGTAGACGATGAGTTTGATGCATTTAAAGTGACAACGGATGGTAAAGCCAGTATTGGTAACTATACCGTATCCATTAAAGAGCTTGCTCATGCGCAAACATTGAAATCAAAAGCTGTAAGCGATGTAAAAGTACCTCTTGGAAAAACGTTAGGTGAAGGTAATAAACGTACCTTAGTGATTACCCAACCTGGTGAAGAAAAACCATTACGTATTGAATTAACTGACGATCAAACCTCGATGATTGAATTGCGTGATGCAATCAATAAAAAAGAAGGTAATGTTTCTGCCACTATCGTTAAAGCAAAAGATGGCGTTAACCACTTAGTACTGACTTCTCGTAAAGAAGGTACAGAGTCAGAAATGACCGTTAAAGTAGAAGGTGATGATGAACTCAATGATTTCATTAGCTATTCTTCAAGCAGTAAAAGTGGAGCAATGCAAGAGATCGTTAAAGCAAATAATGCCAAATTAACGATTAATGGTATTGAAATTGAACGTCAAACTAATGAGATTAAAGATGCCCCTGAAGGGATCATCTTAAACCTTAAGAAAACGACGTTTGATAATAAAGACAAAGCCGATAAACCTGAAATTGTAAACGTTGCTCGTGATATTGAGCCAATGAAAAAGGCTATCCAAGCTTGGACAGACGCTTATAACGAGTTAAACAGTACCTATAAATCTCTGACTAAATATACTCAAGTAGAGAAAGGTGAAGCGGCATCTAAAGACAATGGTGTATTACTCGGTGATACCACCAGCCGTATGATTATGTCTGAGCTAAAAAGCTTTGTAACAAGCTCACAAGGCACCTCAGATATGGATACCCTGAATAAAATGGGTATTAAATTTAAGGTTGATGGCTCTTTAGATATTGATAATAAAAAACTCGATGATGCGTTAAAAGATAAACCCGCTAACGTAAAAGAGTTTTTTATGGGTGATGGTAAAGAGACCGGTTTTGGTACTCAAACCTATAATTACCTAAAGAAAACCCTGCAATCTAATGATGGTACTTTAGATATTGCCACTGATGGCGTGAAAAAGCGCAAGAAAACATTAGATAGCCAAATTAAAAACACGGAACGTAATATTGCAGCCACGATGGAACGTTATAAAAACCAGTTCCAGCAGTTAGATAAAATGGTTAACTCCATGACTAACTCCAGTGCTTCAATCGGCCGTTTATTAATGTAATTTTTTAAAAGTAGGACACTATGTATCAACAATCAGCCAGTAAAATGTACGCTCAAATCGACGTTGAAAGCGAGATTTTAAATGCCACGCCTTACCAGCTGATCCAGATCCTATTTAATGGGGCGCTTAGCGCCCTTCGCCGTGCATTAATATTAATGGAACAAGGAAATATCGCCGGTAAAGGCGAAAATATTTCTAAAGCCATTAATATTATTGGTAACGGATTAAAACAAGGTCTGGATAAAGAAAAAGGGGGCGAGCTTGCAGAGAATCTGGAGCTCCTTTATGACTATATGGTTAATCAGCTACTCGATGCTAACTTAAAAAATAACCCAGAAAAAATTCATGAAGTCATCAAGCTCTTAACTGAAATTTCTGATGCTTGGCAACAAATCGGCACACAGATTAATTCTTATTAAATTAGAGTGGACAACAATATGGATATTATGGCGGCTTACGAGCATGTTTTAAAATCAAGTGAGCAAATGTTAACGCTTGCCAAAGATCAGCAATGGGACAAGCTGATAGAAATGGAAATGGATTATTTAAAAAGCGTTGAAAGGATCACTAAGATGATAAAACCGGCTGACGGTGAGCTGAGACTACAACAACGCCTCACAGATATGCTAAAGAAAATCTTAGAAAACGAAAATGAGACGCGAAATTTATTACGGGCTCGTTTAGATGAGCTTGGTGTATTAATTAGACAGACTGAACAAGAGCAGAGGGTACAAAATAGCTATGGTCAGTTTACAGAACATAGTTATTATCCTGATCTCAATCTTAAATAACTCTCCTCTGCGCCAAAAGCGGTTTTATTAGCTAATGGCGTCTTTACTTAGAAAAAATCACTCTTATTATTCAGCTTAACTTGTTATCGGTAACGTAAAAAACAACGTTTGTCCTTTTATATTTTTGTTTTTTTGATTACACAGATTGTACAGATTGCACTAAAACCATATCAATATGTGGAATGTTATCTTCAAGATAAGTTTCTGAATCAATAACAAAACCATGTGATTGATAAAATGAGACTAAATAAGCCTGTGCCATTATTTTTATTGTATGGGTGTTAAATTGACGGCACGTAGTTGCAATCGCCTCTTTTATTAACTGATGTGCAATACCACTCCCTCGCTGATTTTGAGCAACAATCACCCGCCCTATTGAAGCTTCTTTAAATGCGATACCTTGAGGCAACAGACGTGCATAAGCAATAAGTTGCTGGTCATCTTCCTCTTTGGCAAACAAGTGTAATGTATTTTGATCTACCCCATCCAGATCTTGATAAGCACATTGCTGTTCACAAATAAAAACCTGATTTCTTAATGCCAAAATAGCATAAAGCTCATCTGTGGTGAGTTGTGAAAATGATTTTAAAATCCAATTCATGTGCTTTATCCCGCGGTTTAAAGTAATAAATAGTAATAAAAAACAATCAATGATAATGCAATATCATCGACACGAACTTTGTTTCATCGCTTGGTTTAATATAAAGAGTGAAATAGTGATGTTGATAGTACGTTTTTATAGTAAAAAACGCCGAAGAATAGAGACTTAATGCAGAAAAATAGGCAATAAAGCCGTTAACCTAAATACATTCAGACTCCCCACGAGCCTTGATGACATCTCTTATAGACATCTATAAAGATAATCTTAAAGTCGTTCTAACCCTTTCCATGCTCTATTTTTTACTTCAGTCACTAAAATGGCTGGATTTAAGGTTATTTTTTCTGCAATCGAAAAAGCCAACTCGATAACTTCTTTGTGATCTTTAGTTTCAGTATGGTAATTAAACTCTGCAAGAGGCAGAACATATTTACCTTTCAAACCATCAATCTCTTTTTTAAATCCTTCTTTTACCATCTTTTGTGTTAATAACACATAATCTGCATTTTCAGGATCAGATAACTCAACTCTAACAGTAAACTCAGGCATAGAAACCTCCTACAGTCTGTCTATGTCTAATAAAATTCTGTTAGCTCTCGAAAGGAAGTATATTAAATCAACAATCATTTTCCTAGTAAGAAACTATGATAAATAATGTGATAGTGGTTGAAATAGAAATCGCCCACTTCATCGTGGGCGACCTATTAGCTCATAATAATATAATAAATAATAATTTATTTAATCACATCATAGAGTTGCTGATTTGATAAATAATCCGCGGTTAAACCGACTGATGGATTATATTGTACCCCAACGATCTCAGAGAATGCTTTACCCTCTTTACCTAATGAAACTTTGCGTTCGTCTTTACCAGTGCTTTCATAGATAGAATAGGTTTTACGACGCATTGCGGTATATTTATCTGCATCATTAGCAATATCGGTGTGGTAACCCGTAATTTGTGTATCCGTTAAAGCTAATTTATTGGCTAAATCACAGCCCCAACGAGTTAAACAAACTTCTGCAAAATGGCGAACCACTAAACCCGGTGCATATAATGCATTTTCACCTTCACTACCATCAATAGAAGCATTGCCAACTAATGTGGCATGACGTCCGGAAATAGGGAAAATATGCATTTTAGTATCGGCAGCGACAGTTGGGATCACGCAAGTAAACCCTTTAGAGCGCTCATCTTTCGCATAAAATCCGACATACTCTTTGACGTTTTTACCAAGTGTCACTTTTTCTGGTTGGAAATTCAGTGGACCCGGAACAGGATCGATAGCAAAAATATTCACAGGAATATCTTTTAATTGAGAGTCTGCCAACATTGCATTCGCTAGCATATGGCAAGTAATACCACCACGGCTCCAACCCACGAGGTTAACTTGTGTTGGAATAATGCCATCTTTACGGAAGATACGAATAATTTGCTGCTGAAGTTGTTGTTGAGTGACATGACGATCGCCATAGTCATATTTACGCCATAAAAAAAGAGCCTGTTACTTTGACATCTTCAATAGGAATACCCGCTTTTTTCAGTTGATTATACTGCTCTTCTGTCAATTTCTCACGTTGCCAATCAAAGTTACCTTTCATTAAACAAAGTGCGTGGTTAACATTTTCTTCCCAACCACTACCAAATAGCGAACCTTTAATATCAGAGTAATTAGGGCTTTCAACCCATAAATCATCTTCTTGCAGATTGCCACTACCTGGACCATCAACAATAAACCACTGTGCAAACTCTCGTCCTTGATTATTTTGCGCTAAAGTGGAGACTAATTCGCCTTGCCAGAAGGTAGGATTATTATTATCAAATGAGTTAGATCCGGTACCACATAAATAAACGGTTAATACTGTCATAGTTTAAATTTCCTTTTATTAATAACCTAAAAATCACAATGATGATTTTTATTTCCTTGTATTGAGCTATTCCTTAGCCCACCAGCACATTAACCATAAGCCTTTTTTTATTCAATTATTAAAAGTGAATTAGTAGAGCTGAGATCACATAATTGAATTTTATTTAAGTAAAAGAAATGAAAAAACTCTATCAGATCAATGTAATTAAATAACATAAATAAATTCTTTATTTTTTTAATATTTCTATTAGTAAATTAGCTTATAAATATAGTGTATTAAATAACCAAACTTTAAATTTAAAATAAAAAAAATCCCACATTAATAAATGAAATGCAGGATTTTCTATTAGGTAGAATGTTTTATAAACGATTAAAAGCAACTACTCTCACCGCAGGAATATCAGCTTGTGCTCCTTCAGCAACTTCCTGACATGCTTTTTCTAACGCAATATGGGGTGTGATCCCACTTTCTGTTTCTACAATTTTATGTCCGGCGTAGGTATCACCATTTCTGGAACGCACTTTATACGCAATAAACCAATATTCCATATCATCACCGTTTACGTTATTAATCATGTAATTACCATAACGGTTTATGACCTGCTTTAATGTGATAATAATCAATAATTTTTAGTTTAATAAAATCGTTTTATAAAAAGATTAAAGCAATAGAGGAAGTTTTAAGCACCACAATCCATTTCTGATTGGATCATTTTCTTTATTTTTACTGCTTTTTCAAAGTGATCCAATTTATGTGTCATAATCCACCATGTTGCGGCTTCCATTAATAATTCAGGGTTGTCATTTTTATTTGCAAAGAAAGCATAAAAAGATAACCCCACGCCCTCTCCTTTAGCTGAAATTTTGTCATTACATATTTGAATTATTTTTTGTTGCAGTGATTTTCTCATATTCTCTCTATTTTTATTTTTCGACATGACAATAAATAGGAAAAAGCAAAGGCTCTATCCATGAAATTTGTTCCATAACTGAATAAGTAACCAAGCAGCAATAACCCAGCAAATCACTGCCGTAGCTAGCGCCGTAAATAATTTCACATAGTTGATCATCACATAGAGTGAAATTAGATAAATCATATAAGGAATAACAGCCCATAGACTAAAAATAATGGTGGTACGTAACGCTTCAATCGAGCGTTCGGAACCCACAATATAGTGTGCAATAAGTGCAAAAGTGGGAAATAGAGGAACTAATCCCGCAATATAGTAATGGCGAGATTTTGATAAAACAGCGATTAATACCACAACAAACGCACCTATCAGTGCTTTAACCAGTAATCCCATTATTTTTTCATCAATTTACAAAAACCTTACTACTATCATACCTATTCATATTTGTATGTGAGCTGATTTTATTTTTTGTGGTTTAAGATAGTATGATATTTTTGATGATGATAAAACCCGCTATGCTATGTACCTAACCATAAAATAAAGATAAACATGGCCGAACTTTATAAAAACTCTCACAGTAATTGTCAGCTAAAGTTTCATCAAGGCACAGCTAAATCTCATTATTTAGCTCAAAAGCAATATAAAGTCGCATTCTTAAGCATCTAAATGTGTTTTCTTTTTTTCTGGTGCCTCGGTTTCTTCTTTATTCTTACAACAATCGTGTGAACTATTTTCGCCATGATGATGTTTATGCATAAAGAGGTGCATTAACGGGCAAAGTAATAACATCAAAATAAACCAATTATCTCTTAGAAGTTCCCACATAATTATCTCCCAAAATCACGATTTAGAAGATGATAGGGCTTACTCTAAGAGGAAGGTCTAGTATTGATTTGTTATTTAATCCGTATTTTTGTCAATAATTTTTATTTATTTGGCATATACATCGTGTTCTCAAAAATATTGAGATAATTTTCACCACGACTAATAATAGGATTACCATAAAATTTAGAGCTAGATATAAAAATTCATGTTTCATGGAAAAATGAATATCTCTGACTACGAAACGTCAACACAAATCGGGGCACTCATCACCATAAATAACAAGCAATAGTATAAGTATTCGAATGTTTAATTACATACAAAAACTTATATCATCCATTCAATGATATTGAGCAAAATGCCCCATTCTGTTTTGATTAGGTGCTTCTTTATAGCTATATAAAAGAAAAGTCACCTTTATCAAATGATAAGCTACTAAACCTGCATACTCATGATTTCTTGATAAGCGGCTACCAGCTTATTACGTACTTGTACGCCCATTTGTAATGAGATACTGGATTTTTGCATATCCACCATTACATCGTTTAACTCAACACCGGGTGTACCTAAAGTAAACGCTTGAACTTTGTTGGTTGCATTCATTCGAGTTTCATTAATTTTACCCACGGCTTGAACAAGCTGAGTTGCAAACCCTGCTTGTACTGGCTGGGGTTTCGCAATATTGGATGCTTGCAAAGTCTGGATTTGCATTTTATCCAGAACACTTTCAATAGCTGGAATTGACATATAAACCTCTGCGTTAATCATCTAATTCAATTACTGAATCAATGTCATAGTAAGGAAGTGAACCAACACGCTTACCGAGTTATACCCTAACACAGGGGCTTCATTCCAAAGCGAGTAATTAACGCAAAAGTTAAGGGCTAATTACGCCATTAAATGAAACGCAAAAGGCCAATAATGAGACACCTGAGAGTAGGTTTATTTATTTGCGTAAGGGGAGTCTGTTTTGTTACGCCACGCTTTTAGTATTCATCCCGAACTACAAGGCAAGGATTGTCTATGAATGCCGAAAAAACCGACGTTGTGAACCAGAATAAGGGTTTTAACGCCATTATTAACCGGATAAAAGCCGATCCGAAAATTCCGCTCATCATTGCGGGTTCGGCGGCTATTGCCATTTTTGTTGCTGCATTTTTATGGTTACAAAGCCCTGATTATAAAGTGCTTTATAGTAATCTTAGCGATAAAGACGGTGGCGAAATTGTCACACAGTTAACACAGATGAATGTACCTTATCGCTTGTCACAAAATGGCGCGGCGATTATGGTGCCTGACAATCAGGTTCATGAATTACGCCTGAAACTCGCGCAAGCGGGACTTCCAAAAGGCGGTGCTGCCGGTTTTGAACTGTTAGATAAAGAAAAGTTCGGGATCAGCCAATTTAGTGAACAAATTAACTATCAACGTGCACTTGAAGGTGAGCTTGCTCGCACTATCGAGACATTAGGTCCTGTACAAAATGCTCGTGTTCATTTAGCACTACCAAAGCCATCTCTTTTTGTTCGTGAACAGAAATCCCCTTCTGCATCCGTTACGGTGGGTCTTTTACAGGGTAGAGCGCTGGATGAAGGTCAAATTAATGCCATCGTGCATATCGTTGCGAGCAGTGTTGCGGGCATGCCTGACAGCAGTGTGACCATCGTTGATCAAAGCGGTAAATTATTGACACAGCCTGATGCAATGGGTCGTGACCTTAACTCTACCCAATTGAAATATGTTCAAGAGCTAGAAAATCGTTACCAGCAACGCATTGAAACGTTATTAAGCCCAATTGTAGGTCGTGGAAACGTTCATGCACAGGTGACGGCTCAAGTTGATTTCTCTCATACCGAAGAAACAGCAGAAGAGTACAAACCAAATCAGCCACCAAACCAAGCCGCTGTACGTTCAAAACAGTTGAGCCAAAGTGAGCAAAATGGAGGCATGTTAGCTGGCGGTGTTCCTGGTGCATTATCTAATCAACCTGTTGCCCCACCTCAAGCGCCTATTGAAGCACCAAAAGCGCAAGAAGGTGAGAAAACAGATGACGCCAATGCAACGGGTACGGGTACAAATCGCACATTAACGCGTAATCCAAACAGCAATAGCCGTTTAGATGAAACGACCAACTATGAAGTTGATCGCCGAATTCGCCATATCAAACGTCCAGTAGGTAACGTTGAGCGTCTTTCTGTCGCTGTTATTGTGAACTACAAAACAGTTGAAGATAAGAAAGAAGCGGCTGAAGGTGAAGAGCCTATTGTTGAAACTAAACTTGTTCCACTAACTGATGAACAAATTCAGCAAATTGAAGGGCTTGTTCGTGAAGCGATGGGCTATTCCCAAGAACGTGGTGACTCGTTAAGTGTCGTGAACTCACAGTTCAACGATACTGAAGAGAAAGTGATCACCGTTCCTGTATGGGAAAATCCAGAGATTCTGGCGAAAGCATTAGACTTAGGTCGCTGGTTATTACTTGTCATCATCGCATGGATCTTATGGCGCAAACTGGTGAAACCACAGCTTGAAAAACGCCGTGAAGCTGAAATTGCTGCACAGAAAGCTGTACTGAAAACCAAGCTACAAGTTAAAGATGATGTTGATGAAGCAGAATTAGATGACGAAGCAAGACGTAAACAAGCACGTAAACGTGTGAGTGCCGAATTGCAGAGCCAACGTATCCGTGAAATGGCAGAGAAAGATCCTCGTGTCGTCGCAATGGTAATTCGTCAATGGATGAGTAAAGAGCAATGAGTAATAACTTAACTGGAACCGAAAAAAGCGCCGTTATGTTACTAACACTCGGTGAAGACCGTGCGGCGGAAGTATTTAAACATCTAAGTACACGCGAAGTTCAACAGCTGAGTATTGCAATGTCATCAATGCGTCATATCTCAAATCAGCAATTGATTGATGTTATGGCAAGCTTTGAAGAAGACGCAGTTCAATACGCAGCATTGAACGTCAATGCGAACGATTATTTACGCTCTGTTCTGGTTAAAGCCTTGGGTGAAGAACGTGCGAATAATCTATTAGATGAGATCTCAGAAACTCGTGAAACAACAACGGGTATCGAGACACTTAACTTTATGGAACCACAAATGGCTGCCGATATTATCCGCGACGAACATCCGCAGATTATCGCAACTATCTTGGTTCACCTTAAACGGGGTCAAGCGGCAGATATTCTTGCCCTGTTTGATGAGAAATTACGTAATGACGTGATGTTACGTATCGCAACATTTGGTGGTGTTCAGCCGTCAGCATTAGCAGAGTTAACTGAAGTACTGAATAATCTGCTTGATGGCCAAAACCTCAAACGCAGTAAAATGGGTGGTGTTCGTACTGCTGCTGAAATCATCAACTTAATGAAGAGCCAGCAGGAAGAGAATGTCATTACTGCGGTTCGCGATTACGACGGCGAATTGGCACAAAAAATTATCGACGAAATGTTCCTGTTCGAAAACCTTATCGATATCGACAACCGCTCTATCCAGCGCATTCTACAGGAAGTGGAATCCGACTCCTTGGTTGTGGCATTGAAAGGATGCGATCAAGAGCTACGCGATCACTTCCTCAACAATATGTCGCAACGTGCTGCTGAGATCATGCGTGATGACTTGAGTTCTCGTGGCCCTGTCCGTATGTCTCAAGTGGAAGCAGAGCAGAAAGCTATTCTGCTTGTGGTACGCAAATTAGCAGAGACTGGAGAGGTTGTTCTTCATGGAGGAGACGATACCTATGTCTGATAAACATACTGATACTAACTGGAAGCCTTGGGTTCCAAAAGAACTCACTGATTGGGCATTAACGGTCGAGGAAACGACAGAAGACGAAAAGGAAGTCGAAAAACAGGAAAAAGAAGTCGTTCAGCAACAGAAAGTCCTTGAGCAAATTAATATGCTTGATGACATGAAAGACAAGGCCCAGAAATTGGGCCACGCTGAAGGCTTTGAGGCAGGGAAAAACCAGGGTTATCAGGAAGGCTATCAGGCTGGATTACAATCAGGTATTGAAGAAGGTATTCGCCAAGGCATTGCTCAACAATCACCATTAATTAATGAATGGCAAGGATTGTTGGCTGAGTTTAGGCACTCTTTAAATGGGTTAGACAGTGTTATTGCTTCACGTTTAATGCAAATCGCCCTCACAGCGGCAAAAGAAGTTTTAGGTCAGCCTGCTGTTTGTGATGGTTCTGCATTACTGGCGCAAATCACCTTAATGTTGCAACAGGAACAAATGTTCTCAAACAACCCACAGTTAAGAGTTAACCCAAAACATATTCCACAGATTGAAAAAGATCTGGGTGATTCACTTTCTGCTCATGGTTGGAAAGTGGTTGCCGATAACAGTATTCATGTTGGTGGATGTCGTGTTGTGACAAATGATGGCGATCTCGATGCCACGATTGCAACTCGTTGGCATGAGCTTTGTCGTCTTGCTGCTCCGGAGGCGTTGTAATGACAGCAAGATTGGGGCGTTGGTTAGAAAAACTCAGTGATGCAGAAGCGCGTTTAAATAAAATTCCGCGTGTACGTCAATATGGTCGTTTAACCAGAGCAACAGGTTTAGTCATGGAAGCTAAGGGGCTTGTTATGCCCCTTGGCTCTACGTGTTTAATAGAACGTACCATTGGTAAAACTGTTGAAGAAGTTGAAAGTGAAGTCGTTGGGTTCAACGGTAGCCAAATGTTGTTAATGCCTTTACAGGAAGTCGAGGGATTAACACCGGGTGCCCGTGTTTATGCACAGGCCACTCCGGGTGGTGAAAATGAAGGTCGCCAGTTGCCTCTTGGAGATGCGCTATTAGGACGTGTTTTAGATGGCTCGGGTTATCCTTTAGATGGTTTACCACCACCAGATACCGATTATCGCGCACCACTAATTACACCGCCTATCAACCCGTTACAACGTACTCCAATTACCGATGTATTGGATGTGGGCGTGCGTGCAATCAACTCACTGTTAACTGTGGGTCGTGGTCAGCGTATGGGGCTTTTTGCAGGCTCTGGTGTAGGTAAGAGTGTGCTATTAGGTATGATGGCGCGTTTTACTCAGGCTGATGTGATTGTTGTTGGATTAATTGGTGAACGTGGACGTGAAGTTAAAGACTTTATCGAAAATATTCTTGGTACTGAAGGCTTAGCGCGCTCTGTGGTTGTGGCAGCACCTGCTGACGTATCACCACTTCTTCGTATGCAAGGTGCTTCTTATGCAACACGTATTGCCGAAGATTTTCGTGATCGTGGAAAACACGTCTTACTGATTATGGATTCACTTACACGTTACAGTATGGCACAACGTGAAATTGCCCTTGCAGTAGGCGAACCGCCTGCAACCAAAGGCTATCCACCTTCTGTCTTTGCAAAATTACCAGCACTGGTTGAACGTGCGGGAAATGGCGTTGATGGTGGTGGCTCTATCACGGCTTTCTATACTGTTTTAACAGAAGGCGATGATCAGCAAGATCCAATTGCAGACTCCGCGCGTGCGATTTTAGATGGTCATATTGTGCTTTCGCGTTCTCTTGCAGAATCTGGGCACTACCCTGCTATCGATATCGAAGCGTCTATTAGCCGTGCAATGACGTCACTGATTGATAAAACACATTATCGTCGTGTGCAAGTGTTTAAACAGCTTTTATCGAGTTATCAACGTAACCGCGATTTAATTAACGTAGGTGCTTATGCTGCGGGCAGTGATCCTATGCTTGATAAAGCCATTGCTCTTTATCCGTCCCTAGCGAAGTTCTTACAACAAGATATCCAAGAGCAATGCAGTTATCAAAGTGCATGTGAGCAACTTAATCAACTGATCACAGTAAACTAATTCTGAACATAATCAGAGAAAGTAAAGAGGGTTCCAATGCGGGAGCAGTCACCTTTAGTGACACTGAGAGAACTGGCACAGACAGCGGCTGAACAAGCCGCTATTCAACTGGCTCAGGTCCGGCAGAGTCATCAACAAATGGAACAGCAACTCAATATGTTGATTGGGTATCAGGATGAATACCGTGTACGTCTAAATGAAACGTTAAATTTAGGGGGGATGTCGTCAGCATCGTGGCAAAACTACCAACAATTTCTCAAAACGCTCGAATTGACTATCGAACAACATAAACAACAACTTCAACATTGGCAGGCGCAACTTGATCTTGCAACTGAACAATGGAGAGAAAAACAGCAACGACTCAATGCATTTGAGACTTTGGAGCAACGCGCTGAAGATAGCCGTAAGCGACATCTTGATCGTATTGAACAGAAACAAATGGACGAGTACGCACAGCGTAGTACTTTACGGAGAACAACTTGATGGAGATAACGCTTCTGACCATGGATGTCGCTGCAGCCTCTCCGGGAACGACATCCGCTTCAAATAGTCAGCCCGGTGATAATGCCCCGACATTTGCTCAGCTTTTGGGCTCTCAACCTCAAAACGCACAGAGTGATAAAAAGACAGCTAATATCACAAACCCTTCAACGAAAGAAAACAAAGCACATTCACACTCTGATGAAGACAAAACAAAAGAAGACGGTAGTCATCTTGCGTCTGTCACTACAGAACCCAATGTGATAGAAGAGTCATCTCTTGAGAAATCTCAATTGACTCTCACTTTGCCGGATAATGAACAATTTGCAGCTATTGTTGAAAATAAGACCCCTTCTTTATTAATGTCAGCAGAAGAGCTAGCTGCTGAACTTCCTGTTCAGTTAGCAGGACTATCTGGATTAAAGCGTCTTACCCTTCCCTCTGAACAACTGACTCAAGCATTACAACAGCATCAATCAGTTAAACAGGATGAAGGTTTAGCTTCATTAGCACGTACTATTTCAAAAGATAACGATATGTCGGACTTCAACCTTACCGACAAGCTTAATCTATCAAAATCAGATGAAAAGTCCTTGTTAACCCAGCTACGTCCAGAGACAGCGACATTAACAACAGAAAGTACACGTGTCGGTGCTAATCAAACAGAAAAAACTTCTGCGAAAAAAGGAGATAGCATCGCAACACTTTTAACGCCAACAGCAGAAAAAGTGAATGCATTACTAAACGGCGATAAACAAGTTGCAAATGCAAAATTAGCGGACAATGTTGCTCAGCAAATGGTGGCAGGTAATCGTGTTGTAGAAACCGATCTTCACAGCACCCTTTCTACCTCTTCTTCTTTGGCTTCACAGAGTATTACAGGTCATGCTCACTCATCAACACAACCACAAATGCAATTTTCACCGATGGCAACACAGGTATTAAATGCACAAGTAGGAACACAAGAGTGGCAACAGCAGCTTAATCAACAAATTGTGATGTTTAGCCGTAATGGCTTACAAAAGGCAGAGCTACGTTTACACCCTGAAGAGCTAGGTTCATTGCATATCCGCATGAAAATAGAAGATGGGCAAGCACAGTTGCACCTTGCTTCACAAAGCGGACAAGTTCGTTCTGTATTAGAAAATGCCATGCATCAATTGCGTCAAGCCCTCTCTGAAAATGGGATCCAGCTCACGCAGAGTCAGGTGTCTAGCGACACTAATGACAGTTGGCAACAACAAAATATGTCAGATTCCTCTCAATTTAGTGGAGATGGTGCCGATAATCATCAAGGAAGCGAGGGTAATTCTCTGCAATTAGCCTCTGAAACGGCACTACAAAAGATAACCCTTACGCCTCAAGAATTAGCATCTGCTCGTGGTGGTGTTGATATTTTCGCCTAATACAAATGTATTGGGAGGACACACTATGTCAATAAACGTAAGAGTTAATGGTTTTTTCCCTATCTGTTTCTGCAATTAAAAAACAGAAATAGCGGGATAATTAAGGTTGATTTAGATGGATATGGAAGTCCACAACAGTGAACACGTATCCACTACAAAACAGGAATTTAACTGTCCATGTCTAATTACAGCAATGAACGTAAAAGCTATAGCTTAATTCTGATCATCGTTTTATTGGTGATCGCCATTATTGCAGCGGCATTCGGTGGATATAGTTGGTGGGCATTGAAGCATGCTAAATCAGGTTCAGCGGGCACAAGTCAGCAAAAAGTTATACCAGCACCCGTTTTTATGTCATTAGAACCCTTTACGGTAAATCTAATTGATGACGAAGAACACTTAGACAGAGTGCTCTACATAGGGATCACATTAAGATTGCATAATGAAGACACTCGTAAGCGTCTACATGATTATTTACCAGAGGTTCGTAGCCGCTTGTTATTACTGCTTTCTCGTCAACAGGCTAATAAGCTCGCGACAGACAATGGAAAACTCCAGCTAATGACGGATGTAAAAGAAACGCTGAGACCGACTCTCGTACCGGGAGAATCTGAACAGATCCTCTCCGATGTACTGTTTACCACGTTTATTCTGCGATAATCATTATGAGCGATAATATCCTTTCACAGGCAGAGATTGATGCTCTGCTGAATGATGACACATCAGGTGACGACGCCAAAAAAAGCGCGAACAGGGAACCTGCGATAGCGAAGGATCCGAATGAACCGGATATTCAGCCTTATGACCCCAACACGCAACGTCGTGTGGTTCGAGAACGTTTACAGTCGTTAGAAATTATTAACGAACGCTTTGCACGTCAATTCCGTATGGGGCTGTTTAACATGCTCCGTCGGAGTCCTGACATTACTGTTGGTGGCGTTAAAATTCACCCTTATCACGACTTTGCTCGTAACTTACCTGTGCCAACGAACCTTAACTTGGTGCATTTAAAACCGTTACGAGGAACAGCATTATTTACCTTTGAACCAAATCTGGTTTATATCGCGGTAGATAACCTGTTTGGTGGTGATGGCCGTTTTCCAATCCCTGTGGAAGGACGTGAATTTACCAACACAGAGCAGCGGATCATCAACAAAATGTTGAAACTGGCACTTGATGCCTACCGTGATGCTTGGGATTCCATATTCAAAATTCAGGTGGAATATGTTCGTTCTGAAATGCAGGTGAAATTTACCAATATCACCTCATCACCGAATGACATTGTCGTTACGACACCTTTTCAGGTAGAAATTGGCTCAATGGTTGGGGAATTTAGTATTTGTATTCCGTTTGCCATGATTGAGCCATTACGTGAACGACTGATCAATCCACCAATTGAAAATGTCCGTCAAGAAGATGGGGTTTGGTTAGATAGTTTAGTCAACCAAGTTCAGCATTCAGAGCTTGAACTGGTCGCAAACTTTACTGACATCCCACTGCGTTTATCAAAAGTGTTAACACTTAAAGAAGGGGATGTTATCCCGATTGATAAACCAGAAAGATTGATTGCACATGTTGATGGTGTGCCCGTATTAACAAGCCAATACGGTACAGTAAATGGGCAATATGCCCTTCGTGTTGAACACCTAATTAACCCTGTTTTAAACGCTCTGGATGAGGAACAAACCAATGAGTGATGCAAATCGCCCAACTGATAATTCACAATCGGCTGAGGATATGTGGGCTGATGCAATGGAACAGCAAACTGGGAAAAGCCAGGATAATAGTTCCGATCTATTTGAACATCTTTTACCTGAAGACGATACGCTGAATCATCTCTCTGACATCAATTTGATTATGGATATTCCAGTCAAATTAACAGTAGAGTTAGGCCGCACCAAAATGACCATTAAAAAATTACTGAGCCTGTCACAAGGTTCTGTCGTTTCACTGGATGGTTTAGCAGGTGAGCCTCTTGATATTCTTATCAATGGTTATTTAATCGCTCAAGGTGAAGTTGTGGTTGTTTCTGATAAATACGGTATTCGTATTACCGATATCATTACACCATCAGAACGTATGCGTCGTCTGAGCCGTTAATCTATGGAACAGCTTCCTTCCTTTTCCAGCCAAGGTGCGGTAAATACTACCGCACCCGCTACAACACAAACTGTTCAAACACCTACACAACCGTTGCCTGTAGGTCAAAGTCTTGCTCAAGTTAGCACGGCACTTGCGGGCATCATTGTTCTTATTATTGTTGCTATGTGGTTATTTCGCCGTTTTGGCTTTACCCGTGGTTCATTTAAAGGAACAACAGCACAACTGAGTGTCAAAGCAAGTTGTTCGTTAGGTGCGAAAGAACGAGTGGTGGTGGTTGAGATTGAACAGGAATGGCTTGTATTAGGGGTAACCGCATCACAGGTAAATCTGTTGCATAAATTACCCATCCCTGAAAAAGCCTCGCAGGAAGCGACCTCATCACCAACATCGCCATTGTTTACTCAAATATTACAAAAAACGCTAAAGCGAGATAAAGGCAACTCATAATGCATCAGTGTGTCACTTTTTTTAACGCATTAAAGCGTTGGCGTCTCTTCGCTAGTGTGCTGGTTTTAATCTTGTTACCTAGCAGTGCGTTTGCCCAATTTCCGGGTGTTATTACACAGCCTTTACCAGGTGGTGGCCAAAGTTGGTCATTACCAGTTCAAACATTAATCTTCATTACAGCTTTAGGGTTTATTCCTGCTGTTTTGCTGATGATGACCAGTTTTACCCGCATTATTATTGTCCTTGGATTATTACGTAATGCTTTAGGTACACCTTCTGCACCACCAAACCAAGTCGTTCTTGGTTTGGCGTTATTTATGACCTTTTTCATTATGGCACCGGTTTTTGATAAAATTTATCAAGATGCCTATATGCCATTTACTGAAGATCAAATTACCTTTGAGCAAGCCTTAGAGAATGGCTCTAAACCTTTGCGCCAGTTTATGATGCAACAAACTCGTGAAACTGACTTAGCGCTGTTTGCTCGCCTTGCTGATGCACCTGCATTTGAAACTCGCGAAAGTGTACCGATGCGTATTTTGGTTCCCGCTTATATTACGAGTGAGCTAAAAACCGCCTTTCAAATCGGTTTTATGATTTTTATTCCTTTTCTTATTATCGACTTAGTTGTTGCCAGTGTGTTGATGGCGCTAGGTATGATGATGGTGCCACCTGCCACAGTTTCATTACCATTTAAACTTATGCTTTTTGTTTTAGTCGATGGTTGGCAATTAATATTAGGCTCGCTTGCACAAAGCTTTTTCAATTAGCGCAGAGGTAACCCCATGACACCAGAATCTGTCTTAGCACTAGGTACTGAAGCGATGAAAATCGCTTTATCACTAGCAGGCCCTCTTTTATTGTCCGCTCTGGTGACGGGTCTTGTGATCAGTATGCTCCAAGCTGCAACACAGATAAACGAAATGACATTATCGTTTATCCCGAAAATTCTTGCTGTATTAGCCGCGATTTTAGTTGCTGGCCCTTGGATGTTAAGTTTACTTGTAGATTATATGCATAACTTATTTACTGGCATTCCTGGGATGATTGGTTAATAGCAATGATAACCCTGACCAGTGAAATGCTTAACGGCTACATTAGTGATTTTTTCTGGCCATTTGTGCGTATACTCGCCCTTTTTAGCACTGCACCGCTATTTAGTGAAAGGCAAACACCTAAAAAATTTCGCATTGCACTCGCCTTTTTGATTACCGCATTAGTCGCACCGGGCTTACCGCAAAGTCATGTGCCTTTATTCTCGCTTATTGCTTTTTGGGTGTTGTTGCAACAAATTTTGATTGGCACAATTCTAGGGTTATCGATGCAGTTGGCGTTCGCGTCTGTTCGTCATGCTGGTGAAGTGATTGGTTTACAAATGGGGCTTTCATTCGCCACCTTCGTTGATCCATCAGGTGGCCCTAATATGCCTATTCTGGCACGTATTTTTAATATGCTAACAATGCTGTTATTTATGGTCTTTGATGGTCATTTATGGCTATTGTCTATATTAGTTGATACGTTCTATGTTGTTCCTATTGGAAATCAGACTTTTAACTCTTTAGGTATTCTTACTTTAGTTCAAAGTGGTGGCACAATCTTTATTAACGGTATGATGCTAGCCATGCCATTAATCACCCTACTTTTAGTACTTAACCTTTCATTAGGTATTCTAAACCGTATGACACCACAGCTTTCTGTCTTTGTGGTTGGTTTCCCTCTTACGCTGACTATCGGTATGTTAGCATTATCTATGATTATGCCTGCATTACCTGTATTTACAGAGCGTGTCTTTAGCGATACGTTTAATCGCATCACTTTAATATTACAACAGCTGGTTTCTTGAGATTTAAATCGACTGATTTTTAATCGCAGTCCTCGAATTAAAATTTATCGGTTTTTTTGTAGCTAATATTGTTTGTTTATTCTACAATCAATGTATATCAATTGCTATACAAGGAGGCGTGATATGAAAGCTGATGTACAACTCAATATTCGCGCTAAAGAATCACAACGCGCACTTATTGATACTGCTGCTGAAATTCTCCATAAATCTCGTACTGACTTTATTCTTGAGACAGCATGCCAAGCTGCTGAAGACGTCATTTTAGACCGTAGAACCTTTAATTTAAATGATGCTCAATATGCGGAATTTATAGAAATTATTGATGCGCCGGTTGATATTGACCCTGCTCTTGAAAAGTTATTAATGAGAAAACCATTATGGGAAAAGTAACAGCACCTGAGCCGTTATCAAACTCACATGAAGTGGCTGATTTTTATAGTAGTGAAAATGTATTAGATAACTGGATAAAACAAAGAGGTTTAAAAAACCAATTTTTAGGTGCATCCCGTACATTTGTGGTCTGTGAAAAAAATAAAAAACGTGTTGTTGGGTACTATTCTTTAGCAACAGGTAGTGTTAACCATACTGAAGCAATGAGTCATATTCGTCGCAATATGCCAGACCCAATACCCGTGATCATTTTAGCTAGACTTGCTGTTGATAAAACTTTTCATGGAAAAGGTCTTGGTGCCGATTTGTTAAGAGATGCAGTTTTGCGTTGTCATCATGTAGCTGAAAACATTGGTGTTAGAGCGATTATGGTTCATGCTTTAACTGAAAACGCAAAACATTTCTACCTTCATCATGGTTTCAAAGCTTCTTCGACTCAAGACAAAATCTTATTCTTAGCACTAAAAAAGAAAATATAGTTTATTGCTTTTAATAAATAAAAAAATCCCCTGATAAATAAATACCAGGGGTGATATCAAAATATCTTAAAACGATACTAAATAATTAGCGATACATTTTGAACATCGACATATCTTTCATGTCGTTAAAGACCTTATAAGAAGCCTGTAATACAGACTCTTCTTGGTAATAATCTGAAATCGCTTGTGTCCAATCTAAGTCACGCAGTTCACTTAAACGCTTTGCATTTCTTAAAGAAGTATCCGCACCTAAATCATCTAAGTTATCAAGCTCTTGAAGTTGTAAACCTAATTTAGCTTCTACACTTGAAATATTATTTAACGTTGCACGGTTAACACGGTTTGCAGCATCAATTTTTTCTAATGCAGCATCGCGATCTGCTTGTGGTTTACCTGTTAAAGGTTCACGTAATGCAGTAATAGCACCATCTAATGCTTCAAAAATATCCGGTGCTGTTCCTTTACTTCCTGAAGATTGTAATGTTTCAATCCCAGTGAAGTTAGTGACCATTTCAATATTGCTATCTACTTTTTGGGTAATTTGTTTATCACCACCTTGGTAGGTGATTTTGCCTGTTGCATCAGCCACAAAAGGCGGTTTATCTGATTGGAAACCGGCAAAAATATAGCGACCCACACCATCTTTTGTATTACCAATCCCCACTAGCTGATCTTTTAAACCTTGTAATTGATCAGCAAGAGATGAGCGGTCTTCATCGCTTAATGTTGCATCATTACCCGCAGCAACCAGCGTTTCTTGAATTTTAGTTGTAATATTAACCATTTGACTGGCTAAACTCATTTGCAAAGACATACTGTTTTTTGCAAACCCACGCGCTGTTGCATATTGCTGGTTACGTGATTCAGATTGCTTAACCATAACGGCTTGAGAAGCCGCCATTGGATCATCTGATGGTTTTTCAACACGACGACCACTGGAGATTTTATTTCCTTCAGTCATCCATTTGCTTTGCGAACTGGTGATATTATCCATTCGCTGGGAAAATATTTGATTTGAACTTAAGCGCACAATTTATTCCTTAATTCATGAGGCTTATAAAACCTGCATAATCGCATCAAACATGGTATTTGCTGTTTGAATAACTTTAGCATTTGCCATGTAATATTCTTGGATACGATACATTTCACCGTATTCTTCATCCAAGTTCACACCAGAAACAGATTGTTGCTGAGACTGAATACTTTTGGTGATTGAGGTCTGTGCATCAAAATCAACTTGTGCTGTATTGACTTTATTACCCACCATACTGATCAATGAGCCATACCCACCAGCAATTGTTGTTTTACCATCAATAATTTTTTCATCAGGTAACTCAAACAATTTTTTCATATTTTCGTTATCGCTTGGACCTGTATCTTTAGAGCCAGCAGCCGCAATCTTACTTGGATCCGTCACAGCCACTTCCATACCTGCAATCACATTACCCACAGATTGGACCACAATAGAATCACCTTCTTGTGGTGTGCCATTAACTTTGATACTCATACCTTCGAATTTTAATTCGCCCGTTGTCGCATCAGGTGTGGCTTGAAATTTACGTTCACCAGGTTCTACTGTGACATTCCATTTGCCACTCTCATATGTAACGGTATAGTCAGCAGCTTTCACTTCTTTAGAATCGGTATATTTCACATCAAAGGTAGCATCACCTTTGTTTTTACCGTTCGTCATCACATGAGCACCACCTAACTTAAAGAAATCCTCACCTTTGTCGCCATTTAAATCATAGCCTTCTTTGTGTTGTTTATTAAATTGATCACCCAACACTAATGCTAATTGATTCAATTGATTACGGCTTGGATCTAATACTTCGTTACGGCTACGGTATGCACCACCAAGTTCACCGCCTTTAATGCGTTTTGCATCCACTTCACGAACTTCATCAATACCGTTGCTATAACCGATAACAAGGCGTTCACTGTTTTTGTTTGATGGAATAGCGGACACTTCATAAGCGCGTGTACCAGAAACTAACGGTAAACCATTAGCAAATGTCACGTTAACAAAACCACCGTCTTGTTGTGTAACTTGAACATCCACTAATGTATTCAATTCTTGAACTAAACGATCACGTTGGTCTAATAAGTCATTCGGATCAGCGCCATTAAAGCCTTTAGAACGACTAATTTCATTATTTAATTTGGCAATCTGCTTTGTATATTCATTGATATTTTTAGAGGTATTCGTCACCTGACTATTGATATCTTTTTCCAGATCACGCAATGATTGGTCTGCTTTAGCAAACATATTAACCATGGCTTCCGCTTTACCAATAACCGTTGTACGCGCAGGATTATCTTCTGCATTATTGGTTACGTTTGGTAAGCTAGTAAAGAATTCGTCAATTGCACTCGAAACATCATTCCCTTTATCTGCTAACAAATCATTAATTTGTGAGATGTTTTTAGTATAGCTATTTAGGGCGCTTTGCTTAGTCACGGCACGATTCAATTGACCAGCCAGGAATTCATTGTACTCACGATGAATACGACTGACGTTTACGCCATTACCGATATAGCCATTACCGGTCATCGTACCCCCGTTTTCATTAAATACTGTCATTTGACGGTTATACCAACTAACTTTCTGATTAGCGATGTTATTACTGGTAGTGCTCATCGCAGCTTGTGCCGCATTAAGTCCGCTCATCGCTGTATTAATTAAACTATTGGACATTTGTCTATCCTTTTACGTTTAGTCATCTCCCGTATGTACGGAGCATAACTGGGCAATTGATATGAATGCTCTGGTCTTTATTATCGGTTCTTCCCCTCTAAACTTGAGGGGAAAATGATTAAAATAGGTCGCTTAAATCGTGAGTATAAGTTTTAGCAACTTGCTCACCACTTCCTTTTAATTGACCAATAATTGAAACCAGTTTTTTCGCATAACCCGGATCGGTGGCATAACCCGCTTCTTGAATACGGTAAGCTGCTTGTTCAGGGGTTTGAGCTTGAGGTACTTTGGCGTAACGAGGGCTTTCAGTGATAAGTCTGAGATAATCTTGAATAGCTTCAACATAGGAGCCATAAACACGGAAATTATCACGCATTTTAATCGAGTTACCATCAATCACTTCAGTTGTCATGATATTCGTAACAGGCCCTTTCCAGCTACTTCCTGCTTTGATACCGAACAGGTTATAACTTGGTTTGCCGTCACCGGTTAGAATTTCACGCTTACCCCAACCGGATTCAAGCGCAGCTTGAGCAACAACTAAAAGATGGTGTACACCTGTACCTTCTGTGGCTTGTTTCGCAGGCCCTAACAGTTTTGATGCAAAAGAAGCACTGCTTTCAGATAAGCCTTTAAGCTTACCAATCGTGCTTTCAACTGCATTTTGATAAGGCTGCATAGCACGATAAATTTGCCCCAAGGCTTGTGTTGGCATGGATTGAAAAATATCACTACCATCTAATGGCATCGGTGTTTTACCCGCCATTTCGCTAGGTTCCATCGTGACTTTGGCAGAAAGTTGTTTTTCTATCATGTCAGCAAAGCCCAAGCCTTTTTGTGATAAGTCTTGAGCGATTTGTTGATCATAAAGAGAGGTGTACATCTTGGTACTTTCTGAGTTGAACATGCTTTCTTGAGGAATGGCGTCACGCATGCTTTTTAACATCATTTGAACGAAAACACCTTCAAGTTGCTGCGCCACTTGGCGCAGCCCTTGCTGATCAGCATTTTGTCCAACCTGATATTTAAGTTTATTCAATGCATTACTATCATATGCTGGCGCTGACATCGCTGGCATTGAAGAAAGCAGAGATAAATCTTTCATCAGATAATCTCCAATCTCGCACGTAAGCAACCCGCGCTTTCCATTGCTTGCAAAATTGACATTAAATCTGTTGGTGTTGCACCAAGTGCATTTAATGTGCGGATCACTTCGTTTAAGCTTGCGCTTGCATTCACTTTCTGTAATGAGCCACCTTGTTCACTCATATTCACGCTGGTATTACGCGTTACGACGGTGCTACCGCCCGCGAACGGAGTATTAGGTTGGCTTACATTCACTTGGCTATCGACCGTAACGGAAAGGTTGCCTTGGGCAATCGCACAGCTTCCTAATGTCACATCACGATTCATAACAACAGAACCCGTTCTTGCATTGATGATCACTTTCGCATCTGCAACAACACGTTTAATTTCAAGATTCTGTACTTCAGCCAAGAAACGTACTTGTTCACTTTTACCAATAGGAACACGTAATTGAACTGTACGTGCATCTAAAGGAATAGCGGTACCCACACCTCGTAATTTATTAACAGTGTCAGAAATGTGTTGTGCCAAAGTGAAGTTTTCTTCATTCAGTTGTAAGTTCAGCAGACCAGTTTGACCAAATTGCGAAGGCAGTTCACGTTCAATGATAGCACCGCTGCTAATGCGCCCACCCGCTAACTGGTTAACCTTAACACTATTACCACCCGCAGATGCACCTGCTCCCCCAACAATAATATTGCCTTGTGCTAAAGCATAAACCTGATTATCAACACCTTTTAGCGGTGTCATCAGCAACGTACCACCACGTAAGCTTTTTGCATTACCTAAGGATGAAACAACAACGTCGATGGATTGCCCTGTACGACCAAAAGGCGGTAATTTTGCAGTTACCATTACCGCAGCAACGTTTTTCAATTGCATATTGGTGCCGGGTGGTACTGTGATCCCCAATTGTGAGAGCATGTTATTCAGACTTTGCGTGGTAAACGGGGTTTGCATTGTTTGGTCACCCGTTCCATCTAATCCCACAACCAAACCATAACCAATCAGCGCATTTTCTCTTACCCCTTCAACAGAGGTGAGATCTCTGATCCGTTCGGCATGAGCGGAAAAACCGACACATGTCATCACGATAAAGAAAAGGCTCATCGCTATTTTTTTCATCTGGACCCTACTCATTAAAAAGGTGATACATTTAAGAAGAAGCGTTGTAGCCATCCCATAGACTGTGCTTCATTGATATAACCGTCTCCGATATATTCAATACGCGCATCAGCAACTTGGGTTGAATTTACGGTATTAGTACCACTGATAGTTCTTGGGTTCACAACACCTGAGAAACGGATAAATTCAGTACCTTGATTGATAGCAATTTGCTTTTCGCCAATAACATGCAGGTTTCCATTGGCAAGGAGCTGATCGACGGTAACTGTAATGGTGCCTTTAAAGGTATTGTTCGCATTTGCGCCACCTTTACCGCCAAAGTCACTGTTCCCTTCCATACTCATATCTGTGCGTTTATTACCAAATATTCCTTCTAAGAATCCCGGCGTAATCGCAGCAAGGAATCCTGCTTTACCATTACGGCTGGCATTTGCAGATGAGTTTTTGCTTGCACTGACATTCTCTTGCAATGTAATAGTCAGCGTATCGCCTATATTGCGAGGACGTCTATCTTCAAATAAAGGTTGATAGCCAAAATAAACAGGCTGAGTTGCCTGAAAAATAGAGCCATTGGGTGCCGGTGCAGTCGGTGCCGTTGGAACCGCCGTTGTGTTGCCTTCCACTAACGGTTTTTTGGGTATATATGCGCATCCCGACAGTGTCAGTACCAACAGGGCGGTACCTAAACGTTGATGACGACGCCATCTGACACTAAGCTTTCTTGCCCCAGAATTGTCAGTAATGACCTTTGTATCCATCTTCGATACTCTTTTAGTAATACGCCTGACAGGAAACCCTGTCAGGCTAATGAACAAACGAAATTAGAGTTGCGTTAGTTTCTGTAACATCTGATCAGATGTTGAAATCGCTTTACTGTTAATTTCATAAGCACGTTGAGTTTGGATCATATTGACCAGCTCTTCAGCTACATTAACGTTAGAGGTTTCAACATATCCCTGATACAACAAGCCTGCGCCGTTGATACCCGGGGCATTTTCAGTAGGTGCGCCAGAACTTGCAGTTTCTAAGTACAAGTTTTCACCGACACTTTCTAATCCGCTGTCATTAATAAAGGTAGTTAGTGTCAATTGACCCACTTGTTGTGGCGCAGGGGAGCCTTCAATCTCAACACTGACTGTACCATCACGACCAATCATGACCTTTTTCGCAGTTTCAGGAAGAATAATTGCAGGCACAACTTGGAAACCACTAGTGGTGACTAATTGCCCATTTTGATCCATTTGAAAAGAGCCATCACGGGTATAAGCGTCTGTACCATCAGGTAACTGGACATGGAAGAAACCCTGTCCTTTAATCGCCACATCACGAGTACCATTAGTTTGAGCCAAATTACCTTGACTATGTAAACGCTCAGTCGCAACTGGACGAACACCCGTACCAATTTGTAAACCTGAAGGTGCATTTGTCTGTTCAGACGTCATCGCACCAGGCTGGCGAATGGTTTGATACAGTAAATCTTCGAAAACCGCACGCTGACGTTTAAAGCCATTGGTGCTGACGTTTGCGAGGTTGTTGGAAATCACATCCATGTTTGTCTGTTGTGCATCCAACCCAGTTTTAGCAATCCATAAAGAACGGATCATGGTTTTCCCCTTACACTATTTAACTCAGTGATAGCAATTGGTTAGCTCGTTGCGCATTATCATCAGCGCTATGGATAACCTTCATTTGCATTTCGAAACGTCTTGCGTTTGCTATCATATCGACCATGGCTTCTGCTGGATTGACATTACTGCCCTCTAACACACCAGCTAACACCTTCACGCTATCATCTGCAGGTAATTCCTCACCAGCACGCGCAACTCCTTTCGGTGATAAATGGAATAACCCATCATCACCACGAACTAAGTCGTTTTGCTCTGGTTTTACCATTTTCAGACGACCAATTTGACCCAGCATTTTTGGTGGATCAGTAGGCACATGCGCAGTCACAATACCGTTATTGGCAATACTAACATTTGCTTGAGCAGGTACTTCAATCGCACCGTTATCACCCATTAACAAACGCCCTTGTACCATCAACATGCCGTCAGCGTTACGTTGAATATTCCCGTTTCGGGTATAGGCTTCAGTACCATCTTCAAGTTGAACCGCTAAATAGCCGTTATCACTTAAAGCAACGTCCATTGATCGGCCGGTATAGTTCATCGTTCCTTGACTCTGATCGCTACCTGGCGTTGATGCTACCGTTAATGTACGAGTCGGTAAGGTATCGCCATTGACAGGTACGGCTCGCATTGCACTAAGCTGCGCTTTGAATCCCGGCGTTGATGCGTTTGCTAAGTTGTTTGCCACGACAGCTTGATTTTCCATCGAATGTCTGGCGCCGCCCATCGCGGTATAAATCACATGATCCATAACAGATTATTTCCGGCGTTATTAGCGCAAGCTAACCAGAGTCTGCAGGATCTGATCCTGAGTCTTGATGGTTTGTGCGTTTGATTGATAGTTACGTTGAGCAACGATCATGTTGACTAACTCTTGGCTCATATCCACGTTAGACGCTTCTAATGCGTTATTGGTTAACTTGCCGAATACACCAGAGCCTGCAACACCGACGATTGGTGAACCTGAACCGTTAGTTTCAGACCACATATTGTCGCCTTGTGAGCTTAAACCACCTGCGTTTGCAAAGTTAGCTAATGCGATTTGACCAACAACTTGGCTTTGTTGGTTTGAATAAGTCGCCATGATTGAGCCATCTTGCTCAATACGGAAGTTGGTGAATTCACCTGCTTGGTAACCGTTTTGCGCTAATTTAGATACGCTGGATTCAGAGACTTTTTGCTGAGTGCTACCAGTGAAATCTAATTCGATAGTACCCACAGCAGAGCCATTCAAAGAAGCAATATTCATATCGGTCTTTGTATAACTCTCTAGCACCCCTGCATTGGTATATTTTAAAGTGCCTAAATCTTGATGAGGCGTTGGCGCACCACCTGCTATTTTAGTTGACGTATCTTGCCCATAAACTTTCCATTCATTGTCATTAGTTTTTACAAAGAATAAGTTCAGGTTATGTTCATTACCTAAGCTATCGTAAGTGGTAACGTTAGTACTGAAGTTATAAGTATCACCATCTTTAGAATCAAATGGCGTTTTAGCAGGTTTCTCTTCACCTGAATTAAGGTTAACCGCCATATTGATTTTGTCTGTTGCACTGGCATTCATCATATCGGTAGGAATAACGATAGGTGTTGGTGTCGCCCCTTTTTGAACAACATTTTTACCATCAACAACTTGTACTGGATAACCTGTTACACGCATACCTTGCATATTGGTCAGGAAACCGTCTTTATTTTTACCAAATTCACCGTTACGTGAATAGAAAACACCGCCATTTTGGTCTTCAATGCGGAAAAAACCACCGCCAGAAATTGCCACGTCTGTTGGACGGTTAGTGGTTGTGATACTACCGTCTTTAAAGTTTTGGCTAATGCCTGCCACTTTAACACCCAGACCTGCACCTGAACCGGCGAAAACGTCTGCAAAAGAAACGTTTGCACCTTTAAAACCGTAGGTTGCAGAGTTAGAAATATTGTTACCGATAGTATCTAAGTTAGCGGCTGCTGCGTTTAAACCACTTACTGCTTGTGAAAAGGACATGCGCCCTCCAAGTTGAATATGTGTTAGTTAAAGAACCTGACGAATTTCATCCAATGAAACGGTATTACCTAAGCCAACATCAAGGCGGGCACCACCATCCACCATGGACACACTATTCACCAGCGCATAATTCAGTGTCTTAACAGGGACCTGAGCATCATTAAGCGTGGCGTTAACGGTAAATTTATAGCTTCCCGGTGGAACAGGATTGTCATTTTCATCAGTACAATCCCAAGAGAAGTTATAAACATCCGGTAGCATCTTTTTGTCCATATTGATTGTACGAACGGTCACACCACTCGCATTGGTGATGTTTATCGTAAGAGAATCGGTTGGACTGAGTAATTCAAAACCAAAAGGTGTTGAAAAAAGGTGTTCACTGTCAGGCGTATTTGGATCCGTACCATCTGCTTTATACGTTCCCATTTGCTGACGAGTTTTTTCATTTTGAGTGTCAGGTGTTGGAATGGTGTCATCCCCATCACCGGGATTTTCAGTCTCACCTTTACCGTCGGTTGGCTGAAAGACAACAATTTTATTCCCTGCGACCATAACACCTCGTCCCACCAGCGAAGAGGCTTTTAACGCCTGACTTTGGTCAATCTGGCCAACAATGTTATTCACTGTTTTATTCAGTGTTTCAATGCCTTCAACGGTTGAAATCTGAGCTAACTGGGAAGTTAACTCATTATTTTGCATTGGGTTTGTTGGATCTTGATTTTTCATCTGGGTGATGAGAAGTGTCAGGAAATTCCCTTTAATATCATCACTACCACTTTTTTTCGTATGGTATGAAGAAGGAGCATCCCCGATAATGGTATTATCATAAGGTTCATTCATTGAGGAGGAAATACCCACAATTTATTCTCCCTATTGACCTATCATCAGTGTTTTTTGCATCAGCGATTTTGCCGTGTTCATCACTTCGACGTTAGCTTGGTAGCTTCTTGATGCAGAGATGGTGTTAATCATTTCACCCACAACATCAACATTTGGCATACGTACATACCCTTTTTCATCGGCAAAGGGATGTCCCGGCTGATATTCCATACGAAATGGCGCAGGATCATCCACCACTTCAGTAACACGAACACCACCAATTTCTTGACCAGCAGGTGCGTTTACCTGAAAAACAACCTGCTTTGCACGATATGGGTCGCCATCTGGACCCGCAACACTGTCAGCGTTTGCCATATTGCTGGCACTCACATTTAAACGCTGTGATTGCGCTGAAAGTGCTGAACTTGAAATATCGAAAATACTAAATAAAGACATGCTCTTTACCCTACTGTTGCAATACAGCCATCATGCTTTTAACTTGCGAGTTAATAAATGTCACATCAGCCTGATACTTAAGGCTATTGTCAGCAAAATTACTACGTTCCATGTCCATATCCACGGTATTACCATCCATCGCAGTTTGATGAGGCACGCGATAGAGTAAGTCCGCTTCTAAGCGATAACCGGGTTTGATCGGGATATGGCGTTCAGATGTCATAGCCAATTGCATGCCATGAGTACCTGTACGCCCATTTTCAATGGTTTTCTTCAATTCAGAAGCAAAATCAATATCACGAGCCTGAAAGCCTGGGGTATCTGCGTTAGCGATATTCGCAGCGAGAATTTCTTGGCGTTTATTACGTATTGAGAGCGCTTCTTGTTGAAAATGAAACGTATTTTCTAATTTATCGAGCATCTTCTATCCTTGGTGGCTAAGCCACTTACCTCAGCTGATAAAACAATTTCAGTTGACAGAATAAACGCTCAAAAAAAAGATGATTGGAGGAATAGGCGTAAATTGGATTGCTATTTATGCGTTTAAGGCGTGCAAAGTCGATGTACACTGTTATTGCTAAATAATGGCAAACGCACAATTAGCATCAACTCTGTAAGGTGATACAAATTATGTTAGTTAGAACTCTTATCGGTCTATTTTCTTTTTTCTTTATGGTGAATGTAAGTGTCGCGAAATCACTCCCTGAAGAACTACAAGATTTCTTTGTCGCACTTCATCAACAAGGCGATAAAGTGACTGTGACAGTTTTAACACCAGAAGATAAATGGCCAGTCTGCCACACACAAGAGATCCAACGTCATGCTGGTGCTCGTAATTGGGGGCGTCTTTCAATCCCAATTCAATGTGATAAACAACGTCGTTTTATTCAAGTTGATGTTAGCGTTAATGGTAAATATTTAATCGCAAAAAAAGACATCAGCCGTGATGACATGATTGAAACTTCTGTCGTTAGCATGACAACGGGTGAATTAGAAAAATTACCTTATGATGTATTACGCGATCCTGCATTAATTAAAAATGCGATCGCAATGCGACAAATATCCGCAGGAAAACCTTTAACTTCGACAATGGTTCGTCGCCCTTGGGCTATTTTGGCGGGACAAACAGTCACTGTATTTGCGCAAGGCCCTCACTTTCAGATCCGTTATGAAGGCAAAGCCATAAACAATTCTGTCGCCAATGAAACTATTCGAGTAAGAGTTAAATCAGGCCAAATCGTCACTGGCGAAGCACTGGAAAACGGCTCTGTACGCATCCCTCTTTAATAGATTAAAAAGCTGATAAGCAGAATAAGCCTAAATTGAATTGCTTGTTACCCGTTTCAGTTATGGCAAGCCGAGGTAAACTCTCTTGCGCTACATTTTTCACTCTAAATAATTAAAGCTGTAGTTAGACAATAATTTAAAACATCGCATATAGATACTCTAAATAATTCAAATTGTAGCTAGGCGACAAATAAACGAATCGCTAGGAGCATACATAAGTATGTGACTAGTGCGAGTGAATGCGGTCAACACCGCTACGGCTTGAAGTATGACGAGTAGTGTGACTAGTGCGAGTGAGTGTTGCCAACAACGCTACAACTTAAAGTATGACGAGTATGACGACTAAGATTAAAGTTTTTGATTTCATAGCCGATATAAAGAAACAAGATGATAGGCGAAAACACATAGGTTGTTTTACAATGGCTTCATCTGACTATTAATTGATGCCTAACAAAGGATTTCCCTATGAGTATTGAACGCGCGAATCCACTGCTTCCGATTAATGCAATTGCACAACGTAACCCGGGTGAAGTCACTCAGGGCTCACGTAAATCGGGAACAACTGAACAAAAAACTGCAACAGGCGACACTTCTGTAAAACTGAGTGAAGCGCAGAAAAAACTTGTTCAACCTGGAAATAAAGACATTGACGTTGAGAAAGTTGCTCGCTTAAAAGAAGCAATTGCCAACGGAACATTAACCATGGACAGCGGTAAAATTGCGGACGCTCTTTTCCGTGAAGCTGCTGAAAGCATAACTCAATAATATTTTAATGATTATGATGGAAGAACTCCGCCAGACTTTAGATCTTCAATTATCACAGCTTAATACCATTGCGGGTATTTTACGTGCTGAACAACAGTTATTATGCGCAGGTAATATTGATATCAATGCCCTGCACGAAGTAACTGAACAGAAGAATTTTGTCTTGTCGGCTTTAGGTCATACAGACCAACAGCGTCATACGCTAAGCCTACAAGCCGGTGTAGAAAAACCTTATGAAGGGTTGCCGTTCTTATCTGATTTATGGACACAGATAATAGACGTTACGGCGGAGTTAAAATATCTGAATCAACATAACGGATTACTGCTCGATCAACATATCGCTCGTAATAGTGATGCTATCCGTTTTTTGCAGAAGAACCACAGCCCAACCCTTTATGGTTCTGATGGGCAAGCACAGCGTTCAACACTGGCTGGGCGTAAAATTCAGGTTTAGGTTTTCTCAATAATTATCAGAATTCACACGATACGCCATCAATATTGATGGCGTTTTGCGTTACGGGTAAAACGAAAATGCCACTTACTTTAACGCCACCAACCGATCACACTGTGCTGTTATTTATCTCATCCTTGTGACACTTCTCTTATCTAAAATAGATATCACTAAGCTATCTATTTCTTGATGAGCTGACTTCTCTCTTTGTTGTGAGTAAAAAGCTAACACGACTCCGACTCTCTACCCCATCACATCTTTCTATTTTATAAATATAAAAAAGGCCACTTAATAAAGTGGCCTTGGCTTTAATAACAGTTGATCAGTGAGAATGATTAATGAGGTTGTCCACCAATCATCGATGTCATACGAATGCGACGACCTTCACTAACTTCCATATTCGACAACACGGCTAATTGTGGCAGGCTACGACGTAAGAAACGTGACAATAATGAACGCAACGCATGATTCACTAGCAATACTGGAGCACCACCAGACATCTCTTGGTGACGCACTGCATCTGCTGCTTGTTGTTCGATATTCTCAGCCAGCCCCGGCTCTAAACCACCGCCACTTTGCATTGCTTGAACAAGAATACGCTCTAAGCTGGCATCTAAGCCAATGACTTGGATTTCATCTTGATCACCAAACCAGTGTTGTGTGATCGCACGGCGAAGTGCAACACGAACAACGGCTGTTAATTCAGCTGGATCTTTCTGCTCTGGTGCGTGCTCTGCTAAAGCTTCTAATATGGTTCTCATATCACGAATAGGCACTTGTTCAGACAGCAGATTTTGCAATACTTTGTGCAACACTGTAAGCGAAAGCATATCTGGGATCATATTTTCTGTCATTTTAGGGAGCTCTTTACTCACCCGATCAAACAACATTTGTGCTTCTTGACGACCAAATAATTCTGATGAGTATTTCGCTAATGCATGGTTAAAGTGCGTTGCAATAACAGTACTAGCAGCGACAACGGTATAGCCTTGAACCTGTGCTTGCTCTCTTAAGCTGTCATCAATCCAAACTGCCGGTAAACCAAATGCAGGCTCTTGAGTAATATCACCCTCTAAAGAGCCAACGGCATTACCCGGGTTGATTGCTAACCAACGACCTGGATGCGCTTCACCGTGACCAATTTCAACCCCTTTCATTAGAATGCGATAAGAAGAAGGTCTTAACTCCATATTGTCTCGAATATGAACAACAGGAGGAAGATATCCCGTTTCCTGAGCAAACTTTTTACGAATACCACTAATTCGGCCTAATAACTCACCATTTTGGCGGTTATCTACCATTGGAATTAAGCGATACCCTACTTCCATAGCTAATGGATCTTCAAGTTGTACATCTTCCCATGAAGCTTCAACAACACGGTTTTGTTTTTCAACTTCTTCCATCTCTTTTTGTTGTTGCACTTCAGGATTGGCGTTACGGCGTAAGATATACCAACCTAATCCACCTAATGCTGCGGTGAAGAAAAGAAAAACAAAGTTAGGCATTCCCGGCACTAAACCTAACAGACCAAGTACGCCTGCGGTTAACAGTAGAACACGAGGATTGTCAAACAGTTGGGTAACCATTTGTTGCCCAACGTCTTCATCTGTTGCAACACGAGTAACGATAACACCCGCTGCTGTTGAGATAATCAATGCAGGAATTTGCGCAACCAGACCATCACCAATGGTTAAAAGGGTATAAGTTGTTGCGGCATCGTTTAATGCCATTCCGTGTTGAGCGACACCGACGATAAGGCCACCTACCACGTTAATCACAAGGATCATTAAGCCAGCGATGGCATCACCACGAACGAACTTACTCGCACCATCCATTGAACCGTAAAAGTCGGATTCTAATGAAACTTCTTTACGGCGTTTTTTAGCTTCATCTTCGCTGATAATACCAGCATTCAGGTCAGCATCGATTGCCATCTGTTTACCTGGCATTCCATCTAACACAAAACGCGCACCGACTTCAGCAATACGTCCCGCACCCTTGGTGATAACCATAAAGTTAATCAAAATAAGGATGATAAAGACCACAATACCGATAGCAAAGTTACCGCCAACAAGGAAATGGCCAAAGGCCTCAACAACGCGCCCTGCCGCTTCTGGTCCTGTATGTCCTTCCATTAAGATAATACGTGTTGAAGCAACGTTTAATGATAAACGTAACAACGTGGTAAATAGCAAAATAGTGGGAAAAGCAGCAAAGTCCAAAGTACGTCGAGTGAACATTGCAACCAACAGCACCATGATGGAGAGTGCGATATTAAAGGTAAATAATAAATCCAATAGAAAAGGTGGCAATGGCAATACCATCATTGACAGTATCAACAAGATAAGCACTGGCCCAGCCAGTATCTGCCACTGAGAACTTTTCCAATTTCCCGGCAAGCGGAGTAATGAGGCCAAATTAGCCATGACGATTATCTTCTCCAGCAAAGTCCAGTGCGGGAGGCACTGGCAAGTTCATAGGTTGTTTAGGTTTTAAACCACCTTCGGTTTTCCATCGTTTCAGTTGATAAACCCATGCAAGTACCTCTGCAACCGCAGCATAGAGGGTTGAAGGTATTGCATGGCCTATTTCACTGTGACGATATAACGCCCTAGCAAGCGGTGGTGCTTCTAGAAGCGGAATTCGATTTTCTGCACCAATCTCTTTAATTTTTAACGCAATAGCCCCTGCACCTTTTGCTAAAACTTTAGGTGCAGTCATTTTGTCGTTATATTGCAGTGCAACAGCATAGTGTGTTGGGTTCGTAACAATAACGTCAGCTTTCGGTACATCCGCCATCATTCGACGGCGAGACATCGCATGTTGTTGCTGACGGATACGTGCTTTAAGTTGCGGATCACCCTCTTGCTGTTTAAATTCATCTTTAATTTCTTGGCGCGTCATGCGTAGCTTTTTCAAATGGCTACGAATTTGGAAAATAATGTCAAATGCCACCATCGGGATCAGCATAAAAACAGTGATATAGACGGCGAAAATCAGTAGTTGCATCGCATTCGCTAGTGCACTCAGTGGTGGAAGCGTGATCAGATGAAGAATATCGTTCCAGTTGTGCCATAAAAAAACAGTTGCAGCGATCCCCACAAAGGTTGATTTCAGTATCGCTTTAAATAACTCGGCTAACGCATTCATTGAAAAAATGCGCTTTAACCCAGAAATAGGGTTCCATTTTTTCGGATCAAACTTAATGGATTTACTACTAAAGTTAATTCCGCCTAATAAGGCAGAGCCACCAATTGCCACAAGTACTAAACCCAAAAACACCGGTGATAGCGCAAACACAGCTTGTTTAATCAAGCTACCAAATCGAGGGATCAGCAAATTCTCATTACCAATAAGGTGATGATTAAACGTAAACCCTTCTGTTAACATGGCATATAGCCCACGAGTGATAAACCCACCACTCATCCACAGCAAACTCACACCACCCAAGACCATTAATACGGACGATAGCTCTTTAGAACGGACAATTTGCCCATCCTTTTTGGCTTTTTCCCGTTTATGGGGTGTGGGGTCTTCTGTTTTTTCGAGATCGCTATCTTCAGCCACAGTCTGTCCGATTTAGATATTGAGATTAAAAGCATGAATGAAATGACTCTAAGCATGACAAATTCAGAGGAAATTGATGGGCTGAACAATCGCAAATTTACGGGGCTTTTTGGGCTATGACAGTATGCACTTAAAAAAACAACCCAATGATAAAAATGGAAATATAGGCAATATTGACGCTGATTATAAGGAAATCAGCAAAACTCACAGCAAAATTGAGCAATTTTACTTTTGATGTTTATTTCGATAACTTCAAAAGCCGCTTAAAAAAAGCGGCTTACATTTTCTTCAATAGCGTGTGCTATTAAAGCATTATTACGTGATTTTTTATCCATAAAATACACCATCCTAAAAGAGCTGAGCATAGAGCGAATGCGTCCTGCATATCTCAACGTCCTTATCGCCCTAAAACTCATTAGAAGGTTAGAAACCTAAACTTTCCAGTAAATCATCAACTTGATCTTGATTTTTGATCACACCAGCGTTGTTTTTATTAACCTGTGGACCATTTAATAAAGAGTCAGTCTCTTTCTTCACATTAGACTTTTCAAGTTGCTCTGGTGGCAGGTTTTCCATTAATACCATCACGAGTTGTTTTTCAATTTCTTGAACAACACTCATCATGCGTTTAATTACCTGGCCGGTCAGATCTTGGAAATCCTGTGCCATCATAATTTCCAATAACTGACTGTTAGTAAAAGCCGTACTCTCAGGGATATCCCGCAAATAATTGCGGGTATCGGTTACAAGAGAGCGTACATCTTTCAGCTCTTCTGGCTGTTCAAACCATTGGTCCCAACGTTCAGTAAGCTTAGTCGCATCGGAACTTAACGCATCCTGTTTAGGTTGCGCAGCTTCGACACAGTTCAATGTACGCTCAGCTGCCTGAGCGGTCATTTGAGCAACATAGTCCAGTCGTTCCCTAGCGTCAGGGATGGCTTCTGCTGCTTCGGCTATTGCTTTATCCAATCCTAATTCTCGCAAACTGTCGCGTAACATCCGCGTCAATTGTCCGATCCGGCTGATAATATCAGATGTCATTTCAATATTATCTTTCGGCATAATTGGATTCCCACTCATTGCGACTCCTTAGATGCCCAGTTTTTCAAAAATTTTATTTAGTTTTTCTTCAAGAATTGCTGCTGTAAAAGGTTTAACAACATATCCACTTGCACCAGCCTGCGCTGCTGCAATGATATTTTCTTTTTTAGCTTCAGCGGTCACCATTAACACTGGTGTTGCTGCAAGTCCCGCATCACTACGAATATTTTTAAGAAGCTCTAGACCATCCATGTTTGGCATGTTCCAGTCTGTGATCACAAAATCAATTGCCGAATTGCGTAATTTAGCTAACGCGTCAGCACCATCTTCTGCTTCTTCTACATTCGTAAATCCTAATTCCTTTAGCAAATTACGAACTATGCGGCGCATTGTTGAAAAATCATCAACCACTAAAAATTTCAGATCCTTACTTGCCATTGAAAACTCCTTCAAAATATATCGGCAAATTACTGTGTTGCTTTTAAACTGAACTTAATCAGATACGCAATGATTGTGTGCTACTGATTTTCATCAGTACTGCTTTACTCATTGCGCTTATGCTTTTCACTTCGTCTACTGCGCCTAATTCAACTGCAGCGCGAGGCATACCAAAGACGACACAACTCGCTTCATCTTGTGCAAAGGTATAACTACCAGCACGACGCATTTCTAATAAACCTGCAGCACCGTCACTTCCCATTCCGGTTAAAATCACACCGATAGCATTACGTCCCGCATATTTTGCGACTGACTTAAATAGCACATCGACAGAAGGACGATGACGGTTTACTGCAGGCTCTTTATTAATGTGGATCTGATAGTTAGCACCATTACGACGAAGCTCCATGTGATAATCACCTGGCGCAATATAAGCATGCCCAGGCAATACACGTTCGCCGTCTTCTGCTTCTTTTACACTAATTTGGCATAAACGATTTAATCGTTCTGCAAATGAGTGTGTAAACCCTGCGGGCATATGTTGCGTAATTAATATCGCAGGGCTGGTAATAGGTAATGGTTCTAGAAAATTACGAATAGCCTCTGTGCCACCAGTTGATGCACCTACAGCAATCAACTTTTCACTCGAAATCATCGGTGTAAATGACAATGATTTAGAAGGCGGAGCCTGAACTTCACGTCGACTAATTCGAGCAAGAGCTGCTGCACGAATTTTCTCAGCAATCAGTTCACTATAAGCCATCATACCTTCACGCAAACCAAGCTGTGGTTTTGTCACAAAATCAACTGCACCCAGTTCTAACGCTTTTAACGTCACTTCTGAACCTTTTGCTGTTAATGATGAAACCATAACGACAGGCATTGGTCTTAATCGCATCAGTTTTTCCAAGAAATCAATACCATCCATACGTGGCATTTCAACGTCTAACGTTAATACCTGTGGGTTGTACTTTTTTATTAAGTCACGAGCCACTATAGGATCTGGTGCACAATCAACAACTTCCATATCGCTATGACTGTTGATGATTTCTCGCATGATTTGACGCATTAACGCCGAATCATCAACACAGAGTACCGTTATTTTATTCATAACCTCTCCTTGCTGGTGTCAGCCCGTAAACGGTATGCCCATGCAAGTAGAAATCCTTGCTAAGCTGGCTTACATTCTCAGAATGTCCAACAAACAGCATTCCGTCTGGCTTAAGTAATGAGGTAAAGCGGTTAAGTAAGTTTTGTTGTGTCGCTTTGTCAAAATAAATCATGACATTACGACAAAAAATTGCATCAAAACTACCTTCTAGATCCCATTGCTTATCGAGTAAATTCAAATACTGAAAAGAGACCATCTCGCTAATTTGCTGTCTAATTTTCACGTATCCTTCAAAATCGCCGACACCTTTGAGAAAATATTTTTTCAAATATTCATCATTTAAAGTTTTAAGCTCTTCCTGTCGGTAAACACCTTTTCGTGCTTTATCCAACACATTAGTATCGATATCGCTGGCAATAATTTTGGTTTTATAAGGGTTATTCCCAAAAACATCGCGTAAAGTCATCGCAATTGAATAAGGTTCTTCTCCAGTAGATGCTGCTGCACACCATACTCGGTAGACTCCTCCTGCCCTTTTTCTGGCATGTTTTGCCAAAATAGGAAAATGATGCGCTTCCCTGAAAAATGCGGTGAGATTGGTTGTTAAAGCATTTACAAACTCTTGCCATTCAGGGTTGCGTATATCACTTTTAAGAAACGCAAGATAGTCACCAAAGTTATTCATCCGTAATTCACGTAACCTCCTAGTGAGACGGTTATAAACCATCTCCCTTTTGTTGTTAGTCAGCACAATACCTGCCTTTTGATAAATCAATTGGCATATAGATTGGAACTGATCATCGGACAACATGAACCGTTGGGTAAAAATATCCAACGGTTGAGCAGCGATATCTGATAAGACTTCAGTAACATTACGTTTCATTGTTTTTTAATGGGTCTTTTTAAAAAATGATTTTTTATCTGCTTTTTTCAACCCATTACCTTCTAGGGATGAAGAGGAATTACTCTCATCCGTGTCAGGCAACTCGAATGCCGATACAGCATCAACAAGGTTATTAGCCTGATCTTCCAATGCTGCGGCAGCAGATGCTGATTGCTCCACCAAAGCAGCGTTTTGCTGTGTCACCTGATCCATCTGACTGACTGCATCAGCGACTTGGTGAATACCTCGACTTTGTTCATCAGAAGCTGAGGCGATTTCTGCCATTAACTCAGTGACTTTATTTACTGATGTGACGAGTTCCTCCATTGTCTGCCCTGCATTATTAACGAGTTGAGAACCTTGAGAGACTCGTAAAACAGATTCATCAATCAATAATTTGATCTCTTTTGCAGCATCAGCACTACGTTGAGCAAGGTTACGAACTTCTCCAGCAACAACAGAGAATCCACGCCCTTGTTCACCTGCGCGCGCAGCTTCAACCGCTGCGTTAAGTGCTAATATATTGGTTTGGAACGCAATACCATCAATCACACTGATAATAGCCCCTATCTTTTGAGAACTTTGTGTAATCGCATCCATGGTTTCAACAACACTGTGCGTGATTTGGCCACCACGTAAGGCCGTTTCAGAAGCAGACTCTGCTAGCTTGCTCGCTTGCAAGGCGTTATCAGCATTTTGTTTTACCGTTGCTGTTAACTCTTCCATGCTTGCCGCAGTTTCTTCTAACGAAGCAGCTTGTTGTTCAGTTCTTGAGGATAAATCCGTGTTTCCTTTAGAAATTTCTTGAATACCAGAATACATAGCATGGCTGTTATCACGAACGATACGAATAGAACGCGCGAGCTCACCACGCATATCTCGTAGTCGTCTAAACACATCCCCTATTTCATCATCGGTAAAGACAAGAATTTCACGATTTAATTTACCGGTAGCAACATCATTAAAATAACGGCTTAAACTTGCGAAAGGTTTAATGATATTAAAACTTAGCCAGCGATGAGCCGCGATTGATACAACAATAACCATCGCTATTGCACCGATAAACATCAAGATAGCAATAGTATAAGATCGATGTCCTTGCTCTATAGATTCAGTAATTTCTGCCTGAACATAATTCATATAGGTGTTAAATGAATTTTCCATCGCAGTTTGATAACGTTCTGTTGGTTGATCTAAAAAACCTTGGAAGTTATCGTTTTTTAACATGCTATGTAATTCAGTTAATGCACCATATAAAACGTGGTAATCGTTTTTTACTGCTTCAACGATTTCTTTTTCTTCTGTTGGGATTGCCTCTTTATTTATATCAGCAAGGAAATTTTGAAAATGTGTATTCGCCGTTTCCAAACGTGAAAGTGCAATTGATTCAATAGATTGAATATAATCCGTTGACTGTTCAGTTTTCACTGCAATAGCTACACGATTAATTGCATTACGTGTTTGTATCAAAGATGCCCAACTTAATCCTAATTCATCTCGCTTAGATGTATCTATATCTACTCTGGTGATCTGTTCGTTATTCAAATGAACGATCCCTAGCGAAATACCACTAGAAATCACCTGCATAACGCAAAACATCATCAGCAATAAATAGAGACTGGTGGATATCTTTAATTTGCGAAACCTAAACATGCCTTCACCTCGTTTAAAGCGGTGGTTAAAAGCCACCGCTTGTCAGCCACTTGTTGTTGTTAGAAAGTTTCCCAGTTAGCGGGATCTTCAACACTGCTGCTCTTTTTCTTTTCTGAGGTTCCTGGTTTTATAAGTGGAGCAGCGGCTTTAACTACAGGGGTTGCATCCGATTCCTTTCTTTCTAGCGTTTTTTCTTCCTGACCCGGTAATTTGAAGATTGAAACTAAGCGGGTTAATGCAACTGCTTGATCTTCAAGACCAGCAGCAGCGGCTGCAGATTGTTCTACTAAAGAGGCGTTTTGCTGAGTGACGCGATCCATTTCAGAAACTGCAAGGCCAACTTGTGAAATACCTCGGCTTTGCTCATCTGATGCAGAAGCGATTTCACCCATGATGTCAGTAACACGCGTTACTGAATCCACGATACGTGTCATCGTCTCACCCGCACTTTCAACGAGTACAGAACCCGTTTCAGTACGACTTACAGAATCTTCAATCAGTGTTTTTATTTCTTTAGCAGCTTCTGCACTTCTCTGTGCAAGGTTACGAACTTCACCGGCAACTACCGCAAATCCGCGACCATGCTCACCGGCTCTTGCTGCTTCAACAGCCGCATTCAGTGCCAAAATATTGGTCTGGAATGCAATGCCATCGATAACGGCTGTGATATCGGTGATTTTCTGAGAACTTCCGGCTATGTCGTGCATCGTTTGCACCACATTAGCAACAACTTTTCCGCCTTGGCGGGCAATATCTGAGGCGTCATTAGCAAGGTTACTTGCTTGGCGAGCATTGTCTGCGTTCTGTTTTACGGTTGCCGTTAACTGTTCCATACTTGCAGCAGTTTCTTCTAACGAAGCCACTTGCTCTTCTGTACGAGCAGATAAATCATTATTTCCAGCAGCAATTTCACTTGTGCTGTTATAAATGTTTTCCGTACTTTGATAGACACCACGAACGGTTTGAATAAGTTCTTGTTGCATATGTTTTAATCCATTTGCTAACAAGCTCATTTCATTGCGGCCATTCACTTCGATATTTGGACGTAAATCACCTTCAGAGAAGGTTTTGATACTTACTAGAAGTGAATTTAATGGTCTAATTAAGGCATTACGTAATGCAAACCAGCATAGAATTAATGCCGAGATCACGATGATGGCTAATACAACCATAGTAATGACAGTGCGTTGGTGAGAGGCTTCTAGTGCCACATTTAACTCTTCGTTAAATTTCTCATTACGCATGACATATGCAAGATATTCTTTATAAAAAGCGTCTTGATAACCCGTAGTTGGTTGCTCAAAAAAATCTTTTAAGTTTTTATCTTGAAGTAAAATTTCCAGTTGGTTTAATGCAGAGTAATATTCGATAAAACGCCCTTTTAGGCTACGAACATCATCTTCTGAGTGAACTTGATAAGCAGTAATATTCTTTTCAAATTCTTTAAATTTCTCATCTGCACGGGACATATTTTTACGAGCAAGACCCGTTAGATAGTCAACAGATAGAGAATCATCTACATTAAGATTTTTATCTTGTAATAAAAAACTAATCGCGGCGCGGTTAATGTTATTACGAGCTTGCAGTAAGTTAGCCCAGCTTTCATCTAGGCGCTCACGTTGATCTTGTATTGTCAGTGTTTTATTAAGGTCGTTTCTTGTCTCAACGATATTTGAGTAAAAAACACCCCCTGAGACAAATTGCAAAACACCAAACAACAGAAGAATGGATAATAATCCAGTCACTATTTTCATTCGGCTAAACATAGTTTCCCTTTTTATAATAAACGGTAATGAGCAAGTTATCGGCAGACTTAAGAGAAACTTTATAGGTTTCATTTCGTCTTAGTCATGCTTTTGCCCCATTAGAAAGCGGTGGTAATACTGTTTTTAATTAAAATTATAAGTATAAAAAACTTTAAAGTTATTTCCGTCAGTAGAAAAATATTACAGCTAGGTGATAGCTACTTATAAGTTAATAAATAATAAAATAGAACTTAACTAAAATTATTAGTTCTTTTTTATCTTTTAATTTTACTTAAAGTTAATTTAATGCTTTAGCACTCGCTAATAAAATAAAAAAGATAGAAATAACTATTCCGGCAAAATTACCGGAACAGTATTTAGATTATTTTTTAAAAAATAAAAACTTATTTAGCTTGAATTGTTGCGCTATCGACTAATTCCATTTCTTCACTGTTGAGTAATTTTTCAATATCAACAAGAATAAGCATTCTTTCATCTAAAGTACCTAAACCTGTTAAATACTCAGTAGACATTGTGACTGCAAACTCTGGCGCAGGGCAGATTTGCTCTGGCTTTAGCGTAAGAACATCAGAAACGCCATCAACAACAATTCCCACAATTCGATTTAATAAGTTAACCACAATAACAACAGTATTGTCATTATAAGTTACACTTTCTTGTGAAAATTTAATACGCAGATCAACTATCGGAACAATAACGCCCCGTAAATTAGTTACACCTTTAATAAAGCTAGGTGAATTAGCAATACGTGTAACTTGATCATATCCACGAATTTCTTGGACTTTTAAAATATCAATTCCATATTCTTCATCGCCCAGCGTAAAAATTAGAAATCCTTGTCCAACAGTTTCACCGGATAATTTCTCGAAATGTTCCGAAGCCATAATCTTATTTTATCCTCACTATTAAATGACTGCGCTTGCAGTTGTATTCTTTTTCTTATTCGTCATTTGTGTATGACTTAAACGTTGCAATTCTGGTACATCAAGAATTAAAGCCACACTACCATCGCCCATAATTGTTGCAGCAGATATTCCAGGCACTTTTCGGTAATTGCTTTCTATATTTTTAACAACAACTTGATGCTGACCAACTAATTGATCTACCAATAAAGCATAACGACGTCCGGCACTTTGAACAATTACCGCAATTGCTTGAGTAATATCGGTTTGAGCACCTTCAATATTAAAAGTACGATGCAGTTCAATCAGTGGTAAATATTCTCCTCTGACCTGCAATAATTTCTCATCACCAGCCAATGGATAAATATCTTCTTCTTCCGGTTGTAAAGAACTGACTACCGTTCCTAATGGTAAAATAAAGACTTCGTCATGAACTTTAACAGACATACCATCTAAAATTGCTAATGTCAGTGGAAGTAAAATACGAATGCGCGTTCCTTTACCTACTTCAAAACTAATTTGAATTTGACCGCCCATCTCTTGGATATTTCTTTTTACAACATCCATACCCACACCACGACCAGAAACATCCGTGACGACTTCTGCAGTAGAGAAACCCGGTGCAAAAATCAGCATAGCAACTTCTTCGTTGCTCATATTTTCAGAAACTGCAAGCCCAGAGGAAATCGCTTTTTTCAAAATACGTTCACGGTTTAATCCGGCACCATCATCAGTCACTTCAATACAAATATTACCGCCTTGATGTTCCGCAGACAGGGTTAATTGCCCCGCTTCCGGTTTACCTGCTGCAACACGATCGGCTGGCATTTCAATACCATGATCAAGACTGTTACGAACTAAGTGAGTTAAAGGATCGATAATTTTTTCAATTAAGCTTTTATCCAGTTCTGTTGAGCTACCAATCATATTTAGCTCAACTTTTTTATTCATTTTACCTGCAACATCACGCACAACTCGAGGGAAGCGACTGAAAACATATTCCATCGGCATCATACGAATTGACATAACAGATTCTTGCAAATCACGAGAATTACGCTGTAACTGAGCAATACAACTTAGTAAATCACTATATATTGCAGGCTCAAGGCTACCACTGTGCTGTGCCAACATTGACTGTGTGATAACCAGTTCACCAACTAAGTTGATTAATTGGTCAACTTTTTCAACTGCAACACGAATACTGCTTGATTCTGTTTTTGGTGCAGCTGCCGCAACAGGTCTTTTCGCTGATGCAGCCGATGCCACTGGTGCTTTAGCAGGTTCTGCTGATGGAGTCACTTTTTCAGCAACTGTTTTTTGTGCAGATATAGCTTGTTCTACTTGGCTTTCAACATGAACATCATCAACAGATGTTGTACTTTCTTCTGTAACTGTGTTTTCTTCTGGTGCTTTTTCTGCAACAGCCACTTTTTTAAACGAGATTTGTTCAGGTTCAATCACAAAACAAAGTACAGCGCTGATATCTTCTTCTGTTGCAGTGGTTTTTAATATTGCTTCAAGACCATGATGCTGTTTTTCAACTTGGCTAACTTCACCAAGGTGTTTTAATTCATCAAGCATTAAATCAATATCTGTCTCTTTAAGATCAGACAAAATAATATGATGGTAATAATGTCCATCAGCCGCCATTGTCGATGTTACTTCGACCATGGTTTCTGTGGCTTCAGTTTGCACACTTTCAGAGTCAGATGACAAAACAGAAGTTTCAGTCATTGTCGCTTGTGAGTCTGAAGCTTCAGATCCAGCACCAACCTCAACTTGAGGAGCGGATTGTTCTTCTTTTACATCGAGAGCCAGCTGACGCAACTTCTCACAAATATAGTTAAATGTTTCCTCATCAGGTTCTTGTGAGTTTTTATGTGCATCCAATTGCTGTTGCATAATATCTTTCGCTTCCAGAAACAGGTTAATAATGTCGTCGGTGAGCGCCATCTCATGACGTCTTGCACTATCGAGCAAGTTTTCAAGCACATGAGTGGTCTGTTGAAGTTTAACGAAGCCAAATGTTGCAGCTCCTCCTTTTATGGAGTGCGCACTACGGAAAATCGCATTCATCTGTTCTTGATCTGGATTTGCAGGATCAAGTAACAGCAAATGCTGTTCCATATCAGCTAACAACTCATCTGCTTCATCAAAAAATGTTTGATAAAACTCAGTAATATCCATCGTTACTCATTCACCTTTACGCGATTACTAACAAATTAGGGGGCTGTTCCCTGCTTTGTAGTAATATTTGTCGATTGTGATGGCAAACTTTCCCCAGAAACTCCTGTTTCAACATTTTCCTTTTTTGATTCGGGAAGCTCAGATGCAGAAGACACAGACGAACCCGTCTGTGTATTTTCTGCTTTTTCTTGTGGGGTTTCTTGCCCTGAAAGTAGAGGTTCAATTTCTGAAGCCTCAGTTACTGTCGGTGCAACCCGCTCATTTTCTTGTACAATTTTTTGTTCTGCTTGCTTCGTTAAGACCAGAATACTGATCCGTCGGTTAGCAGGTGCAAAACCATCCTCTTTAACTAAATGAACTGTTGATGCCATACCCACAACACGCAACACTTTCCATTCACCTAAGCCAGCACCAATTAACTCTCGACGAGAGGCATTCGCGCGATCCGTTGATAGTTCCCAGTTACTGTATTTAAAAGCGCCACTTGCATAAGGAATATCATCGGTATGACCCGATAAACTAATTTTGTATGGCGTGTCATTTAAAATAGGTGCAATTGCCGTCAAAATATCCTTCATATAAGGTTCAACGGTAGCACTACCGACTCTAAACATAGGTCGATTGGCTTTATCGATAATTTGGATGCGTAAACCTTCATCCATCATGTCGATTAATAAATGAGGCTTCAGATCTTTTAATCTAGGATCATTTAAAATGACTTGTTCTAAATTCTCTTTTAATCGGCGGAATTGTTGTTTTTCATTGAGCTGTTTATCTTCCTGGCCTTTTGGCAAAATATCACCTTCGTTATAAACAGGATCACGCCCGCCTCCAGGAATAGGATTGGTTGCATCCCCACTAAATCGCCCTTTTTCAATAGCAACTTTTAATGGCGTACGAAAGTATTCTGCTACACGAGTTAATTCTTGCGGGCTAGAGATTGAAAGTAACCACATCACCAGAAAGAAAGCCATCATTGCAGTCATAAAGTCAGCATAAGCTATCTTCCATGCACCGCCATGAGCGTTATGTTGCTTTCTTCCTCGCTTTTTAACTCGAATGATTTGTGAATTACTCTTCATAATTACTCTTCTTTCATTGCATCAGGATTTGCCTGCATTGGTGTCCGTACCTGACGTACATGTTCTTCCAACTCAATAAAAGAAGGTCTGTCTGCCAGAAAGAGGGTTTTACGTCCAAATTCAACAGCTATCTGTGGCGCATATCCATTCATGCTAGATAACAATGTTGTTTTGATGCACTCCATCATTTTCATTTGCTGACTAGAGCGCTGTCTGAGTCTAGAAGCTAATGGCGAAATAAAACCATAAGCTAATAAAATACCTAAGAAAGTACCAACCATTGCGTGTCCAATTAATACGCCCATTTCGCCAGCAGGTCTATCCGCGGCACCTAACGCATTAACAACACCCATAACCGCAGCAACGATACCGAACGCTGGTAATGAATCACCCATCGCCGATAAGCCTGTTGCAGGCACTTCGCTTTCCTCCTCAAAAGTTGCAATCTCTTCATCCATCAGAGATTCAATTTCATAAGGATTCATATTTCCTGTCACCATCAGACGCATATAGTCAGTAATAAAACTGAGCATATAAACATCTTTCATAATGCGAGGATATTGGGAAAAAATGTCACTTTGTTGTGGGTTTTCGATATCTCTCTCTAATGCCAACATCCCGTTTTGACGGGCTTTTGACAATAAACGAAACATGAGTGCCATTAAATCCATGTACATCGCTTTATTGTAATTTGTACTACGAAGTAATTTCGGTAAGATCTTCATTGTCGATACAATTGCTCTACCATTATTACCCACAATAAAAGCACCGATACCGGCACCAAAGATGATTATAAATTCGGCTGGCTGGTACAAGGCACCTAAACTACCACCGACGAGAAGATATCCCCCGATGACGGCGCTCATAACCACGATATATCCTAAGAGTACTAACACGCGATATCCCTTTAGCTAATTTCGTTATAGAGAGAATGGCGAACATAGCAGCAAGAGATAGGAGGGGGAGAGGAAACGGCTCAGGTTATAGATAACTAAGCTCTATAACCTGATATTTAACTTTCAATCTCGAATCACATTGCAAACTGTTCAAGACCATCCAACAGTTGTAAGTTAATATCGGCAGGATTGGCGGAAAGTTTACGTTTTTTTATTGCGCGAGAAGGTGGCTGGCAAAGACTACAAACATAATTGCTAGCTGGCTGGTGTGCGTGTGTAATAAATGAACCATTACATTTGGTACAAACGGAAAGTTGCAACATGCCACTTTCAACAAAGCGTACTAATGTCCATGCTCTTGTTAGTGCTAAAATAGGTTCTTGATCTTTAACAGGTGGACATTGTTCTAAGTATAAACGATAAGCTTTAACAACAGCCTCAACACCAACACAACCGCCATTTTTTAATAAAAAGCGATAGGCGTTATAGAACATTGAGGAATGGATATTTTGTTCCCATGTCATAAACCAATCCGTTGAAAATGGCAGCATTCCTTTTGGAGGGGGGCTCCCTCTTAATTCTTTGTATAATTTAATTAAACGCCCCCGACTTAATTGAGTTTCACTTTCAAGCATCTGTAAGCGGGCACCCAAGGTGATTAATTCCATTGCTAAGCGAATATCCTTCGCTTCTCGGACGATACTTTTCTCACTCATTGTTATGCCCGTTTCTTTGTCGCAGTAGTATCTTGTTCCGATAACTGACGAAACAAGTTAGAAGAAAGAAGAATGCCAGTATGGATTTGTTGCAAATCATCCACTCTAGATTCTTTAGTGAGTTGTTCTATTGTTTCGCTGTCTTCAAACCGGAAATTACAGATTAGTTGGTTTGTTTCAGCCAACTTAACCAATTGAGGCAATGTAAGCTCTGCCAGTGCATCCGCCATAGCGTCACTAATCCCAAGCCGAAACATTGCGGAAGCCTTTTCTTGGTTAATTAACCTTTGCGCCAAAAGCAAATACGATAAATTTATGTCATAAATATGCTTAAGCAATTCAACCGTACTCATCTCTTTACATCCCGTCCGATTATATTGAACAAAGAGGATCTCTCTAATGAAAGATCCCGAGGAAATTAATATAAATGTAATATTAAATCTCCAGGCCCCATTTTATGAACATGACACGTAGTAACACTACCTTGTATTACTTAGTTACGATCATTTTCAAAAGTAGCGAAAAAAACATTTAAATTAAAAGTAAACTTTAAATGCTCGCCAATATAGCTCGTTAAGAATAATCCTAACGCGACAACTTTACTCCTTAACGATTAAGTTATTCAACGGATAAAGTAGTCTAATTTAAATACTATGTGAGTCACATCACAAAAAGATAATCATTATTATGGAATTAGTTCATTAACTATTCAAGTGATAAAAGTAATAAAACTAGGTGTAAATTAATAAGCTAATCTACCCAAATTAAAATATTAATGATAATTTTTTATTTTATACGATCTATTAAACTTATAAACCTAAAAATACAGCATAAAAATTTGACAAATCCACAATTGAAGATTTTTTTGATCACAGTAACATATATTGATATATCTCCTCCTCATCTTTATCTAAACAAGCTTCCCAATTTTAATAAATATTTCTATAGATATTATTTTTTTCATCATTTACGTAAACCTTCAGAAATGATCACTTTTTATTTACAATTTGTTTGAAAAATAACCTATTCTAATTATTTATAGTTATCCTAAATTTTTTCATTATTTCATAATTGAAATTACTCTTTGAAATCAACATGATACTAAGGTTGGTTTATTAGGCAGGACGATAAGTCACATAAAATTAAATTCTTAGTTATGCATCTTCACCCTTAAATCATTGAATATTTATTTCCACGCCATTAAAGTTTCAATTGTAATAATGCAATTTAACTAATACTTATTAAGTGCTATTTAACACTTAAATTACAGAACTCTTAATAAGAGTTTTATTGGCTGTAAATTAGTCACAGAGAAATAATATCCACATACAAATAAGTTTTATTTATGAATTACAGTATATATTATGAACAGTGAGAATTTAAAATCTCAACGAGATTAATATAAAATCAAAAGAATGTTTTTTATTTAATTAAATAAAAAACACCTGAAATTTAATTATCAATTTAAAATGCAATATAAGAATAATACAATATTTAGCTTAAGTTAATTTCAAAAAAACAATCATCTTTTTATAAAATAAAGCCATACTTTATTAAATTTAAAAATAAAATTAAAAGCACCTTATTTTTTTACTGTATAGATATATATATTAATTAAACAGCCTAAAATTAATTAAAAATATAACGATCAGTAAAAAAACATAAAGAAAAAAACAGTTCTATTAATTATATTTTATATAACCACTCCTCTTTTGTTATAAAAAAAAGACATTTTTTGAAATATAAATTTCAATTCCATAAAAAAAGATCCCAAGATCTTCAATATAAAGTAATTAATTCATAAAATAATAAGACAAAATATAAATTCTGTTTTTCCTGTTATCAGCATTACCTCTGCACAATAAATGACTGTAATGACAAATACGACAACTCCGAGTTAACACTTGTACACATCAGCTTTTTCAATGTAAAGACAGAAAAGCAAATATGATCAAAATAACATCTTATTGATTATTCTATTGGCATTACCTAGAACTAAAAAATATCAAATGTTACTTTTTACCCCCAAAACAACTCTTAACAGCAATTTGTTTTGCTCTTACAAATGATGAGTATTGTTTCACTTTTCTTCTTATCACTCGGTTAGCTTCTTTTTTTCAACCTAGTTAGCATAAGTCTCAAGACATTACAGAACAAAAAGTGCTGACATCGTAACAACATCATTACTTAACAAAAGTTGATGTTGACGGGATTAGGAGAGCATAAAGATTTAAATATCGATATATCGTTACTTAAAACGATAAAATATATCTCTAAATATTCTTCTATTCTAACCACTAATTTGACTCATTTTATTACCCTTTTTATGAGTAATTTCGAGTTTCAAAAGACTTTTCCTCTCTATCAAAACCTAATAAAAATATTGATGTATCTAAATAATCAAGGCCCACATCTCATTTATTAGATTAATCTTAAAAACCAATAACAATGCTTAGTATTCTATACCCCAAAAGTGTTCTAAATTTTTGGAAAAGAAAGCTTTTGAAAAATATTGTAACCGTATTTTTCAAAAGTAATAATTGAGTTTATTCATGCCGTGAATGCAAATACTTTGTGTATTGCTTTCAGTTCTATTGAAATGAGTTACAGCGTTTTTTAGTAAGCAAACATGAAATGATTGCTCACTCTTTTATACTGGCAATTTTTTTAATTAGCGTTCCTCTTATACTTGATTTTATCTTTTTTGGTAAATCGAAAAAGGTCAGTGGCACAATTATCTTTTATATATATTTCCACTGTAAATACCAATGACACATCTATTTCATACTAAGATAATTCTCTTTCTGTAATAAGTAAGATTTACATCCTTGACAAAGTTATAAACAATATAATTCTGAAATTATTATTTTATCGAATGAAAGAGGCGGTGTGATTTTTCTACGCTTATTATAAGATTACTTATTGGTATCATTTTCTCTACATGACCTTTACAAAAAATCCTACAATCTTTCAAAAGATTTTCATTCATCATTGATTAGTGATTACAAACTACATACCACAGCAATTCATCAGCTTTACTGTAGCGGTCTAAACTCACCATTTTCCTGAATTCTTCTCCATTTTTTGAGGGGCTAATTTGATTAAATTAAAAACATTACTCAAAAAATCAAACTTAAATTAAATGCGATAGAAAATATTGATAAAATTTTCACCAAATACATTGAAATAATTTGAGAGTATAAATTAGGTATTAAAAAAAAATCCAATATAATCAATGGAAAACATTGATTTTAACCCAAGATTCTATACTGCGCTAAGCCCCTTAATAACGACTTTTTGTCCTACAATACCCCTAAGTACCTCATTTAATAAGTAAACCATAAGTAGCAATCGCTTACTTGATTTTAGTTTTTACTGTTTATTAAAAACAAAATAAACAGAGATAAATCAAATTGACTTAAAGCGCGAGATTAATAAAGATGAGAAATCACGCCAAATATACTCGAGCTCTGTTCAATATTTTTCATTCATAGCTCATTATATACGGGTTAACCACAATGCAAATAATTGTGTATTAATCAATTTAGGTAAAATGTTTGTTTTTATTAAAACGAAAATGAATATATTCCACCCTATTGCGTATTTTAATTAGCTTTTTTTGAATAGATTTTTCCTTTTTTTATTCCATAAAGTAATAGTTACAAAAATAATAATTACTCAAACAAAATACTTTATTTCTATATATTAGTAATAATACGTAATATATGACTAAGATCTCATTATTCTCATCAAAGGAGTTAGTTCTTAAATTAAGTATTATGTTGATGATATGAATAGTTTGAGGTTTGGATAGGCAAAAGTGAATGCTTTACTAAGAGCATACAAAAGTATGTAACTGATACGAATAAGCGTAATCCCCGACACAACAGCTTGAAATATGACAGAACTATTACTTACAAACTACAAAGTTATATTCTTTATAACTTTTATCAATACTTATATTCTTTTTTGAAATAACTTTGTAAGTTGATATCTAGTTATCTCGATGACAAAAAGCTCCTATAATCAATACAAGGAGCTTTGGTTAGAAAGGCATTATTCTCAAAAAACTCATTAAGCAGGATGCTCTGCCGCTATCTTCCAATTAATTGCACTGACACTCTTCTCTAAACTTACTCTACAAACAATCGCCTCTATCTCTTTTTGCTCAACAGGTGTTGCAAGTAATTCAGCACAAACTTCCAACTGGCTAGGCATCAATGTATCAGCACTACTTAAAGATTGTAATCTAACATGTAGTCCATTTATTGCTTGTAAAATGAGTGTTCTAACTAAAACCTCATCTTCTTCATGACAAATAATTCGTATTGAGTAACGTTGTTCAATGTCTATCGCTTGATGTTGTGGCTGAGCGTTTATCCGCTGAGCAGCTTCTCGTAATAAAATATTCGCACAAAGAATAAGAAGTGTAGCTATGGTTGCTAATTGATATAAGCCTAAGCCACATAACACGCCAATTCCTGCTGAACACCAAAGCGTTGCGGCTGTATTAAGACCACGTATATTCATTCCTTCACGCATGATCACACCAGCACCAAGAAATCCAATACCTGAAACAACTTGAGCTGCAATACGACCAGGGCTATCTGGCGAAGTTTCTATTGAACTTAAAATAAAAACAGCCGCCCCTGTTGCAACTAAAGCATTTGTTCTTAACCCTGCCATTCTTTGCCGCCATTGGCGTTCAGCGCCAATCAAAGCACCAAGACACATTGCAATTATGAGATTTAAAATATAAGGCGTCATCGTCATGTTTATTTCCTCTACATGATGATTAAAATCGATATGAAAATTTTGCTCTGATAGTTCAGAGTATTGAAATTAATCCATCACCTTAGGTGGAGGAAATAAAGAGAAAAAAATGTAGCACATGAAGTTACCCTTCGTATTTTAGTTGTATAAGGGAAATCATTTGGGTAAGTGCAGAATAGGAATATATAGGAAAGAGATATTACAATGCACTGCCCACCAAAATGGTAAGCAGTTTCAGTGAAGAAAACAGCCTACCTATTATTTTGACTAAAATTATTCACAGTTAATGGATTTCTCATTAACCTACAACTTTGTGTATCCAAGGTGTTTTCTCCTAACTAAAATTTAGGCAAAAGTATAAGTAGCTGATTTGAAAATGTAAATGAACAGTACCTAAACGTAAGTCACTTTTGCTGTATTGGTCTAACGAATGTTCCTTCTCCACCCTCTTTTTCATTAAAAAACCAAATTCCTTTTGGATACTCGGGAAGTGATACTAAATACATTATGCCTTCGTTAAATTCTTCAATAAGTAGAATTGTTCCTTCACGATCGTCAATGCCATCAGTTTTCACAACAACGCTATCATTAACCTGCATTTTCTCTCCTGATAAATATTATCATTCTCTTTTTCTTTATTTTACCCATAAAGAAAAAGCCTGCCACCATAAGGTGACAGGCTTGAAGAAAATTTTTAAAAGGCTTTAAATTACAGAGCTGTTACGTTAGCAGCTGCTGGACCTTTTGCACCGTTTTCAATTGTGAATTCTACGTTCTGACCTTCAGCCAGAGTTTTGAAACCGTTACCTTGAATGGCAGAAAAGTGAACGAATACGTCTTTGCTTCCGTCTGCTGGAGTAATAAAACCAAAGCCTTTAGACTCGTTGAACCACTTAACTTGACCTTTCATTTTGTCAGACATGTGACTTTCCTATATATCAATAAAACGTTGCCTTCTCGGCATCTACTGGCCTGAACTACCTATAACTTATGGGCACACATGAAGAAAACGGTCAAAAAGCGATGCTGTTTAAAACTCATTAACTTAGAATGTCAATCATAAATCAGGTCTGTATTGAGGCCTTACTCATTAACGCATGAGACAAGTTTAATAGCAATAGTTTTATGCGTCTAAAGATTAAAAAAATGCGAATTGCACATTAAAAATACAATTCTTCCTCTATTTTTATCACTGTGCATAAAATTTATTTGATATTTTATCTCTATTATTAACAACAACTAAGAATATTCTTAATGGCCTAACAATAACAGTTAATGCCAGATTTAAAAAAAACTGTTCTACCCGCTTATCTTGTCCCCGTGATAATCTAGTAACAAGAAACAAGTTTGCAACATTCATCTCTTAAGGTGTTTACAATGAATGTATTAAAAGAAATCTTAGAGCGTGATTTAGACCGGATCAATAAAGCAGAGAAAAGAGACGGAAAACCACATTTTAATAGTCAATTTTTAAAGAACCATATCTGGTTATGTATCAGCATGGTTCTCTCTTATGTATTACTCGCTGCGTTATTAATTTATTCACCTTACTTTGGTGTTATCTCACTCGTGCTTTTTACTGTGATGTTTTTAGTTATGGCTGGTATCTTGTTATTTGATATTAAGCCTATCTATAAATTTGAAGATATTGGTGTTCTCGATTTGAGAGTTTGTTATAACGGTGAATGGTATACTTTTGAAAAACTCTCTGATGAAGCCATAAATGAGATCCACCAGCACCCAGCGATATCTCAACAAATAAAAGAAGACATTCGTGAGATTATTAGTAAAAAACAAGAAATTCATTTTTACGATGTGTACTTGATGGCATTTGATCCCGTTCAACAATCAATTGCAGCATCACAATTATCTCCTCAAGCCTAATTTATTCTCCGTGTTACATATAAAACACGGGGAATAATTTCTATTATTTAGCCACTTTGTTGATAAAGCAACCAAATAGATATTTAACCCACTTTTAACGTTGACACTCTGATATATCATCGTTATTATGCGCCTCGTTCTCAAGAGAACTCGCTTCCTCCATAGTTCAGTCGGTAGAACGGCGGACTGTTAATCCGTATGTCACTGGTTCGAGTCCAGTTGGAGGAGCCAAATTTAGAAAAGCCCGCACCATCATAGTGTGGGCTTTTTGCTTTCTTAGCTTTCACCATCTAAATCAGCTACCTAAATCCAATCTGTATCGTTATTTTGATTGACTAATAGATAGCTAATTTATATCTAGCAAGAGAAATATCTAATCAGCGATCCCAACTATTTCTTGTTCTAAGTGTTTTTTATACGCTTTAATATCTTGTTCAATTTGTGGCTGTTTCACCACATCAAACATTCCGAAGGTTTTTAATCCTTCCATACCTAAAAATTGATTCGCTTTATGGAATGGGAAATAGACAGCATCAATTCCTTTTCCTTCAAAGAACTGTTCTTGCTCTTCAAAAGATTCAAAAGGTGCATTCCAAGTTACAGAAAGAAGATATTTCTTGCCTTGCAATAACCCCCCCGAGCCATATTTTTTCGAAGGATCTTTTCGCGTACGGCCATCATCAATAAACATTTTTCCGTATCCAGCACTAAATACATCATCAATGTATTTTTTTAAGATCCAAGGCCCTTCCATCCACCAGGCAGGCATTTGATAAATAATAACATCAGCCCATAAATATTTATCGACTTCTTCGTCATTATCATAACCATTATCAATACGTGTTGATTGCACATTTATATGATGTGAAGACAATAATTCTGTGGCAACTTGCGTCAAATGGTCATTGAGCTTCCCTTCAGACCCATCAAACTCTTTTGCCGCATTAATAATAAAAACATTCGTCACGTTTAAACTCCTTTATATACACATAGTTAATAAACTGACTGTAACGCAATTATCTATTACTACTTTAACTCATTTCTCCATTATTCTTGCCTAATAATCCAAAGATACCCTTTCTGAACTAGAGGCTTTTAATCGTTGAATATCTTTTAGTGGCGACAATCCAAATAATCGCTGATATTCACGACTAAACTGTGATGGACTTTCATAACCCACAGTAAATGCTGCTTTAGAAACATCACTCATTTCAATTAGCATGATCCTTCTCGCTTCATTTAGTCGTAACCATTTTTGATATTGCAATGGTGTCATGCCAGTTCGATTTTTAAAGTGGAAATGAAATGAGGAGGTGCTCATACCCACTAACGTTGTTAGATCTTCAATTCGGATTGTTTCGCGATAATGTTGTTTAATCCAATCAAGAGCATGACTAATTTGCCGGCACTGAGGATGTTGCGAAGCTAGTAGTTGCTGACGCGCGCCATCGTTTGATCGTAATAAGTAATAAAGGATCTCTTTTTGGATCAAAGGAGCAATAAACGGTGCATCTTCGGGTGTATCTATTAGTTTTATAAGCCTTGTTACTGCTTGTAGGATTGGTGCGGTTACTTGAACAATTTGTTGAGCTCGGATCTCGTTATTTTCTTGTAGTAATTCAAACTTATTTTCAGCTAACAGTTCAGGTAATAGAGCGAGATCTAATTTTAGCAATATTGCTAAAAAAGGCGTTTCTTTTGAAGCCTCACAAACTTTAGCAAAAGTGGGTATTTCTGATGATGTTAAAAGCATATTCATAGGACGATAGCAATTTGTCTCTACCCCTATTGTTATCTGCTTTGCACCTTGCGCAGCAATAGCCAAACTTGGTTCATACATCCAGCCTTCTGATTCTGTAATAGAACTATACCGACATAACGCTAGACCAGAGACAACCGTATCCCACCCCCCGTCTTTATCTTTTGTATGTAGAAGAAGTGTTCTTTTAAAATGCTCAAACTCTAATACTATCGGTGTTGATAAATTTGTAGTATCCATAGTCTCTGATTCTTCAATTTAGCCTGTGAATTCGTCAGATTGTATTACTAAATAGTTTGAAAAACTTTCTTTTAAAAAAGTACCTTATTTTTTCTTACCAAGGTAAGACATATTTCATCTAGTAGAAATATAATTTCGAGTATTATTTCTACTGATAACCATTTATTTTTTATACATTTTTATCAAAAAAGAAACAATCTGATGCTCTCTTGAGCAAACAGTTATTTTTTTCATTTTTTTACTTTACAAGGTGACTGAGGATAGCTATTATTCGCCTCGTTCTCACGAGAACACGCTTCCTCCATAGTTCAGTCGGTAGAACGGCGGACTGTTAATCCGTATGTCACTGGTTCGAGTCCAGTTGGAGGAGCCAAATTTAGAAAAGCCCGCACTATCACAGTGCGGGCTTTTTGCTTTCTACTCATCAGCTATTTTTATTCCTTCATTTTTTATTTATTTCCTTTGTATTCTTTACATCTCCGTCTTATGCATCTGCTATTTCAATTCCGCGTTAACTCAAAGTCATCAATAAAAGCGTGCGTTCTTATAGGATCATTTAAATCAACACCTCTCCACTGACTATTTTTTAAACTCAAAACCACTTTATTTGATTTAAAAACTATAAATTAGTTATTTTTTAACCACTTAAACTATTATTTCACTTTTTTTACTTTACAAACTTCATCACCCTCGCTATTATCCGTCTCGTTCTCACGAGAACTCGCTTCCTCCATAGTTCAGTCGGTAGAACGGCGGACTGTTAATCCGTATGTCACTGGTTCAAGTCCAGTTGGAGGAGCCAAATTTAGAAAAGCCCGCGCTATTATAGTGCGGGCTTTTTGCTTTCTACCTTCTCTATTATCAATACCATTCCTATTTTCTTCCCTTTTATTTTTCAGATCTCATAGTCGTCTCAAATACGTTATCTCTTTATTTTTTATCTTTATTTTCAGTCTTCAATGTAGAGAAAATAACCATTAAAAAATGCTTACCTCCCCATTATTAGATTATCAGTTTTAGAAACACACAATATGTTGTTTATCTACGCACTTAAACAAATATCGTCGATTGCCCTTTGACATATCAAATCACTCACTATATGATACACGCCACTTAATGATGTTCCTCCATAGTTCAGTCGGTAGAACGGCGGACTGTTAATCCGTATGTCACTGGTTCGAGTCCAGTTGGAGGAGCCATTTCTATTTGTGTCACCCTCGTAACCTTTTGATTTTATTCTCTGTTTCACCTTACATAATTCCAAAAACATAATAAAAAAATGCGATTAAATAGTAGCTATTTAATCGTTTTCGTATTAGCATTCATTTCCGGCTTGACTATCTAGTCCAATCCAATCCTTGATCTTTCGATTTTCCTAAGACACACGGAGCCGGTATATGACCACTGCACAACCTATCACCCTCACTATTCGCCGTCCTGATGATTGGCATGTTCACTTTCGTGATGATGACATGCTAAAAACTGTTGTTCCTTATACCAGTCGCTATTTTGGCAGAGCTATTGTCATGCCAAACCTTGTTCCACCAGTTACAACGATTGAAGCTGCTCGCACTTATCGTGATCGCATCACAGCGGCTATTCCTACGGGAGATAACTTCGAACCGTTAATGACTTGCTATTTAACAGATAGCACACTGCCTTCAGAAGTCGAACAAGGTTTCTTACAAGGTGTTTTTACTGCTTGTAAACTTTATCCTGCAAATGCAACAACCAACTCCAGTCATGGCGTATCAGATATCACAAAGATTTACCCTATCTTAAGTGTGATGGAAAAAATCGGTATGCCATTGCTGATCCACGGCGAAGTAACCGCTTCAAATATTGATATTTTTGATAGAGAAGCACGTTTTATTGATGGAGTTATGTCTCCTGTACGCAAGCAATTTCCTGAGCTAAAAATTGTTTTTGAACACATTACAACTAAAGAAGCAGCTCAGTATGTGTTAGAAGGAAACGAATTTCTTGGAGCCACCATCACTCCGCAACATTTGATGTTTAACCGTAATCATATGTTGGTTGGTGGAGTTAAACCTCATCTATATTGCTTACCTATTCTTAAACGCAACGTTCACCAAGAAGCACTAAGAGAAGCTGTTGCATCAGGAAACTCTCGCTTTTTCTTAGGTACAGATTCTGCACCTCACTTACAACACCGTAAAGAATCATCTTGTGGTTGTGCAGGAGTATTTAATGCACCAACCGCACTGGCAGCTTACGCAACCGTATTTAAAGAACTCAATGCATTACAAAACTTTGAAGCTTTTTGCTCTTTAAATGGCCCTCGTTTTTATGGTTTACCTGTTAATGAAGGAACAATCACATTAACTGAAAAAACGGTTGAGGCACCAGCGCAAATCCTTTGTGGTAATGAAGCGCTTATTCCTTTCTTAGCAAATGAAAATATTCATTGGGATATCACTGTCGATTAATTCTTCCCCTTGATATTTATCTAAAATGCACCATATAACATTTGTTCGACTGTTAATGGTGCATTACTCTTTTATCAGAGCCAGCACACATTTTTTTGTTATAACAAAAATTTATCTTTTTAATCACGATAAATCTCGTATACTGAAAAGTAACCACTTTGTGTGGGAGCTTCTCTCTTAGTCAAAACCGGTTGTATGATTAGGAGGTATTATGAGTAGAAAAAATGAAGTTATTCAGACACATCCTGTTGTAGGCTGGGACATTAGTACCGTTGACATCTACGATGCCATGATGTTGCGTTTACATTATCTTCCTGAAAACGAACATCACCCAGAAAACGCAGTTGTAGATAAGACACTTTGGCTCACAACAGACATAGCTAGACAGTTGATTCACATTCTTCAAGCAGGTATTGATAAAATTGAATCATCTGAAGATTCTGTTTCAGACAACACCAAGCACTAATAAAAAGATCTAGAAAAGATAGCGAACGCAAAGCAGGAGTACTTGGTACTCCTGTTCTCATTTTAGCCTCTCTATAACCCATCATCATATATTGGTTATATCCATATATGAACCAACTCTTACGATATAAAAACAATTAGTTATATAATGAATTAAATTACATTTAATGGAAATACAATCATAATCTTTTTATTCGATATATCTTCAAAAAAAGAACATATAAGCCGAATTGACATAAAATGAGGTTATCTTTATTTTAATAAATTAAAACGGCTACAAACAAGGAAGTTATTTGTGAAAGTATTAATTATTGATGAATGTTTTTTTACTCGTAATGGTATAAAACATTATTTTTCGAAGAAAAATGTAAGACATGAAATAATTGACATCTCATCTATACAAGAAGCAAATAATTATATTAATCACTCAATGCCAGATATTATATTTATTGATCTTACAAGGTATTGTCGAGAAATAGCACATTGCCCACATTTGCAGTTTTTTTTCATTTCAACAAGAAGTTGTCGCCTTTATCTTTATATTGATGCAAACTACCCAGACAAAGAAAGACCTATCGCATTGACAAATAACTGTTTTATTCTCCCTAAGAAGATACTTCCTTGGGTGCTTGAAAAGACATCTTTATTCACTTCTCGTTGCCAAGTTTTCTTTCCAACTTATAAACATTCATTATGTTCTATTTTCAGTTTACAAGAACAAAAAATTATTAATTATTGGATGAATGAAATACCTAATCATCAAATTGCTAAAAAACTGTCCATTAGTAGTAGCACCGTATATTCACACAAAAGACATATTACCGAAAAAATTAATGTGAAAAATCGAATTGAATTATTTTTCATATATAACATTTTAAAATATATATACGAGAAATAATCTTATTATATTTAAATCAAAAAACAGAAGAAAAAAGGAGTCCAATTCCCATTATTACTCACTGTAATTGAGGTGGCTAATATGCGTGTTGGCCACCTTAAATTTATTATAATATTATGTATGTAGGGTACATGTGATATTAAAATAATTAAACTGATCTAGTTCTATCTTATCGCAGATAAAGTAAAACTAATTTTTTGTGCGAGCACTTCACTCTTGATTTAATAAAGAGTGAAGTGCTTATTTAAAATACCAAATTGATAATTAAGCTATACGCTCAATTTTAGCAGGTAAGCCTTGGCGAACAGATGCACCAGATACCCAATCTAACCACGTATTAGTAATTTGACGTGTTGGATCAGCAAAGCCTAAATCATTAAGATTGATACCATTGCCAATACCTTTATCCATAGGTAATGGTTGTTCGTCTAAGTAATGCTGACGAGAGCCTAACTCTTGATGCCCATATCCATGCTCAATCGCTAAAACACCCGGCATCACGCCATCGAGTAAACTAATCTCAGCTTCAACTTGCCCACCCGGTGTAACAATGCGAACTTTATCACCATGATTAACACCCCATTTTTTACCATCTTGAGGATTAATTGCGACTAAGTTGCTCGGTTTCACCATTCTTAAACGTTGGATCATGCCTGTTGAACTACTTACCACATGAGATTTAAAGGACATTAATTTTAATGGCCATTGCTCTTCAGGATAGTGCTGATGAATATCACTACCATCTGATAAACGCGGTGGATAATAAGTCGGGCAGCCACTATAACGTTCACCGGTTATTGCGTGATGGTTTTTCGCAACGTCTTCATTCCAAATCTGCAATGGTTTTTTCCACTGTGGTCCAGTTTCATCACCATTCCATGCTTTCTCATAAGGTGCAAAACGACCACCTCGTGTATAGATGTACGCAACTTGAAGGACTTCTTCATTTTTTAACGTTGACGTTATCGCCGGTAAAATACGGTCTACACCACTCAATAAAATATCTTCATTGGTTGCTGGTGCAACAGGTTTCTCACCCATAAATGCCATATTGGCTGCAACACGTAAATAGTAGTCTTCTGCACTATTGATTGGATAAAAGTTACCATCCATATCTTCAATTGCTTTCTCACCAAAGCCGGGTAAATCTAAAGCTTTTGCTACCGCAATACAGAATGTTTCCATTGAAATTGGTTGACCATCGGCTGTTTTTGCAACACGAGGTTCGATAATCGGCCAACGCGCTGTACTTGCTTTAGTTTGAACACCAGACCAAGGCGCACTAAAACCCCAGCTTTCGAAGTTATGCGTATCAGGAACAATATAATCGGCCAGCGCTGTAGTTTCATTCATAAAGGCATCAATACCAATAATTAAAGGCAGATGCTTAGGATCCTTCAGGCGCTCTTCCATCACTTGGCGAATACCTGCAATCCCATAAATAGGGTTGGTCATATTCGTTATCCATGCTTTCAATGGATAAGGATAACCAGCTAATGCAGAGCCTAGTTGCTCAGTTAATTGTCCAGCAGCAAACGGATACCAAGGTGCTTTTGCAGGATATGGAGATTCTCCTTTCTCTACACGCTCACGGTACTCATCAGATTTTTCATAGGCTGCTTTACTGCGTGATAACACCATGCCTTTTGGTTTAACTTTACCTTTAAAGCTATCCATTTTGTAACATGGGCCATCAGTTGCACCATTAAACTTACCACCACCAACAGATACCCCACCTTTAAGGTTTAAGTTACCTATTAGCGCATTAAGCATGATCACACTCCACGCTGTATAGAAACCATTACCTCCCATCATGCCACCATGAGAGATAACCGCAGCTTTTCGACCATATGCCGTAAATTCACGTCCTAATGCAACAATTGTTGTTTCTGGTACCTTACAACGCTCACTATATTCCGCCAGTGTCATACGTTTAGCAGCTTCATCAAGTAATTGGAAACTTGATTTAACTGTAACAGTAGCACCCGTTTTTAATGTCACAGTATGCGTAGCAAACAATTGTGCTTTATCAACTTGAGTAGATGGAACTAATTCTCCCTCAAGTGATAAAACTAAAGTTTGCTCTTCACCTTCTGCAACATCATTAAAATGTGCTGTTGTCAGCATTTGCCCTGATAGAGGATGTTTTTCATCACTGATCACAAGGTGAGTCGCATTTGTCCAGCTCTTCTCACCTACATTTTTCATTGAAGCTTCACTTGGTACTGACAGATATTCCGCATTGTAGCGATTGTTTTCAATGATCCAGCGGATCATCCCCATCACTAAAGCAGCATCTGTTCCCGGTTGAACAGGAACCCAATGTCCATGATCGTTAGCCAATGTCGTTGTTAACGGTAATGCAGGTGCAACAACCACATAATTGAACGAATCACGAATACGAGCATTAGCTAATTGGCGACCTTGACGCTTAAATGGGTTACCTGATTGTGCCGGCGATGTTCCTAAAAACAGCGCGAATTCAACATAATCCCAGTCAGGTTTAACGTGGGCGTTTTTATCTAAATCATTCATTAACGCACCAGAGCCAGCTCGGTACGCTAATCCACAATAAGAGCCATGGGCACCAAAGTTTTTACTACCAAATGAGTTTTGAGCAAAGCGACGAATAAACGTATCACGTCCATCATCACCCGCATTTGTCATTAATAATTGGTTAGCTTTAGGGCCTAAAGCCGGTTGCTTTGGATCAATTAAAGTATCTAAATCACGGATGGCACGTAAACCATCAACATGACCTTCACCAAAGAGATCGCCACCTTCTACAATTTCTTGGATCAACTGCTCAAAACTGATGCGTTTCCATTTACCTTCACCGCGTTTCCCCACACGTTTCATCGGTTCAAGAATACGAGTTGGGCTGTCTAAGCTTTCCATCATGGTTGCACCACGAGCACAAGCTGTAGAACGGTTTTCTAAACCACTTTCACCCCCCATTTTTTCAAATGCTTCTTTAATTGGCATGTTATAGCCAAAGTGGTGATCATGAGAAAGTGGGTGATAAGGGTTACCTGCAATACGTAAAACTTTATTGTTTGCTCTATCAACACGAGCACGGACGCCACATTGTGTCCAGCAACCAAAACATTGTGTCATGCAAACAGATTGATCTGTATTTGCTTGCCATTTTGCGTCTTTTACAACTTTACCTTCAGGTAATAAAGAATTTCCGTTGATCCTATCAAGTGTCACTTTGCCTGATGTGCCATCAACTAAACCATCTATGGCACGTTTAGCAACATCACGGTAGCTGGCAGCAAATGCGGCAATACCACCGATAACTAACCCACCTTTAAGCCATTGACGTCTTGTAAACTTAGCCATGCTGCACTCTCCTGACAACCCAACGAATACTTTCTCTAAATAAAATGGTTAACGCTATCCACAATCCAAATGTACCGACAATTGCCATCAGTCCATCATTACCTAGCGTAAACTCATAAGGGTTTGTAATTATGTTATATTTTGGAATGTATTGAGCACCCATCAACATCAACCAGCGTAATACCCACGCAAGTCCCATTGATACAAATGCCATGATGGTAATAAATGCAACCGAACGAGCTTGTTTTGCCATCAAAAGACCCATCGCGACAGAGATAACCCATAGCGTGATAACCCCCATGGCACTCCACCAACCAAGACTTCCCATTGCTAATTGTTCTCTAATTGCTTGGCCTGAAATCGTATCGCCAGCAACCCAAAAGCCCGTACATACAGCTAGTAACATCAGTGAACTTACAAACCACATCGCTAATTCACGCTGATGTACTGGTTCACGACGAGTGCCTAATGCCAGTAATGTTGGTAACACTTGCATTGCACTAAAGAACAGCAATATTGGTAACCAATAGGTATACAACACCGGTCTTGCTTTTAAGATAGATGCTTCACGACCTGTATATAACAACAAACCAATCGCAGTTAATGAGCAAGCTAATGCAACCCAACGCGTTAATTTGTATTCACGCTTCCACACTAAGCGAACAACCATCGCTGCAAAGTAGAGCATACTAAACGCTGAGAATAACGGTAATAACAGTGAACCCCATGCCATCCATGACCACGGTGTTGGATAAGCATAGAAATGCCACACACGAGCTGTTTGGTGTAAATCTGCTGTTAACGCGAGAGGTGCCGTAATACCAGCTGTTACTGCAATAAATACAGCAACCGCTTCTAAACGTTGATTACCTGCACTGCCTTTCCAGCACTGCCAACACGCATAAAGCGTTGCACTACAAGCAATACCAATGAAAAAGAAATATTGCACAGCCCAAGGTAACCAAAAATATTCTTGAGGGATCGCGATGACTTCTTGAATTTGAGAAACTTGCGGGATCATGAGTGAACCTCCTGCTGCCATAATGCGGGTTGTCCTTGACCTGCTAACGGTTGTACAAATGCATCATCGAGGCCGAGATAGAAAACTTGTGGCAAGGTGCCGCTTTCTGGCTTTAATACTTTTAGCTCTTTTTCATGAGTAAGCAGCATTTTGCTGATAGTACTATTAGGATCTTTCATATCGCCGATAATACGAGCACCGCCGACACAAGATTCAACGCACGCTGGCAGTAATCCAACTTCGAGGCGATGTGCGCAGAAAGTACATTTATCTGCTGTTTGTGTTGAGTGATTAATAAAACGAGCATCGTAAGGACATGCTTGAACACAATAAGCACAGCCAACACAACGTTCATTATCAACAACGACAATACCATCTTTACGTTGGAAAGTTGCTTGAACAGGGCAAACTGGCACACAAGGTGGTTCATCACAGTGGTTACACAATCTAGGCAGTAAGACGTTGGTTATCCCCTCTTGCCCCTTGATAGCAACCTGATATTGGTTTACTGTCGTCCTAAATTGTCCTTGGGGAGTCTGATTCTCAATATTACAGCTTACTGTACAGGACTGGCATCCTACACAACGGCGTAAATCAATCAGCATTCCGTAGCGTTTATCTTCCGAGCCCTCACGACGCTCAGGTGATAATTTAATGCCGGCTTCAGCTAAAGGAACCAGTGAAGCACCAGCAGTAAGGACCCCTAATTGTTGTAGAAATTTTCGTTTTCCAAGATCCATATTTGTCTCCAGCATCACTCAATAACACAATCTCACTATGAGTGAAGGAAATAGAAATTAAAAAGTATGTGTTTTGTTATAAATGCATTGTAAAAATTACTGAAGACGACACCTATTGTGGTTTACCACATACCAAGTGCGAACTTGATCCAAGACAATATTTAACATTAGATATTTATGACGATAAAACAGACAATTGGGATAAGAAACGCAGTAAGTATCGGGTTATTACTGCTCTTTTTTATACTTCCTCTACAAGCCTCTGCAAAAGAGTGGACAATCGGTGTTTTAGCATTACGTGGTGATGCATCAACGCAAAGACACTGGCATCCACTTGTTGACACCTTAAATGAACAATTTCCGTCAGAAAACTTTGTATTAGTGCCGTTAAATCTGGAAGAGATGAAATTAGCAGTTGCAAAGAAAAATGTTGATTTCTTACTGACAAATCCTGCGCAATTTGTTCAATTAGATAATGCATTTCCATTACGTTGGTTGCTTTCTTTACGTTCCGGCTATGAGCCTGATAACACAACACGAAATGTCATTGGCAGCCTAATTCTCGTCCGTAACGATAGTCCAATTACTTCCGCCCATGAATTAATCGGAAAACGCGTTGGCGCCATCGCACCAGATGCCTTTGGTGGCTATCTTCTAGGTTACAAAGCACTACGAGAAGAAGGTATTGATCCTGATAAAGATTTCACATTGCGTTTCACGGGCTTTCCAGCCGACGCTTTACTTTATCTCTTACGTGATGAAGATATTAACGCAGCAATTATTCCTGTTTGCTTACTGGAAAATATGGATCATGAAGGGCTTATTCGTAAAAGTGATTACCGCCCCGTGATTTCCTATCAAACCAATACCCCTTGTTTAACCAGTACACCGCTCTACCCTAATTGGTCATTTGCAGCGCTAGATACCGTTCCTGATGAGCTTGTTGATAAGGTCACTCGCGTTTTACTTACCGATGACAGTAAACCGATGAAATGGGGAGCGCCGGCTTCACATACTCAAGTTGAAAATCTATTAAGAGAAGTCAACCAACATCCTCGACAAAGGCAGCTTTGGCAAGATGCGAAAAGTTGGGCTATTCAGCACCAATTTATTATTGGTCTTTCATTAGCTGCCATTCTTTTTCTCATCCTAAACCAAGTGTGGGTCAGCTATTTAGTTAGGCGTCGTAGTCGTCAACTGGAACAAGCTCACAATCGATTAAGACAGCAAAAGGAAGAGTTAGAACACGCTCAGCGCTTAAATATATTGGGAGAAATGGCATCCGGGTTTGCTCATGAGCTTAATCAGCCACTTTCTGCGATTAAAAGCTATGCACAAGGGAGTGTTATTCGCCTTAAAAAAGAGAATGAATCGCACCCATTGCTCCCAGCATTGCAACAAATAGATAAGCAGGCACAGCGCGGTGCTGATATCATTAGAAATCTACGTTTATGGGTTGGAAAACAAACACCTAACAGTGATACGATGTTGCTTTCTCATCAAAATATTGCGCAGTGTATTCAACATATCTGGAAGCTCTTACGCGTAGAAGATAAATACCCACAGGTTTCATTGATCACTCATATTGATGAACATGATACCCTGTGTTTACCCGAAACTTTATTAGAGCAAATTTTATCCAATTTAATCACCAATAGTCTCCAAGCTGGCGCTAAAGTACTAAAGATTAGCACCCATAAGGCCCCTGATAGGTTACTTATTGTCATTGAAGATGATGCGGGTGGAATGAGCCATAGCCAACTTGAACACCCCTTTTCCCCATTCCAAACAACAAAAATGGAAGGACTTGGATTAGGTTTGGTGATTTGCCAACGTTTATTACTTTCTCAAGGTGCTGATATTCATATTGAAAACCAAAAGAATGAACAAAATAAAGTTGGAATAAAAATTACACTGATTTTCCCTAACAAAAATAAATAACGGAGAAAAAATGCCAACAATTCATCTTGTTGATGATGATCTTGCTGTCACTGATGCTTGTCAGTTTTTATTAGAAAGCTTAGGTTATTCAGCCCATGTTTGGAATGATAGCGAGTTCTTTATCAACAATGTTAATCTCTATCAACAAGGTGTTGTCTTGTTAGATATGAGAATGCCAAAACCCGATGGCAGGCAAGTCCACCAGCATTTAATTGATAAGCACAGTACACTTTCTGTGATTTTTTTGACTGGTCATGGCGATATTCCTATGGCAGTTGAAGAGATCAAAAAAGGGGCTATCGACTTTCTACAAAAACCCGTTGATAGTAATGCATTGTTATCTGCATTAGATGCCGCATTTCTTGAAACTAATACGCGTTTTACCGCACACGATATTCGCCGCCGTTATGCATCATTAACCCCTAGAGAAAAAGACATTGCTTATTATGTTATTCAAGGATTAATGAACAGAGAAATAGCAGAAGTTGCTTGTGTCTCAATAAGAACCGTCGAAGTTCATCGAGCAAAAGTGATGGATAAAATGGCAGCTAAAAATATTGCTGAATTGGTGACTGCATTACAAGGCATCGAAATAATTTCACCTAATTTATGACAAAATTTCTTATCTGAGCTAAAAAATGTCACAATATAAGATATTCATTGGAAAAATAGTAAATAGATAGGCTTATGATAAAGTCACCTCCATTTAAAAAATCATTTTTACAGCCTAAATATTGGCTAACTTGGTTCGGGATTGGATTACTCTATATTCTGGTTCTCCTTCCTTATCCTGTCATTTATTGGCTAGGGACACGCCTAGGCCGTTTTTCAAAAGTTTTTTTAAAAAAACGCGTCCAAATAGCGGAACGTAATCTTGAGCTCTGTTTTCCACAGATGCCCAAAAGTCAGCGAGAAGCCTTAGTTAATAAAAATTTTGAATCTGTTGGTATGGGATTATTCGAAACTGGCATGGCGTGGTTTTGGCCTGAATGGCGAGTCAAACGTTGGTTTAAAGTCAGTGGACTTGAAAATGTCTCAATGATTCAAGAAAAAGGACAAGGCATTTTGCTCATTGGCATCCATTTTCTAACACTTGAACTGGGTGCTCGAATTTTTGGTATCTATACCCCTGGAGTTGGTGTTTATCGCCCTAACGATAATCCCGTTATGGACTGGCTACAAACATGGGGTCGATTACGTTCTAATAAATTTATGATCGACAGAAAAGATGTCAAAGGCATGATCCGCAGTTTAAAAGCAGGTGAAATTGTTTGGTATGCACCAGACCATGATTATGGTCCACGTAAAAGCGTTTTTGTACCTTTGTTCGCTGTTGATAAAGCGGCAACAACAACGGGGACTTATATTCTGGCAAGAACCAGCAAACCCGCATTAATTCCATTTACGCCCAAACGCTTACCTGAAGGTAAAGGTTATGAGTTAATTATCTCACCACCTGTTGCTGATTTTCCTGTTGATAATGAGGAAAATGCCGCTAAAGCAATGAATAAAGTGGTTGAACAAGAGATTTTACGCGCGCCAGACCAATATATGTGGTTGCATCGTCGCTTTAAAACTCGCCCAGAAGGTGACGCTTCTTTATATAACGAAATAAAGAAAGTACACTAATCGCAAAGTGGCTGTTTTATTCCAAAGCAGCCACTTTGTAATATCACGATATACTGCAATAACGATAATAAAATCAATAACAGCACAAGCTGTAAACTCCTGCAAAACACATTATAAGAGCAAGACCTATCGCACTTATTCTGTATCATGGCTATATTCTTATTCATCATAAAATAAGAAAACCGACTCGTTGTTGCCACGCTCAACATCGCTACGGTTATTTTCAGCCTATTTTCTTGGTTTACTCTCTCGTTCTCGGCTAAAGGAGTAACATGGATCTCAAGCCCCGAAATAATTCTTGGAAACGTAATCTCTATATTGTCTGGTTTGGCTGTTTTCTAACTGGCGCCGGTTTTAGTCTGATCATGCCTTTTCTCCCTCTCTATGTAGAGGAACTGGGTATAACCGATCACGAAGAGCTTAATCTTTGGACAGGCGTTGCATTTAGTATTACCTTCCTTTTTTCTGCTATCGCTGCGCCTTTTTGGGGAAAATTATCAGATAGAAAAGGTCGAAAATTAATGCTATTGCGTTCAGCCCTTGGTATGGCGATTGTGATGGTATTAATTGGATTTGCACAAAATATATGGCAATTATTAATACTGAGAGCCTTGCTCGGTATATTAGGTGGCTTTGTTCCGAATGCAAATGCGTTAATTGCCACTCAAGTACCCGTTAAAAAAAGCGGCTGGGCATTAGGTACACTTTCAACAGGTGCTGTAAGTGGTGCATTAATAGGCCCTTTAATTGGTGGTATGCTTGCTGATCTCTATGGTTTACGCCCCGTCTTCTTTATTACTTCAGCCGTTTTATTTATTTGCTTTTTAGTCACCCTCTTTTTCGTCAGTGAGAACTTCACGCCTGTTTCTAAAAAAGACGCACTAACCACAAAACAAGTATTTTCATCCCTTAAAAACAAAAGGCTCGTTGTGTGTCTGTTTTTCACCACAATGATAATTCAAGTAGCAACGGGGTCAGTTACACCTATTTTGACGCTTTATATCCGTGAATTAACGGGTTCAGTCAACAATCTTGCCTTTATCAGTGGTGTTATAGCCTCTGTACCCGGTATTGCAGCACTTATTAGTGCCCCTCGTTTTGGTAAATTAGGTGACCGAATTGGTCCGGATAAAGTGCTTATCTTTACCCTAGGGCTCTCTATTTTTATGTTAATTCCAATGGCGCTGGTCAGTAATTATTGGGAGCTAGGTGCGCTACGTTTTTTACTTGGCGCAGTCAACGCTGCTATGTTACCTGCGGTACAAACACTTATCCTCTACAACATCACCCCTGCTATTGCTGGTCGAATTTTCAGCTATAACCAAGCACTAAGAGATGTTGGAAATGTTACAGGGCCGTTAATGGGGGCTTTTGTTGCTGCAAGCTATGGATTTAGAGCTGTTTTTTATTTCACCGCAGCCGTTGTCTTTTTTAATTTAATTTACTCTTGGTTAAGCTTTAGAAGGCCACAAGAAAAGTAGTCAAAAAATCCACAAATAAGATCAGTTAATAGTTTTTTTTCTTCAAAAAATTATACTTTTACATTTAAAGGCTCAATTGTTACTTCTTTTATTCTATTTTTTGTAATTTATTGTTTATTAAGAATATTCTCACCCCCTATTTGTTAAGACCTCTAAAATTTTCTTGTCCTCTTTTTTCAAAAAATTGCAAGGTTAACTATTGCAAAATGAGATTTTTATCGACTTTTGCACCAAAAAATGGTTTATAAAGTATTAAATATACTTTTAGTCGCTGAATTCTGACAAAAGTATGTTAAAAATATATTAATTAAATGTGGTGGATACTGATAACAGAATGAAATAATTCTGTTTCTCCACTTACTGCTATTTTGTTCTTTTTACTTGCAAACGACCTGTAGAGGTTTTTTTTGGGAATTTAAGATGCAATCTACTCACTCAAAATCTAGCCGAACTTTCTTTGGCCACCCATATCCATTAAGCTCCCTTTTCTTCACCGAAATGTGGGAACGCTTTTCTTTCTATGGTATTCGCCCATTATTAATCCTATTTATGGCGGCAACCGTTTATGAGGGTGGCATGGAAATCCCCAGAGAGCAGGCATCTGCTATTGTGGGTATTTTCGCAGGCGGTGTTTATTTAACATCACTGCCAGGAGGTTGGCTCGCTGATAACTGGTTAGGTCAACGCCTAGCTGTATGGTATGGCTCTATCTTTATCGCTTTAGGGCACCTATCCATCGCACTTTCCGCATTTTGGTCACAAGACCTGTTCTTTATCGGTTTATTACTGATTGTATTGGGTACGGGGCTATTTAAAACCTGCGTAACTGTGATGGTAGGAACCTTATATAAAAGGGATGATACTCGCCGTGATGGTGGATTCTCCTTATTTTATATGGGTATCAATATGGGCTCATTTATTGCACCACTCATCACAGGTTTCTTAGTGCGTGATTATGGCTGGCATTGGGGCTTTGGTATTGGTGGGATTGGTATGCTTGTTGCGTTACTGATTTTCCGCTTTTACGCAGTACCTACTATGCGTCGCTTTGATAGCGAAGTCGGTTTAGATTCAAGTTGGGATCGCCCAACCGTTGTTCGTCGTAATGTCGGTCAATGGATTTTAGCGTTATCTGTTGTTCTTATGGCAATTGTTGGCCTTATTATTTCTGGCGTTATTCCTTTTAACCCAGTTGTTGTGGCTAACTTTATGGTCTATGTGATTTCCGGTAGTGTTATCGCCTATTTTATCTATTTATTCCTATTTGCTGGATTAAGTAGTAGTGATCGCTCTCGCTTATTTGTTTGTTTCCTCTTATTGGTATCAGCAGCCCTTTTCTGGTCTGCATTCGAACAAAAACCGACATCATTTAACTTATTTGCTAACGACTATACTGACTTAAACTTTATGGGATTTGAGATCCCTGCGGTTTGGTTCCAGTCTGTTAACGCTCTGTTTATTATTATTCTTGCACCAGTATTTAGCTGGTTATGGCCAATGATGGCACGTAAGAATATGAATTTAAGCAGTATGAGTAAGTTTGTAATTGGTATCTTATTTGCAGCAGGTGGCTTTACCGTCATGATGTTTGCATCTGAAAGCGTTATTGCAACAGGACAAGGTGTTTCACCACTTTGGTTAATTGGCAGTATCTTATTGCTGACATTAGGCGAATTATGCTTAAGCCCAATTGGACTTGCCACAATGACTATTTTAGCGCCAGCTAAAATGCGTGGGCAGGTTATGGGATTATGGTTCTGTGCAAGCGCATTAGGAAATTTAGCAGCTGGTTTAATGGGTGGAAATATTCGTCCAGATAAACTCGATGTCATGCCTGATTTCTTCTCTCATGTTTCTATCGCTCTGGTTATTTGTGCCGTTGTTCTTGCTGCACTGATTATTCCGGTTCGTAAGCTTTTACAAAGCGCAGATAGTAAAGAGAAAGCACAAGCTTAATCTAATGCGTTAATTATTAAAGCCATGTCTAATTACTTAGGCATGGCTTTTTGCTTTTATATCTTACAACTTAGATGCTGTTTTTAAGTATTGCACCCAATATTTAAAACACTTAATCTCATTACCTTCTATTTATTGATAGTTTATCACTAAGGTAATGGAATGACTGTTCTTCCTATTTATTATGTTAATGCTTTTTCCTCTATGCCTTTTGCAGGAAACCCCGCAGCTGTCGTTTTGTTAGAAGAATGGTTGCCTGATGACACCTTAATTACACTTGCTAGTGAGATTAATTTACCTGAAACCGCGTTTTTAGTTGGTGACCATATTCGTTGGTTTACACCTAAAATTGAAGTTCCTCTTTGTGGACACGCAACATTAGCCACTGCTTTTGTACTAAAAACCATAAAACATTCCCCTCATGATCTCTTTAAATTCCAGTCTCTTTCAGGTGAACTCATAGTTTCTTGCCAAAACTCTCTTTTTACACTGAATTTCCCAGCTATACCTGCAACATTAAATAACGATATAAAATCAGCCCTTGAAGAAAAATTAGCATTACAAATCGATGAAGTTTGGCAAGCGCATGATCGTTATGTTTGCTTTTTATCTGATCCAGAAACAGTCACTAACTACCAACCTGACTTCATTCAAATCACACAGTTACCTTTGCCTGGCGTTATTATCACAGCTAAAGGTCATGCTCCTTTTGATTTTATTTCTCGCTTCTTCGCACCCGTAAAAGGCGTGAATGAAGATCCTGTTACGGGTACATCACATTGCATATTAGCGCCAATTTGGGCTAATAAACTCAATAAAACACAGTTACAAGCAAGACAAGTTTCAAAACGAGGTGGAAATATTAACTGTGTGTTAAGAGATAATCGCGTTTTACTGACAGGTGATGCTGCACTCTTTTTAACTGGCGAAATAACCTTTTAGTTACAGACGGCATAATCAATCATTCATCTACTTTGCTTTCAATTTACTCTATTTTATACTGTGGGGAATATCTCCCTACAGTATAAAAGAAAAAGGCTTTATTGTTATGTCCATCTCTGACTTATCCCCTGAACTACAAGATAAAATTAAAAATTCAGTCACTCGTGTTTCTAAAGTCATATTCCCTACCACCACCAATCACCACTCAACACTCTTTGGTGGCACAGCACTAGCTTGGATGGACGAAGTTTCATTTATCACCGCTACCCGCTTTAGCCGTAAACGTCTAGTGACGGTTTCTACTGAAAAAATAAATTTTAATCACCCTATTCCATCGGGTACGATTATTGAATTAGTCGGTGAAGTTATTCGTGTTGGACGCACAAGTTTAACGGTAAATGTTTCTATTTTTCTTGAAGATATGTACGCAGAAGGCCGTGAAGAAGTGATCCATGGTCAATTTAATTTTGTTGCGGTTGATCATGACGGAAAACCAACGCCATTATTCGATAAATAGTATCTATAGAGAGATTTGTCATACTTTTTATCTCTATTAATTAAAAATGACATTATTTTATTATGTTCTTTATTATTTTGAATAATAATAAAGTATTAAGATCATTAATTTAATGGATGCTTTTCAAGCAATATAAAATATCCAATAAAATCAACAAATAATAAGATTACTAACATGTAAAACAAGAGTTATCCACAGTTAATGTGGATAACTGAATAAATCCAAAAATCAGAGAACACAGATTTTTGTTACTTCAAATTCAATCTGACAAACGGTCAATTTCCTTCCTGCTGTTGCACTTTCAGCAATAACAATATCCGTTGATTGTGAATACTGTCGCCCTACTTCAAGCGCTAATTCAATGGTAGGTTCAATCAGTAATATCGCCCCAATCTTTTCAAGATCAACAGGAAATTCTGCCAGTGATCTAAATTGCACCACTTGTTTTATCTTATTGTTAGCAATTTCTTGTGCTTTTTCCGTTGCAACTTGATTAACTCTTGCTTGTTTTTCAAAAGCACCACCACCTGAATGAAGATAAATCATATTTTACTCACATAGAAAACAAAGGCTGTTACCTTTATTATTCAAATCAAAGGCATAAAAGCCAGCAGAATGATAAAAAAGTAACAACCTTATCTCTACTTTTTATCTTACTCAGCACAATACAAAAATGCTTTACCAGCCATAAGAAACGCCCCCGCCTACAACACCGCGATCTTCTGTATTCCATGAAGCTGAAACACGAATAATGGCGCTTTCTGTTATTTGATACTGAGCACCCGTTGCAAATGCATTAGCATCGCGATAATTACCCACTCCAACACCTAAACTAAACGTGTGATTGGTTACGTAAGGAATATTAGCCATCGCCGCGACAGAAGCAATCCCGGCACTTGCTCTTTTATCTGCTTTATCGATTTTATTATCCATATTCTTAAGTGCAATATCATTATCAATAAAGATATTCTTAAATTTATTATTGGTATATTCATTTGCAATAGAGATAGAGTCATGTTTTGATTTTTCAATATATTCCTTCAGCGATTCATCTCTTTCATTAATTATCGTATTGGTCACATTTATATACTCATTTCCTTTTTGAGTAACATAGCTTTGATGTTCTTTGGTTAATTTCTCATTATTTTTTCCAATAAGTCCTTCTATACCCGATGCTATTTTACTAATCTCAATATCGGTATAACTATTGGCATTTTTTTCTGATGCGTTAACCTTTCGCTCTGTTGAAAAGGTAACTTCATCCTTAATATTGTTAACGTGTTCAACTATTTTCTTATCGTGTTCGTTGACTTTAAAGTCAGTGTATTCTTTAATATTTTTTTCAGACTCATTGATCCTATTATTTGTGCTCTTCTCTATTACTTTCTTCATATTATTTATTTTATTATCAGTATAACTTTCCGCACCTTTTTTTATTTCATCTGCTTTTTTATTTGTATAATTTTCAGTATCTACTTTTAGATCAGATAATTTTTCTTCATTATAAAGATACATTTCACTTTTAACTTCATTGATATAATTAACAGTATTAGTCTGATACTCATTGATTTTACTATCAGTATATTGATTTGAGTTTTTTTCTGCATTTTCTGCGAATGTTTTTGCTTTAAGCTCGCTCTCTTTTAAGACTGCTTCATTTGCCTTTATGATATCTCCTTGTATTATCTTATTATTTTCATTTATTTGTTTTGTTGTTGCTTCAACAATCGTATTTTTCTCTTGCTCAATTTTATTATAAATAGTGGTATTATTATCATTAATGCGCTTATCAGCCTCAATAAGAATATTATCTTTTTCTTTTTTTAATTGAGAAACATTGACGGCATCTGTATTTTCCGTACCTGCTGCAACATTAATAATTTGCCTCTGGTTTTTATCACTACCGATTGATAATGTATTATTACGATTATTACTGCTATTATCACCTAATATAATCGCATTACTTGCTGATCCTGAAGACTTACTACCAATAATCACTGAATTCTCTGCGTTATCAGAAAGGCGACTACTACTACCTAAAATAACACCATTCTCAGCATTATTTATTACTCCTTTCCCTATACTAATTGAGTCTTTATTTTCACTATAAGCCTGAGAACCTATAGAAAGAGAACCCTCACCAATTGCCATTGCACCACTTCCCAATGACATCGCATTATCACCAATTGCCGTACTTCTATGTCCTATTGCAGTTGCATTTTCACCTTCAGCACCTGCATTAGCACCGATTGCCGTTGATTGATCAGAATGCGCCCACGTATTATATCCAACAGCCGTAGATTCATTACCGTCTGCTTTACTATTTCCACCCAATAAGGTTGTATTATTTGCATAAGATAAAGGTGATGATAATAATGAAATCACTAACAGCTTTACCTGAAAATATTTATTTTTAATCATACCCACATCACTCCATAATTAATAAAGTCACATATAGAATAATATGTATTTTATTTTTTACACATTAGATATCTTATAAAATAAACTAATGATAAATTGAAACTCTATTAATTAAAAATAATAACAATGTCATATAATTAACTTTATTATAAATAAACATTGTGATTTGATTTATATTTAAATGATAATCAACAACTAAAGAAAATAGATAAAAAATAAAAATCAAAAATAAATTTTAAAAAATAAAATCATTAACCATCTATAAAAATAAAATATTTTTACTTTTGAGATAATGATCAAATAAAAGGAAATGCTACTCTATAAATATAAATACTATTTTTAAAATATATTAAAAGAAACACTAAGTAAAACCCCTAGGCTTATTACCGCTTAGGGGGGTTAGTATTATTCAATAAACTGTGCTTCTGCAATTAATAATTTATCAATTGATGATTGGCATAAAAGAGGTCTGAGCGCTTCAAATTTCTTTTCTGACCATTGGTAAATCTTTAAAGATAATAGTTGCTCAATAACTTTAGGCTCAAATCGATATTTAAGATGTTGTGCGGGTGTTCCTCCTACAATGCTATAAGGTTCAACATTTTTGGAAACAACGCTATTAGCCGCAACAATAGCACCTTCACCAATTGTCACACCTGGCATTATCATTGCACGCATTCCTATCCATGCGCCATCATGAATATAGGTATCACCTTTGCCAATATAGGCTTCCTCAATCTTATCCATAAAAGGATAAAGAGAAAACCAATCCATTCGGTGAGTATGATTGCCACCCATTAATATCACCGCTTGCGCACCAATACAGACATAATCGCCAATATATAATTTATCAATTTCCCACAATGGTTCCCATTGCAGGCTAATCTCGTCACCATATAGATAACGTACAACTGAAGTTTCAAAACCATCATCCCAACAATCACTGTAATAACTGTGTTGTCCTTTGATGATAATGTTTTTATTTTTAACTGTTTCGTGCAGATATTCTACACGCGACCAATGTTTATTTTTCATAATATGACTCGCTATAAATTAATGAGTCATCAAAGAATGCTTAATTCTCTGATGATGTGTTCGCATTCAAAACACATCGTCTTAAGCAATCCTTGGTTGAAGTAATAAGGGATTTTTTTTCATCTTGCTTTACGGCCAACTTTTCCAACGCAATGCGCTTATACTTGCAGTTTATCTGCACCATAATAAAGATTATCAAAGAAAAAGCTACGGATAACCTTAATAACGATTGGTTATTTCCCGTAGCTTGATAATATTATTTAAAAAAGTCTTTGCTACCATGAGGCGCACAACGTAAATATTGAGGTGCTACTTTTATGGTTTGTTTGAGTTTTTCTGCTGCATGCCAAGGCCAACGAGGATCATAAAGAATACCTCTGCCTAAAGCGATAAAATCAGCTTGCTCTGTAAGTAAAATAGCTTCTGCTTGTTCTGGCTCAGTAATAAGGCCAACTGTAATAACAGGCAGTTGTGTTTCATTATAAATTGCTTGAGCAAATGGTACTTGGTAATTAGGGCCTAGCTTAATTTCTTGCTTTTCTGATAATCCACCAGAAGAAACATGAATATAATGACAACCTAACTCTTCAAGATGCTGAGTTAAAGCAATCGTACTTTCTAAGTCCCAACCAGCTTCAACCCAATCTGTTGCGGAAATCCTGACGCCAACACAAACATTATCAGAAACTGCATTTTTCACTGCAACAAAGACATCCACTAATAACCGACTACGATTATTAAAATCACCACCGTATTGATCCGTTCTGTGATTAGATAGTGGAGATAGGAATTCGTGCAATAAATATCCGTGAGCACCGTGGATCTCAATAACGTCAAATCCTGCTGATTCAGCCCTTTTAGCAGCATCAACAAAAGCTTGTTTTATTTCGTCAATTTCATCGACAGCCAACGCATGAGGTTGATGATTCTTTCCAAAAGGGATTTCTGAAGGTGCAACTTTTTGCCATCCATTAGGAGAATCTGGCGCTAATGATGCTCCGCCATTCCAAGGTAAATCAGTCGATGCTTTACGTCCGGCATGTGCAATCTGTATACCGACTTTTGCAGATGAATACAGTTTAATATTATCAACTAGCTTTTTTAGTTCATTACCATGTTGGTCAGACCAAATACCTAAATCTTTATAGCTAATACGACCTCTAGGCTCAACCGCTGTTGCTTCAACAATCACTAACGAAGCACCAGATAGTGCTAGTTGCCCGTAATGCATAGTGTGCCATGCGGTTGGGTAACCTTCTTGTGCTGAATATTGGCACATAGGTGCAACAATAATACGGTTATCTAACTGATGGGGGCCTAATTTTTTAGGGGAGAACAACAAACTCATTTAAAGCCTCCTGCTATCAATAAGAATTTATGCAAAGAAAATGTCTTCGCTTTTAGATATACCATTTAAATATACAGGTTTAAGGCTATCGGATCTTATTCATTTAGGCGATGTTTTACTTCACATTGTGAAAAACAAAGAAATCCGCAATTGATGCGGATCTCTTTGTTGATTAATCATTAGATTTGGCAGGTTTCACCAATAATAGTGAAAAGCGTCTTGCGATTGGTAAGACAAATAAAACCGTTGGAAAAGCAATCATCCAAGAGATCCCCCAAGAAGTTAACCATGGGGAGATTACATACATTCCCATTCCTAACGATTTGACGGTACTAATAAACGAAACAATACCTGACATAATAAAAGAAAGGAAAAAGGGAACAAGAAAAATCATTGCTCGAGTAGGAAGTTTAGGAATACCTAAAAAGTAATTTTTGTCCTGAAAAGACATAGATAAAGACTCCAATAATACGATTGTACAACAGCACATAACTGCCAATACAACAGGCTAAAAATGTTATATGCGTTGATTAACGTAAACGCTTACGAGTCTTTGTTGACTAAACTGGGTGCTAGTTTATTAATAAATATTTCTTTGTCAACTAAATTATTCTCATTATCATTTAGATGGTCATTGATAAAATTAAAGCTCATCTAGATGAGAAAACACAAAATAGTTTTCTCATCTTATTTCTACCAATCTCGTGTTGCAATTAATTCTTCTATATCAGCATCTTCAAAGCCATATTCATCAGCAATGACGCCAAAATCTTCAGCAATACACTCTCTTGCTACTGTTTCGATCTCGCTATTTTCCTCATAAAACTCTTCAGCTAACTCATTAAATTGGTCTGTTGTTTCTTGCGTAAGAATATAAAGCTCTGCCAAATTTTTAGGTGAAGTTGCTTCTATTTTTAAACAAAGTGCTTTTAATAACTCTTGTCCTTTCTTCACAAGATGTGTTGGATAATAATTATCATTGTCCATTTCTTTTAAAAAATAATGCTCTGCTAGTACTTTATTTTTAATCATTACAAACATCCTTATCTAAGTATTTATCTTAAGGTCATTAAAGTATACTTATTATCTCAATTACGGAAAAGTATATTACGTTTCTTAATTAAATGTCTCGCTTTTATTTATCCGAATTTATAGAATTCTGTCCAGCAAACGGAAAATAGGCAATTAATTAAAATGGCTAAAAAAATACGATTTATATTTCTTTTTTTGACTATTGCACTGCTCTCTTTTTTGACTATTAATAAATTTTTTAAAAGCTCACCATTGGCGACCTGGCACTTCTATGGCAATAATGGTGAATATATTACAGGTCATTACTACCCACCAGCAGAAGATGATGTAACAGATGCGGTGATTTCCATTCCAGAAAAACCAGCTAAAGAAGGTTTAACAATAACACATTGGAATACTTGCAGTATTGAACTGAATATTGATAATAAAACGCTTTATATTTCTTATTTTACTAATGGCCTTATTCAAGCTTCTTTATCAACAAAAAATACATCTTACGTTGTATTAACTGAGCTGTATTTTTATCATCCTGATGATATGCATTGGTCGATAAATCGATTAGAAGATGGAACATACAAAGGTTGGATTTGGGATAATGTTGCAAACCAGCTTATTCCTGTTCGTTATCAGGAAGATAAAACAACAATTATTGACGGTACAAAATATACTTTGATGCCAGAAAGTTATTGGCTATTTCAACGTTGGGCTAATGGCGTTTTAGTGGAAGAGTACACATTAGATGATTTACCAGCAAAAGATGGCTTTATTCCTGATATAGATAAACAACGACTAGCTCAAGCAAAAGCAGAGCTTCAAACTACCACAAATGAATTGGTGAAACCGTTAAATTTACCATTTAACTTAATGTTGTGGGATAACTCACTTTGCAAGTGATATGTGAAATGCTCCCAGAGGGTTGGGAGCATTTCTGACACAGAATGATTTAATTTATACTAAATAACACCATCTAATTTCATATAAATTCCTTTTATTGAAAATTTAATTCCTTTCCAGTAGTTAAGTTTTACTGCAAGAGTATAGATGAATAGAGTAAATAATTTAAATCTGATAAAAATGTTGCACAACAGGGGTATATTAAAATAGTTATTTATTTTCAATAAAAGAATAAGGCATCAATTTAATAGCTATATTATTCAATAAAATCAATATTCTATATTTATATTATTTTAAACATAAAAACTTATTTATTAAACATTAATTTTTAATAGACTTCATTTTTAAATCTAAAAAATCTCAAATAAAGTATTTAAGTTATCTTAGCATAATAATGTGAGATATTTATTATTCACATTAGGTTAATTACGCTAATTCTATCTAAAAAAAATCTTTAAAATTAACATTAAATGCCTTAACACGATAAAAATGAAATAAATAGTATATTTATCTCAATCTACTCCTAAAAACTCTAGTCATTTATTTTTAGTAAAACATATTAAATAAAAATTTATCTTACATTAAGAGTTCATTAATCAAACCTTGCTTTACATTTTATTATATTGCTCAATTTTTATTTGGCTCTTATACTTTCTTAAGACGATTTTAGGTAGGTATTATTATGAATATTTTATTAGTTGAAGACGACTTACAACTTGGTAAAGCGCTTTGTCGCGGGCTTGAAATTGCAGGTTTTCAACCATGTTGGGTCAGATTACTTGCAGATGCTCGTGTTCAATTAAGCCAGCGCCCTTTTGATTTAATGTTATTAGATTTAGGTCTACCTGATGGTGATGGGCAAGACGAACTGATTGCACTTAGAAAAAGTGGTGAGAAAATTCCAATTATCATTTTAACTGCTCGCACTCAAATTGATAATTTAGTACAAACATTAGATTCAGGTGCAGATGACTTTTTACCAAAGCCTTTTGCTATGCCTGAACTTATTTCTCGCGTAAAAGCGGTTAGTCGTAGAATGGCTGGTTTTTCTTCACAAATATGGTCCATTGGTGATTTACAACTTAATCCAGCAAACCATCAAGTCACTTTAAATAACGAACTGCTTTTGTTATCAGGTAAAGAATACCAGCTATTATATGAATTAATGCGTAATTCTGACAATGTGGTACGTAAATCAGAGTTAGAACAGCGCTTATTTGGTTTAGACGATAAAATCGAAAGTAATTCCCTTGAAGTGCATATGCATAATTTACGAAGAAAAATAGGCAAAGAGCGCATTATCACGGTTCGTGGCGTAGGTTATTTATTAAAAAAAGAAGCTAATTAAATGAAGATCCGCTCCTTCTTTATTTACACCATTGTCCTTCAGATTATCTCCATAGTTATGCTTTGGGGCGTTTGGTTAGCTTGGATACAATTTGATTATCTTGCTGAGTTCGAAAAAGTTTATAATCAACAACAAGAAATTATTGCTGAGGGTTTTGCTAATACCTTAGAAATTGTTGCTGATCAGCCTGAAGTCCTTAAAGAAGTCGCTCATAACTTACAAGGTATGTATATCGACGCCATGCTCAATGGTGAGGATGATGAATTACAATATCTGCCGTGGATTATTGCCTTAGATGCAAATAATACCCTGATTTATACTAACCGCCCTGAGCTACCAATCCCTACAAGAGTTCTTTCATTAGCATCAGAAAGAGTATCTGTGGCGGGTGAAAAGTGGATCCTCTCTTTTAGTTGGGGTGATAAACGCAAAATAAAAGTCTTTATTGGTGAGTCGGTTGAAGATAGAGGCCATGTTATTGGTAACCCTGTTGAAGGCACCTTTGTTCCTTTCCTATTTATTCTTGCGACTGTTATTTTTGCAATCTTAATTACCGCTTATTTTAGTTTACGGCCTCTAAGACAAGCTGCAGAGCTTATCTCTAATCGTAAACCTCGTAATTTAACGCCGATAAATGTAGGCCAGCAATTTAAAGAAATACGCCCTATCTTTAAAGAATTAAACCAATTAATGGCTAGAATTGACGCGGCCAATATTCGTGAAAAACAATTTATGGCAGATGCTGCCCATGAATTGAGAACACCAATAGCCGCTGTTATTGCTCAATTACACCTGCTCTCTTTAGTCGATGATCAAAAAGAGCGTGAAGAAATTATTGATGATATGAAACAATCTCTTGATAGAGCGGCGGCTCTTTCTCATCAATTAATTGATTTGGCGCGATTAGAATCTGACGATTTTCCATTAAAAATAGAATCTCTTGATATCTATAACGTCATTGGAAATGCAATAGCACAACGTGTTCCTTATGCAATTACTAAAAATATTGAGCTATCACTCAATGAAGGCCACGCTTTAACGATTAAAACTGATAAACAGGCTTTGCTCTCCATATTTAATAATCTGCTTGATAATGCCATCAAATATTGCCCCAAAGGTAGCCAAGTTGAGGTAACTATTGAGAATCGATATGCGGAAGGGATCCATGTTATCGTGCGTGATGATGGCCCTGGTGTCGCAAAAGAACATATCAATGTTCTATTTTCACGTTTTTACCGCGTTCCTGGCTCCAACGAAACAGGGAGTGGATTAGGTCTATCTATTGCACAAAATCTCGCTAATAAAATTCAAGCATCGTTACTTGTGACTGAAGGGCTAAATAATAAAGGTATTGGTTTTATTATTGTTCTGCCTTTAGAGGCTAAATCATCAGACAGCGATTAATAGATAGATAACCGATATTCCATAATAAAGGAGGATATTGTACCTCCTTTTTATTTGATTACAGTGATGACCTAAAGGGGGATTATCCCCAAAGATTAATTAACCAACGTAAACCTGCTGTCACTATTGCGGCACTCAGTACAATCATAATAAAAGGCTTTTTCTGCCAAGTAAGAACGCCTGCCACACCCACACCAATAACTTTTGAGATATCAGCAAGTTGGTCACCATCAAAAAATGTCGATGTCATCGCCACTGAAAACAGAATAACAATCGCCGACAATGAGAGGAGCTCTTTAACTCTCTCTGACACACCCGCTTTATTGTTGAGTAATATGCCGGAAAGACGCATAGCGTATGTACCAACAGCAAGAATAATAATTCCTGTAATAATAGATGCCGTGGACATTATATTTTCCTTATCACAAACAATACGCCTAATAGCGATAATAAAACGGGGATCCCAACAGGGAGGAATAATGTGGTTGCAAGTGCAATAATGCTTCCTATTATTGCTGCATGGCGTGTTAGTTTATTTTTTAATGCCGGTAAACTTAATGCGAGGATGATGGCTGGAAACATCGCATCTAGCCCTAACATCTTTATATCTACAATAAATGATCCTAAGTAAACACCAAGCATGGTTCCTAAAGGCCAAACAAGTAAAATACCCAACCCACAGGCCCAAAATGCTAATTTATTTTGTTCAGCAGTACGTTGAGATAAACCAAATACAACACTTTCATCATTTAATATATGAAAACCTAATAATGATTTAAGCCCTTTCCCCGGTAAATCTTTTACGGCCATACTAAAAGGAATATGTCGTGCATTGACCATTAATCCAGCAAGAGCGGCATATATTGCACTTCCTCCCATCGCCACAACGCCAATAAAAAGAAATTCGGAAGCCCCCGCTAAAACAAAAATGGATAACACCAACGGTACCCAAAAATCAAAGCCTTGGGTATGTGCTAATGCACCATAAGAGATACCGACGATACCATCTGCTAATGAAACAAGCACAATATCTCTAAGTACGTTATTATCAAGACGACTGTTAATTTTCATAGAATGTAGTATTTTTTATCGAACCATTCGTTCATTATGTTGAACGACTTATTTTTTTGCAAGATGATTTTTGAAGGAATCTATGATGTCATCGCCTTGTGCGCCTATTGAAATTATTTCTCAAGCACTGGCTAGAGAAAGAAAAAAAGCGGGCCTTTCACTTGCTGAAATAGCAAGACGAGCCGGTGTTGCAAAATCAACATTATCTCAATTAGAAGCAGGACAAGGAAATCCAAGTATTGAAACACTTTGGGCAATTTGTGTTGCATTAAACATCCCTTTCTCTCAACTTATTTCAGCGCCACAGCCTGAAGTGAAGGTAATACGTAAAGGCGATGGCTTTAAAATTAGCGCAGAAAAAGCCTATTACCATGCTTTTTTACTTTCATCCTGTCCAATAGGTGCAAAACGCGATATATACACGGTAATTGCACAGCCGGGAAAAGATAGAGTTTCAGATCCCCACAGTAAGAATGTCACTGAACATATTATTATTATCAGTGGCAGTGCAATGGTGGGCACTTTAGATGATCAGCAAGAATTACAACCTGGTGATTATATTTGCTACCCTGGTGATGTTACTCATGTATTACGAGCTTTAGAACCTGACACAACCGCAGTCATGATTATTGAACATCATAATTAACATAGTAAAATTATGAATTTACCGCACTGCTATACTGCCATCGATATCCAAAAAGCAGTGCGATAAATTTGATAAAGAATATCTGCTTATTCAATTACTTCTTAAGTGCTTTATCAATATAGATCTCTCGTAGACGTTGAGATAAATGCCCAACTTTTCCCTGATTTATATCTTCATTATCGATTGAAACAACTGGCCAAATAAATGTGGTTGCTGAACTAATAAAAGCTTCTTTTGCTTTTTTAGCTTCATCAAGCGTAAATAGGCGTTCTGTTATTTTAAGCCCTTCTTCTTGTGCTAACTGAATAATCGCTTGGCGGGTAATACCGGGTAAAATATTCTGACTCAATGGCCGTGTAATAATTTCATTATCGTGATTAACAATAAAGAAGTTACTTGAACTCCCTTCTGTTATATAACCATCTTTAATTAAAATAGCATCATCAGCACCTTGTTGATGTGCATGGTGTTTTGCTAAACATGCCGCTAATAATGCCACTGTTTTAATATCACAACGTTGCCAGCGAATATCTTCAACACTCACTACCGAAATACCTTTTTTTGCATTGGGATGGTTAATGACTGTGGAGTGCTGAACAAAAGCAACTATTGTAGAAGGAACAGATGAAGCCGGAAAATCAAAAAAACGAGAGGAATCAGTACCTCGTGTTATTTGTAAATAAATAAGCCCTTCATGAAGGTTATTTTTTTCGATAAGTTGATGATGAACATCAATTAGCTGCTCTTTGGTAATAGAAAGCGATAGCGCTAATTCTTTGCATGAACGCTGTAAGCGTTGAAAATGCCCATTAAAGTCAATAAGCTGACCATCAATAACGGCAGTGACTTCATAAACGGCATCTGCAAATAAAAAACCACGGTCAAAAACAGATATTTTAGCCTGCTCTTTAGGTACAAAGTGACTGTCTAAATACACGATATCAGACATTTTACCTCCGTTATAAATTTTATTAACAATTTATCTTAATCCACTACCTTACTCTTTCAATTTTCTATTTTAAAGACGATCTTCCACATCACTACCTCTTTTTAATTATAGTTTTATGTAACTAAGCCATGTTATATAAGCAGAAATTGCTATAATTTAACTTATGTACCAAATATAAGGATAAGAGGTGGCTATGTTAGATATTAATAAAAATAATTTATCCCAGCTAACAGAGAAACTGGTTAAAAAACAATGTACTTTAATGACTGTTATTGCCACATTGGGTTTCATTGCAGGTTTTATCTGTATTATTAACCCACTTTCTTCTGGCATTGTTATCAGTATATTACTCGGTGTTGTATTTTTTGCCTGCGCAATATCCAGCATTATTGGTGGTTTTAATGCTCAAGTCTCTTCTGGTTGGTCAATGTTGATCACATTATTGGCGGGTTTTATTTATCTCCTGCTTGGCTATATTTTTGTCACCGACCCACTAAAAGGTATGCTTAGCCTCGCCTTTTTTATCGGTTTTTTATTTATTTTTGCAGGAATACTGCGCCTAAATATAGGTTTTAAACAGATCAAAGATAATTTTTATGGCTGGTTTAATATCTTGGTGGGATTTTTAGATTTAGTAATTGCCTATTTCTTGCTTGCTTTCGGCCCTGAAACCTCAGTGGCATTAGTTATGGCATTGATTGGTATACAACTCATTTTAAGTTCTATCACAATATTATCGATAACCAGTGCAATAAAAAGAATGACCCATTAATTGATTATTCAGTAATAATAATCTCATCCATTTTATATAGACTAAGAGCCACATAAGTGGCTCTTAATTTATGGAAAACGAAACAGAGGCATCAAGCACAAGGTAAGCGCAGAGATACCGTATACATATTCTCCCCGCAAAGGTAGCAATTACCTGTATTTTCAAAGACCATGACTTGAATACCTAATTGCCCTACTTCAATATTTGGCAACGCATCTGCCAAAATACTTTCTAACGCAGGTTCTAGTACTTCAACCACATTAATAGGCTCATTATTCGGCGTGGTATCCTGTAAGAAATTGCCTAAACGAGGATCATCAGCATAAATTTCAAGTGTAGAACGATACACCA